>NZ_CP192005.1:2375000-3085000 GCF_050947155.1 Streptomyces sp. CA-294286 | reverse complement strand
CCGGTGAACCGAAATCGGCTCCTGGCGACAGAATTCGGCATGCCGAAATCGTCCCCAGTGGGGAGATCGTGCAGAGTTTGGTTGCCGCTTGCGCGGCGAGAGGTGCTGCCACAGAACCGTTACGGCTGTGTGGCAACTCGACGAACCCTACGGATCGGTTTCGGGGATGTCAATCTCTCCACCCTGCCCTCGAACGCGCATCGGAAACGGTCGCGTGCGCCCCTTCCCGGAAGGACGTTCAGTCCAGGTCGGTGAGCCGTCCGCCTGCGTCCGGCTGGGCGTCCTCGACCCTGCGCAGGAGGCGGGTCAGCATCTCGCCGAGCACGACGCGTTCCTCGGGGGCGAGGTCCTGGAGCAGGTCCTCCTCGAAGGTGGACGCCATGCGCATGGCTTCGAGCCACTTCGTGCGGCCCTCGTCCGTCAGCTCGACGATGACCCGGACGCGGTTGTTCTCGTCCCTGTCGCGCGTGACCAGGCCCTCGCCTGCCATGCGGTCGATGCGGTGGGTCATCGCCGCCGGGGTGAGGCCGAGGCGCTTGGCGAGTTCGCCGGGCCCCAGCCGGTAGGGGGCGCCCGAGACCACGAGGGTCTTCAGGACCTCCCACTCCGTATTGCTGATGTCCAGGTCGGCGACCTGGCGGCCGTACGCCACGTTCATCCGGCGGTTCAGCCGGCCGAGGGCCGAGACGACCTTCTCGACCTGGGGGTCCAGGTCGTGGAATTCGCGTTGGTATGCGGCGATCTGCTCGTCGAGGCTCGGCTCGTCGGGGCCGGGCGTCTCTGGCGTGTCAGGCATCCGCGAAGTATCGCATGGGGCGCGTTGGCGTTGAAGTCCTTCCGTGTGTACTGTTGAGGTTCGAACTTTACTGTTGAAGTCTTCGGACTTCAGGTCTTCAGGGTTGAGGTGAGTATGACCAAGGCGATGGGCTCGGCGATGCGGCGGATTCAGATCGGCAACGCGCTGAGTGCATTCGGGCTCGGGTTTACCGTCCCGTATCTGTACGTGTACGTGGCTCAGGTACGGGAGCTGGGGCCGACCTCGGCGGGCATCGTCCTTGGCGCGTTCGCCATGGCCGCGCTGGTCGCGCTCCCCTTCGTGGGGATGCTGATCGACCGGCGCGGTCCGCTGCCCGTGCTGGTGGGCGCGTCAGTGCTGGCGGCCCTGGGCGCGGTGTCGCTCGGGGTGTCGACGTCGCTGGTGACGGCGGTCGGGAGCGCGGCGCTGCTCGGTATCGGGACGGCGGTGCTCCAGCCGGCGCTCGCCACGATGATCGTGTGGTGCTCCAGCGCGGAGACCCGCACCCGGGCGTTCGCCATGCAGTTCTTCCTGGCCAACCTGGGGCTGGGCATCGGCGGGCTCATCGGCGGGCAGATCGTCGACGAGAACGACCCGGCGTCGTTCACGTTGCTGTTCTCGATCGAAGCCGTGATGTTCCTGGTGCTGGCCGGGATCGTGATGACGGTGCGGCTGCCGCGACCCGCTGCGATGGGCGAGGCGGCCGGGGGCAAGGGCGGCATGTTCGCCGGGCTCGGGGTGCTGGTGAAGCACAAGGCGATGCTTCAGCTGTGCGGTCTGGGCTTCGTGCTCTTCTTCGCCTGCTACGGACAGTTCGAGTCGGGGCTCGCGGCGTACGGCACCGAGGCGGCCGGGATCGACCCGTCGACGCTCGGCATCGCGCTGGCTGCGAACACCGCCATGATCGTGGCGGCTCAGTTCCTGGTGCTGAAGTTCGTGGAGCGGCGTCGCCGGTCGCGGATGATCGCGCTGGTGGGTCTCATCTGGACGGTGGCGTGGATGGCGGCCGGGTACGCGGGCCTCGGGCACGGCAGCCAGGCCATGGCGACGGCCGCGTTCATCTCCACGTACGCGCTCTTCGGGCTCGGTGAGGCGATGCTGTCGCCGACGGTCGCGCCGCTGGTGGCGGACCTCGCGCCGGAGTCGATGGTGGGCACGTACAACTCGGCCTTCGCGCTGGTCAAGCAGCTGGCGCTGGCGGTCGGTCCGGCCGTGGGCGGGCCCATGGGGGCCTCGCTCCACATGCCGTACATCGTGACCTTCATTCTGTTCTCGCTCGGCATCAGCGTGCTGGCGCTGCGGATGGGCAAGAGCCTCACGCCGGCGCAGGACCTGCCGATCCCGGTCAGGACGATCGTGGTCGCCAAGCACGTACCGGAGAACGACGTGTCGGTGAAGGCCGCCGTCTGACCCGGCCGGTCCGACCGGCTAGTCGGGCAGCGCGAACTCGCACCACACCGCTTTGCCGCCGCCCGGCGTGCGGCGCGAACCCCAGGACGAGGCGATCGTCGCGACGATCGAGATGCCTCGTCCTGCTTCGTCTCCGGGGTCGGCCCGGCGCCGGCGCGGCAGGTGGTCGTCCCCGTCGGTGACCTCGATGATCAGGCGGCGGTCGGTGCGGCGCAGCCGCAGGCGCATCGGGGGCATGCCGTGCTGGAGGGAGTTCGCGACGAGTTCGCTGGCGGCGAGGACGCCGAGGTCGCGGAGTTCGGTGGGGAAGCGCCAGGAGGAGAGGACTCCGGTGGCGAAGGCACGGGCCCGGGGGGTGGCCTCGATGCCGCCGAGGAGTTCGAGGGCCGCGTTGCGGAACAGCTCCGCGTCGTGGCCCTTGCGGGAGGGGTGCTGGACGACGAGGACCGCCACGTCGTCGTCGTGGTCGGTGGTGATGCCGAGCGCGCGCATCAACCGGTCGCAGACGACCTGCGGGGTGCCGGTGGCGCCGGAGAGGGCGCGTTCCAGGGCGGCGACTCCTTCGTCGATGTCCTCGCGGCGGCGTTCGACCAGGCCGTCCGTGTAGAGGACGGCGGTGGAGCCGGGCGGGAGGCCGATGGTGCCCGAGGTGTGCATCCAGCCGCCGGTGCCCAGCGGCGGGCCCGTGTGGTCCTCGGCCCGGGAGACCATGCCGTCCTCGTGCCGGACCAGGATGGGGAGGTGGCCGGCGGAGGCGTAGACGAGGCGTCCCTCGTTGGGGTCGTGGACGGCGTAGACGCAGGTGGCGATCTGGCTGGCGTCGATCTCGGAAGCGAGGCCGTCGAGGAGCTGGAGGACTTCGTGCGGCGGCAGGTCGAGGCGCGCGTAGGCGCGTACGGCCGTACGGAGCTGGCCCATGACGGCGGCGGCGCGCACCCCTCTGCCCATGACGTCGCCGATGACCAGGGCCGTGCGGCCGGCGCCGAGGGTGATCACGTCGTACCAGTCGCCGCCGACCGCCGCGTCCTTGCCGCCCGGCTGGTAGGTGGCGGCCAGACGCAGGTCGTCGGGCTGTTCCAGTTCCTGGGGCAGGAGGGAACGCTGCAGGGTGACGGCCGTTTCGCGCTGGCGGCGTTCGGCGGCGCGCAAGCGTTCGGCGGCGTCCGCGTGGTCGGTGACGTCGGCGGCGAACACGAGGACGCCGCCGCCGTCGGGGGTGTCGAGGGGGGTGCAGGTGATCGTGTACGAGCCGCCCTTGGGGGTGCGGCGCGACTTGACCGTGCGGGAGGTGCCGCTGCGCAGGACCTGGTCCATGAGCGGTAGCAGGCCGAGCTCCTCCAGTTCGGGGAGTTCGGTGGCGGCGGGGGCGCCGGTGGTGCGTGGGCCGAAGGCGGTGACGTAGGCGTCGTTGACGTACGCCACGCGGTGGTCGGGGCCGTACAGCAGGGCGACGAGGGCCGGGAGCTGGCGGACGAGCTCGCGGAGGGAGAGGTCTTCGAGGGCCGGGGGGCGCGGATCCTCGGACGCTTCCGGGGCGGATGCGGCGCCGGTCGCCGGGTCGTTCGCCGGGTCGGACTGCTGCCCGGACTCGCCGCGGGCGGCGGGTACGGCCCCGCGGTCGGACCGTGCTGCCGAACGGCGCTGCGTGCCGGGGAGCCGGGCGCTCCAGCGGGTGAAGTTCACTGAACTGCTTGCCTCGTGGTCGGGGTGGTGGAGCGGGGCGGGACACATCGCTGCGGGTGGGAGCCCGGCGGCGGACGGGAACGGCGGACAGGGCGCTGCGAATGGACGGCGGGCGGGTCACTCCGTGCATCACTCTGTGCAGGCGCGAGCCAACCCATCGTCACACGTCCAGTGTGACGGACCGCACTGACAGCCGGTAATGGGGAGGACGTCAGCGCCGCACGGGAGGTTCGCCGCCCGCCGCGAGTTCGAATTCCGCACGTGGGTGTTCCAGCGAGCCCAGCGAGACGATCTCGCGCTTGAACAGGCCGGAGAGGGTCCACTCGGCGAGGACGCGGGCCTTGCGGTTGAAGGTGGGGACCCGGCTGAGGTGGTACGCGCGGTGCATGACCCAGGCGGGGAAGCCCTTGAGCTTGCGGCCGTAGACGTGGGCGACTCCCTTGTGCAGCCCGAGCGAGGCGACCGAGCCGGCGTGCTGGTGGCGGTAGTCGGTGAGGGGCTGTCCGTTCAGGGAGGCGACGAGGTTCTCGGCGAGGACCTTGGCCTGGCGGACGGCGTGCTGGGCGTTGGGTGCGCACTCGGCGGGTGAGCCGTCGGGGCCCTTCGCCGTCGTGGTGACGTCGGGTACGGCGGCGGCGTCCCCGGCGGCCCACGCGTGCGGCGCGCCCGCGACGGCGAGTTGGGCCGTGCAGGCCAGACGGCCGCGGGCGTTCAGCGGGAGGCTGCTGGCGGCGAGGATGGGGTGCGGTTTCACGCCGGCCGTCCACACCAGCGTACGAGTGGGGAAGCGGGCGCCGTCGTCGAGGACGGCGACGCGGTTCTCGCAGGAGGCGAGGCGGGTGTTCAGACGGACGTCGATGTTGCGGCCGCGCAGCTCACGGATGGCGTACTGGCCCATCTCCTCGCCGACTTCGGGGAGGATCCGGTCGCTGGCCTCCACCAGGATCCACTTCAGGTCGTCGGCCTTGAGGTTGTGGTAGTAGCGGGAGGCGTAGCGGGCCATGTCCTCCAGTTCTCCGAGCGCTTCGACTCCCGCGTATCCGCCGCCGACGAAGACGAAGGTCAGGGCGGCGTCGCGGACGGCCGGGTCGCGGGTGGAGGAGGCGATGTCCATCTGCTCGATGACGTGGTTGCGCAGTCCGATGGCTTCCTCGACGGTCTTGAAGCCGATGCCGTGCTCGGCGAGGCCGGGGACCGGGAGGGTGCGGGAGACGGAGCCGGGGGCCAGGACCAGTTCGTCGTACGGGAGCTGGAGGGGCCCGGTGCCCTCCTCGGCGGTGGCGAGGGTGGTGACGGTCGCGGTCCGCTTGGCGTGGTCGATGGCGTCGGCCTGCCCGACGATGAGGCGGCAGTGGGGCAGTACGCGTCGCAGCGGGACGACCACGTGGCGCGGGGAGATGGATCCGGCGGCGGCTTCGGGCAGGAAGGGCTGGTACGTCATGTAGGGGTCGGGGGTGACGACGGTGATCTCCGCCTCGCCCGCCGCGAGCTGCCGTTTCAGCTTCCGCTGAAGATGCAGCCCGGTGTACATGCCGACGTATCCGCCGCCTACCACGAGAATGCGCACTGGATTTGTCACCGTCCCATGAGGCAACGGACGGAAGCCTTTGTCCACAGGGCTGACAACTTGTATGACCGGTCAAGAGGGTGCGCAGGCAGCGCGGAGCTTGCTGTTCCGCGTCGGAAAAGCCGGTGTTCGTGCAGGTCAGGTGGCGAAATGGAGGTGTTGGGGGCAGGTGGTCGGGGATGGTCGGTGGGTGCTGCCGGGATCGGTGGGCGCGCCACGCGGAACTACCCCCTTCTGAATCGCTCGCCGCTCAACTATGTTCGTATCTCGCCGGAGTGACGGAGCGTGCGGTCGCAGTAGTCATATGGCCCGGTGGTCATGTGGCTCGCGGGCTCGGGTCGGTCCGGGCGGGGAGTGTCTCCGGGGGGAGACATCATTACCGGGGGAACGCTGATGCACATTCAGGACTCACAGTGGCAGGCTGCCGTCGCATCGGCGGCATCGACATCGACGACATCGTCGTCCTCCGCGGCCGACCGGGTCGCGGCTGTGGACGGCACCAGGCGAGCGGGCACGGGCGGCCCGTCCGTCGGCGGCTCCGCCGCGGCGCGCTCGGCGCCGCTGCGCGTGGATGCACAGCGCAACCTGGAACACGTACTGCGCGCCGCCCGCGAGGTGTTCGGGGAGCTGGGGTACGGGGCTCCCATGGAGGACGTCGCCCGCCGGGCCCGGGTCGGGGTGGGCACGGTCTACCGGCGCTTCCCGAGCAAGGACGTCCTGGTGCGGCGGATAGCCGAGGAGGAGACCTCCCGGCTCACCGAGCAGGCGCGGACGGCCCTGGGGCAGGAGGAAGAGCCCTGGTCGGCGCTGTCCCGGTTCCTGCGGACGTCGGTCGCCTCGGGTGCGGGCCGGCTGCTGCCGCCGCAGGTGCTGCGGGTCGGCGTGGACCACGACGGATCCGATGCCATGGGCACGGACGGGGTGTACGGCGGGAGTCACGAGACCGGTGCGGCCGCTCTCGTACGGGAGGCGGGACGGGTTCCGCAGCAGCGGCAGGGCGGCGAAGGCACGGTGACGGCCGCGCCCGATCTGCGGCTGGTCGAGCAGGACGGATCGCTCGGGGCCGCCGCCGGGGTCGCGGCGGACACGGGTACGGCGACGCTGCTGGACGTCGTCGGTCAGCTGGTGGACCGGGCCCGTGCGTCCGGTGAACTCCGGGGTGACGTGACCGTGGCGGACGTGCTGCTGGTCATCGCCACGGCCGCGCCCTCGCTGCCCGACGCGGCCCAGCAGGCGGCGGCTTCGGCCCGGCTCCTGGACATCCTGCTGGAAGGGCTCCGGTCCCGGCCCGCGTAACGCGCGAACCGCGCGGCCGTGAGCCCGCCGGCGTCTCCCCCAACGGGTGAGGACTAGCGCTCCAATTCGGGAGAACACCCCGGACGAGTGGTTGGCGGGCTTGATCGGCTTTCGGCGCGTCGCGCTGTGCGACTCTTGGCCGGTGTTCCGGTCAGAGGGTGCGTACGGGGGCTTCCGCCATGGGTGTTGACGAGCGGGACGAGTCGCTCGGCGACGGCGAGGCCGTGCAGTCCGCGCAGGCCGCGGACGGTGCTCCCGGGTCCGGTGCGGGGGCTTCCGGTCCGGCCGGGGCCGGTGCATCGGCCGGAATGGGCTCGGGTGCGGCCCCCGGAGCCGGTTCGTCCGCCGGTATCGGCTCGTCCACCGGGGCAGCCGGCGCGTCTGCCGCGAGCGGCGGCACTGGAGGTCCTGGTCCTCGCCACGTCCCGCAGCAGGGTGGCCCGCTGGGCGTCACGCCCGCCCCGACGACGGAACGCGGGGCGGACCCGACGAGCGTTCCCCCGCAGCGTGGCGGCATCTCGGCGACGGAACAGACGCTGTCCGACGCCGACTTGATCGAACGCATGCGGGCGGGCGACGACCGCGCGTACGAGGAGCTCTTCCGGCGGCACTCCGGGGCAGTGCGGCGCTACGCCGGAACCTGCTGCCGTGACGCCCACACCGCCGACGACCTGACCGCCGAGGTCTTCGCGCGGACCCTGCAGGCAGTACGGGGCGGGGCCGGGCCCGAGCACGCCGTCCGGGCGTACCTGCTGACCACCGTACGGCGGGTGGCGGCGGCCTGGACGAAGACGGCCCGGCGCGAGCAACTCGTGGACGACTTCGCGGTGTTCGCCGACCAGGCGTCGAGGCCCTTCGAGGCGCGGGACGACGACACCCTCGATCTGGGCGCGGACGTACGGGCCATGCACGAGGCCGAGCGGACGCTCGCCATGCAGGCGTTCCGGTCGCTGCCCGAGCGGTGGCAGGCCGTGTTGTGGCACACCACGGTCGAGGAGGAGTCTCCGAGCGAGGTGGCGCCGCTGTTCGGGCTGACGGCGAACGCGACGGCCGTGCTGGCGTCGCGGGCCCGGGAGGGGCTGAAGCAGGCGTATTTGCAGGCGCACGTGAGCACGGCGCTGACGGCGGGCGGGGACTGCGCGCAGTACGCGGACCGGCTGGGCGCGTACGCGCGCGGCGGACTTCGGATGCGGGCCGAGCGGGGGTTGCGCAAGCACCTGGAGGAGTGCGCCAAGTGCCGGATGGCCGCCGGTGAGCTGCGCGACGTGAACGCGGGGATCCCGTCGCTGCTGCCGGTCGCGGTGATCGGCTGGGTGGCGGCCGGTTACTCGGCGAAGGCTGCGGGGATCGTGGCGGGCGGTGCGGCCGTCGGGGCAGGCGCTGCGGGAGCAGGGGCGGGTGCAGGGGCAGGGGCGGCCGGGGCGGGAGCCGGGGCGGCCGGTGGGGCTGCGGGCGGGGCCGCGGGTTCCGGTGCGGGTGGCGGCGTTCTGGCCGAAGGGCTCGGGGCTCCCGCGAAGGCCGGGATCGGTGCTGCTGTCGCGATCGCGGTGACGGCGGGCCTGGTGTTCGCCTTCGCGGGGGACGACACGCCAGTGCCGCCGAAGGCGGACTCGAAGCCGCCCGCGGTATGGCCGGTGGAGCCCCCGCAGCCCTCCCCGTCGCGGCCGAAGCCGCCGCCCCCGGTTGCCGCGCTCACGCCGCAGCCGAAGCCTCCGGTTCCGTCGGTTGCGTCGCAGCTGCCGAAGGCGGAGAAGCCGGTACCGAAGCCCACGCCGACGCCCGAGCCTCCGACTCCCGCGAAGCCGGCCCCACCGAAGCCGAAACCGAAGCCCGCGCCTTCGAAGCCCGCGCCTCCCCGGCCGAAGCCGAAGCCGCCGGTCGCCGCGCCCGCTGCGTACCCCGTGGCCGAGCTGAGGTACGGGCTGATGGGGGACCGGAAGGCGCCCGAGGTCCGGTTGGCCGACAGCAGTGCGTTGTGGCAGCGGGACAACCTGTCGATCGGCGGGGTGCGGTACGGGCACGGGGTGTCCGTACCCGAGACGTCGTCCGTGACGATCGACCTGAACCGGCAGTGTGCGACGTACGACGCGATGGTCGGGGTCGACGACATGACGATGGGGTACGGGGCGATCCGGTTCTCCGTGTTCGGGGACGGCGCGTTGCTGTGGCGTTCGCCCGTGATGCGGGGCGGGGACGCGGCGGTGCCGGTGCATGTGGGGATCGCGGGGCGGAAGACGCTGCGGCTGGTGACGGAGTCGGTGGACGACTTCGACGCGCCCGGGTTCGGGGACTGGGCGGCGTCGCGGATCGGGTGCGGGTAGGCGGTCGCGCGAGTCGGCGGCTCCCCGGGCGCGGGACGGTCGTGCGCGTCCCAGGACGGGCGAGACCGGGCGGCGTCCGGTTTCGCCCGTCCCCGGACGTGGGAGGGGTCGGGCGAGTTGCTGGGCCTATGACTCGGGAGGTGCCGGTCCCGAGTCGCTGGTTCCCGGACGCGGGACGGCCGTGCGGGCGTTCGCTCCCTGTGCCCCGTGCCCCGTGCCGTGGTCAGCCGGGTTCCATGCCGTGGTCGCCGGACTCTGCGGCCTTCGCTCTCCGCGCCTACTCCCCGTGCCCGGTCCCGACGTCAGCCGGGCTCCACGCCGTAGCCGCCGCACTCTGCCGCCTTCGATCTCCGTACCCGTGCCCGCACCCGTACGCGGGACGGGTCAGGCCCGAGTCGCCGGGCCTCGGACGCGAGAGGGAGCCGGCCGTGCGCGCGTTCGTTCTCCGCGCCCGAAGCCGTGGTCCGCCGGGTTTCACGCCGTGGTTCTCCCCGTGCTCGGACGTCGGCTACAGGCTGCGGCGGTGCGGTACTCCGCCCGCGACTGCGCGTTGGCGCGGGGCGGCGGAGCCCGTCCAGCAGGTGCCCCGGCGGGCGAGGAGGCGGCGGAGCCAGAGTTCGGTGGAGACGAGGTCGGCGAGGCCGTCCAGGGGGACCGGCTCGCCTTCTGCCGCCGAGCTGATCGCCTTGCGCACGACGCGCGCTTCGATCAGGCCCGCGTCCGCGAGGAGCGGGGCTTCGAACAGGCTGAGGAGGTCCTGCCTGGCGGCGCGGATGCCGGCCTGGGACGTCGTCGCGGCGGCGGTGTGGGTGGTGGCCGCGCCCCAGCCCGGCGGGAGGTCGTGGACGCCCGCGCCGGAGAGCACGGCGCGGAGGATGGCGGCCCGTGCGCCCGGCTGGACGCGCAGGGTCTCCGGGAGGTCGCGGCAGGCGCGTACGACCTGGTTGTCGAGGAAGGGGGCGTGCAGACGCTGGCTGCGGACCTCGGCGGCCTGTTCGAAGACCCGGTGGTCGTAGGCGTGGCGGGCCAGGGCCGCCCGCGCGCGGGCCTCGCCGGGGCGTTGCACGGAGGCGGGGCGCAGGGCCGACTCCTGGAGGCGGATCGATACTTCGGCGAGCGCTTCGCCGGTCAGCCAGCGGGCGGCCGGTCCGGGACGTGACCACGCGAGGGCTTCGAGCGAGGCGTCGAGCGCGCCGGTGGGGCCGCTCGCGTCGACGACTCCTCGGCGGGTGAGACGGTTCGCCGCGTCCTCCATGCCGGTGCGGTACGAGGTGCGGGCGAGGCGGCGGGCGGCGCGGTAGACGGTGAGCGGGACGAGAAGGCTGTGCGGTGAGGTGCCCTCCGCCTTCGCCAAGGCCGTTGCGGGACGCAGGATGTGACGGCGCCGACGGTCGATGAGGAGGTCCGCGAGTCGGGCTGGATGGGCGTCCAGCACCTGGCGGGCGCCGCTGCCGACGAGATGGTCGGCACTGCCGGACTGCAGGCGCAGGCGCGCGCGTTCGGCGGTGACGAGGGAGGGCCCCGGCTCGTCGGTGAGCGGCCCCGATTCCAAATCGACGTAGGGCAGCGCCTCTTCGGCTCCGGCGACCACGACGTGGTGGAGGCGGGGGTTGGCGGCGATGGCTCCCGCGCGTTGCAGTTCGGCGGCGAGTTCGCCCTCGCGGGGCTCGGCGGAGGCGGCGAGGTCGTTGAAGGTGACGGCGAGGAGCCGTTCTCCCGCCCCGGTGCCGTGGCCGAGGACCGTGCCGGGAACGCCCGGCAGCCCCGCCGCGAGCAGGGCGAGGGTGGCGGAGGCGCTGCCGCCCGAGAGGTCGGAGCCGATGCCGGGGGCGGGCGTGCCGCGGCGGCGGGCCCGGCGTTCGGCGGGGCCCATGCCCGGGACCGGCCCGGGGTCGGGCAGCGGCGTTTCCGGCGCATGGCGTGGGGCGGTGAGGCGGGCCCGTACGGCCTCCACGAGGGCGTCTCGCACCCCGTCCACGGCCCGCTCCGCGTCGACCTGGGGGGCGGCGACGGCGAGGGAGGCGACCGGTTCGTACCCGGTGATCTCGCGGGATCCCTCACGCAGGACGAGCGCGTGGCCGGGCGGGATGCGCTTCACACCGGTGTACGGGGTGCCGTCACGGAGGGCCTCGGGGACGTCCGGGCAGGCGAGGAGGGCAGCGAGGTGACCGATGTCCAGCTGCGCCTCGATGAGGTCGGCGAGGGGGAGCGCGGCGGTGGCGTACGCGGTGCCATTGGCCCAGGGCGTGTAGAAGACGGGGCGGGCTCCGGCCAGGTCACCGGCGATGGTGACGCGTCTGCCGGTCTGGACGACGGCGGTGTAGCTGCCGGGCCAGGCGGTCAGGTGCCTCAGTGCGCCGCCGCGCGCCGCGAAGAGCCCGACGCGGAGTTCTTCGTCGGTGGCGCCGCAGCAGCCGAGGACGGCGAGGCGGGTGAAGGGGTCGACGCTGACGGTGCGGACCTCGTCGGGACGCCAGTCGCCGACGGCCCACAGGGGGTCCGGGTCACCCCACAGGAGCTGGGCGCCGACGGGCTGGACCGTGTCGCCCTCGTGCTCGGTGCCGGGGGCGCCGACGGCTCCGACCGTACCGAAGCTCGCGGCGACGCTGCTCCACCCCACCAACCAACGCATCGCCGCCTCCACAGGCTGTGGACAACTTTGCCCGGCCGCGCGCGGGGCTCTCGTTCCGTGCGGCTCCGTCCCCTTTGCGCGTGCGCCGTGCCGCGCTTGTCGCGCGTGGGCACCATGCTGCCACGACTGCGGCGTGCGGGGGCCGGGGGCGGGGGTCAATGCGCCGGTCGGAAAGGGGGAGTTGGGGGCAAATGGGATCTTGTGGGGTGGGGCGGAGGTGGAGGGCGGGGGTGAGGGGCGCTGGTGGGTGGGGGCGAGGCGCGGGGCGCGGGGCGCGGGGCAGGGGGCCGGGGGGTGGGGCTGCGGGGGGGCCGCGGCCCGGGTGACGGGTACGCGAGGAGCGGGTACGCAGCGCAGGGCGTGGGAGACAGAGGGCTGCGGATACGCGGTGCGGGTGCGGCGTAGGGCGGGGACGTGCACCTCTGGTGGGGGCGCCCCCTTGCCCGCCCGTTCCGTCCCCGGGGGGGCGGCCCCGCCGCCCAAGCGGGTCAACGGGGGTCACAAGTGGGCTGCCCCGCCTCCCAAGGGAGCTACCGGGGGCCACGGAAACGCCGCCCAAGGCGCTACGTGCGGGGCGGCCGAGCCGCCCGAGGGGCAGGGTGCGCAGGTGTGCGTCCGTGCCCCCTGTGGGCTGACGTGGGGTGGGGGGAGCCACCCGAGCGGGCGGGGCGTAAAGGCGTGCGACCGTGCCGCCTGTGGGGCCGACGTGGGGTGGCAGTGTCGTCCGTGGGGGCTGCGGCGCCGCGCGGCCCCTCGCCCGGGGGCGGGTTGCCGGAGGGCCGGCGCGTGTGCGTAAGGGGCGGGCGTGAGGTGGTGGCATTCGGCCAAGTTTTTGGGCGTGCGCGTAGTCCGGGAGGCGCTGTTCGCCTCCCGGACCGGTCCGCCACCCGCGGGGATGAAGGTGGCGGCGTCCCCCAGCCCACTGGATCCAGTGCAGCGGGCCGACCCACGCACGTCCCATGGAAGCGGCCCTGTGCGTGCTCCGAGAAGAGCGCACGGCCGGGCGCACGGCCACACGAGAGGAGCACGAATCGGACGGAACGTTCCTTCCGGGACCTCGCCGGTCGTTCCGTACGGGCCCTGCGGGCAACAATCTCGCCATAGGGGACTCTTCCCCTTAACGCTTGGGATGCGGGGAACTACGCTGGGTTTACGAATGCCGCGTGCCTATGCCGGGCCCGCGGCGGCCGTCTGCGTGAGGGGTGGCGCAATGTCCAGGGAGCAACGCGGGCCGAACGAAAAGCTCGGCACGGTTCTCGCCCTCGCGGGAATCAGCAACGCCGGGCTGGCGCGCCGGGTCAACGACCTCGGGGCGCAACGCGGCATGACGCTGCGGTACGACAAGACGTCGGTGGCGCGGTGGGTGTCGAAGGGCATGGTTCCGCAGGGAGCGGCCCCGCACCTCATCGCTGCCGCGATAGGCGCCAAGCTGGGCCGACCCGTACCACTGCACGAGATCGGTCTGGCGGACGCCGACCCGGCCCCCGAGGTCGGGCTGGCCTTCCCGCGCGACGTGTCGGTGGCGGTGCGGCACGCCACCGAGCTGTACCGGCTGGATCTCGCCGGTCGACGGGCGGGCAGCGGCGGGATCTGGCAGTCCCTGGCGGGTTCGTTCGCGGTGAGCGCGTACGCGACGCCCGCCTCCCGGTGGCTCATCACGCCCGCCGACTCCTCGGTGGCCCGCGACTCCACGGCCGCCGAGAGTTCGTCGGGCGTGAGCCCGTTACGGGTCGGCCACAGCGATGTGGCCAAGCTGCGCGAGGCCGCCGAGGACGCGCGGCGCTGGGACTCCAAGTACGGCGGCGGCGACTGGCGGTCCTCGATGGTCCCGGAGTGCCTGCGGGTGGACGCCGCGCCGCTGCTGCTCGGCTCGTACAGCGACGACGTGGGTCGCTCACTCTTCGGGGCGACCGCCGAACTGACCCGGCTGGCCGGCTGGATGGCCTTCGACACCGGGCAGCAGGAGGCCGCCCAGCGGTACTACATCCAGGCGCTGCGCCTGGCCCGCGCCGCGGCCGACGTGCCCCTGGGCGGGTACGTACTGGCGTCGATGTCCCTCCAGGCGACCTACCGGGGCTTCGCCGACGAGGGCGTGGACCTCGCGCAGGCGGCGCTCGAACGCAATCGCGGGCTCGCCACCGCCCGCACCATGAGTTTCTTCCGTCTCGTCGAGGCACGCGCGCACGCGAAGGCGAGCGACCCGGTCGCGGCCGGGGCCGCGCTGAAGGCGGCGGAGGGCTGGCTGGAGCGGTCCAGGGACGGCGACCCGGACCCGTCCTGGCTGGGGTTCTACTCGTACGACAGGCTCGCCGCGGACGCCGCGGAGTGCTACCGCGACCTCAAACTCCCGCGTCAGGTGCGCCGGTTCACCGAGCAGGCGCTGTCCCGGCCGACCGAGGAGTTCGTACGGTCGCACGGGCTGCGTCTGGTGGTGAGCGCCGTCGCCGAGCTGGAGTCGGGCAACCTCGACGCGGCGTGCGCGGCGGGCACGCGCGCGGTGGAGGTGGCGGGCCGGATCTCCTCGGCGCGCACCACCGAGTACGTGCGGGACCTGCTGCACCGGCTGGAGCCGTACGGCGACGAGCCGCGTGTGGTGGAGCTGCGCGAGCGGGCCCGCCCGCTGCTGGTCGCGCCCGCCTGACCGGCGGCTGCCCGCACCCGACGTCACGTGGTGTTGGCCATAGCTTCTGTTCCCGGGGTTTGACGGCGTTGTCAGTGGGCCAGTGCACTATTCGGGGTGGGAGGTGGCAGCGATGAGTCATGACTGCGATGTGCTGGTGGTCGGCGGTGGAATCGTCGGGATGGCGTCCGCGCACGCCCTCACACGAGCCTCGCCCGGCACCCGCGTCATGGTGCTGGAGAAGGAGGCGGGCCCGGCGAGACACCAGACGGGCCGCAACAGCGGGGTGATCCACAGCGGGATCTACTACCGGCCCGGCTCGCTGAAGGCGCGCTACGCGGTGCGCGGCGCCACGGAAATGATCAAGTTCTGCGCCGAGCACGGGATTCCGCACGAGGTGACGGGCAAGCTCATCGTCGCCACCGAGAGCGCCGAGCTGCCGCGCCTGCACGCCCTCGTGCAGCGCGGTCGGCAGAACGGCATCCCCGTGCGCGAGCTGGGCCCCCCGCAGATCGAGGAGTACGAACCCGAGGTGCGCGGCCTGGCCGCCATCCACGTCGGCACGACGGGCGTGTGCGACTACGGCCGGGTGACGGCGGAGCTGGCCCGCTCCTCCGGCGCGGAGGTGCGGTACGGCGCGGAGGTCCGCGTCATCGCCCGCCGCGCGTCCGGCGTCGCCGTCCGCACCGCGGACGGGACGGTGCTGCGGGCGAAGGCGCTGGTCAACTGTGCGGGGCTGCACTGCGATCGGGTGGCGCGGCTGGCGGGCGACGAACCCGGCATGCGGATCGTGCCGTTCCGGGGCGAGTACTTCGACCTGCTGCGCCCGGAGCTGGTGCGGGGGCTGGTCTATCCGGTGCCCGACCCGGCGTTCCCCTTCCTCGGCGTCCACCTCACGCGGGGCGTCGGCGGCGGCGTCCACGTCGGGCCGAACGCGGTACCCGCGCTGGCCCGCGAGGGCTACGACTGGGCTTCCGTACGACCGGCCGACCTCGCGTCCGCACTGGCCTGGCCCGGGTCCTGGCGGATAGCGCGCAGGCACTGGCGGTACGGGGCCGGGGAGCTGCACCGGTCGCTGTCGAAGAAGGCGTTCACCCAGGCGGTACGGCGGCTGCTGCCCGCCGTGACCGAGGCGGACCTGCGCCCTTCCCCCGCCGGGGTGCGCGCGCAGGCGGTGCTGCGGGACGGCACGCTCGCCGACGACTTCCTGATCCGCGAGGCCCCGCGCACCGTGCACGTACTGAACGCACCGTCGCCCGCCGCCACCGCGTCACTGCCGATCGGGCGGGAGGTGGCGCGGCGGGTGCTGGGGGTACTGGCCGGGGAGCGGGTCCGGGGATAGCTGCGGCCCGTACCGGGAACGGCGCCGAGGTGTGGACGCGGTGCGCGCCGTCGTTCGGGGCGGCCGCGGACGGGAAGGGCGCTCCCGTGGGTCGGGCGAAGGCCGTACGCAGGAACACTTTCGTGGGGCTGGCGGATGCCATACGCGGAAAGGACTCCCGTGGAGCGGACGGCAGCCCTGCGCGGGAGGGCTCTGTAGGGCTGCCCGGTGGGGGCGCGGCTTCGGCGGGGACGGTCGCGGTCGACTCGCCTCCGTAGAATCGGACCATTGTGTCCGAGAACAGCGAGAACCCCACGATGCCCCAGAGCCCCGAACGGTCCGGCACGCCGGCCCCCGCCGCCCCGCAGCCGACCGCGGAGCAGCCGGACGCCCCCGGCCCCTCCCAGGCTGCCGCCCGGCGCACCGCCGAGCAGGCCGCCGCCCAGGAGCGCGCCGCGCGCGTGCACGCCCGCGGCCTGCGCATGTTCCCGGACGGGACCGGCCCCTCGCCCGACCCCGCCGGTTCCCACTTCGAGCGCCGCATCCGCAGTTTCCAGCCGCGCCGCAGCCGGGTCACCACCGGTCAGGCCGAGGCGCTGAAGAAGTGGTGGCCGACCCGGGGGCTGGACATCGACGGGCAGCGCGTCCTGGACCTCGGCGAGATGTTCGAGGGCCTCCCGGTCGCCCTGGAGATCGGTTTCGGGATGGGCGAGGCGACCGCGCAGATGGCCGCCGACGACCCGGCCACCGGCATCCTCGCCGTCGATGTGCACACCCCCGGCCAGGGCAACCTCCTCGGCCTCGCCGAACGCAACGGCCTCTCCAACGTCCGGGTGGCCAACGGCGACGCGATCATCCTGCTCCGCGAGATGCTCGCCCCCGATTCGCTGTCCGGCCTGCGCGTGTACTTCCCGGACCCGTGGCCCAAGGCCCGCCACCACAAGCGGCGGCTGATCCAGCCGGAGTTCCTGTCGCTCGCCGCGTCCCGGCTCGCGCCCGGCGCCGTGCTGCACTGCGCGACCGACTGGGAGAACTACGCCGAGCAGATGCTCGAAGTGCTCACCGCGCACCCGGACTTCGAGAACACCCAGGAGGACGGCGGGTACGCGCCCCGGCCCGCTTTCCGGCCGCTGACCCGCTTCGAGGGGCAGGGCCTGGACAAGGGGCACGTGGTCCACGACCTGCTGTTCCGTCGCGTACCGCACGCCGGTTGACGCAACGCTCCGCCCCGGCGACTGTCCGAACAGGATCGCGAGTGTCAGTGGCACTCGTTAGGGTCGTTGGATGTACGAGACGTACGGATCGCCGCCCGAGCACCCCGCCGTGCCCGCTCCCGAGCCGCAACCGGCTCCGGCGGCGAGCCGCGCGCCGGAGGCCGAGCCGCGCGCCGACGCCGTACGGGACAAGGCCCCGGACCTCCCCGCGCTGCCGGGCCCCCGTGCCGTGCCCGAGCCCCAGGCCCTGCCCCCGCCCCGCTCCCTTCCTCACCCTCACCCCCTGCCCGACTCGCGTTCCCTGCCCGAGCTGCGCGAGCCGCCGCCCGCGGTTCCGGATCTCCCGCCCTGGCCGTACCCGCCGCGCCGCACCCTCCGGCACCGGGTGCGCCACCACGCGCTCTGGCGGAGCAGGACGGTCCGCGCGACGGCGCTGATCGTGCTGCTCGCGGTGTCCGGTCTCGTGCTGCTCGCGCTGGTACGGGAGCAGACCGGCACCCGGGGCTTCCTGGTGGGCCTCGGGCTCGCCGTCTTCCCGGTGCCGCTGCTGATATCGGCGTTCCGCTGGCTGGACCGGGTGGAGCCGGGCCCCTGGCGGAACCTGGTCTTCGCGTTCACCTGGGGTTCCTGCGCCGCGGCGCTCATCGCCATCACCGCCAACAGCTTCGCCGTGCGCTGGATAGCCGTGGCCACCGCCGATCCCGACAGTGCGGACACGCTCGGGGCGACCGTCGTCGCGCCGGTCGTCGAGGAGTGCGCGAAGGCTGCGGCGATCCTGCTGGTCTTCCTGTTCCGCAGGAAGCACTTCACTGGCATCGTCGACGGCGTCGTGATCGCGGGCTTCACCGCCACCGGCTTCGCGTTCACCGAGAACATCCTCTACCTGGGCAACGCCTTCGGTGAGGACCAGAGCTTCGGCGGTCCCGGACTCGGGGCGGTGACCGCCGGTACGTTCTTCGTGCGGGTGATCATGTCGCCGTTCGCGCACCCTCTGTTCACCGTGCTGACCGGCCTCGGTTTCGGGCTGGTGGCGCTCGCCCCCGCCCGGCGCGGCCGCCGTCGCGCCTGGGTGCGGATCCGCCGGGTCGTGCTGCCGCTGCTCGGTCTGCTGCTGGCGATGGGCATGCACGCCCTGTGGAATGGCTCGGCGTCCTTCGGACCGCTCGCGTTCTACGGGGTGTACGGGCTGTTCATGGTGCCCGCGTTCGCCTTCCTGACCTGGCTGGCCATCTGGACCCGGCAGCGGGAACTGCGCATGATCGGCGCCGAGCTGCCCGCGTACGCCGCGGCCGGCTGGCTCGATCCGGCGGAGCCGCTCGCGCTGTCCTCGATGCACGCCCGCTCCCTCGCCCAGGGGCACGCGGCCCGCACCCACGGCCCCGGCGCCGCCCGCGCGGTCGCCGAGTACGAGGAAGCAGCCACCGCGCTGGCCTTCCTGCGCTACCGGGCACGGCGCCAGACGGCCACCCCGCAGGCGGCGGCCGAGTTCACCGCCGGCGAGCGGGAACTCCTGCACCGCCTGTGGGAACGCAAGAGGATCGCGGGCCCGGCCCTGGTGTACGCGGCCCAGGTCACCGGGCGCATACGGATGCTGCCCCCGCCGTACCACCCGGCCTACGCGGCGGCCTACAACCCGTACCGGAACCACTAGGGCCCGCGGACTGCGCCGCGTACCCGCGCGGACGCGAACCGGCAGCCCTGGCGTCGGGGGGTGAGCGCCAGGACTGCCGGAGTTCGGGAAGTCGTATGTGCGAGGGGCGGGTGTCGTCTGTGCGTGGGGCGGTGTCGTCTGTGCGTGGGGCGGTGCCCGATGTGCGAGGGACGGTGTCAGTTGTGCGAGGGGGCGGGTCTCAGACCGTCAGGCCCTTGTCCCGCAGCCATGCCGCCGGGTCGACGCCCGCGCCGCCGGGCGTGCGCACCTCCAGGTGCAGGTGCGCGCCGGACACGTTGCCGGTGGCGCCCACGTTTCCGATGGTCTCCCCGGTGCCCACGGTGCTGCCGGCCGAGACCTTCATCTGGGAGAGGTGGCAGTACCAGATCTCCGTGCCGTCCTTGAGTTCCAGCACGATCCGGTAGCCGTAGGAGCCGGACCAGCCGGCCGACTTGATGGTGCCGCCGTGCACGGCCTTGACCGGGGTGCCCGCCGACGCGGCGAAGTCGAGGCCGGTGTGCTGCCCGGAGGACCACATCGAGCCGGACTGTCCGTAGGTGGCGGTGAGCGTGTACTGGGAGGTGGGCATCGCGTAGCTGCCGGCCAGCTTGGCGAGCCGCTCGGCCTCCGCCTTCGCGGCTGCCTTCGCCTCGGCTTCCGCTTTGGCCTTCGCCTCGGCCTCGGCCTTGTCCCTCTCGGCCTTCTCCGCCTTGGCCTCGGCCTCGTCGCGCTGCTTCTTTGCCTCGGCCGCCGCGTCCTTGACGGCCTGCGCGCGGGCCGCCTCCTGGGCGGCCTCGTCGGCGGTGGAACGCTGCTGCTCGGCCTGCTGGAGGATGCGGGCCCGCAGGCTCTCGCCCGCGCCGACCTGCTCCACCGGGGCCCCGGCGACGGCGTGCACGGCGGTCGTGGTGGGCACCGCGGCGACCACCACGTCCTGCTCGGCCGCTCCGGAGTCCGCCAGCATGGTGCCGACGCCCGGCAGGGACTCGGCGTCCGGCAGGGAGTCCACGAGCGAGTCGAGGGAGTCGGTGAGCACGTCGGGCAGGGATATGGAGACGGCCGGCTTCTCCTGGGCGGTGGCGATGCCGCCCGCACCGACCGCGGCGATCACGCCGACGCCCAGCACGGTGGAACTGCGGGCGAGGGAGCCGCGCTGCTTGGCGACGCGGTGCTTGCCACGTACCGGAGCGATGGAGTCCGCGGTGGGGT
The DNA here is from genome assembly GCF_050947155.1 of Streptomyces sp. CA-294286. Taxonomy (NCBI): domain Bacteria; kingdom Bacillati; phylum Actinomycetota; class Actinomycetes; order Kitasatosporales; family Streptomycetaceae; genus Streptomyces; species Streptomyces sp. CA-294286. Next base: position 3,065,280 of record NZ_CP192005.1, on the reverse strand, counting down.
TCCACTCCTCGGCCGCCGCGCGCGGTCCGCCCGCGTCGAACTCCACGAAGCCTTCGAAGCCTCCGCTGCGCTGCTGCGGGACCTGGTGGTCCTCGCTCGGGACGCCGTACGCCCCGTACGAGAAAGCGGGGGCTGTGGGGGCTTCGGGGGCAGGCCTGTTGGACGCCACGGAGGCGCGCTCCTTTCCTTCCTTCTCGCCTACCGGGTTAGCTGACGGGTTCGGAGCAGGAAGGTCTCCTACGGGCCAACTTCGGCCCGATTCACCCCAATTGGTGGTTCCCCGGTTTCCTCACGGAATTCGGCGCACGCGCACGGCGCCGTCTCTGACGACGGCTGGGACGACCGCGCTGCGTTATCGAACGTTAATAGACACACAAGTGGATTTCCAAGCCGTTCCTCTTGATCGTTCACACAGAGCCCCCACTCGTGACCAGGACATAGATCCTTATATGCGTACCAACCGGGGCGACACACCGGTCTCTTGACGCCCACTTGGCCACACCGGCCCCGGTGCCCGCAAACTCTCCACAACTGATAGATCATCAATTGTTATGCGATGGGCTGCGCTTCGAGCACCCAGCGTGACGCCCCTCGTAACGTCCCCGCGCGGCACCGGCCGCGCGGGCCGCACAAGCCGCACAGACCGCACAGGCCGCATAGGCCGCACAGGCCGCCGTCAGTGTCCCCGCGGCTCGCCTCAGTAACCCTTCACGATCTCCACGGTTCGCCGCCGCTCCGGCTGCCCCGCCCCCGGCCGCGCCACCGCGAGCAGCGCCATGTCGTCGGTCTGCGTGCCGCCCGTATGCACCCGTACGTCGCTGGTGAGCGCGTCCAGCACGGCCTCGGCCCCGGAGAACAGCGAGCGCCGCAGCCGGGCCGCCGGATCGTAGAAGGCCCCCGCCTCGTCCCGCGCCTCCGACAGACCGTCGGTGTAGAACACCAGCGTCGCGCCGCCGGGAAAGCCGAACTCCCTCGCCCTGTCCGGCCAGTCGCCCAGGTCACCCATCCCCAGCGGCAGCGCGAACTCCTCCGGCTCCAGAACGTCCAGCTCGCCGCTCGGGTACAGCAGCAGCGGCTCGGGGTGCCCGCGGTTCACCAGCCGTACGACGCCCTCGCCGCGCGGGATCTCGGCGAGCACCGCCGTCGTGAACCCCTCCAGCGCGTCCAGCCCGTCCCGCCGCCTGCCCTCCCGGGCGAGCGCCCGCTCCAACCGCTGCGCGACGCCCTCCAGGCAACTCTCCGTCTCCGCCGCCTCCCGGAACGCCCCCACCACCACCGCGACCGCCTCCACGGCCTCAAGTCCCTTGCCCCGTACGTCCCCCACCACCAGACGCACCCCGTACGGCGTGTCCTGCACGGCGAAGAGGTCGCCACCGATGAACGCGTCCGCCTCCGCCGCCTCGTACCGCGCGGCGACCTCCAGGCCGCCGATCCGTTCCGGCGGGATCGGCACGACGGCCCGCTGCGCCGCCTCGGCGATCACCCGTGCCGACGCCAACTGCCGGCCACTGCGGCGCACGACCCGGTTGATCAGGATCGACAGCACGGCCACCGTCACCAGGGTCACCAGCTCGGTCATGCCGATCACCGACGTGAGGGTGTCGTCATGGAGGCGCAGCCCCAGCACCGCGAGCACGCCCGCACAGGCGATCAGACCGGTACCGGCCAGCGAGAAGAACGGCGCGGCGATCAGCGGCGCCGCCGTGAACATCGGGGCGGCCGTGAAGTCGGTCGGCGTCAGCAGGTCGAAGGGGATCGCGCCCGCGATCATCAGGGCGGGCAGCGCCCGTACGAACCGCCTCGTCCTCTTCCCGCCGACGCCGGCGACCACCGACGCCCCGCGCTCCGCCCCCGTACCGTCCCCGCCGCGCCTGTACCCCGCCACCGTCTGCTCCCCTGCCCAGGTCCGCACCGGGTGCGGACGGTACCGCTCCCCGCCCAGGCTGGCCGGAGCCGCGCCGCAGAGCGAATCGGCATCCGCCATGTGGGGGACGCGCACGGCGCGCGCGGGCGCCCCCGCAAGGAACCGCTCGTGCACGCAACCACTCGCTCGGACGCGGGAAAAGCCGGAGGCCCGGGACTCTTTCGAGTTCCGGGCCTCCGGCCTTCACTACTTCTTCAGTAGCGGGGACAGGATTTGAACCTGCGACCTCTGGGTTATGAGCCCAGCGAGCTACCGAGCTGCTCCACCCCGCGTCGGTGAACACAACCCTACGCCATCCTGACCGCACCCTCGACCAGGTGCCCACCGGGAGCCGCCCCGCCGACGGGCGCACCCCGGGGCCGGAGCGCGCCTCCGACTACAGCTTCGAGGCGAGCCTGCGGGTCTCGACGCCGTCCTCGCCGCCCCGCGGGGTGGACCGCCCGCTCCTCGTCGGCCGGTCCTACGGCGCGATGATCGCCGTCCACTGGGCCGCCCGGCACCCGGACCGCACCCGGGGCGCGGTCTCAGGGGACGGCGCACTCCCCCACGAGTGGCTCGACGACGCCGACCGGGAGCAGATCCACACCCAGCACCCCCGCCGCCCTAGCTCCCGTCTTCGACCGCATCACGGTTCCCACCCGCTCCGTGTCGCCTCCGGCGGCAACCTCGGCGGCAACCCGAAGCTCATGGAGAAGATCCGCGCCAACTCGGCGCGGTCGTCGCCCGCAACCCGCACATCCGTCTCAGCGCCAGGTTCCCGAGCAACGACTCCGAGATCCTGCGCAAGGATTCGTCGCCGTCGCCGCCGCGGTCCGCGAACTCACCGCCGCTCCCGCCACCGGGCCGTCCGACCCGTGGCGCACGCGTCGGAAACGAAGGAGCGCCCCGACCGGAGCGAACCGGTCGAGGCGCTCCCCCGCAGGTCAGAGGCGGTAAAGCCTCCCCGCGTCCTGTAGGCCATGTCGGACTCGAACCGACAACCAACGGATTAAAAGTCGAGGAGCCCGAGTGATGTTGGCTGCGGCGCCGTGCCTGCCCATGCCGTTTCGGCTGTTCAGAACGGGTGCCCCAGCCATCCGGCTATCGGCCCATGACACCCCGTCCGAAAGCGTCCGGGCTCACAGCGGGCTCACTTCGTACGCGCTCTGACCTGCTCATCCGACCGCTCTCTCTTTCCCATTACGCGTGGGAGCTACCGCTCCTGAGCGTCCCGCGCGGCCAGTTCGTGCGCGGTCCCGACGAACGCAGGGCCGCAATCGGCCGGCAGCCGCTCGACCACCATGGCGACTGCTTGCCGTGCCGTGGCAGCTTCGCCAACCCGCTCAGACCGGGAAGGCCCTTCAACGGAGAAGGGCCCGGCGTGAGACGCACCGGCCGAGCGCGGCCCGATGTACGGGACGTCCCAAGTCCAGGGGAACTCAGTGCACCGGCTGAAATGCAACTCCCACATGCCGGTCCAGGGGAAAAGCTGCCGCAGCCTCGGCTCGGCGTACGCCGCGGCCACCAGTTCGGCGCTCACCTGGTCGTAGCGGAGCAGGGCCTGCCATGCGGCTTCCACCTCGTCCGTGTCTCCAACGTCTGCTGTCACGCCGTACATCCTCGCCTGCGTCCGGGCTGAACGGGAGTGGTGCGCCGTGCTCCAGTGCACCTCGATGAACGCCCGTGGCCACACATGATGCGGCACCCTCGCTTAGCGAGGGCCGACCTACCCAGAGTGGGCATTCCGTGGGAGCCCTCGGGGTAGCTGTACGGGTAGTCGCGCCCTATGGCGGCTTCACAGAGCGCCGTGTGCCGTTCCCGCTGTACCGCGGTAAGCGGCACAGCGTGGCTACCTGTCTGGGGCCAGTTGCCGCACTACGAGACGTCGCCCGAAGAGCGAGGGCGGTTCTGAGCAACGATGGAAGCCGCGGTCCACCCAGGCGGAAGCTGCCACTCAACTACATGCAGCCCCGCCAACTCGATGATCTCCTCAGGTACACCTAACCGGTGCAGAGGCGTAGCTCCATGTCGGTTGAGCCAGGCAATGCGCCTCGCCTGCTCACGCTGTTCAAGGTCTCGCCATAAATCGAGGGTTACCCCAGGAGCTAGCGATCCGCACTCCGCTCGACGACGCGCTACGTGCCGCACAAGCGGTAGGTATTCCGCTGGGTCGCGCGCGAGGGCTACAAGACACCAGGCAGTTGAGTCGGACATAGGTCGGCCGTGAGCAGTTATGAGACGGCGCGCCCGCCATTGCCAGAGTGGGGCGAGGAGCCACCTGACCCGTTGCGGCCTCACTCCGGGCCGCCAGCAATCCGCATCAGGTGCCTGACCATGGCGACGCGGGCCGGGGCGCACTGAACACACATCAGCTCGCCCGCTCCTCGTTCCCGGAACTGGACGTTTCAAGCTGCAGCTCGCGCTTCCGCTGCTCTTCCTTCAGCTGCTCCACATAACGTGCAAATATCCGAAGCCGCTCGGCTTCAGAAAGCGGCGGCTCACCATCCCGACCGGCATATTCGTCCAACATGAACTGCGAGGCGTTGTAGTGCTTCTCGATGTCGTCTGCCGTCGATTGGAGGTTGTACCCACGCTCGCGGAACTTAAAGTAGCCAGTCACACCTGCCGAGATTCCGACGAGCGCGCTAAGGGAAGCCGCAGAGATACGCAGCACCTCGCTACTACCCTCGTTCATCGCCGCGAGCGTCGAAGTAACGATGGACCCAGTAATGATGATGCCTTGAAATACGTTGTGAGTTCGTCGATTCTTATTCGCTGCTTTTCGGTACTGATCAATTAGATCAAGCGAGGCCTCGCGGTAAATCCGGAGGCCTGAAGGCGAGTCAAGAGGCAGCTTGGCAGCAGCTGTCTGCCGGTCCTGGAGTGCATTGCGCAGCGCACCAGCTCCGTGAACGACCTTCTTGCGGTTCTTCCAGATCGCCCACCCCATCGCTATCCAAAGACAGTTGACGATGATTAGGCCAGCCCAGCGCGTGAAACCTGGCTGCGTCTTCCACAGCCCCACGATGACGGTGTAGCCAAGAAGGAAGGTGAGAATTATGCCGCCGAGCAGGCACAGTGCATAGATTCTTTGAAGAGTCCTCGAAGTCCTGAGATCGTCTTCGATTTGGTCAAACTCTTTGACCTTCTTTCGGTACTCCTCCTGTCGCCTAGATTCCTCCTCCTCAGAGATTTCATTCGACTCGAAGTTTCCCTGACTCACTCGCAGCCCCCACCTAGCTTCAACCGCCCAAGTGACAACAAAAAGCCTCGCAGCTTTCAGCGACACAAGTGGGCGATCATAGAGCTGGCTCACCCAGCGAGAAAGAGTGGCTTACAAGCCATCCTCTCCGGACGAATCGAGCCAAGATCTAATTGGCGAGAAACAGTTCACTTCAGCAGGCATGATGCCCATCGAGGTCACGTACAGGCCATGATCGAAATAATGCACTTCTCTCAACCAGTGTACGGAATCCGATCTTCCCCTCGGGAAAACCTTCATCAGGCGCACGGATTTTCTATCAGCGCTCGTGCATCCTGCTACGGAAAGCCCCGGCCACCTCCCTCTGGGGTGGGAGCAGCCGGGGCAGTAGCACGGGTTAGCGGAGCGCGGCGAGGACTCGAGTCCGCAACCGCTCGTCGGTGAGGGTGTCGGGGCTCCGCCATACGAAGCCGCTTACCTCTTCTTCCTGCAACTCGACTTCCACGGGCCCGGTTGTGCGGAAGAGGTACCGCACGTCCGCGTGCTGGTGTGCGGGCTCGCCCTTGCTCTTGCTCGCCGGGATCTCGTGCACGTCGATGTGCACCGGCACCGGCAGAAGGGGGGCGATGCTGGACCGGATGCCGGTCTCTTCGCTGAGTTCGCGGAGAGCGGCGCCCAACAGGTTCGGGTCCTCGGGCTCCAGATGGCCGCCGGGGGTGAGGTACTTGTTCAATCCCTTGTGGTGGATGAACAGCACTTCGCCGCTGTCGTCTACGAGCACGGCCCCCGCCGTGACGTGTACGGGCTCGGTCTTGCGGCTGGTCAAGTCGGCGTCCTTGTCCAGTGATTCCAGCACCAGGGACAGCGCCGCTTTCTCGTCGGGGTGCGCGTCGGCGTACTCCGTGAACGTCTCTCGGATGTGCTCGGGCGTGATGGCCATGGGGTGATCACCTGTTGAAGTAGTTGAGCCAGGTAAGGGCGATGGTGCTTCGCTCGTCCGCCGAGATCTCGTGCACGGCGGGGGTGAGGTCTCCGCGAGCAAGCGCACGGACGCCCGCGAGGATCTCGGCTTGGACAAGGAAGATGAAGGGCCCGACGCTTGCGCCGTGGATGAAGTTGACCGCCTCACCTCCGTTGAGCAAGTAGAAGTAGTGCCCGGTCGTCTCGAACCGGGTCACGTGCTCTTGCGCGCTGCTCCGGGTGTAACCGTCCGGCAGGCCGACTAGCTCCAACTCGTCCTCCGAGCTGGTCACGGTGGCGACGTACGCCCCGTTCTTGAGCTGCGGGAAGTCCTCGCCCCGCAGCGCCATGGAGCCTGTAGCGCAGAGCACCAGTCCCGCCATGCTCAACGACGCTTCGCGGTTTCTCGCTACGGCGAACCCTTGCGAGAGAGCTTGTGCGCGCCGTACGGGGTCGATGTCATACACCGTGACGTGCACACCCTTGGCGTGCAGCAGACGCGCGATGCTGGACCCGAGCTTGCCGAAGCCGATCACCAGGGCCGGACGCCCGTGCAGGATGTCCCCTCGCCCTCGCAACAGGGCTTCGGTGGAGAACACCACGCTCTGACCGACAAGGAAGTCTTCCGGATCTTTGAGCGGGCTCCGCGCGACGGAGACCACGGGGCACGGCAGTTTGTCCCGCTCGGCGTAGCGTCGGTGCCCGTTCTCGGTGTCCTCGACCACCCCGAGGATGGTTCCCGAGAACCGTTCACAGAGCGCGTCCAGCACGGGGGCGAAGTACCCGCCAACGTCCAGCAGGACGAGCGACTCGCCGGCTGCCCGGGATTCGAGGTACGCCACGGCCTGATCCGGGTCGGCGAACAGCTCACGGGTCAACTCGTCCACGGTGAAGCTGGATTCGACTTCTCGTCGGGCGACAGCGGTGATGGACTTGGGCTTGGGGAGCACGGCCCGAAGCTCCGAGACCGTGCCGACCGCACGTACGAACGCGGGGCGCTCGGGCAACAGGTGAGTCACCAGGAGCGAGGACGGGCGTTCCGCCGGGGTGAACAGTTCGGCGATCTTTCGCCAAAAGGTCTCTAGTCGTGCCCGTTCCGAAGCTTCCATGGTCACCCTCTCGTCTTGTGGCATTCGACTTGGGCCCCGTCCGGCTGCCGGCCGTTTCGCTAGGGCAGCCGGACGGGTTCCGCCCCGGTCACCGGGTGAGTCCGAGCGGTGGACTCAGGCCGGGGCGGAAGCTCTATGGATCGGCCCTGGTGTGCTCGGGCAGGGGCTCGGGGGTGTCCGGTTCCACCAGCAACAACCGTGCGGCGAGCTGCGGGCGGAACAGCTTGAACAGCTCGTCGACCGCTTCGCATTCGGGGTCGGAAAGTGCCCACGAGTGCGCCCCCGGGTGGTCGGCGAACAGCCCACACGGGGCGTCCTGGTCGTCTCGGGTGGCGGGGCAGTCCCGTAGTACGAGAACGACGTAGGGAGGGTGGGTGTCCGTCCACCGGGTCCACACCGCGCCCGTATCGGGACCGCCGATTTCACAGACGATCCCAAGGTGTTCGCCTTGGTGGCGCCGTTCGAGATCGCAGCGCATCTTGGGGTGGGCGTGCTTGCGGTCCGCCGTTCCCGAGATTTCCAGTGCAGCGGTAACGAGCACATCGGACAGCATGGGTTCCGTCCCGCAGATGAGGACGACGCTCGCGTTCCCCTCAGTGGTCAAATTGCACCTGCCGCAACCACGGCGAGGGCGCGGCCACTGGTACCGCGGACAGCTCGTAGACCGTCGTGTCGTCGCGTGCCATGAACCGAATGCGCTGCCCATGGTCGAGACCCGACACCGCACCGGACTGCCGCATCACGTCCGCGCACCAGTCGCGTAAGGCCGTGGGAGCGTCCGGTACGCCATAGGGCACTTCATAGAGTGCAGCAGCGGGTACGGGAGCGTGCTCGGGCTCGGGGTCCAACCGGTCCGCGATCCAACGTGCCCGGCCTCGGAGCCACTGGCAGGCGAGAGCCGGCGAGTGCGCCCGGTGCTGCCCCAACTGGACTTCCACGGGCTTGCTGTCCGCCGAGCCGTGCGCGGCGACCGTGCACAGGATGCCGCCGGACTGCACGGGTAAGCGGGGGTGCATCATGATCCATCCCCCGATCTCGTCGGGACGACCGTGCACGCCGATCCGTCGACCGGGGCGAGTACGACGTACTGCGCCAACGCGTTGCGGAAGCGGGTGTGACCGGTCTGTTTGGCGTGGTCGACCTGCCACGCGCCTAGGTCGTCGAGACCGGCACAACAAGGCGACGTGGCGCCACAGTCGGAGTCCTCGCCCGTCACGCACACGGATTCGTATGTGGGCTCCGCGCTCTCGTCCTGGTGGAACTTGTACGTCACGTACCGCATGGCGCTGCGGGTGCTCATCCGAGACCCCCGAACGCCCGGCGACGCGCGTTGTACTCGGCGACGCGTTCGCCCAACTCGTCCAGCACGCTCGCCGGCGGGCCCTGGTCGGCGTCCTCGGCGGTGACGACCTCGACCGGCACGGATTCGATGTACAGCACGCCATCCGATCCGTGCTCCGCCATGAGGGCCGCGAGTCTTGCCCGCGCTTCGCTGCTCATGAGTCGACCGTAGGACTGTGACAAGTCGTCAGACCACGTTCTGTTCGCGGTAGTTCGGGCTGGCCCGCGGCGGAGGTGCTACGCCCCGTAGTAGTTACTCGTAAACGCCCAGGAAGGAAGCCATGTCGCGCATCTCCGCAGTCAGGGTGCGTTTACGGGACTTCAGAACGTCCGACATGACGTACCGGGCGAGCGGCTGGTGCCGAAGCCACGCGCCGGATGTGCCGCGGAGTCCGACGAGTTCGGCCATGGCGTCCCCGTGCGACCCGAGCCGCATGTGAGCTTGGGCGACGTCCAGCCGATGCCGGCCCCAGTTCGGGGCGGTCGGCTTCCCGAGGGACTTCAGAGCCTTTCCGCTCAACACTCCGTCGTCCGCAGTCCGAAGCACTCCGCGAGCGTCCCCGACCAACGCCAGATCCTCGGTCGCCTTCATGGCCGTAGTGACGGGCCCGAAACCGCCCCAGTGGTTCGGGAAGCTGTTGTGTTCCCTGCCCAACGCGCTAGCGGCCGTACCTGCCATCCGGCGGGCTTCAACACCTACGTCGGGGCGGTTGTTGCGTATGGCGCTGGACGCGACGCGCAGCCACAACTCGCCCCACACCGCGAGCTGTCCGGAAGTGGCGGACGACATCCGGGGCTCCATGGCATCCGCCGTTTGAACGGCCAGAGCCTCGCTCTCGTCGAAGCGGTCCTGTCGCAGCAGCAGCCAGCACAAGCCGACGATGCCCGTGCCAGCCGTAAGGGTCTTCCCTGCTTCCCGGGCGAGCCGGATTGCTTCGGAGAGGGAGTGATAGGCCAAGTCGTACTGCCGAACCTGGGTCAGGTACTTGCCCGCCAGCAACAGCGAATGCGTACGTGCGGTCGTGGCGGAACGTCGGTCCTCTTCCCCTTCGGCGTTCGCCGCTGTCACCTCGGATTCACGCAGTAGCGCGGGCAACTCCCTTGCGACCGAGTCGTATCGGTCCGCCCAGTACAGCGTGTGACAGTCGCTGATCCGGTGGTGCAGCTCGTCCAAGTCCGTAGGTTGCCCGAGCAGCGCAGCGGGTGCGTCCAGTCCGACCGGGGGCATCAGCGCCTTGCGCAGCTCCACCAGGGAGCGCCGGGTGCCCTCATCGCCCACGACAGGCTCCGGCGCATCCGTCGCAAACAGCGCACTCGTCTGCACCCCGAGCGCCCGAGCGAGGGCGTGCAGCGTGTCCGTGCGTACGTCCCCGCCCTGCTCGATCTTCCGAATGGTGCCGATGGAAAGATCGGACTCTTCGGCTAGCCGTTCCTGGCTAAAACCAACGGCGCGACGGTACTTGCGGACGTTCTGAGCGAGCGCACTGGCCATGGTGTCCCCTTCCCTCGCTTCCACGGTACGCCCGAGAGGCTCCGTGCCGAGGGGCGTGCCCGAAGCCGCAGGTGTGTCCTGCTCTACACGTAGGGCCACGTTCCCGAGTCGCCAGAGGTGCCGGCAGACGTGGCTCAGCACGCCATGTGTCGGACGAGCTCCCGTGCCTTCTGCTCCAGTGCGCCTGTCCACTCCTTTGCATGGGGGTCCAAAGTCGTCTTGAGATGGTGGATCTCGGCGCGCTTGGCCTCCTGCCAGCTCACCTCGACGTTCGCTATCTCAGCCAAGGCCAGCACCGTGGCAACGAACCCTTCGGACAGGCTGGCCATGACGTTTTGCCTGGCTTTGCTGTGCCAGGCGAGCAGGGCAACTACGAACGCTTCGAATGCGATGGGGTCAATCTGACACTCATCAGATTCCATGGGGCCGATGCCGGATGGAATCCCCACTTCGGCTTGATAGACGGTGACCTGGCTCATGAACAGCCGCGACGCTCCGTTGGACGGATTCCACAGGGTTCGGTCGCCCAACTCGTAGTACTGGCTCACGTCAGCCTCTCATCGCTGGTCAAAGGAGGTCGACATTACGTTCAGTCAGCCCTTCCGGATAGAGAGCCAGAGCCCAATCTCGTGAACAAGGCCATTGGCCCGAGCGCGCGACGAGAGGCTGACGCTCCCGCGCGCGGAGAGTGCTGCGACCGGTCGCGGCGCGCGCGTACTGGCCCGAGGAAGGGCTGACGCTCTTGCGCGCGAGAGGGGGCGGAACCGGATGCTGCGCGCGCAGGTACTGCTATGCCGGGGAGGGTTGGCGCTGTCTGTTGTCAGTGGCGTGCGGTATTCACACGCGCCCGCGCGCGCAAGATCACGACCGGTCGCGGCGCGGACACTTGAGACCCTGGCAGGGGACTGTGGAGACGTGGGGGACGCAGTTGCTGGGTCCCCCTCTCCTTCTCTCTTCCCTTTCTCACTGAGACAGAGGGGAAGGGGTGCCGATACGTCCCCCGCGTCCCCCGTATCGCGTGATGCGCCCGTTCTCATGGGTGCTGATGGGGACGCCTCGCGGTCGGGGTGCGTCCCCTGCGTCCGTGGGGCATCCCCTGCGCGTCCCCCGGACATGAGTGCGCCCCGGGCGGCGGTTGCCTTACCGGGGCGCATAGGGGTGCCGGGGTCATGAGGCTGGGTCGCAGGTGACGGCGTAGACCTTGCCGTGCTTATTGCTTCCCGAAGTTCGGGCCACGTGGATACCTCGGGCGCGGAGCGTGGGGGCGACCTGGCGGATACGGGCGCTGAGTACGGCTGGCGTCTTGGGCCAACTGTCGCTGAAGCCCTGTCCGTTGTTGCCGACCAGCCGGTGCAGCTCGCCCATGGTTCCCTGCCACCCACCGGGCGGAAGTTGTGCGAGGTGGCCCACTCGCGCAGGGCACCGGCCACCGGGTGACCGTCGAGGACCGCATCGTTCAGCGCGTCTTGCGCACCGTTGAAGGTGGCGAGGCTGTGCCAGCCGGTGACCCGGTCGAGTGCGTGCAGCAGCTCGGCGAAGTCGGCGAGCCGGGGCCGCTCGGTCAAGTCGGCAGCGGCGTGCGGAAGGTCGGCCCACACGGCGGCGGCGAGGTCGAGCAGCGCGCCGAGGATGCGGGGATGTGCTTGTTCGTAGGCGGACCACAGCGAGCCCGCCGTGCGCTCGCCGGGATGAAGCCGTTCCGCAAGGTCACTGGAGCAGCGACCCGCCAGCGCATCAGGGCCACCCTGCGTGCGGCCCTGAACGATGCCATCGCCCAGCAGCTCATCACCTTCAACCCGGCATCACACGTGGAGCTGGAGACCGGCAAGCGGCCCAAGGCACTCGTCTGGACCGAGGATCGGATCACTCAGTGGAAGCGGACCGGAGAGAAGCCGTCGCCGGTCATGGTCTGGACGCCTGAGCAGACGGGCCAGTTCCTCGACCGGGCGGCGAAGCACCGCCTTTACGCGCTGTACCACCTGATCACTTTCCGGGGCCTGCGGCGGGGCGAGGGATGCGGCCAGCAGTGGGCCGACACCGATCTCTCCGCCGGGCTGCTCACGGTCGCCACACAGCTCGTGCAGCGCGGTTGGAAGGTCGAGGAGTCGGCGCCCAAGACGGACAGCGGCGAGCGTGTGGTCGCCCTCGACTCCGAGACCGTGAAAGTCCTGAAGGCGCACCGCAAGCGGCAGATGACCGAGCGTCTCCAGTGGGGCGAGGCATACGTCGAGACCGGCGGATCTTCACACAGGAGAACGGCGAGTGGCTCCACCCGGCATGGGTGACCGACCAGTTCCAGCGACTGGCTGCCGAGGCCGGGCTGCCCCCGATCCGGCTGCACGACCTGCGCCACGGTGCGGCAACGCTCGCCCTCGCGGCCGGCGCTGACATGAAGGTGGTGCAGGAGATGCTCGGGCACTTCTCGATCACGATCACCTCGGACACGTACACGAGCGTTCTTCCCGAGGTCGCGCGGAAGGCCGCCCAGGATGCCGCGCGGCTCGTACCGCGCCAGGCTTCCCGTACCGCCGGGCTCACCTCGGGCTCACACGGCAAGAATCAAGGGGGCGGACACAGCAAAGCGCCCCGCCCGGGGAAACCGGACGGGGCGCTAAAGCGCAGGTCAGACGGGCATACCGTCAACCCGCGTCCTGTAGGCCATGTCGGACTCGAACCGACAACCAACGGATTAAAAGTCCGCTGCTCTGCCAATTGAGCTAATGGCCCGCGGCAGGACACCCAGAAGCATAGCTGCCCCTGCCCCGCCAACCGATCGGGTATCGCACACGGAAGGGTCAGCATGTCACGCAAGCCCCCGCGTGTCCCGCTCCGGTCCGGGGCGGAACCCCTGGTCGGAGCCGGTGTGTGCATCCGCTCCGGACGTTCGACACTCCTCGTCGGAACGGAGAGTCGTATCCCTGGCCCTCGCCGTCAGCCCCTCACGCGCCCCGAGGCCGACCCTGTCGTCGCTCTCGTTGCGGAAGACGCGGCCCGCGGTGTCGTCGGCGATCAGATCGGGGCGGTCGTCGCCGGTGGGGTCGTCCGGGGCAGCACGTCGTCCTGCCAGTAGCCGGTGCCGAACCGGGGCCTGGGGCCGGATGGAGCGATCGCGCCCGTGCGGGAGCCGTCGTGGCGGTCGAGCGCTCCGGCGGCGTCACGCACCGGGGCGTCGTTGCCACGGTCGCCGGTGAGGTCTCCGTACGGGACGGAGGTGCCCGCCGTGGGCCGGCTGTCGGGACCGGGGCCGGGTGGGGGAGTCGGAGTTGTTCGTGCCGGGCTGGTGGGTGTGCGGGGTGCCGCCGGTGGGGAAGGTCGGCCGGGGCGAGGGCGAACGGTCTTGGTCGGCCTCCGACTCGCTTCCCGCACCAATGGCGGGGGCGAGGGTGAACGGCTTTGGTCGGCCTCCGGGTCGCTTCCCGCACCAGTGGCCGGGGCGTGGCAGCCGTTCCGCCTGTGCCGGAGGTGTAACCGGAGAGGTAACCGGAGGGGTAACCGGAGGGGTAAAGAGAAAAGGGCCCGCTCGGGAAGAGCGGGCCCTTTTCAGGGAGTTACTGCGGGTTCACGGCGACTCAGCCGTTGCGCTTCCAGCGCGGCTTGTCGTCGCGGCGGCCGAAGGAGCCGGTGCCGGTGCCGGTGGAGCTGCCGCGGTGGTCGCCGCCGCGGAAGCCGCCGCCGGTGGACGGACGGTCGCCGCCGCGGAAGCCCGAGGGACGCTCGTCACGACGGTCGCGGTTGAACGGACGGTCGCTGCCGCCGGAGCGGAAGCCGCCGCCGGTGGGGCGGTCACCGCGGTCGTCGCGACGGAAGCCGCCGGAGGCCGGACGGTCGCTGCGGTCGTCGCGGCGGAAACCGCCGGACGCCGGACGGTCGCCCCGGTAGCCGCTGGCCGCCGGGCGGTCGCTGCCGCTGCGCTCGCCGCCGCGGAAGCCACCGGACGGACGGTCGTCGCGACGGAAGCCGCCACGGTCGCCGCCGCGGTCGTCACGACGGTCGTTGCCCCGGAAGCCACCACCGGTGGGACGGTCGCCGCGGTCGTCGCGACGGAAACCGCCGGACGCGGGACGGTCGTTGCCGCGGAAGCCACCGGACGCGGGGCGGTCGTTGCGGTCGTTGCCGCGGTAGCCGCCGGACGGACGGTCGTTGCGGTCGCCGCCCCGGTAGCCACCACGGTCGCCGCCGCGGTCGTCACGGTTGCCGCGGTAGCCGCCGCGGTCGTCACGGCGCTCGAAGTTGCCGCGGTCGTCGCGGCGCTGACGCTGCTCCTCCGCCGCCTTCGCGGCTGCGGCGGCAGCGGCCTGTGCCTCTTCGGCCGCCTCGGCCTCGGCCGCGGCAGCGGCCTCGGCGATCGCGGTCTCCGGGTCCTCGCCGCGCTCACGGGCGGCGCGGGCGACCAGGCGGTCGGCCTCCTCGCGCAGCTCGGTCGCCCGGCGCTGGACGCGCTCCAGCTCCTTGGCCAGCTCCTTGGCCTCGCGCTCGGCCTGCTTGGCCGAGTTGGTCGCGGAGTCGGCCTGGACCTCGGTCAGCGAGCGGGCACCGGTGATCTCGGCGACCTCCGGGTCGAACGCGCCCGAGCCGCCGACGATGTGGCGCGAGGCGTCGACGCCCGCGTCCTCCATCAGCCGGAAGATCTGGCGGCGCTGGTGCGGCAGCGACAGGGAGACGACGACACCGGACTTGCCGGCGCGGGCGGTACGGCCCGAGCGGTGCAGGTAGTCCTTGTGGTCGCCGGCCGGGTCCACGTTCAGCACCAGGTCGATGCCGTCGACGTGGATGCCGCGGGCGGCGACGTCGGTGGCGACCAGGGCGTTGACGTAGCCCTTCTTGAAGTCTTCGAGGACGCGGGTACGGGCGCCCTGCGTCATGCCGCCGTGCAGCGCGTCGGCCTTCACGCCCGAGTCCTGGAGCTGCTCGGCGATGCGGTCGGCGCCCAGCTGGGTGCGGACGAAGATGATCGTGCGGCCCTTGCGGGCGGCGATCGCGGCCGTGACCGGCGCCTTGTCCTTCGGCTTCACGACGAGGACGTGGTGGGTCATGGTCGAGACGTTGCCCTGCGCGCTGTCGACCTCGTGCGTGACGGGGTTCGTCAGGTAGCGCTTGACCAGGGTGGAGATCTCGTTCTCCATCGTGGCGGAGAAGAGCATGCGCTGGCCGCCGCCGGGGATCTGGTCGAGCAGCTCGGTGACCTCGGGCAGGAAGCCCAGGTCCGACATCTGGTCGGCCTCGTCGAGGACGGCGATCTGGACGTTCTCCAGGGACGCGGCGCCACGGTTCAGCAGGTCGCGCAGGCGGCCCGGGGTGGCGACGAGGACGTCGACACCGCGCTCCAGGGCGTAGATCTGGTTGCCCATGGACGTACCGCCGCAGACGACCTTCATCTTCAGGCCGAGCACGTCGCCGTACGGCTGGAGGGCGTCGGCCACCTGCATGGCCAGCTCACGGGTCGGCGTGAGGATGATCGCGCGGGGCTTCTTCTTCTCGGTGGTGCCGCCGGCCAGCGAGGCCAGGGTCGGCAGACCGAAGGAGAGGGTCTTGCCGGAGCCGGTGCGGCCACGGCCCAGGATGTCCTTGCCGGCCAGGGCGTCCGGGATGGTCGCGGCCTGGATCGGGAAGGGCGCGGTGACACCGTTCTGGGCGAGCTTGCGGACGATGCCCTCGGGCAGGCCCAGGTCGCCGAAGGTGGGACCGGTGTGCACGGGCTCGGCGTCGACGTCGTCGGCGGGGGCCTCGGCGGCGGGCGCCTCGTCGGCGGCCGGCTCGGCGGCCGTCTCGGTCTGGGCCGACGCCACGATCTCGGCGGCGGCCTCCACGACCTCGGTGGGGTCGACGCTCTCGACGTCGACGGTGACCGTCTCGGCAGCCTCGACCGTGGCGGCGTCGAGCTGCTGCTCGGCGGCCTCGGTGGGCATGGCGGTGCGGTCAGAACTGGAAACAGACATGCGGATGCGAAACCTCTCGGAGTCTCGGCACGCGCCCAAACTCCGTGAATCGCAAGTGAAACCGCCTCGATGCGGTCAGTCACGGCAAGGGAGAGTACGCGCCACACGGCGCTCTTCTTTTTCGGCGCCGGGCAATGGGATCAAACGATCTATAACCATACGCACCCTCCCCCACACCTGGCAAATCGACCGCCCTACACCGCCCTCACCTGCGGTTTTACCGCTCTTCCCGCGGTGTCCCGCCGGTACTCCGCCGCCGCTTGCGTCCCCTCGGCCGCACGGTTCTCCGCCGCCGGGGTCGTCGTCGGCACGGGCTCCGTCGGCGGCTCGGACGGTGGCGTCGGCGTCGGCTCGGGCTCACGGGTCGGCTCGGGCGGCGTGGGCGGCGGCTCCTGGGGCGGCCGGGACGAGGACGGCTTCGGCGCCCCGGGCCGTGCGGGCGGCGGCGTGGCCTTCCCGCCACCGGCCCCCGGGGGTGGCGTGGCGGCCGGACCCGACGCGCCCTTCGAGGGGGTGGCCTCCGGTCCCGGCGAGGCACTGGGGCTGACCGTGGAGTCGCCCCCGGCCTCCTCGGCCGCCGTGCCGGCGGCGGGTCCGGACACCGGTTTGCCGTCCGTGCGCCGCTGCCCCCCGCCGTCCGCCGCGGGCTCTCCGCCGTCCTCTCCCGCCTGCTCCTGCTGGGCGGCGGGCCGGACCGGCACGGGATCGCCCCCGCCGTCACTCACGCTCATGCAGCCTGCGGAAGCCGCCACCGCGAGCGCCGCGGCGGCGAGTCGGACAGGGGTGGGCAGCTGGCGCACGGGCGCACCTCCGGGATGACGGCCCGGGAGGGTGGAGGTTCCGAGCAGACGGCGCACGGGGCTGCGGGTCTGCGTCCGGGTCCACGACACCCCCGGAGCCGTGGGGCGGTCGGGGTATGCCCACTCAACTCCCGGGGACCCGCCGGGGACACGCGCCGACGCCCGACCGCCACGGCCCCGCCACGCGCGGCACACCGCTCCCCCACGCGTCGCGCCCCGCCCGGCGCCGCGGAACGCCGCCCGCGCTACCCGCCGACCGCGCCCCCGAGTGCCGACCCGAGGGTGACGGCGCCCAACGCCACCAGCACCGACACCGTCACGTTCAGCACCGCGAGGAGCCGCTGCCCGCCCTCGACGAGCCGCAGCGTCTCGTAACTGAAGGTGGAGTACGTGGTGAGGGCCCCGCACAGGCCCGTCCCGACGAGGAGGTGCGCGTACGAGGAGGCCGCGTCGGCCGCGACCGCTCCGGTCACCACCCCCAGCAACAGG
This sequence comes from Streptomyces sp. CA-294286, assembly GCF_050947155.1. NCBI lineage: Bacteria > Bacillati > Actinomycetota > Actinomycetes > Kitasatosporales > Streptomycetaceae > Streptomyces > Streptomyces sp. CA-294286. Next base: position 3,048,048 of record NZ_CP192005.1, on the reverse strand, counting down.
CTCCCGGCCGCGTTGACCACGCACGTACCCCACGGGAACCCGGACGCGTGCCGGGCCTGCACCGCACGGTCCGTCAGATACCTCAACGGCGCCCCGACCGCCCCGCCGAGCACGACCAGCACCCAGTTCACGCCGCCCGCCTCCCGGGCACCCCGCCGCCCCGACTCCCGGGCGCCCCGCCGCCCCGACTCCCGGGCACCCCGCCGCTCCGTCGGCCGAGCACCCGCCGCGTCAGCGTCGCCGCCGCCCCCACCGCGCCCAGCGCCCCGCCGACCGTCCCCAGCGCGTAGAGCGTCGCCTTCACCGCCTCACCGCCCGCGAGCAGGCCGCTCACGTCCATGGCGTACGTCGAGAACGAGGTGAAGCCACCCAGCACTCCCACCCCCACGAAGGGCCGCGCCAGCGGCGGCGCCCACCGGTCCCGGCCGCCCTCGGCGACCAGCGCCATCAGCGCCCCGATCAGCCCGGACCCCAGCACGTTGACCCCGAACAACGCCCACGGAAAACCGCCGACGGGGGCAGGCCACGCCACCAGTGCCCCGTACCGCGCCAGCGCGCCGAGCGCCCCGCCCGCCGAGACGGCGGCGAGCACCGCCCAGGACACCCCCGAACCTGACAGCGCGGACCCGGCGGCGGCCTCCCGCGGTGCGCTCACCCGTACCCCAGCGCGTGCAACCGTTCGTCGTCGATCCCGAAATGGTGGGCGATCTCGTGCACCACCGTGATCTCCGTCTCCGCGACGACGTCCTCCCGGTCCTCGCACATCCGCAGCGTCGGCCCCCGGTAGATCGTGATCCGGTCCGGCAGCACGCCCGCGTACCACTCCCCGCGATCGGTCAGCGGCGTCCCCTCGTAAAGACCCAGCAGTTCCGGATCGTCCTTCGCCGGCTCGTCCTCGACGAACACCGCGACGTTGTCCATCAACCGCGTCAGCTCGGGCGGTATCCGGTCCAGCGCCTCGGCGACCAGCTCTTCGAACTCCTCACGCGTCATCTCCAGCACGCGACCATTCTGCGGCCACCGCGTCCCCTACGCCCAGTGCCGCCACAGCTCCCCCGCCCCCGGTTCTCCCCGGCCCCCTCGCCCGGCGAGCCGCCCCGCCCGGCCCGCATGACCCCCGGCGCTGCCGGGCATACGCCCCCAATGGTCCGAGCCCTGCCCGCCCGTCTGCTGCACCGCTACCGCTCCCACCACTTGGCCCCCACCAGCACCCTGGCGCACGCCCCGCACCCCTGGGCCCGTAGTCTCGGCCTGATCGTGGTCGTCCTGTTCGGCGCCTGGCTCGGCCTCCTCGTCGTCGGCGACGTCCGCGCACCGGTCGGTCCCGTGGACACCACGATGACCCTGCGCCCCTCCTTCGCCGGCGGCACCAAGATCAACGTGTCTCCCCTGGGCGCCCTGGAACTCGACTCCCACGTCGCCCCCATCCGGCTCGACGTGGACGTCGACCAACTGGACGCCGACCGCGCGTCCGCCCTGGTCAACCACCCGGAGCGGATCTCGGGCCTCCAGGAGCAGATCACCGAGGACGTCGTGGACGGCACCCTCGACCTGGCGGTGCGCTCCTGCGTCGCCGTCGTCGCCGGCGCCACCGCGCTCGGCCTCGCCGTCTACCGCCGCCCCCGCCGCGCCCTCGCCGCCGGAGGGCTCGCGCTGGCACTCCTGACGGCGTCCGGGATCACCGCGTACGCGACCTGGAACCCCAAGTCCGTCCTGGAGCCGAAGTTCTCCGGCCTGCTCTCCTCGGCCCCCAGCGTGGTCGGCGACGCCCGTAACATCGTGGCCGAATTCGACGTCTACCAGCAGGAGTTGGCCCGTCTGGTCACCAATGTGACGAAGCTGTACGACGCCACCTCCACCCTCCCCGCCTACCAGCCGTCGCCCACCACGATGCGCGTCCTGCACGTCTCGGACATCCACCTCAACCCGGCGTCGTGGCACATCATCGGCTCGCTCGTCGAGCAGTACGACATCGACGCGATCATCGACTCCGGCGACACCATGGACCACGGCAGCGCGGCCGAGAACGTCTTCCTCGACCCGATCCCGGACCTCGGCGCCCCGTACATCTGGGTCCGCGGCAACCACGACTCGGCCGAGACCCAGGCGTACATGTCGCGGCTGAAGAACGTGCACGTCCTCGACCACGGCGACGCCGTCACCGTCGCGGACGGCCTGCGCGTCGCGGGCATCGGCGACCCGCAGTTCACCCCGGACCGCTCCGTCGAGCCGCAGGGCGACGCCGGCGAGCGCGTCGCGGGCGTCCAGCTGGCCGCCGCGTTGCGCGACCAGAAGGCGGCCGGCACCCCCGTGGACATCGCGGTCGCCCACAACCGGATCGCGGTCGCCGAGACGGACGGCGAGGTTCCGCTCGCCCTCGCGGGCCACACCCACGAACGCCGGACGGAGATCATGAAGCGCGGCACCCGCCTGATGGTGGAGGGCTCCACGGGCGGCGGCGGCCTGCGCGCCGTGGAGAAGGACGACCCGCAGAAGATCCGCGCCTCGCTGCTCTACCTGGACCGCGACACCCGCCGCCTCCAGGCCTGGGACGAGATCACGCTGGGCGGCCTGGGCCTGTCGACGGCCGAGGTCAGCCGCCGCCTCCCCGACGAGAACAGCCCGGACGCCCGGCCGGAGGAGACCTCCGCCCCGCCCTCCCGGTGAACCGTTTTGGCGAACCCACCCGGCATCCCATATGCTTCTGACGTCCCCGACGCGCTGCGAAGCGCAAAGGCGGGCCAATTAGCCCTCATCGTCTAGTGGCCCAGGACGCCGCCCTTTCAAGGCGGTAGCACGGGTTCGAATCCCGTTGGGGGTACGCAACACCTGTGCGAAACTTGCGACAGCACGTCTCGCACTTGCATGGTCCTGTGGAGCAGTTTGGAGTGCTCGCCACCCTGTCAAGGTGGAGGCCGCGGGTTCAAATCCCGTCAGGACCGCTTGCGGTTTCGGCCGCAGTGGCTGGGTAGCTCAGTTGGTACGAGCGATCGCCTGAAAAGCGATAGGTCGCCGGTTCGATCCCGGCCCCAGCCACCATTGACATTGCAGGTGAAAGCCCCGGACGGGTTCCGTCCGGGGCTTTTTCACGCGTCCGGGCCCATGTGCCCGACCCTCGGCGGGGTGGGGGGACGGCCGGGTTCTGCGCGGACGGTGGCAGCGCGGTCAGGCGGCTGCCGACGGCCGGGCGGAGCAGGCGGCCGGGACGGGCGGGCGGAGCAGCAGACGGCCGGGACGGGCGGGTCCGCCGGGCAGGAAGACCGCCGCCCAGCTCTCCACGAGGTTGCCGCACGGTCGTCTGCTTACGGGGCCCGCTCCTCGGGAGTACGGCACGGACCGGGGCCGGACGTGGCCTGGCCGTCATCGCCGTCGACCGGTGCACCCATGCCCGCAGCTCCCGCAACTCCGGCCAAGGGCACAGCGACAGGTCGCTGCCACGCCGGTGTTGCACCCCGGCCTCCTTGGCCGTCGGCCCCTGACCTCGTCGGCCGGCACCCGCTGCGGACCGGCGTACCCACCGTATTCTGGGGAGCGATGGGAAGAAGCAGTCGATGAGCGTCGATGCGATTCTGCGCACCGAGTTCCCCGCCGGATACACGGTCTTCTTCGGTGCCGACGGCAAGGTGATCATGACCCCGCAGGGCTTTGAGCACTCCCACACGATCAAGTCGTTGCAGATGGACTCTCTTGCGTTGGGGCGTCACGCGAAGACCACCTCCGACGTCTGCCTCGACTTCCCGGCCGACGAGAATTCCGCCCCGGACTTCGCCATTCTGCGCGAGGACGCGCAGAAGCAGGGCAAGCGCTACAGCTTCGAGGACGTCCTGCTGATCGCCGAAGTCGTCTCGGTCTCCTCCGCACGCAGGGACTACGACGACTGCACCGCCAAGTACGGGCGCTACAGCATCCCGGTCTACGTGATCGTGGACCCGTACGCCGGGGAGGTCGTCGTCCACACCGAGCCCACCGGGACCGGTTACATCACGGCGCGCACCCACAAGTACGGAACCGGCAAGCTGCCCATCGAGCTGGCGGACGGCCGGACCTACCCTCTCGACCTGGACGAGCTGCCCATGCCTGAACCCGAGGGCCGCTGACCCTCTGGAAGCCGCGCACCGGCCCGCCCCGACGGACCCGTGGCCCCGATCCGGACTGCCCGACGTCCTCCCCACGCCCTGCCGAGCAGGCAGCAGGGCCGGACCCCCGTCGAAGGGACCCGGCGCTCTGCCGTACGGGTCAGGAACGTATGTACAGCCCGGACCGACCCGCGTACCGGGCCTGCGCGCCCAGCTCTTCCTCGATGCGGATGAGCTGGTTGTACTTGGCGGTGCGATCCGAACGGGACAGCGAACCGGTCTTGATCTGGCCACAGCCCGTGGCGACCGCGAGGTCCGCGATGGTGGTGTCCTCGGTCTCGCCGGAGCGGTGCGACATGACCACCGTGTAGCCGGCCTTGTGCGCGGTCTCCACGGTGTCGAGGGTCTCGGTGAGCGTACCGATCTGGTTGACCTTCACCAGGATCGAGTTGGCGATACCGTCCCGGATTCCGTCGGTGAGCCGGTCGACATTGGTGCAGAACACGTCGTCGCCGGTGAGCTGGCACTTGTCGCCGATGAGCTGCATCAGCAGCTTCCAGCCCTCGAAGTCGTCCTCCGCCATGGCGTCCTCGATCGACGCGATCGGGTAACGCGAGACCAGGCCCGCGAGGTACTGCGCCTGCTCCTCGATCGAGCGCTTGACGCCCTCGCCCGTGTAGTCGTAGACCCCGTCCTTGTAGAACTCCGACGTCGCCGGGTCCATGACCAGGGTGATGTCCTCACCCGGCGTGTATCCGGTCTTCTCGATGGCGTCCACGACGAACTGCAGCGCCTCGTCGGAGGTACGGAGGTCGGGAGCGAAGCCGCCCTCGTCGCCCACCCCGGTGCTGTGGCCGGCGTCCGACAGCGACTTGCGCAGGGTGTGGAAGACCTCGGAGCCCATGCGTACGGCCTCGAAGAAGTTCTCCGCCCCGATCGGCGCGATCATGAACTCCTGGAAGTCCAGGGCGTTGTTCGCGTGTGCGCCACCGTTGATGATGTTCATCATCGGCACGGGGAGCAGTCGGGCGCCCGATCCGCCGACGTAGCGGTACAGCGGCATCCGGTGCGCCGCGGCCGCAGCCTTCACCGTGGCCAGCGAGACGCCGAGGATGGCGTTGGCGCCCAGCTTCCCCTTGTTGGGCGTGCCGTCGAGGGAGATCATCACCTCGTCGACCAGCGCCTGGTTCTCCGCCTCGACTCCCGCCAAGGCGTCGGCGATGACCCCGTTGACCGCTTCGACCGCCGTGCGAACGCCCTTGCCGTGGAAACGCGAGGCATCGCCGTCCCGGAGCTCCACGGCTTCGTTGGCGCCCGTGGACGCACCGGAGGGAACCGCGGCACGGCCCAGCGAGCCGTCCTCCAGGTGGACATCGACCTCGACGGTCGGGTTGCCCCTGCTGTCCAAGACGTCGCGTCCGACAACTCGGGTGATCGCAGTCATCTTGCTCCTTCATCGCAGATGTTCTTCGGGCCAGCCGTCGGCATCTTCCCATGGGGCCGATGAACTCCCCACGGAAGTCAGCACCTCACAATCCGCCATCTCACGGTTCGGACAGGGGAGTTGAGTAGAAGTGGGCACAATTCCGGCAGTCGCACCCGGCGAAAGGGCATCCAGCCGAATTCACGGTCAATTCAAGTGGCGCCCCCGCGCCTGCCGCCCACGCCCACCTCTGACCTGCGCCTCCGAGGAGCCCGGAGGCGTCCGTTGTGTTGAGCGGCTGAGTACCGCCCTGCCCGCCGCCGGTGAACTGTGCATATCCGGGCGTACTCACGGAGTTGCGGTCCGTCTCAGACTCTGACACGAGGATGCAATCACATCGGTTCGCTCAGTGCACCAGTGAACAAAACGCCCAAGGGAGAGGGAGAACCGCATGCTTGACGTTCCGGGAATGCGGTGCGGGTCGATGAGACCCTTCGGTTCCAGGTCCGGCAGAGCAATTCCGGATGGGGGTTGCGCTGTCCTTCGATCCGGACGGAACCATCGTCGACTGCTCCGGTACGGCAGGTCGACACCGCTCCAACTCCAAGGCCGGCATCTGCGGCCGGTCTCCAGCGACGGTCACCGCCCGCCTCCCGCCGCCGGCCCGGGCGCGACCGGCTGCGGGGGTGGGCGTCCCTCACGCGTCATGCGGCAGGCTGTCCGCGTCGGGGGTCTCCGTACCGCCCCGGCCACGCACCCCCCGCACCACGAACACCACTCCCACCACGGCCACCACCGTCGCCAGCAGCACCCAGTCCGGGACCGCTTCGCCGAGCCCGCTCGCCCACTGCTCCACGGCGAACGAGTCGTCGACGTCGAGCAGGCCGGGCAGCGCGGTCGCGCCGTCGAAGCGGAGGAACAGGACGCCCAGGGCGACGAAGAACAGCCCCGAAAGCAGCGACGTGGTGTGGAGTTCGAAGCGCCCCAGGGCGAGCGTGCGACCGCGGAGCCAACGGCGGCGTCCCAGCTCGAAACGCTCCCAGAGCAGGGCGAGGAGGAAGAGCGGGACCGCCATGCCGAGTGCGTAGACGGCGAGCAGCAGACCCCCGTAGACCGGGCTGCCACTGACGGCGGCGACGGTGAGGACGCTGCCGAGGATCGGCCCCGCGCAGAAACCGGCGAGCCCGTAGACCGCGCCGAGGGCGTAGACGGACAGGGCGGTGGTGGGACGGATGCGGCCGGAGAGTTCGGCCATCTTCTTCGAGGCGAAGCCCATGCCGAGGATCTGCGCGACGCCGAGCGCGATGATCACCCAGCCCGCGACGGTGACGAGCAGGTCCCGGTTGCCGTAGAAGAACCTTCCGGCGTACGAACCGGCCGCCCCCAGCGGGACGAGCGTGGTCGCCAGGCCCGCGTAGAAGATGCCGGTACGGGCCAGCAGGCGGGACGTGGAGTCGATCGAGTACGCGAAGAAGGCGGGCAGCAGCAGGGCGCTGCACGGGCTGACGAGCGCGAGCAGGCCGCCGAGGAAGGCGGCGAAGTAACCGATGTCCGCGGTCACCGCTGCTTCGCCCCGGACTTCCCGGCCCGGTCCGCCGCGGCCTCGATGGCCTGGTGGAAGACCTCCTCGGGCTGGGCGCCGGCGATCGGACGGCCGTTGACCAGGAAGGAGGGGGTGGAGGTCGCGCCGAGCCGGTACGCCTCCTCCTGGTCCTTCTTCACGGCGGCGCGGGCCTGCGCGCCGTCGGAGTCGGCGGTGAACCTGTCGAGGTCCTTCACCCCGGCCTCCTTCGCGAGCGCCGTCAGCCGGTCCTTCCCGTACCCCTTCTCCTTGGCGCCCTCGGCGTACGCCGCCTGGTGGAAGCGCCAGAACTCGCCCTGCTGCCCGGCTGCCCAGGCGGCGCGCGCGACGGCTTCGGACTCCTCGCCGAAGATCGGGAAGTTGCGCCACTCGATGCGCAGAACGCCCTTCTCGACGTACTTCTTCACCAGGTCCGGCTCGGTGTCGCGGGCGAACTTGCCGCAGTAGCCGCACTTGAAGTCGGCGTACTCCACGAGCACGACGGGCGCGTCCGCCTTCCCCTGCGCGAGAGGGTCGCCCTCGGTACGGCGGGCGAGCTTCTCCAGCTCCGGGTAGGCGCCGTCTCCCTGGGGCCCGGCCGCGTCGGGGGCGGCCGAGGGGCCGGTGGCGACGGCGGCGGGCGTGTCGTCGCGGTCCGCGGGCTTCGTCGCGGAGTACGAGGCGAGCCCGAGCAGGACGGCCGCGGTGGCGACCCCGGCACCGATGAGGACGCCACGGCCGCGCTTGGCGGTCTGGCCGGACTTGCCGGACTGCGAGGACTTCGGGGTCTTCGCAGGCTTCGGGGACTGCGGGGACTTGCCGGACTTCTGGGGCTGCGGGGGGTGGGACATGGGGGTGTTCTTCTCCTGGCGGTACGAGAGGGAGTGCGGGAACGCGGGCGGAGCCCGCTCCCTAGACGCGCAGGAGTACGGAGAGATCCACAGGGGTCGGCGGACCGGCCGAAGGCGGGGCACGCCTGACGTGCTGCGGTACGAGGCCCTGTTCCGGCCCCCAGCCGCCGACGGCCCCGCGCGCCTCGAAGAGGGCGGGCAGCAGCTCGTACGCGGTGGAGGGCCTGACAGGGGCGGCGGGGGCGGCGGTGCCGTCCGCGGGGGCACGGTCGTGGCAGCCGGGCACGGGGGCGGAGGCGGCGGGCGCCGCGGGGGCGGGGGGCTGCGCCGCGGGGGCGGTGGGCTCGGCCGTCGCGGTCGCGGGCCGGGCAGCCGTCGCCTGCACTGTGCGCGCATCTGCCGGGACCGTGGGATCCGCCCTCGGTGTCGCCGCCGCCATCGCCGTGCGCGCCACTGTGCGCGCCGCCGCCGGTACCGTGTGCTCCGTCGTCGCCGGCACTGTGCGCGCCGGTGCGGGGGCCGTGGGCTTGGGCGTCGCCGTCGCTGTGCGCGCCAGTGCGGGGGCCGTGGGCTTGGGCGTCGCCGTCACTGTGCGCGCCGCCGCCGGTACCGTGTGCTCCGTCGTCGCCGTGCGCGCCGCTGCCGGGGCGGGCACGGCCTGTGGTGCCGCCGGACCGCAGAGCACGCCGAGCACGCCCAGCACGACGGCGGCGACAGCCAGCAGTCGGCGCCAGTGCGCGTGCGGCGCGGCGAGGGACACGGCGGGGCCTTTCCGGAGCGGGGCGGCGGAGTTTCTGTCGTTGCGGTGGGCGGCATTCCGCCCGCCCACGAGGGTACGTGCCGCTCGCCGCCGCAGGGGGTTGCGGTGGCCTGCGCCCCGGACCCCTGCACGGCTCCGCCGCGCGTCCTCGAACGCCGGACGGGCTGGAGGGCTCCGCGTCCCGTGAGCCCCCTTGGGCGGCGGGGCCGCCCCCCGGGGGCGGAACGGGCGGGCAAGGGGGCGGCCCCCCACCGGAGGTGCCCCCCTCGCCCTACGCCCAGCCACCCCCGTACGCGCACGCCCCCCGGTAGGCGCACGCCCCCGCAGGCGCACGCCCCGCCCCCTGTACGCGCACGCCCCCGCCCCCGTACGCGCATGCACCCCCGTCCCATCCCGCCCCGTCCCGCCCCGCCCCGGAAATCGGTTCGCCACACCTCACCGCGAAGTGAGATCCTGAACCAGGTATGTCTACTTCCTTCGCCGACCTCCAGGCCACCCTCGCCCAGAGCTCGCTCCGTGACGCCCACCGCCTCGGCCGCCGACTCGAAGGCGCCCGTCGCATCCGCAAGCCGGAGGCCCGGCAGTCGGTCCTGGACGAGATCGCCGCCGAGGCGGAGAAGTCCGCCCGCAGAGTGGCGGCCCGCGCCGCCCGCGTGCCCACGATCACGTACCCCGAGTCCCTCCCCGTCAGCCAGAAGAAGGCCGACATCGCCGAGGCGATACGCGACCACCAGGTCGTGATCGTCGCGGGCGAGACCGGCTCCGGCAAGACGACGCAGATTCCGAAGATCTGCATGGAGCTGGGCCGCGGCGTGAAGGGCATGATCGGCCACACCCAGCCCCGCCGCATCGCCGCCCGCACGGTGGCGGAGCGCATCGCGGACGAGTTGAGGACGCCGCTGGGCGAGGCCGTCGGCTGGAAGGTCCGCTTCACCGACCAGGTGAACCAGGACGCGACCTTCGTGAAGCTGATGACGGACGGCATCCTGCTCGCCGAGATCCAGACGGACCGCGAGCTGCGCGCGTACGACACGATCATCATCGACGAGGCCCACGAGCGTTCCCTCAACATCGACTTCCTGCTCGGATACCTCGCCCAGCTCCTCCCCCGGCGCCCCGACCTCAAGGTCGTGATCACCTCCGCGACCATCGACCCCGAGCGCTTCTCCCGGCACTTCGGCGACGCGCCGATCGTGGAGGTGAGCGGCCGTACGTACCCCGTCGAGGTCCGCTACCGGCCGCTGCTGGAGGAGGAGGGCGACGACTCGGACCGCGACCAGATCACCGCCATCGCGGACGCCGTGGACGAGCTCCAGGCCGAAGGCCCCGGCGACGTCCTCGTCTTCCTCTCCGGGGAGCGGGAGATCCGCGACACGGCCGACGCCCTCACCAAGCGGAATCTGCGCCACACCGAGGTGCTCCCCCTCTACGCGCGCCTCTCGCACGCCGAGCAGAACCGTGTCTTCCAGCGCCACACGGGCCGACGCATCGTCCTGGCCACCAACGTCGCCGAGACCTCGCTGACCGTCCCGGGCATCAAGTACGTCATCGACCCGGGCACCGCCCGCATCTCCCGCTACAGCCACCGCACCAAGGTCCAGCGGCTGCCCATCGAGCGGATCAGTCAGGCGAGCGCCAACCAGCGCAAGGGGCGTTGCGGGCGTACGTCGGACGGCATCTGCATCCGGCTGTACTCCGAGGACGACTTCCTCAGCCGTCCCGAGTTCACGGACGCGGAGATCCTCCGCACGAACCTCGCCTCCGTCATCCTCCAGATGACCGCCGCGGGGCTCGGAGAGATCGAGAAGTTCCCGTTCATCGACCCGCCGGACCACCGCAACATCCGTGACGGCGTGCAGCTCCTCCAGGAGCTCGGGGCACTCGACCCGAACGAGAAGGACCCGAAGAAGCGGCTGACGGAGCAGGGGCGCAAGCTGTTCCAGCTGCCCGTCGACCCGCGTCTGGCGCGCATGGTCCTGGAGGCCGACAAGAACGGTTGCGTACGGGAAGTCATGGTGATCGCCGCCGCGCTCTCCATCCAGGACCCGCGTGAGCGCCCCGTCGAGAAGCAGCAGCAGGCGGACCAGAACCACGCCCGGTTCAAGGACGAGACGTCCGACTTCCTGTCGTTCCTGAACATGTGGCGGTACATCCGGGAGCAGCAGAAGGAGCGCGGCTCGTCCTCGTTCCGGCGGATGTGCAAGCAGGAGTACCTGAACTTCCTGCGGATCAGGGAGTGGCAGGACATCTACGCCCAGCTGCGGTCCGTCGCCAAGCAGATGGGAATACACCCGAACGAGGAGGACGCGCCGGAGACCTCCGTCCACACCTCCCTCCTCGCCGGTCTCCTCTCCCACATCGGGCTCAAGGACACCGACAAGAACGAGTACCTGGGCGCACGGAACGCCAAGTTCGCGATCTTCCCCGGGTCCGCGCTGTTCAAGAAGCAGCCCCGGTTCATCATGTCGGCCGAGCTGGTGGAGACCTCCCGGCTGTGGGCCCGGGTCAACGCCAAGGTCGAGCCGGAGTGGATCGAGCCGCTCGCCCAGCACCTCCTCAAGCGCACGTACAGCGAACCGCACTGGGAGAAGGACCAGGCGGCCGTCATGGCGTACGAGCGCGTCACGCTGTACGGGGTGCCGATCGTCGCGCAGCGGAAGGTGAACTACGGCCGGATCGACGCCGAGGTCTCCCGCGACCTGTTCATCCGCAACGCGCTCGTCGAGGGCGACTGGCGCACCCACCACAAGTTCTTCGCCGACAACCGCAAGCTGCTGACCGAGGTCGAGGAGCTGGAGCACCGCGCCCGCCGCCGCGACATCCTGGTGGACGACGAGACCCTCTTCGACTTCTACGACCAGCGCATCCCCGAACACGTCGTCTCCGGCGCGCACTTCGACTCGTGGTGGAAGCACAAGAAGCGCGAGGAGCCCGAGTTCCTCGACTTCGAGCGCGAGATGCTCATCAACGAGAAGGCCGCGGGGGTCACCAAGGACGACTACCCGGACTCCTGGCGGCAGGGCCCGCTGAAGTTCCGGGTGACCTACCAGTTCGAGCCGGGCGCGGACGCGGACGGCGTGACCGTCCACATTCCGCTCCAGGTGCTCAACCAGGTCACCGACGAGGGCTTCGACTGGCAGATCCCGGGGCTGCGCGAGGAGGTCGTCACCGAGCTGATCCGGTCGCTGCCGAAGCCGGTCCGCCGGCACTACGTGCCCGCGCCGAACTATGCGCAGAGGTTCCTGGACCGGGCGGTTCCGTTGCAGGAGCCGATCCACTTCACGCTCGCCCGCGAGCTCCAGAAGATGGTCGGGGTGCCCGTCTCCCCCGCCGACTTCGACCTCTCGCGCATTCCGGACCACCTCAGGATCACGTTCCGGATCGTCGACGAGCGGCGCAAGAAGCTCGCCGAGGACAAGGACCTGGAGGCCCTGCGGCTGCAACTGCGCCCCAAGGCCCGCCAGGCGCTCTCCAAGGCGGCTGCCGCGACGGCGGAACGCTCCGGCGGCGAGACCATCGAGCGCACCGGCCTCACCGACTGGACCATCGGCACGCTGACCAAGGTCTTCGAGACCAAGCGCGCCGGACAGCCGGTGAAGGCGTATCCGGCGCTCGTCGACAAGGGCGCCTCGGTCTCCGTGCAGCTCTTCGACACCGAGGCCGAGCAGCGGCAGGCGATGTGGGCCGGCACCCGCCGCCTCATCCTGCTCAACATCCCCGTGAACCCCGCCAAGTTCGCCTCCGACAAGCTCACCAACCAGCAGAAGCTGGCCCTCTCCAGCAACCCGCACGGCTCCATCCAGGCCCTCTTCGACGACTGCGCGACGGCCGCGACGGACAAGCTGATCGCCGACCACGGCGGCCCCGCCTGGGACGAGGAGTCGTTCCGGAAGCTGTACGACAAGGTGCGCGCCGACCTCGTCGACGCGACCGTGCGGACCGTGCACCAGGTCCAGCAGGTGCTCGCCGCCTGGCAGGCCTGCGAGCGCCGTCTGAAGTCCACGAAGAGCCCCGTGCTGCTGCCCAACCTCGCGGACGTGCGCAAGCAAGTGGACGCCCTGATGCCGGCCGGGTTCGTGACGAGGACCGGCCTCAAGCGGCTGCCGCACCTGATGCGTTACCTCGTGGCCGCCGACCGCCGCCTCCAGCAGATGCCGACCGGCGCCCAGCGCGACACCGCGCGCATGGAGAAGGTCCACGAGATGCAGGACGAGTACGCCTGGCTGCTGGAACAACTGCCGCAGGGCAGGCCCGTTCCGCAGGAGGTACGGGAGATCCGCTGGATGATCGAGGAGCTGCGGGTCAGCTACTTCGCGCACGCGCTGGGCACGGCGTACCCGGTCTCCGACAAGCGCATCGTGAAGGCGATCGACGCGGCCGTCCCGTAACGGGGAGCCGCTTCGAAGCTGGTTCGACTGCACCCTCTGACCTGCTGTACAGTCTGTCTCGCAGCAACACGCACACACCGCGCAAGTGGAGTGAACGGCTGCGAATCAAGGTCCTGTGGAGCAGTTTGGAGTGCTCGCCACCCTGTCAAGGTGGAGGCCGCGGGTTCAAATCCCGTCAGGACCGCAGTAAGTTCGAGGCCCGCATCCGCACCGGATGCGGGCCTCGGCGCGTGTGCCCCGTCCCGACCCGGCCCTTCGGACCGGTCCCTCCCCGCGTCTTGACGCGGGCATCTGCCACCGGTACCCCGGACATCAGGGGATCGGGAGGTGACGAGTGACGGCTCCCACCGCACGGCACGCGACGCGGGCACTGCTGCGCGCCCACCTGTCCGCAGCCACCGGCTACCGGCACCGCACGGAGCACTGTCCGGTCTGCCGCAAGCTGCTGCGGCTCGCGATGGAACCGGAGCCGGACACCCGGACCCCCGAGGACCCGGACTCCCCGCACCGGCCCGCCGGGAGCCGGCCCGCGACCGGGGAGGGATTGCAGGACGAAAGCCCTCCGGACTCGTGACCATCGCCGCCGGACCGGCTTTCCTCCCGGTGGCAGGATCGGTTCGGCAAGCACCAGGGGCTGTGACGGGTGTCACCCAAAGAGTTCTTTGAGTCGGGGTATTTACCCCCGCCTTACAATCCGCCAATTTAATATATGCAATTGCACTCCCCCCGGCTTTCCCCCGACCCCCCCTTCCGGCCCGGGGCAGCCACAGGCGGCCCGGTGGGCACGAGCGACCTCCCCCCGGGAGTCCGAGGTGCCGCAGGGCCGTACAGGGCGACACAGGCCCCTCCCGGGCACAAAAAAATCGCGCTGGACCCGGCGGAGTCCAGCGCGATCAATGACCCGGCTCCCGTTGGGGCGGGTGCCGGTCATGTGGAGCTTGGGGTGGGCGGCGGACCGAGTTGGGGGACCCGTGTCCGAAGTGCCCTGCAATGCGGGGGTGTTGCCATGCACTGCGTGTGGTGCGGTGCTGCGGGTGGAGAAGATGAAGCGGTAGTGCGAGGTAATGCGATGCCTCAGGCCTCGCTGCGCTGCTGCGGAATACCCGCAAGCAGTGCGCGGACCTCGGCCTCGCGGTAGCGCCTGTGCCCACCCAGCGTGCGGATGGACGTGAGCTTGCCTGCCTTGGCCCAGCGGGTCACCGTCTTCGGGTCCACACGGAACATCGTGGCGACCTCAGCCGGGGTCAGCAGCGGCTCGGCGTCAGGGGTGCGAGCGGTCATGAGCGGCCTCCTCGGGAGAACCGAACCATCACGGTTCTTTCCTCTAAATTCTGCACCTTGACCCGCGTTGCCCGAAATGGCGGACGCGGGCCGAGTCGGTTATAGGACGAACGGCTTGTCCTCGGCACTACAACTACACCATCCGTCCAGCCGCGTGGGCCAAACCGATGGAATTGCCCTCTGAGGTGTTCATCCGCGACGGAAGCCGATGGACCATGCCATAGCGGACAGTCACGCCACTGTGACGATCAGTCACAGAGCGATCAGGAGTCGTCAGACCCCCCATAGAGTGCAATGCCGAGCAATCCGCCCTTAGTTGGACGGAAGGAGCCCTCTCCGGACTCCTTGTCCTATTTTGACACGAGGGACGGGGATGGGCGCAAGGGGTGCTTTAGTGCTGTCCGTCACGCTTGACACAAAAGCCCGGATCAGGACGTAGGTCCCGACCCCCTCGCTCCCACCTATTTCACGACGTGTCCCACGACCTGTCTCACGCACCACATCACGGTCCGGTTCACCGTTAGCTCAGGTTTCGCTCAAATCGCATTCTGCCCACGGCCCTCCGACGGCCCGGAGGGAACAAAACGGCACACATGCGCCCACTTCCGGAAACGAACCGGTACGGGCTCAGTTCGCGAACTGCCGGTCGCGGACCACCCGCCACCGCTCCGCGAGCCTGCCGTACGCCCGCGCCGCCCCGTCCGGGTCGCCGTCCCGCAACGCCCCCAGCCCGGCCTCCACGTCCGCCGCCGAACGGTCCGTCGCGAGCTGCGTCTCGTCCAGTACGTGGGCCAGTCCGCCGTAGTCCAGTTCGACGAGGGAACGGGGGTGGAACTCCTCCAGCCAGCGCCCCACCTCCACCAGCCCCGACACCAGCGGCCCCTCGCCCGTGTGCTCCCGCAGCGTGCGCAGCCCGCGCGCCACCCGTCGCCGCGCCTGCACCATCGGCGTCCGGTAGCGCAGCACGGGCGCGCAGTCGGCACAGCCCTTCACGTACTCCCGTTCCTGGTCCTCGAAGAGGACGAACCAGCGCACCGGCACGTGCCACACCGAGGTCTTGATCCACGGCCGCGCGTCCGGGTTCCGCTCCCGCCACCGCTCGTGGTCGGCCCGCGCCTGCTCCCGTACGAGCGGGGGCACCGCGGCGTCCAGCAACGGCCCCGGGTACTGCCCGGCCGCCTCCTGGAGGGCCAGCCAGCCGCGCAGCCGGGTGCGCCACGGGCAGACCACCACCACCTCGTCGACCTCGGCCACGTACGCGTCGCCGCTCTCGTGCACCGGCACCGCGACGGGCGGGGTGGGCAGCAGACCGGCCAGGGCGGCGCGGAGCTCGTCCTGGGCGGAGGGGAGGGCGGCGCGGCGGGCGTAGCGGGCCCAGTGGGTCCGTTCCGGTTCCGGGAAGGCGGCCAGCGGTTCGTACACCCGCAGGGACGACACGTACGGGACGATCACCGATGACGCCAGGGGCACGCCTGCTCCTCACTGCGACCGGACCCACGACCGGGCCGCCCGTCCGGCCACGGACGACCGGAAACAAATCGTCCCACGGTGTCCCCCGGAAGGAGGTGATCTGCGGCACTCCGCCCTTGCGAGCTGCCCCCGGGGCCTAATCTCATGCCCAACGGGCCCTCTCCACCCGTAAGAGGGCCCACCGCCTCGTACTTGGGAGTCACCACAGTGACCGCATCTTCCGACGGCGTCCTGCACACCCTGTTCCGCTCGGAGCAGGGAGGCCACGAGCAAGTCGTGCTCTGCCAGGACCGCGCCTCCGGCCTCAAGGCCGTCATCGCCCTGCACAACACGGACCTCGGTCCGGGCCTGGGCGGCACCCGCTTCTACCCGTACGAGAGCGAGGCGGCAGCCCTGGAGGACGCCCTGAACCTCTCGCGCGGCATGAGCTACAAGAACGCGCTGGCCGGTCTCGACCACGGCGGCGGCAAGGCCGTCATCATCGGCGACCCGGAGCAGATCAAGACCGAGGAGCTGCTGCTGGCGTACGGCCGCTTCGTCGCCTCCCTCGGCGGTCGCTACGTGACCGCGTGCGACGTCGGCACGTACGTGGCGGACATGGACGTCGTGGCGCGCGAGTGCCGCTGGACGACCGGCCGCTCCCCCGAGAACGGCGGCGCGGGCGACTCCTCCGTACTGACCGCCTTCGGCGTCTTCCAGGGCATGCGCGCCTGCGCCCAGCACCTGTGGGGCGATCCCACGCTGCGCGGTCGCACGGTGGGCGTGGCCGGCGTCGGCAAGGTGGGCCACTACCTGGTCGAGCACCTGCTGGAGGACGGCGCGGAGGTCGTCGTCACGGACGTGCGCGAGGAGTCCGTACGCCGCGTGACCGACAGGCACCCCCAGGTCACCGTGGTCGCCGACACCGAGGCGCTGATCCGGGTCGAGGGCCTGGACATCTACGCCCCGTGCGCGCTCGGCGGCGCCCTGAACGACGAGAGCGTGCGGGTGCTGACGGCGGGAGTGGTGTGCGGGGCGGCCAACAACCAGCTCGCGCACGCGGGCGTCGAGAAGGACTTGGCCGACCGCGGGATCCTGTACGCGCCGGACTACGTGGTGAACGCCGGCGGGGTCATCCAGGTGGCCGACGAGCTGCACGGCTTCGACTTCGACCGGTGCAAGAAGAAGGCCGCGAAGATCTTCGACACCACACTGGAAATCTTCGCACGTGCGAAGAGCGATGGCGTTCCTCCAGCCGCGGCGGCCGACCGGATCGCCGAACAGCGGATGGCCGAGGCCCGCGCCGAACGCTGACGGAGGGCTCCCAGGAGGGGACGGACCGCCGGGCGGGGAGACATCGCTCACCCCCCTCGGCGGGTCGGGCGTCAGGAAGGGGCTAAAATCGCGGTTGACCAGCGGGGACGGTACGTCTCGCCGGTCGTGCTTCGAGGCGTCTCGTGCGGGCGGCGTACCGTATGGCCAAAGAAGCAGGTACCGTTGAAGTCCTGCGGACCGGTCTCTCCACGGAGGGCCCGTTCCCAACCATGAACGCGTGTCAAGACTCTGGGGCCGTCGAGCCCCGTCACCGAGGGGGTCGAGCCATGGGGCGCGGCCGGGCAAAGGCCAAGCAGA
The DNA here is from genome assembly GCF_050947155.1 of Streptomyces sp. CA-294286. Classification (NCBI taxonomy): domain Bacteria; kingdom Bacillati; phylum Actinomycetota; class Actinomycetes; order Kitasatosporales; family Streptomycetaceae; genus Streptomyces; species Streptomyces sp. CA-294286. Next base: position 3,030,627 of record NZ_CP192005.1, on the reverse strand, counting down.
CGAAGGTCGCCCGCCAGCTGAAGTACAGCAGCGGCGGCACCGACCTGTCGCGTCTGGCCAGCGAGCTGGGCGCTTCGACTTCGCAACAGCCGCCTAACGGCGAGCCGTTCGAGGACGATGACGAGGAAGACGACCCGTACGCACAGTACGCGTCGCAGTACAACGACGAGGACGAGGACGATGAGTCCGGACCTTCGTCGCAGCGCCGCGGCGCTTGACGCCTCACCTTTGGCGTTCGTACACCTCGAACATATTCATAAGGTTTGAGCAGTACCGTTTGACCACCGGACCCGGTCCGGGGCTCGCGCCCCGGGCCGGGTTCTGTGCGTCCTACTTCGCGTAGTCGCCGGTGAGGGCCGCGCCCTCGCGGTGGTCGCCGCGGGCGGTGATTTCGCCGGCCACCCAGGAGTCGACGCCGCGGTCGGCGAGGGCGGCCAGGGCCACGTCCACCGACTGCTCGGGCACGACGGCGATCATGCCGACGCCCATGTTGAGGGTCTTCTCCAGTTCGAGGCGCTCGACGTTCCCGGCCCTGCCGACGACGTCGAAGACGGCGCCGGGGGTCCAGGTCGAGCGGTCGACGGTGGCGTGCAGATGGTCGGGGACCACCCGGGCCAGGTTGTTGGCCAGGCCGCCGCCGGTCACGTGGCTGAAGGCGTGGACCTCGGCGGTGCGGGTGAGGGCCAGGCAGTCCAGCGAGTAGATCTTGGTGGGCTCCAGCAGCTCCTCGCCGAGAGTGCGGCCGAACTCCTCGATCTCCTGCTCCAGGGACCAGCCCGCGCGGTCGAAGACGACGTTGCGCACCAGCGAGTACCCGTTGGAGTGCAGGCCGGAGGAGGCCATCGCGATCACGGCGTCGCCCTCGCGGATCCGGTCCGCGCCGAGGAGCTGGTCGTACTCCACGACACCGGTACCGGCGCCCGCCACGTCGAAGTCGTCCGGGCCGAGCAGTCCCGGGTGCTCGGCCGTCTCGCCGCCGACCAGGGCGCAGCCGGCGAGGACGCAGCCCTCGGCGATGCCCTTCACGAGGGCGGCGACCCGCTCGGGGTGCACCTTGCCCACGCAGATGTAGTCGGTCATGAACAGCGGCTCGGCGCCGCAGACGACGAGGTCGTCCACGACCATGCCGACCAGGTCGTGGCCGATGGTGTCGTACACACCCATCCGGCGGGCGATGTCGACCTTCGTGCCGACGCCGTCGGTCGCGGAGGCGAGCAGCGGACGCTCGTAGCGCTTGAGGGCGGAGGCGTCGAAGAGGCCGGCGAATCCGCCGAGGCCGCCCAGCACCTCGGGCCGCTTCGTCTTCTTCACCCACTCCTTCATGAGTTCCACGGCGCGGTCGCCGGCTTCGATGTCGACGCCCGCGGACGCGTAGCTGGCACCGGTGGTCTCAGACTTCTCAGACATGGGGAGGTGAGAACTTTCGTGTCGAACAGCGAGGGTCTACGGGCCCGCTACGGGCGACGGAGCGCTTCGGCGGCGGCGGTGTTCGCCACTCCGGCCGCGAGCTCGGTCTCCAGGAGCTGCTTGCCGAGGAGCTCCGGGTCGGGGAGATCCATGGGGTACTCGCCGTCGAAGCAGGCGCGGCAGAGGTTCGGCTTGTCGATCGTCGTCGACTCGATCATGCCGTCGATGGAGATGTACGCCAGCGAGTCGGCGCCGAGCGAGGTGCCGATCTCCTCGATGGTCATTCCGTTGGCGATCAGCTCCGCGCGGGTGGCGAAGTCGATGCCGAAGAAGCAGGGCCACTTCACCGGCGGGGAGGAGATCCGGATGTGGATCTCCGCCGCGCCCGCCTCGCGGAGCATCTTGACCAGTGCGCGCTGGGTGTTGCCGCGGACGATCGAGTCGTCGACGACCACCAGGCGCTTGCCCTTGATGACTTCCTTGAGCGGGTTGAGCTTGAGACGGATGCCGAGTTGGCGGATCGTCTGGGACGGCTGGATGAAGGTCCGGCCGACGTACGCGTTCTTGACGAGCCCGGAGCCGTACGGAATCCCGCTGGCCTCGGCGTAACCGATCGCGGCGGGGGTGCCGGATTCGGGCGTCGCTATGACGAGATCGGCCTCGGCAGGAGCTTCCGCGGCCAGTTTGCGGCCCATCTCGACCCGGCTGAGATAGACGTTGCGGCCCGCGATGTCGGTGTCGGGGCGCGCGAGGTAGACGTACTCGAAGACACAGCCCTTGGGCTTCGCTTCTGCGAATCGAGAGGTGCGGAGGCCGTTCTCGTCGATCGCGAGCATCTCGCCCGGCTCGACCTCGCGGACGTACGCGGCACCACAGATGTCGAGGGCGGCGGACTCGGAGGCCACCACCCAGCCGCGCTCCAGACGGCCCAGCACCAGCGGGCGGATGCCCTGCGGGTCGCGGGCCGCGTACAGCGTTCCCTCGTCCATGAAGACGAGGGAGAAGGCGCCTATGACCTGGGGGAGCACCTTTGCGGCGGCCTCCTCGACGGTCAGCGGCTTGCCGTCGTCGTCGGTCTGGCCCGCGAGGAGCGCGGTGACCAGGTCGGTGTCGTTGGTGGCGGCCACCTGGGTGGCGCGGCCGTTCTCCTTGGGGAGTTCGGCGACCAGCTCGGCGAGCTGTGCCGTGTTCACCAGGTTTCCGTTGTGGCCGAGCGCGATCGAGCCGTGCGCGGTGGCACGGAACGTCGGCTGCGCGTTCTCCCACACCGAGGCTCCGGTGGTGGAGTAGCGGGCGTGACCGACCGCGATATGGCCCTGGAGGGAGCCGAGAGAGGTTTCGTCGAAGACTTGCGAGACCAGTCCCATGTCCTTGAAGACCAGGATCTGGGACCCGTTGCTTACTGCGATTCCCGCGGATTCCTGTCCGCGGTGCTGCAGTGCATACAGTCCGAAATAGGTGAGCTTGGCGACCTCTTCGCCGGGAGCCCAGACACCGAAGACGCCGCAAGCGTCCTGGGGGCCTTTCTCACCGGGGAGCAGGTCGTGGTTGAGTCGTCCATCACCACGAGGCACGGCACCGAGTGTAGGCGAGATCGACCACTGGTCCGAATTGGGGATACGGGCGGGCGACACCCCGGGGCGAAACGGTCCTGCTGGAGCAGGCCGCAGGGACGGGTTTCCGGTCCGGGGCCCGGGGTCCGGACCGGGCGCGGGCTGGGGTCCGGTCCGGGGCCCGGCGTCCGGGCTGGGCCGGGCCGGGCCGGAGCGCGTTTCGGAGGCACGGGCGCGCGCATCGGGGCCGGTGGGGCGGGTAGCGGTACGGGTTCCGGGCCGGAGCGGCTGTGGGTGCGGGTTCGGGCGTCCGGGCCCGGGGCGGGTCGCGGGCCGGGGGCACGGACGGCTCCGGGCCGGTGGGACGGGTCCCGGCTCGGATTCGGGGCCGGTGGCGCGGTTTCCGGCCGGGCTTCCGGGCCGGGCCGGGGAGAAGCTGCCAGTGCGGGTTCCGGCTTCCGGATCCGGGGATGGGTCACGGGCCGGGGGGCGGGGGCGCGTGGATCGAAGCCCGGTGGCCGGATCTCCCGGGGCATCGATGCATGCGGCCCGTGGTGGCCGACTGGGCGGCCGGTAAGGGCGGCCCGGCAGGTCTCTCTGCGGGGCCATGCCGAACATGCCGAAGTCGTACAGAACCGGCGCTGCGGGCGGCGTGCGGGGGGCGCACGGGCTGTCGTCGAGCACCGCCCCTCGACGAGCCCGACGAGCCCGAGCGCGGCCGGTCCGCTGCCCCTACGGGCGAGCCCGGCACCGCAGAGAGCCGTACGGGCGCCGTGCGGGCCGTATGAGGCGCACGCAGACCGGTCGTACGGGGCGCGCGTACGGCGTCCGGGCGTCGGCGTGCGGGCGCGCCCACGACACGGCCCCTGCACGGCTACCTGCGGCGTCGGCCTGCACGGCTGACCTGCGCGGTCGGCCCGCACGGCTGACCTGCGCGGCCGGACTTCACCGCCGACCTGCGCGGCCAACCGGCACCGCCGGCCTGCGCGGCTGACCTGCACCACCGGCGTACGAGCCGTGCGAGGGCGGCGGCTACTTCGCCGCCTTCGCCTCCAGGCCCTTGCCGTCGGCTGCCGTGAGGGTCAGGGAGCGGCCGTCCACGCTGTACTTCACCTTGCCCGTCAGCACCTTCAGCAGGTCCTTCTCCACCGTCCCCTCGGCGCCCTGGCACAGCATCCGGGTGGTGGCGACGCGACCGAATTCGAGCGTGCCGTCGCCCTGCTGGGCCCTGCCGTTCAGGGAGTTGCAGCCGGTGTGCCCGCGGACCGTACCGTCCTTGCCGAAGGTCAGGTACGCCTTTCCGCCGGTGCCCTCGGGGAGCGACCTGGCCGTCTCGCCCTCCTGGAAGCCGCTGACGTTCCACTTGGTTCCGGTGAGGGGGGCGGTCGGCTCCACCGGCTTCGAGGTGAGGGCGATCGTGCCGCCCTTCGACGTGGTGAGGGTCAGCCGGCTGTCGTCGAGTTCCGCCTTCAACGGGTCTTCGAGGGCCTTGCGCATCGCGAGCTCGAAGTCCTGGTCCTCGCAGGCGATCTGGGTGGACAGCAGCTTGTCGAAGTCGACGGTGTCGCCCTTGACGGTGGCCTTGCCGGTAAACGAGTTGCAGCCGTAGTGGCCGGTGACCGCGCCCTTGTCGTCGATCCTGACGTAGACGCCGTCCGGAGCCGGGGCCTTCTTGCCGCCCACGGTCGCGCTCTCGACCGACCACCGCACGCCGGTCAGCGGCACGTCGGTCTGCACGGTGTCGTCGCCACCCTCCTTCCCGCTCCCTTCGGAGCCGGCACCCGTTTCCGTACCGCAGGCCCCCAGGGCCAGGAGCGCCACGGCGGTGACGGGAACGGTCAGCATCTTCCGCGTCCTGAGCTTCGGCTTCGTCTGCATGCCGGTGTGACGGAACAGGTGGGGCGAACGGTTCCACTTGTCCCCGCGCAGGCCCGCCCGTCAGCCCATGATCGGCAGCACCCCCACCAGATCGGCACGCTCTCCACTGGCTCTGACCTGCCCGTTCGCGATTTCCTCGGCCCATTGTGTACGTCCTGTGGCAAGCCGGATCCAGGTCAGCGGATCGGTCTCCACGACGTTCGGCGGGGTTCCCCTGGTGTGCCGCGGCCCTTCGACGCACTGCACCACCGCGAACGGCGGGATCCGGACCTCCGTGGACGCGCCGGGCGCCTTCGCGGCGAGGGCGTCGGCGAGCAGCCGGGTGCAGGCGGCCAGCGCCTGGCGGTCGAACGGCACCGCCACCCCGGTCGCCCGCGCCAAGTCGTCGCTGTGCACGACGAGTTCGACGAGGCGGGTGACGAGGAAGTCCGCGAAACGCATAGTGCCGACCCGGGTGCGTACCACCCGCTCGTCGTCCGCGCCCGGCAGCACCTGAGCGATCGTGGCGGCACGTGCGTACAGCTCCGCCACGGGGGCGTCCGCCGCGGCTCCCCTGGTGTCCTCGGCGATCCGCCCCGCCAGGTCCGCGGTCGCGAACGGCCAGTCCAGCAGGCCGACTTCCGCCTTCCCCGCGGGCCCTTCCCCGGTCGCCGAGCCCGGGAGGCCCCCCTCCGGCGCGGGATCCGCGAGCGCCCGTACGGCCGACTCCACCCCCAGGGACACGTGCGCCGCCAGCTCCCGCACCGACCAGTCCCCCAGTCCGCCGGGCGCCGCGAGCTGCTCGTCGGACAGCCCGACCACCACCGTGCGCAGGTGGCCGAACTGGGCGAGGACGGCGGCCCGGGACCTGGCCGGGTCGTAGGTGCGGGGGCGCTTCTTCTTCGCGGCGTTCGCTGGCATACGGACGAGGTTAGAGGGCGCCACCGACAACGCCGCCGGACGTGCCCCCGTCCGCCTGGACGTCGAAGGGCTCGCCCGCCGCCGGCACCCCCACCCCGCGCCAGCGGAAGGGCAGGCCCCGGGCCACCTCCAGGTCGGGGTCGTCCATCAGCTGGAAGTGGAGGTGCGGTTCGGTGGAGTTGCCGCTGTTCCCGCAGAGCGCGAGCGGCCGGCCCGTCCCCACCCGGTCCCCTGTGCGCACGGTGAGCGAACCGCGCCGCAGGTGCGCGTACAGGGCGTACGTACCGCCTCCCAGGTCCAGCACGACGTGGTTGCCGACGATGCGGCGCGGCCCGCCGAGCGTCCGTGCGACGCCCTCCACGAGGAGGAGGTACAGCACCCCCGGGAGCGACGTGCGGCTCAGGTGGTCGCGCTGGCGATCCTCGGCGTGCACGACGGCGGCGTCGGCGACGGCCAGCAGCGGCTTGCCGAAGGCGGGGAACTCCTCGTTGCGGCGGGCGAGCGGCCAGAACCACACCGGCGCGGGCCGCCCTCCCCCGGCCGGCTCGGCCAGGACGTCGATCGCGTACGTCTGCCCGTACGTGTGCGTGCCGTGGCTCGGCAGCTTGTCCGCCGGGCTGTTGAGCGCGACCCAGCGGCCGGTCACGGGCGGGGCGACCTCGACGGGTGCCGGAGCCCCCAGCGCGAGACGCCGGCGCCTCGCGTCCTGGAAACGCCAGCCGTTGAGCGCGAGGGCCAGGGCGCACGGGATCCAGCCGGCCAGGTACCCGTACGGCAGCTCCACGAAGAACTGCGCGATCGCCTGTACGAAGAAGTACGCCCACAGGACGCGGCTGAGGTGCAGTGCGGCTCGACGTGCGGTGATGGCAGCCTCCCTCGGACCGTGTCCCGCGGCGGCGGTCCGCGGCGGGTCCCCGTCGGGCAGGGCCCCGGGGTCACGTAAGCAGACCGTCCCCGGTGAGGTTCCGCCGGGGCCCGGTCCGCGCCCCTACGACAACCACATCAGCCCGGCCGCGACCAGTGCCGCCACCAGCACGATCACCGGGCCGAGCGGCATCCCCTGGTCTGCGGGGGTGCTGTCCACGGCGGGACGGGATGCGGGGTCGGCGAGCATCGCGCGGATCCCCTCGGCCGCCCTCCCCGCCACATGGCCCTTGGCGGTACGGCGGTCCAGGCTCGCCCAGCCGGTGGGACGGACGGCGGTCCGCGTGCCGTCGGGGCCCTGGAGAACCAGGCCGTCCTCGCCGCACTCGACCTTCTCGATCTTCGCCCACGGCACCAGCTCGACCCGCCAGCCGCCCGCCACCCACACGCCCGAACGGTCGGCCGTGACACGCCAGTTGAGCGCGGTCGCCGCCCAGGTCAGGGCGAAGGGGAGCGTGACCAGCAGCAGCCAGGTCCGCAGGGTGTGCTCGTTGTCGAAGAGGTTCCAGATCGTCGCCGCCTCGAAGAGGAGGACCAGTGCGCCGGCCGTGCGGCTCACCGGCCCGGCCGACCAGCTCGGCGCGAGAGTACGGGGGTTGCTGGGGGCGGAGGGGTGCGACACGGTTTCCTTCTCGGTGGGCGCCGACCCGGTGGACGCCGACTCGGCGCGTTCGATCGGCTCTACGGTGCGGGAGGAGTGGGGGTCGGGGACGGCGGGGGCGAGAGCCGCCGGGGCGGTGGAGCGTTCGACGGCGACGCGCCCTTCGGGTCCGTCGACGGCGGCGACGTACGTCAACTCCGCTCCCGGGCAGGGAAGTCCGTACAGCACCGCCTCGCGCAGGGCGCCGTGCGGCACCGGTTGTCCTGCCTGCTCCCCCTTGTACCCTCCCCACGACCGGAAGCGCAGCAGCGGCTCGGACGCGGCGTGGTCGTCGGCCGCGTACACGCGGACCCTGCCGTCCTCGGCCTCCCGGACCAGCACGCGCAGCACAGGTTGCGGGTGCCGGGTGAACCGGCGGGCGGCCCATCGGTCGGCGAGGACGTGGACCAGGAGACCGGTGCCGAGCGTCCCGGACACCAGCAGCAGCCAGTTCACCCCGAACGGCCTCTCGGTCGTGCCGACGTACCCCGCCACGGCCAGCAGAACAGCGGCGGCGACCGGCGCGAGAAGCCGGTGGGGCCGGCGTACCGGCACCGGCGGCGGGGCGTGCCGGTACGCACCGGCGGCCGCCGCCGCGTGCGCCCGCCGGCGTGCGCGTGCCCGCAGCCGGTACAGCAGGAGCAGCCCGGCCAGGAGAGCGGCGGCGCCCACCACGGTCCGGGCTGCCGGCCCCGCGCCGGCCACCCCCGCGTCGCTGAGCAGCGCGACGGCGGTCAGCGGTCCGAGCACGGCCAGTGCGAGAGCGGGCCGCCGCAGGATCCAGTACGCCTCCAGGAGCACCAGGCCCAGGAACAGCGTGGTCAGCGTCCACACCCGGACGGTCCCGAAGGGCCACGCGATGCCTGCCGGAAACGAGCCCACGGCTACGGTGCCCTCTCCGGTCAGGGGCACGTACCCGTCGCCGATCTCGACCGCTGCCAGAGCCGGTGCCGTCCTCCCCTCGGACCGGGTGCCCAGAAGGAGCTCCGGCGGCGGATCCGGCAGCAGCCACACCAGCACTCCCGCCAGCACCAGCGTCAGCAGCGGCCATCCCGGGTGCGCCCACCTGCGGGAGGGCACGGCGGTCAGCCAGCGGCGCGCGTCGGCGGACCGCCAGGGGGCGGTGCCCTCGGGTATGCACGCACCCGGAAGCCGCACAGGCGGCGGGAGTTGATCGTTCACCCGCGCATTATGACCACGGAACGCGAGTGCGGCCCCGCCCCGGTCACCCCGGGGTGGGGCCGCACTCCCGCACGCGCCGGACGAGAGCCGTCCGCCGCCGGGCGGGCACTAGGCCAGCAGGCCCGGAATGGTCGCCTCGTGCGCTTCCTTCAGCTCCGCCAGCGGGATGCCGAACTGGCCCTGGACCTCGATCGACGCATCCGCGCCGGAGCCGTCCACGACGCCGATGCGGGCGACGGGCAGACCGCGCGCCCCGCACATGTCGTTGAACCGGAGCTCCTCGCTGCGCGGAATCGACACGACCGCGCGGCCGGCCGACTCCGAGAACAGGAACACGAACGGGTCGATGCCGTCCGGCACCACCAGTCGCGCACCCTTTCCGCCCCGGAGGCAGGACTCGGTGACCGCCTGGATCAGACCGCCGTCGCTCAGGTCGTGGGCGGCGTCGATCATGCCGTCGCGGGAGGCCGAGATCAGGATCTCGGCGAGCAGCTTCTCGCGCGCCAGGTCGACCTTCGGCGGCAGACCGCCGAGGTGGCCGTGCACGACCTCCGACCAGGCGGAGCCGCCCAGTTCCTCGTGCGTGTCACCGAGGAGGTACAGCAGCTGCCCCTCCTCGGCGAAGGCCATCGGCGTACGGCGGGAGACGTCGTCGATGACACCGAGGACCGCGACGACCGGCGTCGGGTGGATCGCGGTCTCGCCGGTCTGGTTGTAGAGGGAGACGTTGCCGCCGGTGACCGGGGTGCCCAGCTCCAGGCAGCCGTCCGCGAGGCCCCGGGTGGCCTCCGCGAACTGCCACATCACGTCCGGGTCCTCGGGGGAGCCGAAGTTGAGGCAGTTGGAGATCGCGAGGGGCTTGGCGCCGGTGGTGGCGACGTTGCGGTACGACTCGGCGAGCGCCAGCTGCGCACCCGCGTACGGGTCCAGCTTGGCGTACCGGCCGTTGCCGTCGGTCGCCATGGTGACGCCCAGACCGGTATCGGCGTCGATGCGGACCATGCCCGCGTCCTCCGGCATCGCCAGGACGGTGTTGCCCTGCACGAAGCGGTCGTACTGGTCGGTGATCCACGCCTTGGACGCCTGGTTGGGCGACGCGACCAGCTTGAGGACCTGCGCGCGCAGTTCCTCGGAGCTTGCCGGGCGGGGCAGCTGGTTCGCGTCGTCCGCCTGGAGGGCGTCCTGCCAGGAGGGGCGGGCGTAGGGGCGCTCGTACACCGGGCCCTCGTGGGCGACGGTGCGCGGCGGCACGTCGACGATCTGCTCGCCGTGCCAGAAGATCTCCAGCTGGGAGCCCTCGGTCACCTCACCGATGACGGTGGCGATGACGTCCCACTTCTCGCAGATCTCCATGAAGCGGTCCACGTGCTGCGGCTCGACGATCGCGCACATGCGCTCCTGCGACTCGCTCATGAGGATCTCCTCGGGCGAGAGGGAGGAGTCGCGCAGCGGCACGGTGTCCAGCTCGACGCGCATGCCGCCGGAACCGGCCGACGCCAGCTCGCTGGTGGCGCAGGAGAGACCGGCGCCGCCCAGGTCCTGGATGCCGTCGACCAGCTTCTCCGCGAAGATCTCCAGGGTGCACTCGATGAGGAGCTTCTCCTGGAACGGGTCGCCGACCTGGACGGCGGGGCGCTTGGTGGGCTTCGCGTCGTCGAAGGTCTCCGATGCCAGGACCGAGACGCCGCCGATGCCGTCGCCGCCCGTGCGGGCGCCGTACAGGATGACCTTGTTGCCCGCGCCGGAAGCCTTTGCGAGGTGGATGTCCTCGTGCTTCATGACGCCGATGCAGCCGGCGTTGACCAGCGGGTTGCCCTGGTAGCAGGCGTCGAAGACGACCTCGCCGCCGATGTTCGGCAGGCCCAGGCAGTTGCCGTAACCGCCGATTCCGGCCACCACGCCGGGCAGGACGCGGCGGGTGTCGGGGTGGTCGGCCGCGCCGAAGCGGAGCGGGTCGACGACCGCGACCGGGCGGGCGCCCATGGCGAGGATGTCGCGGACGATGCCGCCGACGCCGGTGGCCGCGCCCTGGTAGGGCTCGATGTACGAGGGGTGGTTGTGCGACTCGACCTTGAAGGTGACCGCGTAGCCCTGGCCGACGTCGACGACGCCGGCGTTCTCGCCGATCCCGACGAGCATGGCGTCGTTGGCCGGGACCTTCTCGCCGAACTGCCGCAGGTGGACCTTGCTGCTCTTGTACGAGCAGTGCTCGGACCACATCACGGAGTACATGGCGAGCTCGGCGCCGGTGGGACGGCGGCCGAGGATCTCGCGGATCCGGGCGTACTCGTCCTCCTTGAGGCCGAGCTCCTTCCAGGGCTGCTCGACGTCGGGCGTCGAAGCAGCGTGCTTGACCGTGTCCAGGCTCATGCGTTGACCAGCTTCTTCAGGATCGAGGTGAAGAACCCGAGCCCGTCGGTACGGCCCGTACCGATCAGCGGCTCGACGGCGTGCTCGGGGTGCGGCATCAGACCGACGACGTTGCCCGCCGCGTTGCTGATGCCGGCGATGTCCCGGAGCGAGCCGTTGGGGTTGCCGTCCAGGTAGCGGAAGGCGACCCGGCCCTCCGCCTCCAGCTCGTCGAGCGTGCGCTCGTCGGCGACGTACCGCCCGTCCACGTTCTTGAGCGGTACGGAGATCTCCTGGCCGGCCTCGTAGTCGGCGGTCCAGGCAGTCTCCGCGTTCTCCACCCGCAGCTTCTGGTCGCGGCAGATGAAGTGGAGGTGGTTGTTCCGGAGCATCGCGCCGGGCAGCAGGTGTGCCTCGGTGAGGATCTGGAAGCCGTTGCAGATGCCGAGGACCGGCATGCCGGCCTTCGCCTGCTCGATGATCGTGTCCATCACGGGCGAGAAGCGCGAGATGGCGCCGGCCCGCAGGTAGTCGCCGTAGGAGAACCCTCCGGCGAGGACCACCGCGTCGACCTGGTGGAGGTCCTTGTCGCGGTGCCACAGGGACACCGGCTCGGCGCCCGCGATCCGGACGGCGCGGAGCGCGTCCTGGTCGTCGAGCGTCCCGGGGAAGGTGACGACCCCGATGCGGGCGTTGCCGAGGCCCGCAGGGTCTCCGTCGAGGGTGCTGGGAGACGGGAGGGCGGTCACTTCTCTTCCTCCACCTTCACGGTGAAGTCCTCGATGACGGTGTTGGCGAGGAAGGTTTCGGCCATCTCGTGGATGCGGGCGAGGGCGGCGTCGTCGACCGGCCCCTCCACCTCCAGTTCGAAACGCTTCCCCTGACGGACGTCCGCGATTGACTCGAAGCCGAGACGGGGCAGTGCACGCTGCACCGCCTGTCCCTGCGGGTCGAGAATCTCGGGCTTGAGCATGACGTCGACTACGACGCGTGCCACTGGCACTCCCGGTGTGGTGTGGTGCTTAAGGCGGTTTCACCAGCGTACCCGCCCAAAAATTCTACGCGGGTAGATATGTCCCGACTATCCCGTCGGGTGATCACGCTCCGGTATCGGAGCAGACAACGCGGGGAAAAATCGACGAAAAAACAGGCCCTTGCATTGCCCTGGACACGCTGAGGGAATTGACTGGGCTTCACAATGCAATGACTCCCCCTGTACAAAGGAATGCAAGAGAAAGCAACATTGCTCACCACCTCACCAGAAAACGCTGGTGGGCCGACATCACCGCACGTCAGCGCGGTGCCCCCGGCTCCTCGACCGGCACTCGTCCGCAGGAAGGACCGATATCCGTGGCGCAACGCGTAGTGGTCACGCTCTCCGACGACATCGACGGAGGAGAAGCGGCGGAAACGGTGACCTTCGGCCTCGACGGGAAGTCGTACGAGATCGACCTCAATCCCGCCAATGCAAAGAAACTGCGCGCGGCACTGAAGCCGTACGTCGACGCAGGCCGAAAGCACTCGAAGTCGGGCAATGTGTACCGGCACACGGCGGTGGCCCCCGACCCGGCGGCGGTACGCGCCTGGGCGCGGTCGCACCGCATGGAGGTGCCGGCCAGGGGCCGCATCCCGAAGAAGGTCTACGAGGCGTTCGCGGAAGCCTCCTGACCCTCGGCCGCGGCCTCCTGACGGAACGACAGGAGCGAGGGGCGGTCCCGGCCGAGGCCCTCTCGGGGGGCCGCGCGGGTCGGCCGGGAACCGATTTGCATCACACCCCGGTACCTGGGCTAAAGTCTGGAGCACGCCGAAGGGCAAGGCCGCAAGGCCCCGCCCCACGCAGCGTGCGGGTGTAGTTCAGTAGTAGAACATCCCTCTTCCAGGGGGAAGGCGCAGTGTGCAATTCCTGTCACCCGCTCTGCATCGCTCCACCGGTTGCCGGTCACCCCGGCACATCGGGTAAGGTGATGCCGCACCACAGAGCAGTACCAGCACCACCTCGCGGACGTAGCTCAGTTGGTAGAGCGCAACCTTGCCAAGGTTGAGGTCGCCAGTTCGAACCTGGTCGTCCGCTCAGAGACCGAAGGCCCCAGTCATCCGACTGGGGCCTTCGGCGTTCCCGTACCCCGTCATGACATTTGTCATCGGGAGCGATGACAGCCTGCACTGCCGTCGGCGGCGTCCGGGCCCGAGCCTTGAGTCATGACCACGAACGCAGAGCTTGTCATCGACGTCGAAGGGCTGCGGCGGACGTACGCCGGAGGCTTCGAGGCCGTCCGCTCCGTCTCCCTCTCCGTCGCCCGGGGCGAACTCTTCGCGCTCCTGGGGACGAACGGCGCGGGCAAGACCTCGACGCTGGAACTCCTGGAGGGCCTGGCCGCCCCGACCGCCGGCCGCGTCCGGGTGCTGGGGCACGACCCGTACACGCAGCGGTCCCAGGTCCGGCCCCGGGTGGGCGTGATGCTCCAGGAGGGCGGCTTCCCCTCGCAGTTGACCGTGCTGGAGACGGCGCGGATGTGGGCCGGCTGCACGAGCGGGGCCCGCCCGGTCGAGGAGGCGCTGGAGCTGGTGGGACTCGGCGGGCGCCATGCCGTACGGGTGCTCCAGCTGTCCGGCGGTGAGCGGCGGCGGCTCGACCTGGCGATGGCGGTCCTCGGCCGGCCCGAGGTCCTGTTCCTGGACGAGCCGACGACCGGGCTCGACGCCGAAGGGCGGCGCGCCACCTGGGAATTGGTACGGGACCTGCGCGACGAGGGCACGACCGTACTGCTGACCACGCACTACCTCGAAGAGGCCGAGGAGCTGGCCGACCGGCTGGCGATCATGCACGAGGGACGGATCGCCGCCGAGGGCCGGGTGGACGACGTGGTGGCCGCGCACCCCTCGCAGATCAGCTTCGAGCTGCCGTCCGGCTACCACCTGGGCGACCTGCCGCCGCTGGGCACGCTGGGCGTCACCGAGCACCACCTGGACGGCCGGACCGTGAAGCTGTCGACCCAGCAGCTCCAGCGTGCGGCGACCGGCCTGCTGGTCTGGGCGGACGGCGCGGGGGTGGAGCTGCGCGGGCTCGACGTGCGGTCTGCCTCGCTGGAGGAGGCCTTCCTGCACATCGCGCGGGAGGCGAAGGAATCGACGGGCACGACGGCGAACACGACGAGGGACGAGGTGGCGGCGCGATGAGCGGCACGCTGACGCAGGCAGGTCACACAGCGGCGACGACGGAGCCGCGCACCACTGCCGCGGGCCGGATGAAGGCTCTCGGCCGGGCCGAACTCACCCTGCTGGGGCGGCAGAAGGCGGGCCTGGTCACGCTGCTGGTGATGCCGGTCGTCCTGACCGTCGCGTCCCTGTCGGCCGCACAGGGCATGGATCTGGAGCAGTACGGGCTGTCGCTCGGCACGATGCTGATCCCGACAGCCCTGACGTACGTGCTGATCGTCAGCATCTACAGCACGCTGGTCGGCACCTACGTCACCCGCCGCGAGGAGCTGGTGCTCAAGCGGCTGCGGACCGGGGAGCCCGGTGACGTGGAGATCCTGGCCGGCACCTCGATCGCCGCGCTCTCGGCCGGGCTGGCGCAGTGCGCGGTGCTGCTGATCGCGGGGGTCCTGCTGCTGGACGTGGACATGCCGTCCAACGTGCTGTTCGTGGCCGGCGGCGTGCTCCTCGGAACCGTGCTGGCGCTGCTCCTCGCCGCGGCGACCGCGTGCTTCACGAAGTCCACCGAGGGCGCGCAGCTCACCATCGCGCCCGTCATGTTCCTCTCCATGTTCGGCTCCGGGCTCTTCTTCCCGCTGGACGCCCTCCCGGACACCGCCGCCACCCTCTGCGAACTGCTGCCGTTCTCGCCCGTGGTGGAGCTGATGCGCGGCGGCTGGACCGGCAGCCTGAGCGGGACCGGGGCGCTCGGCGCCGTGGCCGTCGCGGCGGCCTGGATCGTACTGTCGGTGTTCACGATCAGGAAGTGGTTCCGCTGGGAGCCGCGGCGGTAGTACCGACGAGCGGCTCCCTGCCCGGAAGTGCCCCACGGCACTCCGGGCAGAACCGGTTTCGAGGAGGCGGGACGGGAATGAAGGCTTTCTGGCGCGGACGCGGGCGGGCCGCGAAGATGGACCTGTACATGCGGGTCACGCTGTACGTGCTGCCCTGGTTCATGTGCCTCGGCGTCCTGGGGCCCTTCCCCGCCAACCTGGTGCTGGAGCCCGGTCCGGTCGCCATGGCTCAGGGCCTCTTCGCGGTGGTCCTCGCGCAGACCGTGCTCTCGATGCACGCCGTCAGGCGCGGCTTCGCCCACCGCCTGCACGGGGCCTCGCCCGCCCGTGTCACCGCCGCGGTCTCCATGGTGCTGGGCACTGCCGTCCTCGTCCTGGCCGTGATACTCCAGGCCACCGGCGGGCTCAGTGCCAGGAAAGACGACAGCGGGGACTTCATCATGCTCCTCATGTTCGGCCTCACCCCGACCGCGGTCTCGGTGTGCGCCCTGTCGACGGCACGACGGCTCGCTCTGGCAACGGGGGTGCTCGCGCTGCTGGCCGCAGGGGCGGTGCACGCCACGACTCAGGATCTCGGACTCGGGGTGGCCACCGGGATGGCGATCCTGCTGGCGGGCTTCTACGGACTGGCCGCCTACCGCTCGTCGCTCTGGTTCGCGGGCATGGCCTGGGAACTGGAGCGGGCCCAGGCCACCCAGGCCCGCCTCGCCGTCGCCGAGGAGCGGCTGCGGTTCGGCCGGGACCTGCACGACGTGATGGGCCGCAACCTGGCCGTCATCGCCCTCAAGAGCGAACTCGCCATGCAACTCGCCCGGCGCGGCAGGCCGGAGGCGGCCGAGCAGATGGCCGAGGTGCAGCGGATCGCCCAGGAGTCGCAGCGCGAGGTGCGGGAGGTCGTTCGGGGGTACCGGGAGGCCGACCTGCGCAACGAGATCGAAGGGGCGCGAGGGGTTCTGGCCGCCGCCGGCATCACGTGCACGATCGACGACGCGCCGGCCTCCGGCCTGCCCACCGGGGTGCAGTCCGCGCTCGGCTGGGTCGTCCGCGAGACCACCACCAACGTCCTGCGGCACGGCAACCCGAAGAGCTGCACGCTGCGCCTCACCGCGGACGGGCTCAGCGCGGTCCTGGTCGTCGAGAACGACGGGGCGACGGCCGCTGCCGCCGTCGGTGCGACCGGCTCCGGTCTGGCCGGGCTGCGCGAGCGGCTCGCCGCCGTGGGCGGCACGCTCGCCGCGGGGGCGACCGCCAAGGGCACGTTCCGGGTGACGGCCGAGGTGCCGCTGAGCGCACCGGACCCATCCACTCCCCCCGACGAAGGAAAGATCGGCCCCATGAGCCCGCAGCCCGCAGAACCGCCCGCGCCCGCCACCGGCGCGAAGTTCCTGAGACTCTTCGGCCGACCGAAGGCCGGTGCCGCATGAGCGCCGTGCGCATCCTGCTCGCCGACGACGAACACCTCATCCGGGGAGCGCTCGCCGCGCTGCTGGCCCTGGAGGACGACCTGGAAGTGGTCGCCGAGGCCGCCACCGGGCACGAGGCCCTGGCGATGGCGCTCCAGCACCGGCCGGACGTCGCCGTGCTGGATCTGCAGATGCCGGGGCTGGACGGTGTGGCGGTGGCCACACGGCTGCGGACCGATCTGCCGGACTGCCGGACCATGATCGTGACCAGTCACGGGCTGCCGGGCCACCTGAAGCGGGCGCTCGCGGCGGGCGTGCGGGGGTTCGTGCCCAAGACGGTGAGCGCCCAGCGACTGGCCGAGATCATCCGTACCGTACGGGCCGGAAACCGCTATGTGGACCCGGAGTTGGCGGCCGACGCGATCGCGGCCGGGGACTCACCGCTGACCGTGCGGGAGGCGGAGGTGCTGGAGCTGGCCGCGCACGGAGCGCCGATCGCGGAGATCGCCGCGCGTGCGGCGCTGAGCCAGGGCACCGTCCGGAACTACCTGTCGTCGGCGGCGTCGAAGCTGGGGGCGGAGAACCGTCATGCGGCGGTGCGTCTCGCACGGGAGCGGGGTTGGGTATAGTTGTCCTCGCGCCACGGCGCAACGCGGACGTAGCTCAGTTGGTAGAGCGCAACCTTGCCAAGGTTGAGGTCGCCAGTTCGAACCTGGTCGTCCGCTCCGCGCAAGAAGGCCCCGGTCATGGCGACCGGGGCCTTCTTCGTGTCTGCTACGACCAGCTCAGGCCGGTCAGCCGCTCGTACGCCTCGACGTACTTGGCGCGGGAGGCGTCCACGATCTCCTGCGGGAGGGCGGGCGGCGGGCTGTCGGACCTGGGGTCCCAGCCGGAGTCGTCCGAGGTCAGCCAGTCGCGGATGAACTGCTTGTCGAAGGACGGCTGCGCGCGGCCCGGCTCCCAGCTGCTCGCCGGCCAGAACCGCGAGGAGTCCGGGGTGAGGACCTCGTCGGCGATGACGAGGCGGTCCTCGCCGTCGGCCACCGTCTCGTACCCGAACTCGAACTTGGTGTCCGCGAGGACGATGCCCCGGTCGCGGGCGATGTCGCGGGCCCGGCCGTACACGGCGAGCGTCGTCTGGCGCAGCAGGGCGGCGGTCTCGGCGCCGACCTGGCGGGCGACCTCCTCGTAGCTCACGTTCTCGTCGTGATCGCCGACGGCCGCCTTGGTGGCGGGCGTGAAGATCGGGCCGGGCAGCTCCGAGCCGTTGACCAGGCCCTCGGGCAGCGCGAGGCCGCAGACCGTACGGGAATCCTGGTACTCGACGAGACCGGAGCCCGTCAGGTAACCGCGGGCGACGCACTCGACGGGGACCATGCGCAGCGACTTGCAGACCAGGGTGCGGCCCGCCCAGTCGGCCGGGGCGCCCGCCGGGACGTCGGTGGACAGGACGTGGTGCGGGACCAGGTCCTGGAGCTGGTCGAACCACCACAGCGACAGCTGGGTGAGAATGCGCCCCTTGTCGGGGATGACGCTGGGCAGCACCCAGTCGTAGGCGCTGGTGCGGTCGCTGGCGACCATCACGAGGTCGCCCGCCTCGTTCCGGTACAGGTCGCGCACCTTGCCGGTGTGCAGATGTACCAGGCCCGGCACCTGCTGGGGCTCGGGCTTTACTACGAATCCGGACACGGTTCCTCCCCGTGGTTATGGCCGATCGAGCACGATTCTCCCGTACGGGAGAGGGAAAGGCCCGGTCAGGGTGGGTTCCGCCCGCTCGGGGCCGGTGCGCTCGCCTCCCGGGGGAGGGATCAGGTGCCCTTGGCGACGCGGTCCAGGAGGTTCGCCGTCGCCTTCTGGATGCGGGAGTCGACGTGACCGGGACGGTCCAGCGCCGGGGACCAGGCGAAGGTTCCCGACGCGAAGACGAGTGCCCCGCTGGGCGCGCGGTACAACGACGTCTCCTGGTGACGTAGCGCACCCTCGCTGTCCCGGTAGGGGGAGTGCGCGAGCAGGATGCGGCCGCAGTGCTGGGGGAGGGCGGTGCGCGGGAAGTAGCGGTCGGCCTCGCCCGCGACCAGGCCCTCGATCTCGTCGCCCTCGCCCGCGCCGGTGTTCTCCCACAGCCAGTGCTCCGCGTTGCGCACGACGAGCGCGCTGGGCTCGGGGACCCGTCCGGCGTACTGGATGCCCAGGAGCTGCTGCTCGGGCCTGTCCACTTCGCGCCAGAGCGCGGCCTTTCCGGGGGCGCGGCGCTTGTGGCAGGTCAGCAGGCGGTCGGGGACGCCGGAGGGCGAGGGGGCGAGGTCGACCTGCCAGTACATGGTGTTGGCGGAGAGGAAGACCAGGGAGGTGCCCTGGTCGCGGGCGCGCTCGGCGGCCCGGCGCATGGGCACCGACCAGTACTCGTCGTGGCCGGGGAAGATCAGGCCCCGGTAGCGGGAGGTGTCGATGCGGCCGGCGTGCAGGTCGCGTGCGTCGGCGTAGGCGAGGTCGTAGCCGTACCGCTCGGCCCATCGGATGAAGTCGTAGGCGTGCCCGACGTGCAGGGGCAGTCCCTGGCCCGCGTACGGCCGGTCGAAGGAGACGGTGGTGGCGGCGTCCTCCTCGCCGAGGAGACGCCCCCGCTCGTCCCAGGCGTGGTAGAGGCTGGCGCCGGTCCGGCCGTCCTCCGGGTAGAGGTTGTACGCCTGCCAGGTGATGTCGGGCATCAGGAGCAGGTAGTCGGCGGGGCGGTCGTCGCGGACCGTGAACGGGATGTGCGAGCGGTGGCCGTCCGCGCTGGTCAGCACGGCGACGTACGCGCCGAGGCTCCAGTACTCGGGGATCTGGAGCCGCCAGGACTGCCACCAGTGGTGGCACGAGACGGTGCGTTCGGCGGCCAGCGGGGCGGGCTGGACGATGCCGGACAGCCGGGGACTGGTGTCGACCTTGGTGGCGCCGGCGCCGCTGTAGTGGCCGATCCGGTAGACGTACACGGAGAATTCCTGCGGCGGGTTGACCGTGACGTGGAAGTCGACCGAGCCGCCGGGGGAGACCGATCCGGACGAGGTGAAGCCCTTGATCTGGCAGTTCACGTCGTCGGCCGTACGGGGCCCCGAGGTGCGGCGCGGCTGCGGGACCCGGGCGCCGGTGGCCGGATCCAGCTCCGCGTACCAGGGGACGACCGCGCCTTCCTCGTCCAGGTACTGGTCGCCGCCGCGCAGCCACGGCAGCGGGCCCTGTCCGAACGGGTCCGAGACGGCGTGCGCGAGCGCCCCCGAGTCCCAGCGAATCTGCTCCGCCCCCACGTCACATCCCTCCCTCGGCCCCCCGGGAAAACTTCGGATCCCTGGAGTCACAGGGGTGCAGCACCTGTCAGCTCCAGGAGCCCAGCACATCACATAACGCACTCACTCCGTCACCGTTCGTCGCGAATTGGCGTGAACCGGAACTCGGTGCTCCGTTCGTGGGACCCGTCGGCGGGTCTGCGGCGACGCGCGGACGCGGTGTGCTGACGGGTGCTCACACCAACCGCACCGGCTTCTCCGGCCGTACGCCGACCGCCGTCAGCCAGCCGCGCAACGGGACCGGATCGCCGTCCTCCACCAGACTGAGGACGGGCCCGGTGAGGTCGGAGCGGCGCTTGCCGCCGACGAGCAGGGACGGGCCGTCGAGCCAGTCCAGGCCGGGGGCCGCGCCCGCGGTGTCGACCGCCGCACAGCAGACCATCGCGGTGACGTGGTCGGCGAGCAGGTCGCGCCCGGTGCGCGGCGGCTGGATGGGGAAGACCGGCAGCGAACCCTCGGCCCAGGCCGCGCTGTCCTCCCGGCCCCCGCCGAGGGGCACCGGGGCGGCCGGCGGCGCGGCGGCCTCGTCGCGGGCGGCCTCGGCGGCGATACCGGCGGCGAGGGCGTCGGTGCGCTCCTCGTCGGGGCGCCCGTCGTCGGGGCCCGGGGCTCCGGTCAATGGCACCGGAGCGGCGGCGAGGTGGTCCATGACGCGGGCCAGCGTGGGGCTGCCGGTGGCGGGCGTACGGTCACGGCCGGTGCCGTCGTGGCGGGATCCGGCACCCACGGTGTCGGTGTCCAGGGCGTCCAGGACGCGGTGCAGCCGGGCAGCCTCGGTACGCCACTTCCGGTCGACGACTTCCTCGGGGTACGCCTGCCAGTCCACCGGGGACCAGTCGGGGCCCGGGGCGGCCGGGCCGCCGTGGAAGAGCCGGGCGGCCAGCAGCGAGACGGTCCCGTCCACGGTGCCGGGCTCCTCCAGCAGGTCGCAGGCGGGGCGTTCGCCGAGCCGGGAGGCGAACTGGTCGGCGAGGCGGTCGCGGCGGGACAGCTCGGTGAGGGCGGAAACCACTCCGGCGTCGAGCCGGGAGGGCCAGCGGCCCATCCGCCAGGCGGGCAGCGCGACCCGGGTCAGCAGCCGGTCCCAGCCCGCGTAGGCGAGGCCGACCTGCTCCTGCGCCACGATCCGCAGCCCGTAGTCCACCGTCCGTGCACGCTCGGACGCGGCGGCGGCGACGCCCCGCTCCAGCTGGGTGATGTGCTCGCGGCAAGCACCGAGCAGGAGCCGGGAGATCCGCCCCAGGGGGATCAGCGCGACCCGCCGCACGACACCGCGGCCGGGCTCCGCGGCCACCGCGGCGGCCGCGTCCAGGCCCCGTACGAAACGACGGGCGGCGGCTATGTCGGGATGCGCGGCGGGGCCCGTACCGGCCACCACCGGGGCGAGGACCGCCCGCAGCTCGGCGACGCGCATCCACCACAGGAAGGGCGACCCGATCACGAGAACCGGGGCGGGGGCGCCGACCCCGCTGCGTATGGACTCACCGGACGGAACTCCTCCCGCGGCCGAGGCCGCCCCACCGGTCGCGGACGGTCCACCGGCGAGGGCCGCGCCCCCGGCGGCCGGGTGGGAGCGGTCCTCCAGCCAGCTGTCGCAGTCCGGGGTCAGGGCTATCGCGGACGGGGCGGGAACCTCCAGCCGCTCCGCCAGGTCCCGCACCAGCCGGTACAGGTCGGGCGCGGACGACTCGGACAGCTCGACGGTCGGCGTCACGGCGGGCCGCGCACGCGCGATCACCGCGGCGACCACCAGGGCGACCAGCAGCACGGCCAACGCGACCGCGGACACCGTCCAGCGCGCCACGTCCCAGCCCACGCCCGTCAGCCGCCCGGACGCGCCGCCGACCAGCAGCACGACGGCCACGGCGGCCGGCAGCAGGGACGCGGCGAGCGCCCGGCTGCGCACCCGCAGCACGGCGAGCGCCCTGGCCCGCGCGGCCTGCGCACCCTGTTCCGCACCCAGGTCGTCCGGGGAACGCGGCGCACTTCCGCCGGGTCCCGTACCGGAGCCAGGATCCGCTCCGGAGCCGGACCCTGTTCCAGAACCGGACCGAGAACCGGGGCCAGTGGAACTGGCACCGGAGTCAGACACACCGGACACGACCGGATTCACCCCCTCTGCCCTGCGACGGGTTGTTCACTCCCCACTGTGGCACCCGCCTCTGACATCGCAATGTCGATGGGCCAAGTGCCGGAACGCCTGCGCGGCACCCTAGTTGGGGCTTCGGCACCCGTCATCCGGATGGGCGAGCCGTCACCCGATGGAATGGCTTTGGGTAAAGGTGCTGGCTTCTGGGGTGAACCCGGGAACGGGATACGGCAAGGAAGACGGGGAGGGGGCGAGGACGGAACGCGTAACCGGGAGCGGTGGGCGGGACAGGTGGGTGGGACGGGCCGGGTGGGTGGGTGGATGGGTGGACCGGACGGGTGGGTGGGGGGGTGGTGGGACGCACGGGCGGGTTGACTGCGCGGATGGGTGGACCGGACGGATGGGTTGGCTGCACAGGTGAGTGGACCGGCGGGCAGGTGGACGGGCGGGTAGACCGCACGTGAGGACGCGTGGTCGAACCGGTGCGGAGGGAAGCGGGCACCGTCGGTGGGGCCGGGCGCGTGCGGGTGGGCCGACCGTGCGGGTGGAAACAGGCGCGGGTGGTGGGGCCGGGCGCATGCGGGCCCGGACCTGGGGGGTGGGGGCGCATGCGGGCCCGGACCGGGGCGGTGGGGGCGCATGCGGGCCCGGACCGGGGCGGTGGGGGCGCATGCGGGCCCGGACCGGGGCGGTGGGGGCGCATGCGGGCCCGGACCGGGGCGGTGGGGGCGCATGCGGGCCCGGACCGGGGCGGTGGGGGCGCATGCGGGCCCGGACCGGGGCGGTGGGGGCGCATGCGGGCCCGGACCGGGCACGAGCGGAGGGAAGCGGAAGGAAGCAGACACCGACGCTCGCGCCGGGCACGTGCGGGCCCGGGCCGGACCTGGGCGGTGCGGCCGGGCACGTGCGGGCCCGGACCGGGCACGCGCGGTAAGGGCCGGTCACATGCGGTGCGACCGGACACGGGCGGTAAGGCCGGACACATGCGTCGGGGGCCGGGCAAGCCGAACAGCCGGAGCCCGATCGGGCTCCGGCTGTTGCTCCCCGCCACTTCCCGACGGGGTTCCCGCTCAGCCCTGCGGGGTCCGCACGTCCGCGTCCGCCGCCGCCTTCGCCGCGATGTCGGTGCGGTGCTGCGAGCCGTCGAGCCGGATGCGCCCCAACGCCCGGTACGCCCGCTCGCGTGCCACCGTCAGGTCGGCGCCCGTGGCCGTCACCGACAGCACTCGGCCACCGGCGCTCAGGACCGCGCCGGAGGCGTCCTGCCTGGTGCCCGCGTGCAGGACGTACGCCTCGGGGGCGTCCTGTGCGGCCACCTCGTCGAGGCCCTCGATCGGGTCGCCGGTACGCGGGGTGCCGGGGTAGTTGTGCGAAGCGACGACGACCGTGACGGCCGCCTCGTCGCGCCAGGCCAGCGGTGGCTGGACGTCCAGGGTGCCGTTGGCCGCGCCCAGCAGCACGCCCGCGAGGGGCGTACGGAGGCGGGCCAGGACGACCTGGGTCTCGGGGTCGCCGAAGCGGGCGTTGAACTCGATGACCCGCACCCCCCGGCTCGTCATCGCCAGTCCCGCGTACAACAGCCCGGAGAACGGCGTGCCGCGCCGCCGCAGTTCGTCGACGGTCGGCTGGAGAACGGACTCCATGACCTCGTCGACGAGCTTCGGGTCGGCCCACGGCAGCGGCGAGTACGCGCCCATCCCGCCGGTGTTGGGCCCCTCGTCACCGTCCAGGGCCCGCTTGAAGTCCTGGGCGGGCTGCAACGGCAGGACGGTGACCCCGTCCGTGATGGCGAAGAGCGACACCTCCGGCCCGTCCAGGAACTCCTCGATGACGACCCGTTCACAGGCCAGCGCGTGCGCCCGCGCCTGCGTGACGTCGTCGGTCACGACGACGCCCTTACCCGCCGCGAGGCCGTCGTCCTTCACGACGTACGGGGCCCCGAACGCGGCCAGTGCGGAGTCGATCTCCTCCGGCGTCGTACAGACGTAGCTGCGTGCGGTGGGCACACCGGCCGCCGCCATCACGTCCTTGGCGAACGCCTTGGAGCCTTCCAGTTCGGCCGCCTCCTTGGACGGCCCGAAGCACGGGATCCCGGCTTCGCGCACGGCGTCGGCGACCCCCGCGACGAGCGGGGCCTCCGGGCCCACGACGACGAGACCGGCGTCGAGTTCGGTGGCGAGGCGCGCCACGGCGGCCCCGTCGAGGGCATCGACCGGGTGCAGCTCCGCCACTTCTGCGATGCCGGCGTTGCCGGGGGCGCAGTAGAGGGCGGTGACGTCGGGGTCGAGGGACAGAGAGCGGCACAGGGCGTGTTCGCGGGCGCCGCCGCCGATGACGAGGACCTTCACGGGGTGCAGCCTAGAGCCTGCACGGAGACGGGGACGCACGGGGCTGGAGATCCCGCCGACACGGCGCCGAATCGCCCTTTGTGGTTTCCTACGACGCCCCGCCCCTTGGCGGCCCCTCACGCCCCGCCCGAAGGGACCCTGACCCGCCCCGAGTGGGTCCTGACGTCTTCCCCGGACAGGCCCCGCGACACCCGCCCGTCCCGAGTGGGCCTGACGCCTCGCCCGAGCGGGCCTTGACGCCGCACCTGGTGACGTCTCGCCCGTACGGGCCCTGGACACCTCCTCCCCCCGAGCGGCCCACATCAGGCCGACCGACCGGCGTCCCACGGCCAACCGACCGCCGTCGGACCGGGAGGGCAGCCGGATCGGCCCCCTCCGCGCGAATTGCGTCACGCCTCACGGTCGGGGCCGGCGTCGCGCTTCCCGGACGACCGCGACACCTCCCCGGCCCACCGGCGCTACTCGTTCCAGCCGGGGCCATGCTGCTCGTTCCCACCAGGGCCGTGCTGCTCGTTCCACCAGGGCCGCGCTGCTCGGTTCCACCAGGGCCGCGCTGCTCGGTTCCACCGGGGCCGCGCTAGTCGTTCCACCGGCCCGCGCTACTCGTCCCCACCGGAGCCGTGCTATTCGTTCACGTACTCCTCGACGACGGTCGCCCCCAGTTCCCGCACGATCAGGTCGTGTCCGGACAGCGCCGAGTCGACGAGATCCGGATCGTCGTCCTCCGGCATGTCGTCCTCGACGGAGACCGACTGACGCTGCACGGGGTCGCGCCGCGACGGCGTCTCGGCAGCGGACGGGGGCCCCTGGTACTGCCCCTGCGAGGGCTGTGCGGGTGCCTGCGCGGACGCTCCCGGCTGCGTCGGGGCTCCCCCGCCGCCTCCCTGCGGGGCCGCCGCCCGGGGAGGCCGTGCCGCCGCCGGGGCAGGAGCCGGAGGGGTCGCCGGAGCACCTCCGTAACCGCCACCGCTGTTCCCACCGCCGAAGCCGCCACCACCGCCACCGAAGCCGCCACTGCCCCCGCCGAAGCCACCGCCGCCTTGACCCCCGGGGGGACCGGCGGGCTGGCCGCCTCCCCCGCCGTTCGCGTCGACGACGGATTCGATCCGCCACTGCACCTGGAAGGATTCGGCGAGAACCTGCTTCAGTACGTCCTCACTGCCGCTGCTGGCGAAGTTGTCACGGGCGCCGGCGTTGATGAACCCCACCTGGAGGGTGGTTCCGTCGAAACCGACGACCTGGGCGTTCTGGCTGAGCAGGATCCAGGTGAACCGGCGCTTGTTCTTGACCGCCTCCAGGATCCCGGGCCACATGTTCTGCACCTGGGCGGCACCCTGCGCCGCGGCCGCACCGGGACCCGCCGCCGGAGGGGCAGCGGCGGCGGTGGCCTGCGGCTGGCTCGGCTGCGGTGCCACCGGCTCGGGCCGGCCCTGCCCCGGGGCGGACGCGGTGGGCCACCCGCCGGGTCGACGAGCGGGAGCGGCGGGTGCTTCGGCAGCAGGCGCGGGCGGAGTCGGGGCGTGCGGGATCGGGGCGTGCGGGGCCGGAGCCTGGGCGGGCGGGGCCTCCGGCGCGTGTGCAGGCGGCGCCTGGGCGGCCACGGGGGCCGGAGCCACGGGGCCACCGGGTGCCACGGGCGGACCGGAGGCAGCAGGGGAGGACCCGCGCCCCGCCCCGGCACCGGGGGCACCCCCCGGCACGGGCGCCGCGTGCGCCTCGGGCCCGGGTACGTACCCCATCGCGGGCATCCCCGGCATCGCTCCGCCCGCGACGAAGCCGCCCGCTGCGGGGCCGCTGCGCTCCAACCGGTCCAGCCGGGCCTGCACGGAACGCTCGTCGTCGAAGGCCGCGGGCAGCAGCACCCGCGCGCAGATCAGCTCCAGTTGCAGCCGGGGCGAGGTGGCCCCGCGCATCTCGGTCAGCCCGGAGTTCACCAGGTCCGCGGCCCGGCTCAGCTCAGCGGCGCCGAAGACGGACGCCTGTGCCTGCATCCGTTCGACCACGTCGACGGGTGCGTCGATAAGCCCCTTCTCCCCCGCGTCCGGGACCGCCGCCAGGATCACCAGGTCGCGCAGCCGCTCCAACAGGTCCGCCACGAACCTTCGGGGGTCGTTGCCGCCCTCGATGACGCGGTCCACGACCTCGAAGGCCGCGGCCCCGTCCCCCGAAGCGAACGCGTCCACCACCGAGTCGAGGAGCGACCCGTCCGTGTAGCCGAGCAGGGCGGTCGCCATGGCGTACGTCACGCCGTCCTCGGCCGCGCCGGCGAGCAACTGGTCCATCACGGACATCGAGTCACGTACGGAACCGGCCCCCGCCCGCACGACCAGCGGCAGCACTCCGTCCTCGACCGGAATGCCCTCCTTGCCGCACACCTCGCCGAGGTAGTCCCGGAGCGTGCCCGGCGGCACGAGCCGGAACGGGTAGTGGTGCGTCCTCGACCGGATCGTCCCGATGACCTTCTCGGGCTCGGTGGTCGCGAAGATGAACTTCAGGTGCTCCGGCGGCTCCTCGACCACCTTCAGCAGGGCGTTGAAGCCCGCCGAGGTGACCATGTGCGCCTCGTCGATGATGTAGATCTTGTACCGGCTGCCGGCCGGCCCGAAGAACGCCTTCTCCCGCAGGTCGCGCGCGTCGTCCACACCGCCGTGCGAAGCGGCGTCGATCTCGATCACGTCGATGGACCCGCGGCCGTTGCGCGCCAGGTCCTGACAGGACTGGCACTCCCCGCACGGAGTGGGCGTCGGCCCCTGCTCACAGTTCAGACAACGCGCCAGGATGCGCGCGCTGGTCGTCTTTCCACAACCCCGCGGCCCGCTGAACAGGTACGCGTGGTTGACCCGGTTGTTCCGCAGGGCCTGCATCAGCGGGGCAGTGACATGCTCCTGCCCGATGACCTCGGCGAACGACTCGGGGCGATAGCGGCGGTACAGCGCAAGGGACGACACACATACGAGGTTATCGGGACCCACTGACAACCGGCCCCGCCCCGGCCCGGAGGCCATCGCCCGGGAACGCAAAGACCCCCCACGCACCCGCCAGAGCCAACCTACCCTTGCTGCCTTCCGGCCCTGGGGGAGTTCAGTCAGATAGCGCCACGTGAGGGGCTGATGCCCACCCTAGCCGATCCCCTCCCCCCAAATCGACCCGCCCCCACCTGCGCATCCCCCCGAACCCCCTCCCGGCCCCCCACCCACCGAACGCGGTCGCAAGCACTCCCCAACGTCTTGTATTGTTTGCGGCGGAGGATTCGCCTAGTGGCCTAGGGCGCACGCTTGGAAAGCGTGTTGGGGGCAACCCCTCACGAGTTCGAATCTCGTATCCTCCGCACCCGCCCATCAGGGCAGACGAAGGCCCCGACCGGTTCGCCGGCCGGGGCCTTCGTCGTTGTTCTCAACCCTCGCTGTCCTGGTTTTCGTCCGCACGAGGGGGCCGGGGTTTCCCAGATGGCGTCTGCGATCTTCCGGGTCAGTCCTGGAGCATGGCCTCCGGGACATGGAGGTACCGCGCCAGCGTCCGGGAACCTCACTCATGACTTCTGCCAAACACCCGGGCGCTGTAATAATTCCTGTACTACATTGATGGCATGTCGACCCAGCGTGCGGGACACACCGAGAACGTATCCGTCTCCCTGCCGGCCGATCTGCTCTCGGCTCTCCGAGAGCGGACGGGGAAGCGCGGCCTGTCGTCCTACGTCACCGACGCAGTACGGCACCAGCTGGAGATGGACGGGCTGACGGAGATCGTCTCTGCCCAGGAGGCGGAACACGGCCCACTGACCGAGGCCGAGATCGAAGCCGCAGCCCGGGAACTCTTCGGCCACGCCGACGACGCGGGACAGCACGCCGCATGAAAGAAAAGAAGTGACCGCGCGCTCGGTCGTGTTGGACTCCCAGGCGCTCTCCCTGCTGCTTCGTCACGACCGCGCCCTGACGGCACGCATCGAAGCGACCCGCCGAGCACGTATCCCGGTCCGCGTCTCGGCGCTGACTGTCGTCGAGGCGGTGCACGGCAAGTCCGACCTGCCTCGCCTCCAGTGGTACCTCGCCCGCCTGCGGCTGGAGCCCGTGACGCCGGAGGACGCGCTCGCTGCCGTGAGCCTGTTGCGCGACGCCGACGGACTGCACGGCCACAAGTACGCGATCGATGCCCTGGTCGCCGCCATGGCCCTCCGCTCGCCTTCCCCTGCCCTGGTCCTCACCTCGGACCGCGACGACTGGGCCCGGCTCTGCGGCGACCGCGTCATCATCCGGGACGTCTGACGCCGTCGCGTGACGCCGCACGGAAGCCGCTGTCGACCGCACCGGCCGCTCAGATTCGTGGTTGCAGTTCTGGTTGCGTTCACCGGCGTACAGCACCGTTCACAAGCCCCACCGTCCCCGCCTCCACCGCAGGTCAGGACGTTCCCGTACGTTCCCAAACGGACGAACATCTGGAAAGCGTGTTGGGGGTAACCCCTCACGAGTTCGAATCTCGTATCCTCCACAGCTAGAAGGCCCGGACCGGTCAATCGGTCCGGGCCTCCCGCTTTTCCAACCGTGATGCGTGGCAACGTGAACCGGAGGGCGGCGCCGTACGACGTGCAGGTGCCGGAGGGGCGGCTGTTCCTGCTGGGCGACCACCGGGTGAGCGCGAACGACGCACGGTTCTTCCTCGCCAACCGGTCGGGAAGTATCGGGGGCTTCGGGGGTGGTGGGACGTGTGGAGAACGGGTTCCCCGGGTGGGTGGTGCCGGGGTCGCTCGGGATCCTGGGGGACCTGTCCGACACGGCGATCGCTGGATCCGCGGCCGGGCGGCGGGCCCGGACGCATGGGCCGTACGCCGACCGTTGAGCGGTCGGCGAGCCCCACGAGACATGTGGTGACGCAACCGCGGAATCGGGCCGTACGCCGGTCCGTGATGCCTGTCGGCGCCGACGGATGTGGGCGGGGGCACGGCAGGGACCGAGGGTTACCGGAGGTCGGTACGGGGGCTGGCACCACCTTTGATCGGCCGGGCGGCACCATCCTCATCGGGCGCCGGTTCCGGGATCGTTCTCCTCATCAGCACGGAACGTTGCGAAACGTCCCCACCGCGATGATTCGAGGCCCGCCATGACCACCGTCTCCCTCTCTGCCCCCGCTCCTGCGGACGCCGCGCCCGTCGGCGGCTTCTTCCAGGCCCCGTTCGCCGCGGCCACGTACCGGGAGATCGGGTACGTGCTCACCTCTTTGCCGGTGGCGGTCGTGGGGTTCGCCTTCGCCGTGTCGATGTTCGCCGCGGGGGCCGGGCTCGTCGTCACGGTTCTCGGGCTGCCGGTGCTGGCCGCGATGCTGGCGGGGGCGCGCGGACTCGGCGCCGCCGAACGCGGGAGGGCGCGGCACGGGCTCGGACTGTACGTGGAGGGGCCCGAGCCGGTGGCGCGGGCCGAGGGCCGCGGGTTCTTCGCGGCAATCGGCAACCGCCTTCTGGACACGGCCGGTTGGAAGGCGCTGCTGTTCCAGGTACTGCTGTTCCCGTGGCGGCTCTTCAGCTTCGTGACGACGGTGACCATCTGGTCCGTGGGCTGGGCGGTCGCGCTCCTGCCCGCGTACAACTGGGTCTTCGCCCGCTACATCGACGGCTGGACCGGCTACCGGGTGTACGACTTCACCGCCGGCGGCGTCCGCCACACGTACGACGTCACCTCGCCCGTCCAGCTCGCCGCGGTGTCCTTGGTGGGGTTCGCGATCGTCTTCCTCACCCCGAAGGTAGTGCGCGCCCTGACGAGCGTGGACCGGGCGGCGGTACGGGGGCTGCTCGGGCGCTGAGCGCCCCCGCGGTGCGGCGCGCAGGATCCCGGACCGGGCGACTCCGGTCCGGGATCCTGCGCTTCGGGCCGGGCGGGCGGGCCCGTCATGTGTCCGAACTTCGGTCGCCCTGTCCCGGGTGCCCACCTGTCCCGGACAGGTGAACGACGAAGGGCGGGGGAGAAACCGGCTTCGGTCCTCCCCCCGCCCTGTGCCGTGCGGCGGGCGTCCTTGCGTGGTTCTGTGGGCCGCGCTGCGAGGGTTCTGACTCTTCTGACTCGGCGGCTCGCCGCCGAGTCCCAGACCCCAGCCCGCGCGGCGCAGGCCCGGAGGTCAGGCCCCCGCGTCAGGCCCGCACGTCAGGCTCGGACGTCAGGTCGCCCGGTTCGCCGCCGCTCTCGGTGTCAGGGTCGCGGGTCGGCCTTGCGGCGGCGGACGACGAAGACCGCGCCGGCGCCGAGTGCGATCGCCGCGCCGGCCGTGAGGGCGAGCTGCGAGGTGCCGGAGGAGCCGGTCGCGGCGAGGTTGCCGGAGGCGTCCGTGGTGACCGGCGTGACCGGCGTGGCGGACCGGCCGCCCTGCGGGAGGGTGACCTTGGTGGTGTCCTTCACCTTGCCGGGCTTGGACTCGGTGACCTTGCCGGGCTTGCTGCCCGCCGCGAGGATCGAGAAGTTGTACTCCCTGAAGTCGTTGCCACCACAGGAGCCGTCGTTGTTCCAGTAGTCACCGGCGACGAAGCCGTAGCCGTCGGCCGCGGGGGCCTTGGCGTCGACGATCAGCCGCAGCTTCAGGTCGGCGGAGGCGCCGTCCTTCAGGTGGGTGAGGGTGCCCGCGTACGCGGCTGCCTCGACGTCCTTGAAAGAGTTCGAGCCGGCCGTGGCGGCCTGGAGGCGCAGCAGCGAATCGACGTCGCCGGAGCCGGACTTCGGGTCGGCGAAGACGGCGGCGAACGGCTGGACCTCGTCGAGTTCCTTGCCGGTGCCGTTGGTGACGCGGAGGGTGAAGTCCACCGTCGTACCGGCGACGACCTTCGACGGCAGGCCGTTGAGGGTGGTGGTGAGGGAGCTGTCGACGACGCACTCGTCGTCCTCGCCCGGCTCGCCGGGCGGCTCGGTCGGGTCCACCGGCGGCTTCGTCGGCTCCACCGGCGGCTTCGTCGGGTCGACGGGGGGCTGGGTCGGGTCGGGCTTGGCGGCCTCCGCCTCGGCGGCCTTCAGCGCCTTGTCGGCGAGGTCCTTGACCGCCTTGGCGGTCTCCAGGGCCGCCGCCGCGGCAGCGAGCTTGCCGACCGCCTCGACCCGGGCGTCGTCACGGTGAGCGGTCCGAGGCGGACCGGAAGCACGTGGGGGAGCGAAAGAGTGGGGCGCCGCTGCGGAGCCCTGCTCACGCGGGCGGCTGCTGGGAGATCGTACGGCCGGGCAAGGAGCCGGGGTAAGGGGAGTCCACCCGCGGTGAACGAACGGCGAGACAAACCCGCTGACCGAACGCGGACGTTCCGGTCAGTTGCCCGCGGGGCTGCCGCATTCTTTGTGAGGTGTTTCACAAAGGGGTGCGCGGGCGGGTAGTCATGCGGTGCACGGGCGGTTGGTCATGGCGTGCACGGGCGGTTGGTCATGGCGTGCACGGGCGGGTGGTCACGCGGTGCACGGGCGGGTGGCAAGGGGTGGCTCGCGCGCTCGGTCGGGGCCGCGGCCGGAGCCCACGTCGAGGCCGGAGCCCACACCGAGGCCGGAGCCCACACCGAGGCCGAGGCCCACACCGAGGCCGGTGGGATCGCCGAACGTCACCGAACGGGGTGCTGCCTGGGGCCGAGGCCGGTGAGAAGGGCCGAACCTCCCGACCGGTGTCGTACGCGGCTCCGCGCACGCGCACGCCCTCCGCACCCCGCCGACTCTGTCCACGTACGCCCCGTGCCGCGCACCAGCTCCGCACGCGCACGCCCTCCGCACCCCACCCTCGGCCTACGCACGCCCGCCGCACCCCGTCTCTGCCCACGCACGCCCCGTGCCACGCACCGACTCCGCACCCGCACGCTCGGCGCGCGGACCCCGACTCCGCACCCGCACGCCCCGTGCCGCACCCCGACTCCGCACCTGCACGCCCCATGCCACGCGCCGACGCCGTACTCGCACGCCCCGTGCCACGCATCAACTCCGCGCCCGCACGCCTCGGGTGACTGAGGAGCGCCATTCGGCCGTCGTCGCGGGCGGACGGAGTGACACGTATCGACACTCAGGCCCACGAGTTACGACGTAACCATTCCCAGAAGCCTCAAGAATCGTTAACTTCCCCTCACATTTGTTCGCACCGAGAGGACTCCTGTGAACGCTTCATCCCGCAGTCGCAGAGCTGTGGCAGCCGTCGCATCCCTGGCGATCGCCACCCCCCTCATGCTCGCCGCCGCATCCCCCGCCACCGCGCAGCGCGGCGGCTCGGCCCCGGGCAAGGAGGCGGCCAAACTGGCGAAGAAGCTGGTGAACGACTCCTCAGGTCCGGGCGCCTACCAGCACCTGAAACAGTTCCAGGCGATAGCCGACTCGGCGGGCGGCAACCGTGCCGCGGGCTCGCTCGGTCACGACGCGTCCGGCGCGTACGTCTTCAGCCTGCTGAAGAAGGCGGGCTACGACGTTCATTACGAGGCGTTCGAGTTCACGTCCATCGTGACGCAGGCCGAGAAACTGTCGGTGGTCGCACCCGCGCCGCGCGACGTGAAGGTCATCGCGATGTCGTACACCAAGTCCACCCCGGTCGGTGGTCTGAACGCGGCGGTCGCGGCCGTACCCGTGGACGCCACCACGGGCTGCGAGGCGGAGGACTACGCCGCCGGGTTCGCCGGAAAGATCGCCCTGATCAAGCGCGGCGGCTGCAGCTTCGCGCAGAAGCAGGCGACGGCGGCGACGGCGGGCGCGTCCGCCGCGATCATCTACAACAACGAGGCGGGCGACCTCAACGGCACCCTCGGCAGCCCCGAGGACGGCAAGATCCCGACCGGCGGCATCTCCCAGGCCGACGGCGAGGCGCTGGCCGCCGACGTCGCCAAGGGCCCGGTCACGGTCAACCTGGACATCCGCCAGGCCCAGTCCAAGAAGACCACCCGCAACGTCATCGCGGAGACCAAGGGCGGCAACGCCGCCAACACGGTCATGCTCGGCGCACACCTGGACTCGGTCGCCGAAGGGCCGGGCATCAACGACAACGCGTCCGGCTCGGCGGGCCTCATCGAGGTCGCCCTCAAGCTCGCCAAGGCCACCAAGAACGGCAAGCAGCCCGCCAACAAGGTCCGCTTCGCCTGGTGGTCCGCGGAGGAGCTGGGTCTGCTCGGCGCCGAGGACTACGTCGCCAAGCTCACCCCCGAGCAGCGCGCGAAGATCAAGCTGTACCTCAACTTCGACATGATCGCCTCGCCGAACTTCGGCCAGTTCGTGTACGACGGCGACGACTCGGACGGCGTCGGCGCGGGTCCGGGCCCGGAGGGTTCGGCCCAGCTGGAGAGGGACATCACCGACTTCCTCGACAGCAAGAAGCTCCCGCACGAGGGCACCGACTTCAGCGGTCGCTCGGACTACGGCCCGTTCATCGAGGTGGGCATCCCGTCGGGCGGCACGTTCACCGGCGCCGAGGGCATCAAGACGCCGGCGCAGGCCGCCAAGTTCGGCGGCGAGGCGGGTGTCGCGTACGACAAGTGCTACCACGCGAAGTGCGACGACATCACGAACATCAACCACAAGGCGCTCGACATCAACGTCGACGTCATCGCCAACGCGGTCGGCACCTACGCGCACGACCTGAGCTCGCTCGACAAGCCGGTCGTCTCCAAGCCCACCACGGGCGGCGACAGCGGCTCGGGCGGCCACTCGGGCCACGGGCACGACGCGCTGACGTCGTAACGCACGAGGGACAGTCGGGCGGTGGTACGCCCCGGGGCCTCCCGGGCCGGGCCACCGCCCGCACCCCCGCCGCTGCAAGGCGAACCACTGCCCCGGTGCGCAGAACAGCACGGCGACCGCTCCGGCGCAGGACAGCACCAGGACGCTGTCGGCCCACGACGCCGCCCGGCCGGAGAGCGGCTTGAGAGAGTGGTCCTGCCCTCGGCACCCCGCCCCCTGCCCTGCCTCTGCGCCCCCTCAGGCGACGGCTGCCGCCGCTCCCGCCGACCGGGCCGGGCACAGGTCGAAGTGGCTGATCCGGCAGGTGTCCGCCGGTATGGCCGACCCCAGGTTGACGGCCGTCCCGTCACCCGCGATCCGCCACCGCTTGCCAGCCGGCACGGACCCGACGGCGCGCTCGCCCGGCTCGATCAGGATCCACTTCCCGCGCACCGTGCGATGCCATTCGGCCGACGCCCCGCACCGTTTGCACGAGGTGCCGCCGGAGGTACGCGGATCGGGAACCGCCCTCAGCTGCCGCGCCGCCGTACCCAGTTCGATCGCGGCCACCGCCAGCACCTCCGCCAGCGGTACCGGCTCCCTGCCTCCGTCGGCCCGCGCGCACGACGCACACACGGCCCGCCCCAGTACCGACCGCCACCTGCCGTGCGGCCCGCCGCACGCGTCACATCCGTACGAAGCAACCATGACCCCCACCCGCAAACCGTGTCGTTTACAGCTGACACCGAGAATGCTTCCACAGGGGTCTGACAATCAGTCCTGCCAGCTGAATCGCCGCAGGTCAGAGTCTCGCGTTCGGCTTCTGTGCGGGTCCCCCCGGCCGTTTCGGCACGCCGGTCGCCACACATACAGGCCCCCGCCCCTCGGCTCCGCGTCCGCCCTGCCTATTCTCAACTCATGGCGGAGACGGCCCAGTTCGAGACGCATCGCTCGCATCTGCGCGCTGTGGCCTACCGCATCACGGGCTCGGTCTCCGACGCCGAGGACGCCGTGCAGGAGGCCTGGCTGCGGTGGCACGCGCTCGACGACGGAACCGCCGACAACCCCCGCGCGTACCTCACCACCACCGTCAGCCGCATCTGTTACGACCAGTTGACCTCCGCCCGCGCCCGCCGCGAACGCTACGTCGGACCCTGGCTGCCCGAGCCGCTGGTCACCGCGCCCGCCGCCGACGGACCCGAGGAACGCGCCACCCTCGACGAGTCCGTCAGCACGGCCGTGCTCGCCCTCCTGGAGAACCTCACCCCCGCACAGCGCACCGCCTTCGTGCTGCACGACGTCTTCGACGTGCCGTTCCCGGAGATCGCCGAGACGCTGGGCAAGTCACCGGCGGCGGTCAGGCAGCTCGCCTCGCAGGCACGCAAGCACGTGCGGGACGGCAAGCCGCGTCGCACCGTCGACCGAACCGAGCACCGGCGGGCCGTGGAGTCCTTCCTCGCCGCGGTCACCGGGGGCGCCGACCTCGACGCGCTACTCACCGTCCTCGATCCGCAGGTCGTCTGGCGTTCCGACGGCGGTGGAGTCGTCACCGCCGCCCGCAAGCCGCTCGTCGGAGCGGAACGGGTCGCGCAGTTCGCCGGGCGGCTGTACCGCGACTTCGACCCGGGGACCCTGCGCCTGCTGCCGTACGAGGTCAACGGCGCTCCCGGGTTGGTCCTGGACGCGAGGGCGGACGGCTGGACGGGAGCGTTCTCCTTCACCGTCGGCGCGGACGGCCGCATCACCGGCATCGACGTCGTCGTCAACCCGGAGAAGCTCCGTCACCTGGACATCCCGGCGATGTGAGCGATTCCGGCCTGTACGCGGGTGCGCGGTCCCGTCCGCACATCGCCCGGGACGGGACCGTGTTTCACGTGAAACAGGGACCCGTCGGGTGGCCCTTCTACTCGCCCGCGTGTGCCTCGCGCACCGCGGCGATGTCGATCCTCTTCATCGTGTACAGCGCTTTCGTCGCCCGGGTCGCCTTCGCACCGTCCTCGTCAGCGATGAGTTCGGTCACCTCCTTGGGCGCGACCTGCCAGGACACCCCGAACCTGTCCTTCAGCCATCCGCAGTGGCCCTCCTCGCCCCCGTTCTCGGTGAGCCTGCTCCAGTAGTGGTCGGTCTCCGCCTGGTCGTCGGTCTCGATCACGAAGGAGACCGCCTCGTTGAACGTGAACTGCGGGCCCCCGTTCAAGGCCATGAACTTCTGGCCGTTCACCTCGAACTCGACGGTCAGGACCGAGCCCGCGGGGCCGGGCCCGGCGTCCGTGTAGTGCAGGGTCTGCCCGCGCGAGCCGTCCTTGAAGACGGACAGATAGAAGTCCGCCGCCTCCTGTGCCCGGCCGTCGAACCACAGGCAGGTGGTGAATCCGCGAGTACTCATCGTGTGCTCCTCACCGGAACCGCATACGGAACCAGAAGTGAATCGGTCTGCCAGTAGAGACTCCGGCAGCCCGCGAAACTCATCGCCGGAAGCGCCCCCACCCGCCGTCTCAGCGCCTTCGGCGCGAGGTGCCGAAGAGCGACCGGCTGATCTCCCGGCCCAGCTGCGTTCCGATCGACCGGGTGAGCGACTTGAACATTCCGCTCCCGACGACCTGCTCCAGCAACGACGGGTCGGCGCGCTCGGGAGCCACCGTCCCCGCGGGCACCTCCGCCGGCGCTTCCGTCACCGGCGGCGCCTGCAACTTCTCGTACGCCGACTCCCGGTCGACCGCCTGTGCGTAGCGCCCGTACAGCGACGACGACCTGACCGCCCGGTCCAGCTCCGCCGCCCCCACCGGCCCCATCAACGACTGCGGCGCCCGCATCCGCACGGCCGCCACGGGCGTCGGGGCGCCCTCCTCGCTCAGTACGGTGACGACCGCCTCCCCCGTGCCCAGGCCGGTCAGCACCTCTCCCAGCGCGTACGGCGACCTCGGGAAGGTCTTCACCGTCGCCCGCAGCGCCTTCTCGTCGTCCGGCGTGAAGGCCCGCAGCGCGTGCTGCACCCGGTTGCCGAGCTGGGCGAGGACGTCCGCCGGGACGTCCTTGGGGGTCTGCGTGACGAAGAAGACGCCCACCCCCTTCGAGCGGATCAGCCGGACCGTCCGGGTGATCGATTCCAGGAACGCCTTCGACGCCCCGTTGAACAGCAGGTGCGCCTCGTCGAAGAAGAAGACGAGTTTCGGCCGGTCCAGGTCGCCCACCTCCGGCAGGTCGTGGAAGAGGTCCGCGAGCAGCCACATCAGAAAGGTGGAGAAGAGCTGCGGATTCTGCTGCACGGCCGCCAATTCCAGCACCGACACCAGTCCGCGTCCGTCCGGCGCCCGCCGCAGCAGTTCGTTCGTGTCGAACTCCGGCTCCCCGAAGAACTCCCCCGCCCCCTGCTGCTCGAACGTCGTCAGCGCCCGCAGGATCACACCGGCCGTCACCGTCGACAGCCCGCCGATTCCCTTGAGTTCGGGCCTTCCCACGTCCGACACCAGGAACGCGACGACCGCCCGCAGGTCCTTGAGGTCGACGAGTTCGAGACCCTTGCGGTCGGCGTAGTGGAAGATCAGCCCGAGCGACTGCTCCTGCGTCCGGTTGAGCCCGAGCACCTTCGACAGGAGTACGGGACCGAAGCTGGTGACCGTGGCGCGCAGCGGGATACCCGGCCCGATGCCGCCCAGGGCGTAGAACTCGCACGGGAAGCCGGTCGCCGCCCACTCCTGCCCCACGGCCGCCGCCCGTTCCCGTACCTTCTCGTTCTCCCCGCCCGGGGCGGAGATCCCGGACACGTCGCCCTTCACGTCGGCGAGGAAGACCGGCACCCCCTGCGCGGACAGCTGTTCGGCGATCAGTTGCAGGGTCTTGGTCTTGCCCGTGCCGGTCGCCCCGGCGACGAGACCGTGCCGGTTCAGCATCGCGAGCGGGACGCGGATCTGCGCCTCCGGGAGGCACCTGCCGTCCCACAGCAGCGCCCCGAGATCCAGAGCGGGCCCGGTGAAGGCGTATCCCGCGGCCACGGTCTTCGCCCCGGAGCCCGGAGCGGAAGCCGAAGCAGAGGGCGACGCAGGGGCAGGAGCACTGCCCGGGTCACCGGAGGAGGTAATTCCGCTCATCGTTTGCTCCCGTTCTGGCACTGGATACGACCTTTGCACCCCTGCCTCATGGCTGCGCCCGCAGCACCTCGCCCGGTAGGCTTTCCGTGTGATCTTCAAGCGCATCGGAAACGGCCGGCCGTACCCCGACCACGGCCGGGAAAGCACCCGCCAGTGGGCGGACGTCGCGCCACGCCCGGTCCGCCTCGATCAGCTCGTCACGACCAAGGGACAGCTGGACCTGGAGACCCTTCTCGCCGAGGACTCCACCTTCTACGGCGACCTCTTCGCACACGTCGTGAAGTGGCAGGGCGACCTCTACCTGGAGGACGGGCTGCACCGCGCCGTCCGCGCCGCACTCCAGCAGCGCCAGGTGCTCCACGCCCGCGTCCTCGACCTGGGCTGACCCGGCAGGACCGCGTCCGCACGACCGGCCCCACAAACGGTCCGCACGACCGGCCCCACAAACGGTCCGCACACGGCAGGCGGCCCGCATCGACCCGAGCCCGGCCGACCCGCACCAGCCGGTCCGCTCGGTCGGCCGTGCCGGTCGGTCCGCTCGGCCGCCCCGCGTCGGCCCGGGGCGACCCGTGCCCGGCGGATCCGGTCAGCCGGCCCGCGCCGGGAGGTCCGCGCGGCCCTTCCTCACCCGACCGGACGACCACGCAGCCGCCGGTCGTACGGCACTCGGGTGTCCCATTGGCCCTTTTGGGTCGGCCATTGACCCATTCGTTGATCATTTAGTACGCAAGTCGGCCGGACCGCACTACGCTGCGCCCATGAGCATGCTGACTCCCCCCGGCATGGGCGGAAAGTACCGCATCACGGGTAACGCCTACCCTCGGATGCGCCGCCCCCGTAACCGACGCCGGATCGCCCTCCTGGCGGTGGCCGCCGTCGCGGCCCTCGGTCTCGTCGGCTGGGGAACGTTGCAGCTCATCGACGTGTTCACGGGCGGTGAGAAGAAGGCCGTCGCGGGTGGCAAGCAGCACGACTGCAAGCCCGCCACCACCGCGCGGGCGGTCACCGCGGCCAAGCCTCCCAAGCCCTCCGAGATCAAGGTCAACGTCTACAACGCGACCCCGCGCAGCGGTCTCGCCAAGCAGGTCGGCGAAGAGCTCAAGAAGCGCGGGTTCCAGGTCGTGAAGTTCGCGAACGCGCCCAAGGAGTACGACAAGAAGGTCAAGGGGGCCGCGCTGCTGATCGGCGCCCCCAAGTCCCTCGACGTCCAGCTCCCGGTCCTCGCCACCCAGCTGAAGGGCGCCGAGAAGAAGGCCGACGCCCGCGCCGGGCAGGAGGTCGACCTGATCATCGGGGACAAGTTCACGTCCCTGGACACGAAGAAGGACGCGGACACGGCCCTGGCCGCCCTGGCCAAGCCCGCCCCCGCGCCCTCCGGTGACACCTGTTAGAAGCTCGACGTCCGCCGAGGCGTGACGTCGGCCGCGGCCCGGCGGCTGCTCGGGCACGTCGCATGCCGAGGCCGGTCACCCGCTCGGGGCTCGTCCACGCCGAGGCCCGTCGACTGCTCGGGCTCGTCGCACGCCGAGGCCGGTCACCCGCTCGGGGCTCGTCGCATGCCGAGGCCCGTCACCTGCTCGGGCTCGTCGCCGAGGCCGCCGCGCCCGCGCCAATCGGTGTCCGGCGCTCCGGCCGACTACTCCGCGGTGCCGTACATCCGGTCGCCCGCGTCGCCGAGGCCCGGCACGATGTAGCCGTGCTCGTTGAGGCGCTCGTCGACCGAGGCCGTCACGACCGTCACCGGCGTCCCCGCCAGCTCCCGCTCCATGACCTCGACGCCCTCGGGCGCGGCCAGCAGCACGACCGCGGTGACGTCGTCCGCACCGCGCTTGATGAGCTCACGGATCGCCGCGACCAGGGTGCCGCCGGTGGCGAGCATGGGGTCCAGTACGTAGACCTGGCGGCCGGAGAGGTCCTCGGGCATCCGGGTCGCGTACGTCTCCGCCTGCAGGGTCTCCTCGTTGCGGATCATGCCGAGGAAGCCCACTTCGGCGGTCGGCAGCAGCCGCACCATGCCGTCGAGCATGCCGAGGCCGGCGCGCAGGATCGGGACGACCAGGGGGCGCGGGTGCGACAGCTTGACGCCCGTGGTCGGGGTGACCGGCGTCTCGATCTCGACCAGTTCGGTGCGCACGTCCCGGGTGGCCTCGTACGCGAGCAGGGTGACCAGCTCGTCGGCGAGGCGCCGGAAGGTGGGGGAATCGGTGCGCTTGTCGCGCAGCGTGGTGAGTTTGTGCGCCACGAGAGGGTGGTCGACGACGTGTATCCGCATGTTTCCACAGTATCCGGACGTGCCGACGGCGCGCCCGTCGCCGCCCTGCGGTCGCATCATCCCCGCATTCGGAGGGAAGGTGAAGACGTACCCAACCCCGCCTCACAGGGACGGTCCGCCCGATGACACAGCAGCCAGACCAGGACGTCGCACAGACCACCGCCCGGCAGACGGCGCAGTCGGCGGAGGAGAACGACGCGGCCCGCAGGCGCCGACGCGCCCAGTTCCTGCGCGAGCTCAACGAGGCGAAGGAACTCCGCGACCGCGTCCAGCCACGGCGGGCGCGGGCGGCCAGGATGCGGCAACAGATGCGGATGCGCACCTTCCGTTGGTAGCCGCCGCGCCCGCGGACGCACCCGGGACACCGCGGAAAGCTGCGCCGAAGCGACGGGGAAGGTGCGGGAAAGACGGGGGAAAATCACGTCCGTACGTCTCACCCGGCGGACTGATGCACGACGCAAGAGCCGAAGACCTCTCGCTCGGCCGCGGTTTCTGCCACGATTCCGAGTGGGCGGGGCCGAGCGGAGCACCGCTGAATCGTCACACCTCTGATCAGTGGGAGTCACGGTGTACATCGCCGCACTGCTCGCGCGCACCGAAGACGGTTGGCAAGCGAGCGACACAGAGCTCGACGACGTCGAAACGCTGTCGGATCTCGTCGAACTGGCCCGAGAGGGCTCGGTCGACGACGACACGGTGATCGTCTACATCGAGCAGGAGGACGCCTGGTTCGGCGTCGTCCGCACCGACGACCTGGAGGACCCGCGGATCTACGTCTCCGACGCAGCCGCCGCGGCCCGTTCTTCGTACGGGGAGATCCTCACCGACGAACTGCTCGGCGGGAACGGCGACGACGCCGCCGCCGACCTGGACGCGCTGGACCTCGACGGCACCGAGGACGGCGAGACCCCCGACCGCACCGGCGAGGAGAGCGCCGGCGAACCGAGCGGTGAGGCGGCCGGGGGCCTCGCCCACGACAGCGGCCCGGCCGTCCCGGTCGCGGCGGGCCCGGTCGGCGACCGGCAGATCCTGGCCGATCTGGGCCTGGGCGAGAAGCAGCTCCTGGGCCTGGACGGCGAGGCGCTGTCCGAGATCACGGACGCACTGGGCGCAGCCGAGATCCTGGAGGCAGTCCGCTAGTGCGGCACGTCGCGATTCCCGGACACGACCCGGAGCACGGCGCCGGGCGCTCCTCGGTACGGGGGCACGACCCTGAGCGCGGGCCCGGCAACGGCCCCGCGCGGGAACAGGTCCCCGTACCGGAGCACGACCCCGTACGGGACCCGTGGCGTACGCCGATGACGCTCGCCCTGGCCGAGGCGGCAGCGGCGGCGGCAGCCGGTGACGTACCGGTCGGCGCCGTCCTGCTCTCCCCGGCCGGGGAGGTGCTCGCGCTCGGACACAACGAGCGCGAGCTGCACGGCGACCCCACCGCGCACGCCGAGGTACTGGCACTGCGCAGGGGGGCCGGGAAGCTCGGCGAGTGGCGTCTCGCGGGGTGCACGCTCGTCGTCACGCTGGAACCGTGCACGATGTGCGCGGGCGCGATCCAGCAGTCGCGGATCGAGCGGGTGGTGTACGGGGCGCACGACGAGAAGGCGGGCGCCGCGGGATCGCTCTGGGACCTCCTGCGGGACCGGCGGCTCAACCACCGGCCCGAGGTGATCGCGGGGGTGCGCGAGGAGGAGTGCGCGGCGCAGCTGACGGCCTTCTTCCGGGAACGGCAGCCGGACCGGCGGACATGAGGGCAGCCGGGTCGGCGGGGACGAGTCAGCCCGTCCGGCGGACATGAGTGCAGCCGGACCGGCGCGGACGAGTCGGCCCGTCCGGCGGACATGAGTGCAGCCGGACCGGCGGGCTCGGGTTTCGAAGCACTGCCCGCGGTGGGCTAGACTCTGTCTCGGTAGCGTGTCCGAGTGGCCTAAGGAGCACGCCTCGAAAGCGTGTGATGGTGCAAGCTATCCGTGGGTTCAAATCCCACCGCTACCGCCATCGAAGAGCCCCTCCGGGAGACCGGAGGGGCTTTCTTCATGTCCCGGGGCGCGCGGAGGGGACCTCTGCGGCGCGGACGGGACCCGTTGAGCCCGAACGGGCTGAGTTCGGCACGGCCTGCGGGCGCTCCGTGCGCTCGCGCGCGGCACGCATGGGGGCGGGGAGGAGAGCCCGGGGCCGGGGGGAGCGGCACAGGGGGGCAAGGTGGGCTCGCGCACGCCACGGGTGAGGGCGAAGAGGGGAGTCCGGGACACGGGAAGCGGCACCGGGGGACAAGGTGGGCTCGCACACGGCACACGGCACACGGCACACGGCACGCGGCACGCATGGGGGCGAAGGGGCGGGAGGGGAGTGTGGGACGGGGGAAGCGGCACCGGGGGACAAGCCGCTTCCCCCGATGAGAACGGGCCTCGGTGCCCGCGCCACGGTCGGGGGACCGCACGGCACGGACCCCGCCATGAGGCCGGCTCCTCGCCCGGGGGACTCCTGCCAGATCCCTTCGGGCTCACGGATGATCCTGCCCCCTCCGCGCGCACGACATCCACGCCGAACGGCCCGTCCCGGCAGGTCCTTGGTCCCCTGTGAAGGCATGCCCGGGGCGCAAAGAGCCCGCTGGTCGAACGCGTACCGCCACTTGAGTTGTGCGTCCGTACGGTTAGACTCTCGCGACTGCTCAGCGGGCCACAGGGGAGGGTCTGGGCGTGGACATCAAGAAGGCCATTCTGTACATCCTGATCGTTTTCGTGCTGTACACGATCATCGTCTCCCCGGACAAGGCCGCCAACATGGTCGGGCTAGGCTTCCAGGGCCTGTCCGACGCGGCCCGTGGCATCGGCACGTTCATGACCAACCTGGTGAACTGACCAACCCGGCGCAATCACCGGCCCGGTGAAGTGACCAGGCCGGTGCAGTGAGCCCGTCCGACCAGCAAGAGGCCGCTCCTCTTCCCCAAGGAGTGCTCCGTGATCCGCCATCTGGTCCTCATCAAGCTCAACGAAGGCGTCGACCGCGACGAGCCGCGCGTGCAGGCCGGCGCGAAGGCCTTCGCCGAACTCGGCGGTGTCATCCCGGAGCTGGAGTTCTGGGAGTGCGCCTGGAACATCAGCGACCGCCCCATCGCGTACGACTTCGCCATCAACTCCGCGGTCGCGGACGCCGACGCCCTGACGCGTTACGTGGAGCACCCGGCCCACCAGGCCGCCGCCGCGCAGTGGCGCGAGTTCGCCACCTGGGTGATCGCCGACTACCCCTTCTAGTCGCCGAGGTCACCGCCCGTACCGGGCCCCGGAGTCCCCCGCCGGAACCGGCCCCCGGAGTCCCGGCCGCAACCGGCTGCTGGAGTTCCGGCCAGAACCGGTCGGAACCGGCCACTGGAGCCCCGTTCGGCACCGGTCCGGCACCGGTCGCCGGGACTTCGGCCCCGCACCGCAGGAAACGCCCGGCCCCGCATCGCCTCGATGCGGGGTTTTTGCGTAACTATGCCCGAAGTTGCACACAACACGACGTTATGTGGTGCTTGATTACGGTGCACATGTCTTGTGATGCTATGACCGCTTTTGACGGATGAATGAAACGAAGTGTCAACGTAGCGACCGAAAAAGGGGTGGCGTGCACTGTGCCGGCCAGTACTGCTCCGCAAGCGCCGCCCACCCAGGGGACGTCCCCGGAAGGAACCCCCACCGACGCCGTCCTCACCGAGACCCCCGAGCGCATTCCCGGCACCCCCGCCGCACGCACCCGGGGAGCCGACACCCGGGCCCTCACCCAGGTCCTGTTCGGCCAGCTCAAGGACCTCACGCCGGGCAGCCGCGAACACGCCCGGGTACGGGCCGCACTCATCGAGGCGAACCTCCCGCTCGTGCGGTACGCCGCCGCCCGCTTCCGCTCCCGCAACGAGCCGATGGAGGACGTCGTCCAGGTCGGCACCATCGGTCTGATCAACGCCATCGACCGGTTCGACCCGGACCGGGGCGTGCAGTTCCCGACCTTCGCGATGCCCACCGTCGTCGGTGAGATCAAGCGGTACTTCCGCGACAACGTGCGCACCGTGCACGTCCCCCGCCGCCTGCACGAGCTGTGGGTGCAGGTCAACGGGGCCACCGAGGACCTCACCACCGCGCACGGCCGCTCTCCCACGACCGCCGAGATCGCCGAGCGCCTCAAGATCTCCGAGGAGGACGTGCTGGCCTGCATCGAAGCGGGACGCAGCTACCACGCCACCTCCCTCGAAGCCGCCCAGGAGGGCGACGGCCTGCCCGGCCTGCTCGACCGCCTCGGGTACGAGGACCCCGCGCTGGCCGGAGTCGAGCACCGGGACCTCGTACGCCACCTGCTCGTCCAGCTCCCCGAGCGCGAGCAGCGGATCCTGATGCTGCGCTACTACAGCAATCTGACGCAGTCCCAGATCAGCGCCGAGCTGGGCGTTTCCCAGATGCACGTGTCGCGGTTGCTCGCCCGCAGCTTCGCCCGACTGCGATCCGCAAATCGGATCGAGGCTTAATCCCCACGGGTACACCCGGCCGAAAGCTGCTGGGGGAAGAAAAGCCGCACACCCCCTCTTTCCTGCATGTATTTGTCGACTTGGCGCTACAGCGCGTTGCCGACATGTGACATTCTGCTGGAACCGCGTTTGCCGCAGCTCCGCCTCCGGTATTCAGGTGGAGGCTGCTTCCTCCGACGGGAAGCGTCTGCCGCTACCGTCCGCGACCCTAAGAGGGGGTGGCATGTCCGTAGAACAGGGCAGTTCGAAGGTGCTCATCAAGGATGCGCCCGACATGCTCGACCATGCTCCGGTGATC
The DNA here is from genome assembly GCF_050947155.1 of Streptomyces sp. CA-294286. NCBI lineage: Bacteria > Bacillati > Actinomycetota > Actinomycetes > Kitasatosporales > Streptomycetaceae > Streptomyces > Streptomyces sp. CA-294286. Next base: position 2,985,854 of record NZ_CP192005.1, on the reverse strand, counting down.
CCTGCTATTCCGCTCCAGCCGACGTCGGAGCGCGCAACGCACGCCCCGACAGCAGGAGTTGACGGGCCGTCCGTTCAGGCAGCGCCGATCGTCACCCAGCCGGAAGCACTCGACACCCGCACGCTCTCCCGCTCCCTGTTCCTGCGGCTCGCCGTCCTTGAGAAGGACAGCCCGGAACGCACGTACGTCCGCGACACCCTCATCGAACTCAACCTCCCGCTCGTGCGGTACGCGGCCGCGCGCTTCCGCTCCCGCAACGAGCCGATGGAGGACATCGTCCAGGTCGGCACGATCGGCCTGATCAAGGCGATCGACCGCTTCGACTGTCAGCGTGGCGTGGAGTTCCCCACCTTCGCGATGCCGACCGTCGTGGGCGAGATCAAGCGCTTCTTCCGCGACACGTCGTGGTCGGTGCGGGTGCCGCGCCGGCTCCAGGAACTGCGACTGGCCCTCACCAAGGCCAGCGACGAGCTGGCGCAGAAGCTGGACCGCTCGCCGACCGTGCCCGAACTCGCCGCGGTGCTCGGGGTGTCCGAGGACGACGTGGTCGACGGCCTCGCCGTCGGCAACGCGTACACGGCTTCCTCCCTGGACTCGCCGTCCCCGGAGGACGACGGCGGCGAGGGCTCGCTGGCGGACCGGCTCGGCTACGAGGACACCGCTCTCGAAGGCGTCGAGTACCGCGAGTCGTTGAAGCCGCTCCTGGCCAAACTGCCGCCGCGCGAGCGCCAGATCATCATGCTGCGGTTCTTCGCGAACATGACGCAGTCGCAGATCGGCGAGGAGGTCGGCATCTCCCAGATGCACGTCTCGCGACTGCTGACCCGTACGCTCGCCCAGCTCCGGGAAGGGCTCATCGCCGACTGACCGGGGCGACTCGGGCGGCCGAAGTCACCGTCCCCGTCCGCGAGATGACGGCGTGCCAGGCGGGGTGCCCGGATGCGACGGCAGCGAGTGCCGGTGGAGGGCGGGTGCGGCCCTGCCGTACCGCCCGGGGACGAGTGAGGGTCCGTGTCGCCCGGGGGGGGCGAGTGAGGGTCCGTGTCGCCCGGGGGGGGCGAGTGAGGGTCCGTGTCGCCCGGGGCGAGGTGGAGTCCGTGCCGCCCCGGGTCGAGCTGGGGGGCGTATCGCCCTGGGGTGAGTTGAGGGCACCGCCGCACGCGAACGAAGCACTACCGCCGCACGCGTCCGACGCACTTCCGGGTGCGAACTGGCCGTTCGTCGGACCGTCGGCAACTCGCCCTCGTGCAGCGGAGGTTCGTAGCCGGTCCGCATGACGCCGGGCGCATGCTGCGCGCCCGGCGGTACGTCATCGAAGGCCGGGACCGGCGCGCCGGGCAGCGCTACGGCCGGATGCGCCGGACCGCGCGTGCCGGCACGTCGGCGTTCTCGACGCGCCTTCTCGGCGCTCGGTCGGCCGTGCGCGCCGCCCAGCCCCCACCCGGCCCGCAGACCGGACCGGGTGCGACCAGGATCGTGACGTGCTCGGATGCTGTGGACGCGCCCGACGGGTGCCGCCGGGGACGCACGGGCGCCCGCCGGGTCACCGCCGCCCGGCCGCGAGGGGCGGAGAAGGTCAGCCGAGGGCGAGCCAGGCCACCGCGGCCAGTACGAGCACGACGGCGACGATGCCGATGATCAGCCCTGTCCTGGGACCCGACGCCTGCGCGGCCGGCTGGGAACGGCGCTGCTGCGCGGGCTCCTCGTCCACGAACGCGCGGAACATCTGCGTGCTGCCCGCCGGGTCGTAGTTGCCCTCGGGACCTTGGCCCTGGGGGGCCTGGGGGTTGTGTGCCATGCGCGAGACCCTAGCGAAGGTGGGGGCCCCAGCGACAGCCCGTGCGCCCATATGTACTGAGCTGCGGCTTTACGCGCCCCCACGGACTCCTTGACCGACCGGTCACGGAGCCTTTTGGATTCCTTTGCCCCAGAGGCCCGAAATTAACTTGTCTGAAGCAACCATCTAGTCATACGGTTGCCTAAAGCAACAAGATGCCCCTCGGGGCGACAGCGTGGATCTGGACGTACCGCAGTTCCGGGAGGTGCCATGGCCGCAAAGAGCCAGTACGAAGAGCTGGCCCGCCAGCTCAGTGCCATAGGTGCCGTGAAGAGAGGGCTCGCCCGCATCCTGCCCGTCGAGTGCCCGCCCGGCTCCGCCGCGGTGCTCACCCTTCTCGAACGCCACGGCAACATGCGGCTCAGCCGACTCGCCGAGCTCATGGCCATCGACATCTCGGTGACCAGTCGACATGTCGCCCATGTCGCCGAGCGCGGCTGGATCGACCGCTCGCCCGACCCGGGCGACAAGCGGTCCCGCATCCTCCACCTCACCGACGCGGGGAGCGCCGTGCTGCACGAGCTCTCCCTGCGCACCACCGACGTCCTCGCCCACACCCTCGGGGACTGGTCCGACGACGAGGTCGGGCAGCTCAACACCATGCTCGCCCGGCTGCGCGACAGCTTCGGCGACTGCCGCTCGTGGACCTCCGCACCGCACGACTGCGGCGCACTCGCCCCGTCCGGCGGCCCCCTCACGACTTCCGCGATACCCGCAACACCTGCGTAAAGGAAAAGGATTCAATTGGCTACGACCACACCGACCGGTGTGCGGGGCGGCCACGCCAAGCACGGAGGCCACCCGGCTCCTGCCCCCGACAGCGCCGCACCGATGACACACCGCCAGATCATGGAAGCCCTCGCGGGCCTCCTGCTCGGCATGTTCGTCGCGATGCTGTCGTCGACCATCGTGTCGAACGCCCTCCCCGAGATCATCCGCGACCTCGACGGCACGCAGTCCGCGTACACCTGGGTCGTCACGGCGGCGATGCTGTCGATGGCGGTCACCACCCCCATCTGGGGCAAGATGGCGGACCTCTTCAGCAAGAAGCTGCTCGTCCAGGTGTCCCTGGTGATCTTCGTGATCGGTTCGGCGCTGGCCGGCCTGTCGCAGAACACCGGGACCCTGATCGCCTTCCGCGTCCTCCAGGGCATCGGAACCGGTGGTCTGGTCGCGCTCTCCCAGATCGTCATCGCCGCGATGATCCCGCCGCGCGAGCGCGGCCGGTACTCCGGCTACATCGGGGCCACGTTCGCGGTCGCCACCGTGGGCGGCCCGCTGCTCGGCGGCGTCATCACCGACACCTCGTGGCTCGGCTGGCGCTGGTGCTTCTACGTGGGCGTGCCCTTCGCGGCGCTCGCGCTGATCATCCTCCAGAAGACGCTGCACCTGCCCGTGGTCAAGCGCAAGGTCAAGATCGACTGGCTCGGCGCGTTCTTCCTGGCCGCCTCCGCGTCGCTGCTGATGATCTGGGTGACCCTCGCGGGCGACAACTACGACTGGATCTCCTGGCAGACCTACGCCATGGTCGGCGGCTCGATCGTGCTCGCCGCGCTGTTCATCGTCGTCGAGACCAAGGCCGCCGAGCCGCTGATCCCGCTGCGCTTCTTCCGCAACCGCACGATCGCGCTGACCGCCGCGGCGAGCCTCTTCGTGGGTGTCGCGATGTTCGGTTCGACCGTCTTCCTGAGCCAGTACTTCCAGCTCGCCCGGGACAAGTCGCCGACGATGTCCGGCGTCATGACCATCCCGATGATCGCCGGTCTGTTCCTCTCCTCGACGATCTCCGGCGCGATCATCACCAAGACCGGCCGCTGGAAGGGCTTCCTCGTCGGCGGCGGCGTCGGCCTGGTCGCGGGCCTCGGTCTGCTGTCCACCATCGCGTACGACACCGACTACTGGCAGGTCGCCATCTACATGGCGATCCTCGGCCTCGGCCTCGGCATGATGATGCAGAACCTGGTGCTCGCCTCGCAGAACCAGGTCAAGCCGCAGGACCTCGGCTCGGCCAGCTCGCTGATCACCTTCACCCGCACCCTGGGCGGCACGCTCGGCGTCTCGGCGCTCGGCGCGGTCCTCTCCACCCGGATCACGCACTACGTCGAGGACGGCCTGGAGAAGGCGCACATCCAGCTCCCGCCCGGCGGCGCGGCCACGGGCAACAGCATCCCCGACATGGACAAGCTGCCGGCCCCGCTGCGGACCGTCATGGAGAGCGCGTACGGCGACGGCGTCGCGGACCTGTTCCTCTACGCCGCCCCCATCGCCCTGCTCGGCCTGATCATGGTCGTCTTCGTCAAGGAGGTCGCCCTGAAGACCACCCACGACGGCGACATCCCGGCCACCGTCGCCACCCGCGCCCCGGCCGCGACCCCGGTCGAGGCCGCCGCCGGAGGCATGGGGATGGCCACCGCCGAGACCTTCGAGGACCGTACGCGGGAGGAGCAGACGATGCCCCTGCCCTCCGCCCCGCCCACCGGACGGACGCTGCACGGCACCGTGCGCACCGCCGAAGGCACCTCGGTGCGCGGAGCGGCCGTCACGCTGATCTCGCTCGCGGGACGCCAGCTCGGCCGGTCGGTGGCCCAGCCCGACGGGCGCTACGCCGTGGACGCCCCGAGCGCGGGCTCGTACGTGCTGATCGCCTCGGCGGACGGCTTCCAGCCGCAGGCGTCGACCGTGACCGTCGGGGACGAGCCGATGGCGTACGACATCCTGCTCTCCGGCACGAGCGGCCTGAGCGGTGCGGTGCGCAGCGCCGCCGACGGGACGGGCGTCCCGGACGCGATGGTCATCGTGACCGACGTGCGCGGCGACGTGCTGGCCACCGGCACGTCCGACCGCAGCGGCGACTTCGCGTTCGGCGAGCTGGTCCCGGGGCCGGTCACCGTGGCGGTCAACGCCGCCGGGTTCCGGCCGATGGCCCTCCCGGTGGAGATCGGCGGCACGGGCGTCACCCGGGTCGAGGCCGTCCTGCGGGCCGGTGCGCTGGTCCAGGGCACCGTACGGGCGGGCTCCGCCCGTCGGCCGCTGCCGGACGCCCGCGTCACGCTCGTGGACGCGGCGGGCAACGTCGTCGCCACCTCCACGACCGGTGAGGACGGCGCGTACGCCTTCACCGACCTGGACACGGGCGAGTACACGGTCATCGCGACCGGCTACCCGCCGGTGGCGGGCAACCTGACGGTGGCGGGGCGCGGCGTGGACGCGCACGACATCGAGCTCGCCCACCCCGGCGAGTAGCGCACACCTCCGGCCCGGGGGCGCGTGCCGAGCGGAGGCGCGGCCCGGGGCCTGGGGACGAGGGGGCGGCAGGCAGGGGACGGCCTGCCGCCCCTCCTTTTCCTCCTCCGGTTCGCCTTCCGCGGTCGGCGTTCCGTCCTTCTTCCGCGGGGGCTTCCTCCGGAGCCACCGGCTTCGTACGTACGAGAGAGATGCAGGCAGGTATCGGTATGGGACTTCGCGCACAGGTACGGACCCGGGACGGCTGGGCCGTGCAGCACGCCGTGGTGACCGTCACCGACATGACCGGCACGCAGGTGCTGCGGGCCGCGGCCGACGCGGACGGGACGGTCACGGACGGCGCGACGCTGCCGGCCGGCCCGTACACGGTCATCGTGACCGCCGTGGGGTACGCGCCCGTCGCCTCGACCGCGCTGGTCACGGCGGCCGGGCGGATCGACGCGGGCAACGTGGTGCTGACGCGGCAGGGCGGCGTGGAGCTTCCGCCGCCGGGGACGTGGGCCGTCGACCCCGTGCACTCGTCGGTGGGCGCGGTCGCCCAGCACCTGGGCATCTCCAGCGTGCGCGGTCGCTTCACGGAGTTCGCGGGGACGATCGAGATCGCCGAGAACGTGGAGGATTCGCGGGTCGAGGCGGTCATCTCGGCCGGGTCGATCGACACCGGGAACGCGATGCGCGACGGACACCTGAAGTCGCCCGACTTCCTGGACACGGAAACGTACCCGCAGATCACCTACCGGAGCACGGGACTGGTACCGGCCGGTCCGGACCGGTGGACGGTCCAGGGGCAGTTGTCGCTGCACGGGGTCGTACGGAACGTGGCCCTCGACCTCGGCTACCTCGGTACGGGACCGGACCCGTGGGGCGGCGTGCGGGCGGCGTTCCACGCCACGGCGGACCTGCGGCGGGACGACTTCGCGATGAACTACAACCAGGTGGTGCAGGCGGGCATCTCGGCGATCGGGGCGACGCTGAGGGTGGAGATCGATGTCCAGGCGGTACAGGGCCAGCTGCCGCAGGGGTGAGAGGCCCCCGACCCCTGTCAGCCCCCTGGACGGCGGAGCCACCCCCACACGCAGCTCTCGTGCAGCAGGGCCGCACGCCGTACCCCCCTTGAGCGGCGGGGCCGCCGCCATACGCAGCCCCCTTGGGCGGCAGGGCCGCACGCCGTACCCCCTTGAGCGGTGGGGCCGCCGCCATACGCAGCCCCCTTGGGCGGCAGGGCCGCACGCCGTACCCCCTTGAGCGGTGGGGCCGCCGTCATGCGCAGCCCCCTTGGGCGGCGGGGCCGCCCCCCGGGGGCGGAACGGGCGGGCAAGGGGGCGGCCCCACGCGGAACGCGCACCTCCGCCCCTACGCCCCGCCAAGGTCCCCGCCCCGCAAGCAGCCCACGTTCGACGAGCCCGCAGGCGGCGGAAGCCCACGCGAGAGGGCCGCACGAGGCGAACTGCGCCGTCGCGTGAAGGCGGGCACCGTCGCGTGGGAGCGGGCACCGCCGCGTGCAGTCAACCGCCGCGTGGAGTCAACCGCGGTTGGCGAAGGAGCCGGGCTTGGGAGGGCTGCCCCCGGTCTGCATCACCAGCTCCGCACACAGCTCCCGCAGCTTCACGTTCCGCCCCTGCGAAGCCCTCCGCAGGACGCCCAGCGCCTCGTCCGCCGGACATCTCTGCCGGGCCATCACGATGCCTATGGCCTGGTCGATGACGTACCGGGACCGCATCGCCGCCCGCAGGTCCTCCGCCGCCTCCGCCTCCTGCTCGATGCGCTGGGCGACCGCGACCGCGCCCGCCGCCTGTTCGGAGAAGCGCCGGGCGACCTCCATGTCCTCCTGGAAAGCCCTCGGCTTCCGCGAGTAGAGGTTGAGCGCTCCCACCGTGTTCCGCCGCACCTCGGGCGTGGAACGCGTGGGCGGGTCCGCCACCCTCACCTGTACGGACAGCGGTGCCGCGAAGACCGACCTGATGCCCTGGGCGGCGGCGAGCCGGGGGTAGGGCCCCCACCGCTGCTCACTGAGCGTGTCGGCGACGTACATCTCGACGCCCTTCTCCAGGCTGCACACGCACGGCCCGGCCTCCACCTCGTACTGGAGGGCGTCGAGCACCAGCGCCTGGCTGTCACTGGTCGCGGTCGTCACCAGTCGGCCGCCTCTGTGCATCGTGACGCTGCACGAGTCGGCGCTGTCGACCATGCGCACCGCCTGCACTGTCAGTTCCTGGAGGAAGGAGTCCAGGCCCCGCCAGTCGGCGAGTGCGTCGTGCACCGAGCCGAGGTCGAATCCGGTGTGCGGCGTGCTGGACCGCCCCGGGTCCGCGCCTACGTCAGTGGTGTCCGTCATGTCTCCGCTGATGCCCCAGATCCGCCCGGAAACGCGGCGAAGAGACACACAATCGTCACACTGGGTCGCTGCGCGTCCTCATTCGGGTCGCTCTCCGGCGGTGGCGTTGACGATGCGGGACGCGATGTCCCGCAGCTTGACGTTCCCCTTCTGCGAGGTGCGCACCAGCCGGTCGAAGGCCTGCGCGGCATCGATGTCGAGCCTGCCCATCAGGATGCCGGTGGCCTGGCCGATCACGTCGCGGGTGTGCATCGCCTCGGTCAGTTGTTCCTGTACGTCGGCGGCTTCGAGGGCGAGCCCGACGTGCGCCGCCACCAGCCGTCCCCGGCGAATCGTCTCGTCTCCGGCGAAGGCGTGCGGGGTCGTCGTGTGCAGGGTGAGCACGCTGAAGCGGTTGCGGTGGCCGCGCAGGCGCAGGAAGAGCGCGGAACCGGGCGACGCCGTGCCGACCGGGCCCTTCGAACCACCGGGCGCACAGGGGTCGTCGGAGCCGTGGCTGCCGTCCGGGACCCGAAGGGCGGAGAGGTCTGCCACGCGGGACACCGGGGACGACCACAGGTCCTCCCCGGGGACCGGCAGCACGACCTCCGCGTCGCCGCCCCCGACCGTGTCGGCCAGGCAGCGGACCCGCCCGGAGCGTTCCACCAGGAAGAGGCCCGCGTGATCGGCCTCCGGGATCACGTCACGGGCCAGCCGCACGGCGGCCCGCGCCGTCTCTTCGCGGCCCTCGGTCTCGTGGAGTTCGACCGCGAGGGAGGTCAGCAGTTCGGCCAGGCCGAAGTCGGCCTGGGCATGGAAAATTTCAGGGATGTCGGACGCAGTCACCACGAACCTCTTCGGCGCGCACGGCCATGGACGCGACCGTGCCCGGGAGAGCTCCGCAGCACATTCCCGACTGCGAGCAAAGGACGAACAGACTCTATCCGTCCGTGTCGGCTTCTGTCCTGCGGCGAAGCCCTCGCGGGCCGTCGTACCGATCACATGCCGGCTACTCGACCGGGCCGCACGGGCGTGGTCCAATGGAGGTCCCGGTCAGGAAAAGGCCCCACCGACCACGACGCGCACCGACTGCCGTCGGCCTCGGACAGGTGAGCGCTGTGCCCTTCCGTCTGACTCTGATCCTCCACGACGCACCCCATCGCACCCGCCGCTGCCTGCTGTTGACCATGCCCGGCGAGATCGATCTGGCCAACTACGAGGAGCTGTACGGGGAGATGCGGGCCGCCGTGGACGCGCTGCACGCCCGTATCGACACCCTCGTGCTCGACTTCACCGGTACGGCGTTCATGGACAGCCGCGGCGCCCGTCTCGTCTCCGCGACGCGGGAGCATGCGGTCCGATCGGGCGTCGCGGTGCGGCTGGCGGCGGGTGGCACCCCGGAAACCGGCGGAGCCGCCTACCGGGTGATCACCCTGACGGGCATCCGCAGGGACCTACCGGTGTACGGGACGGTGCTGGAGGCGGTGGAAGGGGCGGACGAACTGGAGCTGGAGCTGGGAGACGCGGACGGCTCGTGAAGGCTGCCGGCATACCGGCGCTCCGGGCCGGGTCGCCTCGCACGGGTGCTGCGCGTCCACGCCCCTGCCCGGTCACCACGCGCCCGCGCCCGTAGCCCCGGTCACCACGCGTCGGCCCTGGTGGTCCGTCCCGCGCATCCGCGCCCCGCACCCGGCGGCCCCACGTACCCGGCACCCCGCGCCTCGCCGCTGCGTACGCGCGCCCCGCGCCCAGCCACGACGCCCCAACCGACCACCACACGACCGCGCTCTACACCCGGCCCACGTCCCTGCACCCCGCGCCCGCGCCCCAGGGCCCGCCGTCGCGTACCCGCGCCCTACACCCGGCACACGCCCCCGCACCCCGCTCCTCGCCCCGGCGTACTCGCCTCGCGCCCCCGCGCTAGGCGTCCGCGCTCGTCGCCTCGATGCCCCGGATCAGTACGTCCAGTGCGTTGTCGAAGTCCCGTCCGTACATCTCCGCGACCGTGTCACCGCCGCGCGCCTCCATCACCTCCGTGGAGTCACGGAGCAGTTGCGAGCCCGCCAGCTCCCCGGCGATCACGCCCATCGCCTCCCGGAAGAACGCGTCCGGAGAGACGCCCGCCTCCGCCGACAGCTGGTAGTACTGCGCCTCGCTTGTCGCGAACCCGTACACGAACTGGAAGACGGCGGCCGTCGTTCCACCGTGCCGCTCCTTCGGGACACCGGTCTTGCGCATCAGTCGCAGCGTGGCGTCGGAGAACGCCCTCATGCACGGTCCGATGTTCAGGAAGCGGCCGATCAGAGGCGCGACCCAGGGGTGCCGGACCAACAACTCCCGGTAACTCTGGGCGAGTTGCCGCAACTGCACGCGCCAGTCGGTGTCGTCCTCCGGGTCGGGGAGGTCGAGCTCCGCGGCCACGTGGTCGACGGCGAGTTCCAGGAGGTCGTCCTTGTTGGCGACGTACCAGTAGACGGACATCGCGGTGACGTTCAGTTCGGCGGCCAGGCGGCGCATGGAGAACTTGGCGAGCCCGTCGGCGTCGAGGAGGGCGACCGTCGTGGCGGTGATCCTGTCCCGGTCGAGCCCCGTGTCGTTCCGACGGTCCGGATCGGCGGCCCGGCGGCCCGTGCCGGCGGCCCCGCCGCCGGACCCGCGCCCGCTTCCGGCGCTCCGGGCCCCGTCGTCGTCCCGGGGGCCTCCGCTCCGGGCCCCGCTGCCGTCCTTGCCCCCGCCGCCCCCGCGAGGCGACTTCTCGGCGAGCCACACGCTGCTGAGTCCGGGCTTCTTGACGCGGTCGGCCGCGGGCACCATGAGCCACTCTCCTCGGTTCTGTCCCGTCGGGTGGGACGACCGACGGGACGGCAGGCGGGACGGACCGTGTTGTTCCGGTTCGTCCCGCCCGATGGTATGCCGCGTCCTACTCGGACGGTACGGGTACGGAGGGCCCTGCCTGCGGCGGAGCGGCCGGAGTCTTTCGTTCCGCCCGCCGGAGCAGCAGCGCCGCGAGCAGCCCGCCCGTCAGGACCGCCGCCGCACCGACCAGCTGGCTGGTCTGCAGACCCGATGCGAAGGCGTTCCGGACCTGCTGCCGTTCCACTTCCCCGTTCGCGGAAGCAAGCGCCACGGGCAGCGACACCGCGCCCGCGGCCGCCGGGAAGAGCGCGGCGAACCGGGAGTTGAGGACCGCGCCGAGGACGGCGACCCCGAGGCCGTTGCCGAACTCCGCCAGCGTGCCGTTGACCCCGGCGCCCACCCCGGCCTTCGCCGGCGGAATCGCGCTCATGATGGCGTTGGCCATCGCGGGCCCCGCGAACGCGATGCCCGCGCCCATCACCACCAGCCCCGCCAGCATCCCTTCGTAGCTCCGTCCCCCGAGTAAGGCGATCCCCGCGAGCCCGGCCGCGATCAGCGTCATGCCGAGCGCGATCGTCCGGGGTGTGCCGAACCTGCGCAGCAGCAGCGCGCCCACTCCGACCACGTTCAGCACGACGACGCTGACGGCGAGCGGCGCGATGCGCAGTCCGGCCTCCAACGGCGCGTATCCGAGCACGAACTGGAGGTGCTGGGTGAGGAGGTACAGCGACCCGCCCATGCCGAAGGCCACCAGGATCGAGCCGGCGACCGCTCCCACGAAGCGCTCGTTGCGGAAGAAGTGCATGTCCAGCATGGGGTGTTCGCTCCGCAGCTCCCACAGCACGAAGGCGGCCAGCACGACGGCTCCGCCACCGGCCGCGACCAGGACCTGTCCGGAGGTCCAGCCGTGCTCGGGCCCGGAGATGATGGCGTACACCACGGACGTCATGCCCACGGTGGACAGCAGCGCGCCGACCAGGTCGGGTCGCTCCCCGGCACCGCTCTTCGACTCCGGCACGAGGGCGAGCACGGCGACGAGGGCGAGCACGGCCACCGGAATGTTGATCAGGAAGATCGCTCCCCACCAGAAGTGGTCGAGCACGAGCCCGCCGAGCAGGGGGCCCGCCGCGACCCCGAGGGAGCTGACGGTCGACCACAGCGCGATGGCCCGCACCCGCTCGTGCTCCGCGAAGACCTGGACGATCACGGCCAGGGTGGTCGTCATCAGCAGCGCTCCGCCGATCCCCATGCCCGCCCGCGCGGCGATGAGCTGGGCGGATGTCTGGGCGAGCCCGGCCGCGAGCGAGCCGAGCCCGAACAGCACGAGTCCGGCGGACAGCATCTTCTTGCGCCCGTAACGGTCGGCGGAACTGCCCGCGGTGAGCAGCAGCCCGGACTGGACGAGCGAGTACGCGTTGATCATCCACTGGATGTCGGTGCTGGACGCCTGCAGTTCGGTGGTGAGAGAGGGGATCGCGACGTTCAGAACGGTGTTGTCGAGCAGCACGGTGAGCTGGGCGAGACAGATGACGCCGAGGATCAGCCAGCGCTGCGGGTGGGAGCCGCCGGGAAGGGGCGGGGCGGGCGTGTTCTCGGCGGTCGTCGCCGTCATACGAGTCTCCTCTACGGTGTAAGGGTAGGTCGATATACACCGTAGAAGAGACGCCTGTACGCCGTAAAAGAGTTTTCCGCCGGGCGGTCGCACAGAACAGCCAAGGCCCGCTCCCCCGGCAGTGCCCGGTCCTGAAGCCATGGCGTCCCGGCCCGCAGGATCTCTCTCGGCCCGCCTCACCCGCGGCACCCGCGAAGCCGCTCGCCCGCCCGTGGCCGCGGCCCCGGCGTGCCCCGAGTTCCCTGGCCCTCGCCCCCCTGCCCCCGAGCCCCCTTGCCCCGTCGCCTCACCCCTCCGGCTTGATCAGGTACCCCGCCCCGCGCCGGGTGTGGATCATCGGCACCCTCCCCGCGTCGATCTTCTTGCGCAGGTACGAGATGTAGAGCTCGACCACATTGGCCCGGCCCCCGAAGTCGTAGTTCCACACCCGGTCGAGGATCTGCGCCTTGCTGAGCACCCGCCTCGGGTTGCGCATCAGGAACCGGAGCAGTTCGAACTCCGTCGCCGTGAGACGTACTTCGACATCGCCCCGCCACACCTCGTGGCTCTCCTCGTCCAGCCGCAGGTCCCCCACCACCAGTTCCGACGCGGGCCGCGCGAGCACGCGCCCGTGCCCTTGTGCCGCACTCCCGCCGGTCCTCCTGATCAGCCCCCGCAGCCGCGCCACGACCTCTTCCGTGCTGAACGGCTTGGTCACGCAGTCGTCGCCGCCCGCGGTCAGCCCGGCGATACGGTCCTCCACCGAGTCCTTGGCCGTCAGGAACAGAACCGGCACCCCGGGCAGGTCCTCACGTATGCACCGCAGTACGGCCGGCCCGTCCATGTCCGCAAGCAGCACGTCCAGAACGACGGCATCCGGCCGGAACTCCCGCGCCCCGCGCACCGCCGCCGCGCCGTCCCCGGCACTGAGCGTCCGCCACCCCTCGCACCGCAGCGCCCCGCACAACAACTCGGCCAACGCCGCCTCGCCGTCCACCACCAGCACCCGCACGTCGCCGCCGCCGATCCTGCTGTCGACGCTGCGGCGACCACCGCTGCGAGGACCCCCGAGCACACCGGCACGTGCACTGCTCCGGGTGCTTCGGCGGGTACTGCCTGGCATGCTTCCGTGGATGCTTCCGCGGGTACCTCTGTGGGTCCCGCCCGCCCCTGGTCCATTCGCTGTCCGCATACGGTCACCCTGGGCGGGGTCGGTGAGAGCGCCCTTTCCCGTCCCTGTGAATCCGCTGAGAAACCGGCTCGGGCCGGGTGGGCGACAACCCGTTCCGGACTCGCGGAATAGGTCCGCCGGCTCCCCCGTTCCCCCCACATGACTTCCGACGCACCTGCCTCCCGTCACACCCGTACGTACGGCCGCATCGGCATCTGGAGCGCCGCCCTCCGCCCGACCACCCCGGAGGGCCGACTGGAACTGAGCGACGCCGTCACGGAGTTGGAGGACCTCGGGTACGGCACGGTGTGGTCCGGTGGGAGCCCGTCCCTTGAGGACGCGGCACCGCTGCTCGAAGCGACGAGCCGCATCAAGGTCGCGACGGGCATCCTCAGCATCTGGGAGCACACGGCGGAGACGGTCGCAGCGCAGATCGCCGACCTGGAGTTTCGCCACCCCGGCCGTTTCCTGCTCGGCCTGGGCGTGAGCCACGACGCGCTCGCCCCCCAGTACGCCCGCCCGTACTCGGCGATGGTCGCCTACCTGGACGCGCTCGACGCCGCCCCGGACGCCCTCCCCGCCGAGCGCCGGGTCCTGGCCGCCCTGGGCCCGAAGATGCTGCACCTGGCGGGCGACCGCGCGGTGGGCGCCCACCCGTACCTCGTCACCCCGGAGCACACGGCGCAGGCGCGCGAGGCCCTCGGCCCGGACGCGTTCCTCGCCCCGGAGTTGACCGTCGTCCTCGAACCCGACCTGGACCGGGCCCGCACGGTCGCCCGCGCCATGCTCGGCTTCTACCTCACGCTCCCCAACTACACCGACAACCTCCTTCGCCTCGGTTTCGCCGATGCCGACTTCGAGAACAACGGCAGCGACCGCCTTCTCGACGCCCTCTTCGCGCTGGGCGACGCCGATCGCGTACGGGCGAAGGCCGAGGAGTACTACGCGGCCGGCGCCGACCACCTGGCCCTCCAGGCCCTGCCGACGAACGAGGAGCAGTCGGCCCTGCCTCGCGCGCAGTGGCGGGCCCTGGCCAAGGCACTCCTCTAGCCGACGCGGAACAGGAGGCCGGGACACACGGGGGCACGGAACCACCGAGGCGGCGCAACCGGCTTGCGGCACCCGTACGGCGACGCGGTCACCCGATCCCGAAGAGCCGGGCCCCGTTGCCGTAACAGACCGCCCGCAGCCACTCGTCCCCCAGCTGGAGCCTCTCCAACGACTCCAACTGGTGCAGGTACCCGTACGGGATGTTCGGGAAGTCGCTTCCCAGCAGGACCCGTTCGCCGAGGTCCCGCAGCCGTCCCCACTCGGCCTGGGGGAACGGCGCCATCCGCTCACTGAAGTCCGTGAACGCCATCGTCGTGTCGAGCCGCACCTCGGCGTACCGCTCGGCCAGGCCCAGGAAGTCGGCGTACTCCGGCATCCCCATGTGCGCCACGATCAGCCGTAGCCGCGGATGCCTCGCCAGCAGTTCCCCGACGGGACCCGGCCCGGTGAACTTCCCCGGTGCCGGCCCCGAGCCGCAGTGCATCACCACCGGAATCCCGGCCTCCGCAAGCAGCCCCCACACGGGCTCCAGCAACGGGTCGTTGGGGTCGTAAGCCCCCACCTGCACATGCGACTTGAAGACCCGGGCCCCACCTTCCACGGCCCGCCGCACGTACGCCTCGACCCCGGCCTCCGGAAAGAAGGTCGCCGTCCGCAGACACCCCGGCGTACGCGCGGCGAACTCCTCGCCCCACCCGTTCAGCCACTGCGCCATGCCGGTTTTGTGCGGGTAGATCATCGAGGTGAACCCCACCACCCCGAACTCCCGCAACAGCGCGACCCGTTCCTCTTCCTCGTACCGGTAGGTGATCGGCCACTCGACGCCGGTCATCGGCCCGACGGCATCGAAGTACGCCCACACCTTCTCCAGCACCCGGCCGGGCATGAAGTGCGTATGCACATCCACCAACCCGGGAACCCCGAGCCGCCCCCAGAAGGCCCGTACCTGTGCTGTCTCGTCTGCACTCGTCGTCATGCCGGGACGGTACGTGCGCAACACCGGTACATGAAGCAGCAGGTTATCCACAGGGGTTGACCTGGGATCTTGCGTGACGTGTCTGCTCCATAGACGCTTCGTTCAAGATCACGCGACATCCGGTACGGTACGACAGGGCCCGAAGCCGCAACTTCGATTTGCGACTTCGGGCCCGTTCTTGCACCGCCTACACGAGCACGTAAACCGGCGCACCGTCCGGCGCACAGCCAACTTGCCGGATGCACCGGTGCTTGATCAGCATCCGCAGACACGCATGCACCCGGTCCGCGGAGAGCCCCGTACGCGCCGCGATCTCTTCGAGCCGGTACCGCGCCTCGCCGCCGATCAGCGCGGGCACGATGTACGCCGCCACCGCGTGGACGTCCTCGGTGACCACCAGCTTCCGTCGCCGCCACCCATCGAGAAGCTCCCGCGGGGTGACCTCGGGTTCCCGCTCGGCGTCCTGCCGCTGCGCACCGAGGGTGCCCAGCGTCTGCGCGATCCGGTGCAGGGCGTCCGCCATGGACTGTTGGGTCTTCACCACCTCCGTCAGCAGCTCGTTGCTGCGACGCGCGTGCCCGACGCTCTCGGCCTGCATGGCCAACAACGCCTCGTCGGCCCGCAGGTTCCGCTCCTCCAGTCGAACAATCGCGTCGATGACCTCGGGCGGCATGACGTACGCGGTGCCGCCGGTCGCAACGGGCTGCTGTACCGGAGCCGGTTCGAGAGAGTACGAACCATCACGCTGGACGGTCGCGATGACCTCGGCCACCCAATTCTTGAACGGCTGGCACTCCGGTTTGGTGCAGCCGTTCACAAGCTGAACAAGCCCTTGGGTGTTCACCATCTTGATGGTCTTCTTGAGCTTGTGACCTGCATTCTTGCTCAACGTGTCTGCTCTATAGACACTTCGTTCAAGATCATCGAATGCCATCTGGTTGCGTTCCGACACGTGCCGGATGAGCGCTTGCCTGACGTTCGTGTAGCCGAGTCCAGTCGCGAAGTCCGTCGCGGGGAACCAATGAGCCCCGTCCGGCAGCGTCACCCGCCGCACTCGCGCACCAGTCGCCGCGTACACGAAGTCACCAATGTCGATCGCGTCCCGCTTCTGCTCCGTCGCCTCTTCCGACGGCCCGTTCTCCTGCTCGTACATCGAGCATCACCTCCACCCCGGAAGCTGACACACGAGTCAAGGCAACTGGCGCGAAATAAACCCAAGTTCACCCGATGGGCTACACGGCTCTCTCATCGCGCCCCAGCACCAGCCGCCCCGCACCTCACTCCACCCCTCAGAACAACCCCTCCTGCACCCCCGCCTCCGTCCCCTTCTCCACCCACTTCACCGGCACCGTCACCCCGCCCCCCGCATCCCCCCGCACCAGCCCCCACCCCGCCAACAACCGACTGTCCACCACCACCACACCCGGCACCCCCGCGCTCTCCACCTCCAGATGCAGGTCCGGCCCGGCCACGGCCACCACCCGCCCCGCCACACTCCCCCCGGTCACCAGCTCCCGCACCGCACCCGTCACGCCCCCGGCCCCCGCCAAGCCCTCCAGCCCGAACACCCCCGCATGGTCGACCACCTCGCACGCCACCACCTCCAGCGCCTCCGGCCACCCCGCCAGCCCCGCCGCACGCGCGTGCAAGGCCTCGACCTCCGCCGCGCGTTCTTCCGGACCCGGCAGCGCCGCCCGTACCGCCCGCTTCCTCGCGTACGGGATCCGGTCCGGCACCCCGAGCCCCGCCCGCAGCAACTCCTCGCACCTGCGCGCGGCCATCAGCGGCCCCCGTCCGAGCCGGCTGAACGCCACCGCACCCTGCTCCAGCAGCCGCGCCGGCCCCCGGTCCTCCCGGGTGATCCCCACCTTGACCATCCCCGGCCCGAACCACGCCAGGTACACGGCATACGGACGCGGATCATCAGCCATGGTGTCGGCCGCCACCGACCTCGACCGGTCCAGCCGCGCGCAGTCCGCACACTGCGCCTGGGTGGCCCGCCCCGCCACCGCCGCCGCATACGGGCACGCGTTTCCCCGCACCCCCACGCACCGCCGCTCCCCGACCACCCGGAAGCCGATCTCCCGCCCGTACGCGTTCCCGCCGCCGAACGCCGCCCCGTACGACAACGGACTGACCGGGCCCGCCCCGGAGACACCCGCGCCCGGCTCCCACCGCAGTCCGGGCTCTCCCCCCGCCCAGCCCACCCCCGCACTGCGCCACTGCCGTTCCATGCCCCCAGTGTGTCCGCCACCACTGACAACGCCGCGCCCCGACCGCGGGCCCCAGCTCCACCCGCACATGAAAGAAGCCCCCCGGACGATGTCCGGGGGGCTTCTCGGCTGTGCACTCGGCAGGATTCGAACCTGCAACCTTCTGATCCGTAGTCAGATGCTCTATCCGTTAAGCTACGAGTGCTTGTCGCTGTGCTTTCGGGCCGTTTTCCGCCCCGTCGGCGTTGCAAGAAGAACATTACATGACCTGCGCCGTCATGCGAAATCCATTGCGCGCACCTGGCTTGACCTGCGAAAACACCCAGACGAGTGACGGGCGCGCCGCCTCGGCTCCGGGATGCGCCGGCCGTCGCCGTTGGAGCGAGAACCCCAGGGAACGGCCGAAGCCCCGGTCCTGGTGGACCGGGGCTTCGAGTGCTGGCGGAGGCGGAGGGATTTGAACCCTCGATGGGCTTTAAGACCCAAACCGCATTAGCAGTGCGGCGCCATAGACCGGACTAGGCGACGCCTCCAGCACGACCCAGCCGCGTTCGCCTGCGCGATCGCGAGTAGGTGCGTTGCAGATGATGGCACAGCATTGCGCGGTGTCACCAATCGCACCCCACGGTACTAGGCGAGGGTGCCGCAGGGCAAAGCACTTGCGGCCGCGCGCGGGGCGGGATTCCTCGGGCCGCGGGAGTGCCCCGGCCCGCCTCGGGTAGTCGTTCCGCGCAAGCGCCCGAAGGAGTCGCGGGGAGCGTCCGGGGCCGTCCGGGCGATCCGGCGGGAGATCCACTTCCGGCGGCGCTCCGGTCCGGCCCGGTGCTCCCTTTCGTCCGCCGTCACGCCGGTATCCCCAGCCTTTAGACTCCTTCCAGTGACAACGCGCGGACCCGGGGGAAAAATTGGGCCGCCGGAGGGTCGCCGACCGGGCGGCATCGCCTGGGCAAGGTGCAGTAATCAGGAAGGAACCGTCGTTGTGAGCAGCAGGCCGTCCCGAGGCGCTGCTCGCCTCGCAGCGATACTCGACGCCCTCCCCGACGGGCTGCTGCTCGTCAACTGCAACGGGACCGTCGTCAACGCCAACACCATCGCCCTGGAGACCTTCGAGACCCCCGGCACCGCTCTGGTCGGCCGCGGGCTGCTCGACCTGCTGCCGGACTTCGACTCCAGGCTGATCCCGGGCTCGATGCGACGGCCCGCCCACGCGGACGCGCAGGGACGTACGAAGCCGACCCGGATGACCGCACGCCGCACCGACGGGACCGAGTTCCCCGTCGAGGTGACCAGCGCGAACCTGGAGGACGGGCGCGACGCCTTCTCTGCGGACCGGCCGACCGGCTCCACCTCGCTGACCGGGGACGAGCTGCTGATGCTCGTCGTACGAGACCTCTCGGGCACCGTCGACACCGAGGCCGAACTCGCGCGCTCCCAGCGACAGACCGAGATGATCCTGCGCGCCGCGTCCGAGGGCGTGGTGGGCACCGACACCGACGGGCGGATCGTCCTCGCGAACCCGGCCGCCGCGCAGATCCTCGGTTTCCGGGCCAGCGATCTCGGCGGCAAGGAACTGCACACGCTGGCCGTGCACTCGCGGGCCGACGGCACGCCGTTCCCGTACGAGGAGTCCCCGCTCGCCGACACCCTGAAGTCCGGGCGAAAGCACCGGGTACGCGGGCAGGTGCTGTGGGCGAAGAACGGCAAGGCGGTGCCGGTCGACCTGACGACCGCGCCGGTGCGCGACGGCGAGCAGTTGGTGGGCGCCGTCATGACGTTCACCGACCGCCGGGCGTACGACGAGCTGGTGGCCCAGCACGCCGAGGAACTCGCCGCCACGCGGGAACGGTACGACGCGGAGGTCGCGTTCGGACAGGAGCGGTACGAGGAACTGGCGGGTCGGCACGCCCAGTTGAGCGCCGTACTGGGCGGCTCGCTGCGCGGGCCGCTGGAGGAGCTGCGCGGCGAGCTCGGCACGCTGGCGTCCGACCCGGCCGGGCAGCTGTGGCCCGAGGCCAACCAGGTCCTGCACCACCTGGCCGCCGGGTACGCGCGCATGACGACTCTGGTCGACAACGTGCTGGGCTTCCAGCGGCTGGCGTCGGGCGCGGAGCCGCTGGTCAAGACGAACGTGCTGGTGGACGGAATCATCGGGGCGGCCGTGGAGGGCGCGGTCGAGCTGATCGGCCCCGGGCGCGCCCAGTTCGCCGTGCACGCCCCCGCCATCGAGGCCGAGGTGGACGGCGGGCGGCTGGCAACGGCCCTCGCCCACCTGGTCGCGGATGTGGCGGGCGTGGACTCCACGGGCAAGGCCCCCGCTGCCGCCGCAGCCGGGGGGTACGTCGACTCGACGATCGTGGTGGCGGCGGCGCTGCGCGGCGAGGTCGTGCGCTTCGAGGTGCGCGGACCGTACGAGGGCGGCGACCCGGTCCACGCGCCGATCGTGCGCGGGATCGTCGATGCGCACGGCGGGATGCTCCAGACGATCGAAGTGCCCGGGATGAGCGGCAGCGCGTACGTGCTGGAGGTACCGCTGGGCGCGGGCTCGGGAGTCGTGGAGGCTGCGGCGGCGGACGGCGTGTCGGCCGCCGCCCGCCCAGCCTCGAATCGGGACCCCCGCACCGGCGGCCCGGCGGGGGCCGGTACGAGCAGCGCTTCTCCTACGGGTACCGGTGCGGCCTCGGCCGAAGGCGGGGAGCCGGCGGCGCCGTCCGTGCAACAGGGCGGCGGACGGCGGGGACGACGCGCCTCCACCGACGCGTTCCTGGACGCGGGCCTGCCGGGGGGCACCGCGGGCGCGGGCTCGGCACCCGGAAGCGGACCCGGAAGCATGCCCACGGACGCCGCACAGCCTTCGCAGGCTGCACAGTCCTCGCAGGCTGCACAGGCCGCGCAGGCCGCTCCCAGCGGGCGGCGGCGGGCACGACGCGGTCCCGGCGACGAACAGCAGGAACTGATCCCGGCCCAGGGCACGGGCGAAGGCTCGGGCGGTGCGGGCGGCGGCGGCACGGGCCGCAGGCGCGGACGGCCGAGCCCGGCGGAGGGTCCGGGGACGGGCGGCGACGCCACTCATGGCGCAGCCGGACACGAGGGGCCGGGCGGCAGCGACGGAGCTGCGGTTTCCCCTGACGCTCCCGGGGCGGGCCGCGCCCCCGGGGCGGGCGGCTTGCCCGGCGGGCAGGAGCTGGCGCTGGCGGGGCCTGCCCGGTCGTCCGGCGGGCCTGCGGGCGTGCCCGTCGGCGTACCTCGCGACCCTTCCGCCGAGGTGCTCCGCAACCCCTCCGAGGGTTCCGTGGTGACGGCTGGTGAGGGCGCGGTGGAACGTGCGGCGCTGGGGGCGCCCGTACCTCCGCAAGGCGTTCCCCAAGGCACTCCGCAGGGGCCCCCGCAGGCGCGTGCGCACGGGGTCCCGCCGCAGGGGCCGCCCCCCGCCGACGAGACGCAGCCGCCGTCCGGCCGACGAGCCCGCCGTACGGGCGGCCCGATGCCGGCACTGCCGCCCGCACCCTCTCCGCACGAAGCTCCGGCTTCCCGTCCGCAGAGCGTGGCCGGTACGGGCTCAGGGGACACGGGTGCGTCCGGGACTGGCGTGGAGGACGGTTACGGCAGCGCCCAGGGGGCGGGGCATCCCCGTAACGGCGCGGACGCCCGTACCGGCTCGGTCCCCGCTCCCGCCCCTCACGACCGGCGTCCCCCGGGGTCGGACGCCTCCGCCATGCCCGGCGGCATCGGCGGCACCCCGGCGGGCGGCGTCGAGCAGCCCGACCAGGACACCCCGGACCCGGGAGCCCCGGGCGTCTCCGCTCAGGACACCTCCGGTTCCGGCCAGGTCCTGGCGTCCGCCGGTGCGGCCCAGCAGCAGGGGCAGGCGTACGGTCCGGGCACGGGCCAGGCGCAGGGGCAGTCCCAGGGAACCGCCGGTGGGCGGCGGGCGCGTCGTGCGCTGGCCACCGCGCCCGCCGCCGAAGCCGAAAGCCCGCGTGGCCCGTTCGCGCTGCCGCCCGCCGAGGCCGACCGCTCGATGGCCGCCCCGCCCGGCGACGTACCGCAGGACGCGCACCGCCAGCAGCAGGGGCCGACGGCGTCCGCCGCGCACAACGGCTGGCCCACGCCGTCCGGACAAGTGGCCAATCCGGTACCGGCACCGCAGCCGCTGCCCCTGCCGCAGGCACAGCCGCACAGCGAGGGACAGCCGCAGCCGCTGCCCGCGGAGGCGACGCACTCGACCCAGGGACGCGCCTTCAGCGTGCGGACGCTGGGGCAGGGCGCGCCGTTCGCCCAGCACCTCACCCAGCAGCAGAACCAGACCCTGGGCTCGGGCCGTCGCCGCAAGCTGGCGACGCCCTCCCCGGACGAGCGTCCGACGGCTGCGACTCCCGAGGGGAACGCGCGCCCGCACCCGCAGAGCAGCCCGCAACAGGGACCGGTCGTTCCGCAGCAGGGCACTCAGGCCGGGCCCAGCCCAGCAGGCACGGCGCAGCCCGGCGCGCAGCAGGCCGGTGTCCGCCAGGGCGATCCGCAGACCGCCCAGCCGACACCGCCCCCGCACCAGCAGTCGCACCAGCACGCCCATCAGCAGCTGATCCAGACGCCGACCGAGGGCCGCGCGTACGCCATAGACGCGCCTGACGAGGGCAGTGAGGGCCCCGAGCCGCTGGACGGCCCCAACGGTGCCGTGGAGGTCGCGAACCGGCCGGTTCCGCGGCCCGTGGACGACGAACTGCCTCCGGAGCCGCTCGACAACCCACGCCGTCTTCTCGTCTGGCCGGCGCCCGACGTCTCCACCGAGCAGGCGCTCAGCGATCGCGGCTACCGACCGGTGATCGTGCACTCCCGCGAGGAGGTCGACGCGCAGATCGCCGCCTTCCCGGCCGCACTGTTCGTGGATCCGCTCACCGGACCGATCACCCGTACGGCGTTGCAGTCGTTGCGTCAGGCGGCTGTCGCGGCGGAGGTCCCGGTGCTGGTTACGGCCGGTCTGGGGCAGGCGACGCGAGAGGCCGCATACGGCGCGGACCCGGCGGTGCTCCTCAAGGCTCTCGCCCCGCGCGACAGTGAGCAGCACCCACCGCGGGTCCTGCTGATCGAGGAGCACGAGGAGATCGCGTTCGCGCTGACAGCCACCTTGGAGCGGCGCGGCATGCAGGTCGCCCGCGCGTCCGATGACACCGAGGCGGTCCATCTCGCGTCCCAGATGCGGCCGAATCTGGTCGTCATGGATCTGATGCTGGTGCGCCGTCGCAGGGCGGGCATCGTCGACTGGCTGCGCGCCAACGGGCAGTTGAACCGAACGCCGTTGGTCGTCTACACCTCCGCCGGCCTCGACCAGTCCCAGCTGCCGCGGCTGTCCTCGGGCGAGACCGTGCTCTTCCTCGCGGAACGTTCCACGAGTGCCGAGGTGCAGGGCCGGATCGTCGACCTGTTGGCGAAGATCGGCACCAACTGAGACCGCTGCCTCCGGTGGCCGGCTTCCTCGCGGTCCAGCTTCCCTGCGCCCGCGCCAGCCGATCTCAGGCGGCCGACGTTTCACGTGAAACAGGCAGCAGAAGTCGCCCGGGAAGCGGGCGGTGGGGTGTTTCACGTGAAACACCCCACCGCCCGACGCACCGCCGCACGACTACAGCTGCGTGACGTCCAACTTGCCGTCCGCGTAGCTCTTGCGGATCACCTTCTTGTCGAACTTGCCGACGCTCGTCTTCGGCACGGTGGGGATCAGCGCCCACCGCTCCGGCAGCTGCCACTTGGCGACTGAACGGGCGAGGAAGTCGCGCAGCTCGGCATACGAGGTGGTAGCGCCCTCCTTGAGGACGACGGTGGCCAACGGGCGCTCGCCCCACTTGTCGTCCGGCACGGCGACAACCGCTGCCTCGGCGACCTCGGGGTGTGCCATCAGCGCGTTCTCCAGGTCGACACTGGAGATCCATTCGCCGCCTGACTTGATGACGTCCTTGGCCCGGTCGGTAAGGGTCAGATAGCCGTCCGGGCTGATCACACCGACGTCGCCGGTCCGGAGCCAGCCGTCCTCGCTGAACTTGTCGTCGGGCCGGAAGTCCTCGCCGCCGGCACCTCCGTAGTACCCCCCCGCGATCCACGGGCCGCGCACCTCCAGCTCACCGGCGGACTCGCCGTCCCACGGGAGCGTCTCGCCCGCCGGCCCCGAGAGCCGGGCCTCGACGCCCAGGGGGAAGCGGCCCTGGGTGATGCGGTACGGCCATTCCTGCTCGGGGGTGAGGCCGGACGGCGGGTGCGCCATCGTGCCCAGCGGGGACGTCTCGGTCATGCCCCACGCGTGGCACAGCCGGACGCCCAGCTTGTCGTACGCCTCCATGAGGGCCGGCGGGCAGGCCGCCCCTCCGATGGTGACCTGGGACATCGAGCTGAGGTCGCGCGGGTTCGCGGTGACCTCCGCGAGCAGGCCCTGCCAGATGGTGGGCACAGCGGCGGCGTGCGTGGGCCGCTCCCGCTCGATCATCTCGGCGAGCGGGGCGGGCTGGAGGAAGCGGTCGGGCATCAGCATGTTGATACCGGTCATGAAGGTGGCGTGCGGCAGCCCCCACGCGTTCACATGGAACTGGGGCACGACCACCAGGGTGGTGTCCTTGTCGGTCAGCCCCATCGACTCGGCCAGATTGACCTGCATCGAGTGCAGGTAGATCGAGCGGTGCGAGTACGCGACGCCCTTGGGATCGCCGGTGGTGCCCGAGGTGTAGCAGAGAGCGGCGGCGGAGCGCTCGTCGATCTCCGGCCAGTCGTACGTCGTGGGACGGTCCGCGATCAGTTCCTCGTACTCGTGCACGCGCGGCGTGCACCCGTCGAGGAGGGAACGGTCGCCGGGACCGGCGACGACCACGTGCTCGACGGTCGGCAGGTGGGGGAGGAGCGGGGCGAGAAGGGGGAGGAGCGAGCCGTTGGCCACGACGACGCGGTCGGCGGCGTGGTTGACGATCCATATCAACTGCTCCGCGGGCAGCCGGAGGTTGAGGGTGTGCAGGACGGCACCCATGGAGGGAATCGCGAAATACGCCTCGACGTGCTCGCTGTTGTTCCACATGAGGGTCGCGACCCGCTGGTCGCCGACGACGCCCAGCTCGTCGCGCAGGGCGTTGGCGAGGCGGGTGGCGCGCTCGCCGATCTCCGCGAAGCTGCGGCGCTCCGGCTCGGCCTCGCCGGTCCAGGTCGTGACCTGTGATTTTCCGTGGATGGTCATCCCGTGCTTCAGGATGCGGGTCACGGTCAGCGATACGTCCTGCATGGTGCTGAGCACGGCGTCCTCCCGGTGGGCGCGCGAATGGCACGTGGCACTGAAACGTCGTCAGTGCGTGTCTGGCCGATTCTGCGCACATACCCAGCGGTATGTCACTACCCGGAGGTGATCGAAGAAGAAACCGCGGGTGGACCGGGCGGGGAGGAGAAGCGGACGTCAGCGGGCCGGGATCAGCTCCGGGTCCTCGCGGAGTTTGCCCAGCGCGCGGGAGACCGCGCTCTTGACCGTGCCGACGGAGACGCCGAGGACCTCGGCGGTCTGCACCTCGCTCAGGTCCTCGTAGTACCTGAGAACGACCATCGCCCGCTGGCGGTCGGGGAGTTTCATGACCGCGCGCCACATCGCGTCGTGCAGCGCCTGCTGTTCGGCGGGGTCCTGGACGGGCACCGCGGTGGAGCCGGTGCTGCTCGGCTCGGGCAGTTCCTCGCAGGCGAACTCGTCGACCTTGCGCTTGCGCCACTGCGAGGTGCGGGTGTTGACCAGCGCCCGGCGGACGTAGCCGTCGAGGGCGCGGTGGTCCTCGATGCGCTCCCAGGCCACGTACGTCTTGGTCAGCGCGGTCTGCAACAGGTCCTCGGCGTCGCACGGGTTCGCGGTCAGCGAGCGTGCGGTGCGCAGCAGGACCGGCCCGCGGGCCCGGACGTAGCTGGAGAACGACGGGTACCCGGTGAACGAGGCGGCGTGCCCGGCATGCCCGGTGGCGGCCTTGGATGCGCTGGTGCAGACAGGCGTGGTCATGTGTTCCACGCTAGAAGCGACGGCCGTCCCGGGGATCGGCCCCAGGTCCCGAAGCCATGTCCGCCTCAGGTTGTAGGGGTGGGGCGGGCCCCACCTCCTGAAGGTGGAGAGGCGCCCGGGGACCCTCAGGGTCGGACGCCTTCCGCCTGAGGGTCACCCCGGGTGCGGACGCGGGTACGGCCCGGAGCCGGCCCCGGGGGCCGACCTCACTCCCAGGTACGGGCCACCAGAGCGTCGACCCGGTTGCGGTCGATATTGAGCCGGTGGCCGCCGTGCGTCTCACGCACGTTGCCCACATACTGGTGGATGCGACGGTGCGGCATCCAGGCACGGCGGTGCAGCGACGGCTCGTGCTGGACGGAGGGCCGCACCTTCCAGCGGGCGAACCACATCACACTGGGCAGGTCCTTCATCCCGGCCTTGCGCGCCCACTCCATGTGCCGCACTCCCGAGCTCGCGCTGCTGTAGTAGCCGGGGATATAGCGGTGACGGCGGATCTCGCGGTTCCAGCCGCGCACGAAAGTCAGGGTCCGCTGCGCGCACGCCTTGTTCCGCAGGTCGTACGCCTCGATGTCGAGGTACAGCGTGCTGCCGGGAATCATGCGGTGCCAGCGGGCGCGTTTCACGGCGTCGCGCGCCTCCCGGACGCCCTGGTTCCAGGGGGCCCGGCCGATGGCGTACCTGCGCTTGTCACGGGCGTGCACGCACGGCGACTGGGAGCCGACGTACACCGGAAGCAGGAACCAGCCCATCCGGTCGACCGCGGTGATCCACTGCTTGTTCAGGTTCTTCTGGCGCGGGCAGCCCCGACCGCGACCACCGAAATAGATACCGACGGCCCGGTAGGGGGAGGCGCGCCGCCAGGCCCTCATGGTGGCGAGCGAAGGGGCTTCGCAGGTGTCGAAGCCCCAGCCGTTGAAGTGCACGGGCTTGCCAGAACCGGCCGCCACCCGGTGGAACTCCGTCGCGGGCCCGCCGTCCGCAGCGACCACGGGCCGGGTCGGCCGACCGCCGCCCGCCTCCACGAAACCCACCGACCGGTTGTCGTCCGCTGCCGCCGCCGTTCCCACCGGCACACTGTCCGCCGACGCTTCGACGGGAGGCAGCACGAGCGCGGTGAGCATCGCGGCGAACGCACCCGCGAACCCCAGCGCCCGTCCGGGCGGCCATTGTCGTACGTACGCAGAGAGTCTCATTCGGTACATATGGTGAGCTAACGGCCATTCGGCCGTGGAGTCCACGACTCACGCCGTACGGTCAGCGATCCGTCCCCAGGATCAACCCGGATGTGGGAACCCCGGTCCCGGCCGTCACCAATGTCCGCGCCGCGCCCGGCACCTGATTGACCGAGGTGCCCCGGACCTGGCGGACCGCCTCCGCGATCCCGTTCATCCCGTGCAGGTATGCCTCTCCGAGCTGGCCCCCGTGCGTGTTGAGCGGCAGCTCGTCCGATGCCACGAAGTCGGCCGCCTCGCCCGGCGCGCAGAAACCGAACTCCTCCAACTGCATCAGCACGAACGGCGTGAAGTGGTCGTACAGGACCGCCACATCGATGTCCGCTGCCCGGAGCCCGGAGGAGAGCCACAACTGCCGTGCCACCACACCCGCTTCCGGAAGCCCCGTCAGTCCGTCCCGGTAGAAACCGGTCATCTGCTCCTGTCCGCGCCCCGCCCCCTGCGCCGCGGCGACGATCACCGCGGCCGGCTGCGCGAGGTCCCGGGCCCGCTCGACGGATGTCACCACGATGGCCTGCCCGCCGTCGGTCTCCTGACAGCAGTCCAGCAAGCGCAGCGGCTCCACGATCCATCGCGAGGCGGCATGGTCGGCGAGCGTGATCGGCTTCCCGTAGAAGTACGCGGCCGGATTGCCAGCCGCATGCCGTCGACCGGTGACCGCGACGTGCCCGAACGCCTCGGGTGTCAGCCCGTACGCGTAGAGGTAGCGCTGCGCCGCCATCGCCACCCACGACGCGGGTGTGAGCAGCCCGAAGGGCAGGGCCCACCCCATCGCCGCCCCTTCCGCGGACGGTTCGCGCCGCTGCACGCCGGAACCGAAGCGGCGTCCCGAGCGCTCGTTGAACGCCCGGTAGCAGACGACCACTTCGGCCACCCCCGAGGCCACGGCCAGCGCCGCCTGCTGCACGGTCGCACAGGCCGCGCCGCCGCCGTAATGGACCCGGGAGAAGAAGGACAGCTCGCCGATTCCGGCCGCCTGCGCGACGGTGATCTCCGGGCTGGTGTCCATGGTGAAAGTGACCATGCCGTCGACATCCGAGGGGTTCAGTCCCGCGTCGGCGAGCGCCGCGTGCACCGCCTCCACCGCCAGTTTCAGCTCGCTGCGCCCGGAGTCCTTGGAGAACTCGGTGGCTCCGATCCCGGCGACGGCGGCCCGTCCGCCGAGGCTGTCGGCGCTGCGAACGCTCACGCGCCCGCCTCCCGGCCCGCGGTCTTCGCCGTGTTCACGGTGGGGAGTGCCACTCTCACCGTGCCCGTGACGTGGTGCCCGATCCCGTTGGCGCCGACGATACGTATCTCCGCCGTGCCCGCCGCTTCGTCCGCCTCGGTGACCGTCCCCCTGAGCACCAAGGTGTCGCCCGGATAGTTGGGCGCCCCGAGCCGGACCCGCACCGCACGCAGTCGTGCCCCGGGGCCGAGACAGTCCGTCACGTACCGCCCCACCAGGCCGTTCGTCGTCAGGATGTTCATGAAGATGTCCGGAGACCCCTTCTCCCGCGCGGCCTCCGCGTCGTGGTGCACATCCTGGTAGTCGCGGGAGGCGACGGCGCCCGCGACGATCAGAGTGCGGGTCACCGCTATCTCCAGCGGCGGCAGTTCCTCACCAACCCTCACCCTCGCCCCTCCTCCGGTCGGTACCCCGCTCTGGTTCTTTCCGGCACGACGTGCCCCCTGCCCACCTGTCCGAGTTCTCTCCCGGAGCGGTCAGGCCCGACCCGACGCCGGTGGCCGAAAACTCCCCCCGCATTACCCCCGACCGCCTTCCGCGCTCCGACCTCCCGCGGCCCGGCCACCCGAGTCCCCGACGACGCTCGACGCACCCCGAACGCCCGTTCCGTCCATCGCGTTCGTGCCTCCCGTACCGCGTGGAACCGCGCGGAACACCGGCAGTTCCAGCTCCGCGTCGTACTGCCGGAACTCCAACCGCACGGGCATCCCGATCCGCACCTCGTCGTACGGCACCCCGACCACGTTGCTGATCATCCGCACCTCCTCCGCGAGTTCGACCAGTACGACGGCAAACGGCGGGTCAAAGGCCGGGAACTCCGGGCGGTGCATCACCACGTACGAGAAGACCTGTCCCTCGCCACTCGCCTCGACCGTGTCCCAGTGGGCGGACCCGCAGGCATTGCACCCGGGCAGCCACGGGAAGCGCAGCGTCCCGCACCCGGGCCCGGCGCATCGCTGGAGCAACAGTCGGTGCGCCGCGACGCCTTCCCAGAAGCCGGCGTTGTCACGGTTGATCACCGGGCGGGGCCGCCGCACTTCTGGCTCCGCGCCCCCGAACGCGGATTGCTTGGACTCCTGTTGAGGTCTTATGGACCGTGTCGTCCCCGTCTCCGGGGCGTACTTGAGGATCCGGAAGCGGTGCGTCCCTGCCAGCGCCCCGTTCCCGTAGACATCCATCCGTGTCGTGATGAAGTGCCCGGCGCCCAGCCTGGTCGCCTTGCGGTCCGAGACCGACTCGATGACCGCACGGAAGGTGACCCGGTCGCCCGGCCGCAGGTCCCGTACGTACTCCTGCTCGCAGTCGGTCGCCACCACCGACGTGCACCCCACGCCGTCGAGCAGCGCGAGCAGTTCCTCGTACGCCGACGTCCGGCCCGTATGCCCGGACAGTCCTCCCATCGTCCATGCCTGGAGCATGGTCGGCGGAGCTGTCGCCCCCGGCCCTTCGTATGCCGGGCTGGTGTCTCCCATCGCTTCGCACCAGTGCCTGATCATCGGTTCGTTGACCAGGTCCTTGCCCACTCCCGAGGTGGCCGCCGCCCGCCCCTCGTACTCCTTCAAACGCGCGGGGAACCCGCTGCGTTCCCACTCGTCGGCGCGTCCCGCGCTCGATTCCGCCCTCACGGGCTCCCTCCGCATCCGGCCCTCGGTCCCGCGCACCCGGTGCGCGGCGTGTCGTCCGGACTCGCGCCGCAACCTTTCTGACTGTCCGTCAGTTCCGAGGATCCTGTCAAGGCTGTCGGCACCCCGCCCCCGCACAGCCGGTTCCGCGGGAGAAGACTCGCCCCGACACGAGAACTGCCTGTACGGCGGTGCCGAAGCACCGCCGTACAGGCAGTCGTTCACCCCGCAGCACAGCCCCCATCGGGCGCGCCGTCTACCAGAGGGGGAAGAAGTTCACCGCGACGTTGGAGTTGCCCTGGTTGATGGCCGTGAAGCCGGAGCCGTTCACGCTGGCGTTGTTGCTCTGGTTCGAGGCGCCGGCACCGTTCGCCACCTGCTGGGTGGTCGTGGAGTTGCCGTTGTTCGTGCCGCCCACGCCGCTGCCGGCAATGGTGGCGACAGCCGCGTTCGATCCGTCGTCCGCGAAGGAACCGTTGTCGGCGACTGCCACACCGGTGAAGAGGGCGGCGGCCAGCGGGAGAGCGGCAACAGCGGCGACAACGCGGGCGTTACGGATGCTTGCCATGTCAATTCCTCCAGGAACTGGTAAGTACGGCTGGTTCCGAGGAAGTTGGCCGACCGCCTCGGAGTTGGTGACGACGTCGCCCCATCAGACTCGCCCACCGAATCCCCGGCGAACCACCCATCGCGCCTTTATTCACGCTCAAGCGTGATGATTTGTCGATAAACCCCCAAGCAGGCGCCAAAACACTCCGGCTGTACCCAAAGGGCCCACACAATCCAATAACCCCACAAGGCGAAGCGTTCCGGCAGATTTTCGGCCAACTTTTTCCCACTTCCCTTAATCGAACATTCATACGACTATGGAGGCATGGCCACTCCGGACCGGCTCACCGCCACCCTGGCCCTCGCCCACGCCCTCTCCGCGGCGGAGCGCGGTCTACCCGTCATCCCCCTGTCCCGCAGCAAGCTTCCGGCCCTGCGCTCACCGCACCACGAGGAGCGCGACAGCTGCGCCGACATTCCGCCCAGCCCGCCCTGCCGCGGCGAGTGCGGGCTCCCGGGCCACGGCGTGCACGACGCCTCCGCCGACCCGGCCACCGTCCGGGCGCTGTTCGCCGCCGCGCCCCGGGCCACCGGCTACGGCATCGCCTGCGGCCGCCCGCCGCACCACCTCATCGGCATCGACCTCGACACCAAGCACGGCGCCGACCCGGCCGCGGCTCTCGAACGACTGGCCCGGGACCACCGCTTCACGATTCCGGACACGGTCACCGTCCTCACTCCGTCCGGTGGCCGCCACCTCTGGCTGGCCGGCCCTCCCGACCTCGCGGTCCCGAACTCCGCGAGCCGTCTCGCCCCCGGCATCGATGTCCGTGGCACCGGCGGCTACCTGGTCGGCCCCGGCTCCCTCACCGGTCAAGGCGTCTACCACCTGGCCCCCGGCACCGCCGCCCTCCCGGTCGCCCCCTGTCCGCCGGCCCTCCTCGCCCTCCTGTCCCCGCGCCCGCGCGGCCCGCGCAACCCGCCCCGGTTACCGCCGCCGGGCCAGGACCGGCGCCCCGGCCGCACGAGCGGCCACGGTCTCGTCGAGTTCGTCCGCGCCGCCCACGAAGGCCAACGCAACACCCGCCTCTTCTGGGCCGCATGCCGCGCGTACGAGAACGGCCTCGGCCCCGCCCTGGCCCCGGCCCTCACCGAAGCCGCCCTGCACACCGGCCTCAGCCTCCACGAAGCCCGCTCCACCATCGCCTCGGCAGCCCGCCTGACGACGGGCACGCACGCGTGACAGGAGTGGACGGGCACCCGGGCACACGCGCGTGACAGGAGCGGACGGGCACACGGGCGTGACGGGAGCGGACGGCCACACGGGGACGAGAACTACAGGCACGCGCGCGTGAAGGCGGCAAGAGCCCCACGGATCACAGCGGCCCCCAGCGACCCGCGCCGGCTCCCGTACGACCGGGGAGGGCACCGCTCCCCGCCCAGCACGAAGGCCCCCGACCGTGACGTCCTGGTCAGGGGCCTTCAACAACTGCGGTGGGTGTGGGATTTGAACCCACGGTGACATCGCTGCCACGACGGTTTTCAAGACCGTTCCCTTAGGCCGCTCGGGCAACCCACCCTCGCGCCACCCGCCTGCGGTGACGCGAGGACAGCCTATCCGGTCAGCCGTCGCCCTCGCGTGCCTGGAGGGTGACTTCCGCCGTGGCCTCCTTGCCGCCGCGGGTGTAGGTCAGGGTGACCTTGTCGCCGGGCTTGTGGGTCCAGATCTCGCTGATCAGCGTCGGGCCGCTGTCGATGACCCGGTCGTCGAACTTCGTGATGACGTCGCCGGGCTTGAGACCGGCGGCCGCGGCGGGGCCGTTGGGGGAGATCGCGGGGGTGTTGCCGGTGCCCTGGTCGGCGATCCTGGCGCCGTTGCCCCTCTGTTCCATGCCGACCGTCGCGCCGATCATCGGGTAGACCGGCTTGCCCGTCCTGATGAGCTGCTGGGCGACGGACTTGGCCTGGTTGATCGGGATCGCGAAACCGAGACCGATGGAACCGGACTGACCGCCTCCGGAACCGAAGCCGCCGCTGGGTACGGACTGGATCGCGGAGTTGATGCCGATCACCGCGCCGCGCGAGTCGAGCAGGGGGCCGCCGGAGTTGCCGGGGTTGATGGAGGCGTCCGTCTGGAGGGCGCTCATGTACGAGGACTTGCTGCCCTGGCCGTCGCCCGAGGCCACCGGGCGGTCCTTGGCGCTGATGATGCCGGTGGTGACCGTGTTGGAGAGGCCGAAGGGGGCGCCGATGGCGATCGTCGCGTCGCCGACGACGACCTTGTCCGAGTCGCCCAGCGGCAGCGGGGCCAGGTTCTCCGGGTTCTTCAGCTTGATGACCGCGACGTCGTACCCCTGGGCCCGGCCGACGACCTCCGCGGCGTACTTCTTGCCGTTGGAGAACGTGACGGAGAGGTCGCCGCCGTCGGCCGCCGAGGCCACCACGTGGTTGTTGGTGAGGATGTGGCCCTGCTTGTCGTAGACGAACCCGGTGCCCGTGCCGCCCTCGCCGTTGCCGCCCTGCGCGTCGATCGTGACGACCGAGGGGAGCGCCTTGCCCGCAACCCCCGCGACGCTGCCCGGTTCGCGCTTGAAGTCCTGCGGGTTCCCCGCCGCGGAGATGGTGGTGGATCCGCCGGGGGAGTCGGCCTGGCGGTTCGCCAACCAGAAGCCGATCCCGCTGCCCAGGCCGCCGGCGACCAGAGCGGCGACCAGAACGGCCGCGAGCAGTCCACCGCGGCCCTTGTTCTTGGGCGGCGGAGCGTCGGCCATCAGCGGGGCGGCCCAGGGGTCGCTGCCACCGCTCCCGCCGTCGCCAGGGTGGCCGAAGGTGCCGGAGTGACCCTGTCCGGAGCCGTGACCGCCGCTGGTGCCGTACGAGGAGGGGTAGGCGGGCGGCGGGGGCGGCCAGGCACCCCCGTGAGCGGGAGCAGCACCGTGGGCAGGAGCAGCCCCGTGAGCGGGAGGATTCCCGGGCGTAGGCGCTCCCCCGTGAGCGGGAGCGGCTCCCGTGGCAGGCGGCAGCGGTCCGGAGGCAGGCGGGTACGCGGGAGCCGCCGGGCTTCCGCTTCCCGAGGCCGGAGCCGTCGGAGCGACCGATGGCGGATCCCCCTGAACCGGAGCATCCGGAGTCCGAGCGTCCGGAGGCCCGGCAGGTCCGGCGGATCCAGAAGCGGCAGCAGGTCCAGCAGTCTCAGCAGGTCCGGCCTGCGCGCCCCCGGCCGGAGCAGCCCGAACGCCCTCGTCCCGGACCCGGCCGTCCGGCGCGGTCCCCGGCCCCCCGGCCGGAGCAGGAGGGGTGTCCTCGACCGGAGCAGGAGGCGGTGGCGGTGCCGACGGGGCGGCCGGTACCGCAGTGCCCTCGTTCTCGGTGCTCACAGCTCTCTCCTCGGTTCCACGTCGTCCTGGGTCGGTTCGTCGCACTTTTCGCGCACGTCGTTCAAGTGTGTGGCGTCAGCTTTTCCCACAGCACGTCAGAGCACTGTAAGCGGGACCTGTGTGTCGGCCGGGCATCCTTTATTACGGACCAAACGGACGCGTCCGTGCACTCCCACGAGGGAGCCCGTCCGGCCGCCGAGCCCCTTGCGCCGGCCGCCGCGTCCGCACTTCGCGTACACCTGCCCCGCGTCGGTGACACCATGTCGCGGTGACCCACGCACGACAGCAGACCATTCAGGTAGTCGCCCACCGCGGAGCCTCCGAGGAGGCCCCCGAGCACACCCTGGCCGCGTACCGGAAGGCGATCGAGGACGGGGCGGACGCCCTGGAGTGCGATGTGCGCCTGACCGCCGACGGCCACCTCGTCTGTGTGCACGACCGCCGGGTGAACCGTACGTCGAACGGCCGCGGCGCGGTCTCCACCCTCGAACTGGCCGATCTCGCCGCCCTCGACTTCGGCTCCTGGAAGGGCCGCGAGGAGAGCGCCGAAAGCCCGGACTGGGACCCGGGCCGGGAGCCGGAGCGCAGCAGCGAGCCCGGCGACTTCACCTCCGTACTGACCCTGGAGCGACTCCTCGGACTGGTCGCGGACGCGGGTCGTCCGCTGCAACTGGCCATCGAGACCAAGCACCCCACCCGGTGGGCCGGCCGGGTCGAGGGGAGGCTGCTGGAGATGTTGAAGCGGTTCGGCCTGGACAAGCCGCCGGGGGAGCCGGACGTGCCGCCGCCGGTACGGATCATGAGCTTCTCGGCGCGTTCCCTGCACCGTGTCAGCCTCGCCGCACCCGCGATCCCGACGGTGTACCTGATGCAGTTCGTGACGCCCCGGCTGCGTGACGGGCGGCTCCCGGCGGGCGCCGGGATCGCGGGTCCCGGCATGCGGATCGTGCGCAACCACCCCGGGTACATCGCCCGGCTGCACCGCGCCGGCCACCGGGTCCACGTCTGGACGGTGAACGAACCGGAGGACGTCGAGATGTGCGTGCGCCTCGGCGTGGAAGCGATCATCACCAACCGCCCCAAGCAGGTCCTCGCCCAGCTCGGCCGCGGCTGACCCGGTTCACGGCGTCGCCCACGCCCGAACCGTCCGGCGGTGACTACGGGGAGTGCGCTGGCGCATCCGTACCGTATTCGATCGATGCCAGTGCCTCACTGGCCAGGGCTTGGCCGGTTTCCGGTCCAGGCCATTGGGGAATTCAACGGTGGCGTGGGGGCGAAGGAGGTCTCGGGGGTGGCGTTGGTGGAGGCACAGGAGGTGCCCACGTCGTCGTGCATGGCCATTGCACATGGTCCTGCCGGTGTGGGAGCGGCAAGACGTCAGATGCGTGCGGAGTTGTACGCAAAAGGCGTGTCCGAATCGATCATTGATGATGCGGTACTGATCCTTTCCGAACTTCTCAGCAACGCCTGCCGCCACGGCAGGCCATTGGGGAACGCGGCGGAGGTCGGCGAGGGCGACGTCCGGGCCGCATGGGGGGTCGGACCGACGGGACGGCTGACCGTGGAAGTGACGGACGGTGGCGGTCCGACCCGACCTGTTCCGGCCACTCCGTCGGTCACCGCCAGGGGCGGTCGCGGGCTGAACATCATCAGCGCACTCGCCCAGGCATGGGGCGTACGGGACGACAGGGCGTCCGGCGAGGTGACGGTGTGGGTGGAGCTCGACGACGGTCACCGGCACCACGACTTCGCCACCCGGGTCGCGCCGCCCTCCCTCGACTTCGCCATCCCCTTGGACGATTTGTAGACGCACGCCACGTCAGGGACGTACGGGCTTTCCTCCGGGACGGTTCGCGGGGGCGTGCACGCCCCCGCACGGGCCTCCTCCGCCGACGACTCGCGGAGACGTGCCGACCTCCTCCGGGGACGACTCGCCGGGGAGTACGGCCGACCCCGAAGGCAAGCGACCGGCGCACTGCCGGGGAGGGGCCCGGCTCGCCCCGACGCGAGCGACCGCCGTACGCGGGCCACGCGCCCGCCGACCGCCGGTTGGGGCCGAAGCCGCGTACGCACCGCAAACCCCCGCTCCCCCATTGCGGCTAGGCTCGCGCCGACACCGCACAGCCGCAAGGGGAGAAGCACGCATGGCCAAGAAGCGCCCGCAGACCAAGGCAGCCAAGCCGCAGGCCGCCAGCAACGAGCCGGTGCCGGTGGTCGGGGCGCGCGAGCCCTGCCCGTGCGATTCCGGCCGCCGCTACAAGGCCTGTCACGGCCGTGCCGCCTCGCACGCGGTGACCGAGCTGGTCCAGCGCCCCTTCGAGGGCCTGCCCGGCGAGTGCGACTGGGTCGCCCTGCGCGAGCTGGTCCCGGCCGCGACCGTCGCCCTCACCCTCAAGGGCGGGCTGCCGGAAGGCGTTCCCTCCGTCACGCTCGCCACGGTCCTGCCGATGGCCTGGCCGGCACTGCGCCGCGAGGACGGATCCGTACTCCTCGGGCTGCAGAACGACACCCCGTCCGGCGACCTGAGCCGCGACCTCGCCGACACCCTCACCAGGGCACTGTCCGCCGAGCCGGGCAACCCGGTCGCGGCCGACAAGGCGCCCGCCGACGGCCCGCGCCTCCAGGACCTGCTGGACCCGGACGCCCCCTTCGCCCCGACCGTGCACACCGGCTTCGAGTTCTGGGTGCCGGACAGCGACAACGCCAACGCCGAGGTCACCGCCTCGCTGGAGCGGGCCAACGCCGCCGCCATCCCGACCGTACGGCTGAGCGGCGTGGACTCGGCCTACTGGTGCGAGACGCCCGAGAAGAACCATCTGCGCTGGGCCATGCCGCACCCGGAGGAGAAGCTCCTCGACGCGCTGGCCCGGCTGCACGCGGCCGGCACCTCCTCGCTGGGCGAGGGCACCCGCCTCGTCGGCTCGTTCCGCGCGCACGGGATCACCGTCCCGGTCTGGGACCTGCCGAGCGCGATGACGGCGGAGGAGTGCGAGAAGCCAGCCGCCGAGTTCGCCGGGCGGCTGGCCGACGCACTCGCCTCGGACACCCCGCTGAACGCCGAGGAGCGCCGCTCCCGCGGCGGCCTCACCAACCGGCAGGTCACCCTCAGCTGAGGCATCCGTTGCATGTCGCACAACGGGACGGAGGGGACGCGGTGACTCCGGTCACAACTCCCCGTACTGGTGGGTAAATCCCTGTCTGAATACACGAGATCGAATTTGCGAACAGCAGATCTCTTGTTACCGTTCTAGGAGCCCGGTCGCTGGTGCATCCCCCGTCGCCAGCGATCGGGCCTTTCACTATCTCCGCCCGCTCGGGCATCTGATCAAGTCTCAGCAGAATCGGTCACGTATCGATCATGGACTGGTCAAAGATCGGTCATCCGGCGTCAGGAACAGCCGAGTTGCTACCGGATCGCAGCAGCAACGGACCGTCTGCCTCCGGACCCGCGAATTCCGCAACCGCCGTCCAGGGCTCCTGCGCACTCCCCCGGCCCACCGTCGTCCGACCGGCCGGACCGTGCGGCGTCTCGCAGGCCCCCGGCTCGTCCTCCGCGCCCACCGGGCAGCGCACGCGCACCGAGCGCCCGGCGGGGCCCATGAGGGTCAGCACCGCGTCCAGCTCCGTCCCGGTCGCGTTGCGGTAGTACGTACGCGCCCACGAGCCCCGACCCTCCGTGAGCACGCAGGTCTGCGCCTCCACCCCCTCGGGGGAAGCCACTTCGGGACCGCACTGCGCGTGCGCGCGCTCCGGCCGGCCCGCCTTCGGATCGTCCGCCGCCACGCCGGCCGCGGGTCCCGTCGTCCCCTCCTGCACGGAGGCGGGCGCCGCCTGCACCGGGTCCGCGGGCGCACCCGCCGGTTCGGCAGGTCCTGCCGACGCTCCCGCGAACGGCAGCAGAACGGTGAACACCACGACGGACGAGAGTCCGAGCATGCGGATATTCAAGGGGAGTCCCACCTGTCGGCTGCCGGGGTAATCGTGACGGTGGGCCGAACATATCGGCGGACGGGGCGCGTCCCGACGGCCGCGCGCCCGATTCCGCTGAACCGGGGCCCGCTCACACCCTTACGAGTGAGCGTCACACCGCGAGAGCCGCACAGTGGGAGCCGAACCTCGGGAGCTGTACAGCGGGAGCCGAACAGCGGGAGCGCGCCGCGCCGGGGAGCCGCAGTGAGAGCCGCACCTCTCCCTCGACGGCGACCGCGCACCCGGGCACGGACCCGGGGACCGTCCCGGTCCCCGGATGCACGGCCTCCGGATGCACGGCCTCCGAATGCACGGTCGTCTCCGGATGCACGGCCTCCGCTCCCTCGGCCCGGCCGTCCTCAGTACGCGAGCCTGCTCCCGCCGCCCGGCGCACCGCTGCTCGCCACGACCAGGGCGTCCAGCACCGTCTCGACGTCCGGCAGCCACGGCCGCCCGTCCCGTCCGGTCACCGGCTCGCGCTCCCAGCGCACCTCGCCCGCGCCGGTCTGCGAGGTCGGCAGCACCAGGTAGCCGCCCTCCCCGTGGAACCGCAGGGAAGCGGGCACCCGGTCCTGGGCGTAGAGCAGTTCGCCCAGTCGCTCCAGGGAGTACGGGGTCACCAGCAGCGACCACCGGGTGGGCGTCGCCACGACCGGGCCGAGCCGCACCTCCATCCGGTCAAGGGCCACCAGCGCACGCGCCCCGGCCAGCGCCGGGAGGCTGAGCGCGCAGGGCGCGCCGCCTCCGGTGGCCAGCAGCACCGGCGCGGTCGGGCGGATCCGCCACCACCAGCGCACCATGCGCGCGTCGGTGGTGGCGGCCAGCAGCCCGGGGTCGAAGGGGTGCGCGCCGGGAACCACGCACTCGGGGTCGGGGCAGGCACAGATCCTGCCGGGGCCGGGGGCCGGATCGTCGCCGACCGTCGTCAGGCCCACGCCCGGGAGCACCGGCCACTGCCATGCGGTGGCGCAGGTCAGCGCCGTACCGGGTGGGGCGGGCCGCTCGCTCCGCCGGAGCTTGCGCCTGCGTCGCCTTCCGAGGATCTCGCGCATGAGCGCTCGTTCCTTTCCGTTGAACGCCGAGGTCCAGATGACGTACCGAACCGTTGCCGGGCAGGACACTGCCGGGGCACTGACAAGACTGCGCTGTCACAGCCTCTTGAGAGCGGGGCGTGGAACGTGGCGGGGGGTGGCGCGCACGAGGCGCTTGCCCGTCCCGCAGGACGTCGCCGGAGCTTCTGATGGTGCTTGGATTCCGCTTGTTCGTGCGGTGCGACTTGCGTGCGGCTCTGCCGTGCGACTTCCGGTGGCACTTTCCCTGGTGCTTCCCCGCGACTCGGGGACCGTGCCGGGCCCACAGCGAAGAGGACGCATGCGCCCGCCGCCGGGTTCCGGGACGACGGCTGCGTGGCCGCACTCGCCCGGACATCCACGAGTCAGATACCCAGCACGGCTGATATGACGCGCTGTCGATCCCCCTCAGTCGATCGCAAATCTCCGCCGGGGACTGCACTTTCACGCCAAGTTCGCGATCACCAGTTTCCCCGGGGACACCATGAATCCCTCCAGGACAATGCTGGACATCGCCTTACATCTGCGTGTAGATGTGGATCCGTTGATAGCGGCGCAGAACGACTGGGGGTTTGCGATGCTATTGCGCGAAAAGCACCAGGTGGAAAGCCGGCTGACATGAGCGCCCCGAACGTGCCGAAAGTGGCCGGAATCAATCCCCTGCTTCCGCCCCCCACGCAAACTTCCGCGCCTGCGGGAAAGATCCCAGCCCGGACCGGAGCGGTGATCCAGGACCGGTTGGCCGGCTGGGTCTTCGACCTCACGACCCTCCACGAGAGCACCGGCCGCCTGGTGGCCACCAGCGCGCTCGACGAAGCACTGCACGAAGCGGTACGCGCCGGAGCCGCCCTCGTCGGAGCCCGCCGAGGTCTCGTCGCACTCGAACCGGCCGACGGACTCGGGCCCGACACGACCGTCGGGTTCGGCCTGACACACGCCGATCTCGGCCACATCGAGACGGTGCCGAGCCCTTCGGCGGACGACCCGGGACCGGGCCTCTTCGGTTCCAGTCCGGACCTGTTCCACGAGGAGGACCTCGACCCGCTGCACCGGGAGGTCGCCGTCCGCCTCGGTTACGCCGCCAGCTACGCGCTTCCGCTGGCCGGACCCTCGGGCCGGCTGGGCACGCTCGTCTGGCTGTACGACGAACCGGCGGAACCGGCCGAACGAGAGCGCCGTCTGGTGGGCCTCTACGTCCAGTACGCCGCCGAACACCTGGCCCGTCTGCTGGAGCTGGAACGGGCACGCGCGCGCGTGGCGGCACTCACCCGGGAACTGCGGCCCGGCAGACTGCCCCGCGTCCCCGGGGTGCAGATGGCCGTACGGCACCACGCCGGCCGGCACGGCGGCGGCGACTGGTACGACGCGCTGGCGCTGCCCGAAGGGGCACTCGGCCTCACCGTCGGATCCGTCTCCGGGTCCGGCCCCGGCGCCACCGCCGCCATGGTGCGGATGCGGGCGAGTCTGCGGGCGTACGCCGTCATGGAGGGCGAGGACCCGGTCGCCGTCCTGTCCGACCTGGAACTCCTGATGCGCCTGACCGAGCCCGCCCGGTCGGCGACCGCGCTGCTGGCGTACTGCGAACCGGCCAAGCGGACGGTCGTCCTCGCCGGGGCGGGGCACAGCCCGCCGCTGATCGTCGGCGAACGGCGCACCGAGTTCGTGGAGACGTCGCTGTCCGCTCCGCTGGGAATGCTGTCGTGCTGGGAAGCGCCCAGCGTCGAGATCCGTCCGGAGCCCGGCGAGACCGTGCTGCTGTACACCGACGGGCTGCTGCAACGCACCGGCGACCCCATGGACCGGGCCTTCGCGCGACTGCACGCGGCGGCGGCGAGCGCGTCGAGGACGGTCCGCGAGGACCCGGAGGCGCTCGTCGACCACGTCCTGCGGACGGTGCTGCCCGGCGGGCTCGACGAGGCGGAGGCGACGGAGGACGTCGTGCTGCTGGCGGCACGTTTCGACTGAGTCCGCGTCGGCACGGGACTGATTTCTCACAGTTGTCCACAGGCTGGGGAGCCTTCGACCGCACGGACATACGATGGAGGGCCAGGAGGCGGGAAACCCCTGGCCCTGTGTCGTATGAGGAGACGTTTCGTGTCTGAGGAGACCAAGCCGGAGACCCCGGAGACCGTTGACGGCGAGGCCGCCGAGGCCACTGAGGAAGAGCCCATCAAGCAGCGCAAGAACGGGCTGTACCCGGGTGTGTCCGACGAGCTCGCCGAGAACATGAAGTCCGGCTGGGCCGACACCGAGCTGCACGGCCTGGAGCCGGTGCCGCAGGCGAAGCACACCGCCGCCCGCCGCGCCGCGCTCTCCGCGCGCTTCCCCGGCGAGCGTCTGGTGATCCCCGCGGGCAACCTCAAGACCCGGTCCAACGACACCGAGTACGCCTTCCGCGCCTCCACCGAGTACGCGTACCTCACCGGCGACCAGACCCACGACGGCGTCCTCGTCATGGAGCCGACCGACACCGGCCACGACGCGACGCTCTACCTGCTGCCCCGTTCCAACCGGGAGAACGGCGAGTTCTGGCTGGACGGCCAGGGCGAACTGTGGGTCGGCCGCCGGCACTCGCTCACCGAGGCCGAGCAGCTTCTGGGCATGCCCGCCAAGGACGTCCGCGAGCTGCCGGAGGCGCTGCGCGAGGCCACCGGCCGGGTGCGTGCCGTGCGCGGGCACGACGCGGGCATCGAGGCCGCCCTGGCCGACAAGGTCACCGCCGAGACCGACGCCGAGCTGCGCGTCTACCTCTCCGAGGCGCGCCTGGTGAAGGACGAGTTCGAGATCGGCGAACTCCAGAAGGCCGTCGACTCGACGGTGCGTGGCTTCGAGGACGTCGTGAAGGTCCTCGACAAGGCGGAGGCCACCTCCGAGCGCTACATCGAGGGCACGTTCTTCCTGCGCGCCCGCGTCGAGGGCAACGACATCGGCTACGGCTCGATCTGTGCCGCAGGCCCGCACGCCACCACCCTGCACTGGGTCCGCAACGACGGCGACGTCCGCTCGGGCGACCTGCTGCTGCTCGACGCCGGCGTGGAGACCCACACCCTCTACACGGCCGACGTCACGCGCACGCTGCCGATCAACGGCACGTTCACGCCGCTCCAGAAGAAGATCTACGACGCGGTGTACGAGGCCCAGGAGGCCGGTATCGCGGCGGTCAAGCCGGGGGCCGCGTACCGCGACTTCCACGAGGCCGCGCAGCGCGTGCTCGCCGAGAAGCTCGTGGAGTGGGGCCTCGTCGAGGGCCCGGCCGAACGCGTCCTGGAGCTGGGCCTGCAGCGTCGCTGGACCCTGCACGGCACCGGCCACATGCTCGGCATGGACGTGCACGACTGTGCCGCCGCCCGACGCGAGGCGTACGCGGACGGCACGCTGGAGCCGGGCGTCTGCCTCACCGTCGAGCCCGGCCTGTACTTCCAGGCCGACGACCTGACCGTGCCCGAGGAGTACCGGGGCATCGGCGTCCGCATCGAGGACGACATCCTCGTCACCGAGGACGGCAACCTGAACCTGTCGGCCGCGCTTCCGCGGCGCTCCGACGAGGTGGAGGCGTGGATGGCCGCCACGAAGGCCGCCCAGTAGTCACGCGGGCAGAGCCGGTCCCTCCGTCGAGCGGGGCGGCGGGGCCGGCCGTTCGGGGCGCGTTGCCCGGGTGTTCCGTCAGGACGCCTGGAGCAGCGCGCCCTCGCGCCATTTCAGGATCTTGTCGAAGGTCACCACCGCGCCCCGCCCCGGCCGGTTGCGGAAGTGGACGTGGTCGGCGAGCTGCTCGATCAGGCACAGCCCCCTGCCGTTCTCGCGGGTGTGCGACACGGGGCGCGCGGCCCGGCTGCGGCGACGGCGCGGCCCGGGAAAACCGGGCCCCGAGTCGGCGACCTCGATACGGCACTTCTCGCCGTCCAGGTACGCGGTCACCTGGTACTCCGCGCAGTGCGGGCCCGAGGTGTCGTCCCCGCCGTGCTCGACGGCGTTCGCGCAGGCCTCGCTGAGCGCGACCGACAGGTCGTAGGAGACGTCCGGGTCGACTCCTGCTGTCTCCATGGCCCCGAGCAGGAGACGACGGGCGAGCGGAACGCTCGCGGCTTCCCGCCGCAAGTGGAGTGACCACCAGATGCTCATGCTCCAGCCTCCTGGCTGCGGCTCGTCATACGTCTACGTATTGCCGCAAGTGGAGGCCCGTAAGCCCGGAATCGGGCCGAGAGCGCTCATTCGGCGGATGCGCCTCCCCCGGGTGCCGGTGCGGGCGGCGGGCCGAGCGGGCGGAGGAGGGACCCGGCGCCCGGCGGCCCGGGGTGACGTAACGGACCATCGTGAGCTTGTGGACCTGCCGGGTCCGCTGCCCGGCCGCAGTGCGATGATGGCTCCGCCATGTCCCAGCCCGAGCCGCCCGTCGCCGTGTGCGACGCACGCACGTCAGTCGCCTCGCGACTGCTGAGGGCCGCGGTGTTCGCCGCGGTCTGCGTCGTGCTGTCCGCGACCGGGCACGTGCTGGGCTCCACGGCG
This sequence comes from Streptomyces sp. CA-294286, assembly GCF_050947155.1. Lineage (NCBI taxonomy): Bacteria > Bacillati > Actinomycetota > Actinomycetes > Kitasatosporales > Streptomycetaceae > Streptomyces > Streptomyces sp. CA-294286. Next base: position 2,943,048 of record NZ_CP192005.1, on the reverse strand, counting down.
ACCGTGCCGTGGTGGACGCTCGGCGTCGCCTTCGCCGCGGTGTTCACGCTGGCCGCGCCGCTGGCCGGACACACCCGGTCGCTGCCCTCCCTCACCTTCGCGCTGACCGCGGGCCAGCTCGGCCTGCACGCCCTGTTCGGCATCGGACAGAGCCATGCGGGCAGTGCCGCCGGTGCCGATCAGGGTGCGCTGTCCGGGCTCGCCGCCCAGCTGGTGTGCGGAGGCGGCACGCCGATGAGCGCGGATCAGGTCCGCGACGTGCTGGCGACGGCGGGCATCGACCCGTCGGCCGGCGGACACGCCGGGCACACCGCGTCGACCGCTTCCGGATCGTACGGCTCCTACGGCGCCGTCGGTACGAGCGGTGGACAGGGGGGCGGCGGTGCGGTGGCCGACTGTCTGCACTCGCTGGTCCCCAGCCTCCCCATGCTGCTCGGTCACCTGATGGCCGCGCTCGCCACCGGATGGCTGCTGCGCCACGGCGACCTCGCCCTGCGTCGGCTGGCACTGATCTCGGCGTACGGCGTGGAGGAGGTCGCGGCGGGCACGCTCGTACGGTCCCTGCGCGCCGCGCTCGCGTTCGTACGCGCCCTGCTGGCGGGGCTGTCGGCGGCGCCCGCCTGCGGGCCGGAAGTCGCGCCCGCCGGTTTCCGCGCACCGGTCCGGCTCACCGGGCGGGACCTGCTGCACTCGGTGATCAGGCGCGGGCCGCCCGCGTCGGCGTACTCCCTCGTCGCCTGACGCGACCCCCCTCACGCACACCTGCGCAGCGGTCGGGTCGCGGAACCGGTGCGCCCGAACGAGGTGCCCCGGCCACCCAGTCCACTCCTGCCTCTGTGGGGTACACAGTCATGACCGTTTCGCGTCGTCTCTCCCGTCTCTCCGCCGTCGGTGTCGCTTCGGCCGCCTCCCTGCTGCTCGTCGCGGGACCGGCCTTCGCGCACGTCACCGTGCAGCCGGTCGGCCCCGCCGCCCAGGGCGGCTACGCCACCGTCAACGTCAAGGTCCCCAATGAGCGCGACAACGCCTCCACGGTGAAGCTCGAAGTGACCTTCCCGGTCAAGGACCACCCGCTCACCTCCGTGATGCCGCAGGCCGTGCCCGGCTGGACCGCCAAGGTCGAGAAGACCACCCTCGACAAGCCGCTGAAGGTGCACGGCAAGGAGGTCAAGGAAGCCGTCGAGAAGATCACCTGGACCGGCGGGAAGATCGGCCCCGGCGAGTTCCAGCAGTTCCCGCTCTCGCTCGGCAAGCTTCCCGAGGGCGCCGACCAGCTCGTACTGAAGGCCCTTCAGACGTACGACAACGACGAGGTCGTCCGCTGGATCGAAGAGCCCAAGGAAGGCCAGCCGGAGCCGCAGTCCCCGGCTCCCGTCCTCAAGCTGAGCGCGCCCGAGGGCGACGGCCACGGGGCCGCCGCGGACGACGACAAGACGAAGACCGGCGACAAGAGCACCGACAAGACCGACCACAAGGACGAGAAGCAGAACGTCGCCGCGGCCGACAGCAGCGACACCACCGCCCGCGTCCTCGGCGTCGTGGGCATCATCGTGGGTGTCGCGGGTGTGGCCTTCGGCGTTCTCGCCGGCCGCCGTCGCGCCGCCTGATCCACCCCTCCTCAAGCTCCAGGAATTCCATGCGTAAGAAGAACGCGCTGGTCGCGGCGGCCCTCGCCGCCGCGGCCGCGCTCACCCTGTCCGCGTGCGGCGATGGCGACTCCTCCTCGAAGGAGAGCAGCCAGTCGGCCGCCGAGGTCTCCACCCCGACCAAGACGAAGGCCGCGACCGTCCTCGACCGGCCCTACAAGAAGCCCGACCTCGTCCTCACCGACACGCAGGGCAAGAAGTACGACCTGCGCGAAGCCACCAAGGGCAAGCCGACGCTCATCTACTTCGGCTACACCCAGTGCCCCGACGTGTGCCCGATGACGATGAGCAACATCGCCGTCGCGTACAAGAAGCTGCCCAAGGCCGACCAGGAGAAGCTCCAGGTCGTCTTCGTCACCACCGACCCCGATCGGGACACGCCGCAGCAACTCGGCAAATGGCTCAAGGGCGCGGGAAGCCCGGACTTCATCGGACTGAGCGGCGACTTCCCGACCATCCAGGCCGGGGCACGCCAGCTCGGCGTCAGCATCGAGCCGTCCACGACGGACAAGAACGGCAACGTCACGTCCATGCACACCAAGCAAGTCATCGCGTTCTCGCCGAAGACCGACGCCGGCTACGTGCTGTGGACCGACGAAGCCACCCCGGACGACTACACCGCCGATCTCCCGAAGATCGTCAAGGGAGAAACCCCGTGAACCGCCGCACCACCCGCACCCTTTCGTTCGCCGCCACGGTCGTCGCCGGGGCCCTGGCCCTCACCGGCTGCAGCGGCGAGACGAACACGTCGGCGAGCAGGACGCCCGCCGCGCAGACGGACAGCAAGCCGAAGCTGGAAGTGACCGGCGCCTTCATACCGGAACCCGCGATGGCCGACATGGCGGGCGGTTTCCTCACCGTCAGGAACAGCGGTTCCGTCGCCGACAAGCTGACCTCCGTCACCGCCTCCGCCTTCGCCGGCAAGGCGGAGATCCACGAGACGAAGGACGGCAGGATGCAGCAGGTCGCGTCCTTCGACGTACCCGCCAACGGCACGCTGGACCTGAAGCGCGGCGGCAGCCACCTCATGTTCCTCGACGTGAAGAAGAAGCCGAAGAAGGGCGACAGGATCGCCGTCGAGCTGCACTTCGAGAAGACCGGCACGGTCAAGGTCGACATGCAGGTCGAAGCGGCAACCCACAACCCGCAGCAGCACCACTGAGGGGCTGACAGCACACCATGACGGACACCGCCCCGCACTTCGGGACACCCCGCGTCCAGACCTCCCGCTCCGGGACCTCACGATGCGGGACGCCTCGCTCCGGGACACCGGCGGCCACTTCGGTCGTTCGCCTGCTGCTGACGATCGCCGCCCTGTTCGGCGCACTGCTCGCGGGGGCCTCCCCCGCAGCCGCACACGCCGCGCTCACCGACAGCAACCCGAAGGACGGGGCGGTGCTCGCCACCGCACCCAAGGACGTCACCCTCAACTTCTCCGAGCAGATCGCGCTCGGCGAGGACGCCATCCGCGTTCTCGACCCGTCGGGCAAGCGCGCCGACACCGGTGAAACCCTCGACCTGTGCAGCGGAAACGTCGTCAAGTACGGCATCGCCCTGCACAGCGGGCTGCCCGACGGCACGTACACCGTCGCCTGGCAGGCCGTCTCCGCCGACAGCCACCCCATCTCCGGTGCCTTCACCTTCTCCATCGGCGCTCCCTCCGAGAGCAGCGTCGCGCTGCCCTCCCAGGAAGCGGGCGGCGGTGCGGTGGGCGTGCTCTACGACATCGCGCGCTACGCCGCGTACGCCGGATTCATCGTGCTCGTCGGCGGTGCTGCCTTCGTCCTCGCCTGCTGGCGGCGGGGTGCGGCCGAGCGGCCGATCCAGCGGCTGGTGGTGCGCGGCTGGCTGCTGCTGACCGCCGCGACGCTGGCGATGCTGCTGCTCAGGGCCCCGTACACCGGCTCCGGTGAGTTGTCGGGCATCTTCGACCTGGCGGCGCTCAAGGCCGTGCTGTCCACCAAGACCGGTGCGGCGCTGGTGTCGCGGCTGCTGCTGCTCGGCGCTGCCGCCCTGTTCGTCGCGGTGCTGTTCGGGGCGTACGCGAAGAAGAACGCCGAGCAGGCCGACGGCGGCCAGGCGGAGGACGACGAGGACTCCTCGCTCAAGGACCTCACCTTCGGCCTCGCGCTGGGCGGCGGGGTCGTCGCGGCGGGCATCGCGGCCACCTGGGCCATGTCCGAGCACGCCTCGACCGGCCTCCAGCCGGGCATCGCGATGCCGGTCGACGTGCTCCACATGCTGGCGGCCGCCGCCTGGCTGGGCGGCCTGGCCGCACTCCTGGTCGCGCTCCACCGCTCGCCCGCGCTGGACCGCTCCGTAGTACGGAAGTTCTCCCGGCTCGCCTTCGCCTCCGTCGTCGTGCTCGCCGCGACCGGCGCCTACCAGTCCTGGCGACAGGTCGGTACCTGGCAGGCGCTGGTCGACACGGCGTACGGGCAGCTGCTGCTCGCCAAGATCGCCCTCGTGGTGGCCATGGTCGGTGCCGCCTGGTGCTCGCGCAGGTGGACCGGACGGCTGGCGGAGGGGCCGGGCGCGGAACCCGTGGCGGCCGTGTCCCGGCCGCGGTCCGGTGACCGTACGACGACGGCCGACTCCACGGGAAACGCTGCCGCGGACGCCCCGACGCGCACTTCGGCGGGCACCGGGGGGGCCACCGAGGCGGATGCCCCGGCGACCGGCGCGGGCACGGACCCCGAGCGCGCCGCCCAGCTCGCCCGGCAGCGGGCCGCCATGGAGGCGACGCGTGCCAAGCGCGAGCGCGACGCGGACCCGCAGCGCTCGGGGCTGCGGCGCTCGGTCCTCGTGGAAGCGGCGGTCGCGGTCGTTCTGCTCGCCGTCACCACCGTCCTGACCAGCACCGAACCGGGGCGTACCGAGCTCCAGGAGGCCGGCCGCGGCACAGGCGCCTCGCCCGCGGTGCCGGACCGTCCCGTCGACGTCGTGCTCCCCTTCGACACCGGCGGCGAGGACGGCAAGGGAACCCTCCGCGTCCAGCTCACCCCGGGCCGAACCGGCAGCAACGCCCTGCACGTATGGGCCGAGTCACCCGCCCGCAAGCCGGTCGACGCACCCGAGCTGAAGGTCGCCCTCACCAACGAGGAGAAGCAGATCGGGCCGCTCCCCGTCGTCCCCGACAAGCTCTCTCCCGGACACTGGAGCGCGAACGGCGTCCAGGTTCCGCTGGCGGGAACCTGGAAACTCGACGTGACGATCCGGACCTCCGACACCGACCAAGTGACCGTGAACAAGAACGTGAAGATCGGCTGACCCGCATGACCGACACCTCTTCTGCCGAGAGTCCCGAGAACACGGAGACGCCCGGCCTTTCCCGGCGGAGACTGCTCGGCACCGCGGGCGCCGCCGGCGCCGCCGGGCTCGCTCTGGGCGCGGTCGGCGGGGCGGGCGTCGCCTCCGCCGTGAACTCCGACGGCGAGGGGCCGGCCGCCCTGGCCTCCGTCGGCGCGACCGAGGTCATGTTTCACGTGAAACATCAGGCGGGCATCACCACCCCGCTGCAGTCCCGCGGCCATCTGATCGCCTTCGATCTCGCCCCCGGGGCCGGCCGCAAGGAGGCCACGGCGCTGCTGCGCCGCTGGTCGCACGTGGCGAGCCAACTGATGTCCGGCCGCTCGCTGGCCGGGGAGGACACCGAGGTCGCACGGGACGCAGGACCTTCCTCCCTCACCCTCACCTTCGGTTTCGGCCGGACCTTCTTCGACCGCACGGGCCTGACGGCCAAGCGGCCGATGGAGCTGGACCCGTTGCCGGACTTCTCCTCCGACCACCTCGACGCCCGTCGCAGCAACGGCGACCTGTGGGTGCAGATCGGCGCGGACGACGCCCTGGTGGCTTTCCACGCGCTGCGCGCCGTCCAGAAGGAGGCGGGCGAGGCCGCTCGGGTGCGCTGGCAGATGAACGGCTTCAACCGCTCGCCCGGCGCGACCGCCTCCCCCATGACGACCCGCAACCTGATGGGACAGGTGGACGGCACGGGCAACCCGAAGCCGTCCGAGCCGGACTTCGAGAAGCGGATCTTCGTCCCGGAAAGCGGACGTCCGGCCGGGCAGGAGTGGATGGCCGGCGGCTCGTACGCGGTCGTACGGCGCATCCGCATGCTCCTCGACGACTGGGAGAAGCTGCCCCGGGGTGATCAGGAAACGGTCATCGGGCGGCGCAAGAAGGACGGCGCCCCGCTGACCGGCGGCGACGAGTTCACCGAGCCCGACCTGGCCAAGGTGGGCCCGGACGGCCAGCTCGTCATCGCCGCCGACGCCCACTCGCGGATCTCCGCGCCGGAGCAGAACGGCGGCGCGGCGATGCTGCGCAGGCCCTTTTCGTACCACGACGGCATCTCGGCGGACGGAACGCCGGACGCGGGGCTGCTGTTCATCTGCTGGCAGGCGGATCCGCTGCGGGGCTTCGTGCCGGTGCAGCGGAAGCTCGACCGGGGGGACGCCCTGTCGAAGTTCATCCGGCACGAGTCCAGCGGGCTGTTCGCGGTGCCGGGCGGGCCGGGCAAGGGGGAGTACGTGGGACAGCGGCTGCTGGAGGGGTGAGCCCGAACCTTCCTGCCCCCGCAAGCCCGGCCCGCGGCGGGCGAGGTCGCCGATGCCAGGGAAGGACGGGTCGGGCGGGAGCCCAGGGCGGCCCGGAGTCGTCGGTGCCGTCGCAGACGCTTTCGGGCAGGCGGAGCCGCGGGGCCGCAGCGGGTGGTGAGACAGCTGAGCCGGGCCCCGGGTGGCGCATTAGGGTGACCGTATGTCAGCGACGCGCTACGCCTATCTCGGCCCCGAGGGCACCTTCACCGAGGTCGCCCTCCGTACGCTCCCCGAAGCCGCCACTCGTGAACTCGCCCCGATGCTGTCGGTCCCGGCCGCACTGGACGCCGTGCGCGCCGGGGAGGCCGCGGCGGCGCTCGTACCGATCGAGAACTCGGTGGAAGGCGGGATCACGGCGACACTGGACGCCCTGACCTCGGGCGAACCGCTGATGATCTACCGCGAGGTACTGCTGTCCATCCGCTTCGCGCTGCTGGTGCGGCCGGGCACGAAGCTCACCGACATCAAGACGGTCACCGCCCATCCGGCGGCGCAGCCACAGGTGCGCAACTGGATCAGGACGAATCTGCCGGACGTGCTGTGGGAGTCCGCCGCCTCGAATGCGGACGGCGCTCGGCTGGTGCAGGAGGGGCGCTACGACGCCGCCTTCGCAGGCGAGTTCGCGGCGGCGACGTACGGGCTGGAACCGCTGGTCACCGACATCCACGACGCGGTGAACGCGCAGACCCGCTTCGTGCTGGTCGGCCGTCCGGCGCGGCCGGCGGCACCGACGGGCGCGGACAAGACGTCGGTGGTGATCTGGCTGGGCCCGGACCGTCCGGGCGCGCTGCTGGAACTGCTGCAGGAGTTCGCGGTGCGAGGCGTGAACCTCATGCTCATCCAGTCGCGGCCGACGGGCGCGGGCATCGGGAACTACTGCTTCGCGGTGGACGCGGAGGGACACATCGCGGACCGCCGGGTCGGCGAGGCGTTGATGGGGCTGAAGCGGATCGCGCCGAAGGTGCGCTTCCTCGGGTCGTACCCGCGGGCGGGCGTCGCCGTCGAGGACGTGGCCGAGTTGCGGCACGGCACGTCGGACCAGGAGTTCACGGAAGCGTCGGACTGGCTGGCACGGTGCCAGGACGGGCGGGCCTGAAGACGGCCCGAACCTGTTCGGCATGCGCGCGGGGCTTTCCCCGCAGAGTTATCCACAGGGTGCGTCTGCACCTGGGGACAAGTCGACAACCTAACGCGACATGGTCGACAAATCGCCCCAGTGGCACTTCGCCCCTCCGGGGAGTCACAGGACTGCACATGTCACCCCTCCAGCCCTGATCAACCCTTCAGGGGGGGGATTCCCACTCGAATGTGTGCGTGAGTCGAGTTTGAGCAAGGAATCCCTCGTCCCGGATACACCTTTCCCGAGGCCCGTTCCGAGATCCACAGCTTTTTCACACACCCTGTGGATAACTTGTCGGGGTAAGCACCTTCCTGTGGAAAAGGTACTCAAGAGGGCCGCCAACTGCCGTCTCGGGCAGGGGAGAAGAGCCGGACAGCTGTCACCGTCGCACCCCGTCGCGGGGCGATGCGTCCGTTGTGCCAGAGGGGCCGCCGGGCCGCACGGAATGATTCCGGCCCCGTCCGCCACATTCCCGACTCGGGGCAATGCGGGCAAACCGGAAGGTGCTGTCCTCTCCAGTCGAGTGACGGATGCGGGCACCGGTAGCCTGGGGGGGTGATTGACCTTCGCCTGCTTCGTGAGGACCCCGACCGTGTTCGCGCCTCCCAGCGCGCCCGTGGAGAGGACGTCGCGCTCGTCGACGCCCTGCTCTCCGCCGACGAACGGCGCAGGTCGTCGGCCGTCCGCTTCGACGAGCTCCGCAACGAGCAGAAGACGCTCGGCAAGCTCATCCCCAAGGCCACCGGCGACGAGAAGACCGAGCTGCTGAAGCGCACCGGCGAGCTCTCCGCCGCCGTGAAGGCCGCGGACGCCGAGCAGAACGAGGCGGCCGAGGAGGCACAGCGCCTGCTGCTCCAGCTCGGCAACATCGTCCACGAGGACGTTCCGGTGGGCGGCGAGGAGGACTTCGTCGTCCTGGAGACGCACGGCACGATCCGCGACTTCGGTGCCGAGGGCTTCGAGGCCAAGGACCACCTGGAGCTGGGCGAGGCGCTCGGCGCCATCGACGTCGAACGCGGCGCGAAGGTCTCCGGATCGCGCTTCTACTACCTCACGGGTGTCGGCGCACTCCTGGAGCTGGCGCTGGTCAACGCGGCGATCGCCCAGGCCACCGAGGCCGGCTTCATCCCGATGCTGACCCCCGCGCTGGTCCGTCCGCGCGCGATGGAGGGCACCGGCTTCCTCGGCCAAGCGGCGGAGAACGTGTACCACCTGGAGAAGGACGACTACTACCTGGTCGGCACCTCCGAGGTCCCGCTCGCCGCGTACCACATGGACGAGATCATCGACGCGGACAAGCTGCCGCTGCGCTACGCGGGCTTCTCGCCGTGCTTCCGCCGCGAGGCCGGCACGTACGGCAAGGACACCCGGGGCATCTTCCGTGTACACCAGTTCGACAAGGTCGAGATGTTCTCCTACGTGCACCCGGAGGACGCCGACGCCGAGCACCTGCGTCTGCTGGAGTGGGAGAAGCAGTGGCTGACCGCGCTTGAGCTTCCGTTCCAGGTGATCGACGTGGCGACCGGCGACCTCGGATCGTCGGCCTCGCGGAAGTTCGACTGCGAGGCGTGGATCCCCACCCAGGGCAAGTACCGCGAACTCACCTCGGCGTCGAACTGCAACGGCTTCCAGGCGCGGAGGCTCTCGGTCCGGATGCGCGACGGCAAGAAGGTCCAGCCGCTCGCCACCCTCAACGGCACGCTGTGCGCGGTGCCGCGCACCATCGTGGCGATCCTGGAGAACCACCAGCTCCCCGACGGGTCGGTGCGGGTCCCCGAGATGCTGCGTCCGTACCTGGGCGGCCGTGAGGTGCTGGAGCCGATCGCCAAGTGAGCACTTCCGCTTCCGCCGGTCCCGGCGCGCCCGCTCCGTTCCCGTACAAGCTGGTCGCCACCGATCTGGACGGCACGCTGCTGCGCGACGACCAGTCGGTCTCGCAGCGCACACGCGACGCGCTGGACGCGGTGACGGCGGCGGGCGCTGCCCACATCGTGGTGACGGGCCGTTCCGTCGCCTGGACGAAGCACATCTTCGAGGACCTCGGCTACGAGGGGCTCGCGGTGTGCGGGCAGGGCGCGCAGGTCTATCACGCGGGCGAGCGACGGCTGCTGACCTCGGTGACGCTGGACCGGCAACTGGCGGGGCTCGCACTGTCCAAGGTCGAGGCCGAGGTCGGTCCGCTGGCGCTGGCCGCCAGCCGGGACGGGATGGACGGCGCCGTACTGCTGGGCCCCGGCTACCGGGTGCACGAGGGGTCGCTCCCGTACCTGCCCTTCGAGGATCCGGCCGAGCTGTGGGCGGAGCCCTTGAACAAGGTGTACATCCAGCACCCGGGGTTGTCCGACGACGAGCTCGCGAAAGTCGCCCGGACGACCGTCGGGAACCTGGTGGGCGTGGTCATGGCCGGCGAGGGGGTCGTGGAGATCCTGCCCCTGGGGCTGAGCAAGGCGACCGGTCTGTCGCTGGCCGCGCGCCGACTGAAGCTGAAGGCCGCGGACACGATCGCCTTCGGTGACATGCCGAACGACATCCCGATGTTCGGCTGGGCCGCGCACGGTGTGGCGATGGCCAACGCGCACGCCGAGTTGAAGGCCGTCGCGCACGAGGTCACCGCGTCCAACGAGGACGACGGCATCGCCGTGGTCCTGGAGAACCTGCTGGCGCGCTGAGGATTCGGAAGGGGAGGCGGTACTCCGGTACCGCCTCCCCCCCCTGTTTAGGGGCCCTTTACATCTATCTCGGCAGCAGTTGTAGGATGACTGGGCAACCGGGCGAATCGTGCCGGGCGCTCGGACGGAAGCAGGAAGCGGAGGCCGACCCATGGCACTTCAGGCGGCGGGACGGAAGTCCCTGGTGGACGCCGTCGTGGAGCAGCTCCGCGACCAGCTCACCGCCGGTGAGTGGTCCGTCGGCGACCGGATTCCCACCGAACACGTCCTGGCCGACCTGCTCGGCGTCGGCCGCAACACCGTGCGCGAGGCCGTACGAGTGCTGGTGCACGCCGGCCTGCTGGAATCCCGCCAGGGCAACGGCACGTTCGTCCGCTCCACCGCGGACCCCTCGGCCGTCCTGCGCGGGATGCGGCACGCCGGTGTGCTGGACGTACTGGAACTACGGGTGGCCCTGGAAGCGGAAGCCGCCCGGCTGGCTGCCGTACGACGCGACGAGCACGACCTGCGGACGCTACGGGCGGCCCTCGCCGCGCTGACCGAACAGGGCGACCGGGCCGCGGACGCCGACCTCGACTTCCACCGGGGCATCGTCGAGGCCACCCACAACGCGGCGTTCACCGAGGTCTACCGCTTCTTCTCCGCCCAGGTGCACGCGTCCCTGGTCACCGCGCTCGGGGACCGTCAGCTGCCGCCCATCGATCTCCTCGCGCACGCGGCCCTGGTCGACGCCATCGAGTCCGGTGACCCCACCACAGCGGAACAGGCCGCCAGGGCCCTTCTCCAGGTACCCATCGACGCCGTTCGCGAACTGATCGGCCGCTGACGACGCCCGTTCCGCCCCCTCCCCCCACGGCGCCCTCCTCGACCGCCGTTCCTTCCCCCCACTTCGAAAGGTGCTTGCCTTGTCACGCCCGGACGCCGATCAACTCCTGCTGGACGCCGAGGCCGACGTACGGCCCTCCCCCCAAGGTGTCGCCGCACGGCGGGCGTTGCTCGCGCATCCGGTGCTGCTCATGGTCGGCATCGTGCTGGCCTCCCTCAACATGCGTGCGGCTCTGGCGAGCGTGTCCCCGCTGGTCGGTGAGATCAGCGAGAGCTTCGGACTGTCGTCGACGGCCACCAGCCTCGTGACGTCCGTGCCGGTGCTGTTCCTCGGCGTGGGCGCGCTGGTCGCCCCCTGGCTCGGTCGGCGCTTCGGTACCGAAGTGGTCCTGTTCTGCGCCCTGTTGCTGCTCGGCGTGGGCATCCTGGTGCGCGTGCTGCCCGCCACGGCCGCGTTGTACGGCGGCGGAGTGCTGATCGGTGTCGCGATATCCCTCCTCAACGTGCTGATGCCGGGTCTGATCAAGCGGGACTTTCCGGACAGGGCCGCGTCGATGACCTCGGTCTACACCGGCTCGATGATCGCGGGAGCCACGATCGTGGCCGCCACCTCCGTGCCGCTGGAGAAGGCGTTCGGCGACAGCTGGGAAGCGTCGATGGCGTTCTGGTCGCTGCTGGCCGCCGTGGCCGCGCTGGCCTGGCTGCCCCAGGTGCTGATCTCCCGCGGACGTACCGGGCACGAGACGCGCGTCGTCCCGGGGGCGCCCGGCAGCGCCGCTCCCGCCGGGTCGAGGAGTGTCTGGCGATCGGGTCTCGCCTGGCAGGTCACCCTCTTCATGGGGCTCCAGTCGCTGTGGTCGTACGTGCTGATCGCCTGGATGCCGACCATCTTCACCGACCACGGAATGAGCCGGTCCACGGCAGGCGTGATCTTCGCCTTCAACAATCTGATCCAGGTCGCGGGTGCTTTCGCCGTACCGCTGCTGGCCGGACGCATGCGCAGTCAGCGTCCGCTGATCGCTCTGGTCACCTCTCTCGTCGCGGCCGGTTACGTCGGCCTGATGGTCGCCCCGGTCGCCGGGGCCTGGCTGTGGTCGGCAATCCTCGGCATCGGGCAGGGCGGTGCCGTGGGCCTGGCGCTCACCCTGATCGTGCTGCGGTCCGGGGATGCGGTGACGGCGGCCCGGCTCTCCGGGATGGCGCAGACGATCGGCTATCTGCTGGCCGCCGCGGGTCCGTTGGCCGCGGGCGCCGTGTACCAGGTGACCGGCAGCTGGACGGTGCCGATCGCCCTGATGCTCGGCGTGTGCGCGGCGGCGCTGGCCGTGGGTCTCTTCGCGGCCAGGGACCGGAAGGTCTGATTCGACCTTCCGCACGCGGTCGGGGGGCGCTGGGCGGTCGCGTACGCGTGCATCCGGGGAACTGTGCCTGGGGAAACACTGTGCAGGTGTCAAGGTGCGGAGGAAGCGGGAAGCGCCCCTGATGCGTATGGGAGATACGCATCAGGGGCGCTTCCTGTTCCCGAAAGTGCCGCTTCGGGCTATTCATCACCCGCAAGAGTGAGCGAGCGCAGTTTCTGGCCCGCGTACCACGTGGCCAGGCCGGTGACGACGACCAGCAGGATCACCGCCGTGGGAAGCCCGACGTCCGAGGTGATCGTGCCGTTCGTGCCGATCTTCTCGGCGAGCGAGAGCGCCCACTGCTGGATGCTGAGGGTCCGCGCCCCCGGCACCAGGCTGCCGAACAGGGCCTCCCACACCAGCGCGTACACCAGGCCGAAGACGACCGCGTGCCGCGAGACGGTGCCGAGCAGCAGGAACACCGCGCTGTAGGCGATGGAGGCGACGAGTGCGGCGATCGTGTAGGCGATCGCGACCTGACCGCCGTTTCCGTTGAGGATCATGCCCGCGATGAAGGTCGGAATCGCGGAGAAGGCCATGGTGACGGCGATGGCGACGATCAGCTTGGTGCAGATGATCGTGGGACGCTTCACCGGCTTGGACAGCAGGTAGACGATCGAGCCGTCGTCGATCTCCGGCCCGATGGCGCCCGTACCGGCGATGACGCCGATCAGCGGGACCATGGTGGCCAGCGCGAAGCCGCCCAGGACGTCGGCGGCGACCTGGTCGTCCACGCCGACCAGCGCCCGCACCGCGACGGCGATGACGAGGAGCAGCGCCGGAAGGATGAAGAGGATGGCGGCCCGGCGGCGGCCGAGGAGGGCCCGGTAGGTGAGCCGGGCGACTGTGGGTTCGTACATCGCAGCAAGCTCCTTTCAGGCCGTGACGAGGTAGGAGAAGACCGATTCGAGGGACTCGTCGGAGGGCTGCACCGTGAACAGGCGGATGCCGTGCTCACGGGCGACCCGCGGGAGCAGCTCGGTGAAGCGGCCGAAGTCGACGGCCTGGATGCGCAGTGCCCGTTCCGTGTAGTCGACCTCGATGCCGGCCGTGGAAGGGTCGGCGATCAGCGCGGCGGCCAGGGCACGGTCGTCGCCCGAGCGGACGAGGTAGCGGTGCGGGCGGTCCGTCATCAGCCGGCGGATCTTGCGGAAGTCACCGGAGGCGGCGTGCCGCCCGGCGACGATCACCTCGATGTGCGAGGCGAGCTGCTCGACCTCTTCCAGGATGTGCGAGGAGAACAGCACGGTGCGGCCCTCGCCGCCCATCCGGCGCAGCAGGTCCATCAACTGCATGCGCTGACGCGGGTCCATGCCGTTGAACGGCTCGTCCAGGAGCAGTACCGAGGGGTCGTGGACCAGGGCGGACGCCATCTTCACGCGCTGGCGCATGCCCTTGCTGTACGTGGCGATCTTGCGGTCCTGGGCGTACTCCATCTCGACGGTGGCGAGGGCCTGTGCGGCCGCGCGGTCGTCGAGGCCGTGCAGTTCGGCGTTGGCGACGACGAATTCGCGTCCGGTGAGGAAGTCGTACATCGCCTCCCGCTCGGGGACGACGCCGATCTCCTTGTAGACCTCCTCGTTGCGCCAGATCGGCTTGCCGTCGAGGGTGACGGTGCCGTTGGAGGGGGCGAGGAAGCCGCCCATCATGTTGATCAGGGTGGACTTTCCGGCGCCGTTGGGGCCGAGGAGGCCCGTCACGCCGGGGCCGATGTTCATGGTCACGTCGTTGACGGCGACCACGTTCCCGAACCAGCGGGAGGCTTTGGTGATGTCGATCGTGGTCACAGCCCGACCTTCCGGTAGCGGCGCATCAGTACGGCGTACGAGCCTGCGATGAGCGCGAGGACCACCAGCAGGTGGACGACGCCCGCGCCGGCCCCGGGCCCGTACCCGCCGGGGTAGGCGGAGGAGGCGCCGAGGAAGGCGGTCTGGACGCCGTCGATGAGGGTGGCGGGGGAGAAGAGGCCGAGCCACGAGATGGCGTCGGTCGCCTCCTGGCTGTAGGCGATGACCTGGACGGTGGAGACCGCGCCGTACGAGATGGTGAAGAGGGCGATGACGGCGGCGACGCCGAACCCGCGGCGCGGCGTCAGTGCGGCCATCACCAGGCCGAGGCCGGCGAACAGGACGGACAGCAGTGCCACGGACACCAACCCCTGCCCGAAGCCCTTGGTCTGGGCTCCGAAGTCGAACTCGGCGAGCAGCGCGCCCGCGTAGAGGACCACCAGCGGAACAGCGGTGAGGACGAACAGCGCGGAGGCCATCGCCCCGTACTTGGCGAGGACGTAGTCCCGGCGCTCGATGGGCCGGGAGAAGTACAGCGGGACCGTCTTGAAGCGCAGGTCGCGCGAGACGGTCTGCGGTGCCTGGGAGGCGAGGTAGAGGCCGATCACCGGCTGGAGGGTGATCGCGAACGCCGTGTAGGAGAGCGGCAGTTTGGTCATGGTGCCCGCCGGGGCGGCCACCGCGACCGCGACGATGATCGCCGCGACCAGGACCATCACGCCGAACAGGATCATCGGCAGCACCTTGGACTTGGCGCTGCGCCCCAGTCCGTACGCGCCGCGCAGGGACTGCGAGTAGAGCGAGCGCCTGGCGTAGGAGCGGCCGAGCCGCTGCCCGTCGTACTTGCGGTAGCCGATGTTGTGGATGCGCGTCGGGTCGGCGCCCGGCGGAGTGAGATCAGTTGCCATCGTGGCCGCCTCCCGTCTGCGGTGCGAGCTGCGCTTGCGCTGGTTGCTGTGACTGCTGCTGGATCTGTTGCTGCGGGGGGCCGGCGTGGAAGACCTCGGCGATGTGGTGGCGGCGCTGTTCCATGCGGACCAGGCCGATACCGAGGTCGGCGACCGTGTCGCGCACCAGGTCGTACGTCGCTTCGCCCTCGCCCTCGACCAGCAGGACGTGGCCCGCGCCGGGCAGTCCCTGCTCCTCCGCCGCGTGCAGGGTCACGCCGGCCGCGGTGAGCGCCTCGCGCAACGCGCGCGTGCCGTCGGGGTGGGCGTCGGAGTCGGTGACCTCGACCGCGAGGGTCGTGGTGGTCTGGGTGAAGTCACTGGTCGAGCTGGACCGCAGCAGCGCTCCGCCGTCGATGACGACGACGTGGTCGCAGGTGCGCTCCAGCTCGCCCAGGAGGTGCGAGGTGACCAGGACGGAGATGCCGAAGTCGGTGTGGATGCGGCGGATGAGGCCGAGCATCTCGTCGCGGCCGACCGGGTCGAGGCCGTTGGTCGGCTCGTCGAGAAGGACCAGTTGCGGGTCGTGGACCAGGGCCTGGGCCAGCTTCACCCGCTGCTTCATGCCGGTCGAGTAGCCGCCGATGGGGCGGTAGCGCTCCTCGTAGAGGCCGACGTGGCGCAGGGTGTCGGCGGTGCGTTCGCGTGCGGCGGTGGCGGGAAGACCCGACATGCGCGCCATGTGGACGACGAACTCGGTGGCCGAGACGTCCGGTGGCAGGCAGTCGTGCTCGGGCATGTACCCCACGCGCTCGCGGATCTCCGCGCCGCTCGTCGCCACGTCGAGGCCGAGCACTGCGGCACGTCCCTCCGTGGCGGGGGACAGACCCAGCAGGATCTTGATCAAGGTGGACTTGCCGGCTCCGTTGGATCCGACCAGGCCCGTTACTCCGGGTCCGATGTCCAACGAGAGCCGGTCAAGCGCGGTCACCCGGGGGAACCGCTTGCTCAGGGCTTCGGTTGCGATCACGGCAGTCACCTTTCCGAAGGTAGTGGCGCGGACCACATTCCACGTCAGCCCTGGCGGTGGTTGGCGTCTCCGCCTCTGGTCGTAGAAGCCCGTAGGGGCCGCAGTACCGAGGGTGGACAGGGCGTCGGGGGCGAAGACCCCGAGCGGCGGGGGCCGGGTTGTCCACAGGCCGTTGTGCACAGCCCTTGACGTAGCCGTCGGGCATTGTCACATTCATCAGTGTCAAGTTGCGAACACGTACCGCTACACGGGACGGACGGGTGGCATGACCTCAGCAGTGCAGGGCGAGCAGGGCGGAACGACCGCGCGACTGCGGGGGTTCAGGCGGGTGCAGCGCCTCGCGTACGAATGCGCCGAGGCCGTCGCCGCGCAGCTCAAACCGGGTGTGACCGAGCGCGACGCGGCCCGGATGCAGCGGGTGTGGCTGCGCGAGCGCGGGGTGCGGGACTGGTTCCACCTGCCGTTCGCGTGGTTCGGGGACCGTACGGCGTTCGCGGGCTTCCGGACACCGTTCCAGTTCTTCCCGACGAACCGGCGGCTGGAGCCGGGGATGCCGTTCATTCTCGACATGGCGCCCGTCCATCACGGTTTCACCGCCGACATCGGGTACTCCGGCTGCCTGGGCCTCAACCCGGTGCACGACCGGCTGCTCGCCGATCTGGAGGCGCACCGCACCCTGCTCCTGGACCAGGTGCGCGAGAGACGCCCGCTGCGGGAGATCTACGAGAACGTC
Organism: Streptomyces sp. CA-294286; assembly: GCF_050947155.1. Lineage (NCBI taxonomy): Bacteria > Bacillati > Actinomycetota > Actinomycetes > Kitasatosporales > Streptomycetaceae > Streptomyces > Streptomyces sp. CA-294286. The sequence goes on along the minus strand of NZ_CP192005.1, from coordinate 2,926,350 downwards.
GAGCGGCTGATGGTGCGCCAGGGGTACGCCAACCGGCACCGCGCCTACCCGTTCGGCGTGATCGCCCACAAGGTCGACCGGGTGAAGGAACGCCGCTGGTCGCCGCAGGTGTTCGGGTTCGGGACGCAGGCACTGAAGGGGCTGGCGTCGGACGCGCTGCACGGGCACCGGGAGGGCTGGTCGCCGTTGTGGAGCCCGCACAAGTTCTCCGACCACCCGCCGCAGCCGGGCCTGTGGGCAGTGGAACCGCACCTCGGATTCAGGGGTACGGGCGTGAAGTTCGAGGAGATCCTGGTGGTCACCGACTCCGAGGACCCCGAGCAGAGCGCCTTCTGGCTGGACGACGACCTGCCGCACGTGCGGCGCTGGGCCGAGGAGAGGGCGGCATGACGATGGGGAAGGCTGGACGGGACGGCACGGCGGGCCCGGCTACGGAGAGCGGCCCGGAGGGGGCGCGCGAGCGTCGGGTGCGGACCGGAGGGATCGAGCTGTGCGTCGCCGAGCTGGGTGACGCGACGCAGCCGACGGTGGTGCTGCTGCACGGATACCCCGACAGCAAGGAGGTGTGGTCCGATGTCGCGACGCGACTGTCGAGGCGCTTCCACGTGGTGCTGTACGACGTGCGCGGGCACGGCAGATCCTCCGCTCCCGAGCCGCTGCGCGGGGGATTCACGCTGGAGAAGCTGACCGACGACTTCCTGGCGGTCGCGGACGCGGTCAGCCCGGACCGGCCGGTGCACCTGGTGGGGCACGACTGGGGTTCCGTGCAGGGCTGGGAGTTCGCGACGGTCGAGCGGACACAGGGGCGGATCGCGTCCTTCACGTCCCTGTCCGGACCTTCGCTGGACCACTTCGGGCACTGGATCGCGAAGCGGACGTCCCGGCCGACGCCGCGTCGTGCCGCCCAGCTCCTGGGGCAGGGCGCCAAGTCCTGGTACGTGTACCTGCTGCACACCCCGGCGCTGCCCGAGCTGGCCTGGCGGGGACCGCTCGGAAAGCAGTGGCCGAAGATCCTGCAACGGATGGAGAAGGTCCCGGCGGGCGGGTACCCGACGGCGTCGCTGCCACAGGACGCGGCGCACGGCGCCTGGCTGTACCGCGACAACGTACGCCCCCGACTGCGCAGGCCGCGCACGGACGCGTACGCCCACGTGCCGGTACAGCTGATCACGCCGACCCGGGACTCCTTCCTGTCGGAGCGGCTGTACGACGAGCTGGAGACGTGGGTCCCGCACCTGGTACGCCGCACGCTGCCCGCCAAGCACTGGGTGCCCCGCACGCGGCCCGACCAACTCGCGGCCTGGACGGCCGAGTTCGTCCTGGCGAACGAGGACGGCGCGGCCGCTGTCGCCCCCCGGCCCACCGCGGCGGGCGGTAAGTACGCGGATCGGTTCGGCGGGCAGCTGGTCCTGGTGACCGGGGCGGCCAGCGGCATCGGCCGGGCCACCGCGTTCGCGTTCGCCGAGGCCGGCGCGCGGGTGGTGGCCGTGGACCGGGACGAGGAGGGCGCCGCGCGGACCGCGGAGCTGGCCCGGCTGATCGGGGCTCCGGAAGCCTGGCCGGAAGTCGTCGACGTGGGTGACGGTCGAGCGATGGAGAAGCTCGCGGCCAAGGTCGCGGCCGACTACGGCGTGGTGGACGTGCTGGTCAACAACGCCGGGATCGGCATGTCCGGTCCCTTCATGCACACCTCCGCACACGACTGGAAGAAGGTCCTCGACGCCAACCTGTGGGGCGTCATCCACGGCTGCCGCACCTTCGGCAAGCAGATGGCCGAGCGCGGCCAGGGCGGGCACATCGTCAACACCGCTTCGGCAGCCGCGTACCAGCCCTCCCGGGCGCTGTCCGCGTACAGCACGTCCAAGGCGGCGGTGCTGATGCTCAGTGAGTGCCTGCGCGCCGAACTGGCCGGCCAGGACATCGGCGTCAGCGCGATCTGTCCCGGCATCGTCAACACCAACATCACCGCCACCTCCCGCTTCACCGGGGTGAGTGCGGAGGAGGAGAAGCGCAAGCAGAAGCGGTCCTCACGACTCTACGGACTGCGCAACTACCCGCCGGAGAAGGTCGCCGACGCCGTCCTGCGCGCGGTGGTGCAGAACCGGGCCGTGATGCCGGTGACGCCGGAGGCGCGTGCCGCCCACTTCCTGTCCCGCTTCGCGCCCAAGGCCCTGCGCGCGATCGCCCGACTGGATCCGTCGCTGTGAGCACCGCACCCCGCCCGCGCGGACAGGGCCGGCAGAGCGACGAGGTCCATGTCATCGCGCCCCGCAGGGTCTCCTTCGACTGGCAGGAGACGCCGCTCCACTGGATACCGGATGAGCCGACCGCCACCCACGTCATCAACGTGCTGCACCTGCTGCTGCCCGCCGGCGAGCGCTGGTTCGTACGGGTCTTCAAAGAGGCCCTCCCGCTGGTCCGCGATCCCGCCCTTCTCCGCCAGGTCAAGGGTTTCATGGGCCAGGAGGCCACCCACAGCGTCCAGCACAGCTACGTACTGGACCACTTCGCCGACCAGGGGCTGGACACCGGCCCGTACACCCGGCACGTCGACTTCCTCTTCGAGAAGCTCCTCGGCGAGCGGCCGCCGTTCGGCGTTCCGGTGTCCGCGCGGGAGTGGTTGCGCTTCCGGTTGTCCGTGATCGCCGCCATAGAGCAGTTCACCGCCGTGCTCGGCGACTGGGTCCTGGGCGCCGAGGGCCTGGACCGCGCGGATCCGGACGCCATGATGCTCGACCTGTTGCGCTGGCACGGCGCGGAGGAGGTTGAGCACCGGGCGGTCGCCTTCGACATGTACCAGCACTGCGCCGGCGGGGGCCTGCCCCGGTACTCCCGCCGCGTCGAGGGCATGGTCGTGGTCGCGCCGGTGATGCTGTGGCTGTGGGCCTGGGGCGCCTCGTACCTCATACGGCACGACCCCCGGCTCGCGGGACGGTTGAGGTATTCGCTGCGGGAGCACAACAGGGCCGTGTCGAAGGGACTGTTGCCGGATTGGCGGGAGCTGGGCTCGGCGATACCGCGCTACTTGCGGCGGTCGTACCATCCTTCCCAGGAAGGCTCGCTGCGCAGGGCCGTCGAGTACCTGGCCGCCTCGCCGGCGGCGCGTGCCGCGGCGGGCGCGGTGGGACGCGCGGCACTGCGGACCTGAGGCACCGCGGACCTGAGGCACCGCGGAGCTTTCGGTTCCGGGGCGGCCGGGTGACCGGCCGACGTCGGCGGGAAGGAGTAAGGATGTCCGCGCGACCATCGCGTCAGGCGCCGGCCGAGTACCGGATCGAGGACCTGGCGCAGCTCAGCGGCGCCACGGTCCGTACGATCCGCGCCTACCAGGACCGCGGGCTGCTTCCGCGGCCGGAGCGCCGCGGGCGGGCCAATGTGTACGGGGAGCCGCATCTGGCCAGGCTGCGCCAGATCGCCGACCTCCTGGAGCGCGGTTACACGCTGGCCAGTATCAAGGAGCTGCTGGAGGCCTGGGACGCGGGACGAGGTCTCGGCGGGGTACTCGGTCTGGTCGCGGAGGTGGGCGGGCCGTGGACCGACGAGGAACCGGGCCGCATCTCCCGGGCGGAGCTGGACGCGCGGTTCGGCGGTCTCCGCGACGACGCGGCGGTGACGGAGGCGGTCGCCCTGGGGGTGCTGGAGAGGATTGCGGGCCGGGACGACGAGTTCCTCGTACCGTCGCCGCAGGAGCTGGCGGTGGCCGCCGAACTGCACGCCGCCGGGGTGCCCCTGCCCGCGATCTCGGGGCACCTGTGGGAACTGCGCGGGCAGGTCGAGCACATAGCGTCGCGGTTCCTTGAGTTCACCACCGAGCACGTCTTCGCCCGCTACCTGGGGCACCGGCCGCCGAAGGACGCTGACGCGGCGGAGGCAGCCGCTCTCGTGCGGAGGCTGCGCCCCCTCGCGCAGCAGAGCGTGGACGCCGAACTCTCGCGCGCCATGCGGTTGTTCGCCACCCGGCACCTTCAGCAGCATCTGGGGGCCGCGCCCCTGTCGGCGCAGGAGGGGGCCCGCGCCGAGGGGCTTGGGGAGGAGGGGCCGCATCCCGCCGGACCGAAGGACGAAAGACCGCACTCCGCCGGACCGGGGGAGAAAAGACCGCACTCCGGCGAGCCGAAGGACGGAAGACCTCACTCCGGCGGGCCGGCGGAGGAGACCGTCGCACTCCCTGCGTCCACGGCCACCGCCGTCCGTAATCTGGTGGGAGAGGATAATATGGCGGCCTTTGTCGCCGCGGCCACCCAACGCGAGGTTCAGGCACGCACCTTGGATGCGCTGGCCGCAGCGCCACGGAACCCACAAAAGTTGACGAACCACCCTAAATAACTCGCGAGTTATCCACAGATTCGCTCTTTCCACTGTGGAAAAGGGTCCCTGGCTGTGGATTACGCAGAACTGGCGTGCCGCGAACAAGAATTCGGATGCGCCCCCGTCATTCGCTCAGGGACGCTTCCGCCATGGACGAACAACGTGCGGTGAAGGTGTCGAAGTACCTCTCCAAGCACCTGCGCCACCAGCCCGAGCGCATCGGCATCATTCTCGACGCACACGGCTGGGTGGAGATCGACACCCTGCTCCGGGCCTTTGCGGAACACGGTTTCCCCCTCAGTCGCGCCGAGCTGGACCACGTCGTCGCCGTCAACGACAAGCAACGCTTCGCGGTACGGGACGACGAACCGGGCCGGGGCCCGGTCATCCGTGCCAGCCAGGGTCACACGGTCGGCGTCGACCTGGCCCTGCCGCCCGCCGAACCGCCCGCGTACCTCTACCACGGCACCCACCCCCGCGCCCTGTCGGCGATCCGCGCCGAGGGCCTTCGCCCCATGAACCGCGACGACGTCCATCTGTCGCCCGACCGGGAGACCGCCAACCGGGTCGGCGCCCGCCGGGGCAGGCCGGTGGTGCTGTCCGTGGACGCAGGGGCGATGCACCGCGCCGGCTACGTCTTCCGGGTCAGCGCCAACGGGGTCTGGCTGACGGCACGCGTGCCGACGCGCTTCCTGCGCTTCCCGGACTCCCTGAAGCTCTTCGCGGACTCCTGAAAAGAGGGCTCCGATGACGCGCGCCCCCGTCACGAAGGACGGCTGCCGCCCTCCGAGGAGGGCCCCGGGGGCGAGCGACACCGCAGCCGCGGCGGAACCCGTAGAGTCGGGATCATGCGTCTGAGCACTGTGATTCTGCCGATCCGTCGCTGGCACGAGGGTGGCAGGGAGGTCTGGCAGCGGGCCGAGGACCTGGGCTTTCACGCCGCGTACACCTACGACCACCTTTCCTGGCGGGTGCCGTTCCGGGAGGGCCCGTGGTTCGGGGCGCTGCCGACCCTGACCGCCGCCGCGTCCGCCACCGACCGGATGCGGCTGGGCACACTCGTCACCTCACCCAACTTCCGCCACCCGGTGACCCTGGCCAAGGAGCTGATCTCGCTCGACGACGTCAGCGACGGGCGCCTCACCCTGGGCATCGGCGCGGGCAGCGCGGGCGGCTACGACGCGACCGCGCTGCTGCCGGAGGGTGCGCGGTCGTGGACGCCGCGCGAGCGGGCCGACCGGTTCGCCGAGTTCGTACCGCTGCTGGACCGGCTGTTGACCGAGGACGCCGTGACGCACGAGGGCCGGTTCTTCTCGGCGGGCGACGTACGGAACATCCCCGGGTGCGTCCAGCGCCCCCGGCTGCCGTTCGCCGTGGCGGCGACCGGGCCGCGCGGTCTGAAGCTGGCGGCGCGGTACGGCCAGGCATGGGTGACCACCGGCGACCCCAAGCTCTTCGCGGACGGCACGCCGGACCAGTCCCTGGCAGCGATCGGCGGTCAGGTCGCCAAGCTGGGGGCGGCCTGCGAGGAGATCGGGCGGGACGCCCGGGAGCTGGGCAAAATCCTGCTGACCGGGTTCACCCCGGACCGGCCGCTCGACTCCCTCGACGCGTTCGTGGACTTCGCGGGCCGCCACGCGGAGCTGGGAATCGACGAGATCGTGCTGCACTGGCCGATCGCCGGCACACAGTTCGCGGCGGACGAGAAGATTTTCGAGCAGGTCGCGAGCGAGGGACTCGTCCAGCTCGGAAACCGCGACTGAGCGGAGGGTACTGTTCCGTTTCCGCCCTCTCAGATGTGCATGCTTTCGCACGTCCGTGCGTTCCATGCGAGAAGATGAAACGGTGACCTCAGCTATCGACCCTCGCTCCCTCCCGACCACAGGCGCAGGCCCCGGCGTCGCCCCACGCCTGATCGCCACCGACCTGGACGGCACCCTGCTGCGCGACGACAAGACCGTCTCGGAGCGCACCGTCGCGGCTCTCGCCGCCGCCGAGGCCGCCGGCATCGAGGTGTTCTTCGTGACCGGCCGCCCGGCCCGCTGGATGGACGTGGTCAGTGCGCACGTCCACGGGCACGGCCTCGCGATCTGCGCGAACGGTGCCGCGGTCGTCGACCTGCACGCGGGCGGCGAGCTGATCGAGGTCCGCCCGCTGGAGCGCACCGACGCCCTCTCCACCGTCGCCGCGCTGCGCGCGGTCGCGCCGGGCACGTCGTTCGCCGTGGAACTGACCACCGGTATCCACTACGAACCCGACTATCCGCCGTTCCAGTTCGACGCGGCGGCGAGCATCGCCACCGCCGAGGAACTGCTGCACGAGGAGACCCCGGGCAGCGGTGCCGCGGTGATCAAGCTGCTGGCCCACCACCCCTCCCTCACCCCGGACGACTTTTTGGACCTGGCCCGCGCGACGGTCGCCGACTTCGGCTCGGTCACCCGCTCCAGCCCGACCGCACTCCTGGAGATCAGCGGTCCGGGCGTCTCCAAGGCGAGCACCCTGGCCCGCTGCTGCGCCGAGCGCGGCATCTCGCCGGAGGAGGTCGTGGCCTTCGGAGACATGCCCAACGACATCGAGATGCTCGCCTGGGCGGGCCGTTCCTACGCCATGGGCAACGCCCACCCGGCAGTCCTGGCCGCCGCCTCCGGCCGTACGGCTCCCAACGGCGAGGACGGCGTCGCGGTGGTCATCGAACGCATCCTGGCCGGGTGCTACGACGTGCCGGCCGGGGAGTAGCCCGTTCCTGCGGGGTCCGGGAGGCATCCCTACAACGGGGCCTCCCACACCACGGTGGTTCCCCCGCCGCCGTCGCCCAGCCCCGGCCCGTACGAACTGGCGCCGCCCAGCGCCTCCGCCCGCCGTGCCAGGTTCCGCAGCCCGCTGCGCCGCCCGCCCTCGGGGATGCCCACACCGTCGTCCGCGACGGTGAGCCGCACCGAGCGCCGACCGTCGGCCAGGGTCGCCGTGGCGTCCACGACGACCTCGATGCGTGAGGCGTCCGCGTGCCGGAAGGCGTTCGACAGCGTTTCCCGCAGCGCTGCGATGAGGTTCTTGCCCGTGAGTTCGCCGACCATGGCGTCCACCGGTCCGACGAAGCGGTGCGCCGGTTTGAATCCCAGCGGCACCGAGGCCATGTTGATCTCCCGCAGCACCCTGGTGCGCAGCCCGGACGGGGCCTCCGCCGGCCCCTGTTGGAGCGCGAAGATCGCCGTACGGATCTCCTGGATCGTGACGTCCAGCTCGTCCACGGCCTTGCCCACGCCCACCTGCACCTCGGGCACGATCGACCTGCGTTGGGCGCTCTCCAGCATCATCCCCGTCGCGAACAGCCGCTGGATGACGAGATCGTGCAGGTCACGGGCGATCCGGTCGCGGTCCTCGTACACCGCGAGCCGCTCCCGGTCACGCTGCGACTCCGCCATCATCAACGCCAGCGCCGCCTGCGAGGCGAACTGGGTCGCCAGCGTCCGCTCCGCCTCGGTGAACTGCTTTCCGCCCCGGGCCCGCGGGGTGGCGAGCGCGCCCAGCACCCGGCCGCCGCTGTGCAAGGGCAGCAGCATGCTCGGCCCGTACCGTTCGGCGATCTTGGTGATCATGCGCGGATCGGTGGCGGAGTCCTGGACGAACACCGCCTCCCCGGCGAGCAGCAGGGCCACGATCGGACTCTCCACCGGAATCACCTGGCCCAGGGACTCCCCGGGATCGTCCGCGGAGACCGCCGCGATCTCCAGACCGCCCTCGGCGGCGGGCAGGAGCACCATGCCCGCCGCCGAGTCCGCCAGCCGCCGCGCCTGTTCGGCGACCACGGTGAGCGCATCGTCCACGCCCTCACCGGACAGCAGGGCGGTCGTCACCGCCACCGACCCGTCGATCCACCGCTCCCGCTGGCGCGCCGCTTCGTACAGACGGGCGTTGCCGATGGCGATGCCCGCCTCGGTGGCCAGCACCCGCAGCATGTGCAGGTCGTAGTCGTTGAACTCCTCCGCGCCCTTCTTCTCGGCGAGGTAGAGGTTGCCGAAGATCCTGTCCTGCACCCGGATCGGCACGCCGAGGAAGGTCCGCATCGGCGGGTGGTGCGGCGGGAAGCCCTCGAAACGGGGATCGGCCGTCAGGTCCGCCAGCCGCAGCGGCTCCGGGTCCGCGATGAGAGCGCCCAGCAATCCCTTGTGCCCGGCCGGCAGCCTTCCGATGGCTGCTGCCTCGGTCCCGCTGACGCCGTACGTCACGAAGTCGGAGAGACCCTCGCCCTCGCCGCCGACGACTCCGATCGCCGCGTACCGGGCGTCCGCCAGCGCGGCGGCCGTTTCGCAGATGCGGTCCAGGGTGGAATGCAGCTCCAGACCGGTGCCCACCGATCGCATGGCCTCCAGCAAGTGCGGCACCCGAGCGGTGAGCTCGGTCGACAGACCCTGGAGACCGCGGGTCGCCTCCGCCGCCGCGGCAAGCGAGTCGTGGGAGGCAACCCCGCCGCGGGGCGGCGGCGAATCCGCTGAGGCGGGCGGGTCCTGCTGCACTGACATGCCCTTCAGACTAGTTAGTCCTATTTGAAGGGGAAAGTCGACTGTGCAGCGGTTGCACCCGCTTGAGCTGCCGGTTCAGCCGCCCTCTCCCGCTCCAGCATCCGCCGCAGCGCCCCCTCGCTCCCGGCCAGCACGGCGAACTCCCCGCGCTGCACGACTCGGCCCTCGTCCAGCACCAGCACCTCGTCCACCGCCTCCAGCCCTTGCAGCCGGTGCGTAATCAGCACCGTCGTACGGCCCTCCGTGGCGGCGAGGAGGTCGGTGGTCAGCGCATCCGCCGTCGCCAGGTCCAAGTGTTCGGCCGGTTCGTCCAGCACGAGTACGGGGAAGTCCGCCAGCAGCGCCCTGGCCAGTGCGAGCCGCTGCCGCTGCCCGCCGGACAGCCGTGCCCCGTGCTCACCCACGAGCGTGTCGAGCCCGGCGGGCAGCGTCTCGGCCCACTCGCGCAGCCGGGCCCGCCCCAACGCGTCCCACAGCTCCGCGTCGTCCGCGCCGGTCCTGGCCAGCCGCAGGTTCTCCCGTACGGAGCTGTCGAAGAGGTGTGCGTCCTGCGCACACAGCCCCACCATCCGGCGCACCTCGTCCCCGTCGAGCGCGTCGGCCGCCACTCCGCCGAGGGTGTACGTCCCCCGCTCCGCGTCCAGGAACCGGAGGAGCACCTGGGCGAGCGTCGTCTTGCCCGCACCGCTCGTCCCGACGACCGCGATCCGCTTCCCGGCCTCCAGGGTCAGGTCCACTTCGGCGAGAGCGTGCCCCTGCTGCCCCGGATACCGCGCGGTCAGACCCCGTACCTCCACGGGGAAGGGCGACGCGGGCGCCTTCCCGGACTGCGCGGGCTCCAGGACAGGAAGAGGCGCGTCCAGCACCTCGTACACCCGCTCCGCACTGCGTCGCACCCGTTGCCGGTACTGCACGGCCAACGGCATGCCGGTCACCGCCTCGAACGCGGCCAGCGGCGTCAGGACCACCACCGCGAGCTGCACTCCGGCGAGCCGCCCCTCGAACACCGCCTGCGCCCCGACCCAGGCCGCCGCGACCACGGTCAACCCGCTCACCAGTGCGGACAGCCCGCCGCCCAGCGCGGTCGCCGAAGCACCCCGGGACGCGATCCGCGTCAGCACCCCATCCGCATCCCGTACGGCGGCGGCCCGGCGCCCGAGCGCTCCCGCCACCGTCAACTCGCCCACCCCGCCGAGCAGGTCAGCCACCCGCACGGCCAGCACACCCCGCGCCGGGGCCAGCTGGCGCTCCGCCCGCCGCGCCACCCATCCGCTCAGCATCGGTACCGCCACCCCGGCGACCAGCAGCCCGACGGCCAGCACCGCACCCGCCTCGGGGAGCATCCAGCCGGTGAACCCGACGGCGGCGACGCTCACCATCACCGCGGCTCCGGCCGGCAACACCCACCGCAGCCAGTAGTCCTGCAGCGCGTCGACGTCCGTCACCAGCCGCGACAGCAAGTCCCCGCGTCGTGCCTCGCGCAGCCCGGCGGGTGCGATGCGCTCCAGTCGTCGGTAGACGGCGACTCGCATGTCGGCGAGCATCCGCAGCACCGCGTCGTGCGACACGAGCCGCTCCGCATACCGGAACACGGCTCGCCCGATACCGAAGGCCCTCGTCGCGGTGACCGCCATCATCAGATACAGTACCGGTGGCTGCTCGGAGGCCCGCGAAATCAGCCAGCCGGACACCGCCATGAGTCCCACGGCCGATCCCAGCGCCAGGCTGCCCAGCAGCAGCGCCAGCCCGAGCCGCCCCCGCTGTTCACCCGCGTCCTGTCGTACCCGGCGCAGCAAGCCGCCGCGTGTTTCACGTGAAACATCGCCGCCCTGTCGCCCCGGTTCGGCTACGGCCTCCGCCGGAGAGCGCGTACCGCCCACCGGGCCCGCCGCGATGTCCTGCGACAGTGCGGAAGCCGCCTGCTCGCGCGAGGGCAGCCCAGCGGCCGGGGCGGCCCCAGTCCTCACGTCCCCCAGCCGCACGACCTTGTCCGCCACCGCCAGCAGCGCCGGCCGGTGCACGACCAGCACGACGGTCCGCCCCGCCGCGAGCCGCCGTACCGCCCCGACGATCTGCGCCTCCGTCTCCCCGTCCAGTGAGGCCGTCGGCTCGTCGAGCAGCAGCACCGGCCGGTCCGCGAGGAACGCCCTCGCCAGTGCGATCCGCTGCCGCTGTCCGGCGGAGATCCCGGCGCCGTCCTCGCCGAGCAGCGTCTCGGCCCCCTGCGGCAGCGCGGCCACGAAGTCGTACGCCCCCGCGTCCCGCAGTGCCTGGAGCACCGCCGCGTCGTCCGCGTCGGGCCGGGCCAGCCGGACGTTCTCGGCGACGGAACCGGCGAACAGGTGCGGCCGCTGCGGCACCCATGCCACCCGCTCCCGCCACTTCTCCAAGGACACGGACGCCAGATCCACGCCACCGACCAGCACCCGTCCGGATTCCAGCGGCACGAAGCCCAACAGCGCGTTCAGCAGCGTCGTCTTGCCCACCCCGCTCGGCCCGACGACCGCGACGGTCTCGCCCTCCGCCACGGTCAGCGAGGCCGACTCCAGCGAAGCAGCCGCCCGCCCCTCGTGTCGTACGGTCACGCCGTCGACCCGCAGTGCGACGGAATCCGGCAGCTCCCCCGCGCCGCTCCGCGGCGGTTCGCTCTCCAGGACCGCGAAGATCTCCTCGGCGGCCGACAGCCCCTCAGCCGCCGCGTGGTACTGCGCCCCGACCTGCCGCAGCGGCAGATACGCCTCCGGAGCCAGGATCAGGATCACGAGTCCCGTGTACAGATCCAGTTCGCCGTGCACGAGCCGCATGCCGATGGTGACGGCGACCAGTGCCACCGACAGCGTGGCCAGCAGCTCCAGGGCGAAGGAGGACAGGAAGGCGATCCGCAGCGTCCTCATGGTGGCGCGCCGGTACTCGCCCGTGATCTCCCGGATGGACTCGGCCTGCGCCTTGGCCCGACCGAACACCTTGAGTGTGGGCAGCCCGGCGACCACGTCCAGGAAGTGCCCGGACAGCCGTGACAGCAGCTGCCACTGGCGGTCCATCCGGGCCTGCGTGGCCCACCCGATGAGAACCATGAAGAGCGGGATGAGCGGCAGCGTCACCACGATGATGGCGGCCGATACCCAGTCCTCGGTGACGATCCGCGCCAGCACCGCCACGGGTACGACGACGGCCAGCCCCAACTGCGGCAGATAGCGCGAGAAGTAGTCGTCCAGGGCGTCGACCCCCCGCGTGGCCAGGGCGATCAGCGAGCCCACCCGCTGTCCCCCGAGCCACCCGGGGCCGAGAGCCGTGGTCCGCTCCAGCAGCCGTCCCCGCAGTTCGGACTTGACTGCGGCGCTCGCCCGGTGTGCGGCGAGCTCGGTCAGCCAGGTCACCGACGCCCGGCCGAGAGCCACTGCTGCCAGCAGGATCAGGGAGGTGCGCAGCTCCGCGGCCCCCTGACCGTCCTGGAAGGCGCCGACCACCACCTCGGCGATGAGCATCGCCTGGGCGACGACCAGGCCCGCCCCGGCGAGTCCGAGGACCACCACCGCCGCGAGGAAGAAGCGGGTGGCACGGGCGTAGCGGAGCAGACGCGGGTCGATCGGTTTCACGTGAAACATCCCCCACTGCAGGACGGGTCCCGGTCACGGCTGGACGGGCAGGTTCTCATCGGGCGTTCTCAGTGCGCGTCGGCGAGGTGTTGCGTGCCGATGCGCTTCCTGAAGACCCAGTACGTCCAGCCCTGGTAGAGCAGCACCAGCGGAGTGGCGATGGCTGCGCACCAGGTCATGATCTTCAGTGTGTACGGGCTGGACGAGGCGTTGGTGACGTTGAGGCTCCAGGCCTCGTTCAGCGAGGAGGGCATGACGTTCGGGAAGAGCGCCAGGAAGAACATGGCGAACGCGGCCGCGATGGTCACGCCCGAGAGTGCGAACGCCCATCCTTCGCGCCCCGCCGCCGTGCACGCAAGGGCCACGACGAGCGCCAGCACCGCCACCACCAGCGCGACGAGGCTGCTGGTCCCGCCCGTGTCGCGCTGGGTCCAGACCAGGAAGGCCAGCGCCAGCACAGCCGTCACCGCGCCCAGTCGAAGTGCCAGGGTCCGTGCCCGTACCCGGATGTCGCCGAGCGTCTTGAGCCCTGCGAACACCGCGCCGTGGAAGGTGAACAGGGTGAGCGTGACCAGCCCGCCCAGCAGGGCGTACGGGTTGAGCAGGTCGAGGAAGTTCCCGACGTACTCCATGTCCTTGTCGATCTTCACGCCTCGCACGATGTTCGCGAAGGCCACGCCCCACAGGAAGGCGGGCAGCAGCGAGGTCCAGAAGATCGCGTGCTCCCAGTTGGTCTGCCAGCGTTCCTCGGCCCGCTTGTGCCGGTACTCGAAGGCGACGCCGCGCACGATCAGGCAGACCAGGATGAGCAGCAGCGGCAGGTAGAACCCGCTGAAGAGGGTGGCGTACCACTCGGGGAAGGCAGCGAAGGTGGCGCCGCCGGCGGTCAGCAGCCAGACCTCGTTGCCGTCCCAGACGGGCCCGATGGTGTTGATCAGGACCCGTCGTTCCTTGCGGTCTCTGGCCAGCAGTTTGGTCAGGACGCCGATCCCGAAGTCGAAGCCCTCCAGGAAGAAGTAGCCGATCCACAGGACGGCGATCAGAACGAACCAGACGTCATGGAGTTCCACAACAGTTCCCCATTCCTCAGTACGAGAAGGCCATCGGCCGGTCGGGATCGCGGTCGTCGCCGCCGATCTTCGTGGGCGGATTGAGGTCGGCCTCGGTGAGCTCCGGGGGGCCGATCCTGACGTACTTGATCATCAGCCTGACCTCGATCACGGCGAGCACCGCGTACAGCGTGGTGAAGACGAGCATCGAGGTGAGGACCTCGCCCTGCGAAACGCCGGGGGAGACGGCCGCGGAGGTCTTCAGGACGCCGTAGACGACCCAGGGCTGGCGTCCCATCTCGGTGAAGATCCAGCCCCACGAGCTGGCGATGAGCGGGAAGAGCATGGTCCACAGCGCGACGACCCAGTACAGGGAGGCGAGGCGCGGACTGAGCACCTTCTTGCGGAAGAGCACCAGGTTCGGCACCTCGTCCTCGCCGGTCCGCAGCCCCGGTGGCAGCAGGAACCTCTTCCGGGTCAGCCACAGGCCAAGCAGCCCGAGGCCGAAGGACGCCATGCCGAAGCCGATCATCCAGCGGAAGCCCCAGTAGGCGACGGGGATGTTGGGCCGGTAGTCGCCGGGGCCGTACTTCTCCTGGGCGGCCTTGTTGAGCTCGTTGATGCCCGGGACGTACTCGGTGAAGTTGTCATGAGCGAGGAAGGACAGCACACCGGGGATCTCGATGGTGACCCGGTTGTGTCCCTTGTCGACGTCGCCGATCGCGAAGACGGAGAACGGGGCGGGCGCCTCGCCCTCCCAGAGGGCCTCGGCGGCGGACATCTTCATGGGCTGCTGCCTGTACATGACCTTGCCGAGCATGTCGCCGCTGATCGCGGTCGTCAGACCGGCGATCACCACCGTGACCAGGCCGAGCCGGAGCGAGGTGCGCATCACCTGGACGTGCTTCTTACGGGCCAGGTGGAAGGCGGCTATGCCGACCATGAACGCCCCACCGACCAGGAAGGCGGCGGTGATGGTGTGGAAGAACTGGTTGAGCGCGGTGTCCTGGGTGAGGACCTTCCAGAAGTCGGTGAGCTCGGCGCGCCCGCGCTCCTCATTGATCCGGTAGCCGACCGGGTGCTGCATCCAGGAGTTGGCCGCCAGGATGAAGTACGCGGAGAGGATCGTGCCGATCGACACCAGCCATATGCAGGCGAGGTGGATCTTCTTCGGCAGCTTGTCCCAGCCGAAGATCCACAGCCCGATGAAGGTGGATTCGAAGAAGAACGCGATCAGCGCTTCGAACGCGAGCGGCGCACCGAAGATGTCGCCGACGAAGCGCGAGTAGTCGGACCAGTTCATGCCGAACTGGAACTCCTGCACGATGCCGGTGACGACCCCCATCGCGATGTTGATGAGGAAGAGCTTGCCCCAGAACTTGGTCGCCTTGAGGTACTTCTCCTTGTTGGTCCGCACCCAGGCGGTCTGCAGGCCGGCGGTGAGCGCGGCGAGCGAGATCGTCAGGGGGACGAACAGGAAGTGATAGACGGTGGTGATACCGAACTGCCATCGCGCCAGGGTCTCTGGCGCCAGAGCCAGGTCCACGTCGTCGCTCCTTACGTCACCGCGGCCTCAGCGGCACTTTGCCCCTTTAATCCCATAGGTAATGGGATGAACGGGACGCGCTTGTGAACGCGTTCACATTCACAAGCATTATGTCGCACGCCCTTTCGGAGCCTCCCGGGGGGGTCCCCAAACCGCAGGTGCCCCCACGAGCCGTGTCAGGGCTCACAGGGGCACCGGAAGTCACCGCCGAACGCACCGCAGGCTCACCAGCAACGAAGGACGACGCTTCACCGTCGCAGCCGCAGCCCGGCCCGGAGAAGCACTAGAGCTCCTTGCGGAACGCCTCCGCCGCCTTCAGGAACAGATCGTTCGCCTCGACCTCGCCGATCGTCACCCGTACCCCCTCGCCCGCGAACGGCCGGACGACGACGCCGGCCCGGTCGCAGGCCGCCGCGAAGTCGGTCGTACGGTCCCCCAGCCGCAGCCACACGAAGTTCGCCTGCGTCTCGGGCACCGTCCACCCCTGGCCGACCAGCGCCTCGTAGACCCGCGTGCGCTCGCCCACCAGCGCGTCCACCCGCTCCAGCAGCGCGCTCTCGGAGCGCAGCGAGGCGACCGCGGCCTCCTGGGCGATCTGGCTCACGCCGAACGGGACGGCCGTCTTGCGCAGCGCCGCCGCCACCGGCTCGTGCGCCACCGCGAAGCCGACCCGCAGCCCGGCCAGACCGTACGCCTTGGAGAAGGTGCGCAGCACCGCCACGTTCGGACGGTCCCGGTAGAGCTCGATGCCGTCGGGCACCTGCTCGTCGCGAATGAACTCGCGGTACGCCTCGTCCAGGACCACCAGCACGTCCCCCGGCACCCGGTCCAGGAAGCGCTCCAGCTCCGCCCTGCCCACTACGGTGCCGGTGGGGTTGTTGGGGTTGCAGACGAAGATCAGCCTGGTCCGCTCGGTGATCGCGGCCGCCATCGCCTCCAGGTCGTGCACGTCGCCGTCGGTCAGCGGCACCGGCACCGCGGTCGCTCCGCTGACCTGCGTGATGATCGGGTACGCCTCGAACGATCGCCACGCGTAGATGACCTCGTCGCCCGGCCCCGAGGTCGCCTGGAGCAGGGACTGCGCGACGCCGACCGAGCCGGTGCCGGTGGCCAGGTGGGAGACGGGAACCCCGAAGCGCGCGGCGAGCTCCTCCATCAGACCCGTACAGGCCATGTCCGGGTAGCGGTTGAAGCCGCCCGCCGCCTCGACCGCACGCTCCATGACGCCCGGCAGGGGAGGGAAGGGATTCTCGTTGGAGGACAACTTGTACGCCGTCGGCCCGTCGGCGTCGGCAGCCCCGGCCGGCTTGCCGGGCTTGTACGTGGGGATGCCGTCCAGCACCGCGCGCAGTCGGGGGCGCGCCTGGCTCGTACCGTTCGTCTCGCTCACTTGAGGTCCTCCTCGACCGTACCTACCGCCAATACTGCTCACCCTATGAGGATTGGGCGGCGCTGCGAAGGGGCTGCCCAAGGACGCTTCACCGACCGGCCGGGACCTCACGCAGGGCGCGAGCAGCGTGTGGCGCGCTCCCACCGTGATTGCGCGCCGGTGGCTCACGCCGTGGCGCGCGTCCCTCGAAGTGGTGAGTTGAGACCTCCCCGACATATCCGTCAGGCACCGGGGCCGGACCACATGCCGAAGGACTTCCTACCGAAACCGCGCCAACCCCCATGGTTTCCATGGTCATTGTGCGCTTAGACCCGTGCAGAAACGTGCCTGTCAATCGGCGCATATGCGCGAAGGCCAACCAGTGCTCCGCGCCCTACTATCGGCTCGCCATGACAGCAGCAGGGAAGCATCAGGTGAGCCGGACCGAGACACCCCGGCGAGGCAGTCGGCCAGGACGTGCGGGCATCCGGGATGTCGCCGCCGCGGCCGGCGTCTCCATCACGACTGTCTCCGACGCCCTCAACGGCAAGGGCCGGCTCCCGGACGCCACCCGCCGCCACGTCCGCGAGGTCGCCGATCGGCTGGGCTACCGCCCGTCGGCCGCGGCCCGAACCCTCCGTACCGGCAAGTCGGGCCTCATCGGCCTGACCGTCACCACCTACGGGGATGAACCTTTCACCTTCACCGAATTCGCGTACTTCGCGGAGATGGCCAGAGCGGCGACCTCGGCCGCGCTCGCCCGCGGCTACGCCCTCGTCATCCTCCCCGCGTCCTCCCGGCACAGTCCCTTCGACGTGTGGCAGAACGTCGCGCTCGACGGGACCGTCGTCATCGACCCCTCCGACGACGACCAGGTCGTCACCGAACTCATGCGCCAGGGCCTGCCCGTCGTCTCCGACGGACGCCCGTCCGGCGACCTGCCGGTCACCGCCTGGGTCGACAACGACCACGAAGCCGCCGTTCTCGAACTCCTCGACCACCTCGCCGACGCCGGCGCCCGGCGCATCGGCCTGCTCACCGGAACCACCACCGACACCTACACCCGCCTCTCCACCACCGCCTACCTGCGCTGGTGCGAGCGCGTCGGACAGGACCCGGTGTACGAGTCCTACCCGGCGCACGACCCGTGCGCGGGCGCCGTCGCAGCCGACCGGCTGCTCGCCCGGCCGGACCGGCCGGACGCCGTGTACGGACTCTTCGACCCCAACGGCACCGACCTCCTGGCCGCCGCCCGCCGCTACGGGCTGCGGGTTCCCGAGGACCTGCTGCTCGTCTGCTGCTCGGAGTCGACCGTGTACGCGAGCACCGAGCCGCCCATCACCACGCTCTCGCTCAAACCCCGACGGATCGGCACCGCCGTCGTCCAGCTCCTCATCGACGCCATCGAGGGACTGAACACCGGGCAACCCGTCGAACAGGTGATACCGACCGAACTCATCATCCGTACCTCGTCCCAGCGACGCCCACCGCGCACCACGGTGAGCGCCCCGCGCTCGCCCTCGGGGGACTGACGCGGCGGGCCAAGGTGACGGGGGGGGCGGGGCGGTCGCGGGGAGCCGCCCCGGCATCAGTACCGGCCGGGCACCGGTACTGATCTCCGCAATCCGGGCGAAACCACCGGTGAACTGCGGGTGTACCGGGATTCACCACCCCTGGTGCCTCACACAGCGCGGGCCGCATTCCTATGATGGGCGCACGACACGGCGGACCACCGGAGACCGGGTGGGAATTCCAAGGTGTACGGCGGTGCGACGGTGGTGGAGGGGTCAATGACTCAGGGGGCCGGTCAGGGACCCGCGGTGCGGACGGCGACGGTGCGGGACTTCCGGGTGCCTCCGTATGCGCAGGCACCCGTGGCGACGCCGTACGAAACCGAGCAGGCGTACGACGCGGAGCAGATGTACGCCGAGCATCAGCCGTACGGCACGAAGCCGCCGCACGGCGAGGAGCGGGCGTACGGCGAAGGTCACGCGCACGCCGGCCGTCAGGCACACCTACCGACCGGACCGTACGGCTCTCAGCAGGCGTACGGGGAACAGCAGGCCCACGGCAGCCAGCAGGCCCACGGCGCGGACGGTTTCGGCGGCGCCGAGGAGGAGCCCGAGGGGTACACGCCCACCCAGCGCGACCTCCCGGTGATAAGCCGGGACGACCGGGGCGGCCCCGGCGACACCCTGCGCATCCCGCAGCCCGACGTGTCCGCCGCGAGGGAGGGCGAGGGACTGGGCCCGCTGTTCGTCGTCGGAGACGTGCACGGCTACCTCGTCGAACTCCTCGACGCCCTGCACGAGCAGGGGCTGATCGACGACGAGGGCCACTGGGCGGCGGGCAACGCCCGGCTGTGGTTCCTCGGTGACTTCACCGACCGCGGTCCCGACGGCATCGGCGTCATCGACCTCGTGATGCGCCTCTCCGCGGAAGCGGCGGCGGCGGGCGGCTACTGCAAGGCGCTCATGGGCAACCACGAGCTGCTGCTGCTCGGCGCCCGGCGCTTCGGCGACACCGCCGTCAGCTCCGGGGCGGGCACCGCCACCTTCCAGGCCGCCTGGCTGCTCAACGGCGGCCAGAAGTACGACATGGAACGCCTCCAGGACGTCCACCTCCAGTGGATGGCCCGGCTGGACGCGGTGGCGCTGGAGGACGGGCACCTCCTCACCCACTCCGACACCACCGCCTACCTGGACTACGGCAGCACCATCACGGACGTCAACGACACGGTGCACGACATCCTCACGCGTAACGACGCCGACGAATGCTGGGACGTCTTCCGCAAATTCACCAAGCGATTCGCTTTCCGTGACGAAGGCGGTGCCAATGCCGTACGGGAACTGCTCGCCGCATATGGCGGCGAGCGCATCGTCCACGGTCACAGCCCCATTCCGTACCTCCTGGGGGAGGTCGGTGGCGAGGACTCCGGGGACGGAGAGGGCAGCTCGGGGCCGGTCGTGGAGGGTCCGCACGTCTACGCGGACGGGCTGGCGATCGCCATGGACGGCGGAGTGACCATGGCCGGAAAGCTCCTGGTGGTCCAACTCCCGTTGAATGACTGAGTGTGACGAGGGAAGACTTACAGCCTACGAGCTCGCTCCGGGCTCCGGGCCAATTTCCTCAAACCCCCTGTCACCCCGTGCCGTAGGCGCTCTACCATCGGGTTATCCGTAGCAGGCTCTCCTCCGTTTCCGCCCAATTACCCGACCGACGCGGGAATTCGGCCCTACGGAGTATCGGGGGATGCACATGAACAGCGTTCCGCACCTGCTGGCCGAGGACCGCCCCGAGTTCGAGCGGACCCTCGACGAAGCACTGCGCACCGCCCGCGAACGCCCGGAACTCGCCGCGCCGGGCGGCCGGCTCAACAGCGAGCAGCTGCGCACCGCAGCACTCAACGCCCGGGAGATCATCGCCGGCCACGCCTCGGCCGAGTACGACCACTACGTGAAGGTGCGTGGCGACCTCCGTGCCCCCGCCCTGCCCGCCGCGGGCGCCCTGCTTCCGGCGGACATGGGCGAGAAGGCGGAGGCATCGGGAGCGGGTGCGGTCGCCGTACTGGCCGTTCTGACGCCCGTACTGGCCGGCGTGGCCGCGGCGGTACTGCTGCTCGTCGGTTTCCTGCTGCGCATGATCACGCCCGAACCGGCTCTCGCGGACGCCCTGGTGACCGCCGGGTGGGTGTTCGGCGCGCTCGCCGCGGCAGGACTGCTCGGCGCGGCCATCGGACTGCTCATCACCGCACTGCGCAACGGCTCGACCGCACTGCCGGTCGCCCGGCACACCGCCGGCACGGAGGAGATCGACCGGGCCAGGGAAGCCTGGAAGCACGCCCTGCTGGAGCGTGGCATCGTCCCCTTCCTGCGCGACGCGCTCGCCGACCCGCCCGCCACTCGGGGGCCGGACCCCACGCCTCCCCGGCAGACCGGCCGCATCGCCGGTCTCGGATACTCCCGTCCGGACTTCAGCAGTCCGAGCGAGAACAACGCGCACAACGGCCACAAGAGCCGGCCCAGCTTCTCCAGCCCGGACTTTTCCAGTCCCGACTTCGGCGGCCCGGACCACAAACCGGAGTGACGACGGCCCGAACGGCGAAGCAGGAGAGCCGAGGTCCGAACCCACGAAGCAGGAGAGCCAGGGGCCGGGCCACGAAGCGGGGAAGCCCAGGTCCGGACCGCGAAGCAGGAGAGCCAGGGTCCGGACCGCCCAGCGGAGCATCGGTGGTCCGGTCGCGAGCCCGAACAGCCCGGAACCACACCACCGACCCCGCATTCCCCCGGGGGCTTTCGTCGACGCTAGTCGGCGATCGGCAGATAGACCCGGTTGCCGGCCGCGGCGAACTCCTTGGACTTCTCCGCCATGCCCGCCTCGATCTCCTCGGCGGTGCCCCCGTGCTCCCTCCTGATGTCGTGGCTGATCTTCATCGAGCAGAACTTCGGCCCGCACATCGAGCAGAAGTGGGCCGTCTTCGCCGGTTCGGCGGGCAGCGTCTCGTCGTGGAACTCCCGTGCGGTGTCCGGGTCGAGGGCCAGGTTGAACTGGTCCTCCCACCGGAACTCGAAGCGGGCGTCCGACAGGGCGTCGTCCCACTCCTGCGCACCGGGGTGACCCTTCGCGAGGTCCGCCGCGTGCGCGGCGATCTTGTACGTGATGACGCCGGTCTTCACGTCGTCACGGTTGGGCAGGCCCAGGTGCTCCTTGGGCGTCACGTAGCAGAGCATCGCGGTGCCCCACCAGGCGATCATCGCGGCGCCGATGCCGGAGGTGATGTGGTCGTAGGCGGGGGCCACATCGGTCGTCAGCGGGCCGAGCGTGTAGAACGGCGCCTCCTCGCAGATCTCCTGCTGGAGGTCGATGTTCTCCTTGATCTTGTGCATCGGGACGTGTCCCGGGCCCTCGATCATGGTCTGTACGTGGAAACGCTTGGCGGTCGTGTTGAGTTCCCCAAGGGTCTTCAACTCGGCGAACTGCGCCTCGTCGTTGGCGTCCGCGATCGAGCCGGGGCGCAGCCCGTCGCCGAGGGAGTACGTCACGTCGTACGCCGCGAGGATCTCGCAGAGCTCCTCGAAGTGCTCGTACAGGAACGATTCCTTGTGGTGGGCCAGGCACCAGGCCGCCATGATCGACCCGCCGCGCGAGACGATGCCGGTCTTGCGGCGCGCGGTCAACGGCACGTACGCGAGGCGCACGCCCGCGTGGACGGTCATGTAGTCCACGCCTTGCTCGGCCTGTTCGATCACCGTGTCCTTGTAGACCTCCCAGGACAGTTCCTCGGCGCGGCCGTCGACCTTCTCCAGGGCCTGGTAGAGCGGCACGGTGCCGATCGGGACGGGTGCGTTGCGCAGGATCCACTCGCGGGTGGTGTGGATGTTGCGACCGGTGGACAGGTCCATGACGGTGTCCGCGCCCCACTTGGTCGCCCACGTCATCTTGTCCACCTCCTCCTCGATGGAGGACGTGACCGCGGAGTTCCCGATGTTGGCGTTGACCTTCACGAGGAACCGCTTGCCGATGATCATCGGCTCGATCTCCGGGTGGTTCACGTTCGCGGGCAGCACCGCGCGCCCGGCGGCGATCTCCTCCCGTACGACCTCGGGGGAGACGTTCTCCCGGATGGCCACGTACTCCATCTCCGGGGTGATCTCGCCGCGTCGTGCGTACGCGAGCTGCGTCACCGCCTGCCCGTCGCGTCCCCGGCGGGGCTGGCGCGGGCGGCCGGGGAAGACCGCGTCGAGGTTCCGCAGGCCGCCGCGCGGCGACGTGTGCTTGATGCCGTCGTCCTCGGGGCGGACCGGTCGGCCCGCGTACTCCTCGGTGTCACCACGGCCGATGATCCAGTTCTCACGCAGCGGGGCGAGTCCGCGCCGTACGTCCGTCTCGATGGTCGGGTCGGTGTACGGGCCGGACGTGTCGTACAGCGTCACGTCCTTCCCGTTGGTCAGGTGCACCTGACGGACCGGCACCCGGAGGTCGGGGCGCGAGCCCTCGACGTACCCCTTGTGCCAGCCCGGCGTGCGCTCGCCCTCGTTGTGGGCAGGCGTGCGTGCATCCATCGTGGTCATGAGACCTACTCCCTACGCCGGCATTACCCGGTAACAGGTTCGGCGGTCGACGCAGCCTTTTCCGTACCCATGTGTACGGAGGTCAGCGCCCTCTCAGCCCGGTGCTCCGAGCTCCCGCGTGTGCAAAAGGTTTGACCCCACGCTAACGCCACTCCGGCCGCGCTGAACAGAGGGCCCCTCCCGTTCTTGCGATGATCGGGCGGTGACCCCACCCCAGCCGCCTCCCCCGACCCCGTCCCAGCCGCCGTCCTCACCCGGTCCTCCGCAGGATCTCCCGCCGTCTGCTCACGCCCACGGGCACAGCCACAGTCACGGTCCCGCGGCGCCCGTGTCCAAGCACCTGCGCAAGGTGATCGCGGCCGTGCTGATTCCTTTCGCCACGGCCGTTCTCGTCGGACTCGCCGTTCTGTGGCCGGGCGGCGCGCCCGCCCACGAGCGCACCGGAGTGGGTTTCGACCGGCAGACCGAGAAGGGCCGGGTCGTCCAGGTCGACGAGATCGACTGCAAGGGCGCGGGCGTCGCCCAGCAACCGCAGCAGGAGGGAGGCAGCACTCCGCCGGCACCACAGGACGGTGAAGGCGACCCGGGCGGCAAGACCGACTGCAAGAAGGCGAAGATCGAGGTCCTCACCGGTTCGGGCAAGGGCCGCACCTTCGACGAGATCGTGCAGCCGGGCGCGCCACGACAGTTGAAGCAGGGTCAGGGCGTCGTCGTCGCGTACGCCCCCGACGCGCCCCGCGACCTCCAGTACTCCGTCACCGACGTGAACCGGAAGCTCCCGCTCACCCTGCTCGCCGGCATCTTCGCGCTCGCCGTGGTGATCGTCGGCCGGATGAAGGGCCTCATGGCGCTGATCGCGCTGGCGGCCTCGTTCGCGATCCTGACCCTGTTCATCCTCCCGGCCATCCTCCAGGGATCGAATCCCCTGGTCGTGGCGGTGGTCGGGGCCAGTGCGATCATGCTTATCGCGCTGTACGCCTGCCACGGGCTCAACGCCCGCACCTCCGTCGCCGTCGTGGGCACCCTCATCTCGCTGCTCCTCATCGGGCTGCTCGGGTCCCTCTTCATCGGCTGGGCGTTCCTGTCCGGCAACGTCGACGACAACACCGGCCTCATCCACAGCCTCTACCCGTCGATCGACATGAGCGGCCTGCTGCTCGCGGGCGTCATCATCGGCTCGCTCGGTGTGCTCGACGACGTGACCGTCACGCAGACGTCCGCCGTGTGGGAACTGCACCAGGCCGACCCGACGATGGGTCCGCGCGCCCTGTACCGGGCGGGCATCCGCATCGGCCGCGACCACATCGCGTCCGTCGTGAACACCCTGGTCCTGGCCTACGCGGGTGCCGCCCTCCCGCTGCTCCTGCTGTTCTCCATCGCGCAGAGCAGCGTGGGTACGGTCGCCAACAGCGAACTGGTCGCCGAGGAGATCGTCCGTACGCTCATCGGCTCGATCGGCCTGGTCGCCTCGGTTCCGGTCACCACGGCGCTCGCCGCACTGGTCGTCTCCGCCGACCGGACCGGCGCGACAGCTGGCGGCGGGGCCGCTTCCGGTACTGCGCCGGTACGCACCGGGCGCGGCCGGCGCCGCAAGACCTGAGCCGGGGCGCGCGGCCAGAGTCGGCGGAGCGTGGCGGACCCGGGGCACATGCCGGAGCGGCGGCCGGATCACTCCGGCCGCCGCTCGTGTGCGGGGGCTGTAAACCTGCCCGCCCGTGGTGTTTCCGGCGTCGCCTCAGCCCGCGTTCTCCTCGGCGAGGATCCGCCCGAGTTCGTCCTCCAGGCACCCGGCATAGTCACTCTGCGTGTGCTCCTGGCCGAGCGGTACGAGCTTGTCGGTACGGTCGAGGAACGCCACGAGCGGTGCCGCGCTCGCTCTGAACAGCGCCCGGTCCGCGCCGACCTGAAGTCGGAGGTGGACGTCGGCCAGCTCGTCGGGGTCGGAGGGCGAGATGTGCACATCGCCTTCGCCGCAGGGCTCGTTGATCCCGTCGACCAACAGTTCTCTACCAAAAGCCCAGGTCACGGGCGCGTCCCCGGGCAAATGAAAGGTCAGGCGAATCGCATACGGGTCCTTCGCCTCGTACATGAGCTCCACCGGAATACGAAAGGAGAGCTCCTCCGAGACGAGGAAGCTCATCATGACCTCTGCCTGAACCGACTCGCGCATCGCCAACCCTGACGTAGATGGAAGTGCCGGAACGTTCCCCTCCGGTCCTCTTGACGCCATCGTGGTCGAAGCAGTAGCAGATCACAAGGAGTGAGTTTTCAGATACTGATAGAGAACATGAGCGAACGGACCACCTCGGTGATTTCCTCGCCCAGGCGTTCGATCGCAGGGCCCAGACGGTGCTCTTGTGCGAGAGGCACGGAGATCGCCAGTACGGCAGCGGTCTGTCCGATGGTGACCGGAATCGCCGCGCACGCCGTCCCGAGCATGTACTGCTCGCGTTCCACCACCGTCCGCGTGCGCTCGATCGTCGCCAGCCGCTCCAGCAGGGACGCACCGTCGCGCACCGTGTACGGGGTGATCGCCTCGACCGGATGACGGTCGAGGTGGTCGAGCCGGGACACGGTGTCCAACTGGGCCAGCAGGCACTGGCCGATCGCATGCGCGTGCGCCGTCTCGCGGAAGTCGGCCCACTCCTCGACGGCCGGGTGCTCGGGACTTTCGACGAGGACCGTCGCTTCGATTTCGCCCTCGTGGTAGACGGCGAAGTACACGGCGACGCCGAGCGTGTCGCGCCAGCGCTCCATTGTGGACAGCAACGCCTCCCGCCTGCGTTGCTCGCAGCTCCCCCGCCCGAGCCGCCCCGCCGCCGGACCGAGCACGAAGACCCCCTGCTCACGTCTGAGGTATCCCTCGTGAGTCAGGGTGCGCAACAGGTGGTACGCGGTGGGCAGCGGCAGTCCGGCCTCCCGCGCGAGCTGCTTGGCGGGGGCGCCGTCGGCATGGACGCTGACGGCTTCGAGCAGGCGCAGAGCACGCTGCACCGAGCCGATCAGGGTGGGTGCCGGTCCGTCGGGCCCGGCGGGGCCGGGTACGGCGGCGTTCAGCAGGGGCGCGGCGGGTGCCGACGCCCCTGGCGCACTCGCTGCGGGTACGGACACCTCGGGGGCACCCGTGGTGGATTCCGGCACCTCAGGCGGAGCCACCGCGGGTACGGGCACCTCGGGCACGCCTGTGGCGGGTGCGGGCACCGCGAGCGGTCGCGCTGGGGGTGGGGCGCCCGTCTGAGCTCTGGGCTGGGCCGTGGCCATGGGGCACTCCCGGGGTCCCGAGGGGCAACGCGGTCGCCGGGGAGCGGGACTCCCGGGTGACGGCAGCGGTTTTCCACCCTAACTGCCGGTCCCCGGGGCTCAGTTGCTTTCGGGTGCCAAATTCCCCCCGGCGGGCTAACGCCCGCACGGGCTATCAGTCACTGGCTACCAGTCACCGCGGGAGGAGCCCCCGGTCGAGGAGGACGCCATGAACCGCCGGACGACGTAGATCAGACCGCCGACCAGTGCCACCAGCAGCAGCAGCTTGAACAACAGGCCGACCAGAGCGCCGATCGCGGCCAGGATCGTGCCGCCGAAGACCAGCAGAACCAGCGCCGGGATCGCGATCCACTTCACCCAGCCCGGCAGACCCGCGAATATTTCCCGTGCAGCCATTTTCTTGCCTCTCCCTCAGCCCGGGTTCCGCCCGGCGCAGTGGTGGTTCCTTGGCTTCGATGCTAGGCGGGGGACCGCTCGCGCGGAGGGCCGGAATCCCTTGAAGACCCCTGATCCGCCCCCTAGGGTCCCGGGGTGTTTCACGTGAAACACCCCGGGGTCCGGTGGCGCCGGACGGGCGGGATGCACTCAGCTTTCGGGCGGGGAGAACATCACCAGAACCCTCAAGTCCTCCGAGATGTGATGGAACTTGTGCGCCGTCCCGGCTGGTACGTAGACCACGCTGCCCCGCGCCACCTGCGTCGTCTCCATGCCGACCGTGATCGCCGCCCGACCGCTGACGACGAAGTAGATCTCGTCCTCGTTGTGCGGCGCCTGCGGATCCGTGTCGCCTGCATCGAGCGCGTACAGGCCGGCCGACATGTTCCGTTCCTTGAGGAACTGCAGATACGCGCCGTCGTTGGCGGCGCGCTCCGCCTCCAGCTCGTCCAGTCGGAATGCCTTCATGCTCGTTCCGCTCCTCGCCGTGTGATCGCTCCTTGCCTGTCCGGGGCGATCATCTCTGCCACGATCAGACACATGATGAATTTCGCAGTCAAGACGATCGCCAACGCGGTGGCCCTCTGGGTGGCCGTGTGGCTCGTCCGGGACATCACGCTCGACGGTGACAGCACCGGCCGTGAGGTCGGCACGCTGATCGTCGTCGCCCTACTCTTCGGGCTGGTGAACTTCCTGGTCAAGCCGGTGGTGAAGCTTCTGTCCTTCCCACTGTTCGTACTCACGCTCGGGCTGTTCACACTGGTCGTCAATGCGCTGATGCTGCTGCTGACGTCGTGGTTGGCCGACAGGTTCGACCTCGCCTTCCACGTGGAGGGCTTCTGGACGGCGGTCCTCGGTGCGCTGATCATCAGCGTCGTCTCCTGGGCGCTGAACATGCTGCTCCCCGACGGAAGGGACTGAGCCGATGCCGATGTCCAACGAGGACGGCGACGGCACCCGGGCCGTGCGGGCCGGACTGCCCGAGCCCGAGGCATATGAACCGACGCTTCCCGGCCCTGTGTTCGCCGCGCACTTCCACCTGCCCGGAGAGCCCACCGGCCCGTACACCTACGGCCGCGACGAGAACCCGACCTGGACCCACCTGGAACGGGCCATCGGTGAGCTGGAGGCCCCGCCCACCGAGAACGGGGGCCAGGCCGCCCACACCGTCGTCTTCGCTTCCGGCATGGCCGCCGTCTCCGCCGTACTGCTCTCCCAGGCGAAAGCCGGGGACACGGTGGTCCTCCCCGACGACGGCTACCAGGCACTGCCCCTGGTACGGGAGCAGCTGGAGGCGTACGGGGTTCAGGTGCGCACCGCACCCACCGCGGGAGAAGCACAGATCGCCCACCTCACCGGGGCGCGGCTGCTGTGGATCGAGTCGCCGTCCAACCCCGGCCTCGACGTCTGCGACATCCGGCTCCTCGCCGACGCCGCCCACGAGGCGGGCACCCTGGTCGCCGTCGACAACACCCTCGCCACCCCGCTCGGTCAGCGACCCCTGGACCTGGGCGCCGACTTCTCGGTCGCGAGCGGAACCAAGGGGCTCACCGGTCACGGCGACATCCTGCTGGGTTACGTGACCTGCCGGGACGCCGAGCTGGCGGCACGGGTACGGCGCTGGCGCAAGGTCGTCGGCGCGATCCCCGGCCCGATGGAAGCCTGGCTCGCCCACCGCTCCCTGGCCACCCTCCAACTGCGCGCCGACCGACAGGGCGCCACCGCCCTCGCACTGGCCACCGCGCTGCGGGCGCACCCTGTCGTACGTGACCTTCGCTATCCCGGGCTGCCCGAAGACCCCGCGTACCCGACCGCCTCGCGACAGATGCGGCGTTTCGGCTGCGTGGTGTCCTTCACGCTGCCCGACAGGGAGTTCGCGGAGAAGTTCCTGGACGGCCTGCGGCTGGTCGACGACGCGACGAGCTTCGGCGGCGTGCGGTCCACGGCCGAGCGACGCGGACGGTGGGGCGGCGACGCCGTGCCGGAGGGATTCATCCGGCTGTCGGTGGGTGCGGAGGACGCGGACAACCTGATCGTGGACGTGCTGCGGTCGCTCGACGCGGCGGTCGGATGAGTAGCGCCGCGTAGCCTACTGGCGTAGGACAGACGGTCCGAGCCTCCCCCCTCGTGGCTCGGACCGTCCCGGTTCTGCGCGCGGAGAACCGCCTGCACAAGGCTAGTTGACTGTGCGTCAGTGTCCAATCACGCCAGCGACAGAGACCTATCGACATATTTATACTGCGTCTTCGGGAACACCGGCGGGGACCGGACCACGGTGTCCGGACGGCGGGACGGAACGGGCGGACACCCGCCCCCGGCACCGGCGGCCGGGCACCGCGCAATGCGGAAGGCACGATATGGATCTCGCCCTGCTGCGCACCTTCGTCACGGTCCACCGGGCCGGCTCCTTCACCCGGGCCGCAGCCCTCCTCGGCCTGTCCCAACCCGCGGTCACCGCCCAGATACGCACCTTGGAGCGGCAGTTGGGCCGCCCGCTTTTCCTGCGCCGGGCCCGCGGCGTCACCCCCACCGCCATCGGCGACGAACTCGCGCACCGGGCCGCACCCCATCTCGACGCACTCGTCGAGATCACCGAGACCGGACTCGACGACCACACCGGCGTACGCACCCTGCACCTGGCCGGCCCTCCGGAGTTCACCTCGCTGCGCGCCCTGCCCGCACTGTCCCCGCTCACCGCACAGGGCCTCGCGTTGCGGGTCTCCTTCGGCAACTCCGAGGAGAACCTCGCCGGCCTCGCCGACGGACACCACGACCTGGCCCTCACCACGGACCGTCCGCGCGGCGGACTGCTGACCGCCACCGCCCTGTGCGACGAGGAGCACGTCCTGGTCGCCGCCCCCCGCTGGGCGAAGCACCTCACCCCCGAACTCCTCGCGGTCAAGGGAGCCGTCGTCCTGGAGCAGCTCCCGGTGGTCGAGGTGCACGAGAGCCTGCCGCTCGTCGCCCGGTACTGGGCCGCCGTGTTCGACACCCCGCCCGCCGCGGCCGGCACCGTCGTCGCCCCCGACCTGCGTGCCGTCCTGACCGCCACGGCCGCGGGCGCGGGCCTCGCCGTCCTGCCGCGTTACCTGTGCGCGAACGAACTCGCGAGGGGCGAGGTGGTGGCTCTGCACGAGCCCGCCGTCCCTCCGCTGCGCACCTACTTCCTCGCGGTGCGCGCCGGAACGCTCGCTCGCCCGCACATCGCACGGGCCCACGAATGGTTGCTGCGCGCGGCCGGCGACTGGTGCTGAACCTCCCCCTCGGGCTTCTCGGCCGCTGACCGGCGGAGGGCCAACAGGGGCAAGAGAGTTTCGGAGGGCCCCCGGCGGGCCACGTTATTGCCATGACCGAACGTCCCGTGGTCAAGCGCACCGCACGCGCCGTGCTCCTCGACGGCGAGAACCTCGTCCTGATCAAACGCACCAAGCCCGGCGTCGACCCGTACTGGGTGACCCCCGGCGGCGGAGTCGAGCCCGAGGACACCACGGTCGTCGACGCCCTCCACCGCGAGGTCGACGAGGAACTCGGGGCGAAGGTCACCGATGTGGTGCCCTGCTTCGTCGACACCGTCGAGCACATCACCGGGGACGGGCTCCCCGGCGCGAAGGTGCAGCACTTCTTCGTCTGCCGCCTGGAGTCCATGGATCCCGCGCGCCGCCACGGCCCCGAGGTCGACGAACCGCTGGGCGAGTACGAGATCGTCCGCATCCCGTTCAGCCGGGTCGGCATCGCCGCCGTACACCTCGTACCGCTGTCCCTGCGCCACTACCTCGACGGCAACATCGAGGGTGTACGCGCACTGCTCGCCCCTGACCTGGGCTGATCCCTTCGGCCCGGCTTTCGCGATCCCGGTCGGCGGCCCGCCCCCGGGCCGGTCTAACCCGCGGCGGCCACCAGTTCCTCGACCGAGTCGTGACGTATCCGACTGCCCGGTATGCCCGCCGTCCGGAGGGCGTGGAGCCCGCTGCGGATCATGCCGGGCGGCCCCGCGAGATACGCGTCGTACGACGTCCACGGGCCGAACCGCCGGACCGCCTCCGGGAACCGTGCCCGGTCGTCGACCACCGGGCGCACCGACAACCACGGATGCGACTTCGCCAGACGCAGCATGGTGTCGATGTCGTACAGGGCGTAGTCGGTGCGCGCTCCGTAGAACACCTCCACCGGTCGCCTCTCGCCGTGCTGCGCCACGTCCTCGACCAGCGCCTTGATCGGCGCGATGCCGGTGCCTCCGCCGATGCAGAGAAGCCCGCTGTCCGTCGTGTGGTCCACCGTCATCGACCCGGCGGGCGGGCCCAGCCGCAACACGTCCCCGGGCCGGGCCCGGTGCACCAACGCGTTGGACACCCACCCCGCCGGAACGGCCTTCACGTGCAGTGTCAGCAAACCGTCCGCGCGGGGCGCCGCAGCGAACGAGTAGTGCCGCCAGATCCGCGGCCACCACGGCGTCTCCAGGCTCGTGTACTGCCCCGCCAGGAAGGGATACGGCTGGTCGGGGCGCAGTGTCAGCACCGCCACCTCCGGGGTACGCAGATCGTGCGCGACCACCTCCGCCTGCCACCAGGCGGGGGACCTGAGCTCGCTCTCCGCCGCCGCGTCGATCATGATCTGCGAGATCGCCGTGTACGCACGCACCCACGCGGCCTCCGTCTCCCGGTCCCAGACCGTCTCCGCGTACCGGGCCAACGCCCCGATCAGGGCTTCGCCGACGGCCGGGTAGTGGGCGGACTGCGTGCCGTATTTGCGGTGGCCGGAGCCCAGTTGACGCAGGTACCCGGTGAGGGCCCGCGGATCGTCCATGTGCTCGGCCGCCGTCAGGAGCGCCTTGAACAGGCGGTCCCGCTGGGTGTCCATCGCCGGCGGGAACAGGTCCCGCAGGGCGGGATGGCGCAGGAACAGCAGCGCGTAGAAGTACGAGGTCGCCCGGTCGGCGACAGGCTCGATCTCGGCCAGGGTGCGCCGCACCCGAAGTGCGTCCGCAGAGGGCCGCCCCGCCGGCCGCACGCCGTCGGGAGGGCTCGGTGCGAGGCCGGTGCCGGACTCCGGCTCGCGCCCCGGAGCCGCGGCGCGCTCGGGAGCAGCGGGCGCGGTCGTAGCGGGAACGCCGGGCGTCGCGGGACCGATGGACACGGGGCCGGGCCCCTCGACGGGCACGGCGGGCTCACTGGGGCCGGTCCCGCCGACGGGTGCGGCGGGCGCGCCGACTGCACTGAGCGCGTGCGACGTGCCGAGGGCGGCGGGCGCAGACAAAGCGCCGGCCATGTCGCCGGTGCCCGCCTCGTCGTTCCCGCCCTCTTCTCCGGCCGCGCTGCTGTTCCCAGCCGCCGGGGTGGACAGAGCATCCATTCCGTGCCTCGCCTCGAACGTCATGTGGTCGCACTTCTCCCTCAATCAGAGCAAGGCGGAAAGGCTGCGCGTCGGCCGCAGTTCCCGTCATCGCAGCGTGCCAGCCCGTCCCTCAGAACGGGCGAAGACCGGGAAGTCCTGGTTTCCGATCTCTCGTTGGCTCTAGGCTGCTTTCGCTCCGTGTCGCGACCCGCCCTGCGGCCTTTCGGTCCGTGGCAGCGCATTCCCAGGAACGGCGACACCATTCCCCTGGAGCCCCGGCACACCACCCGGCGGTGTTTCACGTGAAACATCGCCCGCTAAAGCGCTGGACGGACGATCACAGCTTCCGACAGCCTGGCTCCCATGCCCACGCCGCTCGTCGAGCTCCCCGTTCGCCGCCTCACCCTGCGCGACCTCGCCGTCTGCGCCGACCTCGGCGAAGACCGGGACTGGCCACGTACCGAGCACAAATGGGGACTGCTGCTCACCGCCGGCACCGGCTACGGCATCGACGACCCGGTGGCCGGCGGCACATCCCTCATCGCTGCCTGCACCCTCACCGCGTACGGCGCCGACGCCCCACGCGGCCCCGCGTACGCCGTGGTCGGCATGGTCCTGGTCGCCGAGCGGCACGTCCGGCAGGGACTCGGCCTCCACCTGATGCGGCACGCCCTCGCCCAGGCGGGCCGCGCGCAGGTGTCGCTCTACGCCACAGAGGAAGGCCGGCGTCTCTACACCCGGCTCGGATTCGCCACGGCCGGCCACGCCGAAACCCTCCGCGGCCACTTCCGCTCCGCGGGCCCGCCGCCCTCGATCGCCACCCGTCCCGCGTCCCCAGCCGACCTCGCCGCCCTCATCCGGCTGGACACGGAGGTCTTCGGCCATGACCGCACAGCCATGATCGCCAGGCTGCCCGCTTTCGCCGACCAACTGCGCGTGGCCGAGGACCGAACCGGCCTCCTCGGCTACGCGGCCGCCTGGCCCGACGGGGAGAGCCATACCGTGGGGCCGCTGATCGCCCACGACACCGACACAGCGAAGGCGCTGGTCGCGTCCCTCGCGGCCGGCACCGACCGTCCGCTCCGCATCGACGTCGACGAGCACCACACTCAGCTGTGCGACTGGCTGCGCTCCCACGGCCTGACCACGGCAGGCCGCCAAACCGTCATGACGTACGGCGCGCCCGACCTCCCCGGGGACTCCCACCGCCGATTCGCCCCACTGTCGACGGCAACCGGCTGAGGGCGTACGTACGGCCCTCGGTACCTTCGTGCCGCTGGGCCGTACATGGGCCTCGGCCCCGCACGCAGACGCCGGTGACCCGTACGTACCTGCCCGTCATGCCTGTGCAACCACCGCTGTTTCGTCCGTACACGACCCCCGGTTCGTACGTACGCACCCATGCTGCGTACGTACCTCCCGGCTTCGGGCCGTACGTATACCGCCCGCCCGACACAGCACGCTGCGGAAGGCGGCCACACCGTCGCGCAGCCGCCTGCCCTCGGGTTTCGGTTGCTCGGGGCGCCGGCGCGGCGACTCCCGCCAGGCCGAGCGCCCCGGGACGGCGACGACGAGGAAAGCGATCCGCCGGCCCGCACTCTGCCCGAGGTACGTGCCGGGGCCGCCGCCCCGACCACATGGGCGGGCGTCAGGCCCCGGGACAGTCCGGGGACAACATCGCGATGGCCCGGCCATCTTCTGCGGCGCGACCAACCCGGCCGCCACGACCGGGCCGTCCCCGAAGAAGGCGCCGTGCGCAGGGGGCGGCCACACGTCCGGCCGGCATCCGGTCGAAGGCAGGCGCGACGGCGAAAAGCACGTTGCCCGCGACGAAGACCTCCCTCAGCAGCGTCAGATCCGCTCACGGGAGACGCGGGCACCCAGCACGGTCATCAGGGGCGCGCCGGGGTCGACCCCCGAGGCCGTACCCGTCGACGAAATGAACCGCACCGGCCGCGCCCTCCTCGCCGGAGCCCGCCCCACGCACGACACCGCCCTGCGCGAAGCCCTCGTCGGCACCGCCGAGAACGTCGGACTCGCGCCCCTGGTGCGCGCGGTGGAAGAGCTGCGCACCCCGGTCTGAGCTGCGTATTCTGCGCTCATGACCGAAGAGAGCGCCGTTCCGGGCGACCAGCTGTCCACCCTGTCGATACGCCCGGCGGCCGAGGCAGACCTGCCCGCGATCGTCGCGATGCTCGCCCACGACTCGCTCGGCGCACACCGCGAATCCCCGGACGATCTCACTCCGTACATCGCCGCCCTGAAGGGGCTGAAGGAAGACCCGAACCAGTACGTCGTCGTCGCCGAACTGGCCGGGCGGGTCGTCGGCACGCTCCAGCTGACGATCATTCACGGACTCTCCCGCAAGGGCGCCACCCGCTCGATCATCGAAGCCGTACGCGTCCACGAGGACGCCCGTGGCACCGGCCTGGGCACCCGGTTCATCGAGTGGGCGATCGCCGTATCCCGCTCGCGCGGCTGCCAGTTGGTTCAGCTCACCTCCGACGCCACCCGCACCGAGGCTCACCGCTTCTACGAACGGCTCGGCTTCACCGGTTCCCACGTGGGCTTCAAACTCACTCTCTGAACACCGCGAACGCGGCCGGGCGGGCCGGTGCGGGCCCGTACCGGCGGCGGAGGTGGCCCCCCGCGCCCGTACCACCGGCAGTCCCCGCCCCTTCACCTCCACCTCTTCGAAGGAGCTCCACCGGTGCCTCGTACCCCGACGCTCACCGCCGCCGAGCGCCGCCGCCGCCTCGGCCGCCGCCACCGCCTCTCCCCTTCCGCCAGCGCCACCAGCGCCGCAGCGGTCGCCGACGCCCTCGTCGGCCTGCACGCGACCGACGCGGCGACCGTGTTCCTCTCCGTCGCCGCACGCACCACCTCCTGCACGGTCCAGGACCTGGAACGCGAGATGTACGACGACGTCGCCCTCGTTCGCCTCCTCGCCATGCGCAACACCCTCTTCGCCGTCACCCGTGAACTCGCCCCGTACGTCTACGCCTCCACCGCCCGTGCCATCGCCGCCAAGGAGCGCAGGACCCTCCTCAAACACTTCGCCGAGGACGACGGCGGCCTCGACGCCGCCTGGCTCGAAGCCGCCGAAGCCGAGGTCCACGCACTCCTCGCCGCACACGGCAGCGCCTCCGGCAGCGAACTCTCCGCCGCGTCCGACGCGCTCCGTACGAGGATCACCGTCTTCCCCGGCAAGAAAGGGGAGACCGTCCAGGGCGTCGCCTCCCGGGTTCTCCGCGTCATGGCAGCCGAGGGCCGCATCCGCCGGGACCGCCCGCGCGGCACCTGGACCTCCAGCCAGTTCCGCTGGACCGCGAGCGAACCGTGGCCCGACCTGCCCGCCGCGGAGGCCAAAGCGGAACTGACCCGCCGATGGCTGCTCTCCTACGGTCCGGCCACCGAAGCCGACCTCAAGTGGTGGACGGGCTGGACCCTCGCCGACGTGCGCAAGGCCCTGACCGCGTCCGCCGCCACGGAAGTACGACTCGAAGACGGCAGAGCAGCCCACGTGGCCCCCGACGACACCGCCCCCGAGCCCGAAACGGAACCCTGGGCCGCCCTCCTCCCGGGCCTCGACCCCAGCGCCATGGGCTGGGCCGACCGCGGCTTCCACCTCGCCGACGAGCACCGAGCGTCGCTCTTCGACCGCTCCGGCAACATCGGTCCGACGGTGTGGTGGAACGGCGAGATCGTCGGCGGCTGGGCACAGCGGCCGGGCGGCGAGGTCGTCTGCCGACTTCTGGCGGACCGGGGCGCGGAGGCAACGACGGCCGTCGAAGCGGAGGCGGAACGGCTCAGCGCCTGGCTGGGACGGGCACGGGTGACTCCACGCTTCCGGACGCCCCTGGAGCGCGAACTGTCGACGGCATGAACCGGCGGGACGAGCTGTCGACGCCGGGGCCGCCGTTGCGGAACGGTCGGCCCATAGCCGCCACGGCGGCTGTCGGCGCCCTCTTACTGCCCGCCCGTCTCCGGGGTCCGCTCCTCACCTCATCCGATCCCGCGCCACCCCCCCTCGTCCACACCACCCGGAATCGGCGCCCCCGCCTCGTACGGCTCCCGGGTGAAGACGAACGACCCCAGGTCGAGATGGCTCACCGCACCCTGCGCGACCCCCACCGCGCCTCCGGCTCCGCGCACCACCCGCAACGTCTCCCCCGCGTAGTACCCGTCGAGCCCCACCCACGTCCCGTCCGGCCTCGCCCGAAAGCGCGAAGCCCGCCCCGTACCGCCGTCCAGCCGTTCCAGCGAGAACCCCCGGCCGGTGAGCAAGCGCAGGCCATAGGGAACCGTCCCCCAGTACCAAGCACCCGTCAGCTCCAGCAGCTCCTGGTGCACGTCCTTCTCCGCCAGGGGCTCCCACACGTCCGCGATACGCGGCTCCGCCTCCGCCACGAGGCACACCACCTCAACCGCCAGGGCCCCGGCCGCCGTACCCGAGGTCGCATTGGCCAGCGCCGCAGCAGCCACCCCGTCCGCCGCATCCACCCACAGCCCTGCCACGAAGCCCGGCAAAGAGCCTCCGTGTCCCACCAGCTCACGCCCGCCCACCCGCAGGACCTGCACCCCGAGCCCGTACGTCCCCGACCAGCCACCGGCCTCCAGAGGCGCGGCCGGCACCCTCATCTCCCGTACCGACTCCCCACTCAGCACCCGCTCGTCGCCCGCTGCCAGAAAGGCACCGAACCGGCACAGGTCACCCACCGTCGACCACAACTGTCCCGCAGGTGCCATCAGCCCCAGTTCCACCACCGGCTCGGCCAACAGCACGTCCGCCCACGGATGCACCGCCCAGCCCTGCGCGTACGGCGACTGCGGCTGCGCACTCGTCCGCGTCAACCCCAGCGGCTCCGTGATCTCCCGCCGCACCGCCTCCGCCCAGGACACCCCGCGCACCGCCTCAACGAGCGAGCCGAGCAGCGTGTAGCCGGGGTTGGAGTAGTGGTGCACCCGTCCTACGGGATGCGGACGCGCGGATTCCGCTCGTACGTCGCCCAGGACGTCGCCCAACCCGGGCCGCAGCTCGCTCGGCGTGCGCTCCCACCACGGCCCCGGCGTCTCGGCCGCCAACCCGGCCGTGTGCCCGAGGAGCTGAAAGACGGTCACCTCGCCGACCCCCGTCCCCGGAAGGTGCTTCTCCAGCGGGTCCGCGAGATCCAGCAGTCCCTCGTCGCGCAGCCGCATCACCAGCACCGCGGTGAACGTCTTGGTGATCGACCCGATCCGGTACTGCACGTCCACGTCGGGCTCCCGCCCGTCGGCAGCCGCCCCACGCACACCGCTCCACAGCACCCGCCCGTCCCGCTGCACCGCCGCAGCCAGCGACGGCACCCGGCCCGCGGCCTGCGCGGCGGCCACGCGGTGCAGCAGAGCACGCCGCGTACTGGGCAGCAGAAGTGGAAGATCGGACTCGTCGGCAAGTACGGCCGCGGAAGAAGTCATGCCCCACCCCTACCCCTCGTACGCACCGGACGCATCCTTCCCCCACGGCTGCTCGGCCTCTCCCCCCTCGGCCGCACCCCGCCAGGCGCACGCGTCCAGACCGTTCAGGGTCCGACTCCGACCCTCAAGTGGGTCCGAGACACAAGCCCCTCCAGGCTCCGATCACGTCTGCGCCATGTCCACGAACCGCGAATAGTGGCCCTGGAAGGCCACCGTGATCGTCGCCGTCGGACCGTTACGGTGCTTGCCGACGATGATGTCCGCCTCGCCGGCCCGCGGCGACTCCTTCTCGTACGCATCCTCACGGTGCAGCAGGATCACCATGTCCGCGTCCTGCTCGATCGAACCGGATTCTCGCAGGTCGGAGACCATCGGCTTCTTGTCCGTACGCTGCTCGGGGCCACGGTTCAGCTGCGACAGCGCGATCACCGGCACCTCCAGCTCCTTCGCCAGGAGCTTCAGGTTTCGCGACATGTCCGAGACTTCCTGCTGACGGCTCTCGCTCCGCTTGGAGCCGCCCGCCTGCATGAGCTGGAGGTAGTCGATGATGACCAGCTTGATGTCCTGCCGCTGCTTGAGCCGACGGCACTTCGCGCGGATCTCCATCATCGACAGGTTCGGCGAGTCGTCGATGAACAGCGGTGCCGCCGACACGTCCGGCATGCGGCGGGCGAGCCGTGTCCAGTCGTCGTCCGTCATCGAGCCCGACCGCATGTGGTGCAGTGCCACCCGCGCCTCCGCCGACAACAGTCGCATCGCGATCTCGTTGCGGCCCATTTCGAGGGAGAAGATCACGCTGGCCATGTTGTTCTGGATCGAGCAGGCCCGTGCGAAGTCGAGAGCCAGCGTCGACTTGCCCATGGCGGGACGGGCCGCGATGACGATCATCTGGCCCGGGTGCAGTCCGTTCGTCAGCGAGTCCAGGTCGGTGAACCCGGTCGGCACGCCGGACATCTGACCGCTGCGGGAACCGATCGCCTCGATCTCGTCGAGTGCGCCCTCCATGATGTCGCCGAGCGGAGCGTAGTCCTCCGACGTGCGCTGCTCGGTGACGGCGTAGATCTCCGCCTGCGCGGAGTTGACGATCTCGTCGACGTCGCCGTCGCCCGCGTATCCCATCTGCGTGATCTTCGTGCCCGCCTCGACGAGGCGTCTCAGCACCGCACGCTCGTGGACGATCTCCGCGTAGTACTCGGCGTTGGCGGCCGTCGGCACCGACTGCACCAGCGTGTGCAGGTATGGGGCCCCTCCGACCTTGGTGATCTCGCCACGCTTGGTGAGTTCGGCGCTGACCGTGATCGGGTCGGCAGGCTCGCCCTTCGCGTACAGGTCGAGGATCGCCTGGAAGACCGTCTCGTGCGCGGGCTTGTAGAAGTCATGGCCCTTGAGAACCTCGACGACATCGGCGATGGCGTCCTTGGAGAGCAACATGCCGCCGAGCACCGACTGCTCCGCGTCGAGGTCCTGTGGCGGTACGCGCTCGAAGCCGCTGCCGCCACCGCTCCAGCCACCGCCTTCGGAGCCCCGGTCGTGCCGGTCGTCCCGGCCGCGGCCGCCGTCGCCACCTCGCTTGCGGGCGGGCAGACGGTCACCGGGACCGCTGTCGGCCCAGGGGTCGTCCAAGGGCTCGGAAATAGTCACCGGCCCACCTCCTCCCGTCCGCGACGCGGACCTCGCTGTGCCACTCTTTCTTACGGCACGGCTCTGACAAATGAGACGCCCGACTTCCGCTTCCGGCAGATATCGGCAGTTCGAGCCCCGGTTCTGCGGAGCCGGGCCGCGCCGGAAGACAGGGCGGGCGCCGGTCCACGGTAGGCCCGCGGGCACCGTCAGCCAATCTTGTTATCCACAGGCCCTGTGAGAAACTCACCGCTGGCTGTGGAGAACCCCCCGGAACCTGTGCACGGAGCGGGGGACAGCATTGTGGACAAGTTCACAGCGTTCCCGTAGCGGGCCGTCTGACCTGCAAAAACACCATCCACGGGCTGTGGGGGAGAAAAACTTCTCCACCCCGACCAAGATCACCTCGGGAAGCACGCGCGCAGGCCCCGAAAACACGTCCTGGTAAGGGTTGCTGGCCCATTGCATCTCTTACCTGTGGAAGATTAGATTGAGCTCATGACTCAGGCTCCTGCGGTATCGAGACCAGGCCGCCGTCGGCACGACCGCGAGATCGTCGCCCTCGCCCTTCCCGCCTTCGGCGCACTCGTCGCGGAGCCGCTGTTCCTCATGGCCGACAGCGCCATCGTCGGCCATCTCGGCACCCCCCAGCTCGCCGGGCTCGGCGTCGCCTCGGCGCTGCTCACCACCGCCGTGAGCATCTTCGTCTTCCTGGCCTACGCCACCACCGCGGCCGTCGCCCGGCGCGTCGGCGCCGGAGACCTGGCCTCCGCGATCCGGCAGGGCATGGATGGCATCTGGCTCGCCATGCTGCTGGGCACAGCGGTCATCGCGGCCGTCCTGCCCACCGCCCCCGGCCTCATCGAGCTCTTCGGCGCCTCCGAAACGGCCGCCCCGCACGCCGTCACGTACCTGCGCATCTCCAGCCTCGGTATCCCGGCCATGCTCGTCGTCCTGGCCGCCACCGGAGTGCTGCGCGGCCTCCAGGACACCAGGACCCCGCTGTACGTCGCCATCGGCGGGTTCGCAGCGAACGGCATCCTCAACGTGCTCCTCGTCTACGGCTTCGGACTCGGCATCGCCGGCTCCGCCTGGGGCACCGTCGCCGCCCAGTGGGCGATGTCGGCCGTCTACCTCGTGGTGGTGGTCCGCGGCGCCCGGCGCCACGGCGCGTCGTTGCGCCCGGACGCCGCGGGCATAAGAGCCTCCGCGCGAGCGGGCGCCCCGCTTCTCGTCCGAACGCTCTCCCTGCGCGCGGTTCTGCTCCTCACCACCGCGGTCGCCGCCCGGCTTGGCGACGCAGACGTGGCAGCACACCAGATCATCCTGACGCTGTGGAGCCTGCTGGCCTTCGCACTGGATGCCATCGCCATCGCCGGCCAGTCAATCATCGGCCGCTATCTGGGTGCGGGCGACGAGGAGGGGGCCCGTGCCGCCTGCCGTCGGATGGTCGAGTGGGGCATCGCGGCAGGTGTGGTTCTGGGGATCCTGGTCGCGGTGTCCCGCCCCCTGTTCATGCCCCTCTTCACAAGCGACCAACTGGTACGTGACGCCTTGCTGCCCGCTCTCCTGGTGGTGGCCGTATGTCAGCCGATCTCAGGGGTGGTCTACGTTTTGGACGGCGTACTGATGGGGGCAGGCGACGGACCGTACCTGGCCTGGGCGATGCTCGCGACGCTCGCGGTCTTCGCACCGGTGGCGCTCCTGGTGCCGAAACTGGGCGGCGGACTGACCGCGCTGTGGTGGGCCATGGTGCTGATGATGGCGGTCCGGATGGCCACTCTGTGGTGGCGGACCCGCTCGGGACGCTGGATTGTCACGGGAGCGACCCGCTGAGGCAGCGCGCCATGTTTCACGTGAAACGAAGCGGCCGGGCAGCACCACGCCGCGTCCGAAAACGTGTGTGGGCCGCATCCCCGGAGGGATGCGGCCCACACACGTGCTCAGACCTTCTCAGGCCGGGGCGTGCTGCACTCAGGCAGCGACGACCTCGACACCGAGCTTCGCGGCCACGTCGTCGTGCAGTCGCACGGAGACCTGGTGCGAGCCGAGGGTCTTGATCGGGGCGGCAAGCTCGACGCGACGCTTGTCGACCTTCGGGCCACCAGCGGCGACGATCGCGGAAGCGATGTCGGCGGGGGTGACGGAACCGAAGAGACGGCCCGCGTCGCCGGAGCGAACGGCCAGGCTGACCTTCGTGCCTTCGAGCTTGGCCTTGACCTCGTTGGCCTGCTCGATGGTCGCGATCTCGTGGATCTTGCGGGCGCGGCGGATCTGCGCCACGTCCTTCTCGCCACCCTTGGTCCAGCGCAGCGCGAAGCCGCGGGGAACCAGGTAGTTGCGAGCGTAGCCGTCCTTGACGTCGACGACGTCGCCGGCGGTGCCGAGGCCGGAGACCTCGTGGGTCAGGATGATCTTCATCTGTCGGTCACCCTTCCCTTATCGCGCGGTGGACGTGTAGGGCAGCAGCGCCATCTCACGGCTGTTCTTCACAGCTGTGGCGACGTCACGCTGGTGCTGCGTGCAGTTGCCGGTGACGCGGCGGGCACGGATCTTGCCGCGGTCGGAAATGAACTTCCGCAGCATGTTCGTGTCCTTGTAGTCCACGTACTGGGTCTTGTCCTTGCAGAACGCGCAGACCTTCTTCTTAGGCTTGCGCACAGGCGGCTTCGCCATGGTGTTTCTCCTGTGTGATCAAGAAGTGGGAGTTCGAGCTGCCTTAGAAGGGCGGCTCGTCCGAGTAGCCACCGCCGCCGGAACCGGAAGCGCCGGAGTTTCCACCCCAGCCGCCCCCGCCCTGCTGCGGCTGTCCACCGGCCGGCGCGCTGGAGGCCCAGGGGTCGTCGGAGGGTGCTCCGCCGCCCTGCTGGCCGCCACCGGAGCCGCCGCCCCAGTTGCCGCCGCCACCCTGCTGGCCGCCACCGCCGCCGAACCCGCCGCCTTGGGCGCCGCGGCCGGAGGTCTTGGTGACCTTGGCCGTGGCGGTCTTCAGGCTGGGACCGACCTCTTCGACGTCCAGTTCGTAGACCGTGCGCTTGATGCCCTCACGGTCCTCGTAGGACCGCTGCTTCAGCCGGCCCTGCACGATGACGCGCATGCCTCGCTGGAGCGACTCCGCGACGTTCTCCGCCGCCTGACGCCAGACCGAGCACGTGAGGAAGAGGCCTTCGCCGTCCTTCCACTCGTTGGTCTGCTTGTCGAAGATGCGGGGAGTGGACGCGACACGGAACTTCGCGACCGCCGCACCGGACGGGGTGAAGCGCAGCTCGGGGTCGTCGACGAGATTGCCGACGACCGTGATGACGGTCTCGCCTGCCATGGGTGAACCTCTCGGCGGGGATTGCTGCTGGCTGCTGTGGTGCTACTGGTGGGTGCTACTCGGACCCGGTGGGCGCTGAACCGAAGTTCAGTGCATTTCCGGGCGGAGGACCTTGGTCCGGAGGACCGACTCGTTCAGGTTCATCTGTCGGTCGAGCTCCTTGACGACCGCAGGCTCGGCCTGCAGGTCGATGACCGAGTAGATGCCCTCGGGCTTCTTCTTGATCTCGTAGGACAGACGACGACGGCCCCAGGTGTCGACCTTCTCGACCTTTCCGTTGCCCTCACGGACGACGGAGAGGAAGTTCTCGATCAGCGGGGAGACAGCGCGCTCCTCGAGATCGGGGTCGAGGATGACCATCACTTCGTAGTGACGCATGTGGAACCCACCTCCTTTGGACTCAGCGG
Organism: Streptomyces sp. CA-294286; assembly: GCF_050947155.1. Lineage (NCBI taxonomy): Bacteria > Bacillati > Actinomycetota > Actinomycetes > Kitasatosporales > Streptomycetaceae > Streptomyces > Streptomyces sp. CA-294286. Next base: position 2,884,061 of record NZ_CP192005.1, on the reverse strand, counting down.
CCACGGTCGTTCCGTGGCAGGAGGGTCGTGATGCGTAAGCAACGGTATCGACTGCCACTGACAATCCCGTGGGAAAGGACCCTCGGGATGTTGAGGGCAGGGGTGACACCGGTGCAGACCGTCCAGAGTACCCGTAGAGAGGCTTCCGGTTGAAATCGGGCCCCGAGTGGCCGCAATCTGGACACCTCGGGTGTGAGCGGCGCTACAGTGCGCCGCCTTCCTGCCAGGAGGTGCCTCATGGCGCAGGCAATGCGACGCGGTCCGTCCGTCTCCCTCTTCGCGACCGACGGGAAACCCCATCCGCTCCAGGACACGCTGATGGCGGTGACGCTGGTGCTGGGTGTGCTGGCCCTCGTCACGGCGATGTTCCACGATCTTCACCTGCTGAGTTCGTGGGCGGGGCTGGTCGGGATCGTCACCGGTGGGTACGGCTTGTTCATCTCCGCCACGACCCGGGAACGCTTCTTCACGATCATCGGGCTGGGTGCAGCGGCTCTCGGCTTCTTCCTCGGCATGGCGCACGGCGGGCTGTTCGGCGGCGTGCTGGGCTGACCGGCGACTCAGCGGGTCGGCCGCTCTACCTCGGGCCCGCCCGGCGGGGCCAGACGGGGCGCTCCTGTGGCGCAGTAGGCTTCGGCGCGAGAGCCGGAGCCCCTGACCCCATGGGGACACAGCTGCCGAGGAGTGCCCCGCATGACGAGCCTGACCCTGAGGACCATCAGCCGAGAGCAGCATCTGGCCTACCTCCAGAGCCTGCCCGCGGCGAGCCACATGCAGGTCCCGGCGTGGGCCGACGTGAAGGCGGAGTGGCGCTCGGAGAACCTGGGCTGGTTCGACCGCACCGGCGAGCTGGTCGGTGTCGGCTTGGTGCTGTACCGCCAACTGCCGAAGATCAAGCGTTACTTGGCCTATCTTCCCGAGGGCCCGGTGATCAACTGGTATGCGCCGAACCTGGACGACTGGCTGCAGCCGATGCTGGCCCACCTGAAGCAACAGGGCGCCTTCTCGGTGAAGATGGGTCCGCCCGTCGTCATCCGGCGTTGGAACGCCGCCGCTATCAAGGCAGGCATCCAGGACCCGGACGTGAAGCGTCTGCGCGACGTGGAAGCCACCCACATCGAGCCGCGCGCTTTCGAAGTGCAGGACCGGCTGCGGAAGATGGGATGGCAGCAGGGCGAGGACGACGGGGCCGGCTTCGGTGATGCGCAGCCGCGGTACGTCTTCCAGGTGCCGCTGGCCAACCGTTCACTGGAGGAGGTCCACAAGGGCTTCAACCAGCTGTGGCGGCGCAACATCAAGAAGGCCGAGAAGGCCGGGGTCGAGGTGGTCCAGGGCGGCTACCAGGACTTGGCCGAGTGGCAGCGGCTGTACGAGATCACGGCCGTGCGCGATCATTTCCGGCCGCGTCCACTGGAGTACTTCCAGCGCATGTGGTCGGCCCTCAACACCGAGGACCCGAACCGGATGCGGCTGTACTTCGCCCGGCACAACGGAGTGAACCTCTCGGCAGCGACGATGCTGGTCGTCGGCGGGCACGTCTGGTACTCCTACGGCGCTTCGGACAACATCGGCCGTGAGGTGCGTCCGTCGAACGCGATGCAGTGGCGAATGCTTCGGGATTCCTACGCGATGGGCGCCTCCGTCTACGACCTGCGCGGCATCTCCGACTCGCTGGACGAGACGGACCACCTCTTCGGTCTGATCCAGTTCAAGGTGGGTACGGGCGGCGAGGCCGCGCAGTACCTCGGCGAATGGGACTTCCCGCTCAACAAGCTGCTCCACAAGGCGCTCGATGTCTATATGTCACGTCGCTGACCTCAGCCTTCGTACCTCGGCAACACCACAACTCACCGCAGCAAGGGAAAGGTTCCGGACCGGCTGATGGCGCTCACTCTCTACGTCGACACCGCGCGCTGGCGGGCGCACCAGAAGTCCGTGATCGAGCAGTTCCCGGGCCTGGTTCCAGTCTGCAAGGGCAATGGCTACGGATTCGGTCACGAGCGTCTCGCCGAGGAGGTGACACGATTCGGTTCGGACATCCTGGCCGTGGGGACGACGTACGAGGCTGCCCGGATCAAGGACTGGTTCAGTGGTGATCTTCTGGTACTGACCCCGTTCCGGCGGGGCGAGGAGCCGGTGCCGCTGCCGGACCGCGTGATCCGTTCGGTGTCCTCGGTGGACGGTGTGCACGCCCTGGTGGGCGCGCGGGTCGTCATCGAGTGCATGAGCTCGATGAAGCGGCACGGCGTGAAGGAGTCCGAGCTCGCGCTGTTGCACGCGGCGATCGAGGACGTGCGCCTGGAGGGGTTCGCGCTACATCTGCCGCTGGACCGCACGGATGGCTCGGATGCGGTCGAGGAGGTCATCGCCTGGATGGACCGCCTGCGGTCGGCCCGTCTTCCCCTGCACACGATGTTCGTCAGCCATCTGAAGGCCGAGGAACTGGCGCGGCTCCAGCAGCAGTTCCCGCAGACGCGGTTCCGGGCGCGCATCGGTACCCGGTTGTGGCTGGGCGACCACGAGGCGACGGAGTACCGCGGAGCGGTGCTGGACGTGACGCAGGTGTCCAAGGGTGACAGGTTCGGCTACCGGCAGCAGAAGGTGGCGTCCGACGGATGGTTGGTGGTCGTCGCGGGCGGTACCTCGCACGGCGTGGGTCTGGAGGCGCCGAAGGCGCTGCACGGGATGATGCCACGGGCGAAGGGGGTGGCGCGGGCCGGTCTGGCGACGGTGAACCGGAACCTGGCACCGTTCGTGTGGGCGGGCAAGCAGCGCTGGTTCGCGGAACCTCCGCACATGCAGGTGTCCATCCTGTTCGTGCCCTCCGACGCGACGGAGCCGAAGGTGGGCGAAGAGCTGGTGGCTCATCTGCGGCACACTACGACGCAGTTCGACCGGCTGGTGGATCGCTGATCGTCGTTTCACGTGCAACACGCGGGTCGCGTTTCACGTGAAACAGGGGGGCGCGTTTCACGTGAAACAAAGGGCCGCCCGTGCACTTTTGCGCGGGCGGCCTTGCTGTGCGCGGAGATGACCGTGCCGTTGCAGGCCCGGTTCAGTCCGGCGCGGTGTGGGTGCCCTTTCCGGCGCCCCACTGCACACGGGGCCTCTGGAGCTGCTGCGCCGTGTGCTGGGGCCGACGGTCGGTCCGACCAAGGGCGAAGACGTCCAAGGCCCTGTCGAGAACGCCGCCGGACGGGTCGTCGGAGCCGTCGCGCCGAACCTGGTCCCGTTCGGGCAGGAGGATGTCGCGGACGATGACGGCACAGACGTACAAGGTGCCGATGAGGTGCAGGGCGATGGCGAGGTGGTAGCCGTCGGTGGGCAGGCCCTGGCGTTTGTCGCCGCTGGTGGTGAAAGCGAGGTACATCCAGATACCGAGGAAGTACATGACTTCGCAGGCCTGCCAGATGAGAAAGTGCCGCCAGCGCGGCAGGGCGAGCGCGGCGAGGGGGATCAGCCACAGGACGTACTGGGGGGAGTAGACCTTGTTGGTGAGAATGAACGCGGCAACGACCAGGAAGGCGAGCTGCGCGAAGCGGGGGCGGCGGGGAGCGGCGAGGGTGAGCCACCCGATTCCGGCGCACAGCAGCAGCATGAGCAGCGTGGCGTAGGTGTTGACGCTCTCCACTTCGAAGGACTTTCCCGTGCGCTGAGTGATGATCAGCCAGAAGGAACCGAAGTCGACCTGGCGTTCTTGACTGAAGGTGTAGAACTTCTTCCAGCCCTCGGGGGCGAGAAGCATGACGGGCAGGTTCACCAGCAGCCAGGAGCCCGCTGTGCCGAGTGTCGCGACACCGAACTCACGCCATTTGCCGGCTCTCCAGCAGAGCAGAAACAGCGGTCCGAGAAGCAGCACGGGGTAGAGCTTGGCGGCGGTCGCGAGTCCGATGAGGATGCCGAAGGCCAGCGACCGACCGCGTGACCACATCAACATTCCCGCGGCGGTCAGGGCGATGGCGAGCAGGTCCCAGTTGATGGTCGCGGTGAGCGCGAAGGCGGGGGCCAGCGCGACGAGAAGGCCGTCCCAGGGGCGCCTGCGGTGCGTGCGGGCGACGCAGACGGCGATGACGACGGCACAGATCATCAGCATGCCGCAGTTGACGATCCAGTAGATCTGCTCGCGGTACTTGATGTCGCCGTCGGACGGGGTCAGCCACGACGCGACTTCCATGAACAGTCCGGTCAGGACCGGGTACTCAAGAAAGTTCATGTCCCCGGAGAGCCGGTCGAAGTAGGGCATCAGGTTCTCGGCGAAGCCCCGCCCGCCGAAGAGGTGGGGGATGTCGGAATAGCAGGCATGGGTGTACTGGGAGCTGGTTCCCTGGAACCAGGCCCAGTTGTAGCAGGGCAGTTTCTGCACCATGCCGAGGGCGAACATGCCGATCATCGCCAGTGCGACAACCCGCACGGGTGTGAGCCGGCTGCTGCCGGTCCTGGCCCACCGGCCGATGGGACCGCCGATCAGCTCACTGCCGGCGGCGGCGACCTCGTCCTGCCGCGTGGGTGGTACCGGCCGGTCCTCGTGCACGCTCGTCATGCGGGACATCCTGCCGTACGGGCCTGTGTGGAACGTGGGTGCTGCGGCACGCCCCTTCCCGGCCGTACGGGAGACACCGCCGTACGTGGTAGGCAACACCGTCGTGCGGGAATACGGGCGAGGGCCGCCGCACCGTGTTGCTGGTGCGACGGCCCTCGGGGCCTGGCGCCGCTACTGCGCATTCTGCGACGAAGGTGCGGCGTTAGCCGTCGTTGCCGCCCAGGAAGCCGCCGCCGCCGTTGCCGCCACCGCCGTCCGCGGCACCGCCGCCTCCGTTCTGGCCTCCGTTGTTCCCGCCGTCCGGCGGGAACGGTGTCTTCGTCGCACCGCCGCCGTTGTCACCACCACCACCGGCGTCGGCGCCGCCGCCCCCGTTGGCACCGCCCGGGTCGTTCTTGCACTTCCAGTCCCACGGGTCGCACTCCTCGTCGCCGCCGCCCGGCGTCTCGACCGGAGGCGTCGTGGGCGGGGACGTCGTGGGCGGGGTGGTCGGAGGCGCCGTCGTCGGAGGCGCGGTCGTGGGGATCTCGGTGGGCGTGGGCTCCGGGCTCTTGGCACCACCGCCGTAAACCGTCTTGCCGATGGGCTCCGGCACCGGGAAGGTCATCTTCTCCGCACCCTTGAGCGCTTCGAGCATGTAGTCGTGCCAGATGTCGGACGGGAACGAGGATCCGTGGATCTTCTTCTGACCGCCGGTGTTGAACATCTTCAGGAACTCACGGTTCTTGCTTTCGGCGTTGTCGTCCAGCCGGTACATGTCGATGGCAGTCGACAGTTGCGGCGTGTAGCCCACGAACCAGGCTGACCTGTTGCCGTCGGTGGTACCCGTTTTGCCGGCCACCTCGCGTCCCGGAAGCTGGGCGTTACTGCCGGTGCCGTTCTCCACGACGTTCTTCAGCACGTCGGTGACGTTGTCGGCGACGTTGGCCGGGATCTTGTTACTGGGCTTCGCCTCGTGCTCCCAGATGACGCTCCCCCCTCGTTCGACTTTCGTCACCGAGTAGGGATCGTTCTGCTTGCCGCTGGCTGCGAAGGTGGCGTACGCACCGGCCATCCGGATCGCGCTCGGGTCGGAAATGCCGATGGAGAACGACGGATTCTGCCAATTGGTGAGGCTGCTCTCCAGCAGTCCGGCGTCGATGGCCGTCTCACGGACCTTGTCGATGCCCACGTCCATGCCCAGCTGCACATAGGGCGAGTTCGCGGAGACCTCCATGGCCTTGTGGAGGCTGATGGGCCCGTACGACTCCTGACCGTCGTTGGTCTGGAGCCATTCCTTGCCCTCTTCGTTCCGCCAGACGTCCCCGTTGTACTGCTTGATCTTCAGCTTGTTGTCGCCGTTGTAAATGCTCTTCGGAGAGATGAGTGTCCGCTCGTCCTCCGACTGCTCCTTGCCGCCCGCGGGGTTGCGCTTTCCGTACTGCATGGCGGCTGCCAGCACGAAGGGCTTGAAGGTCGAGCCGACCTGGGCACCCGTCTGGTCGGCGTTGTTGGTGAAGTGCTTCGTCGCGTCGTCACCGCCGTAGACCGCGACGATCTTCCCGTTCTTCGGATCGACCGACGCACCGCCGAACTGAACGTGAGTGTCGTACTTCGGCCGCTTCTGGGGATCGATGTTCTTCTTGTAGATGTTCTTGACGGCTTTTTCGAGGCTGTTCACTTTCTGCTTGTTGAAAGTGGTGTAGATGTGGTAGCCGCCCTGGGACAGTTTGTCAGCGGTAATGTTCTGGTCGTTCTTGTTGATGAAGTTGGCCTTGGCGAGGTCGACCAGGTATCCGATCTGGCCGCTCAGGTTGGCGTTCTTCCTTATCGGCTTGACGTTGGGAAAAGTCGGGTACTTGTCCCTTTCGGCCTGAGTCAGCCTGCCGTCCTTGACCTGCTCGTTGAGGATCCAGTTCCAGCGGTCCACGGCCCGCTTCTTGTTCTTGGCCGCGGTGGCCTCCGGGTCGATGGCCGGCGCGCCCGCGGGGTCGAAATAGGTGGCGCCCTTCAGCACGGCTGCCAGGAAGGCGCACTCACTGGCGTCGAGATCCTTGGCGTCCTTCTCGAAGTACGCCTGGGCGGCGGCCTGCAGGCCGTAGGCACCCCGTCCGTAGTACGAGACGTTCAGGTACCCCGCCATGATCTCTTTTTTGGAGAGTTCGTCTCCGACCTTGATGGAGACGAGGAGCTCAGTGAACTTCCGGGTCAGGGTCTGCTCCTGAGTGAGCCTGGAGTTCTTGACGTACTGCTGGGTGATGGTCGATCCGCCCTGGGTGTTGCCGCCCATGGCCATCTTGGCGACCGCCCGCAGGATGCCCATGGGGTCGACCCCTGGGTCCTTCTCGAAGCTCTTGTTCTCCGCCGAGATGACGGCGTGCTTCATGGCGTCGGGGATCTTGTCGTAGTCGAGCACCTGGCGGTTGAACTCTCCGCCGGTCGCGACCATCTGTGCTCCGTCGTCCCAGTAGTACACGTTGTTCTGCGCCTTGGCCGCCGCATGGACCTGGGGGACTTCGACCCACGCGTAGGCCATGCTGCTCGCGGCCAGGAGCGCGCCGATGAAGCCGACGCACAGTCCGGCCATCTGCTTCCACGACGGCACGAAGCGCTGCCAGCCGTCCTTCGTGGAGCGCGGGTAGTCGATGAGTCGCTTCTTCTGTGGGCCGTCGCCCCTTCCGCGACCGCGCCCGGGGCCCTCGGGGCCGCCCCGGCCCCCACCACGTCGGCCGCCTCCTCCGCCCCGCTGTGCGGCGCGACGGGCCTCGGCCCTCCCTCCGTACGACGGTTCCTGCCCGTACGAACCCTCCTGGTGGTACGAACCAGGCGGCGGCCCCGCGGCGCTGCCGCGGGACGGCGGGGCCGCACGGCGGCCCGAAGGTTGCTGGGCGGCTTTCCTGGCCGCGGCACGTCCGCCACCTTGCGGCTGCGGAGGTTTGCGACGGTGCTCGCTCATCGAACGACTACTCCTCGGGCAGGCGAGTACGCCTGGAAGCGGCAGTTGAGTTCCGGTCCCCCCGAAATGCGGACAGGCCCTCCCACAGGCCGGTCCTTGCTACTGCCGGGAACACGACGCCCCCTTGCGTCACGCGGCTCCCGGTGTTTTGCATGCCGCACAGACTACGCACGCTCAAAACCCACTCTGTGCCGATGGTCACCCCAAATCAGGCAAGTTGCTTGTCACGAGGCCGTGATGTGACGCCGTTCACCCTGGCTGCCCTTGTTGTCCAGGGACAGTCGTTCTATCGTCTGGATGTATCGAGTCGATACATCAGCCCGGCATAAGTTCGGCATAAGTGCAGGACAGCGGGCGGGACTTACCGGAACAGCAGGGGAGGCGAAGGATGAGCAGGCGCTCCGGCATCCTCGAATTCGCCGTGCTCGGCCTGCTCCGCGAGTCCCCGATGCACGGGTACGAACTGCGTAAGCGGCTCAACACCTCGCTGGGCGTCTTCCGGGCCTTCAGTTACGGGACGCTCTACCCGTGCCTCAAGTCGCTGCTCGCCAACGGCTGGCTGATCGAGGAACCGGGCAGCGCCCCCGAGGACGCGCTCGCCGCCTCCCTCGCGGGTCGCCGAGCCAAAATCGTCTACCGGTTGACGGCGGAAGGTAAGGAGCACTTCGAAGAACTGCTCTCCCACACCGGCCCCGACTCCTGGGAGGACGAGCACTTCGCGGCCCGTTTCGCCTTCTTCGGGCAGACGGAGCGCGAGGTGCGGATGCGGGTCCTGGAGGGGCGCCGTAGCCGGCTGGAGGAGCGCCTGGAGAAGATGCGGGCCTCGCTGGCCCGTACCCGCGAACGTCTGGACGACTACACGCTCGAACTTCAGCGTCACGGCATGGAGTCCGTGGAGCGCGAAGTGCGCTGGCTGAACGAACTGATCGAGAGTGAACGGGCGGGACGGGGTCAGCGCCGACCCGGTGACGACCCCGCGTCGGACCCGCCGCAGCACAGCACGTCCGGCAACAGCACGCCGGACGGCAGTACAGCTGGTCATCGCACAACCGGTGACCGGACATCAGGTGATACGGACGGCCTGCCCCGGCACCAGGGGACAACCCCGCCGGATCAGTCGGACGACACCGCCAAGTGAGGTTCTGCACCCCGCAGGCCTCGTCGAGAACACAGGGAGCAACCGTCAATGGGTTCGGTTCGCGTAGCCATCGTCGGCGTGGGCAACTGCTCTGCGTCGCTGGTCCAGGGCGTCGAGTACTACAAGGACGCTGACCCGGCCAGTCGCGTGCCCGGTCTGATGCACGTCCAGTTCGGCGACTACCACGTCAAGGACGTGGAATTCGTGGCCGCGTTCGACGTCGACGCCAAGAAGGTCGGCCTGGACCTCGCGGACGCCATTGGCGCCAGCGAGAACAACACCATCAAGATCTGCGACGTTCCGCCCACCGGCGTCACCGTCCAGCGCGGCCACACCCTCGACGGCCTGGGCAAGTACTACCGCCAGACCATCGAGGAGTCGGAGCAGGAGCCGGTCGACGTCGTCCAGGCCCTGAAGGACGCCCAGGTCGACGTCCTGGTCTGCTACCTGCCCGTCGGTTCCGAGGACGCGGCGAAGTTCTACGCCCAGTGCGCCATCGACGCCAAGGTCGCTTTCGTCAACGCCCTTCCGGTCTTCATCGCCGGCACCAAGGAGTGGGCGGACAAGTTCACCAAGGCTGGCGTCCCGATCGTCGGCGACGACATCAAGTCGCAGGTCGGCGCCACCATCACGCACCGTGTCATGGCCAAGCTCTTCGAAGACCGCGGAGTGCGCCTGGAGCGCACCATGCAGCTGAACGTCGGCGGCAACATGGACTTCAAGAACATGTTGGAGCGCGACCGTCTGGAATCCAAGAAGATCTCCAAGACGCAGGCCGTGACCTCGCAGATCCGTGACCGCGACCTGGGCGACGACAACGTCCACATCGGCCCTTCCGACTACGTGGCCTGGCTGGACGACCGCAAGTGGGCGTACGTCCGGCTGGAGGGCCGTGCGTTCGGCGACGTTCCCCTGAACCTGGAGTACAAGCTTGAGGTGTGGGACTCCCCGAACTCCGCGGGCGTCATCATCGACGCGGTGCGCGCCGCGAAGATCGCCAAGGACCGAGGCATCGGTGGCCCGATCCTCTCCGCCTCCTCGTACTTCATGAAGTCCCCGCCGGTCCAGTACTTCGACGACGAGGCCTACGAGAACGTCGAGAGGTTCATCAAGGGCGAGGTCGAGCGCTGACCTCCGCCCGGTCGCGCTGAAAAGTACGGCGCCGGTGAAGAGGGCCCCGGGGCATACGCCCCGGGGCCCTCTTCGTACGCCCGTGTGTGACTCTTGCTCGCATGTCCGTCGTGCGTGATCTTCGGGTGCTGCTGCGCCTGCCCGACTTCCGTCGCCTGCTGGGCGTGCGGCTGCTCTCCCAGTCCGCGGACGGTGTCTATCAAGTGGCCCTGGCGACATACGTCGTCTTCTCTCCCGAGAAGCAGACCTCGGCGGCCGCGATCGCCTCCGCCATGGCCGTGCTGCTTCTGCCGTACTCGGTCGTGGGCCCGTTCGCGGGTGTCCTCCTCGACCGCTGGCAGCGTCGCCAGGTCTTCCTGTACGGAAATCTGCTGCGCGCCGTCCTTGCCGCCGGCACTGCGCTGCTGATCGTGGTCGCTGCTCCGGACTGGATCTTCTACGCGTCCGCGCTGTCGGTCACGGCCGTCAATCGCTTCGTTCTGTCTGGGCTCTCCGCCGCGCTGCCACGCGTCGTGGACGAGGAGCGCCTTTTCGTCGCGAACTCCCTGTCCCCGACCGCCGGTACGCTCGCGGCCACCCTGGGCGGGTCTCTCGCGTTCGGCGTACGGCTGCTCGGCTGGAACTCGGACGCGGCGGTCGTCCTCCTCGGCGCCGGACTCTACCTGTGCTCCGCGCTGGCATCCCTCCGCCTGGGACGAGAACTCCTGGGGCCGGAACGCGATGTGGTCCAGCCCCGGCTCGGTGTAGCCGTCGCCAACACGGCGCGCGGTCTCCTCGCCGGGCTGCACCATCTGGCGGAGCGGCGTGCAGCCGCCCGCGCGCTGGCCGCGGTGACGGCCATGCGTTTTTGCTACGGCGCGCTGACGGTGATGCTCCTGATGCTGTGCCGGTACGCCTGGACCGATCAGGCAGGGCCCGCCGATGGTTCCGACGGACTGGCCCTGCTCGGCCTCGCGCTCGGGGTGTCCGGCGCCGGCTTCTTCGTCGCGGCCCTGCTCACACCGTGGGCCGCGGGACGCCTGGGACCGTACGGCTGGATGGTCGTGTGCGCGGCGTCCGCAGCCGTTCTCGTACCGGCGCTGTGGCTGTCTTTCGCTCCAGGGCCGGTTCTCGTCGCCGCTTTCACCCTGGGTCTCGTCACCCAGGGCTCAAAGATCTCCACGGACACGGTGGTGCAGTCCTCGGTGGACGACGCCTTTCGCGGTCGGGTCTTCTCTCTCTACGACGTGTTGTTCAACGTGGCTTTCGTGGGCGCTGCAGCGGTCGCGGCCCTCCTGCTGCCGGCCGACGGCCGGTCCGTCATCCTGGTCCTCGGCGTTGCCGTGCTCTACGGGGTGGTGGCGTTCGCCCTGACCCGTTGGCGCCGGTCCACACGCAGCGGACGACGTTTCACGTGAAACATGACGGTCGGTGTTTCACGTGAAACACCGACCGCCTTCCCCCGCACCTCATCACTCGTGAAACCATTGATGTTTCACGTGAAACAACGACTCAGTGTTGCCCCGCCCACCATTCCTTGAGCGCCGCGACAGCCGCTTCGTGCTCCAGGGGGCCGTTCTCCAGACGCAGTTCCAGCAGGAACTTGTACGCCTGACCGATCTCGGGGCCGGGCCTGATTCCCAGAACCTCCATGATCTGGTTCCCGTCCAGGTCGGGCCGGATCGAGTCCAGCTCCTCCTGCTCCTGAAGCTGCGCGATGCGTTCTTCCAGCCCGTCATAGGCCCTGGAGAGCGCGGCTGCCTTGCGCTTGTTGCGCGTGGTGCAGTCCGAGCGGGTCAGCTTGTGCAGCCGGTCCACCAGAGGGCCGGCGTCCCGTACGTACCGGCGCACGGCCGAGTCCGTCCACTCGCCCGTCCCGTAGCCGTGGAACCGCAGATGCAGTTCCACGAGCTTCGACACGTCCTTGATCATGTCGTTGGAGTACTTCAGTGCGGTCATGCGCTTCTTGGTCATCTTCGCGCCGACCACCTCGTGGTGGTGGAAGGAGACGCGGCCGTCCTTCTCGAAGCGCCGGGTGCGCGGCTTGCCGATGTCGTGCAGCAGCGCAGCCAGCCGCAACACCAGATCAGGGCCGTTCTCCTCCAGGTCGATGGCCTGCTGAAGGACGATGAGCGAGTGCTCGTAGACGTCCTTGTGCCGGTGGTGTTCGTCGCTCTCCAGTCGCAGCGCGGGCAGCTCCGGCAGCACGTGTGCGGCGAGACCGGTGTCGACGAGGAGCGACAGGCCCTTGGCCGGATGGGCGGAAAGAAGCAGTTTGTTGAACTCGTCACGCACCCGCTCGGCCGAGACGATCTCGATGCGCTCGGACATCGCCGTCATCGCGGCGACCACCTCCGGGGCGACCTCGAAATCGAGCTGAGCGGCGAACCTGGCGGCGCGAAGCATGCGCAGGGGGTCGTCGGAAAAGGAGTCCTCCGGCGTCCCTGGTGTGCGCAACACCTTCGCCGTCAGGTCATCGCGCCCGCCGTGCGGGTCGATGAACTCCTTCTCCGGGAGTGCCACCGCCATGGCGTTCACCGAGAAGTCGCGGCGTACGAGGTCCTCCTCGATGGAGTCGCCGTAGGACACCTGCGGTTTGCGGGACGTCCTGTCGTACGCCTCGGAGCGGTACGTGGTGACCTCCACCAGATAGCCGTCCTTCTGGCAGCCCACCGTCCCGAAGGCGATCCCTACCTCCCACACCGCGTCCGCCCATGGCCGGACGATCCTCAGTACGTCCTCGGGGCGGGCATCGGTGGTGAAGTCCAGGTCGTTGCCGAGCCGGCCCAGGAGCGCGTCCCGGACCGAGCCTCCGACCAGCGCAAGGTGGAAGCCCGCCGCCCGGAACCGGCGGGCGAGGTCGTCGACGACAGGGGAGACCCGCAGCAGTTCGCTCACTGCACGGTGCTGCACCTGGGTCAGGGCGCTGGGGTTGTCTTCATTGGCGTTCGGCACAACAGAAAAGGGTACGTGCCCCCGCCGGGCGCAGTGTCATCGTTTTCGTTGGGCCCTGAGAGACTCTTCCGATCATGTGGCGCAGTCCACGGCACTTCGTCGCCGCACGCATCGTTACCATGCGTGGACGCAGCAACCGGGCAACCATCCAAGGCAGCCAACGACGAGGGACGGGCGAGCGCGTGGCCGAGGCGGCAGACTTTCAGGGGATGAATCCTTCTCCTGCCCGCCGATGGGCCCGGCGTGCGGCATCCCTCATCGCCGGTGCCCCGCTCCTGGTCGGCCTGGCACAGTTCCCGGCCGCGCCCGCGGCGTACGCCGCCGAGGACGCCACGGGATGGCGCACCGTCGAGGTGGCACTGAACTCGCTGACACCCGGCGCTCCGGGGAAGGGCGACACGGTCACCGTCTCGGGCACCGTCACCAACAAGGGCAAGGGGCCCATCTCCGAAGCCCGCGTCGGCCTGCGGGTGGGCGAGAGGCTTTCCGGCCGCACCCAGGTCGACACGGCGGCGGCCCGCACCGGCTACGCGGAGGGCCGCGAGCCCGGCGAGCTGAAGGAGTACACGGTCGGGTTCCCGAGGCTGCCCGTGGGAATCAGTACGGACTTCACCCTCGCGGTGCCGGTCGACAAGCTGGGACTCGGCGACCCGGGCGTCTACCAGCTGAGTGTCTCGCTGGCGGGGAGGACGGCAGGGCGCAGCACCGAACAGGTACTGGGCATCGAGCGGACGTTCCTGCCGTGGCAGCCCGAGAACACGAAGAAGAGGACGCAGCTCACCTACCTGTGGCCCTTGGTCTCCACGACCCGGCTGTCCGCCGAGACGGGCTCGGACGAGCAGCAGACCCCGGTCTTCGAGAACGACGACCTCGCCAGGGAACTTGCCCCGGGCGGCCGTCTCGAACAGATGGTCTCGCTGGGTGACGAACTGCCGGTGACTTGGGTCATCGATCCCGACCTGCTCGCCACCGTGGACGCGATGGTGAAGGGGTACACGGTCAAGGACAGAGCGACAGGCACCAACGTGCCGGGCAAGAGCCGAACCGTCGCCAGGCAATGGCTGGCCGCGCTGGAGAAGGCGGTGCAGGACCAGAAGGTCGTCGCGCTGCCGTTCGCAGACCCCGACCTGGCGTCGCTGGCCCATCGCGGCAAGAACGTCCCCGGCTCCCTGAACCAGTTGCAGCGAGCCACGGAGGCCGCCAGGGGCACGGTGGAGTCGACCCTGCACGTGAAGCCCTCCACGGACTTCGCCTGGCCGGTCGAGGGCGCCGTCGACCCCCTGATCGTCAATACCGCGACTTCCGCCGGCGCGCACCACGTGATCGCCCGCAGCGACAGCTTCGGCGAGAACGGCAGCCTGCTCTACACGCCCACCGCGGTCCGCCCCATCGGCGGCGGCCGTACCGCCGTCGTCGCCGACGCACGGCTCTCGACCGCCTTCCAGGGCGACATGGCCAATGCGGAGAAGTCGGCCCTGGCCGTGCAGGGGTTCCTCGCCCACACGCTGGCACTGACCCAGCAGGACGAGGAAAAGCAGCGCAGCATCGTCGTCGCCCCGCAGCGCATGCCGTCCGTCACCCAGGCCCAGTCGATGGCCTCCGCCCTGCGCGCCCTGGACGTCCAGCGCTGGACGCAGCCGCTCGACCTGATGGGGGCGGCCAAGGCCAAGCCCGACCCCGGAGCCACGACCCAGGTCCCCAGTCGGTCCTCGTACCCGGACGGATTGCGGAAGCGGGAACTGCCGACCACGGCCTTCGAGAACATCAAGGCGACCCAGCACACGCTGGACCGGTTCAAAGTGGTCCTCACCAAGCCGGAGCGGGTGGTCACCCCGTTCGGCAACGCCATAAACCGTGAGATGTCGACCTCCTGGCGCCGCAACGAAACGGCGGCGAGCCGCTACCGGCAGGACGTACAGCGCTATCTGAACGACCTCACCAACGAGGTCAATCTGATCGAGAAGTCCACCGCGACCCTGTCGGGGCGCAGCGCGACCATCCCGGTGACCGTCCAGAACAAGCTGGTGCAGGACGTCGACCACCTTGTGCTGCGACTCCAGTCGACCATGCCCACGCGTCTCAAGGTGGGCGAGGGCGACGGCGGGCCGATCACCGAGCAGCCCATCAAGATCCGGGGCGGACACAGCCAGTCCGTGAAGATCGCCACGACGGCCAACGCGAACGGCAAGGTCCCGGTCGTCGCCCAGCTGTTCACCGAGGACGGCACACCGTACGGGCCCGAGATGCGGTTCATGGTGAACGTCAACGAGATCACCCCCACGATCATGCTGGTGATCGCCGGCGGCGTACTGCTGCTCGTGCTCGCCGGAATCAAGATGTACTCGCAACGCAAACGCGCGGCGGCCCGCGGCGAGGCGCCGAACGGTGACGCGCCGGACGGCGAGGGTTCCGAGCAGCCGAGTGACCCGACCCCGGACACCGGTCCGGAAAGCGGGGAGCCTACGGCCGCGAGTGAGAAAGTGGACCGTTGAGCCATAACCGTCGAGCCATGTCGTGGCCGTCGACCGGGGACGATGAGGTGGGGTTGCAATGAACGCGCCGTACGACGGTGACCACGTCCGGCACGCGGGCGGTGAAGCGGCGGGCGCACCCCCGCCCCGTCAGCCCGCCTCCCCGGACGACCCGTACCTCCAGTCCGCGTACGACCACGACCCGTACCGCGCACAGGACCTCTCCGCGCAGGATCCGGTGACCGAGGCCCTCTACGACCGTGCCTCGCATCCCCCTCCGCCGCCCGGCACCTTCCCGGAGACTCCGCCGCTGTACCAGCAGCCTCCGGCACCCTCGCACTCCCCGGATCCGCGGGTGTGGGCCCAGACTCCGCCGCCGGAGCCCGACGGCCCTTCCCGCCACCTGCCGTACGGGGACGACGCCCGCACCGTGCAGTTCACCGGCGTCGACGACCTGGTGACCCGGGCGAGCGAGGAGGAGCCGCCGGGGAAGGACGCGTTCGCCCATCTCTACCGCGACCAGCAGGCCCCTGGCGTGCCCGCGCCGGCCACCGCCCCGGAGCAGCTCGTCACCAACACGGCACCGCCCAAGAAACCGGCGGGGCGCGCGGCGGGGCTGATGAAGTCCAGTGCCGTGATGGCGGCGGGCACCATGGTCTCGCGC
Organism: Streptomyces sp. CA-294286; assembly: GCF_050947155.1. Lineage (NCBI taxonomy): Bacteria > Bacillati > Actinomycetota > Actinomycetes > Kitasatosporales > Streptomycetaceae > Streptomyces > Streptomyces sp. CA-294286. Next base: position 2,868,248 of record NZ_CP192005.1, on the reverse strand, counting down.
CTCACCGGCTTCATCCGCTCCGCCCTGATCATCGCGGCGCTCGGCGCGGGCCTGCTCGGCGACACCTTCCAGGTCGCCTACCAGCTGCCCACGATGATCTACATCCTGACCATCGGCGGCGGCCTCAACTCCGTCTTCGTACCGCAGCTCGTGCGCGCCATGAAGGAGGACGCCGACGGCGGCGAGGCCTACGCCAACCGCCTCCTGACCCTCGTCACGGTGGCCCTGGGGGCGCTCACCGCCCTCGCGATGGTCTTCGCCCCGCTGCTGGTCCGATTCCTCTCGGTGTCGGTCTCCGGCAACCCGGCCTCCAACGACGTCGCCGTGACCCTGCTGCGCTACTTCCTCCCCACGATCTTCTTCATGGGCGTCCACGTCGTGATGGGCCAGATCCTCAACACGCGCGGAAAGTTCGGCGCGATGATGTGGACTCCGGTCCTCAACAACATCGTCATCATCGCCACGCTCGGTGCGTTCATCTGGGTGTACGGCACGTCGGCGAACTCCGGGATGACCGTCGCCACCATCCCGCCCGAGGGCGAGCGCCTCCTGGGCATCGGTGTCCTTCTCGGCCTCGTCGTGCAGGCACTGGCGATGATCCCGTACCTGCGCGAGACCGGCTTCAAACTGCGCCCGCGGTTCGACTGGAAGGGCCAGGGCCTCGGCAAGGCGGCCAAGCTCGCCAAGTGGACGGTCCTGTTCGTCCTCGCCAACCAGGCGGGCGCCATTGTCGTCATCCAGCTCGCCACCGCGGCCGTCGGCAAGCACGGCGAGGGCATCGGCTTCGCCGCCTACGCCAACGCCCAGCTGATCTGGGGCCTGCCGCAGGCCATCATCACCGTCTCCCTGATGGCCGCGCTGCTGCCCCGCCTGGCACGCTCGGCGAACGAGGGCGATGCGGGTGCGGTCCGCGACGACATCTCCCAGGGCCTGCGCACCACGGCCGTCGCCATCGTCCCGATCGCGTTCGCCTTTCTCTCGCTCGGCGTCCCGATCTGCACACTGATCTTCGGTTCCTCAGGCACCACCCCGGCCACGAACATGGGCTACATGTTGATGGCCTTCGGCCTCGGCCTGATCCCGTACTCCGTGCAGTACGTCGTGCTCCGTGCCTTCTACGCGTACGAGGACACCCGCACCCCCTTCTACAACACGGTCATCGTGGCCGCCGTCAACGCCGCCGCCTCGGCCCTGTGCTACCTCCTGCTGCCCGACCGGTGGGCCGTGACCGGCATGGCCGCCTCGTACGGCCTCGCCTACGCCATCGGCGTCGGGATTGCCTGGCAGCGGCTGCGCAAGCGGCTCGGCGGTGACCTGGACGGTGCGAACGTCCTGCGTACGTACGCGCGGCTCGCGATCGCCTCGATTCCCGCAGCCTTGGTTGCCGGTGCGGTGGGGTATGCGCTCTCCCAGGTCCTTGGACAGGGAGTCCTGGGCTCGCTCGCCGCACTGGTCGTCGGCGGTGCCGCACTGCTCGGAGTCTTCTTCGTCGCCGCGAAGAAGATGCACATCGCGGAACTCAACGCCTTGGTGGGCATGGTCCGCGGACGTCTGGGCCGCTGAGCTCCGACGACGGCCGCACAACCATGGCCCGCCGCCACGTGTCGTGCACAGCGGCGGACTGTGGGCACAATTGGCAGGGCTGCTCGACAGCGCGCAACGGATGGGGAGGCAGGAACGACGGTGGCGGAACGTAGCACGGCTGCCGTCGACGTGGCCGACAACAGCGGTGACACTCCTCCCCCCGCCTCGGGCGGGAAGGAGTCGTCCGCCTCTGATGCCGACAGGGCCACGGCCGACGGGCTGGCAGAAGGCCAGGACACACCAGAGACGACCACGCAGAACGTGACGGAGAAGAAGGGCACCGAGACCCCGATCGTCGCGCCGGAACTGCACAGCGGTCACAAACTCGCCAGACGTTACCGGCTGGAGGAGTGTGTCACCCGTCTCGACGGCTTCAGCAGCTGGCGTGCGGTCGACGAGAAGCTGCGGCGCGCCGTGGGCGTCCACCTGCTGCCCGCCGACCACCCCCGGGCACGCACCGTGCTGGCTGCGGCACGCTCCTCTGCGTTGCTCGGCGACCCCCGCTTCGTCCAGGTCCTGGACGCCGTCGAGGAGAACGACCTCGTCTACGTCGTCCACGAGTGGCTGCCCGACGCCACCGAACTGACCTCGATCCTCGCCGGCGGGCCGCTGGAGCCGCACGACGCGTACCAACTCGTCAGCCAGGTCTCCCAAGCCATGGCGGCTGCCCACCGCGAAGGCCTGGCCCACCTGCGGCTCACGCCGAGCGCCGTGCTGCGGACCTCCACAGGTCAGTACCGCATCCGCGGCCTCGCGGTGAACGCCGCCCTGCGCGGTATCAGCTCCGGCACGGCGCAGCGCGCCGACACCGAGGCGATCGGCGCGCTGCTGTACGCGTCGCTGACTCAGCGCTGGCCCTACGAGAGCGATGCGTACGGCCTGACCGGGTTGCCCAAGGACATCGGCCTCATCCCTCCCGACCAGGTACGCGCCGGCGTCCACCGCGGACTGTCCGAACTCGCCATGCGGGCCCTGGCCAACGACGGTGCCACCGCTTCCCGCCAGGAACCGCCCTGCACGACCCCCGACGAGCTGGCCAAGGCCGTCGCAGCGATGCCCCGCATCCGCCCCCCGGAGCCCTCGTACCCCTCCCGCCCGGACTACCAGCGCACCACCTACCAGCAGGGCTCGTACGGGCGGCAGCAGTCACGGCCCACGGGTCCTCAGCCGGTGCCGGTCCCGCCTCGGCCGCTTCAGAGCCGCACCGGCCGGGTCCTCAAGTGGGGCGTCGCCTCTCTCCTCATCGCCGCCTTGGGCCTCGGCAGCTGGCAGCTCGCCGACACACTCCTGGACAGGCGCGAGACCGCCGACGACACCCAGACGCAGACCGAACCGAAGAACAACGAGGTTGCCCGTCCGCCGGCGCTCAAGCCGCTCGACATCAAGGGCGCCGCCGAGTTCTCTCCCGACGGCCTTCCCCAGGCCGCCGCCGACGTGGCGCAGACCTATGACGGCGACCGCAACTCGTACTGGCGCACCAAGAGCTATACCGACGGCCCGGAACTGGCACCCTCGATCAAGAAGGGCGTGGGCATCGTCTACGACCTCGGCGAGGAGAGAGACGTCGCCGAGTCGTCGATAGCGTTCAAGTACGCGGGTGACCACACCACAATCTCCATGTACGCGGCGCCTTCCATGTCCACCTCGGGAGACGTCGATTCGATGACGAAGATCGCCACGACGACCACCAGCGGCGCCCAGGCCTCGATCAAGGCGAAGAAGCCGGTGAAGACGCGCTACGTCCTGCTCTGGATGACAGCCATGCCCATGGCCGGACAGGACGAGTTCAGCGGCGCAGGACACAAGCAGGCCATAACCGATGTGAAATTCACCGGCTGACTCAAGCCACCAGGGGGAGGGGGCCACCGTTGGACGACGACGTCGCACTTCGCGATGCCGACGACCAGGATCTCCTGGCCAGGCACGTCAAGGGGGACCCCGACGCCTTCGGCGAGCTCGTACGCCGACACCGCGACCGGCTCTGGGCAGTGGCGCTGCGTACCCTCGGCGACCGTGAGGAAGCCGCCGACGCCGTCCAGGACGCCCTGGTGTCCGCCTACCGGGCCGCCCACACCTTCCGCGGCCAATCGGCCGTCACTACCTGGCTGCACCGGATCACCGTCAACGCCTGCCTGGACCGCGTGCGCAAGGCCGCGTCCCGCAGAACCTCTCCCATGGACGACAACGAGCGTCTGGAACAGCTCCTCGAACCCCATGAGTCGGCGGAGGCCCCGGCCGAACGTCAGGACCTCCACCGCGAGCTGCTGGCAGCACTGCGTACCCTGCCCCCCGACCAGAGGGCCGCACTCGTCCTCGTCGACATGCAGGGCTACCCGGTGGCAGAGGCCGCCGTGGTCCTTGGCGTACCGACCGGAACCGTGAAAAGCCGCTGCGCACGGGGCCGGGCCAGACTCCTGCCACTCCTCACGCATCTACGGGCAGGAACCGGGGATAGCGGGGACTCCGAGGGGGGAAGGAACCGGAGGCCGGGGACATCCGTCCCACCACCGGCATCGGATGCAAAAGACGCAGGGCCCGGCCCTGCTGCTGTGAAGGGCGGAGGTGGGCGCGCGTGACCTCCACGACCGGCACGACTCAGCACCCGGATGTCGCGGAGATCTCCGACCTCACCGAAGGGAACCTGCCGCAGAACCGCATGGAGGACGTACGTCGTCACATCGACGAGTGCGCGCTGTGCGCAGACGTCCGGGCGTCCTTGGAGGAGATCCGCAGCACGCTCGGCACCCTCCCCGGACCGCCGCGCATGCCCTCCGACGTGGCCGGAAGGATCGACGCGGCTCTGGCCGCGGAGGCCCTCCTGAATTCCAGCGCGCCCGACGCGGCCGCCCCTGTTGCTGTTTCACGTGAAACACCGGCTGCTCCCAATCCCCCGGCATCCGTCCCTCCTCGGGTCGAGCGGCCCGCAGGCCAGGCCCGCGCAGCCACCGGTCCCGGACGGCGCACCTCCCGCACACCCCGCCGCCGCGCCCTGTGGGGGGCCGTCCTCGGGACAGCCACGGTCGGGCTCGGTGTCCTGCTGGTGCAGTCCCTGTCCACGCCAGCAAGTGAGACGGGGGCCAAGGACAGCGCGTCGTCGGCAACGCTCTCCCAGCAGTTCTCGGGAGAGCCGCTCAAGGAACACGTCGATACCCTGCTCGCCTCTGCGCCGGAACCGGAAAACCCTCTGAGCAAGGACAAGAACGCCCCGTCGATTGACATCCAGGAGAACCCGAACTCTCCGAAGGCGATGCTCGGTGTGCCTTCCTGTATTCAGAAGGGCACGGGCCGCACCGAGACCCCCCTGGGCTTCGAAAGCGGGAGTTACGAAGGCAAGCCCGCCTATCTCCTCGTCCTGCCCCATGCCTCCAAGCCCACACTGGTTCATGCGTACGTCGTCGACGCGTCCTGCATCGATGCCGAACCCACGGGCAAGGGCAATCTGCTGCTCACCGATACCTACCCCAGGCGCTGACAGACTCCTCCAAGTGCCGGGCCGCCCCGGGAATGCCAGCCCCGTAGTATCCGTTGGATGGGGTGGAAGGTTCAGACCGGGCCCCGGTTGGCAGTAAGCAGTCTGCAGAGACGAGGAAGAAACCCGTGAGCGACGTCCGTAACGTGATCATCATTGGCTCCGGGCCGGCCGGATACACCGCCGCGCTGTACACCGCGCGCGCATCGCTGAAGCCGCTGGTGTTCGAAGGTGCCGTCACCGCAGGTGGTGCGCTGATGAACACCACCGAGGTCGAGAACTTCCCCGGTTTCCGCGACGGCATCATGGGCCCGGACCTGATGGACGGCATGCGCGCCCAGGCCGAGCGCTTCGGTGCCGAGCTCATCCCCGACGACATCGTCTCCGTCGACCTCACCGGGGACATCAAGACGGTCACCGACACCGCCGGTACCGTGCACCGCGCCAAGACCGTGATCATCTCCACCGGGTCGCAGCACCGCAAGCTCGGCCTGCCCAAGGAGGACGCTCTCTCCGGACGCGGCGTCTCCTGGTGCGCCACCTGCGACGGCTTCTTCTTCAAGGACCACGACATCGCCGTGGTCGGCGGCGGCGACACCGCCATGGAAGAGGCCACGTTCCTCTCCCGCTTCGCCAAGTCCGTCACCATCGTCCACCGCCGGGACACCCTGCGTGCCTCCAAGGCGATGCAGGAGCGCGCGTTCGCCGACCCGAAGATCAAGTTCGCCTGGGACAGCGAGACGGCTTCCCTCGAAGGCGACCAGAAGCTTTCGGGCATCACGCTGCGCAGCACCAAGACCGGCGAGACTGCCCCTCTCGACGTCACCGGCCTGTTCATCGCCGTGGGCCACGACCCCCGCAGCGAGCTCTTCAAGGGTCAGGTCGAATTGGACGACGAGGGCTACGTGAAGGTCGAGGCTCCCTCGACCCGCACCAACCTGGCCGGTGTCTTCGCCGCCGGTGACGTCGTGGACCACACCTACCGCCAGGCCATCACCGCCGCCGGTACCGGCTGCTCCGCCGCGCTCGACGCGGAGCGCTACCTCGCCGCGCTCGCCGACACCGAGAAGGTCGCCGAGCCGGAGAAGACCCCCGCTGTCTGACCCCCCACCCCACACACCACCAGCAGTGAAGGAGGCCGCCGTGGCCGGCGACCTGAAGAATGTGACCGACGACTCCTTCGACGAGATCGTCCTCAAGAGCGACAAGCCCGTCCTCGTCGACTTCTGGGCAGCCTGGTGCGGTCCGTGCCGTCAGATCGCGCCGTCCCTCGAAGCCATCGCGGCGGAACACGGCGACAAGATCCAGGTCGTCAAGCTCAACATCGACGAGAACCCGGCCACCGCGGCCAAGTACGGCGTCATGTCCATCCCGACGCTGAACGTCTACCAGAACGGCGAGGTCGCCAAGACCATCGTCGGTGCCAAGCCGAAGGCCGCGATCATCCGCGACCTCGACCCCTTCATCGGCGAGTAACAGTACGCCGCCGTTGTTTCACGTGAAACGGTGAAGCCCACCCGCCCGGCGGCTTCCACGGGCGGTTGCGGCACCTGGTCGTGTCGATCAGACCACTAGTAATTCACGCAGGCGCTCGGTTGGGGTTTCCCGGCCGAGCGTTTTGCGTGGTCGGCGGTTGATCTGGTTGGCGGCGGCTGCCCGGTGCCCGGAGTCATGGACGGGCAGATCGGTGCCTCTTGGGGACGTACTGCTGCGGCAGACCGTTGGCGTTCTCGTTGCAGCCCGGGCCGGCGGGTCACGTAAGGAGACCGGGATGTCGGATGGCGAGGGAGCACCCGCTGTGGCGGTCCCTATCGCTCTCCCGGGCCAGTGGCCACTTCCGGTTCCGCTTCTTCGCAGTGGCCGTCGCGCCACTCGTTGCCGTCCTGAGGTCAACGCCGACGATTCGGCACGCTTCAGCGTTGCGCTATCCCGGGGAGGAGTGTCTCTCGTTCCCCGGAGACCTTCTTGCGCCCTGCGGAACGCGAGCCGAACCGTCCGGATCTCGAAGTCCATCACACCCCTTGAGCTGGGGCGTTGCGACGATCACGAAATCCCAAGCTCTCGGGGTGAGTCCGCACCGTTTCACAGCGGTCGGAGAACCGGATCTTTCTGGACCACTCCCAGCAGTTTGTCCAGCGCGTGCTCCATATCTTCCTTCCAGGACAGCGCGGTGCGCAGTTCGAGCCTCAGACGCGGATACGTGGGATGCGGGCGCACCGTCTTGAAGCCGACCGCCAGCAGGTGATCGGCGGGCAGCAGACAGCCCGGCTCTTTCCAGCGGGCTTCACCGAACGCCTCGATCGCTTTGAAGCCCCGCCCAAGGAGATCCTTGGCCACGGTCTGAACCATCACCCTCCCCAGCCCTTGTCCTTGGTAGCCGGGCACGATCACCGCCGTCATCAGCTGCACCGCATCCGGCGACACCGGGCTTGTGGGAAACGCCGTCGCACGCGCGACATACGCCGGGGGCGCGAACATCACGAAACCCACCGGAACGTCGTCCACATAGACCACCCGGCCGCAGGACCCCCACTCCAGCAGAACCGCCGAGAGCCAGGCCTCTTTCTCCAGCTCGGCCCGGCCTGCCTCTACCGCCGCCTCTCCACGGACGGCATCGAGTTCCCAGAAGACACAGCTGCGACACCGGTGGGGAAGGTCCGCCAAGTTGTCCAGCGTGAGCGGTACGAGCCGACGCCCCATGAAGGCTGTTCCCCACTTTCTTCGCCTGCCGCACCACGAGCGGCGCTCAGCGCACTCCACTCCCGGATCAGACCGCCGACGAAACCGCCGACCGCCCCGAGCCCCAGCCCCACAGTCACCAGTTGGCCTCGGCTCACCGTTCGCATGGCTCCGTCCTCCCTTTGGCGGATGGCAGTGGATGCGCCGCACCACGAAGCATCGTAACCACCGCGCGATCGGACCGATACCGTCGGCGAGCAAAGGGCGGGGGTGTTCCGGCCACTGCCGCAACACCCCCGCCTCCACTAGGAGTTCGCGAGGAGATCAGTTCGCGTCGCTCTGCCCGTCCTGCTCGTTCAAACCCTTTTCCAGTACACGCCCCTCGCCCGGGGCAAGGGTGCCCAGGATCCGCTCCAAGTCCTCCACCGAAGCGAACTCGACGGTGATCTTGCCCTTCTTCTGACCGAGGTCGACCTTCACCCGCGTTTCGAATCGATCCGAAAGCCGGGACGCAAGATCCGACAGAGCGGGAGCCATCCGCGAACCGGCACGGGGCCCCTTGGGCCTGGTCTCCTTGTGCGGCTCAGAACCCAGCAGCGACACGATCTCCTCGATCGCCCGCACCGACAGCCCTTCCGCCACGATGCGATGCGCCAGTCGGTCCTGCTCGGAGGAATCCTCAACGGCCAGCAACGCACGGGCGTGGCCGGCAGACAACACCCCGGCCGCGACCCTGCGCTGCACAGGGGCGGAAAGCTTCAGCAACCGCAGAGTGTTGGAGACCTGTGGCCGCGAACGACCGATGCGGTCGGCCAACTGGTCATGCGTGCAGTTGAAGTCCTTGAGCAACTGGTCGTAGGCATGAGCCTCTTCCACCGGGTTGAGCTGCGCCCGGTGGAGGTTTTCCAGCAGCGCGTCCAGCAGAAGCTTTTCGTCCTCTGTCGCACGTACGATCGCCGGAATCTTCTCCAGACCGGCTTCCTTGGACGCTCGCAGACGGCGCTCGCCCATAATGAGCTGGAACCGCTCCGGGCCCACCTGCCGGACGACGACGGGCTGAAGCAATCCCACCTCCTTGATGGAGGTGACGAGTTCGGCAAGGGCATCCTCGTCGAACACCGTGCGCGGCTGCTGCGGATTCGGCTCGATGAACTGCGGCGGCAGCTCCGCGAAGAACGCCCCCTCGGGAGCCTTCAGTACGTCCGGCTCGGGTTCTCGGACCGCAGGCGATGTTTCACGTGAAACATTGCCCACGGACAGAGCGGCCACCTTCGCGGCCGCTACTCCGCGCTCCGAGGTCAGAGTGCCGCTCGCGGGCACTTGGGTCTCCCGGGAAGCATTCGGGATCAGCGCGTTCAGTCCGCGCCCCAGCCCTCTACGTCGATCGCTGCTCATTGGACACCCTCCGCCATGCTGTGCTGATTGTGCTGGTCGGCAGCATGGGCCTGCTGCGCCTCGTAGAAGACTCCGGCCCCCCGCAACGCGATCTCGCGCGCCGCCTCAAGGTACGACAGCGAGCCGCTGGAGCCCGGGTCATAGGTGAGCACGGTCTGCCCATAGCTGGGAGCTTCCGAGATCCGGACGGACCTGGGAATGCTGGTCTTGAGTACTTCCTTGGCGAAGTGGCTGCGCACTTCCTCTGCAACCTGCGAGGCGAGCCGGGTACGGCCGTCGTACATCGTCAGCAGGATCGTCGAGACATGCAGCTCGGGGTTGAGGTGCCCGCGCACCAGCTCCACGTTCCGCAGGAGCTGTCCAAGCCCTTCCAGTGCGTAGTACTCACACTGAATGGGGATCAGTACCTCCTCGCCGGCAACCATCGCGTTGACGGTCAGGAGACCCAGCGACGGTGGGCAGTCGATGAGGATGTAGTCCAGCGGCTGCTCATACGCCTGGATCGCGCGCTGCAGTCGGCTTTCCCGCGCCACCAGGGACACCAGCTCGATCTCCGCACCGGCGAGATCGATGGTGGCCGGGGCACAGAAGAGACCTTCGACGTCCCGGACGGGCTGAACCACGTCCGACAGCGGCTTGCTGTCGATCAGCACGTCATAGATCGAGGGAACCTCGGAGTGATGGTCGATTCCCAGCGCCGTGGAGGCATTGCCCTGCGGATCGAGATCGATCACCAGGACCCTTGCGCCGTGCAGCGCGAGCGAGGCAGCTAGGTTGACCGTGGACGTGGTCTTCCCTACTCCGCCCTTCTGATTGGCGACCACCATCACTCGTGTCTGCTCAGGCCTCGGCAGTCCCTCGCCGGCTCGACCGAGAGCATCTACCGCCAGTTGGGCAGCACGACCAATAGGGGTGTCGTCGGGCAGGGGCGATGTTTCACGTGAAACATCGTCCCCCGCCGCTTCGGAACGGGGGCCGGGGACCGGATCGGTCATCGGTCCCGCGATGTTGGCGTCGGACCGCAAGGATTCACTCTCCTCGACTTCAGGCTCGTAGTGCTCAGAGCCTGTCACGCTTTGGGGGGCGCCAACCAGTGAGGCCCGTTCTCCTGTGGAAGAACCCGTCCTTGTGGACAACCCCATGGTCCTTTCGGGTCTTGCTTCGTGCGACGAAGAAGCCGCACGGCCCCGGTTGATGATTCCCTGCAGCAGCGAGCGACGTTTCACGTGAAACACGATGCACGCGCGGGCTCACCGGCAGACCCCGACACTCCGCGCCACATACGCAGGGCACCATGTATGGAGCACCTGGGACACGTCAATCCGCTAGGACGAAGACCTTCAGCGACGACGCCGGGAACGGCCCGTTCGTGCCGCCTTGGCCCGCTTCGCCGCGAAGCGCACACCTCCAGGGCTTTCTCCGACCTCGACGCGCACGACGGTGGAAAGCGGCTCCACCACCCCCTCGCCGACCTGAAGAACCTCGGTCTTCACCACGCCAAGCTTGCTGAGCGCCGCACGCGCACCCTTGAGCTCCTCCTCCGCGGTGTCGCCCTTGAGCGCGAGCATCTCGCCGTAAGAACGCAGCAGGGGAACGCCCCACCCCGCGAGCCGGTCCAATGGAGCGACCGCCCGAGCGGTCACCACATGGACCGGTTCCACCTTCCCCATCACTTCCTCAGCACGGCCCCGCACGACCGTGACGTGATCGAGCCCCAGCAGTTCGACGACCTCCTGGAGGAAGTTCGTACGCCGTAGCAGCGGCTCAAGAAGGGTGATCTTCAGGTCGGGTCGGGCCAGGGCCAGCGGGATACCGGGCAGGCCGGCCCCTGAGCCCACATCGCACACGGTGATGTTCTCGGGGACGACCTCCGAAAGCACGGCACAGTTGAGCAGGTGCCGCTCCCACAGCCGTGGCACCTCACGCGGGCCGATCAGACCGCGCTCGACACCGGCGTCCGCGAGCAACTCGGCGTACCGAACCGCCTGCGGGAGGAACTCGCCGAAAACCGTCTTGGCGACTTCCGGCGCCTGGGGAAGCTCCGCTGCTGCCTCCATCACGGGGACCGTCCTTCCGTACCGCACTGGGGTGGCTGACTATCAGGCTGACAAAGTTCGGCCCCGCCTGCGAACAGACGGGGCCGAAGGGCAATGATCCAGGTCAGGCAGGAAGCACAACGACGAAGCGCTGGGGCTCCTCGCCCTCGGACTCGCTGCGCAGACCCGCCGCGGCGATCGCGTCGTGCACGACCTTGCGCTCGAACGGGGTCATCGGGTCGAGCTTCACCGGGGCACCCGAGGTCTTCGCCTCGTCCGCGGCCCTGGCACCGATCTCCGCGAGCTCCTCACGCTTCTTCGCCCGGAAGCCCGCGATGTCCAGCATCAGCCGGCTGCGGTCGCCCGTCTCGCGGTGCACGGCGAGACGTGTCAGCTCCTGAAGGGCTTCGAGCACCTCGCCGTCACGGCCCACGAGCTTCTGCAGGTCCCGGCCGCTGGAGTCACTGATGATCGAAACAGCGGCCCGGTCCGCCTCGACGTCCATGTCGATGTCGCCGTCGAGGTCGGCGATGTCGAGCAGACCTTCGAGGTAGTCAGCCGCGATCTCGCCCTCCTGCTCCAGGCGGGTCAGCGTGTCGGTGCCGTCGGCGGGCGCGGAAGAGGTGGTGGTGCCGTCCGTCACGAGAGGACTCCTTCTTACTTCTTGGACGGGTGCTTGGGCCGCTGCGGGCCCTTGCGCTGCCCGGACTTGGCTTGGGAACGGGCAGGCTTGCCCGCCGTTGTGGACTTGGCGTCCTGCGCCTCGTCCTTCTTCTCCAGCGAGGTCTTGGGAGAGGAGCCCTCGGCAGCCTTGGCGGCCGTACTCTGCTGCGCGGTGGCCGACTGGCGCTTCGCCTTTGTCTGGCGCTTGGGCTGCTGGCGCTTCGCCGCAGCGGCGCTGCCCTCGGCGTCGGCAGCGGCCGTGGCGCTCCGGGAAACCGTGCCGTCGGGCTCTGCCGCGAAGCCCGCCTTGGCCAGTCCGGTGATGAACTTGCGCTCGACGTCGTTGCGGTCGGGGCCCTTGGCGACGATCACCTTGACGACATTGCGCTTGCGCCGTGCCTTCACCTCGCCCGAGGACACCACGCTCTTCAGCAGACGCTGCAGGTAAGCGTCCTGCGCCTTGCTGCCCGGGGTCGGGTTCTGGTTGATGACGTACATCTGCTGGCCCATGGTCCACACGTTGGTGGTCAGCCAGTAGACGAGGACACCGACGGGGAAGTTGATGCCCATCACCATGAACATCACGGGGAAGATGTACAGCATCATCTTCTGCTGCTGCATGAACGGCGTCTTGACCGTGAGGTCGACGTTCTTCGTCATGAGCTGGCGCTGCGTGAAGAACTGGGAGGCCGACATCATCACGATCATGATCGCGGTGACGATCTTGACCGAGGTCGCCGAAGCGTCCAGCCCGGCGATCTTGTCCGCGCTGTCCGTGAACTTCGCGGCCAGCGGAGCGCCGAAGATGTGCGCCTGACGGGCGCTCTCCAGGAGCTGGTCGTTGATGACGCCGATCTTCTTGCCGTCGGCGATGCTGGAGAGCACGTGGTACAGCGCGAAGAAGAACGGCGACTGCGCCAGGATGGGCAGGCACGAGGAGAGCGGGTTGGTACCCGTCTCCTTGTACAGCTTCATCATCTCTTCGGACTGACGCTGCTTGTCGCTCTTGTAGCGCTCCTGGATCGCCTTCATCTTCGGCTGGAGCACCTGCATGTTCCGCGTCGACTTGATCTGCTTCACGAACAGCGGGATCAGGCAGATGCGGATCAGGATCACGAGGGACACGATGGACAGGCCCCAGGCCCACCCCGTGTCAGGGCCGAAAACGAACCCGTACACCTTGTGGAACTGGACGATGACCCAGGAAACGGGCCAGGTGATGAAGCTGAACAGACTGGCAATCGTGTCCACTAATCAAGCTCCTTGAGCATTGGGCGAGGTCTCTGCGGCCGGGCTCGGGGTGTCGGGGGCGGATCCCCGAGAAGACACGCCATCGGCGGACTTCTCGCCCTTGCTGCCGCGCCACGCGTCGCGCAGCGCTTCGTGCCACCTTCGGCGCGTGCGCGGCGGAACATGGTCCACACCGCCCGGCGACCACGGATTGCACCGCAGAATGCGCCAGGCGGTGAGGGCTGAGCCCTTCACCGCGCCGTGCCGGTCGATGGACGTGAATCCGTAGTGGGAACACGACGGGTAGTACCGGCAGACCGGCCCGAGCATGGGGCTGATGGTCCACTGGTACAGCTTGATGAGCGCCAGCAGCGGGTACTTCATCGCGTGCCTCTCCCCCGACCTTCGGTTTGGGGAGCCCCGCCCAGCAGCCGCTGCAACGCGGCGTCCAGGTCCTGGGCCAGCTGTGCGTAGTCGGCCCCGCCCGCTCCGGGCAGCGCCCGTACGACTACCAGGCTACCGGGGGGCAGCTCGGCAATCCTTTCGCGCATGAGGTGGCGGAGTCTGCGCTTCACCGCGTTGCGTACGACAGCGACTCCGACGGCTTTGCTCACGACGAAACCCGCACGCGTCGGGGGAGTGCTCTCCCCTGCCGCGTGCGGGTCCGTTGCACCGCTACTGCGTAGATGGACGACGAGAAACGGGCGGCCTGCACGGCGCCCTCGTCGTACCGCGGTCGCGAAGTCCTCGCGCCGCCTCAGCCGATTCTCGGTAGGCAGCACGTCATGACCCGTGCGGGATCAGGCGGACAGTTCGCTGCGGCCCTTGGCACGGCGGTTCGCCAGGATGGCGCGGCCGGCACGGGTACGCATGCGCAGACGGAAGCCGTGGGTCTTGGCACGACGACGGTTGTTCGGCTGGAAGGTGCGCTTGCTCACTCGGGGGCTCCAGAAATGAATCGGGGATGGCGGGACATCGCCTGGCTGTCACCGTGCGCCCACGAGGAAGCTCGCAACGCTCTCAGTGCACCGCTTCACGATCATTGACCATGATCTTTGCCCATCGGAGGCAGGCGGCAGCAGCCATCGACAACTCGACCTGGTTACGGTACGCGCGGCTACGCCATCCGGTCAAACCGGGGCTTGTCGGGGCCGCTCTGTGCACAGCCTGTGGACAACAACTTGAACCGCGTGAGCTGCCCCGACTACCGTGGCCAAACCTGGATTCTGGCTTTCGTGGGCATGCAACCCATGTGTCCCTGCCCGTCCAGCCCGTACTTCCCGTCCCGTCCCGAGAACCACACCTTCGTGGGACCTGTGAGAGAGCGTGCCCTGTGGCTGACGTACCTGCCGATCTTGCCGCAGTGTGGCCGCGCGTGCTGGAGCATCTGCTCGGCGAGGGCCAGCAGGGCCTCGAAGCCAAGGACAAGCAGTGGATCGAACGCTGCCAGCCGCTCGCCCTGGTCGCGGACACCGCACTGCTCGCCGTGCCCAACGGATACGGGAAGCAGGTCCTCGAAGGTCGGCTCGCCCCCCTCATCAGCGAGGCACTCAGCCACGAGTGCGGCAGGCCGATCCGGATCGCCGTCACCGTCGACGACTCCGTCGGCGAGTCGCCCGCCCCGCTGTCCCGCCAGCAGCCTTCACAGCCGTCCCCGTACCAGGGACCGCACCAGGGCGGACAGCACCAGGACCAGCAGCAGAACCGGCAGCGCGACGACCAGCAACGCGACGTGCGCGACAGCCGCGACTCGCGCGACTCGCGCGACAGTTACGACAACACCTACGGGCACCGCCCGCAGCACGACGACGGGCTGCCGACAGCCCGCCCCGCCTACCCGGAGTACCGGCAGCAGTCCCGCCCCGCGCCCGGCTCCTGGCCCGGCGGCGCACAGGAAGACCACGGCGGCTGGCAGCAGCCCCGGCTCGGCGGTTTCCAGGAGCGTGACTCCTATTCCCGGCCGCCGCAGCACGACTACCGGACGCAGTTGCCCGACCGGCCCTCGTACGACCAGCAACAGCAGTCGTACGAGCAGCAGCGCCAGGACCACTCGGACCGGCAGGACCACGGCCCCCGTCACGGAGGCGGCCCGAACCTGCCGACGCCCAGCGGCGCTCCCGGCCCGCTCGCCGCTCAGCCCGCGCCCGCGCCGGGTCCAGGAGAGCCGCAGGCCCGGCTGAACCCGAAGTACCTCTTCGACACCTTCGTCATCGGCTCCTCGAACCGTTTCGCCCACGCGGCCGCGGTCGCTGTCGCCGAGGCGCCGGCGAAGGCGTACAACCCGTTGTTCATCTACGGGGAGTCCGGACTCGGCAAGACGCACCTGCTGCACGCCATCGGCCACTACGCCCGCAGCCTCTACCCCGGCACGCGCGTGCGGTACGTGAGCTCCGAGGAGTTCACCAACGAGTTCATCAACTCCATCCGCGACGGCAAGGGCGACGCGTTCCGCAAGCGCTACCGCGACGTGGACATCCTGCTCGTCGACGACATCCAGTTCCTCGCGAGCAAGGAGTCGACGCAGGAGGAGTTCTTCCACACGTTCAACACGCTGCACAACGCGAACAAGCAGATCGTGCTGTCCTCCGACCGGCCGCCCAAGCAACTGGTCACGCTGGAGGACCGGCTGCGCAATCGCTTCGAGTGGGGTCTGACCACCGACGTACAGCCGCCGGAGCTGGAGACGCGCATCGCGATCCTGCGCAAGAAGGCGGTGCAGGAGCAGCTCAACGCCCCGCCGGAGGTACTGGAGTTCATCGCCTCACGCATCTCGCGCAACATTCGCGAGCTGGAGGGGGCGCTGATCCGCGTCACGGCCTTCGCGAGCCTGAACAGGCAGCCGGTGGACCTCGGTCTCACCGAGCAGGTACTGAAGGACCTCATCCCCGGCGGCGAGGACGCCTCGCCGGAGATCACGGCACCCGCCATCATGTCGGCGACGGCGGACTACTTCGGGCTGACGGTGGACGATCTGTGCGGATCCTCGCGCAGCCGCGTGCTGGTGACGGCACGCCAGATCGCCATGTACCTGTGCCGGGAGCTCACCGACCTCTCGCTACCGAAGATCGGCGCGCAGTTCGGCGGTCGGGATCACACGACGGTGATGCACGCAGACCGCAAGATCCGTGCGCTGATGGCCGAGCGCCGGTCCATCTACAACCAGGTCACCGAGCTCACCAACCGCATCAAGAACGGCTGACGACCCGGCCCGTACGACGCCGAAGGGCGCCCGGAGAAGCATTCTCCGGGCGCCCTTTCCTGTTGCCGACAGTGGTCCTGAGGGACGTTGCGCACGCGTCCGCCGGACCCGCCGCCCTGTTTTCCAGGGCTGTGGAGGACCGGCCCTGTTCGAATAGGGGCCCGTGGGCTGCAGTTCTCCACAGATCCTGGGACGATGTCCCGTCCACACCCTGGGGACTGGGAAGTTGTCCAGATTGCGTCCACAGGCACGTGAGCTGAGGCTCCATCACCCCAGGTCAAGTGGCTGTGGAATTGTGGCAAACCGTCATCCACAGGCTGTGGACAGTTTTCCCGTCCACAGGGCACCCGTCGCGTTGTCCACCGATGGCCCACAGGGCTGGAGGTCTTTCCCACAGCTTTTCCCCAGCGTTGTCCACTGTTCGGCAACGGCACAACGCCTCTCACCGGGTCGAGTGAAAGCCGTCACACCAAGGAGCCCGGTTGCCCTGTGGGGAAGCGGGGTAAAGCTGGGGACACACCTGTGGGGAAGTGGGGGTCCCCTGTGCATCGGCTGTGCAGAACTTCGAGCCGTCCACAGAGCGGCCGGGTTGTCCACCGGTCCCGCCCACAGGCGCGGTGGACAAAAAAGTGGGCCTGAGCTGCGAAAACGGGGTTATCCACGGTTTCCACAGGCCCTACTACTACTCCCACTAAGAGTGAGACCGGAATCCGCATAGAAGAAGGGCCTGTGTACAACTCGGCCCAGCGGCCTCTCGCGCCTCTCGCCACGACTTGACCCGCAGCCGCACCGACTGTCGGTGGCGTACGTCAGACTGGTCCCCGGTGAACTTCCCCAGCCGACGGCCGGGAGACACCAGTCCGACGAAGAAAAGCCAGCAGGGCGAGCCAGCAACAGCAGGAGGCGGTTCCGGTGAAGATCCGGGTGGAGCGCGATGTACTCGCGGAGGCGGTGGCCTGGACGGCCCGCAGCCTCCCGGCCCGTCCGCCGGTGCCCGTCCTCGCGGGCCTTCTGCTGAAGGCCGAGGAGGGCGCACTGAGCCTCTCCGGCTTCGACTACGAGGTTTCGGCCCGTGTGTCGGTCGACGCGGAGATCGAGGAGGACGGCACGGTCCTGGTGTCCGGCCGGCTCCTCGCCGACATCTGCCGCGCCCTCCCCAACCGGCCGGTGGAGATTTCCACAGACGGTGTACGGGCGACCGTGGCGTGCGGTTCCTCGCGGTTCACACTCCACACGCTCCCTGTGGAGGAGTACCCGGCGCTGCCGCAGATGCCGTCCGCCACCGGCACCGTGCCGGGTGAGGTGTTCGCCTCCGCCGCCGCCCAGGTGGCCATCGCCGCCGGTCGTGACGACACGCTGCCCGTGCTGACCGGCGTGCGGATCGAGATCGAGGGCGAGACGGTCACACTGGCGTCCACCGACCGCTACCGCTTCGCGGTCCGCGAGTTCCTGTGGAAGCCGGAGGACCCGGACGCGTCCGCTGTCGCCCTGGTGCCCGCCAAGACGCTCCTGGACACCGCCAAGTCGCTGACCAGCGGGGACACGGTGACCATTGCCCTGTCCGGCTCGGGTTCCGGCGAGGGCCTGATCGGTTTCGAGGGTGCCGGTCGTCGTACGACGACCCGTCTCCTCGAAGGTGATCTGCCGAAGTACCGGACGCTGTTCCCGACCGAGTTCAACTCCGTCGCCGTCATCGAGACCGCCCCGTTCGTCGAGGCGGTGAAGCGTGTGGCCCTGGTCGCGGAGCGGAACACCCCGGTCCGGCTGACCTTCGAACAGGGCGTCCTGATCCTCGAAGCGGGTTCCAGCGACGATGCACAGGCTGTGGAGCGTGTCGACGCCAGCCTGGACGGCGACGACATCTCGATCGCCTTCAACCCGACGTTCCTGCTGGACGGCCTGAGTGCCATCGACTCGCCGGTTGCGCAGCTCTCGTTCACGACGTCCACGAAGCCGGCGCTGCTCAGCGGTCGCCCTGCCGTGGATGCCGAGGCGGACGACGCGTACAAGTACCTGATCATGCCGGTGCGGCTCTCGGGCTGAGTCCGGCGGACTTCCGTGCAGGCCCGGGGCCCAAGGGGCGCCGGGCCTCACGTGCCCCTCGGGCTGTCCGCCCGCCCCGGGCGTAGGCTCGGACCCGGGTACGAATCGCCTCGAATGTTAAGGAATCTCTGATGGAGCTCGGTCTCGTCGGCCTCGGCAAGATGGGCGGCAACATGCGCGAGCGCATTCGCCGCGCAGGCCACACCGTCATCGGTTACGACCGCAACCAGGACGTCGCCGACGTCCCCGGCCTGGAAGAGCTTGTGGGCAAGCTCAAGGGCCCGCGCGTCGTATGGGTCATGGTCCCGGCCGGTGACGCCACCCAGACCACGATCGACGCCCTCGGCGAACTGTTGTCGCCCGGCGACGTGGTCGTCGACGGCGGAAACTCGCGCTGGACGGACGACGAGAAGCACGCCGAGGAGCTGAAGGCCAAGGGCATCGGCTTCGTCGACTGCGGTGTCTCCGGTGGCGTCTGGGGCCTGGAGAACGGCTACGCGCTGATGTACGGCGGCGACGCCGACGACGTGGCGAAGGTCCAGCCGGTCTTCGACGCGCTCAAGCCCGAGGGTGATTTCGGCTCCGTGCACGCCGGCAAGGTCGGTGCCGGTCACTTCGCGAAGATGGTCCACAACGGCATCGAGTACGCCATGATGCAGGCGTATGCCGAGGGCTGGGAGCTGCTGGAAAAGGTCGACTCCGTCACGGACGTGCGTGAGGTCTTCCGCTCCTGGCAGGAGGGCACGGTCATCCGCTCCTGGCTGCTGGACCTGGCGGTCAACGCTCTCGACGACGACGAGCACCTGGAGGGGCTGCGCGGGTTCGCCGCGGACTCCGGCGAGGGTCGCTGGACCGTCGAGGCGGCCATCGACAACGCCGTGCCGCTGCCCGCGATCACGGCTTCCCTGTTCGCGCGCTTCGCGTCGCGTCAGGACGACTCCCCGCAGATGAAGATGATCGCCGCGCTGCGCAACCAGTTCGGCGGGCACGCGGTCGAGTCCCACAAGAAGTAGGCACTGCAGCAGTAGGCCCGGAAGGGCAGCGAAGCACAGTCGGGGAAGGTCGGCGCACCACCATGCACGTCACGCATCTGTCGCTGGCCGACTTCCGCTCGTACGCCCGGGTCGAGGTCCCGCTCGACCCGGGCGTCACCGCGTTCGTGGGGGCGAACGGGCAGGGCAAGACGAATCTCGTGGAAGCCGTCGGCTATCTGGCGTCCCTCGGCAGTCACCGGGTCTCCTCCGACGCTCCCCTGGTACGGATGGGAGCCGAGCGGGCCGTGATCCGCGCGGCTGTCACCCAGGGCGAGCGGTCCCAGCTGATCGAGCTGGAACTCAATCCCGGCCGGGCCAATCGTGCCCGCATCAACAGGTCGTCGCAGGTCAGGCCGCGGGACGTGCTGGGGATCGTACGCACGGTCCTGTTCGCGCCCGAGGATCTCGCCCTGGTCAAGGGCGACCCCGGCGAGCGCCGGAAGTTCCTGGACGAGCTGATCACCGCCCGGTCGCCGCGGATGGCCGGGGTGAGGTCCGACTACGAGCGCGTGCTCAAGCAGCGCAATACGCTCCTGAAGTCGGCCGCGATGGCGCGCAGGCACGGCGGCCGGTCCATGGACATGTCCACCATCGACGTGTGGGACCAGCACCTGGCGAAGGCGGGGGCCGAGCTCCTTGCTCAGCGCCTTGATCTGGTCGCCACGCTCCAGCCGCTGACGGACAAGGCGTACGAGCAGCTGGCGCCCGGTGGCGGGCCGGTGGTACTGGAGTACCGGAACTCGGCGCCCGGCGAGGCACAGTCCCGGGAGGACCTCTACGGGCAGTTGTTGGGGGCGCTCGGCGAGGCGCGCAAGCAGGAGATCGAGCGCGGCGTGACCCTCGTGGGTCCGCATCGCGACGAACTGCTCTTGAAACTGGGCCAGTTGCCCGCGAAGGGCTACGCGAGTCACGGCGAGTCCTGGTCCTACGCCCTGGCCCTGCGGCTTGCTTCGTACGACTTGCTGCGCGCGGAGGGGAACGAGCCGGTGCTGGTGCTGGACGACGTGTTCGCGGAGCTGGACGCGCGGCGCCGGGAGCGGTTGGCGGAGTTGGTGGCCCCGGGCGAGCAGGTCCTGGTGACCGCGGCGGTGGACGACGATGTGCCGGGCGTTCTGGCGGGTGCCCGCTACGAGGTGGCCGGTGGCGAGGTGACGCGTCTGTGAGCGGCGAGAGCAGGCCGAAGGCCGGAGCATCGAAGCCGGGGGTGTCGAACGCGGCGGCCGCGAAGACCGTCGGGTCGACGGCCGAGCCGAAGGCCGGGGCCGTTCCGCCGGGGGTGCCTCAGTCGTCGGGAGTGGACCTGGCCCGGCAGGCGCTGGCCGCGGCGAAGGAGCAGGCCCGAGCACGGGGTGCGGCTGCGCAGCAGAAGAAGACGGTGCGCCGTGGGGGCGGTCTGCGCTCCGGGTCGGGGGCCGACGGCCGCGACCCGTTGAAGCTGGGGGCCGCGCTGGACCGGCTGAAGACCGAGCGGGGCTGGGAGATGCCGATCGCGGTCAGCGGGGTGATGGGGCGCTGGAAGGAGATCGTGGGGCCGGACGTGGCTCAGCACTCCGAGCCGCTGAAGTACGACGAGGACGAGCGGATCCTGGTGGTCCGCTGCGATTCCACGGCTTGGGCGACCCAGTTGAAGTGGATGGTGCCCGATCTGCTGCGCCGTCTCAACGCAGAGCTGGGGCGGGACACCGTACGAGTGATCAAACTTCAGGGGCCGAATGCACCGCAACGCCGGTACGGACCGTTGCGGGCGCCGGGAAGTACGGGGCCCGGGGACACGTACGGGTAGGGCGGATGTGTCGGTGTTTCACGTGAAACGTGAAGAGGATGTTTCACGTGAAACCGGACGGCCGGAGTGAGGCGTCCCTCACCGTAGCCGGAGCTTGACAGCTGGAAGCGCTGAGTGCCCGTGTGAGCCGCCTGGAGCCCCTCCCCGGATATGGGGAGTAGGTCGGCCCCGGTTTGGGGCGGCACATGCGGACTCAGGCACCAGCAAACCCCCATTCATGTCCGCGCTACCGGTAGACTGGTCGGTAGTCCTCGCTTAGTTTCGCGGGGCACGTCGACTCACACAGAACGACGCAGCCGCTCCTGCCTGCCTGGGGATGGGGAACCCCCCAGCCGACGGCAGGGGATGGGCCTGTGCTGTGCCAGAAAGGGCGCTTCGTGGCCGATTCCGGCAACCCCAACGAGATCAGTCCGTCCATTGCCGGCGAAGCCGGCGAGGTCACCGACGAGAAGGCAGCCCCGGTGCGCACTTCTTCCGGGGTCACCTCGTCGTACGACGCCAGCGCGATCACAGTCCTTGAGGGCCTGGACGCGGTCCGCAAGCGGCCTGGCATGTACATCGGCTCGACCGGTGAGCGTGGCCTGCATCACATGGTGCAGGAAGTCGTCGACAACTCCGTCGACGAGGCCCTCGCCGGCCACGCGGACGCCATCGACGTCACGATCCTGGCCGACGGCGCGGTGCGTGTCATCGACAACGGTCGAGGCATCCCGGTGGGCATCCACCCCGTCGAGAAGAAGCCGGCCGTCGAGGTCGTGCTCACCGTGCTGCACGCGGGCGGCAAGTTCGGCGGCGGAGGCTACGCGGTCTCCGGTGGTCTGCACGGCGTCGGCGTCTCCGTCGTGAACGCCCTTTCGTACAAGCTGGCCGTCGAGATCAGGACGGACGGCTACCGCTGGACGCAGGAGTACAAGGCGGGGGCCCCGACCGCGCCGCTCGAACGGCACGAGGCCACCGAGGAGACCGGTACCTCGGTCACGTTCTGGGCCGACCCCGACATCTTCGAGACCACCGAGTACTCGTTCGAGACGCTGTCGCGGCGTTTCCAGGAGATGGCGTTCCTGAACAAGGGACTGACCATCAAGCTGACGGACGAGCGGGAGTCCGCGAAGGCCGTCGCCGGTGCGGACACTCCCGAGACGGCGGACGAGGAGCAGGTCCGCACTGTCACGTACCACTACGAGGGCGGCATCGTCGACTTCGTGAAGTACCTGAACTCGCGCAAGGGTGAGCTGATTCACCCGACCGTCATCGACGTGGAGGCCGAGGACAAGGAGCGTCTCCTCTCGGTCGAGATCGCGATGCAGTGGAACTCGCAGTACACCGAGGGCGTGTACTCGTTCGCGAACACGATCCACACGCACGAGGGCGGTACGCACGAGGAGGGCTTCCGTGCGGCCTTGACGGGTCTGGTGAACCGGTACGCGCGGGAGAAGAAGTTCCTGCGCGAGAAGGACGACAACCTCGCCGGTGAGGACATCCGCGAGGGCCTGACCGCGATCATCTCGGTGAAGCTGGGCGAGCCGCAGTTCGAGGGTCAGACGAAGACCAAGCTGGGCAACACGGAGGCGAAGACCTTCGTGCAGAAGGTCGTGCACGAGCACCTCAACGACTGGTTCGACCGCAATCCGAACGAGGCCGCGGACATCATCCGCAAGTCGATCCAGGCCGCCACGGCCCGTGTCGCGGCTCGCAAGGCCCGGGATCTGACTCGTCGCAAGGGGCTGCTGGAGTCGGCATCCCTGCCGGGCAAGCTGTCCGACTGCCAGTCGAACGACCCGACGAAGTGCGAGATCTTCATCGTCGAGGGTGACTCCGCCGGCGGCTCGGCGAAATCCGGCCGCAACCCGATGTACCAGGCGATCCTGCCGATCCGAGGCAAGATCCTCAACGTCGAGAAGGCGCGGATCGACAAGATCCTCCAGAACACCGAGGTGCAGGCGCTGATCAGTGCCTTCGGCACTGGTGTGCACGAGGACTTCGACATCGAGAAGCTCCGCTACCACAAGATCATCCTGATGGCGGACGCCGACGTCGACGGTCAGCACATCAACACGCTGCTCCTGACGTTCCTGTTCCGCTTCATGCGGCCGCTGGTCGAGGCGGGCCACGTCTACCTGTCGCGTCCGCCGCTGTACAAGCTCAAGTGGAGCCGCGACCACGTTGAGTACGCCTACTCCGACCGTGAGCGCGATGCGCTGCGGGAGGCAGGCGAACAGCAGGGCAAGCGCATCAAGGAGGGCGACCTCCAGCGCTTCAAGGGTCTCGGTGAGATGGACGCCGAGGAACTGCGCATCACCACGATGGACGTCGACCACCGTGTGCTCGGCCAGGTCACTCTGGACGACGCGGCCCAGGCCGACGACCTGTTCTCGGTGCTGATGGGCGAGGACGTCGAGGCGCGGCGCTCGTTCATCCAGCGCAACGCCAAGGACGTTCGCTTCCTCGACATCTGAGTCGGTCCGTCGCTGACCGCTTCGAAAGGATTTTGACCAGCAATGGCCGACGAGAACACCCCTGTGACCCCTGCTCCCGAGGATCTGACCGTACGGATCGAGCCCGTCGGGCTTGAGACCGAGATGCAGCGCTCGTACCTCGACTACGCGATGTCCGTCATCGTGGCCCGAGCGCTGCCCGACGTGCGGGACGGCCTGAAGCCCGTGCACCGCCGCGTTCTGTACGCGATGTACGACGGCGGATACCGGCCCGAGAAGGGCTTCTACAAGTGCGCCCGCGTCGTCGGTGACGTCATGGGTACGTACCACCCGCACGGCGACTCCTCGATCTACGATGCCCTGGTGCGGCTGGCGCAGCCGTGGTCGATGCGCATGCCGCTGGTGGCGTCCAACGGCAACTTCGGCTCACCGGGCAACGACCCCGCGGCCGCCATGCGTTACACCGAGTGCAAGATGGCGAACCTCTCGATGGAGATGGTCCGCGACATCGACGAGGAGACCGTCGACTTCACGGCCAACTACGACGGCCGTAACCAGGAGCCGACGGTCCTGCCGTCCCGTTTCCCGAACCTGTTGGTCAACGGCTCGTCCGGCATCGCGGTCGGTATGGCGACCAATATCCCGCCGCACAACCTGCGCGAGGTCGCCGCCGGTGCGCAGTGGTGCCTGGAGAACCCGGAGGCATCTCAGGAGGAGGTCCTGGACGCGCTCCTGGAACGCATCAAGGGCCCCGACTTCCCGACCGGCGCCCTGGTGGTGGGCCGCAAGGGCATCGAGGAGGCGTACCGGACGGGCCGCGGTTCGATCACGATGCGCGCCGTGGTGGCGGTCGAGGAGATCCAGAACCGTCAGTGCCTGGTCGTGACGGAGCTCCCGTACCAGACCAACCCGGACAACCTCGCGCAGAAGATCGCCGACCTGGTGAAGGACGGCAAGGTCGGCGGAATCGCCGACGTCCGGGACGAGACCTCCTCGCGGACCGGCCAGCGCCTCGTCGTCGTGCTCAAGCGCGACGCCGTCGCCAAGGTCGTGCTGAACAACCTCTACAAGCACACCGACCTGCAGTCGAACTTCAGCGCGAACATGCTGGCACTGGTCGACGGGGTGCCGCGCACGCTGTCGCTGGACGCGTTCATCCGGCACTGGGTGACGCACCAGATCGAGGTCATCGTCCGGCGCACGAAGTTCCGTCTGCGCAAGGCGGAAGAGCGGGCGCACATCCTGCGCGGTCTGCTCAAGGCCCTGGACGCGATCGACGAGGTCATCGCGCTGATCCGCCGCTCCAACACGGTCGAGATCGCCCGCGAGGGCCTGATGGGCCTGCTGTCGATCGACGAGATCCAGGCGAACGCGATCCTGGAGATGCAGCTGCGCCGACTGGCCGCGCTGGAGCGTCAGAAGATCGTGGCGGAGCACGACGAGCTCCAGGCCAAGATCAACGAGTACAACGAGATCCTGGCCTCCCCGGAGCGCCAGCGCGCCATCGTCAGCGAGGAACTGGCCGTCATCGTCGACAAGTTCGGCGACGACCGGCGCTCGCAGCTGGTGCCCTTCGACGGCGACATGTCCATGGAGGACCTGATCGCCGAGGAGGACATCGTCGTCACCATCACCAACGGTGGCTACGTGAAGCGCACCAAGACCGAGGACTACCGGTCGCAGAAGCGCGGCGGCAAGGGCGTGCGCGGCACGAAGCTGAAGCAGGACGACATCGTCGACCACTTCTTCGTGTCGACCACCCACCACTGGCTGCTGTTCTTCACGAACAAGGGCCGGGTGTACCGGGCGAAGGCGTACGAGCTTCCCGACGCCGGGCGTGACGCCCGGGGCCAGCACGTGGCGAACCTGCTCGCGTTCCAGCCGGACGAGAAGATCGCGCAGATCCTCGCAATCCGGGACTACAACGCCGCGCCGTACCTGATCCTGGCCACCAAGGGCGGCCTGGTGAAGAAGACGTCGCTGAAGGATTACGACTCGCCCCGTTCGGGTGGTGTCATCGCGATCAACCTGCGGGAGACCGCGGACGGCAGCGACGACGAGCTGATCGGTGCCGAGCTGGTGTCGGCGGAGGACGATCTGCTGTTGGTCAGCAGGAAGGCCCAGTCGATCCGGTTCACGGCGACGGACGACGCGCTGCGTCCGATGGGCCGGGCGACGTCCGGTGTGAAGGGCATGAGTTTCCGTGAGGGTGACGAACTGCTCTCGATGAATGTGGTCAGGCCCGGTACGTTCGTCTTCACCGCGACCGACGGCGGGTACGCGAAGCGCACCCCGGTCGACGAGTACCGGGTCCAGGGTCGTGGTGGTCTGGGCATCAAGGCTGCCAAGATCGTGGAGGACCGGGGCTCGCTCGTGGGCGCGCTGGTGGTGGAGGCGACGGACGAGATCCTCGCCATCACCCTCGGCGGTGGTGTGATTCGTACGCGAGTCAACGAAGTCAGGGAGACGGGCCGTGACACCATGGGCGTCCAACTGATCAACCTGGGCAAGCGGGACGCCGTCGTCGGCATCGCGCGCAACGCCGAGGCCGGTCGTGAGGCCGAGGAGGTCGACGGCGCCGAAGGCGGGCCGGAGACCGAGGTGGACAGTGCGGTCACTGCCATGACCGCGGCAGAAGTACCCGAGGGCGCAGAGTCCTCGGGTGGGGAGCGCGAGGAGTAAGTCGTGAGTGGAGCCACGGGCACCGGAAAAAAAGCTTCCGGGGCCGGAGCACCCGGTGCCCGTGGCTCTGCCGCGGACTCCCAGGGGGGAACTGTGACAGATACCCGGGGGCCGCAGCCCTCGCAGGGATACGACGGGTACGCGGCGGGGCCGCTGCCCGGCGAGCGGGACCAGCCGGCCCAGGGACCGGACTCCCAGCCGTACCACCCGCCCCAGGCGTACCAGGCTGCCCCTGCGGGGGGCGGCGGTACGCAAGGCGGGCAACGTGGCCCTCAGCAGGCCGGTGGAGGCACGCAGGGCGGGCAGGTCGAGGCGGCGGTGCGTCGCCCTCGCACAGGGGCGCGGACGACGCCTCGTACGCGCAAGGCGCGGCTGCGGGTGGCTAAGGCGGACCCGTGGTCGGTGATGAAGGTCAGCTTCCTGCTGTCGATCGCGCTGGGTATCTGCACGGTGATCGCGGCGGCCGTGCTGTGGATGGTCATGGATGCCATGGGTGTCTTCGAGACCGTCGGCGGCACGATCAGTGAGGCGACCAGTTCGACGGCCGGCTCCGTCGAGAGCGCCGGGTTCGACCTCCAGTCGTTCCTGTCGCTGCCCCGGGTGCTGATCTTCACCTCGGTGATCGCGGTGATCGACGTGGTGCTGGCGACGGCACTCGCGACGCTGGGCGCGTTCATCTACAACCTGTCGGCCGGTTTCGTCGGCGGCGTGGAGCTCACGCTCGCCGAAGACGAGTAGGGCCTCGTGGCGGGGGTGGGGAACCGATTTTGGGACTGCCCCCCACGTGCGCTAATCTTCAGGAGTCAGCGCGCGAGCGCGGCGGGGCTATAGCTCAGTTGGTTAGAGCGCATCCCTGATAAGGATGAGGCCACAGGTTCAAATCCTGTTAGCCCCACAGTGACCGGTTGGCCCGGACGAGGATTCCTCGTCCGGGCCAACCGGTTTTGTGCGTCGGAAAGCAGAGCACCCGGTAGGTCACCGATCGGTATCGGTCGGTGTGTATAGTCGGCCGCCAAAGGTCTCCTACGTCAAGGAAAGACGAGGTCGCGCGGTGAAGAAGCTTCTCCTGGTCGCACTGGCCGCCATTGGCGGGCTCCTCGTGTACCGCCAGATCCAGGCGGATCGCGCCGAGCAGGATCTGTGGACGGAGGCGACTGACTCCGTGCCCGCAGGTTCGGGTGTCTGAACCCCAGTAGTCCCCCACAGGGCCCCGGCCGCTCGAAGCGGCCGGGGCCCTGTGCTGTGCCGGGACGGCCGCGGGCGCTCTCGGGCGGTGAGGTCGTTTCGGAATCGTGGTGACTCCAATGTGTGTTCCGCTGTGCAAATTGCCGACTTGTGAGAGTGGGTGCAGAGGGCGCGGAAGAGGCGACGGATGCAGGCTGAGGGCGAGGACTGCCAGGACCGACAGCCATTGCCGGGCATGCCCGCGACGGGAGCCTGGCTGTTTCACGTGAAACACCGCGCGCCGGGATCGGCGATGTTTCACGTGAAACACGTGTTCCGAAGTGGGCTGGCCGTCGTCGCGCCTGGTCCGTCACCGCGACCTGAGCGAGCGCTCGACCCCGAGGCGGTGACGCGGTGCGTGCGCGGCGTACGCCTTGCCGAGTACCTCCGCGCGCACAGCTCGCCGGAGTTTGCCGCCACGGGCAGCGCAGGGCTTTCTCGGGGCCGCTGGCGCTGCTGCCGGGCAGGCTACGGTACCTGTCGTGCCGGCGAAGGCCGTCATGGTGGTGACGAACGCTCAGGCTCCGGTACTCCTGGCGGTGCGGCGACGGACGACCGGGGACACGGACGAGGGGTGGCGTGTGAGGGTGCAGCGCAGCAGCTACAAGGGACGTCGGGCGCTTCGGGAGGTGCTTGCCGGGACGGCGGCGCTGTGCGTGGTGGCGGGGTTTCCGGGGCAGGCGTGGGCGGTCGATGAGCCCGCCCCTTACGTCTTCGCCCCGACGGCCCAGCCGGTCCGGGGTGCGGTGAGCACGGCGGAGGCTCCGCCCCTGGCGGCCGGGGGGACGTACAAGGACAGCATCGAACCGAAAGGAAAGCGGTTCTACCGGCTGGACCTCGACGCACGGACGAACGCGTATGTGTCGGCCGTCGCCGTGCCGAAACCCGGGGCCGAGGTCGGATCGGGCGACGATCTGAAGGTGTCCGTCCTGGACCGCGACAGCAGTTCCTGCGACCCGGGCGACAGGGTGTCCTTGGGCGGTTCGGATGCCTACGCGCGGCCGCTCAGCACGTACGCGGGCAGGCTGATCAAGGAGGGCTCGCGGAGCTGTCAGGGTGCCGGCACGTACTACGTGCTGGTCGAGCGGGGTGGTTCGGCGAAGTCCGCGCCGGAGAACTGGGACCTGGAGATCCGCCACCAGAGCGAACCCGGCCTCAAGGCGGCCGGGCCGACGGAGGCCCCGAAGAGCTGGCCCAGTGCTTCCCCCGCCCCGCCCACCGGCGGTCCGCAGCAGCGCGATGGCGGCACCGGCTTCAACGATGCCACCGGGCTGACCACCGGCGAATGGAGCGACCGGATCGGGCCCGGAGAGTCACTGTTCTACCGCGTGCCGGTCGATTGGGGACAGCAGATCTTCACCGACATCGACCTGCACAGCGCGGTCGGTGACAAGAAGGGGGCCGTCGGCAGCGCACTGTCCTTCGCCCTGTTCAATCCGGCGCGCGGGTTCGTGCAGCAAGCGAGCCCGCTTCTGTACGACGGGAAGCAGAAGTCGGCGGCGATGTCCCCGTTGCCGCCCGTGGCGTACCAGAACCGCTTCACCTCCCGCAGCGGGGACAAGGACATGCAGCTGGCCGGCTGGTACTACCTCCGGGTCACCTTGAATCCCAAGGTGGGCGAGGTCTTCGGCGACCAGCCGTACGGGATGACGCTGCGAGTCGGCGTCGAGGGCGACAGGTCGGGCGCACCCGCCTACGCGGAAGCTGCCGGTGACTTCGGTGTCTCGGACGAGGACCGGCAGGCGGCAGCGGGCGGGCTGAGCGAGACGCAGGAGAAGCGCAACGGCACGATGCGGGTGGTCGCGGCGGCCGGCATCGGTTCCGGGACCGTACTCGTCCTGGGGCTCGGGGTGTGGACGCTGCTGGCTCGTCGGCGGGCGGGCACGGGCGTGTCCGGCTCCGCGTCGGCGGCCGAGCCGCAGCACCACGAGCAGAGAAACGGGAGGCCTGCGGGCTTCTAGGCCGGGAGCCCGGCTGGCCGGTCGGTGGGTCAGGCGTCGACAGCGCGTTTCAGGTCTGTGTCAGGGCCCAGATGCCCACGGCGAAACACAGCAGGGCGAGCATCAGGACCGGGACCGCCACCTTCGCGGGAGGTCCCGGCCGTCGTCGTACGGGTGTCCCGACGGGCGCGAACTGCGGGTGGGGGTGCGGTGCGAGCGGAGGGCGCGGTGTGAACTCGGAGTGAGGCGCGGCATAAGGGTGTTGCCGGGCCTGCGCTGCCGCGGGTGCAGGAAGGCCGGTGGCCGGTGAGGTGTAGGCGCGGGTGGCGGGCTGCTGCCGACCGACTGCGGCGGTGACGGCCTGGGAGGGGTCCGGCGGCGTTCCGTAGGGCGGCGGGGTCGGGTGGGCGGGTGCGGGAGGCGGGGCGACGTGCGGTGGTGGCGCGAGGTGGAAGCTGCCGGTCTGCGACATCGAGGTGTCTGCCGCCTGCGAAACCGAGGGCGAGGGCGAGGCCGGGTCAGGGCCGGGAGGGGACGACTGGCCGGGCGGTCCGTACGGTTGCCCGCCCGAAGTGTTCGGCGGCTGGCCGGACTGGGGCGTCGGACCGTGATGGGGCGGCACGCTGTCAGGCGGGGTGCCGCGAGGCCGTGCGTGGGGGGCCGGGGTGGCGGGGTCACGGCCGTGCGACGGCTGGGGGGCGGCGGCTCGGGACGGGCGGGGGTCGGAGGCTTGCGCGGCAGGTTCCGGGCCGGACGGGCCGAACCCTGCCGGGAGGGGACCGATCTGGTCGAACACCTCGACGCGGTCCTCGTCGGGATGGACGTCCGGCAGCATCTCGACCGCTGTGGTCAGGGCCTTGCGGACGCCTGTGGCCGTACGGAACCGGGCCTGCGGGTCGGGCTGGAGCAGGCCCGCCACGACCTGCCACAGCGGCTCCTCGATGCCCTGCGGGGCGGCAGGAACCCCGTAGGTGGCGAAGTGCTCGACCAGCGCCTTGGAGTCCGGTTTGCGGCCCTGGAGGAGGTAGAGGGCGACCAGGCCGACCGCGAACAGGTCGGCGGGAAAGTCGGGTTCGGCGCCCAGCAGTTGCTCGGGCGCGAAGTAGCCCGGCGTTCCGACGACGTAGTCCGTCTCGGTGAGGCGGGGTTCGCCCTTGCGCATGGAGATGCCGAAGTCGGAGAGCCGCAGGTGCGGGCGGCCGGTGCCGGTGGCCTCCAAGAGGATGTTCGCGGGCTTGATGTCGCGGTGCACGACACCCTCCGCGTGCACGGCGGCCAGTCCCGCGAGGAGCTGGTCGAGGAGGGTGCAGACGAAGCGGGGCGGGAGCGGGCCGTAGTCCCCGATGACGTGGGCGAGCGAACCGCCGGCCACCAGGTCCATCGTGAACAGCACCTTGTCGTCGTCCGCCGCCCAGCTGGCAGGCGCCAGGACGTGCGGATGGTCGATGCGCAGTGCCTGTTCGCGAACGAAGCGCAACAGGGTGTGCGCGTCGCTCTGCTGGAGCACCTTCGCGGCGACGTAACGCCGCCTCCGGTGGTCCCAGGCGCGCCACACCGCGCCCACCCCGCCCCGGCCGATCGGATCGATCAGCTCGTACCGCCCCGCGAAAACCTCACCCATGGTGCTGCGCCCGCTCCCCGATCCGCTTCGTCCCGCTGCCGTACGGCTCGCTCCTCCGCATCCGGCGGCCGTCAGTTCTGGTGTGCCTCGTAGTGCGCGATCGCCTCGGCGGTGCGCCCGGCCCCGTACACCCGCAGGAACTCTGCCAGTTCCGGATGGTCGGCGGAGAGGGAATCCGCTGCGTGGATGATGTCCCCCGCCCCCGCCACGGACCGCAGCAGCGACTGGATCTCGCGGACCACGCGGCGCACCGTCGGCGCCCCCGAACTCGACGTCGTCTGGCTGGCGGTGCTCAGCACCGATCCGCCCTGCGACTTCCTGATTTCTTCCATCCGGTCGGTCGCCTCCCCCGCGCTGACGCTGCCGTCGGCGACCTGGCCCGCGAGGTCCTGGAGCGCCTGCACGCGCTGGACCACGGCGGGGTTGCCGATCTTGGCTCGTTGGCCGCTCATCAGCTGGGACAGCATGGGCGCGGACAGGCCGAGTACGGCGGCGAGCCTGGCCTGATTGAGGCCCAGGTCGTCTATGAGGCGACGGAAGAGCGCCCCCAGCGGCTCCCCGTACCAACTGCGCTGAAGCTCCCTGGCTCTCGCCGCGGCTTCCTGCTGTGCTGCGTCCATCTGCGTCTCCCCTTCGCTGCTGCGAACCTCGCGGTGCATCTTACGGAGAGTGGTCGTCGGCGGGGAGCCCCAATCTGTTTGCGAAATTACCGGGGACACCCGCTACTCTGGTGTCCGTCGGTCGCCGGGTGCTGTTCCGCTCGCTTCCGGACACCCTTTTCGGGGCCTTAGCTCAGTTGGTAGAGCGCTGCCTTTGCAAGGCAGATGTCAGGAGTTCGAATCTCCTAGGCTCCACAGTGAAACACCCTCTGATCTGCGGAAACGTGGTTTCAGGGGGTGTTTTTTGTGCCCATCGGTGGGCACGGTCGTGGGCGCTGGTGAGAGGGGGGCCCGAGATTTCGGGAGTTTGCTCGGTCGTGTCATCTCCTGCCGATCTCCCAGGCCCTGTGGTGCGCGCGGTCCCCTGGTCGTGGGTTTGAGGTCGGTGGTCCGTGATGTCCGGCCCGTACGACGGCGGTACTTCGTGGTGGGCTGGGAGGCGCAATGAGCGCGAAGTACCCGGAGTATGCGCAGTGGCTCAGCCAGGTGCGGCGTTCGATGAAGTTGCCCAAGGCGGTCGAGCTGTCGTTCGACCAGGGGCGTCTGTACATGTCGCCGGTGACGGAGGCGCACAGCGAGGCGGACGATTCCATCCGGTTGCAGCTGGGGGAGCAGCTGGGCGGGGAATCCGGTCTGCACGTCACGCGGGACAAAGGTAGGGAGCGCCTTTATGGCCACCTTGCAGGGTGTAGGACCACAGCCGGGCGATCTGAGTGAAACCGGCCGACTCGTAAAGGGCGCGGTGGCCGCAGTCCGGTCGCGTTCGCCACCGGGGGGCTCGTCATCGTCCACGTAAAGCACCACCTGGGTAGCGCCGAGTTCGGCAAGCAGGTCGAGGGCGGCCCCGAGCAGTATGCGTCCCAGGCCTCTGCCCTGCGCTGCTGGGTCGACCTCGATCCACGACAGGATTCCGATGCCTTGCACCGGGTAGCCGATGACGGCTTCGCCCACGGTGCGGCCGTCACTGAGGACCTCCAACTTCCGCACCCCTCCTTGCTCTCCTCCGACTACGACGCGTACGTCGTTGGTGTGGGGAATGCTCCGTCTCGGCAGGGTGGTCCGCATGTACCGCCACAGAGGTTCCCCGACGAACCCAGCGCGCTCCAGGGCAGCGTGTGTCACTTTCCGATGGTTCGCCGGTAGACCTTCCAGCCCCTGGGTGAGCGAGGTGGCGAACTGGAAGGCCTCGACGGGGAGATGGGCCAGGGCCCAGAGCACGTGGGCGAGCAGTGAGTTGGCCACAGCCACGTCCTCGCCGCAGTGCAGCCACAGGATCACAGCCGCTTCATCTCTCTGCGCATCCTTCGCGCGAACGGCCCAAGAAGCGGCACCCACGAGTTTGCCGCCTGAGCCGAGTGCGACGTGGATGAGGGGTGGTTCGAAGGCTCCCCACCAGTGGTCATCCGCTGCGACACAGCCTCTTGCAGCACGGGCGAGCAGGTCCGGGGTGGCTTGCGGCTGGCCCGGGAGCCGGTCCGTATCGATGAGAGCCAGCAGCGCGGGCTGGTCCGACGCCGTGTAGGGACGCAGCGTCATACGAGTTACGGGAGTCACGGGTTCAACACTGGATCCACGCCATTGCTCTGTCCAGGAGTGCCTGGAAGGTGGCGCTCCCGGATTCGACCGGGGCCCCTGCGGCTCGCGAGAGGTGCCGGAGGAACACTGAGTAGTCCAGAGCCCGGCCCGGTACCTGCGGTGCGGGGCCAACCGTGGTCTGCTGCGTCGGCCGCGCTGTGCGGCCAGGCTGCCCCACCTACCGTGACTGGAACGGGCGCGTGGCGCTGTCGGTCCAGCGTGACGAGAAGCTCGGACGACCCCACGTTCCCCCCAAGTCACCCACAGCCGCTGCCGAGTCTCGCACGGCGCCGCGCCGGGGGCCGCGGTCGGCTGCTGCGTACGGCGTGGCTGTGGCAGTCAGCGATCCCCGGTCCAGCGACGCCCGCAGGGCGGCGCCGTGCGTGCCCACCTGCTGACGCTGTGCGTCGCGGCCGCAGTCACGTACCTGCTCACCGGACCTGCACGGGAGTTAGCCGTCGCGGTCGGCGCGATGCCGGAGATCCGCGCCCGCGCGGGGAGCGCCGACGTGCCCTGGCTCCCATGCAGACCGGCCACCTGACCCACCACCTGCTCAAGCCGGACGACCGTTCCGCCCATTGATGCGTCGTCTTCCGGATCGACGGCCCGCTGGACCCGGACGTCCTCGACAACGCCGTCGATGCCGTGCACGACCGCCACGGGGTACCGCGGACGGCGTACCGCGCGACGCCCGAGCCCGTGGCGCGCCCCGTGGAGTCGCCCGCCCCGTCATGGAGATCCTGGAGGCGGACGCGGACGCGGACGCTGCGACCGAGGCGCTCCGCGCGACCCTCGGCGCCCCGCTCGTACTCGGCGAGGGCGAGGTGTGGCGTACCGCGCTGGTACCGCTGGGGTCCGGCGCTGCCTGAGTATTTCGTCGGATGCCACATCGAGATGGCCTGCCTGCGACTGCACGGCAAGGCCCTCGACGGCGGGCCGGAAGCCGTCACCGAGGTCGGCCGGATCCTCGACCGGGCCTTCCGGGCGCAGGACGTGGCCTTCCACGACCTCGTACGGCTGCTCAACCCGCCGCGCACCGGACGCGCACCGCTCGTCCAGTCGCTTCTGGTGCTGCAGGACAACAGCGTCCCCGAGCTGAACCTCGCCGGCGTCGAGACCACGCAACTGCGGCCGCCCTGTCCGGAGTGCCGGTGAGGATCACGGCAAGGTGCACCTCTACAGCATCCTCGCCCTGACCACCCTCGCGTGCCTCGGCGCACTCACCTCGGGCTCCGGAAGTGGCGGCACGACGCGTCGCGCGGAGCGTGACCGAGGCCGTACGGGGCCGGGAGGCGGAAGGGAAGGCGCAGCCCGAGCGGTCGCGCTTCCGGGTCCGAATCTCGCGGGCCCCACAGGCGGATCCGCCGGGGCTCCAGGGGCAACAGCAACCCCCCGAGTTGCGAAGTGCAGCTCGGGGGGTCTTTGCCGTCACACGGGGGCAGTTCCGGTGTCAGCGGTCCTTGGGGTCCGCTGCTTCCGCCTCCGCCTGCTTGGCCTGCACCTCGGGGTCGAGCGCGGCCTGGCCGCTGCCGTCGACCGAGGTCAGCGGAGTGCGGTCGTGGACCTCGGTGGCGGCCGGGGGCTCCACGAGCCAGTCCGGGTTGGCCTGCTTGTCCCACCACTTCCATGCGGCGAAGGCACCGCCGGCGAGCAGCCCCAGCACCGTCAGGCGCTTGGCGAGTCGGCCGGTGCGGGCCCGGCGCTCGTGCTTGCGCACCAGCTTCTGGACCTCCTTGGCGGAGACCTGGCCGCGCAGGGCGGCGAGAGCTGCCGCACTGCGGGCGCTCGCCTCGTCCCGTACGGGGGTGGCCACCGCCACGGCGTGCTCGACGCGCGGAACGGTGTAGTCCGCGGCCTGCCGGGCGGCCTTCTTCGTCACGACGGCCGCCTTGTGGGCCGCCTCGTCCACACGGGCCGGCACGTGGGTGCGGGCCTGCTCGATACGAGGGGCGAGGTGCGCCCCGTACTGGGTGCGGGCCTGCTCGGTGGCTTGGGAAACCCGCGGCGCGAGCCGTGTCCGGGCTTCGTGCGCGTACTGCACGGCCGTTTCCTTGGCCGTGCCCGCGTAGGGCGCCACCACTTCGGCGGCGTGTCGCACGCTGTCCTTCGCCGTACTGGTCGCGCTGCGCACGCTGTCCTTACGGGTCACGGAAATCCTCCTCCTCGGTGGCGCTTCGGCTATGCGTGTGTCCGCCCGAATCGAAATCATGCCCGTCAGCACCACACCCGGCACGTGTGGGCGGGCATCCGGGTCATGAACGGCCATGAACGACGACCGTGGGGCAAATACGGTGCAAGGGGAACTCCGGACGACAATGCCACGCTTCGCTGCCGGACGCGTCGGTTCCGCACGGACTCGTCCGAAGAAAACCTGTCGTGGGGGCCGGCTGGGGGCGGCTCCGCGACGCCCCGTGGGAGGATCGACGGACGCCTGACGCACCACTGACGGCGGGCGACGAGGACTTCAGCGGGAGGCAGATCCGTGGCCGAGCAGCTTTACGCCACACTCAAGACCAGCCAGGGCGACATCGACATCCGGCTGCTGCCGCACCACGCGCCCAAGACGGTCCGCAACTTCGTCGAACTGGCCACGGGCGAACGGGAGTGGACCAATCCTTCGACCGGGGAGCGGACCACCGACAAGCTGTACGACGGAACGATCTTCCACCGGGTGATCAGCGGATTCATGATCCAGGGCGGCGACCCGCTCGGCAACGGTCTCGGCGGACCCGGCTACGAGTTCGCGGACGAGTTCCACCCCGAGCTCGCGTTCAACAAGCCGTACCTGCTGGCGATGGCCAACGCCGGCCCCGGAACCAACGGTTCCCAGTTCTTCATCACCGTCGAGCCGACGATGTGGCTCAACCGCAAGCACACCATTTTCGGCGAGGTCGTCGGAGAGGCGAGCAAGAAGGTCGTCGACGCGATCGTGCGGGCCGACGTCAACGCGCGCACGGAACGCCCGGTTCAGGACATCGTCCTTCAGACAGTCGTCGTTGAGTCGAGGTCGTGACAATGGACGGCATGGAGCAGCCGCCGAAGGGCCCGGACCCGCAGCAGCCCGCCGGTGCGGACGGCGGGCTGCCGCACTGCTACCGGCACCCGGGCCGGGAGACCGGCATCCGGTGCACCCGGTGCGAGAAGCCGATCTGTACCGACTGCATGGTTGACGCGTCAGTGGGTTTCCAGTGTCCCGACTGCGTGCGCAGCGGGTCGGGGACCGGGCACCCGCCCGGTGCCGGTCAGCCGCGGACCGTCGTGGGCAGCGTGGTGCACGCGGGGGACCCCCGGCTCGTCACCAAGATCCTGGTGGGACTGAACCTGGCGGTCTTCGCCGTCGTGTCGCTGGCGCCGGCGGGCGAGTCGATCCTGCGGGACTTCTACCTCATCGGCGGGGTGTCCGCGCCGCCGTACGTCCTGCTCGACGGGGTGGCTACGGGCGAGTGGTACCGCCTGTTCACGGCGATGTTCCTGCACGAGGAGATCTGGCACATCGCCTTCAACATGCTCGGTCTGTGGTGGCTCGGCGGGCCGCTGGAGACAGCGCTCGGAAGGGCCCGGTTCCTCGCGCTGTACCTGCTGTCGGGTCTCGCGGGCAGTGCGCTCACCTACGCCGTCGCCGCTCCGAACCAGCCTTCGCTCGGTGCCTCCGGCGCGATCTTCGGCCTGCTCGGTGCGACCGCCGTCCTGATGAAGCGCATGAACTACGACATGCGGCCCGTGATCGCCCTGCTGGTGATCAACCTGATCTTCACCTTCGGCGGTTCGAACATCGCCTGGGAAGCCCACATCGGGGGCCTCGTCGCGGGCGCGCTGCTCGCGCTCGCCCTGGTGCACGCCCCGCGGGAGAAGCGGGGGCTGGTGCAGTACGGCGCTTTCGGACTGGTCTTCGCAGCGGTGCTGGTGACCGTCCTGGTCAGAACGGCTTCGCTGACCCTGTGAAGGAGCGCGGGGAGGGGCTCGGGGAGCCCGCTCGTCGCTCGTTGTCCACAGTGCGTGGCGAGAGCTGTGCATGCGGTGCGGGAGCGGGGGAACAACTGAGCCCCTTGTCGCTGAGCTGGGTCTTTCCGGCCGGGACAAGGGGCGTCAGTAGGTCTCGGGGTGAGGATGCGATCACACTGGCGTCAACAGCGTGAGAGTTATCCACAGATCGTCGTAACTTTTCCTCAGGTGTGGATAACGCTGTGGACAGTTCTAGGCAGTGCTTGCGGAACAGCCCGAGAAGTGCCTCTCAGACGCTCACTTCCACTGCGTGGAGACGCCGAAGCCGGCGGCGATGAAGCCGAAGCCGACCACGATGTTCCAGTTCGAGAGGCTCTTGAGAGGCAGCTCGCCCTCGGTCACGTAGAACAGCACGATCCAGGCGAGACCGATGAGAAAGAGCGCCAGCATCACCGGCGCCACCCAGTTGCGGCTCGTCAGTTTGATGGCGGTCGCCTGCTTCGAGGCGGGCGGAGGCGTGAAATCGGCCTTCTTGCGGATACGTGACTTCGGCACGAGGGACTCTCCTGTCGATGCGCTGCGTGACCGCGCAGGGAACTGTGGCGTGACGCCAGGGGGCAGGGCGGGAGCCGTCGGGGACGCACGCGGCCTCCCTCGGGCGTCCGTTAGCGTAGTGCTTCCGCGGCGTCGAAGGAGATAAGGGTATGAGCAATTCTGCCGACGCCCCAGACCCGTCGGGGAACCCGACGCACGATCGGGATGCGCCGGTGACCGGGACGAAGCACTCGCGACGGTTCTCGCTCCGGCCGGTGCGGCTGCTGACCGCTGCCGTCTTCGCTCTCGCCGGGCTCATCTTCGTCACCAGCTTCAGCACCGCCAAGGGCACCAACATCCGCAGCGACGACTCCCTGCTGAAGCTCTCCGACCTCACCCGACAGCGCAGCGCGAAGAACGAGGAACTGGAGAAATCCACCAGCCTCGCCCGCAAGGAAGTCGATGCCCTCGCCCGCCGCGACGACGGCAGCACCGAGGCCGAGGACGCCCGGCTCGGCGCCCTGGAGAAGGCCGCAGGAACCAAGAAGGTCGCGGGCCAGGCGCTCACCGTCACCCTCAACGACGCCCCGCCCGGCGCGACGGCCAACCCCGGTTACCCCAAGCCGCACCCGAACGACCTGGTCATCCACCAGCAGGACCTCCAGGCCGTCGTCAACGCCCTGTGGGAGGGCGGCGCCCAGGGCATCCGCGTCATGGACCAGCGCCTCATCTCCACCAGCGCCGTGCGCTGCGTCGGCAACACCCTGATCCTCCAGGGTCGCGTCTACTCGCCGCCGTACACCGTCACCGCGGTCGGCGACCGGGGCCGCCTCAAGAGGTCGCTCGCCGCCTCCCCGGCCCTCCAGAACTACCAGCTGTACGTCAAGGCGTACGGCCTCGGATGGAAAGTCGACGAGCACGAGTCGCTGACTCTGTCCGGCTACTCGGGCACAGTGGATCTCCACTACGCGAAGCCCGTCCAGCAGTAGCCGCGCGTCACGGAAGGGGGCCACGCCGTGTCGGTACGGGTGTGGGTGCGGGCCTTCAGTGAGATCTGCATCACCGCGGGCGCTCTGCTCGTCCTCTTCGTGGCGTACGTCGTCCTGTGGACGGGAGTGCGGGCGGCCGACGCCTCGGGCGGGCGGATCGACTCGCTGCGCGACGAGTGGGCGCAGCGGGCGTCCGCTCCCGTCGGCTCCACAGGCGCGGGGTCCGGTACACCGGCGCCGTCCCCCGCGCCCGTGCACCGGGAGGGGAAGCCCTTCGCCGTCATGCACGTGCCCCGGTTCGGAAAGGACTGGGAGTGGCCCGTCCTGGAGGGCACCGCCACCCGCACCCTCAGGGAGGGGCTCGGCCACTACACGGGTACCGCCCGCCCGGGGGAGGCGGGGAACTTCGCGGTCGCCGGGCACCGCAGGACCTACGGCGACCCCTTCAAGGACTTCCCCGCACTGCGGCCGGGCGACGCGGTGGTGATCGACGACGGCACCACCTGGTTCACCTACCGCGTCGACTCCGAGCCCTACCGGACCGTGCCCGGCGACGTCGGGGTCGTCGACCCGGTGCCCCGCAAGGCCGGGTACGGCGGACCGGGCCGTTACCTGACCCTGACCACGTGCGACCCGGAGTGGGGCAGCAGCCACCGGCTGATCGTGTGGGCGCACCTGGACGCCACGCAGCCCGTGAGCAAGGGCGTGCCGCGCGCTTTGACCGGCTGACCCCGATGGCTTGCCCCGGCCCTTTACTCTGGTCACCACCGAACGGGAAGGGACAGCATGTACGGCTGGATCTGGCGGCATCTGCCGGGCAACGCATGGGTGCGGGCGTTCATCTCGCTCGTCCTGATCCTGGCGGCGGTGTACGTGCTCTTCCAGTACGTGTTCCCGTGGGCGGAGCCGCTGCTGCCGTTCGGTGACGTCACGGTCGACGGACAGAACGGATCGAACGGGTCATGAGCGCACGCATTCTGGTCGTCGACAACTACGACAGCTTCGTCTTCAACCTCGTCCAGTACCTCTACCAACTGGGTGCCGAGTGCGAGGTGCTGCGCAACGACGCGGTGGAACTCGCCCACGCGCAGGACGGCTTCGACGGCGTGCTGCTGTCCCCGGGGCCGGGTGCGCCGGAGCAGGCGGGTGTCTGCGTCGACATGGTGCGGCACTGCGCGGACAACGGCATTCCGGTCTTCGGGGTGTGCCTGGGCATGCAGTCGATGGCGGTCGCCTACGGCGGCGTGGTCGGCCGGGCGCCGGAGCTGCTGCACGGCAAGACCTCGGCCGTGCAGCACGAGGGCGCCGGGGTCTTCGCGGGGCTTCCCTCGCCGTTCACCGCGACCCGCTACCACTCGCTCGCCGCGGAACCGAAGTCCGTCCCGGCGGAGCTTGAGGTGACCGCTCGCACCGAGGACGGCATCGTGATGGGGCTGCGGCACCGCGACCGGCCGGTCGAGGGGGTGCAGTTCCACCCGGAGTCGGTGCTGACCGAGTGGGGACACCTGATGCTGGCGAACTGGCTCGCGCAGTGCGGCGACTCGGAGGCCGTGGGCCGCTCGGCGGGGCTGGCTCCGGTGGTGGGTGCGGGTAAGGCCGTCGCGTGACGTCGCTGCGCCCCGAGCACGATCCCTACGGTGTGCCCCCGGCGCGCGGCCGCGAGTACGAGTACGGATACGAGCCCCAGCGGGCGTACGGGGTGCAGGATGGCCTCGACGCGGCGGTGGACGGCCTCAGGGACCCGCTGAGCGACCCGCTGCCGGACGTGCAGCAGCCGACATGGGTCCCGGAGGCCACCGGAGTCCACGACCCGTACACGGGACAGCAGGGGGCCGTTCAGGCGCAGCAGTACCAGGGGGCGTCCGGGGCGAACGACCCGTACCCGGGACGGCGGGCAGCCGTACAGCCGCAGCAGTACCAGGAGCCGTCCCCGTACCGGCAGTACCCCGAGCCGTCCCGGCACCAGGAACCGCAGGAGTGGTACGACCCCGAGGGGTATCGGCGCGACTGGTACGGCCAGCAGCAGGCCCCGCAGGCGTACGCACCCGACCGGCAGGCCCCGCAGGCGTACGCACCCGACCGGCAGGCCCCGCAGGCGTACGCACCGGACCAGCAGACACCGCAGGCATACGCTCCCGACCGGCAGACCTACGGGCAGCGGCCGGAGCCACACCACGAGGCCCCTGGGGCGCCCCTCGACAGCGCGACGATGGCGTTGCAGGTGGTGTCCCCGCAGGCTGTCCCCCCGCGGGCTCCCGCCGGACAGCCGGCTTCGCCGCCGGCCCGCGTCCGGCAGCGAATAGCCGAACAGGGACCGCGGTCCGCTCCGGCGGGCGAGCAGACCGACGCGTCCGCGCCCGGAGCGGGTGCGCCCGATGGCGGTGGCCGGGCCCAGCGCCGCAGGGCGGCGCAGGGCGCTTCGGCGCCCGGGAAGCAGGAGAGCCCCGGGGTCGTCGTCAGCCGGCTGATCGGGGAACTGTTCATCACCTTCGGCGTGGTGATGCTCCTGTTCGTGACGTACCAGTTGTGGTGGACCAACGTGCGTGCCGGGATGCACGCGGACGGAGCCGCGCACAGCCTGCAGAACGACTGGGCGAAGGGCGGCGGGAAGCCGAGGGCGGCCGGGGCGTTCGAACCGGGCCAGGGCTTCGCCATCATGCACATCCCGAAGCTGGACGTGAAGGTGCCGGTGGCCGAGGGCATCGACAAACACAAGGTGCTCGACCGGGGCATGGTCGGCCACTACGCGGAGGGCCAGCTGAAGACGGCGATGCCTTCCGACAAGCAGGGCAACTTCGCGGTCGCGGGCCACCGCAACACGCACGGGGAGCCGTTCCGCTACGTCAACCGCCTGGTCAAGGGCGACAAGATCGTCGTCGAGACGCAGGACGTCTTCTACACGTACGAGATGACGTCGATGCTGCCGCAGACCTCACCGTCGAACGTCGGGGTCATCCAGCCGGTGCCGCCGGGGTCCGGGTTCAGCAAGCCCGGCCGGTATCTCACACTGACCACGTGCACGCCGGAATTCACCAGCACGTACCGGCTGATCGTCTGGGGCAAGATGGTCGAGGAGCGGCCCCGGAGCAAGGGCATGCCGGCGGCGCTCGGCGGGTGAGTTCGGCGGTTCCGTGACCGCGGACCGGGACATGAGGGACGGGTGCGGTGGCAGCGAGAACCGAACGCAACGCCGGTGAGCGGCCGGGCGAGGAGAACGCCCCGCCGCGGCGGAGACCGCGGGGGCGGATCGCCGGGGCGATCGGCGTCCTCGGCGAGCTATTGATCACCGCGGGCCTCGTCCTTGGCCTGTTCGTGGCGTACTCGCTGTGGTGGACGAACGTCCTGGCGGACCGCGAGGCGGGCAAGCAGGGCGACGAAGTGCGGCAGCAGTGGGAGAGCAGCGCGCCGGGCGCGCGGGACATAAAAGGCGGCGCCGGTTTCCTGCATGTTCCCGCCATGAAGAACGGTGAGGTGTTGGTCACCGAAGGCACCGATACCGAGCGGCTCAACGCGGGCGTCGCGGGTTACTACACGGAGCCGGTGAAGGCCGCTCTGCCGTGGGACAAGCAGGGGAACTTCTCGCTCGCGGCCCACCGCGACGGGCACGGCGCCAAGTTCCACAACATCGACAAGCTGAAGGACGGCGACTCGATCGTCTTCGAGACGAAGGACACCTGGTACGTCTACAAGGTGTACGCGACGCTGCCCGAGACCTCGAAGTACAACGTGAAGGTGCTGGACCCGGTCCCCAAGGAGTCGGGGAAGTCCGAGCCGGGGCGCTACATCACGCTGACCACCTGCACGCCGGTCTACACCTCGAAGTACCGCTACGTGGTGTGGGGCGAGCTGGAGCGCACCGAGAAGGTCGACGCGAAGCGGACGCCCCCAGCGGAGCTGCGGTAGGCGGGCGCAGGCAGCGGGACGTGAAACGGCGAGGACCCGGCACAGTCACTGCGCCGGGTCCTCGCCGTTTCACGTGAAACATCGTCCGCGCGTTCTGCGCACTGCGGTCGCCGCGGTGGGTGTTTCACGTGAAACACCCACCGCAGCCGAGTCCGTCAGTCGAAGATGCCGCCTCCGCGGTCGTGGTCTCCGCCTCCTCCGCCGAAGGCGGTGAGCTGGACGGTGGAGCCCTTGGGGACCGTGGCGCCGCCGGGCGGGTTGACGCCGATGACCCTGGCGTCGTCCTTGTCCTTCGACCCCGGGGAGGGTTCGACCTTGAGGCCCATGCCCTCCAGGGTCCCCTTCACCTCGCCGTAGGTCTTGCCCAGGAGATCGGCCGGGATCTGGACCTGCTCGTCCGCGGGCGGCGGCTCAGGCTCCTTGGCCTTGGCGACGGTCAGGATGACGGCGGTGTCCGGGGTGGCCTTGGTGTTGCCGTTGGGGGACTGACCGATGACCGTGTTCGGCGGCTTGTCGGCGGACTCCTCCTCCCTCTTGGCGACGTTCTGGAAGCCGAGGTCCTTGAGGATCTTCTCGGCCGCCTCGTAGGTCTGACCCGACAG
The DNA here is from genome assembly GCF_050947155.1 of Streptomyces sp. CA-294286. NCBI lineage: Bacteria > Bacillati > Actinomycetota > Actinomycetes > Kitasatosporales > Streptomycetaceae > Streptomyces > Streptomyces sp. CA-294286. Next base: position 2,825,027 of record NZ_CP192005.1, on the reverse strand, counting down.
GGGCGGGACTTCCAACTGTTTCGTCTTGGCGATGGTGATGACCACCTCGGAGCCCTTGGCGGCCTGTTCGCCCCCGTCCGGCGACTGCCTGATGACGGTGCCCGCGGGCTTCTCGGACTCGGCCTGCTTGACCTGGACCTCGAAGCCGGCGTCGGTCAGACGCTTACGGGCCCGGTTCTCCGTCTGCTCCATGACGTCGGGCACCGCCTCCTTGGGGGCGCCGGTGGAGACGACGACCTGGATCTCGGTGTTCTTCTCGACGGAGCCGCTCTGCGGCGTCTGCGAGCAGACGAGGCCCTTCTCCTTGTCCTCGCAGGGCTGGTCGAGGCGCTTGAGCTTGAGTTCGGCCTTCGTCGCGGTTTCCTGAGCGCGTGCGAACTCCATGCCGACCATCTGCGGCACGTCGACCTTGGCCGGGGGTTTCTTCTTGTCGCCGAACACCTCGTTGCCGATCAGAACCGCGCCGATGAGGACGCAGATGCCCGCGACCACCAGCAGGATCGTCGAGAGGTTGCTCTTCTTGGGCTGTTGTCGGCGACGGCCCTGGGAGTCGTCGTAGCCGCCGCCTCCGCTGCCGTAGTCGCCGTTCCCGCTGACGGGAGGCATCATCGCCGTCTGGCCGCCCTGACCGGCCTGTCGCAGGGCGGTGGTGGGCTGTTCGCCGCCGCCGTACGAGTCGTAGCCGCCGTAACCGACCGCTCCGAGGGCGGCGGCCGCGGCGACGGGCCGTCCGTCCAGGCACGCTTCGATGTCGGCACGCATCTCGTCGGCCGACTGGTAGCGGTAGTCGGGGTCCTTGGTCAGTGCCTTGAGGACGATGGCGTCCATCTCGGGCGTGATCTCGGCGTCGAAGTTCGACGGGGGCTGCGGTTCTTCCCGAACGTGCTGGTAGGCGACGGCGACCGGTGAGTCCCCGATGAACGGAGGACGGACCGCCAGCAGTTCGTACAGCAGACAGCCGGTGGAGTAGAGGTCGGAGCGGGCGTCGACCTGCTCGCCCTTGGCCTGCTCGGGGGAGAGGTACTGCGCGGTGCCGATGACGGCGGCGGTCTGGGTCATCGTCATGCCGGAGTCGCCCATGGCGCGGGCGATGCCGAAGTCCATGACCTTGACCTGGCCGGTGCGCGTGAGCATGACGTTGGCGGGCTTGATGTCGCGGTGGACGATCTGGGCGCGGTGCGAGTACTCCAGGGCCTGGAGGATCCCGACGGTCATCTCCAGGGTGCGCTCGGGGAGCAGCTTGCGCCCGGAGTGCAGGAGTTCGCGCAGGGTCGATCCGTCGACGTACTCCATCACGATGTACGGGATGGAGACGTTGTCGACGTAGTCCTCGCCGGTGTCGTAGACGGCGACGATCGCCGGGTGGTTGAGCGAGGCGGCCGACTGGGCCTCACGGCGGAACCGGGCCTGGAAGGACGGGTCGCGGGCGAGGTCCACCCGCAGCGTCTTCACAGCGACGGTGCGGCCGAGCCGGGTGTCCTGGGCGAAGTAGACCTCGGCCATGCCACCACGACCGAGCACCGAGCCCAGCTCATACCGGCCGCCGAGGCGACGCGGCTCTTCCATAGCTAATCCAGCCCTCTCCGTCTGTCCCGACCGCACCCGTGCGTGGTCCGGCGGTGTGCTGTTCGCGCATACGGTACCGGGCGGTCCGCACCGGGTCGGCCCGCGACCGTCACCTGATACCTGACCGGTACGTCGCGTACGACAGCGGGCCGGTTCCGTGACCTCGGTCACGTACCGGCCCGCGAGTGGCTACTTGGAGCGGTCGAGCACGGCCTTCATGACGTTCTTCGCGATCGGTGCGGCGAGGCCACCGCCGGAGATGTCACCACGAGCAGCGTCGCTGTCCTCCACGACGACGGCGACGGCGACGGGGGAACCCTTGTCGGTCTTGGCGTAGGAGATGAACCAGGCGTAGGGGTTCTTGTCGTTGTTGATGCCGTGCTGTGCGGTACCGGTCTTGCCGCCGACGGTGACGCCGTCGATCTGGGCGTTCTTGCCGGTGCCGTCCTTGACCACGGTCTCCATCATCTGCTGCACCTTCTGGGCGTTGTCAGCAGACAGCGGCCGGCTCATCTCGACCGGGTCGGTCTGTTTGATGACGTCCAGGTTGGGGTCGGTGAGCTTGTCGACCATGTACGGGTTCATCAGCTTGCCGTCGTTGGCGATGGCGGCGGTGACCATGGCCATCTGGAGGGGCGTGGCGGCGGTCTCGAACTGGCCGATGGCGGAGAGAGCGGTCGACGGCGGGTCCATCTCCTTGGGCCACACGCTCGCGTTGGAGCGGACGGGCGTGAACTGTTCGCTGTTGAAGCCGAACTTCTCCGCCGTCTCCTGCATCTTCTCCCTGCCGAGATCGGAGCCGATCTTGCCGAAGACGGTATTGCAGGACCACTGCAGCGCCACCCGCAGGCTGGCGTTCTCACAGGGGTGGTTGCCGTCGTTCGGAAGGAACTTGGAGGACTGGGGCAGCTTCCACGGGAAGGGCGAATCGGTGGCCGCGTCGATGTCCGTGTACTTCTCGTGCTCCAGGGCCGCGGCAGCTGTCACGACCTTGAACGTCGACCCCGGCGGGTACGTCTGGCGCAGCGCCCGGTTGAGCGAGGGATCGTCCGGGTTGACCTTCTTGTCGAGCTTCTTCCACTCCTCGGCGTCGCCCATCCCGGAGATCTTGGACGGGTCGTACGAAGGAGCGCTGGCCAGCGCGAGAATCTTGCCGGTCCTGGGGTCGAGGGCCGCGACCGCGCCCTTCTTGCCCTTCAGCCCCTCGTAGGCGGCACGCTGGGCGTCACCGTTGAGGGTGGTGACGACGTTGCCGCCCTTCTTCTGCTCGCCCGTGAACAGGGAGAGCGTGCGGTCGAAGAAGAGACGGTCGTCGGTGCCGGTCAGGATGCCGTCGTGGATGCTCTCCAGCTGCGTGGCGCCGTAGACCTGGGAGGCGAAGCCGGTGACGGGGGCCCACATGGCTCCGTCCTTGTACGTGCGCTTGTACTTGCGGACGCTGCTATTGGCCTCGACGGAACCGGTGATCGCCTTGCCGTCGACGACGATGTCGCCCCGCGGGTGGGCGTAACGCTCGACTTGAACGCGCTTGTTGTCCGTGTGGTTCTTGAGCTTGTCCGCCTGGGCGTACTGGACCCAGTTGACTCGTACGAGCAGAGCCAGGATCAGGATGCCGCAGAAGATCGCGACCCGGCGCAGGGGCTTGTTCACGTTCGGACCACCTGGGTCATCTCGGCGTCGGGGGACGGGGCAGGGGCCGGCGCGGGCCTGCGCGCGGTGTCACTGATGCGCAGCAGGATGGCCACCAGCGCCCAGTTGGCGATCACGGAGGACCCACCCTGGGCCAGGAACGGCATGGTCATACCGGTGAGCGGAATGAGGCCGGTGACGCCGCCGGCGACGACGAAGACCTGGAGGGCGAAGGCGCCGGAAAGACCGATCGCGAGGAGCTTGCCGAAGGGGTCGCGAGCGGCCAGGGCCGTGCGGACGCCGCGCTCGATGAGCAGGCCGTACAGCAGGATGATCGCCATCACACCGGTGAGCCCCATTTCCTCACCGATGGTGGCGAGGATGTAGTCGCTCTTGGGAGCGATGCCGCCGATGAAGCGTGAGTAGCCCTGGCCGAGTCCGGAGCCGAAGAGACCACCCGAGCCGAAGGAGAACATCGCCTCGGCGGTCTCGGTGACGAGGCCGCATTCGCCGTTCACACACTTCGTGGCCAGCGGGTTCAGCCAGTCGTTGACGCGAGACTGCACGTGCGTGGCGAAGGTAGCCACGCCGACGGCGCCCGCCGCGCTCAGGGTGAGGCCGAAGACGACCCAACTGGTGCGTTCCGTGGCGACGTACAGCATGATCACGAAGAGGCCGAAGAAGAGCAGCGAGGTGCCGAGGTCGGTCTCGAAGATCAGGATCATCAGGCTGAGCGCCCAGATCGCGAGGATCGGTCCGAGGTCGCGGCCGCGCGGCAGGTACATCCCCATGAACCGGCGGCTGGCGAGCGCGAGGGCGTCGCGTTTCACCATGAGGTAGCCCGCGAAGAAGATCGCGATGATGATTTTGGCGAACTCGCCCGGCTGCAGTGAGCCGACGCCGGGGATGGTGATCCAGATGCGCGCGCCGAATCGTGCAGGGAAGAACACCGGCAGGATCAACAGGATCAGCGCCACGACCATCGAGATGTACGTGTAGCGCTGCAGGACGCGGTGGTCCTTGAGGAAGAACAGCACAGCCAGGAAGAGCGCGACGCCGAGCGTCGACCACATCAGCTGCTTGGCAGCCATCGGTCCGCCGAGGCTGGCGGTGGTGATGGACGGCTCCTGGTCGAGCCGCCAGATCAGCACCAGCCCCAGCCCGTTGAGCAGGGTGGCGATGGGCAGCATCAGCGGGTCCGCGTACTTGGCGAACTTGCGCATCATCAGGTGCGCGACTCCGGCAAGGAGGCTGAGCCCGACTCCGTACCCGAGCATGCCCGCAGGCAGACTGCCGTCCTTGGCGAGACCGACGTTGGCGTACGCGAAGACCGGGATGGCGACGGCGAACGCCAGCATGAGCAGCTCGGTGTTGCGCCTGCTCGGTGCTTCGATCGCGCCGATCGTGGTCGTGTTGGTGACAACGCTCATGGTGTGTGGGGCCCCCTACGGTGTGGCCGGCTTACCGCACTGCGAGGCCAGTTCCTGCTCTTCCTCGGACAGTGTGGGACCGGGAGCAGGAGCACTGGAAGTGGGCGTGGCTGTGTTCGGCGGAGTCTTGTCGCCCGGGGCCGGCGTCTTGCCGGGTTCGGGCGTGGCCGGCGGCTTCGGCGTCGGTGCGGTGCGCTGTTCGGACTTCTTCCTGCAGGCGGTCGCCTGGAGCCAGAGCCTTTCGATCTTCTCGCGCGCCTGGGCGAGGTCCCGCGCGGGCAACGTGTCCTTGACCTCCTTGGCCTGGAAGTCGGGGAGGTACTTGAGTTCGATCTCGGGGTGGTCCTTCTCGACCTTCGAGAGGGAGACCCACGGCAGGTCCTGGTCCACGCCCCGGTACAGCGCGACGTGTTCGTTGTTGGCGCCGACGTAGTACTGGGTCTGGGTCCAGCGGTAACCGGCGTACAGACCGCCGCCGATGACGGCGAGGGCGAGCACGACGTAGAAGGATCTCTTGAACCACTTGCGGCCCGGGGACTTCACGAAGTCCTCGCCGTTGTACATGTCGAACGTGTCGTCGGGCGTGCCGCCGCCGTACCCGCCGCTGCCGGCCGAGCCGAAGTTCCCCGAGGGGGACTGCGGCGGGGAGGCGGGGCGGCCGAGGCCCGCGGCGCGGCCGGCCGCGGTCTGCATGCCGCGGGTGTCGCCGAGCGGCATCTGGTTCTCGGCGACCGCGCCGACGACGACCGGGGTGTCGCTGAGCTGCCCGGCCAGGGTGTCGTTGCCGTCGACGTCCAGGACGTCGGCCACGATGCAGGTGATGTTGTCGGGGCCGCCGCCGCGCAGTGCCAGCTCGATCAGGTGCTGGACGGTGTCCTGCGGGCCCTGGTAGCTGGCGAGCGTCTCCTCCATCGTCTGGTGGGAGACGACGCCGGACAGCCCGTCGGAGCAGATCAGGTAGCGGTCGCCGGCCCGCACCTCGCGGATGGAGAGGTCGGGTTCCACGTGGTCGCCGCTGCCCAGGGCGCGCATGAGGAGGGACCTCTGCGGGTGGGTGGTGGCTTCCTCCTCGGTGATGCGGCCCTCGTCGACGAGGCGCTGCACCCAGGTGTGGTCCTGTGTGATCTGGGTGAGTACGCCGTCGCGCAGCAGGTAGGCGCGGGAGTCGCCGACGTGGACGAGGCCCAGGCGCTGGCCCGTCCACAGCAGGGCGGTGAGCGTGGTGCCCATGCCCTCCAGCTGGGAGTCCTCCTCGACCATCATGCGGAGCTGGTCGTTGGCCCGCTGCACGGAGGTGCCCAGGGAGGTCAGGATGTCCGACCCGGGTACGTCGTCGTCGAGCTGGACCAGCGTCGAGATCACCTCGGAGGAGGCGACCTCGCCGGCGGCCTGGCCGCCCATGCCGTCGGCGATCGCGAGAAGGCGGGGGCCGGCGTAGCCGGAGTCCTCGTTGCCCTCCCGGATCATGCCCTTGTGGGATCCGGCGGCGAAGCGCAGGGACAGACTCATACGCACCTCACCCGTCGGCTCCGGGTACACCGGGTTTCGAGCCACACTGCCCACCCTCCGGTCGGGAGCGCGCCAGGGCCCGTGGACAGGGCCCTGGGGCCCCGCGCGGGGGCCGACGCGGCTCGCTCGCTCCGCTCGCTCATTGTCGTACTACTTCCGCAGCTCGATGACGGTCTTGCCGATGCGGATCGGTGCGCCCAGCGGAATCGGTTGCGGCGTGGTGAGCCGGTTCCGGTCGAGATAGGTGCCGTTGGTGGATCCCAGGTCCTCGACGATCCAGTTGCCGTCGCGGTCCGGATAGATCCTGGCATGCCTGCTGGACGCGTAGTCGTCGTCCAGCACGATCGTCGAATCGTGCGCCCGGCCCAGCGTGATCGTCTGTCCCTGGAGCGCCACCGTGGTTCCGGTGAGGCTGCCTTCGGAGACGACGAGCTTGGTCGGGGCGCCGCGGCGCTGCCTCTGTTGTTGTTGCGGGGGCGCGGCCTGTTGGCGCCCCCCGCCGGTGTTCTGTTGTGGGGCACGCGTGTCGGGCGCGTTGCCGCGGCGTGAGCCGCGCTGCGTGACACGAGTGCCGAACAGGTCGCTGCGGATGACCTGGACGGCCACGATTACGAATAGCCACAGGACAGCTAGGAAACCTAGCCGCATGACCGTCAGGGTCAGCTCTGACATTGCCCCCGCTTCACCCTTCGGCTTGCCGGTAAACGATGGTGGTGCTGCCCACGACGATCCGCGAGCCGTCGCGGAGCGTAGCGCGGGTGGTGTGCTGCCCGTCCACCACGATGCCGTTGGTGGACCCGAGGTCCTGGATCGTCGCGGGTGTGCCGACGCGGATCTCGCAGTGCCGGCGGGAGACGCCGGGGTCGTCGATCCGTACGTCGGCCTCGGTGCTGCGACCCATGACGAGGGTGGGGCGGGAGATCTGGTGGCGGTTGCCGTTGATCTCGATCCACCGTCTCGTCGGGGTGCCGGGCATGGGTCCGGGGCCTGCGGGCGCCGCGGCCGGTCCGCGCCGGTCCGCGCCGGGGGCGGGACGGGCGGGGCCGCCGGGCGGGGCCTGGGGCATGGGCGGTGCGCTCGCGGAGGACGAGGGCGGGTAGCCGTAACCGCCGCCGCGCGGGGCTGCGGGGTCGGCGTCGGCGGGGGTGGTGACCTGCGACGTGCTGGAAGCGAGCGTGCGGCTGCGTACCCGGTAGAGACCCGTGTCGAGGTCGTCCGCCTTCTCCAGGTGGACCTTGATGGGGCCCATGAAGGTGTAGCGCTGCTGCTTCGCGTAGTCGCGGACCAGGCCGGAGAGCTCGTCGCCCAGCTGTCCTGAGTACGGGCTCAGACGCTCGTAGTCGGGAGTGCTGAGTTCGACGATGAAGTCGTTGGGGACGACGGTCCGCTCCCGGTTCCAGATCGTCGCGTTGTTGTCGCACTCGCGCTGGAGGGCGCCGGCGATCTCGACGGGCTGGACCTCGGACTTGAAGACCTTGGCGAAGGTGCCGTTCACCATGCCTTCGAGCTTTTGTTCGAAACGCTTCAGGACTCCCATGGGGCACCTCCTCCGTCGATGTCGTCCTGGTACTGCTTACTGATCGTATCCACGCGCCGGGAAAACGGCTGGTTCCCCTTGTCCGCCCAGTCCATGAGTGTCACCCCTCACAAGGGATCGTAGAGGTGGCTGCCTGACAGTGTCCCGCACGCGTCTTCCTCCCTTGAGGAGTGGGTCGTGGAGTCCGTCGTTCCACTGGCGGGTCCCCGCAAACTATGCGTGTGAACCCACCCCGGCCACCGTGCTAATCTTCTTCTTGTCGCCAGCCAGTCGCACAAACCAGTGCGGCGAATCGAACGACATCACTCATGCGCGAGTGGCGGAACGGCAGACGCGCTGGCTTCAGGTGCCAGTGTCCTTCGGGACGTGGGGGTTCAAATCCCCCCTCGCGCACTTCATGGATTCGGGTCTCACCGTGAAAACGGTGGGGCCCGTTTCCGTATGTCCTTTTCCTTTTTGTCCTTATGCGGTTCGTCCCTTTTGTTGTCGGTGGGGCTTCGGAGGCGGTTGTGGCGCGGGCGAGGGTTTTCGGGGTCGGCGCGCTCGTGCTGACGGTGCTGGCCGCCGCGCAGCAGTTGATGCTCGCCGTGGGGCTCGGGGGCTGGCTGCCCGGCTGGCAGCCGTGGCCCTACCTGCTGCTCGCCGCGGTGCTGTGGCTGGCAGCGAAGCCCTGGTGGCTGGAGAACGGGCCGCGGCGCGACGGAGTTCCCGGTCCGTGGGCCTCTTTCGAGGAACGGCTGCGGCAGGTGCCGGCGTGGGTGTACGTCGCCGTGGTGCTGGCTTCCGCGGTGGGCGCGTGGGTGTGGCTGCAGGACTTCGAGCCCTATCTGGGCCACGAGGAAGCGGTCTACGCGAACAAGGCCCGCTTCTGGTTCGACGGGACGCCGGACGCGGGCTGGGGCGTGTACCGCCCGGTCGGGCTGCCCGCTCTGGGCGCGCTCGCGCTGTGGCTGACGGGGTACGAGGGACACGCTTCCGGTAGCGGCATGGGAACCCTGCGGGCGGTCACCCTCGTGCTCGCGCTGGTGATGTTGTGCACGACGTACCTGGTGGCACGCGCGTGGACGACGCCGCGACGGGCCGTGGTCGCGGTTCTGGTGCTGTTGAGCGGCCTGGGGTTCCTGCGGCGCGTGCCGGAGTTCCTCAACGACATCGGCTCCACGGCGCTGTTGCTGGTCGTGGTGTTCCTGCTGGTCAAGGCGCAGGAGCGGGCCGGGAGCCGGGCGGGGCGGCTCGCGCTGCTGCTCGTGCCGGTCGTCGCGCTGGCCGCCTTCTACCTTCGTTACGGGGTGGTGGGCAATCTCCTGGCCGTCGCGGTGGCGGGCGTCTTCGCGTACGGGCCGCGGGCCTGGTGGGCGTACGGACGGTGGCTTTGGGCGGCGGTCGGACTGCTCGTGCTGGGGCTCGTACCGCACCTGCTCCACGCGGTGGAGCGGACCGGGAAGCCGCTGGGGATGATCCTGTCGGCGACCTCGCAGGCCAACCGTGAGTACGTGGGCGACGGGCTGGTGTACTACCTGAGCGTCTTCCCGTACCGGCTGGCGGGAGACCTGGGCGCGGTGGTGATGGCCGCGGGTCTGTGCGCGGCGTTCGCCGCCTGGCGGCGGGTGCGGGGCGGCCGGAACGCCGAGGCCACGGGCGTACGGGAGGACGACCGGCGTCGGGTGTTCCTGGGGACTGCGGCACTGCTGGTGTTCGTGGTGCTCGGCGTGGCCACGGACGGTGAACCGCGGTTCGTGTACCTGCCGGTGACGCTGCTGACGATCCTCGGGGTGCAGGCTCTGGCGGAGTGCACGCGCGCGTGGGCACCGCGGGTCCTGGCGTCCCTGGCGGTGCTGGCCGGGGTGACGGTGCTCGGGACGGCGCAGGTGGTGGCGCACGGGGCGATGCCGGGGCCGACGGCGCTGGGCGTCTCGACGGTGCCGGTGGCGCGGACGCTGGCGGCGCAGGACGGGGAGCGGTGTCTGATCGTCACCGGGTACGAGCCGGAGTTCGGCTGGTACTCCGGGTGCGACGCGGTGACGTACCGGCAGTACGGGGAGCGCGTGAGGGAGGCGCGGGTGCCGCGGGGAACGCGTGTGAGCTTCGTACGGTTCGAGAGGGGGCGGTTGCAGCCGGGCGCGGCGGGAGTGCGGCGGCTGATCGACGGCCGGGACGCGACGCTGCTGCGGGTGCCCGCGGCGGACGGCGGCTCGGCGGGGGCGGCGACGGTGTGGAGCGTGCGGTTCTAGAGGTTCTGGAGGCGACGTCCGCGGGGGAAAGACGTCGCCGTTACGAGGGGCTGTTGTTGTAGCGCAGCAGGTATGCCGCGAAGCGGGTGAGGTCGGCCTCGGACCAGTCGGCGAGGCGTTCCTGGTAGGCCGCGTGGCGGCTGGCGTGGGTGGCGGTGAGGGTGGCGGCGCCCGCGTCGGTGGTGTGCAGGACCTGGACGCGGTGGTCGTCGGGGTCGGGTCGACGTTCCACCAGGCCGAGCTTCTCCAGGGTGGTCAGCTGTCGGCTGACGGTGGACTTGTCGAGCATGTAGTGCGTCGCGAGGTCGGTGGCGCGGCAGCCCCGCTGGTCGTGGATGTGTGCGAGGAGCGTGTACGAGACCAGGGGCAGGTCGGGGTGGAGGCGGGCGGCGGTGGCGCGGGCCCGGCGGGCGAAGGCGGTCAGTTCGCGCTCGATGGTGTCGACGGCGCGGGTGCGCCGGGGGTGTGCGGGGCTGCCGGGATCGTAGGGGCGCCGGTGGTCCTGGGGCTTCTGGGGGTCCGGGGGGTGCTGGCCCGGGGCGTGCGGGGTGGTCATGGGGGTGGTTTGCCCTCCGATCGATTGGTTGTAGAGTACATCTGTATTGGTGGTTGTAATAACCAACCACTATCGCTCGTCGTCCCCCCCCGTCATGTGTGCTGGAGTCCGTTGATGTCTGCGTCCCCCGCTGGTTTGAGCAGTACGGGAGCGTCCCTGCGGCACGTTCTCGGCCACCTCCTCACCCCGCTGCTGATGTGCGTCGGGATGGGCCTGGCCTACCTGGGCGCTTTCCACGCACCCGAGCCGCACGGTCTGCGGGTCGACGTCGTCGGATCCGGGGCGAGCGCCCAGGTGCTGGCGCAGACGCTGCACGACAAGGGCGCGGGAGCACTCGACGTGCGCACCGTCGCCGATCGCCCGGCCGCCGAGGCACAGCTCAGGGCCCGCGAGACCTACGGGGCGTACGTGCCGGGCACGAAGCCCGAGCTGATGGTCGCCACCGCCGAGTCCGACACGACGGCGACCGTCGTGCAGAAGGTCTTCACGGAAGTCGCCGCCGAGCAGGGCGCGCCGCTCCGGGTGACGGACGTGGTGCCGGTGTCGAAGGGCGACCCGACGGGACAGGGGCTGTTCTTCCTGCTCGTCGCGCTCAGCATCGGCTCGTACGCCTCGGTCGCGGTGATCGGCGGTGCCGGTGCGGTGCTGCCGCTGCGGATCAGGGCGTTGCTGGCACTGGGCATGTCGCTGGTGGTCAGCGCGATCGGCGCCGTCTTCGCCGGGCCGCTGTTCCACCTGGTGGACCAGGGGCTGCCCGGCCTGTGGGCGATGGCGTGGCTGTACACGGCGGGCATCCTGCTGGTCGGCGTCGGACTGCACACGTTCCTCAAGAGGTGGACGACGCTGGGCGTGATGGTGCTGTTCGTGATGCTGAACTTCACCAGCTCGGGCGGCATCTTCAAGCCCGAGCTCCAGTCCGGCTTCTTCGCCTCGCTGCACTCCTTCTGGAACGGCGCCGGCTTCATCGAGGGGGTACGCGGACACGTGTACTTCGACGGGACCGGGGTCGGACGGAACGTCCTGGTGCTGGCGCTGTGGTGCGTAGCCGGTGCGGCGGTCATGGGAGCGGCGGCGGCGTCGGAGAGGGTGCGTCGGCGGAAGGCGGCGCACGCGGCACCGGTGAGGGAAGAGCGCGCGGTGGAGGAGGAACTGGAGGAAGCGGTCGGCGTATGAGCCGGGCGTGAGAGGACGCGCGACGAACGGTCCCGGACCAGGTCCGGGATCGTTCGTCGTACTAATGCCGGGTTATCCACAGGGGGCTGCCGCACGGCCCGGACAACGGCGCTACCTTCATGGGGAGTTGAAGAAGCAGCCGGGACGGACGGCTGTCGGACGGTATGCAGCGGGGGTGGCGGCACGTGACGAACGAGGCCGGGCAAGGGACAGAAACCGAGCGAATTCCGGTGGTGGAGGGATTCGCGCGGCGTACGAACGCGGCAGGGCCGGAGGCCGGGCGGACCCGTTCGCGCAAAAGGGAGGGGAAGGCGCTGCGGGGCCGCACGCCACGGGAGGCACACCGCACCCTGGCGCTCGACGAGGACCGCCCTGACGCGGTGCGCGCCGTCGAGGACTCCAGCCGGGGACGGGTCGCCTCGCTGACGCCGGTACGCGTGGGACGCATGGCCGCCAGCCCGTTCGCCTTCCTGCGCGGGTCGGCCGGACTGATGGCCTACGACCTGGCGGGCACGCCCGTGACCGGGATCGGCGCCCAGATATGCGGCGACGCGCACGCGGCGAACTTCGGGCTGTACGGCGACGCCGGCGGGCGGCTCGTCATCGACCTCAACGACTTCGACGAGACGGTTGTCGGGCCCTGGGAATGGGACGTCAAGCGGCTCGCGACCTCCCTGGTGCTCGCCGCACGCGAGACCGGGGCCGACGAGGACACCTGTCGGCAGGGGGCCCGCGACGCGGTCGGGGCCTACCGGCGGACGATGCGGCTGCTCGCGCGGATGCCCGTGGCCGACGCCTGGAACGCGATAGCCGACGAGGAACTCGTCTCGCACACCGACGCCCGGGATCTGCTGGGCACGCTTGAGCGGGTCTCGGAGAAGGCCCGCAAGAACACCAGCGCACGCTTCGCCGCCCGGTCCACGGAGCCCGCCGAGGGCGGCAGCCGCCGGTTCGTCGACGCTCCTCCGGTGCTGCGCCGGGTGTCGGACGCCGAGGCGTCGGCGGTGGCGTCGGCGCTGGGCGGCTACCTGGGGACGGTGGCGGAGGACCGGCTGCCGCTGCTGGCCCGGTACGCGATCCACGACGTGGCGTTCCGGGTCGTCGGCACCGGGAGCGTGGGAACCCGGTCGTACGTGGTGCTGCTGCTCGACCACCGCGGGGAACCGCTCGTCCTGCAGGTGAAGGAGGCACGGGCGTCCGCCTTGGTCCCGTACCTCCCGAAAGCCGGATTCGCGATACCGGAACCGGTGCACGAGGGGCGGCGGGTGGTCCTCGGACAGAAACGGATGCAGGTCGTCAGCGACATCCTGCTCGGCTGGTGCACGGTCGAGGGCCTGCCCTTCCAGGTGCGGCAGTTCAGGAACCGCAAGGGGAGCGTGGACCCGACGGCGCTCCCCGCCGACCAGGTCGACGACTACGGGCGGATGACCGGCGCGCTCCTGGCCAGGGCGCACGCGCACAGCGCCGACCCGGAAGTGGTGGCCGGGTACTGCGGCAAGAACGACGAGTTCGACGAGGCGGTCGCCGACTTCGCGGTCGCCTATGCGGACCGGACGGAGGCGGACCACGCGGTACTGGTGGCGGCGATCAGGGACGGGCGGATAGCGGCGGAGAGGGGGGTGTGACGGGGCCGGACCCAGGAGGGGGCGCAGCCCTCGGCGGTCGCCACGCGTTGCCGGGCCGGGGGCGGGCCCTCGCCCTCGGGCGGGACCGTAGGCTGGTCGGGTGACTCAGGATGCCGCCGGGGGACCGGTTACCCCCAACGAAGACGTACCGCCCGGTGAGACCACGGCCGGTGCGCGGCCCGAGGCTCGGCTGGAGCGGGCGGTGGGGGCCGCCGAGCAGGCGTTGATCGAGTTCGAGATCGCGGTGGACACCTTCCGGATCGAGGTCGAGAACTTCTCCCGGCTGCACCACCAGAAGCTGGGCCCGATGTACGCGCGGCTGGACGAGCTGGACGCCCAGATCGCGGAGGCCAGGGCCCGGCACACCGGGGACCCGGAGGATCTGGCCAAGGCGCAGGAGGCGCGGGCGCTGGTCATGCCGATGCCGGGCGTGGAGGAGCTCTTCCACGACTGGATGGACTCGGACGGGCTGTCGCCCGAGGCCGCCGCGATGCTGACCGAGCAGCCGGTGCGTCCCCCGGAGCGGGTGCGGCCCAGCGAGGAGGCCCGCAAGCTCTACCGCGACCTGGTCCGCAAGGCGCACCCCGACCTGGCGAGGGAGGACAAGGAGCGGAGCCGACGTGAGGAGTTCATCACCCGGGTCAACGCCGCCTACTCGCGCGGCGACGAGAAGCTGCTGCGCGAACTGTCCGACGAGTGGGCGGCCGGCCCGGTCCCCGAGACACGGCTCAGCGAGAGCGAGGAGCTGTACGCGCGGCTGGAGTGGTTGTCACGCCGCAAGGAACTCCTGACGGTCGTCGCCCGCGACCTGGAGGACTCCGCGATCGGGTCGATGCTGCGGATGGCGCCGGAGGACCCCGACCGACTGCTGGACGAGATCGCCGGGCAACTGCAGGCGCAGGTCTCCGAGCGCGAGGCCGAACTCGCCCGGTGGGTGCAGTAGCGTTCCGGGGCGCACGCGCACCGTTTGCATGTACGAGAAAGGCTGTCCTCATGAACTTCGCCTCCCTGCCCTCCGTGGACGTCGCGTCGGTACCGGCTGACGGCCTGGTGCTGGACGTCCGTGAGGCCGACGAGTGGGCGGCCGGGCACGTCGAGGGCGCTCTGCACGTGCCGATGAGTGACTTCGTCGCCCGGTTCGGCGAGGTCACCGAGGCCGTGGCGGACGGCCGCCGTGCCCATGTGATGTGCCGGGTCGGCGGGCGGTCCGCGCAGGTCACCCAGTACCTGGTGCAGCAGGGGATCGACGCGGTGAACATCGAGGGCGGGATGCTCGCCTGGGACGGTGCGGGCCGGCCCATGGTCTCCGAGGGCGACTCCGCCGCGTTCGTTCTCTGAACTCGGGCGATCCGCACGACTCGCAGGCCACTCAGGGCCGTTCAGCGGCAGACCGGTTGAGGGGGTGGACGGCCAGCAGGTCGCCCAGGGCCTCCTCGTGGGCGGCTGCCGGGCCCAGGGACAGCTCCAGTTGCTTGGCCCAGGCGTGGTAGCGGTGCAGCGGGTAGTCGGTGTCCGCGCCGACGCCTCCGTGCAGGTGCTGTGCGGTCTGGACGGTCCGCCGGACACCGTCGGAGGCCCAAGTCTTGGCGACCGCCACGTCTCCGGCGAGGGGCAGAGCTCCCTCGGCTCCCGTGCCGAGGCGCCAGGCGGCCTGCCACAGGGTGGCCTCCATGGCGCGCAGGTCGATGTAGCGGTCGGCGGCCTGGACGGCGACGGCCTGGAAGGTGGCGACGGGGAAGCCGAACTGCTCGCGCTGCGAGGTGTAGTCGGCGGTCATGGCCAGGACCTGTTCGCCGAGGCCGAGGGCCTGCGCGCAGGTGCCGACGACGAGCAGCGTCCGCAGCCACTCCCCCGCCCCGGCCTCGGTGATCACCTCGTGGGCCCGCACGCGTACGGCGTCGAGACGGATCTCCGCGAGGCGCTCCCCGCTCGTGGACACCTGGTCGGCGAGGGTGACGCCGGTACGGGTGCGGGGGACGAGCGCGAGGACCGGGCGGCCCGCACCGGTGTGTGCCGGGACGGCGACCAGATCGGCCTGCTGTGCCCAGGGGACCGCTGTCTGCACTCCGTCGAGCACCCAGTCGGCTCCGTCCGTCCGGCGTGCCGTGACCGCGAGCTGAGCCGGGTCGTGTCCGGTGCGGCCATGGACGGCGGCCGTCAGGACCAGCTCTCCGCGTCCGGCGGAGGGCAGCACCGATCCGGCCAACTCCGGCGCCCCGTACCGCTGTACGGCCAAGGCGACCGCGCTCGTCTCCAGCAGGGGCACCCGGGCGAGGACCTTCGCGGACTCCCGCAGCACGAGACACAGGGCGACCGGGTCCAGCCCCGCGCCCCCGTATGCGGGGGCCAGCAGCAGGCTCAGCAGGTCGGCTTGTGCGAGCTTCGCCCACAGCGGGCGGTCGAAGTCGTCGGCGACCGCACCTTCGACGAGCGCCGGGCTGGGTACCGCGTCGGGCGTCGCCTTGGAGAAGACGGCCCGCGCCGCCTCGGTGGCCGCCTGCTGCTCCTCGGTGAAGGTGAAGTCCACTGCCCTGCCCTCCGGTGGCCATGCACGCGCTGGTTCCTGACGGGGCGTCAAGATAGAACACGTTCTACGGGAAGGGAATGGCGGCGCGCGACTCGGCCTGTGCGTCAGCGGTCGAAGTCCAACTCCACTTCGCCGGTGGCCGGGTGGGACTGGCAGGCCAGCACGTACCCCGCCTCGGTCTCCTCCGCCTCCAGCGCGTAGTTGCGGTCCATCCGTACTTCGCCACGCACCAGGAACGCCCGGCAGGTGCCGCACACCCCGCCCTTGCAGGCGTACGGGGCGTCCGCACGAGCCCGCAGCACCGTCTCCAGGAGCGACTCGCCGTCCTGGACCGGCCAGGTGCCGGAGCGGCCGTCGAGGGTCGCGGTGAGGGTGCCGCCCACGGCGGCGGGCGCCAACGCGGCAGGGGCGCCGTCCGCCGTACCGTCGTCGACGTGAAAGACCTCCTCGTGGATGCGGTCCCGAGCGACCCCGAGTCCGCGCAGGGCCTGTTCGGCGCCCTGCACCAGGCCGTACGGGCCGCACAGGTACCACCCGTCGATGTCCGCCACCGGCAGCAGGGCGGGCAGCAGGGCCGTGAGGCGCTCCGTGTCCAGCCGTCCGGACGGCAGCCCCGACTGCTGCTCCTCCCGCGACAGCGCCGTGACCAGCTGGAACCGATCGGGGTAACGGTCCTTGAGGTCGGCGGTCTCCTCCAGGAACATCGTGGACGCCGCCGTGCGGTCGCTGCGGACGAGGCAGAACCGGGCGTCCGGCCGCTGCTCCAGGAGCGTCGCCGCGATGGACAGCACCGGAGTGATGCCGCTGCCGCCGACGATCGCCGCGAAGTATCCGTCCCGCGGCGTGAGGGTGAACCGGCCCATGGGCGGCATCGCCTCCACCACGTCTCCGACCAGCAGCTCCTTGAGCGCGTACGTGGAGTACGCGCCGCCGTCGACGAGCCGGATGCCCACGCGCAGCACCGGTTCGGCGGGTGCTGCGGCCGCGGGCGCGCAGATGGAGTACGTGCGCCGGATCTCCTGGCCGTCCACGATCCGCCGCAGCGCCAGGTGCTGGCCCGGGACATGCCGGAAGGTCTCGTGCAGCTCGGGCGGCACGGCGAGGGTGACGGCCACCGCATCGTCCGTGAGCCGCTCGATGCCCCGGACCCGGAGCGGGTGGAACGGCATCTACAACTCCTTGAAGTGGTCGAACGGTTCGCGGCAGGACACGCAGCGGCGCAGCGCCTTGCACGCGGTGGAGGAGAACCGGCTGAGCAGTTCGGTGTCGATGGATCCGCAGTGCGGGCAGCGGAGGGCGAGCGAGAGGGGTATCGGCTCCCGGGCGGCGGAAGCGGCGTCGATCTCGCGGGTGGTGCGGGGCGGGGCGATGCCGAACTCGGCGAGTTTGCGGCGCCCCTCGGCGCTGATGTCGTCCGTCGACCAGGCGGGGGCGAGCACGGTGCGCACCGTCACCTCGGTCATGCCGGCGCTTTCGTGGAGTACCCGCTCGATGTCGGCGGCCATGGCCTCGACGGCGGGACAGCCGGTGTAGGTCGGGGTCAGTTCGACCTCGACCCGGCCGGGCCCCGAGACGTGAACGGCACGCAGCACGCCCAGTTCTTCCAGGGTGAGCACGGGCAGTTCGGGGTCGGGCACGGTGCCGGCGAGGCGGCGCAGCTCCTCTTCGAGCCGGGTGCCGGACGGAGGGACGCCGGTTGAGGACGAGCCGGCCGACGGGATGTCGGCGCGGGTGGCACCGGTCGGGGGGACGTGAGTGGAGGGGGTGCCGGTCGGCGGGACGTGCGCCGAGGGGGTGCCGGTCGAGGGTGTGTCGGTCACCATGACGCTCCCGGGTGGCTGCGGTGCAGGTGCTGCATCTCGGCGAGCATCAGTCCGAACGGCTCCGTGTGCAGGCCCTGCCGTCCGGCGCCCGCTGTCCATGCCCCGGTGCGCGGCCCTTCGGGCACGGCGAGAGTGGCCCGTTCCAGAACACCGGTGACGGAGGCCAACCAGTCCGACTCCAGCTGCTGCCAGCCGAGCCCTTGGTCGTCGGCTTCCGTGTCGGCTCCCAGGGCCAGGCCCTCGACCGGCTGGAAGGGCTCGCCGGTGAACCGCCACAACGCGTCGACGGCACGCTGCATCCGGTCGTGGCTCTCCGCGGTTCCGTCGCCCAGGCGCAGCGTCCACTGCTCGGCGTGGTCACGGTGGTAGGCCGTCTCCTTGACCGCCTTCGCCGCGAGGGGTGCGAACTCGCCGCTTCCAACAGCCAGCCGTTCGTACAGCAGGTGCTGGTAGGTGGAGAAGTAGAGCTGCCGGGCGAGGAAGTGGGCGAAGTCGCCGTTCGGCTGCTCGACGAGCTGCAGGTTGCGGAACGCCCGTTCCTCCCGGAGGTAGGCCAGCTCGTCCTCGTCGCCGGCGAGGGAGAGCAGGACGCGTGCCTGGCCCAGGAGGTCCAGCGCGATGTTGGCGAGGGCCACCTCCTCCTCCAGGACGGGGGCACGGCCCGCCCACTCCCCCAGCCGGTGGGACAGGATCAGCGCGTCGTCGCCCAGGGCGAGAGCGGCGGAACGGGTCGCGGGGGCGGTGGTCACAGGTGCTTCACCCCGTCCGGGATCGCGTAGAAGGTGGGGTGCCGGTAGGGCTTGTCGCCGGCCGGCTCGAAGAAGGAGTCCTTCTCGTCGGGGGAGGACGCGGTGATCGCCGCGGACGGCACCACCCAGATCGAGACGCCTTCGGACCTACGGGTGTAAAGGTCGCGGGCGTTGCGCAGGGCCATCTCCGCGTCCGGGGCGTGCAGGCTGCCGGCGTGGGTGTGGGACAGTCCGCGGCGCGAGCGCACGAACACCTCCCACAGTGGCCAGTCCTGGTGCGAAGCCGTGCCGGTCATGCTGTCCTCCCCCTGTCGCTGTCCGTGGTGCTGTCGTGGCGGGCGCTCCGGCTGCTGTCCGCGCGAGTGCCCGTGGGGTTCGTGCGGGTGTCCGAGGGGTTGCCCGGTCGGGTGCCCCGGGCGCTGCCCCTGCGGGTGCCCTGGTGGTGCTTGGCCGCGTACGCCGCCGCCGCGTCCCGTACCCAGGCGCCCTCTTCGTGGGCCCGGCGGCGCTGGGAGAGGCGCTGTTCGTTGCAGGGCCCGTTGCCTTTGAGGACGTCCCGGAACTCGGCCCAGTCGATGGCGCCGAAGTCGTAGTGCCCGCGCTCCTCGTTCCACCGCAGGTCGGGGTCGGGGAGGGTGAGGCCCAGGGAATCGGCCTGCGGGACGGCGATGTCGACGAAGCGCTGGCGCAGCTCGTCGTTGGAGTGCCGCTTGATCTTCCAGGCCATGGACTGCGCGGAGTGCGAGGACTCGTCGTCGGGCGGACCGAACATCATCAGCGACGGCCACCACCACCGGTCCACCGCGTCCTGCGCCATCGCGCGCTGCTCCGGCGTGCCCTGCGAGAGGGCGAGCAGCGACTCGTACCCCTGGCGCTGGTGGAAGGACTCCTCCTTGCAGATGCGGACCATGGCGCGGGCGTACGGGCCGTAGGAGCAACGGCAGATCGGGACCTGGTTCGTGATCGCGGCACCGTCCACCAGCCAGCCGATCGCGCCGACGTCGGCCCAGGTCAGCGTCGGGTAGTTGAAGATCGACGAGTACTTCTGGCGGCCGGAGTGGAGCTTGTCGAGAAGCTCCTCGCGGCTGGTGCCCAGCGTTTCGGCCGCGCTGTAGAGGTACAGCCCGTGCCCGGCCTCGTCCTGCACCTTGGCCATCAGGATCGCCTTGCGGCGAAGCGAGGGGGCGCGGGTGATCCAGTTGGCTTCCGGCTGCATGCCGATGATCTCGGAGTGCGCGTGCTGCGCGATCTGGCGGACCAGGGAGGCGCGGTAGGCGTCCGGCATCCAGTCGCGCGGCTCGATGCGCTCGTCGGCGGCGACGGCGGCGTCGAACGCCCGCTGGTGTGCTGCTTCGTCCTCCGCGCCGGTCCCGTTCGGGGTGTGTGCTGCCGTCGCTTGCGTCAATGCCGTCATCCTGGCCCCCAGATCACCCTACCGACCGATCGTTCGGTTCATCGACTTCAATGGTGGGGCGGCGGCCCGTAGGGTGTCAACCTCTGTGGACAACTGGCCGACACGTGCGGAGCGGGGCGGATGGATTCGTACGACGAGAAGGCCGGGACCGGCGGGACGCAGGACGCCGACCCTGCCCGGTCCGGCGGCAACCTCGGCCCGCTCCGCCCCGGCAGCGACTGCGGCCCAACGTCGTCCGCCGACGCCGACGCCGACGCCGACGCCGCCGACGTCGGCACTCCGGTCCGGCCCCGGGGCAGGGCGGGAATGGCAGGGCTGTCCTTCCGCTCCCAGATCGTCGCCGCCCTCGCCCTCGCGCTGGTCGGCGTCACCGCCCTCGTCCACCTCGGCATGGTTTTTCTGCACGTCAGCCCGTCGAACACGGTGAGCAAGGAGCACGCCGCCGCCGTGGACGCCTGGATCAACCCCGAGTTCGAACAGAACTGGAAGCTCTTCGCGCCCAACCCGCTCCAGCAGAACGTCGCCGTCCAGGCCCGCGCCCAGATCCGCACCGGGAGCGGCCAGTGGCGCGTCACCGAGTGGATCGACTTCACGGCCAGGGACGCCGAGGAGATCCGCGGCAGCCTCCTGCCCAGCCACACCGCCCAGAACCAATTGCGCCGTGGCTGGGACTTCTACACCGGCTGGCACAACGACAAGAACGAGTCGCTCGGCATGCGTGGCGACCTCTCCGAGCGCTACGTCCGGCGCATCGTGCTGGAGCGCATGTCCGCCCTCGACATGGGGGGCGCCGTGCACCGAGTCCAGGTGCGCTCGCGCACGACCTGGGTGAAACCGCCGCCGTGGAGCAAGGAGAAGGTGACCGCGGCACCCGCGTACCGGGTGCTGCCCTGGTGGACGGTGACACCGGCCGACCTCACGAAGGTCGCGGCCGAGGCAGGAGTGACCAAGTGAGCACCGGCATCCCCCCCACCCCCCCTTCCGGTACGTCTCCCACGGCGCGCGCTTCACGCACGCGCGCGCGTACCCACGTTCCCGCGCAACTGCGCCGGTCGGCGCGCCTCCTCCAGCGGGGCGTGCAGAACGTCACCGCCGCCGCCCTCGGCCCGTACCAGAGCGCCGTCATCCGCATCGGGTTCGCCGGAACCTGGATGCTCTTCCTGCTGCGCGAGATCCCGCACCGCCATGAGATGTACGGGCCCGAGGGGCCCTGGAACTGGGACATGGCGCGCCGGATCGTCGACGACAACGGGGCCTTCACGGCGCTGATGTGGACGGACAGCACCCTGTGGTTCGAATTCGTTTACGTCGCGGCCATCGCGGCCAGTGCTCTGCTGGCGATCGGCTGGCGCACCCGGACGATGTCCGTCCTGTTCATGATCGGGGTGCTGTCCCTCCAGAACCGCAGCGTCTTCCTGGGCGACGGCGGGGACAACGTCATCCACCTGATGGCGATGTACCTGGTGCTCACCCGCTGCGGCCAGGTGTGGTCGCTGGACGCCCGCCGGGTGCGGGCCGCGGGCGGCACGGTCGCCGCCGTCGTGCGCGACCGGGTGGGCCCCGTGGTGTGGGGGGCACTCGGCACCGCCCTCGCGGTGGTCACGTTCACGGGTGTGGTGCGGTGGGGCTGGCTGCTGGTCTTCTGGGCGTTGCTGCTGGCCCACGCGCTGTGGTGGGCGGCGTGCCGGTACGCGGACGGCGAGCCGCGGCTCCTGCTGGACGTCCTGGCGAACCTCGTGCACAACGCGGGGCTGGCCGTCATCATGGTCGAGGTGTGCTTCGTCTACGCGACGGCTGGCTGGTACAAGGTGCAGGGTTCCCGCTGGCAGGACGGCACCGCGGTCTACTACCCGTTGCACCTGGACTACTTCACGCCCTGGCCCGACCTGTCGTCCCTGCTCGCCTCCAGCGGGACGATGATCATGCTGGTGACGTACGGCACGGTGATGGTGCAGGTCGCCTTCCCCTTCACCCTGTTCAACCGCCGCGTGAAGAACGTCCTGCTGGTGCTGATGATCCTGGAGCACGCGAGCATCGCGGTGCTGCTGGGGCTGCCGTTCTTCTCGATGGCGATGATCGCCGCGGACGCGGTGTTCCTGCCGACCGTGTTCCTGTTGTGGCTGGGCGGGCGCGCGGGACGGCTGCGGGACCGGGTCAGGAGCCGGGTGCGGCCGTCGCCCAAGGCCGTGCTGCAGCGTCCCGCAGACGAGGAGCGGCCCCGTACGCTCGTGGGGTGAGCAGCGAGAACACCCCACGGGACGAGCAGTCCGAATCCGCCTTGAGCGGGCAGTACGCCCCCGTTCGGCCCGAGCGGACCGACCCCGCACGAAGTGGGCGGTCCGACCCGGCACGGGCAGAGCAGTCCGCCCCCGAGCGGTCCGACCCCGCACGGGCAGAGCAGTCCGACCCCGCACAGTACGACGAGGGCTTCGGTGCCGAGGTCGGCGTCGGTCCACACCCCGAGCCGTGGCCCGAGGGCGAGCGGTACGATCCGGAGCTGCTCGCGCAGGGCGACCGGCGCAATGTCGTCGACCCGTACCGGTACTGGACGCGTGAGGCGATCGTCGCGGACCTGGACACCCGCCGGCACGACTTCCACGTGGCTGTGGAGAACTGGGGCCACGACTTCAACATCGGGTCGGTCGTACGGACCGCCAACGCGTTCCTCGCCAAGGAGATCCACATCGTGGGGCGACGGCGCTGGAATCGGCGCGGGGCGATGGTCACCGACCGCTACCAGCACGTCCGCCACCACCCCGACACCGAGTCGCTCACCGCGTGGGCGGCGGCCGAGGAGGTGCCGATCATCGGCATCGACAACCTCCCGGGCGCGGTGCCGCTGGAGCGGACCGTGCTGCCGAAGCGGTGCGTGTTGCTGTTCGGGCAGGAGGGTCCGGGGCTGACGGAGGAAGCGCGGACGCATGCGTCGATGGTGTGCTCCATCGCGCAGTTCGGGTCGACGCGGTCGATCAACGCGGGGGCGGCGGCGGCGATCGCGATGCACGCATGGGTGCAGCGGTACGCGGAGATCGCGGACCCCTCGTAGGTCCGCACCCGCGTAAGTGTGACTTTCGGACGGGTGTGTCGTTCACGTCTTCGAGCGGAGCGTCGATCCTGGTTGCGGCAGAAGTGGTGAAGCCGCGCACGTAGAGCGGGCCTGAGAGCTGACCTTGGACAAGGTCATGTGAACGTCTCTGTCACCGCCCGTAGCTGGTTCCTGCACTGAGGGGTGGTTCGCCGTATTCCTGCGAGCCCTCTGGAGGGCACAGCCACATGTACACGGAACGATCTCTGCTGGACGCGCGCGAGGTACGCGCGACCCTGGCACACCGGACGGACGTCCTCAACGACGTGAAGCGGCTGCCGCTGCTGCCGGACGGGGCCCATGTCACGGCGACGCTGCTGGCCGACTACTTCGAGGTCGATGCGGTGGTGCTGCGGCGGGTGGTGCGCAAGCACGCAGGGGAGCTAAGGGGTTACGGGTACCGGCAGCTCCGGGGGGAGGAACTCCGGGTGTTCGTGAGCGTCAACCTCCCGGAATCGAGGGTTCCGAGGCGGCAGTTGGGGATCTTCACCGCCCAGGCTGCCCTGGTGCTCGCGATGACGCTGGACAGCAGCGAGGTGGCTCGCGAGGTCCGGGCCGGCCTGCTGGAGTCGGTGGGGGCGGCTGCCGACGAGGTGGATGTCGAGCGGGCGGTGATGGTGCGCGCGGAGTTCCCGGTAACCGGTGAGCCGGTCCGGGTGGTGGTGATCGAGGGGGAGCCGTGGTTCGTCACCGTGGACATCTGCAACCTCCTCGGGCTGGGAAACCCGACCCAGACCAGCCATGCGGTGTCCTCGGGGGACACAAGGACGACCGACCGGAGGGTTTGTGTCTTCATTACTAATGAGGGCGCAAACCTTCCGACGGGTGTTTCCGCAGGTCGGGGCGAGCGTCACGGCGGACCGCAGGAGCTGCGCGCCCTCGACAGGGACCTCACCGTCATGTCCGACGGGACGGTGCACTGCCGCCACGGCGAGATGGAGATCTGCGTTCCCGCGCCGGGTGAGGACAGTGGGCCGCCGTTCGGCCCCTCCTACCGCTGTCCGGAGACCGAGCGGTACGGGATCAAGGACAGTCGGCTGGAAAGGCCGTGCGGGAGCGTGAAGTTCGTCGAAATCGTACGGCGGCTGGCCGAGCCGCGAGTCCCGCAGCAGAGTGCGACCCCGGAGCAGAGCGGCATGCGCCTGTCCGTAGGAAATGTCCAGGTGCACGGGTCGGCATGCGAGATCGCCGCCGTTCTCCGGGAGATGGGCGTGGTGGCCGACCCGCGACGCTGACCGGAGCGCGGTGCGGTGAATGCCGTGGCCCGCATGGGGGTGCGGGCCACGGCATCCGGCCTTACTGGTACGCCGTCACGCCTGGCGGCGTACCTCCACCGTCCGGAAGCGGTTGGACACGAACGCGCCGTCGCACAGGGCGGCGTTCGCGGCCGGGTTGCCGCCGGAGCCGTGGAAGTCGGAGAAGGCGGCCGTCTGGTTGACGTACACCCCGCCCGTGAGGTTCAGCGAGAGCTGCGCGGACTCCTCCAGGCAGACTTCCTCGATCGCGCGCTCCACCTCGGGCGAGGTCGTGTACGCGCCGACCGTCATCGCGCCCTTCTCGCGCACCGTGCGCCGCAGCAGGTCCAGGGCGGCGGTCGTGGAGTCGACGGCGACGGCGAAGGACACCGGGCCGAAGCACTCCGACATGTACGCCGCCTCCGCGTCCGGCTTCGCCCCGTCCAGCTTGACGATGACGGGGGTGCGGACGGTCGCGTCGGGGAAGTCCGGGTGGGTGACCTCACGCGAGGGCAGAGCGACTTCGCCCAGCCCGGCCGCCGTGTCCAGGCGGGCCTTCACGTCCGGATTGACCAGCGCGCCCAGCAGTGCGTTCGCGCGCGCGTCGTCGCCGAGCAGTCCGCCGACCGACTTCGCGAGGTCGCCGACGACTTCCTCGTACGACTTGGCGCCCGCGTCGGTGCTGATGCCGTCGCGGGGGATGAGCAGGTTCTGCGGGGTGGTGCACATCTGACCGCTGTAGAGGGACAGCGAGAACGCCAGGTTGGAGAGCATGCCCCGGTAGTCGTCGGTGGAGTCGACGACGACCGTGTTGACGCCGGCCTTCTCCGTGTAGACCTGCGCCTGACGGGCGTTCGCCTCCAGCCAGTCGCCGAAGGACGTCGACCCCGTGTAGTCGATGATCTTGATTTCGGGGCGCAGGGCGAGCGACTTGGCAATGCCCTCGTCCGGACGTTCGGCGGCCAGTGCCACCAGGTTGGGGTCGAAGCCGGCCTCGGCGAGGACCTCGCGGGCGGCCTTCACGGTCATCGCGAGCGGCAGCACGGCGCGCGGGTGCGGCTTGACCAGGACCGGGTTGCCGGTCGCCAGGGACGCGAAGAGCCCCGGGTAGCCGTTCCAGGTGGGGAAGGTGTTGCAGCCCACCAGGAGCGAGACGCCGCGCGGAACGGCGACGAAGGACTTCGACAGGTTCAGCGGATCGCGCTTGCCCTGCGGCTTGGACCAGTCGGCTGCTGCGGGCACCCGCGTCTGCTCGGCGTAGGCGTACGCCACCGCTTCCAGGCCGCGGTCCTGGGCGTGCGGGCCGCCCGCCTGGAGCGCCATCATGAAGGCCTGGCCGCTGGTGTGCATCACCGCGTGCGCGAACTCGTGCGTACGGGCGCTGATCCGGGCCAGGATCTCCAGGCAGACCACCGCCCGCGCCTCGGGCCCCGCGTCGCGCCACGCGCCCATGCCCGCGCGCATGGCCGGCAGCAGGACGTCCACGTCCGCGTGCGGGTAGGAGACGCCCAGCTCCGGCCCGTACGGGGAGACCTCGCCGCCCTCGGAGGCGGGGCCGCCCACCCAGCCGTCCGTACCGGGCTGGTCCCCCAGGTCGAAGCGGGTGTTCCGCAGCGCCTCGAACGCCGCGAGGCCGTCGGCGGCAGCGCTCTCCCCGTACGCCTTCGGGTGCTCCGGGTGCGGAGACCAGTAGGCGCGCGTGCGGATCGCTTCGAGGGCCTGGTCGAGTGTGGGCCGGTGGGTCTCGGTCAGCTGCGTCAGCTTCTGCGGCGACTGCATTGCGCGGACCAACTCCTCGTCGAGATGGGCTGGGGGTGGGGCTCGGAATGGGGACTCAATATGCGGTTCGAACGGGGACCGGCCGGGAGCGGACGGTGCCGGGGCCGGCGCGGACTGGGCTCGCAAGGGCGGACACGGCTAGAGTAACCGAACGATCGGTCGGGACAAGGGGGCCGACGTGAACCTGTGGACAACCCGTCCGGGAGGATTGCCCGCATGACAGCAATCGAGCGCGCCCGCACCGTCGCCGTCGTCGGCACCGGAACCATGGGGCAGGGCATCGCCCAGGTCGCCCTCCTCGCCGGGCACCCCGTACTCCTCTTCGACGCGGACGCCGGGCGTACCGCCGCCGCGGACGCTTCCGTGCGTTCCCGGATCGAGCGGCTGGTGGAGAAGGGCCGCCTGGAGCGCGCGGAGGCCGACGCGGCCCTCCTGCGCCTGCGCGCCGCCCGCGACCTGCGGGACCTCTCCGAGGCCGCGCTCGTTGTCGAGGCGATCGTGGAACAGCTGCCGGTCAAGCAGGATTTGTTCGTCTCGCTTGAGGCGCTCGTCGCCGAGGACTGCCTCCTCGCCACGAACACCTCCTCGCTGTCCGTCACGGCGATCGCCGGCGCGCTCAAGCACCCCGGCCGCTTCGTCGGCATGCACTTCTTCAACCCCGCCCCGCTGCTCCCCCTCGTGGAGGTGGTCAGCGGCTTCGCGACGGACGCCGCCGCCGCCACGCGCGCGTACGACACGGCGCTCGCCTGGGGGAAGACCCCGGTGCGCTGTGCGGACACCCCCGGCTTCCTGGTCAACCGGATCGCTCGCCCCTTCTACGCCGAGGCGTTCGCGGTGTACGAGGAGCAGGCCGCCGACCCGGCCACGATCGACGCGGTGCTGCGCGAGTCCGGCGGTTTCCGGATGGGGCCCTTCGAGCTGACCGACCTGATCGGGCAGGACGTGAACGAGGCCGTCTCGCGGTCGGTGTGGGAGGCGTTCCACCAGAGCCCCAAGTTCGTGCCCTCGCTGCCGCAGCGCCGGCTGGTGGAGTCCGGGCGGCTCGGGCGCAAGTCCGGCCGGGGGTGGTACCCGTACGGAGAGGGCGCGGCCGGGCCCGAGCCGCACACCGCCGCACCCGAGGCCGCCCCCGCGCGCGTGAGCGTGACCGGTGACTTCGGGCCGGCCGCCGAGGTGGTCACGATGCTCCAGGAGGCCGACGGCATCGAGGTGCGGCAGCTGACCTCGGGCGGCCCGTACATCGGCCTGCCGAGCGGCGGCCAGCTCGCCCCCGTCGACGGGCACACCTCCGTCGAGTACGACGACGTCGTCTACTTCGACCTCGCCCTCGACTACCGGGCCGCCACCCGCGTCGCCCTGGCCGCCTCCGCCGACGTGTCCGAGCAGACCCTCAGGGAGGCGGTCGGCCTCTTCCAGGCGCTCGGCAAGGACGTCAGCGTCATCGGCGACGTCCCCGGCATGATCGTCGGCCGTACCGTCGCCATGCTCGTCGACCTCGCCCTGGACGCCGTGGCCAAGGGTGTGGCGACGCCCGAGGACATCGACACCGCGATGCGCCTGGGCGTCAACTACCCGCGCGGCCCCCTGGAGTGGGGCCGTGCCCTCACCGGCGACTGGTCCTTCGACCTGCTCACCGCGATGCACGAGCGCTGCCCGACCGGGCGCTACGCACCCTCCCTGGCGCACTACCGGCAGGGTTACGCCGAGCAGGAGCCCGCCGAATGAGCACCACGGACCGTCCGTTCGCCGACCGTGCGGCGGTGGAGCGCGGCACGACGGCAGAGCGCACGCCCACCGCGAAGAGGGACACGTACACGCCCGAGACGCTGCTCGCCGTGGCCGTGCGCGTCTTCAACGAGCGCGGGTACGACGGCACGTCGATGGAGCACCTGTCGAAGGCCGCCGGGATCTCCAAGTCGTCGATCTACCACCACGTCTCCGGCAAGGAGGAGC
The DNA here is from genome assembly GCF_050947155.1 of Streptomyces sp. CA-294286. Lineage (NCBI taxonomy): Bacteria > Bacillati > Actinomycetota > Actinomycetes > Kitasatosporales > Streptomycetaceae > Streptomyces > Streptomyces sp. CA-294286. The sequence continues at coordinate 2,797,206 of NZ_CP192005.1, read as the reverse complement.
TGCTGCGGCGCGCGGTCAGCCGGGCACTCGACGGGCTGTTCGCCGCCCTGGAGGAGCCGCAGGCCCAGCACGGGCGGGCCATCGAGCGCGTCGAGCACGTCACCCGGCGCACCGTCGAGGTGCTGATGGCGGAACTGCCCTACGTCACCCTGCTGCTGCGCGTACGGGGCAACACGCAGACCGAGCGGTGGGCGCTGGAGCGGCGGCGCGAGTTCGACCAGCGGGTGTCCGACCTGCTGAAAGCCGCGGCGGCGGACGGAGACCTGCGGGCGGACGTGGACATCAGACTGGCCACCCGGCTGCTCTTCGGGATGATCAATTCGCTGGTGGAGTGGTACCGGCCGCACCCCGACGGGGTGGACCGGGAACAGCTCGCGGACACCGTCGTACGACTGGCCTTCGACGGGCTGCGGACGGGCTAGGGGCCGGGGACCGGTCGGCGTACGGTCTACCGTGCCGTGCCGTGCCGTGCCGTGCCGTGCCGTTCGTCCGTCCGGTCGGCCTGCCGTCCTGTCGTTTTGCCGTTCGGTCGTTCGGTTGTTCGGTCGTTCGGTCGTTCTACGTTCGGTCGTTCGGGTCACCCGATCAGGAGCTCTGGCCGGACTGCGGGTCAAGGTCGGTCTCCTCGAAGACGAGGAGGGTGCGGGTGCTCAGCACCTCCGGAATGTTCTGGATCCTGGTCAGGACCAGCTCGCGGAGCGTCCTGTTGTCCGGGGTGTGGACCAGCAGCAGTACGTCGAAATCGCCGCTGACCAGGGCGATGTGAGCGGCCCCCGGGAGCGCCTGCAACTCCTCGCGGACCGTGCGCCACGAGTTCTGGACGATCTTGAGGGTGATGTACGCGGAAGCGCCCTGGCCCGCCCTTTCGTGGTCGACCCGGGCACTGAAACCCCGGATCACACCGTCGTCGATGAGGCGGTTGATCCGGGCGTATGCGTTGGCGCGCGAGACATGGACGCGCTCGGCCACCGACCGTATCGAGGCACGGCCGTCGGCCTGGAGCATCCGCAGGATGTCGCGGTCCACGGAGTCCAGGGGACGTGCCGGGGAGGGCTCCCGCGGGGGATTCCGCTGAGGTTCTCTCGGCGGGTCCTGGGGAAGGTGGCGCGCGGGCTCTCTCGGCGGGTCCTGGGGGAGGTGGCGCGCGGGCTCTCTCGGCGGGTCCTGGGGGAGGTGGCGCGCAGGTTCCCTCGGCGCGTCCTGGGTGTGCTCTCCCGGCGAATCCCTGTGGAAATCTCCGTCGTTCCCGTGCAGACCGTCACCCGATCCGGCCATTTGTTCAGCTGCCACGTGCCCCCGCCTCCCCGTCATGGACGTCCTGTTCCCATCCCAGGCTGCGCAGAACCGTTTGTCCACAGGGTGGCACCGCCTGTAGCCAAACTGCATCCACGACCGAACAATCGGTAGGTGAGGCACACCACACCGTGGCGTGCTGGTGACCGCTCCGCACCGCTCCCACGAGGAGGTGTTCGTCGTGACGATTCAAGAGATGCCGGGCAGCACGGCCTACCGGCCCAGTCCGCCGCCGGCCTGGAAGCCCCGCACCGACCCCGCCCCGCTGCTCCCCGACCCCGAGCCGTACCGGGTCCTGGGCACCGAGGCGGCCGCCCGGGTCGACCCCGCCCTGATGCGCACGCTGTACGCGGAGCTGGTGCGCGGCCGCAGGTACAACGCGCAGGCCACCGCCCTCACCCGGCAGGGCAGGCTCGCCGTCTACCCGTCCAGCACGGGCCAGGAGGCCTGCGAGGTGGCCGCCGCGGCCGTACTGAAGGAGCAGGACTGGCTGTTCCCCTCGTACCGAGACACCCTCGCCGCCGTGGCGCGCGGCCTGGACCCGGTGCAGGCGCTGACGCTGCTGCGCGGCGACTGGCACACGGGGTACGACCCGCGCGAGGTGCGGATAGCTCCGCTGTGCACTCCGCTCGCCACCCAGCTTCCGCACGCGGTGGGCCTCGCGCACGCCGCCCGGCTGAAGGGCGACGACGTGGTGGCGCTCGCCATGGTCGGCGACGGCGGCACCAGCGAGGGCGACTTCCACGAGGCGTTGAACTTCGCCGCCGTCTGGCAGGCCCCGGTCGTCTTCCTCGTGCAGAACAACGGCTTCGCGATCTCCGTGCCGCTCGCCAAGCAGACCGCCGCTCCCTCCCTCGCCCACAAGGCCGTCGGGTACGGCATGCCGGGCCGGCTGGTCGACGGGAACGACGTGGCCGCGATGCACGAGGTACTGACCGAGGCGGTGGAGCGCGCCCGGCGCGGCGGCGGACCGACGCTGATCGAAGCCGTGACGTACCGCATGGAGGCCCACACCAACGCCGACGACGCGACCCGCTACCGGGTCGACGCCGAGGTCGAGGCCTGGCGCGACCACGACCCGATCGTCCTCCTGGAGCGGGAGCTGACGGAGCGCGGCATGCTCGACGACGACGGCGTGCGCGCGGCGAGGGAGGCCGCGGAGGCGATGGCAGCGGACCTGCGGGCGCGGATGAACGCGGACCCGGTGCTCGACCCGATGGAGCTCTTCGCGCAGGTGTACACCGAGAGGACCGCTCAACTGCGCGAGCAGGAGGCCCAGTTGCGGGCCGAGCTGGAAGCTGAGGCGGAGCGATGAGCAGCACCACCGTGGCCCCGGGGCGAAAGGCCGCGGCAAAGCCCGCGAGCATGGCGCAGGCCCTCCAGCGGGCCATGCGCGACGCCATGGCCGAGGACCCGACGGTGCACGTCATGGGTGAGGACGTCGGCGCGCTCGGCGGCGTCTTCCGGATCACCGACGGGCTGGTCAAGGAGTTCGGCGAGGACCGCTGCACGGACACCCCGCTCGCCGAGGCCGGGATACTCGGGGCGGCCGTCGGCATGGCGATGTACGGGCTGCGGCCGGTCGTGGAGATGCAGTTCGACGCGTTCGCCTATCCGGCGTTCGAGCAGCTCGCCAGCCATGTCGCCAAGATGCGCAACCGCACGCGTGGCGCGCTTCCGATGCCGCTGACGATCCGCATCCCCTACGGCGGCGGCATCGGCGGCGTCGAGCACCACAGCGACTCCTCCGAGGCGTACTACATGGCGACCCCGGGGCTGCACGTCGTCACCCCGGCGACCGTCCAGGACGCCTACGGGATGCTGCGCGAAGCCATCGCCTCCGACGACCCGGTCGTCTTCCTGGAGCCCAAGCGGCTGTACTGGTCGAAGGCGGACTGGTCGCCGGACGCCCCGGCGGCCGTCGAGCCGATAGGACGGGCGGTCGTCCGCCGTCCCGGCCGCAGCGCCACGCTGATCACCTACGGCCCCTCCCTGCCGGTGTGCCTGGAGGCCGCCGAGGCGGCCACGGCCGAGGGCTGGGACCTGGAGGTCCTCGACCTGCGGTCCCTGGTGCCGTTCGACGACGAGACGGTCGCCGCGTCCGTACGGCGGACCGGGCGCGCGGTCGTCGTCCACGAGTCCACCGGCTTCGGCGGCCCCGGCGGCGAGATCGCCGCCCGGGTCACCGAGCGCTGTTTCCACCACCTGGAGGCGCCGGTGCTGCGTGTCGCCGGGCTGGACGTGCCCTACCCGCCGCCGATGCTGGAGCGCCACCACCTGCCGGGTGTGGACCGGGTGCTCGACGCGGTCGCGCGGCTTCAGTGGGAGGTCTGAGATGCCACAGGTGCTGGAGTTCAAGCTCCCCGACCTCGGCGAAGGGCTGACCGAGGCGGAGATCGTGCGCTGGCTGGTGGAGGTGGGCGACGTCGTCGCCGTCGACCAGCCGGTGGTGGAGGTCGAGACGGCGAAGGCGATGGTCGAGGTGCCGTGCCCGTACGGGGGCGTGGTCACGGCTCGCTTCGGCGAGGAGGGTACGGAACTGCCCGTCGGAGCAGCGCTGTTGACGGTGGCCGTGGGCGCGGGCGCCATCGACGCCGAGGGCCCGGGAGGCAGCGGCGCGGCGGAGGGGGCCGCGACCGGGGCCGAGGGCGACGGTGACTCCGGGTCGGGGAATGTCCTGGTCGGCTACGGCACCACGGCTCCGGCGGCACGCCGCCGCCGGGTACGGATCGACCACATGAGCACCTCCGCGGGTCCCCTCGGGGGGACGCCCGCCCCCGACGGCCGCGTGCCCGTGCCCGCTTCGGCGTCGACGCCCGCTCGTCCTGCCTCCCTGCCTGCGTCGGCGTCCGCCGCTCCGGCCTCCGCCCCGGCACCCGGCGGGCGTACCTCCGCTGCCGCGCCGACGCCCGACGGCCGAGCGGCCGCGTCTGCCGGGCCTGTGCCGGTCATCTCGCCATTGGTGCGGCGGCTGGCACGCGAGAACGGCCTCGATCTGCGGCAGCTGGACGGGTCGGGCCCGGACGGGCTGATCCTCCGCAGCGACGTGGAGCGGGCGATGCGGCCGCCGGAGCCGAAGGCCGAGCCCGCTGCCGCAGCCGTCCCGGCCGCGACCGCCACGCGCGTCCCGCTCAAGGGCGTACGCGGCGCCGTCGCCGACAAGCTGTCCCGCAGCCGCCGCGAGATACCCGACGCCACCTGCTGGGTGGATGCCGACGCGACCGCACTGATGGCCGCCAGGGCCGCGATGAACAGTGTGGGCGGCACCCCCAAGGTGTCCGTGCTGGCGCTGCTCGCCCGGATCTGCACGGCGGCTCTCGCCCGCTTCCCGGAACTCAACTCCACCGTCGACACCGAGGCCCGCGAAGTGGTGCGGCTGCCCGAGGTGCACCTCGGCTTCGCCGCACAGACCGAGCGCGGCCTGGTCGTCCCGGTGGTGCGCGACGCCCACACCCGGAACGTGGAGTCGCTGGGCGAGGCACTGGTCGAGCTGACCGAGGCCGCCCGGACGGGCAGACTCACCCCGGCCCAGCTCACCGGCGGCACCTTCACGCTCAACAACTACGGCGTGTTCGGCGTCGACGGCTCCACGCCGATCATCAACCACCCGGAGGCGGCGATGCTCGGCGTCGGCCGCATCGTGCCCAAACCCTGGGTGCACGAAGGGGAATTGGCAGTACGTCAGGTGGTGCAGCTCTCGCTGACCTTCGACCACCGGGTCTGCGACGGCGGCACGGCGGGCGGTTTCCTGCGGTACGTCGCCGACTGCGTGGAACATCCGGAGCTGCTGCTGCGCACGCTCTGACGGATGAGGGGGTACGGCCCGCCACCCGGTAGAGCGGGCCGTACATACTTTCCCCATGAGCGCCATGAGTACTGCCGCGTATGACGCCGTCGTGCTGTCCGGTGGGGCCGGGCGGCGGCTCGGCGGGGTGGACAAGGCCGCTGTGCGGATCGGCGGCAGGACTCTCCTCAACCGGGTTCTGGCGGCCTGTGCCGACGCCACGACCACCGTGGTCGTCGGCGGCCGGCACGCCACCGCGCGGCCGGTGACCTGGGCGCGGGAGGATCCGCCCGGTGGAGGGCCGCTGGCCGCGCTCGACGCCGGAGTGCGGGAGACGCGCGCCGACCGCATCGTGGTCCTCTCGGTCGACCTGCCGTTCGTGGACGCGGCGACGGTGAGCGCTCTCGTACGGACCCTGGAACGCGGGCCGGGCGAGAGGCGGGACGGCGGGCAGGACGCGCGCGGCCCGGAAGGCGCGCTGCTGGTCGACGCCGACGGGCGCGACCAGCCGCTCGTCGCCGTCTACCGGACGGAAGCCCTGCGCCGGGAACTGGCCCTGCTCGCGACGGAGTACGGCTCCCTGAACGGGCTGCCCCTGCGCCTGCTCACCGCCGAGCTCGCCCTCGCCCGGGTCACCGGGGCCGCCCCGCGGGCCTCCTTCGACTGCGACACCTGGGAGGACATCGCAACGGCCCGCGCCCGCATCAGGGAGCATGGGCATGTGCTGGATGAATGGATCACCGCAGTCAAGGACGAACTCGGTGTCGAGCTCGACGTCGACACCACCCTCCTCCTCGACCTCGCCCGCGACGCCGCGCACGGCGTCGCCCGGCCCGCCGCCCCCCTCACCACGTTCCTGGTCGGGTACGCGGCGGGACGGGCAGCCGGCCAGGGCCCCCAGGCCGTCGCCGAAGCCGTCCGCAAGGCCGCTGCCCTCGCCGAGCGCTGGGTGGCGGAAACACAGACGGGGCCGCAGCCGGACAAGCAGGCGGCACCGGTGCCGGGAGAGCAGGCCGGGCCGGTGCCCGGGACGCAGCCGGGATCACCGGCGGACACACAGGCGTCCTCGCCGGAGGGCCGGGCATGAACGACTCCGAGAACGACATCGACGGGATCGAGCAGGCCCTCGCCCTGGTGAACCGCGAGCAGCCCGCCGTGCCCGCACCGGGTGCAGCACCGGCCGCTTCGCCCACTCCCGCCGACGGCCCCGCCGAAACCGCCGCGCGGCCCGCGCCGGACGCTCCGGCCGGGCACGCGGAGGCCGGTCCGACCTCCGCTCCCGGCGCCCACCCCACGGCCACCCCCTGGGCCGAGGCACGCGCCGAGGCAGGCCGGGCCGGGCGTGCCGTGCCGGCCCGCCCTCGCCGGGCCCCCCTGGTCCAGGCGCTCGGTCAGGTCCTCGCCGAGCCGCTGACCGCACTCACCGACCTGCCGTCCTTCGACACCTCCGCCATGGACGGCTGGGCCGTCGCCGGCCCCGGCCCGTGGGCGTACCGACAGGGCACGGGCATCCTCGCCGGACGGGCCGCCCCCGCCCCCCTCTCCGACGGCGAGGCGGTACGGATCGCCACCGGAGCCCGGGTGCCCGCCGACACGACCGCCGTGATCCGCAGCGAGCACGCCCACACGGACGAGGCGAAGCTGCGGCTGCACGCCCGACGGGAGGTCACCCCGGGTCAGGACATCCGTCCGCGCGGCCAGGAATGCCGCACCGGCGACCGGTTGCTGCCCGCGGGATCCACGGTGACCCCGGCTGTGCTCGGACTGGCCGCCGCCGCCGGGTACGACGTCCTGTCGACGATTGCCCGCCCCACGGTCGAGGTGCTGGTCCTGGGCGACGAGTTGCTGACCGAGGGCCTCCCGCACGACGGCATGGTCCGCGACGCGCTCGGCCCGCTGCTCGCACCCTGGCTGCGCGCGCTCGGTGCCGAAGTCCTCGACACCCGATGCCTGGGCGACGACCCGCAGGCCCTGCGCAAGGCAGTACTCGGCACCGAGGCCGACGTGGTCGTCACCACCGGGGGCACCGCCGCCGGGCCGGTCGACCACGTCCACCCGTTCCTTGCGGCAGCAGGCGCCGAACTCCTCGTCGACGGAGTCGACGTGCGCCCCGGTCACCCCATGCTGCTGGCCCGTCTCGCTCCCGACACCCATCTCGTGGGCCTGCCCGGCAATCCGCTCGCCGCGGTGTCCGGCCTGCTGACCCTGGCCGAGCCGCTGCTGCGGGGGCTCGCCCACCGCCCCGCCCCGGAGCCCTACCGGGCGCCCGTCCGCGACGCGATCCCCGGCCACCCCGTCTCCACCCGTCTCGTGCCCGTCACCCACCGCACCGACCCCCGTACCGGCGTCGAGCATTCCGTACCGCTGCACTACAACGGTCCCGCGATGCTGCGCGGCATCGCGGCGGCCGACGGGCTGGCCGTAGTACCGCCCGGTGGCGCACGGGCCGGGGACGAGCTGGAGATTCTCGACCTGCCCTGGGCAGAAGGGTGTTTCACGTGAAACAGCCCGCTCTCCCGTTGTCGCACGTGAAACGCCCGCCCGCACGGAAGGATGTTTCACGTGAAACTACCCGGTGACGACGCAATGGCCAGAGCCGCCGAGGAGCATCTGACCGCCGCCCCGGTGAAGTTGCCGAAGCAGGTGCTCGAACGCCCACTGCGGCAGGTCGGCAAGCGTCTGCTGATGGCAATGCTGGTGCTGCTGACGACGGTGCTCCTCGTCTGGTTCGACCGCAACGGCTACCACGACAACTCCGACGGCAGCGTGGATCTCCTCGACGCCGTCTACTACTCGACCGTCACCCTCTCCACCACGGGCTACGGCGACATCGTCCCCTACAGCGACGGCGCACGGCTCAGCAATGTGCTGCTCGTGACGCCGTTGCGCGTCCTCTTCCTGATCATCCTGGTCGGCACCACTCTCGAAGTCCTCACCGAACGGACGAGGGAAGAGTTCCGACTGAACCGCTGGAGGTCCCAGTTGCGCGACCACACCGTCGTCATCGGTTACGGCACCAAGGGCCGGTCCGCGATGCAGACCCTCTTCGCGACCGGACTGAAGAAGGAACAGATCGTCGTGGTCGACCCGAGCGCCAAGGTCGTCGAGACCGCGAACGCAGAGGGACTGACCGGGGTGATCGGCGACGCGACGCGCAGCGACGTGCTGCTGCGGGCGGAGCTCCAGCGGGCGCGGCAGATCGTCATCGCCACCCAGCGCGACGACACGGCGGTTCTGGTCACCCTCACCGCCCGTCAGCTCAACCGCGGCGCGAAGATCGTCGCAGCGGTCCGTGAGGAGGAGAACGCGCCGCTGCTGCGGCAGTCCGGAGCGGACGCCGTGATCACCAGCGCGAGCGCGGCGGGCCGCCTGCTCGGTCTTTCGGTGCTCAGCCCGAGCGCGGGCACGGTGATGGAGGACCTGATCCAGCAGGGCAGCGGCCTCGACCTGATCGAGCGGCCGGTCATAAAGAGCGAGGTCGGCAAGAGCGTCCGGGAGACCGAAGACCTGGTGGTCAACGTCCTGCGCGGGCACCGGCTGCTCGGCTACGACGATCCGGCGGCCAGCCCGCTCCAGTCCACCGACCGGGTGATCGCGATCGCACGGGTGTCGACGGGGGGCCCCGACGGGGGCCACAGCGTACGGGTGACCTCGGCGGAATAGTGCTTCGGGGCCCGTTGTGTGAGCCTTCGGGGTGCCCTTCGCAAGGGTCTTCGGACTGATCACAGGTACCGGGGGTAGCGTCGAGTCCATGCATGCGATCACGATCCCTGAACCCGGTGGCCCCGAGGCACTCGTCTGGGCGGAGGTCCCCGACCCCGTTCCGGACGAGGGAGAGGTCCTCGTCGAGGTTGCCGCGAGCGCCGTCAACCGTGCCGACCTGCTCCAGCGACAGGGCTTCTACGACCCGCCGCCGGGCGCGTCCCGCTATCCCGGCCTGGAGTGCTCGGGACGGATCGTCGCGGTGGGCGCCGGCGTCCACGGCTGGGCGGTCGGGGACGAGGTGTGCGCCCTGCTCACGGGCGGCGGGTACGCGCAGAAGGTCGCCGTCCCGGCCGGACAGCTGCTGCCCGTACCCGAGGGCGTGGACCTGGTGACGGCGGCGGCGCTGCCCGAGGTGACCGCCACGGTCTGGTCGAACGTCTTCATGATCGCCCACCTGCGTCCGGGGGAGACGCTCCTCGTGCACGGCGGTGCCAGCGGCATCGGCACCATGGCCATTCAGCTCGCCAAGGCCGTCGGGGCCCGTGTCGCGGTCACGGCCGGCGGACCGGAGAAGCTGGCGCGCTGTGCCGAACTGGGCGCCGACGTCCTCATCGACTACCGCGAACAGGACTTCGTGCAGGAGGTGCGCAAGGCCACCGAAGGCAAGGGCGCGGACGTCATCCTCGACATCATCGGCGCCAAGTACCTGGACCAGAACGTGAAGGCGCTCGCCACCAACGGTCGTCTCGCGATCATCGGTCTCCAGGGCGGCGTGAAGGGCGAGCTGAACCTCAACGCCCTGCTGCGCAAGCGGGCCGCGATCACGGCGACGTCGCTGCGGGCCCGGCCGGCGGGGGAGAAGGCGGCGATCGTCGCGGCGGTGCGCGAGCACGTGTGGCCGCTCATCGCCGCCGGCCGGGTGCGCCCGGTGGTCGACCGGGTCTTCCCCGTGGACCAGGCGTCCGAGGCGCACAAGGCGCTGGACGAGGGCAGCCACATCGGCAAGGTCCTGCTCGCCGTGGGCTGACCGCCGAGGAGCCGCTGACCGTGCGCCGATCGCCCCGAAGGGTCGCGGGGGAACAGGCCGCCCGGGGGGAAGCAGGCGGACCGGCGGAGAGACAGGCAGCTCGGCGGGAAACCGGTGGCCCGGCGGAAAAACTGACGGTTCGACGGGAAGACAGGCGGCTCGGGTCCCTCCGTGCACACGGAGGGACCCGAGCCGTCTGTGCACGGCTCACCGACGAGGCTGCCGCGCGACGCGACCTACAGGTACGGTCCGCCCGTGCGGGCCGCGGGCCCGTGGCCGCCTTCCTCGTCGTCCTCGTGGGATGCGCCCGGCGGCAGCGCCCGGCGCATCTGCTCCAGCTGGGCGCGTGCCGCCATCTGCTGGGCGAACAGCGCGGTCTGAATGCCGTGGAAGAGCCCTTCGAGCCACCCCACCAACTGGGCCTGCGCGATCCGCAGTTCCGCCTCGGAGGGAATGGCCTCCTCGGTGAAAGGCAGCGAGAGGCGTTCCAGTTCCTCGACGAGCTCGGGGGCGAGCCCGTCCTCCAGCTCCTTCACGGAGCTGGCGTGAATGTCCTTGAGCCGCACCCGGCTCGCCTCGTCCAGAGGGGCCGCGCGGACCTCCTCCAGGAGTTGCTTGATCATGCTGCCGATCCGCATGACCTTCGCGGGCTGTTCGACCATGTCTGTCACTGGCACCTCGCGCGACTCGTCGTCACCGCCGCCGAGCGCCATTTGGTCCTGCCCGACGACCAGGATCTTGGGGCTCTCCTGCGACCGTTCACTCCTCGGCATCTCCATGCCGCCATTGTCTCGTACACCTGCTTCACCACGGGGTGTGCCCCCGTACAAAGGTGATCCACCTTCATACGGGGGCACAGGTTGCGCCAAGTGCCGACTCAGGCCTCCGCACGCCGGGCGAGCGCGCCCCGGGAGCGGGTGACCAGTGCCGCGAGGAGTGCCGCGCCGACCGGTACGGCGATCACGAGCGCGCCCAGGGTCTCCCACGGGATCACGATGGGGATCTCCGTGGTGCTCATGCCGTCCCCCCAGCCCTGGTCGATGCTCTCCTGGCGGAGGGACGCGTCGGCCCGCCGCTGGTTGAGCAGGAGACCGATCGAGGGCAGGACACCTGCCGCCGAGCCGAGGACCACACCCATCAGGGCGACCGTCCCGCACTGGAACCCGCTGAGGGCGCGACGTACCCGCGGGGGTGCGCCGACCGCAGTGAGGGTCTTCAGATCGGGTTCGGCGTCGGCCTGGGCGAGACCGGTGGCGATGCCCGCGGCACCGATCGTGACCAGTCCGGCGAACACCGTCAGGGCGAGCAGCACGATGCCGGTGCTGCCGGAGTACCCGGACTCGATGTACGGCGTCGTGGTGAGGCCGATCTTGTCGAACGCGCCGTTCAGGGACTGGGTCTGTTCGGTGCTGGGCAGCGCGGACGTCGAGAAGACCAGGCCGTAGGGCACCGTGGTGAACCCGGCGGCCTTGGCGGCGGCCGGGGGCACGAGGAGCTGGATGCCGTACGGCTTGACGCTCTCGGGCGCCAGGTGGGCCGGCAGGTAGGTGACCTTTCCGGGCGCCTCCTTGCCGGCGGTCAGCGCCGCTTCGGCCTTCTTGTGATCGGTGACGACCTTGATGCCGACCTTGCCGGCGTTGTTCTTGTCGAAGTGGGCGCGTTCGAAGGAGACGGTCCTGCCCTGCTTGACGGCGTTCACGACACCCGGGTCGGTGATTTTGAGAACCTTCAGGATCTTCTCGTCCCCGACGGTCACCCCGCCGACGCCGGGCGCGTTTCCGGTGAACTCCATGGTGCAGCGCCAGTCCTCGGCCAGCGCCCGCCGTTCCTCGACGGAGAACCGCTCTCTCGGGTCACTGGCCGCGGCACCGCCCTCGTGGAGGGGACAGCGGTTGGCCTTCGGTATCTGGACCTCGTACTGTCCGCACTTGGCGTCGTCGCTGTACGGGGTGCACTTCTTGTCCCCCACGACGATGCGCTGGACTTCGGCGAGGACGTCGAGCGGCAGGTTCGCCTGCACGGCGGACCGCATGGCGTTCACATCGCGTCCGCCCGCCTCGTCGGCGGTGGCGGACCCGACCCCGTACGGGAGCATCTCCTGGTAGTCGGCACGCTGCTTGGCGTCGGTGCTGGCGGTGTACGTGGCGACCGCGACGGTGCCCGCGACGGCGGCCAGTACCGCGGCGACGGCGGGCGCCGTGCGTCCCCTGTTGCGTACCGCGTCGCGCAGGGCGAGCCGCGGCGAGAGCGGCAACCGGCCGCCGAGCCGCCCGAACAGACCGACGAGAACCGGGGTCAGGGCCACCACTCCGAGCTCGGCGAGAGCGCTGCCGCCCGCGACGAGGAGGAAGCTGTCGCTGGCCACGGCCCCGTACAGGGCGATGGCCGCGCCGAGCGCGACGGCGACCAGACCGACGACCGGAAGCACCCGGTTGGCCTTGCGGACTCCGCGCCGCCCGGTCAGAGAGGCCAGGACGGGCTGGCGGGAGGCCGTGACGGCGGGCACGATCGCCGCCATCAGTCCGGTGAGCACGGCGAGCAGGGCGATGCCGAACAGTTCCAGCGGGCGCAGCTCGAAGGCACCGAACCGCTGACCGAGGTACCCCTCCAGGACGGGCTGGAGCGCCAGCGTCAGGGCGATTCCGAGTACCGTGCCGACGACGGCGGCGGCGACGCCGATGACCAGCCCGCCGGACAGCACGATGGCCCGGATGTGGCGGCGGTCGCCGCCGTTGGCACCTACCAGGCCGAGCTGGCGGCGGGAACGGCGGGCGCCCACGGCGAAGGCCGGGCCGGCCAGCAGACAGATCTCCAGGAGGGCGAGACCGACGACGGTGGCGGCTGCCGCCAGCGCGCCGGCCGATCCGCCGGAGCTGTCACGCGATGCGCTGTGCTGGTAGTACGGGACCTCGGAGTCGGCGGGCGGGTTCAGGGCGACCGCACGGGAGAGCACGGCGACGCCCTTGGAGTTGACCTCCTTGACCATGTTCCACGTGAAACCTTCGCCGCCGCCCAGGCCGACCAGGTAGCTCGTCTCGCCACCCGTGGGCGAAAGGCCCTGCCCGAGGAGGGACTTGTTCAGCGGGCCGAGGAAGGTGCCGGGCAGTGCGTTGATCTGGTCGAGTTTCAGCTCGTCGGGCAGCTCGTAGGCGCCGACGATGGTGAACTCGGTGTCCAGCGAGCGCGGTGTGACCTTGTCCCCGACGGAAAGGCCACCCGCTTCCAGGAAATGGTGGGTCGCGGCGATCTCGTCGGCCTTCTCGGGGAAGCGGCCCTCGCCGAGGACCATCAGGCCCTTCGCCAGCGGGTCGGTGGCCTTCAGCTCGCGTACCTCGGTCTGGAGGAGCCCGTGCTGGGTGCGGAGCGGGGTGTGTCCCTTCGTGTCGGCGAGGGTTTTCGTCCCTGCTGGAAGCGCCTTCGCGAGGTCCGCGCGGCCCTCGGGAGAGGGCTTGCTGTGGTAGGCGTCCCAGCCGCCGAGGGGCTGCCAGTTGTCGTTGCCCGGGGTGCCGAGGTGAGGGTTCTGCTCGATGGGCGCGCCGCCCGTCCCGCTGTCGGTCAGCAGCGCGTCGGCTGCGCCGAGCCGGCGGTCCATCCGGTCGGCGACGCTCAGTTCGGCGCTGCGCAGGGTGACGTCGACGGCGCTCACGCCGAGGATGGGCAGCGCGATCATGGAGAGGACCAGGAGGCTGCGGCCCTTGGAGCGCCAGGCGTCGCGGCGGGCGATGCGGATGGCCGCGAGCCAGGAGTGGTACCAACCGGTCACTTGACGCCCGCCTGACCGGCGGCGTCGGGGCCGCCGACGGCGAGCAGTGACTCGGCTCCGGATCGCATGGTCTCGTCGACCACGGAGCCGTCACGCAGGAAGACCACGCGGTCGGCCCAGGCCGCGAAGCGCGGCTCGTGGGTGACGAGGATGCCGGCCGCGCCCGCCTCGCAGCGCGCGCGCAACAGGGCGAGGACGGATTCGCCGGTCTCGGAGTCCAGAGCACCGGTCGGTTCGTCCGCGAGCACCAGCCGACGGTCGCCGACCAGGGCGCGGGCGATCGCCACCCGCTGCTGCTGACCACCGGACATCTCGTCCGGGAAGCGATCGGCGAGGTGCCCGAGGTCCATTTCCTCCAGGGCGGCGAGTGCGGAGACGCGGGCCTTGCGGGCGGAGACGCCGTCGAGCTCGCGGGGCAGGGAGACGTTCTCGGCGGCGGTCAGCGCCGGGATGAGGTTGTAGTCCTGGAAGACGTAGCCGATGCTCCGGCGGCGCAGGGCGGCGAGTTGCTTGCGGCTGGCCCGGGTGATGTCGGTGCCCTCGACGACGACCCGCCCCGAGGTGGGGCTGTCGAGGCCGCCCGCGATGGTGAGCAGCGTCGACTTGCCGGAGCCGGAGGGGCCCATGACCGCGACGAGTTCACCGGGCAGGACGGACAGGTTCACGCCGCGCAGCGCGTGCACCTCGGTGGCGCCGCTGCCGTGCACGCGAGTCAGCTGCTCCAGTTGCAGCACAGGCTGAGTCCGAGGTGGCTGGTGGGGCTGATGTGACTGCTGGGGCAGATGTGACTGGTCGGGCATGAGCGTGGTTCCCCCCTGGGAAGGCTGCGCGGCAAGGGACGCCGGGCAGCGGTCGTACGGAAGCGGTGGTCGTACGGAAGGCGGCCGTCGTGAAGCGGCGGTCGTCGTGGGACTGCTGTGGCAGTGCGGGCAGGCGACCGCACGGGAGCGGGGCCGTGTCCGCGAGAAGGGCTCAGTGCCGGCCGAAGCGGGCAGCGGCACTCCTCGGTTTCCGGCTGCCCGCCGAGACGGCAGGAGCGGTCGACGGGTCGGAAGGTCCGGCCTGTGGCGGCGTCGCTCCCCGCGCGGCCGAGGCGGAGAGCCGCACCAGCCGGGACTCGGAGTGGTCGAGCCACCGGGCCTCGGCCTCGGTCTGGAAGATCAGCTGTTCCAGGACGAGCAGCCAGGCCATGTCGTCGCGCCCCCGGTGGGTCTCCTGGCCGGCTCCGGACTCGACGGCGATCAACGCTTGCGCCTTGAGCCGCGTGTAGTCCTGCATCGCCTTCAGGGTCGCGTGCCGCTGGGCCTGGATGACGGCCCGGATGTCGACGCCCGGCGCGCCGATGGCCATGGCGAGCTTGATGGCGAGCTCGTCGCGGGGCGGGCTGGTGCGGTCGACAGGGCGCTCGAACCACTGGTGCAGTTCCGCGCGGCCCGCGTCGGTGATCGCGTACAGCGGGTGGCCCGCGTCGTCGTCGCCGTTGGGGGCGACCATGCCGTCACGTTCCAGTCGGCTGAGGGTCGTGTAGACCTGCCCGACGTTCAGCGGCCAGGTGGCACCCGTACGGGACTCGAACTCGGTGCGCAACTGGGAGCCGTAGCGGGGGCCCTGTTCCAGGAGGGCCAGAAGGCCGTGGCGGATCGACATACTGAGTATGTATACCCGGTATGGCGGGCGTGGCAAGTGCGAGGGGTGGTGCCGGAGCCCTTCGGGGAGGCTCTGGTGGGTGCGGAAGGCATCGGGCGCGGGTCTCAGCCCGTTCGGCGCAGGCGGAGCGCGAGGAAGCCCAGCCCCAGGCCCACCAGGGCGATTCCGGCGCCCAGGGGAAGCGGCCGGATGTCGAAGGTGCGGGGCGGTGGCACCGCCATCGGCTGGTCCGACGTGTGCGGGTGGGGCGACGGGCGGGTCGCGTGCGGGGTGGCCGGAGCGGACGGACGGGCCTTCGGCGGGCGGTGTACGGGCGGGGCCTGCGGGACGGAGATACGAAGAGGAAATACCTCTTCGGGGTCGGGCGCCCGTCCCGGCCTGGTCCGTCCGACTCCTGCCAGGCGCCCCGCGAACTGCTCGGAGGAGGGATCGGCGAGGCGCTGACCCGCGCCGCGCGGGCTGGGCGGGGCGGGCGGGGCCGCCGGGCCGGAAAGGCCGGTCGGGGCGGGTGAGGCGACCGGGTCGCGGGAACGGATCAGGTCGGGAGAGCCGAAAGAAACGGGCGGGGCGATGGAGCCGGGCGAACCCGTCCGGCCGCGGCTGTCCGACCCCTGGGCGCCCGGCGCGCGGCCGACCGGCCCGAGCGAGGTGTGCGCTCCTGCGGAGCCGGCCGGAGCGATGAACCCGGCCGGAGCGACGAACGCGTCCGGAGCAGCGAACCCGCCCGGAGTGGAGCCCGCCGCGTGGGCCGGGAGGCCGCACCACCACAGGGTTGCCGCCAGCGCGGCCGCGAACTGTGCACGGAGCCTTGGAGCCATGGGGCGACCGCCTCCCGTCCGGTAGCGCCGAGCCTGCCGGAATCAGCGTCACACACCGCGACAAAACGGGCACTCGGGCCGGTCCGAACGGAAGCGGGAGTCCTCCTTGACGGGCGCGTCGGCCGGCTGCCGTCCTTGACGCGCCGGACTTGCCGGGCTGCGGGTTCGGCGTACCACCCGGCACCACGCCGCGTACGGCTACTGCGGCGGGTTGCCGGTCGAGACCGTCAGCTCAATGGTGGTCTTCTCCGGGTCGATCGCGTACCCCGCGCCCGGGTACTGCTCGATGACCGACTCTTCGCCCCACTGGTTCTCGTCGATCGGCTTCTCCCGGACCTTCCAGCCGGCCTCTCGGAGGCACTCCTTCACGGAACGGACGTTCTTGTAGATGAAGTCGGGCGTCTTGACCTTGGTGGGGTCGAGTTCGTCCTCCTTCGGAACGGTGCATTCCGTGGACTTGATGGTCTTCGACCGGTCCGGGCCCTTGAAGCCGGCCTTCTGCCCCGAGGTCTGATCGGCACCCTCGTTGGCGGGGGGCTTCTCCGTCGGCTGGAGGGCATAGACCACGCCGCCGATCGCGACCAGCGCGATCACGATCGCCCCGATGATCAGCGGCATGCTGTTCTTCTTGGCGGCGGGAACGTGCGTGTGGGGGCCCTGCGCCGCGTGCTGTCCGTAGGGCGTGGGCGGCGGCGTCGAGTAGCCCGGCTGCTGCGGGTATCCGTACGCGCCCTGCACGGGGGGCGTCGGATGGCCGGTCGGCGTCGGGGTGGGGTGCCCGTACGGGCCCGGCGTCGGCGGCAGGTACGGCTGCTGCACGTGGCCCGACGGGACCTGCCCGCTCTGATCGACGGGCGGGAACACCGCGGAGCCGACCCCGGAGCCGCTGGCCTGGGCCGGCCCGCTGCCCGGAACGATGGCCGGGGCGGCGCCCGGCTGAACGGTGGTGAGCACGCGCGCGCACTCGTCGGCCATCGCGGCGGCGCTCGGGAAGCGCTCGTTCGGGTTCTTCTTCAGCGCGCGGGCGACGAGCGCGTCGACGGCCGGCGGGATCGTCCGGTTGATGGAGGACGGGGCGACCGGCTCCTCCTGGACGTGCGCGTACGCGATGGCCAGCGGCGAGTCCGCCTCGAACGGGAGCCGCCCGGTGAGCAGCTGGAACAGCATGATGCCGACCGAGTAGAGGTCGGAGCGGGCGTCCACGCCGCGCCCCAGCGCCTGCTCGGGCGAGAGGTACTGAGGGGTGCCGACGACCATGCCGGTCTGCGTCATCGACGTGACGCCGGACTGCATCGCGCGGGCGATGCCGAAGTCCATGACCTTGACGACGCCGCGCTTGGTCATCATCACGTTGCCGGGCTTGATGTCGCGGTGCACCAGGCCCATCTCGTGGCTGGTCTCCAGCGCCGCCAGCACGTCGGAGGTGATCTTCAGGGCCTTGTCGGCGGGCATCGCGCCGTGACGCTGGATGTCGGCGGCCAGGACCGAACCGAGCGGGTCGCCCTCGACGTACTCCATGACGATGTACGGCATCGGGGCCTCGCCGGCCGCGGCGGAACCGGCGTACAGGACCGTGTCCTCGCCGGTGTCGAAGACCGAGACGATGTTGGGGTGCGAGAGCTTGGCCACAGCCTGTGCCTCGCGCCGGAACCGCTCGCGGAAGGCGGCTTCGCGGCCGAGTTCCGTATGCAATGTCTTGATCGCGACCTGGCGGTCGAGTGCCGAGTCGTACGCCAGGTAGACCGACGCCATGCCGCCCTCGCCGAGGAGGTCGCGGAGCTGGTAGCGACCACCCGCCACCGAGCCGCCCGCGTACCGGCCCTGTGTGCCGTCCTGGCTCATGACTGTGCATCCCCCTCGGCGCGGCGGTTCCGCGTCAGTCCATCGCTGCTTGCCCCTGGAGACAATCCGCGACCGTCCCGCATTACGGGCCAAGTCTGCCCGAGGGCACCGACACGTCAAGCGAGGTGCCCGTTCCGTGACCGTACGCGCAAGGAAGAGTCTCGGAAGCGTTACCCGCGGCGCCTCGAAGGGTGGGTAATTTGCACGGGTACAGGCGCAACGGTTTTGATGGCAGGTCCTTTGGGGAGCAGGGGCCCCTCCTAGGAGGCTGTAGCGTGACGTGGCGGAGAACCATGGGACGACCGCGACGCGCTGCGTGCGCCGACGCGGACAGATGATGACGGCGAGGACTGATGGCACCCGAACCCGAGGACACCGGCGGTGGAGTGTCTGACCTGCCGGAATCGTTCGGTATGGGCGGACTTGTCGGTGATGGCCGCTACCGGCTGACCCACCGTCTCGGTCGCGGCGGCATGGCGGAGGTCTTCGCTGCGGAGGACGTACGGCTCGGCCGCACGGTCGCGGTGAAGCTGCTGCGCTCCGACCTGGCCGAGGACCCGGTCGCCAAGGCCCGCTTCACGCGCGAGGCCCAGTCGGTCGCCGGCCTCAACCACCATGCCGTGGTCGCCGTGTACGACTCGGGTGAGGACCGCATCGGCGGCAACCTCGTCCCGTACATCGTGATGGAGCTCGTCGAGGGCAACACCATCCGCGACCTGCTGCTCAACGCCGAGGCCCCGGGCCCCGAGCAGGCGCTGATCATCGTCTCCGGCGTGCTCGAAGCGCTCGCCTACAGCCACCAGCACGGCATCGTGCACCGCGACATCAAGCCCGCGAACGTGATCATCACGCACAGCGGCGCCGTCAAGGTCATGGACTTCGGCATCGCCCGCGCCCTGCACGGCGTGCAGTCGACGATGACGCAGACCGGCATGGTCATGGGCACCCCCCAGTACCTCTCGCCCGAGCAGGCGCTCGGCAAGGCCGTCGACCACCGCTCCGACCTGTACGCCACGGGCTGCCTGCTGTACGAGCTGCTCGCGCTGCGCCCCCCGTTCATGGGCGAGACGCCGCTCTCGGTGGTCTACCAGCACGTGCAGGACCTCCCCGTCCCGCCCTCCGAGATGTCGGACGTGGCCCCGCCGGAGCTCGACGGCCTGGCCATGCGTGCCCTCGCGAAGGACCCGGACGACCGGTTCCAGAGCGCCGAGGAGATGCGCGGGCTGGTCCAGTACGGCCTTCAGATGCTTCAGCAGCAGGGCAGCCACACCGGCACCTGGAACACCGGCCCCGTCGTCATGCACGAGTCCGGCTACACCCCGGCGCACGGCACCGCCGCCACCGCCGCCATGGGCCACCCGCAGCACAGCGACACCTCGCAGTTCCGGCAGGGCGGCGCGATGCTCCCGCCCGGCAACCCGCACGACGGGTCTTCCTACGACGAGGGCTACGACGACCGCCGCCCCGGGCGCGGCAAGGTGTGGATCTTCGCGATCCTCGCACTCCTGGCGATCGCGGCCGGCGTCGTCTACGCGACGACGCGGGGCACCCCGCCCGACAAGCCGAAGCCGAACGAGACGAGCGTGTCCAGCACGCCGTCGCCCACGGACGGCAGCACCCCCTCGCCCACCGGGGACGACGAGACTCCCGGTGACGGCGGCGAGGACACCGGCAACGGCTCCTCGACCGGCAACAGCTCGACCGGCGGGAACCCCGTGCCCCCGCCACCGGTGAGGAAGCCCTCGAAGACCCCGACCACGGAGCCCACCAAGGTACCGACCGGCGACCCCACCGGCCCCGGCGGAACTCCCGGCGGCACCCCCGGCGGCGGTGTCGCTGACGGCGGCGCGGCTCCCGGCGGCGCGGGTGACGGGGGTGCGGCTCCCGGCGGTGCGGCCCCCGGCGGTGCTGCTCCCGGCGGCGCGGGTGACGGGGGTGCGGCTCCCGGCGGCGCGGCTCCCGGCGGTGCTGCTCCCGGCGGCGCGGGCGACGGGGGCGCTGCTCCCGGCGGTGCGGCCCCCGGCGGTGCCGGTGACGGTGGCGCTGTGGAGGGCGCGGCAACCTGACCGGCCCGCCCGCCGGACGGCCGGGCCGCGGACGGCCGGAGCGATACTCCGCGGCAGCTCACCCCGCGAAGGCGTCCAGTACCGCCTCGTACTCCTCGGTCCACCAGACCGCCAGGGCCGACACCGCAGGAAACTGCGGGTCGGCCCTTCGGTCGTGCAGCTGGTAGCGCCAGCGAAGTATCCAGAAGTCGTTGAGCCGCTCCCACCACACCCGGTGCACCGCGGCGGCCAGCTCGTCCTCCCCAGCGCCCGCCGTGCGGCGGTACGCGCGTGCGTACGCGCGTGCCTTGTCCAGCTCCAGACGGCCGTCCGGCCGTACGAAGAAGATGGCGGCCGCACGTACCGCCTCCTCGGCGCGGGGCTGCACCGCGAGCCGGTCCCAGTCGACGATGGCGGCGGGCTCGGCGTCCCGGTAGAGGAGGTTGAGCGGGTGGAAGTCGCCGTGCACCCATCCGGCGGCCGGCTCGGCGCCCGTCGGCGGTCGCCGGTGCGCGTGCCGCTCCAGGAGGACGCGGCGCTCCAGGAGACGGTGTTCGGCCAGCAGGTCGAAGGCGTCACGGGGGCGCCGGCTGCGGGCCAGCAGGAGCAACTCGTCGATGGTCTCGAAGGTGTCGAGGGGGTCCGCGCTGATCAGCCCGCCGTCGCGGCCCGCCTCGGACTCCATGACCTGGTCCAGGCAGGTGTGCACGACGCCCAGAAGGGCGCCCAGACGCAGGGACTCGGTCGCGGT
Organism: Streptomyces sp. CA-294286; assembly: GCF_050947155.1. Classification (NCBI taxonomy): domain Bacteria; kingdom Bacillati; phylum Actinomycetota; class Actinomycetes; order Kitasatosporales; family Streptomycetaceae; genus Streptomyces; species Streptomyces sp. CA-294286. Next base: position 2,776,531 of record NZ_CP192005.1, on the reverse strand, counting down.
GAGCTGGGCGCCGTCGCGGTGTCTGCCGTCGACCCAGGGGTGCAGGGCGTAGCAGCGGCCGCCGATCACGGCGACGGTGTCGCCGTGGGTGTCCGCGACGGGCGGGGCGACCGGCACGCCCAGTTCCTTCAGGCGCTGGGTGGCCCGGTGCTGACGGGCGATGGCGGCCCGGTCGCCGTCGAGGTGGTGCTTGAGGAAGTAGTCGCCACGGGTGGTGGCGAGCCGGAAACCGTGGTTGAGCAGCCCCTGGGCGACCCGCACGCAGGACAGCGGCTTCCCCGGGGCGGCGTAGCGGCGCAGCAGTTCGCCGACCGGTGGGGCGGGCGCGGCGGCCGTGCGCGCGGACGGGGTGGGCGCCCTGCGTAAGGGCGGGGCCGCTTCGTTCGCGGGCTCGGCCGGTGCGGGGGCGGGGGCGGAGGGGCGCGGCACCCGGCAGATGTTAGATCACCGGGGACAGCGCGGTGTCACACCGTGTGCTGGAGCTGTCGTCGTACGGAGCCCTCCATGGAGTGCACCAGGTAGAACTGCGGATCGATCCGCATGTGCACGGGCTCGAACGGCCGCCCCTCGATCAGGGCGGGGCCCGGCCCGAAGAGCTCCCGCTCGGCGGCGGTCGGCTCGACGATCCGTGCCTCCCCCGTGGCCTGCACGGACCACAGCACGCTCGCACCGGAGTTGAAGTTGTCGGCCTCGTAGGCGACCACACTGCCGTTGCACGCCTCGTGGTACCCGTACCCGGCGTGCATGCACAGCAGGAGCGTGCCGTCGGTGACGACATGGCGTGCCACCGCCAGGAACGGCAGCGCGCGCATGCTGGTGGCGACCCTGCCGTACGGGACGGAGGTCAGCAGCTCGATGGCACGGAGCCTGTTGGTGTGGGGCATGCGTTCACTCTGCGCCATCCACGGGGCGCGCCAAAAGAGACCTAGGTCCCGAGATGGGTCACAAAGCGCCCGATCAGGCGAGTGCGATGCGGACGGCTGCGCACGCGAAACGGCTGGTCAGCGACGTTCTTCCGCCTGCATCCGGGCGACGTAGGCGGCGGCCTGCGAGCGTCTTTCCATGCCGAGCTTGGAGAGCAGGCTGGATACGTAGTTCTTGATCGTCTTCTCGGCGAGGTGCAGCCGCTCGCCGATCACCCGGTTGGTGAGGCCCTCGCCGATCAGGTCGAGGATCTTGCGTTCCTGCTCGGTGAGGTTGGCGAGCCGCTGGTCGCCCTTGGCGTTGTTGCCGGCCCGCAGGCGCTCCAGGACGCGAGCGGTGGCCACCGGGTCGAGGAGGGATTTGCCCGCCGCCACGTCCCGCACGGCCGAGAGGAGTTCACTGCCGCGGATCGCCTTGAGGACATAGCCGGACGCACCGGCCATGATCGCATCGAAAAGGGCCTCGTCGTCCGCGAAGGACGTGAGCATCAGGCATTTGATGTCCTCGTTCTGCGAACGGACTTCGCGGCAGACCTCCACACCGCTGCCGTCGGGCAGCCGGACGTCGAGCACCGCCACGTCGGGCCGGGTCGCAGGGATCCTGACCAGGGCATCTGCTGCTGTTCCGGCTTCTCCGACGACTTCGATGTCGTCCTCGACGGAGAGCAATTCGTGGACGCCACGCCTGACGACTTCGTGGTCATCAAGAAGGAAAACGGTAATTTTGCCTGTTTCGCGCACGGCGCCATCCTCACACACGAACTCTTCCCGTGCCCGAGGTGACCGGGATAACGTTCCCCTGTTCCGGCGGCCCGCAAGGCTCTGACCAGTGATTGTTCCCCCTTTTCTCGATTTACTTGGAAATCCAAGCAAAATCGCAGGTCAAACGGGGTTTCGCAGTTATGCGAAGCACTGGGTAACGTGCTTTTGACAGGGCGCTCGCCGGGGCACCTGTCACGCCCTGTCCCGGCCGAGCCGCACCCACCCCGTGCGCGGGTACGGGCACAGGGCGAGCCGCACTGGTCATCCCGGCAGACCCCGGGGGCCGGACCGACGGAGGAGCACGCACGTGACCGTGGAAAGCACTGCCGCGCGTAAACCGCGCCGCAGCAGCGGAGCAGGCACCAAGCGCGCCAGCGCCAAGAAGACGCCGCAGGCCCCCGACGAGCCGCAGCTGGTCCAGCTGCTGACGCCCGAGGGCGAGCGGGTCACGCACCCGGACTACGAGATCGACCTGACCGCCGACGAGCTGCGCGGGCTGTACCGGGACATGGTCCTCACCCGCCGCTTCGACGCCGAGGCGACCTCGCTCCAGCGCCAGGGCGAGCTGGGCCTGTGGGCCTCGTTGCTCGGCCAGGAGGCCGCGCAGATCGGCTCGGGACGCGCCCTGCGAGACGACGACTACGTCTTCCCGACGTACCGCGAACACGGCGTGGCCTGGTGCCGCGGCGTGGACCCGACGAACCTGCTGGGCATGTTCCGCGGCGTCAACCACGGCGGCTGGGACCCGAACAGCAACAACTTCCACCTGTACACGATCGTCATCGGCTCGCAGACCCTGCACGCCACCGGCTACGCCATGGGCGTCGCCAAGGACGGCGCGGACTCGGCCGTGATCGCGTACTTCGGCGACGGGGCGTCCTCCCAGGGCGACGTCGCCGAATCGTTCACCTTCTCGGCGGTCTACAACGCGCCGGTGGTGTTCTTCTGCCAGAACAACCAGTGGGCGATCTCCGAGCCCACCGAGAAGCAGATGCGGGTGCCGCTCTACCAGCGCGCCCAGGGCTTCGGCTTCCCCGGCGTGCGCGTCGACGGCAACGACGTCCTGGCCTGCCTGGCCGTCACCAAGTCCGCCCTGGAGCGGGCCCGCCGCGGCGAGGGACCGACCCTGGTGGAGGCGTTCACCTACCGGATGGGCGCCCACACCACCACCGACGACCCGACGCGTTACCGGGCCGACGAGGAGCGCGAGGCGTGGAAGGCGAAGGACCCGATCCTGCGGGTCCGCACCTACCTGGAGAACCAGGGCCTGGCCGATGCCGCCTTCTTCGAGGAGACGGAGGCCGAGAGCGAGGCCCTCGGAAAGCGGGTCCGTGAGGCGGTGCGCTCGATGCCCGACCCCGACACCATGGCGATCTTCGAGAACGTCTACGCGGACGGGCACGCGCTCGTCGACGAGGAGCGCGCCCAGTTCGCCGCCTACCGGGCGTCGTTCGCCGAGGAGGGCAAGTAACCATGGCCGTGAAGAAGCTTCCGATCGCCAAGGCGATCAACGAGTCCCTGCGCAAGGCCCTGGAGACCGACCCCAAGGTCCTCGTCATGGGCGAGGACGTCGGTCAGCTCGGCGGTGTCTTCCGGGTCACCGACGGCCTGTTCAAGGACTTCGGCGAGGGCCGGGTCATCGACACCCCGCTCGCCGAGTCCGGCATCGTGGGCACGGCCATCGGACTGGCGCTGCGCGGCTACCGGCCGGTCGTGGAGATCCAGTTCGACGGGTTCGTGTTCCCGGCGTACGACCAGATCGTCACGCAGCTCGCGAAGATGCACGCCCGCTCGCTCGGCAAGATCAAGCTGCCGGTCGTCATCCGCATTCCGTACGGCGGCGGCATCGGCGCGGTCGAGCACCACAGCGAGTCGCCCGAGGCGCTGTTCGCCCACGTCGCGGGTCTGAAGATCGTCTCGCCGTCGCACGCTTCCGACGCGTACTGGATGCTGCAGCAGGCCATCCAGGGCGACGACCCGGTGATCTTCTTCGAGCCGAAGCGGCGCTACTGGGACAAGGGCGAGGTCGACTTCGACGAGATCCCCGCCCCGCTGCACAGCGCCCGGGTCGAGCGCGCGGGCACGGACCTCACGCTCGTCGCGTACGGGCCGATGGTCAAGGTCTGCATGGAGGTGGCGGCCGCCGCCGCCGACGAGGGCAAGTCGGTCGAGGTCGTGGACCTGCGCTCGATGTCCCCGATCGACTTCGACACCATCCAGACCTCCGTCGAGAAGACGCGACGCCTGGTCGTCGTGCACGAGGCGCCGGTCTTCTACGGTGCGGGCGCCGAGATCGCCGCCCGGATCACCGAGCGCTGCTTCTACCACCTGGAGGCACCGGTGCTGAGGGTGGGCGGGTACCACGCGCCGTATCCGCCGGCGCGCCTGGAGGAGGAGTACCTGCCGGGTCTGGACCGGGTGCTCGACGCCGTCGACCGCTCGCTCGCGTACTGAAGGGGCCGACCACATGACGACTACCGACACTTCCACCCGGTACCGCGAGTTCAAGCTGCCCGACGTGGGCGAGGGCCTCACCGAGGCCGAGATCCTCAAGTGGTACGTCCAGCCCGGCGACACGGTCACCGACGGCCAGATCGTGTGCGAGATCGAGACCGCCAAGGCGGCCGTCGAGCTGCCCATCCCGTACGACGGCGTGGTGCACGAGCTGCGCTTCGAGGAGGGTGTGACGGTCGACGTCGGCACCCCGATCATCACCGTCGACGTGGCGCCGGGCACCGCCGCGCCCGAGGCCCCGGCCGCACCCGAACCGGTGGCGGCCCCGGCGGTCGAGCCGGCCGCCGAGGACGACGACGCCCCCGCCGGGCGCCAGCCGGTCCTGGTCGGGTACGGCGTCTCCGAGGCCTCCACCAAGCGCCGGGCCCGCAAGTCGGACACGCCCGCCCCGGAGAAGGCGGCCTACTCCGCCGCCGTCCAGGCCGAGCTGAACGGGGCCCCGGCGGCCGTGGAGGAGCGCACGCGTCCTCTCGCCAAGCCTCCCGTGCGCAAGCTGGCCAAGGACCTCGGCATCGATCTGGCGTCGGTCACCCCGACCGGTCCCGGCGGGGTCGTCACCCGCGAAGACGTGCACGCGGCGGCGACGCCCGCGCCCTCCGCGCCCGTCGCCGACGATGTTTCACGTGAAACGGCCGGGCGCGCGGAGTCCGAGCGCGAGACGGCCGCACGTACAGCGGCCGACGGCCAGGGAACCGCCCCCCGGGAGGACACGGCGCGGGAGATCCGCATCCCGATCAAGGGCGTCCGCAAGGCCACCGCCGCCGCCATGGTGCACAGTGCCTTCACCGCCCCGCACGTCACCGAGTTCATCACCCTCGACGTGACGCGCACGATGAAGCTGGTCGCCGACCTCAAGCAGGACCCGGACATGACCGGACTGCGGGTCAACCCGCTGCTGCTCATCGCCAAGGCGCTCCTGGTCGCCATCAAGCGCAACCCGGGCGTCAACGCCTCCTGGGACGAGGCGAACCAGGAGATCGTGCAGAAGAGCTACGTGAACCTGGGCATCGCCGCGGCCACTCCGCGCGGTCTGATCGTCCCGAACATCAAGGACGCCCACGCCAAAACCCTGCCCGAACTGGCGTCCGCCCTCGGTGATCTGGTCGCCACCGCCCGCGAGGGCAAGACCTCGCCGGCAGCCATGCAGGGCGGCACGGTGACCATCACCAACGTCGGCGTCTTCGGCGTCGACACCGGTACGCCGATCATCAACCCGGGCGAGTCCGCGATCCTCGCGGTCGGTGCGATCAAGCTCCAGCCCTGGGTCCACAAGGGCAAGGTCAAGCCCCGCCAGGTCACCACTCTGGCGTTGTCCTTCGACCACCGCCTGGTCGACGGCGAACTCGGCTCCAAGGTGCTGGCCGATGTCGCGGCGGTCCTGGAGCACCCGAAACGTCTCATCACCTGGGCGTAGCCGACCGCAGGAGGCAGACCCGTCCGCATCGCGGACGGGTCTTCTTCTTGCACCTCTGTTGTATCTATGCTGTGCGCATGCCTGCCGCACCCCCCGCCGCCGAACGCGTCTACGACCACATCAAGAGGGGCGTACTCGACCGCAGCTACGAGGGCGGAACACTCCTCACCGAGGGCCATCTCGCCGAAGCCGTGGGCGTCTCGCGCACCCCGGTCAGGGAAGCGCTGCTGCGCCTCGAAGTGGAAGGGCTGATCAAGCTCTACCCGAAGAAGGGCGCCCTGGTACTGGCCGTCTCCGCGCAGGAGATCGCGGACGTCGTCGAGACCCGGCTGCTGGTCGAGGAGTTCGCCGTACGCAAGGCGGTACCCGCGTCGCCCCGGCTGATCGCCCGGCTCGAAGAGCTCCTCGCCGAGCAGCAGCGGCGTGCCCTCGCGGGGGACCTGGCCGAGGTCGCCGACACCGACCGCCGCTTCCACGCGGAGATCGTCCGCAACGCCGGGAACCAGATCCTCTCCCGCCTCTACGACCAGATGCGCGACCGTCAGCTGCGGATGGGCGTCGCCGTGATGGAAGCCCACCCGGACCGCATCGCGCTCAACATCACCGAGCACGCCGACATCCTGGAAGCGATCAGGGTGGGGGACGCGGACGCCGCGGCATCCTGCGTGCACCGGCACGTCAGCCGGGTCAAAGTGCTCGTCAGGGGGGACGGCCGATGACCGGGCGGGCACCCCGGGTACTGCACGGCGATCCTCCCGGCGGGCTCAGGGCGATGCTCGTGTGGGGCGTCGGCGTCGCCGTCTACTTCGTCGCCGTCACCTTCCGCACCAGCCTGGGCGTCGCCGGCCTGGACGCCGCAGACCGCTTCCAGGTCAACGCCTCCGCCCTCTCCACCTTCTCGATCCTGCAGCTGCTCGTGTACGCGGGCATGCAGATACCCGTCGGCCTGCTGGTCGACCGGCTGGGCACGAAGAAGGTCCTGCTCATCGGGATCGTCCTGTTCACCGTCGGACAGCTCGGTTTCGCACTGTCGCCCAGTTACGGCACGGCGCTCGCCTCCCGGGCCCTGCTCGGCTGCGGTGACGCGATGACCTTCATCAGCGTGCTGCGGCTGGGCACCCGCTGGTTCCCGGCCCGGCGCGGACCGATGATCGCGCAGGTCGCGGCCCTGTTCGGGATGGCGGGAAACCTGGTCTCCACGCTGGTGATCGCACGGTCGCTGAACGGGTACGGGTGGACGACCACCTTCGTGGGCAGCACGGCCGCCGGCGTCGTCGTCCTCGTACTGACCCTCGTCCTGCTGAAGGACCACCCCGAGGGGCACGAGACGCCGCCCGCGCCGAAGGCCGGACCCGCCTTCGTACGGGAGCAGATCGCGGCGGCCTGGCGGGAGCCGGGCACCCGCCTGGGGATGTGGGTGCACTTCACCACCCAGTTCCCGGCGATGGTGTTCCTGCTGCTGTGGGGGATGCCGTTCCTGGTGCAGGCACAGGGCATGACGCGGGCGGCGGCCGGAGAACTGCTGACGCTGGTCGTGCTCTCCAACATGGTGATCGGCCTGGTGTACGGACAGGTGATCGCCCGGCACCACGCGGCCCGGGTGCCGCTCGCGCTCGGCACGGTGGGGGCGACGGCCGTGCTGTGGGGGGCCGTGATCGCCTACCCGGCACCGCACGTACCGGCGTGGCTGCTCGTCACGCTGTGCGTGGTGCTCGGGGCCTGCGGACCCGCCTCGATGATCGGCTTCGACTTCGCGCGCCCGGCGAACCCGCCCGAGCGGCAGGGCACCGCCTCCGGCATCGTCAACATGGGCGGCTTCGTCGCCTCGATGACGACGCTGCTGGCGGTGGGCGTACTGCTCGACGCCACCGGCGACAACTACCGGATCGCCTTCGCCTCGGTGTTCGTGCTGGAGGCCCTGGGCCTGACGCAGATCCTGCGGCTGCGCACCCGGACGGCCAGGCGCGAGCGGGACCACCTGGTGGCGAGCCGCGTGGAGGCCGTGCACGTGCCGGTGTGAGGGCTCCCGCCCGCGTCGGCGTCCGCAGGCTATGGCGTGACGGCGAAATTCCGCAGGATCTCCCGCGCCAGTTCCTCGTCGCCCTCTATCTTGACGAGGTCGGCGACCGACCCGTACCGCACCCGGCCGCAGGCCAGCCGGTAGAAGGTCTCCCAGTCGAGCGCGATCGTGACGAGCGGACCCAGCGAGGGCGTGCCGTCGATGGTGCCGGTGCCCTGCTCGTCCACGCGGACGGTGCGCAGGAACTCGACGGGGCCGTGCACGTCGAAGACGACGGCGGAGTTCGGCGGGGCGCCGGCGTCCCTGGCGACGACCTTCGGCAGGGAGGCCAGCAGCAGGTCGCGCGCGACGTGGGCGCCCGGCGAGTCCAGGTTGCCCGGCTGGTGGAAGGTGGTGCGGAGGTCCTGCTCGTGCACCCACACGTCGAACGCCCGCAGCTGCGTGGCCAGTTCGAGGGTCTGCTGCTGCCCGCCGAGGGGGGAGCGGATCAGGGCGTCGGGGGAGCGGGTCTCGTTCCGCAGCTGCCGGTTGCGGCGAATGATCGTGTACTCCAGCTCCGAGGTCATCTCGGGAGCGGTGTGGTGACGTCGCACGTCGACCTGCACCTCGATGTAGCGGGCGAGGTCGGAGGTGATGTGGAAGAGGTCGCTGGGCAGCGTGTGGATCGGGCGGGGGTCCCCCAGCATCTCGCACTCCATGCCGATCACATGGGAGACGACGTCCCGCACCGACCAGCCCGGACACGGCGTACGGCGGTTCCACTCGCCCTCGACGAGCGGCTGGACCAGCTCGGATATCGCCTCGATGGAGTGGGACCAGGCGTCGGCGTAGGTCTGCAGAGCGGGATGGTGGACGGTCACGGGACCCCTTGAGCGGTTCAGTGGCGGCGGCGCGGGCAGTGCGGACGGTGTGTGCGGACTGAGTGCGGGCAGTACGTACCGGGTAGCGGGTTCGAACGCTAAGTTACGCTGCCGACAGGCACCCCGGCAGTGCTTTCGTGTGACGATCGTAGGCCCGTGTTGACGGCTCGAATGCCAGGACGGTGGTAGTGTGCGCGCCTCTCTGCTCCAGATCGAGGTAAATGACGACGAATCGGCCAATTCCCGTCGGGAGAGGGTCGCTTCGCTGGTACGGGCGCAGCAGGGCAGCGACCTCGTGGTGCTGCCCGAACTCTGGCCCACCGGTGCCTGGGCCTACGAGGGCTTCGCCGACGAGGCGGAACCCCTGGAGGGTTCGACCTACGAGGTGATGGCGAAGGCAGCCCGCGACGCCGGGGTCTGGCTGCACGCCGGCTCGATCGTGGAGCGGGACCCGGAGGGCCCCCTGTACAACACCTCCCTCGTCTTCTCCCCCGACGGCGCCCTGGTCGCCGCGTACCGGAAGATCCACCGCTTCGGCTTCGACGAGGGCGAGGCCGTACTGATGGGCGCGGGCCAGGAGTTGGTGACCGTGCCGATGTCCGGACTGCACCTGGGCCTGGCGACCTGTTACGACCTGCGCTTTCCGGAACTCTTCCGGGGGCTGGTCGACGCGGGTGCCAACGCCTTCGCCGTTCCCGCCGGTTGGCCGGCGCGGCGGCGCGGGCACTGGACGCTGCTGGCCCGTGCGCGGGCCGTCGAGAACCAGGCGTACGTCCTGGCCTGCGGCACCGCGGGCACGAACGGAGGCGTCGAGCAGGCCGGGCACAGCATCGTCGTCGACCCATGGGGCGAAGTGCTGGCGGAGGCGGGGACGGGCGAGGAGGTCCTGGTCGTGGACCTGGACCCGGCGCTTCCCGGCGACACCCGTGAGAAGTTCCCGGCCTTGAAGGACCGCCTCCTCGGGCTCCAGCCACCGCGCCGATGACGCTCCCGCAGCTTGCACCGCCGGGCCTCGGCACTTCCCGGCCCGCACCGCTCGGCCCGCTGCATCGCTCCCGGTCCGCGCGCGCCCGCCCCCGCCCGAGCGGGGGCGGGGTCAGTCCTCGTCCCGTTCCTTCTCCGCCATGCGGATGACGCACACCGCGACGGCGATCATCAGCGGCGCGTCCGCGTCCTCCCGCACGACGTTGACCGCGTACGTGTCCCGCATCCGGAACCATTTCCTCGAAATGTGCGCGAGGAGTTCGCCGTCGTACTCCACGGCGAACTCCCGGTCCAGAACCCGCCCGCTGACGTCCAGCTCGGTGCCTTCGTTCAGCGTGACCCGGTAGTGGTTGCGGATCAACGACAGCCGCTTCTTGCGTACCGTCGCCAGGGTTCCGCCCTCCCGCTCGATGGTCATCGAGTCCCGGAGGCTGAGCATCTTCGCCTTGAGCGTGATCAGTACGCGCCCATTCGGATCCTTGATCTCCAGGGTGTCGCGCAGCCGCAGCGCCTTTCCGTCGACCAGGAAGGCGTGCCGCCCTTGCTCGTCCTCGATCCAGTAGTCGTCGCCAATGCCGAAGATCTTGTCGCGTACGAGGAATTTCATGCTCTGACGGATACCCGCCCCGATGGCCGCGTCACGCGCGCGGCGGCACGACCCTGATGTTGAACCCGAAGTCGCCGGTGCTCGTGGCGACGGCGATGAACAACAGCGCGTAGTGCTCCTGGCCGCGCGCGGTCCGGATCCCACCGAGGTCGAGGCGGTACGGTCCTGGCCACCCGAGGTCCTCCAGCAGCCGTCCGACGGTCTTCTTCGCGTCCGCGTCCTCCCCGGAGAGGAACACGGTGCTGGGTCCTTCCAGCCCCGCCGGATGCCCCATCGCCGTGGAGTCCATCGTGCAGAGCGACTTCACCACGTACGTCCGGGGGAACTCTTCCTGGATCAGCTCCCCGAGGCTCGCGTCCGGGTGTTCCAGCGTCCAGTCCTCCCGGAATCCGATGGCGACGTCCAGCAGCACCTTGTTCGTGAGCGCGTCCGCGCCGATGCGCCGGAGGAGCGGAATCGACTCCGCCCCCGGGGTCGCGTTGACGACCACTTCGCCGTGCACGACGGCTTCCGAGAGGCCGACGACCGTGTGGTCGAGACCCTTCTTCGCGTCCGGGTCGCGAGAGCCCAGGACTACCTCATGTCCCGTTCGCGCCCAGCCCGTTGCCAGTGCCCTTGCTACGTTTCCTGTGCCAAGAATTCCAATGCGCATACGGGAAACGTAGGCGCGCCGAACCGGATCGGGGATCGGTCGCGCGGCCCTGCGCACTGGTCCTTTGGCCGTACTCCGCCGGACCTCCGTGCCCCTGATGACCGCTCCTCTTGTTCCTACGGAGCGGGCGTCGTGCTGGGGCGTACGTACGTCAGTCCTGGGCGGCCGGCGAAGTCCGCCGTGCCCGTAGGGACGAAACCGGTGCGGGCCAGGACCGCACGGGAGGCCGCGTTGTCGAGGGTGGTCTCGGCGCGGAGAGTGTGGACGCCGTAGCACTCGGCAGCGAGGGTGCAGAGTTCGAGGACGGCGGACGTTGCGAGGCCGCGGCCGGTGGCCTTCTCGGCCAGCCGGTAACCGACCTCGGCTTCGCCGTCGGCGATGTCGATGAGGTTGAAGCGGCCGAGCACCTCGCCGTCCTCGTCGACGAGCAGGTGGAAGGCGATCGCGCCGGTGGCCTGCTCGGCGAGCCGCGCTTCGTGCCGGGCGCGGAACTCGGCGAAGAACGCATCGCCGCGGTCGGGTACCGAAGCGGCGAAGAAGTCCCGGTTCTCCCGCTCGAAGGCGAGGACGGCAGCGGCGTGCTCGGCGCGCAATGGCTGGAGTCGAGGCATGCCAGGAGGCTAGGCGTGGGAGGGGGCTCCAAGCCAGCGTCTGGGCAGTGACGTGGCTCCAGACAGCGTTCGCCGTGTTTCACGTGAAACGCCCGGAGGTGACCGTTTCACGTGAAACCTTCTCGGCCCGGAGGGGTGGGGAACGGCATGCGCTTGTCCCCGGTTCGCGCTCTCGATCCGTCCGGGCCCGCGCCATGGTGAGGGCGAGGGCGACGGCGTGAGCGAGGCGGAGGGCGTCGGACAGCGGCACGTGCCGGATGCGGGGCCGGCCGGGTGCGGGCCGTCGGCATGAGTGGTGCCATTGTGGTGCCGCCGTGGTGCTGCGGGTGCGTCATTTGCTCGCCACATGGGCTGCTCGTTGGTCCGGTCGCGGATAAGAAACGCAGGTCAGAGGCGTTCTTGTGAGAAGGTGCCCGAAGTGGCTCGCCTTGGCGCAATGGGTGTGCCATTATGGCGCCATGGACTTGACCCCCTACGTCGACAACCTCCGGCACGAGCTGGCCGTCGCTGCGGACGCCGGCGGTGACGACGCCCGCGCCCTCGCCGAACGGCTCACCGCCCCTCTGGAGTCGGCCGCCCGGCTGACCCTTCTCAACGCACTGTCCGCCGCCATGGGCGAGGTCACCCTGGAGCTGGCACCGGGATCGGTCGACGTACGCCTGCGCGGACTCGACCCGGAGTTCGTGGTCACTCCGCCGCCCGCCGCCGAACCGTTCCAGGAGGCACGGGAGCCGATCGCGGGCCCCCCCGCCCCGTCTCAGCCCCCGGTGGACGCCGACGACGGGGCCACGGCGCGGATCAACCTCCGCCTGCCCGCCCACCTCAAGGCCCAGGCCGAGAGCGCCGCGAGCCGCGAGGGGCTGTCGGTCAACGCGTGGCTGGTTCGCGCGGTGTCCGCGGCGGTCGACGGCTCCGCCCAGCCGCGTACGCCGCAGCGGACGCAGGCCGTCGGACAGAGCATCACGGGCTGGGTGCGCTGACCGCGCCCCGCCCGCTACTCCCTCTCCGCACCACCTCTCACCAGCGAAGACGCATCACCGACTCCAGAGGACGGGACAGCCATGCCTTCTTACGACACTCCCGAACCGATCTCGGTCAGCGCGCACGTGGGGGCCGGTTCCCTCCGGTTCACCGCGAGCGACCGCGGCGACACCGCCGTGGAGGTCCGGCCGCAGAACCAGGACAAGAAGAACGTCCGGGCCGCCGAACAGACGGAGGTCTCCTACGCGGGTGGCGTCCTGTCCGTGAAGACCAGGCAGCGCGCCGTGATCGGTCCCACCGGCGCCGTCGACATCACGATCGCCCTTCCCGCGGACTCGCACATCGACGTGACCGGTTCCTGGATCCAGGTCCTGGCAGAGGGCCGGCTCGGAACGGTACGGGTGAAGACCTCGGCCGGAGACGTCCGCCTCGACACCACGGGGCCGCTGGACCTGAACGCCTCCCACGGTTCGATCACCGTGGACCGCGTGGAGGGCAACGCACGGATCACCACCAGCTCCGGCAGCCTGCGCGTCGGCCACGTCGACGGCACCGCCGTCCTGAAGAACTCGCACGGCAGCACACACGTCGGCGCGACGACCGGGGACCTGCGGGTGAGCGGTGCCAACGGTGACATCGACATCGCACGTGCCGAGGGCTCGGTCACCGCGACCACGTCCCACGGTGCCCTGCGCGTCGGTGAAGTCGTGCGCGGCACGGTCCAAGCGGAGACCGGCTACGGCGCCATCGAGATCGGCGTGCGCGAAGGCACGGCTGCCTGGCTCGACGTCAGTTCCGAGAAGGGCCAGGCCCGCAACACGCTCACCGCCTCCGAAGCGCCGGACGCGGCCGAGGAAACCGTCAAGATCCGTGCCCGTACCCGCTGGGGCAACGTCGACGTCCGCCGCGCACGGGCCTGAGGAAGCGGGACACCGAGAAACCGAGCACGCGCGCCGGGACGCCGTGCAGCAGTGCTTCCAGGGCCAGGACTCCGTGTGACGGCAGACCGGACGGGTTCAGACCCCGGCCGAGCGCCGCCCATGGACAGGCCCCGCACCGACCCGACCGGCCCGGGACGTCCACCCCGCAACGTGCGCCCCCGGACCTCCTCCTCCGCACCCGTACCGCGCAGCCCGGCCCCTTCCGACCCGCGGGCCACCCCGCCGTGCACGGACCCCGCCCGCCCGTCGTGCACGGACTCAACTCGTACACGGACTCGGCCCGCGCACGAACAGGGCCCCGCGCCGCCCCGCGCACGAACAGGGCCCCGCACACCAACAGGGCCCCGCGCCGCCCCGCACGGACCGGGCCCGCAGTGCCTCTCACGCTCAGTGCCGCCGCCTCCTCACCTCGCGTCGCCGCCCCACCACAGCACTGTCACCCTTACCCTCGTTCCCCACCCCACCGGAGAAATCCATGCCCTCGCATGTCATGTCCACATCCAAGTCTCGCTCGGTCCACGCATCGCCGCACCCCTCGTCGGGCGCCATCTCCGCGAGCGGTCTGCGCAAGTCGTACGGCGACAAAACCGTTCTCGACGGGATCGGTTTGAACATCCCGGCCGGGTCGGTCTTCGCACTGCTCGGGCCCAACGGGGCCGGCAAGACCACCGCCGTGAAGATCCTCTCCACGCTCGTCACCGCCGACGGCGGGCAGGCCCGGGTCGCCGGCCACGACATCGCCGCCGAGCCGCAGAAGGTGCGCGCCGCGATCGGTGTGACCGGCCAGTTCTCCGCCGTCGACGGCCTGATCACCGGCGAGGAGAACATGCTCCTCATGGCCGATCTGCACCATCTCTCGAAGCGCGAGGGCCGCCGGGTCGCCGCCGAACTCCTCCAGTGCTTCGACCTCGTCGAAGCCGCGAAGAAGCCCGCCTCCACCTACTCCGGCGGCATGAAACGGCGCCTGGACATCGCGATGACGCTGGTAGGGAACCCGAAAGTCATCTTTCTCGACGAGCCGACGACCGGCCTCGACCCCCGCTCCCGGCACCACATGTGGGGCATCATCCGTGAGCTCGTCTCCGGCGGCGTCACCGTCTTCCTCACCACCCAGTACCTGGAGGAGGCTGACGAACTCGCCGACCGCATCGCGGTGCTGAGCAACGGGAAGATCGCCGCCGAGGGGAGCGCGGAAGAGCTGAAGCGCCTCGTTCCGGGCGGGCACGTCAGGCTCCGCTTCACCGACCCGGCCGCGTACCTGTCGGCCGCCGACGCCCTGCGCGCAGTCGCCAGGAACGACGAGGCGCTGACACTCCAGATCCCCAGCGACGGCAGCCAGCGCGAGCTGCGCTCCCTCCTCGACCTGCTGGACGCGGCCGGCGTCGAGGCCGACGAGCTGACCGTGCACACCCCCGACCTCGACGACGTCTTCTTCGCCCTGACCGGCGGCGTCGCCCACCCCGTCCACACCGAGGAGAACGCCCGATGAGTGTCCTGTCCCTCGCTGTACGCGACTCGTCCACGATGCTGCGCCGCAACCTCCTGCATGCTCGGCGCTACCCGTCCCTCACCCTGAACCTGCTGCTCACACCGGTCATGATGCTGCTGCTGTTCGTCTACATCTTCGGGGACGTGATGAGCGCGGGCATCGGCGGAGGCAACGCCGACCGGTCCGACTACATCGCCTACCTCGTTCCCGGCATCCTGATGATGACGATCGGCTCCACCGTGATCGGCTCCGCGATCTCGGTCTCCACCGACATGGCCGAAGGGCTCGTCGCCCGTTTTCGCACGATGGCGATCCACCGCAGCTCGCTGATCATCGGGCATGTCGTGGGCAGCGTGCTCCAGGTGCTCGCCGCCCTGCTCCTCGTGGGTGCGGTCGCGGTGGCCATCGGCTTCCGTTCCGTGGACGCCACCGTCCTGGAGTGGCTGGCGGCCTTCGGGCTTGTCGCCCTCTTCGCCCTGGCTCTCACCTGGATCGCGGTCGGCATGGGGATGGCCAGCCCGAACGCCGAGGCGGCGAGCAACATGGCGATGCCGCTGATCCTGCTTCCACTGATCTCCAGCGCCTTCATCCCCGCGGAGACGATGCCGGGCTGGTTCCAGCCGATCGCCGAGTACCAGCCGTTCACTCCCGCCATCGAGACCCTGCGGGGCCTGTTGCTCGGCACCGAGATCGGCCACAACGGGTGGATGGCGATCGCTTGGAGCGTCGGCCTCTCGGTGCTCGGCTACCGCTGGTCGATGGCGCAGTTCAACAAGGACCCGAAGTAGTTCAAAAAGGACCGGAAGTAGCCAACCGACCGAAGCGATGCTCCGGAACGCAAGCGCACCCCCCGGATGTACGCCCTTGGTTCTGCGCGTCGAACGCCTCCGCCCGCGGCACGCCGCCGACGGAAGCGCTTCGCTCCGTCCGGGGGCACCGGTTTCACGTGAAACATTCGACCGCGCCGACGCTTCGTACAGGCGTGATCGCGAGTTCACCGCCAGATGGCAAGCTTGAAGCATGAACGATGCTGCCCCGGTGCCCACCCCCGCGCCCGAGCCCCGCCGCCGTGCCCGTGTCCGCGCCCCCGAGCTGATCGGCAAGGGGGGCTGGCTCAACACCGGCGGGAAGGAGCTGACCCTCGCGGACCTGCGAGGCAAGGTCGTTGTTCTCGATTTCTGGACCTTCTGCTGCATCAACTGCCTGCACGTCATCGACGAGCTCCGCGAGCTGGAGCAGCGGCACAGCGACACCACGGTGATCGTCGGCGTGCACTCGCCGAAGTTCGTTCACGAGGCCGAGCACCAAGCCGTCATCGACGCCGTCGAGCGTTACCAGGTGCACCACCCCGTCCTCGACGATCCCGAGCTGGCCACCTGGAAGCAGTACGCCGTACGCGCCTGGCCGACGCTCGTCGTCATCGACCCCGAGGGCTATGTCGTCGCCCAGCACGCCGGTGAGGGTCACGCACACGCCATCGAACGCCTGGTCACCGAGTTGGAGGCCGAGCACGAGGCGAAGGGCACGCTGCGGCGCGGCGACGGCCCGTACGTCGAGCCGGAGCCCGTCGCCACCGACCTCCGCTTCCCCGGCAAGGCACTCCGCCTTCCCGGTTCCGGCAACCTTCTCGTCTCCGACACCACCCGCGACCAACTCGTCGAGCTCGCGCCCGACGGCGAGGAGGTGCTGCGCCGCATCGACGGGGACTTCGACGAACCGCAGGGGCTCGCCCTCCTCCCCGACGGCCGCGTCATCGTCGCGGACACCGTGAACCACCAGCTCAAGACGTACGACCCGGACAGCGGCGAGGTCACGGTCGTCGCGGGCACCGGCACGCAGTGGTGGCAGGGCGAGCCCACCTCCGGCCCCGCCCTCGACGTGTCTCTGTCGTCCCCGTGGGACGTGGCGTGGTGGCGCGGCGAGGTCTGGATCGCGATGGCGGGAGTGCACCAGCTCTGGGCGTACGACCCGGACTCGGGACGCGTACGGGTCGCTGCGGGAACCACCAACGAAGGTCTGGTCGACGGGCCCGCCGACCAGGCATGGTTCGCCCAGCCGTCCGGGCTCGCCGCCGCCGGGGAGCGCCTCTGGGTCGCCGACTCGGAGACCTCCGCGGTGCGCTGGGTGGACGCCGAAGGCGGGGTGCACACCGCCGTCGGCACCGGCCTCTTCGACTTCGGCCACCGCGACGGAGCGGCCGGACAGGCCCTGCTCCAGCACCCGTTGGGCGTCACCGCGCTCCCCGACGGGTCGGTCGCGATCTGCGACACGTACAACCACGCCCTGCGCCGCTACGACCCCGCCACCTCCGAGGTGACGACATGGGCGACGGACCTGCGCGAGCCGAGCGATGCCGTGCTCGACGGGGACGAGCTCGTCGTGGTCGAGTCGGCGCGCCACCGGCTGACCCGGCTCCGGCTGCCCGAGGAGGCGGTCCGGGTGGAGGCCGTCGCGCACCGTACGCAGCGCGCCGCGACCGAGGTCGCGCCGGGGACGCTGAAGCTGGACGTGGTCTTCCAGGCCCCGCAGGGCCAGAAGCTCGACACCCGTTACGGCCCGTCGACCCGGCTGCTGGTCTCCGCCACGCCGCCCGCCCTGATCGCCGCCGGCGAGGGCACGGGCACCGACCTCGTACGGGAGATCACGCTGAACCCCGACGTCACGGAGGGGGTGCTGCACGTGTCCGCGATGGCCGCGTCCTGCGACGACGACCCGGAGAACGAGTACCCGGCCTGTCACATGCACCAGCAGGACTGGGGCGTCCCGGTCCGCGTCACGGACACCGGTGCTTCCCGGCTGGCACTGGTCCTGGCAGGCATGGACGCAGAGGGCTGAGAGGACGGAGCGGGAGAGCACGGGGCTGAGCCGGAGGAGCGTGGACGCGGGCGTGGGCTCGCCCGGGGCGGAAGGGCACCGCGCGGGCCGACGGTCGGCTCCCGCGACGTGCGGTCGACCCGGCAGCCCTCGCGTGAGCACGGCCCCGGTCAGCGTCCCGTGGTCAGCGCCGCCGACGCCCGTGCGTGCCGATCGCCGTATGCCGCGGAGTCGCCCGTGAGCCGCAGCAGGGCCGACAGCGCCCGGCAGGCGCCCTCGTGGAAGCCCTCCTGCTCCGCCGTCTCGGCCGCCAGCGAGAGCAGTTCGACGCCCTCCGCCATCCGTCCCAGCTGGGCGAGCGACTCGCCGTGCGCGGTCTGGAGCAGCACCCTGCGGAGCAGCCCGAGATCGGCCGGGTCGAGGGCGAGTCCGTCGAGAGAGTGCCGGAGTGCGGCCTCCGGTTCGCCGGCGCGCAGGCAGTGTTCGGCGAGTGTCTGAAGGGCGAGCATCTCCGTCTGCCGGTCGCCCGCCTGCCGGGCCAGCTCGGCGGCGCGTACGCAGGCCCGGCGCGCCTCGGCGGCTTCGCCGCGCGACTGCTGCGCCAGCGACAGGTTGATCCGGCCGATCGCCTCGTCCACCGGGTTCCCCGCGCGCCCCGCCAACTCGGGTGCCAACTCCAGATGCGGGTACGCCTCTTCAGGCTTCCCCTCCTCCAGCAGGACCCATCCGAGCAGGGCGCGCACCCGCGACTCGGCGTCCGGGTCGGCCACCGCCACGGTCGCCCGCAGGGTCTGCTCCAGCATCGGCGTCCAGCCGTCCCGCACCCGCCACAGGACGTACGGCCACTGGAGCACGCCGAGCCGCCACACCCGTTCGGGACAGTCGGCGGACTCCGCTGCCGTCATCGCTCCGGCGAGTGCCTCGCGTTCGGCCGCGTACCACTCGATGACCTCTGCCCGGCTGCCGAACTTCTGTACAGGATGCGTCTTCGGCGCGTCGTCCGGGATCGTGCAGCAGGGGCGGCTGCCGGGTTCGGCGACGGCGTTGGCGGCGAGTGCGGTGTGCAGGTAGTGGTCGATGAGCCGGAGGGTGGCGTTTCCTCGGGTGCCGGAGCCTGTTTCGGTGCTCGTTCCGGTGGCGGTCTCGGTCTCGGCCTCGGCCTCGGCGAGTGCGCGTGCGTACAGGCGCACCAGGTCGTGCAGGGCGTACCGGCCCGGCCCCGCCTCCTGCACCAGGTGGGCTGCGGCCAGTCGGTCGAGCGCGGCGCCCGCTTCGCCCGGGGTGGACCGGGCGAGGGCCCCGGCGGCGTACCTGTCGAAGGTCCTGCCGGTGTGCGCGCCCAGGTTGAGGAAGGTCCTCCGGTCGGCGGGCCGCAACTTCTGCACGCTGAGGCGCAGCTCCGCCTCCACTCCTCGGTCCTCGACCTCCAGCATCGCCAGCCGGCTCTGTTCGTCGGCCAGTTCGGCGGCGTGCTGATGCAGTGTCCGTTCGGGGTGGGTGGCGAGGCGTGCGGCGGTGATGCGCAGGGCCAGTGGCAGCCCGTCGCACAGCTCGGCCAGCCTGCTCGCCGCTTCCGGTTCGGCTGCCGCGCGGCGCGGGCCGATCACGCCGGCGAGCAGCGCCGTCGCGTCCTCGGGGCCCAGGACGGAGAGCGGAACCGGACGTGCGAGATCGGCGGCGATCAGTCCGTCGAGCCGGTTCCTGCTGGTCACGACGGTGACGCAGTCGCCCCCCGAAGGCAGCAGCGGTCGCACTTGCTCGGAGCTGTGTGCGTTGTCGAGCACGACGAGCAGCCGTCGGTCCTCGGTGAGCCGCCGGTACAGGGCCGCGGCGGCGGCCGGCGTCTCCGGTACGGCGCGTCCGGTGACGCCGAGGGATACGAGGAACTCCCGTACCACGTCCACCGGTTCGGGGTTCGCGAGCGCATCGAAACCGTGCAGGTCGGCATAGAGGCGACCGTCGGGGAAGGCCGCGGCGGCGCGGTACGCCCAGTGCAGCGCGAGCGCGGTCTTGCCGACCCCGGCGGGCCCGGTGACGAGCACGACCGGTGCTTCGCCCCAGGCCGCCGCCTCCCCCACGGCGTCGAGCTCGTCCCGTCGTCCGAGGAACCCGCGCGGGCGGCGGGGCAGCAACTCCGGGACCGTGTACGGGCTGCGGGAGAGGAAGCCGGGCTCCGGCACGTGCGCGGCGGCACCGGTGGGCGCGGGGGTGGACGCCCACTGGTCCCGGGGCGGGGCCGGGGGCGCGGACCGCGAGGGCTCGCGTGGAGGCCGGGAGGAGGCAGCGGAGGGTACGGAGGCCGAGCTGGCCCCGGCTCCGGGGGCGGCCCCCGGCGCGGACATCGGACCGGTCGCGCCACCTGCCGCTGCGGCGGACGGCTCGGTCTCAGGAGCGGACGCCGAGCCAGTTCGGGAGGCGCCGGTGCGGGGCGGGTCCGGGGGAAGTTCTTCGTCGCCGGTGGAGGCGGCGGAGCAGGACGGGGCGTCCGAGCCCGCTTGCGGCCGGAAAGCGGACCCGTGGGCCGGACGGGGGCGTTCGGACACACCGTGGGACTCCTGGGACGCGTGGGTCGGCCGGGGCACGTCGGACGCTTCGGGCGCGGTGGTTGTGAGAGGAGGGCGGGAACTTCGCCTGTGGGTGCGAGTGTGTGACGGTACGTCGGGAGCGATGCCATCGGACTCGACGCCCCACGAGGGCCCGGTCCCGTCGGTGGCGCTCGTTCCGCCGGTGGAGCCGGTCCCGTCGGTGGCGCTCGTTCCGCCGGTGGAGCCGGTCCTGCCCGTAGAACCGGTCCCGCCCGTGACGTCGGCTCCGGGCCCGGCCCCGCCCGCGATTCCGGATCCGGCCGTCCCACCCGCGCCGCTCGTCCCTGCGCCTCGCGCATCCCTGTCGCCCTGTCCGTCGCCCTGGAGGATCGCCCGGTACGCGTCCTGGAGCGCGCGTCCGGGGTCCACGCCCAGTTCGTCGGAGAGCAGTCGTCGGGTGCGGTGGTACCAGTCGAGGGCGTCGGACTGGCGGCCGGCCCGGTAGAGCGCCTGCATCAGGGCGGCTGCCAGGGATTCGCGCATCGGGTGCGCGACCGCCTCGGTCCGCAGCACGGCCGCCGCCCGTCCGTGCTCGCCGAGCTTCCCATATGCCTCGGCCAGGTTCTCGACCGTTACCAGGCGGGTCTCCTCCAGCGCGTGCGCGGCTGCCCGGAGGGGTTCGGAGGTCACCGTTCCGGTGAGTGCGGGGCCGCGCCACAGGGCCAGGGCCTCGCGCAGCATCAACACCGCGTCCGCGGGTTTCCGCTGCCGCCTCGCCAGATGCACGAGTTCCTCGAACCGGTGCGCGTCGAGCAGCGACTCCGACGTCTGGAGGACGTACGCGCTTCCCCGGGTGGCGAGTTCCACGCCGTACGCGGCGGCTTCCCCGTCGTTCAGGAGCGCCCGCAGCCGCGAGACGTGCCCCTGGACGACGGTGCGCGCGTGGGCGGGCGGAGTCTCGTCCCAGATGGTGTCGATGAGCTGGTCGACGGGGACGGCGGTGTTGGGGCGCAGCAGCAGCGCGGCCAGTACGCTGCGCCGCTTGGCCGGGCCGAGCGGCAGCTCTCCGGCCTCGGTGGCGACGGACACGGCTCCGAGCAGCCGGAACTCCACTGACGCCTCCCCGAAGACCTGCGGCCCCCGTGCGCTTCTGTGCACCCGACGGAGGGGCGACGAGTCAGCTTACCGGGGCCGTTTTCGCCTCAGGCGTCATGCGGACGCCGAGATCCCGTGCGCCGCCCGTGGGACCGGTGACTTCTGTCTCACTCGTAGCGCCGGTCGCGGTCCTCGACCACGGTGGGCGGGACGACCATGCCCCTGCGGCGTTTGAGAACGCTCGTGAAGACGGCGATCCCGATGATGCCGACGAGCATCATGATCACCCCGACCATGTCGAGGTTGACGCCCTCCATTTTCCAGTCCGTGGCGAAGGTCAGGATGGCCCCCACCGCGACGAGGACGATGCAGCCGCCCAGTCCCATGTCAGTTCGCCTCCGAAAGTGATTGCGCACGACCGGCCCGGTTCCGAAGGAATCGAACCTCTGTTGAGACGCGGGTACCCGGGCCCGGAACGGCCATGCGCGGAGGCGGAGTTCACCCCTCCAGGAGAGAGGGGTTCAGGGGGTTCCTCGCGGAATCAACCCTCCAGGAATGCGGTCAGCGCGTTCGCCAGCAGGTAGGGGTCGTCCGCCCCGCACAGCTCGCGCGCACTGTGCATGGAGAGGATCGCGACGCCGATGTCCACGGTCTGGATGCCGTGCCGGGCGGACGTGATGGGTCCGATCGTCGTGCCGCACGGCATCGAGTTGTTCGACACGAAGGTCTGCCACGCCACGCCCGCCTTCTCGCAGGCCGCCGCGAACACCGCACGCCCCGCACCGTCGGTGGCGTACCGCTGGTTGACGTTGACCTTGAGGATGGGGCCGCCGTTGGCACGCGGGTGGTGCGTCGGGTCGTGCCGCTCCGCGTAGTTGGGGTGCACGGCGTGCCCGGTGTCGGAGGACAGGCAGATCGTGCCGGCGACGGCGCGTGCCTTGTCCTCGTACGTGCCGCCGCGGGCGAACACCGAACGCTCCAGCACGGCCCCGAGCAGCGGGCCGTCGGCCCCGGTGTCGGACTGCGAACCGCTCTCCTCGTGGTCGAAGGCGGCCAGCACGGGGATGTACGGCAGCTCGACGTCACCGCTCGCCACCGCCGCCAGCGCGGCCACGCCCGCGTGCACGGAGATCAGGTTGTCCATTCTGGGGCCGGCCAGCAGTTCCTCGTCCCGGCCGAGGTACGAGGGGGGCTCGACGGCGTGCGGCATCAGGTCCCAGCCCGTCACGTCCTCGGCGTCGACGCCGGCCTCCTGGGCGACGTACGCGATCAGGTCGCCCTCGTGCACCTCGCCCAACCCCCAGACGGGCTGCATGTGGCGCTGTTTGTCGAGCTTCATGCCTTCGTTGACCGAGCGGTCGAGGTGGACGGCGAGCTGCGGGACCCGCAGCAGCGCCCGGTCGATGTTGACCAGCCGGTGCGAGCCGTCGCGCAGGGTGAGCCGTCCGGCGAGCCCGAGGTCCCGGTCGAGCCAGGTGTTGAGCAGCGTGCCGCCGTACACCTCGACGGCGACCTGCCGCCAGCCCTCGTTGCCCGCGTCGGGGAGGGGCTTGACGCGCAGGTTGGGGGAGTCGGTGTGCGCGCCGACGATGCGGAACGGCGTGTGCGGCTCGGCGCCCTCGGGCACGTACCAGGCGACGATGGCCCCGCCGCGCAGTACGTACTTGCCGCCGGTCGTCCCCTCCCAGGCATCGGTTTCGGCGACCTGACGGAAGCCGACCTTTTCCAGCCGCGCGGCCGCTTCGGCCACGGCGTGGTACGGCGACGGGCCGGCCATCAGGAAGGACATCAGGTCGTCGGTGTGGCCGCGATCGAATCGGGCTGCGCTGCTCATGCGTTCAGCCTAACCAGCGGTGATGCCGGGCCGTGCCCCCCTGGTCGCGGTGCCGTGTCGCGGTCGCAAGGGGAGTCGGAGCCGCAGGGCGGTCCACCACCGGGCAGACGCGACGGCTCTCCCGCCGAGTGCCGGCCGGCCGGTCTACAGCCCCGGCGGTCGCTCGAAGCGCCGCCGCAACGGCATCCGCCGCTCTCCGCGCGGTACCCGCGGCAGCATCTGCGGCGTGCCTGCCGCGCGCTGCGCCTGGCGGCGCCGACCCGCACAGAAGATGCACTCCTCCCCGGGCGGCGCGTCCGGGTCCACGGGGGCGCCGGGGTGCTGGGCGCAGCCCGAGGAGTTGCGCGGCCGGGACAGCTCGCGGGCGAGCACGAACGCCCGGTGCAGAGCCTCGGCCAACGCCGCGAACTCCTTCGGTCGCGAGGACGTCCCCAGGTCGAAGGACCGCTCGTTGACCAGCGCGAACTGTGCCGTCAGCGAGCCCAGCGTCGCGCGCCGGGCAGGTCCCTCGGGCAGCCGGGGCGTCTCCTCGGCCGGGGTCGGAGCCGACCGCTCGTTGAGCCGTCGGCGGTGGTTGCAGATCAGGCAGCGACCCCAGCCGTCGGGCACGGTCGGGTCCACCGCCCCGTCGGGGTGCTCCTTGCAGCCGGTGACGTTGCGCGCGGGCGCCAGGTCGGCGGCGGTGCGGTAGGCCCCGTACAGCGAGTCGGCGACGGGTTCGTACTCGGCGGGGTACGCGCCGTCGTACAGGTCCTTCAGCAGGTCGTTCGCCGAGCCGAGGCGGCTGCGCAGTTCCTGAAGCGCGTACGGCAGCCCCGTTGGGACGGAGTACCCCTTGCCGCCGTGCTGCTGATCCTGTCCACCCATTCCAGCCATGTCACCAAGCCTGCCACGCACCACCGACAACGGGCCGGAGACGTTTCACGTGAAACGTCTCCGGCCCGTCCGCCGATCTGCGCGGCTCGTTCGTACGGTCCGTGCGCACGGCCCGCTCACGTCGCCCGGGGGCGGTCGGCAAGCCGGGCCGGTGTCCGGACGGGACTAGAACGCGGCCTCGTCCAGCTCCATCAGCGAGTTGTCGACGGCCTCGGCCTTGGCGCGCTCGACGCCGACGCCCGGCAGCACGTTCGCGGCGAAGTACTTCGCCGCGGCGATCTTGCCGGTGTAGAACGGAACGTCCTTCGCGGAGGCACTGTTCGCCAGCTTCTCGGCGGCCACAGCGGCGCCGCGCAGCAGCAGGTAGCCGACCACCACGTCGCCCGACGCCATCAGCAGCCGGGTCGTGTTCAGCCCCACCTTGTAGATGGACTTGACGTCCTTCTCGGTGCCCGCGAGGTCCGTCAGCATGGTGCCGACGATGGCCTCCAGGTCCACGGCCGCCTTCGCCAGCTGCTCGCGGGCGCCCGCCAGCTCGTCGCCGCCGGTGCCCACCGCCAGGAACTTCTTGATCTCCTCGGCGAGCTGGTTCAGCGCCGCACCCTGGTTGCGGACGATCTTCCGGAAGAAGAAGTCCTGGCCCTGGATCGCCGTGGTGCCCTCGTAGAGCGTGTCGATCTTGGCGTCACGGATGTACTGCTCGATCGGGTACTCCTGGAGGTACCCGGAGCCGCCGAAGGTCTGGAGCGACTGGGCGAGCTGCTCGTAGGACTTCTCCGAGCCGTAGCCCTTCACGATCGGGAGCAGCAGGTCGTTCATCGCGACGAGCGCCTTGGCGTCCTCGCCGGCCGCTTCCTTGAGTGCGATCTCGTCCTGCACGGACGCGGTGTGCAGCACCAGGGCGCGCATGCCCTCGGAGTACGCCTTCTGCTCGATGAGCGCGCGGCGGACGTCCGGGTGGTGCGTGATGGTGACCTTGGGCGCGGCCTTGTCCATGAACTGGGCCAGGTCCGGGCCCTGGACGCGCTCCTTGGCGTACTCCAGGGCGTTCAGGTAACCGGTCGACAGCGTCGCGATGGCCTTCGTGCCGACCATCATCCGCGCGAACTCGATGATCATGAACATCTGGCGGATGCCGTCGTGCTTGTCGCCGATCAGCCAGCCCTTGGCGGGGTGCTGGTCGCCGAAGGTCATCTCGCAGGTGTTGGACGCCTTGAGGCCCATCTTGTGCTCGACGTTCGTCGCGTAGACGCCGTTGCGCTCGCCGAGCTCGCCGGTCTCCCAGTCGAAGTCGTACTTCGGTACGAGGAAGAGGGACAGACCCTTGGTGCCCGGTCCCGCGCCCTCGGGACGCGCCAGCACGTAGTGGAGGATGTTCTCCGACATGTCGTGCTCACCGGACGTGATGAAGCGCTTCACGCCCTCGATGTGCCAGGAGCCGTCCTCCTGCTGCACGGCCTTCGTGCGGCCCGCGCCGACGTCCGAACCGGCGTCCGGCTCGGTGAGGACCATCGTGGAGCCCCACTGCTTCTCCACGGCGATCTGCGCGACCTTCTTCTGCGCCTCGTTGCCCTCGGTGTAGAGGATGCCGGCGAAGGCCGGGCCGGAGGAGTACATCCACACGGCCGGGTTCGCGCCGAGCAGCAGCTCCGCGTACGCCCAGATCAGGGAGCGCGGGGAGGTCGTGCCGCCGATCTCCTCGGGCAGGCCCAGGCGCCAGTACTCGGAGTCCATGAAGGCCTGGTAGCTCTTCTTGAAGGAGGCCGGGACGGGCGCGGTGTTGGTGGCCGGGTCGAAGACCGGCGGGTTGCGGTCGGCGTCCTCGAAGGAGGCGGCCAGTTCGTTCTCGGCGAGGCGGCGCAGTTCGTCGAGGATGCTCTTGGCGGTGTCGACGTCCATCTCCGCGAACGGGCCGGTGCCGTACAGCTTGTCGCGGCCGAGCACCTCGAAGAGGTTGAACTCGATGTCCCGGAGATTCGACTTGTAGTGCCCCATGGCGACGGCTCCGTATAGCTCGGGGAGGCGGATTCCTCGTACAAATACCAGCAAGTAGCTACGATGATGCTACCCGTCGGTAATAAGCCGCAACCCCATGCCGCCGGATGTGGCGCACTACTCTTTCCCGCATGTATGGCTACGAGCAGAATCCGGGCGCCCAGCAGGGTTACGCCCCGCCGGGCGGTCCCCAGCAGGGTTACGCCCCGCCGCAGCCGCCGCCGCACCAGGCGGGCCATCCGGGTGGGCACCAGTCCGGACATCAGGGCGGTCACCCGGGCACGCACCAGGGCGGCCGTCAGCAGGCCTACGGCGAGCAGCCGCTCTATCCCGAGCCCTCGCCGCCGTCCCTCGGGGACGCGGTGCGCGCCTTCACCACCGGCACGCTCTCCGCGGAGGACTTCCAGCAGATCTTCGCCTCCTCGAAGGTCTACTGCCCGCGCGGCGACGGTCCCGGCTTCCTGGCGCTGCACAACACCCAGCACCCGGTCATCCCGATGTTCACCACGCTCAAGGAACTGCGCAGGTACGCGGGCAAGGAGTCCAAGTACTTCGTGATCACGGGCGCCGAGGTCATCGACCTCCTGCCGACCGGATACGGCTTCGTGCTCGACATGGAGGGTGAGCACCGGATGGTGTTCGACGCCAAGGCGGTCGAGCAGATGGTGGACTTCGCCATGCGCCGCATGTACGGCTGACGGTCGCGCGAACGCCCGACGCCCGGCTGACCTGGGCTTCTCTCCCCGGCAGGGCTCCTCTTGCGGGATGTTCAGCTTTCAACTAAGTTGAATGTTGAACATTCCGCCAGGAGGTGGCTTCAGATGCCCGCAGTGACCGTCGAAAACCCGCTGACCCTTCCCAGGGTGACCGCCCCGGCCGACGCCGTCGCCCGTCCCGTGCTCGCCGTCACGACGGCTCCGAGCGGCTTCGAGGGAGAGGGCTTCCCGGTGCGCCGCGCGTTCGCGGGCATCAACTACCAGTACCTCGACCCGTTCATCATGATGGACCAGATGGGTGAGGTGGAGTACGCGGCCGGCGAGCCCAAGGGCACCCCCTGGCACCCGCACCGCGGCTTCGAGACCGTCACCTACCTGATCGACGGCACCTTCGTCCACCAGGACAGCAACGGGGGCGGCGGCACCATTCGCAACGGTGACACGCAGTGGATGACGGCCGGCTCGGGCCTTCTCCACATCGAGGCGCCCCCGGAGTCCCTCGTCCAGTCCGGCGGCCTCTTCCACGGCCTCCAGCTGTGGGTGAACCTCCCCGCCGCCGACAAGATGATGAACCCCCGCTACCAGGACATCCGCGGCGGCCAGGTCCAGCTCCTCACCTCTCCCGACGGAGGCGCGCTGCTGCGCGTCATCGCGGGCGAACTCGACGGGCACGACGGCCCCGGCATCACCCACACCCCCATCACGATGATCCACGCCACCCTCCGTCCGGGCGCCGAGGTCACCCTCCCCTGGCGCCCCGACTTCAACGGCCTGGCCTACGTCCTGGCCGGTCGGGGAGCGGTCGGCGCGGAGCGGCGCCCCGTGCACAGCGGCCAGACGGCGGTCTTCGGCGACGGAGGCGCGCTGACGGTCCGCGCGGACGAGAGCCAGGACGGCCACACGCCCGACCTTGAGGTCGTGCTGCTGGGCGGTCGCCCGATCCGCGAACCGATGGCGCACTACGGCCCGTTCGTCATGAACAGCCAGGCCGAGCTCCGCGAGGCCTTCGAGGACTTCCAGGCGGGACGGCTGGGCAAGGTGCCGGCGGTGCACGGAATGAAGTAGCGGGTACGGCGGCGGAGGCGGGGGCACACACGACAACGGCGCCCCCGCCGCCGCCCCGCCGGACGCACGGCCCGCCGGACGCACGGCCCGCCGGACGCACGGCCCGCCGGACGCACGGCCCATGGGCCCTACGGCCTATCGGACGCACGGCCCATCGGACCCGAGGTCGACATGCCGCTCGCCGACCGCCGGGCGCTCGCGACCGAAGCGCCCGGCCCGGCCTGCTCCTCCTGGTGCCGCGGGCGGGTACCGCGCCGGCCCGCGGTCCGCTCAGACGTCCTCGTACGACACCGGCGGCGCGTCCTCGTAGAGCTCGAACCAGATCGACTTGCCCTGGCCGCGAGGGTCCACGCCCCACTCGTGCGCCAGCATCTCCATCAGCAGCAGGCCGCGTCCGGAGGACGCCATCTCACCGGGCCGCCGTTTGTGCGGCAGCTCGTCGCTGATGTCCGTCACTTCCACCCGCAGTCGCCGCTTGCCGACCGGTCCGGTCGCCCGCGCCGTCAGCAGGGCGTCCCCGTCCGTGTGCACCAGGACGTTGGTGACCATCTCGGAGACCATCAGCACCGCCGAGTCGACCTGGTCCGCGTCGGCCCAGTCGTGCAGCAGCTCACGGAGCTGACGGCGGGTGCCCGCGATGCGCTCCGGTTCCGCCTGGGCGACGGTCAGCGCGGTGGAACGTACGGGGGAGACCTCCGTGACGGTGGTCTCCCGGCTCAGCAGCAGCACCGCGATGTCGTCCTCACGCCGGTCGGACAGGGGTCCCGTGGTGTGGTGCGACGGCGGGCCGTGCACCGCCTGCACCAGTTCGTCGGCCAGTTTCTCCAGGTCGAGTTCCCGGTGGCTCTCCATGATCGTACGGAGTCTCGACCAGCCGGAGTCGAGGTCGTGGCCACCGGTCTCGATCAGTCCGTCCGTGCACACCATGAGCGTCTCGCCGGGTTCCAGGGCGAGCCGGGTCGTCGGGTAGTCGGTGTCCGGATCGATGCCCAGAGGCAGCCCGCCGGCCGTCGTCCGGACGAGCACGGTCCCGTCCGGCATCCGCACAGCGGGCTCCGGATGGCCGGCCCGCGCCAGCTCGACCGTCCCGTCCGCGGGGTCGACCTCCAGGTACAGGCAGGTCGCGAAGCGCGGACTGGAGTGGTCCTCGGGCGCGTAGGAATCGGTGATGCCGTGCAGGAAGCGGGACGCGCGGGAGAGCACGGCATCCGGCCGGTGGCCCTCGGAGGCGTACGCGCGCAGGGCGATCCGCAGCTGGCCCATCAGCCCCGCCGCCCGCACGTCGTGCCCCTGCACGTCCCCGATGACCAGCGCGAACCGGCCCCGGGGCAGCGCGATCATGTCGTACCAGTCGCCGCCGACCTGGAGACCGCCACCGGTCGGTACGTAACGCGCCGCGACCTTCATGCCCGGTATGTCGGGCCCCAGCGTCGGCAGCATGGACCGCTGGAGGCCCGCCGACAGCTCCCGCTCCGACTCCTCGACCCCGGCCCTGGCGAGGGCCTGCGCGAGCATCCGCGCCACCGTCGTCAGCACCGACCGTTCGTCCGGTGTGAACGCGACGGGGTGCGCGAAGCCCGCCATCCACGCGCCCATCGTCCGCCCCGCCACGATCAGCGGCAGGAACGCCCACGACCTGCGGCCGAACCTCTCCGCCAGCGGCCAGGTCGCCGGGAACCTCCTCCGGTACTCCTCCGGGGTGGGCAGGTAGATCGCCCGGCCGGTCCGCACGACCTCGGCCGCCGGGTAGTCCGTGTCCAGCGGCATGTTCGTGAACGGCTGCTCGTCGCCGGGCTTGTGCCCGTGGTGCCCTATCGTCGTCAGCCGGTCGCCCGCCGCCCCGAACACCGCGAGGCCGTCCGGGGAGAATCCCGGCATCGACAGCGACGCCGCCACCCGCAGCACCTCCGCAGTGGACCGCGCCTCCGCCAGCGCACGCCCGGCGTCCAGCAGGAACGCCTCCCTGGAGCGCCGCCAGTCACCGGTCACGGGGGTGCGCGCCGCAGTGCCCGGAGGGGACTCGGCGACCTCCTGGATGGTGCCGATGAGCTGGTAGTCGCCGTCCGAGTCGAAAGGCCGCGACCGGCTCCGTACGGTACGGAGAACCTGCCGCCCGTCCTCGGACATGATCCGCAGCCGGGCCTCCGCGACGGTGCCCTCGGCGACGGCGAGCTGCACGATGCCGTGTATCTCGTTCCAGTCCACCGGGTGGAAACGGGAGCGGGCGGCCGACTCGGTGAGTGTGACTTCCTCGGCGGGCAGGCCGACAAGGCGGGCCGCCTCGGCGTCGAAGGCAACGGTCCCGGCGGCGTTGTCCCACCGCCACAGGCCCGTGTCGATCGCGGCCAGCACGTCCTCGGTGCGCATGAGGGACATACTTCCAGGTTGCGCGGAGATGGGCCGCTCGGGGCACCGGCGGGCGATGTTTCACGTGAAACGACGCCTGAAAAACGGGATGCGTGAGGCCGGTAACCTGGACCGAAGTTGATTCCCGCCTGTCTCGCGAAGAATCTCGCGAAGAATTGGATGAACGATGCAGCATCGGTACAGGTCCCACACGTGCGGCGAGCTCCGCGCCTCCGACGTCGGCGCAGACGTCCGGCTGAGCGGCTGGCTGCACAACCGTCGCGACCTGGGCGGCATCCTCTTCATCGACCTGCGCGACCACTACGGCATCACGCAGCTCGTCGCCCGTCCGGGCACCCCCGGCAACGAGGCCCTGGCGAAGCTCACCAAGGAGACCGTCGTCCGCATCGACGGCAAGGTCTCCGCCCGTGGCGCGGACAACGTCAACGCCGAGCTGCCCACCGGCGAGGTCGAGATCGAGGTGAGCGGGGTCGAGGTGCTGGGCGCCGCCGCCCCGCTGCCCTTCACGATCAACGCCGACGACGGCGTGAACGAGGAGCGGCGCCTGGAGTACCGCTTCCTCGACCTGCGCCGCGAGCGCATGCACCGCAACATCATGCTGCGCTCGTCCGTGATCGCGTCGATCCGTTCGAAGATGGTGGCGCTCGGCTTCAACGAGATGGCGACACCGATCCTCACCGCTACCTCCCCCGAGGGCGCCCGTGACTTCGTCGTTCCGTCCCGTCTGAACCCCGGCAAGTTCTACGCGCTGCCGCAGGCGCCGCAGCAGTTCAAGCAGCTGCTGATGATCTCGGGCTTCGACCGCTACTTCCAGATCGCGCCGTGCTTCCGCGACGAGGACGCCCGCGCGGACCGTTCGCCGGGCGAGTTCTACCAGCTCGACGTCGAAATGAGCTTCGTCGAGCAGGAAGACGTCTTCCAGCCCATCGAGAAGCTGATGACCGAACTCTTCACCGAGTTCGGCAACGGCCGCGAGGTCACCTCGCCCTTCCCGCGCATCCCGTTCCGCGAGTCGATGCTGAAGTACGGCAACGACAAGCCGGACCTGCGCGCCCAGCTGGAGCTCGTCGACGTCACGGACGTCTTCGCGGACTCGGGCTTCAAGGCATTCGCCGGCAAGCACGTCCGCGCGCTGCCCGTCCCGGACACCGCGAAGCAGTCCCGCAAGTTCTTCGACGGCCTCGGCGACTACGCGGTCGAGCAGGGCGCGAAGGGCCTGGCGTGGGTCCGCGTCGGCGAGGACGGCCAGCTGGCCGGCCCGATCGCCAAGTTCCTCACCGAGGACGACGTCAAGGCGCTCACCGACCGTCTCTCCCTCGTCCCCGGGCACGCGGTGTTCTTCGGCGCGGGCGAGTTCGACGAGGTCTCCAAGATCATGTCGGCGGTGCGCGTCGAAGCCGCGAAGCGGTCCGGGCACTTCGAGGAGAACGTCTTCCGGTTCTGCTGGATCGTCGACTTCCCGATGTACGAGAAGGACGAGGAGACCGGCAGGATCGACTTCTCGCACAACCCCTTCTCGATGCCCCAGGGCGGCATGCAGGACCTGGAGGAGAAGGACCCGCTCGACATCCTGGCCTTCCAGTACGACATCGTCTGCAACGGCATCGAGCTGTCGTCGGGCGCGATCCGCAACCACGAGCCCGATCTGATGCTCAAGGCGTTCGAGATCGCCGGTTACGAGGCCGAGACGGTCGAGCGGGAGTTCGCCGGCATGCTGCGCGCCTTCCGCCTCGGTGCTCCGCCGCACGGTGGCATCGCCCCGGGCGTCGACCGCATCGTGATGCTCCTCGCCGACGAGCCGAACATCCGCGAGACCATCGCGTTCCCGCTGAACGGCAACGCCCAGGACCTCATGATGGGCGCCCCGACGGTCCTGGAGGAGACCCGTCTGCGCGAGCTGAACATCCAGCTGCGCAAGCCGGTCGAGAAGTAGCTCGACTGATCACTCGTTCGGCGGAAGGGCCCGGAATCCTCGGATTCCGGGCCCTCGTCATATGCGGTCCAGCCATGGCGAAGGTGAGGGAGAAACGAGCCGGTGCGCGGCGCAAGCCCGTACCGTGGAAGGCACCACCGATCCCGGAGGAGGCCGCCGTGAGTGTCACGGAGGAGAGGTCCGGCGTGCTGACGCAGGACTTTTTCGAGGGCTTGGCCCGCGATGCCGTCCGGCGTGACGAGTTCGTCCGCCTGGAGTTCGTGAACGGAAGGATCGGGGTCAAGGCGTTGCCGAGAAGCCGTGTTGCTCCCCGACCCCGTCGGCATCGCGCTCGACACCGAGCCGCTCAAGAGCTGGGTGGACTGACCCGGGGCGGACGCGGCGCGGCTACGGCAGCCGCCACATCTGCGCTGTGTCGCAGGCCCACTCGGCGCTGTCCGACCTGACCCTACGTACGACGAAGGGCCCGGGATCTCCACGATCCCGGGGCCCTCGCCGTACGGACGGAGAACCGGCCTACACGGCAGGCTTCTCCTCCAGGCGCGGGAACAGCACCGCGCCCTTCGTCACCGTCGCGCCCACCGGCAGCTGACCCCAGTCGGCCGCGTCCTGCACCTTCTGCGCGGCGAGCGCGCCCAGCCCGGCCGCGTCCGCGCCCAGCGAGTCCCACAGCTTCTGCGACGTGTCCGGCATCACCGCGTTCAGCAGGACGGCCATCGCGCGCAGCGACTCGGCGGAGGTGTAGAGGATCGTCGCGAGACGTGCCCGGCCCTCGTCCGAATCGTCCTTGGCCACCTTCCACGGCTCCTGCTCCGTGATGTAGCCGTTGACCTGCTTCACGAAGTCGAAGATCGCCAGGATGCCGCCCTGGAAGTCCAGTTCCTCGCCGATCAGGCGGTCCGCCTCGGCGACGGCCTTCACGAGGCCGTCCTGCACGGCGGCCTCCGCAGCGCCGGAGGCGGACGCCGCGGGCAGGGTCCCGCCGAAGTACTTGCCGATCATGGCGGCCACCCGCGAGGCGAGGTTGCCGAAGTCGTTGGCCAGCTCGGAGGTGTACCGGGCGGTGAAGTCCTCCCACGAGAACGAGCCGTCGCTGCCGAAGGCGATCGCCCGCAGGAAGTACCAGCGGTAGGCGTCCACGCCGAAGTGCGAGGTCAGGTCCTGCGGCTTGATGCCGGTCAGGTTCGACTTCGACATCTTCTCGCCGCCGACCATCAGCCAGCCGTTGGCCGATACCCGGCCCGGCACCGGCAGCCCCTGCGCCATCAGCATGGCGGGCCAGATCACCGAGTGGAAGCGGAGGATGTCCTTGCCGATGAGGTGCACGTCCGCCGGGAAGACGGACGTGAACTTCTCCTCGTCCGCGCCGTAGCCCGCCGCCGTCGCGTAGTTCAGCAGCGCGTCGACCCAAACGTAGATGACGTGCTTGTCGTCCCACGGCACGGGAACGCCCCAGTCGAACGTCGACCGCGAGATCGACAGGTCCTGAAGTCCCTGCTTGACGAAGTTCACGACCTCGTTGCGCGCGGACTCCGGCTGGATGAAGCCGGGGTTGGCCTCGTAGAACTCCAGCAGCTTCGGGCCGTACTCGCTCAGCTTGAAGAAGTAGTTCTCCTCCTTGAGGATCTCCACCGGCTTCTTGTGGACGGGACAGAGCTTCGTCCCGTCCTCCGCCTCGATGAGGTCGCCGGGAAGCTTGTACTCCTCGCAGCCCACGCAGTACGGGCCCTCGTAGCCGCCCTTGTAGATCTCGCCCTTGTCGTACAGGTCCTGCACGAACTCCTGGACGCGGTCGGTGTGACGCTTCTCCGTAGTCCGGATGAAGTCGTCGTTCGCGATGTTGAGGTGCTCCCAGAGAGGCTTCCATGCCTCTTCGACGAGCTTGTCGCACCATTCCTGGGGCGTGACCCCGTTCGCCTCGGCAGTGCGCATGATCTTCTGACCGTGCTCGTCCGTGCCGGTGAGGTACCACACCTTCTCGCCGCGCTGACGGTGCCAGCGCGTGAGCACGTCGCCTGCGACGGTCGTGTAGGCGTGGCCCAGGTGAGGAGCGTCGTTGACGTAGTAAATGGGGGTCGTGACGTAGTACGCCGCCGCCCCCTGCTTCTCGATTCCAGTGGCCGCCATGCGGAAATCTTAATCGCCGGTACGGGGCCTCCTCACCCGCATAGAGGGCCGCCCCGGCGTGCGCGAGCCCGGGGCGGCCCCTCATGTGTGCTGGTGGGGGGTACGGGTCAGCCCTTCAGCCACTCCGCAGAGCCGGCCAGCAGCCCCTTGTAGAGCGCGGCGTCGGTGAGGTCGGCGGGCGCCGGGCCCGCGTGGAAGAAGGCGGCGTTCGGAGCGTCCAGCTTCCGCAGGTAGTCGAAGCCCTTGGCCTCCGTCTCCCCGAAGGCCACGAACTGCCAGAAGAGCGGCAGCCGGGCGGCCTCGGCGAGCGCGGCGGTCGCGGCTCCCTTGGCCTCGGGTGCGCCGTCCGTCTGGAAGATCACGAGCGCGGGGCCGTCGTGGTCCCCGTCCTTCTCGTACTGCTCCACGACCTGCTCGATCGCGCGGTGGTAGCTGGTGCGGCCCATGTGTCCGAGGTCCGCGTGCAGGGCGTCGATCTTGCCGGGAGCGTCGTCGAGCGTGATCGTTCCAGTGCCGTCGATGTCGGTCGAGAAGAAGACGACGGGCACCTCCCCGCTCCCGTCGAGGTGCGCGGCGAGCGCGAGGGCCTGCTCGCCCAGCTTCTGGGCGCTGCCGTCCTTGTAGTACGGACGCATGGAACCCGACCGGTCGAGCACGAGGTACACCCGCGCCCGCGCCCCCTCCACGCCCGCCTTCTTGAGCGCGGCCCCGGCGGCCCGGTACGCCCCGGCGACCTTCGCGGTACGCGACTTCACCTGAGCGCCACTGAGCGCGGGCCCGTCGGAAACGGAGTCCTCGGCGGGTGCGCCTTCGGCCGGGGTGCCCTGGGCAGAGGTGCCCTGCGCGGAGGTGTCCCGGGCGGGTGTTCCTTCGGCCGGGGTGCTCCGGGTGCCCTGGGTCGCGGGCTCGTCGTCCGGTCGGGACTTGCTTGCGGTAGCGGTAGCGGTCGCAGGCTCCGGCTGGGACTTGCTTGCGGCCTCCGGCTCATCGTCCGGCTGGGACTTGCTCGCGGTCGCGGTCGCGGTCGCGGGCTCAGGCTCCGGCTTGGTCGCCGGTGTGCGCTCGCTGTCCGGCTGGGGCTCGGCCTTGTTGTCCGTGGGCTTCGCCTTGTTCACGGGCTCGGTCCGGCTCGCGGCTTCGGCCTCGGCCTGGCTCGCAGGTTCGGGTGCGGCGGTGGGCTCGGCCTTCGCGGCGGGCTCGGGCTCGGTGTCCGGCTCGGGTACGGCGGCGGGGACGGCCGCTGCGGCGGGCTGGTCCTCTGCGGTGGGCTTCGCAGCGGGGGCGGACGGTTCGGTCCGGGTCGCTTCGGGGTCCGTGGCTCGTTCCGGACTCGTGTCACGGTCCGTCTGGGCCGGAACCTGGCCCTTCGCGGAGGCGGGTCCTGCGTTGGTGGGCTGTGTGGCCGCGGGCTCCTCCGTGAGGGCCTGCTGGGCCGGTACGTTCACCTCGCGCGCCGCGGGTTCGCCCGGGGTCGGCTTGGGCTGGGGCTTGTCGAAGGCTTCGGCCACCAGATCCGCAGCGAGACTCCGCTCCGCGTCCGTCCGGGCGGCAGACGTCTCGGCCGTGGAACCAGCTTTCGCAGCAAGGGAGTTGACCGGCTCCGTGCTGCCGGCCTCCTTCCCGGCCTCCCCGGCGTCCGCCGACTCGGCGGCTCCCGGGTCGCGCTCGGCCTGGGCCGGTACCGAGGGCGCTGCCGACGCCGACTCGTTCGTTCCGCTCGCCTCGTTCGACTCGTTCGGGCCGTCGGTCTGTTCCGTCCGGCCGCCAAACACCTTGCGCAGCAAGCTCCGAATGCCCATGGGCGAGGCCTTTCGACTGGGAGTGATGTGAGTGAGTGGGGTGCGGTGCACTTCCATGACCGGGTATGTCCACGGCTGGCACGATTGATCCCTGACCAGGGGTGACACGTAAGGTTAGCGGCCGCAATCAGTCGCCCGGAGCAGTGCCTTCCGAGGCCCTGGACAACGTTTTTAGCCCCCGATTGGGCCGCACGGGTGGGGTTTGTCCGAAGAACTGCGAATCGGAGTGGCGGTCCGCGCCTTCCCGTGCGTCGTCGGCATCATGAGGACAGTACGAAAACCGGACATCCCGGAACCGCAGCGTTCCGGGTCACCTCATGGAGTCGTGTCATGAAGACGATGTGGACTGCACTGATCGGCGCGATTGTCGCGCTCCTCGCGGCGATGGGCTTCGCCGCCCCGGCGTCGGCCGCCACCGCGCCCGCCCCCACCGACAACAACTCCTCCGCCGGCGGTGCCGCCGACACCCGCCAGTCGTCGACGGCCCCGGTCGGAGCGCGCCAACACAGCCCCCTCGACGGGCAGGTGGCCGACGCGTCGCCTTCGGCGCGCTGGTCGATGGAAGGGCTGACGCGTTCCGTGCCGCCCACCATGAAGCAGCGCATCCGGGCCGAGGCGCACGGCGGCTCCCCGAGGGTGCGCCAGGTCCCCGCAATGGACCGCACGCAGTCCGGTGTACGCGACGACTACGAAGCGGTCGCCTGACCACCACGGGCCGCACCGCCGCGTACGACCGGGCCCGTACGGCAGGGCCCATGCGACAGGAACGAACGGAAGTCCGTACGGAATGTGTACGTAGAGGCCCGCACGCAGGGGCCGGCGAGAAAAGCTGCACGTGGAAGTCTGTACGAAGCGGCCCTTACGGCAGGGCCGGTCGACAAGGCACCGTGCGCAGGACGCAGGACGCAGGACGCAGGACGCAGGACGCAGGACGCAGACACTGAACGCAGAGCACAGGCATCAGAGCGCGGATCTCAGCTCCCCGGACAAGGGTCGCCGAGACGCCGAGACGCCGGAACACTGAGACATAGCCCGTGAGTCGGCGACCGACGGCTGAGGCCCTTCGGCCTTGCGCCGGGAGCAGGACATCCAGGCAGTTGGACAGCAGACCAGAACAACTCCACTGCGCACACGACGCGTTGAAGACGCAGTAACCCGGTTTCGCCAGCGGATCTGCTCGGGGCCCCGCCCCTGGTGGCCCGCACTCTCTCCGCTCCTCCACATGGTTTCGCTCCGACCACTGACCGGCGGTCATCGACAGGTACGCGGCCGAACTGCCGCCACGCACCGCATGACGTCCTGACCGAGACGGACCGCACCCACCGGGCCGACCGGACCCACTCACCGCGCCGACCGCACCCACCGGACCCACCGCACCCACTCACCGCGCCGACCGCACCCACCGGGCCCACTGGGCCGACCGCCCCCACTGGACCGACGGCGCTCACTGGGCCGACAGTACCCACCGGGCCGACCGGCCCCACCCGACCGACCGCATCCACCGGACCGCCCGCACCGTCCTGACCGGGCGCCAGGCACGGTCGCCAGTATCCAAATCCCGCCCCATGCAAGGGACTACAAGGGACTTCCCGCCCCCGTAGTCAGTCCCCGTTCACGAGCAGTTCGACGAGCTCGTCCTTGTTGGCGACATGCCGGTAGAGGAATGTCGCGTCGGCGCCCAGGTGGGTGCCGAGCTTTCGCATGCCCAAGGACTCGATGCCGTCGGCACACCGCAGGAGCACCGCTTCGGCGACGATCCGCTCCCGGCTGCTGTGCGCGCTGCTCGGATCGCGTACGCGCACGCCCGTACGCACGCCCGTACCGGCCGTCGGCCGTGTGTCCCGGGCGCCGTTCACGCGGCCGACACGGTGTGGGGTCGGTCCCGTTTCCCGTGAGGCCGGACGCGTGGTGCGCAGGGCGCGATGCCCGCGGTTCTTCCAGTCGGCTGGACTTCACTCGTCGTTCACTCGACGTGCCCCGTGCGCTCCCCGTGCACCACCTAGTGTCACGGCCGAAACCACATGTCACCGGCCACGGGCCGTCTGTCACACACCACCCCTCGGAGGGGACTCGACGTGCGCAATCTGCTGCCGCTGCTCAACCCGTCGTCGCACGCCGGCGGACGTTCCGCACTCACGTGCCGTTACCGCTGCGGGGACGCCTGCTTCCAGGAAGTCCCGAACACCAGCGACAACGAGTACGCGGGCGACGTCATCGCGGGCGCCCTCTCGCGCCGCTCGATGATGCGGGCCGCGGCGGTGGTGACGGTCGCCACGGCGGCCGGGAGCGCGCTGACGCTGGGCCAGGCCCCCGAA
Source organism: Streptomyces sp. CA-294286 (assembly GCF_050947155.1). Lineage (NCBI taxonomy): Bacteria > Bacillati > Actinomycetota > Actinomycetes > Kitasatosporales > Streptomycetaceae > Streptomyces > Streptomyces sp. CA-294286. The sequence continues at coordinate 2,738,312 of NZ_CP192005.1, read as the reverse complement.
GCCGCGGCGGCCGGGAGCAGGGGACACGGAAACGGCCACGGCAACGGCAACGGTTCGAAGGGCAAGGCCGCCCGCGGCCTGCGCTTCGCTCCCGTCGCCCCCAACACCGACGACAAGGTCACCGTCCCCGACGGCTACGACCAGAACGTCGTGATCCGCTGGGGCGACCCGATCCTGCGCGGTGCGCCCGCGTTCGACCCGGAGAACCAGACCGCGAAGGCCCAGGCCGGCCAGTTCGGTTACAACAACGACTTCCTCTCGCTGCTGCCTCTGCGCGGCGAGTTCGGCGGTCGCCGTCGCCAGCTCATGGTCGCCAACCACGAGTACAGCGACGAGAACCTGATGTTCCGGGGGTACGACCCGGAGAACCCGACCCGCGAGCAGTTCGAGATCGCTCTGGCGGCGCACGGTCTCAGCGTCGTGGTCGTCGAGGAGACGCGGCGCGGCAACGGCCTGACCGCCGTCCCCCGCCACCACCTCAACCGTCGCCTCACCGCCACCAGCACCTTCCGGCTCACCGGCCCCGCCGCCGGCAGCAAGTACCTCCGTACCTCCGCCGACCCGACCGGCCGGAAGGTGCTCGGCACGCTCAACAACTGCGCGGGCGGCACCACCCCGTGGGGCACCACCCTCCACGGAGAAGAGAACTTCAACCAGTACTTCGCCAACGGCTCCAGCGCCACCGACAAGCGCTACGGCCTCGGCAGCGGCCCCACCGAGCGCAAGTGGGAACGCTTCGACAAGCGCTTCGACGCCAAGCAGGAGCCCAACGAGTCGCACCGGCACGGCTGGGTCGTCGAACTCGACCCGTACGACCCCGACTCGACGCCCCGCAAGCGCACCGCCCTCGGCCGCTTCAAGCACGAGGCCGCGCAGCCCCGGCTGACCGACGACGGGCGGCCGGTCGTCTACATGGGCGACGACGAACGCTTCGACTACTTCTACAAGTTCGTCTCCTCGCGCCGCATGAAGAAGGGCAACTCGCGCGCGGCCCGCGAGCACAACCTGACCCTCCTCGACGAGGGCACCCTGTACGTCGCGAAGCTCACCGGCGACTCCCCCACCACGGAGATCGACGGCACGGGCAAGCTCCCCGCCGACGGCGAGTTCGACGGCTCGGGCATCTGGATTCCCCTCGCCACCGGCAACAAGTCCCACGTCCCCGGCATGACCGCCGAAGAGGTGTACGTCTTCACCCGTCTCGCCGGTGACAAGGTCGGCGCGACGAAGATGGACCGCCCCGAGGACGTCGAGCCCTCGCCCCGCACCGGCCGCGTCTACGTCGCGCTCACCAACAACACCGACCGCGGCAAGGCGGGCAAGGCCGGTGCCGACGAGGCCAACCCGCGCAACGCCAACAAGCACGGCCAGATCCTCGAACTCGCCGAGCACCGCAACGACGCCTCCGCGACACGTTTCGCCTGGTCCCTCTTCCTCGTCGCGGGCGACCCGAACGACCCCTCCACCTACTTCGCGGGCTTCCCCAAGGACCGGGTCTCCCCGATCTCCTGCCCCGACAACGTCGCCTTCGACCCGCACGGCAACCTGTGGATCTCCACCGACGGCAACAAGCTCGGCTCGCACGACGGCCTGTTCGGCGTCGCGGTCTCCGGCGACCGCCGGGGCGAGCTGAAGCAGTTCCTCACGGTTCCCATCGGCGCGGAGACCTGCGGTCCGGTCATCCAGTCCGAGCGCGTCCTGGTCGCGGTCCAGCACCCGGGCGAGACGGACGGCGCGTCCGTCGAGAAGCCCTCCTCGGTCTGGCCCGACGGCCCCGGCCGGATAGTCCGCCCGTCGGTCGTCTCGGTCTGGCGCAAGGACGGCTGCGACATCGGCGTCTGAGCGAGCGGGCAGGGGGCGCGTCGCCGCACGTCGAGGCGGCCGAGCGGGCATGGAGGGGAGCGGTGGCCGCTCCCCTCCACGCCCGCGTGCCGCGCCCGGTGGGTCTGCGTGTCCGCGTGCCGCGCCCGGTGGGTCTGCGCGTCCGTCCCGCGTGCCGCGGTTGCGGGGGTGGGAGGCGGGCTGGGGGGCGCGGCCCCAGGGATAGCCGCTCCCGGGCCCGCCCGGTCACGGGGCCGGGCAGGTGCCGTTTTTCGGGGGCGTGCCGTTGACGAGGGCGGCGGTGAGGGCGGCGTCGACGCACGGGTTGCCGGTCCTGGCGAGGCCGTGGGTCCGGCCGCCGACCGTGAGGAGGGCGGCGGGGAGGCGCTCGGCGACGGCCTGCGCCCCGGCGAGGGCCGTACGGACGTCCTCCTCGGCGTTGACGGCCAGGGGACGGGGGGCGGCCGGGGCCCGGATCGCGCCGAGCGGGGCCCGGCTGCGGGGCCAGGACGGGCAGGCGGAGTAGAGGGCGGCGTAAGCGGGAGCGGAGTCCTCGTTGCCCGACTCCCGTGCCGTGTCGGTCAGTTCCTTGAGGAAGCCCTCGGTGGTCTGCGGCCAGGCGTAGTCGGCGCAGTGCACGCCGAGGTCGAAGGCGGCCGGACGCGGGGGATTCTGGACGGCCTTCGCGACGTCTTTCGGGAAGCCCCTGTCCGCGTACGCCTTGAGGTCGGCGAAGGCGGTCGCGTCGGCGGTCGCGGTCCCGCTGCCCGTCGTGCCCTGCGCCTTGTCGACGGCGCGGCTGAAGCCCGGCCAGTCCGCGGGAGTGACCATGACGGCGGTGGCCGCCCCGAGGAGGTGGTCGGTTCTGGCGGCGACCGCGGCGAGGACCTCGTCCGGCTCGGGCGCGATCGCGCATTCCGCCGGGCCGGACGCGGCGCACCAGGACCGGAACCCGGCGGTGCGGTCGCGCAGTTCCCGGGCGGCCTTCTCGGCCGGGGAGAGGCCCGAGGTTCCGGCGGCCTCCTCCAGGGAGGCGCTCTGGGAGAGCACGAAGGGCACACCGCGTTCCGCCGGGTCGGCCGTGCCGTCCAGTACGGCGGCGCGGACGCGACCGGGGTGGGTGCGCAGGTACTCCTGGGCGAGGAGAGTCCCGTACGAGGCCGGGAGGAGACTCAGCCTGTCCTCGCCGAGTGCGAGCCGGAGGGACTCCAGGTCCGCGACCGAGTCGGCGGTGCCGAGGTGGGCGAGCAACGCACCGTACTTGGCGCGGCACTCGGCGACGTACTCGCGCGCGGACTTCTCCACGGCCGCCGGGTCCGCCTTCGCGAGGTCGGCGGGTGCGGTCTCGTCGAGCCGGCGCATGGCCCCGGTGGGCTCGCCGCAGTCGACAGGGGTGCTCGCCCCCGAACCGCGCCGGTCGAAGCCGACGATGTCGAAGAGGGCACGGAGCTGGGGCGGGAGCAGGTTCGCGGCGGTGTAGCGGCCCTGGAGCCCGGGGCCGCCGGGATCCATGACCAGGACGCCGATCCGGCGCTTGCGGTCGGTGGCGGGAAGGCGGGACACGGCGAGGTCCAGGGTGCCGGAGCCCGGGTCCGCGGCGTCCACGGGCACCTTGAGGTTTGCGCATTCGCGGCTGGGCTGCCCGGTGAGGGGGCAGTCGTCCCAGTCGGCCTCGGGGGTGGGGACGGCGGGAGGGGCGGCGGAGGGAGGCCGCTTCGTGGCGTCGCCCCCGTCACCGTCGTCCTTGCCCTGGCCGCACGCGGAGAGGGCGAGGACGAGGGCGGTGCAGAGGGCGATGCCGTACCGGGCGCGGGGCGGCGCGGCCGCGACCGCCGTACGAGGTCCGGGCCGGCTCTCTGCTGCCACGTCTCACACCCTTCGTCGTCGTCGCTCCGCCACGGGGTGGGGCGTAGCGTGGGCCGGTATTGCGCCGGGGGTCCGCAGCGCCGTGGTGGCTCGGTCGGCGTCCTGTCGTGTTGCCCGGTCCTACGGGTGCGGCTGTCGTCGCGGTGCTGCGGCGCGGGGCGGCGTTCCGAGGCACTCCTGCCGCCCCGCGCCGGGGGCCTTCGCACTGCCGCTGCGGCCCGTTCCTGCGCTGCCCCGCGCCCCCCGCGCCGCCGAGCCCCGCGCCGCCGCGCCCCGCGCCGTCGTGCCCGCGTGCGGAGCCGACCGCTCCCGCGTGCGGAGCCGACCGCTCCCGCGTGCGAGGCCGGAGCTGTCCGCCGACGCCCCGCCCCGTGCTCAGTGACGCAGCGCCTTGCCGATCTCCGCCTTGATCTCGCCCTGGAGCGACCGGTTGCTGCGCGCCGTCGCCTTCGCCTCCTTGCCCGCGTCGACGTCCTTCAGGTTGACGACGACCGCGTCGAGCAGATTGCCGCCCTCGTCGCGGAAGTTGACCTGTACGACGTAACTCTGCTTCTCCTCCTTCTTGTTGGAGGCGGTGACCTCGACGGTCGACCGGTCGCCGTCCGCCTTCACGTCGCCGGTCTCGACCTCGTCCTTGGCGTCCTTGCCGTCCTTGACCTCGTTCATTCTGGCCGAGGCGGACGCGGACGCGGAGGCGAAGGCCTCCTTGGTCCGGCCGGCGGCCTCTCCGGCCTTCGCGGTGGCGGACGCAGCCGCTTCACCGGCGTTCTTCGTGGCGTCGGAAACGGCGTTCGACGCCTTGTCCTTGTTCTCGTCGCTGCACGCGGAGACGGAGAACGTGAGGAGGGAGGCGACGACGGCGGCGCCCGTGGCGCGCAGGACGGCGGTGCGGTTGATCTTCATGCGGACCACCCTGCGCCGCCGCGGGCACTCTCGCGAGGCGGGTGGTCCATCAGAGTGCGCGCCCGTGCCCTCGCGCCTCGCCGCGCTCCTCTCCCGCGCTCGCCGTGCTTGTCGTGCGCGCCCTCGCCCGGAACGTTCCTCGCCCCGCATGCCCCACCCCCTCGCGGCTCCCGCGCCCGCCGCGCTCCTCTCCCGCGCCTGCCGCGCTCCTCACCCGCGTCCGCCGCGCTCCTCGTCCCAGCGCCCCGCGTGCCCCGCCCGCTCGCGGCTTTCGCGCCCGGTGTTCCCGCTGCGGCGGCCCGTGGCCCACCGTGCTCCCCACGCCACCACCGCCACGACCGTCCCCGCCGCCCCGACCGCCCACGCCGTGGTGCGCAGCGGCGCGGTCACCGTCGAGTACAGCGCCTCGGCGGCCGGTGCGCCGATCTCCGTCGTGAGGTGGGAGAGCGCCAGATTGTGGGTGATCGCCAGGGTCAGGGCGAGGAGGAGCGCGCCCGCGGTGAGGGCGAGGCCGGCGAAGGCGAGGGTGTGCAGGCGGCGGCCCGGTGGGGCGAGCAGCACGGCCAGTGCCGCGAGCGCCAGGACGAGGGGCGGCAGCCAACGGCCGGCCGGGGCGAGGAAGCGGTGAACGCTGCGCCAGGTGTCGAGCTGGTCCGTGCGGACCAGGACGATGTCCGTGTGGACGACCGGGAGGCGTTCGGCGAGCGGCACCCCGTCCGCGGCGAGCTGCCGTTTCAGCTCCTCGGTGACGGGGGCGAGGTCGACGGTGACGGTGTCCCCGCTGCCCCGGGGGGCGGCGAGTGCGTCGCGGAAGGCGTCGTGGGTGACGCGGTTCACCGTGTTCCACGCCGTGCGGTAGGCGTCGGTCCCGGTGAAGGAACGGGCCGCCTCGCCGAGGAGGCGTTCCGTGCCGTCCCGGAGCGGGCCCAGGTCGATCCTCTTCATCGTCTCGCTGGTCAGCCGTTCCGCGACCGCGTTCTGTACGTCCGGGTCGTCGGCGAGCGGTGCCATCGTCTCCACGTACCGCCCGGTGTCCTCGACCTCGCGGTCCGCCCACACCGCGACCGCGCCGACCGGCACGAGGAGGGCGACGAGGACGAGCAGGAGGACGGAGAGGCAGGTGCGGAGGCGGCGGCGCATCCCCCCAGCCAAGGGCAGCGCGGCCGACGGCGCCAGCAGTGTGCCGCCGGAGTGGTGAGGGCCACCGCCGCCCACCGTTGATCCACTTGCCGGTTCACCCGTCCGGGTGTGACCTGGTGGGGCGGGGGAGTGACCCGGGACGGCTCGCGCGACGCGGGCCGGCGACCTTGAGGAGTGTCCCGATGGGCGTACACGCAGCGGCACGGGGACGAGGCCGGGGTCCGGCCGGGGCCACGCGGGCGAGCTGGGCGATCCCCCTCCTCCTAGGTCTCGTGTACGGCGGCTACGCGGCCTTCATGGCACGTGGCACCGGCCCGCTCACCGGGGCGAACGTCCTGTTCGGGGCGGTGTGCGGGCTCGTCCTCGCCGCCGTCGCGTACGGCGTCGGACGGATCGGGAAGGGCCTGGCCGCGGGCCCCCGGGCCCTCTCGTACGCGGTCGTCCTCGGCGCGGCGATGGGCTTCCTGCACAGCCTGGCCGACGGCAGCGTCCTCAGCTCGGTGGCGCTGGGGCTGGCCCTCGGCGCGGCGATGCTGGTGGCCACGTACTACGCCCTGTCCACCCGGCCCGTGCCGCCCGTCAGGTATCGTGCCCGCGCGCTCCCCAGCGGCCGGAGATAATTCAACTACGACCAACTTCCTTCGGTTACGGTCGACTTCGCGGCAGGCGTCGCGACCGCACGCCGACCGGAGTAGAACACCTGTCGGTCAGCTAGGACGCAAGGACGCCTTGATAACGGGGAGTTGAGCCACCACACATGAGCACGAGCAGCCTTACCGCCCACCCGGACATCGCGATCGAGACCACCGGTCTGGTCAAGGTCTTCGGTGAGAACCGCGCCGTCGACGGCATCGACCTCCGCGTACCGACCGGCACCGTCTACGGCGTCCTGGGACCCAACGGCGCGGGCAAGACCACCGCCGTGAAGATGCTCGCGACGTTGCTGCGCCCGGACGGCGGCAGCGCCCGGGTCTTCGGCAAGGACGTGGTGAAGGACGCGGACGCGGTACGTTCCCTGGTCAGCCTCACCGGGCAGTACGCGTCCGTCGACGAGGACCTCACCGGCGCCGAGAACCTGATCCTGCTGGCCCGACTCCTCGGCCACTCCAAAGCGGGCTCCCGTTCCCGGGCCGCCCAGTTGCTCGAAGCGTTCGGGCTCACGGAAGCGGCGGGCAAGCAGGTCAAGAACTACTCCGGGGGCATGCGGCGCCGCATCGACATCGCCGCCTCCATCCTGAACACCCCCGACCTGCTCTTCCTGGACGAGCCGACCACCGGACTCGACCCGCGCAGCCGCAACCAGGTCTGGGACATCGTGCGGGCGGTCGTCGCGCAGGGCACGACGGTCCTGCTCACCACCCAGTACCTCGACGAGGCCGACCAACTGGCGTCCCGCATCGCCGTCATTGACCACGGCAAGGTGATCGCCGAGGGCACCAAGGGTGAGCTGAAGGCGTCGGTCGGCTCCGGCTCCGTGCACCTGCGGCTGCGCGAGGCGGCCCAGCGGGCGGAGGCGGAACGGATCCTGACCGACGCCATGAACGCGGTGGTCCAGCTCGACGCGGATCCCGTCGCGCTGACGGCGACCGTGGACGGGCAGGGCACCGACCGGGGCGCCGCCGAACAGGCCGCCCGCGCGCTGGCCGCCCTCGCCCGCGCCGACATCACCGTCGACAGCTTCGCGCTGGGCCAGCCCAGCCTCGACGAGGTCTTCCTGGCCCTCACGGACAAGAAGGGGGCAACGGCATGAGTACGGCACCGGCCACCGCCCAGCAGGATCAGAACGACGATCTCCACCTCGCGGCCCCCAAGGTCGACGCACTCGCGGCGCTGCTGGTCGCCAAGGACCGGCCGCCGCGGCCCAGCGCGCTGTCGGCCTCCCTCACCTTCGGGTGGCGGGCCATGCTGAAGATCAAGCACGTGCCGGAGCAGCTGTTCGACGTGACGGCGTTCCCGATCATGATGGTGCTGATGTACGCGTACCTCTTCGGCGGGGCGCTCGCCGGATCGGTCTCGGAGTACATCCAGTTCCTGCTGCCCGGCGTCCTCGTGATGTCGATCGTGATGATCACGATGTACACGGGCGTCGCCATCAACACGGACATCTCGAAGGGCGTCTTCGACCGCTTCCGCACCCTGCCGATGTGGCGGCCCGCGCCGATGGTCGGCTACCTGCTGGGCGATGTCATCAGGTACCTGATCGCGTCCGTGGTGATCCTGGCGGTGGGCCTGGTCATCGGCTACCGGCCGCAGGGCGGCGTGCTCGGCGTCCTGGCGGGGATCGCCCTGCTGCTGGTCTTCTCGTTCGCCTTCTCGTGGATCTGGACGATGTTCGGTCTGCTGCTGCGCTCCGAGAAGTCGGTGATGGGCGTCAGCATGATGGTGATCTTCCCGCTGACGTTCCTCTCCAACGTCTTCGTCGACCCGAAGACGATGCCGGGCTGGCTCCAGGCCTTCGTCAACAACAGCCCGGTGAGCCATGTGGCGTCCGCCGTGCGGGAGTTGATGGCGGGCAACTGGCCGGGCGCGGACATCGCGTGGTCGCTGGGCTGGGCGGCGTTCTTCCTGGTCGTCTTCGGAGCGGCGACGATGCGGCTCTACAACCGCAAGTAGCGCTCGGGACCGGTCGGCCGGGCGGCGCGGCCCACGGCCCGCGCGGGCCGTGCCGGGGTGCCCCGCGGCCAGGGTGCACCGCGTGGCCTGGACGCGCGGGCCGGTGCTCGACGGCGTGCTCCGCTCAGGCCGTGCCCAGCGCGAGCCCGCCGCCGCCCCGCAGTCCCTTCGGCGGCCACGCCGCCCGCAACTGGTGCCGCAGGGAGGCCGCCTTGCCGTGCACCGTCTCGGCGGGCAGCCCCGGCCGGGCCGGTACGTACGGCTGGCTGCGGCACGGCCGGCACAGGCCGCCCGGCAGTGCCGCGGCCTCGCCCGGCACCCCGCACTCCCGGCATTCCAGGATCGGCCTGCCCTGCCGGGGCTCGGGCAGCGGCGGCGGCAGCTGCTTGACCAGCTTGCGCTGGACGAAGGCGAAGGGGCTGAAGACGACGGGCGGAAGGATCAGGGCGAGGGAGTTCATCAGGCGTTCCTCGGAGGCCCCGCGCCGGAACCACTCCGCCGCGTACGGGATCAGCTCGACGCACTCGTTGTCGGAGAGGGGGAGCTTCGGCGTGCGGTGCGAGAGCCGCGACAGTGCCCGGTAGGCGCGTCGCTCCGGCTCGCCGGGGGTGTCGGCGACTTCTTCCGGGTGGTTCTCGGTCTCCTCGTCGGTGAGGTGCGAGCGCCACCAGGCGTCGGGGCGCGCGGTGCGGGAGAAGTAGGTGCGGGTCACGCGCAGGGTCCGGCCGTCCGCGTCGACGACCGTGTCCACCTGGTGGAAGAGGTGACCTGCGGCTTCGAGCTTGCGCAGGGCCGAGGAGACGGCCATCTGCCCGTACCCGGCGATCTCCTGGGCCAGGGCCTTGATGCCGATGTTGGCACCCTCGGGAAGCCGGTCGATGTAGTGGGCGATGGCGGATTCGCGGTGCGCGAGGTGGTCGAAGTCACTTCCTGCGCGCGGGAGTTGGTGCGGCGCTGTCCTCTTCCCGTACCCGGGGGCGGACATCGGGTGCGCGGGGCGGGACGGGGCGGGACTAAGCTGTTCGACAGCCATGGGGATCGCTTTCGTAGAGTGGGTCGATCTCTTCTGGTCAGACCCCCGATGCGGTGTTGGAGCACCCTCGGGGGTCGTTCTGTTGCGACGCACAGTACACGCTCGTCACGTCAAGTCGCCACACGGTCACGGATTGCCATCTCTCGCAAGAGGCTTGCGAGTTGGCGCCTCGCGCGCATGCGCGCCCGCATGCACCCGTGTGCGCCCGCACCCGTGTGCGCCCGCGCATGCGCGCGCGTGCGCGGGCGCGCGAAAGGGGTGGGGGGTGGGGTAGGGCCTCACCGTCCATTCCCCAGAGAAAGCGTCCCGACCACCGGATCTCGGGTCCTTCCCCGTGCCGCACGTGGCAGGGGGAAGGACCCGGGCCGTTCCGCGGTGGGTTCAGCCGAGCCGGAGGTCCGAGAGCTGCCGGGCGAAGGGCACGACTTCGTCGGGCCCGGTGTCCGGCCGGGTGGCCGTCGTCGCCTCCCCCCGGCGCAGCTGTGCCGCCAGCTCCGAGGCCGCCCGCGCGATGCGACGGGGCAGGCGGTCCGTGAAGCTGTCGCCCGTGCCGCCCCAGTCCTCGGAAGCCGCGAACACGGCTGTCGGGAGGACGACCGCCCGCAGGTGGGCGAAGAGCGGACGAACCGCGTGGTCCAGGGCGAGGGAGTGGCGGGCGGTGCCGCCGGTGGCGGCGATCAGCACCGGGGTTCCGGTCAGCGCGTCCGGGTCGACCAGGTCGAAGAAGGACTTGAAGAGGCCGCTGTAGGACGCGGAGAAGACCGGCGTGACGGCGATCAGCCCGTCCGCCCGTGCCACCGCGTCGATCGCCTCGCGCAGGGCGGCGTTCGGGAAACCCGTCACGAGGTGGTTGGCGATGGCGACGGCGAGTTCGCGCAGCTCGACGGTCCGGACGGAGACGTCGGGCAGTTCGGCCCGTACCGCCTCCGTCAGGCGGTCCGCCAGCAGGCGGGTGGACGACGGGACGCTCAGCCCCGCGGAGACGACGACCAGCTCGGTCATGACGCCGATGCCTCCTGCTTGTCGGCCCCGCCGACGGCGGGGGTGGTGGCGGTCGGGCCGGCGGACGCCGACGACTCGGCGACCCGGGCCGCGTGCGTGGGCCCGCCCGGGACCCGCTCGGGGCGACCGGCCGCGAACTCCTTGCGCAGCACGGGCACGACCTCCTCGCCCAGCAGGTCGAGCTGCTCCAGCACGGTCTTCAGCGGCAGCCCCGCGTGGTCCAGCAGGAACAGCTGGCGCTGGTAGTCGCCGAAGGTCTCGCGGAAGGTCAGGGTCTTCTCCACGACCTCCTGGGGGGAGCCGACGGTGAGCGGTGTCTCGGCGGTGAACTCCTCCAGGGAGGGCCCGTGGCCGTACACCGGGGCGTTGTCGAAGTACGGACGGAACGCCCGTACCGCGTCCTGCGAGTTCCTGGCCATGAACACCTGGCCGCCGAGGCCGACCACCGCCTGGTCGGGGGTGCCGTGCCCGTAGTGCGCGTACCGCTCGCGGTAGAGGTTGACGAGCTTCCGGAAGTGGTCCTTCGGCCAGAAGATGTTGTTCGCGAAGAAGCCGTCCCCGTAGTACGCGGCCTGCTCGGCGATCTCGGGCGACCGGATCGAGCCGTGCCAGACGAACGGCGGCACGCCGTCCAGGGGCCGCGGGGTGGAGGTGAAGGACTGGAGGGGGGTGCGGAACTTCCCCTGCCAGTCCACCACGTCCTGGCGCCACAGCTCGTGCAGCAGAGCGTAGTTCTCCACGGCGAGCGGGATGCCCTGGCGGATGTCCTTGCCGAACCACGGATAGACCGGGCCGGTGTTGCCGCGCCCCATCATCAGGTCGACGCGCCCGTCGGCCAGGTGCTGGAGCATCGCGTAGTCCTCGGCGATCTTCACCGGGTCGTTGGTGGTGATGAGGGTGGTGGAGGTGGAGAGGATGAGGTTCTCGGTGCGGGCGGCGAGGTAACCGAGCATCGTGGTGGGCGAGGACGGCACGAACGGCGGGTTGTGGTGCTCGCCGGTCGCGAAGACGTCGAGGCCGACCTCCTCCGCCTTCTGCGCGATGGCGACCATGGCCTTGATGCGCTCGTGCTCGGTCGGGACGCGTCCGGTCGTCGGGTCGGGCGTCACGTCGCCGACGGTGAAGATTCCGAACTGCATGGCGTTCATCGGGGCCACCTCAGAGTGTGTCGACAGGGCGCGTTCCACATTCTTGTTGAATGTTTAACGAACTCTGCAACGGTGGGCCCCGACGGCCTATTCCCGGGTACGCAACCGCGGCTGCGGACGGGTGCCGTCCCGCCGCGCGGCGGGACGGCACGGCAGGGTCCAGGCCCCCGCCCCGCGCGGGCGCGCTCAGTCCCCGGTCGTCCCGTCCGCCAGCTCGCGCAGGATGTCCAGGTGGCCGTTGTGCCGCGAGATCTCCTCGACGAGGTGCATCAGCACCCAGCGCAGGGTGGGCCTGGTGCCGTCCCTGGACGGCTGTGCGGCGAGTGCGTCCAGGTCGGTGCGGGCGACGAACGCGTCCCAGTCGGCGCACTTGCCCCGGTACTCCGCGATCAGCTCCTCCAGGGACGCCCCCTCGACCACGCGCATCTCACCGTCGGGGTCCTCGTCGGTCCACGGGCCCTCGTCCCGGCCGCCGCGGAACACGACGTCGAACCACCAGTGCTCGACCCAGCGCAGGTGGCTGATCAGCCCCCACAGGGACATCAGCGGCGAGCCCGGCAGCGGTGCGGCGGTCGCGTGCTCGGCGGAGACGCCCTCGCACTTCTCCCACGCGGTGCGCCGGGCGTATTCGAGGTACTTCGTCAGGGTGGAACGTTCGTCCCAGGCGGCGGGCCTGTCGCTGCGTGCCGGCGCGTTAGCCGTGTCAGTTGTCATCGGAGGGGATGGTGCCCCTGCCCGCGGCAACTGTCGAGCGATTAATCGAAGCGGGGCGTGCGCACCGTCCCCGATGGGGTGACCCCTGGACGAATCCGCCCCGGGCGCTCCCCGGCAGGTGCACGCTGCCGGGATGTCCACACGTACCGACGCCCCCGCCGACGCCGTCATGGATGCCCGTACGGACGCCCGTCCGCCCGTGCCGCCGCCGATCCCGCCCACCTGCCCGCACTGTCGGCAGGGAGTGCTGTGGAAGGACACCAGATCCGAGATCCGCGAGCAGGACGAGCACCACTGGCGCTGGTGGTGCGGCAACTGCCAGAAGCGCTTCAGGCCCACGGAGGAGCATCTGCGGCGCTTCTCCTGACCGGCCTCAGCGCTCCCCGGACACCGCCTCAGGCGTCAGCTCCCCGTCGATCACCTCGCGGGCCACGCTCGTCAGCCGTTTGCCGTTGCTGCGGGCGTGCCGCCGCAGGACGGCGAACGCCTGGTCCACGCCCACCGCCAGCCGGGCCGCGAGCACCCCTTTGGCCTGCTCGATGAGGATGCGGCTCTGGAGCGCGGTGCGGAGCTGGATGCCGGTGACCTGATGGGCGACCAGGGTCCGTTCGTGCACGAGGCCGATCGCGGCGGCGTCGGCGAGTGCCTGCCCGAGCCGGATGTCGAGTTCGGACAGCGGCCCCTCGCCGGTACGCAGGAGCAGCAGGCTGCCCAGGCGTTCGCGGCGCAGCCGCAGGGGCAGTGCGCACGCCCAGGTGTACGCGGCGCGGCGGGCGAGCGGTGCGAAGACGGGCCACCGCGCGTCCGCCCGCGAGAGGTCGATGCGTGTCAGGTCCTCGGCGTCGGTTCCGTCCCCGGCGTGGCACTCCAGCGCCGGCCCCTCGTGCGCGGTGACGTCGAGCAGTTCGGCGAGGGCGTCGCCGGGGTCGCAGGGTGCGACCGCGCGCAGCGGCTCGTTGACGGGGGCGATCAGTACCGCCGCAGCAGAAACGTCCAGCAACTCACGGCATCTCGAAGTGAGTTGATGAAGAAAATCGATGACGTCGAACTCGTCGACGAGTGTGTCGGCGAGTTCGACGAAGGCGTCCGCCAGTGTCAGCTCACGTTCCCTGGTCATGGTCGGATTCCTCGGCTCCTACGGCTTCGACTCCTGGTGCGTGCAGGGTTCCTGCGTTCTTCCACGTCTCTCCACAGAGTTCAGGGCGGTTCGCGCCCGATGTCCCTCCGGCCGCGGTCGTCGGTCAGCCGGAGCCGCCGTGCGACGACGTCCCGGGCGACGGCGACGACGGGCCGGTCCCGCGCGAACGCGTGGGCGCGAAGCCGCCCCAGGGCGGTGGCGAGATCCACCCCGAGATCGACGCTCAGCATGCCGGACGCCTGGTGCACGACCGCCCGGTGCAGCGTGCCGTGCGGCTCCTCCTGCGCCCGTGCGCCCGCCCCGTCCTGTGACGCGGTGGACAGCAGGTGGTGGGTGAGCGCGTCGCAGAGTGCCAGTGCCGCTTCGAGACCCTCCTCGGTGAGGGCCCGCGCCTCGCAGCCGTGCCCGATCAGCGCCCCGATCCGGATCGCCCCCAGCCTGAGCGGGAGGGCGAACACGGACCGTACGCCGAGTTCGACCGACCCGGGGGCGAACCCGGCCCAGCGCGAGTGCGGCAGGTTCCGTACGTCCGCGATCAGGTGCAGGGAACCGTCCCTGGCGGCCTCGACGCCGGGCCCTTCGCCGAGCGTGAACTGAAGGTCGGCCAGGCGTGCTGCCAACGGGTCGCTGTACCAGAGCAGTTCGTCCCCGCCGTCCGGCGTCGCGGCGGACACGGACACCCCGTCCAGCCCCAGCAACCCGGCGCAGTGCACGGTCCACTCCCCGGACGGCCCGGCACCTCGTGTGCTCAACAGGCCGACCAGTGCGTCCAGTTCTTCGAACAGGCAAGCCGACACGCGTCATCACTCCGAACACCGTGAACCGGACCGCGGCCCACGCCCCGTGGTGCCGCACTCTGCCGAACGGCGTCTTTGCTGTCCTCCCAGGATGCCCGCCCGGCAGGCGTTGGTTCAAATGCCTTGGACGGCAGGGGCAGAGGCTGGTACGGGGGTGTGTCGGGAGGGACGGCGCGGTGGTTTCGCGGACTCCTGTTGCTGCACCTGAGTGACCCTGTCGCGCGCCGCTCGCGCCGGTACCGCGCCGACCGGGTGCCGGGTGGTCACAGTCGGTCGATGCGACGAGTCGGATTCACCCGCGAGTGCGCGGTGTCGGTGTCGATGGCCGCCTGTCTCGTGCTGGGCGTCAACGCGGACGCGGACGCGGACGCGGGCACGGGCATGGGTGCGGGCCCGGGTGCGGGCATGGGAGCGGGCGCGGGCATGGGTGCGCAGGCGATGGGAGGTGTGGGCGGTGGTGCCGGTGGTGTGGTGAGGGCCGCCGAGCCCGTGCCCGGGACGGCAGAGGTCGAGCGGCTGTACCGGGAGGCGCGGGCCGCCGTGAAGGCGCACGAAGCGGGCCGGAGAGCGGTCGGGCGGGTGCGCGGGGAGGTGGTGCGATTGCGGGCCGCGGAAGGCGTCGAGCGGGCCCGGATCGCCCGACTGCGGGACGCCCTGGGGGGGTTGGCGCGAGGTCAGTACCGGCGGGGCGGCGGCCCGCTCACGTACACGGCCGGACTCCTGGCCGCCAGGTCGCCCGAGGACATGCTGGAGCGGGTGTCGCTGGCAGGCCGGGGCGGACACGCGACGGCGACGCTGCTGGCGCGGGTGCGGGAGTCCCGGGCACGGCTCGCGCGGGACCGGGCCGCGTCCACGAAACTGCTCGGGAAGCTCGGGGCGGAGTCGGCGCGGCGGGCGGCGGCCCGGCGGACCGTGGAGAGGAAACTCGGACGGGCGCAGGAGCGACTGCGCGCCGCCGAGGAGAGACGGCGCGCGGCGGCGGGCCAGGCGGGCCGCTCACTGGGCCGGGCGGCCCGGGGCGCGCCGGGCCCGCCGTGCGCCGGCGGAGCCGACGTGCAGCCGCTGGGCCCGCCGCCCGCGCCGGCCGACCGGGCCGCCGCCCCGCGGTGGGTGCGACCGGTCGATCCCGCGCCGCTGTCGTCGGGCTTCGCGGAGACGGGGGGCCGGTGGGCGCACCGGCACACCGGCCAGGACTTCGCGGTGTTCGACGGCGCGCCGGTACGGGCGGTGGGCGACGGGACCGTCCACTTCCTCGGGTGCGGGGACGGGTTCGGGAACCAGCTGATCCTGCGGCACGCGAACGGCTACTTCACGCAGTACGCGCACCTGTCCGTCTTCGGGGTGCGCCAGGGGCAGCGGGTGGTGGCCGGCGAGACGATCGGGCTGTCGGGCCGCACCGGCAACGTGTCCGGCCCGCATCTGCACTTCGAGGTGCGTGTGACGCCCCAGCTGGGATCCGGTGTCGACCCGCTGCCCTGGCTGCGGGAGCACGGCGTCTCCGTGTGAAAACCCGCTGCGAAGATCACCGTCCGGGTGTTTGGATGGGGCCGATGAGCACGGTGGTGGTACGGAGGCGACGGGACGCCGATCTGGACGCGTGCGTACGGATGCTGAGGGCCGTGCACGAGGCGAGCGGGTACCCGCGCGACTGGCCCGCGGAACCGGCGGGCTGGCTGGTGCCGGACGGCTCCCTCGGCGCGTGGGTCGCCGAGTCCGGGAACGGCCGGCTCGTCGGGCACGTGGCCCTGACGGCGGCGGACCCGGCGAAGGGGGACGTCGCTCCCGGTCTGTGGGACGGCGCCAAGCAGCCCCTGGCGGTCGTCGCGCGGCTGTTCGTCGCGCCGGACGGCCGGGGCGGCGGAGCCGGCCGGGCCCTGATGGGCCGAGTGAGCCGGGCGGCACGGAAGTGGGGGCGGCGGGCCGTGCTCGACGTGGTCGCCGCCGACACCGGCGCCGTCGCCTTCTACGAACGGATCGGGTGCCGGCTGCTCGGCTCGGGTGAACAGGACTGGGGCGGGGGCGAGTTCGTCGGAGTGCGGTGTTACGCGGTGCCCGAGCCGTCCGGCACGCCGGGCGCGGCGGCGACCTCCACGCCGGGAGCGCCCACCACCCCGTACCGCAGTGCCGTGGCGTACCGCGGCGCTGTCGTGCGCGGCAGCACTGTCGCGTCCCGCAGTGCCGTCCCGTACCGCAGTGCCGTGGCGTCCCGCAGTGCCGTCCCGTACCGCAGTGACCGACGAGGAGAGCCCATGACCGCATCGACATCCCCGGCCGCGGGGTCGGCGGCCACCGACCCCGGCACGCTGCATCCCATGGCCGGCCAGCCCCGGGTGGTCCTGCTGAAGCCGCTCGTGAAGTCGCCGCTGATCGAGGTCGGGGACTACTCGTACTACGACGACCCCGACGACCCGACCGCCTTCGAGACGCGGCACGTGCTCTACCACTACGGGCCGGAACTGCTGCGCATCGGCAGGTTCTGCGCGCTGGCCACCGGGGTGCGCTTCCTCATGAACGGCGCCAACCACCGGATGGACGGCCCGTCGACGTTCCCGTTCCCGATGATGGGCGGGGCCTGGGGGCCGCACGCGGACCTGCTGGCGGACCTGCCGGTGCGCGGAGACACGGTCGTCGGCAACGACGTGTGGCTCGGGAACGGCGTGACCGTCATGCCGGGCGTGCGGATCGGGCACGGGGCGATCGTCGCCGCCGGGTCGGTCGTGACCTCGGACGTACCGGACTACGCCGTCGTCGGCGGCAACCCGGCGCGGCTGATCCGCAAGCGGTTCACGGACGGGGAGATCGCCCGGTTGCTGGCGGTGGCCTGGTGGGACTGGCCGGTCGAGCACCTGACGCAGCACGTGCGGGTGGTCATGGCGGGGACCGTGGAGGAACTGGAGGCGGCTGCGCCGCGCTGAGGCGCGGGGCGGGCCGTCGAACGGCAGGACGTGGAACGGCAGGACGTGGAACGGCAGGACGTCGAACGGCAGGACGTCGTGCGGCGGGCCGTCCGGGTGTGTGAGTGCCCGGACGGCCCGCCGGTCCGCCGTGCCTACAGGTCGAACTCGTGCGGCGGCAGGTCCAGCGTGTAGCAGGCCTCCCGTACGACGGCCTGCTCCGACTTGTCGAAGTCGCCGTCCGCGCCGCCGATCACGATGCCGATCTGGATGACCGCACGCGCCTCCGCCGGCTTCTTCTTCGCCTTGGCGATCTCCTGGAGAACGCTCACCTTGCCGAAGGCGAAGTCCGCCGTCAGCTTGCCGCAGTAGTCGTTGAAGCGACGCTGGAGGTCGTCGGCGGGGAAGTTCTTCAGGACGTCGTTCGTGCCGATGAGGGCCGCCACGCGCTGCCGCTCGGCCGGGTCGATGCTGCCGTCGGCCGCCGCGACCAGCGCGCACATGGCCATGCTCGCGTCGCGGAACGAGCCGCTCTTCAGCTCGTTCTTCTTCGACTCCAGCTGGGTCTGCATCGTAGAGGCGGTTTCCTTGAGGCGGTCCCACAGGGCCATGAAGTGTCTCCGTCTTCAGGTGATTGATCTACAGCTTTGTAGAATCTAACAGGATGTGAGCCGCAGGAGTTCCCAAGGGGCCGCCGGGGACGGGGCGGGGCCCGCCGGGGACGGGGCGGGGCTCGCCGGGGACGGGGCCCGCCGGGAACGCGGAGAGGCCCACGCGGTCGGTCCGCGTGGGCCTCTCCGGTGCGGTCGCTACTGTCCCGGGTGGGCGGGCTCCGCGGGGACGATCGGCGCCGGGAGGGTGGCCGTGCCGGGGGCCTGCGGCGTCGTGGCGGCGCCCGGGACCTTCGGCAGCTCGGGCAGGCCCTTCAGGTCGGGGGCCGGGAGGCCGTCGCCGAGCAGGACGGCGGCCAGCACGTTCACGCTGCCGGTGATGACGGCCTTGACCGCGGCGGCGGTGGCCTTCGGGTCGCCCTTCTCCACCGCCTTCAGGAGCGCGGTGACGTCAGCCCGGAGGTCCGCCGCCGCCTTGGCCTTCAGGCCGGGGTCGGCCGGGGCCTTGGCCGCGGGAACCGGCTTGGACAGCGTGGCGAGCGCCTCGTCGACGGGCTTGCCGAGCATGGCCGCGGCGTCCGGGGCGACCTTGCCGTCGGGGGCCTTGAGCACCGCCCCCACGAGGTCGGAGACCGGCTTGAGGACGCCGGCGGTGTCCGCCAGGCTCTTCGCCTGCCCGGTGAGCGCCTCCGCACCGGGGATCGGGCCGGGGGCGGCCTCGGAGGTCACCGGGTGGTCGTTGACGACCGCGATGGCCGGGCCCGCCGTGCCCAGGGCGAGGGCGCCGCACACGGCGGTCGAGACGAGGAGGCCGGCTTTGCGGGACATGCGCATGGAGAGGGTTCCTTTCAGAGGTGCGAGGGAGCGGGGTGCTCCTCTCCACCGTCCGAAGGGTGTTGACGCACCGCAATATTTCAGCCACGGAGCGTCATGGCCGAGGGCTGCCCGCCGACGGGTGGGCAGCCCTGTGACCTCGTGTTTCCGGCCGGTTCCGGGCTCGGCGGACGAGTGTGACGCTGCGTCCGATCGAGCGAGTCAGGACCGTGCCGCCTGGGGCGGGGTCTCCGCCGCCTGCGAGGGCGTCCCGACGGGTGGGCCGTCGGGAGGGAACGGCGCCTCGCCGGAGAGGGGCTCGGCCGGGGGCGTCGACGCCGTCTCCGCCGCGATCATGTCCTCCATGGTCGGCGGGCCCGCCGTCGGCGGTTTGCGCCTGCCCGGCAGCCCCTGGAGCCGGGAGAACAGGGGCTCCGTCCAGCGGGCGGCCAGCGGGCCGATGACGACCAGGATCAGGACGTACGCGGTCGCGATCGGCCCGATGCGCGGTTCGGTGGCCACCGCCAGGCCCGCGATGACGATCGAGAACTCGCCGCGCGCGACGAGCGTGCCGCCCGCGCGCAGCCGTCCCTTGCGCCCGATGCCGGCCCGCCTCGCCGCGTACCAGCCCGTGCCGATCTTCGTGAACGTGGTGACGAGCGCGAGCAGGAGGGCGGGCAGGAGTACGGGCGGGATGTCCGCCGGGTTCGTGGAGAGGCCGAAGAAGACGAAGAAGACGGCGGCGAAGAGGTCCCGCAGCGGGGCGAGGAGCTTGTGCGCGCCCTCGGCGACCTCGCCGGAGAGCGCGATGCCGACGAGGAAGGCGCCGACCGCCGCCGAGACCTGGAGCTGCTGGGCGAGGCCCGCCACCAGGACGGTCAGGCCGAGCACCACCAGCAGCAGCATCTCCGGGTTGTCGGAGGACACCGCACGGCTGATCAGCCGGCCGTGGCGCAGCGCCGCGTACAGGACCAGGCCGACCGTGCCCAGCGAGATGAGCAGCGTGATGCTGCCGCCCGCCAGGCCGACGCCCGCGAGCATCGCCGTCAGGAGCGGGAGGTAGACCGCCATCGCGAGGTCTTCCATGACCAGGATGCCCAGCACGACGGGGGTTTCCCGGTTGCCGAGGCGGCCGAGGTCGGTCATCACCTTGGCGATGACGCCGGAGGACGAGATCCAGGTGACGCCCGCGAGGGCGACCGCGCCGACCGCGCCCCAGCCGAGGACGAGGGCGGCGACCGCGCCGGGGACCGCGTTGAGGAGGAAGTCGACGATGCCGGACGGGTACTGCGTCTTGAGGCTGGTGACCAGCTCGCTCGCGCTGTACTCCAGGCCGAGCAGGAGCAGGAGCAGGATGACGCCGATCTCGGCGCCGACGGCGGTGAAGTCCTCGCTCGCGTCGAGCGGGATGAGCCCGCCGTGGCCGAAGGCGAGACCGGCCAGGAGGTAGAGCGGGATCGGGGACAGGCCTATTCGGCCGGCCAGGCGGCCGATGATCCCCAGGGTGAGGATGACGGCGCCCAGTTCGATGAGGAGAGCGGTGGTGTGGTGCAAGGCGATCGGTCCGTCCCTCAGTCGTCGGCGCCGGCGGCGGCACGGGCGTCCCGCGCGTCGCCGCGGGCGGTGTCGGCGGTCGCGCCGGAGGACGTCCCGGCGATCAGGTCCGCGAGGGTGTCCACGCCCTCCCGGGTGCCGACCGCCACGAGGGTGTCCCCGATGGCGAGGCGGAAGGCCGGCTCGGGCGAGGGGTGCGCACTGGCACGGCGCAGCACCGCCACGATGGAGGCGCCGGTACGGGTGCGGGCCTTCGTGTCGCCGAGGAGCTTCCCGCCGTACGGGGACCTCGACGTCACCGGGATGTGCTCGGTGACCAGGTCGATGCCGTCGGTGCGCACGGCGTCGATGGGGGAGGCGTCCAGGAGGTGGGCGAGGGCGGTCGCCTCGTCCGGGGAGAGCGGGATCGCCTGCTGGCAGGCGTCGGGGTCGTCCCGGTCGTAGAACCCGAGGAAGCGGCGGCCGTCGTGGTGCACGACGACGGAGACGTGCCGCCCGCCCTCGGTGACGAAGTCGTACTGGGTGCCGATGCCGGGGAGTGTGGAACGGCGGGTTCCCATGGGGGCCTCCGGAGGAGATCAGGGCTTGCTGACGGCCGGGGAAGGTGCGGAGAACGGCGTTAAGAACGTGACAAGACTGGTCGACTTTAATGTTCCATTACTTTATCCTGCGCCGTGGTGAGGTCCTTTGGGTGCATGTACGGTGATATGTGGCTCATGATCGGCGGGGGTTTCGCACGTTTCGGGGCTCACTGCCCGGAGAGGCGCTCAGCATGGTGCAAATCGGATACACGATGATGACCGAGCAGGCCGGGCCCCGTGCCCTGGTCGACCACGTGGTGGGCGCGGAGAAGGCGGGTTTCGACTTCTCCGTCACCTCGGACCACTACTTCCCCTGGCTGGAGGAGCAGGGCCACGCGCCGTACGCCTGGAGCGTGCTGGGCGCGGCGGCGCAGGCCACCGAGCGGATCCCGCTCATGACGTACGTGACCTGCCCCTCCCTCCGGTACCACCCGGCCGTCGTGGCGCAGAAGGCCGCGACGATGCAGCTGCTCTCGCAGGGCCGTTTCCGGCTCGGGCTGGGATCGGGCGAGAACCTCAACGAGCACGTGGTGGGGGCGGGCTGGCCGGCCGCGCACGTACGCCTGGAGATGCTGGAAGAGGCCGTGGAGATCATCCGGGCCCTGTTCCGGGGTGAGAACGTCAACCACCACGGTGCGCACTTCGACGTCGAGAACGCGAAGCTGTGGGACCTGCCCGGGGACGAGGGGCTCGACCTCCCGGGCATCGGCATCGCGGTCTCCGGCCCGCGCTCCTGCGAACTCGCCGGACGGCTCGGCGACCTCGTCATCGCGACGGAGGCCAAGGCCGAACTCGTCGAGTCGTTCGACCGGCACGGCGGCACGGGCAAGCCGCGCGTCGGTCAGCTCCCGGTGTGCTTCGACACCGACCGGGACGCGGCGGTGGCGCGGGCGCACGACCAGTTCCGCTGGTTCGCGGGCGGCTGGAAGGTGAACTCCGAACTCCCCGGCCCGGCGGGCTTCGCCGGGGCGACGCAGTTCGTCCGGCCCGAGGACGTGGCCGAGACCATCCCCTGCGGCTCGAAGGTGGAGGACTTCGTCGAGGCCGTACGACCGTACGCGGAGGCCGGGTTCACCGAGGTGGCGCTCGTCCAGATCGGCGGCGACCAGCAGGAACCGTACCTGGAGTGGGCGGAGAAGGAACTGCTGCCCGCGCTGCGCGAACTGTGATTCCCCGGCGCACTGTGGTGTCCGGAACGACCGCACAAGGAGAGGTATGACCATGAAGGTCACGGTTACCGTCACGGACTGTCCCGCGCAGGACGCGCGCACGGTCCTCGAAGTCCTCGCGAAGGGATTCCCGTCCTCGGACCGGGGCCCGGGGGACATGCCGCAGGACACCCCGGGGGCGGGGCCGACGGTGTGGACGTCCGTCTTCGACGTCCCCGACGACGCGCACACCGACGGGGCCGCCGGTCCGTCCTCCCTCTCCGGCCCGGTGACGGTGACCCTTCAGGGCACGCCGGAGGGAGTGGAGCTGGTCCGGGACGCACTGAACGCGGGATTCTCGCTGGTGGACGAGGGCGAGGCGTCCGGCGACCAGGAGCGGGAGGTCAGGCTGCGGCTGGCCGGCCGCGACGGGTAGCACGCACGCCACGCCGCGGTGCGGGACGGGCTCCACGCGCCCGCACGTACGCCGAGGGCCCCCGTCCACCTCCGGACGGGGGCCCTCGGCGTACGGGGTGCGGGAGGTTCGGCGGGGACGAGGTCGGCCGGGCGGGTGTCCTCGCTCCGACGGACGAGCGGCATGCCACGGTGCGAGGTCGGTCGGCCGCTCGGTTGGGGCGTGCCGGGGTGCAAGTCGGCCCGTCGCTTTGTTGGCGCGTGCCGGGGTGCGTGGTGGTCGGCCGTTCGGTTGGGGCGTGCCGGGGTGCGAGGTGGTGCGTCGCTCGGTTGGGGCGTGCCGGGGTGCGAGGTGGTGCGTCGCTCGGCTGGCGCGTGCCGGGGTGCGAGGTGGTGCGTCGCTCGGTTGGGGCGTGCCGGGGTGCGAGGTGGTGCGTCGCTCGGTTGGGGTGTGCCGGGGTGCGAGGGACGCCGCTCAGCCCAGCGGCAGGTGCACCCGTACCCGCTTGCCTCCGGCCAGCCGCTGGATGTCGTACTTGCTGCACAGCGCCAGCACCAGTTCCAGGCCGTGCCCGCCGATCCGCTCGGGATCGGGCGCGCCGGGCTGCGGGAGGCTGCTGTCGGTGTCCCAGACGGTGATCCGCAGCGTGTCGCGGCCGGTCCCGGCGCCCGCGTCGGATCCGTCCCGGTCGATGGCCACGTCCAGCAGGCACGGCCCCGGCGCGTACTTCACCGCGTTCGTGACGAGTTCGCTGACCACCAGCTTGACCGTCCCCGACGTACGCGGGGAGACCGTGACCCCGTGCAGCGCCTCGGCCCGTACCAGGAAGTCCGCGGCGAAATCGCGGGCTTCCCCGATGGTGCCCGGCGCGCCGTCATACGTCGCGCTGGCACTGAAGGGGATGGTCACTTCCGCAGCCACCGTCGCTTCCCGCACCGTTCGCACCGCCGTCCTGTGTCGTACACCTGACGTCCCCCGTGAAGTCCGGTGCTCTGCTGTCGCGCTTTCCCCCAAAGCGCGATTTCAGTCATGGCAATCTCAGGGAGTGCGCACGGTGCCGGACGGGCCGGTGTTTCCGCAGGCCACAGGGGGTGCAGCTGAGAAAACTCGGTCAGTGCTTGACGATTTTGCGCACGTTGTCCAGGCTGCCACAGCCGGACGCGAGCTGCTTGTCGCGTTCCCGGGTGAACGCGGCGCCCAGCTCGGCCCGGCGTTCGTCACTGACGTTCGCGCGGGCGTCGTTGAGGATGGTGCGCTCCTCCTCGTCGGTGTGGTGGGAGATCTTCTCGGACAGCTCCTCCAGCTTCTCGTCCCACTCGTCGGAGCCGACCTCCTCGACCTCCATGAGGGCGAGCAGCGCCTCGTTGCCCTCCTCGTGCTCCTCCTCGCCGTGCTCGACCTCCTCCTCGTCGATCTTCTTGTAGCGCTTGAGGGCCGGGTAGACCTCGGCCTCCTCGGCGAGCGCGTGCGCGATCAGCAGGTCCGCGAACTCGTCGAGGGCCTTGGCCCGGTCGGCCTCCGAGCTGCGCATGTTCCGCAGCAGGTCCTCCATCGTGCGGTGGTCCTTGAGGATGAGTTCGACGACGTCCGTGGTGGTCATGGGTGAGTCCTCCTCCGTACGGGCCGCACCGGGAGCCGGTGCGGGCTGTGCCACCCGGATACCCCCGGATGCCGCCTCCGTCACGGTGGTTCGCCCGTCCGGGTAAGCGCCGCGCCGCCCGGTTCCGGAGCCCGGGACGCGACGGCCGCTCCTCGTGCGCAGGCGGCCGGCCCCGCCGTCAACGCCACCGGCCCCCTCCTCCTTCCGGCGGAAGCCACGTTCCGATCCGTCCGCCCGGGGCACACGTGCGCCATGAACCCCGCGCACCCCGCAGCCCTCGCCGCCCGGACGCCGCTCGCCGAGCTGCCGCCGGCCGCCCTGGTCCTCCTCGCCCTCTTCTTCGCGGTCGCGGTCCTCAGCGCGGCGGCGCGCTACCTGCGGCCCGCGTCGAAGGGCTCCGACGACTGACCTCGGCCGCCCCCGGCAGCCTCTCCGGCGAGGGCCGCGATCTCCGTCCGCGAGGAGAAGCCCAGCTTCGCGAGGATGTGCTCGACGTGCGCGTCGGCCGTCCGTTTCGAGATGACGAGCCGCTCCGAGATCTCCCGGTTGGTCAGCCCCTCCGACACCAGCACGGCGACCTCCCGCTCGCGCCGCGTCAGGTGTTCGACGGACGGCGCACGGTCGCCCGCGGGCGCGTCGGTCACGGGCCGTGCGGCACCCGCCAGGGCGAGCTCGACGGCCTGGTCGAGCGTCAGCCCCGCTCCCTGCCCGAAGAGCAGCCGGTACTCGGATTCGCCGAGCTTCTTGCGCAGCAGCGTCTCCACCCGCGAGTGGTCGTCCTGGTAGATCGCCACCCCGATCATGGGTGAGCCGATCCTGCGCCACAGCTCGCTGCACGTGCCGAGCAGCCAGGCCGCCGTCCTGCACCTGCCGGTCTCCGCGGAACCCCACGCGAGCAGTTCCAGCGAGTTCGTGGTGGCGAAGAAGTCCCTCAACTCCCGGCTGGCGCGCAGCGATTCCCGGGCCAGCCGGACGCTCTCCGGGGCGTCCCCGCGCGTCCACGCGGCCATGCCCTTGATGCCCAGCACCTGGCTGGTGATCATGCATTCGCCGGTCCCGCCGCCGGGCGCCGCCGCGATCAGCCGCAGCGCCTCGTCCGCGTGGGCGTCGGACTCGTCGGAGTGCCGTATCAGCGACTGGACGTACGAGCTCTGGTAGTGGTGCACCACCAGGCCGAGCGGGTCGCCGATCCGGTGCTGCCCGGCGAGCGCCTCGGCGAGCGTGCCGCGCCCGGTCGCCTCGTCGCCCAGGAGCCAGGCGATGCCGCCGATGTAACCGAGGGCCAGCACCCGGTCGAGTTCGGAGCCGCACGCCTCGGCGACCCGGCAGGTCTCCTGGAACCCCGCCAGCGCCGGGCCCACATCGCCCTGCATGACGGCCAGCAGGCTGCCCCACAGCAGGGCCTGGGAGCGTTCCCGCGACGGTTCGGGGTCCAGCGCGAGGCCCTTGTCGAGCCAGTACCGGCCCTCCTTGAAGAGGCCGGCCGTCGACCAGAAGGGCCACAGCCGCGCCGCCATCACCAGCGCGGGCCGCACGCCGTCCGGCCGCGACAGCGAGTACTCCAGGGCGCCGCGCAGATCGGCCAGATCGCGACGCAACTGCCAGTACAGCGGCACCTGTTCGGCGCTCAGCAGCATCTCGAAGAAGTACGAGGCGCGGCTCAGGTAGTGGTCGCGGTGGCGTCGCCCGCACCGTTCCCTCTCCTCGTCCGTGCAGCGGTCAGCGCCGTACTCGCGGATCGTGTCGAGCAGCCGGTAGCGGGCGCCCTCGTCGCCGTCGCGCAGGACGACCGACTTGTCGACGAGCCCTATCAGGTGCTCCAGGACCTGTTCCCGGCCCAGCCCGTGCGCACCGGCCGCACCGCCGTCCTCCTCGTCCGCGCACACCTCCTCGACGGCCGTCAGGTCGAAGGACCCGGCGAACACCGACAGCCGCGCCCACAGCAGCCGCTCCTGCGGCGAGCACAGCTCGTGGCTCCAGTCGATGGCGGTGCGCAGCGTCTGGTGACGGGGGAGCGCCGCGCTGCGCCGCCCGCCGGTCAGGACCTGGAAGCGCTGCTCCAGGCGGGCGGTGAGCTGCGCCAGGGGCAGGGCCCGCAGTCGTACGGTGGCCAGCTCGATGGCGAGCGGAATGCCGTCCAGCCGTTTGCACAGGGCCAGTACGTCGCCGCGGTTGCCCGCGTGCACCTCGAAGCCGGGCACGACCGCCGACGCGCGCTGGGCGAACAGGTCGATCGCGTCGTCGTCGCCCAACGGCGGTACGAGCAGGGTGTGTTCGCCGGGCACGTCGAGCGGCTGACGGCTGGTGGCCAGTACCGTCACGCCCGGGGCCTCCCGCAGCAGCAGGTCCGCGAGCAGCGCGCAGGCGTCCAGCAGGTGCTCGCAGGTGTCCAGCACCAGCAGCACCCGGCGGTCCGACAGATGCTCGATCACCACGTCCAGCATCATCCGCCCCGACTGCTCGGGCACCCCCAGCGCGCCGGCCACCGCGCCCGGCAGCAGCTCCGGGTCGTGCAGGGCGGAGAACTCGACGAGGACGACGCCGTCCTCGTACTCCCCCTTGAGGGAGAGCGCGGTGCGCAGCGCGAGGCGGCTCTTGCCGACGCCGCCGGGGCCGGTCAGCGTGGCGAGGCGCGAGCGGCGCAGCAGCCCGCGTACGTGGTCGAGCTCCGGGATCCGCCCGACGAAGCCGGTCACTTCGACGGGCAGCGTGCCGGTGCGCCGGGTGTAGCCGAGTGCCATGTCGCCCCCCACACGCGGTCTCCAGGTGCGTCCAGTGTGGCCCGTCGAGGCGGGCCGTGTCAGCGTGCGGACCGTACGGTGACAGCTGGTGACGGTATGGGGCAAGACCGCACCCCCTGACGGGTTCACCCGATCGGAGTAAGTGGGCGGAATTCGATCCTCCGACTGTGTTGGGCCTGCTACGCGCCGTGTACGGGCTGCGTGCGGGCCTTCGGGGGCACCGGGAGGGCGCGGCGGAACGATCACTGCGGTCGCGGGCCGTGCGGCGGGCGCGCGCACTGGAGACATGCGCAGGGCACCGCAATCGCTCGGTGCTGCGCGGAACGGAAGGAGACGAGACCCCCATGACCTCTCCCCACCCCCACATGAGCACTTTCACCCCCGAGGACTTGGACGGCGCCAACGTCGTCGACGCCGAGGGCAACAAGGTCGGAGCCGTCCAGAAGGTCTACCGCGACGACTCCACCGGAGACCCGGAGTGGGTCACGGTACGGACCGGCCTGTTCGGCACGAAGGAGACCTTCGTCCCGCTGTCCGGCGCCACCCGTACCGACAACGGACTCCGGGTCCCGCACAGCAAGGACCTCATCAAGGACGCGCCGCGCATCGACGTCGACGGCCACCTCGACCGCTCGGAAGAGGGCACCCTCTACCGGCACTACGGCCTGACCGGCCCCGGCGACCACGGCCGTGCCGCGTCGAACGGCTTCACCTCCACCGGCCGCCACGCGGCGGGAGCCGCCGGTACGGGCATGGCGGCGTCCGGCCGGACGCGGTCGGACTCCGGTCACTCCGACACCTCCGCCCGCTCGTTCGCCGGAACGGGCACCTCCGCACGCGACCTGGCCGGCGCGGGCGCGCCGACCCGCAGCGGCGTCCCGGACCTCGGGCACACCGGCCGCCACGCCGCCGGGGGCAAGGAGCAGATGGAGGAGATCCTCATCTCCGAGGAGCGGCTGGACATCGCCACCGAGGAGCACGAGAGCGGCCGCGCCCAGCTGCGCAAGCGCGTGGTGACCGAGGACGTCACCAAGTCCGTCGAGGTCAGCCACGAGGAGGTGCGCGTCACCCGGGTTCCCATCACCGAGGAGGAGCGCCGCATGGGCCACACCCACGCCGACATCGGCGAGGAGAAGGTCGAGGTCATCCTCCACGAGGAGCGCGCGGTGATGCGCAAGGAGACCGTCCCGGTGGAGCGCATCCGCCTGGAGGTCTACAAGGTCACCGAGCAGCAGGAGGTCTCCGGTCAGGTCCGCAAGGAGGAGATCGAGTTCGACGACGGGGTGCACGCCAAGCACGCGAACACCCGCGAGGGCTACCGCGACGACCCCCGTATGCGCTGACCCCACCGGCACCCTTCGCATGCGCCGGCCCACCGGGCGCCCCGCGCATGCGTCGACCTCACCGGCAACAGTCCGCCTCCGACACCGACACCGACGCGACACGGGACGCCGACGCCCTCCGGGGCGCCGGCGTCCCGCGCGGCGCAGGGTTCACGGCGCGGTTCGGTGACGTGGGGTGGGGCGGCGGGAGGCGGTCGGCGAGCGGGCTGCGTGCTGCGCTCCTCGGTCGCGTACCGTGCGCCGATTCGAGCGTCCCGCGCCCGAATCGGCGCACGCCCGTCCCCGGGCCCCGTCTCGCGACCCGGTGAGCCGCAGGTCGCGCGAGCGGCACGGGCAACCTTTTCTCCCCCGGCGGCAACAGAGGGACCGGGACGCCGGATCCACCGGAACCGGACCGTCCCCGCTCCCCATCCCCGGCCGGAACGGATCCCCCATGACCGAGTACAGAAGCAAGCCCCGGCACCGCCGCCGCAAGACGGCCCTCGTTGTGGGCCTCCCCCTCGCCCTGGCCGCCGCGGGGGCCATGACGTACGGAGGCGCCTTCGGCCTGTTCGGCGAGACCGCCCAGCCGCACGCCTCCGCCGCCGACGCCGCCGCGTCCAAGGCGTCGGCGGCGAACACCGCCTGGGCCAGGGAGTCCGCCGACGGCTTCGCCTCCGTGCACGCCCTCGGACAGAAGGGCACCTACGGCGGCCGCGACGGCAGGACCGTGACCGTCCGCACCCTCGCCGAACTGGAGCGGTACGCGACGGCCCCCGAGCCGTACGTCATCGTCGTCGCGGCGACGATCCGCATGAACCCGGTCGGCAAGGAGATCAAGGTCGCCTCGGACAAGACGATCGTGGGCGCGGGAACCTCCGGCCACCTCGTCGGCGGCGGTTTCTTCCTCGGGAAGGGCGTCCACAACGTCATCATCCGCAACCTCACGATCCGGGACTCCTACCAGGGCACCTGGAACGAGAAGGACCGGGACTTCGACGCCGTCCAGGTGGACGGCGCCCACCACGTCTGGATCGACCACAACGACCTGCGCCGCATGGCGGACGGGCTGATCGACCTGCGCAAGGACAGCACCTACATCACGGTGTCCTGGAACAAGCTCAGCGACAACAACAAGACCTTCGGCATCGGCTGGACCCCCCACGCCACCGCCCAGCTCACCATCCACCACAACTGGTTCCGCGAGACCGGACAGCGCAACCCGTCCACGGACAACGTCGCCCGCGCCCACCTCTACAACAACTTCCTCCAGGACCTCCCCGGCACCGCCATCACCTCCGCGTACGGCAACTACGCGCGTGGCAGGACCAACATGGTCCTGGAGAACTCCTACTTCGAGGGCGTGCACAACCCCGTCACCCGCGACGCCACGGCCACCGTCACCCAGCGCGGCAACGCCTTCGCACGGACCACCGGCCGCAACGAGAGCGGCGGCAGCGCCCCCGCCTTCGACCCCCGGAAGTTCTACCCGTACACGCTGGACAGCGCCTCCGCCGTCCCCGCCCTCCTCACGTCCGGCGCGGGACCGCGTGCCTGGATGGGTACGACCGGTCCCGCCCCGGCTTCCGCCCAGCCCGCTCCCCGTGCCGCCGCCCGCACGCTCACCGTCGCCAAGGACGGCTCCGGCCAGTTCTCGACCGTGCAGAAGGCCGTCGACGCCGTCCCCGTGAACAACGCGTCCCGCGTGGAGATCGCCGTCAAGCCCGGCACCTATCGCGAGCTGGTGAAGATCCCCGCGAACAAACCGCACGTCACCCTCCGGGGCACCGGCAGCAGCCGCAAGGACACCGTCATCGTCTACAACAACGCCGCCGGCACGCCCAAGCCGGACGGTTCCGGCCCGTACGGCACCGGCGGCAGCGCCACCGTCGCCGTCGAGTCCGACGACTCCCAGCTGCGCAACCTCACCGTCTCCAACGACTTCGACGAGGCCCGCAACCAGCACGTCCAGAACCAGCAGGCCGTCGCCCTGCGCACCGCCGCCGACCGGATCGTGCTCGACGGCATCATCGCCGAGGGCGACCAGGACACGCTCCTCCTGGACACCGCGGGCAGGGACAGACTGGGCCGCGTCCACGTCAGCGGCTCGTACATCACCGGCAACGTCGACTTCGTCTTCGGCCGTGCCACCGCAGTGATCACCCAGTCGGTCATCACCGTCAAGAAGCGCTGGAACGGCACCTCCGCGGGCTACGTCACCGCCCCGAGCACCGCCGCGAACCGCAAGGGCTTCCTCATCACGCACTCCGCGGTCAACGGCGACGTCTCGCCCCGCAGCTTCCACCTCGGCCGGCCCTGGCACGCCGGCGGCGACGCCACCCTCCGCCCGCAGGCCACCATCCGCAACACCAGGCTCAGCGACGCGATCAAGCCGGCCCCGTGGACGGACATGAGCGGCTTCTCCTGGAAGAAGGACCGCTTCGCCGAGTACGGCAACACCGGCCCCGGCGCGGGCCCCGCCACCGGGGACCGCCCCCACCTGTCCGACGCCCAGGCCGCCGCCCAGACCGCCAGGACCTGGCTCGGCGACTGGACCCCCACCCCCTCCTGACCCCCCTCCACCCCTGGGCAGCGGGCCGCCCCTTCCCGGCCCTCCCTGGGCAGCGGGCCCCCCTTTTTCCTCACCCGTGCCGCCCCCTGGGCAGCGGGCCGCCTTCCCCGCCCCCCTTGGGCAGCGGGCCGCTCCTGCCCCCCTCCGTGCCGTCCCTTGGGCAGAGGTCCGCCCAAGGGGCGGCACGGGTGGGCAAGGGGCGGCCCCCACCGGAGGCGCACCTCCCCGCCTCACGCCCCGCCCCCGCCGTACGCCCCACGCCACGCCCCGCCCCCGCCGTACGCCCCCACGCCACGCCCCCGCCAGGCCCGTACGCCCCGGACCCCTACCGCCCCGAACGCGCTCGTCGCACCCGTTCCCGCCCCCGTACCCCTCCCCGCGCAACTCCCGCCCCCGAAACCGCCAGCACCGCCAGCACCACCAACGCCGCCGCCGGCCCCAGCACCGTCCACGGCGCCAGCTCCGCGTACGCCTGGTTCTCCGACAGCAGGCGTCCCCACTCCGGCGAGGGCGCCTGCGCGCCCAGTCCCAGGAAGCCCAGCGACGCCAGCACCAGCACGGCCGTCGGCAGCCGCAGCAGCGCGTTGCGCAGCACCGGCGGCACGAGCGCGGGCAGCAGATGGCGGCGCAGCACGTGCACGCGCCCGGCCCCGAGCGCGACCGACGCCGTCACGTGCCCGGCGGCCCGCTCCTGCTGGAGGAGCGCGGCGGTCTGGGCGGCGTACGGACTCCAGCCCACCACGCACACCGCGAGCGCCGCCCCCAGCACGGACGGCCCGGTGAGCCCGGTGACCAGCAGCCCGGCCAGTACGGCGGGCAGCGTCGAGACGACCTCCGTCAGCCCGGCGCTCGCCTTCGCCACCATGCCGAGCAGCACGCCCACCAGCACGCTGACGGCGGTCACGCCCAGCGCGACGCCCGTCGTGCGCAGTGCCCCGTGTCCGAGCCTGGCCAGCAGGTCGCGGCCCAACGAGTCCGTGCCCAACGGGTGTTCCGGCGACGGCGGGAGCAGCCGCGCCGCCGTGTCCACGTGCAACGGGTCGCGCAGCAGCCCCGCCACGCACAGCGTCACCAGGACGAGCGCGCACGCCGCGGCGAGGTACCGCAGTGCCGCGGGCGCGGGCATCGGCGGGCGGTGCAGGGTGGGCAGCGCCCCCTCGCGCAGCGCGGGCCCCAGCATCCTCCGGCGCAGGGCCCGCAGGCCGAGGCCGGCGGCGGCTCCCAGCAGGACGAGCGTCAGCGTTCCCGCCTGGAGCACCGGCAGGTCCTGGGCGAGGGCGGCGCCGAGCACCAGCCTGCCCACCCCCGGCACGTTGAAGATCATCTCGACGGAGACGGCCCCGCCGACGAGGGCGACGACGGTGGGCAGGAGCTGCGGAAGCACACCGGGCACGGTCCGGCGCAGCGCGTGCCGTACGGCGTGGCCCGGCGGAAAGCCGACGGCGTACCAGGTGCGCGCCCACGGCTCGTGGAAGGCGGCGGGCAGTGCCTGGTCCAGCAGCCCGCCGATCATCGCGCCGGACGGCACCCCGAGCGCCAGCGCGGGCAGCACCATCGACGCGGGCCCCGCCCAGCCGCTCGACGGGAACCAGCCGAGCCACACCCCGAACACCGTGGCGAGCACGGACGCCAGCAGGAACTTCGGGAGCGCGGCGAGCACGGCCGCACCGGTCCCCGCCCGTGCGCGGTGCAACCGCCGTCGTGAGCCGAGGAAGACCGTGCGGGCGCACACGAGTGCGGCGACCACGACGGTCACCGCCAGCGCTCCGGCCACCAGCGTGAGCGAGACCCCGAGCGCCGACACCAGGTCGGGCAGCACCGGCTCCCCGGAGACCCACGAGGTCCCCGCGTCCCCGCGCAGCAGCCCGCCGCACCACCGTCCGAGGAGCGTCAACGGGCCGTCGTCCAGCCCGAGTTGCTCCCGTACGGCAGCGAGCGCCTCGGGGGTCGGGTTCTGCTCGGCGGAACGGGTGCGCAGGACGGTCAGCGCGGGGTCGGTGCGCGAGAGCCACGGAAGCAACGCGACCGCGACCAGCAGTCCGGCTCCCGCCGCCACCCGCCCGGCCAGGGCCCCGGCACCGGTTCCGATTCCGGCCCGCCACACGGACGCGCGACGCCGGGCGGGGGCCCGGAGGGGCACGCGGGCGGCGGTCCGCGCGGTGACCCGCGAGGTGGGGACGTCGACCCTCATTTCCCGCTGTCCGCTACTTCAGGCGGGTGTCGAGGTCGATCAGCGAGCGCTCCCGCGGATCGAGCAGCACCCCGCTGACGTGCGTGCCGATGCCCTGGACGACCTTCTCGTGCACCAGCGGCAGCACGGCGTCGGTGCGCAGGATCTCCGCCTCGGCGGCCATGATCCTCTTCCGCCGCTCCTCGGTCCCGCCCTCCTGGGCGGCGGCGGTGATCGCCTTGTCCACCGCGGGGTCCTTGAGCCGCGCGATGTTGTAGACGCCCTTGCTGGTGAAGTCGCTGGCCAGGTACGACACGGCGTCGCCGGTGTCGAGGAGGGTGACGCGGGAGAAGACGAGGGCGTCGTACTTCCCGGCGAGCAGGTCGCTCTCCATCTGCGTGTACTCGCGGACGTCCTGCCGGACCCCGAACCCTGCCTTCTCCAACTGCTGCTGCACGACGCTCGCCACCTCGGGCAGCTCACCGCGGTTGGTGTACGTCGCGAGCCGCACCGTCCTGCCCGCGGCCCGCACCTGGTCGGCGGTCGCGGCCCGCGCCCGTCCTGTGACCTCCTCGCGGGCCCCGGCGGCCCAGCCGACGCCCGGTCCGAACAGTCCCCGGGGCGCGTCGGCGTAGCCGCCGAACACGGAGTCGACGAGCACCGACCCGTCCACCGCCTGCCGCGCGGCGCCCCGCATCGCGGCGTCGGCGAAGACGCCGCCGCCGGTGTTCAGGACGAGGCTGTCGGTCCGTACCGAGGGCACCTCGTGCCGAGTGCCCTCGGGCAGGAGCTTGGCCTGGGAGGTCGGGATCCACTCGGCGACGTCGACCTCGCCGGCGCGCAGCGCGTGGGTGCGGGCGGTGCCGTCGGCGATCCACGACACGTCGACGCCGGGGGTCTTGGCCCTGCCGCCCCAGTAGCCGTCGAACCGGTCGAGCGTGGCCTTCGTCGTGCCGGTCAGCCGGGTGATCCGGAAGGGACCCGTCCCTGTTCCGACGGGGCTGACGGCGCCGTTCTTCGCGTACGCCTCGGCGGAGAGGATGCCGAGTGCGGGGCTGGCCAGGCGCAGGGGCAGGACGGGGTCCGGCGTGCTGGTGGTGATCCGCACGGTGTCGGCGTCCTCGGCCTCGGCGTCCAGCGTGACGTCGCTCAGCACCCGTGGCCCGGCCGCCGCCTTTCCTGCCTGGTCCAGGGCGTTGACCACGGCCGCGGCGGTCACCTGGGCACCGTTCTGGAACGACGCCTTCCGCAGCTCGAAGGTCCACGTCCTCGTGTCGACCTGCTTCCAGGACGTCGCGAGGGCGGCCTGCGCGGTGCCGTCCTCGTCGAGCCGGGTCAGCCCTTCGGCGACGGCCAGCTTGCTGAGGACGGTGGCGTCGTTGCTGTACGGCGAGAGCGCCTGCACGGGAGGGACGGCGAGCGCGACCCGCAGCCGCTTCGCACCGCCCGCTGCCGAACCGGAGTCGCGGTCGCCGTCGCTCGCCGCGAAACAGCCGGTGAGCAGAGGCGCGAGCGCGAGAACCGCGATCAGACCTCGGTGGGGGGTGCGCATGGTGGGGGGTGTCCTTCGTACGGCTCCATGGACGCCTCCGGCCCGCCCCGGTGAACCGGAAGGGCCAGAAGGCCGCGCCAGCATATAAGGCAAGCCTTACCGAACCACCGGCGGGTGCATGAATGCTCAACCACTTCCGTACGGCAACCGAACACGCTCGCGCTGCCCCGAGCGGTCAGACGGCCCGCGGCGACAAGGACACCCTCTCCAACGCGCCCCGGACGGCGGCCGTCCGCTGAGCCGCCCGCAGGACCGCGTACCCGGCGAAGCCCCCGAGGGTGTTGGCGATCAGGTCGTTGACGTCGACGGAACGCCCGTGGGCGAGGACGAGGTACTGGAGCAGCTGGAAGACCTCGATCCCGAGGCTGACGAGAGCGCAGGCCAGCACGGTACGGCCGCGGCCGAGACGCGGGAGCAGCAGCGGCAGCAGGAAGCCGAGCGGCACGAACATGACGATGTTGGGGATCATCGAGAGGTCCGCCATGAGCAGCGGAACGGGCTGGATCTGCCCGATCCACGCCGCCTGGTTGCGGTAGTCCCCGCCGTAGATCCACAGCGGGAAGACGGTGAGCGAGGCGACCGCCGCCGCGTAGAGCGCGGTGACCAGCCGCAGCACGAGCGGGCCGCCCCGCCAGCCGGGGACGTCGCGCCGCCGGCGGGCCAGGGCGACCAGGACGAAGACGGCGAGAGCGGGTCCCAGCACGGCGGTGGCGGGAATCTGGATCTGGAAGTTCACGGGGGCGCCCCTGGGGCTCGCTGACGGATCGACGGGACCGATCCTCGTCCGCGCCCGGACCGCCGGGGATCCGCCGAAGGACGGAGCGGGCCCGCACCCCTACGACTTTCGGCAGAGGGACTCCGGGCAGACGCTACGTACGCTGCCGGTATGTACTTCCCGCACTTCGGCAGGGGCTCCGCGCGGGCGCGCCGCGTCCTGCTGCGCCTCGGCGCGGTCCCGGTCGGGGCCGTCCTGGTGCTGGCGCTCGCCGCCGATCACCGCACCGGCGTCCACCGCTCCGCCGTCGGCCTCCAGACCCTCCTCTCGATGGCCGGACTCGTCCCCGCGGCCGTGGTGTGGAGGGTGCGCCGGTGGCGCGGCGACCCCCGGGCCGTGGCGGTGGCCGGCGCGGTGGCGGGGGTGGTGTCCCTCGGGTGCAGCGCGTGGGTGCGCGCCGTGGCCGGGCGGCCGGACCCGGCGGTGGCGCGCGCCGACGCCTACACCCTGTTCGAGATCGCCGCGCTCGTCGTGGTGCTGGTCGCCACGGCCCGGTACGGGGCGGCCCGGCCCGCCGCCGCGGCCTGCCTCCTGCTGTTCCTGGCCGTCGTCCTGCGCCCGGTGGCCGTGGAGGCGACCGAGAACAGCCTCCTCCTGACGCTGTTCTGCACGCTCACCGTCTGCGCCGGACTGACCGGGGCGCTCGTGGCCCGGCTGGCGGCGGCCGACCGCCGACGCCACGCCGAACAGGTACGCCTGGAACAGCGGCTCGACTTCGCCCGCGACCTGCACGACTTCGTGGCGCACCACGTGACCGGCATCGTCGTACAGGCCCAGGGGGCCCAGGTGGTCGCGGCGTCCAGGCCGGAGGCGACGGTGCCGGCGCTGGGGCAGATCGAACGGGCCGCCTCGGAGGCCCTGCGGACCCTGCGGTACATGGTGAGCGGGCTGCGTACCGAAGGCGAACCGGTACCGCCGGGCGGAGTGGAGCAACTCCGTACGCTCGTGGCGGGCTTCGCGCTGCCCGGCGGCGGGCGCGCCCGGCTCGTCGAGGAGGGGCCCGTCGACCGGCTGCCGGCCGCGGCGACGGCGGCCGTGCACCGGGTCGCCATGGAGTCGCTGACGAACGTGCGCAAGCACGCCCCGGACTCCCGGCAGGTGTCCGTGACGCTGCGGGCCCTTGCCCGGTCCGCCGAACTGGACGTCGTCAACGACCGGTCCGGTACGGACGCCCCGACGCCGGGCGGATACGGTCTCGTCGGACTCCGGGAACGCGTCGCCGCCGAGGGCGGCGACCTGCGGGCCGGTCCCGACGGCAGCGGACACTGGCGCGTGAACGCCCGGATCCCCCTGGAGAGCGCGTGGAAGGACGGCCGATGATCCGGGTGCTGCTCGCCGACGACCAGGAGATCGTCCGCACCGGCATGGCCATGATCCTGTCCGTCGAGGACGACATCGACGTCGTCGCCCACGCCCAGGACGGCCTCCAGGCCCTGGAGATGGCGGAAACGCACCGGCCGGACGTCGTGCTCATGGACATCCGGATGCCGCGCCTGGACGGCCTGGACGCCCTGCGCCACCTCACCCGGCCCCATGCCGCCCACCGGCCGCAGGTCGTGATGGTGACCACCTTCGACGACGAGGACTACCTGCTCCGCGCGGTGGAAGCGGGGGCCGTCGGATTCATCCTCAAGGACTCCGGCCCGCGGCTGCTGGTGGAGGCGGTCCGTGCCGCGGCCGCCGGGGACTCCCTGGTCAGCCCGTCGATCACCGTGCGGCTCCTGCGCGGGTTCCGTGCCGTCTCCGCCAGGCCCGAACCCGTCACCCGGCTCTCGCCGCGCGAGCGGGAGGTCGTCGTCCTGCTGGCCGGGGGCCTGACGAACGCCGAGATCGCCGCCGCCCTCACCATCACCGTGGGCACCGTGAAGACGCACCTCACCCACGTGCAGTCCAAGCTCGGCGCCAGGAACCGCGTGGAGATCGCGGCCTGGGCCTGGCGCAACGGCCTCGTGGGACGCGACACCTGAGACGCCGGGCCTCCCCGTGCGGCCTCCTCTCGCGGCCGTCACGCGCGGCCTCCCCGCGCGGCCGTCACGCGCGGGGCAACGAGCCGCCGCCCTTCGAGACCGGGCCCGCGCCCTGCCGCCGCTTTTCGCGAGCTGGGTCCACCGCCGACGCCCTGCCGCCGCTCTCCGAGGGCCGGGCCCGCGCCGACGATCCGCCGTCACCTTTCGAGGTCGGGGCCTACGTTCGAGTACCTGGTCCGATGCCGGCGGCTCGCTCTCACCCTTCGAGGACCGGGACACCGGACCTGAGGCTCCGACGCGTCCAGGCGCGCCCGGTCGCCCGGTACCAGGCGACGGCGAGCACGGCCCCGATCGCAGCTTCCACCAAGTCGCCCCCGTAATACATCACTTGGGCACCGAGATGCAGGTCGGCGGCGGAAGGAGCGGTACCGGGCGGAGGTGTCGCGTACAAGGACTTGGCAAGCACGGCGTGCGCGACGCCGGCGGCCAGCAGGGCCCCCGCGCGCAGCGACAGCGACCAGCGCCGGCGCACGGGGTCGATCTGGCAGACGGCGAACGTGAACAGCAGCCCGGCCGCCAGTACGTGCGCGTGCACCACGGCATGCAGCAGGGGGTGGTGTTGCGTCGCCGCGTACAGCTCCGTGCGGTACAGCAGCCACAACCCTCCGACGTCGAGCAGTGCCGCGAGCGGAGGAAAGGTCAGCAGCCGGACGGGGCGGGAGTGCGCGAGGGACAGCAGCCGCCGCCGGGCCGCACAGGGCGGCAGGGCGCGCAGGGTCAGGGTGAGGGGACGGGCCAGGACGAGCAGCAGCGGAGCCGCCATGCCCACGAGCAGGTGCGCGGCCATGTGCGCGGTGAACGGCTCGCCGGGCAGCGGCCCCACCCCGGCCCAGGCGACACCGGCGCCTCCGGCCCCGAAGGACACCACCCGCCACCGGGACCATTCGTCCCCCCTGCGCCACAGCCGCCCCGAGGCGAGCACATAGGCGGTTACGGCCAGCAGCGCCCCCACCGAGGACGACCACTCCCACAACCCGGGGGCCGCCGCCACGCCGGGATGCGTATGGGCGAGCCTCACGACGCCGTCGCGGCCCGGACGCGGCGGGCCGCACGGACGCCCAGCACCACACCGATCACGAGCAGCAGGGCGCCGGCCAGGTTCCACCCCCAGTCGTACGGAGTGACATCCACGCCGTACCTGACCTGGTGCAGCCGCAGCAGTTTGTGATCGACGATCCCGTCGAAGAGCTGGAAGCCGCCGAGCCCGAGGAAGAACCCGGCCCACGCGTGGTCCGGGGCCAGGGTGCGTCGACGGCGAAGATCCGCGAAGAGGAAGAACCCGGCGACCAGCCCCAGCACTTCGGCCGTGTGCAGCAAACCGTCCGACAGCAGCCCCACACCGCTGGTGGAGCGGTCGTAGAAGTGGTGCCAAGCCAGGATCTGGTGAAAGACGATCTCGTCGACAGCGGCCATGAACGCCGCCCCGATCACCGCGCACACCACCATGGACCTGCGCGGCTGGGGCGGATCCGAGACGGGGGGTTGCTGGTGGACCGATCCGTTCATGAGACTGCCTTCCCGGTGTGTGGGCGTCGACCAGCACTACGGCTACCCCCTCCGCACGCGGGTGAGCCCGGGAAACGCCGGCATTCGGCCGTGTGCGCCACGCCCCGCGGGCGCGACGGCAGGTGACTCGCACCGACGATCCGACATGCCCCCGCGCACCCGGACGCACGAGCGGCGGCCCTTCGAGACGCCCCCCCGCGTGCTGCTTCTCCGCGCACACCGCAGAGGGTTGTCCGTACGCGACCCTCCCGCTTCCGGAGTGCACGCGCCCCCGAAGCGGGAGACAGTGAAAGGCGTGGCTCTCCGGGCATTCCGGGCCGGACCGCTTCTGCGTGTGCGGCGCGACCCACGCGCCGAGCCCAAGAGCGCGCGGAGCCGCAACCCCGAAGAACGGAGCAGAACCCAGTAGAACGAAGCAGACCAAGCAGAACCAAGCAGCACCGAGGGGCCGGTGACCGAGGGGCCGGAGACCGAGCGGCCGGAGATCGACCGCGCGGGCCGCCGTCCCCGAGTCGAGGGCGCCGGACCGTGCGTGGAACACGTTTCACGGGTCAGGAGGATTGCAGGCGAGGAGAACGCCGGACCTCGCCACGACCGACGGCACACTCCCGGCTCGCCCCGGACGTACGGAACCCGCGGACACGGACGCGGCCGGATGCGCGAGGCGGGCGCCCGAGGGCAGACAGCCTTCGGAGCTTCTCCAGAAAGGATCGCAATGCGCGCACTGACATGGCAGGGCAAGCGGGACGTCCGAGTGGAGACGGTTCCGGACCCGCAGATCCAGAACCCCACGGACATCATCGTCAGGATCACCTCCACCGGTGTCTGCGGCTCGGACCTGCACCTGTACGAGGTCCTCGGCCCCTACCTCGACCCCGGCGACATCCTCGGCCACGAGCCCATGGGCATCGTCGAGGAGGTCGGCTCCCAGGTGACGTCGCTCGTGCCGGGGGACCGGGTCGTCATCCCCTTCAACGTGTCGTGCGGACACTGCTTCATGTGCGACCGGGGTCTGCAGTCCCAGTGCGAGACGACGCAGGTCCGCGAACGCGGCACGGGCGCCTCGCTCTTCGGCTACACGAAGCTCTACGGACAGGTTCCCGGAGGCCAGGCGGAACTGCTGCGCGTGCCCTTCGGCGACAGCCTGCCGATCAAGGTCCCGCACGGGCCGGCCGACGACCGGTTCGTCTACCTCTCCGACGTGCTGCCGACCGCCTGGCAGGCCGTGGAGTACGCGGCGATCCCGCCCGGCGGGTCGGTGGCCGTGCTGGGACTCGGACCGATCGGCCTGATGGCGGCACGGATCGCCCTGCACCGGGGCGCGGGCCTGGTGGTGGGCATCGACCTCGTGAACGAACGCCTGTCCCGCGCGGCCGCGGACGGGGTGAAGTGCCTCGACCTGCGCCGGCACGGCAAGGACCTCGGCGAAGCCGTCCGCGACCTCACGGACGGCCGCGGCCCCGACGCGGTGATCGACGCCGTCGGCATGGAGGCGCACGGCGCCCCCGTGGCGAAAGCCGCCCACGCCGCCGTGGGACTCCTGCCCGACGCCCTCGGCGAACGGCTCATGGAAACCGCGGGCGTGGACCGGCTGGCCGCTTTCCGGGCGGCGATCGACCTGGTGCGCAGGGGCGGCACGATCTCCGTGTCCGGCGTGTACGGCGGCGCGGCCGACCCGCTGCCGATGCTGACCATGTTCGACAAGCAGATCCAGCTCCGGATGGGACAGGCCAACGTCAGGCGCTGGGTCGACGACCTCCTGCCGCTGCTCACCGACGCGGACCCCCTGGGCGTCGACACCTTCGCCACGCACAGGCTGCCGCTCGAAGAGGGTCCCCAGGCGTACAAGACGTTCCAGGCCAAGGACGACGGAATGATCAAGACGCTCCTGATCCCCTGACCCCTGAGCCATCCGCTGACCCCTGAGCCATCCCCTGACCTCTGAGCCGCGGCAGTGGGTCAGGGGCCCGGTGGGCCGTGCGCCTCGTCCTCGCCGCCGGGAACGTTCTTCCGGCCGATGCGGGCGGCACGCACGTCCCACCCGCACGTCCCACCGCGCACCCCCGGTTGCCGCTACGGCTCGATGTTCTGGTTCACGTGGAACAGGTTGCCGGGGTCGTAGGCCCGCTTGACCTCCACGAGGCGTTCGTAGTTGCCCCGGTAGTTGGCCCGTATCCGGTCCTGGTCGTCCTCGGCCATGAAGTTGATGTACCCGCCCTCCTCCGAGTGCGGAGCGGTGGCCTCGTAATAGTCCCGCACCCAGGCGGTGTTGGCCTCGTTGTCGGCGGGGTCCGGCCACATCCCGGCGATCACGGTGGCGAACGTGGCATCCCGGTAGGCGAAGGCCGTGTCCTGCTGTGCCACGCGGTGGCAGGCGCCGTTGATCGGGTAGATGTGCACCGTCGAATTCACGGCGGGCAACCGAGGCGCGTGTTCGAGGTGTGCCGCGATCGCCGCGTCACTGAGTTCCGTCACGAAGTTGGCCTTCCAGTAGTGCTGGAGACCGGGCGGCACCAGCGCGTCGAACGCGCTGTTGAGGGCGGAGTACGGCATCGGCCCGACGTGCTCGGCCACCACCGGCGCGATGTCGCGGTACCGCTGGACGGCGCGCTCTCCCTCATCCAGGGGGCCGGCCCAGCACACGACGATCAGGACGAAGGTGTCGCCGTGCCGGTTCTCCGGGATGAAGGGCAGCGGCGGAGCCACCTGGAAGGCGGGGAACCCGCCGAGCTCCTCCGGCGCGTCGGCGATGAGTTCCCGGAACGCGCGCAGCACCGTG
Source organism: Streptomyces sp. CA-294286 (assembly GCF_050947155.1). NCBI lineage: Bacteria > Bacillati > Actinomycetota > Actinomycetes > Kitasatosporales > Streptomycetaceae > Streptomyces > Streptomyces sp. CA-294286. Next base: position 2,697,077 of record NZ_CP192005.1, on the reverse strand, counting down.
CCGGCATCCTCCAACTCGAAGAGAATGGGCCCGCCGTAGACGTCCTTGACCGGGCTGAGCCGGAACTCCAGCGACGTCACCGCGCCGAAGTTGCCGCCGCCGCCGCGCAGGGCCCAGAACAGGTCCTCGTGTTCGTTCGCGCTCGCGACGAGCAGCTGGGATCGACACGGACGCCTCGCATGCCGGACAGATCGGCCACCAGGCCGTCGTCACAGGTCCCGAAGCCGGGCACACTGTGCCCACCACCACGCACCGCGAGGTCCAGTCCGCCGTCCCGTGCGAAGTCGACGCGGCCATGACATCGCCCGCGTTGGCACACCGCACCACGGCAGCCGGACGCCGGTCGACCATGGCGTTGTAGACCTTGCGCGCCTCGTCGTAGCCCTCACTGTCAGGAGTGACCACCGGCCCCCGTACGCGTTCCCGCAGCTGTTCGATCGATGAGTGGTTCATCAACCTCACTCCTTGCGCGTCGTGCCGCGTGCTCGGGGGGCACACAGCTCACACCGAGCCGCCCGATGCTCCCTCGGCCGCTCTCCGCGCCGACTGCGCCCGGCCTCGGCCCTTTCCACGCTACGCCGATGACTCGGATGCTCAACTCGTCGGCGTCGGCCGGGTCCCCGCCGCGTCCGGCAGCACACCCACCGGGAAGAATCGGACCGGGCCGGTCCGGGCTGGTCCAACGGAGAGGGCTGCGCGCCGGACCCGTCAGGCAACCGGCGCAGGCGCGGGAGCCGATCGTGCGAGATGGGCGCGCCGCCTCACACTCCGGGGGGCTGCGTCGTCGTATCACCGAGACACCGCTGATCCACCGCCGCCAGGCAGAAGAGGGGACCACGTCATGACCACACAGACGTCGCCAGCACCGGGCAGAGTCACCTTCCCGCTGGTCGCGACAGCCCTCCAGACCTTGGCCCTCTTCTTCCAGGCGGTCACCGCCGGAATGCTGCTCTCCTCGTCCCACGGCTACGCACTGCACGACGCCGGATCGAAGGTGCTGTACGGCGCGTCGATGCTGTACGTACTCGCCGCGATCCTGGCGTGGCGACCGGGCGGCGGGTCGCCCCGGCCCATCCTGTACGCCTCCGGCTTCCTCGTACTCGCCACGGTGCAGGTCGTGCTGGGCATCGCGCACCTGCCGTCGCTCCACGTCCCCCTGGGCACCCTGATGTTCGCCCTGAGCACGCTGCTGCTGTCCCAGGCGATATCGGCCCGCTTCCGGACGCGCGCCGGTTCCCGGCCGTAACCGCCGGGCACAGCGGGCCTGTTCGGCAGGAACCGCCGAGCAGGCCCCGCGGGGGCCGCGCACTGGCCGATGCTCCGAAACCCTCCTCGGTCCGCCTTCCCCCGTACCACGGCGGATCATCGACCTGAGGTGCTGTGCCGGAGGGGGCGTGGGAGCCGACGGGCACGATGGGTCACGTCGGGTACGGACCGGGCGCGGGGGGAGGACGCCTCCCCCCGCCGCCAACGCAGGGGCCGTCATGTGCGCTCACCAGGTAGCTGTGACGGCCGCATGGTGTTCTTCGATGGCGTCGAGGTCCAAGGTGCAGCCCGGCGGGACGTGCAGGGGTGCACCCTCCAGCTCGCTGTACGCGAGGTGGCCACGCAGACTCGGGGCGACGTGCACCCTCAGGTCGGAGCTGATCGCCAGCAGTCCGCTGTCGAAGAGGCGGTGGATGTCAGCACGCAGCAACAGCCCTTCCTCCACGCGGTGGCGCTCAGTCGTGGCGAAGGGCCGGATGTGGGCAGCCTCCAGCACCTCAGCGGGCGCCGGCCCTGTCGCGGCGCAGATCATGCCGTAGCGAGCGACCAACGCTTTGCGGAAGACATCCTGTCCACGCCGGGCCGCTATGGTTGTCCGCCGCCTCCCACCGGGAAGCTCCAGGGGCTTCTGGCGGGCTGTTCGTGGGGCACGTTCTTGGCGTGGAAGGCGGATCCCGCGGGCGGTGACGGCTGCGAGCGTACGCGCCCGGTCCATTGCCTTGATCGATTGTTGGTCGGACCTGCTCAGGCTGAGTGCAACCAGCTGAACTTTGTCCAAGCAGCCCTCAAGCGGCTGCCAGGTACCGCCGTAGTGGGCCCGGTAGGTGCTGACCGGTATCACCTCGACCGTTGGGTCAGGGAAGACGCTTCCGCATGGACTGCACCGAAAGCGGGGTACTTCTGTGACACGTCCTTTGAAGCCCGTACTCCTGCAACTCGGGCACCTTTTACGGAGCTTCTCCTGGCCGGATGTCACGTCCAGCTTCTCCACGTACCCCACTCCGAGAGCTTCGTTGCTGTTCCTCACCACCACCAGGTCGCCGATGGCAACGCGTAAATGGTTGCCCACGGTTGAGTCGTAGCTGTAGGACTCCTCCGCCACGTCCTCGTAGCCGGAGTTCCCTTGGAACTGGCGTTCCTCGCCGGCCACCAGGAACGACCACGCTCTGCCACCGGCGATGGTGATCGCCGCGTCAACATCACTCATGGCAGGAGCATATGGGTGACCACTGACACCTGATCCTCGATCCGAGTTGCTCGGGAAATGACGGGGAGTGGCCTTGTCTGCCCCGGGGATACTGCCCCGAAGGGCCGCTCGGCGGCTGTTGGCGGGCAGGTTCACCGATGAGCCGATGAGTAGCGGGTCACAGTCATTCGTTCCTTGAGGTACTGAGGTGCCCTTGAAGTGAAGGTGCGGCGTGAGGCCACGGCTCCGAAACCGCCTCGGCAGGCACCGCTCAAGCTGGGCCCGGCGACGGACACATTGATCAGCCAGGGAGCGCACTTCCTCGGCTCGACCAAGAAGGACCTGGTGGCTGAGGCAGTACGGGTCCACCTCGATCAGCGGCGCGAAGACCTCCGTACCGGCATGGTCGAGGCACTCAACGTCCTCGACGGTTCCCTCACACCGGACGTCATGCTCATGACCGGCCTGACGGCCGAGGAGATCGAGGCGTTCGGCGGTATCAACGAGTTACCGGCCCCGCCGCCATGCGGCTCGCCCGCCCCGCCTTGCGCTGTCTGCGCGACGACCTGGGCCCTCCGCCCCCGGCAGTGACCGACCCCCTGCACGACATCGATCAACCGATCCCGGCCAAGGCCGCTGATAGGTCCACCGCGACCGGTGACACCAAGCACGAACGCATCCGTGCCTTCGACGACCCGGTGATGTTCAAGGTCAAGGTGCAGCACGGCGTGTGCAGGTACCTCTGCGGGCCAGAGGACAGAGCTTAGGAACAGGACATTCAGCGTCTCGTCGACGTACCGCCAGGCGGTGGCCTGCGATATCCCGAAACCCGCTCCGAGCTGCGAGAACGTCTCGTTCTTCCGCAAGTGCACCAGCGTGAGAAGTGCCTGCTTGAAGTACCCGAGCTTGCGCCACCGGGTGTTACGGGTCCGGCGGTGCCCGTGCAGCAGCCAGGCCACATGCTCGACGAGCTCGTGCGGGACGTCGAGCATGGCAGGATACGGAACCAACAGGGCTCCTTTGGTCGCCGGTGTGCTGAGTGGAATCACCACGCCAACGACGAGGGTCCCTGCCTCGTCACCACACCCGCTGACCAGCCCATTTCACCCTCCAGCACAGGATGAAAGAGGCTCAGTGTGTCGTGAAGGGCATCGATCAGCCTATTCGGGCGACACCGCAAGCCGAAGAGGGCTGCCACTAGTACGGGGCGGCACTACGGCGTACGCCCGGAAGGTTCCGGCGGAATTCCGCCGAACGGAAGAGTTCCGGCCTCTTTGCTATGCCTCAGGTGCGGAATGCATTATTCGACCCTTACCTGGAGGGTTCCCCCTCTAGCGTGATCGCATGAGCGAAGATCACTCCCTGTCACTGTCACCACTTCGCGCTCTGCTGCCGCACGAGGAGTGGGCTGAGCTGGAGCGGTATCCGACCCAGACGTACCTGGCCGGGCGACGGTTGCTGCGTCAGGGCGATAAGGGAACTCAGGTGCTCGCGTTGGTACAGGGGGTGGTGAAGATCGTCCGAACCGACCGCGACGGACGGCAGCGGCTGCTCGCCTTCCGCGGCCGTGGGGACATCCTGGGCGAGATGGCGCTCGAGGGTCCGGGTGTGCGCATGGCCAGCGTATGGGCAATGAGCAATTGCAAAGCCGCTCTGGTTCCTGGGCAGGATTTCCGGCGCTTCATCGACAACCACCGGCTCGGTTGTCCGCTCGCCGTGATGACCTCCCGTCGTCTGCGGGAACAGACCGAGATTCAGGACGGGGCTGCGCACCAGCGGCTCGCTGTGGCCTTGCTTCGCCTGATCGAGGTGTCCCCTCGCGGGCAGCGGTCCTTCGACCTCACCAGGGAAGAGCTGGCGCAGCACATCGGAGTGGGCCGCAAGGCCGTCAGCAAGGCGCTGGAACAACTCGGGCGGGGCCGGGTGGAGGCGGGGAAGAGTCGGATCCGAGTGGTCGACCTGGAAGGGCTGCGCAACGCGATCTTCGACGGCACGGACCCCTAAGTGCGGCGTGATCCACGTCACTCCTCGTCGGGGCCTACGGCGCGGACCGTTCCCATGCCCACTGTGAAGCTCGAAACGCAAAGCGTTGCACGCACGAACACCCCCACCTGTGCTCAGAGAGGTCGGGTGGGCTTCACAGAGGAGTGACATGCGCGAGTTCATCTGCGAACTGCCCCAGCGAATCGCCCGCCCCAACACCCACAGTCGGCCGTTACCCGGCTACCGGGGCATTCTGGCCGTGGACGCCAAGGACTTCACGGGACGCCCGGCGATCGAGCATGAAGCCGTCAGCCGGGCCGTGCCCGAACTCCTCAAGACCGCGCTATTCAGGGCGGAACTGCAGGACCTCTGGGAGGACCGCACCTTCCCCACCTCGACAGGGGACGGCTATATCTTCGGGTTCGACCCCACATGTATGCCCTTCGTGATCCATCCGCTGCTGCTCACGCTTCAGGACGTATTGACGGACTACAACGTTCTGTCCTACGGTGCCGCGCCCATCAGGCTCCGGGCAAGTGTGCACGTCGGTCCACTGCCCGACACCGGGGACGAGTTCAGCGGTAACGGCACGGCGCGCAACGACACGCACCGTCTACTCGACTCACGTCCCGTCAAGGCCGTACTCGTTTCTCACAAGGCGAACATCACCCACGTCGCGGCGATCCTCTCCGACCGCTGCTACGAGGACGCCGTCGTCGGCGGGTACACCGGGCGCCACCTCGACCACTTTGTTGAGGTGGCGGCGACGGTCGAAAGCAAGCCGTTCTCCCAACGGGCCTGGATCTACGTACCCCAGCCGTCCGGTCCGCTCTACGAGGAGGACCCGGACGCCGCCACCACCGAGGAGCCGGCGCCGGAAGCGGCCCCCGCGCAGTCGCACGACGAGACCCCGGCCCCGCAAGTAAGGAACAGCGCCCCCAGCGGCAACCTCAACACCGGCACGGTCCACGGTGGACAGAGCGTGGCGAACCACCATGTCGCCGGCGACCGCGTTGAGGGCAATAAGGCCGGACGTGTCCGCGGTTTCCAGGGCGATCAGGTCCGCGGCAACAAGTACCAGGGGCGGCAGTGACCCCGGACGAGACGCCGCGGGTGGCGGAGGCGCCCGGACCGGCACCGGCCGCGCCGCAGCTACCGCCCGACGAGGGGCCTTCGCGTACCGAGGTCGAGCATGACGCCCCCGAACTGCTCGACGCGATCGGCGCGGCTGGCAGGGGGCCGCTCTCGTTCGTGTACGCGCCGCGAGGGAATTTCAACTCCGGGGCTGTCCACGGAGGCCAGCGGGTGCACAACGCATCCGCGAAGGAAGCGCGGGGGCCGCGAGAAGGGAGGGTGCGTGAGGGGCCCGTTTCGGAGGCAGAGGTGCGTGCCGCCGCCTTCGGGTACGCGCGACCCGACTGGTTCGGCGGCGCCCTCGCGGAGCTGAGGGACGGACCGCTCTTCCTGGCCGGGCGGCCGGGTTCGGGCCGACGCACCGCGGCGCTCAACCTCCTGCGTGAGAGCTGTGGGGAAGGCGCCCTGCTGCGGGCATTGGACAGCGTCACCGAACTGGACCGCTGGCAGCCCACCGATCCGGCGGCGCGGGGCTACCTGATGGACGGACTGTTTCCGTCACGGCCCTTAGGCCCCGGTGTCCTGGGGCATGTGCGCTCGCTCCTGGAAAGGGCCACAGCGCACATGGTGATCATGCTTCCTGATGATGCTGCGCTGCTGCATCGCCTCGAACAGGATCTGCACGTCCGCCCCGTTCCGTGCGTTCCGCCGCTTCCCGCCGTGGTCTTCAGTAGCTACTTCGAGGAACTGATCGCGGATGAGCAGGAGCGAGAGCGTCTGCTGGCGGCGCTGACCCATGGCCACGAGCTCAGTGACCTGCTGGTCCCGGAGCTGGTGCCGGCCGAGGTGGTGGAACTGGTGACGGCCATCGTGACCGCTGACGGTGACCCGGACGCGCTCGGTGACCTGGGGGGTCGGCTGAGCTACCGGGCCGAGCGGGAGGTCCCCGATCTCATGCGGAAGTTGCGCGACGATCCGGATGCCCTGGCCTTCTTGCTGGCCGCCTCCGTCTACGAGGGCCTGGACCATCGACTCGTCAGTGAGGAGGCTGCCCGCTTGCTGAAGTTGTCAGAGGGCCGACTTTCGGCGGAGCTGCCGCTGACGGACTCCTTGGGAACCGAGAAACCCGGTCGACCCAACCCGGACTTCGTCTTCCGGCGGTCCCTGACTGATCTGCTGCACACCGTCCGCGCCGTCCGACAGGAGCGCGTGATCAGCACGGAGGGAGCCTACGCGCACAGTGTGCAAGGGGTGGTGTTCGTCAGGCATCGGCAGGCCGAAGCAGTGCTCAGGCATGTGTGGTGTGAGTACGGACAGTTGTCGGACCTTCTAGTCGAGTGGCTGCGAGGTGTGGAGCGCACTACCGAACTAACCCAGCCGGTCGGTCAGTTCATGGGAAGGGCAGCAAGGTGGGGCGGCGGCAGGCACGCACTGCGGCACATCCAGGCTCTCGCCGAATCGGACCGCACGACCAGCCGTCTCATCGCGGCGAATGCGCTGGGCATCGCGGCCGAGGACCCGGTACTCGTCGCGGAGGTGCGCTACCGCCTCCAGCGCTGGAGCCTGGCGGCTGCCGTCCACCTGAGGACGACGGTGGCGTACACCTGTGGAGCCGAGTTCGGACTCTCACGTCCCGACCTGGCACTGCGGCTCCTGCACGATCTCCTCCTCGGTATGCACCGTCGACCTGGGGACCCGCACCACGACGACGAAAAGGTCTTGCTGGCTGTACGGGTGGCGATCCTGAGCCTTTTCCAGGCTGGCAACGAGTTGAAGGTGCTCGGCCGACTCGTCGAGTGGCTGGAGGCGGAGCGGTGTGGCCCGGAACAGGTGCTGCCGCTGTTCGGCCAGTTGCTGCAATTTTCGGGATGGTTTGTTCCGAGACTCGCGGTCGAGACTCCGGAAACGGGGTGGATCGTGGAAATGGTCCGCCGTGCGCTGAACGCGGAGAGTTCGTTCGATACGACCTGTACGGAACTGCTGAAATGGGCCGATTGGTCGCGGTGGGACGAAAAGCAGTTCCACGCGGTGGAGAATCTTTTTGTGGAATTGGCTTGCGGCATGCGATTTGGCGAGTTCCGCTTGTTTGTGGAGTTGGATGAGAAGGGCGCCGACGGATGGGCTGGACTGAACACGGCGCGGACTTCACTCAGCAACTGGCGCTCCGGTCAACGAAGGGAGGCAGCATGAGCGAGGAATCAACTGAGCGTCTCTACTTCCGGGTCACCGGCCCGCCCTGGCGGGAAATCCTCCGTTGGCGCTGGTCCGCGTCCAGAGACTGGTCCCTGGTGCTTAGGGACGAAGTGGGGGACTATCACTCCCTCGGTAGCGGCGGGGACCCGGACGATGCCGGTTCCTTCGTACCCGCGCCGGACGAGACGGCTCCACCCACCCTGGCCGGACGCTACACCGATGTTTTCCGAGTGGACACCAGAGAGCACGTGGACACGCGGGCGGTCGGCCTCCCCACCGTGTACGGGATGGAATCGGTGGACCTGTGGGTCTCATGGTGGGCCCACGACCCCGTACGCGTCGTGCGTACGAGGACCGCGCACGGTTGGCACGTCGTGCGGACTCGCCTCACCAGCGCCCTGCACCACTTGGTCGAGGCGCAAGCGGTGGCCGACAGCGGGCTGGGGGCGCCGGAAATCATGCAGTACCTCGGCGTGCCGCAGCGCCTTGAGGAAACGGGGCTGAGCTACCGGGTGTTCGACGTGCGGCTCCGTGAAAGCGATGAGGAGCTGCTGCTCGGCCAGGAGGAGGGCGAAGGAGTCCGTTACTCCTGGACGACCAGCCGGCGTGGGGAGTACGAGTTCTGCCTTCAGGCGCTGCATGCCGGACCGGTGTCCCTGGCCGCGCTCTGGCTCCTCAGGCATCCCGATCAGGTGCGGCAGGTGCTGGACTGGTCGGTCGACCACCAGAACCTGCTGAGCCCCCCGCGCAGTGACTGGCAGGAGGAATTGGCTGTGCTGCTGGGCACCCTGACCGATCAGGAGCGCAAAGAGATTTCCTACATCCTCAGGGACCGGATTTCTGCTCTAGGGCGCCCCGCCCCCGGCGGGGTCGTCTGACCTCATTCTGCGCTCGTTAATCGAATGTATGGGCGAGTGTGCTGTCTTCGGGCAGCACACTCGCTCTTTCTTTGCCCGGGTTCCACGATTTCCGCTCTGTGATTGCAGTCACTTGTTTTCTGGTCCTGGGGAGCAGAAGCCCAGAGTGAAACGCGAGACTCTCGATGTGTCCACGAGACGGGAGCCCGGGCCGCTTTCCGGGAGCCCAGAGCATTGGAGGGCGGCATGCGAGCAGCAGAGAATCGCAATACGGACGACGTCATCGCGTTTCCCCTAACGCAGGAGACCACCGATCCGGTGGCTCCCCACGGAAAGGTGCCGGATGCAGTCCAGGAGGCGAAGGCGCCCCTGACGACGGTTCTGAACGCCGAACGCGGGATCATCAACACCGGCGTAGTCCATGGCGGCCAGCACGTCACCGCCGTCGAGCTCTCCGGCCACGCTGACGGGAGGGCCGATGGATACATCTGAGACCCCTCCGCGTGGCGACTTTGACGATCTCGTCGCAGCTGTGAGCTCCAGCCGGGATCTCGTAGTTGTAGCTCCGAACAGCACTGTCAATGCTGGCACGGTAATGGGTGGCCAGCGGCACACTGTGTCTCACCTGACCGGCGGCGCCACGTCCGCGGTGCCCTTGCGGCAGGGCCCCGTACGGGCCAAGTACCTGGCGACCGCGAGACGGCGTTTCGTGCCGCCACCCTCCTTCGACGAAGCGCTTGCCGCAGTCGAATCGGGCATTACCGTGCTTCTCGGGGACCGAGGGACAGGACGCGAGACACACGCCCTTAATCTGCTGGCCCACGGCGATGAAGATGCCGTACTCGTTCAGGTGGACGGGGCCGTCAACCTCTCGCGATGGCGACCGCGGTCTCAGGGAGTGCACGGATACCTCGTGATGGAGCCCCCGGACCCGCTCACGCTCCGGGCATGGGATCTGTCCTGCCTTGAGACGCCCCTCGCTGAGGCCGCAGCGCGTCTGATCATCGTGTTGACGGATGCTCCGGGACTTGCAGACGCCCTGGCGGATCACCTGGGCGTACCGGTGGTGCGGCACCATCCACCGGACGCTCGGAAGGTCTTCAACGCTCACCTCGCTGACGGCTCGTCCGACAGGGAGGCGTGCGCCGCCTGGTTGCGGGCCTTGCCTCCGGGCCAGTTCGACGAACTGCTGCCCGAAGGACTGCCACCGCGATATGCGGCACGGACGGCGGACGCCGCACTCAACCTGGGTGTTGCGGGCGGAGCCTCCGGAGCCGAGGTGTTGCGCCATGTGGCCCTGGCCGAGGGCACTGAAGCCGTGACCCGCGCCCAGACCGACCCCGTTCTCCGCGCCGATCTGCTCGCCGTCACGGTCTACGGAGGGCTGCACCGCGGCGTGGTGACGCAGCGAGCCGAGGACCTGCTCCGACTTGTGGAGTCGGCAGAAATTCGGGATACCTGTGCCGGGAGGTCCTGCGACCACTCGGCGGCCGGTACCCGTCGATGTTTCGGGCCCGAGACATTACGGCTTCTTGGGGCGCGGCGTATGCGACGCGCTGGGGACGGGATCACGTACAGCGTGGCCTTTTTCCGGTCCGCCATGAGGAAAGCCGTGTGGGAGGTCCTGTGCCGTGACCACATGGATTTCGTGCCTCTGCTGCACTCCTGGCTCGCTGGTCCGGGACCTGAGGCGGAGCAGGTAGAAATGGCTGGGCGGGCGGTCGCCGCAATGGCGGTGGCGACCGGTGGCCGGTCCATGGAACACCTTCGTGAACTTGCTCTGGCTCCGTCACGCTGGGCTCCTCAGGTGGCGGGATGGTCTCTGGCCACGGCTGTCCAAGACCCGGCAGCAGGGCGTACGGCGGCTGACCTGCTTGAACAATGGAGTGTCGAGACCGAGGCCCCGCTGCGCGAAACCGTGATCCACGCCTGCCACCCGGACCGCGGTGCAGTCGCGGAAGAGCACGCCCTGCGGTTGCTGCAACAACTTCTCACAACCCTGGACGGCGATACGGATGCGAGGGCCGTCGCCACTGCCGTCGCTGAGACGTTGAAGCAGCGCTTCGAAGCCGGGGACTCCCGTGCTAAGAAGACCGTGCTTCGCTGCATGCAGGACTGGTCCCGGGGAGAAGAGGACGTCCCTGGCCTGCTGGCGGCCCTCTGTTTCCCAGCGATGGTGCGCATGGACCTCGCGTGGTGGAGCGACCAGATCCGCATGGACCCCCAGTTGATATCCAGCGTGGTGCGTTTGGCAGCGCACGCGCTGAACGAATCGTCCTCCTTCGGGTCCATGCACGATGCCCTCGTCGACTGGTGTGCCGAGGCGGCCCGTACGGGACAACAGGCCAGGGCACTGAGCCAACTCCTCGCAGAGCTGGTGGTCGACCGGCAACCTGGCTTCCTCCGCTGGCTCCTGGCCGTCGAGAGGTGCCCCGACTCAATGCCTGGCAGGGAGCTGGCGACCCAGGCGCAGATCGCGTGGCGCGCCGCGTCACCTGTCTCGAACACCGATTGACCTGGAGGACCGATGGCACTTCCCCCTCACCCCGGCATTTTCACCGTCGTCGAGCGTCACTGCGCCGAGAGCGAGCCGACGCCCGCGTTACGTCTCTACGGCGATTCGGAAGAGGTGTGCGAACCACTGCCCCTGGCGCGGGCCCGCCAACTGCTCTATGACCGCTCCGTCCAACCTGAGGTACGCGCGGGCCTGTGGCACCAGATGGCCGAGCGCGTCCAAGCCGGAGCCGCGGGACCCGCCTGGCCGGAGGCCGTGGTCTGGCTGGGGCTCCAAGGGCTCCGTCGCACCGCCTACAAGATCACCTGGCAATTTCGCGCCGAACGGGGCGACGTAGAGTCCGAACTGATCACCTGCTACCTCGAAGCGCTGGCCGGTTTGCCCGCAGATGATCCAGACCCTGGTGGGACAGTGCTGCGTTCGGCCTGTTCACGTGGGTACGACAGGTGGCGGCGGACTCGCCTCGAAAGGGCCGTGGGCGATGTCGAGGGGGTCAGCGGCGTTCCCACCGCCGTAGCGGCAGCGGACTGCTGGCAGGCGGATTACGACCCTTCCCTGCGTCGGCCCGGACTCTCCGCCACGATGCGGCTCACCGTTCCCGCCCACCGTATCGAGGGTGTACGCCTCGGCGCCCTCGCCCAGGCATGGGGAACAGCCGACACCGCCATGAGTGTCGAGTTCTCAGGCCGGGGCCGCCAGGTCGCCAGGGTGTCTCTGCGTCGCGTAAGGAGGAGCGGATGACCGACCGCGATGAAACTCCCCTTACCTTCCGGGACGTTTTCAATCTTCCGGTCAGCGTCAATCTGCGAACGGCGGCCAGGGCGTTTGGCATGTGCCTCGGGACTGCCTACCGCCTGGTCGGCCAGAACGCCTTTCCCTGCCCCACCGTGCGCGTTGGCAGACGCCACCGTGTGCTCACGGTGGACCTTTTGAGCGCACTGGGCATCGAAGAACGCCCGGTCTTCGCCGACGAGGTTGCCGACGGCGTGGCGCTCACTCTCTTCGACTGATCTCCACGCCTCACCCCGTCGGGGCCTGGCGGCCCCGACGGGGCCTTCCCCGAACCCACTCTGAAAGAGCCCCGCCATGCCCACCTGCCTTGCCATCTGCACCACCACCGCCGTTGCACCTCCCGGTCACTCTCCCTCTGGGGAGCGACACCGGTCCGCCGTCTTCTTCGAGGACATCGTCCATCCCGCATGTGAGCAGCTCGGTCTCACTTTCCTGCGAGCGGACAGGCTCACTGAGGCCGGTCTGCCCATGGACCAACTGCTCCGCATGATCAATGAAGTAGACGTCGTCGTCGCGGACCTCAGCGAATCTGGGGCGGAGCTCTCGTTCAGGCTCGGAATGCGACACGCCCTTGGCAGGTACACCGTCCATGTCGCGGAGGGAACCGAACAGCTCCTGGAATCCGGAACGATTCCGTTCCCGTCGAAGCCTGCCGACACGGGTACCGCCCGACGGCAACTAACGGGTCTACTGACGGAGATGCTGGGCGGCGGAAGTCACCCCTCGCTCCCCGAGGGGGTCGGGCCCGAGCCCGCCGAGAACCGCGCCGCCGGGGCAGAGGAGGACGCCCCTGGCCTGTTCGACTGGGTCGTCGAGGTGGAAGCGCAAATGGAGGCTATCTCCGGCGACATGACCGACGTGGAGTCAGCCGTGACGGACCTGGTGGCAATGATGGAGCTGATCGGAGAGGACATGGCACGTGCCAACCATCCCGGGGCTTCGATGAACATGCGGATGGCCGTGATCAACCGCTTGGCTAAGGCCATCGAGGGGCCGGCGGACGACTTGGAGATGGCAGCCGAACGCTTCACGGCGCGCATGCGGACCAGCGCCGACGCGTTCCGGGCGTTCTTGAAATGGGCGTCGAGCACGCCGCGCAGCGAATGGCCGGAGGGCACGGAGGGGGTGCTGGGACAGTTCCTCACCGCCCCGCAAGCCGTGCAGGACGCGGCAGGCGCTTTCCAGGAGATAACGGCGGTGATCAGTATGATCGGCTCTTCGAGCCGCCAGCTGCGCCGTCCCTCCAGGCAGATTAACACCTCCCTTCAGGCCATTTTTCGGAGCGTAGCCGTGCTGGACGATCTGAGGGACCTGGCCATGGGGCTGAGGGAGCCCTGACGTTCCCTGGGAGACGCTGACCCCTGCGCATACGGGACCTGGGTCAGTTCGGCGTTACCCAGCCTGATTGGGGTGAGTGCTACCGGGCGACGCCCGTCATTCCAGAGTCGACCACCGCGAGGTCACTCGGGTTGCGAGGGTTCTTTACGCCACCCGTAGCTCTCTGAGACTCGATGCAGACTTCGTCGAGCAACGGCAAAGCCCCGAGCCGTCGGCCCGGGGCTTTGCCGTGATTGATGGAGCGGGTGACGAGAATCGAACTCGCGCTCTGAGCCTGGGAATCACCCTGCACTTCGGCCGGTGCATGGCCTCTGACCTGGAGCGATGGCCGCCTGGAGGCGTTCGCGTACAGCTCCCGCGAAGCCCCTGGTGACCGCTGTTTACCGCTCCTACTGGCACGTTGTGGCACGACCGTCAGGGACGAGCCGATCATCAACCGCTCGGAGTTGACCTGGCTCTCCTCACGCCCGGCAGCCGCCCACTCCCCGCGTCGGCGCTAGCGCTTCTTGCGTATCCCGCGCTTCCTTCTCCTTGCGCTGGGCCACGCCGTAGGCTGACCAAGCACCTTGACGTACGGGGCAACGGGAAGTGCCCGTCACGACCTTCCGCTGACAACGACCGCCTGTCTTGGTGCGCGCACCGCATTTCGCCATGCCGGCCCCCTGGATCGAATGCCCCCGCCACCGCTGCGGTGGTTGGTGGTTGGTGGTTGCGGAGATCGTCCTGCCCCTCGGCCCGCCTGTGAAGCCATGAACCGGCCGGACTCAGACCGGCGGGGCCTGCTGAGGCATCCCACTCAAGGGCGCTGATGGTTCAGAGGGAGACGATGCGGACGCGGGTGCCGCAAAGTTTTGTCATGTCGTCGGTGTCGGAAGTAAGCAGCGCGACCGGCCCCGGCTGCCGCAGGGCCACCTCCGCCACGGTGGCGTCGATGGCGTACTTATGGCCGTGCAACCCGCTGCTTTTCAGGAGTTCGGCGGCTGCCTTGGCCGCCTGCTCGGTGACCGGTTCCACCTTGACCCGCGACAGTGTCCAGTTGAGCCGTGGCATGTTGGTGCGCGCATGGCTGACTTCCACGATCGTGTTCGCCCCTACGACCAGGTCCGCACCCATGTCATGGAACACCCGCAGCATCGCGAGGACCTTCCGGTCCTGCGCGACCCAGGCCGACAGCCCCTCGGAGTCCAGAACGACGGTTTCGATGCGCTCGATCACGCGGCGTCCGACCGGGTGCCGGTGCTTGCGGGGCCAAAGATCTTCGAGTGCGCCTCTGCAAGGTCCTCGTCGGTGAAATTGCCGTGCTCCTCCTCGTGGCGTCGCAGGTCATCACCGAGCAACTGGTGCCGGATCTGGCGGGCGACTGCTTCCGCCACGTACCCGGAGACGTTGTCCGTGAGTTTGCGGAGCTCGGCCACCTGATCGCTGGGCAGGGTGACAGTGATGCGAGTCGTCGAGGACATACGGACAGCATACTGAAGTATGCGCGCCGTGATGGTGTTTCTTCCCCAGTGCCGACTAGTGGCCCACGCCGTATGCCGAACAAGCACCCTGATGCCGGACTCGGTCGGGCGGTGCCGACTGAGGCATCCCAGTCAACGGCGCCTCTGGTTCAGAGGGAGACGATGCGGACGCGACCGCCGCACGGTTTCGTCATGTCGTCGGCGGGTCGCTTGAGGGCAACCCTGAGTTCGCCGATCGCAGGGCCTCAATGCGCGAGGCGGTCTCGGCCTCGCGCCGGGCGAACTCGCGCTGCTTGGTGCGGGCCCGGCGAAGAGAGCGGATCGCTTCTGCTGTAGCCACCGCCATGGGCAGGAGGGTGATGAAGACGAGGCCGGTGGTGATGGCTAGCAGGCAAAAATTTGCGGCGGTCGGGTCCGTCCCGCTGATCTTTCCTGGTCCGCCGCGCTCTGCCAACCAGCCCAATGCGCTTACTACGCAAAAGATCATGGCAATCCCTAGGTAGCTCCATGCCACGTAAAGAAGGGTTGAAGGCCAGGCGCGCCGATCCTGCCGCCGGATGGCCTTCCAGTCTCTGCGTGCTTGTGCGAGGCCCGTGTCATCGTGGGCGACGGCGAGGGCGCGGAGGCACTCCGTCACCAGGCGATCTCGGTCATCGCATACCGTCCGCATACGCTTGATCACCTGGTGAACTTCAACGGTTCCAATGGCCCAGACCACAGGTGCCACGGCTGCGACAGTCGTCGCGTAGGGCTCAGACATTTCCATGTTGTCATTCTGTGATCTGGCAGGTGAGCCTCGTCTCTGGGTAGGCATGGAAGGGAGCTGGCGGTGCAGAGATGGCGCACGGCTCTGACCTGGCCTGGACAACGAAAGAACCCCCGGGCCTGTGGCCTGGGGGTTCGTGCTGGAGCGGGTGACGAGAATCGAACTCGCGCTCTGAGCTTGGGAATCAACGCCTCCTCGGGCCCGTCCTGCTTTGCTGAGCTGCGGAGATGAGGGCCAAGGCGAACTCAGGGGGCTCACCTTGGCACCTGTGGTTGACCGTGATTCACCGCCTCGCCGGGCACGGATCGGGCACGGATACCTTCTGACCCGTAGCTCTAACTGGATCGGTCACTGGGTGCCATACCGGTCGCTACGAGTCCATGAGAGGACGGAGGCGGGCGGGAACGTTCGCTGGGGCCTCGGTACTCCGTTGCTGTACATCCGCTGATAGCTTCCGGCGGCCCGCGTCGATCGATGTCTTTTTCCGCTAACGGCGCCGCAGACGCCGATGAGGCGCCCCCTATTGGGGCGTGAGTTTTCGAGCTCCACAGGAACACCGCGATGCAGTCAGGGTCATGCCTGCTCCTACTTACAAATTGTCGGGCAGTTCTTATTTAAGCAAGAAATTTCCGCAATTTTCCCATTTGTCATAATTTGACCTATCTCTACAAAGTAGCGCGAACCCCGGCGCTCCCGCTTCTACTTCATCGCAACAGAACCTCTTGTAGGATCACCTCTCGCGATCATAAATGGAGGGGTTCATGCTTTTTGAAATCGCAGATTTTTTCGGCGCCGAGACATACTTTTCGACAGAAGGTGAAGAGGAGTGGCATGAGATCGCGTCCGTATTGGACAACCTAACTCTGCAACTTCAACCGAGCGGCCAAGCTGGCCTCGATGGCCAAGCAATCTTCGACCCAAAGGCTACCAACAGGATTCTGACCGCTGGTGCTGCAGCTTACGGTTGGAACAAAATCATTGTTCCACCAACACTGCGAGCCTTTGGCACCGATTGGGATGCTGGAAAGAACGCAGTTCTAGCGGAATGGCAATTCTCCAACTATCCATTCCTTTGGAACAATATCATCCGCAGCCAGGTCGTTGCCCGGAATTCTTGGAAACTGGCTGGGATGTCGTCTCCCCCGCAGGCTCTGCTCATTGTAACGAAAAGTGGATGTCTGCCCGCCTCGCAGAGCACGCTATATTTCGAGCAAGGGCGGGCGCAGATGGAGAGCGTCCTCAGTGCGCTAGACCTTAATCTGGCAATTCGCCTGATCGGTCTCAATATTGACCCAAGGGCAACGACCGTTTCAGCTTCCTGGAACAATTACACGGGAAGGACTTCCAGAAGCATTGTCACGGGAGAGGAGCGGCAATTTCGCGTTAATTGGAGCGCTCGTAAGAGGGCTGGAGGCCAAGCCGCCCGACTCACCGCTCACCTTTAGGTGGCACGACGATAGGGCCTCTAAAAGAGACCCAACGGCTCGTCGACCGGCTTGATTTCCTGTGTTGGCAGACTTGGGAGGCCATCGGAGAGTCCGCGAGTGCGCTGGCCGAACGACTCTTCTTCAGTGGCCAGTCGATTCTCAATCTCGACCAAGTGGTGTGCCTCATCAAAGCGCTTCGACTTGCTTCGTTCGGTCGGAGTTTTCCCGACTTGTACCTCGAAACGATAATCCTCGATGGGCTTTCCTGTGCGTGAAACATAGTCACGCAGGGTCTTCAAGTTCGGGAATACTCCTTCCTGATCAGGCTCACCCGAGATTCGCCGCAAGGCAATGTCATGATAGGTAGGATCCAGCTCAGCCCCGAGATAGTTCCGCCCATGGTCGCGAGCTACTACGGCGACCGTTCCCGTCCCCATGTAGGGGTCAAGAACAACATCCCCGGGCTTTGTGGTAGCAAGCAGCATTCGCGCCACCATATCTTCTGGGAATTGCGCAGGGTGAACAGTCTGCTCTTCATGATTGTGCTTGACATTTTGAAAGAGCCAGATGTCGCCAGGGTTCTTGCCTAGAGGGTTACATGTCAGCTCACCCTTGTTATCCCCTCTCCAAGATTTCTTGTTCTGATATTTTTGCGGCACGCGGATCTCATCGAGAAAGAATTTGTATTCCGCGGATTTTGAGAACCAGAGAATTGTTTCATGCCTAGCAGAAAACTTGTTCTTGGCGTGCAGGCCGTGCGGCCTAACCCAAACAATCCGGTTCCTTGGAATCATTCCAAGATCCTCCAGGATCGGGAAAAATCGGACATCAAGAGGAATGTGAACTCCCTTATCCGCATAGACCCCAACCTGCCAGAAAATGGATCCGGTTTCCTTGAGAACTCGATGACATTCTCGAAGGACGAGCCCCTGCAGGGCCAGGTACTCATTGAGTAGCGTACGAGATTCGTAAGACTTCCCAATGTTGTACGGAGGAGATGAGATGATCGTATCGACGCTATTGTCCGGAAGCGTCATCAACCACTCAAGGCAGTCACCCGAGTGAATTCCGTTGAGCTGCAGCAATTTCAGAACCTCCACGAAAGGTCACAGGTGATACCAGCAAGATGCGGGAGATACAAGTGTAGGCGAAGAGGTCGCCGGAGGTTGGTAGAGCCTATGCGGAGGTCGGCGGAGCGGCTTTGGCCGGTGCCCTGTCCAGTTTGGGGTCGAGCATGATCAGGGGGTCGTACGCTGGCTGGCAACTCGGGCAGGCTGTGATCCTGCCCGGAATGTGAACGAGTGGCCCCCTGGTCTTGCTCGACGCGGGACCCGAACTGGGGAGGTGGGTAAAGCCGTGGAGCCGACCGCACCAGCCACGAGCGGGGTTGCCTACATCGGGCCGGTTGCTTACCGGCCCAGGGCAGCGGGCGGGCGCCGAAGGCGCAGAGCCCGCAGCCAAGGGGCCGGGCCCGCGGTAGCGGGCCTCTTGATGAAGTAGGGAAAGTTCTACCGCGCTGGGATCATGCGGTGTCCGTCGTGGGTCCGGACGTGTGGCCCGTCTCCGTCCAGGGCGTCTCGCAGGCGGATTGCGTAGACCTCGGACATCCGCTCGGTGACTTCCTCGGGCGTGAGCCAAGCAACTGCCATCGATTCGTCAGACGTGCGCTCGGTGCCACCAGATGGCTTGCACCGGAACACCATGGCAACGACGCCCCGGGTCGTGTTCTTGTAGACGCCGGTGAGCTGGTCAACCTCGACGTGAATGCCAGTCTCTTCCCAGACTTCTCGGGTGACACCCTGCTCTGGGGATTCCTCCAACTCCAGGACCCCGCCTGGCAACTCCCACGTCCCGTTGTCCGCCCTGCGGATCGCCAGGAGTCGCCCGTCATCGCGCACCACCGCCCCTGCCACGGACACACTGTGCTTCGGCGTTGACGGGGCTTCCTGGGCACTGTTACTCATGTACAGGAGCATAGGAGAGTGAGTAGGACGATGGGAACAGCAGTAGGAGGCGACCGGGCCGTACCTCGATACATTCGGATCGCAGAAGAGATCGTCAAGCAGATCCGGGCGGGCGTCCTCAAGCCCGGCGACATGGTGCCGAGCGAGTCGGAGTTGGTCGACCGTTACGGCGTCTCCGGCGGCACGATCCGCAAGGCCATGGCAGAAGTCCGCGCGAATGGCCTCGTCGAAACGAGGCACGGCAAGGGCTCCTCGGTGAAGGATCGGCCCCCGGTGCGTCACCGATCGTCGGACCGGTTCCGGCGCTCGCACCGCAAAGGCGGGAAGGCTGCCTATCTCGCGGAGTCCGAACAGGCCGGTGCGACCGCCAAGGTGAGCGTGCTATTCATCGGTCCGGCGGATGCTCCCGAGGAGATCGCGGAGCGTCTTGGCGTCGCCCCCGGGGCCAAGGTTCTTGCCCGTCGCCGTCTCTACTTCCGCAACGGCACCCCCGTCGAGACAGCTACGTCGTACCTCCCTTGGGACGTCGTGAAGGACATCCCGGAGCTGTTCTCCGAGAACCCCGGCCCCGGCGGCATCTACGCTCGGCTAGAGGATGCTGGACACGAGTTCGCGGAGTTCGTCGAGACCCTTCAGGCCCGGTCTTCCTCCTTCGGGCGGAAGTGGCGCAAGGCCCGTGCTGCGGTCGGCCTGCCGGAGGGGTTCCGGTTCTACGATCTCCGGCACACCGGACACACTCTTGCCACCCGGTCCGGTGCCACGCTGAAGGACACTATGGTGCGCGCCGGGCAGTCCTCGGAGAAGGCCGCGATGATCTACCAGCACTCGGACACCGAGCGGCAACGCGTGGTGGCGAAGAAGCTGGACAAGACGATCCGTAAGGCGCGCAAGAAGGCGGCACGGAAGCCGGATGATCAGTCATCGGGCACGTATCGGGCACGAGACACTTGATCCGGTCTAGGCAACAACAAAGCCCCGGGCCGCTGGCCTGGGGCTTTTCTATGGAGCGGGTGACGAGAATCGAACTCGCGCTCTGAGCTTGGGAATCACCCTGTACTTCGGCCGGTGAATGCCCTCTGACCTGGGGCGATAGCTGCCTGGGGGTGATCAGCGGCAGCTCAGGTGAAGCCCTTGGTGACCGCTGTTTACCGCCCCTACTGGCACGTTGTGGCACGCGTCGCTGTGTGGTCTTGGCACGGGCCACTAAGGGACGCACCACTCATACAGCATGGAGCGCGAAGGTGCTTCCGTACTCCGATCGAAACTCTCGGAGCTGGAGGCCGACAACAGTTGCAAGTTCCTTGTCGGAGTACCCGTGATCGGCTCGGTGCGTGTCCAGGATGTTGGCGAGGATGGTTGGTACTTCGCGGTCTGGCTCGGCAGGCTCGTTCCTGCGGTATCCGTGCTGAGACAGTTGGACCTGCAGGCTCCGATAGCGGCTGTCATCGATGCGATCCAAGCGCTTGGCGGTCTGGATCACCGCTGCCATGGAAGCTTTCCAGTGCTGCTTCAGTTGGATTGAGCGCTGGAGGGTGAGGCCCGAAAGATGTGGGCCGATGAGGCGGCTCGGCATGAGGAACTCGGACGCGAACACGTCGGCTTCGCGCTCACCGTTGTCGCTGGGCAGCTGGTGCATGACCAGATGTCCCAGTTCGTGAAGCACGGTGAAGCGTTCCCTCGCCGGTGTCAGCCCGTGGTTCAGGATGATCACTGGCAACCCGTTCGGTGGCCTGACGCTCAGGCCGGAGATCTTTGGCGACTCCAGGTCGCGTCGTACGACGACGACCCCTGCCCTCTCGACAGTCCTGATCACATCGTGCACAGGACCATCCGGCAGGAGCCAGCTCGCCCGGATCTTGGCTGCGGCCTGTTCTGGGGTGTGCTCGTCGGAGTCGAGGACGGGGAGTCGGTAGATAGGCTCGATGTCAACACTGGCCTCGAGCCGGCGGAGCTGCATGAGGAGCAGGTTGACCTCGGCTTCGATCCGCTGGAGCGCGGTCTTGCCGAGGCCAGACTGCTTGCGGTGATAGAAGCCGGATGGTCCCAGCCCTACTGGCTCATCAGGCCAGTCGAGCAGCTCTTGGGGGTACTCCAGGGCTTCAGCCACTGCTTGCACACGTTCGGGAGATAGCGTTCCCACGCCGTTCTCCGCCTTAGAAAGGGCTGCCTGCGAGATGCCTGCGAGCCCAGCCAGTTTGGACTGGGACAAGCCACGAGACTCCCGCGCGAGTTGCAGAAGGCGCGGGTTCATGGGGTGGCTACCTCTCTTCAGTACCAGTCTGACCTGGGACTTCGCGCTGTTTCGACCGGACGATCGTATCCCGCTGCGGAGTGAACGGCATCGGGGCGACAGGTGCTGTGACGCCAATTTCACCGAGGCCAAGATCCAACTCTAGAACCCAGAGCCGGTCGTCATCGAGGCTGCATGTGATGGCCATCCGCTCCAGGCCCAGACCTTCCTTGTCGGGCAGGTAGCCAGCGACGAGGTGGGTTAGCGCCTCCATGCCTGGTAGCACTTGGTTGGAAAACTCGTGCCGCTGTTGAGTGGATATGCCACTGGTTCGCAGCTTGCGGTCCCTGAACTTTTTGAACCGCAGGACGATCTTCTCTTCAAACGTGAGAAGCAGGAAGCCACGGCTGTCTCCAACCGTCACATCCTCGCAGTCATCGAACGCGTTTACGGCCTCGTGGCGGATGAAGTCGTACACCAGATTGGCCCGTGAACGGGCGCTGATCACAATTGCGAGTTCGCTGTCCTGCTTCAGCAGGGTGAGCCACCGCCGCCATCCGCGGTCGATGCAGCCACCGATCTTTTGGAGATGCGGCGACAGAGCCAACTCGGCCTCTTCTGCGCTGAGGGGTTCGGTCACAGGGAGATCCTGCCTGATTTAACTATCTGCTGTCAATTATTCGTAGAACTATTCCTGTGTCGTTGCTAGCGGATCCAGCGACGGCATCGGCCACGGTGTTGCGATCAGGTTTGTCGTGGCCAGGGGCAGGGCTGGGGTCGACGTGAACGTGGCGCTGTACGCGCTCGACCTGATCCTCGTTGGGGTCCGTCGCGGTCCTAGCTGGGGAGGAGGGCTGGTCGCCACTTCTGTCCGCGGTCATGGCCTTCCGGCGTCCGTCGAGAGTGCGGCACACCGCCGAGCAGTGTGCGCAACGTCCCCTGTCGGAAGATGAGTTGTTGCTTGGGCCTCTTCGGGCTGGCCTGGAATGCGGGATGAGGTGTTCCGGCTGCCGTCCTCCTCGCCCGTGGATACAGTGCTGCGACCAGTTGAGGGGACACGAAGTGGACGAAGCGACGTTCGCGGCGACGACCATGGCCGCGGCTTTCCTCACCCAGGCAACTCAGGACGGGTACCAGAGGGGGCGTGCCGCCATCGGTCGCCTGTTCCGACGGGCCGGAGAAGGAGACGAGGTATCGGCTCAGCTTGATCGCCTGGATCGGGACCGGGTGGCTGTGGTGCGGGTGCCGGCCAACGACCGTGAGCCAGTTGCACGGGCTCTCGCCGCCACTTGGGCTCCTGTGTTCCAACGTCTCGCGGAGACGGAGCCGGATCTCTACGCCGAACTGATGGCGCTCGTTCAACAGCCCTCGTCGACGTCGGTGGCGAACCAGCACAACCACGGAGCGGGCACCTTCATCAACGGAAACGTCGCAGGCGGTCTCACCATCAACCATGGCGCGGGGCATGCCCGACACGACTGACCCCCGGAACAACGCTGGCCAGAGCAACACGGGGCCTGGCGTATTCATCGCAGGCAATGTGTACGGAGATGTCAGCAACCAGCAGATCCCGTACTCGCATTACAGGAGAGCCGAAGAAGCCCGAGTACCCCCGGGCCAGCAGCGAAATGAGAAGGCTTCCCCGGAGGAAGATCAATCTGATGAGGATGAAGGGCCGCCTGGACCCGGCCAAATCTTCATCGGCTGGTGCTTCGCGACCTACATGGCCTTCGGGATGGCTGGCATGGTCAGCATGAGGGTCTTCGCGCCCCAGCAGTCGACGTGGGGCCGTGTAGGGATGGCATTCCTGGCCGTGGGCATTGCGGCCGGCGGGGTGACGGTCTTGGCCCTTCTCTGCGCAGCTCTGGCGGAGCTATGTGCTTCTGGCACGGCCAATGCTGCTGATTCTGCGAGGAGAAGGGGTGCGCAGGGGCAGCGGGCAGCAGCCCGCCTGAATCTTCGGTATGCGGCCTTGGCCGGAAGCGTGGCGAGGACCAGCGCAGTGCTGACAGGCTTCATCGCAGGGCTTTTCGGCTTCCTGGCCATCGGCAAGAATGCCGCGGACCGGGCTCATGACGCCTGCGAAGCCGCCGAGGCCGAGATCGCCAAGGCGAGGGAAGAGCTCGGGGAGAGCCTGGGCGGCCGGTGAGCCCGCTGGTGCATGAGAGATCAACTGAAAGTGCGCTCCTCGGGGCCGGGAAGCCCGAGGGCCCGCAGGCGAGCGTGCCGGGCGCGAAGATCACGTTGCGCAAGTGCGCTGATGGTTTACGTTGAACCGTGTGCTGCGAGTTAGAGGGGTGGCAATTCCATTACAGTGCCAAATTCCCAATGGAATCGCGTGAGGACGATACGGGTCAACCGTGCATCTGGATGATTTGGCCCCAAATGCTCAAGTTCCGACTTCAGGAGATCTGAAAGAATGTCTATTGCCTCGGGGAGCTCCCCAGACATTCCCTTCCAGTATCCCAGGTTATGGCGAAGAGTTCGGATTGTTGGATGATGGGCCTCAAGGTTGGATTCTTCTTCCAGGAGAGCCGTATATTCCGCGATCGCTCCGGGAATATCACCCGCGCTTCCTTTCCACCACGCTAGGCTAGTGCGTAAGGAGCGGATGGTCTCATTGTCGAAGCCCACGAGTTGGCCGAGTTCCTCGATGATTTTGGCATACCGTTCGACCGCTTCGTCTGCATGTCCAGACCTTCCGCGCAGTTCGATGAATTCAGCCAACCCGCCCAAAAGTGCATCAAATTCCTCCTCCGTCATATGGTTGGGATCGATTTCCTGATGGCGCAGGCCAAGTACTTCCCTGATGCCATCTGAGGCTAGCGTCGTGTTGCCAGCCACTCCTTGCCAGTGGGAGAGATTATGGCGGACATCCAGGGAAAAGGAGTCCGCCGCCCCCCAGGTATTCACGGAATCCTTGTAGACTTCCGTGAGTTCGCCTATGGCGTCGGCTACCTCTCCAGAATCTCCTCTGACATTGGCTAGTACGCGGCGAGTTGCCAGAATGAGGTGGTCAGACGGCCTGACTGTGCGCAGTGCGTCTCCCAATAGATCTCTGAGTGCGACGGCGGCACCACGTAAGTCCCCTGCACGCCATTGCCAATAGGCAAGATTGTGTCGCATTGCGAGCGTATGGCGACTTTCCTCGCCAAGGTGACAGCTTGTTGCGTTTACCAGCTGGTGGAAGTACTTCAGAGCAGCATCAAATTGGCAATCGGCTCCAAGGGCGGCGCCTAAATGTGAGAGCAATGGATGCGGCTCAGGAGTCCATAAATCACCCTGCGCGTTATTGATTACTGCTTGACTATTTGCAATAAATCCTCTTCTGTCAATCCTGTCGTCTCGGAGCTCGCCGGTGTTCGCTAAAAGAGAGTCAGCAGCTGAACGCATCGCATCAGCATGCCCGGTAGGGGAGAGGGCTTCGCGCGTAACGCGTTGGATTAGCCGATGTACTCGAATCCGTGGTTGCGGCGAGTCTAGAGAATGCTCGACCAAGCTGAGGCGGTGCAGGACTCGTAGGGCTGCGCGAGCGTCGTCACTAGAAACGCTGCCCTCCGCCTGATTGCGAGCAGAGCAGGTTCTGTGAGAGGCGAGGTAGTTGAGTGCAGGTTGGCTGGTGAGTACGGGCTCAGGAATGCCGTTCGGGTCCATCGCCGAGGCAAGCTGAAGTGTCGGTCGGGCGAGGCCGGCTGGCCGCAAGATATCGGCACGGTCGAGGGACAGGCTCCAGACAGCGGCCACCGTGTGGTTCTGGTTGTCGGGCAGGACGTCAGGAGCTGCGTCGGACAAAGAGCGGGTACGGTCGGCCAGTCGGTTCCGGTAGGCCAGGCAGCTGATGCCGGAATCTATGAGGTAGACGGCAGCCTGGGACAGGGCAAGTGGTAGCTGACCCAAGTCTTCGGCAAGGGCGGTGAGTTGCTCTTGAAGCTCGGTGCGGCCGTGACTGGTAAGAGCGTTCTTGAGGTAGGTCAGGGCTTGTGCTTCGGTGAACACTTCAATTTCGATCCGGCGTCTACTGCCCCCGATCATGGCTGCGTCCTTACGGCGGGTGGTGGCTAAGACGCGGCCGTACGGGCTGGTTGGCGGCCACCACCCGCTCAAGTCGACAGGGTCGACGATGTCATCGAGAATCACGAGCCATCGGCACGGGTTCGGTTGTGGCTTAGGTTCCAGCCAAGCCAGGAACGCTCTCGCAGCTTCCGGATCATTTGGGTCGGTGCCCAAGACTTCGGCCGCGGCTTGGGCATAGCCAGCCGCGACGGCGCTATGGCTGCTTGCAGAGATCCACACCAGCAGATCGACCGTGCCTGTCTGCCAGGCTGTGCGTGCGTAGCGGGCAGCCAGCTGTGTCTTGCCGACCCCGCCCATTCCGGCCAGCACCCCGCCGACCAACGCTTGGTTGGCAGGTTCGACGACTGCGGCCCCTTCCAAGGGCAGCAGCTGGGCCAGCTGATTGGTCTCAGCACGGTCCTGGAACCATTCCGCTTCAGGTGGGATCACTCCGACCTGGTGTGGCCACTTGGCTGGCAAGCGTGGCGCGGCTTGGTAAACGACACCTACCGCTGCACTGTTGTAACTAGCATGGACAGATACCCCCTCATAGCTAGCGGTACCTGCGGGCTGGGTAAGTGCGCTAGGAGTTGCCGGTCCGTTCAGCCCTGGGACGGATCCGGCACTGGAGGGTGGCCGATCTGCGCACCACCGTGGATGACCCCGGCTGCGATTGACCCTCCCTCCGCGTGAATGTCCGCGTTGCCCCCGACGGCAAATCCGCCCTGATCGGCAGATACTTCGCTGGTAGGGGCGTGCTGGGAGAGTAGAGAGCCCAGCTCGTCTGCGGCCTGGTTGCGTTCCGTCTCGTCCAGACTCTCCAACGCGGCCTCGATCCGGGCCTGCCAGATTGCCTGTTGGTAGATGCGCACCCGAGCCGTAGCGTCGGCATCAGATGCTTCGAGGGCGGATGCGGTCTGGTCCAAGCGCTCCAGCTCTGCCTGTTCCCGTTGTTCATTGCCGCGCCCGAACCAACGCGCAAGCGCCTGGCGCAGCCCTGTCCATGCTTGTGTTCCTGCTGCCTCTGCCACTGCGATGCCGCCCGCTGAGGCCGCAGCCAGCAATGCCTCCTCCAGCATGTCGTACCCCTGCCTTCCTGGTCTTGGGTAGTCAACTGCAGAGTGTATTGGTTACTGACTTGAACTCGTGGTGTCGTAGCTGCTGACAGCTGTTGATCCTCACACTGTGCCGGAGGTATGAGGTATCCGCAGGGTGGTGGCCTGACCGATGAACGCCGCTACGCTGGCTTCAGGCCAGACCCTCGGCCGGCGTTAACTGCGGGATCACGCCGCTCAGATGGAAGCCTCGTCTACACCGAGATCGCTGCGCATGGCGCCCCGCAGATCAGACAGGAGCGCCCACGACAGCTCTGTCTCCGCTTCTATCCTCAGGAGGTCGCCGTCGACGACATGGGGAGCCGCGAGCAAGCGTTTCAGCTGGCCGTAGGTGCCGTTCAGCTGACGGCTAGCGGCCCGAGCATCGGTGAACACCGTGGGAGGCACAATCATCTGTGCTTCGGCGTAGCTGTCACGTAGAGCCAACCTCCGTTCCTCGAGTTGCTCGGCACACGCCTGGACCTCGGCGTCGTTATGGTTCCGTAGCGCGTGCAGGAGATTGATCTGCGAGGTCTGGTACTGGCGTGCCGTGGTGTTCAGGGAGATGTAGCAGGCCCGTCGCAGATCCATCAGGTCACGGTGCACCTGGGCGCGTGCTTCTTCCCGACGGACCTGATCAGCGTGGTCCCGACCTTCGCGTTGTTGTCTCGCCAGGGCTTCAAGTTCCTGGCGCTTAAGGTGGTCTGCTCTGCGCTGTGTCAGCAACGCGGCACCCAAAGTGCCGATCACTCCGACGATGGCCACAGCAAGAGCGCCCCATGCTTGCCCCATATCTCTCCCCCACCTCGTGTCCGCCCTGAACACACGACTCGCTCGTACCCCTGGTCGTGATCATAGGTTCTCGGAGTCTCGGCTCGCCTGGGAAGAACGGGGCCGCAGGGGGCGGTCGGCGCGCAGCGTGCCGGGTACCAGCCGCAGGGCAATGTGCTTCTCCGGGGCCTGCGCGAGCGGATCGAGGCAATGGTGCTGAGGGATATCGAGCACAGTGCACAGGCCGCCGTGACGAGCAGCGGACGAGTTGAACACCAGCCCACTAACGGGCTGTTCCTGATCAAAGACCCGCAGCAGATACTCCGTGACGATCTGCGTGGGTACATAATCCAGGTGCTCGCGCCCCTTCGCGTCAGCGCTGATGAGGTGTACAAACTCGTGCAAGAACATCAGCGCACGCCTCAAGTGTGCCCGCTCGGTGTCGAAGATAGTCGGAACGCTCTCCAGGCGAGTGAAGTCGACCACCCTCATCGGCTTGGTGGTTTCGAACGCGGCGTAGGTAACCCAGGGGTGGGCGTCGGTTGCATGTCGAGCCACTTCCTCAACTGCGGCGTCTGAGGAATCGGCCCCGTAGAAGAGAGGGATGCCAGCTGGACTCATTCGATTAGGTTGTCTGGCCTGATCGGGCAACGCGGTCCCCAGCATTCCAGCAGTCCAGCTTTCCCCTACGCTGTCATGCGCACGTGCGCGCCATAGGTGTTGCCCGGCCGGAATGCTCCGTACGAGACCAGCCCTTGGAATTAGTTGGCCGAGTGACTCCAGGATGGCGGCTGCGGGAATCTCACCGCCGCCGAGGTGCTTCTCTTCCTTACCGGGGGAAGCCAGCCAGAAAACGTAGCGGGTCCGGTATTTCACTTGGTGGCTAAACCGCTCCCAGCCGTCGAGAAGCGCCTCGTCCTCGCGCGGAGCGATGAAGTCACGCTCCACCCAGATGTCGTCGTACCGAGCCGCTTCGCGAACGGTTTCCTGTAGCCGCTCGTCGAGCAGGACGTCCGCATAAGCGTCCACGAGGTCGGGCCCGTCCCAGCTTTGGTTGGCCACGAGTTCACCCTCGAAGTAGGCGAGCTCGGGCCTTCCCCCATGAAGGTGGGCACGCGGTTATTGATCACGCGGCGAGCGTGAGTTTAGCGGTGTGGTGTCGGCGTTCGTATTCGTTGGGGCTGAGGTGGTCGTTGGCGGAGTGCCGACGGCGGGTGTTGTAGCGGGTCAGCCAGGCAAATACCGTTCTTCTGCAGGTGCCGGCGTCACCGTAGTCGTGGGCGCCCTGGAGGGTCTCGCGCTTCAGGGACGCGTGGAAGCTTTCGCAGGCCGCGTTGTCGGCGCTGGTGCCGACCGCGCCCATCGACCGGGTGACTCCGAGCTGGTCGCAGAGGCCGACGAAGGCCCGGGATCCGTATTGGGCCCCGTGGTCGGAGTGGAACACGGCGCCGTCCAGGCTGCCACGGGTCGAGGCCGCCATCCGCAGTGCGTCGGCGACCAGGTCGGTGCGCATGTGGTCGGCGATGGACCAGCCGACGACCTTGCGGCTGAAGCAGTCCAGCACCGTAGCGAGGTAGAGGAACTCCCCGCCGGCCAGCGGGAGATACGTGATGTCGCCCATGTACTTGCGCCCCGGCTCGGCGGCGGTGAAGTCCCGCTGGAACAGGTCCGGAACCGGTGAGGCTGCTGGGTCCGCGACGGTGGTGCGGACGCGTCTGCGCAGGCGGATTCCGGTGATGGAGAACCTCCGCATGATCCGGGCGACCCGCTTTTCGTTGACCCGCCGCCCTTTCTCGCGGAGCTCGGCGGTCACTCGCGGAGAGCCGTAGGCGCCGCCGGACTCGCCGTGGACCTCGCGGATCTCCTCGGCCAGGACCCGGTCCTTGTGCTGCCGGGCGGCCCTGGCCTCGGCGCCGGCGAGCCACTTGTAGTAGCTGGACCGGTTCACCTCCAGGACGTGGCAGAGCCGCTTCACCTCGTAGGTGTCCCGGTGGTCGTCAACGAACTGGAAGCGGCTCCTCACCAGTTCGTCTCTCCGGCGAAATACTTGGCCGCCTTGCGGAGGATGTCCCGCTCGGTGGCGAGCTTGCGCTCACTCGCCTCGAGTTCTGCCACCCGGGCCTCCAGTTGACGGACCCGCTCGTCCGGATCAGCGGACGGTACCGCCTCGCGACGTGGGGCGGCCGGCTTCGCAGCCGCGGCGCTGACGCTACGGCGTTCGCGGTCCCGCAGCACCCACTCACGCAGGGTCGCCCGGTTAACTCCCAGGTCAGCGGCGATGCTCTTGTAGGTCGCCCCGGGTGTGGACCCGTACAGGGCCACGGCATCGGCCTTGAACTCGTCCGAGTAGTCCTTCATCGCCATCGGCGGTCTTCTCGCTTCCTCCGGATCAAGCAGATCCAGTATCAGCGTGTCCACCACTCAGGGGGAGGCCCCCTCGTCACCGGCCAGAGCGTATTCAGTGCGCAAGCCGTCGAAGTAGGCTTCCAATAGGGTGTCGATCGGAGCCGCTGGCACGCGTTCGCAGTAGTCGCACGCCTCATCTTGCTCGGCGTCCGCCGCGATCTTTGCCGCGAGGGTCTCGTCGTCGACGCACCCAGCACAGACGAAACCCTCGCCGTAATCCCATCCCTGCTCTGCCTGTGTTGCCCATACGTCACCTGCGCCCACGAAGACACCGTAGCGGCCCACGTCGCCGGTGCGAGCCGTGAGGGTGCTCGGCTTCCGAGACGTCGCCGGAGGTCGTGTGGGGAACTGGGTTCTGAGGGCGCTGGCCCGCGTATCGTCCTTCACGTGACTGATGCGACCGCGATGGACAGGACTGATATCCCCGGCAGCGTCTTCGCTGAGCTGACCAGCGCATTTGGCCTCGGGGCAGTACGAGAGAAGCGCTACCTCGTTGATGGGCTGATGAACGCGAACTGGAGGGTGGACACCGCGGCCGGGGTGTTCGCACTCAAGCGGGTCACCGACGTGTCGCTCGATCGGCTGGTGCGCAACCTTGGGGTGCTGGATGCGCTGGTTGCCGAGGGCATCCCGGTCAGCGCTCCCGTCCCCACCGTCTCCGGCGCCCTGGTGGCCGAGGTCGGCGGTGGTGTCTGGTGTCTCTTCCCCTGGGCGGCAGGGAGGCATCTCCGAGGGGTGGACCTCAGCCTGTCCCAGGCCGCTTCCTTGGGAGCGCACCTGGGGCGTCTCCACACAGGGCTCGACCGGGCCTGCGGCAGGGGGTTGCTGCCTGTGGTATCTGAGACGGTGACCTCCGAGGTGGCGACGCCGGAGCAAGCGGTGGAGAAGTCGGCACGGTTGTCCGGACTGGTAGAGGACAGGGGGGCCGACACCACCTTCGACGCGGCGGCATCGGCATCCCTGGAGCAGCGGCGTGCGCTGATCGGCAAGTACGTCGACCGGCGCCCGCAAGGTGAAGTCCCTGGCGGCGGGCACGGGTGGACGCACGGTGACGTCCAGTACCGGAACCTGCTCTGGGAAGGCGGCGAGCTGACCGCCATCCTCGACTGGGACCGCGTCGGCGTCCGGCCGTATGCCGAAGAGGTCGCGCGGACGGCTCAGGTGCAGTTCGGCGTGGGCGGGGTGTTCGACCTTGACCGGGTGTCGGAGTTCGTCGGCGGCTATCGGTCCGTGGTGTCGCTGGAGACCTCCGCGCTGTTGGACGGTGCGAGGCGGCTGTGGTGGAAGCGGATGACGGACTTCTGGCAGTTGGAGTTCCACTACGACCGCGGTGACTTCTCGTTCGACGAACTCTTCACGGCGGACGAGGCGTTGCTGCACTGGTGGACGGAGCGGCTCGATCAGGTCGAGGGCGCGTTCGTCGCGGGGTAGATGCCGAGGGCTTCGAGTTCGGGCAGCTTTGGGGCGGTGAAGCGTGCGGCGTGGCGCTGGGCTTGGTAGCCGAGGGTGCGGTCGTCGGCGGTGTTGATCGCGTGCGCCCAGGCCCGTGGGTCTGCGGTGCGTGGGAGGACGATCCCGTGGGGGCCGATCGCTTCAGGGATGCCGCCTCGTTCGCTGCCGATGCTCAGGGTGCCGTGCAGCGCAGCTTCGACGATCACGCGGGGGAACGCGTCCTCCACGGTGGACGGCACCAGTAGCAGGCGGTGGCTTCGGTAGAGGGTGTCCATGTCGTAGGTGCGGGGGACGTAGGTCACGTTCGGGCAGGCGGCGAACTCGGCGGCGGTGTTCCACCAGCCTTCGACCAGCGTGAAGTGTTGCTCGGGCATCGTGCGGATGACCTCGTGCAGGAGGACGGAACCCTTCGCCGGAATCGGGTTGACCATCAGCACCGAGTCGGTGCGCAGCACGTTCGTATCCTGCGTGGGCTGCACGAACGGAGGGTGGAGGACTCCGAGGCGAGTCCCGTTGTACTGGGTTGCTCGACTGAGCGCGAACTCCGAGACCGCCAGGCCGTATTGAGGTCCTCCATCCAGGACCCCGAGCCCAGTCTTCGATACGGAGTGCAGGATGCCCACGACGAGTGCAACAGGACGGGCCTGCTCGGCGAGGTCGGCAGCACTCTCTTGAGAGGTGAATACGACGTCGGGGCGCAGGCCAGCCAGCAGCTCGTGGAGGGCGGAGGTGATCCCGTCCTGCGGTACGGCGATGCAGTCCACGCTGTTCCAGCGGTAGCGGAGGACTCCCTCGGCCTCCTCGTGCGGGGAGCGGTGTCCGTCGAGGAGGCTGCGCAGTTGGGGCAGTTGCGTGGTCTGGTCCCAGGGAGCCTGGTGCGAGCCCAGGTAGAAGACCTGCCAGCCTCCGGCGGCGAGTTCTTCGGCCAAGAGCTGCTGGGTGACTTCGGCCCCGCCGATGAGGAGTGGTGGCGGGGTGCGACGCCAGGCGAAGAGGGCGGTGGGCACGGGGAGGGTCACCTCATCCAGAAGGAGACGAGGGCTTCCACCGCGTGGGCGATGTCGTCCTTGTCGGTGTCGGCAGGGAGCACGGTGACCTCGCGGGACACCGGGGGCTGGGCGCGGGCGTAGAAGTAGTCGCGGGTGTGTGTGAGGAAGGCGGGCTCGAGCAGGAAGTAGTCGGGCTCGGCTGCCGTGTGGCCGGCGGTCTTGCGACGGAGGCCGAGTGCCTCGGCGGGGACGTCGAAGTACAGCGTGTGGTCGGGGCGCAGGTGCGGGAGGAGTTGGAGCCGGTCGCGTAGCCGGTGCTGGACGGCGTACCCGAACAGGGCGTCGAGGGCGTGGGCGTGCGCGAGGAGGGTGTCCACGGAGCGGTCGAGGATCGCGAAGGGCTTGGCGGAGGCGAGGGCTGTACGGACGCGTTCTTCCTCGACGGCCATGAACGTTTCGAAGGCAGTGATCTGTTCGGCGGCGGACGCGGTGCGTGCCGGGGGTGCGGCGTCCTGGCAGCCGAGCTGCTTGACGTAGCAGTCCGTGATGTGGGCCCGGTCCTCGTAGCCGCGCCTGCGCAGGTGACGTATCGCCGTCGACTTTCCGGCGTACGACGGCCCTTCGATCGCGATGACCTTCACAGCGACTCCATCCGGTAGAAGCGCTCCGCGTACGTTCCGGAGCTGCCCAGGAGGTCGGCGGCGACAGTCCAGGCGTGCCGGATCGGCCGGTACATCTTGCGGGCCGGGTACATCTGCGAGCCGTGCATCCGCAGGACCGTGCACTTGTCGAGGACGACCGGGGTGATGTCGACCAGCGAGGGGACGAGCGACGCTCGCGTGCGGGAGTGGAAGAGGTGCTGGTCGCAGCCGACGAGTGCGTACGTGGACCAGAAGGCCAGGTCTTCCCAGAACCACCGGCAGCCCAGGCGGACGGCGGCCTCGTGCACGAGCAGGTGGTCGGGGTGGCGGGTGACGGCGGCGGGGGCGAGGAGTTCGGCGTTCGGGTGGGCGGCGACGATCGCGCGGAGTTCCTCGGTGATCTGGTCGAGGCGGTCCTGGTCGTACGGGCGGTACGGGGGTTCCGCGTCCTTGTGGCCGAGGGCGATGCGGGTCGCGGCGAGCGGGGCCAGGGCGGCGGCGCCTTCGCGGTCGCGCAGGTGGGAGATGGCGGGCTCGGTGCTGTAGGCGTCTTCGAGGGTGGGGTGGACGCTGGTGGAGCGGGTGAAGACCGTGGCCACGATGAGGGGGCGGGGGTCGGTGAGGAAGGTGCCGGAGGCGGAGAGGGCGAAGTCGTCGTGGTGCGGTTCGAGTGCGAGTACGGGGCGGCCGGCGGGGCGGCGCAGTTCGATGAAGTGGGGTCGGCCGCTGTGTGGGGCCATCAGCTCGATGACGTTGTGGTCGTGGGCGCGGTGCCGGGTGAGGAGTTGGTGGGTCCACTGGTGGTGGGCCTGGTCGAGGTCGTCGGGGAAGGTGTAGATCCCCGTCGCGTCCGGTACCGGCAGGGCAAGCGGCTGCGCGAGCGCGGTTGTGGCTGGGGCGGTCATCGGGGGCTCCTGGTTCATCGGACGGTGGTCTCGTACCAGTGGCGCCACATGCGCGGGGAGCTGAGCCGGAGGCGGGCGGTGACCGGGTTCTGCCACCAGAGCATCCGGAGGCTCGACCACTGGTCGTAGCGGCGGGTGGAGGGGCGTACGCGCAGGTCGTCCAGAATCTTGACCGGGGCGTTGGTGGCGCGGCCGTGGGCGGTCAGGCGGGCGAAGAAGTCGACGTCCTCGCTCATGAGGAGGTCTTCGCGGTACCCGCCAATCGCTTTGAAGGCCGTGGCGGTGCTGAACTGGGCGACTCCCTGTGCGCCGCCGTGGCGGGTTCGGTAGTGGTCCCAGTACGCGCACAGCAGCCGTGCCCCGAGCCGGTCCGGTGTGTAGAGGGGCGGGATCGCCCCGCCGGCGGCTCCGGAGTCCATTGCGGCCACGGCGGCCTTGAGGGCCTCGGTGGGCAGAGCAACGTCGGCATCGGTGAAGAACAGTCGGGGGCTGCGAGCGGCGGTCGCCCCGGCGTTGCGGACCCGGCCGATGCTGCGGACGGGCTCGCTGATCACGCGGACGCCAAAGGAGGCGGCCATGTCGGCGGTGGCGTCGGTCGAGGCGTTGTCGACCACGATCACTTCGCCACGCTCGTTGCTGGAGGCTTCCCACTGCGCGAGGGATGCGAGGACGGTGGGGAGGTAGCGGGGCAGGTATGCGGCCTCGTTGTGGGCGGGGATGACGACCGTCAGGTCGGGGAGGTTCATCGGGCTCTCCTTCTCGCGTGCGGTGCGTGGGAGTGCCCCGGGCGGGGCCGGAAGAGGTGGGGCGTCTGGCGGGACAGTGCGTCCATGCGGTCGGCCAGAACGGTCCGGTCGTTGCCGGGGGCGGCGTGGGCCCAGCAGCTCACGGTGAGGAAGGCCGACCATGCCGCGAGGTGGGTGTCGTTCACAGGGTGGGGATAGGCGCCGAGGAGGGCGTGCCGGTCCCATTGGCAGTGGGCGTCGGTCATGACGAGGGCGTGGGCGAGGTCCGCTTCCCGGCGCCCGGGGGTGGCGTCGGTGAAGTCGACCAGGTGGCGGGTCTGCCGGGGTCCGGCGAGGACCACGTTGTCGAGGTGGGGGTCGTTGTGGCACCACACGGTGGACGCCTCGTCCGGGGTGACGGTGATGATCGCGAGGGTGGGTGCGAGCCGGTCGAGCACATTGGGCGGGCAGCGACGGCTCAGGGAGGTGACCATCTCGATCACGGGGCGCCGAGTGGCCTTCGGAGCAACCGGTGCTTCGTGCACGAGGCCGACGAGCGTGCCGAGGTCCCTGAGCGCCTGGAGGCGCGGGAGGTTGCCCGCGCGCACGGCGGAGCCGAGGGTGCTCGGGCCCAGGTCGG
This sequence comes from Streptomyces sp. CA-294286, assembly GCF_050947155.1. Taxonomy (NCBI): domain Bacteria; kingdom Bacillati; phylum Actinomycetota; class Actinomycetes; order Kitasatosporales; family Streptomycetaceae; genus Streptomyces; species Streptomyces sp. CA-294286. Next base: position 2,662,350 of record NZ_CP192005.1, on the reverse strand, counting down.
AGGTGATCAGGGCGGTGGCACCGTCGCTGGAGGTGGTTCCGTAGCCGAGTACTCGCGGTACGGGAACGGCCGCCGAAACCGCGCGCATGGCCGTGGCTTCGGTGAAGGCGTTGCGGCGTGCGGTGTGGGAGTAGAGCTTCACGACCACGCGCGTGCCGTCGTGGAGAGCGGCACGGTAGACGGCCGTACGGGAGCCCGCCTTCAGACGTTCGGCGGTCTTGGCGGGGCTGCCCAGGAACAGGGTGCAGGCGCGCGAGACCATCGCGGGGACGGGAGTGGTGTTCATCGGAGCTCCGGCTGTTCGGGGTGGGCGGAGCCCAGGGCGCGGACGTAGCGCATGGTGTGGCGGAGATGGGTGCGGTACTCCCGGACGTCCTCGGTACGCGGGCAGGTGGGCTGCCACGGCTTCTCGGGGCCCACGAAGTGGACGAGGTGGGCGGCTGTGTCGGGGCGCGGGGAGCGGGCGACGACGCGGCAGACCCAGTTGCCGCGTTCGAGGAACCTGCCGAGTTCGAAGCGGTTGTATCCGGGGGTGACCGGCCGGACGCGGCCGGTGTGGAGGAGCCAGAGGTTCAGGGCGTCTTGGTCGTTGTGGAGGATGTGCCGACGGTGCTGGGCCAAGGCGTGACCGACCCCGTGACGGACTTGGGGCAGGGTGGCGACGTGGGCCCACAGCAGACCGGCGTTGTAGTACGGCCTGCCCTTCAGGTGCGGCCAGCGTTCCGCGACACCGGGCAGGGCATGGCTGTCACCGACTGACGGGCCGAATTCGTCTCGTACGGCACCGACTTCACCTGGGCGTAGACCGCTGAGCGGTGCGCTCAGGTCACCTCGTACGAGAGTGTCGGCATCCACGTAGATCACGTACGGACGCCGGACGAAGCTGGCGGTGAACTCGAACCGCAGATACGTGGCGACGCTGATGTACGAAGCGTCCGCCATCCGCGCGGTACGCAGCGGGGACCGGTGGGAGAGGTCGAACGAGCCGAAGCCGACGCGTCGCGCGAGGTGTGCGAGGAGCACGGCCTCGGACGGCGTCAGGTCGAGGGTGAGGATGCGGAGCGCCACGTCCCGGCGGGCCCGGGGCATGAGGCTGTCGGCGAGGGCGGTGATCGTGGCCAGGCCGGGGACGAGGTAGCGCTGGTCGAGGCAGAGGCCGAATGCGTACAAAGCGGGATCGCCTTCCGGAGGCAGGGGTGGGGGTGTGCTGTGGCCGTGGTCGCTCACTGCTCGTTCCGCTCGCGTGCGGACCGGGACGTGCGGGTCTCCACCACGTGGAGGGAGTCGGGGTCGTCGGTCTCCCACTGGTGGGCCATGCCGCCCGCCGGCCGACGCAGCACCCAGGTCTGTCCCTGCTTGATGTCGGTCACGATTGCCTGCTGGCCGATGCCGTCGCGAACCAGATCACCGACCCCGGCGCGCACCCCGCTCACAGGGCGCTTCCGGGAACGATGCGCACCCACGGCACCCAACCGGCCGCCGCCTCGAAGAGGACGCGGCGGCGCTCGTGCTGGCCCGGCATGTGGCGGGAGGGGCCGCTCGTTGCCTCGGCCAGGAACCCGCCACGGTCGCGGACGAGGACGCCGAGTGCGGCGAACTGGGCTGCGTCCGCGGCGACGTGTCCGATCTCGGCGACGATGATCCCGCGCACCAGGCCGGACGACAGGGCACCCGTGATCGCCGACCAGCCGAGACGGGTGTCCAGGGGCACGGTGGGGTCGTCGTCGGACCAGACCCCGGCGACGTGCCAGTGGCGGGCGTCGGCGTAGTGGCGGGCGCGGCGTTCCGCTTCGTGGACGGCGGGGGATTCGGCGGCGCAGGAGTACACGGCGACGGGGACGTGCCCGAGTCCGCCGGGCGGGGAGTTCAGCATGCTCCCAGCGTGCTGAGAAGGAGATCTCTCCAACAGGCACGGGCCGTGGCTACGGGGAAAGTTCAGGATGGCGCGGGGTGGCACGCTCCGTACCGGTGGAGCCGCCGAGCGGGGCGCGGGGTGCTACGGAGCGTGGCAGTCGGCGAACTTCCGGCCGACGAACTGCCACGGGTCGTGGCGGCAGGCGGTCAGACCAGGCTTGGAGCTCAGCGCACGCCCAGCGGTACGCCCGCCGCGTGGGCGAGTCCGCGAAGTCGCCCCACGGACACACCTGCCAGCCGGGAGATGATCACGCCCGGCAACATCTGGTGCTGCACCCACCCTGGCGCCATGGCGCACACCGCCTCCAGCGTGTCCGCGGCCCGCTCCCACCTGCGGCACTCCACATGGGTCAGGGCGACGTCGAGCCCGTAACGGGCCCGCGTCGCGAGCGGCACCGTTTCGTCCAGCCGGACGGTATCCATGAGCCGCAGCGCCCCCGCCGTATCGCCCAGGGCCACGGCGATGCTCATGGCCTGAGTGGCGGCGTACAGCGGGCCGTACGGCTGGGCGTGGCCTCCGCGCGCGTACTCGCCGCCGAGGCGGGCGCCGACCGCATGGGCCTGGGACAGGTACTCGCGCGCCGTATCGGCGGAGGCCCCTCCGCGCGAGGCGGCCACGGCGGCGTTGGTGACGAGCTGGCCGTACACCGACAGCCGGTCGGGGTCGTGCTCGGACATCTTCGGTTCGATCCGGTCGGCCTGGGCGGCGGCGAGCGCGAAGCCCTGTGACGTACGCCCGTCCCGGAGGTTCACCCAAGCCGTCGTGGCGGCGAGGTGCGCCTCGCGCAGGTCGTCACCGGCCTGGACCGCGATCTGCCGCCCGTAGGTGAGGGCGGCGTACGCGAGGTCCCGTGAACCCCAGACGTTCGCGGCCATGCCCGCAGTCTGGAAGACGTCGGCCAGCACACCGGCTGCGGCCTCTCTCTCGTCGGCGCCGGCACCGTCGTACCGAGCGCGGACCTCCGGCAGCAACGCGGCGAGCAGGGTACCGAGTTCGGTGTACCGGCCCGCCCAGTAGGCGGCATCCGCGTGCTGGACGACGGCGCGCAGCTCATCGACCGTGCCCGGCTCGGTGTCGGCGGGCAGGCCGATCGCGGCGTCGTGGGTGGCGGCCGAGAGGGTACGCAGGGCCGCCCGCTCGTCGCGGTCCATCGAGCGGCGCGGTGCCTGCTGTCCAAGGAGTACGGCGATGTCCGTGCCCAGTGCGGAGGCGATGGCCAGCAGAGAAGGGAGTGAGGCGGTGCCGCCGCGTTCCAGCTTCCGTACGACACCGACCGAGACCTCGGCGGCCTCCGCGAGCTGCTCCTGCGTCATGCCGCTGCGGAGGGTCTTGAGTCGTTCAGCGGTGGTGTATTCCGACCATTGCATGGCAGTAACTCCCCGGGCCGATCAAGCCAGGCTTGGACCGTACCCACTTCGCAGCGGATACGTGCACCCTTTGGGAGAAGGGGAGTTGGTGGACTGGCCGGAAAGCTCCTACACCGGAAGAACTGCGCTCACCCCGAGCAGGCGTTCCAGCTCGTCGACTGTCTCGCCCTCGGTGGTCGCGAGGACGGTGGTGATGCCGAGGGCTTCGGCGGGCGGGAGGTTCACCGGGTGGTCGTCGACGAAGACGCAGGACGAGCCCGGCAGGTCGAGACGGTCGAGGGTGAGCTGGTAGATCGCCGGGTCGGGCTTCGCCAGGCCCACCACCTCCGAGACCACGTGGACATCAAACAGGTCCCAAATGCCAGCCTGCTCATACGGGTTGAAGGGCTCCAGGCCGAAGCTGTTCGACAGGAGCGCCAGCCGGTAGCCCACAGCTTTCGCGGCTCGGGCGAGCGCTGCCATCCGGCGGGCCGGCGGTACCTTCGCCCAGGCGCGTCCCATCAGGTTCTCCGGGGCGATGTGCGTGCCGAGCAGGGCGGCAGTTCCTTCGTTCCACTCTGCCTGGCCGATCTGGCCGATCTCCAGGGCCGTGTACAGCCGCCGCCCCTCGGGGTTGTCGTTCAGGGTCGCCCGCCAGGCTTCCGCGAGGAGCCCTTCGGACTCGCACCAGGCGCGGTGCACGGGGCGCGGGTCGGCCGTCAGTACCCCGGCGAAGTCCAGGATGAGACCGCGCGGGGTATCGGGGTGAGCGGTGTTCGTGCGCTGCGCCATGCTGCGGGGTTCCTCTCCGTTGACCTCAACGACGACGCTACCGCGCAAAGTTCTGTTCCCTCGTCACGTATGGAAGCCGGGCCTCCCTTGGGAGGCCCGGCTCTGAGCTGCTTCGGTCAGGCTCCTCTTTCGCCTTGATCAGGCAGCGATGGGGCCCGCTGTCAGAAGGTGTTGGCGGTAAAGGGGCGCGGCGGTTCGGCTATGAGGGCGAGCAGACGGTCGAACTCGGTGCGTTCCTCTTCGCTCATGAGCGGGATGGCATTGCCGAGGGTCTTCTCGGTGAGCTGCTGCATGAACGGCGCGAGGAAGAGCTGCAGGGCTTCCGGGGCGCCTTCCTTCCCCTGCAGGTACTGCCGGTAGCGCGTGAACTGCACGTCGAATTCTTCAAATTCGGCCCGTGTTGCCGTGAAAACGTGGACCTGTTCCTCCTTGCTGAACGGTCGTCCGTCGCGGTGCGACCAGGTGTTGGTATCGGCTCGGTGCTTGAAGTCCGCGTCGCAAAGGAGGGCGATGATGTCGGGGCGGAATGCAGGCGTGGTCATACGGGTGTGGTGCTCCTCGTGGGGTGTTGGGAAGTCTCAATGGTCCGGAGAATTCCTGATTTCGATAATCAGGAATCGGCAGCTATGTTGCGCCCGTTTCACTGGGTCAGCGCCGATGGCTGGAGGGGGTCGCTGCTCCGGCGGCAGGTGTTGCGGTCGGGGTACGCCGGCCTCCTCGGGTGGGTGTGGCCTGGGGGTTTTCGGGTGCGGCGGGCAGGTGGGCAGTGCGGCGCAGCCGCCAGACGAGGACGTCGCTGATGGAGGTGGCGGTGCCGAGCTCGCGTCGTCGGGTGGCGTCGGCGAGCAGGGCGGCCGGGTCGTGGCCCGCTAGCTGGGCGTCGGTGAGGGTGGCGGCCAGGGCGGGCCAGCCAGGCTCGGCCTGGATGCGTTCGGCGAGCTCTGGCAGCGCCTGGCGCAGGATGTCGGCTTGCTGTTGCCGGGCCCGGGGTGCCTGACGCCGGCCTCGCTGGCGGAGGGCGGTGATGGGGTGGGCCGCGGCGGCCTGGTAGGCGGCACGCAGATGCTCGGCGGTTTGCCGCGCTGCGGCGGCCTGCTGATGGTGGTGCCTCTGGGCGTGCCAGTTCGCCACGGCGATGGCGAGGAAGACGATCATGTCGATGACCATGGCCGTAGTGGCTCCGTCTTCGCTGTGGCCGAGGGCGGGGCCGCTGTGGACCAGATCGTGGGCGGCCTGCCGCAGAGCCCGGTCGTGCCCGCGTACGGCACGCACGTAAGAGCGGGCCGCCCGCTCGAACACGAAGGCAGCTTGCCGGAGTTCAGCACGGGTGTGGGCGGCGGAAGTCTTGGCGAGCGCGTCCAGGACCTCCCCTGCTGCGGCGATCTGCGCTGCTGCCATGCCGTCATCGCCGTGGTCGATGATCAACAGGGCTTGCCAGGTGGCAGCGGTGGCCCGGCGCCGGGCGAACGCGGGATGGGTCACCGGCGGCAGGACGGGTTGCACCGTCTCGGAGTCGCCCCCGAGGGCCGCTTCCGCTTGCAGGGACCAGCGTTCGCGGATGCGGGGCAGGGAGAGGTCGGGGGCGAGGGTGGAGCCGGAGTAGAAGACCGGTTCGTCGTCCTTGTTGCAGTCACCGGGCAGCGCGACCTTGTAGCCGAGAAGATCGCCCGACGGTGCGATCCGCTTGTGGATCAGCAGGCCGTTGGCGGCCAGGCGGTCGAAGAACTCATCCGTGGAGGCGGCGCCGGCTGCTGCGCCGCGCACCGTCTCGCGCAGTTCTTCCCGCGCCGTGCGCTCTCGCCCTTGCCGTTTGGCTTTGTGGCGTTCGGCGCTGGTGGGGCGACGTGCGGCGGTGCCGTCGCCGGGGCTGACGCGGTGCAGGCCGTACTCGGCTTCGATGAGGCGGCATGCGGCCTGGGCGCGCTGGCCGGAGCGGTGGTGGTCGGGCTTGCGGCCGTCTTCACGGATGAGGGTGGCGGCGATGTGGATGTGGTCGTCGGCGTGACGGACGGCAACCCAGCGGCATCCGGCTCCGTCGGCGGGGTCGATGCCGGTGGCGGCGACCGTGCGGCGGGCGATGTCGGCCCATTCGGCGTCGGTGAGGGTGCGGTCGGTTGGGGCGGCACGGACGGAGAGGTGCCAGACGTGGCGGTCGGGGCGGCGGCCGGTGGCCTCGAGGAGGTGGAGGGGTTCGTCGAGGAGCTGCTGGAGTTCGGTGAGGGTGGCGTCGGGGTGGCGGCCGGGGTCGGGAGCGAGACCGTCCCAGGAGGCGACCAGATGGGGGTCCGTGTGTTCCTCGTGGGTGCCGGGGCCGTAGAGGTATTTGAGGAGGCCGATGGTGCGGCTGCCCTGCTTGTGGACGCGGGGTATCAAGCGGCCTGTCCGTCCTGGGGGTTGGTGAGGCGGGCGGTGACCCGTCGTACGTCCTGGACGGCGTGTTGCACTTCGTTCAGGACGCGGTCGATGTGTGGTGGACGGTCTGCACCGGAGTTGAGGGCTTTGGCCACCTGGTTGAGGTTGTTGGTGGCGTTACCGAGCAGGCGTCCTACGGCGAACAGGGCGGAGAGCGTGTCGTGTTCGGTGGCGATGGCGGCCTGGGTGCGGTCGAGGTCGCGGGCTGCGGCGAGTGCGGACTGGGCGAGGAACCCTGCCAGGCTCAGGCCGGTGGCGTCGGCGCCGGCCTGAGCGGTACGGCGCTCGTCGGGGTTGAGGCGGACGCTGACGGCGGGACGCTGCTGACGGTCGCGGATACGCGGCCTGCCTGCGGGCTTCCCCTGTTGGTGGCCGCCCTCGGCCACCGGCTTCCCGGTCCGCGCCCCCTGGCGCGGGCCGGGCTCCGCCGCCCCCGGGGCGGAGCCCGGTTCGGACGCACCCCCGAGGGGGGAGTGTCCGAACCTCCAACTTGCTCCGCCTGGGGCGAGGTCGGCGGTCACCTCCGGCTGGGCGGTGGGGAGTTCGTGGTGTGGAGCGTGCATGGCTTGGTTCTCCGTGGGGTTCTGTGGGGATGGGTGTTGCCCCCGTGGCCCCTCGTCCCCGCGCACGGCTGCAGGGGGACAAGGGGTGAGGCGGGACGGGGGAGATCGGCGCGAACGTGGGGGATCAGGCGTTGGCGGGGGCCGTGTGGAGTTCCCTTGGCCGCGGGGAGGCGGCTTCGTCGAGTCCGTCGAGTGGCTCGACCTCGAAGCCGTCGTACGCGACGGGGTCGGCCTGGCCGGTGCGTTCGGCCTGTAGCTGGTCGCGCAGGAGGCGGGATCGGTTCTGGCCGATCCGGAGTTCGCTGCGTAGACGCTTGGCAGTCAGCTGGTCGTCGCTCCAGTCGACGGTCAGGAGCCGGGCCGCGTCGAGGACTTCGGTGTCGGTGCGGGGGCGGTCGGTGGTCGACTTGGCGGCGTCGGGGACCCGACCGGTCGGCCGACGCGGGGCGGCTCCGGTCGACGCGGCTCCGGCGGCCGGCCGGGATGCTCGGGGAGGTTGGGGCGGCGTTCGACTCGTCGGCTTCGATCGACTCCGTTACGGGAGCCTCGATGACCTTCGCCGGGGTCGACTCGCTCATCTGCCCGGTGGCCGATTCGGCCTGCTCAGGCGTCGACCGTACGGCTGGCTCGTCCGCTTGGGGCTCATCCAGCCGGGCAGAGGCCACTTCGGCAGAGTCGGTTGCCTCGGGGTTGTGATGCAGCACCTTCGCTACAAGGTCCGATCCGAAGTAGATCGACCCGACCGGGAGCGAGGTCGCGAGGAGTACGAGGGCCCAGTTCGCTGGGTTCCAGTCGGCCAGTCGGCCCCACCGGATCGGCTCCGTGTGCAGGGCCGGTACGAGGCCGTGCACGTAGTTCAGCAGGAGGCTGGCGATTGTGTAGGTCGCCAGGACCCGTAGCGCGAACCTCCGGTCGTTGCCGGTCAGCACGAGCGTGGCGATCAGTGCGAGGGCCATCAGTCCGTCGACCACGAACGGGTAGAGCAGGGCGGCGGTGGAGTCGGCACCGATGGCGCGGGCTACGTCGGACAGCGCGTTCCACGAGACCCGGAAGGCCATGAGGACGACGACCATCAGGCCGGAGACGAGGGTGCGGCGTCCGCCGCGGTTTACGCGAGGGCCCCCAGCGGGTGTGGGTGCTTGGCGAGCATCCGCAGGATTGTCACCTTGGTGAGTGCGTCGTCTCCAACGGGCCACGGCGGGCGTGGCGATGCTGGTCGGTGCGGGCGGGCCAGCTGCGGCGGCCAGCGATGCCGGGACCGAGGCGGGGGCGGCAGGGGTGGGTGAAGGCAAAGGAGGAGCGCTCCAAGGGGTTGGGGACGGTGGGTGTGTCCGTGCTGGTCGGGACCCGTTGCGACCCGTTGCGTGCCTGGTCAGAGCAGGTACGGGAGCCGCGTTGATGTCGGGTCGACTCGTTGCGGCCTTGCGACCCGTCACGGCGCTGACCTGCACAGGGACGGGTCGCGACGGGTCGTAGCGGGTCAGACGCTGGGGATGGGTTCCGGCTTCGGCTCGGGGCAGTAGCGTGCCCAGGCGTCGGCGAACTGCAGCCGGGTGAAGCCCCTGGCTTGGACGTTGCCGGGGAAGCGGCGGTTGGCCGAGCGGATGCTGTAGTCCTTCAGCAGGATCTGCAGTCCGCGCGGGGTGAGCCCGTTGTCGGTGTACCCGGGCCAGGGCGACTCGTCGTCCTGGTTCAGGAGGTCGAGGAGGCGGCCCGTGCGGATCGCCGAGGGGTCGCCCTCGGCGGCGAAGGCGCGGCGGATGTCGGCCAGGAGGCGGATGCTCAGGCTGCTGTTGTCCTGGTCCTGCTCCGCCTCGTGCTGGGTCATCGCCAGGCACGCGGTGCGGGCCAAGGCGGGCCACGGGCCGCCTGCGAGTTCGGCGACCGCGATCAGCGGCTCCCAGGTATCGGCGGCCCGGTCCTCGACCGGCATGGACGGAGTGAGGTCCATCGCCTTCGCGTGGAGCGGCCCCAGCCAGGCCACGATTCGGTCCCGCAGCGCGTGCAGTGCGGGGGTGTCTCGGAAGGTGCGGAACTCCTCCACCTTCTCGCCCGGCCTGCGGCGCCGCATCCGGATCACGATCGACCGGTCCATGATCGTGTCCGGCAGGTCGCCGATGCCCGCCAGAGCCGCCATGGCGAAGGTGGGGAACTTCGACACCTCGTGGTTGGGGCCCGAGACTCGAAGGGTGGGCCGGTTGCGCTGGTGGCCCGCGTTGAGTAGGCCGCGCATCTCCTCGTTCTTCTCCGCGACCTTCGCGGAGCCGAAGATCGTGTCGGCCTCGTCGACCAGCAAGGTGGGCGGGGTCTCGGTGATCGACCGGAAGACTGCGGCGGCGGAGGCGTTCACCGTGATCAGCGGCTCGTGGACCGTCTCGGTGATCACGTCCAGGAGCCGCGACTTCCCGCACCGTTTCGCCGGGCCGACGATTGCGAGGCGCGGAGCGTGCTGCCACGCGGTCTGCAGGTGGGTGGCCGCCACCCACAGCGTCACGGCGGTGAAGGCTTCCTCGCTCGGCAGGACGACGTACCGGCGGATCTGGGCGAGGAGGTCGGCGAGCACCTGTGCACCCTCGGATGCCGGGGCGGGGTCCGGCTCCTGCGGAGTCGGCTGGCCGGGTACGGCGACGGGTGGCCAGGTGATCGGCGTGGTGATGAGCGGTGGCGTGTTCGGGGTGGCTTCGTCCATACTGGACATCAAGCTCCTCAATCTGCGGGCCATACGGGACGGCAATCCCGGCCATGCAGCTAGTCGTTCAGGGATGGGCGGCGCGAGGTTTGCGCTTTGAGCCCCTCGGTGGTTGATCACCGGGGGGCTTTTCGTATGCCGGTCGGCAAACCGGCAGATCCACCGGAGCGCAGGGCTCCGGCATTACAAAACTCTGCCACATGCATAGCTCTTTTGCGAGACGCAGAAGATGATGTACGCTTTAGGGGTTCCCCTGCGCCTTGCAGGAACGTGCTGCGACTGGAAGGAGGAGGAGTGCCCGACGATCACGACGAGTCACCCGGCGTGCTGCTCAAGGGCGAGGACAACGCTGCTCGGCGCATCAGCGTCGAGCGCGACAAGCGCGGCTGGAGCACCACCGCGCTCTCCGACCGCCTCAACGAAGCCGGGTTCGAGATGAACCCGTCGGCGGTCTGGCGGATCGAGAACGGCAAGCGCCGCATCAACCTGGACGAGGCCATCGGCTTCGCCGAGGTCTTCGGGGTGTCACTGTCCAACCTCGTCGGCCCGCCGACCCTGGCCGCCGCCGGCCGTGCCATGGAGCTGATCGACGCCGTGGTGGCTTCGCACCTGGCTGCCCAGCGCGCCCAGCGCACCTACCGCCAGGCCACCGACGCGCTGTCCGACTACCTCGCCGAACACCCGGACATCAGCGACGAGGCCGACGTGATGGTCAGCAACGCCATCGCGGACAACGTCATGAAGATCAACCAAGAGGAGTACGGGCTGCCTTCCGCATAGCCCAACCTCCGGCCCTCCTGGTCCCGCAAACCCCAGGACACGGCCAGTACCGCCCATCCCACCACTGAACGACACCGGCCCGGCCGAGGGGTTGCCGCCCCATTTGGCCGGGCCAGAAGAGGACCCCTGCTTGCGCCACCAGGCGATACCCCACACCTCCGCCCAGCCCCGAGCAGCGAAGGAGGTGAAAACCAACGACCGCCTCCTCACCGTCGAGGAGGCAGCCGAACGACTCGGCACCGGCGTGCGCTTCATCCGCCGCCTCATCACCGAGCGGCGCATCCGCTACGTCAAGCTCGGAAAGCACGTACGCATCGCGGACAGCGTCCTGACCGCGTACGTCGAGGAGCGGACCGTCGAACCGGTCCGCAGCAACCGCCGCACCGGCTTCGGGCTGGTGGCCTGATGGCACGAGCCCGCAAGAAGACGCAGCGCCGCAGCTTCGGCGCCATCCGCAAGCTCCCCTCGGGCCGCTACCAGGCCCGGTACCCCGGATCGGACGGCTCGCTTCAGGCGGCCCCGCAGACGTACGAGACCAAGCGTGCAGCCGAGGTCTACCTCGCCCAGGTCCAGGCCGATCAGTCGCGAGGGGACTGGATCGACCCGCAGGCCGGCGAGGTGCTGTTCGCCGCGTACGCCAAGAAGTGGATCGACGAGCGTGGCGTCGCGGCCACCACCGAGGAGCTGTACCGCCGACTCCTGCGCCTCCACCTGGAGCCCGCCTTCGGGGACCAGCACATCAACGCCGTCAGCCCAGCCAAAGTCAGGACCTGGCGGGCGGAACGGCTGAAGGCAACCGGTGCCACGACGACGGCCAAGTCCTACCGCCTCCTCAAGGCCATCATGCAGACGGCAGTCGAGGACGATCTGGTCCGCCGCAACCCGTGTTCCATCCGTGGGGCAGGGCGAGAGGACGCGGATGAGCGTCCCGTTGCCAGCATCGGGCAGGTCTTCGCGCTCGCTGAAGCCATTGGCATCCGCTGGCGGCTGATGGTCCTCCTCGGTGCCTTCGCGTCCATGCGGCCGGAGGAGCTGGCAGAGCTGCGCCGCTCCGACATCGACCTCGACACCGGTGCGGTGAATGTGCGGCGAGCCGCCCCGGAGCTGAATACGGGCAAGCGGGTGATCGGCGACCCCAAGTCCCGTGCGGGCAAGAGGACAATCATGCTGCCCGGCTTCATCCTCCTCGACGTCCGCCGGCACTTGGAGTGGTTCGCGCAGGGCGGGCCGGACGGTCTCGTCTTCGTGGGGGAGCGTGGTGCTCCGCTCCGGGGCACCACCTTCAGCCGGAAATGGCGCAAGGCCAAGGAAGCGGTCGGCATGCCGAAGGAGTTCCGCTTCTACGACCTGCGGCACACCGGCAACAACCTCGCCGCAGACACCGGCGCCAAGATGAAGGACCTGATGGTTCGCGCGGGCCACTCGTCCGAGCGAGCGCAGCTGATCTACCAGCACTCCACCGCGGAGCACCAGCGCAGGCTCGCCGACGCCATCGATGCTGATGTCAGCCGCCAGCGCACGCGGGTAGCCCTGGGCAGCTCGGTCGGCATTGTTCGCCAGATAACGCCCCCGCCCCAGGCGCCCATCCGAGGAGCCCAGCGAAGGTGACGTAACAGGGGTGCGGGCCGAGCATGGTGCTGGACTCGCACCCCACAGTCGTGTGGGATACGCCCTGCTACTCGGTTTCGAGGCACCATCAGCTGATTGAGCCGCCTCGCTCAATTTCCGTGGTCTGTTGTTCAGGCAGCAGCCGCTTGACCATAGTCTCGGGCTTCGCCTGCATGTCCAGAGCCTTCATGGCCGCCGCTGAGTTCAGGCGATCCTTGGACTTTGGATCTTGCACACGATCGATGAAGGTCGTGGCGATTTCGAGCTTGTGATCAATGTCGATCTTCGCCTCGTTGTCCTCGGCGGCCTTGGTGAGGTTGGCCATGGTCCGCCTTGAGTGCAGGGCCAATGCGCCACCTCCGACAGTGATCAGTGCTCCGGTCAAGCTGGTTACCAGGGGCAGGTAACTAAGGTCAGGGTTTCCTGCATGCACCAATGCCAAGACGGCCCCGGCGAGGATCACCACCGCGCCGCCTGTCATGAACCACACACTCAGGCGGAATGTCCACTCCGCCTGCTTCAGCGTGTGGTTGAGGAAGTCGAAGTGAAACTTCTGCCGCTGCTTAGCGAGACTCTCGATGTTGGAGCTTTGGTATACGGGGCTGCTGTGTACCCCGCCAATGACGACGTTACTGACGCCGCCGACTTGGATCACCGACCCCTGCCCCGAGGCGAAGGCGCCGTTGCGCTCAGGGAAGTCGTCATCGTCCGTCGTGTCTGCCACTTCAGGCCCCCGCTCACAGAACTGACGCGTCGCCAACTCCGTCCAGCTTAACGGGAATTACCGACCTACTGAGGCTTCTGCCTCTCCGAGGTCGTAGCAGGACCGTGCCGGTGTCTCCTGGCAGAGCGTGACCGGTTTGCCCTTTCAGCCGGTCGTGATGGTGCCGACGCTCAGCCGTGAGCCGGGGACGATGATTCGCAAACCCCTGGCGATCTGCTTCTGCCGTCTGTGGTGGCCAGCGAGAGGGCCGCCCCGGGGGTGGCTGCTGCATCTGCCGGGCATCCTGTACGTCGTCCGGGGGTGCTTAGTGGCACGCGAATGGCACGGCACCCCTGGGAGGTCTAGGTAGCAAACAAGCCCCAGGCCGCTGACCTGGGGCTTTCGTATGGAGCGGGTGACGAGAATCGAACTCGCGCTCTGAGCTTGGGAAGCTCATGTTCTACCATTAAACTACACCCGCCGAAACGGCCGTTGAGCTGTTGCCGCATCGTCGGACACTGTACCCCATGTCGGGATCCTGGGGCAGGGAAGTGGTCGGTGGAGGTGTGGGGGCGGTGCGGAGTGCCGCTTGGGAACGCGTCCCGTATATCCCCTAATGTGGCAGCTTCGTCCACGCGTGGTTTGGGGAAGGGACTTGATGGATCGCGATCGCACCGTCGTCCGCTGTGCCGAGGGGCACGTGTTCAGTACCTCTTCGTTTCCGATGCGGCAGCTCGGGGAGGGGCGGATCGGGCCCGGGAGGCTCGTTCGGTGTCCCCGGTGCGCGCGGCTCAGGCATGCCGTGCCCGTGCCCGTGATGGGGGCGGACGAGCGGTAGGGAGGACGAACGGTAGACAGGTGGGAGCCGGGCCCCCGGGCGGTGCGGGGGCGTGGCAGCACCGGGGAGTGGCGGGTATCGGGGAACGTTGTCCGTGACCGGCGTACGCGGAGCTGTGTGGAGGCCCGGGCCCGTGTGCGGGAAGCCGTCCGTCGTCTGGTGCGGAGGCCGGGTGCGGGAAGCCGTCCGTTGTCTGATGCGGGGTCCGGCTGTGGTGGGACGCGGGAGATCGCCGAGGGCAGCCGTTCGTAGCGGCGCAGGGGCGTGGGGGCGCAGTGGGGGCGTAGAGGCGGCGCCGTCGGGGTGAGGGGCGTCGGGCGGCGGGGTGCGGGTCGGTGGGGGCGTAGTGGGGTGGGGTCGTCCGATTGGGGTGGGCCCGTGGGCTCTGCGTATCCTCGGTGGGTGCTTCTCTCAGACAAGGACATCCGGGCCGAGATCGACGCCGGACGAGTTCGCATTGATCCGTACGACGAGTCCATGGTGCAGCCGTCGAGTGTCGATGTGCGCCTCGACCGCTACTTCCGGGTGTTCGAGAACCACCGGTACCCGCACATCGACCCCGCGGAGGAGCAGAGCGATCTGACGCGGCTCGTGGAGCCGGACGGGGACGAGGCGTTCATTCTTCATCCGGGCGAGTTCGTGCTGGCTTCGACGTACGAGACCATCACGTTGCCGGACAACCTCGCATCGCGGCTGGAGGGGAAGAGTTCGCTGGGGCGCCTCGGGCTGGTGACGCATTCGACCGCCGGGTTCATCGATCCGGGGTTCTCCGGGCACGTGACGCTGGAGCTGTCCAATCTGGCGACTCTGCCCATCAAGCTGTGGCCGGGCATGAAGATCGGCCAGCTGTGCTTGTTCCAGCTGAGTTCCTCGGCTGAATTCCCCTATGGGTCCGAGCGTTACGGGTCCCGCTATCAGGGACAGCGCGGGCCGACGGCCTCGCGGTCCTTCCTCAATTTCCATCGGACGCAGGTGTGATTTCCGGTATGGGTAACAGTGACGTGCGAGAGAACCTGACCTACGACGGGTTCGGGCATGCGGTTCGGGAGCTGGCGCAGACCGTCGCCGACGACGGGTACGAGCCGGACATCATCCTGAGCATCGCCCGGGGCGGAGTGTTCGTCGCCGGCGGACTGGCGTACGCGCTGGACGTGAAGAACATCAACCTGGTGAACGTCGAGTTCTACACCGGGGTGGGCACCACTCTCGAAATGCCGGTCATGCTGGCGCCGGTGCCGAACGTGATCGACTTCAGCAACAAGAAGGTGCTGATCGCGGACGACGTCGCCGATACCGGCAAGACGTTGAAGCTGGTGCACGACTTCTGCCTTGAGCACGTCGCCGAGGTGCGGAGCGCGGTCGTGTACGAGAAGTCGCATTCGCTCGTGAAGTGCGAGTACGTGTGGAAGCGGACCGACGAGTGGATCAATTTCCCGTGGTCCGTGGAAAAGCCGGTCGTGCGCAGGGCGGGGCAGGTCCTCGACTCGTAGGGGACCGACCGGCGTGAAGGTCATGGAAGAAGGGCCCGGAACGAGAGTCTCGTTCCGGGCCCTTCTGCGTGCGCACCGTAGCCGTAGCCGTAGCCGTAGCCGTAGCCGTAGCCGTAGCCGTAGCCGTGGCTGTGGCAGTCGCCGTGGTTAGAGCGTGCCCAGCTTGATGAGGGAGAGCAGGGCGATCAGCTGGATCGCGGACGCGCCCAGCGCCTTCGGCCAGGGCAGGTCGTGCGACTTGCTGATCATCGAGGTGAAGAGGGCGCCCGCGGCCAGCCAGGTGATCCAGCCGACGATCTGCACCAGGCCGTTGTCGCCGCCCAGGAAGAGTGCGAAGAGCAGGCGTGGGGCGTCCGTGATCGACATGATCAGCATCGAGAGGCCGATCGTCGGCTGCCACGCTCCGTCGCCGCCGAGCTGGCGCGCCAGGGTGTGGGTGACCGCGCCCAGGATCAGCCCGCAGACGACCATGGCGACGGCTGTCGTGAGGACGTACGGGACGGCGCTGGCGAACGTCGAGTTGATCGTCTCTTCGCGGGCCTTGTCGAAGCCGAAGACCGCGAGCATGCCGTAGAGGAACGTGACGATCAGCGCCGGCGCCCAGACCTGGTGGTCGCGCATCTGCCAGAACGTCGCGCCGGGGCGCAGCGCGATACCGGAGAGGAGCTGCTTCCAGTGCAGTCGCGGACCCGTGGGCGGGCCCGGTTGGTGGCCCCCCGCCTGGTACGTATTGCCGTCGCCGTACGGGTCCTCGTCGACGCGGAAGACCTGGGTGTGCCCCGGATTGTTGGCGGCGTACGGGTCGTGCGGCGGAGGTGGGTTGTACGGGGGGCGGCCCGGGTCGCCGTAACCGGCCTGGTGGGGCTGCGGGTCGCCGAAGTACTCCGGTTCGTCGGAGCCCCCGGGGTATCCGCCGTGGTGCCCCCCGGGGTCGGGGCCGTAGCCGCCGCCCGGGTGCTGCGGGGTCTGCGGTTGCGGCCATTGCTGACGGCCGTACGGGGGCTGAGGCGGTGCCTGCTGCCCGTACGGCTGCTGCTGCGGCCGCTGCCGCTGCGGTTGTTGCTGCGTGCGGTTGTCCCGGCCGCGTCCGATCCTGAATCCAGCCACGCGAACGAACGTACCCGCTCCGGAAGGGCCCGTGGCCGGGCGGTACGGAAGCGGGGGGCCTTTGCGGCCGAGCTGTGACATCCCCTAGGGGGACGTGCGGGGGACTTCTGAGGGTGGCAGGGGGTGTGCCGGCGGTTGTGCAGTTCTGCCCGTCCCGGCAGGCTCGTCGGTCCTTCCCGAGCGCGCCCCGGGGCCCGGCACGGTGGGTGTCGGCGGTTGTGCAGTTCTGTCCGTCCCGGCAGGCTCGTCGGTCCTTCCCGAGCGCGCCCCGGGGCCCGGCACGGTGGGTGTCGGCGGTTGTGCAGTTCTGTCCGTCCCGGCAGGCTCGTCGGTCCTTCCCGAGCGCGCCCCGGGGCCCGGCACGGTGGGTGTCGGCGGTTGTGCAGTTCTGTCCGTCCCGGCAGGCTCGTCGGTCCTTCCCGAGCGCGCCCCGGGGCCCGGCACGGTGGGTGCCGGCGGTTGTGCAGTTCTGCCCGTCCCGGCAGGCCCGTCGGTCCTTCCCGAGCGCGCCCCCGGCGCCCGGCACGGTGGGTGCCGGCGGCTGTGCAGTTCTGCCCGTCTCGGCAGGCTCGTCGGTCCTTCCCGAGCGCGCCCCCGGCGCCCGGCACGGTGGGTGCCGGCGGCTGTGCAGTTCTGTCCGTCTCGGCAGGCCCGTCGGTCCTCCGGCCCTGCCCGAGCACCCCCGGCACCCGGCACGGCGCGCGGGCGCCGGAACGCGAAGAGCGGCCGGTCCCGCCTCCAGGCGGGTCCAGCCGCTCATGCGTTGGTACGCAACCACGTCACGCGGGGTCCGGCACGGGACCCCGCCCGGCTACTTCACCGGCTCGGGCTCCGGGGCGTCCTCGGACTCCTCCGAGGCGGCCGGGTCGATCGGCGTCTTGACCGAGTCGAGCAGCAGCTGCGCCACGTCGACGACCGTGAGGGACTCCTTGGCCTTGCCGTCGTTCTTCTTGCCGTTGAGCGAGTCGGTCAGCATGACGAGGCAGAACGGGCAGGCGGTCGAGACGATGTCCGGGTTGAGCGAGAGGGCCTCGTCGACGCGCTCGGTGTTGATGCGCTTGCCGATCCGCTCCTCCATCCACATCCGCGCGCCGCCGGCGCCGCAGCAGAAGCCGCGCTCCTTGTGGCGGTGCATCTCCTGCTGGCGCAGGCCCGGGACGGCGGACATGATCTCGCGCGGCGGCGTGTAGACCTTGTTGTGGCGTCCCAGGTAGCAGGGGTCGTGGTAGGTGATGAGGCCCTCGACCGGGGTCACCGGGATCAGCTTGCCCTCGTCGATGAGGTGCTGGAGCAGCTGGGTGTGGTGGATGACTTCGTAGTCGCCGCCGATCTGCGGGTACTCGTTGCCGATCGTGTTGAGGCAGTGCGGGCAGGTGGCGACGATTTTCTTGGCCGTCCGCGGCTTCTTCGACTCCGCGGTGACCTTGCCGTCGTCGTCGTACTCCTCGCCGAAGGCCATGTTCAGCGCCATGACGTTCTCCTGGCCGAGCTGCTGGAACAGCGGCTCGTTGCCCAGTCGGCGGGCGGAGTCACCGGTGCACTTCTCGTCGCCGCCCATGATCGCGAACTTGACGCCCGCGATGTGCAGCAGTTCCGCAAAGGCCTTGGTGGTCTTCTTGGCCCGGTCCTCCAGGGCGCCCGCGCAGCCGACCCAGTACAGGTACTCGACCTCGGTGAGGTCCTCGATGTCCTTGCCGACGACCGGCACCTCGAAGTCGAGTTCCTTGAGCCACTCCAGGCGCTGCTTCTTCGCCAGGCCCCAGGGGTTGCCCTTCTTCTCCAGGTTCTTGAGCATCGTGCCCGCCTCGGACGGGAACGCGGACTCGATCATCACCTGGTAGCGGCGCATGTCGACGATGTGGTCGATGTGCTCGATGTCGACCGGGCACTGCTCGACGCAGGCGCCGCAGGAGGTGCAGGACCAGAGGACGTCGGGGTCGATGACGCCGTTCTCCTCCGCCGTGCCGATGAGCGGACGCTCGGCCTCCGCGAGGGCGGCGGCGGGGACGTCCTTCAGCTGCTCCTCGGTGGCCTTCTCGTTGCCCTCCATGTCCTTGCCGCCGCCGGCCAGCAGGTACGGGGCCTTGGCGTGCGCGTGGTCGCGCAGGGACATGATCAGGAGCTTGGGGGAGAGGGGCTTGCCCGTGTTCCAGGCGGGGCACTGCGACTGGCAGCGGCCGCACTCGGTGCAGGTGGAGAAGTCGAGAATGCCCTTCCAGGAGAACTGCTCGACCTGGGAGACGCCGAAGACGGCGTCGTCGGCCGGGTCCTCCCAGTCGATCTCCTTGCCGCCGGAGGTCATCGGCAGCAGCGCGCCCAGCGCGACGTCGCCGTCGGCCTTGCGCTTGAAGAAGATGTTCGGGAAGGCCAGGAAGCGGTGCCAGGCGACGCCCATGTCCGTCTTGAGCGAGACCGTGATCATCCAGATGAAGGAGGTCGCGATCTTCAGGCCGGCGAAGAAGTACGTGAGGTTCTGGAGCGTGCCGAGGTCCATGCCGCTGAACCAGGCGACCAGCGGGTACGAGATGAAGAACGACGCCTCGTAGGAGTCCACGTGGTGCTGGGCGCCCTCCAGCGCGTGCAGCGTGAAGATGCAGACGCCGACGATGAGGATGACCGTCTCGACGAAGTACGCCTGGCCGGTGTTGGAGCCCGCGAAACGGGACTTGCGGCCCGCCCCGCCCGGCCGGTTCAGCTGGCGGACGACGATCAGCACCAGGATGCCGAGGATGGTCATCGTGCCGATGAACTCCACGAACATGTTGTACGGCGCCCATTCGCCGACGATCGGCAGCATCCAGTCGGCCTGGAACAGCTGGCCGACGGCGTTCACGATCGTCAGCAGCAGCGAGAAGAAGCCCACCGCCACGAACCAGTGGGCGACGCCGACGACGCCCCACTTGTTCATCCGGGTGTGGCCGAGGAACTCCTTGACCACGGTGATCGCGCGCTGCCAGGGATAGTCGGTACGGGTACCGGCGGGCACGGGCTGGCCGAGCGTCACGAAGCGGTAGATCTGCGCGATCGCACGGCCGAACAGCGCGACGCCGACTGCCATGAGGACCAGCGACACGATGATCGCGGCGAGTTGCATTTGGGGGCTCCTCGGGCCTGCGAGGTGGGTAACGGAGGTGCCTGCGGCGCGTCCGGAAGTCCCGGGTCCTCAGGCGTGAAGGCGTATGTGATTACTAAGCGGTAACTTATCCAGTCGAGCTGAGATTACCCACTTATGCCGTCGCAGAGTATCCACGCGGGCGGTGATCTGCGTCGCTCAGGCAACCCTCAGTAGGCGGTCCGGGTAGGCCGGGCGGCCGGGCGGTCCGGCCTGCCCGGGCGGTCTGGGTGGCCGGGCGCTCCGGGCGGGCGCCCAGGCGGGCCGGGCGGGTGCCCGGGTGCCGTCGCGCGAGGCGGGGGTGATCGACGGTGGTGGCCTCGCGGGTGCCCCCCGTCGGCGGGCGGCCCGTGCCGGGTGCGGGCGGGCGCGTGCCTCAGTGGGCGCCGCGCGCGGTCAGGGCCGCCGGAACGGTACGGGCGAGGATGCCGAGGTCGACGGCCAGGCAGTGGGTGTCCACGTACTCCAGGTCCAGCAGCAGCATCTCGTCCCAGGGGAGGTCGGACCGCTCGCTGACCTGCCACAGCCCGGTCACGCCCGGCTTGACGGCGAGCCGACCGCGGGCCAGGGCGGTGCCGCCGGTGTCCTCGACGGGCAGGGGGCGCGGACCGACCAGGGACATCTCGCCGCGCAGGACGTTGACGAGCTGGGGGAGTCCGTCGAGTGCCAGGCGTCGCAGGGCTCCGCCGACCGCGGCGGCGCGGGCGGCGTGCGGGCCCCGGGGGGCTCGTGGGCTCCGGGGTGCGTGGGGAGCGCGGTGGAATCCCAGCAGCGGGAAGGGCTTCCCGTACAGACCCGCCCGGGGCCGGTGGGAGATCGGCCCGGCCGGTGCGGTGAGGGCGACGACGGCGTAGGTCGTGGCCAGGACGGGTGCGAAGAGGAGCAGGAGCAGGAGGCTGCCCGCCAGGTCCAGCACCCGTTTCGCGGACAACGACTGCATGCCGCATCCTTTCGTGGGATCTTTGACCGACTTTGTGCGAATAGTCGGTTTTACTGACCCGACTCTCGCACGATGAAGATCAGTCGGCGGGTGCGCCACGCGTGCCGCTCAGCCGTACGGCAGAGAGGTCGGAGAGGAGGGTGCGGCATGCGGGTCGTGGGGACAGAGGGCTCCGGCCGGGTCGCCGGCGGAGGCTCGGGGAGGTGGTCGCGTTGAAGCCGTCCGCCGCGGCGGCGCGCTCGCGCGTCGCAGCAGTGCGCGCGCGGTTCGGGGCGCGGCGCACGGTCGGGCTCGTGTGTGCCGCGCTGGCTCTCCTCGTCGGTCTGACGGGGGCGCTGGGCTGGCTCGCGTACCGGAAGCTCGACGCCAACATCCGTACCGACGACGCGACTGCCGCGGCGCTCGCCGAGTACGGCGCGGAGCGGCCCGTCCGGCGTCCCGGCCGGGCGCAGAACATCCTGCTGCTCGGCTCCGACCGGCGGAGGGAACAGGACAGCCAGCGCTCCGACACGGTGATGCTGCTGCACCTGGCCGCCGACCGCAAGCGGGCCGAAGTCCTCAGCGTTCCACGGGATTTGAGGGTGGACGTGCCGAGCTGCCCGCGGGCGGACGGGAGCCACAGCCGGGCGCAGAACGCCCAGTTCAACTGGGCGTTCCAGTTCGGCGGCGCGGCCTGCACGATCCGTACGCTGGAGAAGCTGACCGGCATCCGCGTCGACCACCACATGATCGTCGACTTCGCGGGCTTCAAGACGATCGTCAACGCGGTGGGCGGCGTCGAGGTCGACCTCAAGAAGCCCGAGCGCGACCCGGACATCGGGCTCGACCTGCCCGCCGGACGGCACGTCCTGAAGGACGAGGACGCGCTCGGCTACGTACGGGCGCGCAAGTACGTCGGGGACGGCAGCGACCTCCACCGGATCGGCCGCCAGCAGGACTTCGTGAACCGCCTCGTCGCCAAGATCCGCGCCAACGGCACGCTCACCAACCCAGCCCGGCTGCTGCCGGTGCTCGACGCCGCGACCTCCGCGCTGACCGCCGACGCCGGCCTCGACTCGCTGACCGAGCTCTACGAAGTGGCCGACAGCCTGCGGGACTTGCCGCCGGGTGCGCTGACCTTCACCACGCTTCCACACCACCAGGCGTCCGACCACTGGTACCGGCTCGACCTGGAGCAGCCGGAGGCGCGCCGGGTGTTCGAGGCCGTACGGAAGGACCAGCCGGTGGTGGCGGCCCTGGAGGCGGCGCGGGCGGAGCCGGACGAGGAGCCCGACGAGCCGGAGTACGAGCCGGTCCACGACGAGTACGAGTGACCCGGCGCGGGCACCATGGGGCCGTTCCGGCCCTCTGACCAGCGGAAACCGGGCCCGCTCTCGTCATTGCGGATAAGTACCGCATAAGAGTTGAGCGTGCTCGACTCAGGTCTGTTGACGCGAGCGAACGAGTGATGCATCCTTGAGCCAGATCCACTCAAGTACGTAATCTGGAGGAATCCGAAATGGCACGTGCGGTCGGCATCGACCTGGGCACGACGAACTCCGTCGTCAGCGTTTTGGAAGGCGGCGAGCCCACCGTCATCACCAACGCCGAAGGCGCCAGGACCACGCCGTCCGTCGTCGCCTTCGCGAAGAACGGCGAGGTGCTCGTCGGCGAGGTCGCCAAGCGCCAGGCGGTCACCAACGTCGACAGGACGATCCGTTCGGTCAAGCGCCACATGGGCACGGACTGGAAGATCGACCTCGACGGCAAGTCCTTCAACCCGCAGCAGATGAGCGCCTTCATCCTGCAGAAGCTGAAGCGCGACGCCGAGTCCTACCTGGGCGAGAAGGTGACCGACGCGGTCATCACCGTCCCGGCGTACTTCAACGACTCCGAGCGCCAGGCGACGAAGGAGGCCGGTGAGATCGCGGGGCTCAACGTCCTGCGCATCGTCAACGAGCCGACCGCCGCCGCCCTCGCGTACGGCCTCGACAAGGACGACCAGACGATCCTCGTCTTCGACCTCGGTGGCGGCACCTTCGACGTGTCGCTCCTGGAGATCGGCGACGGCGTCGTCGAGGTGAAGGCCACCAACGGTGACAACCACCTCGGTGGTGACGACTGGGACCAGCGCGTCGTCGACTACCTGGTGAAGCAGTTCCAGGGCAACCACGGTGTGGACCTGGGCAAGGACAAGATGGCTCTCCAGCGTCTCCGCGAGGCCGCGGAGAAGGCGAAGATCGAGCTGTCGTCCTCCACCGAGACGTCGATCAACCTCCCGTACATCACGGCGTCGGCCGAGGGCCCGCTGCACCTGGACGAGAAGCTCACGCGCTCGCAGTTCCAGCAGCTCACCTCCGACCTGCTGGAGCGGTGCAAGAACCCCTTCAACAACGTCATCAAGGACGCGGGCATCCAGCTCTCCGAGATCGACCACGTCGTTCTCGTCGGTGGCTCGACCCGCATGCCGGCCGTGGCCGAGCTCGTCAAGGAGCTCACCGGTGGCCGCGAGGCCAACAAGGGCGTCAACCCGGACGAGGTCGTCGCCATCGGCGCCTCGCTCCAGGCCGGTGTCCTCAAGGGTGAGGTCAAGGACGTCCTGCTCCTCGACGTGACCCCGCTGTCCCTGGGCATCGAGACCAAGGGCGGCATCATGACCAAGCTCATCGAGCGGAACACCACGATTCCGACGAAGCGCTCCGAGATCTTCACGACGGCCGAGGACAACCAGCCGTCCGTGCAGATCCAGGTCTACCAGGGCGAGCGCGAGATCGCGGCGTACAACAAGAAGCTCGGCATGTTCGAGCTGACCGGTCTGCCGCCCGCCCCGCGCGGCGTGCCGCAGATCGAGGTCGCCTTCGACATCGACGCCAACGGCATCATGCACGTCGCCGCGAAGGACCTCGGCACCGGCAAGGAGCAGAAGATGACCGTCACTGGCGGCTCCTCGCTGCCGAAGGACGAGGTCAACCGGATGCGTGAGGAGGCCGAGCAGTACGCGGAGGAGGACCACAAGCGCCGCGAGGCCGCCGAGACCCGCAACCAGGCCGAGCAGCTCGTGTACCAGACGGAGAAGTTCCTGAAGGACAACGAGGAGAAGGTCCCGGCCGACGTCAAGACCGAGGTCGAGACCGCCGTCACCGAGCTGAAGGACAAGCTCAAGGGCGAGGACACCGCGGAGATCCGTACGGCCACCGAGAAGGTCGCGGCCGTCTCGCAGAAGCTGGGCCAGGCCATGTACGCCGACGCGCAGGGCGCGCAGGCTGCCCCCGGCGCCGAGGGCGCTGCCCCGGGCGCCGGCCAGGCGCAGGCCGAGGACGACGTCGTCGACGCCGAGATCGTCGACGACGAGAAGGACAAGAAGGGTGGCGCTGCCTGATGACGGAGGAGACTCCGGGTTTCGAGGAGAAGCCCGACGTCCCCTCCGGCGCGGATGACGCCGAGCCGAAGGCCGCCGAGGACACCTCCGAGGAGGCGGGCTCGGCGGCCCCGGCCGGGGACGCAGCGAACACCCACGCGGCGGACGCAGCCAAGGACGTCGCACTGACGGCGCAGCTGGACCAGGCCAGGACGGCGCTCTCCGAGCGCACGGCCGACCTCCAGCGGCTCCAGGCCGAGTACCAGAACTACCGTCGCCGCGTGGAGCGGGACCGGGTGACGGTCAAGGAGATCGCCGCGGCGAACCTCGTGACCGAACTCCTGCCCGTCCTGGACGACATCGGCCGGGCGCGCGAACACGGCGAACTGGTCGGCGGCTTCAAGTCGGTGGCCGAGTCGCTGGAGACCGTGGCCGCGAAGATGGGCCTCCAGCAGTTCGGCAAGGAGGGCGAGCCCTTCGACCCGACGATCCACGAAGCCCTGATGCACAGCTACGCGCCGGACGTCACCGAGACGACCTGTGTGGCGATCCTCCAGCCGGGTTACCGGATCGGCGAGCGTACGATCCGTCCCGCACGGGTCGCGGTCGCCGAGCCCCAGCCCGGTGCGACGGCGGACAAGGCGCAGGCAGAGAAGTCGGATGACTCCGATGACAAGGAGAGCGGTGCCCCCGAGGAGGGGTAGCACCGTACTTGGGAGTCCGAGAGGAGGGACGTCGAGGAAATGAGCACGAAGGACTTCGTCGAGAAGGACTACTACAAGGTTCTCGGCGTCCCCAAGGACGCCACCGAGGCCGAGATCAAGAAGGCGTACCGGAAGCTCGCCCGCGAGTTCCACCCGGACGCCAACAAGGGCAACGCCGAGGCCGAGGACCGCTTCAAGGAGATCTCCGAGGCGAACGACGTCCTCGGTGACGCCAAGAAGCGCAAGGAGTACGACGAGGCGCGCGCCCTCTTCGGGAACGGCGGCTTCGCCGCCCGCCCTGGGGCGGCCGGCGGCGGCTCGTTCAACTTCGACCTCGGTGACCTCTTCGGCGGCGCGGCCGGCGGCGGCGCCCAGCCCGGTGGTTTCGGCGGTGGCATAGGGGACGTCTTCGGCGGCCTCTTCAACCGGGGCGGCACGGGGACGCGCACCCAGCCCCGCCGCGGGCAGGACATCGAATCCGAGGTCACCCTCAGCTTCACCGAAGCGGTGGACGGCGCGACCGTCCCCCTGCGGATGTCCTCCCAGGCCCCCTGCAAGGCGTGCTCGGGCACCGGCGACAAGAACGGCACGCCCCGCGTGTGTCCGACCTGCGTCGGCACCGGGCAGGTCTCGCGCGGCGGCGGTGGCGGATTCTCCCTCACCGACCCCTGCGTGGACTGCAAGGGGCGCGGCCTCATCGCCGAGACCCCGTGCGACATCTGCAAGGGCTCGGGACGCGCCAAGTCCTCGCGCACCATGCAGGTCCGCATTCCCGCCGGGGTGACGGACGGGCAGCGCATCAGGCTCCGCGGCAAGGGCTCCCCCGGTGAACGGGGCGGTCCCGCGGGCGACCTGTACGTCGTCGTGCACGTCGACGCCCACCCGGTCTTCGGCCGAAAGGGCGACAACCTCACCGTCACCGTGCCCGTCACCTTCGTGGAGGCGGCGCTCGGCGGCGAGGTGAAGGTGCCCACCCTCGGCGGCCCGGCCGTCACCCTCAAGCTGCCCGCCGGAACGCCCAACGGGCGCACCATGCGGGCCCGCGGAAAGGGCGCGGTCCGCAAGGACGGCACCCGGGGCGACCTCCTGGTCACCGTCGAGGTCGACGTGCCGACCAAGCTCGGCGACAAGGCCAGGGAAGCCCTGGAGAATTACCGTACGGCCACCGAGGGCGACGACCCGAGGGCCGCACTGTTCCAGGACGCGAAGGGAGCGTAGGAGAGCGATGGACGGCCGACGACGGAACCCCTACGAGCTGACCGACGAGTCTCCGGTGTACGTCATCTCGGTCGCCGCTCAGCTTTCCGGCCTGCACCCGCAGACCCTGCGCCAGTACGACCGCCTCGGCCTGGTCTCCCCGGACCGCACGGCCGGGCGCGGCCGGCGCTACTCGGCCCGCGACATCGAACTGCTGCGCACCGTGCAGCAGTTGTCGCAGGACGAGGGCATCAACCTGGCCGGCATCAAACGCATCATCGAGCTGGAGAACCAGGTCGCCGCCCTCCAGGCCCGCGTCGCCGAACTCTCGACGGCGGTGGACGGCGCGGCCGCCGCCCTCCAGCAGCGCGAGGCCCAGGTCCACGCCTCGTACCGGCGTGACCTGGTCCCGTACCAGGACGTCCAGCAGGCGGGCGCGCTGGTGGTGTGGCGGCCGAAGCGGCCGCGGGACTGACCGGCCGCGTACGGGCCGGCGACACGTGGGGCGGGAAGGCACTCCGGTGCCTTCCCGCCCCACGTCGTCGTTCGTAGGCGGCCGGCTGCCGGGCCGCTCAGGGAATCAGCTCCGCGATCACGTCGATCAGCGTGACCCACATCGGCTGACCGCCGGTGCCGTACGCGGCGGCGAGGGCGTAGCCGAGGGACGCGTCGACGGGCCGCGGGTCGGCGTCCGGGTGCCACTCCACGAGGACCGTCTCGTCGCCGTCGGCGGTGAAGTCGGCGAGGTGCCTGCCGTCGCGGGTGAAGCGGCTGGTGGCGAGGGAGGTGGGGGTGAGACGGTAGCGGGCCCCGTCGTGGGTGGCGTCCACCTTGTACGTGGAGCGGCGGATGCGGCCCTTGCCGGGGCGGATCCCGGCCGGAACGCCGTCCACGGAGAGGGTCAGCTCGGCGGCGGCCCGGGTGCCGATCGCAACGTGCGGATCGGGCCGTGCCGCGCCGGGGTCGCGGACGAGGACGGTCCGGGGGATCGCGGAGCCCGACACGGTGACGCGGGCGTGCGTGGCGACGGTGACCGTCACGGCCCCGAAGAGCGAGTCCGCCAGGGGCGGACGGACGGCCTCCGGCGCCCCGGGGCCCTTGGTGAGGTCCACCGGCTGCGCGGCGGTCGTGGACGGGGTGCGCTCGGTCATGCCGTGCCTTCGGGGCGGGGGCGGACGGTTCACCGGGGAAGACCGCGACGGGGCCCGCCGGGTTGCGCGGGCGGCGGACTTCTCGCAGATCGGCGGCATCAGGGGGGCACGCGCCGGGTGTCCTGCGCCACGCGCCGGGTGCCGGTCGTCACGCGTCACGCGTCACGCGTCACGCGTCAGGTGTCAGGTGTCAGGTGTCGAGGATGCCGGACCTGGCGATGAGGTAGCCGAGCTGGGCGCGGTTGCTGGTGCCGCCGAGGGCGGCGGCGAGCTTGGCGATGTGGGCGCGGCAGGTCCGGACGTTCAGGCCGAGGCGCTGCGCGATCTCCTCGTCGACGAGACCCTGGACGAGGAGGCGGGCGATGGAGCGGCGGATGGCGGTCAGGCCGTCGGGGGAGGCGGGCTCCGGGAGGGGTTCGTCGAGGGGGACGGCGTGCTGCCAGAAGCGTTCGAAGGCGGAGATCAGGTACCCGACGAGATCAGGGTCCCGCAGGTGCAGGGCGGTCTGCGCGTCCGGTGTGACGGCGAGGAACGCCTCCGTGCGGTCGAAGACGAGGAGCCGGGGGACGAGTTCCTCCACGGTGCGCAGCTCGACCTGGATGTCCGGCAGACGGTCGAGGTAGGCGCGTGTGCCGTAGCTGTGCCGGACGGTGTGCTGGTAGAGCGTGCGCATGCGCAGTCCCCGGTGGGCCAGGAGGTGGGTTCTCTCCAGGGCCTGGGCCAGCGCCTGTTCCGGCCGGGCCCCGCCGGGCTGGACCGTCCTGACCTCCGTGCGGCATGCCACGCACGCCAGGTCGAGGGCGGCGTTGATCCGCGCGAGCCCTTCCAGGACGGTGATCGCGGGTGGTGGATCCGGGATCAAGGGACTTCCGTTCTGCGAAAGGATGCGGGTGCGGCTATACGTCGAGGATGTTCGACTGCGCGATGAGATAGCCGAGTTGCGCGCGGCTCCTGCTGCCGAGGGCGGACGCCAGCTTGGCGATGTGGGCACGGCAGGTCCGGACGTTCATGCCGAGGCGGCGGGCGATGGCCTCGTCGACGTGCCCCTCCACGAGGAGTTTCGCGATGGAGCGCTGGACGCCCGAGATGCCCTCCGGGGTGGGGTCGTACGTCACGGGCTCGACGAGCGGGGTCGCGCGGCTCCAGAAGTGCTCGAAGACGGTGGCCAGGTAGGACACGAGGCCGGGGTGCCGCAGTTCCAGGGCGATCTGCCGGTCGTCCTGGGCCGGGATGAAGGCGACCGTGCGGTCGAAGACGAGGAGCCGGTCCGGGAGTTCCTCCAGGGTGCGTATCTCCACCTTGTCGCCGGCCATCATCTCCGCGTAGGCGAGCGTCCCCTGGCTGTGGCGTACCGTGTGCTGGTAGAGCGTGCGGATGGATCCGCCGCGCCCGTTGAGCGCGCGACCGCGTGACACCGCCGCGTTGAGCGCGTCCTCGCTGCGTCCGCCGCCCGGCTGGATCGTCAGTACCTCGAACTCGGTGTCCGCCAGGGCGAGATCGAGGGCCGCGTTGATCCGGGAGTCCCCCTCCAGAACCGTAATGGCATAAGTGGGCGGGGGGTTCTGCGCGCTGATGGCCATGAATGGCTCGAAGGTGTCGGTGAGTTCGACGCTCAGGCGCCGATTGACCTGAATTTCGTTCTCGATTGTCTGGAGCCTTTTGGCCAGAGCCGAAGCCGGCGGAACCGGTCGGAGCCAGAGTGCGTCGTCAGGATCGGGATGCAGCAGTGCCAGGTCCATCAGGCACGGGGCCGGGTCGACTTCCGCCCGGGGAATCCGCCCTGAACGCAAGGCGCTCGCGTAGAGCTGCTTCGCGGCGTCACACATCTCGGTTATGGCGTGGGGATGTGTCGAGTTGGCGGCATTTGCGGTCATAGGTCCGTCCCCCAGGGTCCTGAACGTGCAAGAACATGATGCACCGCCCCTGTGGTGTTGACGTGGCCTAATAGGCCATCGTTTTACCGGCGGGGTGAGGAACCCATGGAAGTGAGGACAAAGCCGACTATGTATCAGCGAATGCTTCGTTCAGGTCTTGCGGTGGCCTTCTCTGCCGGGGCGGTTCTCGGGGCGGTTCTGCCCCTGGACATCGCCTGGTCCAGCGGGAAGGACGGGGCGGGCACGGTGGCGGCACCGCCGTCGGACATCGCCTGGAACTTCCGAGCGGCCGCCGAACCGTCGGACATCGCCTGGAACGTCAAGGCGGCCGGCCCCTCGGACATCGCGTGGAACGACGTCCAGGCGGACGGGGACATCGCCTGGAACAGCGCCCCGGCAGGGAAGGGCGCCTGACCATGCCCTCCGACGACCCCTCCTTCAGACGCGAAATGGCTCGGGTCATCCGTGGTGGGTGGCACCTCATCGATCTCGTCTCGGCGGTTCCCGAGCGCGGCGACTCGTTGATGGTGACCCTCTTCGGCGAGCCGATCCTGGTCGTGCGCGAGGAGGACGAGGACGTCCGGGCGTACCGGTGTCTGCGCAGGCCCAGGGGCGCCCCCCAGCCCATCCGCTGCGAGATCAGGTACGGCAACATCTTCGTGAGCCTCGACACGTGCGACCACCAGCTCATCGAGGCCGAGAGCATCACTCGTTCCCCACGGTCCGCCGCGCGGACTGCTACAGCCACCCCCCGCAGCGCCTGATGCGATTCCCCCGTCGTCACTGATCGCATCGCGGCGCTTCCCCCACACAGCGACGTCCTCGTGCACCTGAACACGAGGACGTCGCTGTGCTGTGTGCGCACTTCCCGGGCGTACCGGCCGACGGGCTACGCGTTGCCCATGCCGCGGGTGAGGGTGATCTCGATGACCACCCGTTCCGGGTTCTCGCGCGGGGTGCGCCCGTAGCGTTCCTTGTAGCGCTGCTCGGCGTACGCGACCTCCTCCGGCTCGGTGCGCAGCCGCGCCACGCCCTCCAGGGTCGCCCACTTCGCGCCCGCCATCTGGCAGACCGCCACCCGTGCTCCCTGCTCGCCCGCCGCCCGCACGTGGACGGCCTTGCGGCTGCTCCCGGAGCAGATCACCCGGGCGATGCCGTCCTCCGCGTCGTACGTCACTCCCACCGGCACCACGTGTGGCGTGCCGTCCGGGCGGGGGGTAGTCAGGGTGCAGAGGTGGTACTCGGACCAGAAGGCGCGGTACTCGGGGCTCGGGTTGCGTACGTCGATGGCCATGTCCCGCAGGTTAGCCGGGCGCACTCCCGTGCCGAGCCGGTGCGCCCGCACAAAGCTGAGTGGAATAGACTCAACTTTGTACACGTTGAAAGAGTCATAGAACTCGGTGGGGCCCCAGGGGCCGGTCGACGGTGCGCAAAGGAGAGAAGAGACGTGGAAGCAGAGCTGACCAACAGGAGCCGGGACGCGATCAACGCGGCCACCAACCGGGCCGTCGCGGACGGCCACCCCGATCTGACCCCCGCGCACTTGCTGCTCGCACTGCTGGAGGGCCAGGACAACGAGAACATCACCGACCTGCTGGCCGCCGTCGAGGCTGACCAGGCGGAGGTGCGCGCCGGAGTCGAGCGGCTGCTGGCGGCGCTGCCGAGCGTGACCGGGTCCACGGTCGCCCCGCCGCAGCCCGACCGCGAGCTGCTGGCCGTCGTCGCCGACGCCTCGCAGCGGGCCAAGGAGCTGGGCGACGAGTTCCTGTCCACCGAGCACCTGCTGATCGCCCTGGCGGCCAAGGGCGGCCGGAGCGCCGACGTACTGAAGGACCAGGGCGCGAGCGCGAAGAAGCTGCTCGCCGCATTCGAGACGAGCAGGGGAGGGCGCCGGGTGACCACCGCGGATCCCGAGGGCCAGTACAAGGCGCTGGAGAAGTTCGGCACCGATTTCACGGCGGCCGCGCGCGAGGGGAAGCTGGACCCGGTCATCGGCCGCGACCAGGAGATCCGCCGGGTGGTGCAGGTGCTGTCGCGCCGTACCAAGAACAACCCGGTGCTGATCGGCGAACCCGGCGTCGGCAAGACCGCCGTCGTCGAGGGCCTGGCCCAGCGCATCGTGAAGGGCGACGTCCCCGAGTCGCTCAAGAACAAGAAGCTGGTCTCCCTCGACCTGGGCGCGATGGTCGCCGGGGCGAAGTACCGGGGCGAGTTCGAGGAGCGGCTGAAGACCGTCCTCTCCGAGATCAAGGAGAGCGACGGCCAGATCATCACGTTCATCGACGAGCTGCACACGGTGGTGGGCGCCGGAGCGGGCGGGGACTCCGCCATGGACGCCGGGAACATGCTCAAGCCGATGCTGGCCCGCGGCGAGCTGCGGATGGTCGGCGCGACCACCCTCGACGAGTACCGCGAGCGCATCGAGAAGGACCCGGCGCTGGAGCGGCGCTTCCAGCAGGTGCTGGTCGCCGAGCCGTCCGTGGAGGACACCATCGCGATCCTCCGCGGCCTCAAGGGACGGTACGAGGCGCACCACAAGGTGCAGATCGCGGACTCCTCGCTGGTTGCGGCGGCCACGCTGTCCGACCGGTACATCACCTCCCGCTTCCTGCCCGACAAGGCGATCGACCTCGTCGACGAGGCGGCCTCCCGGCTGCGCATGGAGATCGACTCCTCGCCCGTCGAGATCGACGAGCTCCAGCGGTCGGTGGACCGGCTCAAGATGGAGGAGCTGGCGCTGAAGAACGAGACCGACGCCGGTTCCGTGCAGCGCCTGGAGAAGCTGCGCCGCGACCTCGCCGACAAGGAGGAGGAGCTGCGCGGCCTCAACGCCCGCTGGGAGAAGGAGAAGCAGGGCCTCAACCGGGTCGGTGAGCTGAAGGAGAAGCTCGACGAACTGCGCGGCCAGGCCGAGCGTGCCCAGCGCGACGGCGACTTCGACACCGCCTCCAAGCTGCTGTACGGGGAGATCCCGGGCCTGGAGCGGGAGCTGGAGGAGGCCGCCGCCGCGGAGGCGGAGGTCCGCGAGGTCGACACCATGGTCAAGGAGGAGGTCGGCCCGGACGACATCGCGGACGTGGTCGGCTCCTGGACGGGCATCCCGGCGGGCAGGCTGCTGGAGGGCGAGACGCAGAAGCTGCTGCGCATGGAGCAGGAGCTCGGCAGGCGGCTGATCGGGCAGCACGAGGCCGTGCAGGCGGTGTCCGACGCGGTGCGCCGCACCCGCGCCGGAATTGCCGACCCGGACCGGCCGACCGGCTCGTTCGTCTTCCTCGGCCCCACCGGCGTCGGCAAGACCGAGCTGGCGAAGGCCCTCGCCGACTTCCTCTTCGACGACGAGCGGGCCATGGTCCGCATCGACATGTCGGAGTACGGGGAGAAGCACAGCGTCTCCCGGCTGGTCGGCGCCCCGCCCGGCTACGTCGGCTACGAGGAGGGCGGCCAGCTCACCGAGGCCGTGCGCCGTCGCCCGTACAGCGTCGTGCTCCTGGACGAGATCGAGAAGGCGCACCCGGAGGTCTTCGACGTCCTCCTCCAGGTCCTCGACGACGGTCGGCTCACCGACGGCCAGGGCCGGACGGTCGACTTCCGCAACGTCATCCTGGTACTGACCTCCAACCTCGGCAGCCAGTACCTGATGGAGCCCACGACCTCGGAGGAAGTGAAGAAGCAGCAGGTCATGGAGGTCGTACGCGCCTCCTTCAAGCCCGAGTTCCTGAACCGGCTCGACGACCTGGTGGTCTTCTCCGCCCTCGGCAAGGACGAGCTGGCGCACATCGCCGGCCTCCAGGTCGAACGCCTCGCCAAGCGTCTGGCCGACCGGCAGCTGACCCTGGACGTCACCCCCGACGCCCTGGCCTGGCTGGCCGAGGAGGGCAACGACCCGGCGTACGGCGCCCGCCCGCTGCGCCGCCTCATCCAGACCGCCATCGGGGACCGCCTCGCCAAGGAGATCCTGGCCGGCGAGATCAAGGACGGCGACACGGTTCGGGTGGACCTGGTGGGCGACGGGCTGGTCGTGGGCCCGGCGACGGACCCTGCGGTCTCCACCGGGAAGAAGGCGTGACCGGCGCGACCCGGGAAGGGCACGGCGGGCTCCGGTAAGGGGTGCGATGCGAGGCGATCTGTCAGCTCGCAGCGGATCGCCCCCTGTGGGGCTTGCCATCCCCCTCCCGGCATGGGAGAGGATGACCGGAACCGTACGAAGGGAAATACACGGTGAGCATCGACCCGTCCTCGATTCCGAATTTCGGGGGACAGCCCGAACCGCAGCCCGAGGGACCGGCGGGCCCCGTCGTCCCCGACCAGGATCTGGTCAAGCAGCTCCTGGACCAGATGGAGCTGAAGTACGTCGTCGACGACGAGGGTGACCTCGCCGCGCCGTGGGAGGAATTCCGCACGTACTTCATGTTCCGCGGCGAGGACGACCAGCAGGTCTTCTCGGTACGGACGTTCTACGACCGCCCGCACAGCATCGAGGAGAAGCTCCAGCTCCTCGAACTGCTGGACGACTGGAACCGCCGAACCCTGTGGCCGAAGGTCTACAGCCACACGCACGACGACGGCTCCGTCCGCCTCATCGGCGAGGCGCAGATGCTGATCGGCACCGGCGTCTCCCTGGAGCACTTCGTGTCCTCCACGGTGAGCTGGGTCCGCGCCTCCATCGAGTTCGACAAATGGGTCGTCGAGCAGCTCGGCCTGGAGAAGGACGTCGACTCCGCCGTCGAGAACGACGACAAGGGCGACGACGAGTCCTGAGCCCGCGGAGCCCGGGTTTCTCCGAACCCCGGGCTCGTCAAGGACTCGGGTTCCGCCGCGCACGCACAGGACTGGGGCCCGGCCGCCACGGCGGCCGGGCCCCAGTCATGTCCGAAGGCGTGTGGAGTGGCGCACGTCGCGGGCGTGCGGGCGAACCAAACGGGCGAATGACGACTCTCTCTGTGCGGCCACCCCGGGCCCGGTCGAACGGAGTTCTCATGAGTCACCCTGGCCGCCCCGCCCCGCACCGGCGGCGCAGGTCCCCCGCAGGGCTGGTGCTGCTGGTCGTGGTCAGCGTGCTGTTCGGCGCCGGTCTCGGAGTGGTGGGCTCCTGGGCGTACCGCACCGGCTGGTTCGAGCGGGGCGAGCCGGTCTCCTTCGACGCGGAGGGCGGACCGATGGCCGGGGAACCGGCGGGGGACCCGGGCGCGAAGGAGGCCCGGCCGGACCGGGCCCCGTCGGGGGCCGCCGCGAAGACCCTCCTGCCGACCGGCCCGAAGGCCGCGTTCACCACCCAGAACTCCATAGCCGACGGCACCAGGATCGCCGTGACCACCCTGGCCGGGAAGAAGTCCGGGTTCACCGGCAAGGTCTGGGTGTGGGCGCCCAAGGAGTACTTCGACCCGACGTACGCGCGCAGCGGCTTCCCCGTGCTGATCGCGCTGCCCGGCGGCAACGGCTACCCCAACAACTACTGGATGGGCACCGACCTCAAGCTCCAGAGCTCCCTCGCCACCTGGTCCAAGGAGAAGAGGAGTCACCCCTTCCTCGTGGTGATGCCGGTGCTGAACCCGGACGCCACGCACTACTACGACGGCAGCGACATTCCCGGGCAGCCCCGGATGGGCACCTGGATGACCGAGGACGTCCCCGACTTCGTACGGGCCAACTTCCGCACCTTCACCTCCCGCGACGGCTGGGCGTTCATGGGCTCCTCGTCCGGCGCCTTCGTCGGACTGAAGTCGGTCCTCAAGCACCCCGACAGGTTCAAGGCCGTCATCGCCTCCGGCCCCGACACCGTCCCGGACTCCCCGCTCTGGGCCGGCCACGAGGCCGAGCGCGCCGCCAACGATCCGCGGAAGCTGGCCGACGCGCTGTCCCGGCAGCCCTCCGCGCCGGACAAGGACGTCTACCTGGCCTTCCAGGTCGGGTCGAGGGAGGCGAACGTCCAGGACGTCCGCCGCTTCGCCGAGAAGTACGGAAAGGGCCGGGTCAAAACCCGGCTGAACGTCATCCGAAACGGCAGCCACAACGCCAAGACGTACGTCGGGGGCATGGCGGAGGGGTCGATCCAGTGGCTCAGCGAGCACATGCAGGGACCGATCGCCGGACCGTGAGGCCCTGACGTACGTCCGACCGGCGCCTGCGACGTCGGCGGCCTCACATCGGCATCGGGGCGACCGTCACCAGGTACGTCCCGTACCCCAGCGAGAGCACGGCCAGAGCGGCGGTCACCACGAACGCGGCCCGCGGCCGTGCTTTCGCCATGGCGCAGGCGAGGGGGAACAGCAGCGGGAACGCGGGGAGCAGGAAGCGCGGCTTGGACTCGAAGTAGCCCGCGCCGCCGACCGCGATGAGCACGAGGGCCGCCGAGTAGACCAGCAGCGGAAGCGGAGGACGGCGTTCCATCCCGCAGGCGAGCAGGGCCAGCAGCAGTACCGCCGTACCCGTGATGACCAGGGCCATCGGGAAGCCGAAGCGCTCCGGGGCACTCACCAGGTGACGGATGAAGCGGAAGGTGCCCATCCCGAAGTCGAAGCGGGAGGTCCAGCCCGCCTGCACCGCGAAGTAGCCGCCCAGCGGGTCGCCCTTGCGGATGCCGACGTAAGCGACGTACGCGGCCCAGCCGAGCGGCGCGAGAGCACCCGCCGCCCGCACCCGCCAGGGCGCCCGCCCGCGCCGCCCGACGATCACCCAGAGGGCCGTGACGACGACCGCGGCCACCAGGGCGACCGCGTTGGGCCGGGAGAGCCCGGCGAGTGCGGCCAGCGTCCCCGCCCACAGCCAGCGGCCGGACAGCACCGCGTACAGCGCCCACGCGGACAGGGCGACGAAAACCGGCTCGGTGTACGCCATCGACAGCACCACCGAGTGCGGCAGCAGCCCCCACAGGACGACCGTGAAGGTCGCGGCCCGGCGGCCGTACAGCCGGTCGGCGACGACGAAGACCCCCCAGGCGGCGATCCCGGCGGCGAGCCAGGAGATCAGCAGGCCCGCACCGCCGGGCGTCACCGGCAGGACGTACGACACCGACCGGATCAGCCCGGGATAGAGCGGGAAGAAGGCCAGGTCGCTCTGGAGGACGGCGCCGTCCTCCAGGACGCGGGTGTGGCCGTAGCCGTGCTGGGCGATCCGGGTGTACCAGACCGAGTCCCAGGACTGGCCGAGCGCCCGCAGCGGCGAGCGCCCCACGTGCCACGCCCACAGCGATACGACGAGCATCCCGGTCAGCCGGGCCGCCGCGAACAGCGCCAGGGCGGGGGCGGCCCGCCGGAGCGAGGCCCGCAGGGCGTCCCGGGTGCGGGGGCGTGCGGCGGGCCGGGCGGGGGCGGAGACGTCGGCAGCGGGGGCCTCGGAGCCGGCGCGATCGGTTCCGGAGTTGTCGTCGGTGGTGCCGACCGGCGTGGTCTCGACGGACACGGGGCTGCCTCCGGGCGCGGGGACGGTCGCGGGACGGCGGTCGTCCCGCCGCTGATCGGCCCCGGCACGGCTCGCCACTGCCGGGCGGACGACCGGGTGTAGGGGGTAAGGGTACGGGCAGTCGATTACCGGATCCCGTACGGCGCCGGCGGGAGCGCTCACGCCCGCCGCGCGGGCTTCATCGGCGCGGCGTTCCGGCGGACGAGGCCGCAGAGGGCGGCAAGGAGCCCGGGGCGGGGCCGGTGTCCTCTAATCCCGCCCCGGGGGCCCTCCGGGCTTGTTCCGGGATCCCCTGACCTCGCCCCCGGGATCCTCCGGTCCCGCCCGGCGGTCGTTCACCCCGCGGCGAGCCCCTTCAGCCGCCCCACGGCCTCGCACAGCACCTCGCGCCGTTTGCAGAAGGCGAATCGCACGAACGGGGCGCCCGCCGTGCGGTCGTCGTAGAAGGCCGCGTTCGGGACGGCGACGACCCCGGCCCTCCCGGGCAGCTCCCGGCAGAAGGCGAAACCGTCCTCGGTGCCGCCGAGGGGCCTGATGTCGGTGGTCACGAAGTAGGTACCCGCGGGCCGGTACACCCCGAAGCCCGCTGCCGCGAGGCCGTCCGCCAACAGGTCGCGCCGGGCGCGCATCTCGGTGCGCAGCGCCTCGTAGTACGTGTCGGGCAGCGCCAGCGCCTCGGCGATCGCGTACTGGAAGGGCCCCGCCGAGACGTACGTCAGGAACTGCTTGGCGGAGCGCACCGCGGCCACCATCTCCTGGCTGCCCGTCAGCCAGCCGACCTTCCATCCGGTGAGGGCGAACGTCTTGCCGCTGGACGAGATCGTCGCCGTCCGCTCGCGCATGCCGGGGAGGGACGCCAGGGGGACGTGTTCGCCGTCGTACACCAGGTGTTCGTACACCTCGTCGGTGACCACCAGCAGGTCGCGTTCGACGGCGAGTTGCGCGATGACGGACAGCTCGGCGCGGGTGAGGACCGTGCCGGTCGGGTTGTGCGGGGTGTTGAGGAGGAGCAGCCGGGTGCGCGGGGTGATCGCGTCGCGCAGCTCGTCGAGGTCGAGGTGGTACGCCCCGTCGCGGGGGCGCAGGGTGACCGGGACGCGGGTGCCGCCGGCCATGGCGATGCAGGCGGCGTAACTGTCGTAGTACGGCTCCAGCGCGATCACCTCGTCGCCCGGTTCCACCAGGGCGAGCAGCGCCGCCGCGATGGCCTCGGTGGCGCCCGCGGTGACCAGGACGTCCGTGTCCGGGTCGAGGGCCGTTCCGTACCATCGCTGCTGGTGGGCGGTGATCGCCTCGCGCAGCTCGGGTACGCCGGGGCCGGGCGGGTACTGGTTGCCGCGGCCGTCGCGCAGCGCCCGTACCGCCGCCTCGCGGACCGACTCGGGCCCGTCCTCGTCGGGGAAGCCCTGGCCGAGGTTGACCGCGCCGGTGCGGACGGCCAGCGCCGACATCTCGGCGAAGATCGTCGTCCCGAACCCGGCGAGGCGGCGGTTGAGGAACGGGCGGCCCCGGCGGGGTGGGGCGGGGGTTCCGGAGTCGGGGGCTCTGGAGTCAGGCGTTCCGGAGTCAGGTGTTCGGGAGTCAGGCGTTCCGGAGTCAGGTGTTCGGGAGTCAGGCGTGCCGGAGTCAGGCGTGCCGGAAGTGGTCGTTCCGGTGGCGGTCGTCCCGGACGCGGGGGATCCGGTCGGCGGGGTTCCGGGGTCCGGGGCTCCGGGTGCGGATGTTTCCTGTGCGGGGGCCCCGGTCGCCGGGGAGGGGGACCCGGGGGTTCCGTGGGCGGGGTTGTCCGGGCCGGGGGTGTCGGAGCGGGAGGTCATGGCGCCATCCTGCGCGGAACCTCTGGAGTTGCTCAAGTGTGCTTTGGTCGTCGTGGCGTGCGGGAATCCCCAGGACACGTTCGGGCGATCTGCCGCTCGACGGGGGAACGGAAGGACGGTGGGGAGCCATGGCGTTGTTCATCGCGCTGGGAGTGGCGGGCCTGATTCTGGTCGGCATGCGGGCGAGGGCCAGGAAGGCGGCGAAGCGTCCCGTACGCCCGTCGACCTCACTGCGGAAGCGCTCCGCCCGCGGAGGCGGCGGGAGTTGGTGGGCCGGGGGCGGTGGAGGCGGCTGCGGAAGCGCGACGTCCTGCGGGGGAGGGTCCTCGTGCGGCGGCGGGGGTGGAGGCGGCGGGGGAGGCTGCGGAGGCAGCTGACCCGGGGCGGTTGCCGCCTCCAGGCGCTGCGGAGCCGACCCCCGCAGCCGGCGAGCGGGCCGCTTGCGCTGATCCGTCGGACCGTTGATCCGACGTCGCACATCTGAGGGAGCGCGGCGCGCGCCCGGCGGGACGAAGGGACGGCTGTACGCCGTCCCGAACTCCGGCCGGGCGCAGTTTTGTTGAACAGTTGATCCGTGTGGCCCCCCAGGGGATGGAAACCACGCCAAGTTGGGTAAAAACGCTAGGAGCGCCGTGCGCTTCGTGATTCCCTCGCTGTTGAAAAATCGTCAGTCGCCCCTCACTCACCCTCGGTTACTTTCCGCCCGGCTTCTTCCCGATTTCTCCCGCGATGCTCCGTGCTTCCTGTGACCCAGTCCACGAAACCCTGCGCAAGTCCACAGGAATCACGCGGCCCTCGGAATCCCCCCGGCCCTCGGTGCGCCCCAGCGGGCGGTCCCCCCCAAGCTCCATCCCGTCCCTCACGGCGTGCCCCGGTCCATCCCCCCACTGCGCGTTTGCGGAGCCCCCTCATGCTCACAACCCTCAAGACCGACTACACCGACACGTGTGCCTCCGACCTCGCCTGGGCGCTGGGCCGCGAAGCGCTGCCCGCCCTGGCCGTGCTGGACCTCGAACTCGGCGGCGCGAAACTCCAGTTGCGGCTCCTGGGCGCCTCCCACCAGATCCTCCTGGAGGAGGGTGACGGGTACTGCTCCGAGACCGTCGCCTGCATTCCGGGCAGCCGCACCCCGCTCCCGCTCGGCGTCTCCAAGCAGGTCGGCCACTGGGACTACGAGTTCGCCGCCCGCGTCGAGACGCTCCACGAGGCCGCTTTCGCCGGTCGCGCACAGGAGTTGCTCGCCCTGGTCGCCGACCATCCCCACGGTCTCGCCGGCACGTTCCCGGGCAGCCCGCACGCCTTCACCGCCCTGCTCGCCCAGCGCGAGGACGGCGACCAGGTCAGCTGGCGCACCTGGCACGCCTATCCGC
Organism: Streptomyces sp. CA-294286; assembly: GCF_050947155.1. Taxonomy (NCBI): domain Bacteria; kingdom Bacillati; phylum Actinomycetota; class Actinomycetes; order Kitasatosporales; family Streptomycetaceae; genus Streptomyces; species Streptomyces sp. CA-294286. Next base: position 2,623,207 of record NZ_CP192005.1, on the reverse strand, counting down.
AGGAGGGGCAGCTGGTGGTCACGCGCACCCGAGTGGGGGTGCGGGTGCCGGCCGCGGTGTGAGGGGTGACGGGGAGTGCGGGTGGTATGCGCGGGAAGCCCCAGGAGCACCCTTGTGGGTGACAGGTGGCGAGCACGCGGTGACGTAGCGTTCCCCGCATGATCCAACCGGCCTCCGCCTCAGCCGGCCCCAACCCCTCCGACGCCGTGGCCCCTTCGGGCTCCGGGGACCCTCCCGGCTGTCGAGGCTCCCTCGCGGGTGAATCGCGGGCCGCGGGTTCTTCCGGACGCGCCGACGGACGTGAGGACGGACGCGCCGACGGACGCGCCGACGCCGGCGACTCGACGGCGGCTGCCGGTGTCCCCTCGGCTGCCGCCGCCGGCCGCTCCGGTTCCGGCGGAGTGCCGCCGCAGCGCCGGGCCGGGGCGGTGGGGCGGCTGCCGGTGCGGCCCCGGGCGGCCCGGTTCCTGGTGCTGGGCGTGGTGTTCATCTGTGCCGCGTGCGGGCTGGTGTACGAACTCGAACTGGTCGCCCTCGCCTCGTACTTGATCGGCGACTCCGTCACCCAGGCGTCCGTGGTCCTCTCCACCATGGTCTTCGCGATGGGCGTCGGCTCGCTGCTGGCGAAACGGCTGAGGTGCCGGGCTGCCGTCGGGTTCGGGCTGCTGGAGGCGGGACTCGCGGCGGTCGGCGGGAGTTCGGCACTGGTGCTGTACGCGTCGTTCGCCTGGTTCGGCGGTGCGCGGTACGTCCTGGTGGCGTTCTCGCTGGCCATCGGCGTCCTCATCGGCGCGGAGATCCCGCTGCTGATGACGCTGATCCAGTGGATCGGCCGCCAGGACCGCGGGGACGCGTCCCGTGCGCGGAAGGGGGCCGGGGAAGCGCCCGGGGCGCCGGGGACGGTGCAGACCGCGGGGGCGGCCACCGGGACCGCGGCGGCGGCCGGGACCTCGGGAGCGGCGGAGGCGCCGGGCGCTGCGGGAACGGTGGAGGCGGAGGACGACGCCAGCGGCGACGTGGCCGACCTGTTCGCCGCGGACTACGTGGGAGCGCTGGTCGGCGGGCTCGCGTTCCCGTTCCTGCTGCTGCCCATGCTGGGCCAGCTCACCGGCGCCCTGGTCACCGGAGCGATCAACACGGCCGCCGGCGGGGCCCTCGTCCTGTGGCTCTTCCGGCGCGAACTGACCCGCCGGGAACGCTGGCTGCTGGTGGTCGCCAACGTGGCCGTGCTCGCCGGGCTCGCCACCGCCACCGTGCTGGTCGACGACTTCGAACGAGCGGCCAGGCGGGCGGTGTACGGCGACCGGGTCCGCGTCGCGGTCCAGACGGACGTGCAGGAGGTCGTCATCACCGGCGGGCCGCGCGGGCCCCTGGACCTCTTCCTGGACGGCCGGCTGCGCGTCTCCGGCCGGGACGAGCACCGCTACCACGAGGCGCTCGTCCACCCCGCGATGCGCGGCGGGCACGCGCGAGTGCTGATCCTCGGCGGCGGCGACGGTCTGGCCGCGCGCGAGGTGCTGCGCTACCCGGACGTCCGCTCGGTCACCCTGGTCGACCTCGACCCCGGCGTCGTCGAACTCGCCCGAACCGATCCGGCGCTGAGCGCCCTGAACGGCGGCGTCCACCGGGATCCCCGGCTGCGTGTCGTCCACGCGGACGCGTTCCAGTGGCTGCGCTCGGCGCCGTACGCCGATCCGCCGTACGACGTGGTGATCTCCGACCTCCCCGACCCGGGCATCACCGCCTCCACGAAGCTCTACTCGCAGGAGTTCTACGGCCTCGCGGCGGACGTCCTGGCCCCGCAGGGACGGATCGTCGTGCACGCCGGGCCGATCGGCGCCAGGCCGCGGGTGTACTGGACGGTCGACGCCACCCTCCGCGCGGCGGGCCTCGCGACGCGGCCGTACCTGGCGACCGGACAGGTCTCCGGGTACAGCGCGGGGCCCGACCGTTCCTCCGGCAACGGGCGCGCGCCCCGCGACTGGGGCCTCATCCTCGCCGCCCCCGCCCGGCCGGCCCTGGACCTGCCCCCGGACGCGCCCGCCCTCCGCGCGCTCACTCCCTCGGTCCTGCGCGCGGGAGCCAGGTCGGCGGAGGAGTCCCGGGTCCGCGGCGTACCGGCCTCGACCCTGGTCCATCCGCGCTACGCGCACTGAGCCACCGGAGCGTCCACCCCGCGCGCCCCTGCCCACCGAGGGGCCGCAGCAGGGGAAGCGGCGCGTGACGTGTGTGTCGGCCGGTTATGGCGCTGGGGGAGTGGTCTGTGAGGTGTGTGTCGGCCGGTTGCGACGCTCGGGGAGTGGTCTGTGAGGTGTGTGTCGATCGGCTGCGGCGCTGGGGCGCGAGGCGCAGGCGGGACCGGTTCCGCGGGCGACAGCGGCCACCCGGCCGGCCCACGGACCGCGAATCCGCCCGCAGAACTTGCGTCCGGAGTCATGCATGTCCACGCCCCACCTGAGTAGGCTCAGCCAGCATGGAGCATGAGGTGTTCGTTCCGGTTCTGCCCGAGGCCGTACGGCAGACGCTCGCCGACCCCGCCCGGGTCGCCCGCTGCGTGCCAGGACTCCAGCAGGACGCCGACAAGACGTCCCCGCCGCTGTCCGGCCGGATGAAGGTCCGGGTCGGCGGCCACACCATCACCTACCGCGGCACCCTCGGCATCACCGCCGCCGACGAGCCCGGCGCGTACTCGGTCGAGGGCGAGGGCACGGAGGCCCGCGGCAACGGCGCGGTCAAGCTCGCCCTGACCGTACGCACCGAGGAGACCGGGGAAGCCCCGGACCGGGGCACGACCCTGTTCTTCACCGGTACCGCCCACGGCGACGGCCGCATCGCCGAACTCGACGTCCCGGCCGTCGAAGCCGCCGTGCACCGCCTACTGGACCGGTTCGCCGCCCGCCTGGGGACCGAGGCCACCGACCTCACCGAGCCCGCTGCCTCCACCGGACCCGCCGCCCCCGCGGGACCCGCCGCCCCGGGACCCTCCCCGGACGAGGCGGACGCGCAGCCGCCCTCGCTCGACCGCCTCGGCGGCGAGGAACTGTCCTTCGACGACCCGCTCCCGGGCACCGGCGCGGGCGCACGCCCCGCTCCTGACACCGACGCGCTCCGCGAGGACGAGGACGAAGCCCTGCGCGCGGCCCTCGAAGGGATCCCCGGCGAACTGCCGGACGCCTTCCCCGAGGAGCCGCCGGCCGAAGCCGCGCACGCCCGCCGCACGATGATCGGCCGCAGCGCCGAGGAGGTCGACCACGCGCCGCCGCGCGGCCGGTACGCCCCGGTCATGGCGCCCGCCCCCGCCTCCGGCCCGTACACGCTGCGCCGCCTCGCCCCGGCCGCCGCCCTCGCGGTCGCCTCCGCGGTGGTCGTCGGCAGGGTGCTGCGCCGCCGCAAGTAGGCCGCCCCGGAACCCCCGCGGGGCGGCCACCGGCACGAGCAGGCACAAGTGGGTCAAGGCAGGGCCCCGAGCTGAGTACTGTCGAAGTGTGAGTAGCGAACAGAACAAGCATCCCGGTGTCCTGCTGAGCGCCGGCGACGTCGAGTTGACCGTCTCCCCGGCCGACGGCTGCCGCATCGAGAGCCTGCGCATCGGGTCCACCGAGGTGCTGCGCCAGCCGGAGAACGGCAAGCCGTTCGGCTGTTTCCCGATGGTCCCCTGGTGCGGGCGTACCGAGAACGGGATCTTCCGCGACGGCGAGAAGGTCCACCAGCTGCCGTTGAACTCCCCGCCGCACGCCATCCACGGCACCGGCCGCGACACCCGGTGGCGGACCGTGCACCGCGACGCCGCGTCCGCGTCCTTCACGTACGACCTCACCAGCCCCTGGCCGTACGCGGGCCGGGTCACCCAGACCTTCGGGCTCACCCCGGACGCGCTCACCCTCACCATGGGCGTCGAGACGTACGACAACTCCTTCCCCGCACAGGTCGGCTGGCACCCCTGGTTCCGGCGCAATTTCGGTTCCGGCGCGGACGTCGAGCTGTCCTTCGACGCCGCCTGGCAGGAGGAGCGCGGCGACGACCACCTCCCCACCGGCCGCCGCATCGACCCCCTCCCCAGCCCGTGGGACGACTGCTTCGGCATGCCCGAGGGCGTCGACGTCACCCTGACCTGGCCGCAGCAGCTGGAGATCAGGGTGACCAGCCGCGAGGAGTGGGTCGTCGTGTACGACGAGCAGGCGGCCGCCGTGTGCGTGGAGCCGCAGACCGGCCCGCCCAACGGGCTGAACACGCTGCCCCGACTGGTCACGCCGGTGGACCCCCTGGAGGCCGCCGCCACCTGGTCGTGGCGGCGGCTCGGGTAGCGCCCACTTAAGCTCGTAGGCATGACTGACGTACGCGCTGACCTGCTCCAGCAGATCAAGGACAAGGCCGTGGTGCACGGCAAGGTGACCCTCTCCTCGGGGCTGGAGGCCGACTACTACATCGACCTCCGCCGCATCACCCTGGACGGGGAGGCCGCGCCGCTGGTGGGTCAGGTCATGCTCGACCTGACCGCCGACCTGGACTTCGACTGCGTGGGCGGCCTCACGCTCGGCGCCGACCCGGTCGCCACCTCGATGCTGCACGCCTCCGCCGCGCGCGGGCAGCGGCTCGACGCGTTCGTCGTGCGCAAGGCGCAGAAGGCGCACGGGATGCAGCGGCGCATCGAGGGCACCGAGGTCAAGGGCCGGCGCTGCCTGGTCGTCGAGGACACGTCGACGACCGGCGGCTCGCCGCTGACGGCGGTCGAGGCGGTACGGGAGGCGGGCGGCGAGGTCGTCGCGGTCGCCACCATCGTCGACCGGGGGGCGGCCAAGGCCCTCGCGGACGCGGGTGTGCCGTACCTGACCGGGTACCGGCTGGCGGACCTGGGCCTGGAGTGACGCGCTGACTGAAGGTCGCTTCCTTGCTCTTGCGCGGCTGTGACCTGGTGTTTCGCGAGAGGGCGTCGTGTTTCACGTGAAACACGACGCCCTTCGTGTGTTGCGGAGGGCGCGGAGCGGGCCGCCTGCCGGGTTCCGCGGGGTGGAGTCCCGTGGAGAGTCTGGAAAGATGAGGGTCGACGATGACGTCGCCCCCAGGTCAGGGACCAGCACGCACACCCGCATATCCCAAGGAGCGGACAGATGCCCATCGCAACCCCCGAGGTCTACGCCCAGATGCTCGACCGGGCGAAGGCTGAGAAGTTTGCCTACCCGGCCATCAACGTGACCTCGTCCCAGACCCTGCACGCCGCCCTGCGCGGCTTCGCGGAGGCCGAGAGCGACGGCATCATCCAGATGTCCACCGGTGGTGCGGAGTTCCTGGGCGGCCAGCACAACAAGGACATGGTGACCGGTGCGGTCGCCCTGGCCGAGTTCGCGCACATCGTCGCCGCGAAGTACGACATCACGGTCGCGCTGCACACCGACCACTGCCCCAAGGACAAGCTGGACGGTTACGTCCGCCCGCTCCTGGACATCTCCGCCGAGCGCGTCGCGCGCGGTGAGAACCCGCTCTTCCAGTCCCACATGTGGGACGGTTCGGCCGAGACGCTGGCCGACAACCTGGCCATCGGCCAGGAGCTGCTCGCCAAGGCCGCCGCCGCCAAGATCATCCTTGAGGTCGAGATCACCCCGACCGGCGGCGAGGAGGACGGTGTCAGCCACGAGATCAACGACGAGCTGTACACGACCGTCGACGACGCCCTGCGCACCGCCGAGGCGCTCGGCCTGGGCGAGAAGGGCCGCTACCTGCTCGCCGCTTCCTTCGGCAACGTGCACGGCGTCTACAAGCCGGGCAACGTCGTGCTGCGCCCCGAACTGCTGAAGGACCTCCAGGAGGGCGTCGGCGCGAAGTACGGCAAGACCTCGCCGTTCGACTTCGTCTTCCACGGCGGCTCGGGCTCGACCGCCGAGGAGATCGCCACCGCGCTGGACAACGGCGTCGTGAAGATGAACCTCGACACGGACACGCAGTACGCCTTCACCCGCCCGGTCGTGGAGCACATGTTCCGCAACTACGACGCGGTGCTGAAGGTCGACGGCGAGGTCGGCACCAAGTCGAAGTACGACCCCCGCACGTGGGGCAAGGCGGCCGAGGCCGGCATGGCCAAGCGGGTCACCGAGGCCTGCGAGGCGCTGCGCTCCACGGGCACCCGCCTGAAGTAGCCCGCACGCGCGCGGGCCTCCCGCCGGACGGCCCCGGCACCCCTGGATTCCTCCGGGGTGCCGGGCACCGGGCGGACCGACTTCGGGGGACGGGCGCCGGTTGCCGTGGCGGGAGGGCAGACTGGGGGCATGGCTATTCACCAGGACCTCCTCGGGGGCCCGCCCCCGACCCACCTGCCCGACGACCCGGAGCCCCGCGAACTGCTCGCATCCGGCACGGCGCCCGCCGACGTCGCCGCGAAGTACCCCGCGTCCTCGCTCGCCTGGGCGCAGCTCGCCGACGGCGCGTTCGACAGGGGCAGCGTCGTGGAGTCGTACGCGTACGCGCGCACCGGCTACCACCGCGGCCTCGACTCGCTGCGCCGGGCCGGCTGGAAGGGCCACGGCCCGGTGCCGTGGGAGCACGAGCCGAACCGCGGGTTCCTGCGCGCCCTGCACGCGCTGGCCCGTGCCGCGCAGGCGATCGGCGAGCAGGAGGAGTACGAGCGCTGCGCGACGTTCCTGCGCGACTCGTCGGCGCTCGCGGCGGACACGCTGGGCTGACCGCCCTTCTCGCACCCGTTCCACCACGCCCGCGCACGCCGTAAGCGGGCGGCACTGCCCCCTCGGCCGTCCACAGGCCGCGGGGGCAGCGGTGTGTCGGGGCGGGGGCGCTGCGGGCAGGCGGTGGTTCCGGGCGGCGGTGACACGCGGTGTCGGCCGCATTCCCCGGCCGGGCCACTAGGACGCCTGTACGATCGGCGGACCGCAGCCAAGATCGTTACCGGCGTCCGAGGCCTTCGCCCCGCTCCCCCCACCAGTCGGGAACGAAGACCAGGGGAGGGCTCTGCCGTGGCCCAGCGCAACGACCGCCGAAAACGTCCGAGCAGCGCCCACGACCGCGCCCGGGACCACCGCTCGCGATACGGCGATCCGCGGTACGACCGGACGCCGGACCCCCGTGCCCCGCACGCCCGCCGGCCGGAGGGCACCCGGCTCACCCGGCGCGGACGGGTCCTCGCGGGTCTGCTCAGCCTCGCCGCGGTCCTCGGCGGCGCGTACGCCTCCGCCGCCTGGCAGGGCGACGGAGAGCCGAGTGCCCCCTGGACGGCCGATGCGAGACCGCCGAGTGCGGCAGGAGCGGCGGGAGCGCAGGGCGACCGCGCGCCGGGCGAGGTGTCGTCGGACCCGCCGAGCCGTCCCCGCGACCCCGCGGACCGGGCCCCGCGGGTGCCCGAGACCGGATCCGGGACCTTCACCGCCGCCGGGATCTCCGGCACCCCGGTCGGCACCGGCACCCTGCGCCGCTACGAGGTGCAGGTCGAGGAGGGCAGCGGGGTCCTCCCGGACGAGGCCGCCGCCGAGATACAGGCGATCGTGGCCCACCCGCGCGGCTGGGCCAGGAACGGCCGAGGCCGGTTCCAACTGGTCACCGAAAAAGCCGACTTCGTGATCCGCATCGCCACCCCCGGCACCGCCGACCGGCTCTGTGCCGAGGCCGGCCTGGACACCGGCGGTCAGCTCAACTGCGAGACCGGCAAGGGCGTCGTGGTGAACCTGCGGCGCTGGCTGCTGGGCTCCCCGCAGTTCGCCGGCCCGCCCGCCCAGTACCGGCACCTGATCATCAACCACGAGCTGGGCCACGCCCTTGGCCTCGGCCACCTCGGCTGCCCCGGTCCCGGCCGTCCCGCGCCGGTGATGATGCAGCAGATCAAGGGCCTGGACGGGTGCCGCTCCAACGCGTGGCCGTACGGCACGAACCGGGCATACCTCTCCGGTCCCGCCCTCTGAGACGCACCTCTTGCGGACCCGGCCTATGCTTGCCCGCAAGGGACCGGGGCTCCGTAAATCCTAGGAAGGGGCGGACCGCTACCTGGAAGTTCGTTTCGAGGAGCATGCGATGACGCACACCCCCGAGGCCCCCGGGAGCGAAGGTTCGGACACCCCGAACCTCGATTTCGCGGGCACCACACCATACGAGGACTACGTCCAGGCGGACGTGCTCACCCACCTCCAGCACCCCCTCTCCGACGACCCCGGAGAGATGGTCTTCCTGGTCACCACCCAGGTCATGGAGCTGTGGTTCACGGTCATAGTCCACGAGTGGGAGACGGCGGCCGACGCGCTGCGCCAGGACGACATCCCCGTCGCACTGGACGCCCTCCGGCGCTCCACCCGTGAGCTGGAGGCCCTCAACGCCTCCTGGAAGCCGCTCGCCAACCTCACCCCCGCGCAGTTCAACAGCTACCGCAGCGCACTCGGCGACGGTTCCGGCTTCCAGTCCGCGATGTACCGGCGGCTGGAGTTCCTGCTCGGCGACAAGTCGGCCTCGATGCTCGTCCCGCACCGGGGCGCACCGCGCGTGCACGCCGAGCTGGAGAAGGCACTGCACGAGCCCAGCGTGTACGACGAGGTGCTGCGCCTGCTGACCAGGCGCGGCCTGCCCGTGCCGCAGGAGGTACTGGAACGCGACCTGTCCAAGAAGTACGAGCCGTCGCCCGAGGTCGAGGCGGTCTGGACGCAGGTCTACACGCAGGGCGACCACCACTCCGAACTCGTCGTGCTCGGCGAGGCGTTGACGGACGTCGGCGAACTGGTCTGGCGATGGCGCAACGACCATCTGGTCGCCACCCGCCGCGCGATGGGCTCCAAGGTCGGCACCGGTGGCTCCGCCGGGGTGGCCTGGCTGGAGAAGCGCGCCCGGAAGAACGTCTTCCCCGAGCTGTGGACGGCGCGCAGCCATGTCTGAGGCGCACGGAGGGAAGGCCGGGCCGCACGCGGCAGAGGCCGGGCCGCACGGAGCGGAGGCCGGAACGCAGGCGGTGGAGGCCGGGTCGCACGGAGCGGAAGCCGGGCCGCACGGAGCGGAGGCCGGAACGCAGGCGGTGGGGGCCGGGCCGCACGGAGCGGAAGCCGGTACGGACACGGCGGAGGTCGGTGCGGCGAAGGCCGCGCGCCTCGACGCCGCCGACGAACTCGCCAAGTTCCGCGAGCTGTTCGCCCTCCCCGAGGGGGTCGTCTACCTGGACGGCAACTCGCTGGGCGCCCTGCCGCGTGCCGTTCCGGGCCGTCTCCAGGACGTGGCGGCCCGCGAGTGGGGCGAACTGCTGATCCGCTCCTGGGACGAGAGCGGCTGGTGGACGGCTCCCGAGCGGATCGGCGACCTGATCTCGCCGATCGTCGGCGCGGCCCCGGGCCAGATCGTGGTCGGCGACTCGACCAGCGTCAACGTCTTCAAGGCGCTGGTGGCGGCGGTGCGGTTGGCGGGGGACGGCAGGGACGAGATCCTCGTCGACGCGACGACGTTCCCCACCGACGGCTACCTCGCCGAGTCCGCCGCCCGCATGACCGGCCGCACCCTGCGTCCGGTGCGGCCCGAGGAGGTGCGAGAGGCCCTCGGCCCCCGTACCGCGGCGGTCCTCCTCAACCACGTCGACTACCGGTCGGGACGCCTGTACGACCTGCCGGGGCTGACGGCCGCGGTCCACGAGGCGGGCGCGCTCGCCGTCTGGGACCTGTGCCACAGCGCGGGCGCGCTGCCCGTCGGGCTCGACGAGCACGGCGTGGACCTGGCGGTCGGCTGCACGTACAAGTACCTGAACGGCGGACCCGGTGCGCCCGCGTACCTGTACGTCGCGGCGCGCCACCAGGCCGGTTTCGACTCGCCGCTGCCGGGATGGACCGGTCACGCGAACCCGTTCGGGATGACGCCGGAGTTCACCCCTGCCGACGGAGCGACCCGCGGCCGGGTCGGCACCCCCGACATCCTCTCGATGCTGGCGCTCGAAACGGCTCTGGGCGTCTGGGAGGGAGTCGGCATCGACTCCGTACGGGCGAAGTCTCTGGCGCTCACCGACTTCTTCGTGGAGTGCGTGCGGGCGTACGTGCCCGAGGGCCGAGTGGAGCTGGTGACGCCGCCGGCGCACGCCGAGCGCGGCAGCCAGATCGCCCTGCGGTGCGACGACGCGGGCGACGTCATGCGGGCGTTGATCGCGCGGGGCGTGGTCGGGGACTTCCGTCACCCGGACGTGCTGCGCTTCGGCTTCACTCCGCTGTACGTCGGATTCGATGACGTGGAGCGGGCGGCGCGGGTGCTCGCCGAGGTGCTGTAGGGCCTGCGAAGCGGGTGGCCACGTCGGGGGGAATGGTTCCCGGCGTGGCCACGCGTGCGCAAAGTGGCTGGTAGCGTCCCCGCTGAATGATCCACATGGATGACCCGCCCGGATGCTCTCCTGGACGTCCCGCGTGTGTTCCACGCGGATGTTTCACGTGGAACATCCCCCCAGTGCCCGGAGGTTGAAGCCGTATGCCGAGCATGCCGAGCCGTGTGCCGTTGCCCGACGAGCCGCCCGCGCACCCCGGCCGCGAGCACTCGGATTCCGAGCAGCCCGGCCCTGCGCCCTGCGGCTCCGAGCGATCCGCTACCGGACAGCATGCCTCCGGGCCTCCCGTCGACGAGCCGCCCGCGTGTCCGCCCGTCGCCCCGGACGTCAGCCTCCCGTACGGCGAACACCCCGACCAGATCGTCGACTTCTTCGCGCCCCGGGGCGAACCCGCCGCCGGACGGGGAGGGCCCGCGCCGCTGGTCGTCGTCCTGCACGGCGGAGCGTGGCGCGCACCGTACGACCGGCAGCACATCACCCCCTTCGTCGGCTTCCTCGCCCGCCGTGGCTTCGCGGTCGCCAACGTCGAGTACCGGCGCGGGAGTTCCCTCCCGCAGCAGGGCGCGGACAGCCCCACGGCGGGCCGCTGGCCGGAGACCTTCGACGACGTCGCCGCCGCCCTGGACGCGATGGGGGGCCTGGCCAAGGAAGCGCTGCCCGGGGCGGACGTCCGGCGCACCGTCCTGACCGGGCACTCGGCCGGCGGTCACCTCGCCCTGTGGGCGGCCTCCCGGCACGTACTCCCCGAGGGCGCGCCCTGGCGGCTCCCGTCGCCGCCGCCGCTGCGGGGGGTGGTCGCGCTCGCGCCCATCGCGGACTTCCGGGCGGCCGTGGAACGCGGTGTGTGCGGCGGGGCGGTCACCCAACTCCTCGGCGGTGAGGGCCGGTACCAGGAGCGGCGCGCGTACGCCGACCCGGCGGCGCTCCTGCCCACCGGCATCGCCACGACGATCGTCCAGGGGCGCACGGACTCCACTGTTCCGCAGGAGGTGTCGGAGGCGTACGCGGAGGCGGCGGCCAAGGCGGGCGAGGTCGTCGGTCTGACCCTCCTCGAAGACGTCGGCCATTTTCCGCTGATCGACCCGGCGGCGGACGCGTGCGCGGTGGTGGCGGAGGAGATCGCGCAACTCGCCTACTAGCCGCGCGCATCGCGGAACGTACCTGTCCGCAAGTCCTCCTACCGTGCCTGTCATGACGAACACGAACAACGTGCAGAAGGTACTCGTGACCGGCGCGACCGGAACGGTCGGCCGCCAGGTCGTGGCCGAACTCCTCGCCCGGGGCGCCGCGGTCCGCGCCCTCACCCGCAACCCGGCGAAGGCGGACTTCCCGGCGGAGGTCGAGGTCGTCCGGGGCGACCTGACCGACCCGGCGTCCGTCGCGCCCGCGCTGGAGGGCGTCGACGCGGCCCACCTGATCGTCTTCGGCGAGGGCTACGCACCCCTGTCGACGGGTGAAGAGATAGTGGCGCTGGCTGCGAAGGCGGGCGTGCGGCGGCTGACGGTGCTGCACGGCGGTGGCGAGTCGCCCCTTGAGGACGCGGTCCGCGGCAACGGGTTCGGCGTGCAGTGGACCGTTCTGATGCCCGTGGAGTTCATGGCGAACGCACTGGGCTGGGCGGACGACATCCGCACCCGGGGCCGCATCGAGGAGCCGTACGTGGACCGGCTCAGCTCGATGGTGCACGAGGGCGACATCGGCGCGGTCGCGGCGGTGGCCCTGCTGGACGAGCAGGGCGACGGCCGTCACCACGGCCAGGTCCACGTCATCACCGGACCGCAGACGCTGTCCCTCCAGGACAAGGTGCGCATCCTCGGGCAGGCGCGCGGATCCGAGGTGGCCCTCGTCGAGCTGACCGAGGAGCAGGCGGTGGAACGGATGCGGGCGGCCGGCATGCCGCAGGAGACCATCGACTTCATGATGTACGTGTACGGGGACACCCCGGTCGAGGGGCGCACGGTCGCCACGACGGTCCAGGACGTGACGGGGCGCCCGGCCAGGACCTTCGCGGAGTGGGCGGCCGAGCACGCGCACGAGTTCCGCGCACAGTAGGAGCTGTAGGAGCTGTAGGAGCTGCGGACGGGGGCGGAGGCCCGTAGTACCTGGGACGGACGAAGAAGGTCGGCGTACGGGCGGACGACCGCGCCCGCGCGCCGACCTACCGTGGGAACGTGACCCAGACGACCAGTACGCCCAGCGCTCGCGGTCCCCGCAGCCGAAGCCCCGAGTACCGCCTCGCCCTCCGCGCGCTCCAGGGCCTGCGCGAGGACCTCCTGCGCAAGCCCCTCACGTTCCGCCCGCTCCCCCCGCTGCGGACGGACGGGCCGGTCCTGGGCAGGCTGCCCGCGCCGATGGCGAAGTGGGCGAGCTGGTCGGTGCACGCCCTCGTCCTGGCCTGGGCGCTCATCACCTTCGCCATCGGGTACGAGACGGTGGGCGACGGGGCGGAGGGGATGTTCGTCGGCGCGCTCTGCGCGGTCCCCGTCGCGCTGACCCTCATCCGCCCGGTGCTGGCCTGGTGGACGTGCCTGCTGGCGGCCTTCTTCACGGGCGCCGTCGGAGCCTTCCGGGAGGGCTGGCCCTGGCCGCCCGCCGCCGTCGGCGCGATGCTCGTCGTGATGACGGTCGTCGCCGCCAGGACCCGGCCGAGGACGGCCGCCTGGATGTGGGGGATCGCCTTCGCCTACACCGCGGTGATTACCTTGCTGGGGGTGGGAGGGGGCCCTCTGGAGACCGGGCCGCAGTTCCTCGTCGCCGCCGCCTTCGTCCTGCTCGCCGTCTCCCTCTTCCACATCCGCCGGGCCGGTCAGCGCGAGGTCGTGGCGCAGATGTCTGTCACCGCCGTCGAGCGCGACCGCCGCACCCTGCTCGAAGAGCGCACCACCATCGCCCGCGAGCTGCACGACGTGGTCGCCCACCACATGTCGGTCGTCGCCATCCAGGCGGAGGCCGCCCCCTACCGGGTGGAGAACCCGCCGCCCGAGCTGGAGCAGGCCTTCGTCACCATCCGGGAGAACGCGGTCGCCGCCCTCACCGAACTGCGCCGCGTCCTGGGCGTCGTACGGGCGGAGGACTACGAGGCGCCCGACGCCCCGCAGCCCCAGCTCTCCGACCTGCCCCGGCTGCTGAGCAACGTCCGGGACACCGGGCTGGACGTCGAGCACGTCACCACCGGCGCGGTCCGCGAACTCCCGCAGGGCGTGGAGCTGTCCGCGTACCGCATCGTGCAGGAGGCCCTGAGCAACGTACTGCGGCACGCTCCGGGGGCCGCCGCGCGCGTCGAGGTCAGTTACGTCCTGGGCGGGCTCGGCCTGCGGATCGTCAACGGCCCCGGCACGGCCGACGCCCCGCCGTCGCCCGGCGCGGGGCACGGGGTGACCGGGATGCGGGAACGGGTGGGGATGCTCGGCGGCGAGATGACGGCGGACCCGACGGACGGAGGCGGCTTCGAGGTGACGGTGTTCGTACCGGTGGCGCAGGCGTCACCGCAGGACGCGGTCACCAAGGTCCTGCCGGTCGTCGAGGACACCGTGCCGCCCGCCCGGGGGGCCTCCGCATGAGCGAGGCACAGGCTCCGGCCGCCCCCGGGACCATCCGGGTCCTGATCGTCGACGACCAGATGATGGTCAGGGAGGGGTTCTCCGTCCTGTTGGGCGCGATGCCCGGCATCGAGGTCGTCGGAGAGGCCGTCGACGGACGGCAGGCGGTCGCGCGGGCCCGCGCGCTGCGCCCGGACGTCGTCCTGATGGACATCCGGATGCCCGAACTCAACGGCATCGAGGCGACCCGGGAGATCGTCGCCGCCGACCCGGACGCGAAGGTGCTCGTCCTGACCACCTTCGACCTCGACGAGTACGTCTACCAGGCGCTGCGCGCCGGCGCCTCCGGCTTCCTCCTCAAGGACGCCTCCGCGCGGCAGCTCGCCGAGGGGGTGCGGGTGGTGGCGGGCGGCGAGGCACTCCTCGCGCCCGCCGTCACCAAGCGCCTGATCGCCGAGTTCTCGAAGCTCTCCGGGACCTCGGGGCCGGCGGCGGCCCGCCACCCCGCCACCCTCGCCCAGCTCGGCGATCTCACCGACCGCGAGACGGAGGTCCTCGTGCTGATCGCCCAGGGCCTCTCCAACGGGGAGATCGCCGCGCACCTGGTCGTCGCCGAGTCCACCATCAAGACGCACGTCAGCCGGGTGCTGGTGAAACTGGGCCTGCGGGACCGGACGCAGGCGGCGGTGTTCGCCTATGAGGCGAGGCTGGTGGTGCCGGGGTAGGAGTGATCACACGGATGGGTGAATCACGGAGGGAGGCGTCCGGATGGGTGCACGGGCCCGCCACACTGGTGCCCACCTGACAGGAGGTGCACCATGACAACCATGGCTGAGCACATGCCGAAGATGTCGGTGGACGAGTTCGAGAAGTTCGCCGCCGTGGAGACCGAAACCGTCAGGCTGGAGTTCATCGGCGGGCGGATCGGGGCCAAGAAGTTGACGGATGGGGACCACGGCGCGATCACCATGTGGTTGCTGCGCCTGTGCATGCAGGCCCGGCCGGACCTCGACCTGAACCCCACGCAGGGGTTGAAGGTCGAGGCCTATCGGAAAGGGCGTGCCCGGCCGGACGGAACACTGGCGCCTGTGGCGCATTTCGCGGGGCAGCCGGACTGGGCAGATCCGGAAGGTGTCCTGATGACGGTCGAGATCACTTCGTACGACTCGGACACCGATCACAGGGACCGGGTGGAGAAGCCGCCCGCCTACGCGGCGGCAGGCATTCCCGTCTACCTGCTCATCGACCGTGAGAGCTGCGAAGTGGCCGTGTTCAGCAAGCCGGACCGGGAACGTGGCAAATACGGGGACGTCCACAAGGTGGACTTTGGCGCACGCATCACTCTGCCCGAGCCAGTGGGCATCGAACTGGACACGGAGATCCTCAAGAACTACGTCCGTTGACTCCCTGCCCTGCGACCATGCCTCCCATGACACCGCCGCACCAGGACCGCGATTCCCCCCTCGCCGAAGCCGTCGCCCTGCGGACCGCCGACCGCACCGAGGAGGCCAGGCAGCGGCTGCTCGCACTGGTCGGGCGTTTCCCCGACGACGCCGAGATCGCCTACCAGACGGCATGGGCCCACGACCGGCTCGGGCTGGAGGCGGAGGCGGTGCCGTACTACGAGCGGGCCCTGGCCGGACAGCTCAGCGCGACGGACCGGCGCGGGGCCCTGCTGGGACTCGGCAGCACGTTGCGGGTGCTCGGACGGTACGAGGAAGCGGTCCGTACCCTGCGTTCCGGTACGGCGGAGTTCCCCGCCGACGGCGCGCTGAAGACGTTCCTCGCGATGGCCCTGTTCAACGTCGGCGAGCACCACGAGGCGATGCAACTGCTGCTGGCGCTGCTGGCGGAGAGCAGCGACGACGAGGGCGTACGGCAGTACCGCGCCGCGATCGCCCACTACGCGAAGGACCTCACGGAGGTGGTGTGAGGGGGACGGCTCCGACGCGGATCGTCCCAGCCCGGAACGCCGTCCCGCGACCGCCGTCCCGTCGTCCCGTCCGCGCCGCGGTTCCGCCCCGCCGCCCCCCTCCGCCACGTCCCCGCTATCCCGCCACGTCCCTCCGCCGCAGCCCCACCAGGCCCGCGCCCACCAGTGCGACGGCCAGCGCCAGCAGGACTCCGACCGCTCCCCATTCCATCTCCGCTCCCGGCACTTTCGGCAGGTGTCCGAACGGCGACACGTCCAGCACTGCCTCCGGCAGGTCCAGCGCGGGACCGATCCAGCCGAGCAGCAGGCACAGCCCCACCACGCCCCAGCTGCCCACCGCCGCCCGCGGGAAGAGCCCGTACAGAAACACCGTCACCCCGCCCAGCACCCACACGGCGGGCACCTGCACCAGTGCCGCGCCCACGACCGGCCCGAGGTCCTGCCCGTAGCCGAGCGCCAGGCCCAGGCCCGCGACCACCATCAGCACCACCGCCCCGCCGAAGGCGATCGCCAGGTGTCCGGCCGCCCACCGCAGCCGCCCGACCGCGCCCGCGAGCACCGGTTCGGCCCGCTGCGAGGTCTCCTCGCCGTGCAGACGCAGCACGGAACCGGCCACGTACAGGGCGGCGACCATGCCGAGGATGCCGACCATCGCCGCGAGGAACGCCTCGCTCATCGCCTCCTGCCCGCCCATGCGCCGGAAGATCTCCCTGGTCTGTTCGTTGCCGCCGACCAGGTCACCGACGCCCGAGGTCATCCCGCCGAAGAGCACTCCGGCCGCCAGGAACCCGAGCGTCCACCCGGCCACGGAGCCCCGCTGCAGCCGCCAGGCCAGTCCGTGCGCCGTGGACAGGCGCCCGACGGCGGGACCGGGCCGGGACGGCAGGAAGCTCATGCCGACGTCGCGCCGCCCGGACAGCACCCGGGCGGCCCCCGCCTGGGCCAGCGCGGCAGCCGCCAGTACGGCCAGCAGCCACCACCGTTCGTCCGCGTACGGGCGGACGTTCTCCGCCCAGCCGAGCGGCGACACCCGGGTCAGTACGGACGACCCATCCGCCGTGCCCGCGTCGCCCGCCGCCCGCAGCGCGAACGCGGCGCCCAGTACCGCCGCCGCCAGGCCCTTCGCCAGCCGTGCGCTCTCGGTGAGCTGTGCCGTGACGGCCGCCGTCCCCGCGAAGAACATCCCGCTCGCGGCGATCATCAGCCCCAGTGCCAGGGATCCCGCCGCGTCCCCCGTGGCGGAGGTGAGCGCGACGATCACGATCACCGCCACCGCCGTGTTGGCGATCAGTGCGGCGAGCAGGGCGGCGGCCAGCGGCGCGTGCCGTCCGACCCGCGCCGCCGACAGCAGTTCCTGCCGTCCGCTCTCCTCCTCGTCCCGGGTGTGCCGGACGACGACGACCAGGCTCATCGCCCCGGCCAGCAGGGCGGCGAACGTCCCGAAGCGCCAGGCGACCAGTCCGCCGAGCGACGGGTCGAAGACCGGGCCGTAGAGCGCGCGCAGGGTCCCGTTGGACGCCATGGTGGCCGCCGCCCGGACGCGTTCCGCCTCGGTGGCGTACAGCGCGCCGAGGGTGTTGGCGCCGCTGCTGACCATCACGCCCAGCACCAGCACCCACACCGGCAGCATGATGCGGTCCCGGCGCAGCGCGAACCGCAACAAAGTGCCCGTGGCGGTGAGTTGACCGCCCGGGGCGCGGGCGGCGGCAAGAGCGGTCATCGCGCGGGCACCTCCTCGCGGTCCTCGCCGTAGTGCCGCATGAACAGCTCTTCCAGCGTCGGCGGCGTGCTGGTCAGCGACCGCACCCCCGAAGCGGTGAGCGCGCCGAGTACCGCGTCCAGCTTGTCGGTGTCGACCTGGAGCCTGACCCGGTTGCCCTGGACGTCGACGTCGTGCACGCCCGGCAGGCCGGCGATCCCGTTCGGCGGGGACGCCAGCTCGGCGGTGATCGACGTGCGGGTCAGGTGCCGCAGTTCGGCGAGGGAGCCGGACTCCACGGTCCGTCCCTGCCGGATGATGCTGACCCGGTCGCACAGGGTCTCCACCTCGCTCAGGATGTGCGAGGACAGCAGCACGGTCCGCCCCTCGTCCCGCGCCTCCTCCACGCACCGCTGGAAGACGGACTCCATCAGCGGATCGAGCCCGCTGGTCGGCTCGTCGAGGATCAGCAGATCGACGTCCCGGGCCGCGAACGCCGCGACCAGGGCCACCTTCTGCCGGTTGCCCTTGGAGTACGTACGGCCCTTCTTCGTCGGGTCGAGCTCGAAGCGCCCGATGAGCTCCGCCCGCCGCCCCGCGTCGAGTCCGCCCCGCAACTTCCCGTACAGGTCGATGACCTCGCCGCCGGAGAGGTTGCGCCACAGCGTGACGTCGCCCGGCACGTACGCGATCCGCCGGTGCAGCGCGACCGCGTCCTGCCAGGGGTCGCCGTCCAGCAGCGTGACATCGCCGGAGTCGGCCCGCAGCAGGCCGAGCAGGACCCGGATGGTGGTCGACTTGCCCGAACCGTTGGGTCCGAGGAAGCCGTGGACCTCGCCCGTCCTGACGGTGAGGTCGAGGCCGTCCAATGCGTGCGTGCGGCCGAAGGACTTGTGCAGTCCGGCCACGCTGATTGCGTCGGTCATAATTCTGAACGTACGCGTACTTCACAAAGTTGTGAAGTTAAGAAACCGTATAAACTTCCATGCGCTGCCGAGCGAGGGTGTCCAGGGGAGAAGATGTGCCAGTGACCAGCGACAACACCGCCGAAACCGGTGAGCCCCGCAGCGCCGGACGCGACGAGGAAGCCGTCGCCCGCTTCGTCGAACGGTTCGCCGGGGAGATGACCGCGGGAGGGATGCAGCGGATGGGCTCGCGCGTCTTCGCCGCGCTCCTCGCCTCCGACGACGGTGCCCTCACCTCCGCCGAACTCTCCGAGCAGCTGCGCATCAGCCCCGCCGCCGTCTCCGGTGCCGTCCGCTACCTCAGCCAGGTCGGCATGGTCCGCCGGGAGCGCGAGCCCGGCACCCGCCGCGACCGCTACAGCCTCCACGACCAGCTCTGGTACGAGACCTTCAGCCGCCGCGACGCGGTCGTGGCCCGGTGGGGGGCGGTGCTCCAGGAGGGCGCGGAAACCCTCGGTCCGGACAGCCCGGCGGGCCGCCGCGTCGCGGAGTCGGCGGAGTTCTTCGCGTTCGTCCAGAAGGAGATACCGCTGATGATGGAACGCTGGCGTGCCCAGCGGGAGGACCGGGCGGCAGGGCAATCCTGACCGGCCCGCCGCCGTGCCGGGGCGGGAACGGAATCCTGTTCGGCCCGCCGCCGTGCCGGGGCGGGAGCGGAATCCTGTTCGGCCCGCCACCGTGCCCCACACCGCTCCACGGGGTTGGTGCCGCCCCGGTTCCCGACCCGGCGGATCTCGCGGCGGAGGTGTTTGGCGGTGCCCCAGAACAGCGAGCCGAGCACGAGCCCGATACCGCTCATGCCAAGGCCCACCTCCAGGTCGGTCGGCTCGACGCTCTCCCTCCCCAGCGCGCAGAGGAACAGACCGCATCCCATCACCGCCAGCCACCGGTAGAGGCCCGGCTGCCGGGACCGGTGGGCCACAGCCACCGCCTCCGCTCCGCCCGGGGCCGTCCCGCGTGCGGTCCGCAGCCCACGGCGACGGCCCCGGTGCGACGCGATCCACCCCCCGCCCCAGCCCTCCGGCTGCTCCGGTGCGGGTCGCTCCGCGAGCCCCCTGGCCACCGCCGCCCGCACGGCCGCACGCCGCGCGGGGCCGTCCACCACAGGGGAGACCCACACCAGCTCGTCACCGCCCGGCAGCGAGACCACTCCGCCCCGGTCCGGCTGCCCGCAGAACCACAGCACGCCGTCGGGACCCGGCGCGGCCAGCCCCGCCCGGTGGCCCGTGGCCCGCACCTGCATCGGCCAGTACTCGACGCCCCGGTCCGTCCGGCGGGCGAGGACCACGGTCGCGGAATGCAGCCGCAGCGGTACGGAAACGGCCGCCACCGCCTGCCAGGGCCGGTTCCGCAGCGCCTGGTGCATGCGGTCGGACAGGTGCAGGGAGCCCACGCCGTACGCCATCAGGGTGACGCAGAGAGCCGCGACGGCCGGGGCCGCTTCCATGCCCGCGAGGCCCAGTCCCGTCGAAGCGGCTCCCGCCGCGACCCCCGCCGCCACCAGTCGGGTGGCCCTGAACCGGTACCGGACGATGGCGGCGGCGGTCCTCGGCGACCTCAGGGCCGCGCCCGCGCCTTCCCGCCCGCCGCCCGCAGCGCTGCGGTCCGCAGCGCTGCCGACCGCCGATCCGTCGGCTGCCGTCCCGCCGCCCGTGGTTCCGCCGCTCGCCCGCACGTTCGCCCGCATGTCCGACCACCGCCCTGCCCCCGGGAACACCGACGTGTCCGCCCGGACGTCAGCCAACCAGCGTCCGTGCGCGCGGGGCAGCGGCCGACCCGGCAGCCTCCACGCCCTGCGCGCTGCCGGAACCGGGCAGCACCGACGGGCAGCACCCGACCGGGCAGCGGCCCGCCGGCACCCGACCGGGCAGCAGCACGCCGGAAGCCGAAGAGCAGCCATCCTGAAGCCGGGCCCGCCTGCCGCTCCGGGCGGGAGCCGGAGCGGCAGGCGGTGCTGTCCGGCGTGGGGTGGCAGCCGTCCCGGACCCGCCTTTTCGGAGCCGTCCGGGGAGGGTTGGCGGCTGAACCGGGCCCGCCTTTCCGGGCCCGTCCGGCGAGGGTCCGCAGCCGTTCCGGACCCGCCTTCCGGCGCCGTCCGGCGCCGTCCGGCGAAAGGTCGCAGCCGCCCCGAACGGGACCGTCCGGTGAGGGTCCGCAGCCGTCCCCGACCCGCCGTCCCCTACGCCTCCGTCCCCACCGGCACCATCAGCCCCCAGGCCGCTTCCCGCACCGTCCAGGTCCGCGTCCGCACCGGCCCGCCCACCACCTCGTCCGCCCGGTAACGGAAGTCCGGCCCCGAGACCGTCACGGTGAGGGCCTCGGCCCGTACCGGGGACCCGGAGCCCGTGCCCCGGACCAGCACCTCGGCCCGGCCGCCCCGGGACCGTACCGACACGTCCTCCACCGGCACGTCCAGGTCGCTCATCAGCACGCCGTCCGCCTCCACCCGCAGCCGGTAGCTGCGCAGCGCGGGCGTCGGCGCTGGTCTGGCCAGGGACAGCGTCCGGACGAGCGTCCGGCAGGTCGTCCACACGGAGGGCGCCGGGAGGCGCGCCGGAGAGGCAGCCGGGATGCGCAGCCCGCCCAGTACCACTCCGTCGCTGTCGTCCACCAGCAGGTCGAGGCGGCGCACCCGTCCGTCCAGGACCGCCCTGGCCGCGGCCACCGTGGACGTCGGCACGCCCAGCGAACGGGCCAGCGAAACGGCCGAACCGACCGGTACGACGGACACCGGGCCGCCCGCCGCCAGCTCCCGTTCCCGGTGCAGCAGGCCCACCGTGCGCAGCAGCGCGCGGTCGTCGCCGATCACCACCGGCCGCCGCCGGCCCCGGCGGGCGAGGGCCCGCGCGAACTCCTCACCGGTCTCCGGAAGACAAATTTTGGCGCGCGCCCCTGCGCACAAGACATCCTTCGCGATACGGACGGACTCGCCGTCCATACGCCGGGCGACCGGGTCGATGACCACCAGCAGCTGGTCGGGAGCCGACACCTCGGTCCTTCCTCGGGTAGCATCTTTGTGCAAGAGCCCCTTGCGCTATTGCGCCAGGGGCTTCGTCTATTCCGGGGCAGCGGTTCAACGGTCACAGCACGTGAGGCACACGTCGACACAGTCGTCGACGTACGTCGTCGCGTACGCCCCTGACCTTGGACATGCCCCGCCCGGAAGGGGTGTACGCCTGTGCCCGCACTTGTGCTGCTCGGTGCTCAGTGGGGTGACGAAGGCAAGGGAAAGGCCACCGACCTGCTCGGTGGGTCCGTTGATTATGTGGTGCGCTACCAGGGTGGCAACAACGCCGGCCACACGGTCGTCGTGGGCGACCAGAAGTACGCGCTGCATCTTCTCCCTTCCGGAATCCTCTCTCCTGAGTGCACGCCGGTCATCGGAAACGGTGTCGTCGTCGATCCCGCCGTCCTGCTCTCCGAGCTGAGCGGACTGAACGACCGCGGCGTCGACACGTCCAAGCTTCTGATCAGCGGCAACGCTCACCTGATCACGCCGTACAACGTCACCGTCGACAAGGTGACGGAACGCTTCCTCGGCAAGCGGAAGATCGGCACCACCGGCCGCGGCATCGGCCCGACCTACGCGGACAAGATCAACCGCGTCGGCATCCGCGTCCAGGACCTCTACGACGAGTCGATCCTCATCCAGAAGGTCGAAGCGGCGCTGGAGACCAAGAACCAGCTGCTCACCAAGCTCTACAACCGCCGCGCCATCGAGGCCGGGAAGATCGTCGAGGAGATGCTCCAGTACGCGGAGCAGATCAAGCCCTTCGTGGCCGACACGACGCTCATCCTGAACAAGGCGCTGGACGACGACAAGGTGGTCCTCTTCGAGGGCGGCCAGGGCACCCTGCTCGACGTCGACCACGGCACGTACCCCTTCGTCACCTCCTCGAACCCGACCGCGGGCGGCGCCTGCACGGGTGCGGGCGTGGGCCCGACGAAGATCAGCCGCGTCATCGGCATCCTCAAGGCGTACACGACCCGCGTCGGCGCCGGACCGTTCCCGACGGAACTGTTCGACGAGGACGGCGAGGCGCTGCGCCGCATCGGCGGCGAGCGCGGTGTCACCACCGGCCGTGACCGCCGCTGCGGCTGGTTCGACGCCCCGATCGCCCGCTACGCGACCCGCGTGAACGGCCTGACGGACTTCTTCCTCACCAAGCTGGACGTGCTGACCGGCTGGGAGGAGATCCCGGTCTGCGTCGCGTACGAGATCGACGGCAAGCGCGTCGAGGAGCTCCCGTACTCGCAGACCGACTTCCACCACGCGAAGCCGATCTACGAGAAGCTCCCCGGCTGGTCCGAGGACATCACCAAGGCCAAGACCTTCGACGACCTGCCGAAGAACGCGCAGGCCTACGTGAAGGCCCTGGAGGAGATGTCCGGCGCACCCATCTCCGCGATCGGCGTCGGCCCCGGCCGCACCGAGACGATCGAGATCAACTCCTTCATCTAGGGGTTCGCGCCGTACGAGTGACGGCTGTACGAGTGACAGCCGTACGAGTGACGGCTGTGCGAGGGACAGCTGTGCGGGTAACGGCTGTGCGAGTGAGGGGCGACCGGGATGTCCGGTCGCCCCTCGCGTACGACCGCTCAGCCCTCACCGCAGACCCGCAGGCCCTTCGGCGTCGCGCACGGCAGGTGTCCGTGCGTGCGGATGATCTCCTGGCCGCCGCCCCGCCCCAGGTAGGTGAGGAAGCTGGAGGCGAGCGAGTCGGCGGGCGGCCTGCCGTACGTGTAGGCGTACTCGATCTCCCGGTAGGGGTAGGCCGAGTCGCCGATCTCGTCCACCGAGGGCGCCGCGCCGTCGATGCTCAGCCGGCGTACGCCCTTCAGGGCCGTGCCGGAACGCAGTTCGCTGTACCCGATGGCCCCGGGCAGCCGGGCCACCGCGTCCAGCACCGCCTCCGTGCTGGTGAGTTCGCAGCGGACGACCGGCGCGGTGGGGAAGTCGGGGGTGGCGCAGTCGCGGGAGGAGTTGGCCGGTTCCAGGCCGTCCAGGACGCGCCGTTGGAAGATCTCCCGAGTGCCGGAGCTGGCGTTCCTGCTGACCAGCAGGATGGGGCGGCGCGGTGTCCGGGGCCCGCCGAAGTGGCTCCAGTCGCGGATCTCGCCCCGGTAGATCCGCCGCAGGTCGGTGAGGGACAGGTCGCGCACCGGCAGCCGGTCGTTGACGACCACGGCGAACACGGACACCGCGATGCGGTCCTCCCGCAGCTGCGCGTACTGCTTGGGTCGCGGTCCGTCGGACAGGGCGATCACCCCCGGCGACCCGCCGCCCTTCGTGTCCGTCCGCGCGCCCTCCCGGACGAGTTCGTCGAGTCCGGCGTTGCTGCCGTGCGCCTCGATGCGGATGTGGGAACCCGGGCAGTCCTTCATGTACTTCCGCGCCGCCTCCCGCGCCACCGGCGCGAACGCCGTCGACCCGGTCACCCGCAGCGCGCCCCGCTCGCAGCCGATCGGCGGGGCGTCCTCCCGTACGACGATGATCGCGGCGAGCGCGACGACGCACACCGTCATCAGCACGGTGATGACCCGGGCCGGCCTGCTGAACAGCGGCGGCTTCTCGTCCGGGGTGGTACTGCGGTTCGGCATCACCTCGCCGTCCCGGATGCCGCCGCTGATCCGCACCGCGCCGCCGACCCCGCCGCCGGTGAGCAGTACCAGCAGCTTGAAGTGCTGGCCCCGGTTGAGCGGCACGCGCGGCAGGTAGAGGCGGTTGTCGGTGTGGCGCATTCCGGCCGCGGGCGTGAAGTGGTCCATGAGGTGCTCGGCCCCGGAGGGCTGGGTGACGGCGACACCCTGGATGGTGCGGTCCTCGAACTCGACGGTGAGGCCGTGCAGATCGATGCCGGTGTAGTCGTTGTCGGCGATGCTCTGCGAACCGTCGTTCTCGATACGGAGCAGCACGAGCGTGCCGTCCGACATGTCCACGCCGGGCGTCTCGCGGAACAGCCCGGTCCGCACGTTCGTCCGCCCGCCCCGGGCGTCTCCCCCTATCGGCGTGTCCAACTGCACCCGGTATCCGATGCGTTTGCGCCGCGGCACCCGGCGCTCGTACCAGAGGGCCGCCGCCGACGCGAGCACACCGAGTACGGCCGTGCACACCGCGACGACGTTCTCCGCGCTGACCCATTCCACTGCCGTTGGCCCCCCTGTGGCTCCGGGCGTTGTCGGTGACCGGACGGCAACGGTACGAGGGAGGATCCGGCCGCAGGGCGAGAACGGACCACTGTTCGCCGGGAGTTCGGCATTCCGCAGTGTCCCGGACCGGGAGCACGCCGTGCGCCCTCGTGCCGTCGTGGGGATGCGGGCAACTGCGCGCCCAGCAAGCCGCGTTGTTCCGTGCGAGTCCTGTGGGGGTGCACGAGTCCCATGCACCCTCGTGCCGTCGTGGGGATGCGGGCAACTGCGCGCCCAGCAAGCCGCGTTGTTGTGTGCGAGTCCTGTGGGGCTGTACGACTCCCGCACACACGTGCCGCACCGGTCGCCAGGTCGGGGTGGCATCATCCGGCCATGAGCCCTACCGCGCGACAGCTCGCCCTGGCGACCCTGGACAGACAGCTCCTGCTCGAACGCCGGTCCCTCGACGTGGCGGAAGCGGTCCGTCAACTCTGTGCTCTCCAGGCGCAGACACCGGCATCCCCCTACCTGGCGCTGTGGAACCGGGTGCGCGACTTCGCCCCCGAGGACCTCGACGCGGCGTTCGCGGACGGCCGGGTCGTGAAGGCCACCCTCATGCGGATCACCCTGCACGCCGTCCACGCCGACGACTACGCCCCCTACCGGGCCGCCATGCTGAGCACACTGCGCGCGGCGCGGCTGTACGACGGCCGCTACACCGCGACGGGGCTGACCCCCGACGACGCCGACGCACTGCTCCCGCGGCTCGCCGGGTTCCTGGCACAGCCCCGTACCGGCGTCCAGGTGGAGGAGGAGGTCACCGGTCGGCACGGCGAGCACGCGCGCCGCATGTGGTGGGCGCTGCGCACGTTCGCGCCGGTGCACCACGCGCCGACCGGCGGCCCCTGGTCGTTCACGCACCGCAACGCCTATCGTGCCGCCCCGGCCGCGCCCGGGGCCACGCCGGAGGAAGCCGACGCCGGGGTCCGGCACCTGCTTCTCGCCCACCTGCGTGCGTTCGGCCCCGCCACGGCACAGGACTTCGCCCGCTTCACCCTGCTGACCCGCGCCGCGACGACCAAGGCGCTCCAGGGGCTCGGCGACCGACTGGTACGGCTGTCGGGCCCCGACGGGACCGTGCTGTTCGACCTGCCCGACGCCACCGTTCCCGACGCCGACACCCCGGCACCGCCGAGGCTGCTGCCGATGTGGGACAGCACGCTGCTCGCCCACACCATCCCCGGACGGCTCCTGCCCGCCGAATACCGGCCGTTGGTCGTGCGGCGCAACGGTGACGTCCTGCCGTGCTTCCTCGTCGACGGCAAGGTCGCCGGGGTGTGGCGGGCGGCCGACGGCGGCCTGGAACTGATCGCTTTCCACAAGCTGGGGAAAGCCGCGCGGCAGGGCCTGACCGAGGAGGCGGAACGGCTGTGGTCCCTGGTGGCCGCACGCGACCCGGCCGTCTACGGGCGTTACGGACACTGGTGGGACAAGGGGTTCCCCGTGGTCGAGAGGATCCTCGTCAAGGGCTGACCGCCTCCCGGTCAGCCCTCGTGGTGAGCGCAGTGCGTACACGGAGGGGCTCTCCGTCAGGAGGGCGCGGAGAACGGGTCCAGTGCAGGTTCAGGGGGTCGTTTCGTCCGGTGCGGGACGAGACCGACGCTTCGCCTTGCGGTCCTCAGGCCCCAGGGCCAGCATGTCCCCGAAGTTGAGCAGCACCTCGCCGCACACCCGCAGAATCCGCACCCCCACGAGCACGAGCTCTTCCATCGGTGTCCCCCCGCCTCCCACGCGACGGACCGGCGATCCGTCCCCTTGGTATGACTGACGCGGGCAGGGGATGGCGCGTTGCCTCGGCATCAGGCCACGAGGCTCTTCGCGCTGGACTGCATCGACGCGGCCGAGCGGGCGGGCAGCGAGCGCCCTGTCACCGGCCCTGTCTCCGCTCTCCGGCCCCGGCCCCGTCTCGTGCGACGAGACCGATCGGGCCACCGGGCCGGTTGCCGGCGGCGGCCCGCCACCGTGCACGGCGCGTCCGTCAGGGGGCGATACGGGTCAGCCGGCCCGTCGCGGCCCCCTCGACGGTCGCGGTGGTGCTGGTGACGCGGGTCGGGCGGGCGGGGTCGTCGCAGTGCGGATCGTTGAGCACTGTCGCACCGTGCCGCGACCAGAAGAGCACGGAGGGAGCGGGCTCGCCGAAGTAGCGGCGGATCTCCCACTGTTCGGTGCCGTTGACCCGGTCCGCCTCCAGGCGGTGCTTGTCGAGCGCGAGGCGGGCGAGGAAACCGTACGCGCCGGTACGGCCGAGCTTCTCGAAGCGGACCTGGCCCCCGTACAGGCCGCCCAAGTCGCCCGGGTCGGCCCAGTCGAGAGGGCTTCCGCCGCACTCGGGGACGGGGACCGGCGTGGTCGCAGGACCCGCGACCGGGGTGGGGGCTGCCGCGTCGGCGGGTGCGGGGGCCGGTGCCGCGAGCGCCGGTGCGGTGAGGAGGGCCGCAAGAGCGAGGGTGGTCAAGGCGGGGGCGAGAGTACGGGACATGAGGGGACGGAACCTTTCGCCAGCAACGGACGGACGACGCCGCGGCTTCGCCGCGCACCCACCACCCTGTTCCAGATCCGCGGCCAGGGGCACCCCCGGTACCCGAATGGAAGCGGGGGCGAGGGGGCGGGGCGGGGCGCTCGGCGGGTCGTGCGCGCCGCGAGCAACACCGTTCATCCGTAGTGGTGTCCGAGAAGAACGAGCGACATGATCCATTCATGAGTGACGACGCTGAGATCGTGTTGATGGCCGACCCGAGGATCGCCGCCGTTCCGGTACGGGAGTGCGGCGAGGCGCTGAGGGACGTACGGGAGAGCGGTCTGCGGACGGGGGAGGAGCGGCTGGACGAAAAGGGGTATTACGCCCACTTGCGGACGGGCGTCGTCCAGCGCCTGCTCCGGGCCCAGGAGTCGCTGCCCGCCGGGCTGCGTCTGGTGATGGTGGAGGGATACCGGCCGCCCGCGCTCCAGCGGGAGTACTTCGAGGAGTACGAGGCGGAACTGCGCGCCCTGCACCCGCACTGGACGGCCACGGAACTGCGCAGCGCCGCGAGCCGCTACGTGTCGCCGCCGGAGATCGCCCCGCACAGTGCGGGAGCCGCAGTCGACCTGACCCTGGCGGACGCGGACGGCCGCGAACTGGACATGGGCACACCGATGAACGCGAGCCCGGAGGAGAGCGCGGGCGCGTGCTACACCCACGCCCTCGGATTGAGCCCGCAGGCACGGGCGAACCGTTCGGTACTGGGCGCGGCCCTGAGCGCAGCCGGGCTGGTCAACTACCCGACGGAATGGTGGCACTGGTCGTACGGGGACAGGTACTGGGCGTGGCGGACGAGGGCTGCGGAGGCCCGCTACGGCACCCGGGAGATCTGACGGGCCGGCCCCGCCTCGAAGGGCGGGCCGGCCCCCGGCCCCGCTCGTTGCAGCCCCGCCGGGTGGCACAAGGATATGGACAACATGCTGTCAACATGACAGCATGTTGTCATCGGTCCGCTCGGGTCCGATCGCTCACGATCGAGAGGCACTTCCATGCCCCCCAAGACCGTGCACCTCGCCGTCTACCCCACCCTCGCCGACTGGGAGACCGGCTTCGCCACCGCCTTCCTGGTGCAGCACGGCTACGAGGTGAAGACCGTCGGCCTCACCGCCGACCCCGTCGCCACCATGGGCGGTCTCCGCGTCCTCCCCGACGTGGCCCTCGGTGACCTGGACGCGTCGGACAGCTCGCTCCTGATCCTCCCCGGGGCCCAACTCTTCGACGAAGGTGATGGTTTGGCCCCCTTCGCCGCTGCCGCCCGCCGCTTCGTCGAGGCCGGTGTCCCCGTCGCCGCCATCTGCGGTGCCACCCTCGGTCTCGCCACGGAAGGCCTGCTCGACGACCGCGCCCACACCAGTGCCGTGTCCTTCTACCTCGCCGCGAGCGGCTACAAGGGCGGCGAGCACTACGCGGAGGCCGACGCCGTGACCTCCGCGGACGGCCTGGTCGTCACCGCGGGTCCGACCGAGCCGGTCGCGTTCGCGCGGGAGATCTTCGCCCTGCTCCGCGTATTCGAGGGCGACAAGCTCGACGCCTGGTACCGCCTCTTCCACGACTCCGACCCCTCCGCCTACGAGGTCCTCTCCGCGTGAGCGCCGAATCCCCGACCCAGCGCCTCCTCACCCGTACCGCTCTCGGCGTCTTCCACCTCAACGGCCAGTTCATCTCCGTCTCCGACGCGATGGCCCGCGAGGTGGGCCTGACCGCCGCCTGGTGGCAGGTCCTGGGGGCGGTCAACCGGACACCCGCACCCGTGGCGTCGATCGCCCGCACGATGGGCATCACCCGCCAGAGCGTCCAGCGCATCGCCGACCTCCTCGTCAGCAGGGGCCTGGCGGAGTACGCCGACAACCCGGCGCACCGCCGCGCGAAACTCCTCCGCGCGACCCCCGCGGGCAGCGACGCCATCCGGCGGCTCGACCCCGCCCACGCCGAACTCGCCGCCGCGCTGTTGGCGGAGCTGGGCGAGGAGGGCTTCGCCGAGACGGCCCGCGTGCTCGAACGTCTCTCCGTGGCAATGGAAAGCGTGTCCGGTACGGTGACGGAACGGTAGCGGGCACCGGACCCGTTTGTCGTACGACGGCACTATCCTCGGCCCATCGCGGTCACATCGGGGGAGGGTGGCGCAGCAGTCATGGCCATGGAGAAACTGGGTCCCGAGGACCCCCAACGCATCGGTGCGTACCGCCTGTTGGCGCGCCTCGGCGCGGGTGGCATGGGCCAGGTCTTCCTGGCCCGCTCGGAGCGCGGCCGCACGGTCGCGGTCAAGCTCGTACGCAGGGAACTCGCCGAGCAGGAGGAGTTCCGTTCCCGCTTCCGGCAGGAGGTGCACGCGGCGCGGCGGGTCGGCGGCCGGTGGACGGCTCCGGTCCTCGACGCGGACACGGAGGCCGACGTCCCGTGGGTCGCCACGGGTTACGTCGCCGGGCCCACCCTCCAGCAGGTGGTCTCCGGCAGCCACGGCCCCCTGCCGGAGCGCTCGGTCGTGATCCTCGCCGCCGGCCTCGCCCGCGCGCTCAAGGACATCCACGCCGCGGGCCTGATCCACCGCGACCTGAAGCCCTCCAACGTCCTGGTCACCATCGACGGGCCGCGCGTCATCGACTTCGGCATCGCCCGTGCCCTGGAAACGGTCACCGAAAGCGGTCTGACCCGCACCGGCGCACTGGTCGGCTCCCCGGGCTTCATGGCCCCGGAGCAGATCCGGGGCGACCGGGTGACCCCGGCGTGCGACGTGTTCTGCCTGGGCTCGGTCCTCGCGTACGCGGCCACCGGCAAGCTGCCTTTCGGCACCTCGCACAGCGGCGTGCACGCGATGATGTACCGCATCGCCCAGGAGCCCCCGGACCTCTCCGGCGTTCCGGAATCCCTCCACGACCTGATCCGCGACTGCCTCCAGAAGCCCCCCGCAGCCCGCCCCGCCCTGGACGACCTCCTGTCCCGTACGGGACCGGGCCAGGCCCCCGGAGACCCGTGGCTCCCGGCGTCCCTGGTGGCTCAACTGGGAGCGCACGCGGTCCAGTTGCTGGACCTGGAGAACCCGACGACGTCGCTCGTGGGCCCTGCCGCGAACTCCGAGGGGCCGCCCGGCACACCTGCCGGGCCGGCTGCGAACGCCGGATCCGGCACGCCCGCAGGGCACAGCGCCGCCGTCGGATCAGGTGCACCCGCAGGTCCCGCTCAGTCCGACGGCTCCGCAGCACCCGGCTCCGCAGCGCCCGGCTCCGTCGGCCCGCAGGCTCCCACCGGGGGACCGGGCACTCCCCAGCCGGGAACCCCGCACCGACCGGGCGGCCCCGGCGGTGACCCCGCCGGGCCCGGGGGGCCGGGCGTGCCGGGGGGTCCCGGCGCGACTGAGGGCCAGGGAAGTCCCAGCACCCCCAGGAGGCCCGCGGGGCCCAGCAACCCCAGTAGCCCCGGTGGCCCCAGCAACCCCGGCGGGGTGCACTCCCTGCCCACCGTCGTCGTCCCGAACCGTCCCGGCGCCCCGGCGGGGCCCGGTGGCGCACCCGGAGGGGGCGGTGCCCCGGAGGCCGCCGGAGGCCCCGGCGGCCCGCCCGCACCCGGCACGCCGCGTTCGCCGGGGACCGTTCCCGCGCAGCCCCACGGGCACGCGCCGGGCCCGCTCCCCGCACTGCCACCCGCCCAGCCCGGCGCGTACGGGTACCCCACCCCGCCCGGCCAGTACGGCGGCTACGGCCACCCCCAGCTGCCCCCGGCAGGGCAGGGTCACGGCGCACCTGATCCGTACGGCTACCCCACCCCGCCCGGCGGCTACGGCTACCCGGCCCCGTTGGGTCCCGGCGACTCCGGGCCCCCGCCCCGCAGCAACCGGGCCACCGCCGCCCTGATCGCCGTCGCACTCGTCGTGGCGCTGGGCGCGGGCGGGACGGTCTACGCGTTCATGCGGGGCGACGACGCCGCCGACCGGCCCTCCGTCTCCCCCACCGGCAACAACAGCCCCACCGGGCAGGGGGCGGCCCCCGGTACGGGCAGTACGCCCAGCAACCCCCAGTCCTCGTCCGACCCGGCCGGCGGCGACACTCCGCCCCCCTCCGAAGCCACCACCGTCCCGGCGGGATTTCTCGGGACCTGGCGCGGCACGGTCGGCGGTGACGCAGGCATCAGTACGCGGAGCCTCACCATCCGGCAGGGGAAGGTGGGTGACACCGTCATGACGCTCACGGCCAACGGGCCGACCGGTTCCGGGAGTTACCACTGTCGTTTCGAGGCGGAACTGACCTCGGACCCAGGGACGTACGGGCCGTTGCGGCTCGGCCCCTCCCGGGTCGTGCTGGGTCCGTCGAGCACGTGCTCACCGGGCAGGGCGTCCGAGGTGGTGCTGCTGTCCGACGGGCGGATGCGGCGTACGACGGGTGACGGGAAGTCGGTGACGTACACGCGGTAGGGGGCGTGCTCGTACGCGCACGCGCGCAGGACTGCGTGCGTGCGCAGCCGCCCCCCCGGCACTGCGCGTCCCCCGGCACCCCCCACCCCGCAGCTCTGGCACCCCGCGTCCCCCGGCACCGCCGCCCCGCAGCTCTCAGCACCCGGCCTCCCCGGGCACCTCCCCAGCCCCCGGCACCCCGCAGCTCCCGGCACTGCGCCCCCCGGCACCCCCACCCCGCAGCTCCCGGCGCTGCGCCTCCCGGCACCTGTCCCCTCCGCTCTCCGCGTCCCGCAGCTCCCGGCATCCCCCAGCCCCCGGCACCTGCACCCCTCCGCTCTCCGAGTCCCGCCCTCCGCGTCCCGTTCTGCGTGTCCTCACCGGACGCCTCCCCCTGTCCTCTCCCTGAGCCCCCGCTCTCGACACCCTGCCGACCCGTACGCCCCCACCCGTACAAGATGGTCATGGCGGCTCCGGCCCCGCGTTCTCTACCCTCGCCCCATGACCCCTCACTTCTCCCCGGACCCGGCCAAGGGCGCAGCCGTCAAGGCCGCCGACCGGGCGCACGTGTTCCACTCCTGGTCCGCCCAGGGCCTGATCGACCCCCTGGCCGTCGCCGGTGCCGAGGGCTCGTACTTCTGGGACTACGAGGGCAACCGCTACCTCGACTTCACCAGTGGCCTCGTGTTCACCAACATCGGCTACCAGCACCCCCAGGTCGTCCGGGCGATCCAGGAGCAGGCGGCCACCATGACCACCTTCGCCCCGGCGTTCGCCGTCGAGGCGCGGTCCGAGGCCGCCCGGCTCATCGCCTCCCGCACCCCCGGCGACCTCGACAAGATCTTCTTCACCAACGGCGGCGCCGAAGCCATCGAGAACGCCGTACGGATGGCCCGTCTGCACACGGGCCGTCCCAAGGTGCTGGCCGCGTACCGCTCGTACCACGGTGCGACGAACACCGCGATCAACCTCACCGGCGACCCGCGCCGCTGGGCCTCCGACAACGGGTCCTCCGGGACGGTCCACTTCTGGGCGCCGTTCCTCTACCGGTCCGCGTTCTACGCGTCGACCGAGGAGGAGGAGTGCGCGCGCGCCCTCCAGCACCTCAAGGACACGATCGCCTTCGAGGGACCGACGTCCGTCGCCGCGATCGTCCTGGAAACGGTGCCCGGCACCGCCGGAATCATGACGCCGCCGCCCGGCTACCTCCAGGGCGTGCGGGAGATCTGCGACCGCCACGGAATCGTCTTCGTGCTGGACGAGGTCATGGCCGGCTTCGGGCGCACCGGCAAGTGGTTCGCGGCCGAGCACTACGACGTGGTGCCCGACCTGATGACCTTCGCGAAGGGCGTCAACAGCGGGTACGTGCCGCTGGGCGGCGTCGCGATCTCCGCAGAGATCGCCGAGACCTTCGACAAGCGCGCCTTCCCGGGCGGTCTGACGTACTCCGGGCACCCGCTCGCCTGCGCCGCGGCCGTCGCCACCCTCACGGTGATGGAGGAGGAGAAGGTCGTCGAGAACGCCGCGCACATCGGGGCGACCGTCATCGAGCCGGGCCTGCGGAACCTCGCCGAACGCCACCCGAGCATCGGCGACGTCCGCGGCACGGGCATGTTCTGGGCACTGGAGCTGGTGAAGAACCGCGAGACGCGGGAACCGCTGGTGCCGTACAACGCGACCGGCGCCGCCGCCGCACCGATGGCCGCCTTCGGCGCGGCCTGCAAGAAGAACGGCCTGTGGCCCTTCATCAACATGAACCGCACGCACGTCGTACCGCCGTGCAACGTCACCGAAGCCGAGGCGAAGGAAGGGCTTGCGGCCCTGGACGAGGCGCTGACGGTGGCGGACGAGCACACCGCGTGACCCGCGGCGCCCCCGCGCGAAACGGCAGGTGATCTCCCCCTTGTCCCGCTCCGTCCGCCCCATAGGGTGTCCGGAGCGGACGAAGGGGGAGTCACCATGCCCGCGAGCGGAGCCGATACCCGCGGGACCGTCAACCGCAGCACCCTGCGCCAGCAGCTCGCCGACGCACTGCGTGACGAGGTGCTGGCGGGACGACTGCAACCCGGCCGGGAGTTCACGGTCAAGCACATCGCCGAGAGTTACGAGGTCTCCGCGACGCCCGTGCGCGAGGCCCTCTTCGACCTCGCGGCGCAGGGCCTCCTCGCATCCGACCAGCACAAGGGGTTCCGGGTACGGGAGTACAGCGTCGCCGAGTTCAGGGGCATGGTCGAGGCGCGTTCCCTCGTGGTGTCCGGCGTCCACCAGCGGCTCGCCATCGCCGCGAGCGACCTCGCGCCCGACCGGCTCGCGGTGCTGCGACGCAGGGCCGAGGAGGCGGCGCGGGCGGCCAGGGCAGGGGACTTGGACGTGCTCATCGGCTACGACCTGCGCTTCTGGCAGGAGTTGGCCACCATGGTCGGCAACCCGCACATAGCCGAGTTCCTGCACCAACTCCGGGTTCGCTGCTGGGTGTTCTCCGTCCTGCGCCTGCGGGAGGAACTCGACCTCCAGGCGGCGGACTGTCTGTGGAGCGGCCACGAGGAAGTCGTCGCCGCGCTCGCGCGGTGCGACGAGGAGACCGTGTACGAGCTGCTGGCCGCGCACGACAGGACGGCGCTGGGCTGGGCGGACCGGCTCGAAGTGCGGGCCGGGCGCACGGAACGGGCCGGTACCTGAAAGCCGAGCCCGCTACGACTCACACCCTTCGCGCGGCGCGCACATGGCACTACGCTGTGGCGACCGGTCGCCGACCACGGGGCCGGACGCCGCGGACCGTGGAGGAGCGCACCCCTTGGCCTGTGACCTGTGGCTGGTCCCCCTTGTCGACGTACTGTGCCAGAGCCCCGACAACCCCTTCGCCGAAGAGATCGCCTCGTACGACAAGGCACTGACGGAGGCCGGCCTGCCGACGGTCCCGATCTTCCCGTACATGCCGGGGCTGTCCGGCGACGTCGCGCCCGTCGCGGGCTTCGACTACGACGCGCTGCACTTCCTGCGCCGGGCGTACCTGTTGCAGGTGTGCGGCCTCGCGGTCACCCCGGTCGACGAACTGGGCGGCGACTACGAGCAGTTGCTGGAGATGTTCGAGGAGAGCGCGCTGCGGTCGCACCTGGTGTGGCACTACGACCACGCGGGCGCGTACGTGCCGGTGGACTTCCCCGTGCCGCTGTCCAACGACGAACTCCTCGGGGGAGGCGGGCCGCTGGGATCCGCGCAGGGACTGCTGCGGGAGTTGGAGTACGTGGCGCCGTCCATCGGCATCGACCCGGCGAACCCGCCGGCGCCGCCGGCCCCTCCGGCCGGGCCGACCGCCCTGGAGGAGCCCGCCCCGGGACCGGTGGACCCGTCTCCGTTCGCCCGCGAACGGCACGTCTGGCTCGGCCTGCACGCCGCAACGACCCGAAGCCTGGGCCAAGGCTCCATGATCGTTTTCAGCTGACCTCCCCGCCCACCGGCCCCGACGTCAGCCCCCTCGGGCGGCGGAGCCACCCCTACGTCAGCCCCCTTGGGCGGCGGGGCCGCCCCCGGGGGCGCGGGGGCACCTCCCTGCACGAGCGAAGCCGAGTGCTTGGGGGAGGGCGGGCAAGGGGGCGGCCCCCACCGGACGGTGCACCCCCCGCCCCACGCCCCGTCCTGCCCACGCCGCGCTCACCCACCCCCGCACCCCCGCGCCCCCGCACCCCCGAACCGGCACCCGCACCACCCGTCCCCACCACCGGCCCCCACCTACCTCGGCGGCTCCGGCGGCCTCTGCCGAGGCATGTTCGGCCGAGTCCCCGGCGGAAGCGGAACCCGCCCGATCGGTTGCCCCGTCGCCCCCTCCGGACGGGCCGCCGGAGCCGCCCCCAGCGTCTGCATGACCAGCGGCGCGGGACCGGACCGGAACTCCACCATCCAGTCCGTCGTCTCGACGCGCACCAGCTCCGTCACGTCCTCCGTGAACCGCCGCAGCACCAGCAGGCACCGCTCCGCCGCCTCGCTCGCCGTCCCCTCCGTCGGGCCGAGGATCTCCCGTACGCTCTCCGACGCCCAGTCGAACTGGAGCGCGGTGAGCCGCCGCTGCACCGCCTGCGCGGTGGCCGTGTCCCGCATCCACCCGGACGTCAGCCCGAAGTACCGGTCGCAGGCCACGCACGCCGCCGCGGCCAGCAGCGAGAGGTAGCCCCAGCCCGCAGCGCCGGGCAGCGCGCCGATCAGGTCGAGCAGGGGGAGCGCGGTGCCCGCGACGACGGCCACCGCCGCCCCGGCCCGCAGCGCCCGCGCACCCCGCCGCTTCCAGCCCCGGTCCGCCAGGTACCAGCGGGCCGTGCGCAGCGCGCCCTCCTCGACCCACCGGTACAGCTCGTCCAGCCGTTCCGCGGGCTCGCCCCAGTCGCCGAGCGGGAACGGCCGCCCCGCCAGGTCCTCCTCGTCCCAGCCCCACTCGTCGTTGACAGGTCCTCCGGCACCGGAAACTGCGCCGGCACCGGCGTCGTGCCGGGCCGACGGCCCCTCGGGCTGCATCTCCGGCTGACTCACCGGGCACTCCTCTGCGTCTGAGAATGCGTACTGACTCGTACGGTTCTTGCGGGTCGTTCGGGACGACTGCCTACACGACGTCTACCTACAGGACGTCCGCGGGCAGGACGACCGCGTGCGCGAGGTCTGCGTACGGGACGAGACGCCGCGCGGGCGGCGTCCACCGCCGCGTAACGGCCAAACTCCTCCGTACGGGTGCGCTTGGCCCTTCCTACCGCCGAACGGTGGGCCGCGTGGCCGTTGTCCCGGTATTTCCCCCCGTAGGGGGCCGTGATCAGGTGGGAGAGCGTGAACCGTTCACTCGAAAGAGTTGCTTGGTACGGCGTGGGGCATGCCGTCGGGCGACCACGTAGGCTCGGATTGCCCGACCCGTACGACCGACGACTAGGAGACATCCCGTGATCCCCGGTGGTGGCCAGCCCAACATGCAGCAGCTGCTTCAGCAGGCCCAGAAGATGCAGCAGGACCTCGCGAACGCGCAGGAGGAGCTCGCCAGGACCGAGGTCGACGGCACGGCCGGCGGCGGTCTGGTCAAGGCGACCGTCAACGGCTCCGGCGAGCTGCGCGGCCTGGTCATCGACCCCAAGGCCGTCGACCCGGACGACACCGAGACCCTCGCCGACCTCGTCGTGGCCGCCGTCCAGGCCGCGAACGAGAACGCGCAGACCCTCCAGCAGGAGAAGCTCGGCCCGCTGACCCAGGGCCTGGGCGGCATGCCCGGCCTGCCCTTCTGAGGCACCTGCCGCCCGCGGTCGGCCTGCTCCTCCGGGGCCCGGCCGCCTGCCGAGGGCCCATGTCGACGGCCGGAGCGGAGCGAGGCCGAACGGCCGGCCCCGAGCACCGGCCGCAAACACCGGCCCACCAGCTCTTCTGTCCGAGCCCCCGCAGCAACTACCGTACGAAGCAAGCAGAACCAGGAAAGGCAATCCGTTGTACGAAGGCGTGGTCCAGGACCTCATCGACGAATTGGGCAGGCTGCCCGGCGTCGGTCCCAAGAGCGCGCAGCGGATCGCCTTCCACATCCTCCAGGCCGAGCCGACCGACGTACGCCGGCTCGCGCACGCCCTCCTTGAGGTGAAGGACAAGGTCCGCTTCTGCGCCGTGTGCGGGAACGTCGCGCAGGAGGAGCGGTGCAACATCTGCCGCGACCCGCGCCGCGACGACACCGTCATCTGCGTCGTGGAAGAGCCCAAGGACGTCGTCGCGATCGAGCGGACCCGGGAGTTCCGGGGGCGTTACCACGTCCTTGGCGGCGCCATCAGCCCCATCGAGGGCGTCGGGCCGGACGATCTGCGGATCCGCGAACTGCTCGCCCGCCTCGCCGACGGCTCCGTCACCGAGCTCATCCTCGCGACGGACCCGAACCTGGAGGGCGAGGCCACCGCCACGTACCTCGCCCGGATGATCAAACCCATGGGTTTGAAGGTCACCCGACTGGCCAGTGGTCTACCCGTAGGGGGAGACCTTGAGTACGCCGACGAGGTCACGCTCGGGCGTGCCTTCGAGGGGAGACGATTGCTGGATGTCTGACGTCATTGTGGGCTCGGTCGTAGGGGACCGGGGCCAGGAACCGGATTCGTTCGCGGTGCAGATCGCGGACCAGGTCGAGAGCTTCATCCTGGCCGTCACGGAGGTCGCCAAGGGCGACGAACCGGACAGCGCGGTGCCCTTCCTCCTGCTGGAGGTGTCCCAGCTGCTGCTCGCCGGCGGCCGGCTGGGCGCACACGAGGACATCGTCCCGGACGAGCGGTACGAGCCGGACCTCGGCCCGGAGCCGGACGTCGACGACCTCCGCATCCGCTTCGCGCGCATGCTGGAGCCCATCGACGTGTACTCCGAGGTCTTCGACCCCTACGAGCCGCGCAAGCCTCCCGTCGCCTGCCGCATCTCCGACGACCTCGCGGACGTCGTCACCGACCTGCGGCACGGGCTGGCGCACTACCGGGCCGGGCGCACCTCCGAGGCGCTGTGGTGGTGGCAGTTCTCCTACTTCTCCAACTGGGGCTCCACCGCGTCCGCCATGCTGCGCGCGCTCCAGTCCCTCGTCGCCCACGTCCGCCTCGACCAGCCGCTCCAGGAGCTCGACGGCCTGGACACGGACGAGGACCTGGCCGCCGAGGCGGACCTGGAGGAGGAGGCGGGACGCGTGATGCTGGAGGAGATCGCGGGGCCGCTGGGACTCAAGACGCCGTAGGCCGGGTGCCACGGCCGCAGGACCGGGGGGCCACGGGGGAGGGGCGCGCCGCCGGCTGCGGTGCGCCCCCTGCGTATCCTCCGCCCGGTCCGCGCGCTCCCGGCCGGGGCCGCCTCTCGCGGTGTCCGGTCAGTCGCGCTTCGGGTCGCCGCCGAGCGCCTCCACGGGTCCGGTCGCTTCGATGCGTACCGCGACCCCGCCCGCGTTCTCGGTGAGCTGTTTGCGGAAGTCCGCCGATTTCGCGCCCTCGGCGCTGGTGCCGACGGTGAGGCCCTTGGTGCCGTCGCCGGACAGGGTATGGAGGGGGAAGGCGTACTGCTTCGGGTCCCGCCACACGCGGTCGCGCGCCGCGTCGAGCGCCTTCTGCGACCAGCGCGCCCGGTAGAGATCCAGCCGCTCCACGTCCACCTCGGGATGCGCCTTCGCCACGGCCGCCCGCCAGGCCCGGCCGCGCTCCAGGTCCGTGACGCACAGGGCGACCCGGCCGGCCGGCTGGTCGACGATCAGGCCGCTGTAGACGTCGTAGTAGGCGGCGTTCGCCCCGGTGCCGCGCTTGGGCGGGTCGACGGCCGCCGCGAGGGCGCTCGCCTCGGGGGTGTTCACGGGGGCGCCGTCCTGGGCCGGCAGGTCCCGCGCCGTGGCGTCGACGCCGGGACACTCCCGGTCGGCGAGGTCCCGTGCGGGTGCGGTCTCCACGCGGTGGCCGGGGTCCGTTCCGCAGGCGGCGGTGAGCGTGAGCAGGGCGAGGACGGCGCAGGCGGCTGCCGTACGTCGGTACACGGTTCCTCCAGGGCGGGCGGTGCACGGAGTTCCAGTGGCTGCGGTGGAGCGCGCCGTTGGGACGGGCCGTGCCCCCGCCCGGTTCCCGTGTGACCCGGCACACCTTCCGAGTACGACCACCGCGGCGGGGCAGCATCCCCGTCGAGCAGGCGGGACGGCGCGGGCGGGACCAGTGTGTGAGCGGAACGTCTCACGATGCGATACCCGCCCGGCGCGACCGGCCTGCTCGTTAAACTGACCCGAGCGCAGTAATGAACTGCCGTAATGGACTAACGAGGAGCGCACGTGGGCCTTGTCGTGCAGAAGTACGGAGGCTCCTCCGTCGCCGATGCCGAAGGCATCAAGCGTGTCGCCAAGCGGATCGTGGATGCCAAGAGAGACGGCCATCAGGTCGTCGTCGTGGTGTCCGCGATGGGCGACACCACGGATGAGCTGATCGACCTCGCCGGGCAGGTATCTCCGATCCCTGCCGGGCGCGAATTCGACATGCTGCTGACCGCAGGAGAGCGGATCTCCATGGCTCTGCTGGCCATGGCGATCAAAAACCTGGGCCACGAGGCCCAGTCCTTCACGGGCAGCCAGGCCGGTGTCATCACCGACTCGGTCCACAACAAGGCGCGCATCATCGACGTCACCCCGGGCCGCATCCGGACCTCGATCGACGAGGGCAACATCGCCATCGTCGCCGGGTTCCAGGGCGTCAGCCAGGAGGGGAAGAACATCACGACCCTCGGTCGCGGTGGCTCGGACACGACGGCCGTGGCGCTGGCCGCCGCCCTCGACGCCGAGGTCTGTGAGATCTACACCGACGTGGACGGCGTGTTCACCGCCGACCCGCGCGTGGTGAAGAAGGCGAAGAAGATCGACTGGATCTCCTTCGAGGACATGCTGGAGCTCGCCGCCTCGGGCTCCAAGGTGCTGCTGCACCGGTGCGTGGAGTACGCACGCCGATACAACATTCCGATCCATGTCCGCTCGTCCTTCTCCGGACTGCGCGGCACCTGGGTCAGCAACGAGCCGCAGGGAGACCAGCAGGTGGAGCAGGCCATCATCTCCGGAGTCGCCCACGACGTCTCCGAGGCCAAGGTCACGGTAGTCGGAGTGCCGGACAAGCCGGGCGAGGCCGCGGCGATCTTCCGCGCCATCGCGGACGCCGAGATCAACATCGACATGGTCGTGCAGAACGTGTCCGCCGCCTCCACCGGGCTGACGGACATCTCCTTCACCCTCCCCAAGACCGAGGGCCGCAAGGCGACCGAGGCGCTGGAGAAGGCCCGTGCCGCCGTCGGCTTCGAGTCGCTGCGCTACGACGACCAGATCGCCAAGATCTCCCTCGTCGGCGCCGGCATGAAGACCAACCCCGGAGTCACCGCGACCTTCTTCGAGGCGCTCAGTGACGCGGGCGTGAACATCGAGCTGATCTCGACCTCCGAGATCCGCATCTCGGTGGTCACCCGCGCCGACGACGTGACGGGGGCCGTGCGCGCCGTGCACACCGCCTTCGGACTCGACACGGACTCCGACGAGGCCGTGGTCTACGGAGGCACCGGAAGGTGACGCACAAGCCGACGCTCGCGGTCGTCGGGGCGACCGGGGCGGTCGGCCGGGTCATGCTCCAGATCCTGTCGCAGCACGCCGACATCTGGGGCGAGATCCGACTCCTGTCCTCCCGTCGTACGGCCGGTACCTCCCTGGCCGTGCGCGGGGAGCAGGTGACGGTGGTGACGCTCTGCGAGGAGGCCCTGGAGGGCGTCGACGTCGCCCTCTTCGACGTACCCGACGAGGTGGCCGCGCAGTGGGCGCCGGTCGCCGTCGCCCAGGGCGCGGTCGTGGTGGACAACTCGGCCGCGTTCCGGATGGACGAGGGCGTGCCGCTGGTCGTTCCCGAGGTCAACCCGCACGCCGTACGGGCACGGCAGCGGGGCATCGTCGCCTCCCCCAACTGCACGACCCTCTCCATGATCGTCGCGCTGGGGGCGCTGCACGCCGAGTTCGGGCTGACCGAACTGGTCGTCTCCTCCTACCAGGCGGCGAGCGGAGCCGGCCGGGCCGGCGTGGACACCCTGCGCGCCCAGCTCTCGCTGCTCGCGGCCGAGCCGGACGCGGGCACCGCGCCCGGCGGGGTCCGGCGGGCGGTCGGTGACGGGCTGGGCCCGTTCCCGGCGCCCCTGGCGCTGAACGTGGTGCCGTGGGTGGGTTCTGTGCGGGACGGCGGCTGGTCGTCCGAGGAACTCAAGATCCGGAACGAGTCCCGCAAGATCCTCGGGCTGCCCGATCTGCGGGTGACGGCGACCTGCGTACGGGTCCCGGTGATCAGCACCCACTCCGCGTCGGTGCACGCCCGGTTCGAGTCCGAGGTGAGCGTGGAACGGGCGCACGAGATCCTCGCCACCGCCCCTGGTGTGGTCCTTTTCGACGATCCGGGCTCCGGCGACTTCCCGACCCCCGCCGACGTGGTCGGCACCGACCCCACCTGGGTGGGACGGGTGCGCCGCAGCCTCGACGATCCGCAGGGCCTGGAACTCTTCGTGTGTGGCGACAATCTCCGCAAGGGTTCTGCCCTGAATACGGTGCAGATCGGTGAATTGGTCGCTTCTGAGCCAGCGGCGAGCTAACCGGAATTCTTTGTAGGATCTGTGAACACTCTGTGAGTGGATAACAGGTCTGGACCGTGTATGGCGACGGGTGAGCGTGTTTTGATTATTCGCCACCGGCATAGTTCCGGAACTGTCCCGGCCCTGCTCCGATCGTGGAGCGGCCTTGCGGGAACCGGGAATTGAGCGGGGAGCGTCTTTGTGATCGCCCTTGGGCGAGGCCGCGGCAATCCCTTCTTATGGGGAGAAATTGGGGCAATGGGGAGGGGCGATTACGCATGGCGCGAATCGGTGCACCGAATGGACCGGACGGACGGGGCACGCCGAGCACACCGGGTGCGGAGTCGAAAGCGGCGGCCTGCGCGTACAACCCTGGCGGGGGGAAGCGTGTCCAACAGGCGTGGCAGCAGAGGTTCTCGACATCACGGCGCTCCCGCGGCGCGGCGCACAGGCGCGCCCGCGGCGTGCGTCCCGCGTGCCCGGCGGCATGCCGGTGATCGCCCCCATGCCGGCGGCGCGACCCGCGCGCTTCGCGGCACAGCCGGTGGCGCAGCCCCCTACGGGGCCGGGCGCGGGCTCCTTTTCGGGACCCGTCGCAGGACCTCTCTCCGGACCGGTCCCGGGGACCGTCCCCGTCCTGGGCGTCGGTTCGGGCGTCGGTTCGGGATCCACCGCTCCGCTTCCGCTGCGGCACATTCCGCCGCAGCAGGCCCGGCCGCTCCCGTCGCAGTCGGGGCGACGACCGGCCGCGCAGCCGGCCCCGCAGCCCGCGCAGGACTCCGCCACGGACGGTCCCTCGCCCGTGGCCGCTGACGAGACGACCCTCGCCGAGGGCACCACGGTCGACCACCTCACCGAGACCTACCGCGCGCACTACCGTTCGCTGCTCGGCCTTGCCGCGCTCCTCCTCGACGACGTCGCGTCCTGCGAGGACGTCGTGCAGGAGGCGTTCATCCGCGTGCACTCCGCACGCGGACGCGTCCGCGACCCCGAGAAGACCCTGGCCTACCTGCGCCAGACCGTCGTCAACCTCTCCCGCTCGGCGCTCCGCCGCCGCATCCTGGGCCTGAAGCTCCTGTCCAAGCCGATGCCGGACATGGCGAGCGCCGAGGAGGGCGCGTACGTCAGCCTGGAGCGCGACGCGCTGATCAAGGCGATGCGCGGACTGCAGCGCCGCCAGCGCGAGGTGCTCAGCCTGCGCTACTTCTCGGACATGACCGAGGCGCAGGTGGCCGAGGTGCTCGGAATATCCCTGGGGTCCGTGAAGGCGTACGGTTCACGCGGGATCGCGGCGCTGCGCGTCGCGATGGAGGCCACCGTATGAACCGCGACAGCAACGGCCTGCCGAACGGCGACGGAGACGATCGCCCCGGGCGCGGCGAGCAGTACGGGCCGGACGGGCCGAGAAACGACCGGACTGGGAACGGAAGAGTGAACGACGGGCGCAACGGGCGCGACGAGCGCCACGGGCGAGAGTTCCCGCCGCACGGCACCACGGGCGGCGACCGCGCGGGCGACCGCACCCCGGGCCCCGGCGACCGCACCCGCGGCCCCGGTGGCCCCACCTCCGGCCGGGTCGGCTCGGGACGCGGACCCCTCGGCGCGGGCGGTACGGGCCGTGGCCCCTCCGGCTCGGACGGCACCGACGACGGGGACCTCCTCGGCCAGGACGGTCCCGCACTCAGCCCCGACGAACTCGCCGTACGCCGGCTCCTGCAAGGTGCGGTGGCGGACCTGGCGCCCTCCGACGGCGCCCTCGACCACCTGCGCCGGGCCGTGCCGGTCCGCCGGGCCAGGAAGCGTCAGGCCGTCGTCGGCGCGGCGGCCGCCGCACTGCTGATCGGCACCGCGGTCCCGGCCTTCCTGCACGTGTCCCAGTCCCGGGACTCCGCCACCGCCCGCCCCGCCAACGCGGGCCACGCCCAGGACTCCCCGGACCCCGACACCGACCCCACTGGCCGGGGCCCCGGCAGCGACGGCCGCGGTACCGACGGCGGCGGCACGCACGGCGGCAGGACGCCGGGCGAGACCACCGGCGCGGACCCCGACGACGAGGAGAAGGAGTCCGAGGCGGGCAGCCCGGACGCCGGAAAGTCCGGCACCGGCCACGCCTCGCCGGGCGAGGGCGCGTACGAACAGGACGCGTCGGAGCCCGAGAAGCCCGCCTGCGAGGGCGCCCAGCTCGCCGTCGTCAAGGCGACCACCGGGGCCCCCGACGCCCAGGGACGGGTCTACGGCACGTTCCGCATCGCCAACAAGTCCGCCTCGGAATGCGCCGTACCGGGCCAGGGCCGGATGAACTTCCACGCGATGGGAGCGGCCGACGGGAAGCGCATCAAGGTCGTCGACCACACCGCGGGCGACCCCGCCGCGGGCCTTCCCGACCCGGCGAAGGAAGCGCGCAGCCTGGTGCTGCCGCCGGAGGCCGCGTACGAGGTGAAGTTCGCCTGGGTGCCCCAGGACACCTGCCCCACCACCGGCGCCTCCCCGGACCCCACGCCCACCGACGGGTCCGACGACAACCCCGGGCAGACGACCGGCAGCACCCCCGGCGGTGACGAGCCCGGCGGCGGCAAGGTTCCGGAGTCGGTGGACGGGACGGACGCCACCGGCACGACCACCCAGCTCGGCACGGCCGACGGCGACCCGGCGGACGGCAAGGTCGCCGTGACGCACACGGCGGAACCGGGCGCGCCGAGCGCCGAAGCCACCATCCCCAACGCCTGCGCCGGAACGATCTACCGCACGGGCGTCCTCAACACCCCCTGACCGCCCCGCACGATCCGGCCGACGCACCGGCCGCCGGCCGGCCACCGCCTCTGGTTCTCGCGGCCCCCCTTGCCCCGGCCCCGCTGAGTGCGCGACGAGCCGACCCGGCCCGACCCGGCCCGGTTGCGCCGCCCGGGGCGGCGGGACGGACCGTCCACGACCCCTCGAACACCCCCGGGGAAGGCGACGCACGCGGCGCCCCGCTTACTTCCCTCGCACCCCGGCCTCGGCCGCCTCGACGGTCCCGTCCGTTCCGCCTGTCCCGCCCGTCTCGACGGTCCCGTCGGTTCCGGCCGTCTCCGCGGCTCCCGTGCCCGTCGGGGCGTCCTCCGACTGGATTCCCAGCTCCAGGTCCCGCAGCGCCTCGACCTCCCGGCGCACCAGTCGGAACCACATGAACAGCACGAAGCCCGCGAAGACGAACCATTCGCCGGTGTATCCGAGGTTCTGAAAGGCCTTCAGGTCGAGACCGCTGCCCTGCGGGGCCACCGCCGGCACCGGCTTCAAACCGTTCGGCGCTCCGGGCCCGGCTTT
Source organism: Streptomyces sp. CA-294286 (assembly GCF_050947155.1). Taxonomy (NCBI): domain Bacteria; kingdom Bacillati; phylum Actinomycetota; class Actinomycetes; order Kitasatosporales; family Streptomycetaceae; genus Streptomyces; species Streptomyces sp. CA-294286. The sequence continues at coordinate 2,578,312 of NZ_CP192005.1, read as the reverse complement.
CTCGGCCCCCGCGCTCTGCGTGATCCACGCGTCGTGGACCTCGTACGGCACGAGGTTGACGAGGGTCGCGGAGCTGATCATTCCGACCTGTCCGGCCGGCAGTCCCCCGGCCGTGTGCACGCCGTCGGTCTGCGCGTTCTCGGACGCCTGGAGGGCCCCCGTCACGGTGACCTCGCCGGTGGGCGCGGGCGGCGGAGCGGCGTCGCGCGCGTCCCCGGCGACCCATCCCCGTACGACCGGCAGCGCCTTCCCGCCGGCACCGCCCGTTCCGGCCGTCCTCAGCATCGCGAGGACGTAGTACCCCTGCTGCTCGTCGAGCTTCCGTTCCGGTACGAGGAACTGCTCGGCGTACCGCCCCCGCACCTCCGCGAGCTCGCCCGAGGTCTCCGTCGTCACCGGAAGCAACCGTTCCAGGGGCTGGGCGGTCTGCTTCGCCGGGTCGGGGGCCGCCTCCGCGCTGCGGTGCGAGTCGACCCGGTCCTCGAAGCGGCCGAGCTGCCAGGACCCCATGTAGATGCAGAAGGGGATGGCGAGCACGACGAACAGGTTGATCCCCCACCAGCGCGGGGTCAGCAGAAACCGGTACACGCTCCCAAGGTACGTTCCCGGGCCGCCCCTCCGGCGGGCGGGGCGGCCCGGGAACGCCCTGTCCCCCTCACCCCAGGTGCCGCCGCACGAAGTCGATCTCCAGCCGCACCTGCTTGATCCGCTCCTCGACGACGAGCGACCCGTGCCCGGCGTCGTACCGGTACACCTCGTGCACCGCCCCGCGCTCCCGCAGCCGGTCCACGTAGTTGTCGATCTGCCGGATCGGACACCGCGGGTCGTTCACCCCCGCCGAGATGTAGACCGGGGCCTTCACCGCGTCCACGTACGTCAGCGGCGACGAGGCGGCGAACCGCTCCGGCACCTCCTCGGGCGTGCCTCCCAGCAGGGTCCGGTCCATGGCCTTCAGCGCTTCCATCTCGTCCTCGTACGCGCTCACGTAGTCGGCCACCGGAACCGCGGCGAGCCCCAGTGCCCACGCGTCCGGCTGCACCCCGAGCCCGAGGAGCGTCAGGTACCCGCCCCAGGACCCCCCGGACAGCACGATCCGCTCCGGGTCGGCGAGCCCGGACGACACGGCCCACTCCCGTACGGCGGCGATGTCCTCCAGCTCGATCAGTCCGACCCGGTGCTTGAGCGCGTCCGTCCAGGCGCGCCCGTACCCGGTCGAACCCCGGTAGTTGACCCGTACGACGGCGAAGCCGTGATCGACCCAGGCGGCCGGCCCCGCCACGAAGGAATCACTGTCGTGCCAGGTGGGCCCCCCGTGCACCTCGAAGATCGTCGGCAACGGCCCGCCGTTCCCCGCGGCGTGTCCTTCCGGCCGCTGCACGAGGGCGTGGACGCGTCCTCCGGGCCCGTCCACCCACACCGTCTCCACCGGCACGGACCGCGGCGCCTTCGCTCCGGGCGGATCCAGCACCACGCCGCCGCCGGTGGACCGCACGACCGGCGGCTCGGCGGCGGACGACCACAGGTACTCGACCGAACCGTCGGGCCGGGCGGTGGCCCCGCTCACCGACCCCGGCGGCGTCTGCACCCGCTCCAGGACGCCGCCCTCGATCTCGTACCGCCACAGCTCCCCCCGGGCCTCGAAACTGTGCCCGATGATCAGTGCCCTGCCGTCCGGGTACCAGTCCGCGCTCACGTCGCCGGGCAGGTCGACGGCCAGCTCCGTCTCGACGCCCGTCACCGGGTCCCAGATCATCGGCTCCCACCGCCCGCGCCGCTGGTGCCCCACCAGCAACCGGCTGTCCCCGTCCACGGGTGAGAAACCGAGCGCCTCCAGGCCCAGCTCCTCGGTCCCGCCCCGGGTGTCGTCCAGCTCCGCGACGACGCTCCCGTCCGCCACCCGCAGCACCCGCAACGAGGAGTGCATCGCGTCGCCGTGCTCGGTGTGCTCGACGGCGAGCAGCGACGAGTCGTGACTCAGGTCCCCGACCCCGGCCGACTCCCGGTGCCGGTACAGCTCACAGGGCACCCCCTCGCCCTTGCGCACCACGTGCACGGTCGACCCCTCCTCGTCGGTCGACCGCCCCACCACCACCGTCCCGTCGGCCCCCAGCGCCAGCCCGGCCGGATACGACGCCTCCAGCCCCACCACGGCCACCACGTCCTCCCCGCCCGCGAACGGCTGCCGCATCCACACCCCGAACTCGTCCCCGTCGCTGTCGTCGAACCACCAGACGCTCTCCCCGTCCGGTGACAGCATCCCGTCGGTGGTCCCGTTGGCCCGGTCCGTCACCTGCCGCTGCTCGCCACTGGACCGGTCCCAGGCGTACAACTCGTAGGTGCCCGTCGCGTTCGACACGAACAACGACCGCTCCGGAGCCCCCTCGGCCCACTCGGGCAAGGAAACCCGCGGCGCCCGGAAGCGCATCTCCCACGCGGGGACGGCCGTACTGCTGCTGTTGTCTCCACTGCTGCTCATCCCCCCATCAAACCGGACGCCCGCAGCGGCCGGTACGGCACGGGAGTACCGCCGCCCCCGGCCGCCGGGCCCGCCGCCCCCACGTCCGCCGATGTCCCTACGTGCGGCGTGACAGATCGGCCACCAGGAGGTCGAGGGTCGCTTCCTCGTGGAGCGCGACGCCGAGGGCGCTCATGGCGGGGGAGAGGTCCGGGTCCCAGTCCGCGCCGACCGGCCGGCCGTCGAGCGCCAGCCGGGGGATGCCCTCGGCCCGACTGCGAGCGGCCAACTGCTCGTAGTCCGCGGTGCCCATGCGCCAGGGCCGGGCGCCGTAGCGGCGGACGACCCGGTTGGCCAACGCGATCCCCGGCCAGTCGAAGTCGCCGTGGTACGCGAAGCGGCAGCCCGTGGCAGCGAGTGCGTCGAGGAGCGTGAGGACCACCGTGGCGGCGCTGCCGGAGGTGCACACCAGGGGCCGGACGCAGGCCGCGTCTGCCGCGGCCTCCACCACGCGCGGGTTCTCACAGATGTGGATGAGCGTTCCGGCGGGCAGGCGCAGCCGCAGGGAGTGCAGGTCGCGCGGGGTGAGGTGGGCTTCGGCGTGGTGGTCGGCCCGCTCGCGCAGGGCACGCTCCCGCCAGCCCTCGCCGTCGGGCCGCAGCCCGTACGTCAGCACCGTGCTGGAGACCTCGTCCGCAGTGACGGACACCAGCCGCCACAGAGCGCGTCGCCCCGCCGCGTCGTCGGGGAATCCGGTGCCGTGGGCGAGGGCGACGCCGCGCTGGACGAGGCGCGCGAGCCAGGTGCCGTCGTCCAGGCCGTGCGCGGAGCCGGTCGCCATGGCGGCGAGTTCACCCCGGCCGCGTGCACCGGCCCGTTCGGGACCGAGGAGAGTGGTGAGGATCTGGACCGCCTGCTGGAGTGTCCGCACCGCCGCTTCGGGCGTCACCCCTCGCGGAACGCCGGCCCGGCGCAACAGGTCGTACCACTGCCGCGGCCACCGCTGGTCGGCGAGCGGGGAGGCGTCCAGCGACGAAGCGAGGGACGACCACACCCGCTCCCGCCGTGCCGCCGCGTCCGCACGGGCGGCACGTCGGTCGGCGAGGGGCGGGCCGATGTCCTCCAGGGTCTGCCTCAGCCCGAGTCCGGCGGCCGACGCGCGCAGCCGTGCGTCGAGCACGTCGAGCCGTACGGTCACGGCCGCACCGGTGAGGGGCCTGCCCAGCAGGAGGGACAGGTCGTTGCGTTCCCGGGGGTTCACCGCGGTGAGCCGGAGGGAGCCGACGGCCTGTACGCCGTTGCTCTCCAGCCGTTTGCGCACGCTCTCCCAGAGCCGGGCGAGTCCGGGGCCCGTCAGCCACGCGCGCGTCGCGGCGGGCAGTGCACTCACACCGACACCAGACGCCGTTGGCGGCCGTTCCAGATGTAGTGCAGGGTGGCCACGCCCCGGACATGGGGGTCACGGAGGCACTCGTAGATGTGCAGGGACGGAACCTCGGGCCAGTTGCCCATGAGCCGTTCGCTGGTGAGGACGAAGTCGAGATCGAGATCGACGAGGATACGGCCCAACCGACCGTGGGTGGGTTCGTCGACCTTGGCGAAGGCGTCGTCCAGCAGGATCAGCCGTGGCGCGTGCGGTGCCGACCCGGCGAGACTGGTGAAGTGGGCGGCGGCTGCGGCGAAGAGCACGAGGTAGGAGAGCACCCGTTGTTCGCCCTGGCTCAGCCCGGTCCGGCCGGTCAGCTTCCTACGGCGGCCCGGAGCCGCGTCCTCGACGACGAAGGTGTGGAAGCGGAACCAGTCCCGGTAGTCCAGCGCGGTGCGCAGATGGGCGGCGTAACCGGCTGACGGGTCGGCGCGACGGGCGTCCTCGATACGGCGTTGCAGGACCTCGCGGAGCTGCTCGGTCTCCTCGCGCGTTCGCAGGCTCGACGGACTGCGCAGCAGGTCCACGGCCGCCCGGACGTCCGCGGGCACGTCTTCGTCCAGCTTCCACAGCAGCTCGACGCCGAGGCCGTGGGAGGTGCGCACGGTCCGCAGGGTGTCGTTGAGTGCCGCGACCAGGTTCGCCGCGGTGATGACCTGTGTGGAGAGGTGGTCGCCGAGCTCGCCGGTCAGGAACCGCTGGAACACCTCGCGTTCGCGTTCGGTGAGCCGTCCTCGGGCCTCCGCGGCCTGCACGGCGATCCGTTCGCCCACGGCCGCGACGTCATGAGACCCGTGGTCGTCGACCAAGCGGCACACTTTGATCCCGTCGCGTTCCTCCAGCTGTGCGTCGTATCCGCCGGCCAGTTGGTCGCGCAGCGCGGTGTGCCGGATGAGCAGGGCGCTGTCCGACACCTCTCCCTTCGGGGGGCCGAGGGCCTGCGCCACGGCATCGGCGAGGGCCCGCAGCGCTCGCACACGGCTGCGGACGTCCACGCTCGGATCGTCCGACACGAACTCGGGCAGCGAGGACCGATCAAGACCGGCGCCGAGCACGACCTCCGGTCGGCCGAGTGCCCCGCGAAGAGCGCTGCCGGTGTCGATGACCTCCCTCTCCTGGTCCGCCAGGGTCCCGCGCAGACGCTTTTCGTCCTCTTCCGCCCGCACGCGCAGGTCGTGGACGTCGTCGCGGGCCCGCTGCGCTCCCGGCAGGGCGCGGACGGCGTGCGCGATGCGCTGCTTCGTCTCCCGCTCGCGGGTGAGGATCTCCTCCTCGGACGACCCGATGGCCTCCTCGCGGGTCCGCAGGTCCTGCTCCGCGGTGCGCAGTCCGGTGAGATGGACCCGGTAGCTCTCCTCCGCGGCCAGGCGCTCCGCACCGGCACGCTCGTACCGTTCGGCATCGGTCCGATGCGCGCCGAGCCGCTCGTCCGTGCCGCCGACCGCCCTGCGCAGATGACCCACACCGCTGAGCAGGGCAGCCAGCGCGGTGCGTACGCGGTCCAATGCGTCGGTGGCGCCGGGCAGGTCGTGGGCGGTCGCGGTGGCGTCCGCCTCGGCACGCGCCGACACCGCGAGAGCGCGGGCCTCCTCGGCCTGCCGTGCCGCCCGGGTCGCCTTGGCGGTCAGGTCACGCAGGGCCCGCTCGGCCGATTCGGTCCTGCTCCACGCGTTCGCGAGATGCTGCGCCCGGGGGAAGTCCCGTTCCGCGAGTGTGAGAGCCCGACGCACGGAATCGGCTGCGGCCAGCTCTTCGCGGACGTCGGCCAGCCGCTGCCGCGTCTGCGCGATCCGCTCCTCCAGCTCGACGAGGATGCGCCGCCGGGTCTCGGCGCGTACGGCGGCCCCCACGTACTCGGTGTCGCGTTTGTCGTGCCGGCCGCTGAGCACGCCCAGCCGCCAACTGCCGTCGTAATACACCGCGTTGTGTGTGGTGGCGTGCGCTGCCGGTGTGAGTGCGACAGCGGCCAGCAGACCCTCCACGCGCTCGGACGTCACACCGCACCCCGGCTCGGGGGCCGGGCGCAGGGCCGAAGCGAGAGTCGGCCCGTCGGACAGAGCGGGACCGGGCTTCAGCAGGGTGTCCCGGGTGCGGGGGTCGAGCAGGACGCCGTCCGCGCCCACCCACGCGTCCAGGATTCCGCACGCCTCCAGCGCCCCTTCGAGACCGGCCCGGTCGGCCGGTGCCAGGCCGTCCGCGAAGTCCACGAGCCGGTGGAACGGGGCTCCGCTGCCCGGTGTCCTCTCGGCGACGCGATGGTGCGGGGCCGATGGCTCAGGGTCGGTGCGCTGCGCCCAGTCCCGCTTCTGCTCCGTCAGGCGGTCGAGCTCCTCGCCGAGTCGGCCGACGCCGAGCGCCAGTGCGTCCCGGCGTCCCGTGAGTTCCTCTCCGTGCGGTTCCAGGACGGCCTGAGCCGTTCGCCACGCCTGGCTGTCGATGTCGGACGGCAGCGTGCGGTCCGCGAAGGGCGCGTCGGCGGAGGTCTCGTGGCCGACCGCGGCACGGACGGCGTCCAGCGACGGACAGCCGGGCCCCAGCGCGGTCCGCGTGTGCGCCGCCCACTCAGCGATGCCGCGGGCGTAGGCGCCGCTCTCCTCGGCGACCTTCCGGCGGCCGACGTCCAGACGGTCGGCGGCCTCTTCCGCCTCGCCCTCCAACCGCTCCCGCTCGGCATCGGCTTGAGCCGCCCCGGCGCGGGCCGCGTCCGCCCGTGAGATGAGGCGGGCCACTTCCTGGACCATCCGGGCCCGGTTCTTCACGACCGTCTCGGCGTCCTTCAGCTGGTCCTGCCAGGACCGCAGTCCTTCGTGCGTGGTGACCGTGTCCACCCGGGCCGCCGACCGGTGCCGTACGGTGCGCGTGCCCCCGTCCGGAGTGGTCAGCTCCGTCTCGGTGGACCGGGACAGGACGGTGCGGGACAGGGCCACCGCCTCGCCGAGATGACCGGTGGGGAGGCCGGCCCTCTCCGCCTGCGTCAGCAGCTCCCGATGCTCGGTTCCCAGCTCCGCCAACCGGCTCCCCACATGCTCGACCCCTTCGGCCAGCCGCTCCGCCGCGCTCTCCTGGGCGTCGTGCGCGTTGCGCAGGGTGGTGAAGGCAGCCGCGGCGGCGCTGTGCAGCGCCTCCACCGTGCCGCGGCGTTCCGACAGTTCGCGCAGGCTGCGGTAGGCGTGACCGGCGTGCAGGGCGGCCAGGTCGGTCCTGGCCGCCTGCTCCTCCTCGCGCAGGGTCTCCAGCCGGCCCTCCGACTCGTCCTCCTGCGTCCGCAGGTCGCTGGTCCGCTGTGCGGCGTCCCCGGTCGCCCGGCGCCGCTGCGCGAGAACGCCCAGCTCGTGGCCGACCCGCTGCGCCGAGGCACGCAGGACTCCGGCCAGGTAGCCGCGGTAGCCGGTGAGGAACGTGCGCAGTGCCGTGTCGGTGCGTTCCAGGCGGCCGAGTTCGTCGCGTACGGCGTCGAGGTCGTGCAGGTTGCGCGCCACCTTCTCGACCACGTCCTCGTCGAGCCCCGGCAGGGTCTCGCTCAGCAGGGAGGCCACGCCCCCGTGCTCGATGCGGTCCCCGACCGTGGGGCGACGCAGCCGGTGCAGGAGCTGCGTGAGGTTGCGGTAGCGCGTCGCGTCGGTGATGCCGAACAGCTCCCGGGCCACCCGGGAGCGGTGCGTGACCGCACGCTCGGTCGTGTTGTCGGAGCCGACGATCTCCTTGAGCCGGTCCACCGGCAGCGGCTTCCCGCCTTCGACCAGGTGCAGGTCCTCGCCGATCCGCAGCGGGGTCACGAAGAACGTCGGCACCGCCTTCTGCGTCGACTTCGAGGCACGGATGGCGACACCGAGCGTCAGGTGACGGTGGCCGCCGCCGTCGGTCGTGCCCTGGAACTCCACCCACAGGTAGCCGAGACGGTTGGTCTGTTCGAACCCGTCCAGCATCAGCCAGGGCAGCGTGGTGCGGCCGGTCCCGGTCGCGTCCAGCGCCCGGGAATCGCCGTCCAGGAGGTACGGGAGCAGCATCTCCAGCGCCTTGGACTTGCCCGCGCCGTTCTTGCCGCGCAGGAGCAGCCGTCCGCCGCCGAAGGAGAACTCCTGAGCGTCGTACTGCCAGACGTTCCGGATGCCCGCCCGGTGCAGTCGGAAGCGGGTGCCGGTGGTCGTCGCGGGGCCCGAACGCGGCAGCGGGACGAGGCCGGGCACGTCAGTGGTCACAGCGGCAACTCCTCTTGCACATCGGTTCCTTGGCGAGCCCTGGCAGCCGGTCGCACGGTCACGAGGGTGGCGTAGCGGGCCGCCGCTGCCAGCAGCACCCAGCCCTCGCCGTCGGGCCGAGCGCCACGGACGTCGGTCACCGCGCGTCCTTCCGGCACCTCCTCGACGTACCCCTCGGGCAGCCCTTCGCCCTCGGCGCGCAGCCGCCCGGTGCGGGCCATCAGCCGCATGCGGACCAGCAGGTCCAGCACGGCCAGCCGCAGGGAGGGAAGGTCCTCCAGGTATCCGCGCTGCCAGTTGCTGCGCTGCCCGTACTCGGCGATCAGCTCGGCGAGGACCTCGTCCATCAGGCCGTCCGGGACGGCCACCCCGATGACGAGCGTCCCGCCGGTCGCCGGATGCCCCGGTTCCCGCGGCCGAAGCCGTTGCACGAGCCGTTCCACCAACAGCAGCGCGGCCTGTGCGACGGTCCCGGTGCCCGGCAGGTGCAGGTCCGTCAACTCTCCCTCCGGATCCACCAGCGTCACGCCCTCGGCGCGGATCTCCATCTCCAGACCCAGGAGTTCGGAGAACGCCTGGGCTTCCCGGCGCTGCCGGGTCCGCAGCCAGTCGCGTTCGGCGTCGGTCAGCTCGTCGAGGTGGACGACGGGTGTCTCCACGAGCATCCGGCGCACGTAGGTGCGCGGCCCGCCGAACCCCGGGTCCGCCGCCCGCCGCACCAGGTCGGCGCCGTCCCGGGCCTGTGCGAGCGGGCCGGCGACGACCACGCGTGCCAGCTCCCGGTCCACCGTGATCAGGGCCTCCCCGCCCGCCTCCTGCGCGATCGCGGCCACCTGGCCCTCGGTCTCGACGAGGACACCCCACTCGACGAGCCGGCGCAGAGCCGCCACCAGGGTCCGCCTGCCCGTCGCCCGCCCCGTCTCCTCCAGCTCGATCCCCGCGTCGGCGGCAGCGGCCCTGATGTCGGCGACCAGGTGCGACAACAGCATCTGTTCGGGCGCGGTCACCAGAACGGACAGGGCCAGTGCGAGACAGGCGTACGTGTGCGGGGAGAAGGGGGTGCCGGTGGAGCGTTCCAGGCGGTGACCCGATCCCGGCCCCAGCCCCGCCTTGAACAGCCGGGCGAAGGAGCTGTCGACCAGCAGGCGGTAGCCGAGCACCTGCTGGAACCTCCCGCCCAGCCAGTCGGCGTGCCGGCGGATCAGCGGGAAGAGGTCGGCATGCGGTCCGTCGGACGTGACCAGGGGGTGCGCGAGCAGCAGCCGGGCGGCGGTACGGCGTTCGGCCGCCAAGGCCACGTCGTGCGACGAGGGAAGGGTCATGACACGCCCACCTCGGCCCCGCCGTCGACAAGGCCCCCGCCGTCGACAAGGTCCTCACCGTCGACAAGGCCCTCACCGTCGACAACGCCCTCACCGTCGACCGCGGCGGAGATACGGCTGACGTCCAGCTCCAGGTCGTCCAGCAGCAGGTCACCGTCGGCCGAGTACAGCACCGTCCGCGCGCCCGCCGTCCGCAGGACGGTGAGCCGGATGCCCAGTTCGGCGTTCTCGCTGCGCGCCGAGTCGAGGCCGAAGCCCCCGGGCCCCTCGCCGCCGGTATCGGCGGGTCTTCTGAGCCGGGCGTTTCCGAGTGCCGTGGCCAGCAGCTCCAGAAGCAGCCCGAGCGCGGCCGAGGTGAGCCGCACGTCGGCGAACCGGCCCGACGCGCTGCGCAGTTCGTCCGCCGCGGCTGCCCTGGCCGCCGCCTGCCGCCGGGCGGCCTCCCGCAGTCGCTCCTTCTGCGCGGAGTGGTCCTCCACCGCGGAGGCCCGGCCCCGCTGGGCCCGGCTGCCCCTCTCCCGCAGGGACACCGGTACTTCGACCACCGGGCCGGTCCACCAGCTCGTGTGCGCGGGCACCACCTCGTCGGTGGCCGGGGGTATGCCCAGGTGGCGGGCGCCGTACAGACCGAAAGCGGCGACCGCGATGTCGTGCGCGTCCTGCGGCGACGCTTCCTCGAACCAGCGGGCCAGCCGCAGCAGATCCTTACGCCGTGACATCTCCCCGGTGGCCGACCGCAGCATCCGTTTGGCGTTGGCGAGCAGCGACTGCAACGCGCGCAGCGTGGCGTCCCGCAACTGATCGACCTGGCTGCCCTGACCGTCGGTGTCCCTGAACCAGCCGCGCAGCCCCTCCCAGTCCGCGAGCTCGCGTCCCCGGCTGCGCTGGACCCGGACCTCCGGGCGTCCTTCGCCCTGCGCCGACAGCCCGGTGAGGCCCTGGGCGTGGGCGTCCAGCCGATCCAGCAGAGCCGCAAGGTGCGGCCACAGGGTGTCCAGCGCGGCCGAGATCCGGGGCGCACGGAAGGCCACGTCCTCCGTGATCGCCTCGACATAGTCCAGGAGCAGTTCCTTGAAGCCCTGGTACTCGGCGCTGTCCAGGTCGTAGCGGGACAGCACCTGGCCGAGGTACGCGTAGAAGTCGCGTACGGAGTCCGCGAACTCGCCGAACTGCACGAACAGCGTGCTGATCCGCTCCAGTCCGTCCTGCGGCCGGATGCCGCCCGGCGCGGTCACCAGGCCGGCCAGCTCCCGCAGCCCGCGTTCGACCAGGCCCAGCAGCTCGTTGCTCACCTCGCGGGCGGCGTCGGCCTCGGCCAGGACCCCCTCGGCATCCCGCTGGATGCGTTCGCCGGGTTTCGACAGCTGGTAGCGCGAGCGAGAACGCTGGTACTCGCTGATGCTGGACGCCTTCACCGTGTGGCTGCTGCGCAGCAGGTTTCCCCAGGCCACCAGCTGCTCCAGCCGGACGGTCAGAGTGTCGGCGTCGAGATCCGCGGCGGCACCACCGCTCCGGCGCAGCTTCGCCATGACGTCCGGGACGGCGAGGTCCGCGAGCAGCGTTCCGCAGAAGACCCGCATGATCGCGAGGTGCTCCAGCCGCTCGGGCGCGCTGAGGTACGCGTACGCGTCCAGCCGCCGCCGCGTCCCCTCACCGGCGTCCTGACCTGCACCGGATGCTGATGCCCCCATGGCCGCGAGGTTACGCCGCCCAGCCGGACGCCGCCGGTGAGTGGCCGAAAATGCCACGGACGTGTGCCGGGCCCGCTGAGGGATTCCCACGGCGTGTGCCGGGCCCGCTGAGGGATTCCCACGGACGTGTGCCGGGCCCGCTGAAGGATTCCCACGGCGTGTGCAGCCAATGGCTTCGGGCAACCGGCTTTTTTCCCCGTGCTTCCTACCGACTCCGGTTACCTCGTTCCCGCCGTCTCCTCGCTCCCCTGAACGGCCGGTGCGCGCGTCGTCGCCTCAATGAACCGGCCCATCAGGGCCGGCCTCCTCACCGGTACCCACAGTCGGACGGCTCGCGAGTCGTACACCCCCAGGCACACCGCCCCGACCGACAGTCGGCCGGCCACGGGTAGCTGGTAGGAGTGGGCGAAGTACACCGAGTCCCACGGAACGACGTAGTGGGTGACCCAGAGGAAACCGCGGCGCACGTGGAGCACGGCACTCTCCGGGTCGAACGCCGCCGTTGCGTAGCAGTAGTTGCTCGCGGCCAGCAGTGTGATCGCCACGGCCGTCATCAGGGCGCCCGCCGGGACCGGGGACATGCCGTCCGCTGCCCACCACGTCATGGCGAGGGTGGTCGCAGCCACCCCGATCAGGCCCCCTCGCAGGGTGCGGCTCGGCCTGGTAATCCGGTCCACCGCAACGGCATAGGCCGGAAAGTGGCTCCGAACGCTGTCCCGCACGCGTTCCAGGCGCGCCGCGGGGAAGACGATGTTCGCGCCGATCCGTTCACCGGACTGCCGGGACACGAAGGCCAGCCGCGCGTACCCGGTGACACGCATCAGGGGATTCCGCTGGATCTTGACCCCTCCCACCTGAGACCTGGGCATCTGCCGCGACTCCGCGGAGACGAGGCCGCCGGACATGACGAACGCCCCTGCCCTGAACCGGACTTCGAACGACCGGTAACGCAGCCAGGCAATGAGCGTTCCGAACGCCATCGCCGTTGCCGCGAGTACGAACACGGCGCCCACCACCAGTACCCACAACGGTCCGGGCAGGTCGGAGATCGTCGGCAGGCCGGCGGGAAGCGGCAATACGGCGGAGGCGTTCTCGTAGAGCTCCATCAGGAACGGGAACAGCAGCACGAACTGCCCGTAGGTCACCGAGATCAGGAGGTAGTCGCGTACACGGATGCGATAGATCAGTTCGCCGGACTCCGTCGCCGGGGCCTCGGTTCGACGCCCCGGTGAGGCCGGGCGAACCCGGTTGGCTTCGAAGTAACCCTCCATCGCGACAGCGACGGCATGCGGGACCGCCTCGATCACCAAGCTGGTCTTCGACTCCGTGCCGATGCCGATCACTACGCGTGAAGAGCCCAGGAGTCGCGCCACCGCCGATCGGGAGATCTGGACGGAAACCACCTCCGACCAGCCGAGCGAGGCGGAACGCCGCACCAGCAAACCGCTGTCGTAGCTGATCCCGCCGCTGTCCACGGAGAACCTGGTCATCCACCAGTCCACCACCAGACTGAGCACGCTGATGCCGCCCACCAGCAGGAAGACCGTGCCGACCGGGATTCCGAACACGACCGGCCACCTGGACCAGATCGACACCCCCGCGATGGCAGTGGGGACGATCGTCGCCGCGTGCTCGGCCACACGGGTCGCGAACATGGCCGGACTGTTGCGGCGCTTCGGGAGCGTCCCGGTCATGAGGAATGCTCGCGGACGAACTGCTCGAAGCGATCGGCCTCGGCCTGTGACAGCGGCCCGATCGACCGTGACTCGACGATCGTTGCCGTCCTGACGGTGAACAGGTTGAACCACCGCAGAATCGGACCCTGGCGGGTCTCGCAGTACAGGATGCGAGACAGTGGGTACACGTCGCGTCGCCTCCACAGGCGACCCCGCTCAACGATGACGCAATCCGCTGTCAGCGTGTACCGGGAGTACCGGTAGCGGAGCGGAATCAGTACGAGGGCGTCGAACAGGGCGAACGCCAGAGCTGCCGCCGCCAGGATGTGAATCCATGTGCGCCACTCTGCCGGAAGCGGTGAAAGCCGGGACAGGACGACGGCGACGACGAGCACTAGGACGGCGCCGACCGCGTTCTCCACCTGCCAGAACAGCACCGCCCGCTCGTCCAGTTGCCGCGCGGCGGCATCCGGTCCCTGCACAGCCAAGGTTTTCCTTTCGAGTTCAGCCGGCGTCCGAGGGTTCATGACGACCGAGGCGTCGAGTTCGAAGCCCTGCCTGCCTCGGCCTTCCTCCTGGCCTCTCGTCCGCCCGACCACATCCAGAGCAACAACACCAGGGCCGCCACCGTCACCAAGGACGACCGCAGATCGAGCCGACCCTGCACCGCCATCACCACGACGGCGATGATCCACAGACATGGCACCACGGCCCCGAGCCAGACCGGCCCTCTACGCGCCATGGCCCAGTGCAGACCCAGCACCGCCAGGACCGCTGCGGCCACCGCAGGAAGGGCGATACTTTGGGACACCAAGGCCTCCGTTCGAGCTTGTTGAGACGACGACATCTGTCTGTTCAGCTGTTGTTGAAGAGTCACAGCCAGGGAGCCGGCGGTGCCTCTTCGCGGTTGAGTGACCACCACATGTGACCTGGCGGCCGAAGTCCCGCACTGGGTCGAGTGCGAGAACTCCGACCTGTGCCAGCCGGCGTGCGAGGCATCCGGCGTCCCTGTGTCAGCCGGAGTGTCGAAAGTTCTTCGGCGAACCGGAACTCGCAGCATGCGGCCGCATTCTGGCCGCCCTCGGGGACTCCCCGGAGGGCAACGACTTGAGCTCGGCGGTCATCCGGAGCAACTTCTCCGAGATTTCGAATGCTTTCCGGCCTGAATGGGTGAGGTTGCACCCCCGCGCCTCTCGCTCGAAAAGCTCCGACCCGCAGACCTTTTCCACCTCTCGTATGTGGTAGAGCACCGTGGACTTGCCATACCTGAGCTTCTTGGCGGTTTCTGTAATGCTGCCGGTCGAAGCAGCCACTACAAAGGTGTACAGCATAACCGTATTCAAGTGACTTTCCCCCGTTCGATTATCAAGGTCCTGCTACTACCCTGCCGACTCGAACAATCGGCGTCTTTCTTCCGGTCGAGAATGCAGCATGCAGCCCCGTCGGCCGTTCAGTTCCTGATTCAACAACATCTGGCGTCCGGGATCGTCCCCTGGTCTAGACCCGGTCAGGCACAGTTTTTGCGGCTGTGGCTGATCTAGATGTTTGGCCAGAGTACTGGAAGCGGGAGACGTTTCAAAGCCTGTTGGTCGAGCGAGTGTGCTGGTCACGCCGGGGTGGCGATGCGCGGGTCTTGCTTGTCAAGTCACGCTCCCTCCGGAGCACTCAGGGTCGAAGCCGCCCATTCTTCAGCGTGTTAACCGGACGCAGCCCCTGACGTGATGTCGGGTACTCGCTCCAGGGCTGATCAGGGGTCGCACTTCACGGTGAACCTGCTGCTCAGGGCATGCGCCGTGGCCAATGGCGGCTGCATGTCCAGAAGGTACGGGATCGCGCATCGCGTCGGCAATCGACTTGACCGTTGCGTGAAGAACCGACCCTTTGCACCTTTTCACCTGAAGTGACCACCGCCTTTACCAAGCCCCCGAATGGATGGCAATAGTTGAATGACAATTCCGACCCTACTGGGTCTGGTGGGCCACTCGGTGTTAGCTTCCAAATCTCCAGTCGGGGAGCTCATATTCGTGCCCGCTTCTCACCGACAACGCACCCGCAACGGGCGGCGTTGAAGCGGTACTCAATTTCGGAGGTATAAAAAATGGGATGGCTGCGCCTGGCGGGGGCAATTATCAAGGCTGGAGCCAAGTACGGTACCAAGTTCGCCAAGTGGGTGTGGGCCAACAAGGCCAAGATCTCGAAGTGGTCGAGCGCCGGCTACACCGTTGGGGAGATCGTTTACATGATCGCTCGCCTGAACGGCTGGGCCTAAGTATTCACCCAGTGCCTCACCGGCGCTGGCGGCGCAACCGTCCAGCTGAATTCGGAGAGTCACAGTAACCGATTCGACTGTGACTCTCCGTTTTGCCACTGCTCGGAGGGCGTCAAACTCGATGCTTCATGACGGTCCGCCGACGGGATTCGGAGTCGGTGGACCGTCTTTTCGCGTGCCTAGAGTGGGAAGGGAGCCAGCCCGAGCGTTGCCTCGGTGGGCGCCGCGTTCCACCACCCGCACCGACGCGCACTCCTGAAGCCGTCCCGGTTGCGGGTGCAGACCTGTCCCACGCCGGCATCGCCGTCCCGGGACGAACCGGGCGTCACGGTCGTGGGCAGGACCGAAGCAGCGCTGGAAGCCCGGCGAGGGGGCCGTGTCCGCCTACTCAAGAGCGACGGACGTCGAGGGAGAGGCCATCAGGCAGCGCCATGGCCTGGACTGGGATGACCAGGCAGTCGTTCTCGTAGAGCAGGTCCGACAGGCCACGAAAAGTGAATTCGGGAACCCGAAGCACGTAGAAGAGAGCGGTGCCGTCCTGCCACATCTGGCCGAGCAAGCTGGTCGACATCGGCGCCCACACGATCATCCTGGACACCGTCGCCTACGCCGAGCTGTGCGACAAGTACAACGGCGGGTACTTCCTGCACCACGTGCCCGAGGTCGAGATGAAGAACGACGGGTCGGTCATCAAGACCGCCCACCTCGTCGCCCGCGCCGGTTGGGAGGTGGACCTCCCGCTGTGGGAGGACGCCGCCGACTGCGGCCCCTGCCACCCGGGCAACGACTCGCACTGACCCTCACCTGATGCCCTCGTCGGTCCGGGCCCACGGCTTGGGCCGCCGAGGCACGCCCGGGTGACTTTCGCCCGGACCGGCAGCAGCCTCCGCGCGGTGTCGCCAGGATGACGCGGGTGACGACCACGACCACAGACCTATGGCACCACTACGGCCGGGCCCGCGCCGCGCAGGACCACGCCGTCCCCGACTCCTTCCGCTGGACCTGGGATCAGCAGGACGGGCCGGGCCCGGAAGTCCTCGGCGACCTCACCGGCAAGACCATGGCCGACCTCGGCGCTGGCGCCGCCCGCCACGCCGCGCACCTGGCCGTGCACCACGCCCCGAACCGGATCGACGCCGTGGACGCGTCCACGGCCCAGCACACTATGGCCACCGCCCTGTACGCCGACCTCGCCCCGCGTCTGCACTTCGTCCACGCGGACGTCGTCGCCCACCTTCGCGTGAACCCGGGCGCCTACGACGTGCTTTACAGCCTCTTCGGGGCGGTGGACTTCACCGACCCCCGCGAGCTGCTCCCGGCCGCCGCTGACGCGCTCCGCCCCGGTGGACACCTGGTCTTCTCCACTCTCGCCCACTACCTGTCCGGCAAGCCCGCGCAGCCGGACGTCACGGCCGCCGAGGTGCCGGCGAAGACCCCCGGGGGGCGAGAGCGCCACCATGCACCGGTGGGTGCTGCAGGAGCACGTGTGGACCAAGGTCCTGACCCAGGCCGGGTTTACCGACATCGGCGTCGAGGAGCTGCCCGCTGGCGACGGCCCCCGGCCCGCCGCCACCCTCCTCGTCACGGCCGAGCGCCCCGCCACCTGAGACCGGGCCGGGGGATGCCGCTGCCCCGGGCCCAGTTTCCTGGGCTCCGGGCCGCGGTGCGTTCGCGCTGAGGGTCAGCTGAGGCGTGCTGGCTGCCGATCAAGGGCCGGCTGACCCGTCACGGGCTCCGCCACGGCCACCGCACGCTCCTGGAGGGGCTGGGCTGCCCGAAGGTTCTCGCGGACGAGCGCCTGGGCCACGAGGACGGATCGGTCAGCGCCGGTACACCCACGTGACGGACACCATGCACGCGTTCCTCATGGACCAGCTCACCGAGGTCTGGCACGAGTCCCTGGACGACTGGCTGCTCCTCGCCCCGCGCTCCCCGGCCCCGATCCTCGACCGGCTCTTGCAGCAGCGCGCCGCCGAGCGGTGACACCCCGTTTCAAGATCACACCCAGATGACACCCAGATACAACGCAGTCAGGGCCGGTCTCCCTGAAGGGAAACCGGCCCTGATCTGGTACTTAGCTGTCGGGGTGGCGGGATTTGAACCCACGACCTCTTCGTCCCGAACGAAGCGCGCTGCCAAGCTGCGCTACACCCCGATGTCCACCGCGTTGCCGTGGCGACATCGATTACTTTAGCCCACCCGCGCGTGTAGGCGAAATCCGGTTTTCGCGGGGTTGCAGGTAGGGACGCACCCGGTCCAGGGCGACCAGGGACAGGGCCAGGGCGTAGAAGAGCAGGCCCAGGACCAGGGCGTTGGTGGCGACGCCTGTGTAGCCGTGGGCGGCGGCGTCCAGGAAGGGGTAGGGGTAGCGGGCCGGGGTGCCGGGCGTGACGGCGGCGCCGCGGAGGAGGGCGAAGGCGAAGTACGCGGCGGGGTAGGCGAGCCATTGGGCGGCGTACCGGAAGGCGAGACCGCCGGGGGCGGTGAGGAGGAGCCAGTCCAGGACCGCACCGAGGGGAGTGACGGTGTGGAGGAGCTGGTTGGAGACGGTGTGCCAGCCGGTGACCGGATGGGCGGGGTCGTCGGTCATGGAGAAGCCGGAGGCGTCGTTGGCCAGGATCAGGTGGTAGACGAGGCCGGTGATCATGATGAAGAGGAGCGTGCCGCCGGTCAGGCGGGGCGAGAGGGGCGGGCCGCCGGTCCAGGCGCGGACGGCGGACCAGCCGAGGGTGAGGGCGAGCAGCGCGTTCGACTGGACCGTGAAGTAGAT
The DNA here is from genome assembly GCF_050947155.1 of Streptomyces sp. CA-294286. Lineage (NCBI taxonomy): Bacteria > Bacillati > Actinomycetota > Actinomycetes > Kitasatosporales > Streptomycetaceae > Streptomyces > Streptomyces sp. CA-294286. The sequence continues at coordinate 2,560,504 of NZ_CP192005.1, read as the reverse complement.
CGGCACGCGCGACGGGTCGCCGATGGACAGGTCGATCACGATGCCCGTGACCGCCGCCGCGCACAGGAGCGTCCGGAAGACGGCGGCGTACGGGCGTCGGCGGGGCGGTACGACTGCGGAGGCGGGCACGCCCGTGGAGCCCGCGGGGGACGGAGCGATCATGATCTCCACCGTAGGGGAGGCGGGGCCGACGGGCGCGGGGAAGAAAGTCCCCTCTTGGGGTGGGGTCCGGTTCGCGGACGTGGGGGACTTCCGGGTTCTTTGGGGGCTTCCCGGGGGTGCTGGTGAGGGTGGGGTTGCCCGGGGTGCGGGCGAGGGCGGGGGTGCCCCTTGCACGGGCGGGGGCCTCCGCGGCCGTGCCGGTTCTTCCCCGGCCGTGGTCACGGCCGGGGCCGTACCCGTACCCAGACCCCCGCGTCCGTGTCGGGCCCTACGGCGCCGTCAGCGTCAGCAGGGTGGCCTCCGGGGGGCAGGCGAAGCGGACCGGGGTGTAGCGGTTGGCGCCGCAGCCCGCCGAGACGTGGAGGTACGAGCGGTGGCCGCCGGCCTCGTGGGTGGAGAGGCCCTTGACGCGGCGGGTGTCCAGGTCGCAGTTGGTGACGAGCGCGCCGTAGTAGGGGATGCAGAGCTGGCCGCCGTGGGTGTGCCCGGCGAGGACGAGCGGATAGCCGTCGGCGGTGAAGGCGTCCAGGGAACGCAGGTACGGGGCGTGGACGACACCGATGGAGAAGTCGGCGGAGGGATCGGGTCCGCCGGTCACCTCGCTGTACCGGTCGCGCTTGATGTGCGGGTCGTCGAGGCCCGTGAAGGCGAGGTCGAAGCCTTCGGCGGTGGGGAGCTTGAGGCCGGCGCGGGTGTTGGTGAGGTTGACCCAGCCCGCCGCGTCGAAGCCGTCGCGGAGGTCCTCCCAGGGGTTGTGCACGGCACCGACGACGGGGCCGTTGCCGTTCAGGCCGTGCTTGCCCTGGACCTTCTCCAGCAGGTAGCGGGCAGGGTTGCGCGGCCTGGGACCGTAGTAGTCGTTGGAGCCGAACACGTACACGCCGGGGAAGCCCATCAGCGGGCCGAGCGCGTCCAGGACCTCCGGTACGGCCTCCGGGTCGGACAGGTTGTCGCCCGTGTTGACGACGAAGTCGGGGCGCAGGCCGGCCAGGGACTGGAGCCAGCGCTGCTTCCTGCGCTGCCCGCTCACCATGTGGATGTCGGAGACCTGGAGTACGCGCAGGGGGCGTGCCCCCGGTGGCAGGACGGGGACGGTCACCCGGCGGAGCCGGAACAGTCGGGGTTCGATCCCGGTGGCGTAGGCGAGTCCGGCCGCTCCCACGGCCGTGATTCCCAGGGGTACTCCGTAACGTGCGCGCATGTGCTTATCGTCGCAGACCGGTGCGGGCGCAGGTGCAGGTGCTGGTGCGGGGACAGGTGCTGGTGCGGGTGCAGGTGCTGGTGCGGGTGCAGGTGCAGGTGCGGGGGCAGGTGCTGGTGCGGGCGCCCGGCGGGGGCGGAACGCCTGACGCCCGATGGGTGCCGCGGCGTAAATCGGCGGGCGGCGGGCCCGTACGACCTGCCACACTTGCGGCATGACCACGCTCAAGTCCCAGCTCAAGTCGCAGTTGAAGGAAGACCTCACCGCAGCCATCCGGGCGCGTGACGAGCTCCGCTCCTCCACGCTCCGGCTCACCCTCGCCGCCGTCCAGGTCGAGGAGGTGTCGGGCAAGGAGGCCCGCGAGCTGTCCGACGCCGAGGTCGAGAAGGTGATCGCCAAGGAGGCGAAGAAGCGCCGGGAGGCGGCCGACGCGTTCGCCAAGGGCGGCCGGGCCGAGCAGGCCGAGCGGGAGAAGGCGGAGGGCGAGATCCTCGCCACGTATCTGCCGCAGCAGCTGAGCGACGACGAGCTGACCGCGATCGTCACGGAAGCGGTCACGGAGGCGCAGGCGGCGGGTGCCGAGGGGCCGCGTGCCATGGGAGCGGTCATGAAGATCGTCAATCCGAAGGTCGCGGGCCGCGCCGAGGGCGGCCGGGTGGCCGCCACGGTGAAGCGGCTCCTGGCGGGCTGACCGTACGGAGAAGGGGGGCTCCACCCGGTGTACGGGTGGAGCCCCCCTTCTGGTTCGGCCCCGGGCTCGCGGCTCGTCCGGCCCCGAGCGCGCGCGGCGTCACCGTTGGGCGCTCATGGCTTCAGCCGTTACGGGTGTCCGGTAGGTGCGGGCCCTTCGGCGGGTACCGCCCGTACTGCCCTTCGGGCGGTACGGGCGGTACGGGCGGTCGGCCCGTCTACGGCCAGTCTCCGCCGAGGATGTCGGGCCAGTTGCCGTTGCCGCCACCTCCGGGGTTCCCGTTGCCGCCGCCCGGTTTGCCGCCGCCTCCGCCGCCGGAGCCCTGGCCCGGGTTGCCGCCCGGCGGCTTGTTGTCGCCGCCCGGCCGGTTCTTGTCCCGGTCCTTGTCCTTGTTGTCCTCGGGGATGTGGACGGAGTTGAACTGGGGTGAGTCCTTGCTCTCCAGGGCGCCGGTCATGGCGTCCTTCCAGATCGGTCCCGGGACCTGTCCGCCGTACACCTTCTGCTGGTACCGGCCGCCGATGGTGATGTTCTCCATCTCCACCTGCTGGGACGGGCTGCCGACCCAGACCGCGCCGGAGAGGTTCGGCGTGTAGCCGACGAACCAGGCGTTCTTGCGGCCGTCGGTGGTACCCGTCTTGCCCGCGTTGTCCCGGCCGTCCTTGAGTCCGGCTTCCTTGCCCGTACCGGAGTCGACCACTCCGCGCAGCAGGGTGTTGATGGTGTCCGCGGTCTGCTCGGCCATCGCCAGCGAGCAGGAGGTCTTCGGCACCGGCAGGGCCTTGCCGCCGCGGCCGGTGATCGCCTCGATGGCGATCGGCGTGCAGTACGTGCCCCGGTTGGCGAAGGCCGCGTACGAACTGGCCATGCGCAGCGGTGAGACACCGGTGGAGCCGAGGGTAAGCGAGGACGGGGAATAGGGAATCTTGTCCCCGTTGCCCTGCACCAGGCCGATCTTGTCGCTCAGCTGGCGCACCGGGCACATCCCGATGTCTTCGAGCATCTGCACGAAGTAGGTGTTGACGGACAGGCCCATCGCCTCGCGGAGCGCGTACGGGCCGACCTCGCTCTCGTTCTCGTTCTCCAGCTTTTCTTTCCGGAGGTTCACCCACGGCTTGCCGTCGCAGGTCGCGACCCGGTCCGGGTAAGGCATCTGGTACGGCGACGAGTACACCTGCGTCGGGGGCCTGCCCTGCTCCAGCGCCGCCGCCGCGAGGAACGGCTTGAAGGTCGAGCCGGTCGGGAAGCCGTAGTTGGAGCCGCCCATCCGCTTGTCGACCGAGTAGTTGATCTGCGTCTCGTTGGGGCCGAAGCCGTACGGCTTGGACTGGCCCATCGCGAGGACCTTGCCGGTGCCGGGCTCGACCAGGGTGACCGCCGTGGCGACCTTGTCGCTCTTGTAGACGTGGTCCTTGATCGATGCCTGGGTGGACTGCTGCGCCTTCGGGTCCAGGGTCGTACGGACCGTCAGCCCGCCCTGGTTCCAGACCTTGGCCCGCTCCTCCCTGGACTTGCCGAAGATCGGGTCGCTGAGGAAGACCGCGCGCACGTAGTCGCAGAAGAAGCCCGCGCCGCTCACGGCGGTGATGCAGCCGTTCTTGGCCTTGCTGACCTTCAGCTTCAGCGGCGTGGCCTTGGCACGGGCCGCCTCCGCGGGCGAGATCTGGCGGATGTCGGCCATGCGCTGGATCACGATGTTGCGGCGCTTGGTCGCCTCGGCCGAGTCGTTGACCGGGTCGTACCGGGTCGGCGACTGGACCAGCCCGGCCAGCATCGCGGCTTCTTCGAGCTTCAGATCCTTGGCGGGCTTGCTGAAGTACCGCTGTGAAGCCGCCTCGACGCCGTACGCCTGCTGCCCGAAGAAGGTGATGTTGAGGTAGTTCTCCAGGATCTTCTTCTTGCCCAGCTCCTCCTCGACCTGGATCGCGTACTTCAGTTCGCGGATCTTGCGGCCGAGGGTCTGCTGGGTGGCTTCGGCGACCTTGTCCGGGTCGTCGCCGGCTTCCTCGACGAAGACGTTCTTCACGTACTGCTGCGTCAGGGTGGAAGCGCCCTGGGCCGTGCCGCCCGCCTGCACGTTCCGGTTGAGGGCGCGCAGGATGCCCTTGAGGTCGATCGCGCCGTGCTCGTAGAACCGGTTGTCCTCGATCGCGACGATCGCCTTCTGCATGTACGGCGAGATGTCCTTGAGCGGGACCACTGTCCGGTCCCGTGAGAACACCGTGGCGATCTTGCCGCCCTCGCTGTCCAGGATGGTGGTGCGCTCGCTCAGCGGCGGCCGCTTGAGGTTCGCGGGGATGGTGTCGAATCCCTCGACCGTGCCTTTGGCCGCGAGGCCGAGCGCACCGGCGGCGGGCAGGGCGATGCCTGCCAGCACGGCTCCGGAGAGCACGCTGACACCGAGGAATTTGGCGGCCTGCTGGGTCCTTGAGAGACCCCCGCCCGAGCGCTTCTTTGCCATGGGGGCAGCCTAATCCGTAGACCAGGGCGTTCCGCAGGAGCGGGGGTCTCTCGGGATGTTCGAGTACCAGGTTGTGACATCCGGGGAGTGGAGGTCCGGGTGGCTCGGGTTCTTCGGGGCTGCCGGGCGTCTCGGATCCCCGGGCGTCGGCAGGGCCGGGGCGTGGTTGGCGGAATCTCGTCAGGGGGCGGGGGAGGTGTCCGCGTTCGCATTTCGCCGGACACGCGCAAAGGCTCTGGCCTAAGCTGCTCTCGTTCTGTCACAGCAGTGCACTTGCGCCCCAGGCGGACGGCACGGCGTCCGATATGTCGGCCTGATCCCGGTGGAACTGCCGCACTCCGGCTGAACTGTCCCGGTTTACCGGTGGGTGATCGGCGGCGTGACGTGGGCTCCCTGGTCACTCCCCTGGGTGATCTGCCGCGTACGCATAGTCCGTTCGGGCCATTCAAGATTGGGCCCGAAGGGGGTGTTGCGCTGTGCCCGCCTTCCGTAACGTCCTCAACTGGCAGCGGTGAATATGCCGCTGTCGCCGTGGGGGAGCCTCGATTCGGGAGAGGACGGCGCCGGGATGGGCTGGGTAACCGACTGGAGTGCGCAGGCAGCCTGCCGCACTACCGATCCGGATGAACTGTTCGTACAAGGAGCAGCGCAGAACCGGGCCAAGGCGGTGTGCACCGGATGTCCGGTGCGTACCGAATGCCTGGCCGATGCGCTGGACAACCGCGTCGAGTTCGGCGTGTGGGGCGGCATGACGGAGCGGGAACGCCGCGCTCTGCTGCGCCGCCGTCCGACCGTCACCTCGTGGCGTCGGCTCCTGGAGACCGCGCGTACGGAGTACGAGCGCAGCGCGGGAATCCTGCCGGACGTGCTGGAGGACGACGAGGTCTACGAGGAGACGTACGCCGCGGTGGGCTAGGCCGATCGTGTTCGTTGGGCCACTCGTGGCACGGGGCCGGACGGGTTACGCCGGACCCCGCGCGCTGACGGGTGCAGGACGAGTACGGGCAGGGCTGCGAGACGAGTACGGGTAGGACTGCGCGTGCTCCGGTGCCGAACTGGGGGCCCGTCAGACCGAGGGTGACGGTGTGGAAGGTGAGAGGTCGGGCGGGGATGCCTGATCGTTCGCCAGCCGCTCACCGATGGTCCGAAGACCGGCCAGATCGTGTACGTCCCCGGGCAGGGCGGCGACTTCGGTCACTGCCACCTCGGGGTGGAGTGCGGTGAAGCGGTCGCGCGTTCGCTGTTCACGCGCGAGTACCCGCATGCGTTCGGCATGCAGCCGCAGCAGGCCCGCCGTCAGCTGCTCGACGCCGTCTGCGCCGTCCTCGTCCGTGGAGTCGGCGGCGCGCTCGGCGGAAGCGTGCTCAGGCGGCCGACGTGTCTCAGGGGCGTGGGGTGTCCCAGAAGCCTGGGGTGTCCCGGGGGCCCGGGGAGTGTCGGACGCGGGAGGTGTCTCGGGCGTCAGGGACGTCTGGGGAGTGGTGGCCGTGGCGTCACGAGGTCCAGCATTCCCGTCCGACTGATCCACAATGCCGTGCCCGCCGAGCTTTTCTCCGGCGCCCTTCTCCGCCGTGAGACTCTCCGCGGCGGCGAGCGCCCGCTCGGCCGACAGCTGAGGGGCTCCGCTGCCGTGGACCCGGTTGAGTACGAGACCGGCCAGTGGCATGTCCTCCGCCGCGAGCCGCTCGACGAAGTACGCCGCCTCGCGCAAGGCGTCCCGCTCCGGGGCGGCGACCACCAGGAAGGCCGTGCCCGGCGCTTGGAGCAGCCGGTACGTCGCGTCCGCCCGCGTCCGGAAACCGCCGAACATCGTGTCCATGGCCGCGACGAACGTCTGCACGTCACGGAGCAGCTGACCGCCCATCAGCTTGCTGAGCGTGCCCGTCATCATCGACATGCCGACGTTGAGGAACTTCATCCCGGCCCGGCCGCCCACCTTCGCCGGCGCCATCAGCACCCGGATGAACTTTCCGTCCAGGAAGGACCCCAGCCGCTTCGGGGCGTCCAGGAAGTCCAGTGCGGACCGGCTCGGCGGGGTGTCCACGACGATCAGGTCCCACTCGTCGCGTGAACGGAGCTGGCCCAGCTTCTCCATCGCCATGTACTCCTGCGTACCGGCGAACCCGGCGGACAGCGACTGGTAGAAGGGGTTGTCCAGGATGGCGCGGGCCCGGTCCGCGTCCGCGTGCGCCTCGACGATCTCGTCGAAGGTGCGCTTCATGTCGAGCATCATGGCGTGCAGCTCGCCACCGGCGCCCTCGTCGATCCCCTTGACCCGGCGCGGCACGTTGTCGAGCGAGTCGATGCCCATCGACTGCGCCAGCCTGCGCGCCGGGTCGATGGTCAGCACGACCGCACGCCGCCCGCGCTCGGCCGCGCGCACGCCCAGGGCGGCCGCGGTCGTCGTCTTGCCGACGCCGCCGGAACCGCAGCACACGATGATGCGGGTCGCGGGGTCGTCGAGCAGCGGATCGACGTCCAGCGCCGGTGCCGCGGCCATCGCCCGCGGCCTGCCCGTGCTTGTGCTCATGCCGTTCCCCCCGCCCGTTCCGCGCCCAGGTGGGCACGGAGTTCCGCTGCCAGCCGGTACAGGCCGGCCAGATGCAACCCCTCGCCCAGCAGCGGGAGTTCGTACGTCGTCAGGTCCAGCTGGGCCAGTGCGGCGCGCTGCTCCCGCTCCAGTTCGACCCGCTGTGCGTGTTCCGCGGCCTGCTCCAGGAGCGGGTCCACCAGGCGCTCGGCGACGCCTCCGCGCCCTGCCCCGCCCAGGCCCGCCCGGGAGAGCGCCCTGGCCACCTCGGCTCGCTGCTCGCCGGCCGCCGTGCGCAGTGCCTGCTCGTCCACCAGGTGCGGGCGGACCATGTTCACGATGACCTTGCCGACGGGCAGCTCGGCGGCCCGCAGCTCCGCGATGCCGTCGGCGGTCTCCTGGACCGGCATCTCCTCCAGGAGCGTCACGAAGTGCACGGCCGTCTCGGGGGACTTGAGGACCCGCATCACGGCCTGCGCCTGGTTGTGTATCGGCCCGAACTTCGCCAGGCCCGCGACCTCGTCGTTCACGTTCAGGAACTTGGTGATGCGGCCGGTCGGCGGGGCGTCCATCACCACGTAGTCGTAGACGTACGCGTTCTTCTTGTCCCGGCGGCGCACCGCCTCGCAGGCCTTGCCGGTCAGCAGGACGTCCCGCAGCCCCGGCGCGATGGTCGTCGCGAAGTCGATCGCGCCGAGCTTCTTCAGCGCCCGGCCGGCGCTCCCCAGCTTGTAGAACATCTGGAGGTAGTCGAGCAGCGCGCGTTCCGCGTCGATCGCGAGGGCGTACACCTCCCCGCCGCCCGACGCGACAGCGATCTTGCGTTCCTCGTACGGAAGGGCTTCCGTCTCGAAGAGCTGCGCGATGCCCTGCCTGCCCTCGACCTCGACCAGGAGGGTGCGTTTGCCCTCGGTGGCGAGGGCGAGCGCGAGTGCGGCGGCGACCGTGGTCTTGCCGGTACCGCCCTTGCCACTGACGACCTGGAGCCTGCTCACGCCTCCGAGCCTAACCAGTCCGCCCGCCGCCCAATCAGGAGGCCGTCCTTCCCGTCCGTTTCCACCGGCTACAGTCGGCCGCATGACCAAATGGGAATACGCCACCGTCCCCCTGCTCGTGCACGCGACGAAGCAGATCCTGGACACGTGGGGCGAAGACGGCTGGGAACTCGTCCAGGTAGTGCCTGGGCCGAACAACCCGGAGCAGCTGGTGGCCTACCTCAAGCGGGAGAAGTCCGCATGAGCGCTGTCGAGGAGAAGCTCGCCTCGCTCGGCCTGACCCTTCCGGCGGTGGTTCCGCCGCTGGCCGCCTACCAGCCGGCCGTGCAGTCCGGGGTGTACGTGTACACCGCGGGCCAGCTGCCGATGGTGGACGGCGCCATGCCGTGCACCGGCAAGGTCGGCGCGGAGGTCACCGCCGAGGAGGCCAAGGACCTGGCGCGGATCTGCGCGCTGAACGCCCTGGCGGCCGTGAAGTCCGTCGTCGGTGACCTGGACCGCATCGCGCGCGTCGTCAAGGTCGTCGGCTTCGTGGCCTCGGCCCCGGACTTCACCGGCCAGCCCGCCGTGCTCAACGGCACGAGCGAGCTGCTCGGCGAGGTCCTCGGCGACAAGGGCGTGCACGCCCGCAGCGCTGTCGGCGTGGCCGTCCTGCCGCTGGACGCACCGGTCGAGGTCGAGATCCAGGTGGAGCTCGTCAGCGCCTGACCCGCGGCAAGCGAACGCCGGGTACCGGGCGCGTCGGCGCGCGAGGGGCCGGCGCATGCCGGTTCGGCGCGTGCCGACGCACGAGGGCTGGTGTGCGCCGGTACCTGGGCGCGCGGTCACGAGTGCCGGTGCGCGACTGCCGGTCCGGGCGTTGCCGAGTGTGCGTTGCCGAGTGAGCGCTGAGGGGGCGTGCTGGGGACTGCCGCCTCTCGAACATCGGGACGGTTGGCCGTAGCATCCGGCCATGTCCAATGGTCAGTGGTACCCGCCCGAATGGCCCGACCGGATCCGCGCGCTGGCGAACGGCGAGCTGGTCGCCGCGACCCCGAAGCGGGCCGCGACCGTGCTGTTGCTGAGCGACGGCACGAGCGGTGCCGGTGACGCGGGTCGGCTGTCCGTACACATGTTGCGCAGACGCGCCTCCATGGCCTTCGCCGGAGGCGCGTACGCGTATCCGGGGGGCGGCGTCGATCCTCGTGACGACGACTCCCGCGTCCGCTGGGCGGGCCCCTCACTGGCCCGCTGGGCCGAACGGCTCGGGCTGCCCGACGACCCCGGGGCCGCCCAGGCGGTGGTCTGCGCGGCGGTGCGCGAGACCTTCGAGGAGGCGGGTGTCCTCCTCGCCGGCCCCACCGCGCAGACCGTGGTCGGGGACATCACGGGCGCGGACTGGGAGGCGGACCGGCAGGCCCTGGTCGCCCGGGAGCTGGGCTTCGCCGAGTTCCTCGACCGGCGGCAGCTGGTGCTGCGCTCCGACCTGCTGGGCGCGTGGGCGCGCTGGATCACCCCGGAGTTCGAACCCAGGCGGTACGACACCTGGTTCTTCGTCGCCGCGCTGCCGGCCGGGCAGCGGACCCGCAACGCCTCGACGGAGGCCGACCGGACGGTGTGGATCGCCCCGGGTGAGGCCGCCGCCGGTTACGACCGGGGCGAGCTGCTGATGATGCCGCCCACGATCTCCACACTGCGCGGACTCCAGCCGTACGGGACGGTGGCAGAGGTCCTGGCCGGGGCGGCCGACCGGGACATGGCGCCCGTGCTCGCGCGGGCACGGCTGGAGGACGGCGAGGTGGTGCTGAGCTGGCCGGGCCACGAGGAGTTCACCAAACACATCCCCGCCGCGGGCGGCGGAGCGCGGGGAGGAGCCCGATGACCGAGGCAGCGGCCCTGCCGGGTCAGCCGCGGGGCGGCGTGCTGTCCGGGCGTGCCACCGCACGCGCGGTCAACGTCCTGGCCCCCAACCCGTCGGCGATGACGCTCGACGGCACCAACACCTGGATCGTGTCCGAACCGGATTCGGACCTGGCCGTCGTCGTGGATCCCGGTCCCCTGGACGACGGGCATCTGCGGGCGGTGATCGGCACCGCCGAGAGGGCGGGCAAGCGGGTCGCGCTGACCTTGCTCACGCACGGGCATCCGGACCATGCGGAGGGCGCCGCACGGTTCGCGGAGCTGACCCGGACCCCGGTGCGGGCACTCGATCCCGCGCTCCGGCTCGGGGACGAGGGGCTGGGCGCCGGTGATGTGATCACCACCGGGGGAGTCGAGATGCGGGTGGTGCCCACTCCCGGGCACACCGCCGACTCCCTCTGCTTCCACTTGCCGGCCGACCGGGCGGTGTTGACGGGGGACACGGTCCTGGGGCGCGGCACGACAGTGGTGGCGCACCCGGACGGGCGGCTGGGGGACTACCTCGACTCGCTGCGACGGCTGCGGTCGCTGACGGTCGACGACGGGGTGGGTTTCGTCCTGCCGGGGCACGGCCCGGTGCTCGAAGACGCCCAGGGCGCGATCGAGTTCTACCTGGCGCACCGGGCGAACCGGCTGGCGCAGGTGGAGACGGCCGTGGAGAACGGGCACCGCGACGCGTCCGCAGTGGTGGCGGCGGTGTACGCGGACGTGGACCGTTCCCTGTGGCCGGCGGCCGAACTGTCGGTACGCGCGCAGCTGGAGTACCTGCGCGAACACGGCTTGATCTGAGCCGCGCCGAGCTGCTGCGGGCGGATTGCGGGAGGCTCAGCGCCCTCGGGGACGTTGCGGACCGTGGAGGCGGTGACGGGCGGACGAAAGGGCTCCGGATCATGTGGGACCGGTCGGGGCGGACCGGGCCCGTGCGGAACCGGAACTCCTGCTTCATCCCTGTGCAGTTCACAAGCTGCGGGGGCGCGAAGGCCCGGGACCCGCGGTACTTCCGTACGGCCGGGGAGTCTTGCGGCCGTGGACCGCGATGTATTCGCTCGCCAGCCACGGGCCGAGATCCTCGGTGTACGAAAGGAGAACGGACGGATCGCCCGTCGGGTTCCCGGTCCTGGATCCGCTCCAGCGAGCCTTCGCGCTCGATGTACGGGTGGCTGTGCCTGTCCGTCCCACCGCTGTGTGCGCCCGCCATGGCTTACGCTCCGCCTACATCTTCCGCGTTCGTATCATGATCTTTTTTGTTCCTGGGGGGAACCACTGTGTTCGTGCTGTCCATCCTGCTGCTCCTCGCGGCCTTGGTGCTGTTCCTGGTCGGGCGCGCGCAGGGCGCCCGCGGTCTGAAGCTGGGCGCGGTCGGCGCGCTCCTGGCGGGCCTTCTGGCGGGGATCACCAGCTGCCTGTACGTGATGAGCGCGTACGAGGTCGGAGTGCCGGTCACCTTCGGCAAGGTCGGCGGGCCGATGCTGTCCGGGATGCACATCCGGTCGCCGTTCACCACCGTCACGTCCTTCTCGACGCGTCCCGTCGACCTCAACCTGTCCGACAAGGACGTCGTGGAGGTCCGCTCGTCGCAGGGCGGCGTCATGGAGGTCGAGGTGACCGTGAAGTGGGCGGTGACCCCGGACAAGGTCGTGGAGCTGTACCGTCTCGCGGGCAGCGAGGAGTCCGTGCAGCAGCGTCTGGTGCAGCCGGACAGCCGCGAGATCATCCGCAACGTGTTCGCCCGGCACACGAGCGAGCAGGGCTACTCCTCGGCCCGCGAGAAGATCAACGCGGAGATCGGCGAACTGACGAAGGCCCGGCTGGCCCCGCGCGGAATCGCCGTCACCGCGGTCAACCTGCGCAACGTGAAGCCCTCCGCCCAGCTCCAGGGCCAGATCGACCGCAAGATCCAGCAGCAGCAGTCCACCGAGCGGGCCGAGGAGGCGGCGAAGACGGCCGCCGCCGAGGCCAGGCGCCGCAAGATCGAGGCCGAGGGCATCGCCCAGGCCAACCGCATCCTGAACAACTCCCTCACCGACAAGGTGCTCTACAACCAGTGCATCGACGCCTTCAAGGAGGCCGCGCAGAAGCACCCGGTGTACGCGGTTCCGTGCGGCGAGGGCGGGAAGACCCCCGTGATCGTCGGCAAGAACTGACCGCCGACCGGACCCGGAGGCATGCCCGCACCCGGGTGCGCGCGTGCCCGTAGGGGTCTACGGTCCGCCGCTGCGGGCCCGGACAGGTGCGTGCCTGCCGGTGCGGAGTCTCGGCGCGGGCTCGTGCGGCTCAGTGCCTGCCGGTGCGGGGTCTTGGTGCGGGCTCGTGCGGCTCAGTGCCTGCCGGTGCGGGGTCTTGGTGCGGGATCGTGCGGCGCAGTGCCTGCCGGTGCGGGCCGTCGGTGCGGGCCTGCCCGTGTGCGCCCGCCCGTAGTGGCCCGTCCGGGTACGCGAGTGGGCCGCACCCCAGGAGGGTGCGGCCCACTCCCGTACGGGCGGCCGAAGCCGCCGTACGGGCGAGCGGTCCCGTCAGCGCGAGCGCTTCGCCAGTCGCTCCACGTCCAGCAGGATGACGGCCCGTGCTTCCAGGCGCAGCCAGCCGCGGCCCGCGAAGTCCGCGAGCGCCTTGTTGACCGTCTCGCGGGAGGCGCCGACCAACTGGGCGAGTTCCTCCTGCGTGAGGTCGTGCACGACGTGGATGCCCTCCTCGGACTGCACGCCGAAGCGGCGCGACAGGTCCAGGAGCGCGCGGGCCACCCGGCCCGGAACGTCGGAGAAGACCAGGTCGGACATCTGGTCGTTGGTCTTGCGCAGCCGACGGGCCACGGCCCGCAGCAGCGCGGTCGCGACCTCGGGGCGTACGTTCAGCCAGGGCTGGAGGTCGCCGTGGCCGAGGCCGAGCAGCTTGACCTCGGTGAGTGCCGTCGAGGTGGCGGTGCGCGGGCCCGGGTCGAAGAGCGACAGTTCGCCGATCAGTTCGCCGGGGCCGAGCACGGCCAGCATGTTCTCGCGGCCGTCGGGGGAGGTGCGGTGCAGCTTCACCTTGCCCTCGGTCACCACATAGAGGCGGTCGCCGGGGTCGCCCTCGTGGAACAGGGCGTCCCCGCGTGCGAGGGTCACCTCACTCATCGAGGCGCGCAGCTCCGCGGCCTGCTCGTCATCGAGCGCCGCGAAGAGCGGGGCGCGCCGCAGAACGTCGTCCACGTGTTCTCTCCTTGTCGACCTGCTCAGGGGGCCTGGGTCCCCATGATGCCGGACGGTAAAACAGTGCGATCAATCACTAAGGATGACTTACCCACGGGCCTGGTCGTGCTTCAGGGGGCTGATTGGGTAGGCATTTGGCGGTGACCAAGGCGGATGTCAGTGCCTGCCTCTAGGCTGGCCGGGTGTCCAACAAGCCGGTGAGAGCGCAGGTCAAGGGGGCAGGGCAGGTGACAGCAGATCGTGATTCAGCCGTGGGCGAACAGGGTGCGGCGAAGCCGGTGAGAGCGGCGAAAAAGGCGAAGGCCGAGTCGCACCTCGGCATGGTCCGCCGCGCCCGCAAGATCAATCGCGCGCTCGCGGAGGTCTATCCGTACGCCCATCCGGAGCTCGATTTCGAGGACCCCTTCCAGCTGCTGGTCGCCACGGTGCTCTCCGCCCAGACCACGGACCTGCGGGTCAACCAGACCACTCCGGCCCTCTTCGCGGCCTACCCGACGCCCGAGGACATGGCGGCGGCGGTGCCGGAGGAGCTGGAGGAGATCATCCGGCCGACGGGGTTCTTCCGCGCCAAGGCCAGGTCCCTGCTGGGGCTGTCCACGGCCCTGCGGGACGACTTCGGCGGGGAGGTGCCCGGCCGGATCGAGGACCTGGTGAAGCTGCCGGGTGTGGGCCGCAAGACCGCCAACGTGGTCCTCGGGAACTACTTCGGCGTCCCCGGCATCACCGTCGACACCCATTTCGGCCGCCTGGTGCGCCGCTGGAAGTGGACCGACGAGGAGGACCCGGTCAAGGTCGAGGCGGTGGTCGCGGAGATCTTCCCGAAGAGCGAGTGGACGATGCTCTCGCACCGCGTCGTCTTCCACGGCCGCCGTATCTGTCATTCCCGCAAGCCGGCCTGCGGAGCCTGCCCGATCGCCGCGCTGTGCCCGTCGTACGGCGAGGGCGAGACGGACCCGCAGAAGGCCGAGAAGCTGCTGAAGTACGAGAAGGGCGGGTACCCGGGGCAGCGGCTCAAGCCCCCGCAGTCGTTCCTGGACGCGGGCGGCAAACCCGCCCCGCCGCTGGGAGCGGGGCCGGCCGCACCGTGACCGAACGGGTCGGCCGAATCCGGAACGATCGTCCCGGGAGCGGACGTTGGGACAGTACGGGGGTGCCTATGAGACGTACGAGCGCGCCGAGCGCCACAAGTGAGGTGTACGGGAGCGGGGCCGCGCCACCGGCGGACGTCCCCGGTCTCCCCCTGGTCAGCGTCACCGACCGGGGTCTGCCCGGCTGGCTGGAGCCGGTGGCCGCCGCGGCCCGCAGCGTCCGGCCGGAGCAGCTCAGCGCCTTCCTGCCGCCGGCGAGCGGCAGCGGGCGGCAGTCCGCCGTTCTGGTCCTCTTCGGTGAGGGGAGGCACGGCCCCGAGCTGCTGCTGATGGAACGGGCGAGCAGCCTGCGCTCGCACGCGGGGCAGATCTCCTTCCCCGGCGGCGCCCTCGACCCCGAGGACGGCGACCCGCTGACGACGGGGCCGCTGCGGACGGCGCTGCGAGAGGCCGAGGAGGAGACCGGACTCGACCCCTCCGGTGTCCAGGTCTTCGGGGTGCTGCCCCGCCTCTACATCCCCGTCAGCGCTTTCGTGGTGACGCCCGTGCTGGGCTGGTGGCGCTCCCCGAGCCCGGTCGGCGCCGTCGACCAGGGTGAGACTGCCAGTGTCTTCACGGTGCCCGTGGCGTACCTCACGGATCCGGCGAACCGGGCCACCAGCGTGCACCCGCGTGGTCACCGCGGCCCGGCCTTCCTGCTGGAGGAGGGCCTGCTGTGGGGATTCACCGCCGGTGTGATCGACAAGGTGCTGCACTTCGCGGGCTGGGAGCGACCCTGGGACCCCTCTCGCGAGGTCCCTCTCGACTGGCACGCATGACGGACATGACAGGGTGGCGGGCGTGAACGTCCTGGACATTGTGTTGCTGCTCGCTGCCGTGTGGTTCGCGATCATCGGATACCGCCAGGGATTCGTCGTCGGCGTGCTGTCGGTGATCGGGTTCCTCGGCGGTGGGCTCGCCGCGGTCTATCTGCTGCCGGTGGTCTGGGGGTGGTTCGCCGACGGATCGTCCCTCGGCGACTCCACCACCGGCATCCTGGTGGCGGTCGTGATCGTGATCGTCTGCGCCTCGGTGGGGCAGGCCTTCACCACTCACCTCGGCAACAAGTTGCGCCGGCACATCACCTGGTCGCCCGCGCGCGCCCTGGACGCGTCCGGCGGCGCGCTGGTCAACGTCTGCGCGATGCTGCTGGTGGCGTGGCTGATCGGTTCGCTCGTCGCGGGCACCTCGCTGCCCACGGTCGGCAAGGAGGTGCGCAGTTCCAAGGTGCTGCTCGGAGTGGACCGGGTCGTGCCGGGCGAGGCCGCCAACTGGTTCGCCGACTTCAGCTCGGTGCTCGCGCAGAACGGTTTCCCACAGGTGTTCAGCCCGTTCTCCAACGAGCCGATCACCGAGGTCAGGGCCCCCGACCCGAAGCTCGCCGGCAGCCCGGTCGCGGCCCGCGCCAAGCAGTCCATCGTCAAGGTCGTCGGAACCGCGCCCAGTTGCGGCAAGGTCCTGGAGGGCACCGGCTTCGTCTTCTCCGACCGCCGCGTCATGACGAACGCGCACGTCGTCGGCGGGGTCAGCGAGCCGACCGTGCAGATCGGCGGCGAGGGCAAGCTGTACGACGCGAAGGTCGTCCTGTACGACTGGCAGCGCGACATCGCCGTCCTGGACGTGCCGAAACTGAAGGCGCGCCCGCTCCAGTTCACCGAGGGCGACGCCCGCAGCGGCGACGGGGCGATCGTCGCCGGGTTCCCGGAGAACGGCGCGTACGACGTCCGCTCGGCGCGCGTCCGCGGCCGCATCAACGCCAAGGGCCCCGACATCTACCACCGCGGCACGGTCCGTCGCGACGTCTACTCGCTGTACTCGACCGTCCGCCAGGGCAACTCCGGCGGCCCTCTGCTCACCCCCGAGGGCGAGGTGTACGGCGTCGTCTTCGCCAAGTCCCTGGACGACCCGGACACCGGATACGCGCTGACGGTCGACGAGATCCGCGACGACATCAGGATCGGCCGCACGGCCAACCAGCAGGTGGACAGCCAGGGCTGCGCACTCTGAGGTCCTGCTCCGCAGAGCCGCCGGTCCCCGACCCGAGAGGCTGAAGCATGCATCTGACGATCCTGGGCGGCGGCGGATTCCGCGTCCCGCTGGTGTACGGGGCGCTGCTGCGCGACCGCGGCGAGGGCCGTGTCACCCGCGTCACCCTGCACGACCTCGACGCGGCCCGGCTGGACGCCATCGCCCGGGTCCTCCGCGACCAGGCGGTCGCCGCCCGCGCCGAGGGCGCCCCCGACGCACCCGAGGTGCGGGTCACCACGGACCTCGACGACGCCCTGCGCGGCGCGGACTTCGTCTTCTCGGCGATCCGGGTCGGCGGCCTGGCGGGCCGGGCGGCCGACGAGCGGGTGGCCCTGGACGAAGGGGTGCTGGGGCAGGAGACCGTCGGCGCGGGCGGCATCGCCTACGGGCTGCGGACGGTGCCCGTCGCGGTCGACATCGCCCGTCGGGTGGCGCGGCTGGCCCCGGACGCCTGGGTCATCAACTTCACCAACCCCGCCGGCCTGGTCACCGAGGCGATGTCGCGCCATCTGGGAAGCCGGGTCATCGGCATCTGCGACTCACCGGTCGGCCTGGCCCGCCGGGTGGCGCGGACCCTCCAGGTGCACGACCCGGCGGCGGCCCGCGCCGACTACGTCGGCCTCAACCACCTGGGCTGGCTGCGCGGTCTGTACGTCGACGACCGCGACGTACTCCCGGAGCTGTTCGCCGACGAGGCCCGGCTGACGTCCTTCGAGGAGGGCAGGCTGTTCGGCGCGGACTGGCTGCGCGCGCTGGGCTCCGTGCCCAACGAGTACCTGCACTACTACTACTTCAACCGGGAAGCGGTGACGGCGTACCGGCAGGCGAAGCAGACCCGCGGAGCCTTCCTCAGGGACCAGCAGGCACGTTTCTACGAGGAGCTGGCCGCCGGGCCGCACCGCGCGCCCTCCGGCGCCGCCTGGCAGACCTGGGACCGTACGAGGGCCGAGCGGGAGGCGACGTACATGGCGGAGAACCGGGAGGCGGCAGGCGCGGGCGAGCGCGCCGCTGACGACCTGGAGTCCGGCGGGTACGAGTACGTCGCGCTGGCCCTGATGCGGGCCGTCGCGCGCGACGAACGCACCACGCTGATCCTCAACGTCCGCAACGCGACGCCGGACCGGCCCGGCGGCCGGGTCCTGGACGTCCTCGACGAGGCAGCCGTCGTCGAGGTCCCGTGCACGGTCGACGCGTCCGGCGCCCGCCCCGCCGCCGTGTCGCAGCTCGTCGGCCACGAGGCGGGCCTGGTGGCCGCCGTGAAGGCCGTCGAGCGCTGCGTACTGGACGCGGCGGAGAGCGGGTCGGCGCGGGACGCGGTGAAGGCGTTCGCCCTGCACCCGCTCGTCGACTCGGTCCAGGTGGCGCGCAGGCTGCTGGCGGGCTACCGGGACGCGCACCCGGGACTCGGGTACCTCCGGGAGCGTTAGCCCCGCACGCGCGCCCCGGTCCGACAGGGCGGGGGCGCGGTCGCAGCCGCGGACGACGGGTCAGGTCCGCTGGTGCCTCAGTCGCGCCGACATCCACCGGGCGCGGCGCCGGAGGATGCGCGGGATGCCCATCGCCTGACCGGGGTGTGCATGACCCTCATCGTGCGGGCGTCCCCTCTCGCGGGTGGTCGGCGCTGTGGCCGAGCGGCGGTTGCGTGCTGAGTCACCGAAGTCGTGCGTCCAGCCCATACCCCGACGTGTGCCCGGGCCCCAAGGTCGGTAATCGCCTGACGGCCCGCCAATTGGCCTATGCGGCAGGCATTTGGCTGTTCGTAGGACAAGCGTTCCGGTGGGCGGGTGGATTCTCCGGCCGCCGGGGCCGCTATCGGTCCTGTTCGGGGTCCTGCAGCCAGCTCACCAGCTCGGTGGAGAAGGCTGCCGGGTCCTCCTCGTGCGGGAAGTGCCCGAGCCCGTCGAACAACCGCCACCGGTAGGGCGCGTCGACGTACTCGCCGGAACCGGCCGCACTGCGCGTGCGCATCACCGGGTCGAGCGCACCGTGCAGGTGCAGTGTCGGCACCCGCACCGGCGCCTTCATCCGCCGGTTGAACTGGAGCCCGTCGGGGCGCGCCATCGACCGCACCATCCACCGGTACGGCTCGATCGAGCAGTGCGCGGTCGAGGGGATCTGGATCACCCGGCGGTAGGTGTCCACGTCCTTGTCCTCCGGCTGCCGGGGCCCCGACCACTCGCGGATCAGCCGGCCGGTCAGCGCCGCGTCGTCCGCGACCAGCTGCCGTTCCGGCACCCACGGCCGCTGGAAGCCCCAGACGTAGGATCCGGCCCGGGTCTGGGCGAAGTCCGACAGCATCGCCGCGCGCCAGCGCCTGGGGTGCGGCATCGACGAGACGACCAGCCGACGCACCAGCTTGGGCCGCATCGCCGCAGCCGTCCACGCCAGGTACCCGCCCAGGTCGTGCCCGACGAGCGCGGCGTCCGGCTCGCCCAGGGACCGTACGACCCCGGTGATGTCGAGTGCGAGGTTGGCCGGGTCGTAACCCCGAGGCGTACGGTCGCTGCCGCCCACCCCGCGCAGGTCCATGGCCACGGCCCGGTAGCCGGCGTCGGCGAGCGCGGTCATCTGGTGCCGCCAGGTCCACCAGAACTGGGGGAACCCGTGCAGCAGCAGGACCAGCGGCCCCTCTCCCAGCTCCGCGATGTGGAAGCGGGCGCCGTTGGCAGCCACGTCCCGGTGCGTCCACGGGCCGTCGAGCCGTACGAGAGAGGCCGTCGATCCGTTGCCGGAGGCCGACGGTCCGCTTGCCGGGGCCGGCGGGAGCGTACCGGAGGAGCTGTCCGCGTCGAGGGCTGTCATACCGATGAGCGTGTCACAACGACCGTGGCGTCCTGCACCTCTCGCGGGTGCGGCTTCGCGTTCCCGAGGACGGCGGCAGTCTCCTTGGCGGAGGCGGCGACCTTCTGCGGGCCCTTGCCCTGCTTGGCCTTCTTCGCGAAGACGCCGCCGATCAATGCGAGCAGTCCTGCCACCAGCAGGTTCGCGACGAAGGAGAGCAGGAAGCAGACGGAGAGGTGCCAATCGCTCCACGCGTGGATGCCGTACGCCAGCGCGAAGCTCAGCATGGGCAGCGAAAAGATCAGTACGACCCCCGCCAGGCCGAACACCCCGCCGCCGACCGCGCCGCGCTTGACGTCCTGCCGGAGCTGGATCTTCGCCAGCGCGATCTCGTCGTGCACGAGCGCGGACATCTCGGTGGTCGCCGCGGCGACCAGCTGGCCGAGGCTGCGCTCGGCGCTCTCGACGCCGTGGACGTTGCGCGCGGGGTCGCTCATCGCTGTCTCCTTCTTCGGTTCAAGCTGTACGAGTCCGGGCCCGTCGCGGCCCGGACTCGTTGGATCGCCAGTCAGATCATGCCGGACCGGCGCCCTCGTCGCGCGCTGCCCCCGGCACTTCTCCGGTCTTGTCGCCACCGGCGCACTGCTCGGCCAGCTTCCGGTGCTCCTCGGCCTTCGCCTCGTGGATCGCGGCCATCCGCAGGTGGTAGTCCTGCTGGCCCACCTCGTAGATGTCCGGCACGCCGCTCATGTCCTCGTCGCGCTCTTCCTCTTCGTAGAGCGCACGGTACTTGCGGACCCGCATCCTCAGCAGTACCGCGGACAGCAGGGCCGCGATCAGCGAGCCGATGAGAACGGACGCCTTCACCTCGTCGGCGAGCTTCAGGTCGTCGGTGAAGGCGAGTTCGCCGATCAGCAGCGAAACGGTGAAGCCGATTCCGGCCAGCGTGGCGATCGCGAGGACGTCGGGCCAGACCAGGTCGTCGTTGAGTTCCGCCTTGGTGAACCGGGCCGCCAGCCAGGTACCGCCGAAGATGCCCAGCGCCTTGCCGAGCACCAGACCCAGCACCACGCCCAGCGTCTCCGGCTTGGTGAACACGTCGGCGAGCGCACCGCCGGTGACGGCGACACCGGCCGAGAACAGGGCGAACATCGGGACCGCCAGCCCCGCCGACACCGGTCGCACCAGGTGTTCGATGTGCTCGCCCGGCGAGTGCTCCTCGCCCTCACGTCGCGAGCAGCGCAGCATCAGACCCATCGCGACACCGGCGATGGTGGCGTGCACGCCGCTGTTGTACATCAGGCCCCAGATCGCCAGGGCCAGCGGCACGTACACGTACCAGCCGCGGACGCCCACGCGCAGCAGCAGCCAGAAGAGGGCCAGGCCGACGACCGCGCCGCCGAGCGCCAGGAAGTTGAGGTCGCTGGTGAAGAAGACCGCGATGATCAGGATCGCGAAGAGGTCGTCGACGACCGCCAGGGTCAGCAGGAAGGCCCGCAGCGCGGACGGCAGCGAGGTGCCGATGACCGCGAGGACGGCCAGGGCGAAGGCGATGTCGGTGGCGGTCGGGACGGCCCAGCCGCCCAGGTCGCCGCCGCCGAAGGTGTTCACCGCGACGTAGACCAGGGCGGGGGCGGCCATGCCGCAGATGGCGGCGATCACCGGGAGGGCGGCGGCCTTGGGGTCGCGCAGTTCGCCCGCCACCAGCTCGCGCTTGAGCTCGATGCCGGCGACGAAGAAGAAGATGGCCAGCAGACCGTCGGCGGCCCAGTGCTGGATGCTCAGGTTCAGGTGGAGGAAGTCCGGGCCGAAGTGCAGATGGCGGAAGGCCTCGTAACTCGCTCCGAAGGTGTTCGCCCAGATCAGTGCGGCGATCGCGGCTATGAGGAGCAGGATCCCGCCGACCGTCTCGGTGCGCAGCGCGTTGGCCACATACGTTCGCTCGGGGAGCGGGAGCCGGCCGAGCACCTTGCGGTCCCCGGGCGGGGTGGGGGTGGGCGTGGGGGTCTGAGGGGGGGCGGCCACGGGAAAAACCTCCGGTCGGTGGGCAGCACGAAGCACATTGCCGACCAGACTTCCCGGCGCACCTGTTGAGTTTTGACGCGCTCCTGACGCGACGATCAACTCTACCCGGGGTGCGCAAGGACGTATCCGGCGATCTTCACCATACGAGCGATAAGGGCACCCGGCACGGCGGAGCCGCCGTCCGGATGCCCTTGCCCGCGATGACGCGTTTCAGTCCTCGTTCTGTGCCGAGCTCGGCAGCTTCGCCTGGATGAGGCCCATCACCGAGGCGTCGGTGAGCGTCGAGACGTCGCCCAGCTCACGGTCCTCGGCGATGTCGCGCAGCAGCCGGCGCATGATCTTTCCGGAGCGGGTCTTGGGGAGTTCCGCGACCGGCAGGATGCGCTTCGGCTTGGCGATCGGGCCGAGGGCCGTGCCGACGTGGCCGCGGAGTTCGGCGACGAGCGTCTCGGTCTCCGACGCGGTGCCGCGCAGGATCACGAAGGCGACGATCGCCTGACCGGTCGTCTCGTCGGCGGCGCCCACGACGGCCGCCTCGGCGACCGACGGGTGCGAGACGAGCGCCGATTCGACCTCGGTGGTGGAGATGTTGTGGCCGGAGACCAACATCACGTCGTCGACCCGGCCCAGCAGCCAGATGTCGCCGTCGTCGTCCTTCTTCGCACCGTCACCGGCGAAGTACTTGTCCTGGAACCGGGCCCAGTACGTGTCGAGGAAGCGCTGGTCGTCGCCCCAGATCGTGCGGAGCATGGACGGCCACGGCTCCGTCAGCACCAGGTAGCCGCCACCGCCGTCGGGGACCTCGCGGGCCTCGTCGTCGACCACGGTCGCGGAGATTCCGGGCAGTGCGCGCTGCGCCGAGCCCGGCTTGGTCTCCGTCACGCCCGGCAGCGGCGCGATCATCATCGCCCCGGTCTCGGTCTGCCACCAGGTGTCCACGATGGGGCACTTGTCGGCGCCGATGTGCTTGCGGTACCACATCCACGCCTCGGGGTTGATCGGCTCGCCGACCGATCCCAGGACGCGCAGGGACGACAGGTCGAACTTCGCGGGGATGTCGTCGCCCCACTTCATGAACGTGCGGATCGCGGTCGGCGCGGTGTAGAGGATCGTCACGCCGTACTTCTGGACGATCTCCCAGAAGCGCCCCTGGTGCGGGGTGTCGGGCGTGCCCTCGTACATGACCTGCGTGGCGCCGTTCGCGAGCGGGCCGTACACGATGTACGAGTGTCCGGTCACCCAGCCGATGTCGGCGGTGCACCAGTAGACGTCGGTCTCCGGCTTGAGGTCGAAGACCGCGTGGTGGGTGTACGCCGTCTGGGTGAGGTAGCCGCCGGAGGTGTGCAGGATGCCCTTGGGCTTACCCGTCGTGCCGGAGGTGTAGAGGATGAACAGCGGGTGCTCGGCGTCGAAGGCCTCCGGCGTGTGCTCGGCGGACTGACGCTCCACGATCTCGTGCCACCACACGTCGCGGGTCCCGTCCCACGCCGTCTCCTGCTGCGTGCGCTGTACCACGAGCACGTGCTCCACCTGCGGGCACTTGGCCACGGCCTCGTCGATCGCGGGCTTCAGCGCGGTCGGCTTGCCGCGCCGGTAGCCGCCGTCGGCGGTGATGACGAGCTTCGCGTCGGCGTCCTGGATGCGGGAGGCGACGGCGTCGGCGGAGAAACCGCCGAAGACGACCGAGTGCGCGGCGCCGATCCGGGCGCAGGCCAGCATCGCGATCGCGGCTTCGGGGATCATCGGCAGGTAGACGGCGACGCGGTCGCCCTTGCGTACGCCCAGCTCGGTCAGGGCGTTCGCGGCGCGCGACACCTCGTCCTTGAGCTCCGCATACGTGAGGGCGCGGCTGTCGCCCGGCTCGCCCTCGAAGTGGATGGCGACGCGGTCGCCGTTGCCGGCCTCGACGTGCCGGTCCACGCAGTTGTACGCGACGTTGAGCGCGCCGTCCGCGAACCACTTCGCGAAGGGCGGGTTCGACCAGTCAAGCGTCTCGGTGGGCTCGGTGGCCCAGGTGAGCCGGCGCGCCTGCTCGGCCCAGAAACCGAGACGATCGGCCTTGGCCTGCTCGTACGCCTCCGCGGTGACGTTGGCGTTCGCGGCCAGTTCTGCGGGAGGAGCGAATCGACGCTCCTCCTTCAAAAGATTGGCCAGGCTTTCATTGCTCACGACATCTCCCATTCCCAGGGCGTCCGATGTGTCCCGGTGTCCAGCTCATCAGTCCGGGGGCCGGGTGACAAGAGCCATCGGACAATTGGTTTAGACCTGTTGCGGCTCTGAGCTGCTGCGCACGGCCGCGACGTACCGCCTGCGTCTCCCCCGGCCTCCGCGCCCGACACTCCGGCGGCCCCCCGCGCGTCCCTGCGCGGGGGGCCATACGGTTGCACGGACGTATGCCCGCGAAGGTTCAGGCGTTGAGGTCCTCCAGTTCGGAGTGCGACGACGGCTTCGGCCGCGTCACCGGCTTCGCATGGGGCGGCAGCTCGGTGTGCGCAGGCAGCCGTGAGGGTGCGGGCTGTTCGGGGTCCGCCGAGGGCGTCACCCGGTCGAAGACCTCGATGGTCTCCCCGACGCGAGCCCCGTCGACCAGCAAGTACGCCTGTGCCTCGCCCACGTGGAAGTACATTCCGTGCAGTTCCAGCGTGCCCTCGGCGAGCCGCCGCTTGACCGACTCGTGCTGCCGCAGGTGCTCCAACTGCTGGACCACGTTGGTCAGGCACAGCTGCTCGACCGCATCGGTGGGCAGCCGCCCGGAGATCCGTGCCCACGAGTGGGACCGGCTCGTCATCCGCTTGAGACTCGGCGTCCCGTGCCGCAGCCAGCGTCGCAGCGGGGTGTCCGCCCCGCCCTCGGCCGGCCCGTTGAGCAGGGCCTGCATCGCCCCGCAACCGGAATGCCCGCAGATGGTGATCGACTCGACCCCCAGCACGTCCACGGCGTACTCGATGGCAGCGGCGACCGAGTCGTCCCCGGCCTCGACGCCGGCCGGCGGTACCAGGTTGCCCACGTTGCGCACGGTGAACAGGTCGCCCGGCCCGCTCGACGTGATCATGCTCGTGACCAGACGGGAGTCCGCGCAGGTCAGGAAGAGCTGGGTCGGCTGCTGTCCCTCGCGGGCCAGTCGGGCCAGTTCGTCGCGGACCAGCGGCGCGGTGTTGCGCTGGAACGCGCTGAGCCCGCTGGCCAGGTGACGCGTGCGCGCGGGGCGGGACGGCGTGGACGCTTCGGCGGTCGGGGCGTGTTCCGCACAGTGGTGGTTGCGCCAAGGCGTCCACGGCCGGCAGCAGTGGTGCGCCGGATGCGAAGCGGAACCGGAGACCCGGATGCCGGTACGGCCCGTGACCTCGACCTTTCCGCCCTGCGCCACATGGCAGTCCTGCCAGGTCTGCAAGGTCTCGTACGCCGCGTGGTCCATGAAGGAACCGTCCAGCTCCACCACCGCGTGCGCCCCGCGCGGCACCTGGCTCAGGGTCCGGCTCAGCCGGGGCACGGCCAGGAAGGTCAACTGGCCGCGGGCCCGTACGTGATGGACTCCGTCGGACGTGACCTCCGTGACGATGCGAGTCCTGGCCAGCCGGTGCATGGCGACGGCGACGGCGACGGCGACGCCCACGGCCACGCCCTCCAGTACGCCGAACAGCACGACACCGGCGACCGTGGTGGCGTACACCAGGAACTCCCGGTGCCGGTGCACGTTGCGGATGTGCGCGAAGCTCACCATCTGGATGCCGACCACCATCACGAGGGCGGCGAGCGCGGCGAGCGGGATCCACTCCAGCACGCCGACCAGCAGCGCCGCGGCGAGCAGCACCCACACCCCGTGCAGCACGGTGGAGGCCCGGCTGACCGCACCCGCCCGGACGTTGGCGGAACTGCGCACGGCTCCGCCGGAGATCGGCAGGCCGCCGAGCAGCCCGGTCAGCATGTTGGAGGCGCCCTGTGCGCGCAGCTCGCGGTCCAGGTCGGAGCGCGGCACCGGCGCCGTTCCGGCGGTGGCCGCCCGGTCGGCGGACAGCTTGTCCACGGCCACCGCGGACAGCAACGATTCCAGGCTCGCCACCAGCGTCACGGTCAGCACCGCCGCCAGCAGGGCGAGTACCGGACCGTCAGGCATCTCCGGCAGCGCGTGACTGCGCCAGGACGGCAGGTCGACCCGGGCGATACGGGGGGCCGCGAGGGCGGCGACCGCCGTGGCGAGCGCGACCGACGCGAGCGCCGCGGGGGTCTTGCGGAGGATCCGTCCCGTACGGCCGGGAAGGCGTGGCCACAGGGCCAGCACGGCGATGGTGAGCGCGCCGATCAGGGGCGCGGCCGGGCGGACGTCCGCCAGTTGCTCGGGCAGCGCCAGGGCGTTGGCGGTGGCGGAGCTCTGCGGCGAGCCGCCGAGGACGATGTGCAGCTGGGCCAGTGCGATGGCGACGCCGATGCCGGCGAGGGTGCCGTGCACGATGGCGGGGCTGACGGCGAGCGCGTTGCGCGCTGCCTTGAGGGATCCCAGGAGGACCTGCACCAGACCTGCGCAGATCACGATCCCGCAGGTGGTGCGCCATCCGTACCGCTGAATCAGCTCGGCGGTCACGACGGTCAGCCCGGCGGAGGGGCCGCTGACCTGGAGGGGGGAGCCGCCGAGCAGGCCGGCGACGATGCCGCCGACGGCGGCGCCGATCAGACCCGCCTGGAGCGGCGCGCCGATGGCGACGGCCAGCCCGAGTGACATGGGCACCGCGATCAGGAAGACGGTGATCGAGGCGGACACGTCGGAGCCGGCGATTCTGAAGCGGCCTCGGCGGGATCCGCCCTCGCCGGGTGCGCCGGAGGCATCGGGCGGCGGGCTGTGCGGTCGCTGGAACCGGGAGGCCCGGGTGGTGCGCGAGGTGTGGTCGGGGCGAGTGGGTACGCAAGCAGACATCTTTGTCTCCTCCGGGGCAGCGCGGGTCGCGGGACTGAGGTGTCGCGGCCGTGGGTCACGGCGTGCAGCGGGGGACTTAAAACTCTCGGTAAACGAATCGTAATTCAGAGTAAAGAGTTGGCAGGGCCTATGGGGGCAAATGGGTCATGCGTTCACCCGAACCGGTGAATAAAGCTTTCCTACGGCTTGTCGCATCAATGGGCGTGTGGGTGCATGCGAGGTTTGCCGCGCCGTTTCGGCCTGTTCGGGCTGCGGCCGTTGGAAAAGCCGATCCAGAAAGAGGTGGGCGGATGATGGCCGCCACGAAGAGAGTCACTTTCGGCGTCACAGCCGCGGTAATGTCCCTGGCCTTTCTCGCGGGCTGCGCGGACTCCGCCGACCGGGGCGCCGACGTGGGCCGCAGCGGTGCTCACGGTGCCAAGGAGAACGGTCCGGCCGCCGCCCCCAAGAGCCCTGTCCGCCTCATCGGCGACGGCTCCACCGCGTACACCGGGCCCCAGCCGTTCCAGCCCGTACCGCGGAAACTGACGCCCGGTGAGAAACCGCCGCAGTTCGTGGTGTTCTCCTGGGACGGCGCCGGAGAGGACAGCCAGCGGCTCTTCTCGCACTTCCGCAAGGTCGGCCAGAAGTACGGCGCGAAAATGACGTACTTCCTCAGTGGCGTCTATCTCCTGCCCGAGGACAAGAAGACGCTCTACAACCCGCCCCGGCATTCGGTGGGCCGCTCCGACATCGGCTTCAACGACGCCAAGGGAATCAAGGACACCGTGGAGCAGATCCGCGGCGCCTGGTTCGAGGGCAACGAGATCGGCACCCACTTCAACGGCCACTTCTGCGGCAAGGACGGCGGCGTCGGCACCTGGTCGAAGGAGGAGTGGAAGAGCGAGATCCTCCAGGCCAAGGCCTTCGTCAAGAACTGGAAGTCCAACGCGGCCCTCAAGTCCGTGAAGCCGCTGCCCTTCGACTACGAAACGGAACTGATCGGCGCGCGCACCCCGTGCCTGGAGGGCCGCAGGAACTTCATGCGCGCGGCCTCCGAGATGGGCTTCCGCTACGACACCAGCGGCGTCAACGACCAGATCTGGCCCGAGAAGCAGGGCAGGCTCTGGGACCTGTCGATGCAGCTGGTCCCCATCCCGGGCCGCGCCTTCCAGACCCTGTCCATGGACTACAACTTCTACATGAACCAGTCCGGCGCGACCCGGGGTGACGAGAGCAAGCACGAGTACTGGGGCAACCAGATGCGCGACGGCCTGGTGCAGGCATTCGAGCGCTCGTACCGGGGCAACCGCGCCCCGCTGATCATCGGCAACCACTTCGAGTCCTGGAACGGCGGCACGTACATGCGCGCCATCGAGGACACCATCAAGACCGTCTGCACCCAGCAGGAGGTGCGCTGCGTGTCCTTCCGCCAGCTCGCGGACTGGCTGGACGCCCAGGACCCGCAGGTGCTGGCCAAGCTCCGCACCCTGAAGGTCGGCCAGGCGCCGAAGCCGGACTGGAGCACCTTCCTGGCCCAGCCCCCGGCCGCCGTCGCGCCCGCGAAGCACGCCGAACGTCACTGACCCCCAGGACGGATCACGAGGGCTGGGGAACCGCCCGCCGCTCGTCCAGTACGAAGGCCGGGTCGACCTGGGCAGCCAGGTCGGCGCCGGTCTTCGCGTTCCCCCAGCTCTCCGCGTTCTTCAGGTGGAAGTGCACCATCTGACGGGTGTAGCGCTCCCAGTCGCGGTGCGCGTAGCTGTCCTCGGCGGCGTTCTGCAGGACCTGGAGGGCGAGGCGGTTGTCTGCCTCCAGCAGCTCGAACCGGGACGGGCGGCCCTTCTCCATGCCGCGCACCCAGTCCGAGTGGCCCATGGTCACCAGCAGGTCGTCGCCGACCTCCTCACGCAGGAAGTCCAGGTCGTCCTGGCCCTGCACCTTGTTGCCGACGACCTTGAGCGCGATGCCGTAGTCCCGGGTGTACTCCTTGTACTGGCGGTAGACCGAGACACCCTTGCGGGTCGGTTCGGCGACCAGGAACGTCATGTCGAAGCGGGTGAACATGCCCGACGCGAAGGAGTCCGAGCCGGCCGTCATGTCGACGACGACGTACTCGTCGGGCCCGTCGACCAGGTGGTTCAGGCACATCTCGACCGCGCCGACCTTGGAGTGGTAGCAGGCCACCCCCAGATCGGACTCGGTGAACGGGCCCGTCGCCATCAGCCGGATCTCGCCGTCGTCGAGGAGGACCGGGCGTGCGCACGCGTCGTACACCGGGTTGTCCTCGCGGACGCGCAGCAGCCGGGACCCCTCGCCCGGCGGCGTTGTCTTGATCATGGTCTCGGCGGAGGCGATACGGGGATTGGCGCCCCGCAGGTAGTTCTTGATGAGGTCCAGGTGCGCGCCCATCGCGGGCATCGCCGCCGCCTCGGACTCGTCGAGGCCGAGGGCCGCACCCAGGTGCTGGTTGATGTCGGCGTCGACGGCGACGACGGGGGCCTCGTTGGCGGTGAGGTGGCGGATGAACAGTGAGGACAGCGTGGTCTTGCCACTGCCGCCCTTCCCGACGAAAGCGATCTTCATGTTCACCAAGGGTAATCGCACGAACGCGGTGCGTCGGTGCGATCAGTGAAGAAGACCACTCCAAGGTGGGGTGGACCGGGGTGGGCCCGATCGGTGCGTACGCTCGCTGCTTATGAGTACGAACGCTGATCCGCTGGCGGCGCTGGGCGCGCTGACCGGCGTGCCCGAGGCCGTGGATTCCGTACGCAAGGCCGTGGACCGGGTCTACGGGCACCGCGTCATGCGGCGTCGCAGCAACTCGATCACCGGCGAGGCGGCGCTGCGCGGCGCACGCGGCTCGGCGGCGCTCTCGGGCGCGGACTGGGCGCTGGAGGAAGTGCGCCGAAGGACCGACTTCAGCGGCGACGACGAGGCGCGGGTGATCGGCGGTGCGCTGAGGTTGACGGCCGAGGCCGGTCAGCTGCTGTCCATCTGGCGGCAGTCGCCGCTGCGGGTGCTGGCACGGCTGCACCTGGTGGCCGCCGGTGGGGCGGGGGTCGCCGACGAACTGGTCGGACGGCCGAGGCTGGCGGGCGAGGCCGTGTCCGAGTCGCTGATCGAGCTGCCGCTGCCGAGTGCGACCGAGGTGGCGGGGCGGCTGGAGGGTCTGTCGCAACTCGTCATCGCGGGGGGTGCGGCGGCTCCCGCCCTGGTCACCGCGGCCGTCGTGCACGGAGAGCTGCTGGCGCTGCGGCCCTTCGGTTCGCACAACGGTCTCGTCGCGCGGGCTGCCGAGCGCATCGTGCTGATCAACAGCGGTCTGGACCCCAAGTCGGTCTGCCCGGCCGAGGTCGGTCACGCCGAACGGGGCCGGGCGGAGTACGTCGCGGCTCTGGAGGGATACGTGTCCGGTACGCCGGAGGGCGTGGCGGCGTGGATCGTGCACTGCGGGCGCGCGGTGGAACTGGGAGCGCGCGAGTCGATGGCGGTGTGCGAGGCGTTGCAGCGCGGCGCGGCCTGACGGCTCGTCGCGCCGACGGTTCCGGCGGTCGGTGGGCACGAAAGTGCGGCGGTACCGATATCGGTACCGCCGCTGGCATGTCCGTCGAGTTACCAAGCGTCCTCGAAATGTGCCCATCAGGTCGGGAGCTTTGCCCGTCACCTGGTGCGGCTGGCCCGTAATCGACGGGTCGACGTCGCGTGGGTGCTCGGCTTCCATGCGCGGTCCGTGGGGCCGTGATGCCTGGCAGACGATCCTCTCGGATGGCCTGGGTCTCGCGGGCCGTTGACTCCTTTCTACTCCCGTTGCCCACGGAGCGAAACCCCTGGCGGCGCTTCTTTACTTTTAGTCTCAAATACGGGCAAAAGCTCAGGCGTCGACGGGAGTGCGGCGACGGCTCGCGTACCAGACCAGTCCGGCGGTGGCGGCCGCGGCGCCCACTGCTGCCGCCGCCATGAGTGCGGGGCGGGGCGGCAGGGTGAGGTGCGGGAGGCGCTGCTTGAGCCGGACGGGGCGATTGAAGACGAGAATCGGCCATTCGCGGACCGTCGCCTCGCGGCGCAGCGCACGGTCCGGATTGACGGCGTGGGGGTGGCCGACCGCTTCCAGCATCGGCACGTCGGTGATCGAGTCGCTGTACGCGAAGCAGCGCGACAGGTCGTACCCCTCCGACGCGGCGAGTTCCTTGACGGCTTCCGCCTTGGTCGGCCCGTACGCGTAGTACTCCACCTCGCCGGTGAAGCAGCCGTCGGCACCGACCACCATGCGGGTGGCCACGACCCGGTCCGCCCCCAGCAGCGCACCGATCGGTTCCACGACCTCGGCGCCGGACGTCGAGACGATCACGACGTCGCGGCCGGCCGTGTGGTGCTCCTCGATGAGGGAGGCCGCCTCGTCGTAGATGATCGGGTCGATCAGGTCGTGCAGGGTCTCGGCGACGATCTCCCGCACCTGCTGGACGTTCCAGCCCTTGCAGAGTGCCGAGAGGTACTTGCGCATCCCCTCCATCTGGTCGTGATCCGCGCCGCCCGCCAGGAAGACGAACTGGGTGTACGCCGTGCGGAGAACGGCGCGGCGGTTGATCAGGCCGCCTTGGTAGAAGGACTTGCTGAAGGTCAGCGTGCTCGACTTCGCAATGACGGTCTTGTCCAGATCGAAGAAGGCAGCGGTGCGCGGCAACGAGTGGTTTTCCACGAGGCGAGCATAGGGGCCCACCATTCGGCGTACGCTGGGGCGTGTGGGTTTGCCTGAGAAGCCTCTCGGGTACACCATGGAAGTCACGGATCGTTCGCGACCGTGCTACCCCGGTTCGGCTCCTCCCCCCCCGAGTCGAACCGTGGCAGACGACCCCAGCTCTCCCCCCCGGCTGGGGTCGTCGCATGTCCGGATGCTTTTCGGGTTCCGGGCCGGTCGCTCGTGCGGCCTCATGGTGCGTCTCCCAGGGTCATGTCCGCTCTTCGTCGAGGGACTCGTCCTGTTCGAACTCGTCACTCTGTGTAGTTGTTCCGCTCCCCTTGGAAGTCACCGGTATGGGTGAGCGGAATATTCACAACCGATGAGTTGTCCACGGTTTTCGAGCAAGATCCACACGGATTTCCGGACCGCTGCACGGTGATTCCAGCCGCGAAGTCGCGGAAGTCGGAATCGCTATCGCTGAAGAGCGCGGCGAGAGGGGGTGGGGATCGTGACTGGACCGATCACGGGCGAACGGCTGTCGGTCGCCGAGGGGCGGCGCAGCGGACCGCTGATCGTCACCGAGGACGTGGAACTGCTCGACGATCTGCTGCGGCTGTGCGCCGCGGCCGGCGCGGAGCCCGAAGTCCACCACGGGCTGCCGGAACGGCGCGGCAGTTGGGAGGCGGCGCCGCTGGTGCTCGTCGGGGACGACGCCGCGGCCCGGGTGCGTGGAGCCGTGCGCAGGCGGGGGGTCATGCTCGTGGGGCACGACCAGGACGATCCGCTGGTGTGGCGGCGGGCCGTCGAGATCGGCGCGGACCACGTGCTGCGGCTGCCGGACGCCGAGAACTGGCTGGTGAACCAGATCGCCGACGCGGCGGAGGGCGTCGGCCGTCAGGCGCTCACGGTCGGGGTGATGGGCGGACGCGGCGGAGCGGGTGCCTCCACCCTGGCCTGCGCGCTGGCCCTGACGGCGGCGCGGGACGGCAGACGGACGGTGCTCATCGACGGCGACCCCCTCGGCGGCGGGCTCGACGTCCTGCTCGGCGGCGAGAGCGCGCAGGGCATGCGATGGCCGGAATTCGCCGCTTCCCGAGGCCGGGTGGCCAGTGCCGCCCTGGAGGAGTCGCTGCCCAGGCTGCACGGGCTTCGGGTGCTGAGCTGGGACCGGAGCGACGCGGTGGTGATCCCGCCGGAAGCGATGCGAGCCGTGCTGGCCGCCGCGCGGCGGGCCGGCGGAGTGGTGGTCGTGGATCTGCCCCGCCGGGTGGACGAGGGTGTGGCGGAGGCGCTCGCCCAGCTCGATCTGGGGCTGTTGGTGGTGCCCGGGGAACTGCGGGCGGTGGCTGCCGCACAGCGGGTCGCCGCAGCCGCGCGGATGGTTCTCGGCGATCTGCGGACCGTGGTGCGGGGTCCGTACGCGGCGGGGCTCGACGAGGAGTGGGTGGCGAAAGCCCTGGACCTGCCGCTGGTGGGCGAACTTCCCCCGGAGCCCGACCTGTTGGAGGCGCTGGCCGACGGGGAGCCGCCGGGCGGCTCCGCGCGAGGTCCGCTGTCCCGGTTCTGTACGGCGTTCTGGGAACGGGCGCTGGTCGGGGGTGCGGCCGGATGAGCACCAACGTGCTGCTGAACGCCGTACGGCAACGGCTCGCGGAGAGCGGGGCCGAGCCGACGCCCGCGAGAGTGGCCGCCGCGTTGCGTGCCCAGGGCCGGTTGCTGGGTGACGCCGAAGTGCTGGGTGCGGCCGAGGAGCTGCGGTCGGAGCTGGTGGGGACGGGGCCGCTGGAGCCGCTGCTCGCCGATCCGTCCGTGAGTGACGTGCTGGTGTCCGCGCCCGACCGGGTGTGGGTGGACCGGGGCGCGGGCCTGGAGCTCACCGCGGTGACCTTTCCGGACGCCGCGGCGGTGCGCAGGCTGGCGCAGCGGCTCGCGGCCGTCGCGGGACGACGGCTGGACGACGCCCGGCCGTGGGTGGACGCGCGGCTGCCCGACGGGACGCGGATGCACGCCGTGCTGCCGCCGGTGGCCGTCGGGACGACGTGCCTGTCGCTGCGGGTGGTGCGGCCCAGGGCGTTCAGGCCCGAGGAACTGGTGGCGGCCGGGACGGTGCCGCCGGGCGGGGACGCGGTGCTGCGGGCGCTGGTGGAGTCCCGCCTCTCGTACCTGATCAGCGGGGGGACGGGGGCCGGGAAGACCACGCTGCTGTCGGCGTTGCTGGGGCTGGTCGGCGAGCGGGAGCGGATCGTGCTGGCCGAGGACTCGGCGGAGCTGCGGCCCGACCACCCGCACGTGGTGCGGCTGGAGTCGCGGCCGCCGAACCAGGAGGGCGCCGGGCGGGTGACCCTCCAGGATCTGGTGCGCCAGGCGCTGCGGATGCGACCGGACCGGCTGGTGGTGGGCGAGGTGCGCGGGGCGGAGGTGACCGAGCTGCTGGCCGCTCTCAATACGGGACATGAGGGAGGGTGCGGAACATTGCACGCGAATGCGGCGGGACATGTCCCGGCCCGGCTGGAGGCGCTGGGGACGGCCGCCGGGCTCGACCGGGCCGCGCTCCACAGCCAGGTGGCCGCGGCGCTGTCGGTGGTCCTGCACCTTGTGCGGGACCGGGACGGTCGGCGCCGACTCGCCGAACTGCACGTGCTCGAACGGGATCCCGCCGGGCTGGTGAGGACGGTGCCCGCGCTGCGGTGGGGCGCCGGGGGGTTCGTGCGGGAGCGGGGATGGCCGCGGCTGCGGGAACTGATCGGGGGAGCGCGGTGACGGTGGGCGGTGCGGTCGTGTGGGGGGCGGCGATGTGCGCGGGGCTGGCCGCCGCACTCTTGGTCGGCTCGGAGGGCGAGCGGCTGCGCCGGGCCCGGCTGGTGGTGGCCGGGGGCGTGGCGGAGCAGAGGGCGGCGCTCTCGTGGGAGCGATGGCGAGGAGCGCTCGGGGAGCGGGTGCGACCGCAGTGGTGGTGCGTGCCCGTGGCGGGCGTGCTCGCCGTACTGGGTGAATCGGTGATTCCGCTGGTGGCGGGAGCAGTGGCGGTGCCGTGGGTGGGGCGACAGCTGCGGGCGCGGGAGGAGTCGCGGGAACGGGAGCGCAGAGTGGAGAGGGTGATCGAGCTGTGCGGCGCGTTGTCCGGGGAACTGCGGGCCGGCGGCCATCCGGGGCGGGCCCTGTGCGTCGCTGCCGTGGACACCGGGGGGCTCGGGGGAGCCGAGGCGGACGTCGTCGCGGCGGCGCGCTTCGGGGGTGATGTGCCGGAGGCGCTGCGCAGGGCGGCACGGGAGCCGGGGGCCGGAGGGCTGGTCGGCATCGGGGTGTGCTGGCAGGTGGCGGTGGGCAGCGGGGCCGGGCTGGTGGCGGGACTCGACCGGCTGGAGGCTGCCCTGCGGGACGAACGGGACCGGCGGGAGCAGTTGCGGTCCAGGTTGTCCGGGGCCTGGTCGACGGTCGGGCTGCTCGCGCTGCTGCCGGTGGTGGGGGTGCTGATCGGCAGCGCGATGGGTGCGGACCCGCTGAAGGTGCTGCTGCACACGCCGTGGGGTTGGGGGTGCCTGGTCATGGGCGGGGTGCTGGAGGCCGGAGGGCTCCTCTGGGCCCGCCGGATCGTGCGGGGCGGGGAGGGGGAGGGCGCGTGAACGGAGAGGTTGTCCACAGGCTGGGGGCAGTGGTGACGGTCGGGTCGGCTGTGGGCTGCCTGGTCCTCGCCGTGGCCGGCGGGCGGCGGGAGCGGGAGGCGAAACGGCGGCTCGCGACGCTGCTTGCGGTCGAGGCCGCGGTGTACGGGACGGGACGGCGCGGGAACTGGCGGGGCGGGGCGGAGTGGGCACGGGGTTGGGGCGGGCCCGCGGGGGCCGTGGTCCTCGGATACGTACTGGTGGGCGGGGTGTGGGGCTGCCTCGTCGGGGGTGCTGCGGCGATCGGGGTGCGGCGGTGGTGGCGGGCGCGGCAGCCGCGGGGCGAGGCGGCCGGGGAGGACGCGGCTGCCGCTGGACGGCAGCTGCCGCTCGCGGCGGACCTCCTGGCAGCCTGCGTCGCTGCCGGGGCGGGGCCCGTGGAGGCGGCCGGGGCAGTGGGGGATTCGCTCGGCGGACCGGTCGGGGAACGGCTCGTGCGGGTGGCGGCCGAGCTGCGGCTCGGGGGAGAACCCGCCGAGGCGTGGGGGCGGCTGGAGGCGATCCCCGGCGCCGCGGGGTTGGCCAGGTGTCTGGAGCGGGCCGGGGCCAGCGGCGCTCCGGCGGCCGGCCCGGTGGGCCGGGTGGCGGACCGGTTGAGGGCCGAGCGGGCGCGCCGGGCCGAAGCGGGCGCGAACAGGGCGGCCGTGCTGATCGTCCTGCCCCTCTCGCTCTGCTTCCTGCCGGCCTTCCTGGTGCTGGGGGTGGCACCGGTGGTGATCGGACTGGGGGAGGGGCTGTTGGCGGGGCGGTGAGCGGGCCTGGGGTGTCGGGAAGCGGACTGGCTTTGATCTGTGGGAGGTCGACATGTGGAAGTGGTTGCAGGACCGGGCGGTGCGGGGCGCGGGCAGGGTGCGGACGCGAGTACGGGGGCGGTGGGCTGCCGACGACGGGATGTCCACGGCCGAGTACGCGGTAGGGACGATCGTTATCTTGGGTACTTGAAGAACGTCAGGCATGTAAGGCAAGTGTGATGGTTCTGCCTTTGCCTTAACGGTATCCAAGGGGTGTCAGGCAAGTTGGCCACGTCTGCTGTTCTGTACCGGCACTACCGAGCTGAGCGGGCCATATCGGGGGACGGTTCCACTTACTGGGTCGTCGTCAACGAAGCCTTCGAGCTGCACACTGAAGGGTGCGCCTGGCTGGTGGGACTCAAGAGCAACGACCGGGCCTACAACACCCAGCGCACGTACGCGGGCCGGATCGCCCTGTATCTGTCGTACTGCACCGAGAACGCGGTCGACTGGACACGTCCCAGCCTGGCCCAGCTCATGGCGATGATGCGGTGGCTGGTCGATGAGCCGCTGCCGCCTAAGGGCCAACGCCCGAACCCGGAGCCGCGCTTTCGCGACAAGGGCACGGCGAACAAGATCATGGGCACGGTGGGTGAGTTCCTGACGTGGTCCGCGCTTCAGGGCTGGGTTCCTGCGAGTGTGGTGAGCCAGCTCGTGCAGCCGAAGTTCCTGCACTACGCCCCGTCAGGATTCGATCCGGGCGAGGACGGCCAACACCGCACGATCCAGGAGAGGCGGATCAAGTACCGCGTCGCGGTGCCGGGTTACGAATGGCTGTCCGACGACCAGATCGACCAGATCCTCAACTGCACGACGCACACCCGTGACCGGTTCCTGGTGGCCCTGCTGGCGGTCACCGGCATGCGCATCGGCGAAGGCCTGGGGCTGCGACGTGAGGACATGCACTTCCTGCCCGACTCCGCATCGCTGGGCTGCCGGGTCGAGGGGCCGCACGTTCATGTGCGGCGCCGTCTGAACAGCAACAACGCGTACGCCAAGTCGCACTATCCGCGGTGGATTCCGGTGGAGGCCGACACGGTCGAGCTGTACGCCGCCTACCGCTACGAGCGCGACGCGGTACCGGATGCCGAGGGCTGCGACATGGTGTTCGTGAACCTGTTCCGCGCTCCGCTCGGCGAGCCGATGAAGTACCCCAGCACATATGAGCTGTTCAAGCGGCTCGCGGCCCGCACCGGGTTTCGCGCCCGGCCGCACATGCTGCGGCACTCGGCGATCACCCGGTGGCTTCGCTCCGGGATGGACCGCGACGTGGCTCAGAACATGGCCGGACACCAGTCGCCGCAGTCGATGGATCCCTACACCCACGCAACCGACAAGGACAAGCGCGACGCCGTCAAGCTGGTGGCCGCCAAGAGGAAGGAAGCCCGTCAGTGACGGTGTCCGGCAATGTCGTCCCGCTTCACCGGCCCCGGCGGGACGCTGACCAGGAGGCGGACAGCCTGCTGCGCGAGGCCCTCACCGAGTGGACCACGTGGTTGCGCGAGCGCATCGAACACGACTGGCGTCCGGGCGAATGGGAGACGGCGGCCCACTTGTTCAGCGGTGATGTCGACCACGCGGGCACGGCCGTCTACCGGTGCGACGTCGCCGCCTGCGACGCGCTCACCCGCACTCGGCGGGGCCTGTGCGCCACCTGCGAGAAGGCCCACCGCGCCGGCAGCCTGGGGCTGAAGGAGTTCAAGACCACCTCCGTGCCGGACCGCAACCGCGTAATCTCCGGTGAGCGGGCCGACTGCCGTGTGACGGGATGCCCGCGGGACTCGGTCCTGTGGGGCCTGTGCAACGCGCACGGTTCGCTTCGGCACAAGGACCTGCAACGCGACCCCGACTCTGAATTGGGGGCGTGGATCGAGCGGCAGACACCGTACGGGCCTTCGCCCGCCTGCCGGGTGGCGGGCTGCCGCTACGACGCACGGGCGGCCTTCGGGCTGTGCGGCATGCACCAGAGTCGCTGGAAGAAGGTCACGTCCACAGCCCGGGGGCGGCGGTCCGCGCCGGAACCGGCATGGCTGGACCGGCAGGCACCGTTCCTGAACGTCCACCAGTTCTCTCTGGCCCCGCTGCATCCGGTGGCCCGCCTGGAGATGCTGTATGCGTTGCAGCGGCGCGACGAACGCGGCCAGAAGATCGACCCCGTGGCCGTCCGCCAGGCCGTCGCGCACCTGGCGGAGCGGGTCGACTCCATCGCCACCGCCGAGGCTGGGCAGTTGCCGAGCGGGAAGCAGGCGAACGTGGACGCGCTCCTCCGCGAGACGCACCGCATCCTGCGCTCGGCGTTCGACCGCTTCGAGGGCGTCGACCCGACCAGCAGGGACGTGCTGGACCTGTCCGAACTCGGCGTCAAGAGCCTGCGCGGGGGCACCACTCAACGGCCGCTCGGCCTGGACGTGACGGGCATCCGCCAGCCGTGGCTCAGGGAAGTCCTGGTCACCTGGATCTTCGAGACGAAGCCGAACACCACTGAGGCCCGGCGTGGCCTGCGGGTGTGCACGGCGGTCTCCCGGGCCCTGGACGCGCGGGTCGGGGGCGGCATGGACTTGACCAAGCTGGTGTTCGCCGACATGAACGCTGTGGTCGACACCTTCCGCGTGCTGCCCAAGCTGGACGGCGGGGCCATGTCGAGCAAGCAGCGCGGGGCCCTGCTGTCGTTCTTCTTCAAGATTCTCGACTACAACCGGGCCGCGGGCCACCTGGACAGCATGTCAGCGAGCTTCGCCCGCCACTCCAGCCACGTCATCAAGGCCGAGGAGGTCGACGAGGACGAGGCCGGCAAAGCCCTGCCGGAGTCCCTCATCGCCCAACTCAACGACTACGCGCACCTGCTGGGCCATGGCGTGACGCACGGAAAGATGACATCCGAGCAGGTCCAGGCGATGGCTCGCGCGATCTACGAGCTGCTTCGGGACACCGGCCGTCGCCCGTACGAGATCGCCGAGCTGAGGACGAGCTGTCTCGAACACGCGGATGGCGAATGGCTGCTGATCTGGGACAACCGCAAAGGACGGCGCCTGAACCGGCGCCTGGAGCTCGAACACGACACGGTCGAGACCATCCGCACCTGGCGGGCCGTACGCGACACGCTCGACCTGCCCACGGGCAGCGAAGGATTCCTGTTCCCGCCGGCCGGTGAGAACGGCATCATCCGCCATCTGGTGCCCGAGCAGATCTCGTCGATGATCCGCAAGTGGGCCGACAACGTCCCCGTCCTGCTGTCCGAGGAGTTCGACAGGAACGGGGACCGGGTGCCGTTCGACCGCTCGCTGATCTACCCGTACGCCTTCCGCCACTCGTTCTGTCAGCGGTACGCGGACGCCGGGGTGCGCATCGAGGTATTGCGGGAGCTCATGGACCACAAATCCATGCAAACCACCCAGCGATACTACAAGATCAGTCACAAGCGAAAGCGGGAGGCGGTCAACGTGATGCGCCTGCACACTGTGGACCGCAGGGGCAGGTCCGCGCCGATGGGGTCCGCTACCGCGTACGAGGCCCGCTCAGTAGCGGTGATCTTCGGGAACTGTACCGAACCCTCCAACGTCAAGGCGGGCGGGAAGGCGTGCCCGATTCGTTTCCAGTGTGCAGCCTGCCCCTTCTACCGGCCCGATCCGTCCTATCTGCCTGTCATCGAGGATCACATCCGGTCGCTGAAGGCGGACAAGGAGATGGCGGTCATGATGGAGGTGGACGAGTTCGTGGTGAGGAACCTGGACGACCAGATCACGGCCTTCAAGGGAACCGTGGAGACCGTGCGGAAGCTGATGGAATCGATGGGACAGGACGAGCGTGACGAGGTCGAGGAGGCATCGGCCGTCCTGCGCAAGGTCCGTGCCGTGCAGGGGCACCGCTCCGCGGTGTCCCTGGGCATGCCTGGCTTCCCTGGCCAGCGCGGCGAGAGCATGGCATGAGCGACACGAAGCGCACCCCTGGCGACATCCTGCGTGAGGTCCGCAAGAACGACAGCAAGACGAAGCGAACCAAGGTGCTGGCCACGGTCGACGCCATGAAGGCCAGAGGGGAGACGATCACCTTCCTCGCGGTCGCCCGTAGCGCCGGGGTATCCCGGTGGCTCGTTTACGCCGAAGGCGTCCGTGAGCACATCGAGGCCGCCATGAAAAGCCAGACCAAAGCCGACCGCCGCGCGAGGCAGTCCGGCCAGGATGCCTCTGCGGCGAGCCTGGCTACCGACCTGGCCCTGGTCCGCGAGGAAAACAAGGCCCTGCGCGACGAGCGCGAACGCCTGAAGAGGGCCGTCCAGCGCTCGCTCGGTGCTCAGCTCGACCAAGCCGGGACCAAGGAACTCAACCAGCGGGTAAACGAGCTACTGGCGGCCGTGGAACGAATCACTCTGGAACGCGACGAGATACGCGCCGAACGAGACGACCTGAAACGGAAGCTCACCGAGGCCAATGACGACCTGACTGCAGCCCGCGAAGCGGGCAAGCGAATGCTTAAGCAGATCAACCGCACCTGACCCGGCGGCTGTTACCGCCGGGCCGTTCACAGGGAGATCAGGCCGAGGCGGCGGACTGGTCCGAGGTCATCTCGGCGATCTGTGCCTCCAGGTCCGCAATCCGCTCGGCCTGGCGCCGCATAGTCCCCTGGTTCCTCACGACCTTGCTGCCCAGCTTCTCCACGCCGCTGAAAGTTCGGATGCCACCTTCGGCGGCTTCCGCCATCTGCCCGAACGCTTCACGGTCGAGGCTGTTGGGGTTGCTGGCCTCGAAAGAGCAGGCGCGGTGCATGTCGCCCATGTAGGCAACCGCCTTGCGGCAGGCGAGCAACGCGTCACGGGCGCCGAACTCGTCGCCCTGGCCCAACTTGTGGAAGCGCGTCACCTTCGCCCCACGCTTAAGCGGGTCGCGGGAGGCCATGAACTGCTCCAGCCGGTGTCCAAGCACATGGGCGGCAGCGCGGGCCTTGGGTACCGCACGCCGCAGGCGGCGGTCGGGGATGCCGGTGCCCCGGGAGATGTCCGCGTAGGACAGTTCACGGCCAGCGTTGGGCCCGAGCCACAGCAGGACGTCGATGGCGTCTTGCTCCAGCTGGGATGGGGTGTCCCTGTCGCGTTTGGGGCTCACCGGAGCTTCTTCTCGCTCTCGTCCAGAAACGCTTGCAGAGCTTCGTCGTTCAGCGCCGTGTAGGGGCCGGCGGCCAGGTCGCGGATGAAGCCGAGGGCCGCCTGCGACGCGGTGCACAGGTCGGTGATGGCCCGACTGCGGTCGCCGGTGAACTCCACTTGGTGACGCTGCAACAGTGACAATGCCCGTAGCGTCGCGAGGCGGACCTCGGTCATCTCGGTGAAGACCTGTAGAGCCACGTCGGGTTCGGACTGTTCCCGCGACGTGACGCGAACCGCCCGCTCAGCTTCCTCGGCTTCCGCCTCCCGCGCCTGATGACCTAGGACTGCTTCCTTCATGCCCTCCGCTCGGTCGCCCGCTTCGGCCGCAGGTCGGGCTACTGCACGGTCTTCGAAGTCCGCCCGCCCTTCGCGCCGTTCGAACTCCGCCAATGCTTCCTGAGCGACGGCACGGGTATCCGCGTCGGCCAGGATCGCCGTCTTCAGTGCCCTTGGCTGCTGAGCCACGTAGACAGGGGAGCCCGGCTTGATCCCGGCTCGTTCGGCTTCCTGCTCGATCGCCTGCCGCCGCTCCCCGTTGTTCATGCGGGCCTCGTAGCTGCGGTAGTAGCCGTGCTCGCCGAAGAACGGGGCCGCCTCCTCGTCCGGCAGGTCAACGTGGGCACCGGGCGTGAGGTCGGCCACCGGCGGGACAATGCCGTCCGCGGCCGCACGCTTCCAGGCCTCATGAAAGGCCATGACCCGTTTGTGGCTCGTGTGCGACCGGCGTGCGAACTCCCGCGCGCTGACGCGCCGGAAAACGGTTCGGTCGAACCGTTTCGTGGACGCCTGATCGAATCCGATGCCGTGACCTTCATCAGGCTCGACGCGGCGGGCAATCAGGAGCGCCCGGGCCCAGCCGCCTTTGCGGTCGTGGGTAGCGAACTCCTCGATATCGGCATTAAGGCGATCTTCGCCATCGTCTGCTGCACCTGGCTCCATCACACACCCACCAGGTCGCGGGTCTCGGTCCACTTGTCAGCGGCAGCTGGCTCAGCTGGCTGGTCGTCGAGGACCCTGACCCTGATCCACGTTGCGAGGACATCCAGGGTCCCCAGCGCTTCCTTGCAGGCGGCCCTCTGCTCGTTGGTGAAGGCCAGAGAGGCGGCCGGCGGGTAGCGGCTCATGAACGCGGCCCCCTGGTCACTGAGCCGCACCAGGTCTCGGGCCACGACCGCGGCCTTGTCGGGCTTCCCGCCACCGCACTCGGGGCCACGGGTTTCGCGGTCTCGGCGACGCTTCTCGTCCATGACCCGCTTCAGAGCGTCGTGTACCTCCGCCTTCTTCTCCACCAGATCCCGAAGAGCCTGATCACGCTCCTGGGGTGCGAGGGAGGCGAGATAGTCCGCCAAGGACGTGTTGCTGGAGGGGTCCAACAAATCCTGCAGCGCAGGACCGATGCCCAGCGCTCGACGGTACCGGAGAGCGCTGATGCGTCCGGCCCCTGCCTCGCGCGCTTCGCGTAGCAGCCTGCGCAGGGTGCTGTAGTCCTCGTCGTACGGTTTGCCGGAAGGCGCCAGGCGGGCGCCCTCGCGAAGCGCGCTGTAGCTGACGTGGACGCCGCAGTCGGCTACGAGCTGCCGCACGGGCGGGGTGCAAATCCGGGCGGTATGCCGGTACTGCCTGGCCGTCTTGGGGCTCAGGCCGATCTCGTCGCAGTACTGGTCGAAAGCGCTGTCCGGGCCGCCCGGGACCGTGACGGCCAGCAGCTTGTCGCCGAGGACGAGGCGGTTCTCGCAGCCCTCGTTCATCAGTCGACGGCCCTCGCGCACGTCCTGCTCTGTGTAGCTCATACGGATTCCTCACTGAACCGACAAGAAGAGCGCACAGAGTAGCCAGGCGAACACTTACCGTTCTACCTCCCTGAATGTGCTTGGCCCGCCTGGTGTTGACGCCCATCAACGCTGATCAGCGCAGTTTGGGTGCCAAGCCATGGTGAAGTTCAGCCCGTTGAGGGGTCAGCACGAACAATGCCGCTAGGCCGTGTATCGAAAGTGGATCTTGGACTGTGAATGATCACGGTTCATGGGTCGGGGAGATCTCACGGATGAACAGTGGGCGGTGCTGGAGCCGTTGTTGCCGAAGGGCACGAGGGCGGGTCGGCCGCCTGTCTGGTCTCGGCGGCGGCCGATCGACGGCATACGGTTCAGGGTCCGGACCGGTGTCGCGACCGCGGTGACGAAGTCCTCCACCCCGCCGGCCTCTAGGAGGCGGGGTGGCCGAGAACTGTCATAGGCGGGGATTGTGGCGTCCCGCATTTGTGTTCGGTATCAGTACCGAAGTTCACGAAGCCGGTGTGCGGATCGGAGTACGGCCACCGTCCTC
This sequence comes from Streptomyces sp. CA-294286, assembly GCF_050947155.1. Lineage (NCBI taxonomy): Bacteria > Bacillati > Actinomycetota > Actinomycetes > Kitasatosporales > Streptomycetaceae > Streptomyces > Streptomyces sp. CA-294286. Next base: position 2,517,932 of record NZ_CP192005.1, on the reverse strand, counting down.
GATCATCTCGGCTGCCTCCTCCTCATCCACGCGCATGGTGCCTTCGCCGTAGCAGTCGTCGCACCTGTCCCAGACGCGTTCGGCCTCATCGTTGTCGTCTGCTCTGATGACCTGCACGGACCCGTCGCCATTGCATTCGTCGCAGGTGAACTCGTACTCGCCTGGCACCAATTCCATCGCGCGTCCCTCCCGGTGAGTGTCTGAGGCCGGAATTCTACGCATCCCCGCATGGCTCCCGAAGCCTGCAGCAGGTGACAGCATCTTTGACGACCGCGCTCTAACTTGCCAGCAGATCCGTCGAGTTGCGGCGACCACCTGTCAGTGCCTGAACAGACGGTCGGTAATCACACCGCCCATCGGGCCCGACGTCTCCTCGATGGGCGTTGCAGATCACCGGCGGCGCGCCCCGGCCATCTGAACCGCGCCGAAGAACTGCAAGGTCACCGCTCCGCACGTCATGGACACCAGTGTCCGGTGCCCCATTCATTCCTTCGCGAGGTGATCCATCACCGCAGCCGTCCTGCGACGCATAGGGCCTGCCTCGTGCGCACGAGGCAGGCCCGCGAGGCAAGGCCCCTTCGGGTGAGCGCTACCCGTTGTCCTCAATCGGTCAGGCCGCGTCAGGTACGGATTCCCCCAGGAAGAGGGAACGGGCGCGGGAACGGAAGCCCGAGTTCAACCCTGCGCTGCCAACCAGGAAGCCCACGACGTCGGCTGCACGCTTGGCGGCGACCTCCTCGAACAGCCCTCCCATGTCCTCAGGCTTTTCAATGCGCTTACCAAGAGCGGTCACAGTGGTGGCCAGTTCGAGCATTCGGAGGGCCGGCATCACAGTATCCGGACGAGTCAGAACTCGAACGGCGAGCTCCCGCAAACGCGGATAGTACTCGGGAAGCAGCCCCACGTGTACCTGCTCGGGAAGGGCACCCGTCTTCTTGATGTTCTCAAGCAGTTGCGACAATCCCTGCTTCTCACGGAGCCCGACGGGCCCCCCGAAGAGGTACTCCTGCAGGCCACGGTCATGATCTGCTACGTGAGTCGCTCGCATACTTTCCACTGCTTGACTTAGGGAAAGTAGGTAGAGCCACGAGCAGTCCAGAACGAGGGCCAGATGGTGCGGGATGCGAGGATCCAGGTGATTGGCGACGCTCGCGAGCTCCTCCACCATCTGGAGAGGGTTGCGGTGCTGTTCGGTGATCCAGTACGTGAACTCCCTGTATTCCAAGAGTGATTTGAGACGCTTATCCAACCCACCGAATGCCCGAAGGACCTGCGTGGCCTTCGCTGGTTCGAAGAGCCAGGCCAATGGCTCGGCTTCCAGGTCGAGATGACTCGGATGCAACTGCTCCAGACTGGTGATCTCTGAGCTGTTTAGAGCAGAGATCCGCAAGCGAGATGTGAGCTGTCTTGCCGCGTTGCTGAGATCCTTCTCCCGCACCATGTAAGCGGCATCGGCCGCGAAGAAGTCTGCAACTCCACGAACCCAGAACATACGGTTCGTCGAGCCTTTACTCGTGGTCTTGCAGTCGACGATGGCGCTCTGAACGTGGAACGCACCGCTGATCACGTATCCGAGCACGTCAAGGTCGGTGTAGGACTCAGGCACGCTTGATCGCCGCCCGCGCTGCCCACTGGATGGCGCATCAGTCGCTGCGACGCCTACGCTTCGGAGTTGCACATCCAGGCGTGTCGTATAGCCCATCCTCCACAAGAGCCTTCGGGATGCGACTTTGAGACCCAGGTCGAGTTCCGTCATCGGATGCGTCCCCTTCCGAGAGCTGCGTCGATGACACCCTGCCATTGCTTCGGTGAGGTCCGCGCCTTGGCTCGCGTTCGGTGCATCGTCTGCATTGGCGCCGTGAAGCTCTGACCCAAGGACAGGGTTTGGCGGGCTTGTTCGTCGCCCACCCGTCCCTTGAGTTGTTCGCCGTGAGTGACCAGGTCACGGGCAATCTGCAGAGCCTGTCGATTGTCTGGAGTGTCGATGAACTGAGGAGTCACCCAGCTTCCCCCCGGCCGAGTATCAGGACCGAACCTGATCAACCCCGCCGCGTGGACGAGGCGATACTGCCGTTCGTGCGAGGAGTGGGGGTTCAAGAATCCGACATTCCTGTCAAGGAGCTTGTCGATAACGGCGATCAGCGCGTCCGGCGGAAGATTGGTGCTGCCGCCGAAGTGTTGTCCGCATCGCAGGCAGGCCAGCAGAGCAAGGGCCTTATCCAAGATCGGCTTGCGACCTCGCAGAAGGTCGTGATCAAGGATGTAAGGCAATGCAGCGAAGGGCTGCAGAGTGCCGTTCGGCTGCTCTACTGCGGGGGCCAGGAGTAGACCGCGGGCGATGGCCTCCTGTAGAAGGGGCTGGCCATCGCCTACCGGCAGGCCTTGTTCGCCGCGTACGGCAGCGAAGGCCTGTGCGAGAGATTCAGCGCCGTGATCGCGGATCAGATTGCCCATGACCTCCGGGTTCTCGAAGCCGAAGAACGGTGAGTAGAGGACGTCCCCGTCTGGCATCTGGATTCGCTTGACGAGTTGGGATCGCTCACCCAATTCCAGCAGTCTGGGTAGCGCGGAAGAGTCCAACCCGACACGATTGGACGCCTCCTCCTCAGGCACTGGCCCTTCGGCGAGATAGTCAACAAGGAGCACCATCTGCTCCTCGGCCTCTGACGGATGGCGGTCCCTCCACGCCTCACCAAGCTTGGCGTACAGGTCGTCGTAATACGGGACGCTCTCGGTGAACTTGACGATCTTGCCGCCGGCACGCTGTACACCCTCAACGAAGCCGAGTTCATCCAACGCGAGGACAACCTGGTCGAAGGCGAAATGATTTACGTCCAGCTGTTCGGCCGCCAAGGCTCGCAGAGCCTGAGCGTCACCGATCACTTCCTGACCACGTACAAGTGCCGCGACGCTCGCTGCCATCCCGATCAGTTGGGTATCGGCAAGAGGAGTCAGTGTGCCCGAGTTCGGATCCACGTTGCGCAACCCAGCATGCACGTCCTGACAGCGCAGGCCTTCATCGAACCTGTCCATCCAACCCCCCAGTCATCTGCCGAGCGCTCCATGTCGCCCGGTTCCACCGGTACTTCAGAGACCCTGCTCTCACGCATCGGAGATACGAACACCAAGCAGGCTCGCGGGCCCCAGCCGGTGCGGCTCCCCCGAGACAACTCACGCGAGCTGTCACCCAAGACAGTGCCCTACCTAGAGGCCACCGTGCGACCACATTCCGCATATGCGTTGAATATCCAGCATGCACCCCTTTGCCTCCCCGCAGCAGGGCTTGGAACGAGGTTGCGGGGAGGAGATGTGCCCACGCCTACATCACGGAGTGCCGTCGAGGTCGGGGCATCCAGATAGCCCATAAGCCTCGCTATCGGACATGCTCCAGCGTTCATGGCTGTGGCGTAGGCCCTGTCGATCGTGGGATCGCAGAGTTACGGGAGGAAGCCGCGGCGGCCGTCCGCGGCCGTGAAGTTGTAGGTGGTGGCCTCGGAGAGGACGCCGAAGGGAGGGTCGCCGTTCTCGATGATCACAGCCTGGCCGGGGAAGGCAAGCATGTCCTCGTAGAAGCGATCCACGACGGTGGATGTGATGCGCACGTCCGGTAGGTCGGGGTCCTGGGGGACGTATTTCACGGGCTGACGGTAGGTGACCACGGGAGAGTCCAGGACGACGAAGCCGATGTGGGGGAGGTCTCTTTCGATGCAGAAGCGGGCTAGGGAGGTGGTAAAGGCAGAATGCAGGACGGACCGCACGCCCTTGCCGCGACCAGCGCGCGGGCGGCCCCCGGCCTGGATCTCGGCGTTGTATTGGTCATACCCAGGGTTGTCGACTGCTGGTACGTCCCAGTCGGCCAGCGTGCGTTGGAGGACCGAGTCGAAGTCGTTGACGATCCGGGCGGCGATGTAGTCGGCAGGCCGGGTGGCCGGGACCGCTGCCTCCCCATCGAGGCGAGAGCGCTTCTCCTCAAGTTCTGCGATACGTGTGTGAAGTTCCAGGCCCCGCTCGATTGCAGATCGTGCTTCCAGCAGCTCTTGGAGGCCTTCCCTTAGTGGTGCGAGCTGGGCCTCGGCTTCGGCAATGAGCTCCTCCAAAGCCTGTAGGTCATTCTGGGCGGTCCGCCAGGTCCTCGTGATCTCTTCCTGTTCGCGGGCGAGGTCGGCGATGGTCGGTAGGAGGTCGGTGAGCAGGGCAGTAGTCTTCGCGGCCTCTGCCTGTACGGCAATGTGGAGTTGAGTGGCCTCCTGCTCGCTGTGGCCGGCGTGCTGGTGCTCTGGATCAGCACCGCAGAAGACGCAGGTTCCAACACGGAAGTAGCCGAGGATGCTGCCAGCCTCGTTGACCATGACCAAACGCTCCAGATCGGAGCGGTACTGAGCCTCCAGCAAGCTAAATCTTCCCAGCAGATCGCTGACCTCGGCCAGCCGCTCGTCTAGCCCAGCGAGTCTGCGGGAGCGCTTCATACGCTCCCGAACCGCTTCGCGGTGACGTTCGTCGGCCGTTCGCAGGGCTGTGCTCTGCGCATCGATCGAGGTTTTGACCCGTACCAGGCGGTCCTTGAGGTCACGCTCAGACTCGTCCGTTTCGAGCTTCGCGTACAAGTCGATCACCAGTTGGTCCAGAAGGTTGATCTGTCCCCTGTTCACACGTCGCTGTCCCGCGTTGGGCCCGGTGTCGATGGAAGGGTCTCCTTCCCCGGTCAGGAGAAACCTCATTACCGACATCTCCGCGGTGCGGGTGGTGGCAGTGCCGGTGCGTAGGACCGGGGAGGGCATGGCGATCATGCGGTCTTCTGTAACCAAGGACAGGTAGACCAGATCGGTCAGCGTCAAGGAACGGGTGCCGCCGGCTTCGTTTTTGCGGATAAGGACCTCGTCCAGGCCCATGGCGCGCATCAAGTGGATCGAGAGGCTGTTTTTGCTGCGTGCGTTGTGCACAGAGTTCACGATGGCGTCTGCCGGCCGGTGGACCAGGTCGCGGAGGTCCTCGAAATGCAGGTGCGTGGAGTTGGTGCCGGGCCGACGGACGAGGGTCAGCGGGCTGCCGTCGGGTAGCAGTAGCCCGAGAAGGATCTGGGTGTATCCCTCGGCCTGCGGAACCATGGTCAGCTGGGAGCCGCCGAGCATGTACTCGACAGACCTGACGATGAAGGTCTTCCCGGTGTCGGAGGCACCGTAGATCGTGGTCAGCTCGGAACCGAAGACGATCTGCGCTGATGGCTTACCCGAGCCTGCATAGGTGAGGTGAACCAGCTGGAGACTACCCACGATGGCCCTCGAACGGACGGGAGGTCACGGGGGCGGGGGGAGGCGTCAACAGGGATCGCGTGGTGGCGCGTACGTCCGTGTTCGGGGCCCATTCGTGAACGGCCCACTCGGCGCGCTCGCGGAGCCTGAGAAGGTACGGGGCTTCGAGAACTTCGACGAAGGCCGGTCCGCGTTCCGTAGCCCGGTAGACCAGGCCGGTTCCGTCAGCTTCGAGCTCGGCCAAGCCGGCTCGGATGAGTACCAGAAGTGCCTGTTCGAGGACCGTACGCTTCAGGCCGAGTTCCCCTGAGCGTGCGGGCAGGTCCGGGTGAAGGCTGGGCGGGCCGTCGAACTCTCCGCTGTGCAGTACGGCGTGGTCCAAGAGGGCGAGCTGGGCCAGGTCTAGGGCATCAGGATGGCTCTCTGAGAGCACAACCAGTGCCCGCACGCCGATCTCCAGCGGGCTGTTCAGGGGTTTCATGGCCCTTCTTCCTCACACCACGTCAGCTCGTCCTCGTGCGCCAGGTGATGACATACCCCGGTACGGTCCAGAGTTCTCACGTGCTGTGCGAAAACGGTCTGCGTCAGGCCGGCACTGATCGCTTGTGAGGTGACGGCCTGCAGTCGCTTCCACCCCGTGGGGTGGTCATCCCGCGCCACATCGATCACGGCGTCGTAAATGTCCTTGACGATGGCTTCGAAGTGACCCGGAGGGTAGGCCTCCTCCCCGAAACGACGCAGCGACTCTGCGCTGAAGAATGCTTCGCGCTGATGACGCAAGTGCGGTCCAGCCTTGGAGTGCTGTGCAATCTGGGCAAGGGTGCTGGCATCGCTGGGCCAGCGCTCGGCGTAGACCTGCACGAGTTGCTGGACATAACGGGCCTCGCGCGGCTCTGGCTCCTCGGGCGGTTCCATGACGGCCGGCCGGGGCGGGAACTCCGGCGGGAATCGCTTTACCCAGAAGTCAGTAGTTTTGTGCTGTTCAAGCATCTGCTTCATGTTGACGGTCCGGAAGATCTCGAACGGCGTCTCTGCAGCCAGTTCCTCTGCCTCCCGCCTCAGCTGCGGGCCCAGGTCCGTGATCACCTTGTCCGTGGACTCGCGCAGTGCTTCCACGAAGCCCTTGCGGGTAGTGACCGGGCGTTGCAGAGCCTGCTGCAGGCTGGGGCCGATGGACGGAGCGACGAAGGTGTACTGCTCCGGCACAATAAACTGGCCGGTGACTACGCCCGCGAACATTTTCCGGATCTCACCTGCAGCGGTGCTCCAGGCCAAGGTTCCTTTGTAGCGCTTGCATTGGTAGTTATGCCAGGGGCCTTCCAGGCCCTGAGGAGTGAGGAACGCGGCCACATCGATGCCGTGGTCGCCAGCGCCTCCCTGGCGCTCTACCCGTACGTACAGGCTTTCCAGGGCAGGAACCCACTCCTCGACGAACTTTTCGAACTCGTCGGGGTCGTAGGTGAAGACGATCTTCTCGGGCGACGGCATGGCCGGGAACTGCATGGCTGTCGGAAAGTTGAGAATGAGCGACGAAGTGCCTGCTCGGACTCCTGCCCCTTGCGGGCCCTGACTCGGATCCAACATCTCCCCCTGGAAGCCTCCGCTGCACCCCAGCGATGGACCCACTAGAGGTACCACTCGCGAGTCGTTCGCGAGAAGACCATGAGCATGCGAGTAGGAGCCAGAGCCGGGGCTGGTGTGCCCCGTGGGCAGACACCCGTGTCGGGTGGGAGCGCGTGGTTCATCGCTCGTGCGTCCACGAGGCGCCTGCCAGCGGCGCCAGCTTGCTCGGGTGCATCGCGCGGTGCGTTCGCCGCCGAGGTTGGATCGACGCCAGGCCGCCCGCTGAATCGGTGGAAGTTCGCCGTCGGCCCGATACTACTTGCCTAACTTGCCAGGCAGCGTCGAAGCTCGATGAGCTGCAGAAGCACTTGACAACACTAGATAACGATCGCCGCCTGCGCCTTCGCGGCGGTGCTCTACAAGGTGGTGACGAGCGGTGCCGTTTCGGCGGCCTTGCAGGCGGCGGTGGGGAGGGCGCTGGATGTGCAGTTCTGAGGAGCCGACGGAGGCGGACGGGCGGGAAGGCGGTACGCGGGGTGCGGACAGGGGATTCGTGACGGCGGAGGCGGCGATGGGGCTGCCGGTGCTGCTCCTGTTCGGGATGGCGCTGGTGTGGGCGCTGATGGCCGCCTCGGCCCAGATCCAATGCGTGGACGCGGCCCGCGCCGGGGCCCGAGCCGCCGCCCGGCAGGAGCCGCGGGGTGCGACGGAGGAGGCGGCCCGGCAGGCGGCTCCGGACGGTGCGCGGGTGGGGTTCCTGCGAGAAGGCGACCTCGTGCGGGTACGGGTCGAGGCCCCCGCGCCGGGAGCGGGCGTCCTGGGGGCGGGGAGGCTGGGGCTGACGTTGCGGGCGGAGGCGGTGGCCCTGGCGGAGGAGACGGTGGGGGTGGGGACGTGAGGCGGTGGTGGCGCTGTCGCCGCGGGCGGGGGCAGGAGCAGGAGCAGGAGAAGTGGGGCCCGAGGTGGCGGGGGCTGGGTCGGGGGGACCGGCACCCGGGGCGGTGGCGGCTCGGGGTCTGGCGGAGATCGAGGGGTACGGGGGCCGGCGGGCCTGGGCCGGGCGGACCTCGACTGGGTCGGTGGGCCGGTCGGTTGGGCCGGTTGCATCGGTTGGGTCGGTTGGGTCGCACGGGTCGCACGGGCCGTACGCGTCGGCTGGATCGGCGGGAGCGGGGGTCGGCCACGATTTGGGGGCTGGGGGTCGTCGCGGTGCTGGCCGTGGTGTTCGTCGGGGTGCTGGCCATGGCGCAGGTCGTGGTGGCGCGGCACCGGGCGGGCGGGGGTGCGGACCTGGCGGCGCTGGCAGCGGCGGGGGTGTGGGCACGGGGGGAAGAGGTGGCCTGCGGCCGGGCGGTGGAGGTCGCGGTGGCGCAGGGGGTGCGCGTGGTGGGGTGCGCGGTGCGGGGGGAGGTGGCGGATGTGTCGGCGGCGGTGAGCGTGGGGCCGCATGCGGTGGTGGTGCGGTCGAGGGCTGGGCCGGGGAACTGAGCGGGGCGGGGCCGGGCGGGGCGGCGGGGGGCGGGCGCGCCTCCGGGCCCGGCGGCCCTCGGGGTCCCTGGTCTCCGCGGGGCCGGGCGTCCAGGTCCTTCGGACACGCCGCACGTCCAGGTCTTCCGGGCGTCCAGGTCCTTCGGACACGCCGCACGTCCAGGTCTTCCGGGCGTCCAGGTCCTTCGGACACGCCGGGCGCCCAGGTCCTCCCGGCGCCCAGGCCCTCCGGACGTGCCGCAGCCGTCAGATCCCTGCGGATGTCCCGCCCGCCGGGTCCCTGCGGGCGCCCCGGACCCGTCAGGCCCTGTGGGAATTCACGGGCCGTCAGTTCCTCTGGCCTGCGGGGTGTTCCAGCACTCGTCTGGTCCTGCGGGCGTCCCGGCCCTGTGGGGTCCTGCGGGGTGTTTCCGGACCCGTCAGGTCCTGCAGGCGTCCCTGACCCGTCAGGCCCCTGTGGGTGTTCCTGGGCCAAGGTCCCTGCGAACCCCCTGCACCCGCCAGGGCCCCTGCGGGCGTCGTACCGGGCAGTCCACGGTCGGCGGGGGTGCTCTCAGGACTCGGACGGGTCGGCGGGGGCCGCGTTCAGCAGGGTGGTGAGGAGGCGGAGGGCGCCTCGTTTGTGGAGTGGTTCGTTGCCGTTGCCGCACTTGGGGGACTGGATGCAGGAAGGGCAGCCGGCGTCGCACTCGCAGGAGGCGATGGCTTCGCGGGTGGCGGTGAGCCAGGCGCGGGCGGTGTGGAAGCCGCGTTCGGCGAAGCCCGCGCCGCCGGGATGGCCGTCGTACACGAAGACCGTCGGAAGGAGCGTGTCCGGGTGGAGGGGGATCGAGACGCCGCCGATGTCCCAGCGGTCGCAGGTGGCGAACAGGGGGAGCAGGCCGATGGCGGCGTGTTCGGCGGCGTGCAGGGCGCCGGGGAGGATCTCCGGGGTGAGGCGGGCCGTGTCGAGGTCGTCCTCGGTGAGGGTCCACCAGACGGCGCGGGTGCGCAGGGTGCGGGGCGGGAGGTCGAGTTTGGTCTCGCCGAGGACTTCGCCGGTGATGAGTTTGCGGCGGAGGTAGGAGACCACCTGGTGGGTGACCTCGACGGAGCCGTACTGGAGCCGTGCCGTGCCCCACGGGACGGTCTCGTCGGTGCTGAGAACGGACAGGGCGGTGGTGTCGCGGGCGGTGGTGGAGTACGGCGGGTCGGCCTCCTCGACCAGTGCCGCGGAGTCTTCGAGGTCGAGGTGGCGGACCAGGTAGGTGCGGCCCTGGTGGAGGTGGACGGCCCCCTGATGGACGGCGGTGTGGGCGGCCTCGGCGTCGACGGTGCCGAGGAGCCGGCCCGTGGATTCCTCCACGATCTGGACGGGGCGGCCGCCACCGCCGCGGATGTCGGCCAGGTCGGTGGCCCGGTCGCGGCGGGTCCAGTACCAGGAGCGGTTGCGGCGGCGGAGCAGGTTGGCCGCTTCGAGGGACGGGAGAAGGGGCTCGCAGGCGGGGCCGAAGAGTGCGAAGTCCGCCTCGGTGAGCGGCTGCTCGGCCGCCGCGGCGCAGAGGTGGGGAGCCAGGACGTAGGGGTTGTCCGGGTCGAGGACCGTCGACTCGACGGGCTGGGAGAACAGGGCCTCCGGATGGTGGGCGAGGTAGGTGTCCAGGGGGTCGTCACGGGCGACGAGGACCGCCAGGGCGCCTTCGCCCGAGCGGCCCGCCCGGCCGGCCTGCTGCCACAGCGAGGCGCGGGTTCCGGGGTAGCCCGCGATGAGGACGGCGTCCAGGCCGGAGACGTCGATGCCGAGTTCGAGGGCGGTGGTGGCGGCCAGGCCGAGGAGTTCTCCGGAGTGGAGGGCGGCTTCGAGGGCGCGGCGTTCCTCGGGCAGGTAGCCGCCGCGGTAGGCGGCCACCCGGTGGGGCAGCGAGCGGTCGACCGCAGCCAGCCGGTCCTTGGCGATGAGGGAGATCAGTTCGGCGCCGCGGCGCGACCGTACGAAAGCGACTGTGCGGATCTTGTGAAGAACCAGGTCGGTGAGGAGGTCTGCGGTCTCGGCGGTGGCCGTGCGCCGGACGGGTGCGTTCTTCTCGCCGTGCAGCTCGGTGAGCGGGGGCTCCCAGAGGGCGAACACGAGCTCACCGCGCGGGGAGGCGTCGTCGGCGACCTCCGCGACGGGCAGGCCCGTCAGCCGGCCCGCGGCCACCGCGGGTTCGGCGGCGGTGGCGGAGGCCAGGAGGAAGACCGGTTCGGAGCCGTACCGGGCGCACAGCCGGCGCAGCCGGCGGATCACCTGGGCGACGTGCGAGCCGAAGACGCCCCGGTAGGTGTGGCACTCGTCGATGACGACGTACCGCAGGGCCTTCAGGAAGGACGACCAGCGGGGGTGGGAGGGGAGTATCCCGCGGTGCAGCATGTCCGGGTTGGTGAGGACCAGGTTCGCGTACTGCCGGACCCACTCGCGCTCCTCGACCGGGGTGTCCCCGTCGTAGACCGCCGGGCGGACCGCGTTGCCGAGGGGGGCCGCGAGCGACTTCACCGCGCGCCGCTGGTCGGCGGCCAATGCCTTCGTCGGCGCCAGGTAGAGGGCGGTCGCCCCGCGGCCGTTGGGGGCCTCGGAGCCGTCGAGGAGCGCGGTGAGGACCGGCGCGAGGTACGCGAGGGACTTGCCGGAGGCCGTTCCTGTGGCGATCACCACGGATTCGCCGTCCAGGGCGTGCTCCGCGGCCTGCGCCTGGTGGGTCCAGGGGTGCTCGATCCCGGCTTCCCTGATCGTCGTGATCACTTCGGTACGGATGCGGTGGGGCCACACTGCATGGCTGCCCTCCCTCGGGGGCAGGTGCTCCGTATGAGTGACGCGAGCGGCCCGGCTCCCCCCTGCGGTGAGACGGGCGAGGACCTCGCCGGGAGACGGGGTCTGGGCCCTGCTCCGGGGAGGTCGTCCAGTAGGGGGATTGGTGGCCATCACCGCCGAGTGTGTCACTGGCGTGACGGACAATGGTCCCAAGGCGTCGTGCTCGCCTGCTGGTAAGTGATTGAATGCCTTTCGCGGCTGGCGTTCCGTCCTCTGGCTCCGCCGGGGAGACCTCAGGGGGGCGGCCGCTCGATAGCAAGGTGCTGGAGGATCCGTGGACCTGTCCCTGTCGACTCGCAATGTGACTGGACCTGCTGGCGACCGAACGGTCGTCGAGGTCGGTGGCGAGATTGATGTGTATACCGCGCCCAAGCTGCGCGAGCAGTTGGTCGAGTTGGTGAACGACGGCAGCTATCACTTGGTTGTCGACATGGAGGGCGTGGACTTCCTCGACTCCACCGGCCTCGGCGTGCTCGTGGGCGGACTGAAGCGTGTGCGTGCCCACGAGGGCTCGCTGCGTCTGGTCTGCAACCAGGAGCGCATTCTCAAGATCTTCCGGATTACCGGGCTGACCAAGGTGTTCCCGATTCACACCACGGTCGACGAAGCCGTCGCCGCCACCGACTGACGGTCGCGCCGACGGCTTTCGGGCCACCGGAAGCAGAACAAGTAACACAAGCAGGACATTTTGCGGGGTACCGGGCTCCTGGTCCGGTCCCCGCGCATGCACGCCCGTACGTCCTAGGGGGAGCGCAATGGCCACCGTGGAACTCCGTTTCAGCGCCCAGCCCGAGCACGTCAGGACGGCCCGCCTCGTGGCGGCCGCCGTGGCGCGCCGTGCCGGGGTCGACGAGGCGGTGCTGGACGAGGTCCGGCTCGCGGTGGGCGAGGCCTGTTCCCGGGCCGTGGGGCTGCACCGTACGAACAACATCGCGGCTCCGGTGCGGGTGGCGCTGACCGAGGAGGAGAAGTCCTTCTCCATCGAGGTCGGCGACGAGGTGCCCGTTCCGGACAGTTCGGCTGCGGGAGCGCGCAGCGCCTCCGAGGCCGGGCCGGGCGCCGTGGATCTCGATGCCGACGGCGAGGACGACATGGGTCTCGCCGTGATCAGCGGGCTCGTCGACGACCTCCGGGTCACCGGCGGGCCCGGCGGCGGAGCGATCCTGATGAGCTGGCCCACCTCTTCGGCGGTGGTAATGCCGTGAATGCATTTCCCCAGTGATTCCGAAGTGGTTGAAGTGATGAAGGAATGGCCCTGCTGAGCAGGGCCTTTCCTTTTTTCCGCGGTATTCCTCGATCATCTTCCGTGATCGCTTGAACGGCACTCTGTTGGGAACAGCTTCCGCTACCTACAATCCGTCCACATCTTGAGCTTCTGCATCAAGGAGGACGAATGGCGGGACTTCTCAACTCCCCACAGTCCGATCATGTCTCGTACCTCGCGGTTTCCCTCACCGAAGACAATCGCCTCATCGTGATCGTCATCGCGGCCGTCGCCGTCGCCGCGCTGATCGTCGCCCGGCTGCTGGTGCGGCAGGTGCTGGCGGCCGACGAGGGCACCGACTCCATGAAGGAGATCGCGGTCGCCATCCAGGAAGGCGCGAACGCCTATCTGATGAGGCAGTTGCGCACTCTGGGGGTCTTCGCGGTCGTCGTGGTCTTTCTGTTGTTGCTGCTTCCGGCGGACAACACCTCGCAGCGGATCGGACGGTCGCTGTTCTTCCTCGTCGGCGCTCTGTTCTCGGCGGCCACCGGATACATCGGTATGCGTCTCGCCGTACGGAGCAATGTGCGCGTCGCGGCGGCTGCGCGGGAAGCGACTCCTGTGGCCGGGGAGCCGGAAAAGGATTTGACCAAGGTCTCGCACAAAGCGATGAAGATCGCTTTTCGTACGGGCGGCGTCGTCGGCATGATCACGGTGGGCCTCGGTCTGCTCGGCGCGGCCGTCGTCGTCCTCGTGTACGCCGAACACGCGCCCAAGGTCCTGGAGGGCTTCGGCCTCGGGGCGGCCCTGATCGCGATGTTCATGAGGGTCGGCGGCGGCATCTTCACCAAGGCCGCCGACGTCGGCGCCGACCTGGTCGGCAAGGTGGAGCAGGGCATTCCGGAGGACGACCCGCGCAACGCCGCGACCATCGCCGACAACGTGGGCGACAACGTCGGCGACTGCGCGGGCATGGCCGCCGACCTCTTCGAGTCGTACGCTGTCACGCTGGTCGCCGCGCTGATCCTGGGCATGGCGGCCTTCGGCGACGCCGGCCTGGCCTTCCCGCTGATCGTCCCGGCGATCGGTGTGATCACCGCCATGATCGGCATCTTCGCCGTCGCGCCCCGGCGCGGCGACCGCAGCGGCATGACGGCGATCAACCGCGGATTCTTCATCTCCGCCGCCATCTCGCTCGTGCTGGTCGCCGTGGCCGTCTTCGTGCACCTGCCGTCGTCGTACGCCGATCTGCGGGGCGTCGGGGACGAATCCGTGCTCGGGCACAGCGGGGACCCACGGGTGCTGGCGCTGGTCGCCGTGGCCATCGGCATCGTGCTGGCCGCGCTGATCCAGCAGCTCACCGGGTACTTCACGGAGACCAGCCGCCGGCCCGTGCGGGACATCGGAAAGTCGTCGCTGACCGGGCCCGCGACCGTCGTGCTGGCGGGCATCTCCATCGGGCTCGAATCGGCCGTCTACACGGCGCTGCTGATCGGGCTCGGGGTGTACGGGGCGTTCCTGCTCGGCGGTACCTCGATCATCCTCGCCCTCTTCGCGGTCGCCCTGGCCGGAACCGGACTGCTCACCACCGTCGGCGTCATCGTCGCGATGGACACCTTCGGCCCGGTCTCCGACAACGCGCAGGGCATCGCCGAGATGTCCGGAGACGTCACGGGCGCCGGCGCGCAGGTGCTCACCGACCTGGACGCCGTCGGCAACACGACCAAGGCCATCACCAAGGGCATCGCCATCGCGACCGCGGTCCTCGCGGCGGCCGCGCTCTTCGGCTCGTACCGCGACGCGATCCTCGGCGCGGCGCGGAAGGCGGGCATCGTGACCGGCGGCGAGGGCACGCCGGTCAACCTCTCCATGGACATCTCGCAGCCCAACAACCTCGTCGGGCTGATGCTCGGCGCGGCGGTCGTCTTCCTCTTCTCCGGGCTGGCGATCAACGCGGTGTCCCGGTCGGCTGGCGCCGTGGTCTACGAGGTGCGGCGGCAGTTCCGCGAGCACCCCGGGATCATGGACTACACGGAGAAGCCGGAGTACGGACGGGTCGTCGACATCTGTACGAAGGACGCCCTGCGTGAGCTGGCGACACCGGGTCTGCTCGCCGTCATGGCCCCGATCGCGGTCGGGTTCACCTTCGGTGTCGGGGCGCTCGGCTCCTACCTCGCGGGGGCGATCGGGGCCGGCACGCTCATGGCGGTCTTCCTCGCCAACTCGGGCGGTGCCTGGGACAACGCGAAGAAGCTCGTCGAGGACGGGCACCACGGCGGAAAGGGCAGCGACGCGCACGCCGCGACCGTCATCGGCGACACGGTCGGCGACCCGTTCAAGGACACCGCGGGTCCCGCGATCAACCCGCTGCTGAAGGTGATGAACCTGGTGGCGCTGCTGATCGCCCCCGCCGTCGTGCAGTACAGCTTCGGCGTCGACGCGAACCCGTGGGTGCGGGCCGTCGTCGCGGTGATCGCCTTCGGGGTCATCGTCGCAGCGGTGTACGTCTCGAAGCGGCGCGGTGTCGCGATGGGGGACGGGGACGATGCGGAGGGAGGCGTTCCGAGGCAGTCGGAGCCGCCGGTGGCGTCGAAGGCGGTGAGGTCGCCGGGGTGAGCCGCGCAGGGTGACGCACCCGGTCGGGTACGGGGGCGTCACGGCACGTCAGCAGGCGGGCGGGTGGCGCGCGTTGGTGCGCCGCCCGCCCGATGCGCGTGTGGTGCATGAGGTTTGTGCGGGGCCTGCGCGGAAACACGAACCACGCCCGTGAGTCTCCTCTCTCCTGGTGTCTCTCCTGGTACAAATGGCTTCAATATCGGATGAATGGGTCACCCGGCGCGCGGTGGTAGTCCACTTGGCGTGTATGTTCCGGGGCCGAGAGCCTTGGAAGGGACCAATCCGGTGAACAAGAAGCTTGCAGCCGCACTGTCCGGCGGTGCGGTACTGATGATGGCGGCCACGCTGACCGCCTGCGGCGACAGCCCCGAGGAGAAGGCCAAGAAGGAGCAGGCGGCCTGGTCCAAGTCCTACTGCCCCAAGGAGAAGGCGGCCGAGGAGAAGCGCGTCAAGGCGGACGGCCTGCTCAAGGCGACGGCCGCGGACGGCAAGCCCGAGGACATCAAGAAGGCCGACTCCGAGGCCTTCCAGATGTACGCGGAGGCCGCCAGGGACCGGATCAAGGCGCTGCGCGACGCCGGGCCCCCGCCGGTGGCCAACGGCGAGCGCGACCACAAGGAAATGATCAAGAACCTGGAGGGGCAGGCCACCGCCTTCGACAACCTGAAGAAGCAGGCGGACGCCCTGGACCCGAAGGGCAAGGAGTTCCCGAAGGGCCTGGACAAGCTCGGCGAGGACCTGGGGAAGGTCGGCGAGCTGCCGGTGCCCAAGTCCTTCTGCCCGAGCTCCGGGGGCGCCGGGGCACCGAAGCCGGCGTAGGGCCGCCCGGCTCACGCGGGCAGTCCGGGCCCGTCGCACGGGGGCGGGCCCGGCCGGTACGGCGATTGTCAGTGGCAGCGGCGACAATGGCCGGGTGAGTCAGACCAGCCTTTCCGCGCCCCTGCCCGAGTCCCTGCCCGGCCCCGAGAACGCGGCCGGGCTGCGGGACGCCCTGCTCGCCGCCGCGTTCACCGCCGACGGCCTGCTCGACCTGCTCGGCGCGCCCGCGTACAGCGCCCTGGCGCGCGGCGAGACCGTGCCCGCGCTGCGGGCGACCCGTGGGGACGGGCCGCTCCGGACGCTCGTGCGGCTCTTCCTGCTCCAGGAGTCCGTGCCGACCGCGCGCGCGGCCGAGGTGCTGCCGCTCGCGGAATGCCTGGCCGACGGCTGGCTGGTGGCCGACGGCGACCACGTCCGGGCGACCGTCGACGTGCGTCCTTACGGCGGGGACGAAGGCCAGGACTGGTTCATCGTGTCCGACCTCGGCCGCGCGGTGGGCGGCGCGGGGGGTGCGGGCACCCGCGAGGAGGGCGTCGTGCTCGGCGTCGGAGGCGCGTCCACCACGCTCGCCTCGATCACCGTACGCACCCCCGTCCGTTCCGCCCTCGACCTCGGCACGGGCTCGGGAATCCAGGCGCTGCACGCCGCGCAGCACGCCGTGCGGGTGACGGCGACCGACCTGAATCCGCGCGCGCTCGCCTTCACCCGGCTGACCCTCGCCCTGTCCGGCGCGACACCGGCCGAGCTGCGGGAGGGCTCCCTGTTCGAGCCGGTCGAGGGAGCGACGTACGACCTGATCGTCTCCAATCCGCCCTTCGTGATCTCGCCCGGCGCGCGGTTGACCTACCGGGACGGCGGAATGGGCGGCGACGACCTGTGCCGCGCGCTCGTGTCCGGTGCGGGGGAGCGGCTGAACGAGGGCGGGTACGCGCAGTTCCTGGCCAACTGGCAGCACGTCGAGGGCGAGGACTGGAAGGACCGGCTCCGTTCCTGGGTGCCGGCCGGCTGCGACGCGTGGATCGTGCAGCGCGAAGTGCAGGACATCACGCAGTACGCGGAGCTTTGGCTGCGGGACGCCGGTGACCACCGCAGCGACCCCACCGAGTACGCGGCACGGTACGAGGCGTGGCTCGACGAGTTCGAGGCGCGCGGAACCACCGGGGTGGGCTTCGGGTGGATCACCCTGCGCAAGCGCGGGGCCGGGGCCACGGGTGAGCCGTCGGTCACTGTCGAGGAGTGGCCGCACCCCGTCGAGCAGCCGCTCGGGCCGGTCATCAGGGCGCACTTCGAGCGTCAGGACTACCTGCGGACGCACGACGACGCGGCACTGCTCGCCGACCGGTTCGTGCTGGCCGAGGAGGTCGTGCAGGAACAGATCGGGGTGCCGGGGGACGAGGATCCCGAGTACGTGGTGCTGCGTCAGCACCGGGGAATGCGGCGCGCGACGAAGGTCGACACGGTCGGCGCGGGATTCGCAGGGGTGTCGGACGGATCGCTGAGCGCGGGACAGATTCTGGACGCCATCGCCCAATTGATGGAGGAGGACCCCGTGTTGCTGCGGGACCGGACGCCGGAGGCCATTCGGCTGCTGGTCGAGCAGGGGTTCCTGGTACCGGTGGGGTGAGGGGGCCGGACGGGGCGGGGCGCCGCCTCGCGGGACATCGGCGGGTCACTGTTTTCCGCGGGTCGTGACGCTTCCCGGAACCGCCGGCCCCTGGCGCGACGCTGTCCGGAACCGCCGGCCCCGGGGGTGCGGAGGCGGTCGTCGTGCCGCGTCCCGGCCGCGGTCGGGACGCTGCCGGGAGCCGGGCCGACGCGTCCTCGGATTCCGGGCGGGCCGGGCGCGTCCGGGGGCGGCGTGGCGGTCCGGGCGGCAGGAATGGCGATTGTCGGGTTACCGTCTCCGGTGTGGCCGTTGCGGTCTTTCGGGCTTTTGCCGTTTGACACGGGGGCGGGTTGTACCGTCACACTCCGCAGCGTTACGCGTCCGGCACAGCCGTGCCGGGCGGGTACCGACCACCACTTGTGACCACCGAGTGTCGACCGGAGAGAAGAGCCAAGTTGTCCCCGACCAGCGAGACCGCACAGGGCGGCCGCCGACTCGTCATCGTCGAGTCGCCTGCCAAGGCGAAGACGATCAAGGGCTACCTCGGCCCCGGATACGTAGTCGAGGCGAGCGTCGGGCACATCCGCGACCTCCCCAACGGCGCCGCCGAGGTGCCCGACAAGTACACCGGTGAGGTACGCCGCCTGGGCGTGGACGTCGAGCACGACTTCCAGCCCATCTACGTCGTGAACGCCGACAAGAAGGCGCAGGTCAAGAAGCTCAAGGAGCTGCTGGCCGAGTCGGACGAACTCTTCCTCGCCACCGATGAGGACCGCGAGGGCGAAGCCATCGCGTGGCACCTGCAAGAGGTCCTCAAGCCCAAGGTCCCGGTCCACCGGATGGTCTTCCACGAGATCACCAAGGACGCGATCCGCGAGGCGGTGTCGAACCCGCGCGAGCTGAACAAGCCGATGGTCGACGCCCAGGAGACCCGCCGCATCCTCGACCGGCTCTACGGCTACGAGGTGTCGCCCGTCCTGTGGAAGAAGGTCATGCCGAAGCTCTCGGCGGGCCGGGTGCAGTCCGTCGCGACACGCCTCGTCGTCGCCCGGGAACGCGAGCGCATCGCCTTTCGTTCTGCTGAGTACTGGGACCTCACCGGTACGTTCTCCACCGGACGCACCGGCGACGCCTCCGACCCGTCCTCCCTGGTCGCCCGCCTGACCACGGTCGACGGCAGGCGCGTCGCCCAGGGCCGCGACTTCAGCGCGGACGGACAGCTGAAGAGCGACGTCCTGCACCTGGACGAGGCGAACGCCCGCGCACTGGCCGCCGCCCTCGCCGACTCCTCCTTCGCGGTGCGCTCGGTCGAGTCCAAGCCGTACCGCCGCTCGCCGTACGCCCCGTTCCGTACGACGACCCTCCAGCAGGAGGCGTCCCGCAAGCTCGGCTTCGGCGCGAAGTCGACCATGCAGGTGGCACAGAAGCTGTACGAGAACGGCTTCATCACCTACATGCGTACGGACTCCACGACGCTGTCCGGCACCGCGGTCCAGGCCGCCCGCGCCCAGGTGACGCAGCTGTACGGCGCCGACTACCTGCCGGACAAGCCGCGCACGTACGCCGGGAAGGTCAAAAACGCGCAGGAGGCGCACGAGGCGATCCGCCCGTCGGGTGATCGTTTCCGCACTCCGGCCGAGACCGGTCTGACCGGCGACCAGTTCCGCCTGTACGAGCTGATCTGGAAGCGGACCGTCGCCTCCCAGATGAAGGACGCGGTCGGCAACTCGGTGACCGTGAAGATCGCGGGAACCTCGGCCGACGGCCGGGTCGCCGAGTTCTCGGCCTCCGGCAAGACGATCACCTTCCACGGCTTCATGAAGGCGTACGTCGAAGGCGCCGACGACCCGAACGCGGAGCTCGACGACCGCGAGCGCCGGCTGCCGCAGGTCGCCGAGGGCGACCCGCTCGGCGCCCAGGAGATGAGCGTCGACGGGCACGCCACCAAGCCGCCCGCCCGGTACACCGAGGCCTCGCTGGTCAAGGAGCTGGAAGAGCGCGAGATCGGCCGGCCGTCCACGTACGCCTCGATCATCGGGACGATCCTGGACCGCGGCTACGTCTTCAAGAAGGGGACCGCGCTCGTCCCGTCGTTCCTGTCGTTCGCCGTGGTCAACCTGCTGGAGAAGCACTTCGGCCGGCTCGTCGACTACGACTTCACCGCCCGCATGGAGGACGACCTCGACCGCATCGCGCGGGGCGAGGCCCAGTCCGTGCCGTGGCTGCGGCGGTTCTACTTCGGCGAGGGCGAGGCGGCCGGGCTGGCGTCCGAGGCGGGCAACGGCGACGGCGACCACCTGGGCGGACTCAAGGAGCTCGTCACGGACCTCGGCGCGATCGACGCCCGGGAGATCTCCTCGTTCCCCGTCGGTGACGGGATCGTGCTGCGGGTCGGCCGCTACGGGCCGTACATCGAGCGCGGTGAGAAGGACGCCGAGGGCCACCAGCGCGCCGACGTCCCGGACGACATGGCCCCGGACGAGCTGACCGTGGAGTACGCGGAGGAGCTGCTGGCCAGGCCGAGCGGCGACTTCGAGCTGGGCACGGACCCGGAGACCGGACGGCAGATCGTCGCCAAGGACGGGCGTTACGGCCCGTACGTGACGGAGATCCTGCCCGAGGGCACCCCCAAGACGGGCAAGAACGCAGTCAAGCCGCGGACGGCCTCGCTGTTCAAGTCGATGGCGCTGGACACGGTGACCCTGGCGGACGCCCTGAAGCTGATGTCGCTGCCGCGGGTGGTCGGGGTCGACGCCGAGGGCGTCGAGATCACCGCGCAGAACGGGCGGTACGGGCCGTACCTGAAGAAGGGCACGGACTCGCGGTCGCTGGAGACCGAGGACCAGCTCTTCTCGATCACGGTCGAGGAGGCGCTGGCCATCTACGCCCAGCCCAAGCAGCGCGGGCGGGCCGCCGCCAAGCCGCCGCTGAAGGAACTGGGCACGGACCCGGTGAGCGAGCGTCCGGTCGTGGTGAAGGACGGACGGTTCGGTCCGTACGTCACGGACGGCGAGACGAACGCGACGCTGCGGTCCGGCGACAGCGTCGAGGAGATCACGCCCGAGCGCGGGTACGAGCTGCTCGCGGAGAAGCGGGCGAAGGGCCCGGCGAAGAAGGTCGCCAAGAAGGCGGCCAAGAAGGCCCCCGCGAAGAAGGCTCCGGCGAAGAAGGCCGCGGCCAAGAAGACGGCTTCCGCGACCGCCGCGAAGAAGACGACTGCTGCGAAGAAGGCTCCGGCCAAGAAGACCGCCTCGGCTGCGGAGTAGTCAGGGCGACGGGGGCGGCCCCGACGGCGCGGCGGGTGCGGGATGCCCCCGTGGCGACGGGAGGGTCGTCCCCGACCGCGGCCCCCGGGCGGCGGGGCGGGAGGGCCGCCCGACCGCAGCACGCAGCGGCCGTAGCGGACGGCGGGACGGGACGTCTCCGTGGTGGCGGGAGGGTCGTCCCCGACCTCAGTACCCAGCGGCCGGAGTGGGGCGGACGGCGGGGCGGGATGCTTCCGCGTGGGTGCAGCCCCATCCTTGTCCGCCCTCCGAGCACCCGGCTTCGCGCGTGCAGGGGCCCCGCGTCCCTGGGGCCCGCCGCCCGAGGGGGCGGACGTCGGTCGCCTGGCCCGTCGCCTCCGTGTGCTGACGCAGGAGAGCACCTCATACTCCAGTTCGAGCACTCGCGCATACGCCCCCGGCACTGCGGATAGGCTGGCGGGATGACGCGAGCCGAGCAGCCAACGGTCGTGAGCCCCACCTCCGACGCACTAGCCGCAGACTCCCGCGAGCGAGCCGTCCGGGCTCTCCTGCGCCATCAGCCGCTCAAGCGGCTGTGGAGCGCACAGCTCGTCAGCGGTGTCGGAGACGCTCTCGCCCTTCTCGTACTTCTCCTGCTGACGCTGGAGGCATCGGGCCCCCGGGCGGTCTTCGGTGGCGACTACCGCGGTGTCGCCCTCGTCGTGGCCACCGTGTTCGGTGCCCGACTCCTCGCCACGCTCCTCTTCGGCGCCGTGCTCCTCGGCCCGCTCTCCGCGCTCGTCGCGCCGGGCGGTCCGCTCGACCGGCGGTGGGCGATGCTCACCGCCGACGGACTGCGGGTCGCGCTGCTCGTCGTCGCCCCGCTGTGGGTGGTCTGGCTGCCCGCAAAGGCGACGGCGATGCTGCTGGTCACGGTGTTCATCGCGGGGGTCGCGGAGCGGTTCTGGTCGGTGGCGCACGAGAGCGCCGCCCCCGCGCTGCTGCCCGCGCCGCCGATCGAGGGCGCTGCGGTGCGGCCGCTTCCGGATCACCTCGGGGCCCTGCGGAAGCTGTCCCTCCGTACACGCTTCGTGGCCATCCCCGTCGCCGCTGCCGCTCTGCTGGCCGCCACGCTGCTCGGTCGGCTGCTGGGAACCGGGCTCGACTGGTTCTCGCACCACCAGGCGGCACTCGGCTCGTACCTCGCCGCAGGGCTTTTCGCGGCTTCCGTTTCGGTCCTCGCGCTGCTTCAGCTGCCCGACGCGCACACCCCGCGTCCCCGGTCGCCGCTGGAGGGGCTGCGTCGTCCCAGTAGTACCGGGAACGGCCCCGACAGGGGGCGTACCGGTGCCATTCCGCTTCTGGTCCCGGCCTGTGCGGCCGTGACCGCGGCGATCGCCGCCGCCGGGGCCGTCTCCGTACTGCATGCGGTGGACCTCGGGCGCGGCCCGGCGGTCTTCGCGCTGCTCGTGCTGGCCCTCGCGGCCGGTACGGGCCTGGGTGTTCGCGGCGCCGCCCGGATCCTGCCCGCCCTGTCGCGCCGCCGCCTGCTGGCGCTGGCGATCGCCGTCACCGGGATCGCGCTGCTGGCCATGGGCGTCGTGCCCGACACCACCACCGTGCTGCTCCTCGCCCTCCTCGCGGGCTTCGCCGCGGGCGTCGCCGCGAACACCGGGCACACCCTGCTCGACCTGGAGACCGAGGACTACCGCCGGGCCCGCACGACCGAGCACCTCCAGGCGTTCGTACGCCTCTGCGGCGCACTCGGCGTTCTCGCCGGGCCGCTGCTGGCCGCCGCGATCGGCTACCACCGGCTGGAGGGCGGAAGCTTCGTCTTCATCAGGGGAGGCGGTGCCGGGTACACGTTGATGCTGGTCGGAGCCCTGTTGCTGCCCGTGGCCGCGCTCGTGCTCGCCAAGACGGACGACCGGCAGGGGGTGCCCCTGCGACGTGATCTGCGCGAGGCGATCCGGGGCGGCGAGCCGACGCAGGCGCCGTCCGCGACCGGGTTCTTCATCGCCCTGGAGGGCGGCGACGGAGCCGGGAAGTCCACCCAGGCCAAGGTGCTCGCCGACTGGATACGGGCCAAGGGCCACGAGGTCGTCGTCACCCGCGAACCCGGTGCGACACCGATCGGCAAGCGGCTGCGGTCGATCCTGCTGGACGTGTCGAGCGCGGGCCTGTCGAACCGCGCGGAGGCGCTGCTGTACGCCGCCGACCGGGCGGAACACGTGGACTCGGTCGTACGCCCGGCCCTGGAGCGCGGCGCGGTCGTCATCACCGACCGGTACATCGACTCCTCGGTGGCGTACCAGGGCGCCGGCCGAGACCTGGCCCCCACCGAGATCGCCCGCATGTCGCGGTGGGCCACGCACGGCCTCGTACCGCATCTGACGGTGCTGCTGGACGTGTCGCCGGAGACGGCGCGCGAACGCTTCACCGAGGCGCCGGACCGCTTGGAATCGGAGCCTCCGGAGTTCCACGCGCGGGTACGGTCCGGATTCCTGACCCTGGCGGCGGCCGACGCGAGCCGTTACCTGGTCGTCGACGCGGGCCAGGATCCCGAGGCGGTCAGCACGGTCGTACGCCACCGGCTCGATCAGATGCTGCCGATGTCCGAGCAGGAGATCGCCGCCGCCGAAGCCGCCCGCAAGGCCGCCGAGGAGGAGGCGCGTCGCCTCGCCGAGGAAGAGGCCGCGCGCAAGGCCGAGGAGGAGCGGATCGAGCGCGAACGACAGGAACAGCTCGCCCGGCTGCGCGCCGAGGAGGAGGAGCGCAAGCGCCGCGAGATCGAGGAGGCGCGCCGGCGGGAGGCGGAGCGGCAGGCCGAGGAGGCCAGGCTGCGGGCCGAGGAGGCGCGTCGGCTCGCCGAGGAGGAGCGGGTGCGCCGCGAGGCCGAGGCCAAGGCGCGGGCGGCCGAGCAGGAACGCCTGCGCAAGCAGGCCGAGGAGGAGGCCCGGCTGCGCGCGGAGGCGGAGGAACGCCGACGCGAGAAGCAGCGCAAGGCGGAGGAGGCGCTGCTGCGGGCCGAGGAGGCCAGGCGGGCGACGGAGGCGGCGAACGCGGCGGCTGCCGCGGCGGCCGTGTCGGCCGCGAGCGCCGGCCCGACGCGCGCGTCCCGCCCTGCCTCGCCTCCCGCCCCGGGAACTCCCTCCGCCTCGCCCTCTGCCCCCGGCACTCGCCCTGCCCCCGGAACTCGGCCTGCCCCCGGAACTCGCCCTGCTCCCGGAGCCGCTGCTCCTGGAACTCCCCCCGCTCCCGGAGCGGCTGCTTCCGGAGCTGCCGCTTCCGGTCGTGCTTCGTTGCGCAAGCAGCCGGAGTCCGACAGCGAGGTGACGGTGCCGACTCCGGTCGTACGGCTGGACCTGACGAAGGACGACGCGCCAACCACGACTCCCTCGGCCGACACTGCGCCGACCACGGCTCCCTCGGCTCCGACCGACCCGCGCGCGGACATGGAGGAGACGACGGTGCTGCCGCAGGCTCCTTCGCGGACGGAGCACTCGCAGGCGTACCCGCCGTCGGGTTCGTCGGCGGGTTCGGCTGCGGACGAGACCGCGGTGCTGCCGCCGGTCCGACCGGGCCGGGCGGCTCCGACTTCTCCGGCGGTCCCGAGTTCCCCGGCGGCTCCGACTTCTCCGACCGACGAGACAGCTGTGCTGCCGCCCGTGCGGGACGCCGGGGTCCGGGGCGGGCCGGACGCGGGGACGCGCGGCGAACCGGCGGACCGGGTTCCGCGCGGGTACTTCCGCGACGAGGCAGCGGCGACCGGCGGCGGGGAGGACCGGACTCGCGAACTTCCCCAGTTCGACCCGGACGCCCAGGGCGGCGGGGCACCCGAACGTCCGCGCCGCCGCTCGGACTGGGCGGAGGAGACCCCGCTGGACGACCTGCCGTCGCTGGCGGACGAGCTGCTGGGCGATCCGGACGGGGAGAACGGCGACCGCGGGAACAGGCGCGGCAAGGGACGTCGCTGAACGGGCCTGGTAGCGGGGCGACAGCCGCTCCGAGCCGGTGAAATCCGGGTGGGGGGACGCGTTGGCCTCGCGGGACGAGGAGGCGTCGAACCCGGGCGATACGGGTGGGGAGATGGGCTGAGCGCGGGAGGTACGGCTGGGGAGACGTGCTGGGCCCGTGGGGGACGAGCCGGGTGACGCGCCGGCCCTGCGGGGACGGGCAGCTGCGGGCACGGGCAGCACGGAGACCCGCTGAGCCCGAGGTCCGATGGGAGCCCCGCTCGACAGGGGGTCCCCGGCGGAGCGGCGGAGGGAGGCGCTCCGCTGAAGCCCGTCCCTCGTTGCCGGTGGTTGTCCCTCGTTGTCAGTGGGTGCCGTCACAATGGACCCGGGGCACGACCCGCGGGCCGTCCAGGGACGCGCCCCGCTGGCTCGCACCACCACCGCCCCGCCACGAGAGGAAGGAGGGCAACCCCCCACATGACCGTCTGGGACGATCTCGTCGGACAGGCACGCGTTCAGGAACAGCTCGCCGGCGCCGCCAAGGACGCCGACGCGCAGGTCACACTCCAGACCTCTGGAGAGTCCGCACCCGACGCCTCCAAGATGACGCACGCCTGGCTGTTCACCGGCCCCCCCGGTTCCGGCCGCTCCACCGCCGCCCGCGCCTTCGCCGCCGCCCTCCAGTGCGTCAGCCCGGACCGTGCCCTCGGCGGCATCCCGGGCTGCGGATTCTGCGACGGCTGCCACACCACCCTCATCGGCACGCACGCCGACGTGGAGATCGTCCGTACGGACATGCTCTCCATCGGTGTGAAGGAGACCCGGGACCTGGTCCGCCGTGCCCAGCTCTCGCCCGCTGTGGGCCGCTGGCAGGTCATCGTCCTGGAGGACGCCGACCGGCTCACCGAGGGCGCGGGCAACGTGCTCCTGAAGGCCGTCGAGGAGCCCGCCCCCCGTACGGTCTGGCTGCTCTGCGCGCCCTCCCTCGAAGACGTGCTGCCCACCATCCGCTCCCGCTGTCGGCACCTCACGCTGAGCACGCCCTCGGTCGCGGCGGTGGCCGACGTCCTCGTACGCCGGGACGGCATCGATCCCGAAGCGGCGATGACCGCCGCCCGCGCCACCCAGGGCCACATCGGCCGCGCCCGGCGTCTGGCGACCGACGAACGGGCCCGCAGGAGACGTGCCGCGGTCCTGCGTCTCCCGTTCCGCACCGACGACATCGGCGCCTGCCTGAAGGCCGCCCAGGAACTCGTCGACGCGGCGGCCGAGGACGCCAAGCAGGTGGCCGAGGACGTCGACGGGAAGGAGACCGAGGACCTGAAGGCGGCGCTGGGCGCGTCCACCGGCGGGCGCATGCCGCGCGGCACGGCGGGCGCGATGAAGGAGCTGGCCGACCGCCAGAAGCGCCGTTCCACCCGCACCCAGCGCGACAGCCTGGACCTGGCTCTCACCGACCTGACCGGCTTCTACCGCGACGTGCTCGCCCTCCAGCTGGGCTCGTCGGTGGCGCTGGCCAACGAGGACGTACGGGATTCCCTGGACCGGATCGCCCGCGACTCCACCCCCGAACGCACCCTGCGCCGCATCGAGTCGATCATCGCCTGCCGCGAAGCCCTGGACCGCAACGTGGCGCCGCTCCTGGCGGTCGAGGCGATGGCGGTGTCCTTGCGTACGGGCTGAAGGCGACATGGCCCGACGGCCCCGCCGCGCGAGCCGACAGCCAGAGGGAGGCCGCGCCCTGTTCGCCTCCGCGCCGAGGCGCCCCGTTGACCGCCTCACTCGTACGGGGACCCGGGCGCACCGGGCATGCACGGCACGTCACGTCCCGACTACGCTCCGGGCATGGACACCAGGCCCCCGCTCCGCACCTCGCCCCGCTCCCGGCTGCGTACGTCAGTCGCCCTCCTCGCCGCGACCGGCCTGCTGATCGGGGGTGCTTCCGGATGCTCGTCGGGCACGGCGTCCCCGCCGCTCAAGACGGTGTCCACCTCCACCCAGGGCCAGGCGCAGGGCTCCTCCGGCGCCGACCGGGCGGCCCTCGCCCCGTACTACGCGCAGAAACTGACGTGGCGCCAGTGCGGTGTCCCCGGTTTCGAGTGCGCCACCATGCAGGCCCCCCTCGACTACGCGAAGCCCGGCAGCGGCAGCGGAGGCAGCGGCGACATCAAGCTCGCCGTGTCCCGGGTCAAGGCCACCGGCCCCGGCACGCGCATCGGGTCTCTGCTGGTGAACCCGGGCGGACCGGGCGGTTCCGCGATCGGATACCTCCAGGCGTACGCGGGCCTCGGCTACCCCGCGCCGGTCCGCGCCCGCTACGACATGGTCGCCGTAGACCCCCGCGGCGTCGCCCGCAGCGAACCCGTCCAGTGCCTGACCGGCAAGGAGATGGACGCGCACACCCAGGTCGACCAGACCCCCGACGACGCAGCCGAAGTGGCCGCGTTGTCCGCCGCGTACGAGAAGTTCTCGGCCGGCTGCAAGAAGCGCTCCGCCCGCATTCTGCCGCACGTCTCCACGGTGGAGGCGGCCCGCGACATGGACCTCCTCCGCGAGATCCTCGGTGACGAGAAGCTCCAGTACGTCGGCGCCTCGTACGGCACCTTCCTGGGGGCCACCTACGCGGAACTCTTCCCGGACCGCACCGGACGCCTGGTCCTGGACGGCGCGATGGACCCCTCGCTGCCGGCGCGCGACCTGAACCGCGACCAGACGGCCGGCTTCGAGACGGCAGTCCAGTCCTTCGCCGCCGACTGCGTCAAGCAGCGGGCCTGTCCCCTCGGCACCGGCACCCCGACCCAGGCCGCCACCCGACTGAAGGCCCTCCTCACCGCTCTCGACACCAAGCCCGCCCCCACCAAGGACAAGAACCGCCCCCTCGGCGAAGCCCTCGCCACCATGGGGGCCATCGCCGCCATGTACGACGAGGGAGCCTGGCCGAGGCTCCGCGCCGGCCTCGAAGCCGCCCAGCAGGGCGACGGCAACGGCCTGCTGGCCCTCGCCGACAGCTACTACGAGCGCGGGCCCAGCGGCGAGTACGCCAACCTGATGTACGCCAACACCGCCGTCAACTGCCTCGACCTCCCCCCGGCGTTCACCACCACCGCCGACGTCGAGGCCGCGCTCCCCTCCTTCGAGAAGGCCTCCCCCGTCTTCGGCGCGGGCCTGGCCTGGGCCTCCCTGAACTGCGCCTCCTGGCCGGTCCCCGCCACCGGAAAACCGCACCGCATCGAAGCCAAGGGCGCCGCTCCGATCGTCGTCGTCGGCACCACCCGCGACCCGGCCACCCCGTACAAGTGGGCCAGGTCCCTGGCCGCCCAGCTCGCCAGCGGCACCCTGCTCACCTACGACGGCGACGGCCACACGGCGTACGGCCGGGGCAGCGACTGCATCGACACCGCGATCAACGCCTACCTCCTGGAAGGCACCCCTCCGCAAGACGGCAAACAGTGCTCCTGACCTGCGCGGAACCCCTCGCTCCGGGGGTGGACGGAGCACCCCCGGAAACTGTGTAGACTTGGGCACGCTGCTGATCGCACCATGGTGTGAACACGGCGGCGCCGCCTTAGCTCAGTTGGCCAGAGCAACGCACTCGTAATGCGTAGGTCTCGGGTTCGAATCCCGAAGGCGGCTCGGATCAGCCCCAGGACTCACTCGCCGTGACCTGGGGCTTTTTCATGTTTGGGGGACGTGCCGGGTGCACGGCGCAGGCGGCCCCGCGACCCCCAGTGGTCTCGGTCGGCCAACGGCGGCACAGCTCGTCGAGCAATCGCGCATACGTGAACACGTCCCGGCGTTTCGTCCCCCGCCTGGTGCCGTCCGCGCGGCACCAGGCGTCATCCGCGCAGCACCGAGCGTCGTCCGCGCGGGGCAACCTCACCGCTGCTTCATCCATGACGACAGAGGGTGTCGGGTTTGCGGCCGACGATGGGCGTATGCGCGAAACCCCAGAAGAACTCGACAAGCTCCAGTCCCTGCTCGACTCCTCCCTCTCCGGCTCGACCGCACACCTCCGCTCGATCGTCGAGGGCCACACCATCACGGCGGCGCAGCTCACCGGGGCCCTCACCGGCATGTGCACGCTCGCCCTCTCCACGGTGACCGCCAAGGGCGAACCGCGGATCAGCGGCGCCGACGGGCATTTCCTGCACGGCCGGTGGCACTTCGGTACGGCGCGCAAAGCCGCCAAGGCCCGTCATCTCGCGGCCCGTCCGGCCGCCAGCGTCGCGCACATGCGCGGCGAGGACCTCGGCGTGTTCACCCACGGCACGGTGGAGGAGCTGAACCCCGAGGGCGCCGGGACCTCGGCCGACTGGCAGGAACTCCTCGCCTACTTGAAGGACTTCTACGAGGACGACGCCTTCGACTGGAACCGCGAGGTCGTCTACTACCGGCTCAACCCGCACTGGATGACCGTCTACGCCCCCGACCTCGACAAGCTCACCGGTCCATGACGCCGGGCCCGGTGACGGAGGGCCTGGGCGTCGGTACGGCGCCTGCGGTACGCGGCGGCGCCGTGCCGACCTGCCCCGCACCCACGTGCGCGCAGGTGCCGGCCGGGTTCGGGGGTGCGTGGGGCGCGTTGATCTCCGAAGAAGAGCAGGTGACTTGACACTAAAGTGCATGTGCGTGCAACCTTCTTCGTGTTCCGCGTATCCCCTGCCGAATCGTCGGGGGATGTCATTGCGTGTGCGATCAAATAACTGGAGGTCTGCGCATGACTGATCCCGTCAAGATCAAGATCTGGTCCGACTACGTCTGCCCCTTCTGCATGCTGGCCGAGGGCCCCCTCGAAGAGGCGGTCGCGGATGTCGGCGTCGAGGTGGAGATCGAGTGGATGCCGTTCGAGCTGCGTCCCCACCCGCAGCCCACCCTGCGGCCGGAGGACGAGTACCTTCCGGCCATCTGGCAGCGGGCCGTCTACCCCATGGCCCGTCGTCTGGGGGTCGACATCACGCTCCCCACCGTGTCCCCGCAGCCGTACACCGCCCTCGCCTTCGAGGGGTACCAGTACGCGGCGGAGCACGGCCTGGGGACCGCCTACACCCGGCGGATGTTCCGCGCCTTCTTCCAGGAGAGTCAGGACCTGGGGGAGATCGACGTCCTCACCGCACTGGCCGGCGAGGTCGGCCTCGACGAGGCGGGCTTCCGGGGTGCGTTGACGGACGGCACGTACCGCGCCAAGCACCAGGAGGCGCTGCGCGAGGCGGCGGCCCATCGGGTGCAGTCGGTTCCCACCCTGCTGGTCGGTGACACCCGGATCGAGGGCGTCCCGCGTCCCGCGCAGTTGCGCAAGGCGATCCTCGACGCTCAGGCGCAGCAGTCCGAGGGCACCCTGTACGGGGCTGCGTGCGGTATCGACGGGGGTTGCTGAGGTGAGCGGCACGCATCCGGAGGGACGTTCCGGCAGCCCTTCCGGGGCCCGGCCCGGCGGTCGCGCCGTCGCTCGACCCGATGCCGGGGCCGGTGCTCCGTCCGGCATCCGGCCCGGCGAATCGTCCGGCGCTCCGTCCGGCATCCGGTCCGGTGACCCGTCAGGCACTCCGTCCGGCATCCGGTCCGGTGCACCGTCCGGCGTTGCGCCCACGGTGACGCCCGGTGCGCCGTCCGGGAGGCCTCCCGGCGCACATCCCGCCCTCACCGCCTGTCGTTTCGCGGGGCTCGAACTGCGCAACCGGTTCGCCCTCGCCCCCATGACCCGGGTGTCCGCCACCGAGGACGGCAGGGCCACGGCGGAGATGGCCGAGTACTACGGGGCCTTCGCCGAGGGCGGGTTCGCGCTCCTGGTGACCGAAGGGACGTACGCCGACACCGCGTTCAGCCAGGGGTACCTGCACCAGCCGGGCATCACGGACGAGGCGCAGGCCGCTGCCTGGCGGCCCGTCGTGGAGCGGGCCCACGCGGCCGGGGCGCGCATCGTCCTTCAGTTGATGCACGCCGGGGCTCTCGCGCAGGGCAACCGCTTCCGCGACGGGACCGCGGGTCCCTCGGCGGTGCGGCCGTTGGGCGAGCAGCTGGCCAAGTACCGGGGGGACGGGCGTTGGCCGGTTCCGTCGGAGATGACGGCCGGACAGGTCTGCGAGGCGGTCCACGGCTTCGCGACCGCGGCGGTGCGGGCCCGGGAGGTCGGGTTCGACGGCGTGGAGGTCCATGCGGCCAACGGCTATCTGCTCGACCAGTTCCTCACCCCGTACACGAACACGCGGACTGACGCGTACGGAGGCGGCCTCGAAGGGCGTCTGCGGCTCGTACGGGAAGTGGTGTCCGAGGTCGCGCGGGCGGTGGGGTCGGGTTTTCCGGTCGGTGTCCGGTTCTCGCAGGCGAAGATCAACGACCCCTCGTGGCGGTGGCCCGGCGGGGACGCCGAGGCGGGCGCCGTCTTCTCGGCGGCAGCCGAAGCGGGGGCGGGCTACGTGCACCTCGCGGGCGGCCGGCGGGACTGGCTCCCCGGTGAGCCGACGCTTGCCGCGCTCGCCCGGAAGGTCACCGGACTTCCGGTGATGGCCAACGGCGGGCTGCACCAGGAAACGCCGGCCCGGCGCGTCCTGGACGAACGGCACGCCGACGTCCTGGCCATCGGGACGGCCGCGCTGGCCAACCCCGACCTGCCGCGCAGGGTGGCCGCGGGCGTGGCCCTGGCGCCGTTCGATCCCGGGGTGCTGGAGCCGTTGGCGACGCTGTCCAACGCCCGCCTCCGCGCGACGGCTTGACAGTCATTACTTGCACATACAAGATTAGTACCCAAGGCCGGAACGCCGACGGCGATCTGATGTCAGCATCTTCTTGCTTGTGCAGACAAGCAGTAGGTGCGGGTCACTCGGGAGACGAACTGCTCATGCGTACACACGACAGCGAACTGACACACGGCAGCGAACTGATGGAATACGCCCACGAAGCGATCCGGCTCAGCCGCGAGCACGTCGCACAGGGCGGCATCCCCTTCTCCGGCGTGGTCGTGGGCAGCGGACGGATCCTGGGGACCGGCTTCAACCGGGTCCGCGAGGACAACGACCCCACCGCCCACGCCGAGGTCGTCGCCCTCCGGGAGGCCACCGCCAAGCACGGCATCCGCGCCGTGGCCGGAGCCACCCTGATCGCCTCCGGTGAACCCTGCGCCCTGTGCTACATGGCGTCTTTGTACGCCGGTGTCGGCCACATCGTGCACGTCGCCGACCGCAGGACCGCCGCCCGGTACGGGTTCGACTACACGAGCTCGTACTCCCTCTTCGCCGAGGACCCGGCGGACTGGCCGCTTCAGGTCACGGCGCTGCAACTCCCCGAAGCGGAGCAGCCGTTCCAGGACTTCCTCTCCCTGAGCCGCGCCGGTCGGTAGCCGGACCGCCTCTCTCCGCCGCCCCGTACGCCCCGCGTCCGGTACGACCCGCATTCCGGTACGACCCGCGTCCCGTACGACCCGCGTGCCCGTACGACGCCCCTCCCTCTCCTCCTCCATACACCGCACGGAAGGACCACCCCCATGCACTGGCTCTACCTCGCGATCGCCGTCGCCTTCGAGACCACGGTCGCCATCGCCGCCGGCAAGGCCGAAGGCTTCAAGAACCGCAAGTGGACCGCCATCACCCTGCTCAGCGGAGCCGCCGCGACCTTCTTCCTCAGCAAGGCGCTGCTGACCTTCGAGGTCGGCGTCGGCTACGCCCTGTGGACGTCCGTCGCCGGTGTCGGCATCACGGTCATCGGAGCGCTGTTCTTCGCCCAGCGCCTGAACCTGCACAAGCTGATCGGCATCGCCCTCGTCATCGGCGGGGTCGTCGGCCTGCAGCTGAGCGGCTCCGCCTGAGCCCGGAGCCCGGCCTCCCCGACTTCGCACCCCGCTCCACCCGCAACCACCTGACGACCTTTCACGAGAGGACCCACCTCCCATGTCCAACGCAGCCCGGAGCTCCGCCAACGCCTGGCTCATGCTCCTCCTCGCCGGAGTCTTCGAGATCGGGTACGCGCTCGCCGTCGGCGGCAGCGAGGGCTTCACCCGCCTGACCTGGTCCCTGGTCGCCGTCGTGTTCTTCCTGCTCACGCTCTACGCACTGAGCCTCGCCCTTCGCACGATCGACGTGAGCGTCGGCTATGCCGTCTGGGCCGGCATCGGCGCGGTGGGCGCCGCGGTCTTCGGTCCGCTCTTCTTCGACGAGACCCTCACGCTGACCAAGGGCATCTGGCTGGCGGTCATCATCGTCGGGGTCATCTGGCTCAAGCTCGCCGACCGCACGAAGGCTCCCGCCGCGGACGCCGGGACCCCGGAAGCCGGACGCCTCGCGGACCGTCCCGGAGCGGTGACGGTCTGACGTACGCCGACGACAACGCCCACAGGCGCCTGCTGCCCTTCTCCGACAAGGGCACCCGGCGCCTGTGGCGTGCGTACGGCGTTGACGATCGCGCCGGCGCCGACCGGGGCCTGAGGGTGGTGCTCGCAGCGCGGGTGCACGGGTCCCCGGCACCACGCGTGGCCGCCCACCGGCCGACTCCGTCCGATCCGGAATCCAGCCCTCGCGCCGCACCACGTCCGTGCTGGGCGGTGACATCGCCCCGCGCACCCGAGAGTCGACGCCCAGTGACCACCTCATCGACTCAACCGGAACAATGAGGCTGAGCGCTGTGGCGATCCGTCTCGGCCAGGTGTCTCCGGTACCAGTCGGCCGCATCAGTGAGCCAGGACAGCGGATCGGGGGCGGGGGCGACGCCGAACGCGTTCCACACCTCCTCGCTCAGGTACCAGTGGTCCTCAGCAAGCAACCGGAACTGACGCTCGCTCACCCAACCGGGCCGTTCACCGAGCGCGGCCAGGCACCGGTCGAGCGGCCAATCCTCCGTCGGGTCCACCACAAGTCCGCGCGCGGCCAGCGAGGAGATCAAGTCGGCGATCGGCACGGGGCGCGGATGGTTCGCGTGAAAGATGCGTCCTTCCGTTTCCGGGGCGGGCTGTACGACCGTGATCCCGGCGATCAGCCGGGCCAGGTCGTGCACGGAGATCACGGAGTGCAGTGCCTGTCCGCCGCCCCAGCGTGCAGGCACCCTGTGGAGAGCGTCCGCGAGTGCGGGCACCACCCATCGGTCGCCTGCGCCGACGACCAGACCGGGCCGCAGCACCACCCCGTGGGCATCGAGGACCGACTGCTCGGCGGCACGACGACTTGCGCTGGCCACCGAAAGCGGACCGGGCTCGACCTGTTCGACAGCGATCCCACGGTGTACTCCGGCCCCGTACGCGGCGGCCGTCGACAGCAGGACCGTGCGCCGGATTCCGGAGCGCTCGGCTTCGCGCACCACCTCACGAGTGCCGAGTGTGTTGACGCGGTGACAGCGTGCGGGGTCGGACCCGATGTACGAAGCGAGTTGCAGCAGTACGTCACTGCCCTTGCACAGACCGCGTAAGGAGGGCGGCTCCGCAAGATCGGCTTCGACCCACTCGACCCCTGCCCGCTCCTCGACGGCCGGGGCGTGACGCCCCACGGCTCTGACCTCCACCCCGAGGCGCAGGAGTTGGTCCACCACGGCGCCACCGATGAAGCCGGTCGCGCCGATGACTGTGGCCCTCACGCGCTCTGCTCGGCCGACGGGGCATCGTCAATGACGATCGCTCTCCTGGCCTGCGGGGACGCCACGGACGGTAGGAGGTAGCGCCACAGCATACGGATCCGTGCAGGCAAGTCAGCGCGGTGGGTGGTGATCTGGGAGAAGAGCTGCATTCCGGTGAACGAACCCACCAGGAGCCAGGACACCTCATCCACCAGTGCGTCGTGGGCCAGTTCGCCCCGGGAGCGGGCGGCAAGCAACTGTTCGTCGAAGACCTGGACCCATCCCTGATATGCCTCGTCGTCCTGCAGGCCGAACTCGCCTTGCTCCACGGCAAGCCGCACGCCGCCACGCAGGACCGGGTCGACCTGCAACTGCCGGGCCAGGTACAGGGTGATGTATACGAGCCGCTGCAACCCGTCCGGGCCGCCCGGAAGTTCGAGGTGCTGGCCTTGCTCGACCATCACGGCCTTGGCGAGGCCTTCCTTGGAGCCGAAGTGGAAGTAGAGCGCCCCTGCCGTCACGCCGGCGCGCTTGAGGATGCGGGTGATGCTGGCCCCCGCGTAGCCGGACTCGTCGAAGACCTCTGCTGCAGCGAGCAGGAGGGTGCGGCGGGTCTGTTCCGCCCGCTCCTGTTTCAGTTGCGCCATATCTCTCACCTTCCCAAAAAGAACGCTCCTTACGTTATCCGAGGGTCCCCCGGTTTGAGCAAGTCCGGTTTATAGGCATTGAGTTGCTAATATCCCCTAATCCCCTCGCGAAAAAAACAAAGAGATTGCGACCTCTTGACGTAATAAAACAAAAAGATCATTATTTTTGCATCGGGTACACGGAGTGGGCCTTGGGCACCTCTGTGTAGTCGTCCGGAAATGACTACCGATCGTGGGGGCGGAAAGTTGTCTGTTTCGGTACTGGATCTTGAGTCGCAGTCGGTCCATCAGTGGCAGGTGCACAAGCTTCGGGGTGAGGAAGTGCTGCTCAAGGCGTGGGTCGAATCCCAGGGGCAATACGTGATCACCGCGAGATGGCCGCAGGGGCACGACTTCTACCGCCCGTCGAAGGGCGTGTACGACCCGCTGCTGCTCGCCGAGAGCGTGCGCCAGGCGGTGCCGCTGCTGTCCCACGCCGTGCACGGCGTGCCGCGGGAGTACAAGCAGGCGTGGGAGAACTTCAGCTTCTCGGTCGAGCCGCTGGCGGCGTTGGTGGCCACCACCGAGGAGGAGGTGCGTCTCGTGGTGTCCTGCTCGGACGTGGTCCGCCGCGGCGCCAGGTTCGCCGGCATGACGATGGACACGGAAGTCCACCTGGGGGAGCGGCTGATGGGTACCGCTCGCACCCGCTTCAACAACCAGCCAGCGGCCATATACCGGCGGCTGCGCGGGAGTTACGCGGACATCGGCGCCGCGCTCGCGCACTGCCTGCCGCCGGGCCCGCCCGTGGAGCCGCACCTGGTGGACCGGGTCTCCCCGGACGACGTGGTGCTCTCACCGGATCCCGCCGGTGTGCCCGGACAGTGGAGGCTGCGGGTGGACCCCGGGCACCCGGTGCTGTTCGACCACGCCGTCGATCACGTGCCCGGGATGCTTCTCCTCGAAGCCGCCCGGCAGGCGGCGCACGCCGTCGGCGACGGAGATTCGGTCGTCACCGGGATGAAGACGGACTTCGTCCGGTACGTCGAGTTCGACGCCCCCGCCTCCGTCCTGGCCGCGGAGCCCGTGCGCGACCGCGCGGGCCGGCGCCGGGTGGACGTGTCGATCGAGCAGCGCGGCGTGCGGGTCTTCAGCGCCGAGGTGACCGTAGAACCGGCGATCGGCCTGTAGGTCTGTAGGTCTGTAGGTCTGTAGGTCTGTAGACCGTATTTCTGGAAACAACGCAGTACGCAGCGCGGCGGGCGGCCCGTATCCCCTGTGGAAGGGGATACGGGGCCGCCCGCCGTCGGGTCAGACCTGCGCCGGCTCCAGCATGGCCACCGGCTCCGGCATCGGCTCCGGGAGCTCGTCGTGCATCGTGACGTCGACGTGCACCGAGGCCGGGACCGCGAAGCTGGCCTCGTACCCGGGCGGTGCGAGCAGCTGCCGTACCCGCCAGCCGAGCGGCTGGTTGGTGAGATCCAGCCGGTTCATGACGGCAGCCATGCCCTGGCCCGTCGCCTTGGCCATGGCCTCCTTGCGGGTCCACAGGCGGGCGAAGTCCCGGACGAGTTCGTCGTCCGGACGCCCGCCCAGCCACTGCTGTTCCTTCGGGTGGAGGAACGGCAGGTAGCCGGCGACGGATTCCGGGGTCGGCCAGGACTCGATGTCGATGCCGATGGTCGCCTCGGCGACCCCGATGGCGACGTGGTCCCCGCTGTGCGACATCGAGAACTCCAGTGCTTCGCTGTCCGGGCCCGGGTCGCGGACGGCCGGTCTTCCGTGTGCCCCGCCACAGCCGGGACACGGCTGCCGCAGGAAGCCGACGCTCCTGGGTGAGCAGTCGAGCGAGGATCCGAGAACGCTCCGCAGCGCCCAGTGGGCGAAGACGTAGGCATCCCTCCCGGCCGGCTGCGGTATCGAGGCCAGCCGGCGCCTTTCGTTCTCGTCGAACCAGTCGGGCGGAGCCCCGCCGTCCGAAAGGTGCTGCCCTGCCGGAGCCCGGACGATCCAGATGCCGACCGGATCGCGGACCTCCCCCGGGGGTGCGTCGGACCACTTGAGGTCGTGTGTCATGTCGATACGGCTCCTGATGCGACGGGGACCCGGCCGGTCCCCGCCACGGGTCGGATCAGGCGGTGGCTGCGAGCAGCGACCACGGACCGGTCGTGGCGTACTGCTCAAGGTCCTCGTGGGCGAGATAGCGCCGGAATCCCGGCACCTGCTCCGCCGGGCGCAGCGATCCGCGGTGCAGCACCAGGCCGCGCACACCGGTCCCGTCGTCGTGCCAGCACACGAGGGGGACGAAGTACTCCGGGGTGTCGCAGGTCTCCTGTACGGCGGCTTGGTAGCCGTACGCGGGCAGCATGCTCATGCGGCCGCACCCACCGCCACGCCCGTGCCCGCGCCCTCGGACTCGGGGCGGACGCCGAACAGGGATCCGTACTCGGTGATCCGCGCGGCCGCCTCGCTTCCCCCCGCGAGGTGGAGCGCGTGCCAGAAGAGCACCTGGTTCGCGGTGAGTACGGAAAACCCGAGCCGCTCCTCCAGGCCCGCGATGGTGCCCACCGCGCGGATGCCGTTGCCGGCGACCAGTACCGTCTGCGGCTGGTGCGGTGCGACGGCTGTCTCGATCCAGTGCACCAGCGCCTCCGGTGTGATCAGTTTCTGGTTGCTGGGGAGGCCGCAGGGGGCGTGGTGGACGACGTCGAAGCCGCGCTCGTCGAAGTACGAGGCGCCCAGGGCGGACAGCTCGTCGTCGAACCAGGGCGGGTTGACGAGCGCGATCCGTTCGGCGCCCAGGGCGGTGAAGCCGGCCGCGGCCGCGTGGGTGGTGCCGGTGAGCGGGATGCCCCGGGTCCGCTCGGCGAGCCGCTCGAACAGCTTCTGCTCGCCGTCGGCTCCCAGCACGTAGGCCGAGCTGGTGAAGCCCAGCGCGATGGAGTCCAGCGGGGAGGCGGCGAGCAGCTCCACGGCGTCGTCGATGAAGGGCGGGTCGATGAAGGCGCGCACCGGGTCGTGCGGGATCTTGGGGTCCATCTCCCCGCCGGGGCGCATCGCTCCGAAGTGGACGCGCGAACCGTGCACGGAGACATCGCGCGGCGCCATCGCCTGCAGCTCGGTCTCCGGCCCGACGTCCGCGTGCGGAACGACGACGCCGACGCGGGCGGTCGCGGCCCAGCCGTCCTCACGGGCCTGGAACTGCGTCATGGGGTGCCTCTCCTCTTCTGCTGTCCTGCTGCTGGGTCGGTGCGGACGCGGTGCCCGCGGCGGGGGCGGGTGTGCCCGCGGTTCAGGCCGCTTCGTCGGCCAGCGAGCCGCCGCCGACCGTGCCGTCGCCGTCGTCGTTCAGGAACTTCGGGTGCTTGCGGCGCATGGTGGCCATCACGAACTCGTACGGGACGTCGTCGAAGTCGCCGTGGTCGGTCAGGAACTCCATGCTCTGCCGCCCCTTCGCGTCGAAGGGGTGGTAGAGGCTGTCGGAGCGGCCGTCGAACTCCAGCGGGGTCATGCCGTACAGCCGGCACAGGAGCTTGTTGAAGACCGGGGTCACCTTCACCCAGCGGCCGTCGAGGTACACCGTGGCCAGGCCGTGGAAGAAGACGTCGCCACCGATGTACTCGCGCAGCCGGTCGGAGGCGAGGTGGTTGCGGACGTCGCTGTAGTGCAGTCGGGCGGGGATGCCGACGGCGCGGCAGCAGGCGGCGTAGAGCACGGACTTGTGCAGGCAGAAGCCCTTGCCCCCGCTGATGATGCGGGAGGCGCGCAGGCCCTCCGGGGAGAGGTTCGCGCCGTAGACCTCGTAGTGGATGCCGTCGCGCACCGCGTAGTAGAGGGCGACGGCGAGGTCGACCGGATCGGCGGTGTCGCGGTCGACGCCGCTCAGGGCCTTGTCGACGAAGGCTCTGACGGTCTCGTGCCGGTGGTCGAGGAAGTCGGTGGCCGCGGTGAGGCGCGCGCGGTCCTCGGCGGTCAGCGGCTCGGCCGGGTGCTCGGGGGCGGCCGGTGGTGCGGTCGGCCGGGGTGCTGCCGTCGCCTCGAACGTGGCTTCGGCGAGGGTGTCGGTCATGTGGGTGCCTCTCGTCACAGGCCCATCAGGGCGGCGATGCAGTTGCGCTGGATTTCGTTGGTGCCGGAGTAGATGGAGCCGGCGGCGGCGTTGCGCAGCTCGCGCTCGATGCCGGTGTCCGTCAGGTAGCCGCGGGCGCCGAAGATCTGGATCGCGTCCTGGGCGGTGCGCTGGTTGGCCTCGCTGACCACGATCTTGGTGATGGCCACGTCCGTCGAGGCGTCCTTGCCCGCCTCGACCTTGCGGCCGGTGTCGTACAGCCACTTGCGGGCGGTCTCCACGGCGATCCGCATGTCCGCCACCTTGTGGGCGACGGCCTGGTTCTTGCCGATGGCGCTGCCGAACTGCTGGCGGGTGGTGGCGTGTTCGACCACGCGCTTCAGGCGGTGGGTCATCTCCCCGAGGTTGACGGCGAAGGAGAAGAGGACCTCCCGCTTCATCACGTGGTCCATGATCAGGAAGCCGGCGCCCTCGCTGCCCAGCCGGTTGCCGACCGGCAGCCGGACGTCCTCCAGGAGGACCTCGCTGATGGGGGAGGTGCGCAGTCCCATCGTCTCCAGCGGCTCGCCTACCTTCAGGCCCGGAGTGCCGCGTTCGGCGAGGAAGGTGCTGAGGCCGAAGGCGCCCGGTTTGCCGGTGCGGACGTAGAGCAGGAAGAGGTCGGCGATGGGGGCGTTGGTGATGAACATCTTGCCGCCGTTGAGCACGTACTCGTCGCCGTCGCGGACGGCCGTGGTCCGGATGTTCATCACGTCCGAGCCGTGGCTCGGCTCGGTGATCGCGTGTGCGGTGATGGCCTGCCCGGAGGTGACCCGCGGCAGGTAGCGCTCGCGCAGTTCGTCGGAGCCGAACGCCTGCAACGGGATGCCGACGCTGACGATCTGCGTGGACGCCGAGAAGTTCAGGCCGGCGTCCCGGCTGGTGTGGCCGAGGCCCTCCAGCGCCCGCATGGTCTCGGTGAGCGTCCGGCCGGAGCCGCCGTACTCCGGGGCGAAGGGGAGGGTGAAGAGGCCGGACCGCTGGAGCGGCTTCCACTTCTCGTGCGGGAACTCGGCGGCGCGGTCCCAGCGGGCGACGTCGTCGTTCAGCTCGTCCGCGTAGGGGGCCGTGACGCCGTAGGTGTCTTCGGCTGTGTCTGCTGCCATGCGTGTTCTGCCTTGCCTTTCGCTGGGCGCGGAGTGCGGGGCGGTGCCGGGGGCGGGGCCGCGGGCGCGCGGCCCCGCCCCCGGCGGAGCGGGTCAGTAGCGGGAGAAGCCGTCCTCGGACAGCGAGTGCTTCTCGTCGCCGCGCAGGGCCGGGCTGAAGACGGAGACGAGCAGGAGGTCCTCGTCGTCGGAGGCGATCAGGTGGTGGGCGTCGTTCTTGTCCAGGGCGTAGATGGTCCCGGTCATGATCTTGTGGTGGGCGCCGTCCGTGGTGACGACCTCGCCCGAGCCGCCGATGCAGTAGCAGGCCTCCAGGTGGCCGAGGTACTGCAACGCGCTGGAGGTGCCCTGGCGGACCAGCGTCTCGCAGACGGTGAAGCCCATGCCGTCGGCCTCGGTGAGCAGGCGGTGGCTGGTGCCGCTGCCCCACTCGACCGCGGGGACGTCGGAAAGAGAACGAACGATCATGGCGAGTACTCCTGTCATCGCTGTGTTCCGGACGGGTGTTGCCGTGTGCCGTGTGCCGTGTGCTGTGTGCGGGGTGTGCGGGGTGTGCGGGGTGTGCGCAGGGAGGAGACGCGGGGTCAGACCGTGGCCGGGGCGGCCTGCCGGACGAAGTTCCGGATGTCCGCGAGGGTGCGGTAGACGTCCGGCTCCAGCGGTATGTCGTCGACGGAGATGCCGTACGTCTCGGAGATCCAGGAGATGAGGCGGACCAGGCCGAGGCTGTTGACGACGGTGCTCTCGATGAGGTCGAAGTCGTCGGTCAGGTCTTCGGTGTCCTCGCCGCCCAGGAAGTCCTGGACGATGTACTCGCGGATCGGGTCGTTGGCGCCGGTGTTCATCAAGAGGCTCCGTTCAGTTTGGTTTTCTTGATCGAGTTACGGTCGGGCTTTCCGGTCTGGGTCTTCGGCAGCGGAGTGCCGCCGAGCCCCACGGAACTGGGCACCGCGTGCCGCGGCAGGTGCTTGGCCGCGTACGCCCGCAGGCCCAGTGAGCTCAGGGTGGTGCCGTCCCGGCGCACCACTTCGGCGTGCAGCCGGGTGCCGGCCTCGGGGCAGGGCAGCGCGACGACCGCGGCCTCGACGACGTCCGGGTGTGCCGCCAGGACGGTCTCGACCTCCAGCGTGTTGGTGCGCACGCCGCGCACCTTGACCTGGAAGTCGGTGCGTCCCTGGAGGAAGTGGCGGCCGTCGGCGTCGCGGTGGACGAGGTCGCCGGTGCGGTAGAACATGGCGCCGCCGCCGCGCGGGTCCGGCATGAAGGCGTGCGCGTTGCGGGCCTGCTCCAGGTAGCCGCAGGTCTGGAAGGGGGTGTGCACCAGCAGCTCGCCGGTGCCGGGGCCCCGCAGGACCTCGGTGCCCTCGGCCCCCTCGATCAGCAGCACGGCCTCGGTGCCGTCGATCGGTTCGCCGATGGGCAGCGGGTGCATGTATGCGTCCGGGTCGATGTCCTGGACGAAGCTGTCGTTGGTCTCCGTGCAGCCGAAGACGTTGTGGAAGCGGGCGGAGGGGCAGGCGGCGAACGCGTCCCGCAGCCCCTGCTCGGAGACGGCCTCCCCGGTGAAGACGACCGTACGGACCGCCGGGTAGCGGGCGCCGCCCGTCGCCAGCAGCCGGTGCAGCAGCGGCACCCCCTGGAGGAGGGTCACGTCGTTGCTCCGCGTGAGGTCCCGCAGGTAGCCGGCGTCCCCGCTGGCTCCGGC
The DNA here is from genome assembly GCF_050947155.1 of Streptomyces sp. CA-294286. Lineage (NCBI taxonomy): Bacteria > Bacillati > Actinomycetota > Actinomycetes > Kitasatosporales > Streptomycetaceae > Streptomyces > Streptomyces sp. CA-294286. The sequence continues at coordinate 2,476,301 of NZ_CP192005.1, read as the reverse complement.
GTCGGCCAGTACGACGGTGCCGCCGGCCTCCAGCACCGCCCACACGTCGAGGAGTGCCAGGTCGAAGTTGAGCGGCGAGAAGCTCAGCGAGCGGGTCTCGCCGTCGAGTGCGAACTTCTCCGTGGCCCAGGCCCCGAAGCGGTCGAACGCCTCGGTGCGGATGGGGACGAGCTTGGGTACGCCGGTGGACCCGGAGGTGGTGAGGGTCAGCAGCGACTCCCGCGGGTCGGGGGCGCTGAACCCGTCCGACAGCGCCGGGTCGGCCGCCTGCCGCGTCAGGACCGCGCCGCCGCCGGGCACCGCGACCGCCGACAGCGGGCCGTGCGCCTGGGCGGTGAGCGTGGCCAGGGCGGCGGCGCCCAGACCGGGCGACGGGACCAGGGTGTTGATCCCCAGACCCCAGGCCGCCAGCAGCAGGGCGACGGTCTCCGGCGACTTGTGCGCCGGGACGCACAGGGCACGTACGGGGCCGAGGTCGACGCCGTCGAGGTCCGTGGCGGCGCGGCGGGTCAGCCGGTCGAGGCCGGCGTAGGTGACCCGTTCGCCGGCGAAGACGAGCGCGGTGCTGTCGGGCTGTTCCTGCACGTGCCGACTGAGTGCTTGCAACAGGCGTGGCGAAGGCAACGGTCCCCCCTCGTTGGACTTGGCTTCTTGGCTACGAGAGAGAACCTACGGGTGTTTATATGCATGGTCAAGCAAATACTTACGGGGATGGAGTGATCCAGGTCACCCCCTGCTGTGCACGGAAATGATCCCGCACATGCAAAAGACGGCGGGAGGCCGGGTCACCCCGGACGCTCCCGCCGTCTGTCGAGTCCGGCGTCAGGCGGCGCTGCGCAGCGCCTGCACCGCGCGGGCGAACTGGTCGTCGGCCCCCGCCGTGTTGAGGGCCGAGCTGAGGACGTCGGCGTACGTGGCACGGGCATCCTGGTAGCGCTTGCGGCCTTCCTCGGTGATCACGGCGAAGACGCCGCGGCGGTCGTCGGCGCAGTTGTCCTTGTAGGCGTAGCCGGCACTGTCCAGCCGCCCCACCAGGCGAGTGACGGAGCTCTGGCCCAGTCCGATGTGGTCCGCGAGCTCCTGCATGCGGCGCTCGCCCTTCTCGGCCTGGGTGAGGACCTCCAGGGCCCGGTACTCGGACAGGCCCACGCCGTGGCGGCGCTGGAGGGTCTGCGCGAGCTGACGCTCCACGAAGGCGTGCAGGCCGAGAACGGCCTCCCACATGGCCTGATCTGAGGCGGCGCGCGGCTGCTGCTGGATCGTCATGGAACGACTCCCCTTCTCGATGTGATGAACAACAAGATACATGCCCATGCAATCATCTGGGGAGGTGTCGGACCCGTGATCCGGGGCTCCGTCCGCTATGTACTTGTAGGCGCAATCATTGGATCAGCGTTCCATGCCCTCCAGGGTGCTGCACGCGTAGGCGGCCGAGACGAGGGTCATGTGCCGGTGCCAGCCGGGGAAGGAGCGGCCCTCGAAGTCGAGGAGGCCGAAGTCCTCGCCCATCCGGTCGATGGCGGTCCGCGCCCCTTGCGGCGAACGGGTCAGGTCCAGCAGCTCCGCCGGGTGGCGGTCGGTGATGTTCGTCAGCCAGATCCGGCCCGGACGCCCGGTGCCCGCGTCCCACTCGGCCAGCAGGCGGCCGGTGGTGCGGGTGTGCTCGCCGTCCGGGCGCAGCCCGCGCACCGGCGTGTCGTACGAGACGACCTGTCGACCCGGCCCCACCGGGTGCCGCAGACCCCGGCGCAGCAGCAGGTCGCGCACCGATTTCCGTTCGCCGGGCGGCAGTTCCGGATCCGCGAGGGTGGTCTGGCCCGGGACGGCGAGGACGTAGGTGTGCCCGCCGCCGTGCAGCCGCCGTATCAGCGGCATGGTGTCGCACAGAGTCGTCAGGTCGGCCACCACCGGCGCCGTCCGCCCGCCCGCCCGCGACGCCATGTCCTCGACCAGCCGCAGGGCGTGCGCCCACAGGGGCCGGGCCTGCGCCGACGGGGGGATCTTCGCCCTGTCGCGCACCGCCTCGTCGCCGGTGAAGCGGGGAGGCAGGAACAGCTGCCAGTCGACCGGCACGTGCGCCTGCCCGGCGTCCAGGAACAGGCCGAGTCCCAGTTGGCAGTTGACGGTCCGCCCGGACTCCGGCAGGAAGCGCTGGTGCACTCCCGCCGAGTGGCTGCCGCGTTTGGGCAGCACCGCGGGCGCCAGGGTCCAGGCCCGTACGGGCAGTGACTGGGCGGCCCAGCGGGCCAGTTCGCCGCGCGCCGGGGCCCATTCCCAGGGGCTGGCGTTGACGAACTGGTGCAGCGAGACCGAGGCGGCCTCCGAACCGGTCACCACCGCCGCCATTCGTCTCACGGTCTTCTTGCCGCGCGTACGGAGCAGTCCCTCCAGATACACGTGTCCCCATCGCTGCTGGTCGGAACGGTGCAGGTGACCGAACAGGCGCCGGGGCAGATCGCCCAGCGGCCGGCCCGCCAGCATGTCGGGCGTCTCTTGCATCGTCGTCACTGCAGGTCCCTCCCAGGTCGGTGGTTGCTCTGCACAGTAACAAACATAGAGAATGTTCGTTATATTTTCCATGGGGGGTACGACTACTTGCCGAGGTTCAAGGAGAGGGCGCATGCAGGAACGAGCGGCCAGGACGCGCCAGGCCCTGATGGAAGCGGCCGCCGAGGAGTTCGCCGAGCGCGGCTACGAGGGCGCTTCACTCCAGCGGATGGTCTGGCGGGCAGCGACCTCGATCGGCGCGCTGACCTTTCACTTCGGGACCAAGAACGTGCTCGCGCAGGAGGTACGGACGGCCGCACGGGCCCGCTTGGGGTGCTGCCTGGAGGACCTCGGGGCGGCCGACCCGTTGCGGGAGCTGCGCACGCTCATCGGCCGGCTTGCCAGACTGGCGTACGAGGACCCCTTCGTACGGGCCGCGCGACGGCTGGAGACCGATCGCCCCGGGGAGGTGCCGCCGCTGACCGAGACCTGGCTCCCCGTCCTCCACGGCCTGCTCGACCGGGCATACGGTGCGCACCGGCTCCGCCCCGGCATATCCCCGGGGGACGCCGTGGCACTGCTGGAGCACCTGGCGGAGGGTGCCATGGCCGCGCACGGCGCGACCCGGGGCACCGGCCACGAGGCGGGCCCGGCCGAAGGGCGGGGCGCGGGGCGGGCCGAAAGGCGGGACGCGGACTGGGACTCGGTCTGGGACGTCGTCCTGCACGGCCTCACGGTCGGCGGAACGGACGGGACGAGTGGGACGAGTGGGACGGGCGGGCCAGGCCGGACGGGCGGGACGGCCCGGATGTGACGCGGACGCGGGTTCCGTCCCCTCATGCGTGCGGGGACGGAACCCGCGTCCGCACGTGGTGCCGGGCGGGCCTGCGCCTGACAGCGAGTTCGGGCGGGACCCGCCCGTAGTCATGTGATGCCGGGCGGACCCGCGCCGGAAAGCGCGCCCTCGGGCGGGACCTGCCCGCAGCCATGTGGCGTCGGGCGGACCCGAGCCGGAAAGCGGCCTGTCCGGTCCCGCCCACAGGCCGCTTTCCGTCCGTCCTGTCCGGTCCCGCCTCAGACGGCGCGCAGCGCCCTCGCCACCGCCGGTTCCGCCCGTCTGCGACCGGTCCCGGTTCAGACCGCGCGCAGCGCCCTCGCCACCGCGCCCGCCACCTCGTCCAGGACCCCCGTGCCGGGGTCCGCCGTCAGCCGGCTGCGGACCAGTGCGGCCCCCGCCGCGACCTGCGGCCACGCCTGGTACGCGACTCCGCCGGGCCCCTGGTGGCCGAAGGCACCCGAGCGGACCGCCGGGTGGAGGCCCTCGTCGAGGAGTTGCAGGCCGCCCTCGCCGTACGCGCTGATCCCGCCCAGCAGCGGGTCCAGGCCCTCGACCCAGAAGCTCCGCGCCTGGTCGAGCATGCGGCGCGAGAGCAGGAGCGGTTCCTCGCCCGGGGTCCGTACGGCGTCCGCGGCGAGGACGCCCTGGAGCCGGGCGAGACCGCGGGCCGACGCGTACACCCCCAGCGAGGGGATGACGGAGTAGCGCCGCCGGTTCTCGCTCCACACGCCCGCGTCCGGGGGGAACGGCGACGGGTTGTCCCACACCCGGCCGAAGAGGTCCGCCCCGCTGCCGTCCGCCCCGCCGCCCAGCCCTGGGAACCGGCCGCCGAAGCCCGCCTCGTAGGAGATCCGCGCGGCCTGCGGCAGTTGGTCGGGGACGAGCCCGAAATGGACGTCGAGGCCCAGCGGACCCGCGATCTCCTCCAGGAAGAACAGGTCGAGATCGCGCCCGTCGACCCGGCGGACGATTTCGGCGACGATCCACCCGGCGGTCCACGGCCCGTGCAGCACGCCGCCGGCCCTCGGGTCGTCCTCCAGGCTGTGCAGTTCGAGCAGCGCGGCCATCATGCGCGGGTTCTCGACGTCCCGCTGGTCGAGGGGGGCCGCCATGCCGGGGAGGCGGGCGGTGAACGTCAGCACGTCCCGCAGCGTCACCGCCTCCTTGCCCCGCGTCGCGAACTCCGGCCAGAAGTGGGCGACGGGCCGGTCCAGTGCGAGCGCGCCCATGTCGGCGAGCAGCAGGACCGCCGTGGCCAGGATTCCGTGCGAGCCCGTCAGCACCGGCTGGAGGGTGTCGCCGGTCCACGCCGTCCCGGTGACCGGATCGGCGGTGCCGTGCCACAGGTCGACGACCGTCTCACCGTCCCGTACCACCGCCAGCGCGGCTCCCTGCGCACCGGGCGGACCCGCGTCCAGGCAGGCCCGCTCGAAGTGGTGGCGCACGGAGGCGAACCCCGGTGCCGTGGTTCCGTGCACGCCGGTGTTCGTCGCCCGCGACGGCGGGAGGACCGGCCTTACCAGAGAGGTCGTCATGAGGAGAACTCCAGAAGAGGTGCGTCAGGGACGGGAATGCGCGGGGTGCCGTGGGGGAGCGCGGGGTGGGGGGCGGCGAGCGGGTGTGTCCGGGGCGGCTCACGCCACGGGGGCGCGGGCCGGGAGCGGTTCACGCCTCCGGGGCCCCGGACGGGTAGGGCAGGAACTCCAGATCGGTCAGGTCCTGCTCGGTCAGGCGGAGCCGGTCGCCGCCGAGGTTCTCCGCGAGGTGTTCCGCCGCCCTCGTGCCGGGCAGCGGCACCACGTGGTCACCGAGCCGCAGCAGCCACGCCAGGGCGACCTGGGCGGGGCTCGCCCCGTGCCGGACGGCCACCTGGGCGACGGCCTGCGCGAGCGCGAAGTTGTGGCGGATGGCGCGCGGCGCGAAGCGGGGCTGGGTGCGCCGCCAGTCGTCCAGCGGCAGGTCGTCGAAATGGGCCAGCGCCCCGGTCAGCAGGCCGCGGCCGAGCGGGGCGCCCGCCAGGAGCGCGATCCTGCGCTCCACCGCGTACGGCACGACGTCGTCCAGACCGCAGCGCGTGAACAGCGACACCTCGGCCGCCATCGCCGCCGCCTGGTGCACGGCCTCGGCGGCGCGGGCCTGCTGCACGGTGACCACGGGCAGGCCCAGCATGCGGATCTTCCCCGCCCAGACCTGTTCGGCCAGCGCGCCCCAGCTCTCCTCCAGCGGGACGCCGGGATCGACGCGGCGCAGCAGGTAGAGGTCGATGTGGTCCACGTGCAGTCGGCGCAGGCTCTCGTCGACGCCGTCCCGCAGCTCCTGCGGGCCGCCCGCGGGCCGCAGCGTGCCGTCCGTGTCGCCGAGCAGTCCGCCGCCGGTGCACAGCACCACCTCGTCCCGGCGTCCGCGGATCGCCTCGCCGATCAGCCGCTCGTTGTCCCCGGCCGCGTAGGCACCGGCCGTCTCGACGAGATTGACTCCCCGGTCCACCGCCTCCTGGACCAGCGATACGGCTTTGCTCCTGTCTCGCAGGGTCGGGGCGTAGCGGTACGAGAGGCCCATGGCCCCCAGCCCCAGCCGGCCGACGACCGGTCCGTCCCTGCCCAGTGTGGTGGTCCGCATCCCGAGAGAACTCCCTTGGTCCGAGAAGGAAAGCGACCCCTTCATGGCAACAGGCCGGGCTGCGGAAGGACAGCAACCCGCTCCTACTTGCCGATCTCGGACGACTTCGGGAAGTCCCGCCGGATCGTCGGCCGGGCGCGGCCGTGTCCGGGGCGGACGGCTACTCGGCGTCCTGCGGGTACCAGCGGAGTTCGACCGTGTTGCCGTCCGGGTCCTGTACGTAGAGGGACTGGGCGCTGCCGCGGGCGCCGAAGCGCGGCACGGGCCCCTCCAGGACGGTGAAGACCCCGGAGTCGATGACTTCCTGCCAGTCGAGCGGGTCGACGGTCAGACAGATGTGGTCGACGTTGGACGAGCCGCGGGGGCGGCTGAACAGGTCGATGATCGTGCTGGGCGTCACGCGGACGGACGGGAAGGGGACCTTGCCCGCGCGCCATTCCTCCACGCGGACGGGCTCCAGGCCGAGCGGGCCGGTGTAGAAGGCGAGGGAGCGTTCGACGTCCTGGACGTTGAGGACGAGGTGGTCGAAGTCTTTCACGTGCAGATTCATGAGGGGGAGTGAAGCGGGGCCGGTGGGAGGTGTCAACGACAGTGCGGGGAGGGGCTCGTGGGGAACCGCTCGTCAGGAGCGGGTCCGCGCCCGGGTACGGGCGCGGGCTCAGCGTGCCGCGAGCGCCGTCTCGATCTGCTGGGCGACCTCCGACGCGGACAGCGCGCGGCCGACGCGGTCCAGCCCGCGGATCGTCACCTCGTCGAGGCGAAGGGTCGGGGTGCCGCGCACTTTGCTGCGCCCGAAGGCGTCCCCGACGGCCACCGCCCACGGCGTGTACGTGCCGGTGGCGACCGCCTCGCGGAAGGGCGGCGCGACGAGGCCGACGGACTCGGCCACGCGCAGCAGCACCGAGGGGTCGCCGTAGGAGTCGACGCTCTCGTCGGGCTGCTGGGCGTACAGGGCGTCGTGCAGGGTCTTGAAGTCCTGCTGGCTCTCGTTGACGGCCGCGCCCGCCGCGCCCAGTGCCAGCACCGAGCCCCGGCCGCCGAGCATGCCGTCGAGGAAGGCCGCGAAGTGGTACTCCACACGCAGTCTGCCCTCGTCGGCGAAGCGGCGGATCGCCGCCCCCGCGGAGGTCTCCACGGCGGCGCAGTAGGGGCAGCGGAAGTCCTCGTACACGGCCAGGACCGGGAGCGGGCCCGCCGCGCCGTAGGGGACGACCAGTCCGGACTCACCGGCGGTGTGACCGGGTATGCGCATCCGTCGCGGCGACGGGGACGTCTGCGGTGGTGACAGCGACGACGAGTCCCTGGTCGGCTGGTGGGGCATGGGGAGGGCTCCTTTTCGGTTCCTCCCAGGTACGCACAGCGGCGCGGACCACGCATCTTCAGCCGGGGCGGGCGGAGGCGGGGCCCGGAACGGGACGGGGCCCGGGAGCCGGGCGTCCGTCCCGCCCCGCCCGGCCTCAGTGGTTCTCGGCCTGGAACATCCAGCGCTGCTTCTCCAGCTCGGCGGTGAGCGCGATGAGGAGGTCCTGCGACACCGGGTCCGGCGCGTCCGTCGCGTCGATCCGCTCGCGCATCCGCAGGATCACGCCGCCCAGCGCCTCGACCAGCAGCGCCACCACGTCGCCGTCGGCGAGCCAGCCGCTCGGCGGCTGCGGCAGTTGGGTCTGCTTGCCCACGGTCGTGGCCCGCCCGTCCGGCGCGACGCCGATCGCGGAGGCGCGCTCGGCGACGGTGTCCGCGTAGGTGCGGGCGGTGTCGACGATCTCGTCGAGCTGGAGGTGCACCGAGCGGAAGCGCGGGCCGACGATCGTCCAGTGGGCCTGCTTGGCCAGCAGCGACAGGTCTATCAGGTCGACCAGGGCGCCCTGGAGGGCGTCGCCGACCGTGCGGCGGGATGCCTCGGGGAGGGTGCCCTCGATGGTGGGGGCGGAGGTGTGGACGGGGGTGGGGATGGAGGTGGTCATGGTGAAGGGGTCCTCCCTGTGGTTCTGGTGTTTCCGGTGGTTCTGGTGTTCTCGGTGTTTCGAGCGGTCCATGCGCGCCGACGTGCACGGGTCGGCGCGCGCCCGCGGTGACCCGCGTGGACGGACGGCCACCCCGCGGGGGGCGGACTCCGTCCTGGCGTGGGCGCCTCAGCCGCCGGGCCCGCCGCTGCCGAACGCCCCGCCGGACTTGTCGTCCCACTTGGGCGGTTCGGCGCCCTCGGCCGCCGGGCGGGTGCCCGCGTTGCCGTGTCCGCCGTTCCCGCCCAGCTGGTGCGGGGTGCGGCGTACACCGTCCTGCGGCATCTCGTTCGGCTCCCGGACCTCCTGCATCTCGCCCGGCGGGTGGTCCCGCTGCGGGGCACGCGGCTGCTCCTCCGGGCGCGGCGCGGCGGGTTCGCGGTTCTTGACCCGGATGCCGAGCCACACCGCGCCGATGAGGATCGCCACGACGGCCAGCCCGACGAGGAAGGGGGCGATGCCCACCATCAGGTCACGGTTGGCGGCCAGCTCCGTTCCGGCGAGTCGGACGCTTTCGATGCCATGTGTGTACATGCGTCCCGGGTACCCACGGGGTGCCTGGGAATGCGGGTGAAACATGTCCCGGGGCCGACCCGTCGGCGAGGTGTGAGCAGGGACGGGCCGCGTTCGCGCGGGACGCCCGGACGCGGGAGCCGGGGAGCGGCGGTCCGTTCCGTCTACTTGGCGTCGGCATAGCACTCCACCGCCGCCACCGTGAACGGGAAGCGCACCGGGGTCCGGCCGAAGGCGATGCGGCCGGCCAGTTCGCCGGCCGCGCGGATCGCCCGAGCGACGGCGTCCGTCTCGTCCTCGGGACAGTGCACGATCACCTCGTCGTGCTGGAAGAAGACCAGTTCGGCCTTCATCCCGGAGGCGTGGAGGGACTGCCGCAGCGCCGCCAGCATCAGCAGGGCCCAGTCGGCGGCGCTGCCCTGCACCACGAAGTTACGGGTGAAACGCCCGCGGGCCCGGCTGTTGCGTGAGGCGTACCCCGGTGTGAACTCGTCCTCCCCGGGGGCCGGGTCGGCGCTCTGCTCCTGCGGGATGCCCGCCTCGTCGTCGTCCCCGGAGCCGGGCGCGGGCGGGCACGTGCGGCCCAGCCAGGTCCGTACGAGACGGCCCTCCTCACCCTCGCGGGCCGCGTCGTCGACGTACTGGACGGCGCGCGGGAATCTTCGCCGCATGGCGGCCAGGTTCTTCAGGCCGTCGCCCGAGGTCTGGCCGTACACCGCGCCCAGCACGGCGAGTTTCGCCGCCTCGCGGTCACCGGAGAAGGCGCGGTCGGAGACCGCCTTGTAGAGGTCGCCCGGCTGCCCGGCGACGTCCATCAGGCCGGGATCGCGGGAGATCGCGGCCAGGACCCGGGGTTCCATCTGGTCGGCGTCGGCCACCACCAGCCGCCACCCCTCGTCCGCGATCACCGCCCGCCGGATCACCTTGGGGATCTGGAGCGCGCCCCCGCCGTTGGTCACCCAGCGGCCGGTGACCGTTCCGCCGGGCAGGTACTCGGGGCGGAAGCGGCCGTCACGCACCCAGTCCTGGAGCCAGCCCCAGCCGTGCGCGGTCTGGATCCGGTACAGCTTCTTGTACGCGATCAGCGGTGCGACGGCGGGATGGTCGAGCTCCTGCAACTCCCAGCGCCGGGTTGACCTGACCTTGATCCCGGCCTGCGCGAACGCCTTGATCACGTCGGCGGGCAGCTCCGGGCGCACCCGCCGTCCGAGCGCCCGGGACACCTGGTCGGCGAGTTCCGCCATTCTGCGCGGGTCGCCGCCGCCCGCGTACCGCTCGCCGAGCAGTTCGTCCAGTACCGCCCGGTGGACGTCGGCCCGCCAGGGCAGCCCGGCCCGGTTCATCTCGGCGGCGACGAGCATCCCGGCGGACTCGGCGGCGGTCAGCAGCCGCATTCGGCCCGGGTGCTGGGCCTCGTCGTGCCGCCGGACCTGGTCCTCGTACACCTCCAGCAGGGACGCGAAGGGGACGTGCACCGGCTGCGGCTCGAACAGGGAGGACTGCGAGCCGGGTTCGGCGGCGCGCTGCGGGGGGTCGGGCGGAACGGGCAGGTGGTGCAGCCGGGCGTGGGCCGCCGCCGCCGAGCGGGGCTCGCCCCAGCGGCCGGCGTGCCCGAGGAGGAGGAGTTCCGCGTCCTCGATGTCGTAGCACCGCTCGACGCGGACTCCGGCGGCGAGGAGGCGGGGGTAGACCTCGGCGGTCGAGCGCCAGACCCAGCGGCCGACCTCGGGGCGGGAGCGGACGGCTTCGACGAGGTCGGGCTCGCGGCGCACCTCGTCGGCGGGGCGGCCGTCCCGCCGGAGGGGGACGAGCAGCGCCCCGCCGCCCTGCCCCTCGGCGATGGCCCAACGGTCGCTCATGTTTGCGAGTGTGACAGCCACCACTGACAACCCGCCGGAGCGCGGGTCGCGGCGGCGGTCCCGTCCGCGGCCCCCGGGGCGGCGCTCCGGCCGGGCGAGGTATACCAGGAGGGTGAGCCCGACCGAGGAGACACGACGTTGACCGACCACACCCCGCCGGGCCCCGACCAGGACGCCGACCGGGGCTTTCCCGACGCCGACCGGGCGTTCTCCGCGCTGTACGGCACCGGCGACGAGGACCTCGACCTGGGCGCCTCCCTGCTGGCCGCCGCTCCTTGGCCGGACGCGGGGTGCGAAGTGCTGCGCCGTGGGGAGGAGTTCGTCCGCCGTGCCTGGGACCGCGGCTGGCAGCCCGCCGACGTCGCCCGGCTCGTCGCCCGCGATCTCAAGGAGGTCCACGTACGGCTCCTCGCCGACCTGGTGGCCGCCGAGCACCGGCGCTACGCGCGCGCGTGCGTGCCGCCGCGCTGGCAGACACAGCTGACCGAGCTGGGCGTGGGCGGGCAGGTGTGGTGGAAGAGCGACGAGAAGTACGCCGACGCACTCGCCCGCCGGGAGAGGACCGACCGGTTCTCGCTGGCCACCGCGGTGCTGGAGCTGCTGCGGCTGCTGATCCGGCTGCCCGCGATCGAGCCGGTCGGCCCCGCGCCGGGCGGCGTCTCCGTTCCCGTGCGCCAGGCCCGGCCGGCCCCCGGCGAGCCGCGCATGCTCACCCGTATCCGTGCCCTGCTCGCCAAGGCGGAGGCCACCGAGTACCCGGAGGAGGCCGAGGCCCTGACCGGGAAGGCGCAGGAGCTGATGGCGCGGCACAGCATCGACGAGGCGGTGCTCGCCGCCGAGGGGCACGGGGCCGCGGGCGGGCCGGGGGCGTGCCGGGTCGGTGTGGACGCCCCGTACGAGACGGCGAAGGCGATCCTGCTGGACGCGGTCGCCACCGCGAACCGCTGCCGGGCCGTGTGGAACAGCGAGTGCGGTTTCTCGACGGTCGTCGGTTTCGAGGCCGACCTGGAGGCCGTCGAGCTGCTGTACACCTCGTTGCTGGTGCAGGGGACGGCCGCGATGACGCGCGCGGAGGCCGCCCAGCGGGCCGGCGGCCGCAAGCGCACGAAGTCGTTCCGCCAGTCCTTCCTCACGGCGTACGCGAGCCGTCTGGGCACGCGCCTGGCGCAGGCCACCGAGCACGTCGTGGAGGAGTCGGCGGGCTCGCTGCTCCCGGTCCTCGCCGCGCGGGACGTGGCGGTCACGGACCGCGCGGAGCAGATGTTCCCGCGCACCACGTCCACGCGCGTGCGCGGCGTGAACGACCTGGCCGGCTGGGAGCACGGCACGGCGGCGGCGGACCGCGCGTCGGTGCACGGGGCACGGGGGCCGCGCGACCGCCTGACCCGCTGAACGGCGTACGGGCCGCACGGCCGACGCGCGTCACGGGACCGCGCCTGTGCGGGCGGTGCCCGTAGGGGCTGTGCGTGCAGGGACCGCGCTCGTACGGATCGTTCCCGTAGGGACCGCGCGTGCAGGGACCGCGCCTGTACGGATTGTGCCTGTACGGACCGTGCGTGCAGAGACCGCGTTCGTACGGATCGCGCTCGTACTGATCGTGCCGGGACCGCGCCTGTGCGGACCGCGCCCATACAGACCGCGCCCGTACAGACCGTGCGCGCAGGGGACCGCGCCCCTCCGGGCCTGCCCGGTACGGTCCCGCACCCGGGTTTCCGGGCCGTCCGCGAGCCTTCACCGGTCGCGTGCCCGCGGGGTGACGGGGGTCTGCGCCGCGGTCATCCGTCGAGGAACTCCGAGCACCGGTAGGGGCCCTGCGCGGCCCCCTCGGACGGTTTCAGCAGGACCTGCACGTCATCCGTCCTGACGCCGGGTTCGAGCACGGACTGGGCGCGCGCCAGCGTGCACACGAGCTGCCCCGTGCCCAGGCGTTCGTGCTGTGCCATGCCGCCGGGTCCTTCCAGGGCGACCGTGACGCGGTCCCCCTGCCCCGTCACCGAGAAGCCCCCGATGTCGACGAGGGTGGTGAGGCCGCCCCCCTCGGTCGCCGGCGGCGGCTGGAGGAGCATCTTCACCACCGAATCGAGGGTCTTGACCCGCTGGTCGATCAGCGGCACCGCGCGCAGCCCGCCGTCGCCGACGTAGTACAGCCGCATGCCGCGCGTCAGCCCGGTGGCGGGCTCGCCCGCGTCCACCACGCCGGTCGGCTGGACGCCGCAGCCCAGCAGGACGGCCCCCAGCACGGCGGCCATCGCTCCTCGTCCGCACCTCACCGTGCGCACTGGGCGACCTCCTCTTCCTGTCCGGTGAGCCGCAGCGGAAGCCGCAGGGTGAACACCGCGCCGCCGTGCGGTCCGTCGGCGACGTCGATCGTGCCGCCGTGCAGCCGGGCGTTCTCCAGCGCGATCGCCGTCCCGAGGCCGCTGCCCTGGCCCGTGGCGTCGTCGGAGGCACCGCGCGTGCGGGACCCGTCCGCCTTGTAGAACCGGTCGAAGACCCGCTCCCGGGCGTGCGGCGGCAGCCCGGGGCCGTGGTCGGACACCCGCACGGTCAGCAGACCGTCGCCCGCCGCGAGGTCGACGACGACGGGCGGCGCCCCGTGCCGCAGCGCGTTGCCGACGAGGTTGGCGACGATCACGTCGACGCGGCGGCGGTCCACCACCGCCCGTACGCCCTCGGGCAGTCGCGTCTCGACCCGGTCCGTCCAGCCGCGCAGGGCGAGCGTGGCCCGTACCGTGTCGGCGAGGTCGACCTCGGAGGCGTTCAGCCGGGCCGCCTTCGCGTCGAAGCGGGAGATCTCCATCAGGTCCTCGACCAGCCGGGACAGCCGTGCCGTCTCCGCGCCGACGGTACGGGCGGCCCGCGCCGCGTCGGGCGGCAGCTGGTCGGCGTCCTCGCCCAGGACGGTCGCCATCATCGTCATCGCGGCGAGGGGCGTGCGCAGTTCGTGCGACACGTCCGCCACGAAGCGGCGCGCCTTCGCCTCCTGTGCGCGCAGCTCGGCGTCGGACGCCTGGAGCGCGTCGGCGGTCTCGTTGAACGTCCGTGCCAGTTCGGCGAGTTCGTCGTGGCCGGTGACGGCGACCCGGCTGCCGAGGTCCCCGGCCGCCAGCCCGCGGGTGGCCCGGCCGAGTCTCCGTACCGGCCGCAGAACCGTTCCTGCGGCCAGCAGTGCCAGGACGGCGGCCAGCAGGACCACCGGAACGACACCCGCCCGCACGGAGTCCAGGAGGGCGGCCGTGTCGTCGCGTTCGGCCCCCAGGCCGGTGATCGAGTACACCGTCAGACCGGAGGCGCGGCGGTCCCCGTCGGCATAGGCGACCGGCACCCCGACCACGAGGTAGGGATCGCCCCGCCACACGACCCGCTGGAGCCGCGCGGTGCTCGTCGTGGAGGCCCGCAGCGCCGTCGTGATTCGCTCCTCGGCGTCCGCGGCGGAGTGCGAGACGGCCGTCAGGCCCTGGTAGCGGGCCAGTACGACGTGACCGCCGAGCCCGGCCGACACCTTCGCCGCGAACCGCGACAGGGACCGCTGGTCGGGCGGCAGGTCGAACTCGGCGGCGACCGCCCCGACCTGTTCGCGGAGGTCGTCCACGGCCGTGTTCTGGGCCCGCTGCAACACGGCGGTCCGGGCGTCCCGGTAGGCGAGCGCGGTCGCGGTCACCGCGCTGACCAGGGCGACGACGACGAAGGCCACGACGAGCCGGGCGCGCAGCCCGCCGACGAGCCGCCGCGGGCCCCCGCGCGGGCCGTCGGCGGCCTTCCGGCCCTCCGTACGCCTCACAGCGGTCCGAAGCGGTAGCCGAAGCCCCGCACCGTCTGCACGTACCGCGGTCTGCCCGGCACGTCCTCCAGTTTGGCCCGCAGCCGGCCGACCGCCGCGTCCACGATCCGCGAGTCGCCGAGGAAGGTGTGGTCCCAGACCGATTCGAGGAGCTGTTCCCGGCTGAAGACCCGCCCGGGAGAGGCCGACAGCTCCAGGAGCAGCCGCAGTTCGGTGGGCGGCAGGGCGACGGGCGCGCCGTGCTTGGTGACGGTCAGCCCGGCGCGGTCGATGACGAGCCCGGCGAGGTCGGCGTCCGGCGCCCGCCGGGCGGACGGCTCCGCGCGCCGCAGCGCCGCCCTGATGCGCGCCTCCAGGACGGGCGCGGTGACCGGCTTGACCACGTAGTCGTCGGCGCCCGCCTCCAGGCCCTCCACGATGTCCTGGTCGTCACCGCGCGCCGTCAACATGATGACCGGCAGCGTCGTCGTACGGGTGCGGATGCGGCGGCACACCTCGAAGCCGTCCATGCCCGGCAGCATCAGGTCCAGCACGGCGAGTTCGACACGCGCGCCCCGTTCCCCGGACAGCAGGTCGAGCGCCTGCTCGCCGGTGGCGGCGACGTCCACCCCGTACCCGTGCCGGCGCAGGACGAGTTCCATCCCGTCCCGTACGGACGCGTCGTCCTCGATGAGAAGCACATGCGGCATGGGGCCGATTATGGGCGCCACGCGGCGCTTCGCGCCCGCTTCCCCGGGCGCGGGGGCGCAGGCCGGGGGCATTGTTACGTTCCCATCATGTCGTCGTGGACGGGTCATCGACTGCGGTGGCCAGGGTGCGGTGCATGACCTACCTCAGCAGGACGAACCGGACCGGCCGCCGTGCCGTCTCCCGGCTGCGCACGGCCTCTCTCGTGGCCGCACCCGTGCTCGCCCTCTCCGTCGCCTGCGGCGGCGGTGCGGCGACGAAGGACGGCGGGATCGCCGACGCGCCGCCCGCACCGACCGTGCCCGCCGCCGACGGGGGAGCGGGCACCGGCAAGGACGCGGTGAAGGACGGGGCCCGCGCGCCGGCCGCGGGCAAGAGCGCCTTCTACGACGCCCAGGTGAAGTTCGTGCAGTGCATGCGCGCCAAGGGCGGCTACAAGGAGTTCCCCGACCCCAAGCTCAGCGGGCACCTGGACTGGGCGAGGATCGGCGAACTCGGCGCGCAGCCAGGCCGGAACGAGGGCATCAAGGCGGGGCGGGACAACGTGTGCCTCCCCGAACTCCAGGCCGCCATGGACGCCGAACCCCCGCGCGACCAGCAGAAGTCCTACGAGTCGATGCTCGCCCACGCCAAGTGCATGCGGGACAACGGCATCCCGAAGTTCACCAACCCGACGATGTCCGGCGGCAACGCGGTCCCCGGCGGCGATCCGTCGCCGGGATCCCCCGCCATCGACACCGGATCCCCGGCGTACAAGCAGGCGCGCGAGGCGTGCCGGACGAAGCTGCTCGACGGCCTGGACGGGATGCAGTGAAGCGCCGTACCGCCCTCCTCGTGGCCGGCGCGGTGGCCGTGGCCGCCGGAGCAGGCGGCGGCGCCCTGTTCCTCGGCGGTCGCGGCGACGCGGGCGCCTCCGCGGCGACGGCAGGACTGCCGCCCGCCACCGCCACCGTCGTGCGCACCGATCTCGTGCGGTCCAGGACGGTCGACGGCAAGCTGGACTTCGCGCAGCGCCGTCCGGTGACGGCGGCCGTCGAGGGCACCGTCACGGTGGCCGCCGCCGAGGGGCGCACCGTGACCGCGGGACAGGCGCTGTACGAACTGAACGACAAGCCCGTCACCCTCCTCTACGGACCCGTCCCGATGTTCCGCGAGATGAAGCCGGGGGACAGCGGCAGCGACGTGCTCCAGCTGGAACGCAACCTGCGCGACCTGGGGTACGGGAGAAAGCTGTACGTCGACACGCACTACGACCGGAGCACCGAGGCCGCCGTCAAGCAGTGGCAGAAGTCCCTGAACCGGACGCTCACCGGCCGGGTCGGCAGGGGCGACGTCGTCTTCCAGCCGCGCGAGGTGAAGGTCGTCTCGGCCGACGCGGCGCTCGCCGCCCAGGTCGCACCCGATACGACCGTGCTGACGGTCGCCTCCACCCGGCCCGTCGTACGGGCCCAGCTGGACCAGGGCGACGGTGCGCTCGCGGCGCGGGGCACGAAGGTCGAGGTCACGCTGCCGAGCGGGAGGAAGTCGGCCGCCGAGGTCGTCGGGACGGTACGGCCCGAGGAGCCCGCCGACGGAGAGGCCGCCGCCCGGGACGGCATCACGGTCGAGGTCGTCCTGGACGGCGGAGCGAGGGCCGTGGCGGGCGAGGACGCCGGCGCGCCGGCGAGCGTGACGTTCGTCAGCGAGGCACGTGAGGGGGTCCTCGCGGTCCCCGTCGAGGCGGTCCTCGCCCTGCGCGGCGAGAACGGGGGCTACGGCCTCCAGGTCGTCGGGGGCGGCCGGACGGAGTCAGAGACGGAGACGGTGCGCACGATACGGGTGGAGACCGGCATGGTCGCGGACGGCCGGATCGAGGTCTCGGGCCCGGACGTGCGGGAGGGGCTGAAGGTCGGGGTGGCGAAGTCATGAGCGCGCGCAAGGGCGTACCTGCCCGGAGGCCGCACGCCGGGCCGCGGGCGGGGCACGGCGGACAGGCCGGAGCGGAGGCGGGGGGCGCCGGGCACGCGGGATCGCGCGAAGCCGGACGTGCGTCGGGTTCGTCCGCGGCACCGGGCCCCGTGCCGGTCGCCGCACCAGGCCGTGCGCCGGGCCTCGCACCGGTCGCCGTGTCGCCCGTCGCGCCGGGCCCTGTGCCGGGCTCCGTGCCGGTCGTGTCACCGGGTCTGGCCACCGTGCCGGTCGCCGCACCGGGCTCCGTGCCGCCCGTCGCGCCGGGCCCCGCCCCGACCGCCGCAGCAGGCCCCGCGTCGGTTCCCGTGTCGCCCGTCGCGCCGGGCTCCGTACCGGGCACCGTGCCGATCGCCACACCGCCCGTCGCAGCCGGCCCGGCCTCCGCGCCGCCCGTCGCGCCGCTCGCCGCAGCAGGCCCCGTACAGGCCGCCGCAGGCCCCGCACCGGATTCCGCAGGCCCCGCACCGGCCCCCGTGCCGACCGTCGGGCGCGTCGGTCTCGTGCGGGACCCGGCGGGGGCCGAAGCCCCCACGAGGTCCGGCCGGGGGGTGCCCGTCGTCGAGTTGCGCGGCGCCACGAAGGCGTACCCGGGCGGCGTGCACGCCCTGCGCGGGGTCGACCTCGTCGTCGACGAGGGCGAACTCCTCGCGGTCGTCGGACCGTCCGGCTCGGGGAAGTCCACGATGCTCCACGTCATGGGCACCCTCGACAAGCCCACCTCCGGCACCGTCCGGATCGCCGGCTACGACGTCTCCACGCTCTCCGACGCCCGGCTCTCCGCCCTGCGCGCACGCCACATCGGCTTCGTCTTCCAGCACTTCCACCTGTCGGCCGGTCGCGACGCCGTCGACAACGTGGCCGACGGGCTGCTCTACGCGGGTGTGCCCCTCAAGGAACGACGGGCACGCGCGCGTGAAGCTCTCGCGGCGGTCCGCCTGGACCACCGCCGCGCCCACCGGCCCAACGAACTCTCCGGCGGCGAGAAGCAGCGCGTGGCGATCGCCCGCGCGCTCGTCGGCCGTCCCACCCTCCTCCTCGCGGACGAGCCCACCGGCGCCCTCGACACCGCTTCCGGCGAGGTCGTCATGGAACTCCTCCACCAACTGCACGCGTCCGGCACCACCGTCTGCGTGATCACCCACGACAACGGGATCGCCGACTCGCTGCCCCGCCGCGTCCGCTTCAGGGACGGCGAGATCGTCTCGGACGTCCCCGCGCGAAGTACGGCCCGCACGGCGCGTACGGGCGGACCGGAAGGGGGCACCTCATGACGAGGGCCCTCACACCCTTCCGACTCTCCCCGCGCGACCTCCTGCGCCTCGGTGCGGTCGGCCTGCGCGCGCGTCGCGCACGGGTGGTTCTCTCCGCGCTCGGCATCGCCATCGGCATCGCGACCACGGTCGCCGTCGTCGGCCTGTCCGAGTCGAGCCGCGCCGACCTGATGGCCCGGCTCGACCGGCTCGGCACCAACCTCCTCACCGCCGAGGCGGGCAAGGACGCCACGGGGAAGGACGTGAAGCTGCCCAAGAGCGCGGTCGCCATGGTCGAGCGCATCGGCCCGGTGCAGCACGCCACCGCCACCGGATACGTCGACACCCGCATCCGCCGCAGCGACGTCGTCCCCGAGGAGCGCACGGCGGGCGTCACCACCCAGGCGGCCCGTACGGACCTGCTGGCCGCTCTCGGGGGGACGGTGGCCGAGGGCGTCTGGTTGGACCGGGCCCGTGAACGCCTCCCGGTGACGGTCCTCGGTTCCGTCGCCGCACAGCGCCTGGGCGTCGCCCGGACCGGCGAGACGATCATGATGAACGACACGCGGATGGTGGTCGTCGGCGTCCTCGACCCGGTCGAACTGTTCCCCAGCCTGGACCGGGTGGCCCTGGTCGGGTTCCCGGCCGCCGAGCGCCTCTTCGGCTTCGACGGCCATCCCACCACCGTCTTCGAACGTTCCACGGACGCCTCGGTGGAGGACGTACGGGCCGTCCTCGCCCGCACCATCAGCCCCGGCGCGGAGGGAGGTGTGAAGGTCTCCCGCCCCTCGGACGCGCTGGCCGCCAAGGCCGCCACCAACGAGGGCCTGACCACGCTCATGCTGGGCCTCGGCGCGGTCGCCCTGCTGGTCGGCGCGGTCGGCGTCGCCAACACCATGGTCATCTCCGTGCTGGAGCGCCGCCAGGAGATCGGCCTGCGCCGTTCGCTGGGCGCGACGCGGGGTGCGATCCGCTTGCAGTTCCTGACCGAGTCGCTGCTGCTCTCCGCCCTGGGCGGGGCGACGGGCGCGGTCCTGGGAGCGGCGGCCACGTACGGGTTCGCCCGGACCCAGGGGTGGACGGCGGTGGTTCCGCCGTGGTCCCTGGCGGGCGGCCTGGGCGCCACTCTGGCGATCGGCGTGCTGGCGGGCCTGTACCCGGCGGTCCGCGCGTCCCGGCTGCATCCGACGGCGGCGCTGAGCGCGACCTGACGGGGGCGGCGGAGGCCGGGGCCACTCGACGGCACTGGCCCCCGCCCCCGTCACTGTCCGGCCTGCCTTCTGCCCCCGACCCCCCAGCCCACCCCCGTGCTCCCCCGCGTCCCCCACCACACCCCCCGGGCCCGCTCCGTCCCAGTGGAATCCCGCACCCCTTAAGCCCCCTATGCCCCATCCGCCCCCCACCCACTAATCTCGGAGCATGAGCTGGCTCCAAGCCCTGAAGGACACCGCCCGCTCCGGACTCACCGTCGAGCGGCAGCGGCTCGATCCCCTCGTCGCCGTCCGGGCCGCCGTGGGCCTCGCCCTGCTCGTCGGCGCCGCGCTGCACTTCTTCGGTCCCGCGGTCGCCGCCAGTTCCGCCTTCGGAGCCTTCCAGGCCGCACTCGCCACCTTCCAGCGCAGTTGGCGCACCCGACCCGTTCTCGCGCTCGCGTCCGGCGCGAGCCTCGCCGTGACGACCTTCGTCGGGTACCTGACCGGGTCTCACCAGGTCCTGTTCGTCGGGCTGCTGGCGCTGTGGACCTTCCTGGCCGGCATGGCGTGGGCGATCGGCCCCACCGCGGGCATGATCGCGAGTTCCAACGTGGCGATCATGCTCGTCACCGTGACCCTCCCGACCTCGGTGGGCGCCGCCGCGGGCCACGCCGGGATGATCATGGTGGGCGGTATGGTGCAGGCCGCCCTGATCGTGCTGTTCCCGGTGCGTCGCTGGGGCGCCCAGCGCGACGCGCTCGCCGACGCGCTCGCCGCCGAGGCCGACTACGCGCGCCGGCTGCGCCACGACCCCGTCGCCCCCTTCGACCCCGAGCCCCTGATGGCCGCCCGCAGCGCCGCCGCGATCACCCCCCGGCAGGCCCGCCGCCGCCCCGCCGAACTGCACGGCGCCCGGGGCCTCGCGGAACGCATCCGTCCGGTCCTCGCCTCCCTCGCCGACCCGGCCCTCGGCGTTCCCGCGGAGGGCGAGGAGCGCGCCCGGGTGCGCGAACTGCTCGCCGCGGCGGGGACCACGCTCGACGCCGCCGCCCGCGCCGTGCGCCACGGCGAGCCCGTCACGATGTCCCCGGCCGCGCTGGCCGTGCTCGCCCTCCCCAAGGAGGGCGCGGTGCTCACCGGCCCGGCCCGCCGCGCGGAGTCCCGGCTGATCGCCCTGCTGCGCGACGTGGTGGAAACCGCCCGCGGCACGGGCACCACCGACGCGGTGGGCACCAGGGACCGCCGCAACCTCAAGGACGAGGACCGTCCCGCGTACGTCACCGCCCGCCGCGCCGCGGTCCGCGCCGCCCGTCGGGTCGCCCGTCACCCCGAGCACCGCGCGGACCCCGACGACCACCTGCACCGCCCGACCGTGCTGGAGCTGGTCCCGGTCGCGCTGCGTCTGATGCGCGCCGAACTGCGCCGCGACTCGCCGGTACTGCGGCACGCCCTGCGCGTCGCCGCCGTCAGCGCCAGCGGTTACGTCCTCGGCACGGCGCTGCCGCTCGGTCACGGCTACTGGGTGCCGATGGCCGCCGTGATGGTCATGCGGCCCGACTTCTCGCAGACGTACTCGCGTGCCGTCGCCCGCTTCGGCGGCACCCTCCTGGGCGTCGCCCTCGCCACCGGCCTGGTGCAACTCGCACACCCGGGAACGGAGTTGTCGGCCGCGCTCGCCGTGGTCAGTGCCTTCCTGATGTTCCTGCTGCTGCGCACCGGGTACGCGGTCAGCCAGGTCTGCGTCGCCGCGTACGTCGTCTTCCTGCTCGGCATGGGCGGTCTCCAGTGGACCCAGACCGTTCCCGAACGCGTCGTGCTCACCCTGGCGGGCGGGCTGCTCGCGATGCTGGCGTACGCGATCTACCCGGCGTGGGAGACCCCGCGGCTGCGTACCCGCCTCGCCGACTGGCTGGTCGCCGACGTGCGGTACGCGTCCGCCGTCCTCCAGCGGTACGCGGACCCCGCCGGCGCCCCCGCCGACGCCGTGCGCGAGGCGCTGCTGGCCACCCGCGAGGCCCGGGTGGCCTGGAAGGACGCCCTGGAACGGGCGGCCAACGAGCCGGTACGGCACCGGGGCCTGTCCCGCGCAGCCGCCGCCGACGCCCCGCACGCGCTCGCGCAGGTGGCCCGGGTCGCCATGCTCATGGAGGCCCACCTGCCGGCCCGCGACACCCATCCGGTCCCGGCCGCCGCCACCCTCGCGAAAGCGCTGCGCGCGGACGTCGACGCCGCGGCCCGCGCGGTGCGCGAACGCCGTGCTCCCCGGTGGGACGCCTTCCAGGCAGCACTGGCGGCCTGGCGCGCGGGCGAGACGGGGGCGGTCGCGGGGGAGCCGACCGGTGACGACAAGGTCGTACGCAAGGGGGCCGGGCTCCTGCTGGAAGCGCTGGACGAACTCACCGAAGCCCTGGACGCCGAGCGGCCGCGCCCCAAGGGGGACGCGGCCCTCTCCCGGTCCTGACACCCGCCACGGGACTTGCACCCCGCGGGCGGGGCGGCGGGACGGCGGGACGGCGGACGGCGGGACGGCGGACGGCGGGACGGCCGGTCAGGACGTCGGCACCGTGGACGCCCAGCGGCCGGTCAGGACGTCGGCAGATCGGACGCCGAGCGGCCGTCAGGAGCCCGGCAGCTCGGGGGCCGACGGCAGCCCGGACGGCAGGTCGGTGGGGATCCCCGAGGGCAGGTCCGTCGGGATGCCGGAGGGCAGCCCGCCCGCCGGGCCCCTGGTGAACCGGTCCTCGATGCCGCTGCCCTCCCACTTCACCGTGAGCGACTTGCCGTCCGCGCCCGTGGTCACCGTGCCCTTCGCGCGGTCGGTGTTGCCGTTGGGGCACTTGAGGTCGAGCGTGACGGCGCCCTGGCGGACCACCCGGCCGGTGCACATGTGCTCGCCGAGGATGCCTGCCGCGTCGTCCTGGACGGTCAGGAAGACGGACTTGCCGTTCGTGGTCGCCATCCAGGAGCCGTTGACGTCCCCGGCGCCCGCGTCCCCGGCCGGCGGTGTGGTGGTGGCCGCGCCGGCGTCGGCGGACGCCTCCGGACTCGCGGAGTCCTGCGGGGCCTTGCCCTTGTCGCCGTCGCTGCTGCATCCGGTCAGCAGGAGGGCGGCCGCCAGAGCGGCCGCACCCGCGGCGGTACGTACGTGCTGGTGCACTCCGGACTCCCCATGTGTGGTCGGCAATCGGGTGGTGGAAGGAACGCGTCAAGCTACCAGGGCGTCTAGAAGGAGAAGTCGCGAGCCACTGCGGCCCACCGGTTCTGTAGTCGAGGGACAACCCCGCGTGCACGTGCATCTGCCCATGCATCCGCAGATGAACGAAGCTATGATCCGGGTCAGTTGACATTCCGACAGCAGTTGACGGCAGACGACGCCAGTAGCAGTTGACACCAGCACTTCCGGGAGCGACCTGTGCACCACGCATACAACGGCATGGCGGCCACACAGCTCCACGGGGTGGTCTGGCAGAAGAGCAGACACAGCAACTCGCAGGGCTCCTGCGTGGAGTTCGCGAAGCTGCCGGGCGGCGACGTGGCGGTTCGCAACTCGCGGCACCCGGAGGGTCCCGCGCTCGTCTACACGCCCGCGGAGATCGAGGCGATGCTGCTCGGCATCAAGGACGGCGAGTTCGACCATCTGACGGCGGGGAACTGAGCGCCACGCATCACTGCGGGCGCCCGGCGGACGCGACGCGAACCCCCGCAGACCGCTCCGGAACGGCACCCGGCCCCGCTGTTCGCCCCCGGGGCGACGACGTGGTCCGCACCGGCCGTTCCGGCCCGTGCCGGGCGCGATCTCGCCGCCCGTTCCGGCCCGTGCCGGGCGCGGCCCCTCCGCCCGTTCCCGCCCGTGCCGGGCGCGGCCTCACCGTCCGGGCCGGGGCCGGTCGCCCGTCCTCACTGCTCCTTCTGCAGCCGGAACAGCGCCCACACGACCTTGCCGTGCAGCGTCCCGTCCAGCGGGTGCCAGCCCCAGCTGTCGCTGAAGGAGTCCACCAGGAACAGCCCCCGCCCGGACTCCGCCGAGAAGTCGTCGCTGTCGCGCGCGGCGGGGCCGTCGTGACTGGGGTCGCGCACCGCACACACCAGTCGCGCGTTCCAGTGCATCAGGTGCAGCCGCACGGGGACGTCGCTCTCCCGCGGGGTGTCGGCCGGGAGGGCGTGTCGCAGTGCGTTGGTGACGAGCTCCGACACCACCAGGGCGACGTCGTCGAACCGGCTCTCCAGGTCCCACTGGCACAGCGTGGTGCGCGTGAACTTCCTTGCCCCGCCCACCGCTTCGAACCGCGCGGGCAGTGCGCAGGACGCGGAGGAGGACACCGACGCGGGGTCGATGGGGGGCGGGCCCTGCCGTAAAGGCACGAGCATGGTCGATCCATTGGTCCCCATGCGAGGCGCTCCCCGGGTTCGCGGTCGTGACATACGGCGTTGGTCAGACGTGCGCGCGGACCATGGTTCCGAATGCGTAGAGCAGATGCAAGGGCAGATGCACGTGCACGCGCCGGACTTGGACAACACCGTGCCGTTTCTTGCTCATTTCTTCCTGCAACCACTTTCGTACCCCTGCCATTTCCGTAACCGAATGAGTACGGGGCGGAGCGTTTTGGTGGCAGACTGCGGCCTCGGGACTCTGGGGAGGGCCTCGCGCACATGAAGCGGACGAGGACGAACGAGCGGCAGCGGCAACGAGAGGGAGGGCGGGAGAGGTGACCGCAGGCGAATCGAGCGGATCTGTGGTGCGGCGCATCCTGCTGGGTTCTCAGCTCAGGCGCCTGCGCGAGTCGCGCGGCATCACCCGCGAGGCGGCCGGCTACTCGATCCGTGCCTCCGAGTCGAAGATCAGCCGCATGGAGTTGGGACGGGTGAGCTTCAAGGCAAGGGACGTGGAGGATCTGCTGACGCTGTACGGCGTCACGGACGGAGCGGAGCGCGAGTCGCTGCTCGCCCTCGCCCGGGAGGCCAACCTCGCCGGCTGGTGGCACAGTTTCGGCGACGTACTTCCCGGCTGGTTCCAGACGTACGTCGGCCTGGAGGGTGCGGCGTCACTGATCCGCATCTACGAAGTCCAGTTCGTGCACGGCCTGTTGCAGACGGAGGCGTACGCGCACGCGGTCGTGCGGCGTGGTATCCCGCACGCCACTGCCGCCGAGGTCGACCGCCGCGTGGCCCTGCGCCTGGAACGCCAGAAGGTCCTCGTCTCCGAGCGCGGCCCGCACTTCCACGCGGTGCTCGACGAGGCCGCGCTGCGCCGCCCGTACGGCGACAAGGACGTCATGCGGGGGCAGTTGCAGCACCTGATCGACGTCTCCGAGCGCCACAACGTCACGCTCCAGGTGATGCCCTTCAACTTCGGCGGCCACGCGGGCGAGAGCGGCGCCTTCACCCTGCTGCGCTTCCCGGAGTCGGACCTCTCCGACCTGGTCTACCTGGAGCAGCTGACCAGCGCGCTCTACCTCGACAAGCGCGAGGAGGTCGGACAGTACGAACGGGTCATGGACCGCCTCCAGGAGGACTGCCCGAGCCCGTCCGCCACTCGGGACGTCCTGCGCGGACTCCTCCAACTCATCTGATCGAGCTGTACGTTGGCGGAACCTCGCGCCTCCCGCGCGCATCAGACGTCACGGGACGCACACAGGGAAACGCACCACCGCACGCAACGACCGCACCAGATGGACCAGCACGGACCACACAACGGGGGAACAGTGGCACTCGGGAACACCGGGGACGCCGGGGCAGAACAGAGGGATGGCATGTCCTACTTCACCGACCTGGCCCACCAGTACATCGACGGCCAGTGGCGCACCGGCAGCGGCTCGTGGGACATCATCGACTTCAACCCGTACGACGGGGAGAAGCTGGCCGCGATCACCGTCGCCTCGGTCGCCGAGGTCGACGACGCCTACCGCGCGGCCGAGCGCGCCCAGCGCGCCTGGGCGAACGTCAACGCCTTCAGCCGCCGGGACGTCGTCGAGCGGGTCCTGCGCCTCCTGGAGGACCAGGAGGACGCCATCGTCGAGGCGATCACCGCGGAGGCGGGCGGTACCCGGGTGAAGGCGAGGTTCGAGGTCCGGCTGGCCAAGGAGTTCCTGCGCGAGGCCACCCAGTTGGCGACCCTGCCCGAGGGGCGCATCCTGGCCTCCCCGACGCCCGGCAAGGAGAACCGCGTCCACCGGCTCCCCGTCGGCGTCATCGGCGTCATCACCCCTTTCAACTTCCCCTTCCTCACCGGCATCAAGGCCGCGGCCCCCGCCCTGGCACTCGGCAACGCGGTCGTCATCAAGCCGAACCAGAACACCCCCGTCGTCGGCGGCGGACTCATCGCGCACCTCTTCGAGGAGGCGGGGCTGCCCGCCGGTCTCCTCAACGTCCTGATCACCGACATAGCCGAGATCGGCGACGCGCTCCTCGAACACCCCGTGCCCAAGGTGATCGCCTTCACCGGCTCCGACCGCACCGGCCGCCACGTCGCCGCCGTCGCCGGAGCGCACTTCAAGCGCGCGGTGCTCTCCCTCAGCGGCAACAGCGCCCTGGTCGTCCTGGACGACGCCGACCTCTCCTACGCGGCCGACGCGGCCGTCTTCAGCCGCTTCGTCTCCCAGGGCCAGGTCTGCATGGCGGCCAACCGGATCCTCGTCGACCGCGCCGTGGAACGGGAGTTCACCGAGATCTTCGCGGCGAGAGTACGGGACCTGCGCACCGGCGACCCGGCCGACCCCGCCACCCAGCTCGGCCCCGTCATCAACACCTTCCACGCGGAGGCCCTGACCGGCCTGGTCGACCAGGCCCTCGCCGAAGGCGCCACCGCTCTCGTACGAGGGGCCACCCGCGGCAACCTGGTCGAGCCGACCGTCCTGACCGGTGTTCCCGCCGGGTCGCCCATCCTGGAGCAGGAGATATTCGGCCCCGTCGCCCTCCTCCTGCCCTTCGACGGGGACGACGAGGCGGTACGGATCGCCAACGACAGCCCGTACGGCCTGAGCGGCGCCGTGCACACCCGCAACGTGGAACGCGGCGTCCGTTTCGCCCGCCGGATCGAAACCGGCATGATCCACATCAACGACTCCACCATCCAGGACGACCCGATGGTCGCCTTCGGCGGCGAGAAGGCCTCCGGAATCGGCCGGATGAACGGCGAGTCCACGGTCGACGTCTTCACCACCCACAAGTGGATCTCGATCCAGCACGGCAGATCCGAGTTCCCTTTCTAGAGGCGTGCATTGTGGACATCGAGAGGCGTGAGTTGCGGACACGACCTGTCCGCATGCCTCGCTAGCGTGGGACTCGTTCCCCGAGAGACTCCCCGAAGGGCGGCCCGCCATGGTTCTGCACGTCAGCGCCGAGAACTGCACCGACGAGATCAGCGCCCTCCTGGCCTTCCTGGACGAGCAGCGCGCGGGCATCCGCAACGCCCTGCGCGGCCTCACCGACGAGCAGGCGGCCACCACGCCGAGCGCCAGCACGCTCTCGCTCTCCGGCCTCCTCAAGCACGTCACCGAGGCCGAGCAGAACTGGCTCGCGCTCGCCGGTTGCGACATCACCCCCGTCGAGCGCTCCGAGAGCGACTGGCAGGACTCCTTCCGGCTGGTCCCGGAGCAGGGCGAGACGGTGTCCGCGATGATCGAGCGCTGGGCCGAAGTAGGGCGCAGGGGAGCGGAGTTCGCCCGCGCCTGTGACCTGGACGCGACCTTCCCGCTGCCCGACGCCCCCTGGTTCCCCAAGGAGGACGTCTCGCTGCGCTGGGTGCTGCTGCGCCTGATCACCGAGATGGCCCGGCACGCCGGCCACGCGGACATCATCCGTGAGTCCCTGGACGGCAAGAACTCCCACGAACTCGGCGACTAGCGCAGGTCACGGCCCTCACCGCGGTTCGAGGAGGGCCTCCCGGATCTCCTCGAACCGCCGCAGCTCGTCCTGTACGGCGGCCCGCTCGGCGGAACCCAGCCGCACCGCCCGCGCCCGGTCCAGAAATCCGGCGGCCTCCTGGAAGCAGTCGCTCCGAAAGGCCACATCGGCCCGCATCACCAGCATCTCGAACAGCTGCACCGGGGTGGGCTGCTCGTCGGTGATCGCCAGCGTCCGGTCCAGAAGCCGGGCGGCACCCGCCAGGTGCTCCCTGGCGTCGACCCAGCGGGCCGCGTAGTACATCGCCCGCTCGAAGGTCTCCTTCGGGGCACGGGTCAGGTCCTCGCCGGCGGGCTGCCCGAACCTCAGGCAGTTGCCGCCCGGATCGCTGACCAGGAACTGCCG
The DNA here is from genome assembly GCF_050947155.1 of Streptomyces sp. CA-294286. Classification (NCBI taxonomy): domain Bacteria; kingdom Bacillati; phylum Actinomycetota; class Actinomycetes; order Kitasatosporales; family Streptomycetaceae; genus Streptomyces; species Streptomyces sp. CA-294286. The sequence continues at coordinate 2,448,874 of NZ_CP192005.1, read as the reverse complement.
CATCCCGAAGGACATGTCCCGCAGCGCACCGATGCGCGGCAGCCCGCGCGCCGGGATCCTCCCGTACGCTTCCTTGAGGCGGCCCCGGAAGTCCTCGTAGAGCGCGTCCACGCCGTCGCTGACGATGTACGCCGACGAGTACGACCGGGTGGGGTCGTACTCCTTCATGCCGAAGAACTGGAGCCGGATGCCGCCGCGCTCCACCTCCGCGTACGGGTTGGGGCTCTTCTGCTGGTACGTCGTCGCGAAACCCAGCACGGTGTAGAAGTCGACCACCGGCTGGACCTGCCGGCAGGGGAGGATCGGAATCGTCTTCTCGGCCATACCGAAGGACTCTAGTCAAATTTGACGACCTGCGTCCAGGGTTTTTCCGGTCGCTCGCGGGACCGGGCCGGGAGCGCATCGGGCGTGCGGGCCGACCGGGTGGATCGAGGAGGGGACGTACGTCTTCCCGGCGGAGACCCCGGACACGGACTTGCACCTCACGCGACGTGAGGAAGCACGCTGAGGAACGACACGGAACACCACCTCACAGAGAGGGCAGCGGAACCGCCATGAGCTATTCCGTGGGACAGGTCGCCGAGTTCGCCGGAGTGACCGTGCGCACCCTGCACCACTACGACGCGATCGGCCTGCTCTCCCCGAGCGGGCGCAGCCACGCAGGCCACCGGCGTTACGACGACACGGACCTCGACCGGCTGCAGCAGATCCTGTTCTACCGGGAGCTCGGCTTCCCTCTCGACCAGGTGGCGACCCTCCTGGACGACCCGCACACGGACCCGCGGGAACACCTGCGGCGCCAGCACGAACTGCTGTCCGCCCGGATCGTCAGGCTCCAGGAGATGGCCGCCGCCGTCGAAACCGCCATGGAGGCACGGAAGATGGGCATCAACCTCACCCCCGAGGAGAAGTTCGAGGTCTTCGGGGACCACGACCCCGACCAGTACGCCGAAGAGGTCCAGGAACGCTGGGGGAACACCGACGCGTACCGCGAGTCCCAGCGGCGGACCGCCGGCTACACGAAGGAGGACTGGAAGCGCCTCACCGAGGGGCTCGACGCCCTGCACCACAAGATGGCCGACCTGCTCGCCGCAGGCGTCCCGGCGGACTCGACCGACGCCATGGACGTGGCCGAGGAACACCGTCTGTTCATGTGCGACGGCTACCTCCACGTCTCGCACGAGATGCACACCTGCCTCGGCGAGATGTACGTCGCGGACGAACGGTTCACCGCGGTCTACGAGAAGATCCGCCCCGGCCTAGCGGCCTACATGCGCGACGCGATCCTGGCCAACGGGGTACGGAACGTCTGACGACCGGCGGGGCGGTTCCCTCGTGGGCACGGGCGGGGACGGGCCCACGAGGGACGGGGGGTGGGACCACGGGGGCGGGGCGTGAGCCGCCCGTCGGGGGGACGGGGGTGGGGGTCTGCCGACCCCCACCCCCACCGCGTTGCCCCACCGCGTTCCCCGCCCACGCGCCGCTCCGCGTGCGCCGGTCCTCATTCCCTGACGATGACGACCGCCGTCCCGTACGCGCACACCTCGGTGCCGACGTCCGCGCCCGCCGTGACGTCGAACCGCATCGCCAGCACCGCGTTCGCCCCGCGCACCCGCGCCTGTTCCGTCAGCCGCTCCATCGCCTGGCTGCGCGTTTCCACGAGCGTCCTGGTCAGGCCGCGCAGCTCCCCGCCGACCAACGACTTCAACCCGGCCCCGATCTGGCTGCCCACGTGCCGGGACCGTACAGTCAGGCCGAACACCTCGCCGATCACCCGTTCCACCCGATGACCCGGTACGTCATTGGTGGTGACGACGAGGATGTCCGCCTCGCCGCTCTGGCCGCCGCCGAACTCCTCGATACCCATCCGCATGCGCCTCTTCCCGTCGACTTCGCGCGCGTTCTCCCAGGAGAGCCTTGCGCTCGTACAGGCAGAGTGCACCCTGGAAGGACCGGGGGAACCCGTGAGTGCCCATGGGCGTTGATACTTTTGGCCAGCCCACCTGAAGACGATCCCCCTGGAGCCCGGAACCCGTGAACACGATTGCGCTCGGACCGGCCTGGCTGGATCCGGACTTCCTGCTCAACCAATTCGGTCTGTACGGCCTGCTGGCCATCGTCTTCGCCGAGTCCGGTCTGCTGATCGGCTTCTTCCTGCCCGGCGACTCGCTCCTCTTCACCGCCGGTCTGCTGGTGACGACCGGCGTGCTGAAGACTCCGCTGTGGCTGCTCTGTCTGCTGATCGTGATCGCCGCGGTCGTGGGCGACCAGGTGGGCTACCTCTTCGGACGGAAGGTCGGCCCGGCCCTCTTCAGCCGGCCCGACTCCAAGATCTTCAAGCAGGAGAACGTGCAGAAGGCGCACGAGTTCTTCGAGAAGCACGGCCCGAAGGCGCTGATCCTGGCCCGCTTCGTGCCCATCGTGCGCACCTTCACGCCGATCATCGTCGGCGTCAGCAAGATGAACTACCGCACGTTCATCATCTACAACGTCGTCGGCGGCGTGCTCTGGGGAGCGGGCGTCACGCTGCTGGGTGCGGCTCTCGGCAACGTCGAGTTCGTGCACAAGAACATCGAGATGATCCTGATCGCCATCGTGCTGCTCTCGGTCGTACCGATCGTCGTCGAGGTCATCAAGGCCCGTAGCCAGTCGAAGAAGAACCCGCCGGCCCCGCTGCCCGGCTCCGCTCCGGTCCTCGGCCCCGACGGCACCCCCCTGCCCCCGCAGCCCCAGCCCCCGAACCCCCCGCAACGCGGCCGTCACGCCAAACGCTGATCCGCTCGCGGCAACCCGGCGGCCCGGCTCACCCGCACCCAGCCCTACGGGCAGCACGGTCCCCCTCCACCCCCCTTGGGCGGCAAGGCCGCACGCCGTAGCCCCCGCGGGCGGCGGGGCCGCACGCCGTAGCCCCCTTGGGCGGCGGGGCCGCCCCCGGGGGCGGAACGGGCGGGCAAGGGGGCGGCCCCCACGCGCAGCGTCCCGCCCCCGCCGTGCGCCGACCCGCGCCGCCGTACGCCCGCGCCCGCCTCACGCCCCGCACCCCGCGCCGCCGCACCCCCGCACGACCCGTACGCCCACACCGCGCCCCCCACCCCCGACCGGCACCGGCCCCCGCACCCCCGCTAGAACCCCCGCGTCCGCTTCGCCGCCCTCCTGCTTCCCCCTTCCCGCGCCGCCCCCGGCGTCCGCAGGAACAGCCGCGAGATCTCGCCCCCCAGGTTCACGCCGATCGCGATCGCCAGCGCGATCGCCGCCGCCTTGGACAGTGAGGTGAGCCCCGCGTTCACGTCGTTCTGAGCGATGCCGAGGAGTCCGTAGTACGTCGACGAACCCGGCAGCAGCGGCCCGATGGCCGCCGTCACGTACGGCAGGGCCGATGCGTACTGGTAGCGCGAGAAGAGCTGTCCGAAGAGGCCGACCAGCCCGGCCGCCACCGCCGTCGACGCCACCGCCGAGATGTTCCCGGTGGTGTTCATCGCCCCGAAGACGATCCACGCGACGCCGCCGTTGAGCGACACCATCAGGACGGTGCTGCGCTCCTGCTGGAGCAGGATCGCGAAGGCGAAGCACAGGGCGATCGAGGCCAGGATCTGGATCACCGGCCGCGACTGCACGTGCATCGTCGCGTCGGGATGCAGGTTCGGGTTCAGCCCGGCCCCCACGTACAGCACGATCAGTACGCCCAGCACGATCGCGATGAAGAAGTACATGACTTCGAGCAGTCGCGCGGACGCGGTGATGTAGTAGCCGGTCAGCCCGTCCTGCACGCCCGCGACCAGCGCCCGTCCGGGCAGCAGCGCGAACAGCCCACCGGTGATCACCGCGGACGGCAGGATTCCGCTCACCACGCTGTCGGGGACGAAGGCCAGGCCCACGCCCATCGCGGCCGGTGGCATCGCCGCCGCCACGAACTGGTAGAACTCCGGCAGTCCGCGCCCCGCGCACAGCCACGCCAGCCGGTCGCCCAGGATCGCCCCGAGCGTCGCCGCGATGAACACGAGCACACCACCGCCGACCAGCACCGAGGCCGAACCCGCGAGCAGTCCGCTGGCCCCGGTGAGCGCCCACCCGGGGTACGGGTGCCGGTTCCGCCGGATCTCCGCCAGCCGCCGGTACGCCTCCTCCAGGGTGACGTCGGTGTCCGCGGCCGTGATGTCCGCGATCAGCCGGTAGACGCCCGCCAGGCGGGTGTAGTCGGTGCCCCGGCGCCGCACGGTCCGGCTCGCGGTGACGGGGTCGTCCACGAGGGAGGGCTGGTACGAGATCGACAGCAGCGTGAAGGTGACGGTGGGCTCGCACCGGTCGAGTCCGTACGCCCGGGACACCGCGAACATGGCCGCCTCGACGTCCTCGGCGCCCTCACCGCCCGCCAGCAGCAGTTCGCCGATGCGCAGCGTCAGGTCGAGCACGCGCGGCACGGCCGGCCCCGAGTCCTCCTCGTCGCCGTGCCGCTGCACGGTGTCCGGCACCGGACGGTCCCCGACGGGCATCCGCAGCAGGGTGCGCATCCGGTCCTGCCAGGGGGCCTCCTTGGTCAGCTTGACCATGGGTATGCCGTGGGCGGGGGTGAAGGCCGGGGGCGAGTGCCGCGCGCTGTAGGTCCTGGAAGCGTCCAGCGCGGTCCCGGACCCGCCCCTCTGCGCGTTCCGCTTCTGCGCGGCGGTCTTCGGTACGTCGAAGGCGGAGCCCTCCTGCGACTGCGGGGTCTCGGGCGTCAGCCCCTTGGGAAGGGCGAACTCGGAGGTCGGCTGCTCCTCCTCGACCGCCGGAGTGCTCCGCAGACCCTGCGGAAGCGCGAACTCGGAGGTCACGGACTGGTCCTCGTCCACCGCCACCACGGGGATGGCCTGGGTGGCCCCGACCCCGGACGTGGTGCTGGACGCCGTACGCCCGCTCCGCCCGGCCTCGGAGTTCCCGCCCACGCCGGACCCGGACCCCGACTCGGTGGCGGTCTTCGCTCCGGTCGGCGCCGCGAACGCGCTGCGCGCTTCGTCCGACGTCGGCTTGCGGTCCTCGGCCTCCTCAGCCCCGGTACCGCCCTTGCCCCGCTCCGACTCCGCCACCACTCGCCTCGCTCCCACCACTCACACGCCTCGACACACCCGCCTGCCCAGTATGTCCACGGATCCACCCCCCTCGCCGCCCGCCACCCCCACCCCTTCCCCCAGCCCACACCAGCCCCCCGGGCGGCGGGCCGCACGTTCCCTTCCCGCCCTCGTGAGCCCCCTTGGGCGGCGGGGCCGCCCCCGGGGGGGCGCGGGGGGCGCCTCCCTGCACGAGCGAAGCCGAGTGCTCGGGGGAGGGCGGGCGCGGGGGCGGCCCCCCACCGGACCTGCACCCCCGCCCCACGCCCCGCCGCCCCGCGTACGCCCCCCGTAACGCCCGTACCGCCCGTACCGCCCGCAGCTCTTCCGTAACGTCCCCCACACAGCACAGCGGGCGGCCCGCACCCCACCACGAGGAGTGCACGCCGCCCGCCGGACCTACCGCCTACGGTTTACCGCTCACGCACCGTTCAGTGCGCGCCGCCCTGCGCCTCAAGCCGCTTGTACGAGGCCTCGATCTCGGCCTCGGCCTCGGTCCGGCCGACCCAGTCCGCGCCCTCGACCGACTTGCCCGGCTCCAGGTCCTTGTAGACCTCGAAGAAGTGCTGGATCTCCAGGCGGTCGAACTCCGACACGTGGTGGATGTCGCGCAGGTGCTCCACCCGCGGGTCCGACGCCGGGACGCACAGCAGCTTGTCGTCGCCGCCGGCCTCGTCCGTCATGCGGAACATGCCGATCGCGCGGCACTTGATGACGCAGCCCGGGAAGGTGGGCTCGTCCAGGATGACCAGCGCGTCCAGCGGGTCACCGTCCTCGCCGAGGGTGTTCTCGACGAATCCGTAGTCCGCGGGGTAGCTGGTCGAGGTGAAGAGTCGACGGTCCAGACGGATCCGACCGGTCTCGTGGTCCACCTCGTACTTGTTCCGCGAACCCTTCGGAATCTCGATGGTGACGTCGAACTCCACGGGTGGCTCCTCCATGATCAACACAGTCTTAGGGATGCTGCGTCCTCCCGGAGTAGTCGGCTCCCCCCGGGCCCGGCCGAATGGACGGGTATGCCTCGCGGGGTGCCCTGCTCACGCAGAACGCAGTGGTTAAGTGTCCCTCACGCAGACGTGTGATCGCGAAAGGGGCTGGTCCGCAGTGCCCAAGCTCAAAACCTGGCAGCTCACGGCGGGCTCCGCCGTGGCCGGACTGGCCTTGGCGGCCGGTGCGGTCGCCGTCTCGGGGCCCTGGGACTCCGGTCAGCGTAAGGCCGAACGGGACGTTGCGGCCGTCCAGGACCGTACGGGTGGCGCACATCACGAAACGCCGCCCCGCAACCCGGCCGAACCGGCTCCCGCGCCCAGCGCCCGCAGCGTCCTGGGCGCGCTCGGCGCACCCGCCGTTCCGCCGTCGAAGGCCGACCGCGTCAAGGCCGCGCTGTCGCCGCTCCTGGACGCCGCCGCCCTGGGCCCGCTCCGTACGGCGTCGGTGGTGGACGCAGCCACCGGCGAGCCGCTGTTCGCACGGGGGGAGCGGGACGCCATGACCCCGGCCTCCACCGTGAAGATCGCCACGGCGGTCGCTGCGCTGTCCGCGCTCGGCCCCGACCACCGGATCCCCACCACCGTCCTCGCCACCGCCGACGGCAAGGCCGTCGTCCTCAAGGGGGGCGGCGACCCCACCCTGGAGAAGGAGGGGCTGCGCGCCCTCGCCGCCGACACCGCCCGCGCCCTGCGCGACAAGGGCGCCGGCCCGGTCTCCCTCGCGTACGACACGACCCTGTACACCGGCCCCGACATCCACCCCATCGGCAGGAACAACGAGAACCTCGCGCGCGTGACGCCGCTGATGGTGAACGAGGGACGCGTCGACGGCAGCCGCAGCGGCATCGGCGACCGCAGCCCCGACCCGGCGGGCGACGCGGCTAGCGCCTTCGCGGCCGAACTCCGGGCCCTGGGCGTGGAGCTGACCGGCGACCCGTCCTCCGCCAAGGCGCCCGCCGACGCGGAGCCCGTCGCCAAGACCCTCTCCGCCCCCCTCTCCGCCCTCGTCGAGCGCACCCTGACCCACAGCGACAACGACATCGCCGAGGCCCTCGCCCGGCAGACGGCGATCGCGGCGGGCGAGGAGGTGAGCTTCGTGGGCGCGGGCAAGGCGGTGCGCGACCGGCTCGCCGAACTGGACCTCCCGGCGGCCGACGCCCTCAACGGCGTCCACTTCGCGGACGGCAGCGGCCTCGACCGCAACGGCCGGGTCCCGGCGAGCCTCCTCACGGCGCTCCTCACCCGCGCGGCCGACCCCGCGCACCCCGAGCTCCGCCCCGTGCTGACCGGCCTCCCGGTCGCGGGCTTCAGCGGCACGCTCAGCACCAGGTACGCCGCGGACGCCCCCGGAACCGGCCTGGTCCGCGCCAAGACGGGCACCCTGCGCGGCATCAACACGCTCGCCGGAACCGTCGTCACCCAGGACGGCCGACTGGTGGCCTTCGCGTTCCTGGCGGGCAACACCTCCGCCCCGGGCCCGGCCCAGGACGCGCTGGACGCCCTGGCCTCGAAACTCGCGGCGACGGGCTGACCGACGGGCCGACCGACGGACGGACACCTCACGGGCTGACCGACGGGCCGACCGAGGGACGGGCAGCTCACGGGCTTGGCCGACGGGCCGACCGACGGACGGACACCTCCGGGAACGGTGCCGCGCCGCGGGCAGCAGACGTTCCGCCCCGCGGGCAGCCGCAGCCCGCCGCCGTCCGTACGGCGTGCCCGCTCCGTCCCACTCCACTCCTCCCGACCCCCTCCGCGCGCGCACTCGACAACGTACGGTTGACGCATGACGAGCCTCGGTGGTGCGGAGATGGTCGACTGGAAGCTCGCGGTGGCGACCGCGACCCGACTCGTGAGGCCCGGTCCCGACGTCAGTCGGGACGAGGCCCGCGCAGTCGTCGCGGAGCTTCGCAGGCATGCCAAGGCGTCCGAGGAACACGTCCGCGCGTTCACGCGGATGATCCCCGAAGGCACGGAGCCGCAGGACACCCCGGTACTGGTCGTGGACCGGGCGGGCTGGATCAAGGCGAACGTCGCGGGCTTCCGCGAACTGCTGCAACCCCTGCTGGGCAAGATGCAGGAACGTCGCGGCAACTCCCCCGGCGGAGCCGTGCTCGGCGCCGTGGGCGGCAAGGTCACCGGCGTGGAGGTCGGCATGCTGCTGTCCTTCCTGTCCTCCCGGGTGCTGGGCCAGTACGAGACCTTCGCCCCCGCCTCCCGCGACCTGCCGGCCGGTGGGAACGGCGGCGGCCGCCTCCTGCTGATCGCCCCGAACATCGTCCAGGTCGAGCGCGACCTCGAAGTGGACCCGCACGACTTCCGGCTCTGGGTCTGCCTGCACGAGGAGACCCACCGCACCCAGTTCACCGCCGTGCCCTGGCTGCGCGACCACCTGGAGAACGAGATCCAGTCGTTCCTCGGGGAGACCGACGTCGACCCGATGACGATCCTGGAGCGCGTCCGCGAGGCCGCCCAGGCCTTCGCCGGCAGCCGCCCCGAGGGCGAGACGGACGACGACGGCGGACGCAGCCTCGTCGAACTCGTCCAGAGCCCCGCCCAGCGCGAGATCCTCGGCCGTCTGACCGCCGTCATGTCCCTGCTCGAAGGCCACGCGGACTACGTCATGGACGGGGTCGGCCCCCAGGTCGTGCCGTCCGTCGCCGAGATCCGGGAGAAGTTCCAGCAGCGCCGGGCCAAGGGCGCCAGCCGGCTGGACCTCGCGTTGCGCAAGCTGCTCGGCATGGACGCCAAGCTGCGCCAGTACAAGGACGGCGAGAAGTTCGTGCGCGCGGTGGTCGACGAGGTCGGCATGGACGGCTTCAACCGGGTGTGGACCTCGCCGAACACGCTTCCGACCAAGGCCGAGATCGCCAAACCGGCGGACTGGGTCGCGCGGGTGCACCGTAAGGGAGACGCCTGAAGCCGGAGTGCGCCTCGGTGGGACGGGTAAGGGAAACGCCCCCGAAATCACCCATCCGAGGGACCGTAAGCGCTGGGTAGGCGTGCAATGCTCGGGTAACCGCTCGTCTCTGTCACCATCTACGCACTCTCCGTGACAGAGGCTCCTCCTCCCGAGGCACCCCAACTCCACCGAAGGGCACCGGACATGGGTCCCCATCCTGCGGTCGCAGCGATACGCCTGGCGGTCCGCCGCGTACTCCACGACGTGCTGAACCAGCACAGCCTGAACGACCACCACCGCAAGCAGCTCGACCCCGCGCACGAGCCGGCCGCCCCGCCGCTCGTGCTCGTGGCGTGCTCCGGCGGCGCCGACTCCATGGCGCTCGCCTCCGCGCTCGCCTTCGAGGCGCCCAAGCTGGGCGTCCGGGCGGGCGGCGTCACCGTCGATCACAACCTCCAGGCGGGATCGGGCACCCGCGCCGCCGAAGTCGTGACCCGGATGTCCTCGCTGGGGCTGGCCCCCGTCGAGGCCGTCTCGGTGACCGTCGGCCGCGCCGGGGGCCCCGAGGCCGCCGCCCGCGACGCCCGGTACGCCGCCCTGGACGGCAGCGCCCAGCGGCACGGCGCCGTCGCCGTCCTGCTCGGCCACACCCGCGACGACCAGGCCGAGACCGTCCTGCTAGGCCTGGCCCGCGGCTCCGGCACCCGCTCGCTCTCCGGAATGGCGGCCGTCTCGGGGGCGGCCGGGCGCTACCGGCGCCCCTTCCTCCAGCTCGACCGGCAGACCGCCCGCAAGGCCTGCATGGTCCAGTCCCTGCCCGTCTGGGACGACCCGCACAACGCCGACCCCGCCTACACCCGCTCCCGGCTCCGCCAGGAAGGGCTGCCCGCCCTGGAGAAGGCGCTCGGCAAGGGCGTCGTCGAAGCCCTCGCCCGCACCGCCCAGCTCTCCCGTGACGACGCGGACGCCCTCGACCACTGGGCCGCCGACGCCGGCCGTTCCGTACGGGACGAGACGGGCCGCCTCGAATGCGCCAAGCTCTACGCCCTGCCCCCCGCGGTGCGCCGCCGGGTGCTGCGCGGCGCGGTCATCGAGGCCGGGTCGCCCGCGGGCTCCCTCTTCGCCCGGCACATCGAAGAGGTGGACCGACTGATCACCGGTTGGCGCGGTCAGGGAGCCATCAACCTCCCCGGCCGCGTCGAGGCCCGGCGGCAGGGTGGCAGACTGGTGATTCGGCAGGGCTGAATCGGCAGGGCCGACGTTCTACGAAAGTGATGCGGGTGGACGCGAACGACATGGGTACCGACCTCAAGTCGGTGCTCATCACCAAGGAAGAGATCGACGCGAAGCTGGCCGGGCTGGCCGCGGAGATCGATGCGGAGTACGCGGGCAAGGACCTGCTCATCGTCGGGGTGCTCAAGGGTGCCGTGATGGTGATGGCGGATCTGGCGCGCGCGCTGTCCACCCCCCTCACCATGGACTGGATGGCGGTGTCCTCGTACGGCGCGGGCACCCAGTCCTCCGGTGTGGTCCGGATCCTCAAGGACCTGGACACCGACATCAAGGGCAAGCACGTCCTGATCGTCGAGGACATCATCGACTCCGGCCTGACGCTGTCGTGGCTGCTGTCGAACCTCGGCTCCCGCGAACCGGCGTCCCTCAACGTGTGCACGCTGCTGCGCAAGCCGGAGGCCGCCAAGGTCGCGATCGACGTGAAGTGGGTCGGCTTCGACATTCCGAATGAATTCGTCGTGGGATACGGCCTGGATTACGCCGAGAAGTACCGGAACCTCCCCTTCGTCGGGACGCTCGCGCCCCACGTATACGGGGGCTGAGTCCGGGCACCCGGCCCCCGGGAACCCTTCCGGGGCACCTCGGGGCCGTTTCGGGGAACCCTCGCGCAATTCCCGCCGTTGGAGCAGGGGAAGGCAGACTTGTCAGCCGTCCCCTGCGGTCGCGGGTGGCAATGCTGGGGTACCGTCCGAAGAACAGTCTTTTATTGAGCGGCATTTACCTACGGGCAGGAGGGACGGGGCGCAGTTCGCCCCGTATGGATGGACGTGAAGCGATACTTCCGTGGGCCGGTCATGTGGATCGTGCTGGCCGTCCTCGCCGTGGTCGTGCTGATGCAGGTCGTCGGCTCGTCTGGCGGCTACAAGACGGTCGACACCGGCAAGGTCATCCAGGCGATCGACAAGGACCAGGCCCGGCAGGTCAAGGTCACCACCGGTGACGAACAGATCATCAAGGTGGAGCTGACGGGCGACCTCAAGGTCGACGACAGCTCCAAGATCCAGGCGAGCTACATCGGGGACCAGGGCTCCAAGCTCGTCACGAAGCTCGACCAGAAATTTGAGTCCGGCAAGCTCGAAAAGGGCTACACCGTCACACCGACGAAGCAGAACGCCTTCGTCGGGATCCTGCTGTCCCTGCTGCCCTTCGTCCTGATCGTCGTCGTCTTCCTGTTCCTGATGAATCAGATGCAGGGCGGCGGCTCCCGGGTCATGCAGTTCGGGAAGTCCAAGGCGAAGCTCATCACCAAGGACACCCCGAAGACGACCTTCGCCGACGTGGCCGGGTCCGACGAGGCGGTCGAGGAACTCCACGAGATCAAGGAGTTCCTCCAGGAGCCGGCGAAGTTCCAGGCCGTCGGCGCCAAGATCCCCAAGGGCGTGCTGCTGTACGGCCCGCCCGGCACCGGCAAGACGCTGCTCGCGCGAGCCGTCGCGGGCGAGGCGGGCGTGCCGTTCTACTCCATCTCGGGCTCCGACTTCGTCGAGATGTTCGTGGGTGTCGGCGCCTCGCGCGTCCGTGACCTCTTCGAGCAGGCCAAGGCGAACGCCCCGGCGATCGTCTTCGTCGACGAGATCGACGCCGTCGGCCGCCACCGCGGCGCCGGCATGGGCGGCGGCCACGACGAGCGCGAGCAGACGCTCAACCAGCTGCTCGTCGAGATGGACGGCTTCGACGTCAAGGGCGGCGTCATCCTGATCGCCGCGACGAACCGGCCGGACATCCTCGACCCGGCGCTGCTGCGTCCGGGCCGCTTCGACCGGCAGATCGCGGTCGACCGGCCGGACATGCAGGGCCGTCTGGAGATCCTCAAGGTCCACCAGAAGGGCAAGCCGGTCGCCCCGGACGTCGACCTGGGTGCTGTCGCCCGTCGTACGCCCGGCTTCACCGGCGCGGACCTGTCGAACGTGCTGAACGAGGCCGCGCTGCTCACCGCGCGCAGCAACCAGAAGCTGATCGACAACCTGATGCTCGACGAGGCGATCGACCGCGTCGTGGCGGGCCCGCAGAAGCGGACCCGGATCATGTCCGACAAGGAAAAGAAGATCACCGCGTACCACGAGGGCGGACACGCCCTGGTCGCGGCGGCTCTGCCGAACTCGGACCCGGTCCACAAGATCACGATTCTGTCGCGCGGCCGGGCCCTGGGTTACACCATGGTGCTCCCGGAAGAGGACAAGTACTCGACCACGCGCAACGAGATGCTCGACCAGCTGGCGTACATGCTGGGCGGGCGCGCGGCCGAGGAGCTGGTCTTCCACGACCCGACGACGGGTGCCGCGAACGACATCGAGAAGGCCACCGGTACGGCCCGCTCGATGGTCACGCAGTACGGCATGACCGAGCGCCTCGGCGCGATCAAGTTCGGCGGCGACAACACCGAGCCCTTCCTGGGCCGGGACATGACGCACCAGCGCGACTACTCGGAAGAGGTCGCCGCGCTCGTCGACGAAGAGGTCAAGAAGCTCATCGAGACCGCGCACAACGAGGCGTGGGAGATCCTGGTCGAGAACCGCGACGTCCTCGACAACCTGGTGTTGGCCCTCCTGGAGAAGGAGACGCTGAACAAGGAGCGGATCGCCGAGATCTTCCAGCCGATCGTGCGACGTCCGGCCCGCCCCGCGTGGACCGGTTCGTCCCGCCGTACGCCCTCCACCCGGCCGCCGGTGCTCTCGCCCAAGGAGCTCGCGCTCACCAACGGCGCCACGCCCGCGATCACCTCGGTGACCAAGGACGTGACCCCCGGCGACGCGATCCCCGCTCCGGAAGAGCGTCCGGAGAGCAGCTGACACCATCGCCGGCCCGCGTCGTGGCGGGCCCGGAATGGATGCCGCGACCCCCAGGTTCTAGCCTGGGGGTCGCGGCACTTTCTTTGCGCGTGTGCACGCGGAGCGACGCGCGCGGCACGAACCACAGGAACGAGGCACTGATGACCGACCCGGTGACGCTGGACGGCGAGCCCAGCATCGGCGTTTTCGACGAGAAGCGGGCCGAGAACGCGGTGCGCGAGCTTCTGATCGCCGTGGGCGAGGATCCCGACCGCGAGGGCCTGCGGGCGACCCCCGGGCGGGTGGCACGGGCGTACCGGGAGATATACGCCGGGCTGTGGCAGAAGCCGGAGGACGTGCTGACGACGACCTTCGACCTGGGCCACGACGAGATGGTGCTGGTGAAGGACATCGAGGTGATGAGCTCCTGCGAGCACCACCTGGTGCCGTTCCACGGCGTCGCGCACGTCGGCTACATCCCGTCCACCGACGGCAAGATCACCGGACTGTCCAAGCTGGCCCGGCTGGTGGACGTGTACGCGCGTCGCCCGCAGGTGCAGGAGCGGCTCACCACGCAGATCGCGGACTCCCTCATGGAGATCCTGGAGCCGCGTGGCGTGATCGTCGTCGTCGAGTGCGAGCACATGTGCATGACGATGCGCGGGGTGCGCAAGCCCGGCGCGAAGACGATCACCTCGGCGGTGCGCGGGCAGCTGCGCGACCCGGCCACGCGGGCCGAGGCGATGAGCCTGATCATCGCCCGCTGACGACCGGCGGCCGGGAACGGCCCTGCGCGCCCGTACGGGGCCTCAGGCGGCGTCCGCCACCGGGGCCTCGTCCTCGTCGTCGGGCAGGCGCAGGACGCGCTCCAGGAAGAACGCGGCGGCGATCACCGCCGCGCCCGCGAGGACCGAGAAGCCCGCGTAGATCGCCTGGTCGCGGCGGGCGGGCAGGTCGGCGAGGCCGATCAGCAGGTGGACGCCCACGCCGCCGTACATACCGGCGACGAGGGCGGAGACCAGGGCGCTGGCCTGCCCGAAGACGACCGCGCGGGCGGCCACCATCGGATCGACGCCCTTGGCGCCGGGCCGGCGCTCGCGCTGGGCGCGCAGCCGCGCGCGCATCCCCAGTGCGGTCGCCAGCAGGACCGCCGCGATCAGCGCCAGCACGACGGGCGCCGCGACCGGCACGCCGGGCAGGGTGCCGACGGAGGACCAGAGGCGGGCGCCCGCCCACGACAGCACTCCGGCCACGGCGAACACGCCCGCCAGTACCCCGAGCCGTAGTTGCTTCACGAGGCTCCGCTCTCTGTCACAGTCACGTGGTCATGGGTGTCGTACGGAACAGGCTTCTGCCCGGTGCAACGTCTACTCGGGCAGCCGGAGTTCCAGATCGGCGCGGGCGAGCACGCCGTCGGTGGGGACGGCGCCCAGCAGTTCGGCGACCGCGCCGCGGCCGGGGACCTGTGCCTCGGGGTCCACGTCGTGCCACGGAGCGAGGACGAAGCCGCGCTCGTGGGCGCGCGGGTGCGGGAGGGTGAGCACCGGGTCGTCGGAGACGACGTCGGCGTACGACAGGATGTCGACGTCGATGGTGCGCGGGCCCCAGCGCTCCTCGCGCACCCGGTCGAATGCCTCCTCGATGGCCTGGCCACGCTCCAGGAGCGAGGACGGCGGGAGGGTGGTCTTCACCAGGACCACCGCGTTGAAGTACGAGGGCTGGGAGCCGGAGTCGACGCCCCACGGCTCCGTCTCGTACACCGGGGAGACCGCCTTGACGCGGACACCGGGGGTGTCCTCCAGGAGGTCCACGGCGCCCTGGAGGGTCTCCAGGCGGTTGCCGAGGTTGCTGCCGAGGCCGATGACGGCCCATCGGGGGTTGGAGAGGGTGATGTCCGCGGCGTCGACCCGCTGCGTCACGGAGGCCGGAACCGGCTGGACGGTGGGGTCGCTCTGCAGGGGGTTCATACACGGCTCCGGGTGATGGTGATGGTCACGTCGTCGAAGGGCACGGTGATCGGGGCGTCCGGCTTGTGCAGACACACCTCGACCTCCTCGACCCCCTCGTGCTGGAGACACTGCTGCGCGATCCGTTCCGCGAGCGTCTCGATCAGATTGACCGGCTCGCCCTGCACGACCTCCACGACCTCCTCGGCGACCACGCCGTAGTGGACGGTCTTCGTCAGGTCGTCGTCGGCCGCGGCGGGACGGGTGTCCAGGCCGAGGACGAGGTCCACGATGAAGGTCTGGCCCTCTTCGCGCTCCCTGGGGAACACGCCGTGGTGCCCGCGGGCCTTGAGGCCGCGCAGCGCGACACGATCCACGCGAATCACTCCTGCTGTTCGTAGTCATCTGGCTCCGCGCCGAGTGCGGTCGGCGGCTCACCTGGGAAACGAATCTACCCGCGCGCACCGACAGCCCCCGCCCGCGGGGCTGCGGACGGCGTGCTTCCGGGATCCTTCTCACAGAGGCCCCTACCCATTCGGGGCACTTTGCGACGCCGCGTCGCCGGGTGGCGGCGCGGAATCGGGCCCCCGCGCCGCTCCATGCCGCCCCGCGCCGCCGGATGCTCCCCCGCGCCCCCGGGCGGCGTCCTACTCGGCCGGATCGTCGTCCGTGTCCTCGTCGTCCGCGTCCGCCAGCACGGGGGAGCCGTGGTGCGCCCACAGCCGCCAGCCGTCCGGGGTGCGCCGGAAGACGTTGGTGGCGACGACCAGCTGGCCGACCAGCGGACCGAGTTCGCCGCTCTCCTCGGCGGGGCCGCCGCTGAGGATGTTCTCGGTGCAGGTCGCCACGGCGGTGTCGCCCATGACCGAGACCTTCACGTCGGTGAGGAAGAACTGGATGTACTCGGTGTGCGCCATGATCAGCGCGTACGAGCGCAGCACCTCGCCGCGTCCGCTCAGCACCGGCCAGCCGGGGTGCACGCAGGTGATGTCGTCGTCCAGCCAGAGCGCGGACAGCTCGTCGAAGTCGCCGCGTTCCAGACATTCGTAGAACGCGGTGTTGGCCAGTTCGACCCGCTCGGCGTCGGTGCCGCGGGGGGTCACCGGGTGCCTGCCGGACCGGACGGTGCCGGGGTGGTCCTCGCGCCCGCGACGGCGCGGGCGACCCGTACCGCGTCCGCGGTGGCCCGCACCTCGTGGACCCGGACCGCCCAGGCGCCCTCGTGGGCGGCGATCGCGGAGACGGCGGCGGTGGCGGCGTCGCGCTCGCGGGCCGGCGGCGGGGCGGCGCCGTCCCGGGCGAGCACGCGGCCCAGGAAGCGTTTGCGGGAGGCGGCGACCAGCAGGGGGTGGCCGAGAGTGCCGAGGTCGCCGAGGTGGGCGAGGAGCGCGAGGTCGTGCTCGGCCTGTTTGGCGAAGCCGAGGCCGGGGTCGACGACGATGCGTCCCGGGTCGACGCCGCCGGCGACGACCGCGTCCACGCGCGCGTGGAGTTCGGCGAGGACTTCGGCGACCACGTCGTCGTACACCGCGAGACTGTTCATGTTCTCGCTGAAGCCGCGCCAGTGCATGACCACGAAGGGGACGTCGGCGGCGGCGACCGCCGGAATCATGTCGGGGTCGGCGAGGCCGCCGCTGACGTCGTTGACCAGGACCGCGCCGGCGGCGACGGCCTGCTCGGCGACGCCGGCGCGCATCGTGTCCACGGAGACGGTGACGCCCTCGGAGACCAGGCCGCGTACGACCGGCACGACCCGCTTGAGCTCCTCGGCGGCGTCCACGCGGCTGGCGCCCGGCCGGGTGGACTCGCCGCCCACGTCGACGAGGTCGGCTCCCTCCGCGACCAGGGCGAGGCCGCGCTTCACCGCGGCCGTGGTGTCGAACCAGCGACCGCCGTCGGAGAAGGAGTCGGGGGTCACGTTGACGACTCCCATGACCGCACAGCGGTCCCACTCCGGGAGCCCTTCGACGGGGTGGGTGCGCAGCAACGTACTCATACGCCCAGCCTAGGCGTCAGCGCGTGGTCTCCGGACCGCCGGTGCCGCAGCCCGAGCCGCCGGCCGTCGCGCCGTCCGGGCCCTCGGGGAAGACCCGTCCGAGGAGGCCGAACAGGGCGGTGCGCTCGGAGTCGTCCAGGGCGTCCAGACCGTCGAGGGTGGTGTGCATGCGGGCCCGGATGGTGTCGATCGTGCGCTCGCCGTACTCGGTCAGGACGACGTTCTTCACGCGGCGGTCGGTGGCGCTGGGCTCGCGGCGCACCAGGTCGCGCTTCTCCAGCCGGTCGACGATCCCGGTGATGTTGGACGCGTCGCAGGCGAGGGTAGTAGCGAGGGCGCGCATCGGAGCGGGGGAGCCGCGCAGCACGCTGAGCGCCTTCGCCTGGCTCGGGGTGAGCCCTGCGGTGGCGGCGGCGAGGGTGAAGTCGCCGTAATAGAGACCGAAGGAGGTGGCCAGTCGTTCGACTAGCTCGGCCTTGGTCGGCGGGTTGGCTGCCATGACACGCAGTGTACGCCGCAAAACTTGACCATCTCAACCATTGAGGTTTACGGTCGGAACGAATTGCTTGAGATTCTCAACAATTGAGGTTGGGCCACACAGGCCCGGCCTCCGGCCCGACCCCTTTGCTCGCAACCGTCCACCACTGGAGGGCTCCCCCCATGAAGGCCATTTCCTACCCCGTGTACGGCGACCCCGACGTCCTGGAGTACGGCGACCGCCCCGAGCCCAAGCTCGGCCCCGACTCCGTCCTGGTCAAGGTCCGCGCGGCCTCGGTCAACCCCGTCGACTGGAAGGTCCTCGCCGGGTACCTGGACCCCGCGCTGGACGCCGTCTTCCCGGTGATCCCGGGCTGGGACGTGGCGGGCGTCGTCGAGAAGGCGGGCCCGTCCGTGTCCGAGTTCAAGCCCGGCGACGAGGTCATCGGGTACGTACGCGAGGACTTCGTGTCCCGCGGGACCTTCGCGGAGTACGTCGCCGCGCCCATCCGCACGCTGGCCCGCAAGCCGCGGAACACGAGCTTCGAGGAGGCGGCGGGGCTGCCGCTGGCGGGCCTCACCGCGTACCAGTCGCTGCACCGCAGCCTCAAGGTGCGCGAGGGCGAGACGGTGCTGGTGCACGCGGCGGCCGGCGGGGTCGGCTCGCTCGCCGTGCAGATCGCGCGGGCGCACGGGGTGAAGGTCATCGGCACCGCCAGTGCCCGCAACCACGACTACCTGCGGTCCCTCGGGGCGACTCCGGTCGAGTACGGGGACGGCCTCGCCGAGCGGGTGCGCGAGGCCGCGCCGAACGGCGTGGACGCGGTGCTGGACCTGGTGGGCGGGGACGCGCTCCAGCTGTCGCCCGGCCTGCTGGCCGAGGGCGGACGGCTGGCGTCCATCGCGGACGGCGGCGTCCTGGAGCTCGGCGGCGACTACGTCTTCGTGCGGCCGGACGCGGCGGACCTGCTGGCGCTGACGGAACTGGTCGAGCGGGGCGAGGTCGAGGTGGAAGTGGCGGCGGTGTATCCGCTGGAGAAGGCGGCGGACGCGTTCCGGGAGAGCATCGGCGGGCACACACGGGGGAAGATCGCGATCAGCGTGGCGTAGGCGGAGCCCGCAGCCCCTGACACGACGGAAGCCGCCGCCCCGCCCCCACGTCAGCCCCCGGGGCGGCGGCGCCGCTCACCGTCAGCCCCCTCGGCAGCAGACCGTCAGCCCCCTCGGGCGGCGCGCCCACCCCCCGTAACTCCCTCGGGCGGCGCGCCCACCCCCCGTAACTCCCTCGGGCGGCGGGGCCGCCCCGCGGAGGCGGAACGGGTGGGCAAGGGGGCGGTCCCCATCGGAGGTGGCCCCCCGCCCCGCGCCCACCGCCTACGCCTGAACCCCTCCCTGAACCCCTCCCTGCACCCGTGCCCGTGCCCGTCCCCGCCACCCCGCCCCCGCTCCTGGGCGGAGTCGCCCGCCCCCGCCGTCAGAGGCGGCCGACGTTAGGCCGTGCGTTCGAGCGCCGAGCGTTCCGTGTGCGCGCAGGGCCGGGGTGCGCGCTCCGCCGGGGACCTGCGGGTGAACATCCGCGGCAGGCCCAGCGTCACGAAACCCTCCGCCTGCATCGCCGCGAAGCCGATCCGGGGCAGGTCGCGAGTCGTCCGGAAGACCACGAAGCGCGGCTCCCAGCGCGGCTGGAACTTGGCGTTGAACTTGTACAGCGACTCGATCTGGAACCAGCGGGAGAGGAAGACGAGCAGACCCCGCCACCCCCGCAGCACCGGCCCCGCGCCCAGCTTCTCGCCGCGGGCCAGTGCCGAGCGGAACATGGCGAAGTTGAGCGAGACCTTCTTGATCCCGAGGTCCGGGGCCGCGGTCAGCGACGCCACGATCAGCAGCTCGTTCATACCGGGGTCGGCCGCCCGGTCGCGCCTCATGAGGTCGAGGGACATGCCGTCGGCGCCCCACGGCACGAAGTGGAGGACGGCCTTGATGTCGCCGTAGGGGCCCGGGGCCGCGCCCTCCTCGTCGGCCTTGTGGGCGGTGGCGATGAAGCAGTCCTCGTCGCCCGGCTCACCCACCCGGCCCAGTGCCATGGAGAAACCGCGTTCGGTCTCCGTGCCGCGCCAGTCGGCGGCGGCCCTGCGGATGCGTTCCAGTTCCTCGGGCTCCAGGTCTCCGACCCGGCGCACCTCGGTCCGGTAACCGTTGCGCTCGATGCGCTTGACCATCTGGCGCACGTTGCGCATCGCCCGCCCGGAGAGGGAGAAGTCCGGTACGTCGACGACGGCCTCGTCGCCCAGCTCCAGGGCGTCCAGCCCGGTCTCGCGGGTCCAGACCTCGCCGCCGGTCTCCGAGCAGCCCATCACGGCGGGGGTCCAGGAGTGCGCCTTCGCCTCCTCCATGAAGCGCTCGATGGCGCCCGGCCAGGCTTCGACGTCGCCGATCGGGTCGCCGCTGGCGAGCATCACGCCGGAGACCACGCGGTAGGTGACGGCGGCCTTGCCGCTGGGGGAGAAGACGGCGGCCTTGTCGTGCCGGAGCGCGAAGTGGCCCAGCGAGTCGCGGGCGCCGTGCCTGTCGAGCAGGGCACGCAGCCGTACCTCGTCCTCCTCGGTGAGCCGCGCCGCCGGGTGCTCGGGACGCAGCGCCAGGTAGACGGTGGTGAGCGCGATGATCCAGCCGAGCGCGCCGAGCGAGTAGCCGACCGTCCAGGACGCCTGCCTGGCGTAGTCGATCGGCCCCTCGAAGCCGGCCAGCCCGTACAGGACGTGGGTGAGACGGTCGCCGAAGTCCGGGTTCCCGATGATCGTCTTCGGGTGGGAGCTGACGATCACCAGGCCGAGCCCGACCGATCCCAGCGTCGTCAGCACGAAGTTGGCGACGGCCTTCCAGCGGCTGCGCGGGTCGGGCAGCGCGGCGAATTCGCGCCGGTGGACCAGCAGCAGCGCCAGCAGGGCGAGGGCGATCAGCACCCCGAGGACGGAGTGCCGGTAGGTGTACTGCGCGAGGGCGCCCACCGGCAGCAGGAACACCGCCGAGCGCCAGGCACGGCGCTTGCGCCGCTTGAGGCCGTGGGCGAGGAGCAGCAGCAGGACACCCACCGTGAGGGAGAACGCGGCGGCGAACGGCCCGAGGGTTCCGGGCAGCACCTCGGCAAGGCTGTGCATCCGGCTGTGCCGGAAGCGGGGGAAGACCCCGGCCGCGATGTCGAGCAGGCCGACGAGCGTGACCGCCGCGCCCACCAGCGAAGGGACCTTCTCGGGGCGCGGTCCGCGGAAGACCCGGCGCACCCGATCCGGAACCGCCCCGGACTTATCCCCATCTATTCTGATTGACATCGCTTCCCGAGGTCCGCAAGTAGGTTTCAAGTCCGGCGCCCTGGAGAAGGGCCGCTCGGACAACGTGCGTCCACTAGGACGGCGCTTCCGGGGGGCGGGTTCACTCGGCTCTCAGGAAATCCTCATTCAGGAAGTAACGATCTCGTCATGGGTCTCACCAGTACCAAGGTTCTCGTGCTCACCGTAGTGATCGCGGTTCTGTTCTTCGCGGCCACGATCTGGTTCTGGCCGCGGCTCTCGGGCCGCACCTGGCGTGCGGTGCTGGGCAGGGTGGGAATGCTGCTGGTGACCCAGCTGGCGCTGTTCGCCGCGGTCGGCCTCGCGGCGAACAAGTCGTTCCTCTTCTACGGCTCGTGGGCCGACCTCTTCGGCCAGGAGGAGGAGCTGGGCGTGGTCGTCGACCACGCGTCCGGCCCCGGCAGGCACGCGCAGCTCATCGGCACCCGGGCGATGGACGTTCCGGGCGGGAACAAGCCGTCCGTCGGCGGGCAGATCCAGGAAGTGCGGATCGAGGGCGAGAAGTCGAAGATCGTCAGTCCCGCCTTCGTGTACCTGCCACCGGAGTACTTCCAGCCCGAGTACGCCAAGAAGAACTTCCCCGCGACGGTCGTGCTGACCGGCTACCCCGGCACCGCGATGAACCTGATCAAGGGGCTCCGCTATCCGCAGACCGCGCTGATGCAGGCCCGCGCCGGCAAGGCACAGCCGATGATCATGGTCATGATGCGGCCGACGGTCGCGCCGCCCCGGGACACCGAGTGCGTCGACATCCCGAAGGGCCCGCAGACCGAGACGTTCTTCGCCGACGACCTGCCGCGCGCGGTGTCGGGCGCCTATCGGGTGGGCACGAAGCCGCAGAACTGGGGCTTCATGGGCAACTCCACCGGCGGCTACTGCGCCGTGAAGATCGCCATGGCGCACCCGGACAAGTTCGCCGCGGGCGCCGGTCTCTCCGCGTACTACAAGGCGGCCGAGGACGCGACGACCGGCGACCTCTTCGGCAGTGACCCGAAGCTCAGGCAGCGTGCCAACCTGCTGTGGGCCCTGGACAACCTGCCCGCGCCCAAGACCTCCCTGCTGGTCACCACCAGCGAGAAGGGCGAGGACAACAAAAAGCCGACGGCCCAGTTCATCAGCAAGGTGAAGCCGCCCACGCAGGTGTCGTCGATCACCCTCAACAGCGGCGGGCACAACTTCAACACCTGGAAGCGCGAGATCCCGGCGGTCGTGGAGTGGATGAGCAAGAAGCTCACGCCCTGACGCGGCGGCGCTAGCCGACGGTCTCGACCGCCACTTCCGTACGGGAGACCCTGCGGCCGTCCGCGTCGATGGACCGCCGCAGCGCCTCGTGCAGCCGCGCCGGGGTGAGCACGCCCAGGAACCGCCCCTCGCCCTCCTCGTCGATGACGGCGATCCAGCCGGCGTCGTGCTGGAGCATCGTCGCGAACGCCTGCTTCAGGGACGCACCCACCGGCAGCCACGCCTCCATGCGGCGCGCGTGCTCCCGTACCGTGCCCGTCCTCTCCGTGGCGTCGGCGGGGATCCACCCGTGCAGGTTGTCCTCGCGGTCGAGCACGACGGCCCAGCGCGCACCCTCCGCGGACAGCCGCCGGGTGGCGGTCGCCAGGGAGTCGTCGAGGTGGACCACGGGCGGCTGGTCCAGGTCGCTCTCCTCGATGGGCGTCACCGACAGTCTTTTCAGGCCGCGGTCCGCGCCGACGAAGTCCGCGACGTACGGGGTGGCGGGCGCGCCCAGGACGGCGGCGGGGGCGTCGAACTGCTCGATGCGGCCCTGCCCGTACACCGCGATCCGGTCGCCGAGACGGACCGCCTCCTCGATGTCGTGCGTGACGAACAGCACCGTCTTGTTGACCTGCGACTGGAGCCTCAGGAACTCGTTCTGCAAGTGCTCGCGGACCACCGGGTCGACGGCGCCGAAGGGTTCGTCCATGAGGAGGACCGGGGGGTCGGCGGCCAGGGCGCGGGCGACGCCGACGCGCTGGCGCTGGCCGCCGGAGAGCTGCTCGGGGTAGCGGGAGCCGTGGACCTTCGGGTCGAGGCCGACCAGGTCGAGGAGTTCGGCCGCGCGCGCACGGGCCTGCGTGCGCTTCACGCCGAGCAGATGCGGGACGGTCGCGGTGTTGTCGAGCACCGTCCGGTGCGGGAAGAGGCCGACCTGCTGGATGACGTAGCCGATGCGCCGGCGCAGCTCCACCGGGTCGACCCCGGCTATGTCCTCGCCGTCGAGCAGGATGCGGCCCGCTGACGGCTCGATGAGCCGGTTGACCATCTTCATGGTGGTGGTCTTGCCGCAGCCCGACGGGCCCACCAGTGTGACGAGTTCACCCGCGGCGACCTCGAAGGACAGGTCGTCGACGGCGGTCGTGCCGTCGGCGTAGCGCTTGGTGACGTGCTCGAACCGGATCATGGGTCCCCATTGTGACGGCTGGCGGCGGAACTCGGGTGAAGGGCATGTTGCCGGGATGTGGCGGCCCGAACCGGACCGAGGGCGTTGTCAGTGGTCGGCGATATGGTCCTCGCACGGGCTTTGAACATACGTTCTCCACTGCCGCTCCGGCGGTGTGGAACGGGCGGAACGGGGGAGGTGGGACGGGTGAGCGAGCAGAACTGCCTGGTGACGAACGACTGGATCTGCGCGGAGTACCTGCGTTCCCGCAGCCAGGAGTTGACCGAGGCGACGGTCGAGCACCTATGGATCACCGTGGTCTCGGTGCTGATCGGGCTGGCCGTCGCCCTCCCGCTCGCCCTCCTGGCCCGCCGCAGCAAGCGCTTCGCCGGCCCGGTCCTCGGGCTGACGACCGTGCTGTACACGGTGCCTTCGCTGGCGATGTTCTCGCTGCTGCTGCCGCTGTTCGGGCTGTCGTCGGCGCTGGTGATCACCGGTCTGGTGCTGTACTCGCTGACCATCCTCGTACGCAACATCCTGGCCGGACTCCAAGCGGTCCCGCAGGAGACCCGGGAGGCCGCCCGCGGCATGGGGTACGGGCCGGGGCGGATGCTCTGGGAGGTGGAACTGCCGTTGGCGCTCCCCGCGTTGATGGCGGGCGTGCGGATCGCCACGGTGTCGACGGTCGCGCTCACCACGGTCGGCTCGATCGTCGGCCGGGGCGGCCTCGGCAACCTCATCGAGGACGCGCTGCCCACCTTCTTCAAGGCGCAGGTACTCGCCGCGTCCGTGCTGTGCGTGCTGCTCGCCGTGGTCGCCGACCTGCTGCTGCTCGGGCTGCAACGGCTGCTGACACCGTGGACGCGGGCGGGCGGCACGAAGCCGGAACCGCGTACGGCACGCATACGGAAGACGACTGCGACCGCGGGGGCGGGCTGATTTCGATGGGTGTGCTCTCGGACGCCTGGACCTGGCTGGTCACGGGCTCGAACTGGTCGGGTGACGGCGGCGCGTGGGTCCGGCTGACGGAGCATCTGTACGTCAGCGGGGTCGCGCTCCTCATCGCCTGCGCGCTCGCGCTGCCGCTCGCCTTCCTGCTCGGGCACCTCGGCAAGGGGGGTGCGCTCGCGGTCAACATCTCCAACGTGGGACGCGCCGTCCCGGTGTTCGCGGTGCTCGCGCTGTTCATGGTCTCGCCGCTGCGCTCCGCCGGTTACGTGCCGACGATCGTCGCGCTGGTGCTGTTCGCCGTGCCGCCGCTGCTCACCAACGCGTACGTCGGGATGCGGGAGGTGGACCGGGCGGTGGTGGAGGCCGCACGCGGCATGGGCATGTCGGGCAGGCAGCTGTTCGCCCGGGTCGAGCTGCCCCTCGCGTACCCGTTGGTGATGACCGGACTGCGGTCGGCCGCCGTGCAGGTGGTGGCCACGGCCTCGATCGCCGCGATGGTCGGACAGGGCGGGCTCGGCCGCATCATCACCGCCGGCTTCAACACCTACGACACCGCGCAGGTGGTCGCGGGGGCGCTGCTGGTGGCGCTGCTGGCACTGGTGGTGGAGGGGGTGCTGGTGCTGCTGGGCCGGGTGTTCTCGCCGCTGCGGAAAGCCGCCTGACGGTGTGTTCCCGCTGCTCGTCCCGCGCTGCCGCGTACCTCTTCGGGCCTCGTCCCACCTCCTCACGCTCCTCCGCTCCCGTACCTCCCGTTTCCTTTTGTCTTCCTTTGTCCCTCTTTCCCGTGCCTCGGGCACTTCCTGGATGGTGAACTCTCATGAGCAAGACCTCACGCCTCGCGGGTGCGGTTGTCGGCCTGGTGGCACTGACCGGCTCGCTCGCCGCGTGCGGCGGCGACAGTCTGGAGCAGCAGGGCAGGTCCGGTTCCGGACCGACGGATTCCGCCGGTGGCGGCAAGAAGGGTTCGCTGGTGGTCGGCGCGGCCGCCTTCACCGAGTCGAAGGTGCTGGCGGAGCTGTACGCGCAGATCCTCAAGGACGCCGGGTTCGCGACCTCGGTGACCGTCGTCAAGAACCGTGAGCTGTACGAGCCCTCGCTGGAGAAGGGCGAGATAGACGTCGTACCGGAGTACGCGGCGACCCTCACCGAGTTCCTCAACGCCAAGGTGAACGGTGCGAAGGAGGCGGAGAAGAAGCCGCTGGCCTCCAGCGACGTGACCGCCACCGTCGCCGCCCTGGAGGACCTGGCGAAGCCGCTCGGCCTGAAGGTGCTTCCGGCGGGCGAGGCCGTCGACCAGAACGCGTTCGCGGTCACGAAGGAGTTCGCCGCGAAGAACAACCTCAAGACGCTGTCCGACCTGGGCAGGTCCAAGGTGAAGGTCAAGATCGCGGCGGGCGACGAGTGCGAGATCCGGCCGTTCTGCGCGCCCGGTCTGAAGTCGAAGTACGGCATCGACGTCACCGGACTCGTCCCCAAGGGCGTCGGCACGCCGCAGTCCAAGCAGGCCGTCAAGGACGGCGAGGCGCAGCTCGTCCTGTCCACCACGACGGACGCCACCATCGACAGCTTCGGTCTCGTCTTCCTCGCCGACGACAAGAAGCTCCAGAACGCCGACAACCTGTTGCCGGTGGTCAACGCCAAGGACGCCGGCGACCCGGCGGTGGCCGAGGCCCTCGGCAAGCTCACCAAGGCGCTCACCACGGCGGATCTCGGCGAACTGAACCGCAAGGTGGACATCGAGCGTGCGAAGCCGGCC
This sequence comes from Streptomyces sp. CA-294286, assembly GCF_050947155.1. NCBI lineage: Bacteria > Bacillati > Actinomycetota > Actinomycetes > Kitasatosporales > Streptomycetaceae > Streptomyces > Streptomyces sp. CA-294286. The sequence continues at coordinate 2,422,976 of NZ_CP192005.1, read as the reverse complement.
GATGTGGCGAAGACCTATCTGGAGGAGAAGAACCTCATCAAGGGGTAGTGGCGGAGCAGTTGGGGTGCTGCGTGGCCGATTCCCGGGTAACCGCACGGGAACAGATTGGCGAGTGATGCCCCATACGTGTCCTGCGCGCGGTAAATTTCAGGCCATGCCCCGTGGACGCCACCGCCATTCACCACCCCTGCACAAACTGCTGCCCTCGTCTGCGGTCGCGGGCGGTTCGCTCGCCTGCGCCGTCGGCGCCTGGTTCGTGGCGGAACCCGTGGCCCTGCGGGTGCTCGTCGCCGTCGTCGCGGCGGCGGCCGTCACCGGGGCCGCCCTGATGCGCAGCTGGGACCGCACCGCGGGCCGCAAGGTGGCCGAGCTGAAGCGGGCGCGCGAGGCCGACACCTGGAAGACCGAGGAGCGCGTCGCCGAGATCGAGGGCGACCTGGAGGAGTCGCGCGCCCTGCGCGTCAAGCTGGAGGCCAAGCTCCGCGCCAAGCGCGCCGAACTGGCCGGGCTGCGCAACGAGCACGCCGCGCTGCTGCGCAGGTACGCCACCGCGGAGACCGAGCGCGCGACCGCGCTGGAGCGCCGCCGTCTGCTCGAACTGACGGCAGCCGCGGAGGAGAGTCCGAAGGAACTCCCCGCCGCCCGCTCCACGCCCACTCCGGCCGCGTACATGCGGGCGGCCGCGGCGCTGGAGAACCTGGAGCGCAACGGACGGGTCCAGCGGGAGACGGCGGCCCGCGTCGCGTCCGGCGCGATGGCGGTACGGGCCGCGGTACAGACCCCGGCACGGGTGGCCGCACCGCGGGACGCAGCCGGGAAGGCCCCGGCGGACAGCCCGGCGGACGGGAAGGTTCCGGTGCCCGAGGGCGCCCGGGTGGACGCGCAGGCACTGGCCCCGGTCCCGGCCTCGGGCGCGGCGCGCCACCCGGCCCCCGCACCTGCCGGGGGCGCCCTGCCCTCCGACGCCTCCGTGCCCGCCACGACTCCCGGGCCGGCGTCCGACGCCGCCCGCGAGGCGCGCGAGCACACCCGGCCCTCGTCGGCCCTCACGCCGTACGCGCCGCAGAACCTGCCCGCCGTACGCAAACAGGGCGGCTTCGACTTCTTCGGTACGAGTACGGGCGCGGGCGTGGCCGCCGACATGCAGGACGAGGACCTCGCGGACGTCGTCGGCGAGGAAGCCCTCGCCGAACACCGGTCCTCCCGCACGGCCGCCGACGCCGAGACCGTCGGTGCGGTCATCGACCTGACGGCGCACGACGAGACGGAGCAACTGGACGTGGCGGACCTCAGGAGCGCGATCGGCTCCTGAGCCCGCCCGCCTGCGGCCAGCCGGCTCGCCGACGGCGTACCGCCCGCCGCCGGTCGTTCGTCCGCTACTTGTCGACGTCGCCCACGACGAAGAAGAGCGAGCCGAGGATCGCGACCATGTCCGAGACCAGCGTCCCGGGCAGCAACTCGGTCAGCGCCTGGATGTTGTTGAAGGACGCCGAGCGCAGCTTCAGCCGGTACGGGGTCTTCTCACCCTTGGAGACCAGGTAGTAGCCGTTGATTCCGAGCGGGTTCTCGGTCCAGGCGTAGGTGTGGCCCTCGGGGGCCTTGAGCACCTTCGGCAGACGCTGGTTGATCGGACCGGGCGGCAGGTCGGCCATCCGGTCGAGGCAGGCGTCGGCGAGGTCGAGCGCGTTGTGCGTCTGCTCCAGCAGGCACTCGAAGCGGGCGAGGCAGTCGCCCTCCTGCCGGGTGACCACCCTGAGAGTGTCCCGGAGTTCGCCGTACGCGAGGTACGGCTCGTCGCGCCGCAGGTCGAAGTCGACGCCCGAGGCACGGGCGATGGGGCCGGAGACGCCGTACGCGTGGACCGCCTCGGCGGAGAGCACGCCGACGTTCCGGGTACGGCCGCGGAAGATCTCGTTGCCGAGGACCAGGTCGTCGTAGACGTTCATGCGGGAACGGACGGAGGCGACCGCGTCGCGGACCCGGCCGGGCCAGCCCGCCGGCAGGTCCTCCTTGAGGCCGCCGACCCGGTTGAACATGTAGTGCATGCGGCCGCCGGACACCTCCTCCATCACGGCCTGGAGCTCCTCGCGCTCCCGGAAGGCGTGGAAGACGGCGGTGATGCCGCCGAGTTCGAGCGGGTACGAGCCGAGGAACATGAGGTGGTTGAGCACCCGGTTCAGCTCGGCGAGGAGGGTCCGGGTCCACACCGCGCGCTCCGGGACCTCCATGCCGAGCATGCGCTCCACGGCCATGACGACGCCCAGCTCGTTGGAGAAGGCCGAGAGCCAGTCGTGGCGGTTGGCGAGCATGACGATCTGGCGGTAGTCCCGCGCCTCGAAGAGCTTCTCCGCGCCGCGGTGCATGTAGCCGATGACGGGCTCGGCGTGCTGGATGCGTTCGCCGTCCAGGACGAGCTTGAGACGGAGCACGCCGTGGGTGGAGGGGTGCTGGGGGCCGATGTTGAGCACCATGTCGGTGCTCTCGGCGCCGCCGCCGATGCCGACTGTCGTCGTCTGCGTCATGGGGGACAGTATCCACCGGAGGCCACGGGACGGGGGCGTGGGAGCGGGGGAACGCGGGGCGGACCGCGGTCCGGGGCGTCGGCGAAGCGGCTTCCCCGTCGGCCGGGGGGTCGGGGCGTCGGCGAAGCGGTTCGCCCGTTGGCCGGGGGCCGGGTCTCCTGAGGGACGAGGGACGCGGGGCCGAGGCGGCGGAGCGTTCCTCTGGACCGGAGCGTGGGGCGGCAGTGGCGTTGCTCCCCCCGAGGAGCCGAGCACTCGAAGGCCGGGGGACGAGGGGACGGAGGAACAGCGGACCCGAGGAGCGCAGCGGGGCCCGGGTCTCCTGCGGGACGAGGGACGCGAGGAGGAGGGCCGACGAACGAAAGGGCCGGGACGTCGGCGGGGCCGCCGTCCCCCCGCCGGGGCCGGGGCACCCGGGGGGCCGCGCTCCTCGGGCCGGAGTCCGCAGCGGCAGCGGGGCCACCGCCCTCCTCACCCCTCTCTCCCCACCGCCTGCATCAGCCACCCGAAGTCCCCCAGCCCGCCGCGGGCCACCAGTTCCGCCGCCTCGCCCGCCCTCGACAGCGCCTTCACGTACGCGACCGGATTCGTCGACGCCAGTGACAACGCGGGACGCGAGCCCACGACCCCCAGCCGCCCCAGCGCCTGGCGCTGCGTCAGCAGTTCCGTACGGACCCGCGCACGGGCCTCCGCCTCGGCCGCACACGCGTCCAGTGCGACATGCGCCGTCACGTCGCACCGTCCGTCCGGCACCGCCCGCACCTCCCGGCCACCCGCGAACCCGGTCAGCGTCCCGTACGGCGGCCTGCACGCGCGCGCGTGGGCGTAGTCGACCGCGACCGCCAGGCCCGCGTCGAGCGTCCCCACCGCGTCCGCCCACGCCGTGTCCCGAGGGCGACCGATCTCCGCCCGCTGACCCGGCCGTCCCGCCAGCGGCCACCACCGCTCCAGCCACGCCGCGTCGGCCCCGGACACCGGCGCCCCGAGGCGCTCCGCGCCGTCCGCCGCCCGCACCTCGACGTACCGTGCGACCCCGTCCTCGTCCGCCTCCGCGACGTCCACCGGCACGTTGTCCAGCCACTCGTTCGCGAAGACCAGACCGGTGACGCCGGAGGGGGGTCGCGCGAGCCACTCGACGCGCGGGTCGAGTGCGGCCGGACGGGCCGCCCGTTCCACGGCGTACGCGCGCACCCCGAAGCCCTCGGGGAGTGCGGCCAGCACTCCGGTCAACAACTCGCCGCGCCCGGCGCCGATGTCGACGAGAGCGATCTCGGCGGGTCCGCCCAGCGACTCGTGCGTCTCCCGCAGCAGTCGCGCGACCGCCCCCGCGAACAGCGGCGACGCGTGCACGGACGTACGGAAGTGCCCCGCAGGTCCGTCGGCGTCGGGCCGCACGTAGAACCCGCCGGGCCCGTACAGTGCGGCCTCCGACGCCTCCCGCCACCTCAGCCACTCGCTCCGCCCGCCGCCCTCGGGCCGACCGGCGCCGCGTCCGTCCGGGCGGTCCTTCTCGTCTCTCACGCCACCCAGTCTCCACGGACGTCTCCACCTTGGGGAGTAGTGGCCCGGCCACCGGATCGCCCCTCCGGTTGACCCAATGGCCTCCAGGGTTTCCCTACGCTGGTCATGTGCAGCGCCTCTACGACTTCATTCGCAGACACCCGACGAGCGTCGACAGCTTCTGGGCCGTGATGCTCCTCGGAATGTCCGTGCTGATGTTCGGGGGGACCGTTTCCGGGACCGGGGAGATTCCCGCGGCCTTCTGCATCCTCGTGCTGTGTCTCACGGTCGCCCTGCGCCGTCGCGTCCCCGAGGCGATGCTGATCGTGACGATCCTGGTCGGGCTGCTCCAGCTCGCCCTGAACGTCCAGCCCAACCCCTCCGACTTCGCGATGCTCGTCATCGTCTACACCGTCGCGGCGAACGGCGCCCGCTGGGCCTCCCGGCTCGCCCTCGGCGCGTCGCTGACCGCGGCGACGCTCTCCCAGGTCCGCTGGGCGGTGGAGAAGAACGACCCGATCGCCCCCGTCGTCTTCGCCGTCTTCCTGACCGTCCCGTTCGTCCTGGCCTGGGTGCTCGGCGACTCGATGCGCACCCGGCGCGCGTATTTCGCGCAGCTGGAGGAGCGGGCGGCCCGGCTGGAGAGGGAACGCGAGGCGCAGGCCAAGGTCGCCGTCGCCGCGGAGCGCGCCCGGATCGCCCGGGAACTGCACGACGTCGTCGCGCACAACGTGTCCGTGATGGTGGTGCAGGCCGACGGCGCCTCCTACGTCATGGACGCCTCGCCCGAACAGGCCAAGCAGGCCCTGGAGACCATCTCGACGACCGGCCGCCAGGCGCTCGCCGAGATGCGCAGACTGCTCGGCGTCCTGCGCACGGGAGAGCAGCCGGAGAGCGGGGAGTACGTGCCCCAGCCCGACGTCCAGCAGATCGAGGACCTGGTGGAACAGGTCAGGGCCGCGGGCCTCGCCGTGGACTTCAAGGTCGAGGGCACCGCGCGTCCGCTGCCCAGCGGCGTCGAGCTGACCGCGTACCGGATCGTGCAGGAGGCCCTCACCAACACCCGTAAGCACGGCGGTCCCGACGTGGGCGCGAGCGTGCGGCTCGTCTACTTCGACGACGGGCTCGGCCTGCTCGTCGAGGACGACGGGCGGGGCGCCTCCCACGAGCTGTACCAGGACGGCGGGGCGGACGGCCAGGGGCACGGCCTGATCGGCATGCGCGAGCGGGTCGGTATGGTCGGCGGCACGCTGGACGCGGGTCCGCGTCCCGGCGGCGGCTTCCGGATCAGCGCGCTGCTCCCGCTCAAGCCGACCCACTGACAGCAGGCTCGCCCCGTCCGCCCTCGACCCCGACCCGCTCCTGCTCACGTTCCCCGCTCCGTCCCGCCCGGCCCGCAGCCCCGCCCGTCCGCCGCCCGAAGCCCCGCACCCACCCCGTCCGCCGCCCGAAGCCAGCCCCGCACCCGCCTCGCCCGCTCCCCGGAAGGTCCCCATGCCGACTTCGATCCGCGTCATGCTCGTCGACGACCAGATGCTGCTGCGCACCGGATTCCGGATGGTGCTGGCCGCGCAGCCCGACATGGAGGTCGTCGCGGAGGCGGGCGACGGGCAGGAGGCGATCGACGTCCTGCGCGGCACGGCCGTCGACGTCGTGCTGATGGACGTCCGCATGCCGAGGCTGGACGGGGTGGAGGCGACCCGGAAGATCTGCGCGGCGGACAACCCGCCCAAGGTGCTGATCCTGACCACCTTCGACCTCGACGAGTACGCCTTCTCCGGCCTTCGGGCGGGGGCGTCCGGCTTCATGCTGAAGGACGTGCCGCCGGCGGAACTGCTGGCCGCGATCCGTTCCGTGCACAGCGGTGACGCGGTGGTCGCCCCGTCCACCACCCGCCGTCTGCTCGACCGCTTCTCGTCGATGCTGCCGAGCACCGGCAAGGAGCCGCGGCACAAGGAGGTCGAGAGGCTCACCGAGCGCGAACGCGAAGTGATGCTGCTGGTCGCCCAGGGGCTGTCCAACGGGGAGATCGCCGCCCGCCTGGTCCTGTCGGAGGCCACGGTCAAGACGCACGTGGGCCGCATCCTGACCAAGCTCGGCCTGCGCGACCGCGTGCAGGTGGTCGTGCTCGCGTACGAGACCGGCCTGGTACGCGCCGGGGGCTCGTCCGGAGCACGCTGAGCGCCGGGCATCGCACGGGGCCCCGGGTGGCGCGGTCGCGGGAGGTCCCGCGGTGACGCACCAGGTCGCCTAACGCAGCACCCCCTCCAGGAAGTCGCTGCCCAACCGCGCCACCACGGTCATGTCCAGCTGGTGCAGCACGTACCGGCCGCGCCGCCGGGTGGTGATCAGCCCGGCCTTCTTCAGGACGGTCAGGTGCCGGGACACCTCGGGGGCGGTGATGTTCAGCGCGTCCGTCAGCTCGACCGTGGTGTACGGGGTGCGTCCGAGGAAACGGCACAGCTGCATGCGCAGCGGATGCGAGAGGGCGTCCATCCGCCGTTGCAGTAGCTCCAGCGACGCGGGTGAGGCCGGCTCGGGGGAGCCCACCGGGTAGTGGATCACCGGCCGCCAGTTCCGGGCGTACAGCACCCACAGGTGCGGCCAGCCGAACGCGGACGGGATCAGCGTCAGGCCCGCCCCCGCCCCCGCCTCCGTGCCCACCGCGCTGGTGTGGCCCACCGAGAGCTTGTCGACCTCGATGCGGCGCGCGTCCTCGTCCAGGGTGACGGCGGAGGACACCGCCCCCAGAGCGGCGGCCGGACCGCGGCGGTGCAGGAGGTCGGTCTTCTGCCGTGCCTCGGCGGCGAGTTGCATACGGACCCGCTGCCAGGTGTCCCGGAAGAACGCGTCGTCGCAGTCCTCGAAGAGTCGCCGCAGCCACACCCGCACGGACCCGGGATCCGCCAGCAGCCGGTCGGTGAACTCCAGCGGCTTGGGCCCGCGCGCCGCCGCCATGTCCCGAGCCCGGGAGCGGAGTTCCGCGTTCACCAGCGGCGAGGGGCCGCCCGTTGAGTACGTACTGGAGCAGGTGAACTCCAGGGCCGCCGACACGAACGTCTCGTCCTCCAGCCGGTCCAGCTGGTCCAGGTCCTCCGCGAGCGACGTCCCCGGCACACGCGCGTGGCCCCTGACCCCGGCGAACGGCATGAACACGTCGGAGAACGTCGTCCGCCACAGGAAGTCCGCCTCGGTCAGCCGGTCCGCGAGGTCCGGCTTCAGCGAGGCGGCGGTCGCCGTCGCCCAGCCGTGCTGCGCCGGATGGTGTCCCGGCTCCGACAGCGTGTGCAAAGCCATGCCCAGCTCCGCCAGGGGCGAGATCGCGAAGTCGATCCGCTCGGGCGGGAGTCCGGTGATGTCGATGGTCACGCTCATGCCCTCATGGTGCACGCCACCACTGACAACCGGGCCGCCGATTGACGCCGTCCGTCAATCCGGCCGGCCCCGATTGACGGCTTCGGCCAATCCGCTCGGCCTCCGGGTCCCGGGCGGCGCAGCGTGAGGCCATGACCGCATCGCAGCAGCACCTCCTCGACGCCCACCGCGCCGCCCGGCACGGCACCCGCACCCCGCCCGCCCCCGGCCGGCACGACTGGCAGGCCGTCCGCGAACTCGGCGAGGCCGCCCGCGACGAACTCCGCTTCCGCGCGGTGGTCGCGGGGCAGCCCGGCCGGTCGTTCCTCAGGGCCGCGCTCGCACGCCTCGCGACCCGGCTGCGCGAGACCCGGCCCGCCCGTACCGGCAGGACGTCCCGTACCGCCCGGCCGACCCGTACCGGCAGGACGCCCCGCGCCCGTACCGCGGACCGGAGCTAGGCGGTCCGGCCGATGAACCCGGCCACCGCCGCCACCACGTCCTCCGTCGTCGCGTCTCCATTCCCCACAGCCTGTGGACAGCCGTCCCGTGACAGGCACCCCTGTGGACAGGCTGTCGCGGGAGCCGCCCCGAGGACCGTCGCCCGCCCCGCCGCGCACCCCGAGAAGCCCCCGAAACCCTGGCGTAGCATGACGAGCAGTCGTCCGGTACCCCCTGCGGACTGGAACGGAAGGCCGTTTCCGCGTGAACGCATCGCCCCACCCCGAGCCCCCCTCGGCAGACCGCCCCGGGCCCAGTTCGGCCCGCGGTCCCGGGCTTCCCTCGGCCCACAGCCCCGGGCACCGCCCCGAAGCCCCCTCCGACGGCGGGCCCGGGAGCCGTCCGGAGCCCCCGTCCGCGTACCGCTCCGAGGGCGTCCCCGACCCCTCGGACCGTCCCGCCCGCCTCACCGTGGGCGTCGTCGGGGCCGGCCGGGTAGGGGTCGCCCTGGCAGCCGCCCTGCGTCAGGCGGGGCACCGTCCGGTCGCCGCGTCCGGCGTCTCCGACGCCTCGGTGCGCCGCGCCGCCGCACTGCTGCCCGGCGTTCCGCTGGTCGCGCCCGCCGAGGTGCTGGCCCGTGCGGAACTCGTTCTGCTCACCGTCCCGGACGACACCCTTCCGGGTCTCGTCGAGGGCCTCGCGGAGACCGGCGCGATCCGTCCCGGCCAGCTCGTCGTGCACACCTCCGGGCGGTACGGGACGGACGTCCTCGCCCCGGCCCTGCGCGCCGGAGCGCTCCCGCTGGCCCTGCACCCCGTGATGACCTTCACCGGCACCGCCGTGGACGTCCAGCGGCTCGCCGGCTGCTCCTTCGGGATCACCGCTCCCGAGGAGCTGCGGCTCGCCGCCCAGGCCCTGGTCATCGAGATGGGCGGCGAACCGGAGTGGATCGAGGAAGCGGCCCGCCCGCTCTACCACGCGGCCCTCGCCCTGGGCGCGAACCACCTGGTCACGCTGGTCGCCCAGGCCATGGAGCTGCTCCGCACGGCGGGCGTCGAGGCTCCCGACCGGATGCTCGGCCCCCTCCTGGGAGCCGCCCTGGACAACGCCCTGCGCTCCGGCGACGCCGCCCTCACCGGGCCGGTCGCCCGCGGGGACGCCGGAACCGTCGCCGCCCACGTCACGGAACTGCGTCAACACGCCCCGCAGGCCGTCGCGGGCTACCTCGCCATGGCCCGTACGACCGCCGACCGCGCCCTCGCCCACGGTCTGCTCAAGCCCGAGCTGGCGGAAGACCTGCTGGGCGTGCTCTCCGAGGGAGAACCGCGATGACAGCCCTGGTACGTACGGCCGCCGAACTCGCGGCCCTCACCCGCACCGGCGGGCGCTGCGTCGTCATGACGATGGGAGCGCTGCACGAGGGCCACGCCACCCTGATCCGCACGGCACGCGCCCGCGCGGGCTCGCAGGGGCAGGTGATCGTCACCGTCTTCGTCAACCCCCTCCAGTTCGGCGCGAACGAGGACCTCGACCGTTACCCCCGCACGCTCGAAGCGGACCTGCTGATCGCGAAGGAGGCGGGCGCGGACGCCGTGTTCGCCCCCGCCGCCGACGAGGTCTACCCGGGCGGCGAACCCCAGGTGCGCCTCGCGGCGGGCCCCATGGGACAGCGGCTCGAAGGCGCCACCCGCCCCGGCCACTTCGACGGCATGCTCACCGTCGTCGCCAAGCTGCTCCACCTCACCGCCCCCGACCTGGCCTTCTACGGCCAGAAGGACGCACAGCAGCTCGCCCTGATCCGGCGCATGGTCCGCGACCTCGACTTCCCCGTCGAGATCGTCGGCGTCCCCACCGTCCGCGAGGACGACGGCCTGGCCCTCTCCAGCCGCAACCGCTACCTCTCGCCCGCCGAGCGCCGTACCGCCCTCGCGCTGTCGGCCGCCCTGTTCGCGGGCCGCGACCGGCTCGCCGCCCAGCAGGCCCTGCACGCGCGCGTACAGGCCCAGGGGGAGCACGCGCCCCCGCGCGCGCGTGGCGGCGCCCTGGCCGCGCTCGGCGCCGAGCGCGAGTCCGCCGACGCGCACGCCGTGGAGCGCGCCGCGCAGCCCGCCCCCGCCGCCGTACGGGAGGCCGCCCGCACCGTTCTGTCCGAGGCGGCGAAGCAGGAACCCCCGCTCGTGCTCGACTACCTGGCGCTGGTGGACCCGCACGACTTCACCGAGGTCCCCGACGACCACGTCGGCGAGGCGGTCCTCGCCGTCGCCGCGAAGGTCGGCGCGACCCGTCTGATCGACAACCTCCCGCTGACCTTCGGCCCCGCCGGGGCCGACACGCAGCGCCCCCAAGGAGCAGCACAGTGACCGGCATACGCCTCACCGCCCCCGCCCCCGGCTGGGCGATCGACGCCGACGTCGTGGTCGTCGGCTCCGGCGTGGCCGGCCTGACCGCCGCCCTGCGCTGCACCGCCGCGGGACTGCGCACCGTCGTCGTCACCAAGGCCCGGCTGGACGACGGCTCCACCCGCTGGGCGCAGGGCGGCATCGCCGCCGCCCTCGGCGAGGGCGACACCCCCGAACAGCACCTCGACGACACCCTCGTCGCCGGCGCGGGCCTCTGCGACGAGGAAGCGGTGCGCACCCTGGTCACCGAGGGCCCGGACGCCGTACGGCGCCTGATCGCCACCGGCGCGCACTTCGACACCGACCCGGAGAGCGGCGTCATCGAGCTGACCCGCGAGGGCGGCCACCACCGCCGCCGCATCGCGCACGCGGGCGGCGACGCGACCGGCGCGGAGATCTCCCGCGCCCTGGTCGAAGCGGTCCGCGACCGGGCCGTCCGCACGATCGAGAACGCCCTGGTCCTCGACCTCCTCAAGGACGCGCGGGGACACACCGCCGGCGTCACCCTGCACGTCATGGGCGAGGGCCAGCACGACGGCGTCGGCGCGGTCAACGCCCCCGCCGTGGTCCTCGCCACCGGCGGCATGGGCCAGGTCTTCTCCGCCACCACCAACCCGGCCGTCTCCACGGGCGACGGCGTCGCCCTCGCGCTGCGCGCCGGGGCGGAGGTCTCCGACCTCGAATTCGTCCAGTTCCACCCGACCGTGCTGTTCCTGGGCGCGGGCGCGGAGGGCCAGCAGCCGCTGGTCTCCGAGGCGGTCCGGGGAGAGGGCGCGCACCTGGTGGACGGCGACGGCGTGCGCTTCATGCTCGGGCAGCACGAACTCGCCGAACTGGCCCCCCGGGACATCGTCGCCAAGGCGATCATGCGCCGCATGCAGGAGCAGGGCGCCGCCCACATGTACCTGGACGCGCGCCACTTCGGCCGCGAGATGTGGGAGAACCGCTTCCCGACCATCCTGGCCGCCTGCCGCGCCCACGGCATCGACCCGGTGACCGAGCCGGTTCCGGTCGCCCCGGCCGCCCACTACGCCTCCGGCGGCGTCCGTACCGACCTGCACGGCCGCACCACGGTGCCCGGCCTGTACGCGTGCGGCGAGGTCGCCTGCACCGGCGTCCACGGCGCGAACCGGCTCGCCTCCAACTCCCTCCTGGAGGGCCTGGTCTTCGCCGAGCGCATCGCCGAGGACGTCTCGGCCGCGGACCTCCCCGTCCCGGGGGCCCCGACCGGGCCCGACACCGTCCTCCCGCTCGTCGCCCCGGAGGCCCGGCACGGCATCCAGCACACGATGTCGCAGGGCGCGGGCGTCCTGCGCTCGGCCGGCAGCCTGCGCGCGGCGGCGGACGCACTGGAGGCCGTGCAGCGCGACGCGGCGCACGACCCGGACGGCCGCGCCAAGTCCGCCGAGCCGGGCGTCGACGCCTGGGAGACGACCAACCTCCTGTGCGTCTCGCGCGTGCTGGTCGCCGCCGCCCTGGAACGCGAGGAGACCCGCGGCTGCCACTGGCGCGAGGACCGCCCGGACCGCGACGACGCCGACTGGCGGCGCCACCTGGTGGTACGGCTGACCCCCGACCGCCGCCCGGTCGTCCACCGTACGGAGAGCGCCGCCTTCCCGCCCGTACAGCGGCAGCCCGTGCAGCAGCCCTCCGTACAGCAGCAGTCCCCCGTACCGGAAGCACCCGCATCCCTCCCGAAGGAGCAGCACCAGTGAGCACCCCCGAGAATCCCCGGCTCCTCCCGCAGGCCGACACGGGTGGCGGCTGCGGCGACGCCTGCGGCTGCTCCGCCGGAACGGAACCCCGGGACGGCGGGGCGGACGACGCGTACGAACTCGCCGACTGCGGCCTCGACCCCGACCTCGCCCAGCTCCTCCTCGACTGCGGCCTGGACCCGATCGAGGTCGAGGACATCGCCAACGTCGCCCTCGCCGAGGACCTCGCCCACGGCGTCGACGTGACGACCGTCGCGACGGTCCCCGAGGAGGCCGTGGCCACCGGCGACTTCACCGCCCGCGAAGCCGGCACCGTCGCGGGCCTGCGCATCGCCGAGACGGTCCTGTCGATCGTCTGCACGGAGGAGTTCGAGGTCGAGCGGCACGTCGAGGACGGCGACCGCGTCGAAGCCGGCCAGAAGCTCCTCACCGTCACCACCCGCACCCGTGACCTGCTCACCGGCGAGCGCAGCGCCCTCAACCTGCTGTGCCGCCTGTCGGGCATCGCCACCGCCACGCGCGCGTGGGCGGACGTGCTGGACGGCACCAAAGCCAAGGTCCGCGACACCCGCAAGACCACGCCCGGCCTGCGCTCCCTGGAGAAGTTCGCGGTCCGCTGCGGAGGCGGCGTCAACCACCGCATGTCGCTGTCCGACGCCGCCCTGGTCAAGGACAACCACGTGGTGGCGGCCGGGGGCGTGGCCCAGGCGTTCACGCTCGTACGCGAGAACTTCCCCGATGTCCCCATCGAGGTCGAGGTCGACACCCTCGCCCAGGTCACCGAAGTCCTGGACGCGGGCGCCGACCTGATCCTGCTGGACAACTTCACCCCCGAGCAGACCGCCGAGGCGGTCGCCCTCGTCGACGGCCGCGCCGTGCTGGAGTCCTCCGGCCGCCTCACCCTGGCCACGGCACGCGCGTACGCGGAGACCGGCGTCGACTTCCTCGCGGTGGGCGCCCTCACCCACTCCTCGCCGATCCTCGACATCGGCCTCGACCTGCGTGAGGCCGGGAGCACCCGGGGCGAGGAGAAGTAGGCATGCTCCTCACCATCGACGTCGGCAACACGCACACCGTCCTCGGCCTGTTCGACGGCGAGGAGATCGTCGAGCACTGGCGCATCTCCACCGACGCCCGCCGCACCGCCGACGAACTCGCCGTGCTCCTCCAGGGACTGATGGGCATGCACCCCATGCTCGGCAACGAGCTGGGCGACGGCATCGAGGGCATCGCGATCTGCGCCACCGTCCCCTCGGTCCTGCACGAGCTGCGCGAGGTCACCCGCCGCTACTACGGCGACGTCCCCTCCGTCCTCGTCGAGCCAGGGGTGAAGACCGGCGTGCCGATCCTCATGGACAACCCCAAGGAGGTGGGCGCCGACCGCATCATCAACGCGGTCGCCGCCGTCGAGCTGTACGGGGGCCCCGCGGTCGTCGTGGACTTCGGCACCGCCACCACCTTCGACGCGGTCTCCGCACGCGGCGAGTACGTGGGCGGCGTCATCGCCCCCGGCATCGAGATCTCCGTCGACGCCCTCGGCGTCAAGGGCGCCCAGCTCCGCAAGATCGAACTGGCCCGCCCGCGCAGCGTCATCGGCAAGAACACCGTGGAGGCGATGCAGTCGGGCATCGTGTACGGCTTCGCCGGCCAGGTCGACGGAGTCGTCGCCCGGATGGCCCGCGAGCTCTCCCCGGCGGACCCCGACGACGTCACCGTCATCGCCACCGGCGGCCTCGCCCCGATCATCCTCGGCGAGTCCTCGGCGATCGACGAGCACGAACCGTGGCTCACGCTGATCGGCCTGCGCCTGGTGTACGAACGCAACATCTCCCGCATGTGACAGCGCGACGCGTCCCGCAGGCGACAGCGCGTCGTCTCCCGCGGGGCGTGCCGCGACGTCCTCCGCAGGCGCACCGCGAAGACCCCCGCGGGCGCACCGCGCCGCCCCCTCCGGGTGAACCGTGATGCCGCCCGTGGGTGAACCGCTTCGCCCGACAGGGGCGGGCCCGCCCGGCCGAAAGTGCCGGGTGGTCCCGCCCCTGTGCCGTTCGCGCCCGTACCCGCACACGACGGCTCGGGCCGCCCGCGGGCCGCACCGGCGAGAGCACGCGGATTTGACGCGCCACCGAACACCCGTTAAGAGAAATTTGTCCGCTTAGCACTTAAAGTCACCACATGCCCACGCCATACGGTTCCCGCGGCGGCATGGCGTTCAGCGCAGACGAACTGCGTGTGCTGCGAAGCGCCCTCGCCCTCGCCCTCCATCCCGCCCCCCTCCCCGCCGACGAGGTACGGGAGTGCCTGCGCCTGGCCGAGTCGGTGGACGAGGCGATCCACGAGGCAGGGCGGCTGCGCGCCTTCCTGCTCGCGGACCTCGCCCGCTACCGGGTCGCCCTTCCCGGCTCCGCCGGCGGCTACCTGGAACTCCTCCAGGACGCCCTGGCGGCCGGCTACCGGCCCCTGCCCGACGACCTGGTCTCCCTGCGCTCCCTGCGCTCCCTGCCGCTCGCGGCGGCGCTGCTGGCCCGCTGCCAGGGCATCGCGGAGCGTTCCGTACGCGCGAGACTCGCCCATGCGACCTCGTACGCGACCGCCGCAACGGCACCGGCCGCAACGGCACCAGCCGCATCAGCACCGGCCGCAACGGCGCCCGCCGCGCCGGCCCCGCGTACCCGGCTCACCGCACTGCCCGGTGGGCTCGCCGCCGATGCCAAGCCCTCCCGGCCGGCCGAGCCCGCCCCCAGGGAGCCCGTGCCCGCCGACAACCCGGCCCACGGCCGTCCGGTGCCGACCCCGGCCGAGGCGTTCCCGCCGCGCAAACGGCCCACGCCCCCGGGGGAGCGCCGGGAAGCGAGCTAGCTACTCTGGAGACATGGACTATGTCTCCGCGCTCCTGCCCCCGGTGGTGATGGCCGCCTTCTTCATCGCCCTCATCGTGACGATCGTCAAGACGCAGGGCGGTTCCAACAAGGCCAAGGAAGACGCCTACGTGGACGCCGTGGCCGCCGACGCCGCGCGGCGCACCGGCGACGCGTAGGGCATCCGGCCCGGCGGAATCGCCGGAACCAGGAGGGTGTGCGGATCAGCTGCTGCTGAGCCGCGCACCCTTTTTCTGCTGTCCAGGGCCCCGATAACCAGCCATTTCGCGATAACTCCCACTAAGGTGGCGCTGTGCCTCGCCGATTGGGAGAGCTGGAAGACGCCGTCATGACCCGCGTGTGGGAGTGGAACCGTCCGGTCACCGTCCGGGAAGTCCTCGAAGACCTTCAGAAGGACCGGTCCATCGCCTACACCACCGTCATGACCGTAATGGACAATCTCCATCAGAAGGGCTGGGTGCGAAGGGAAGTCGACGGCCGGGCCTATAGATATACCTCGGTCTCCACCCGTGCCGCCTACTCGGCCGCACTGATGAACGAAGCCTGGTCGACCAGTGACAACCCGGCCGCGGCCCTTGTCGCCTTCTTCGGCATGATGTCCGCCGAGCAGCGCGAGGCACTTCAGGACGCGATGCGGGTCGTGCAACTCCCCGGTGACGATGAGAAGACCTCCGGACGATAGCGTCCGGGCATGGCCCCAGATCGTATTGCGTCGGCAAAAGCCATCACCGTCCGGCGGGCGCGCACCAGTGATGTGCCCTCCGTCCGCGCTCTCGTGGACACCTACGCCCGCAGCCGCATCCTCCTCGACAAAGCGAACGTGACGCTTTACGAGGACATCCAGGAGTTCTGGGTCGCGGAACGCGACGAGGACGCCTCGGTGATCGGCTGCGGCGCCCTGCACATCATGTGGGAAGACCTCGCCGAAGTACGCACTCTCGCCGTCGACCCCGCCTTCAAGGGCGCCGGTGTCGGACATCAGGTCCTGGACAAACTCCTCCAGACCGCCCGCTGGATCGGGGTCCGGCGGGTATTCTGCCTGACCTTCGAAGTCGAGTTCTTCGCGAAGCACGGCTTCGTGGAGATCGGCGAGGCCCCGGTCGACGGAGATGTCTACAGCGAGCTGCTGCGATCCAATGACGAGGGCGTGGCGGAGTTCCTCGGTCTCGAACGAGTGAAGCCCAACACCTTGGGTAACAGTCGGATGCTTCTGCACCTCTGAAGCGACCTCCGCAGGACGGTAAGCCCGTGTATCCCTATGTCCGAAACGCGCACGTTTCCCGTGTTCTCGCGTCACTGAACCTCGGACAGGGGTTTGTGTTTTCCGTGGAAAAGCGGTTTCCTTTCCGCGTACTGCATTTTCGATGAAAGGAAATCCGGTGGCACAGAAGGTTCAGGTCCTTCTTGTTGACGACCTCGACGGCGTCGAGGCGAACGAGACGGTGACGTTCGCTCTGGACGGCAAGACCTATGAGATCGACCTCACCACCGCGAACGCGGAGAAGCTCCGCGGGCTGCTCGACCCGTACACCAGGAACGGCCGCCGCACCGGCGGACGTGCTGCTGGTCGCGGCAAGGCGCGCGCTGTTTCCGGTGGCAGCCAGAACACGGCCGAGATCCGTAAGTGGGCCAAGGAGAACGGCCACGACGTGAACGACCGCGGCCGCGTTCCGGCCTCGGTGCGCGAGGCCTACGAGAAGGCCAACGGCTGAGTCTGCCGTTCTTTTGGCAGTGCCGTATTCGTGCGGTCGATCTGCACGCCGTCGATGCGCACGTCGCCGGCCGAGTCGATCAACCGGGCCCGGTGGCATTCCGTCGCCGCCGCGGCCACCAGGCGCAGAAGATCGGGGGCGGCACCGCGGCCCCCGACGCCGGCGAAGGCCGGCAGTGTCTGCTCCTCCTCGTACCCCGGTGCGGGGGGCCGCAGCCAGACCGCGGCCCCGCCTGCCGGAACCGGACCGGACGCCGTCGTTCCGGGCGGGGCGGGGGCGGCGATCAGTCCTCCGGGGCCGGTCGCCCGCAGATCCAGCGGCACGGAACCCCACTCCAGCCACTCCAGCAGCGCGGGCACCTCTTCGGCGCTCCCCGGGGCGGTCAGCAGTCGCATCCGGTGCCCGCACAGCGCGACCGGGCCGGTGGGGCCGACGCGGCGCAGTACGGCATGCCCCGCGGCGACGGGCAGTTCCAGCACGTCGAACCGGAGACCGGTACGCAGCAGAACCGGTTCGCCGGGGGCGCTGACCGTGGCCCAGCCGAGTTCCTTCTCGTACCAGGCGGCCCACTGCGCGGTGCCACCGTCGGGCAGCGGCAGCCGGGGGTGCGGAAGGGTGAGGGCCATGCCCGGAGAAACTCCGGAAACGACGCCTGGTTACGCTGGGTCCCCGGATGGACGCGTTCCGTGGAGCTGCGGGGGGCGTGCGGGAGCTTCCGGCGGCGCAAGGATGTTCGCCCGTAGCTGAGGGAACCGGCGTGCGCCGCATGGAGTGTCAGTGCTTGCGGGTAAGACAGACCTAGTAAGGGCCCACTCCGGCAGCCATGCAGACAGGGGCGACACGCATACGAAGCAGTGCCACGTTCGCCATCGGCGTAGTGGCGATGGGGCTAACTGCTTGGCCTGCGGGAACATCGTCTCGCACCATCGAGTTGAAGTAGTTGTCGGCTGTTCAGGCCGGGAGGCAAGAACGGGTGTCGGCAGTTGGAATGAGCTGTCCCGCCCTGCGGGACTAGCATGCGGAAGGACAGGGAGGGGACCGACCCCTTAACTGCCCGACCGCTCTGAGGAGCGAATAACGATGTTCGAGAGGTTCACCGACCGCGCGCGGCGGGTTGTCGTCCTGGCTCAGGAAGAAGCCCGGATGCTCAACCACAACTACATCGGCACCGAGCACATCCTCCTGGGTCTGATCCACGAGGGTGAAGGTGTCGCCGCTAAGGCCCTGGAGAGCCTCGGCATTTCGCTTGAGGCGGTTCGCCAGCAGGTCGAGGAGATCATCGGTCAGGGCCAGCAGGCTCCGTCCGGCCACATTCCCTTCACCCCGCGTGCGAAGAAGGTCCTGGAGCTGTCGCTCCGAGAGGCCCTCCAGCTCGGCCACAACTACATCGGCACCGAGCACATCCTGCTCGGCCTGATTCGCGAGGGCGAGGGCGTCGCCGCCCAGGTCCTGGTGAAGCTGGGCGCCGATCTCAACCGGGTCCGGCAGCAGGTCATCCAGCTGCTCTCCGGTTACCAGGGCAAGGAGACCGCCGCTGCCGGCGGCCCTGCGGAAGGCACGCCTTCCACGTCCCTGGTGCTCGACCAGTTCGGCCGGAACCTCACCCAGGCCGCTCGTGAGTCCAAGCTCGACCCGGTCATCGGGCGCGAGAAGGAGATCGAGCGGGTCATGCAGGTGCTGTCCCGCCGGACCAAGAACAACCCGGTCCTCATCGGCGAGCCCGGCGTCGGCAAGACCGCCGTCGTCGAGGGACTGGCGCAGGCCATCGTCAAGGGCGAGGTGCCCGAGACCCTCAAGGACAAGCACCTCTACACCCTGGACCTCGGCGCGCTCGTCGCCGGTTCCCGCTACCGCGGTGACTTCGAGGAGCGGCTGAAGAAGGTCCTCAAGGAGATCCGCACCCGCGGCGACATCATCCTGTTCATCGACGAGCTGCACACGCTCGTCGGGGCGGGTGCCGCAGAGGGCGCGATCGACGCGGCTTCGATCCTGAAGCCGATGCTGGCCCGCGGTGAGCTCCAGACCATCGGTGCCACCACGCTCGACGAGTACCGCAAGCACCTGGAGAAGGACGCCGCTCTTGAGCGCCGCTTCCAGCCGATCCAGGTCGCGGAGCCGTCGCTGCCGCACACCATCGAGATCCTCAAGGGTCTGCGCGACCGGTACGAGGCCCACCACCGCGTCTCCATCACGGACGAGGCCCTCGTCCAGGCGGCGACGCTGGCGGACCGCTACATCTCGGACCGCTTCCTTCCGGACAAGGCGATCGACCTGATCGACGAGGCCGGATCCCGGATGCGCATCCGTCGGATGACCGCGCCGCCGGACCTCCGCGAATTCGACGAGAAGATCGCGAACGTCCGCAGGGACAAGGAGTCGGCGATCGACTCGCAGGACTTCGAGAAGGCCGCCTCCCTGCGCGACAAGGAGAAGCAGCTCCTCGCCGCGAAGGCCAAGCGGGAGAAGGAGTGGAAGGCCGGCGACATGGACGTCGTCGCCGAGGTCGACGGCGAGCTGATCGCCGAGGTCCTGGCGACCGCGACCGGCATCCCGGTCTTCAAGCTGACCGAGGAGGAGTCCTC
Source organism: Streptomyces sp. CA-294286 (assembly GCF_050947155.1). Taxonomy (NCBI): domain Bacteria; kingdom Bacillati; phylum Actinomycetota; class Actinomycetes; order Kitasatosporales; family Streptomycetaceae; genus Streptomyces; species Streptomyces sp. CA-294286. The sequence goes on along the minus strand of NZ_CP192005.1, from coordinate 2,403,872 downwards.
GCGGCTGCTCCGCATGGAGGACGAGCTGCACAAGCGCGTCATCGGTCAGAAGGACGCCATCAAGGCCCTCTCGCAGGCGATCCGCCGTACGCGTGCGGGCCTGAAGGACCCGAAGCGCCCCGGTGGCTCGTTCATCTTCGCCGGTCCTTCCGGTGTCGGTAAGACCGAGCTGTCCAAGACGCTGGCGGAGTTCCTCTTCGGCGACGAGGACGCACTGATCTCCCTCGACATGTCGGAGTTCAGCGAGAAGCACACGGTCTCGCGTCTCTTCGGTTCGCCCCCCGGCTACGTGGGCTACGAAGAGGGCGGCCAGCTGACGGAGAAGGTGCGGCGCAAGCCGTTCTCCGTGGTCCTCTTCGACGAGGTCGAGAAGGCGCACCCGGACATCTTCAACTCCCTGCTCCAGATCCTGGAGGACGGTCGTCTGACCGACTCCCAGGGCCGGGTCGTGGACTTCAAGAACACGGTCATCATCATGACGACCAACCTGGGTACGCGGGACATCTCGAAGGGCTTCAACCTGGGCTTCGCGGCCCAGGGCGACGTCAAGACCAACTACGAGCGGATGAAGGTCAAGGTCAACGAAGAGCTCAAGCAGCACTTCAGGCCCGAGTTCCTCAACCGTGTCGACGACACGGTGGTCTTCCACCAGCTGACCGAGGAAGACATCATCCAGATCGTCGACCTCATGGTCGACAAGGTGGACGAGCGTCTCAAGGACCGCGACATGGGCATCGAGCTGAGCTCGGAGGCCAAGTCGCTGCTCGCCAAGAAGGGCTACGACCCCGTGATGGGCGCCCGGCCGCTGCGCCGGACGATCCAGCGCGAGATCGAGGACATCCTCTCCGAGAAGATCCTCTTCGGTGAGCTGCGCCCCGGTCACATCGTGGTCGTCGGCACCGAGGGCGAGGGCGACGCGAAGGCCTTCACCTTCCGCGGCGAGGAGAAGGCGGCACTGCCGGACGTCCCGCCGATCGAGTCGGCCGCGGGCGGCAACGCCGGGCCGAACATGACGAAGGACGCGTGACGCTCGGCGCCTGCGCCGAGGTGAGCGTGTGAGGGGCCCCGGAAACCGAAAGGTTTCCGGGGCCCCTTTCCCATGAGGTGACGCACGGGGAACGCTGCGGCCGATGACGCCGCCCGGCTCTGGGCCGCGGCGTCACGCGTGCACGATCCGTACCACCGTCACCACCAGCACCGCCGCGCTCACGTAGTAGACGACCACGGCCCCTCCCGCGACCCCCTGTCGGCGGTCCTTCTCGCCCTTGACGTCGCGCGTTCCCTGGCCGTAGGGGTCGCGGGCCAGGGCGCGCATGGAGTGTTCGAAACGGCAGCGGAGGTCCGGGTGCATCGCGTGCCGGGCGATCTCGGCGGCCGGGGCGTACTGGATGCGCAGGCGCGTCATGAAACTTCCGGGGCGGGTCGGGGTTCGTCGCCCGAGGCTGCCACGCAGTCCGAGAAGTCACCGGACGCCAGGCGGGCGAAGACCGCTTCGTCCTCCGCGGCGGCCTCCGTCGGGGCGAGTGCCCAGCGGGCCAGCACCAGGGGAAGGTCCAGGGCCGGGGTACGGGCCAGCTCGGCGTCCAGGTCGGCGGCCTGCGCGGCGGTGAGGGCGGCGCGGATGGTGGGCAGCGTCGCGGGCAGGTCGATCCGCCGTCCGCTGACGACGGTGTGCCAGGTGGGATGGGCGGGGAGGGCGGGGGCAGTGGAGCCGGCGGGGTCGCTGTCGCCGCTGTTCTTCGCACGGTTCTCGCCCATACGGCGCCCCTCCGGTCCGGCCAGCACTGTCCTGCACCCCCACGGTACGCCGACTCCCCTCATGCGGTTGAGAGTTGCGCACGAGGAATGGACGGGCGAGCGGAACGGCAACCAGTCGTCCGTACGAGTGGAGTCGGGGTGCCTGGTTGACGCGCTGCGGCCGAGGGGCACCCGTCCGGGCGCGCGGTGCGGGGGCGGCTGTTCGTGACAAGGCGCACAGGGGGGACCCCGCCTACTAGGGCTGGTAGTCGGGTTCGTCCGCCGTCCGGCGGTGCTTCCAGAGGGGCGCGGGGCGGCACCTCCGGCTCGGGCCGGAGGTCCGTCGGAACCTGCCGTCGTGGCTTCGGGGACGGGCGAGGTGGCGAGGCGGAGGGATGGTTTCACCGGGTTTCGGGGGGTACGGCAGGGCGGACACGAGGGCGTCAAGGCACCGTCTTCCGCGACCACGGCTACTACGCGGACTCGTACGTGGGGGTTTTGGGGCTCCGGGGAGCGGCGGGTTACCAAGGTGGAGCAAGCCCGGCGGGAACCCGCCGGGATCTTTCACGTCCGGAGGTCTTTCCCGCATGTCGAAGCGCGCCCATTCCCGGCGGATCCGCACCGCCCTCGTCGCCGCCGTGTTCGGTGCGACGGCCGTTGCCGGTTCCGGGAGCGCCGCCTTCGCCGCGGAGACCAGGACCGCCGCCCCCGTCGGCGCGTCCGCCTCCGCGCAGAAGGCCGTCCAGAAGAAGGCTGCCCGGAAGACGGTCGCCAAGAAGGCAGCCCGGACGAAGGCCGTCCACAAGAAGGCCGGGGCCAGGGCATGGGCCAGGCCCGTCCAGGGCTACGCGCTCTCCGCCACGTACGGCAAGGGCGGCGGCATGTGGGCCCAGAAGCACTCCGGCCAGGACTTCGCCGTCCCGGTAGGCACCGCGGTGAAGGCCGCCGGAGCAGGCGTCGTGGTCAAGGCGGGCCCGAACGGCGGCGGCGACGGCCCGGCGTACGGCAACGCGATCGTGGTGCGGCACGCGGACCGCACGTACTCCCAGTACGCGCACCTCTCGCGCCTCCAGGTCAAGCCCGGTCAGCGGGTCGCGGCCGGCCAGCGGATAGCCCTGTCCGGCAACACCGGGAACTCCTCCGGCCCGCATCTGCACTTCGAGATCCGCACCACCGCCCACTACGGCTCGTCGATCAACCCCGTCGCCTACCTGCGTTCGGTGGGCGTGCGCGTCTAGGACCCCGGTCCGGCCTGTGCCCGGCCCTCCGGGTCCTGCTGGGCCCGCGTGATCAGCTCGAAGGCGACTTCGAGGACGGCCTTGCGCTTCTCCTCGAAGTCGCCTTCGACGTCCTTGAGCGCGAACATGCCCGAGTGCAGGGTGAACAGCGCGCTCATGCACCTGACCTGGTCGATCAGCGGGGCGTCCGGCTCCTGCATCAACGCCATCATCTTGAGCATCCGCTCCTTGAAGCTGTCGCCGATGCTCAGCTCCCGCACGGTCCCCTGGTTCTCCTGCATGAAGCGGAACAGCGGGCCCGCGTTGCGCAGGGCGACGCTGTAGCGGGTCAGCAGCTCCTTCTTGGACTCCAGGGTGCGCGGCTCCCCCTGCCCCCATTCGATCAGCTCGTCCAGCGGGCGTGTCAGGTCCTCGAAGAGGCTGACCAGGATGTCTTCCTTGGTCTTGAAGTGGTAGTACAGGGCCGCCTTGGTGACCTCCAGCTCCTCGGCGATCTCGCGCAACGAGGTCTTCTCGTAGCCCTGCTCGGCGAACAGCTCCAGCGCCACGTCCTGGATGCGTCGGCGCGTGTCACCCCGGCGCGGCCGGCCGGTGCCGCTGGCGCTGCTGCTCATCCTCGTACTCCAAGCTTTGTTCAACTCGCCGATACTTACTTGACGACCGGCAAGTTAGCCGTCTACCTTCCCCGAGTGTAGCCAACTTGCCGGGCGGCAAGTAAGTAATCTGGGGAGCGGCACATGGGAAACACGGCATCGGCATCGGTGAGGCCGACCTCCGGGAAGCCACCGGAGCCGGAAAGGCCGGCGAAGCCGGAGAAGGCGCCGCCGCGGCAGCGCAGCGTGCGCGTCGTCCTGCTCGCGCTCATGATCGCGATGCTGCTCGCCATGCTCGACAACATGATCATCGGCACCGCCATGCCGACCATCGTCGGCGAACTGGGCGGCCTGGAGCACCTGTCCTGGGTGGTCACCGCGTACACCCTCACCACCGCCGCCTCCACTCCCCTCTGGGGCAAACTCGGCGACCTCTACGGCCGCAAGGGCATTTTCCTCACCGCGATCGTCGTCTTCGTCCTCGGCTCCGTGCTCAGCGGCATGGCCCAGGACATGGGACAGCTGATCGGCTTCCGCGCCTTGCAGGGCCTGGGAGCGGGCGGCCTGATGGTCGGCGTCATGGCGATCATCGGCGACCTGATCCCGCCGCGTGAGCGCGGCAAGTACCAGGGCATGATGGCCGGCGTGATGGCGCTCGCCATGATCGGCGGTCCGCTGGTCGGCGGCGTCCTCACCGACCACCTCGGCTGGCGCTGGTCCTTCTACATCAACGTCCCGCTCGGCGCGCTCGCCCTCGTGATGATCACCACGGTGCTGCACCTGCCGAAGAAGGAACCGCGCAAGGCACGGATCGACTACCTGGGCGCGAGCCTGCTGACCGTCGGCATCACCGCGATCGTGCTGGTCACGACCTGGGGCGGCAGCGAGTACGCCTGGGGCTCGCCGCAGATCCTGGGCCTGATGTCGCTGGGCCTCGTCGCCGTCGCCGCTTTCCTGTTCGTCGAGACGAAGGCAGCGGAGCCGATCATTCCGCTGCACATCTTCCGCAACCGGAACTTCGCCCTGATGTCGGTCATCGGCTTCATCGTCGGCTTCGTGATGTTCGGAGCGGTGCTCTACCTGCCGCTGTTCCAGCAGTCGGTGCAGGGCGCATCCGCCACCAACTCCGGGCTGCTCCTGCTGCCCATGCTGCTGTCGATGATGGTCGTCTCGCTGGTCGTCGGCCGGATCACCACCCACACCGGCAAGTACAAGCTGTTCCCGATCATCGGCGGCGCGCTGGTCACCGCCGGACTGTTCCTGCTCGCGCAGATGGACACCGGCACCGACCGCCTCACCTCCGGGATCTACATGGCGGTCCTCGGCGCGGGCATGGGCTTCCTGATGCAGATCACCATGCTCGTCGCGCAGAACAGCGTGGAACCCGCGGACATGGGTGTCGCCTCCTCGACCACGACCCTCTTCCGCACGCTCGGCAGCTCGTTCGGCGTCTCGGTGATGGGCGCGCTGTTCACCGCCCGGGTGACCGAGTCGATGACGGCCCACGGCGGGTCGGCCGACGGACTGCCGCAGGGGGCGGCGCTGGACGCGGCGAGCCTGGCGAAGCTGCCCGAACAGACGCGCGAGGCGTACCAGGTCGCCGTGGCCTCGGGCACGCACGGCGCGTTCCTGTTGGGCGCGGGGATCGCGCTGGTGGCGTTCGTCGCGGCGTTCTTCGTCAAGGAGGTCCTGCTCAAGGGTGCGGGCCCGAAGGACGTCCCGGCGGCGGTGGCCGAGTAGGCCGGGCGCCTACCTCTTGCGAGGCGGCAGGTCCGCCAGGTTGACGATCGGAAAGCTGCCGGTCGCGGTCGGCGCGTGTTCCGGCAGCCACAGGACGGCGATCGCCCCGCCGTCCTGCTGCGCGTTGCGGAAGGTGAGCCGCGCCCCGAGGACCTTGGCCTGACCTGCGGCGATGGTCAGGCCAAGGCCGTGCCCGTGGCCCGCCCGGTCGCTGGAACCCGTACGGAAGCGGCTCGGCCCCTCGCGCAGCAGGTCGGGCGGGAAGCCCTTGCCGTGGTCGCGGACCCGGACCACCCGGCCCTCGACCGCCACCTCGAACGGGGGCTTCCCGTGCTTGGCCGCGTTGCCGAGGAGGTTGCCGATGATGCGCTCCAGCCGGCGCGGGTCGGTGTTCACGTACGAGTCGTGAATGACGTGCACCACCGCCTCCGGGTAGAGCGACGCCACCCGGCGCGACACGAACTCGCCCAGCGGGAGTTCCTGCAGCTCCGCCCGCTCGGCGGCACTGTCGAGCCGTGCCACTTCGAGCACGTCCTCGACGAGGGTGCGCAGGGCCTGCGCACGGTCCCGCACCAGCTCGGTGGGTCGGCTCGGGGGAAGCAGTTCCGCGGCGGTGAGCAGGCCGGTGACCGGAGTGCGCAGCTCGTGCGCGATGTCGGCGGTGACGCGCCGCTCGGCCTCCACCCGCTCCTGGAGGGCGTCGGTCAGCGCGTCGACGGCATGGGCGAGGTCGTCGGTCTCGTCCCGTACGACACCGCCGATCGCGTCCAGCACCCGCACCTGCGTATTGCCCTGCGCCACATCGGTGGCGGCAGCCGCCGCCTTGCGCAGGCGGCGCGAGATGGAGCCGCCGATGAGGATGCCGAGGACCGTGCCACCGAGGACCACGGCGACCGACGCGATCACCAGCGAGCGGTCGAGGTTCGCGACGACGGCGGCGTTGTTGGGGAAACGGGTGTGCAGCGAGAGGACGTCGTCGCCGGGGTACGGCATGGCAGCCCACACCTCGGGCACCCCGTCCGCGTCCTCCTGGACGAAGGTGGCACGCCGGCCGCGGGCGAGCTTGGCGCGCAGTTCGGCGGGCAGGTCCGGGTCGTTGAGCTTGGAGCCGACCTTCGGGTCGCGGGACGACTCGTACAGCCGCTGCGCGAACTGGAGCCGCTCCAGTTGCAGGTCACGGGCGTTGTCGAGCATGGAAACCCGCGCGGAATTGTGCACCACGAGGCTGAGGGCCACGGCGATGAGCGCGCTGACCGCGGCGATCGCGACGCTGATCTTCCAGCGGATACCGGTGCGGAGCGGGAAGCGCCTCATGGCGTGCCCGGCGTTCTGCGTACCGGCAGGTTCGGCAGGCCCGGTCGGACCGGTCGGACCGGCAGGAACCGCAGGCCCGGTCGGACCGGCAGGATCGCCGGGGCCGGCAGGCGTCGCAGGCGCGGTCGGACCGGTAGGTTTCGCGGGTCCGACAGGCGCGGCAGGCACCGGGGGCAGGGGGCGTTCGTACGGCTGGCGGTCATGCTCATGCCCGTGCGGGTCAGCCTCTCAACTTGTAGCCGAAGCCGCGGACCGTCTCGATCCGGTCCTGGCCGATCTTCGTACGCAGCCGCTGGACGTGCACGTCCACCACCCGGGTGTCGCCGCCCCACCCGTAGTCCCACACCCGTTCCAGCAGTCGGTCGCGGGAGAGGACCGTGCCCGGGGCCGCGGAGAACTCCAGGAGCAGCCGCATCTCGGTCGGCGTCAGCGCCACCGGCTCGCCGCCCCTGCGCACCTCCATGCCCTCGGTGTCGACCTCCAGCTCACCGAAGGTCAGCAGCCCGCCGCCCTCGCCGCCCTGCACCGGTTCCAGCGCGCCGCCGCCCGACGCGTGGCCGAAGCGGCGCAGCACCGCGCGTATCCGGGCGACCAGCACCGACCCGTCGAACGGCTTCGTCACGTAGTCGTCGGCGCCCGCCTCCAGGCCCAGCACCACGTCGATCGAGTCGGCCCGCGCGGACAGCATGATCACCGGCACGGTCGACTCGTCACGGATGCGGCGGCACAGGCTCACCCCGTCCATCCCGGGCAGCATCACGTCGAGCAGCGCGATGTCGGGCTGTCGCGCGCGGAACGCCTCCAGGCCGGAGAGTCCGTCCGGCATCGCGGTCACGGTGAAACCGTCCCGCTCCAGCGCGAGCTGGGTCGCCTCACGGATCACGTCGTCGTCCTCGACGAACAGGACGTGGGTATCGGCCATGTGCTGCTCTCTGTTCTCTCAGTCCCTGGTCGCCGGGTCGGTCCTCGGCGCGATGTCCGGCGACACCGCGGACGTCCCGCCGGAGGAGCCGGCGGGAGTGTCGTTCGCGAAGCCCTCCGCCTTGCGCAGTGCGGCCTCCCGGTCGGCCTCCTCCTGCACCCGCGGTGCGGTGCTCGGCTCCTCGCCGCTCTGGTCGCCGTTGCCGACGGCCTTGCTGTAACTGTTCTCCACCCTGTCGTGCTCGGAGAACCGGTGCCCGGCCCAGCGGTACGTGACCACCACCTCGCCGGACGGGAACGCCACCGGGTCGCCCTTCTTGTACTCCGGCCGGGTCACCACCAGGTCGCCCCGGTCGATCTCCGCGTACACGGCGGGCTCCTCCGCCACGAAGACGTTCTTGTAGTGCCCATTGTCCTCACGGAACACGTAGGAGCCGATTCCGATGGCGTCGCCGCAGGTCAGAACGTTGACCACGATGTCGTCGGCGGTGTTGCCGGTGACCTTGCCGTACGAGGCGTCGACCGGGTAGATGTTCTTCACGCACGGCTTGAGGTCGGCCTTGACGGCCGCGCTGACCTTCGGGTCGTTCTTGAGGAGTTCGACGGGATCGACCCGGTCGGCGGGCGCGGGGGCGGCCGACGACGCGGCGGTCTGCGGTCCCGGGCTCACCTTCACGGCGACCGCCGCCGGACCCTCGTCGCGGGTGCCGGTGCCGCCGGCCCCGCAGGACACCACGGTGACCGCGAACAGGCCGACGGCGGCGAGCCCGGCCGCCGCCGTTCCGCTCGCCGCCATGATGCTTCTCGCCGACCTGACGTCATGGGGAGTCCTGACGTCCTGGGAAGCCCGGTCCCGGGAGGAATCGGGCTCTCCGGGGGCCCCGCCCCCGACGTCGCTTCCGCTGTCTAGGCCGCGCACCGCTCCTGCCCCCGTTCGCCCCGCACTCCGCGTACTGCACGCACTTCGTGCACCTCGTCACGTCCGCCGCCGTGACCGCGCTCCAGGGCCCGGAAGTCCAGGTCCCGGCTCTCCAGCTCCTGGCGGAGCCGGGCGAGCGCACGGTGCAGGGTGCTCTTGACGGTACCGGCAGACATGCCCAGCGCGGCAGCGGTCTCCTCGGTGCTCATCTGCTCCCAGTGCCGCAATACGACCACGCTGCGCTGCTTCGGCGCCAGCACACCGAGGATGTCCATGAGCAGGGCGCGGTCCGCGCGCTGCTCGGTGCCGTCCTCGACGCGGGCGTCGGGCAGCTGCTCGGTGGGCACCTCGTCCAGCTTCCGGGCCCGCCACCACTCCGTACGCGTATTGATCATGACACGGCGGAGGTAGGCGTCGGCCAGCGACTTGTCGGCGATGCCGTCCCAGCGGCCGTACGTGCGGGCCAGCGCGGTCTGGAGGAGGTCCTGCGCGTCCACCGGGTCCGGAACGAGACGACGGGCACTGCGCAGCAGGGCCTCCTGCCGCGTGCGTACGTACTCCTCGAATTCGAGCACCTCGCCGTGCGCCATTCGAACCGCCTCCGTCCCGTCCAGTGACAGCTGGTTGGTCGTCCAGCTGTGCGTCCCCTGTGTTCCCCTGTGCTCATGAAGCTACGGAGGGCTTGTCACGGGGCTGTGCGGGTGAGCGCTCGACGGACGCACGGCTGTCCATCGGTTGTGTAACGACGACTTCGGGGAAAGAGGTTTAAGCACGCGAAAGGCGTTTTGCCGGTACGCGGAGGCCCCTGCTCAGGACGTGCGAGCCCGTCCTCAGGTACGCGGAAGCCGGTACACACCGCCCTCCAGCGGCTCCACCAGTCCGTCCGCCACCAGCCCGTCCAGCGCCCGCGCCCGCTGCACCGGCTCGTGCCACACGGCGTCAAGGTCCTTCTGCGGCACGGGAGTCACCGCGTCCCGCAGCACGGCCAGCAGCCGCCCGCGCACCTGGCGGTCGGTCCCCGCGTACGTCTGGGTACGGCGGGCGGGACCCTGGTGCGGCGGCTTGCCCGCCCGTACCCAGGCGCACTGCGCGACGATCGGGCAGCGCCCGCACTCCGGGTTCTTCGACGTGCACACGAGCGCGCCGAGCTCCATCGAGGAGGCCGCCCAGCGGGCCGCCGTGGGCACGTCCTCGGGGAGCAGCGCACGCGCCAGCCTGCGTTCGGCGGCGGTGGTGGCGTTCGGCGGGTACTCGGTGCCGGACACCGCGCGCGCGATCACCCGCCGCACGTTCGTGTCGAGGACGGCGTACCGCTGCCCGTACGCGAAGGAGGCGACGGCCGCGGCCGTGTACTCGCCGATCCCGGGCAGGGCGAGCAGTTGCGAGTGCTCCCGCGGTACGTCGCCGCCGTGCCGTTCCGTTATGGCGGTGGCCGCGCCGTGCAGGCGCAGCGCGCGGCGCGGGTAGCCGAGCCGGCCCCAGGCGCGAACGGCCTCGCCGGACGGCTCGGCGGCCAGGTCGGCGGGGCGCGGCCAGCGGGCCATCCACTGTTCGTACACCGGCAGCACCCGGCTGACGGGCGTCTGCTGGAGCATGAACTCGCTGACCATCACCCCCCACGGGCCCGCTTCGGGGTGCCGCCAGGGCAGGTCACGGGCGTTGAGCTCGAACCAGGCGTTGACATGGGGGTGCAGGACGGGCAGCGCTTCGGCGGAAGCGGCTTCGGCGGCACCGGCGTCGGCGACGGCGCCTGTCTCGGGGCCGTTCTCGGTCTCGGCTTCGGGGGTCACGGTCTCGGGCGTGTACTCAGTGGTCGCAGTCATGGCACTTCCGATCCTGGCACGAAACGGTGTACGGACGGCCGAAGCGGGACACGGGGCGCTGCGTGCCCGACTGCCGCGCACCCGGTGCCGTCGCGTACGGGGACCTCACGTCAGGCTGCGCGAGCGGCGGCCCCCCGGGCCCGCGAACCACAGCAGCAGGCCGAGACTGCTCGCCCGCATCGACATGATCACGCCCTGCGCGACCCGTGCGCACCCCCACACCAGCAGCCCCGCGCCGATCGCGCCCAGCAGCAGACCGACACCCACGTCGTGCGGGTAGTGGACGCCGACGAACACCCGGGAGAACGCCATCAGCACGGCCATCGGGGCCACGAACACGGCCAGTCGCGGCCAGGCCAGCACCAGGCCGACGGCAGCGGCGCCGGCGATGGTGGAGTGGTTGCTGGGGAACGACCAGTCGCCGACGGCCGGGCACTCGATGAGCGGCCGCGCGGCCCGCGCGACGGCCCGGCACGGACGGTCCTCGTTGACGAACGACTTGAACAGCTCGCTGCACACGTACATCACCCCGGTCGCCAGCGGCGCGAGCACCGCGACCGCGACCGCCGCCGCACTGTCGCCGCGCGCCCGCCACCACACCAGCACGAACAGGGCCGCGAAGATCAGCAGTCCCAGCTCCGTCCATATCTCGGCCAGGTACTGGAACCAGCCGGGAGTGGAGTGCGCGAAGTTGAGGATGGCGCGATAGAGCGCGCTGCTGCTTTCCATGCCCCCAGACGTTACGGAATGGACGGGCGGCGTTCACAATCGCCTTCACCGGCTCCGCTGCGTGACGAAAGCGTGCCCTGTGCGCGACCGACGTGCGGTCCCTGGCGGTCCGTGGCCGCGGCTGCGAAATGATGATCCGCAAAAGATGCCGCGACAGCGGCGGGTGGGGCAGGAGTTGAGCCCTGATCTCTCGTAGAGTTCGGGCCGTGGGATCTCTGCGTAATCCAGTCGGGCCGCTCCCCTCCTCCATCTACTGGCGCCGGAGGGTCGTCGGGCTTGCCCTGCTGGCGCTGTTGGTGGCGCTGGTGCTCTGGGCCGTACTCGCCGGCGGCGGGAACGGCGACAACAACGGCCGGGGCGGGGGCGGGCCTTCGCCCGCCGCGTCGATCACGCCCGGCCCCTCGGGCTCCGGTCCGGTGGTCCCGGGCGAGCCGGGCGGCCGTGACACCGCGGGCGGCGACGGCGGCAGCGGGACCAACGGCGGTACGGGCGGCGGGAGTACGGGATCCGGGGGCACGGCCTCCGGAGGTGCCGGCGCCGGGGGCGCCGACGGCACCGGTGGCGCCGAGGGTTCCGGCGGCGGTACGGGCGGGAGCAGCGCCTCCGGTGGTACGGCTGCGGGCGCGGCGTCCGGCGGGGGAGCGCAGCTTCCCGCGAACTCACCGCTCCCCCATTGCGCTGCCGGAGCGGTGGAGTTGACGATCCGTGCGCGCGAGGTGCAGGTACCGGCCGGTGAGAACCCGAAGTTCGAGCTGATCGCGAAGAACACCTCGGCGGCCGACTGCAAGGTCGACCTCGGGCCGAAGGCCGCCGTCATCAAGATCAAGAACGCGAAGAACGAGACGGTCTGGTCGTCCAAGGACTGCCCCAAGGGGGCGACGACCCTGCTGTTCCGCGTCCCGGCCAAGGGGGAGGTGCCGCGCGAGTTCGAGTGGGACCGGACCCGCAGCGACGCGACGAAGTGCGACAAGGGAACGGGAGGACCGGTGGAGCCGGGAACCTACCTGGTGGAACTCGCCGGAGCGAAGAACTCCGCCTCCATCTTCCTCCAGAAGGACTGACCCCCGCCCTCCGTCAGCCCCCTCGGGCGCCGGGGCCGTACGCCCTGTGTCAGCCTTCTTGGGCGGTGGGGCCGTACGCCTTCCGTAGCCCTCTTGGGCGGCGGGGCCGCCCCCGGGGGCGGAACGGGCGGGCAAGGGGGCGGCCCCCGGCGGACGCCGAGCCCCAGCCGTACGTCCCGCCACCCCCCGTACGCTCGCCCCGCCCCTACGTCGTCGCCCGGCCCACGCCCACCCCACGCGCCGCCGGACGCCCAGCCCCCGCCGACGCGAGGCCCACGTCGACGTCCGACCCACGCCGACGCCCAGCCCACGCCCACCCCACGCGCCGCCGGACGCCCAGCCCCCGCCGACGCGAGGCCCACGTCGACGTCCGACCCACGCCGACGCCCGGCCCACGCCCACCCCACGCGCCGCCGGACCCCCACGCCCACGCGCGACCGATGCCCGGCCAAGCCGATGCCCGGCCAAGCCGATGCCCGGCCAAGCCCCCGGAAGGGCCCGCCAACCCCCGCTCCCACCTACACGTACCGCTCCAGAATCGAAGACTCCGCCAACCGCGAAAGCCCCTCCCGCACCGATCGCGCCCGCGCCTCCCCGACCCCGTCCACCGTCTGGAGATCGTCCACGCTCGCCGCGAGCAGCTTCTGCAGTCCACCGAAGTGCTCCACGAGCCGTTCGATGATCGCCCCCGGCAGCCTGGGCACCTTCGCCAGCAGCCTGAAGCCTCGCGGGGAGACCGCCGAGTCCAGGTTCTCGGGGGATCCGCTGTACCCCAACGCGCGTGCCACTATGGGCAGTTCGAGGAGCTCGCCGTGCGTGAGCGCGTCCAGTTCGGTCAGTGCCTCCGCGACCGTCCGCGACCGTTTCGCCGTCGGTTCCGGCACGTAGTCCCGGACGACCAGCTCCCGCTCGGGCTCGACGCCGGCGATCAACTCGTCGAGCTGGAGCGACAGGAGCCGCCCGTCGGTGCCCAACTCGACCACGTACTCCGCGATCTCGGTCGCGATGCGGCGCACCATCTCCAGCCGCTGGGCGACCGCCGTGACGTCGCGGACCGTCACCAGGTCCTCGATCTCCAGGGCGGAGAGCGTGCCGGCGACCTCGTCGAGGCGGAGCTTGTAGCGCTCCAGGGTGGCGAGGGCCTGGTTGGCCCGGGAGAGGATCGCCGCGGACTCCTCCAGGACGCGCCGTTCGCCGTTCACGTACAGGGCGATCAGGCGCATGGACTGCGACACGGACACGACGGGGAAGTTGCACTGCTTGGAGACGCGGTCCGCCGTGCGGTGCCGGGTGCCGGTCTCCTCCGTGTGGATCGACGCGTCCGGGACCAGCTGCACGCCCGCCCGCAGGATCTTCGTCATGTCCTTGTCGAGGATGAGCGCGCCGTCGAGCTTGCACAGCTCACGCAGGCGCGTCGCCGTGAACTCGACGTCCAGGACGAAGCCGCCGGTGCACATCGACTCGACGGTCTTGTCCATGCCGAGGACGATGAGTCCGCCGGTGTTGCCGCGCAGGATGCGCTCCAAGCCGTCGCGGAGCGGCTGGCCGGGCGCGACGGCGCTCAGCGAGGCGCGGATCTGGGCCTCGTTGCCAGAGCCGGAGTTGCTGGAGCCTCCGCCGGACTTTCCGGGTGATGAGGCCCGGTCGTTGGCTGCCACTGCACTCCTCCGGGTACGGGGGTCACGGGTCGGGGCCGCCCCCGGCAGGGGCGGTCAACTTCGCCTCGCGTACGCGGTGGACAGGCGAGATCAGGGCAAAGTCTACCGGCGCTCCTCCTCGCTCCGTGGGGCCTGTGCGCGAGACCGGCGCGGAAGGACGCTCAGAGCGGCCCCCATATCGGCCACTTCGGTCACCTTCATGCCTGCGGGAACCCGGCCGGGATCGCCCGGGACCAGGGCATGGGTGAATCCCAGCCGGTGTGCCTCGGCCAGTCTTCGTTGTACGCCCGTGACCCGGCGGACCTCTCCGGCGAGCCCCACTTCGCCGATCGCGACGAGGTTCTTGGGCAGCGGGGTGTCGCTGGCGGCGGAGGCCAGGGCCAGGGCGACGGCCAGGTCGGAGGCGGGTTCGGTGAGTTTCACGCCGCCGACCGTCGCGCAGTAGATGTCGCGCTTGCCGAGCGCGGAGATCCGGCCGCGCTGTTCGAGGACGGCCAGCATCATCGAGACGCGGGAGGTCTCCAGGCCGGAGGTGGTGCGGCGGGGGGAGGGGATCTGCGAGTCGACGGTGAGGGCCTGCACCTCGGCGACCAGGGGGCGGCGGCCCTCCAGGGTGACCGTCAGGCAGGTGCCGGGCACGGCCACGTCGCGGCGGGTGAGGAAGAGGCCGGAGGGGTCGGTGAGGCCGGTGATGCCCTCGTCGTGCAGCTCGAAGCAGCCGACCTCGTCGGTCGCCCCGTACCTGTTCTTGACGCCGCGGACCAGGCGGAGCCTGGCGTGCCGGTCGCCCTCGAAGGAGAGGACGACGTCGACGAGGTGTTCGAGGAGGCGGGGGCCCGCGATGTTGCCGTCCTTGGTGACGTGGCCGACGAGCAGCGTCGCCATGCCGCGCTCCTTGGACGCGCGGATGAGGGCCGCCGTCACCTCCCGGATCTGGGCGACGCCGCCGGGAGCGCCGTCCAGCTCGGCGGAGGCGACGGTCTGCACGGAGTCCAGGATCAGCAGGGTGGGCTTGACGGCGTCCAGATGACCGAGGACGGCGGCGAGGTCCGTCTCGGCCGCCAGGTAGAGGTGGTCGTTGAGCGCGTGGATCCGGTCCGCGCGCAGCCGGACCTGGCTCGCGGACTCCTCGGCGGTGACGTACAGGGTGCGGTGCTCGTCGTCGGCCGCCTTCGCGGCGACGTCCAGCAGGAGCGTCGACTTGCCGACGCCCGGTTCGCCCGCGACCAGGACCACGGCGCCGGGCACCAGGCCGCCGCCCAGTACCCGGTCCAGCTCGGGGACGCCGGTGGAGCGGGCGGTGGCGGTGCGGACGTCCACCTCGGCGATCGGCAGGGCGGCGCTGGAGACCCGGCCCGCGGCGGTGGTGCGGACCGCGGGCGCGCCGTACTCCTCGACCGTCCCCCAGGCCTGGCACTCGGGGCAACGGCCCAGCCACTTGACGGCCGTCCAGCCGCACTCGGTGCAACGGTAGGACGGCCGGTCCTTCGCGGATTTCGTACGGGCAGCCATGGCGTCACCGTACAGACGGGGTCTGACAACGCGGCACGCGCCGAGGGGCCTCCGCGGCCGTAGCCTCGGCGGTATGACGGTAATCACCACAATTGCGCTGCTCGTGCTGGCCGCGCTGCACGCGTACATCCTGGTGCTGGAGATGTTCCTGTGGCAGTCGCCGCGTGCGCGGGCGGCGTTCGGCACGACCGAGGAGTTCGCCGCCGCGACCAGGTCGATGGCCGCGAACCAGGGCCTCTACAACGGGTTCCTGGCCGCGGGCCTGGCCTGGGGCGCCTTCGCCGCCGAACCGGTCGCGTTTCCCGTGCGGATCTTCTTCGTGCTCTGCGTGGCCGTCGCCGGGCTGTACGGGGCGGCCACGGCCAGCCGGAAGATCTTCTTCGTCCAGACGGTTCCGGCGGTCGTGGTCCTCGCACTGGTGCTCGCGAACGGTCGCGGCGCGTAAGGGCATAGGCCAGTGGTATGGGCCGAAAGAGGGCGGAATGTGCAATTCCTGGCCCCTTTTGAGGGATCTGTTCACCCGAATGGGTTAAAAGGGCTCAGGGAAAGCAAAGGGGCAGGCGTGGCACCCCTACGGTCGGCCGGGTGACGACCAGCAGGCGGGAGCACCCCACGCAGAGCACCGGAAGCAGCGGCCCCACGGGCAGCGGAGTCGGAACCGGCGGAACGGCGAATTCCGGAGCCCAGGGCTCCGGATCCGACGGCTCCGCAGCGGGCACGACGGGCATCGGAAGGACCGGCTCCAGCGCGACCGGCGACGGCGCGACCGGCTTCGGCGCGACCCACGACGGCGGAACCAACAGCGGCGCGACCGGCAGCAGCGCGACCGGCTTCGGCGCGACCGGCGACAGCGGGACCGGAAGCGCCCCCTCGGGCGCCCCCGACGAGCCCGGAACGCTCCGGCGCGCGCCCCGCGCCTGCGACCAGCAACCGTCGACCCGCTACGAGCCGTACCTCGACGGCCTGTTCACGTACGCGCTCTGCGTACTGCGCGACCACGACCTGGCGACGACGGCCATCGGCGAGGTGCTCGCCCTCGCCGAACGCAGCGACTCGCGCAGCCCCGCCGCCGAACCGGAACGCAAGGCCTGGCTCTACGCCCTCGCCCGCTGGAACTGCCTGCGCCGCCTCACCGACGACAAGCGCCGCAGACAGGGCGCGCACGGAAGGCACGGCGACAGCGGCGGACGGGGGAGCCACGCACATCGCCCGGCCCCGCCCGTTCCGGAACCGGAACTTCCGGTGGAAGAGGGCGAGGCCCGTCGTCGGCACGCCGACCTGGCCCGCCTCGCCTGGCCGGAAGCGGCCGGCACCACCCCCGAACAGCGCGAAGCCCTGGAACTGGCGGTACGGCACGGGCTCGGCGCCCGGCAGGTCGCCGCCGTCCTCGGCCTCGAACCGCTCGCGGCCCGCGAACTCCTCGCCGCCGCCGCATGCGAGGTGGAGCGCACCAGGGCGGCGCTCGTCGTCGTCGAGACCGGCACCTGCCCGACCGTCACCCGCCTCGCGGGCGACGACCAGGTCCTGCTCAGCACCGCCCTGCGCGGCGAACTCGTCCGGCACGTCGACGACTGCCCACTCTGCCGCCGCGCCGCCGAACGCGCGGGCGCCCGCGGCCCGTGGCCCGGAACGGGCGCCTCCCCCGGGGACCTGCCACTCGTCGAGGCGCCCCGGGCGACGGCGTACGCGGCGATGGTGCACGCCCCTCGGATGCCCCGGAGCGCTGCCCCGCGCTTCGACCGCGGGGGCTTCCCGCTCGACCCCAAGGACCGGGCGGCACGCCGCGAACGCCTGCGTACGCGCGCGGTGACCACGACGGTCGTCGCGACGGTGGTCGCCGCCCCCGTCCTCGCCCTGTGGGCCGCCTACCGGGGCGCGCCCGTGACGGGCGACGGGCACCGGGACACCGCGATCACCGCGAGCGAGGAGGACGGACTGCCCGGACACGACGGCCTTCCGTACGACGGCTACCGCAAGACCGGCACCGCGCACGGCAGACCCGACCCCACCCTCTCGGTGGGCAACGGCGTGGGCGACGTGACGGTGAAGGTCCTCACCCCCGGCCGCGGGACGTCGGCGACGGGGAGGAACCTCGCGGTGCGGGCCGAGACGGCGGGCGGCACCACGGTCGTACGGCTGACGGCGTCTGGCGGTCCGGTGGTCTGGTCCATGTGGGCCGACGCGCACTGGCTGCATCTGAGCAGGACGACGGGAACACTGGCCGCGGGCGAGTCGTTCACCGTGTACGTCACCGTGGACCGCGACAAGGAGCCCACCGAACCGTGGACGGCGCGCCTGGGGGTCGCGCCGAGCGGAGCGGTGCTCTCGGTCTCCGGGCGGGGTACGGGGGCCTGGGCCGCGCCGGGAACGCAGCCGGAGCCGGGCGCCCCTCCAGGACCGGGCCCGCACCCGGGACCCGGCGGCCACCCCGGACCCGGCGAGACTCCGCCCCCCGGCGGTACGCCCGGGCCGGGCCCCGCGCCCACGGATCCCGCGCCGCAACCGACCGAGCCCTCGGCGACCACCGCGCCGCCGGAGCCCACCGAGCCGCCGACGACCCCGCCACCGGCCACGGATCCGCCCTCCTCCCCGCCCGCGCAGAGCGACCCGCCGGACCCCTCGCCGCCGGCCCCGGGAACGCAGGCCCCGGACGGGGGATAGGGGAGGGGCGGGCGTGCGGCCCCCTACCCCTCCGGTTGCTCCGACTGCTCCGACTGCTCCGGGTCCGCCGGATGCGGCGCCACCATCGGCAGCAGCGAAGCCGTCCGCGCCTCGCAGTGCTCGACGAGACGCGCGTACCCGCCCGCGCCCATGAGCTCCGTCAGCTCCGGCCGGTACGACACGTACACCGGATCGCCCGCCCCGTGCGCGGACGTCGCCGACGTGCACCACCAGTGCAGGTCGTGCCCACCGGGCCCCCAGCCGCGCCGGTCGTACTCACCGATCGTGACCTGGAGGATCTTCGTGTCGTCGGGCCGTTCGATCCACTCGTACGTCCGTCGCACCGGCAGCTGCCAGCACACGTCCGGCTTCGTTTCGAGGGGCTCCTTGCCCTCCCGCAACGCGAGGATGTGCAGGGAACAGCCCATGCCGCCCGCGAACCCGGGCCGGTTCTGGAAGATGCACGAACCCTCCCAGCGCCGTGTCTGCCGGTCGCCGTCCTCGTCGGTCTGCGTCCAGCCGCCGTGGGGCCCCTTGGAGCCCTTCGTCGTCTTCGCCACGTCGTGGAACTGCCAGATGTCCGGAGTCAGCCGCGCCACGTGCTCCGCGACCCGCTTCTCGTCGTCCTCGTCGGAGAAGTGCGCCCCCAGCGTGCAGCAACCGTCGTCCGCGCGCCCCAGCTTGATGCCCTGGCAGCCGCTGCCGAAGATGCACGTCCACTTCGAGGTCAGCCAGGTCAGGTCGCACCGGAAGACCTGCTCCTCGTCCTCCGGATCGGGGAACTCCACCCACGCGCGTGCGAAGTCCAACCCCTGTTCGTCGTCTCTCGCGGCGGGCGTCACGTCCTTGACGTCCACGAACACGCCCGACTTCGTCTGCTTCGCGGCTTTTCCGGGCTTCGCCTTTTTCGTCTTTGGCACGGGGCAAGGGTAGGCGCAAGGGTGTCCGCCACGCGCCGCAGTAGCGTTCCGCCCATGAGACTCGGAGTCCTCGACGTCGGTTCGAACACGGTGCACCTGCTGGCGGTGGACGCCCATCGCGGCGCCCGCCCCCTTCCCGCGTACTCCTACAAGGCGGCACTCCGCCTCGCGGAGCTGCTCGACGAGGACGGCGCGATCGGTGAGGAAGGGGTGGAACGGCTGGTCAACACCATCGGCGTGGCCCTTCAGGCGGCCGAGGACAAGGGCTGCGAGGACGTCATGGCGTTCGCGACCTCCGCCGTGCGCGAAGCCACCAACGCCGACCACGTACTGGCCCGGGTCCGCGAGGAGACCGGCGCGGACCTCCAGGTCCTCTCCGGTGAGGACGAGGCCCGGCTGACCTTCCTGGCCGCCCGCCGCTGGTTCGGCTGGTCGGCGGGGAAGCTGCTGCTGCTCGACATCGGCGGCGGGTCGCTGGAGATCGCGTACGGCATCGACGAGGACCCGGACGCGGCGGTCAGCCTCCCGCTCGGCGCGGGCCGACTGACCGCGGCCCATCTGCCCGGCGATCCGCCGGACGTCCAGGACGTACGGGCACTGCGCCGCCACGTACGCGCGCGAATCGGCCGCAGCGTCGGGGAATTCGCCCGCTTCGGTCCGCCCGACCACGTGGTGGGCACGTCCAAGACCTTCCGCCAGCTCGCGAGGATCGCGGGGGCCGCACGCTCGGCCGAGGGCCTCTACGTCCAACGTGAGCTGAGTCGCACTTCGCTGGAGGAATGGGTTCCGAAACTCGCCTCGATGACGGCCGAGCAGCGGGCGGAACTGCCCGGCGTCTCGGCCGACCGCGCCACCCAACTCCTGGCAGGAGCGCTGGTCGCAGAGGCCGCGATGGACCTCTTCGACGTGTCGACGCTGGAAATAGGCCCCTGGGCACTGCGCGAGGGCGTCATTCTGCGGCGGCTGGATCGGCTCCCTCCGTCATGATCGGGACGTGACCTCGGCCGACCCCGCACCGGCGGCGGACCGTAGGCTGTCCCTCGTGGCAGAAGTGGCGAAACCAGCGGTACGCATCCCGGATGCGAAGGTCGCGCTGTCCACGGCCTCCGTCTATCCGGAGTCGACGGCGACGGCCTTCGAGATCGCCGCACGCCTCGGCTACGACGGCGTCGAGGTCATGGTGTGGACGGATCCCGTCAGTCAGGACGTCGAGGCACTGCGCAGACTCTCCGACTACCACGGCGTCCCGGTCCTCGCCGTGCACGCCCCGTGCCTGCTGATCACGCAACGGGTGTGGTCGACGGACCCGTGGGTGAAACTCCAGCGTGCTCGGGCCGCCGCCGAGAGCCTGGGCGCGTCCACGGTCGTCGTCCACCCGCCCTTCCGGTGGCAGCGCAACTACGCGCGGGACTTCGTCACCGGCATCTGGCGGATGGCCGACGAGACCGACGTGCGCTTCGCCGTCGAGAACATGTACCCGTGGCGCTACAAGGACCGGGAGATGCTGGCGTACGCCCCCGAATGGGACGTCACGAAGGACGACTACCGGCACTTCACCGTCGACCTCTCGCACACGGCGACCGCGCGCACCGACGCCATGGCGATGATCAGCCGGATGGGCGACCGCCTCGGCCACGTCCACCTCGCGGACGGCAAGGGCTCCGCGAAGGACGAACACCTCGTCCCCGGCCGCGGCGACCAGCCCTGCGCGGAACTCCTCGAACACCTGGCGACCAGCGGCTTCGACGGCCACGTCGTGGTCGAGGTCAACACCCGCCGCGCCATGTCCTCGGCCGAACGCGAAGCGGACCTCGCCGAGGCCCTCGCCTTCACCCGCCTCCACCTGGCCTCCGCTACGTCACCGGCCGCATCCGCCGCACCACCGGCCTCACGCGCCCGGATCCCGGGCGCGTGAGCGCACCGGCACCGCCGACGGCACCCTGCCGCCGCGACCGGTCGCCCGTACCGCCCCGAACCCGGCCGGACCGCACACCCGCACCGCACCTCGACGGCCCCTCACGCGGAATGCGCCGGGCGCGGCTACGGGACTGAGGCAGGCCACCCGTGCGTGGCAGAGCCGGTACGGCGGGGCATAGCCGGTATCGCGTGGCATCCCCCGGTACCCGCATGGCACCGCCGGTACCCCGAGGCCCCTCGGTACCCCGAGGCCCCTCGGTAACGCGAGGCACCCCCGGTACAGCGGACACAGCCGTTCCGGCTCCACCCGGCCCGTCGCGGTCCCTCCCGTGTGGTGCGGCCTGATGGCTGTCCGTCCGCCAGCGCCGGGCCCGATGCCCGCTCGTCCTCGCTCCGCGCCCTCCGGCGCTGTGCGGCCCAGTACCGTCCTTGCGGTGCGGTGTGCGGTGTGCGGTGTGCGGTGCGGTGCGGTCCGGTGCCCGACCGTCCGGCTCCGTCAGATGCGGTGCCGGCCCCCCTGGCCCCGCGTCCGCGTCCGGCGATGCCCTCCGGCCCGATGCCTGCCCGCCTCGGGGGTCCGTCGGGGGTCCGTCTGTCCCGTGCCGTGCCGCGCGCCGCTTCCTCCGCGCCCGCCTGCCCTGCTGCTGCCCGCGACGTCCCCGCCCAGCAGCCGTCCGCCCCCGCCCAGCAGCCGTCCGTCCCCGCCCCCGCCCACCCCGCGAACCCACCCCACCCGAACCCACCCCACCCGATCCCACCCCGCCCCACCTCGCCCGTCCGGAACCTGAACACCTGTTCCGTCATCCGGACGACCTGTCCAGATCCTGGATCGGAGGCGTACGCTCGACGCCAGTAGTGCCGCACGCATCCGCGCCCCGCGCGGCCCGCACCCCGCACCCGTACTCCTGGGAAGTGAACCCGATGCCCGAGCTGAGGTCCCGCACCGTCACCCACGGCCGCAACATGGCAGGCGCCCGCGCGCTCATGCGCGCCTCCGGTGTAGCGAGCGAGGACATCGGCAAGCCGATCATCGCGGTCGCCAACTCCTTCACCGAGTTCGTCCCCGGCCACACCCACCTCGCCCCGGTGGGCCGCATCGTCTCCGAGGCGATCCTCGCGGCCGGCGCCGTCCCCCGAGAGTTCAACACCATCGCCGTCGACGACGGCATCGCGATGGGCCACGGCGGGATGCTGTACTCCCTGCCCTCCCGCGACCTGATCGCGGACAGCGTCGAGTACATGGTCGAGGCCCACTGCGCCGACGCCCTGATCTGCATCTCCAACTGCGACAAGATCACCCCGGGCATGCTCAACGCGGCGCTCCGCCTCAACATCCCCACGATCTTCGTCTCCGGCGGCCCCATGGAGTCCGGCCGGGCCACCCTGGTCGACGGCACCGTCCGCACCCTCGACCTGGTCGACGCGATGTCCGACGCGGTGAACGACAAGATCTCCGACGAGGACATGCTCCGCATCGAGGAGAACGCCTGCCCCACCTGCGGCAGCTGCTCCGGCATGTTCACCGCCAACTCGATGAACTGCCTCGCCGAGGCCATCGGCCTCGCCCTCCCGGGCAACGGCTCGACCCTCGCCACGCACACGTCCCGCCGCGCCCTGTACGAGAACGCGGGCCGCACGATCGTCGAGATCACCAAGCGCCACTACGAGCAGGACGACGCGACCGTCCTGCCCCGCGCCATTGCCTCGCGCGCCGCCTTCGAGAACGCCATGGCCCTGGACATCGCCATGGGCGGCTCCACCAACACGATCCTGCACCTGCTGGCCGCCGCCCAGGAGGCCGAACTGGACTTCGGGCTCCCCGAGATGGACGAGATCTCGCGCCGCGTCCCCTGCCTCGCCAAGGTCGCCCCGAACGTCGCCAAGAACCGCACGTACTACATGGAGGACGTCCACCGCGCCGGCGGCATC
This sequence comes from Streptomyces sp. CA-294286, assembly GCF_050947155.1. NCBI lineage: Bacteria > Bacillati > Actinomycetota > Actinomycetes > Kitasatosporales > Streptomycetaceae > Streptomyces > Streptomyces sp. CA-294286. The sequence goes on along the minus strand of NZ_CP192005.1, from coordinate 2,381,200 downwards.
CCCGCCATCCTGGGCGAACTGCACCGCGGCGGACTCCTCAACGAGGACGTGCACTCCGTGCACTCCCCGTCCCTCGCCGAATGGCTCAAGAACTGGGACGTGCGCGGCGGTTCACCCGCCCCCGAGGCCGTCGAACTGTGGCACGCCGCCCCCGGCTGCGTCCGCTCCGCCACCGCGTTCTCGCAGTCCGAGCGCTGGGACAGCCTCGACACCGACGCCGCCGAGGGCTGCATCCGCTCCGTCGAGCACGCCTACTCCAAGGACGGCGGCCTGGCCGTGCTGCGCGGCAACCTGGCCATCGACGGCTGTGTCGTGAAGACGGCCGGCGTCGACGAGTCGATCTGGACCTTCGAGGGTCCGGCGGTCGTCTGCGAGTCGCAGGAGGAAGCCGTGGAGAAGATCCTCCTCAAGCAGGTCAAGGCCGGCGACGTCGTCGTCATCCGGTACGAGGGCCCCAAGGGCGGCCCCGGCATGCAGGAGATGCTCTACCCCACCTCGTACCTGAAGGGCACCGGCCTCGGCAAGGAGTGCGCGCTGATCACCGACGGCCGCTTCTCCGGCGGCACGTCGGGCCTGTCCATCGGCCACGCCTCCCCCGAAGCGGCCTCCGGCGGCACGATCGCACTCGTCGAGGACGGCGACCGCATCCGCATTGACATCCCGAACCGCACGATCGAACTCCTGGTTCCCGACGAGCAGTTGGCCGAGCGCAGCGAAGCCCTCGGTGGCGTGTACGCCCCGCGCAACCGCGAACGCAAGGTCTCCCAGGCCCTGCGCGCGTACGCCGCGATGGCGACCAGCGCGGACAAGGGCGCGGTCCGCGACGTGACGAAGCTCGGCTGAGACCGGCTCAACTGCCGCCCCCGCCCCCGCCCCCGCCCCCGCCGTTGCGCGGAGGCGAGGGCGGTGGCGGTCCACCGCCGGGACCGGGTCCGGGCCCCGGCGCACCCTCCGGCGCGTGTCCGCCGTCGCCCGCCCGCAGGGCCGGATCCGCCGGGTCCAGGGAGAAGACGGTGCCGCCCGTACCGGTGACGAGCAACAGTCCGCCCACGCGCACGACCTCCGTGTCGTGGTACGAGGCCGGGGGCGCCCCCCGGTGCGCCGAACGCCACACCTCCTTGCCGGAACGCGCGTTCAGCGCGAGCACCCGCCCGCTGAGACTCGGCACGAACAGCACGTCCTGCTCCGCCGCCCGCCCGGCCGTCGGCACCCCGAGACCCCGCACCCCGGTGTCCCTGGCCCACCGCCGGTCGCCGTCGCGCACCCCGTGCGAGGAGACCGTGCCCCAGTGGTGCACGAAGAGGACCGCGTCGCCGCGCAGAACCGGACGCCCCGCCGGCGCACCGGGCAGAGGCAGGGTGCGCGGCAGCCGGGCGCCCGAGGGGTCGACCAGGAGGAGTGAGGAGTAGGCGCCCTCGTGGTTGGCGTGCCCGGCCGCGTCGTCGGGACGCGCCCACCGGGCGAAGACGAGCAACTTGCCGTCAGTGCCCACGAGTTCGTGGTCGCGGCCCCGGGTGAAGAGGTGGGACGGGCTGCCGTCGGCGCCGTACCGGACGTAGGTGCGGGGCGCCGCGCCGTCGTCGGAGGGCGTGCAGGACCCGTACCACTGCCCCTGGAGCACGATCGGGAAGCACGCCTGCCCGGCCGGATTCGGTGCGGTCCAGCGGGTGGCGCCGGTGAGTGCGTCACGGGCGACGACATTGCGCTGCCCCGCGTCGGCGGCGGCGACGAGTCCGCCGTGGACGGCCGGAGGACGGTACCCGCCCACCGGGCGGTGCCACAGCCGCCGCCCGTCACCGGCGTCCAGCGCGGCCAGCCGTCGCGCCGAGTCCGACAGGGTCTCCACGACGAACACGGCCTTGCCCCCCACCCCCGCCGGAGCCGAGTCGGCGGCCGTCCTGGTACCCGGGGCGGTCGGCGGATCCGGGGCCTGCCACACCGTCGCCCCCGTCGCGGTGTCGAGCCGTGCGGCCCGCACGTACGGCCCTCCGCAGAACGCGGCGGAACCCGAGGCGACACAGCGGACCGCCCCGAGGGACGAGGACGTCCCGGGGGCCCAGTCCAAGGCGACCTGCCAGGACTCCCGCCCGGCGGGAGCGGTGGGCTTCCCGTCCCGCACATCCTCCGCGGCCCCGCCCTTGCCCGCCCCCGGCGGATCGACGAAGAGAGCGAGGCCGCCCCCACCGAGAACCAGCGCCAGAGCGACGGCGGAGACGAGGAGCACGCGCCGGGGGAGAGGCCGCCGGGACACCGCCGGGGTGGGCAGCCCGCCCACCGCCCCACCGGGCCCAACAGCTCGGCCCGCCCCACGAGATACCCCCGCCCCGACACCCACGGCCTCTCCGGCCGCCCCGGAGTCCCCGACCTTCTCGCCCGGCCCGTTCCGAGCCCCCGTCCCGGCCGTACCCGCCCCGGTCTGCCCCGCCTCCCTACCCGCCCCGTCCACCCCGACCACCCCGAGCGCTTCGGAGTCCTGCCCACCCCGTCGCACGACCACGGTGCCGCGATCGGCATCGTCCGCCACCTCCGGGCCACGGGCGGAAGCGCCCGCGACCGGGTACCCCGCCCCGGTCCCATCCCGATCCCCGACCCGGAACCCGGCCCCGTCCCAGTCCCCACCCCCCGGCCCGTCGCCGCTCCCGGACGCAGTCCTCCACTTCCGGAGGAGCGAGGCCAGCTCAACACCGTCCGGCCGCTCTTCCGGCTCCTTGACCAGGCAGTACTCCAGAATCCCGCGCAACGGCTCACGCACGCCGTCGAGCACCGGTGGCTCGTGCACCACGTGGTACGCCGTCATGTGCGGACTGTCCGCGTCGAACGGCCCGTGCCCCACCGCCGCGTACACCAGGAGCGCGCCGAGCGAGAAGATGTCGGACGCGGGGCCGATGGTGCGCGGGCTGCTGAGCTGCTCGGGCGACATGAACGGCGGGGTGCCCATGACGTGCCCGGTGACGGTCAGCGCACGGTTGCCGACGGCCCGTGAGACGCCGAAGTCGATGACGCGCGGCCCGTCCTGCGCCATCAGCACGTTGGCGGGCTTCAGGTCCCGGTGTACGACCCCGACGCGGTGGATGTCACGTAACGCCTCGACCAGCCCCAGCGCCAATGACCGCAACTCACGGTCGTGCAAAGGGCCTTGGCTCTCCAGCAACTGCGCCAACGTCGGCCCCGGCACGTACTGGGTGGCCATCCACGGCCGCACGGCGTCCGGATCGGCATCCACCACGGGCGCGGTGAACGCCCCGCTGACCCGCCGCGCCGCGGCGATCTCCTGCCGGAAACGGGTACGGAAATCCGGATCGGCGGCGTACTGCTCGTGGATCACCTTCACGGCGACGTCGCGGCCGGACGGCGACCGCCCGAGGAAGACCGTGCCCATGCCCCCGGTACCGAGCCGCCCGACGAGCCGGTAGTCGCCGATCACCTCAGGCTCGTCCGCCGCGAGCGACACGACACGCCCCTCTCGATTCCCGTACGTAAAAAGCCGCCTGGCCCGCCCACCCTAAAACCCCCACCCCCTCCCCAAGTAGCCCCCTCGCCCGCCCGTCCCCACCACCCGCGCGACGGTCCCGCTCAACCCCCACCCACCCCCTCCGGGAGACAATCACCCCTGTGAGTGAAAACCCCCAGCACGCCGACACCCCCTCCACCACCCCCGACACCCCCACCGGCCCCACCACGCCGGACACCCGCACCACCACACCCACCATCACCGGCCCCCGCCCCGAGCCCCTCCGCCTCTTCGGCACCACCTGGCTCCACCACGACAACGGCTACGCCCTGCGCCGCGTCGGCGCCTCCCTCGGCTCGCTCGCCGCAGCCGCCGCGGGCTGCTTCCTGCTCCGCTTCGCGTACCAGGGACTCCAGATCGCGGACGTGGGCGGCTTCGTCGGCATGCTGGTCATCGTGATGTTCGCGGTGTGCAGTGCGATCGCGTTCCGCAAGACCTGGGAGGGCTTCTCGGCCCGCCCCGCCGACCCGGCCCGCGAGCAGTCCCTGCGCAGCCTGAAGACGATCGGTTTCGTCGGCTCGCTCCTCGCCTACTTCTTCCGGTCCCTGACCGAAGCACCGGGCGAGAAACTGCACCGCACGGAGTACGAGGCGGCCGTCAAGCAGTACGAACGCCGACGGGGCACCCGTACGGGAAACCCTGCCGCCCGCAAGAAGAAGCCCAAGCGCACATAGCCACCCCGCCCTGCCCGCACCCCAGCCCTTCCGCCTCAGCCCCTCCGCCCCAGCCCCCTCAGCCCCTCAAGCCCCTGGCCCCTCAGCCGCCAGCTCTCGGCCACCCGCCCCGGTTACTGCCCGCCGTCCCCAGCCGCCGCTCTCCCCACCAGAGCGATCGGCACGGTCGCACACTGAGTCGCCGAAGCCACCGTCATGGTCCTGACCCCCGTGCGCGCAGCGATGTCGAGCAGTCGCTGCCCATCGCACAGGAACGGCTGCCCGTGCGCGATGTCCCGCGCACAAGTGGCCTCGTCGACGAAGGAGGGGAGCCAGGGTTGCCCGTCCTCACCCCGGATGAAAACGACGGCCCCGCTGTCGTCCACAGCGATGATCACGCCGTCCGCCACGGCGGCGAGCAGCTCCGCATGGTCCGGGCTGCCCCCTTCGAGGAGTTCGGCCAGGGTCGGATTCACGCCAGTCATCCCCAAAGCGTAGGCGCAGCCCCACCGCACCGCCCCCGCCTGCTCCCTCCCACCCCTCGGACACCCCCTCCGCCCCGCCCCTCCCCGGTGCGAGGATGACCGCGTACGACATGTTCCACCGGCACGGAGGGTGCACCCCGCATGACCGAGCAGACAGCCGCCGCCCCACTCACGACCGCTCCCGCTCCCAAGACCGTGGCCGTGCTCGGCACCGGCAAGATCGGCGAAGCCCTCCTCAGCGGCATGATCCGGGGCGGTCGCCGCCCCGCGGACCTCCTGGTCACCGCCCGCCGCCCCGAGCGCGCCGAGGAGCTGCGTACGCGTTACGGCGTGGAGTCCGTCACGAACGCCGAAGCCGCCAAGCGCGCCGACACCCTGATCCTCACGGTCAAGCCGCAGGACATGGGCAAACTCCTCGAAGAACTCGCCCCCCACCTCCCCGCCGACCGTCTGGTCATCAGCGGTGCGGCAGGCATCCCGACCTCCTTCTTCGAGGAACGGCTCGCGGCGAGCACCCCCGTGGTCCGCGTCATGACGAACACCCCGGCCCTCGTCGACGAGGCCATGTCCGTCATCTCCGCCGGCAGCCACGCCACCGCCGTCCACCTCTCCCATGCGGAGGAGATCTTCGCGGGCGTCGGCAAGACCCTGCGTGTCCCGGAGTCCCAGCAGGACGCCGCCACCGCCCTCTCGGGGTCGGGCCCGGCGTACTTCTACTTCCTCGTCGAGGCGATGACCGACGCGGGCATCCTCCTGGGCCTGCCCCGCAACCAGGCCCACGACCTGATCGTCCAGGCCGCGATCGGCGCGGCCGTCATGCTCCGCGACAGCGGCGAGCACCCGGTCAAACTCCGCGAGGCGGTGACGTCCCCCGCCGGCACCACCATCAGCGCCATCAGGGAACTGGAGAACCACGGCGTACGGGCCGCCCTCATCTCCGCCCTGGAAGCCGCCCGCAACCGCAGCCGCGAACTCGCCTCCGGCAACGGCTGACCCCACCCCACCCCACCCCACCCCGGACCCGTGCCCGCATGGACGCCCTCACACATCACCCCGGGTGGGCCCCAGTCCGAGTGAGACGGGCCTGTGCCCCCGGCCCCTCACCCCGAGGGAGCCAGTCCGAGTGACGGGCCCGCACCTCCGGCCCCTCACCCGCACTGCCACCCCGCCCCTCACCCGCACCGCCACCCCGGAGCCCTCACCCCGCCGCTCCCTCCCGCGCCGACACCCCCACCCCCTCACCCGGGAGACCTCACCCGGCCGGCAGCAACCCGATGGCCCGGTAGGCGGCATCCACCGTCGGCCGGGCCATCGCCCGTGCCCGCGCCGCCCCCTCCCGCAGCACCCCGTCCACGTACCCGGGATCCGCGGCAAGCGCCGCGTGCCGCTCACGCACCGGCCGCAGCAGCTCCACCACCGCCTCCGCGACATCCCGCTTCAACGCCCCGTACGAGGTGTACGCCCCCGCCAGTTCGTCCGGCTCCCCACCGCCACAGGCCGCCAGCACCTCCAGCAGGTTCGACACCCCGGGCCGCCCCTCGGGGTCGTACT
>NZ_CP192005.1:1375000-2370000 GCF_050947155.1 Streptomyces sp. CA-294286 | reverse complement strand
TAGGTAAGCGATGGGGTGACGCAGGAAGGTAGTCCAGCCCGGGCGGTGGTAGTCCCGGGGTAAGGGTGTAGGCCGTGTGATAGGCAAATCCGTCACACATTGAGGCTGAGACCTGATGCCGAGCCGATTGTGGTGAAGTGGATGATCCTATGCTGTCGAGAAAAGCCTCTAGCGAGTTTCATGGCGGCCCGTACCCTAAACCGACTCAGGTGGTCAGGTAGAGAATACCGAGGCGTTCGGGTGAACTATGGTTAAGGAACTCGGCAAAATGCCCCCGTAACTTCGGGAGAAGGGGGGCCATCACTGGTGATCCGTTTTACACGGTGAGCTGGGGGTGGCCGCAGAGACCAGCGAGAAGCGACTGTTTACTAAAAACACAGGTCCGTGCGAAGCCGTAAGGCGATGTATACGGACTGACGCCTGCCCGGTGCTGGAACGTTAAGGGGACCGGTTAGTGCACTTTCGGGTGTGCGAAGCTGAGAACTTAAGCGCCAGTAAACGGCGGTGGTAACTATAACCATCCTAAGGTAGCGAAATTCCTTGTCGGGTAAGTTCCGACCTGCACGAATGGCGTAACGACTTCTCGACTGTCTCAACCATAGGCCCGGTGAAATTGCACTACGAGTAAAGATGCTCGTTTCGCGCAGAAGGACGGAAAGACCCCGGGACCTTTACTACAGTTTGATATTGGTGTTCGGTTCGGCTTGTGTAGGATAGGTGGGAGACTGTGAAGCTGTGACGCCAGTCATGGTGGAGTCGCCGTTGAAATACCACTCTGGTCGTGCTGGATGTCTAACCTCGGTCCGTGATCCGGATCAGGGACAGTGTCTGATGGGTAGTTTAACTGGGGCGGTTGCCTCCTAAAGAGTAACGGAGGCGCCCAAAGGTTCCCTCAGCCTGGTTGGCAATCAGGTGTTGAGTGTAAGTGCACAAGGGAGCTTGACTGTGAGACCGACGGGTCGAGCAGGGACGAAAGTCGGGACTAGTGATCCGGCAGTGGCTTGTGGAAGCGCTGTCGCTCAACGGATAAAAGGTACCCCGGGGATAACAGGCTGATCTTCCCCAAGAGTCCATATCGACGGGATGGTTTGGCACCTCGATGTCGGCTCGTCGCATCCTGGGGCTGGAGTCGGTCCCAAGGGTTGGGCTGTTCGCCCATTAAAGCGGTACGCGAGCTGGGTTTAGAACGTCGTGAGACAGTTCGGTCCCTATCCTCTGTGCGCGTAGGAATATTGAGAAGGGCTGTCCCTAGTACGAGAGGACCGGGACGGACGAACCTCTGGTGTGCCAGTTGTCCTGCCAAGGGCATGGCTGGTTGGCTACGTTCGGAAAGGATAACCGCTGAAAGCATCTAAGCGGGAAGCCTGCTTCGAGATGAGTATTCCCACCCCCTTTGAGGGGTTAAGGCTCCCAGTAGACGACTGGGTTGATAGGCCAGATGTGGAAGCCCGGTAACGGGTGGAGCTGACTGGTACTAATAGGCCGAGGGCTTGTCCTCAGTTGCTCGCGTCCACTGTGTTAGTTCTGAAATAACGAACAGTCCTGTGTTTACAGCCAGGTGTTCAGTGTTTCATAGTGTTTCGGTGGTCATAGCGTTAGGGAAACGCCCGGTTACATTCCGAACCCGGAAGCTAAGCCTTTCCGCGCCGATGGTACTGCAGGGGGGACCCTGTGGGAGAGTAGGACGCCGCCGAACAAATTTTAAAAAAAGCCGCTGCCCCCGAGTCTGTTGACTCGGGGGCAGCGGCTTTTTTGCGTTTATGGTCGACTCATGCGCTACGAACTGGTGATCTTCGACAACGACGGCGTCCTCGTGGACAGCGAACCGCTCTCCAACACCATTCTGTCCGGCTACCTGACCGAGCTCGGACACCCCACGACGTACGACGAGTCCCTCAGGGACTACATGGGAGCGGCCGTGCACCGGGTGCACGACCTCATCAAGGAGAGGACCGGACGGGACCTGCCCACGGACTTCGAGAGGAACCTGCAGGAGCGGATCTTCGCCGCGTTCGAGCGGGAGCTCCAGGGTGTGCCCGGTGTCGAGGACGTGCTCGCGGAACTCGTCGCGGACGGGGTGGCGTACTGCGTGGCCTCCTCCGGGAGCCACGAGCGGATCCGGGTCGGGCACCACAGGGCCGGGCTCGACCAGTGGTTCGAGGAGGAGTGGCTGTTCAGCTCCGAGGACGTGGGAAAGGGAAAGCCGGCCCCCGACCTGTTCCTGCATGCGGCCGAGCGGATGGGGGTCGCCCCCGAGCGGTGCGTGGTGGTCGAGGACAGTCCGCTCGGGGTGCAGGCGGCTCGGGCGGCCGGGATGGACGTCTACGGCTACACGGCGATGACTCCCGCGGAACGCCTCGAAGGAGTCAACGGGTACTTCTCGGACATGAAGGCGCTGCTCGGGCTGTTGGAATGAGGAACTGGAGTCTGGAGTGGGGAAGGGTGCTGTGGCGGTGAGGCCGGGCAGGTCGCGCCGAGCAGGGCCCGGTGCTGAGCGGTGCTGAGCCCGGCCCGGTGTCGGTGAGCGGGGAAATTGGGCGGGTGATCCACCTACCCATGAGTAGTGCGTAGTCGTACTCTCACCGTTCATGACAGATGCGCGTCTGCGGCACGGCAGGGCTTCTTTGGCGCTGAGTTTCTTCGCCCAGGGCGTGGCCTTCGCGATCCTCGTGACGCGAATACCGGCGATCCAGAAGCAGTACGGCTGGTCGGACGCGGTGCTTCCGGTCTTCTTGGCGGCCGTACCGGTCCTGGCCGGGGTCGGCAGTTTCGCCGCCGAGGCGTTGGCCAGGCGCTTCGGGCCGGCGGCGGTGCTGCGGTGGTCGCAGCCCATGGTGCTGCTGTCCTTGCTCGGGGTCGGCGGCGGGCGTGAGATGTGGCACGGAGCGCTCGCGCTCGGGCTGTTCGGTGTCTCGGTCGGCATGCTGGACGCCTCGATGAACATGCTCGGGGTGAGCCTGCAACGTGCCTACGGGCGCAGCATCATGCTCGGGTTTCATGCGGCGTACAGCCTCGGTGGGATCGTCGGGGCCTCGCTGGCCGGGCTGGGGGCGTACGGGGAACTGTCCCTGCTGGTGTCGTACCTGCCGGTGGTGGTCGTGCTGGTGCCGACGGTGCTGGTGGGGAGCCAGTGGTACGTCGACGCGCCGAAGGCAGGGGGAGCGGGGGCTGCCGTCGGTGTGGGTGAGGGCGCGGGGAGGGCCGCGGGGGCTTTCTCGTTCAGGTTGATGCTGCCGTTGTGCATGGTGATGGCCATCGCGTACATCGGGGACTCGACGGTGGCGAACTGGAGCGCCAAGTACCTCCAGGACGTGCTGGGTTCGTCGGAGGCGCTGGCGACCGTTCCGTACAACGTCTACATGGTGACGACGCTGATCGGGCGTTCCGTGGGGGACCTCGGGGTGCGGCGGTTCGGGGCGGTGGCGGTGGTGCGCTCTGGGGCGGTGGTCGCGGCCGTGGGGTTCGGGGTCGTGGCGGCGGCGCAGACGCCGTGGATGGGGATGGCCGGGTTCACGCTGCTGGGCCTGGGGCTGTGCGTGATCGTGCCGCAGACGTTCGCGGCGGCGGGGCGGATGTTCCCGGCGGACAGTGACGTGGCCGTGGCGCGGCTGAACGTCTTCAACTACGTGGGCTTCCTGGTGGGGTCGCCGTTGGTGGGGGCCGTGGGGGACGCCTGGAACTACCGGGGGGCGATGCTCGTGCCGATGGTTCTGGTGCTGGTGACGCTGGTGTACGCCCGCTCGTTCGACGGAGAGGGCGGCCGATACGGTGGCGGGCATGAGCGGTCGCGCACTGTTGATGTGGGATGACGCCGTCACGGCGTACAACTTCGGGGACCACCACCCGATGGATCCGGTGCGGCTCGCACTGACCATGGGGTTGGTACGGGCCTACGGGCTGGACACGGCGGTCGACGTGGTGGCGGCGCCGGCGGCGGGGGACTCCACCCTGCGGCTGGTGCACCGGCAGGACTACGTCGACGCGGTACGGGCGGCTTCGGCGTCGCCCCGGGACGCGGACGCGGCGTACGGGCTGGGGACCGAGGACGATCCGGCCTTTCGCGGAATGCACGAGGCGGCCGCGCTGATCGCCGGGCAGTCGGTGGGGGCCGCGGAGGCGCTGTGGCGCGGGGACGCCTCGCACGCGGTGAACTTCGCGGGCGGGCTGCACCACGCGATGCCCGGGTCGGCGGCCGGGTTCTGCGTCTACAACGACGCGGCGCTGGCGATCGCCCGGCTGCTGGAGCTGGGCGCGGAGCGGGTCGCCTACGTGGACGTGGACGTGCATCACGGGGACGGGGTGCAGGCGGCGTTCTGGGACGACCCGCGGGTGCTGACGATCTCGTTGCACGAGCACCCCCGGCTGCTCTTCCCGGGGACGGGGTGGCCCGAGGAGACGGGTGGGGCGGGGGCGGCCGAGGGCAGCGCCGTGAACCTGGCCCTGCCGGCCGGGACGGGCGACGAGGGGTGGCTGCGGGCCTTCCACGCGGTGGTGCCGGAGCTGTTGGCGGATTTCCGTCCTCAGGTGCTGGTGACGCAGCACGGGGCGGACACCCACTTCGAGGACCCGCTGGCGCATCTGGCGGTGTCGCTGGACGCGCAGCGGGCCGTGCAGGCGGCTTGCCACGAGCTGGCCCACGAGTACGCGGAGGGCGCGCGGTGGCTTGCGCTGGGCGGCGGGGGCTACGCGGTGGTGGATGTCGTACCGCGGTCCTGGACGCACCTGGTGGGGATTGCGGCGCATCGGCCGGTGGAGCCGGAGTCGGTGATTCCGCAGAGCTGGAAGGACCAGGTCTACGCGCTCACGCGGGAGTTGGGGCCGGGGCGGATGACGGATGGGCGGACGGTGGCCTGGCGGGGGTGGGACGAGGGGTACGACCCGGCGGACCGGGTGGATCAGGCGGTGGTGGCGGTGCGGGGGGCGGTGTTTCCGTTGAGGGGATTGCTGGCGTAGGGGGTGTGCGTGTGGGGTGTTGGCCCACGCAGTGAGGTGCGGGCGTTCGGGTGCGAGGGGTTGGGGCGTCGGGCGTTCGGGTGCGCGGGGTCGGGGCCTCGGGTGCTCGGGCGCGCGGGGTTGGGGCGTCGGGTGTCCGGGCGCTGGGGGTTGGGGCGTCGGGCGTTCCGGCGCTGGGGGTTGGGGTACGGGCAGTGGCGGGGCGTGGGGCGGGGGTGCACCGTCCGGTGGGGGCCGCTTCCTTGCCCGCCCGTTCCGCCCCCGGGGGGCGGCCCCGCCGCCCAAGGGGGCTGACGTAAGGGTGGCCCCGCCGCCCAAGGGGGCTTACGTAGGGGTGGCCCCGTTCCTCCAGGGGGTGAGGTCGGGGTGGCGGCGTCGGCCGGGGGCTTGTGGCGTGTGGGGTCGGCGTCGTACCGGGGTTAGGCCATGGGGGTGGGTGGGGGTGGGGATCGGGGGACGGGTGGCGGGGGGTGGCGGGAGGATGAGGGGGTGGTGAGTCGTGGCGGGTTGAGGGCGCATCTGGTGGCGACGAAGTTGGCGGGTGAGGTGGCCACCGCGCGGGAGGTGAGTCTGCGGAGCTATCGGTTGTTCGGGGCGGGAGACCCCAGGGTCCTGCTGGGGCTGGAGCCACAACAGAGGTGGCAAGAGCGGGAGTTGGTGCGACTGATGGCGGAGAGGTGCGGCGTGTCGGGGGACCTTCGCTACCGGGTCGGCCCCGACTCCATCGACCCGGAGCGGACCTTGGACGCCCTGGACGCCTTCGCCGAGAAGCTCGGAGAGGCGGCGGCGAAGAGAACACCAGTGCTGTTCGGGACGGGGCACCCGCACCGACTGGTCGATTTCTACGCCGGGTTGGCAGACGCCCTGTCGGCGGCGGGGTGTGAAGTGCTCACTCCCGCGCAGGGGCGTTGTGTCGACATAACGACCCGGTTCGGCGTACGTACGTACAACCTTGACTACGTACGGGGAGTCGCGCTGATGCGCGAACCCGGCGCACGGAAGCCCGGGAGTGACACCGGCGTGCACTCCCATTCTCCCCTCCCGGTTCGGGTGGTTCTGCAGGCGGCCGCGGAGGGTGGCGGGCCCCTGCCGGGGCTCGTGGTGGGAGACCACGGATGGGTCTGCGGTGCAGGTCAGCTGGGGTTCGAGGCGATCGGGCTGGCGGACGTGGACGACCCCGCGCTGTTCGTCGGTGAGGCCGAGGGGCGGGTCGCCGTCACTGTTCCGCTCGATGACGCTGTGCGGTCTGATTACTACCGACCGCTTACTCGCTATGTACTCAATCGAGCGTGTCTGTCACGGTAGCGGGCCGAACGCATCTCCTCTTCCCCACTCGCATCACACGCCCCTAGTCTGGGGAGTGAGCGCACAGCGACGAAGAGTCACCGGAAGGGGAAGCCGGTGCGCGTCATGTGCGGAAGGTACAGGTGGGTCATGACTGCTTCAGGCGAGAGGCCTCTCAACGAGGTCAAGTTTCTGACCGTGGCGGAAGTCGCCTCGGTGATGCGAGTGTCAAAGATGACCGTGTACCGCTTGGTGCACAGCGGTCATCTGCCGGCGATCCGGGTGGGCAGGTCCTTCCGTGTCCCGGAGCAAGCGGTTCACGAGTACCTCCGGGAGTCCTTCGTGGGGGTGGAGACAGCCTAGGGTTCCCCTCGGATTACGTCCCTCACGAGGTGGCGGGTAGGCTAGGCCCTTGTAGGTCGTGTGGGCCCAGACGCCCCGCACCAGTTGAGAGAAGCGAGGGTAGTCGTGGGCTCTGTTATCAAGAAGCGGCGCAAGCGGATGGCCAAGAAGAAGCACCGCAAGCTGCTCAAGCGCACCCGCGTTCAGCGTCGTAACAAGAAGTAAGCGACAGCTGTACGCACACGGAGAGGCCCTTTCGCCAACACTGGCGGGAGGGCCTCTTCGCGTTGCCCGACCCGTTCGGCGGGTACCCGGGGATTGCGGCCACCGCACGGCCCGTGCGGTCATCACAGCGCAACATCAAGGCGTTACGGTGGCCGTCGGGGGGAGACCCGGTGGACAACCGGGGGCCTCAGGGGAGACCGAGGGAAGGCGCTGATCTTGGGCAAGGTCGTGCTCGTCACAGGTGTGGCCCGGCAGCTGGGAGGCCGTTTCGTACGGCGTGTGCAGCGGGATCCCGAGGTGGACCGGGTGATCGGGGTCGACGCCGTACCGCCCGAGCATCCTCTCGGGGGCGCGGATTTCGTCCAGGTGGATATCCGGCAGCCGTCGATCGCCCGGGTCCTGGCCGAGTACGGCGTCGACACCGTCGTGCACCTGGACGTGACCGGGACGCCGCTGGGCGGCGGCGGCGGACGGAGCGTGGTCAAGGAGACCAATGTCATCGGCACCATGCAGCTGCTCGGGGCCTGTCAGAAGTCGCCGACCGTGCAGCGGCTGGCCGTGAAGTCCACCACGAGCGTGTACGGGTCGGCGCCGCGCGACCCGGCCGTCTTCACCGAGGCCACGCCACCGAAGTCGCTGCCCAGCGGAGGCTTCGCGAAGGACGCCGTCGAGGTCGAGGGGTACGTACGGGGATTCGCGCGGCGGCGGCCGGACGTGGCGGTGTGCGTGCTGCGGTTCGCGAACATCCTGGGGCCGTGCGCGGACACGCCGCTGGCCGACTACTTCTCGTTGCCCGCGCTGCCGACGGTCTTCGGGTACGACCCCCGCCTGCAGTTCGTGCACGAGGACGACGTCGTGGAGGTGCTGCGGATCGCCGCGCACGAACCCCGGCGCGGAACGCTGAACAGCGGGACCTTCAACATCGCCGGCGACGGGGTGCTGCTGCTGTCGCAGTGCGCACGTCGGCTGGGGCGGCCCACGGTGCCGTTCCTGCTGCCCGCCGTGCGGTGGGTCGGCTCGGCGCTGCGGACGGTGGGGATGAGCGACTTCTCCCCCGAGCAGATCCGGCTGCTCACGCACGGGCGGGTGGTGCGGACCACGCAGATGCGCGAGACGCTCGGCTTCGAGCCGAAGTACACCACGGCGGAGACCTTCGCGGACTTCGCGCGCAGCCGGGGGACCGGGCTGCTGCCGCCCGAGGCCCTCGCGAGCGCCGTGGACCGGGCCGCCGAACAGGTCGGCCGACTCGCCGAGTTCGCACGTACGCAAGCCCCGGAAGCCCCCTCGTCCGCATCCCGGTCGTCCACGGCTCAGTCGTCCACAGCATCCAAGGAGCGCATCTGACATGGCCGACGCCAAGGTCATCCCCTTCGGTGACGATCCGCGGTCCCGGCGCGGGACGGGAGCCGCGCGCTCGGGCCCGGCCAAGCGCGGCAGCGGCGGCGGACGCAAGGGCGGTGCCGCTGCCGCGGGGGGCGCGCTGGCCCCCGTACCGGAGCAGCACGACCCCTTGCCCGGGACGCCCGCCGTGGAGTCCGAGGAGCCGGGCGCGGAGCGCGGCGGCTGGGACCGGCGGATCGCGGGCGGGCTGTCCTTCCTGCGGCGGAGGATCACCGGGGACTACGAGGTCGACGAGTTCGGGTACGACAAGGAGCTCACCGACCAGGTCCTGATGTCGATGATCCGGCCGTTCTACGACAAGTACTTCCGGGTCGAGGTGAAGGGCATCGAGAACGTTCCCACCGAGGGCGGGGCGCTGATCGTCGCCAATCACTCCGGGACGCTGCCGCTGGACGGGCTGATGCTCCAGGCCGCGGTGCACGACGAGCATCCGGCGGGGCGGCACCTGCGATTGCTCGCCGCCGACCTGGTCTTCGTACTGCCGGTGGTCAACGAGCTGGCGCGCAAGGCCGGCCACACCCTGGCGTGCGCGGAGGACGCGCGGGCGCTGCTGGAGCGCGGGGAACTGGTCGGGGTGATGCCGGAGGGGTTCAAGGGCATCGGGAAGCCGTTCGGCGAGCGCTACAAGCTTCAGCGCTTCGGGCGCGGCGGCTTCGTGTCGACGGCGATGCGTGCGGGGGCGCCGATCGTGCCGTGCTCGATCGTGGGCGCGGAGGAGATCTATCCGATGGTCGGGAACTCCAGGACGCTGGCGCGGGTGCTGGGTCTGCCGTATTTCCCGATCACGCCGACGTTCCCGTGGCTGGGGCCGCTGGGGATGCTGCCGCTGCCGACGAAGTGGACGATCCAGTTCGGCGAGCCGATTCCGACCGACGGGTACACGGAGGAGGCGGCGGAGGATCCGATGCTGATGTTCAACCTGACGGACCAGGTGCGCGAGCAGATCCAGCACACCCTCTACAAGCTGCTGGTGCAGAGGCGGTCGGTCTTCTTCTGACCGTGTCCCGGTGAGGGGGGATGAGGGCGCCGCGTGCAGTGGCGGCCGGTGTCCTACCTGTACGTACGGTACGCACCGGCCGCCGCTGCACGGCGGTCGCTAGCCCTTGGTGTCCTCGCCGTTGATGCCCAGGCCCGGCAGTACGTCCGGGAGGATGGGCGGGATCGTGACGTCGGGGACGGCCGGCCTGGTGGGCCTGGCCGGGGCGGGCGGGGCGTCGGGCTTGTCGGGCGCGGGCGGTTCGAGCAGGTCGCCGGCTCCGCCGATGAGGTTCTCGGACGGTGCCCCGTCCGAGGACGACGCGGGCGGTGGTGTGCTGTCGGGCCTGCCTCCCTGGTGCGGGGTGCCGGGTGTGCTGCCGGGGGCGGCGGGACGGGTCCCGTCGGTCCGGTGCGGGGTGCCCGGTCGGTCCTTGTGGGTGCTCGGAGCGGCCGGCTTCTGGTCCGGCTGCGGTGGCTCGGGCAGCAGGGACTGGAGCGGGGCCACCTTCTGGTCTATGGCGTCGAACACCGAGCTGACCTGCGAGCCGACGTCGCCCAGCTGGGCGGGCAGCAGGCTGCGCAGACTGCTCCAGCTTTCCCGGTGCGACTTGGAGAAGGCGGTCAGCGCCTGGATGGGGCCGATGTTGCCGTCCCTCTCGTACGCCTCGTAGAGGAGCCGGTGGCCCTCGCTGGCGTCGTGCTTCATGCCGTTCAACGTGCGCCGTACTTCGCCCAGTTGCTCGTGGTCGAGGTCGGCGGCCCTGCCCCGCTCCATGAGGCGTCTGGCCTCCTGGAGTCTGGTGGACGCCTGGTCGAGGTAGATCTGACCCCGGTCGGACTCGTCGCCCGCCATGGTGAGCTTCAGATCTTCCATGCCGCGCTTGAGCCCGTACAGCGAATCACCGGGGAGGGCGTCGGAGCTGGCGGCGGCCACGCCGCCGAAGGCTCCGGCCGCCACGCCCACGGTGAGTCCGCCCGCCGCCAGGCCTTTCGACCAGCGGGAGCGGGGGCGCAGTTTGCGGAGGGCGGTGGCCCGGTGGGCTCCCCGCCCCGTGCGCTGTTCGGGCACCTGAGGGCCGGTGGGCCCTGCCGCGGTGCCTTCCAGCATCATGGCTTCCATGGCGGCGACGAGCTGCGCTCGTTGCACCACTTTGACCTCGGGGTCCATCTCCGGTGCGGGCAGGTCGCCAAGACCCGCGGCCAGGGACAGCAGTGTCCCCTGGTCGGCAGACCTTTCGGCTGCTCCGGCCGTACCTTCGGGCTGCTCGGCCGCCGTGCCCTGGAGTTCCTGATCCTCCAGCGCCTGGGCGAAGGCGTTGGCCCGCCGGTGCGCCGATACGTTCGCGATCACTGGCGGCACCTCCTCTCGTCATGACGATCGACTCCCCGGGTGATCCGGAAGGTTGCACGCCATGGAAGCATCCACACGAATGGGTGAGTGGCTGCGGGCATGGCGTGACCGCAGGGAGCCTGCATCCCGCACAACGAGCCGCCGGGCACTTGGGTTACGGACGAAAGATGATCCGACTGCCGAAGATGTCAGGCTTCGACAGCCGGTGATCGAACGGTCACCTTGTGTCGGAGGCGACCGGGGTGGCGGTCACCTGGCGTCGTCGGGGAGCAGGCGGGCCAGGGTGCGGACGGCCCGGTACTGGAGGGTCTTGATGGCACCCTCGTTCTTGCCCATGACGCGGGCCGTCTCGGCGACCGAGAGGCCCTGCAGGAAGCGGAGTGTGACGCACTCCTGCTGCTGCGGATTGAGCTTGCGCACGGCTTCCAGCAGGGCCGCGTTGGAGAGCGACTCCAGGACGGAGTCCTCCGGGCTCCGCTCGACCTCGTTGGCGTCGAGCATTTCGCCCGTGGTCACTTCGAGCCTGAACCGGCTCGATTTGAAGTGGTCCGCGACCAGGTTCCGGGCGATGGTGACCAGCCAGGCGCCGAAATCGCGGCCCTGCCAGGTGAAGGTGGAGATCCTCCGCAGGGCGCGCAGGAACGTCTCGCTGGTCAGGTCTTCTGCCGTCGCCTTTCCGCCGACGCGGTAGTAGATGTAGCGGTAGACCGTGTCGCTGTACTGGTCGTAGAGGCGGCCGAAGGCATCGGCTTCGCCTCCCTGGGCGCGCTCGACCAGATCCATCATGCGCGCGCTGTCGCTGTCGGCGGTGGGCCGACGGACGGTGGACGTGCCGGTGCCCGAGCCGCCGGTGCCGCGGCTACGTCTGCCGACGGCGGCACCGCCGTCGGCCAGGGCATAGCAGGGTCCGGCGGGTAGAGGGGTGGCAAAGGCGGGGACGGCGTACGCGGTGGGGACGAAGCCGCGCAGACGGTTTGCGACCGTTGCGCGCAGCGTAGCCAGGCCCGAGGCGTCAACCCCGACGTGTGGGTACACGGGACTCCCAGAGGCAGAGCTTCCATCACGTGCAGTACCGGACTGTTCACTCGTGATGCTGATGAATGGGTTCCGGAATGCGTCTGAGGAGAATAACGCTTCGTACAGGCAGCACTACACCCAGTTGCTCAAATCACCGTTTCCGTCTCTTCTGTTACGTCTAGGCGACGTATCAAGTAGCAGTTCGTGACCACTTGTTGATCGGATCGGGCCGTGAACTGTCTGGTTGCCCGATCTGTTGTGGCCGAGTGCGGGGGAGGGGACTGACGGGGGAGGAGCCGGGGTAAGCCCTGGGGATTGGCCGTACGACGGCGGAGGGCCGGGTGCGCCCCGGGAAGCGGGGTGCACCCGGCCCCTGTGCGTGCCGGTTGCGGTTTCTTTCGTACGGAAGCGGAATGTGACGGCCGGTGGCGGACGGTCCGTGCGGCCCGGAGGGCCGCGCGGGCTCAGCGGCGGCGGCGGTGCAGTGCGAGGGCCGCCGCGGTGCCGCCCGCGAGGGCGCCGACGCCGACCGCGGCGGGAATGCCGACCTTGGCGGCCTTGCGTCCGGTGCGGTAGTCGCGCAGCCGCCACTCGCGTTCTCGGGCGTACTTGCGGAGCTTGGCGTCCGGGTTGATCGCGTACGGATGGCCGACGAGCGAGAGCATCGGGATGTCGTTGTGGCTGTCGCTGTACGCGGCGCACCGGGTGAGGTCGAGCCCCTCGGCGGCGGAGAGCGCGCGTACCGCCTCCGCCTTCGCGGGGCCGTGCAGGGGTTCGCCGACCAGGCGGCCGGTGTAGACGCCGTCGTGGGACTCGGCGACCGTGCCGAGCGCGCCGGTCAGGCCCAGGCGCCGGGCGATGATGGTGGCCGTTTCGACGGGGGCGGCGGTCACCAGCCAGACCTTCTGGCCCGCGTCGAGGTGGGCCTGGGCGAGGGCCCGGGTGCCGGGCCAGATGCGCTCGGCCATGTACTCGTCGTAGATCTCCTCGCCGATGGTCATCAGCTCGGAGACCTTGTGGCCCTTCACGATGGACAGCGCGCTCTCGCGGGCGTCCTGCATGTGCTCGGGGTCCTCGACCCCGGCGAGCCGGAACCAGGCCTGCTGCCAGGCGAAGCGGGCCAGTTCCTGGCGCTCGAAGAAGCGCCGTTTGTAGAGGCCGCGGCCGAAGTGGAAGATCGCGGCGCCCTGCATGACGGTGTTGTCGAGGTCGAAGAAGGCGGCGGCCTCGGTGTCGCCGTGGACGGGGAAGTCGGGCTCGGGAGTCGTTTCGTCCGGAGCCCCGGGGCCGGCGGCGCGGGCCGCCTCCAGCTCCTCGATCTCCAGTGACGACTTGCGTGCTGCTTCGGCTGCAGCCTCGCCCGCCAGCACGCTCCGTGCGGTCGCGGAGCGCCTACGGGGGGTGAGCCATCCCAGTGCGGCCATGTCGTGAGCATAGCCATTCTGTTCGGGAGTTCCCGAGCGGGAGGGCTGCGGAGGTGTGAACTCTCCGGGGCGGGGATGTGACGGAGATCGCGTACGGAGACCGCGTACCGGCCGGTGCGGGGACTGCGTCCGGCGTCGCCCGGTAGGCACGGCCGGGCGGCGAGAATGGGGGGATGTCCCCTTTGCTGCGGCGCAACAAGAAGAAGGAGCCGGGACAGCGGCTCGTCACGTTGATCGGAAAGCCCGGGTGTCATCTGTGCGACGACGCGCGGGTGGTCGTCGAGGAGGTGTGCGGGGAGCTGGGCGTGCCCTGGGAGGAGAAGGACATCTCGGTGGACGAGGAGCTGTACCGGGAGTACTGGGAGCAGGTTCCGGTGGTCCTGGTGGACGGGGAGCAGCACACCTTCTGGAAGGTGGACGGGACGAGGCTGCGCAGGGAACTGGGGGCGTAGGAAGGGGGCCGGGGCGGCGTACGGGCGCGGCGGGGCGCGCGGGCCGGTGGGGGCGCCCCCCCCGGGGGTCGGCGCGGCGGGCGTCCGGTCGGCGGGGTGGCGCGGGGGGAATGGAGAGGCCGGGGGCGGCGTACCATCGGTGGTGGTTTGGGTTGGCTTGGGGGCTGATTTGTGGGGGGAGTGTCCGGGTTTGCTCCCGAAGCTCGGGCGACGTCGCCGCACCTGTTCCGGTTCCCGTATTACGGGCCGTGAGCGCGTGACCCCGGTCACTTTGCTTGGACAAATCGGACACCATCTTTGTGCACGCGTTCACAAAGACATAGCCTGCATTCGACGGGGCGGTCTTGGGACTTACGGCCGCCTGCAGCCCCGCTCATCCCGCAGGAGCACCGTGGCAACTGGCCGAACTCACCGACCGGCGACCCGTAGCCGAGGCATTCCCGAGGCCACCGTCGCCCGCCTTCCGCTGTATCTGCGCGCCCTCACCGCGCTCTCCGAGCGCTCGGTTCCGACCGTGTCCTCGGAGGAGCTGGCCGCAGCCGCGGGGGTCAATTCCGCGAAGCTGCGGAAGGACTTCTCCTACCTGGGGTCCTACGGGACCCGGGGCGTGGGCTACGACGTCGAGTACCTCGTCTACCAGATCTCCCGCGAGCTGGGCCTCACCCAGGACTGGCCGGTCGTCATCGTCGGCATCGGAAACCTCGGCGCGGCACTGGCCAACTACGGCGGGTTCGCCTCCCGCGGCTTCCGGGTGGCCGCCCTCATCGACGCCGACCCCGCGATGGCCGGCAAGCCGGTCGCCGGGATGCCCGTCCAGCACACGGACGAGCTGGAGAAGATCATCGAGGAGAACGGTGTCTCCATCGGAGTCATCGCCACTCCGGCCGGCGCCGCACAGCAGGTCAGCGAGCGGCTGATCGCGGCCGGCGTGACGTCGATCCTCAACTTCGCTCCGACCGTCCTCCAGGTCCCGGAGGGGGTGGACGTGCGCAAGGTCGACCTGTCGATCGAACTGCAGATCCTCGCCTTCCACGAGCAGCGCAAGGCCGGTGACGCCGAGGCCGCTGCCGCGGCCCTGCTGCCGCCCGCCGCGCGCCGCGCGGCCGAGGCCGCCGCGAACCGGAAGGGACCCGACGGCGACGTGCCCGCCGTGATGCCGGCATGAGCCTCCTGGTCGTCGGGCTGAGCCACCGCAGTGCCCCCGTCAGCGTGCTGGAGCGTGCCTCGCTCGCCGGTGACGCCAAGGCGAAGCTGTTGCAGGACACCCTCGCCTCCGAGCCCGCCGCCGAGGCGACGGTGCTCGCCACCTGCAACCGCATCGAGCTGTACGCCGACGTGGAGAAGTTCCACGCGGGTGTCGCGGAACTCTCCACCCTGCTCGCCCAGCACAGCGGGGTGGGGCTGGAGGAGCTGACCCCCTATCTCTACGTGCACTACGAGGACAGGGCGGTCCACCACCTGTTCTCGGTGGCCTGCGGCCTCGACTCGATGGTCGTCGGCGAGGGGCAGATCCTCGGACAGATCAAGGACGCGCTCGCCCTCGGGCAGGAACTGCACACCGCCGGCCGACTGATCAACGACCTGTTCCAGCAGGCCCTGCGCGTCGGCAAGCGGGCGCACTCCGAGACCGGGATCGACCGGGCCGGACAGTCGCTGGTGACCTTCGGCCTGGAACAGCTCGCCGACGGCGCGCCGGTGGCCGAGTGGGCCGTCGGCAAGCGGGCGCTGGTCATCGGCGCAGGCTCCATGTCCTCCCTCGCCGCCGCGACCCTCGTACGGGTCGGAGTGGCCGAGGTCGTGGTCGCCAACCGGACCGCCGAGCGGGCCGAGAGGCTCGCCGGGATCCTGAACCAGTCCGGCGGCGCCGCACGGGCGGTGCCGATGGACGACGTGGCCCGGGAACTGACACGAGTCGACGTCGCGATCTCCTGCACCGGGGCGACCGGCCTCGTACTGACCGTGGAGGACGTGGCGGACGCCCTGGGCGTGCCCGCCGACACGGCCGCGACGCAGGCCGCACCCGGTCACGTACCGCAGATGCGGACCGAGCCCGACGCGGGCTCCCTCGAACTGCACGGCGCGTGGGCCGACAACGGCGAGGCGGCGGCGCAGTCCGTGCGCACGCCCAAGCCGGTCGGCGCGGAAGGGGCCGCGGTGCGTCTCGCGCTGCTGGACCTCGCCATGCCGCGCGACATCGACGGCGCCGCTCACCGGCTCGACGGCGTGCGACTGGTGGACATCGAGTCGCTCGCCGACGCGGCCGCGGACGCGCCCATGGCCGCCGACGTCGAGCTGGTGCGCGGGATCGTCGCGGACGAGGTGGCCGCCTTCGGGGCCGCCCAGCGGGCCGCGCAGATCACGCCGACCGTGGTGGCACTGCGCAGCATGGCCGCCGACGTCGTCACCAACGAGGTCGCGCGGCTGGAGGGCAGGCTCCCCGGCCTGGACGCCAAGCAGCGGGCCGAGATCACGCAGACCGTACGACGCGTGGTCGACAAGCTGCTGCACGCGCCGACCGTACGGGTCAAGCAGCTGGCGAGCGAGCCCGGCGGCGCCGGGTACGCCGACGCCCTGCGCGAGCTCTTCGACCTCGACCCGCAGACGGTCGCGGCGGTGAGCAGGGCCGATGCGCCCAAGGACGACTTGAACGACACCACCGGTGCCGAGAGCGCGAAGAGAGGGCGGGCATGACTGAAGCCGCTAAGGCCACCACGGCCTTGAAGCTGGGGACTCGGCGCAGCAGGCTGGCCATGGCCCAGTCCGGACATGTCGCCGACGCGGTGCGCGAACTGACCGGCCGCGAGGTCGAGTTGGTGGAGATCACCACTTACGGCGACGTGTCGAAGGAGCAGCTCGCGCAGATCGGCGGGACGGGCGTCTTCGTCACGGCACTGCGCGACGCGCTGCTGCGGGGGGAGGTGGACTTCGCCGTGCACTCGCTGAAGGACCTGCCGACCACGCAGCCCGACGACCTCGCGCTGGCCGCCGTACCCCTGCGGGAGGACCCGCGGGACGTGCTGGTGGCACGCGACGGACTGACCTTCGCGCAGCTGCCCGACGGCGCCCGCGTCGGCACCGGTTCGCCGCGCCGCATGGCCCAGCTGAACGCGTACGCGCGCGGCCACGGGCTGAACATCCAGACCGTGCCGATCCGGGGCAACATCGACACCCGGGTCGGATACGTACGCAGCGGCGAGCTGGACGCGGTGGTTCTCGCCGCGGCCGGGCTGCGCCGTATCGGCAGGGTCGACGAGGTGTCCGAGTTCCTGGACGCCGACGTGGTCCTGCCCGCCCCCGGCCAGGGGGCCCTGGCCATCGAGTGCACGGCGGAGAACGCCGACCTCGCCGCCACGCTCGCCCAGCTCGACGACCCGCACACGCGGTGCGCCGTGACGGCCGAGCGAGCCCTGCTCGCCGCCCTGGAAGCCGGTTGCAGCGCACCTGTGGGTGCGTTGGCCGACTTGCTGGTTGACGGGCAGATTGTCAATCAAATGCGCCTGCGGGGCGTCGTCGGCTCGACCGACGGCGCCGAGCTGGTGCAGCTGTCCACTACCGGTCCCGTACCCACGTCGCACCACGCCGCGGAGGCTTTCGGGCGCGAACTCGCGTCCGAGATGCTCGCCAAGGGTGCGGCCGGTCTTATGGGGGAGCGAGCACTTTGAGCCCCACCAACACCCCTGCATCCTCGGTGTTCTCCGCACCAGGGCACGTCACCTTCCTCGGCGCCGGACCCGGCGACCCGGGTCTGCTGACACTGCGCGCCGTCGAGGCGCTGTCGAGCGCCGACGTGCTGATCGCCGAGCCCGCCGTGCTCGATGTCGTACGTGCTCATGCGAAGGCGGGCGTAAGCACGCCTCAGCTGGCGGTGGTTGACGATGCGTCAGCGACCGCGGGCACGCCGGAGATCCGGACGCCGATGTCGTCCAAGGTCGTGGTCAATCTTGTCATGGAGGCCGCGCGGAACGGCAAGCGGGTCGTCCGTGCCGTCTCCGGCGACCCCGGGCTGGACGGCAACGCGGGCGAGGAGATGCTCGCCTGCGCCGCCGAGGGCGTGGCCTTCGAGGTCGTCCCGGGCGTCGCGACCGCCGTCGGCGTGCCCGCCTACGCGGGTGTCCCGCTGCGGGACGCCGCCGGAGCGGACGTACGGTTCGTCGACGCCCGCACCGCCGACGAGCGCTGCTGGTCGGAGGTCGGCGCGAGCGACGCGACCGCCGTCGTCGCCACGACGCTCGACTCGGTGGCCGCCGCCGCCGGTGAACTGGTGTCGGCGGGCCGCAAGCCCGACACCCCGATGACCGTGACCGTCGCCGGCACCACGACGCGCCAGCGCACGTGGAACGCGACGCTGGGCACCGTCGCCCAGGTGCTGAAGCAGGCGAAGGTGCTGCCCTCCCCGGAGGGCCACCAGCCCGTCATAGCCGTCGTCGGCGAACGCGGTGCCGCCGCCCAGCGCGAGCAGCTGTCGTGGTTCGAGTCGAAGCCGCTGTTCGGCTGGCGGGTGCTCGTCCCGCGGACCAAGGAGCAGGCGGCGTCGCTCTCCGACCAGCTCAGGTCGTACGGCGCGGTGCCGCACGAGGTCCCGACGATCGCCGTCGAGCCGCCGCGCACCCCGCAGCAGATGGAGCGGGCCGTCAAGGGCCTGGTCACCGGACGCTACGAGTGGATCGCCTTCACCTCGGTGAACGCCGTCAAGGCGGTGCGGGAGAAGTTCGAGGAGTACGGGCTCGACGCGCGCGCCTTCGCCGGGATCAAGGTCGCGGCGGTCGGCGAGCAGACCGCCGCCTCGCTGGTCGAGTTCGGCGTGAAGCCGGACCTGGTGCCCAGCGGCGAGCAGTCGGCCGCGGGACTCCTTGAGGACTGGCCGCCGTACGACCCGGTCTTCGACCCGATCGACCGCGTCTTCCTGCCGCGCGCCGACATCGCGACGGAGACCCTCGTCGCCGGGCTCATCGAGCTGGGCTGGGAGGTCGACGACGTCACCGCGTACCGGACCGTGCGGGCTTCGCCGCCGCCGGCCGACACGCGGGAGGCGATCAAGGGCGGTGGCTTCGACGCCGTTCTGTTCACGTCGTCCAGCACGGTACGCAACCTGGTCGGCATCGCCGGGAAGCCGCACAACGTGACGGTCATCGCCTGCATCGGGCCCGCGACGGCGAAGACCGCCGAGGAGCACGGGCTGCGGGTCGACGTGCTCTCGCCGGAACCGTCGGTGTCGCGGCTGGCGGAGGCGCTCGCCGAGTTCGGCGCGGCGCGCCGGGCGGCGGCGCTGGAGGCCGGCGAGCACGTGGCCAGGCCGAGCGAGCGGCGGCCGGGGTCGCGGAGGCGGCGCACGACCTGAAACCGCCGACGCGGCGCATGAGGTGACGCGCCGGGTGCGGTGAGTGCCGCGGGGCGGGCGTGTGTGTGCTGCGGGGCGTGCCTGCTGTGGGGCGTGCGTGTTGTTAGGCGTGGTCGCGGTGAGTCGTTGCCGTGAGCGGTTGCCGTGAGTGGTTGCCGTGAGTGGTTGCCCGAGTGGGGCGGCCCGGGGATTTCTTCCCCCGGGCCGCCCCTTTCGCGTGCGGGCGGGCTGGGGGTTCCGTGTGCGCGCGCAGGGCGGGCTTGGGGTTCCGTGTGCGTGTGTACGGCGACGCGGGGGTGCGGGGGCAGGTTGTGCGGGGGCCGGACGGGACGGTCAGCGGCGGCGGACCGCGGTGCCCCGGTGGCGGGTGCCCAGGACGTGCAGGTGTTCCAGGGCGTCCGTCAGGACCGTGCGGTTGTACCAGGCGAGCCACTGCCCGGCCTGCGCGCCCAGGTCCGTCATGGCCTTGTGCTGCGCCGCCGTCATCTGCTTGACCGTACGGTCCAGGTGGGCGGAGGCCATGCCCACGCAGACCCCGGCGGACGTGAACAGCGGGGCGCTGTGGGCGGCGCGGCTGCCCGCGTCCAGGATGGCCCGCCGCGAGGCTTCGTCGAAGACCGGCGCGGACTCGACGTCGCCGACGGTGACCTGGCTGAGGGTGCGGGCGGCCTCCGCGCAGGAGGTGCCGTCGTCACCGACGTGCGCGAAGAAGTCGACGAAGTCCTCGCTGAGGCCGGTGTGGTGTTCGAGGCGCAGTCCGCCGCGGACCCGGTCGGGGAGCTGGACGTTGCCCATGTCGGTGTCGGTGATGGCGAGCAGCTGGCTGAGGACGGAGCGCAGCACGGTGCCGTGGTTGAGGGGGGAGGCCCCGTTGGTGTCGCCGTTGGCCTGGCGCGCGGCCTGGAAGGTGAGGGGCGGGGCCGGGAGCTGCGTGCGGCGCGGGAACCAGAGGGGGTGGTGCCTCGGGTCCGGTCCTGGCGTACGGATGACCGCCTCGACGAGCAGGCGCATGCGGACGTTGTGCTGCTGGGACGCGCGTTGCAGGAGGGCGAAGGCGGATTCGCCGTCCGCGAGGGCGTAACGCTCCTGGAGGATGCCCTGGGCCTGGGAGATCAGCGGGTGGGTGTGGGCTCGGGCGCGGAGGTGGCGGAGTTCGGCGCGGAGGAGCGCGAGGTCGGAGGGGGCGGGGGAGGGGCGCGGGGAGGTCGCGGGGGTGGGTGCGGGGTGCGAGGAGGCCGTGGGTGCGGGTGCGGGTGCACAGGGCGGGGAGGTGGTGGGGGTGAGTGCGTGGGGTGGTGCAAGGGTGCGGGAGATGGGGTGGGCCGGGGAGGGGACTTTGGCGGATGCGCCGGATTCCAGGTCTGGCTGGTCCGTCATGGCTGTCCCTTCGGGCTGGGGCTGGGGCTGGGGCTGGGGCGGGGAGTGGGGCGGGAGTGGGGCGGGGGTGCGGTTGCTGGGTGGGTACGACCCTCTAGCTGACCACATGGGGGGAGGGGGTAGGGAATGGGGGCGGAGGGGAGGCGTCCGGTGGGGGTGGGGGTCACCGGCGGGGTGTCGGTAAAGATGGGGGGTGGGGCGGCGTAGCGTTGGCCGTATGACTGCGTATGGATCCTTTCCGGGGGCCCGGCCCCGGCGGCTGCGGAACACTCCTGCGATGCGGCGCATGGTCGCGGAGACCCGCCTGCACCCGGCCGATCTGATCCTCCCCGCGTTCGTCCGGGAGTCGATCAGCGAGCCCGTCGCCATCTCCGCGATGCCCGGCGTGTACCAGCACACCCTCGACTCCCTGCGCAAAGCGGCCGTGGAGGCCGTCGAGGCAGGCGTGTCCGGGATCATGCTGTTCGGAGTCCCGGACGAGGCGAAGAAGGACGCGGCCGGAACCGTCGGCACCGACCCCGACGGGATCCTCCAGGTCGCCCTGCGCGCCGTGCGCGAGGAGGTCGGCGACGACCTCGTGGTCATGTCCGACCTGTGTCTGGACGAGTTCACCGACCACGGCCACTGCGGTGTGCTCGACGCGGACGGTCGCGTCGACAACGACGCGACGCTGGAGCGGTACGCCGAGATGGCCCAGGTACAGGCCGACGCGGGCGCCCACGTGGTCGGGCCGAGCGGCATGATGGACGGCCAGATCGGCGTCATCCGTGACGCGTTGGATGGCATCGGGCGTGAGGACGTGTCGATCCTCGCGTACACCGCCAAGTATTCGAGCGCCTTCTACGGTCCGTTCCGGGAGGCCGTCGGCTCCTCGCTGAAGGGCGACCGCAAGACGTACCAGCAGGACCCGGCCAACGCCCGTGAATCGATGCGGGAGCTGGCGCTGGACCTGGAGGAGGGTGCGGACATGGTGATGGTCAAGCCGGCCGGTCCGTACCTCGACATCCTGGCGAAGGTCGCGGAGAGCGTCGACGTGCCGGTGGCCGCGTACCAGATCAGCGGTGAGTACGCGATGATCGAGGCCGCCGCCGAGAAGGGCTGGATCGAGCGCGACCGGGCGATCATGGAGTCGCTGACCGGGATCAAGCGCGCCGGTGCGCAGATGATCCTCACGTACTGGGCGACGGAGGCGGCGCGGGCGCTGCGCTGAGGTCTGCGGGCGGAGGCGGGCGGGGCTCGCCGCCGCCCGGCCCGGATGCGCAGGGCAGCCGTCTCGTGTTGTCGGGAGGTTGCCCTGCGTGCTTGTACGGGGTGGGGCGTCAGACCGTACGGGCGAACGCGGACCAGGCGGTCGGGGTGAGGGTGAGCGTGGGGCCGTCCGGGTTCTTGGAGTCGCGGACGTGGATGGCGGTGGGGTGGGCGGCGATTTCGACGCACTGCCCGCCCTCGGAGGCGCTGTGGCTCGACTTGCGCCAGGAGTAGGCGAGTTCGAGGCACGCGCCGCCCTCGTCGCTGCTGTAGCTCGACTTGAACCACTGAAGTGTGGTGCTCATTGGTCTCCTAGCAACCTGTCCAACAGACCCTTGGAGTCCTCGGTGTTGAGGGCCTGAGTTCGCAGCATCGCATACTTGCGCGCCAGCCTGGAGGCGTCGTCCAGGCTGGAGACCCACTGACTGCCGAGCTGCCCCTCGATGTAGGCGAGGTGCTGGTGCTCGGGTGTTTCGAGGAGGATGAAGGGGCCAGCGAGGCCCGCGTGCTTGGTGCTGGACAGCGGGAGGATCTGGAGGGCCAGGTCCGGGAGGTCGGCGCAGGCGCGCAGGTGGCGCAGCTGGGCCGTGTGGTCGGCGGGAGTGCACAGGGCCAGGTGGAGTACCGGCTCCCAGACGACGAAGCTGGCGGTCGGCGGCTCTTTGCGGTGCAGGATCTGCTGCCGGGCGAGTCGCCCCTCGGTGAGGTTGGCGATCTCGTCCTCGTCGAAGGCCGGGACGCGGTTGCGCAGTACCGCCTCCGCGTACGCGGCGGTCTGGAGCAGGCCCGGCAGCACCTGGTTGTCGTACCAGGACAGAGTGAGGGCCTCGCGCTCGTGCGCCATGTACTCCTCCGCCCAGCGGGGGAACTGGTCGACGTCCGGCATGTTCTCCACGCCCACCCGCAACGCACCCCGCGTGTCCAGGAGTTCGTCCAACAGCTGGGCGAGATCCGCGCGCAGTGCCCTTCTGCCCTGCTCGATCGACGCGATGGTCTCCACGTCCACCTGCACGGCGTCGGCGAGCGTCTGCTGAGTGTGACCGGCCGCCTCGCGGAATCTGGCCAGTTGCTTGCCCAGCATCCTCATGGCGGACGTGTTCTTCCTCTGGCGTTGCCTGGGGCTCATGCTGTTCAAACTCCCCGTACGCGCACCTGCTTGAGCGTGTTCCGACCCGTACAGATTTTTTGTACGGGTGAACCCAGTGCTCCCCACCGGTCACGTTCCGCAACCCTCGTCGCGTGAACGAGACAACTCAACTGACCCTGTGCGGCGAGCACTTCTTTCGGCGCGAGCGCCGGTCCGTGCCGGAGGCGCGGCGGTTCGTGGGCCTGGTGCTCGCGGAACTCGGGGACGCCGCCCGTTCGGACGACGTACTGCTGTGCGTCAGCGAGCTGGCCACGAACGCGCTGGAGCACGGCGTTCCGCCGGGGCGGGGGTTCCAGATCCGGGTGTGGGCCGCGAGGGACCTCGTACGGCTGGAGGTGCACGACAGCGGGCCGGGGAAGCCCCGGAAGGCCGAGGTCGGCGGGCCGGCCCTGAAGGAGGGCGGGCGGGGGCTGCTGATCGTCGCCGCCCTCGCCGACAACTGGGGGGTGGGGGAGCGCAACCCCGGAAAGGTCGTGTGGTGCGAGTTCGGCGCGGAGGAGAGGCGCGCCCCCGTCCCCGGGACTGCGCAGGGGACGGGGGCGGCTTCGCCCGCGATGCCACGGGCGTTCGGGCTCAGAGGCTGCTGATGTCGTCGAGGTCGGAGTTCCAGAACGAGACCTTGAGTGAGCTGTCGACGTAGACGCCCTTTTCGGGGAGGGCCGCCCGCGCGAAGCCGCCCACGTTCTTGTGCTGGGCGTCGTAGAAGCCGACGGAAAGGGACTTCGCGGTGTAACCGGGGTCCGGGGTGCCCGTCGGGGACGAGAGCTTCACGGCCGCGTATCCGCTCGCACCGGGGCGCAGGCTCACCACGGCCTGCGGCTGCGTGTCCTTCATCGACGGCGGCACGGACTGGGCGCCCTCGAAGCGGACCACCGGGGCATAGTAGAGGTCGCAGAGCTTCGCGCCCTTGTTGGTGGCCGTGAGGATCATGGTGTTCAGGGGGCGGCTGACGACCTGTGCGGTCACCGTGATGTTCGAGGCGTCGCAGCGGTCGCGGTGGGCGGGGGCGTCGGGGTCGGTCTTGGCCCCGGGGGTTTTGGCGGTTCCGGCGGTGCCGGTGCCGCCGCCCTGGCCGTTGCCCTTGCCTGCGACGTTTCCGGCGCTGCCCGAGGTGGTGGAGGTCTGCTGGGCCTCGCCTCCCGTCTGGCCGGGCTCGGCTGCACCCGTCGGCTTGCCGTCACTGCCGTCGCTGCCGTCGGCGGATTCGGAGGGAGCGGACGAGGGTGAGGACGTACGGGCGGCTCCGGCGTCCTTCGCGCCTTCACCGCTGTCGCAGGCGGTCAGGGAGAGCACCGCCGTGAGAGCGACTGCGGAGGCGGCGAACAGGCGGGTGCGGCGGGCGGTGCGGACGAGGCGTGCGGACATGACGGATTCCGTTTCTGTCGTGGGACTTCTGAAGCCGGGATGTCCGTACGGGGACTTCCGTACGTGACACGGAGCCGGGAGGGGCCGCTCGACCGGTCGGCGGGAGCGGCGTGCTTTGATGCCCAGAGCTTGTACGAAAGGTCGTCCCAGTTGCCAGAGTTGACGGGCAGTCGGGGACGCTGGAACGAATCCACCGGCTGTGACCTGCGGTGATGCGGTGTTCCTGGAACGCCGGGATGGGATGGGCAGCAGTGCCGGACACTGGGGGAACGGCCGGACTCGCAGAGTTCCTGCGGGAGCTGAAGGGGCGCTCGGGGCTGAGCTACGGGGCCCTCGCCAAGCGCCTGCACATGA
The DNA here is from genome assembly GCF_050947155.1 of Streptomyces sp. CA-294286. NCBI lineage: Bacteria > Bacillati > Actinomycetota > Actinomycetes > Kitasatosporales > Streptomycetaceae > Streptomyces > Streptomyces sp. CA-294286. The sequence continues at coordinate 2,345,744 of NZ_CP192005.1, read as the reverse complement.
GCACGTCGACCCTGCACCGGTATTGCAACGGGGACGCCGTACCCACGGACTTCGCCCCCGTGGAGCGACTGGCCCGGCTGTGCAAAGCCACTCCGGACGAGATGGTGCGTGTCCACAGGCTGTGGATTCTGGCGGATGCGGCACGGGGGAAGAAGGAGGCGCAGCCCGTACGGGCGGACCCGGCGGCGCAGACCGTACGGGCGGACCCGGAGGTGCAAGCCGCGCAGCCGGACTCGGGGGCGCGAGTCGTACGACCGGAGGCCGGAGCGGAGTCCGGGTCGGGGGCGACGCCCGCGCCCCGGCCCGATCCCGCGCCCCGGCCCGGCTCCGCGTCCGTGCCCCCACCCGCGTCTACGTCCCCACCTGCGTCCACGTCCCCGTCCGCGCCGGACAGTACATCCCGCGTTCCCCCCGGAGCCGGAGCCGGAGCCGGAACCGAAGCCGAAGCCACAGCCGGAGCCGAAGCCGAAGCCGAAGCCGACGTCGGGCCCCAGGCCGAGTCCCCTTCCGGGCCCCACGCCGAGGCCCCTCCCCGTGCCGGGTCCGGCCCGCTGGTGTCCCTGCGCGGCGCGGGCGGCGACGCCGACGGCCGTGGCTTCGGCACCGGCGGACGTTCCGCTGCCCCCGGGCGCAGGGGACGGCGCAACCTCCTCATCGGCGTCGGCACCGTCCTCGCGGTGGTCGCCTCCACCGTGCTCGTCACCCAACTCGTGGGCGGTGCACGGGACACGGGTGCGGGCGGCCAGCCGGTGGGCGCTGCCTCGTCACCCGTACCGGACGCGGCCGGGGGCGGCAGCCCCGCGGGTGCGGAGCCGACGACGCACCCGTCCGTCTCCCCCTCCCGTACGGCCACCGGCAGCGCCTCGCCCACGGCTCCGCCGTCCGCCGGCCCTTCCGGCACGGAGAAGCGGCAGGAAGCGGAACGCGACACGGCTCCGGGCGGCCGGGGCGGCGACAGTACGCACGGCAGCACCGGCACGCCCTTCGCCGCTGCCGTGCGCCCCTACGTGTACGAGACGCCGTGCAGCCAGTACTTCCTCGTCGACAGCAAACCCCAGAAGGTCGCCCCGCCGCCGAGCGAGCAGGACGCGCCCGGCTGGGTCGCGTCCTACCGTGCGGTCCCCGCCGACGAGCAGCTCATCGCGCTGACCCTCCAGGGCCGGTCGAAGGAGACCGTCGTCCTGGAGGCCCTGCACGTACGCGTCGTGCGCAGCGAAGCGCCGCTGCCGTGGACCCGGTACGCCACCGGGGTCGGCTGCGGCGGCAACGTCGACACCAAGTCGTTCACCGTCGACCTGGACGCCGGCCGCCCGGCCCCCGTCCCGCACGCCGGGCAGCGGGACTTCCCGTACAAGGTCAGCGAGGCGGACCCCGAGGTGTTCTACGTGAAGGCGGGCACCCGGGCGCACGCGGTGAGCTGGTACCTGGAGCTGGAGTGGTCCAGCGGCGGGCGGCGCGGCGTCGAGCGCATCGACGCCGGGGGCGGCAAGCCGTTCCGGACGAGCGGATCGGTCGGGCGGCCGACGTACCACCACCCGCTCGGCTCCTCCGCCTGGGAGAAGCCGCTCGACGACGACTCCTGAGCGTGAGGGCGGCGGCAGTAGTGCGTACGGGGAAGGCCCCGGCGAGGAGCGATGAGGTACTCGCCGGGGCCTTCCGTGCAACGACCGTCAGAGCCGCTCGGGCGTCCTGATGCCCAGCAGTGCCAGTCCCTGGTGCAGGGTGCGGGCCGTCAGCTCGCACAGGAAGAGACGGTTCTCGACCTGTGCGGGCGTGTCGGCCTTGAGGACCGGGCACTCCGCGTAGAAGGACGTGAAGAGCGAGGACAGCTGGTAGACGTACGCGGCGAGCTTGTGCGGCTCGTACGCGTGGGCCGCCTCGGCGACGGTCTCCCCGAACTGGTCCAGGTGCAGACCCAACGCCCGCTCCTGTGAAGCGAGTTCGAGCTCCGGGTGGGCGGCCGGGTTCGCATCGCCGCGCAGCCGCAGGATCGACCGGATCCGGGCGTACGCGTACTGCGAGTACACCGACGTGTCGCCGTTCAGCGAGACCATCTGGTCCAGGTCGAACTTGTAGTCACGGGAGGCGGACGTCGACAGGTCGGCGTACTTCACCGCGCCGATGCCGATCTGCGCGCCGTTCTCGACGATCTCGTCCTCGGTGAGGCCGACCTTCTCGTTGTTCTTCTCCCGTACGACCGCCGTGGCCCGCTCGATCGCCTCGTCGAGCAGGTCCACCAGCCGGACCGTCTCGCCCTCACGGGTCTTGAACGGCTTGCCGTCCTTGCCGAGGACCGTGCCGAAGCCCAGCTGGTGTGCGGTGACGTCGTCGGTCAGCCAGCCGGCCCGCCGGGCGGTCTCGAAGACCATCTTGAAGTGCAGGGACTGCCGGACGTCCACCACGTACAGGAGACTGTTCGCCTTGAGGTCGCCCACCCGGTTGCGGATCGCGGAGAGGTCGGTGGCCGCGTAGCCGTAGCCGCCGTTGGACTTCTTCACGATCAGCGGGGTCGGGTTGCCGTCCGGGCCCTTGACGTCGTCGAAGAAGACGCACAGCGCGCCCTCGGAACGGACCGCGACGCCCGACTCCTCCAGGATCCGGCAGGTCTCTTCGAGCATGTCGTTGTAGCCGGACTCGCCGACCACGTCCGCATCCGTGATCTCCATGTCGAGCTTGTCGAAGACCGAGTAGAAGTAGATCTTCGACTCGTCCACGAACCGCTGCCACAGGGCCCGCGACTCCGGGTCACCGGCCTGGAGCTGCACGACCCGGTCCCGGGCGCGCGCCTTGAACTCCTCGTCGGAGTCGAAGAGGACCCGGGACGCCTTGTAGACCCGGTTCAGGGCGGACATCGCCTCCTCGCCGTCGACCTGGTCGGCGCCGCCGTGGTCCAGCTCGGCCGGGTGCTCCACCAGGTACTGGATGAGCATGCCGAACTGGGTGCCCCAGTCGCCGATGTGGTGCCTGCGGACCACCTTCTCGCCGGTGAACTCCAGGATCTCCACCATCGCCGCACCGATCACGGCGGACCGCAGGTGCCCGACGTGCATCTCCTTGGCGACGTTCGGCTGGGCGTAGTCGACGACCGTCGTCCCGGCGTTCTCGGCGTACGGGACCCCCAGGCGCGCGTCGGCGGCCCGCGCGGCCAGCGTCTCGACGATCGCCCGGTCGGAGACCGTGATGTTGAGGAAGCCGGGGCCCGAGACCTCGATGTCCTTCAGCACCGCGTCGTCGGCGGGCAGCTTGCCGACGACCGTGCCGGCCAGCTCCCGCGGGTTCGCCTTCGCCTTCTTGGCGAGGGCCAGGATCCCGTTGGCCTGGAAGTCGGCCCGGTCGCTTCGGCGCAGCAGCGGGTCGGCGGGGGCGGCGTCCGGCAGGGCAGCCGAGAGCGCGTCCGCGAGGCGCTGGTTGACGGTCGAGGCGAGCGAGGGGACCGAGGCCATGGGGTGCCGTTCCTGTGGAAGATCGGATGGGTGGTGCGATCCAGTATTTCACGCGGCCTCCGCGCGGCCCTCCCGTTAAAAAGCAACCCCGGACTCGCTCGCTCCGTCTGGGACAATGGCCCCTGCCAGCTTCACTACATCCGGAGAACCAAGGACGTGCCGACCGTGGCTCAGAGCAGCACCCCCGAGACCGACTGGGTCTCCCGTTTCGCGGACGATGTCATCGCCGAGTCGGAGCGACGTGCGCCTGGCAAACCCGTCGTCGTCGCGTCCGGCCTCTCCCCCTCCGGCCCGATCCACCTCGGCAACCTCCGCGAGGTCATGACCCCGCACCTGGTCGCCGACGAGATCCGCCGCCGCGGGCACGAGGTCCGCCACCTCATCTCCTGGGACGACTACGACCGGTACCGCAAGGTCCCGAACGGCGTCCCCGGCATCGACGAGTCCTGGGCCGAGCACATCGGCAAGCCGCTGACGTCCGTGCCCGCACCGGCCGGTTCCGCGTACCCGAACTGGGCCGAGCACTTCAAGGCCCCGATGGTCGAGGCGCTCGCCGAACTGGGCGTGGAGTTCGACGGCATCAGCCAGACCGAGCAGTACACCGCGGGCGCCTACCGCGAGCAGGTCCTGCACGCGATGAAGCACCGCGCGGACATCGACGCCGTACTGGACCGCTACCGCACCAAGAAGGACCCGGCGGCGAAGAAGCCCAAGCAGCAGAAGCCGGTCGACGAGGCCGAGCTGGAGGCCGCCGAGGGCTCCGGCGCCGCGTCCGAGGACGACGGCACGAGCGGCGGCGCGTACTACCCGTACAAGCCCTACTGCGGGCAGTGCGAGCGCGACCTCACGACCGTGACCGGCTACGACGACGAGACGACCGAGCTGACGTACACCTGCGTCTGCGGCTTCTCCGAGACCGTCCACCTCAACGAATTCAACCGCGGCAAGCTCGTCTGGAAGGTCGACTGGCCGATGCGCTGGGCGTACGAGGGCGTGATCTTCGAGCCCAGCGGCGTTGACCACTCCTCGCCCGGCTCGTCCTTCGTCGTCGGCGGACAGATCGTCCGCGAGGTCTTCGACGGGGTCCAGCCCATCGGCCCGATGTACGCCTTCGTGGGCATCAGCGGCATGGCCAAGATGTCCTCCTCGAAGGGCGGCGTGCCGACCGCGGGCGACGCGCTGAAGATCATGGAAGCACCCCTGCTGCGCTGGCTGTACGCGCGCCGCAAGCCGAACCAGTCCTTCAAGATCGCCTTCGACCAGGAGATCCAGCGGCTGTACGACGAGTGGGACAAGCTCTCCTCGAAGGTCGCCGACGGGACGGTGCTCCCGGCGGACGCGGCGGCCTACGCGCGGGCGATCGGCACGGCCGCGGGCGAGCTGCCGCGCACGCCGCGCCCGCTCTCCTACCGGACGCTCGCCTCGGTCGCGGACATCACCGCGGGCGCGGAGGACCAGACGCTGCGCATCCTCAGCGAACTGGACCCCAGCGACCCGATCGCCTCCCTGGACGAGGTGCGGCCCCGGCTGGACCGCGCGGAGTCGTGGATCACCGCGTACGTGCCCGCCGACCAGCGGACGCTGGTACGGAGCGAACCGGACACGCAGACGCTCGGCGCGCTGGGCGACGCCGACCGGGAGTCGCTGCGGCTGCTGGTCGAGGGGCTCGACTCGCACTGGTCGCTGGAGGGGCTGACGACGCTCGTCTACGGCGTGCCCAAGATCCAGGCGGGACTCGCGGCGGACGCCAAGCCGACGCCGGAGCTGAAGGTCGCCCAGCGCACCTTCTTCGCGCTGCTCTACCAGCTCCTCGTTGGCCGCGACACCGGCCCCCGCCTGCCCACGCTGCTGCTCGCGGTGGGCGCGGAGCGGGTGCGCAAGCTGCTCGGGGCGTAGCAAGCCCGCCCCTGCGGGGGACGGGTTCCGCGCAGGAGCCTGCGCGGGACGGAGGGTTCTGCACAGGGCCCCCGCGCGGGACGGAGGGTCCTGCGCAGGGCCCCCGCGCGGGACGGAGGGTCCTGCGGAGGGCCCCTGCGCGGGACGGAGGGCGGTCACCCCGGTGGTGGGGTGGGCGCCCTCCGTCGTGGGCCGGGGGTTCCCGTGGGCGGGGGGCTCGGGTTCGGGTCCGGGCTTCCGTGGGTGGGGCGGCTCGGCTCGGGTTCGGGTCCGGGCTTCCGTGGGTGGGGCGGCTCGGCTCGGGTTCGGGTCCGGGCTTCCGTGGGTGGGGAGTCTCGGGCTCGGGCCCAGGGCTTCCGTGGGCGGAGGGCTCGGGCCTGGGCCCGGGGCTTCCGCTGGTGCGCGGGGGCCGGTCGGGCGGTTCCCCGCGCCCCCGGCGGACGGCCGACTGCACCGTTCGGGGGAGCGTCGGTTCCACCCTCCGCAGGACGCGCCCCGCACCACGCCGCGCGATCGTGGACCCATGAAGAGTGAAATCGTCGCCGTCATGGGCTGGATCATCGGCATCCAGGGCGTGCTGGGCTTCTCCGGCCGTACTTGGGGCGACCGGGACTGGGGGCTGCTCCACCTCTGGTTCAGCCCGCCCACCGCCGTCTACCTCGCCATGGCGCTCGTCGGCGCCGCCCTCGCCTACTGGGGCGAGACAGCCAAGAAGCGCGCCGCGAACCGGGGTTGACGGAAGGTCAGGGGGTGTACTCGTCGGACTCCATGCGGTGCCGCTCCTCGTAGCGCTTCGTGTACAACTCCAGCTCGTCGAGCGGCAGTTGCTTGCCGTAGCCCTCTTCCAGGTACGCGCCGAACTGCAAGGGCGTGGGAAACGCCCCGTTCATGCCCGCACACCGGCGGAACGCTTCGTAGTACGTGTCGTCGTCCAGCACGAAGTCCGCCTCGGCCGACGTGAAGTCCGGGCCGAACTCGGCGTCGTAGTCCGGGTTGTAGCCCCCCAGCGGGCGGCTGCGATGGGGTCCGTCGGGGACCATCACCGGGGACCGGTCCTGGGCGGGGTGCGGGGGTCGGCCCTGGGCACCGCCCTGCTCGTCCGCAGCCTGCTCGCCGTGTACCGCCTGCGCGTCGTACGCCCTCTGCTCCCCGTGTTCCGGCTGCGCGTCGTACGCCTGTTGCCCACCGTGCTCCGGCTGCGCGTGCCCGACGGGGCCGGCCGCGAACCACGGGCTGGGATGCGCGGGCACCTGCTCGGCGGCGGACTCGGGTCCCTCCGGGGCCTGGCCATGCGGTTCCTTGGCCAGGTTCGCCCGGGGCGGCTGGGGCTGCGGGGCGTGGGATGCCTGCGGGGCTTCGGTTGCTTGCGGGGCCCCGGTGGCGCGTGGGGTTGCGGTGGGGTGAGCGGCTCCAGGGGCCTGCGGGGCGCCGGAAGCGTGCGGCGCGTCGGGCACCTGCTGGGCTCCCGGGGCCTGCGGTGTCTGCGGGGCTTCGGAGGCGCCGGCCTGGGCGGTGGGGCTCGGCTGCTGCGCGGGCCCTTCCTCCCGTACCTGCGGCGCGGCCGGGAGAGCGGGTGCGGACACCGGTTCGACGGCACCGGCCGGTCCGGCGGGCAGCAGGGCGGGTTCGATGCCCGCCGCCGCCAGACCCAGTGCCGCCGTCTCCGACAGCGGTACGCCGATCTTCGCCAGCCGCAGCGGCATCAGCGCCTCCACCGGCGCCTTGCGCTTCCAGGCGCGGCCGTACCGGGCCTGGAGGCGGGCCCGGTAGATCAGCCGGTCCTGCTCCAGCTTGATGACCTGTTCGTAGGAGCGCAGCTCCCACAGCTTCATGCGCCGCCACAGCTTGAACGTGGGCAGCGGGGAGAGCAGCCAGCGGGTGAGGCGGACGCCCTCCATGTGCTTGTCGGCGGTAATGTCCGCGATCCGGCCGACCGCGTGCCGGGCAGCCTCGACGGAGACGACGAACAGGATCGGGATGACGGCGTGCATGCCGACGCCCAGCGGATCCGGCCAGGACGCCGCGCCGTTGAACGCGATCGTGGCCGCCGTCAGCAGCCACGCCGTCTGCCGCAGCAGGGGGAAGGGGATCCGCATCCAGGTCAGCAGGAGGTCCAGGGCCAGCAGGACGCAGATGCCCGCGTCGATGCCGACCGGGAAGACGTAACTGAAGTCGCCGAAGCCCTTTTCGAGCGCCAGCTCACGCACCGCCGCGTACGAACCCGCGAAACCGATGCCCGCGATGATCACCGCACCGGCGACCACCACGCCGATCAGTATTCGGTGCGTGCGTGTCAACTGCATCGCGGCCACCCGCGATCCCCTCCCGTGCGTCCGACGCCGACCCGATCCCGGACCGGCGGCCACAGCGTGGCACACGCCGACGGGGGCCCTGCCCTCCGGGTGAGGACCGAACCCCCGTAAAAGCGGTCGAAACGGGCTCATTTGTAGTCAACTCGTTGACTACGTCACCGCCGTCCGCCGGCCGCTCGCCCGCCGCGGTGCCCGACGCCGACTACTTGTTCGCCGTGGCGATCGACGCCACGACCTCCTTCGCCGCCTTCTGCGCGCCCTTCATCAGCTCCGCCGAGGCCGGCACCTTCGCGCCCGAGTACCCCGCGCCGTTGTAGTCCAGCGTGACGACGACGTTGGCCGTACGGGTCACCACGACGGCGTGCTCGAAGTCCGTGCCGCCCTCCCTGGCCCCGTACGACACCGTCGACGCCTGCTCGCCGATGCCGCTGACCGCGTTGGACCTGATGTCCTTCGCGCCTTCCTTGCCCTGGAACTTGTTGACGTTCTTCCCCACCTGCTCCTCGGCGCGCTTCTCGCCGGTGCCCAGCGCCGGGTTCGACTCGAAGCGGTGCATCGAGAACGTCAGGTAGTGGTACTGCGAACCCTGCTGGCCCTTGTCGTCCAGGCCCTTCCAGGAACAGCCGCGCCGCTTCTCCGGGTCCGACGAGGCGTCCTGCTCGCCCGCCGCCTTCTCGGCCTTCGGCACCAGTTCCTCGATCGTCGCCTTGGCCAGCGCCTTGCACGCGTCCGGGAGCTTCGCGAACTTCGCCGGAGGCACGGTCGCCGACGGCGCCGAGGGCGTCTGCTTCGCGGTGTCGGCGCCCTGGTCCTTCTTCGTACCGCCGTCAGAACCAGAACCGGAACCGGAGTCCGACGAACAGCCGGCCGCCGCGAACAGTGCCGGAACGGCCACCGCGCAGGTCAGAATGCGGGCGATACGGGGGGCTTTACGGTGCATGGTTCCTGTGGTTCCTTCGCTCATCGTCTGCGATACGGGCTCGCTGTCGTGTCACTCGCTGTCGGAGAACTGCTCGGCGAGTTTACGGGCCAGCGTCTGCGCCCGGTCCTGGAGCGTTCTGCTGTCCGGGACCTGACCGCCGCCGCCCGGCTGCTCGCCGTACTCGATGCTCACGACCACGTTCGACGTGCGGAAGACGACCGACACCGTGCGGTCACGCGCGGGCGAGGCCCCGGCCTTCTTCAGCTCGTCGTTCAGGAACGCGGCGTCCCCGAGACCGCCGAGGGTACGGGGTTGCAGCTCGGCGAGGTCGGGGTCGGCGGGCGGCGTCGCCGTACCGGAAGGGGAACCGGAGGCACCGGTCGAGGAAGGCGGGGCGGACGGCGAGCCGGACGGGGGCCCGCTCTGCGCGCCGTGCCCGTCGGGCCGACCGGACGTCTCCGGCGAGCCCGTCGGCGACCCCGACGACGCCACCGGATCCGGCGGAACCGGCAGGTCGGCCGCGTCCAGCAGCTTCGCGTACACCGCCTGCGCCCGGTCGTCGTCACTCACCGCGTCGTCGTACGAGACGACGCGGTCAAAGGCCACGGACAGCTGGTGGGTGGCCTCCGGGGACTCCGCCTTCCAGCGGCAGCCGACCCGCCGGTCCGTGTCGAAGGTCACCGCCGGCTCACCCGCGAACAGCTTCCGCTGCTGGTCCTCCGGCAGCTCCGCGCCCCCCGGCAGCATCGTCTTCAGCAGCGAGCGCTCCACGATCCGGCAGGGCTCGGGGAGTGTGCGGTACTTGCCGGGCTGGGCGGCCGGTACGGCGGACCCGCCCGCCTTGGCGTCGTCGGCGCCGTCCTCGCCCGACCCCCCGCCGGAACACCCGGCGGCGCCCACGGCGAGGGCGGCGAGCAGTACGAGGCCAGGTACGCGCCCCTTGACGTACGCGGACGACATTCGCGGCACGTTCCCAGGCCCCCTTCGGAGGAAAAGTAGTTGCCGCCCGGAGGCGGCCGATGACCACAATGTGTATCGCACACGCCGGTGTGGATGCCGGTCCGCTGTCCTCTTCGCGGCCATTTCCCACACTTTTTGCGTTCCGCGAACTTTCTATGCATCTCGGGGGATTCGACGTCTCGGGGGAATCGAGGGGAAATGCCGTACACAGAGGTACCGGGCGCGAAGGTGCCGATCCGCATGTGGGCCGACCCGGCGTCGGTCGAGGACGGGGCGATGCAGCAGCTCCGCAACGTCGCCACCCTGCCATGGGTCAAGGGCCTGGCCGTCATGCCGGACGTCCACTACGGCAAGGGCGCGACCGTCGGCTCGGTCATCGCGATGCAGGGCGCGGTCTGCCCGGCGGCCGTCGGCGTCGACATCGGCTGCGGGATGTCCGCCGTCAAGACCTCGCTCACCGCCAACGACCTCCCGGGTGACCTCTCCCGCCTCCGCTCGAAGATCGAGCAGGCGATCCCGGTGGGACGCGGGATGCACGACGACCCGGTGGACCCGAGTCGCCTGCACGGCTTCGCGACGGCCGGGTGGGAGGACTTCTGGGGACGGTTTGAGGGGGTGGCGGAATCGGTCAAATTCCGTCATGGACGGGCAATAAAGCAGATGGGAACGCTCGGAAGCGGCAACCACTTTAATGAGTTCTGTCTTGACGAGAAGGGTTCGGTCTGGCTGATGCTGCATTCCGGCTCCCGGAACATCGGCAAGGAGCTGGCCGAACATCACATCGGGCAGGCCCGGAATCTGCCGCACAACCAGGGTCTGGTCGACCGTGACCTGGCCGTCTTCATCGCGGACACCCCGCAGATGGCCGCCTACCGCAACGACCTCTTCTGGGCCCAGGAGTACGCGTCGTACAACCGCGCCATCATGATGGCGCTCTTCAAGGACGTGGTCCGGAAGGAGTTCAAGAAGGCCAAAGTGGCCTTCGACCCGGTCATCTCCTGTCACCACAACTATGTGTCGGAAGAGCGTTACGACGGGATGGACCTACTGGTCACCCGAAAGGGCGCGATCCGTGCCGGTTCCGGCGACCTCGGGATCATCCCGGGATCCATGGGTACCGGCTCGTACATCGTGAAGGGCCTCGGCAATGAGGCGTCCTTCAACTCGGCGTCGCACGGTGCGGGTCGACGGATGAGCCGCAGCGCGGCGAAGCGCCGGTTCTCGACGCGGGACCTGGAGGAGCAGACGCGAGGCGTCGAGTGCCGCAAGGACTCCGGTGTCGTCGACGAGATCCCGGCCGCGTACAAGCCGATCGAGCAGGTCATCGACCAGCAGCGCGACCTGGTGGAGGTCGTCGCGAAGCTGAAGCAGGTCATCTGCGTCAAGGGCTGAGGGCAGGCCCGGCGGACGAGGCGGACAGCCCCGGACACCGTGCCGGGGGCACGTCCGTTTCGCCGTGCCCGCGTAGTGTGTCCGGGTCCCCGGAACCCGTGCCGACCGCCGCTTCCTCGTCCCGTACCGCCGTACCAGTGGAGCCCCGACCATGCCCGAGATGAACTCCGACCTGCGCTCCGACTGCGGGAACTGCTTCGGGCTGTGCTGTGTGGCGTTGACGTTGACGAAGTCCTCGGACTTCGCCATCGACAAGCCGATCGGGAAGCCGTGCCCGAACCTCGCGGGGGACTTCGGGTGCGGGATTCACGCGCGGCTGCGGGGCGAGGGTTTCCCCGGGTGCACCGTGTACGACTGCTTCGGAGCGGGGCAGAAGGTGTCGCAGGTGACGTTCGACGGGGTGAGCTGGCGTGCGGAGCCCGGGAGTTCGGAGCTGATGTTCGCTCTGCTGCCGGTGATGAAGCAGTTGCACGAGCTGCTCTGGTACGTCGAGGCGGGGCTGCGGGAGGACGCGGCCCGGCCCGTGCACGGGAAGCTGCGGGCGTTGCGGGACGAGACCGAGGAGCTGACCCGGGGGAGCGCCGAGGAACTGGTGGCGCTCGACGTGGAGGAGCACCGGCAGAAGGTGAACGGTGTGCTGGTGCGGGTGAGCGAGCTGGTCAGGGGCGAGTGGGCTGCCGCCGTGCCGCCGAAGAAGAACGGGAAGAAGCGGAAGACCGACCTGCGGGGCGCGGACCTGATGGGGGCCCGGCGCAGCGGCGCCGACCTGCGCGGGGTGAACCTGCGGGGCGCGTACGTGATCGCCGCCGATCTGAGCGGGGCCGACCTGCGGGGGGCCGACGTGATCGGGGCGGACTTCCGCGACGCGGATGTGCGGGGGGCGGATCTGAGTGCGGCGCTGTTCCTCACCCAGACGCAGGTGAACGCGGCGCGGGGGGATGCGGGGACGCGGATTCCGGTGGGGGTGGAGAGGCCGGGGCACTGGGGGTAGGGCGGGGGTTCAAGGCGTGTGTGGAGCCTGGCCCGGGTGGGTGTGGGGTGGGCGTACGTCGGGGAGCGGGGCGTAGGGGCGGGCAAGGGGCACCGTCCGGTGGGCGCCGCCCCTTGCCCGCCCCCGGTGGGGGCCGCCCCCCTTGCCCGCCCGTTCCGCCCCCCGGGGGGCGGCCCCGCCGCCCAAGGCGGCGGGCGTAAGGGGGTTCCGCCACCCAAGGGGGCTGGGGTCAGGGCTGGCGGTGGATCTTGGTGTTGGATGCCTGGGCGCGGGGGCGGACCACCAGGAGGTCGATGTTGACGTGGCTGGGGCGGGTGACCGCCCACGTGATCGTTTCGGCGACGTCGGAGGCCGTCAGGGGGGCGTCCACGCCCGCGTACACCTTGGCGGCCTTCTCGGCGTCGCCGTCGAAGCGGGTCAGGGCGAACTCCTCCGTCCTGACCATGCCGGGGGCGATCTCGATGACGCGGACCGGGGTGCCGACGATCTCCAGACGGAGGGTTTCGGCGAGGACGTGCGAGCCGTGCTTGGCGGCCACGTAGCCGCCGCCGCCCTCGTACGTGCCGTGGCCCGCCGTGGAGGAGACGACGACGATCGTGCCGTCCCCGGAGGCGGTCAGGGCGGGCAGCAGGGCCTGGGTGAGGTTGAGGGTGCCGAGGACGTTCGTCTCGTACATCCGGCGCCAGTCGGCGGGGTCCGCCGTGGCGACCGGGTCGGCGCCGAGCGCGCCGCCCGCGTTGTTGACGAGTACGGCGACGGAGCGGAACGCGGTCGCGAACTCGTCGACGGCGGCCCGGTCGGTGACGTCCAGGGCGTACGGCATGGCCTGGTGCCCGGCGGCCGTGATCTCCTCGGCGAGCGCCTCGATGCGGTCCTTGCGGCGGGCGGTGAGGACGACGCGGTAGCCGGAGGCGGCGAGCTGCCGGGCCGTGGCCGCGCCGATTCCGCTGCTCGCTCCGGTGACGACGGCGATGGGGGCGCTGGGCATGCGGCTGCTCCTCGTGCGGAAGGGGTTCGCGTCAGCTACGAGGATAGGGGGGCGGGGTCAGCGGCCTCTCGGGGCGTACATGATCAGGGCCATGCCGAGCAGGCAGACCAGTGCGCCGGCGATGTCCCACCGGTCCGGGCGGTAGCCGTCGGCGACCATTCCCCACCCGATCGAGCCGGCCACGAAGACACCGCCGTACGCGGCGAGGATGCGGCCGAAGTCGCCGTCCGGCTGGAGGGTGGCGACGAAGCCGTAGAGGCCGAGGGCGAGGACGCCCGCGCCGATCCAGATCCAGCCCTTGTGCTCCCTGACGCCCTGCCAGACGAGCCAGGCGCCGCCGATCTCGAAGAGCGCGGCGAGGAGGAAAAGGGCTGCTGAGCGGGGTACGGACATGCGCATAAGGGTGGCATGTGCGTGTGGCCGCGAGCGGTACGGGGGAAACGGGTAGGCCGGTGACCATGACATCTCTGTTGCGCAAGGGGCTGTTGGTGCTGGTCGCGGTGCTGCTGTGTCCGGTGGGGGTCGCGTTCGCGGACGACGGCGAGGCCGATCTCGGGCACCACGGGTACGTCGTGTACGAGGGCGGTCGGCTGACCATGCAGTTGCGGTCCTGGAACCACGGGCCGGACAGTCTGGCTTCCGGTGCGGTGCGGGTGTCGTTCTCCGCGCCGGTCGAGGGACGCTTCCCGCGGGGCCGCGTGCGTACCGGGCCCGCGGCGGTGGTCTGCGAGACCGGCGAGCTGCGCGCCGGGGCGGCCGGCGGCCGGGTCCTGGACTTCGGCCTGCGGGTGAAGGGCGCGCCCGCGGAGGTGGTGGTGGAGGTGCGTACGGTACGGACCGGCTCCGCCGAACCCGGCATGCGGGTCCGGGACGCGAACCCCGGCAACGACCGTCAGCGGGTTCTGGCACCCGCCACGGGTGACGTCTACTACTTCTGAGCCGGTTCCGCCTCCCGTTCCGGACCGGCCTGCCTGCGGGGGCGTCCGTCGCCCGGACCGCGTATCCGTCCGGGGGAGGCTCCGTCGCCCGTGGGGCTGACATAGGGCGGGCTCCGTCGCCCGTGGGGGCTAGGGAAGTGGGGGGAATTCGCTGAGGGTGGTTTCCACGAGGGCGGCGAGGCGGGCGTGGTGGGCGCCGCGCCAGTACGGGCGTTCGCAGGCGGTGCACTGGGCGAAGACGTCGTAGGTGCGTTCCGTGCCGCCCTGGAGGAGGCCGGCGACGGAGTCCTTGGTGGCGGGCTTCAGGTCGCCGTTGCAGGCGGTGCACCGGGTCCAGGGGGAGAGGGCCGGGGCGAAGCGGCCGAGGACGTCGCGGAGTTGCTCGTCGGGCTGGTCGCTGTAGACGTACGCGCCCGCCCACGGTTCGCGCCGGCGCAGCAGCCCCCGGTCCCGGGAGAGCAGGACCCGGCGGTCGCGGGCGGAGTAGGTGGCGAGGGTGGGGTCGCCGACGTCCTCGCTGAAGTACGCCGCGTCCACGCCGAGCAGTCGCAGGCGGCGGGCGAGTGTCCCCAGGTGCACGTCGAGCAGGAAGCGCAGCGGGGCTCCCGGGACGGACTGCGGGCGTGTCACCGCCCGTACCTCCACCCGCTCCCCGGCTGCCGGTACGTGTGCGGCGGTCACCGTGCGCCCGTCCACGTACAGTTCGCCCGCCTCGGTGAGCGGCACGCCGAGGGACTCCACGACGTGGCCCAGCGTGGAGGCCCCGTCGGTGACGGCGTCGGTGCGGCCGGCCCGGCGGTCGGGGGCGAGGAAGAGGTGCAGCTCGGGGGCGAAACTGATCTGGATCTGCGGTCCGTTCACGCCGTCAGGATGCCACCGGGGGGCCCACCCGGGCACCGGGGTTTCGCAACTGCTGTTCTACGCTGCCGCGATGAAGACCATCGACCTCGCGCCCGGCGACCCGCGCCTCCTGTCCGACCTGCTGCCGGTCCTCCTCGAACTGCGGCCCCATCTGACCCCGGAAACCTTCACCGAGGTGTACGAGGAGGGTCACCCGGTCGGGCTCCGCTTCTCCGCGGTCTACGACGACGAGGGCGTGTGCGTGGGAGCGGCGGGCTGGCGGGTCGTCGTCAACACCAGCACGCTGCGGATGCTGTTCGTCGACGACCTGGTGACCGCCGGGCGGGCCCGCTCGACGGGGGTGGGGGCGCACCTGCTCGGCTACCTCCAGGACAGGGGGCGGGAGGCGGGCGCGCACAGGCTGGTGCTGGACTCGGGGACCCAGCGCACCCGGGCGCACCAGTTCTATCTGCGGGAGCGGATGAAAATCGCCGCCTTCCACTTCCACAAGGACCTCTAGGTTCCGGAAGGGCGGCTGCGGGGGTCCGGAGGGGGCCGCGGGGCGGGGCCGGAGGGGGCCGCGGGGTCCCGGAGGCGCTGCGGGGTTCGCGGGGTGTTCCACTCGTGCGGGGGCGTGATCCGGGCCGCGAAAGGGAACCCGTCCTCCGTACGACGCTCATGATCCCGAGGAGAGGAAGAGCCCCATGCCCATCGCCACGTACGACCTGGTCGCGCTCGACTGCCCCGACCCGGCGACGCTCTCGACGTTCTACGCCGACGTCCTCGGCGGCGAGGTGGAGCGGAGCGACGACGACTGGTGGGTGCTGAGCGCCCCCGGCGGACACCGCATCGCGTTCCAGCGGGTGGAGGGCCACCGTCCGCCGGAGTGGCCGAACGCCGGGCACAACTCCCAGCAGCTGCACCTGGACTTCGAGGTGCCGGACCTGGACAGGGCCGAGGAGCAGGTGCTGGCGCTCGGGGCGAAGGTGCTCGACGCCGACGACCGGCAGCGCAGCTTCCGGGTGTACGCGGACCCGGCGGGTCACCCGTTCTGTCTGTGCCGGGAGTGAGGTCCGTCCGGCGTGCGCGCCGGGTGCGGGGGCGGTGCGTATGTGGCCGGATCCGGCCGGTCGGGTCCGCTACGCGGCTTTGACCAGGGCCGCCCGTACCGCCTCCGCCCACTCCACCAGCAGCTCCTGGTACCGCGCCTCGTCGGCCGTCGACAGCGCCCCGTCCGTGCACGACCAGAGCGCGCGGATCTCGGCGTTGACGACGGAGGCGGGGCGGGCGGAACCGGGGGCGGCGGGGGTAGGAGAGGTGAAGGACATGCGGACAACCCTAGGGGTCGGCACTGACAATCGGCATTCCGCGAACCTGAGATTGTCCTGAAATCCGCGGCCGAAGGGCCCGGGTCCCGGCTGCCGGGAGCGGTGGGGGCGGGGGAGCGGCGGGGCCCTGCGGGCCGTGTGTGCGGTGGCGGCGGGGAGTCGTCGGAGTCGTCGGGCTGCCGGTCTCAGGGCCACACCAGGCAGTACGCCTGGTGGCCCGCCTCGTGCAGCCGGTGGCTGAAGTCCTGCCACTCGTGCAGGAGTCGGTAGACGTTGAACGCGTCGCTCGGGCCGCCCCGGTCGGGAACCGTCGACCAGATGAAGGCCGCCGCCCCGACCGACTCCTCGCCGATGCCGCGCAGCGGGTCGACGACCGTCATGGGGAGTTTCACCACGGCGTAGTCGGGGTGCAGGACGACCAGTTCCAGGGGCGGGACCTTGTGCAGGGGTATCCCCTGGATGCCGGTGAGGACCATCGCGGCCATCGTCTCCGGCTTGATCTTCGTGAACATGCCGCCCATGCCCAGTTCGTCGCCGCCCAGTTCCTCCGGGCGCATCGAAATGGGGACGCGGGCGGCCGTCGCGCCGTTCGGGGCGCCGAAGTACTTGTAGGTCACCCCCACGCGGCCAACCCTGCTTCCCGTACCCGCCGTACCCGTACCCGATCCCAGATGCACGCCCGGAGCCGCGGCGGCCGCCGCTTCCCCGGGGTCGGCGGCGGCTTCCGCGCGTGCCGCCCGTTCCCGCCTGCGGTGCCGCCCGCGTCGAGCCCGCTCGGGACCCAGGTCGTCGGTCCCCTCGCCCAGTCCGCCACCGCGATGCATATCTCCACCCGACCACTCGCGACCTGGGCCGCGCAACCCGATCATCGTCCCAGTGACCTCCCCCGCCCCCGGGCGGTGAAACACCTGTCCGCGAGACCGGGCGGGCCTCTGACACCATTGCTGTGTGAGCCTCCCCTATGACGCCCCAGTTTCGCAGACGCTTTTCGACCGCGCGTCCCTCGTGACGCCCGGCGGCGTGAACTCCCCGGTACGGGCCTTCAAGGCCGTGGGCGGTACGCCCCGGTTCATGGTGTCCGGTACCGGTCCGTACCTCACCGACGCCGACGGGCGCGAGTACGTCGACCTCGTGTGTTCGTGGGGGCCGATGATCCTCGGCCACGCGCACCCGGAGGTCGTCGCCGCCGTGCAGGAAGCCGTCGCACGCGGTACGTCCTTCGGTACGCCCGGTGAGGGCGAGGTCGCGCTCGCCGAGGAGATCGTCGCCCGCATCGAGCCCGTCGAGCAGGTACGACTGGTCTCCAGCGGCACGGAAGCGACCATGTCGGCCATCCGGCTCGCCCGCGGTTTCACGGGGCGCGCGAAGGTCGTCAAGTTCGCCGGCTGCTACCACGGGCACGTGGACGCGCTGCTCGCCGCCGCCGGTTCGGGCCTGGCGACCTTCGCACTTCCGGACACTCCGGGCGTCACCGGCGCCCAGGCGGGCGACACGATCGTCCTGCCGTACAACGATCTGGACGCGGTTCACGCGGCCTTCCGGGCGCACCCCGGCGAGATCGCCTGCGTGATCACCGAGGCGTCCCCCGGCAACATGGGCGTCGTCCCGCCGGGTGAGGGCTTCAACGCGGGCCTGAAGGCGGCCTGTGAGCAGAACGGCGCCCTCTACATCTCCGACGAGGTGATGACCGGCTTCCGCACCAGCAAGGCGGGTTGGTACGGCGTCGACGGGG
Source organism: Streptomyces sp. CA-294286 (assembly GCF_050947155.1). Classification (NCBI taxonomy): domain Bacteria; kingdom Bacillati; phylum Actinomycetota; class Actinomycetes; order Kitasatosporales; family Streptomycetaceae; genus Streptomyces; species Streptomyces sp. CA-294286. The sequence goes on along the minus strand of NZ_CP192005.1, from coordinate 2,328,002 downwards.
TGGAGCCGGACCTGATGACCTTCGGCAAGGTCATGGGCGGCGGCTTCCCCGCGGCGGCCTTCGGCGGCCGCAGGGACGTCATGGAGCACCTCGCCCCGGTCGGCCCCGTCTACCAGGCGGGCACCCTCTCGGGGAACCCGGTCGCCACCGCCGCCGGTCTCGCGCAGCTGCGGCTGCTGGACGACGCGGCGTACGAGAAGGTGGACGCGGTCTCCGCCGAGATCCGGTCGCTGATCACCGGCGCCCTGGCCAAGGAGGGCGTGGCGCACCGCCTCCAGACGGCCAGCAACATGTTCTCCGTCTTCTTCACGCCCGACGAGGTGCGTGACTACGACGACGCGCGGAAGCAGGAGTCCTTCCGCTTCACCGCGTTCTTCCACTCGATGCTGTCGCAGGGGGTCTACCTCCCGCCGTCCGCGTTCGAGTCGTACTTCGTCTCCACCGCCCACGACGCGCAGGCCGTCGAGCGCATCGCCGCCGCCCTGCCCGCCGCCGCCCGCGCCGCAGCAGAGGCCACCGCATGAGCAGCAGCACCAGCAGCACGTCCAGAGGCGACATGACGGTCGTCCACCTGATGCGCCACGGGGAGGTGCACAACCCGGACGGCGTCCTCTACGGCCGCCGGGCCGGATACCACCTCTCCGACCTCGGCCGGCAGATGGCCGACCGGGTCGCCGAGCACCTCCAGGGCCGTGACATCACGCACGTCGTGTCCTCCCCCCTGGAACGCGCCCAGGAGACCGCCACGCCCGTCGCCAAGTCGCACGGCCTGGACATCGTGACGGACGAGAAGCTGATCGAGGCCGCCAACGTCTTCGAGGGCAAGACCTTCGGCGTGGGGGACGGCGCGCTGCGCAAGCCCGCCAACTGGAAGCACCTGACGAACCCGTTCCAGCCGTCCTGGGGCGAGCCGTACGTCGAGCAGGTCGTACGGATGATGGGCGCGCTCCACGCGGCCCGCGACGCCGCGCGCGGGCACGAGGCGGTGTGCGTCAGCCACCAGCTGCCGATCTGGACGGTGCGGAGCTTCGTCGAGCGGCGCCGGCTGTGGCACGACCCGCGCAAGCGGCAGTGCACGCTGGCGTCCCTGACGACGTTCACCTTCCAGGGCGACAAGATCGTCTCGGTCGGCTACACCGAGCCCGCCCGGGACCTCGTACCGGCGCACCTGCTCGCCGGGGCGAAGCCGGTGAAGGGCAAGGACAAGGCATTCGGCGCGTGAAGCACCCCGGGTGAGCTGCGGGTGATCCCGCGAACACCCAGCGAATTATGTGTGGTTTGCCGGAACCCGCGTGTTCGTCGCGTCATCTCATTCTGTGTCCATCCGAGGCATTGACGGTTGATGGGCCGAAGGCGCGACGCAACGCGGGATGGGGAATCATGCGCAACATCAGTCGAAGGGGTCTGCTCGGAGCCGGTGCGGGAGTCGCCGCCGCGGTCGGTCTCGCCGCCTGCAAGGGCGGCGACGGCGCCGCGTCCGCCGACAAGGGCGCGCAGCAGCCCGGCAAGGACGGCGCCACCCCGAAGCCGACCGCCGAGGCCAAGCTCATCGGCGACGGCTCGACCGCCGACACCGGCAAGCAGCCGAACCAGCCCGAGAAGCCGGTTCCGCTGGAGCCGGGCCAGGCCCCGCCGCAGTTCGTGATCTTCTCCTGGGACGGTGCGGGCGAGGTCGGCAACGGCCTCTTCCCGCGCTTCCTGAAGCTCGCCAGGGAACACGACGCGGCGATGACGTTCTTCCTCTCCGGCCTCTACCTCCTCCCGGAGTCCCAGCAGAAGCTGTACAAGCCGCCGAACAACCGCGTCGGCGCCTCCGACATCGGCTACCTCACCGACGAGCACATCAGGGACACCCTGAAGTACGTGCGTCAGGCGTGGCTCGAAGGCCACGAGATAGGCACCCACTTCAACGGGCACTTCTGCGTGGGCTCCGGCTCGGTCGCGAAGTGGACGCCCGCGCAGTGGGAGAGCGAGATCGACCAGGCCGTGAAGTTCGTCACCGAGTGGAAGACGAACACCGGCTGGACCGACCTCGACCCGCTGCCCTTCGACTACTCGAAGGAACTCGTCGGCTCCCGCACGCCGTGCCTCCTCGGCCAGGACAACCTGCTGCCGGTCGCGAAGAAGCTGGGCTGGCGGTACGACGCGAGCTCGCCCGGCGGCCACCAGATGTGGCCCGTCAAGCGCAAGGGGATCTGGGACCTGCCGTTGCAGCAGGTGCCGTTCCCGGGGCACTCCTTCGAGGTCCTGTCGATGGACTACAACATGCTCGCTAACCAGTCGAAGAACTCCACCAAGGGCCCGCCCGCGCGCTACCCGGGCTGGAAGAAGGAGGCGGCGGGCGCGTACATCAACGGCTTCAAGCGCGCCCACACCACCAACCGCGCCCCCCTCTACATAGGCAACCACTTCGAGCAGTGGAACGGCGGCATCTACATGGACGCCGTCGAGGAGGCCATCAAGCACATCGCCGGCACGAAGGACACCCGCCTCGTCTCCTTCCGGCAGTACGTCGACTGGCTCGACGTACAGGACCCGAAGGTCCTCGCGAAGCTGCGCACCCTTCAGGTCGGGCAGAAGCCGACCGGCGGCTGGAACGCGTTCCTGAAGTCCACCGCATAGCCCCTTATGTGCCCTTGACAAGGGGCTTTGCGGGCACGTAGGGGGGTGCGGAAGATCGATGGAACTGCCATGCGAAACTTTTCACATGAGCCCTGCCCGCGCCCCCCGCAGCCGCCGGACCCGCCCCTCCCGTACCGCACTCGTGGTCACCGGAGCGCTCGTCGGCGCTCTCGCACTGTCGGCGTGCGGTGACGAGGGGGACAAGTCGTCGGGCGGGGGAAGCAACTTCGTCGCGGGCAAGGACAGCATCGACACCGTCCCCAAGGCCGACCGGAAGCCCGCGCCGAAGCTCGACGGGAAGACCCTTCAGGACGAGGACTTCGACTCCACCACCCTCAAGGGCAAGGTCGTCGTCGTGAACGTCTGGGGCTCCTGGTGCCCGCCCTGCCGGGCGGAGGCGCCGACCTTCGCGAAGGTCTCCAAGGAGCTCAAGGACAAGGACGTGGAGTTCCTCGGCATCGACGCGCGCGACCCGCAGAAGGGTCAGGCCATCGAGTTCGAGAAGGACGCGGGCATCGAGTACCCCAGCCTGTACGACCCGGACGGCAAGCTGATGCTGCGCTTCCCCAAGGGCAGCCTGAACCCGCAGGCCATCCCGTCCACCATCGTCATCGACAAGGACGGGAAGATCGCGGCCCGCTCCCTGGCCGCACTCAGCGAGAAGAAGCTCCGCAAGATGATCGACCCCCTGATGGCCGAGAAGTGACCGCGTGAACGCCGTCCTCCTCGCCGCCGACACCACCGAGACGGTGCAGTCCGGCGCGCTGCTGCTGGCCCTGCCGATCGCACTGCTCGCGGGCCTCGTCTCGTTCTTCTCGCCGTGCGTGCTGCCGCTGGTCCCCGGCTACCTGTCGTACGTCACGGGCACCAGCGGCACCGATCTGGCCGACCAGCGCCGGGGCCGGATGGCGGCCGGAGCGGCGCTCTTCGTCCTGGGCTTCAGCGCGGTGTTCGTTTCGACGGGGGCGCTTTTCGGGTACATCGGCGGCACCCTCCAGAGCTACAAAGGCACCACGAACATCGTCCTCGGCGTTTTGATGGTGCTGATGGGTCTGTTCTTCATGGGGGCCTTCCCCTTCCTGACCCAGCGTGAGTTCCGCTTCCACCGGAAACCGGTCGCCGGCCTGGCCGGGGCCCCCGTCCTCGGCCTGCTCTTCGGCATCGGCTGGACACCCTGCATGGGCCCGACACTCGGCGTCATCGGATCGCTGTCGTTCAACCAGGCCGCTCCGATGCGCGGCACGATCCTGATGGTCGTCTTCTGCCTCGGCCTGGGGATCCCGTTCATCGTCGCCGCAGTGGCCTTCCGCAAGGCGCTCGGCGCCTTCGGCTGGGTCAAGAAGCACTACGTCTGGGTCATGCGCATCGGCGGCGTCATGATGATCGCGACCGGTCTCCTGCTCCTCACGGGCCTCTGGGACACCGCGCTGGCAAGCATGCAAGGCTGGACCGACAGCTTCCAGGTGGGGATCTAAGTTCCATGAGCAAGACCGAAGAACCGGCCGCGACGACGGACGAGCAGACCGCCGGAGACCATCTCTCCACCGCCCCCAAGGACGACCGCGAGGACACCACTCCCGCCCCCGCGGCCTTCGGAATCATCGGTTGGACCCGCTGGTTCTGGCGGCAGCTCACCTCGATGCGGATCGCGCTGATCCTGCTCTTCACGCTGTCGCTCGCCGCGATTCCCGGGTCCCTCGTCCCGCAGCGCAGCGTCGACGAGACGAAGGTCGCCGACTTCTTCAAGGCGCACGAGACGCTCGCACCGCTCTACGACAAGGTGCAGCTCTTCGACGTCTACAGCTCGGTGTGGTTCTCCGCGATCTACATCCTGCTGTTCATCTCGCTCATCGGCTGCATCGTGCCCCGCACCTGGCAGTTCGTCGGCCAGCTCCGCAGCCGCCCGCCGGGCGCGCCCGGCCGGCTGACCCGGATGCCCGCGTACACGACCTGGCGCACGGACACCTCCCCGGAGGAGGTCCGCACCCTCGCCCTGTCCCTGATGAAGAAGCGCCGCTTCCGCGCGGACGTGGCCGGGGACGCGGTCACCGCCGAGAAGGGCTACCTCCGCGAGGCCGGGAACCTGATCTTCCACATCGCCCTGATCGTCCTCCTGCTCGCCTTCGCGACCGGCCAGCTCTTCAAGTCCGAGGGCGGCAAGCTGATCACCGAGGGCAGCGGCTTCTCCAACACGCTCACCCAGTACGACGACTTCAGGTCCGGTTCGCTCTTCGACCGCGACCACGACCTGGAGCCGTTCAGCTTCCACCTCGACGACTTCGTCGGCACGTACGAGCGCAGCGGCCCCCAGCGCGGCACCCCCCGCGTGTTCGAGGCCCACATCACGTACTCCGAAGGCGCGGACGGCACCCCCAAGAAGGGCGTCATCGAGGTCAACACGCCGCTGACCGTCGGCGGTTCCAAGGTCCACCTCATCGGCCACGGCTACGCCCCCGTCGTGACCGTCCGCGACCCCCGGGGCAAGGTCGTCTTCCAGGGCCCGGCCCCCCTGCTGCCCACCGACGCGAACGTCACCTCCACCGGTGCGATCAAGGTGATGGACGGCTACCGCGACAAGGCGGGCCAGAAGACCCAGCTCGGCTTCACCGCCGTGTTCGTGCCGACCTTCGGCGGGGCGGGCAAGGGCAGCATGTTCTCCAAGTACCCCGGCCTGGACTTCCCCGCGCTCGCCCTGACCGCCTTCCACGGCAGCCTCGGCGTCGACGCGGGCCTGCCGCAGAACGTGTACCAGCTCGACACCCGCAAGATGAAGCAGTTCAAGAACCCCGACGGCAGCCCGTACGCCAAGATGCTGCTGCCCGGCGAGAAGATGGACCTGCCCGGAGGCATGGGCTCGATCACCTTCGAGAAGGACATCAAGGAATGGGCGACCTTCCAGGTCTCCCAGCAGCCCGGCAACATGTGGGCCCTCGCCGGTGCCGTCGGCGCCATCGCCGGCCTCGCCGCGTCCCTGTTCATCCAGCGCCGTCGCGTCTGGATCCGTGCCGTACGCCAGGACGACGGCAGCACCCTCGTCGAGATGGCCGGCCTCGGCCGCAGCGAGTCGTACCGGCTCCCCGAGGAGCTCGGCTCCCTCGCCGCAACCCTCCACACCCAGGCGCCGACCTCTGCGACGCCGCCTCCAGCCGAACCCCCTGCCGAAGGAGCGCGCGCGTGATCCTCGCAGCCGCCGCAGAAACCAACCAGTCCCTCGCGGAGACCAGCAACGTGCTGATCTACTCCGCGATGGCCGTCTACACCCTGGCCTTCCTCGCGCACATCGCCGAGTGGACCTTCGGCAGCCGCAGCCGGGTCGGCCGCACCGCCGCCGCGCTGACCCGCCCGGCCGCACCCGCGGTCACGGTGCGCTCCCAGGGCTCCACCGCGGTCCTCGACAAGCCGCAGGTCGTCACCCGCTCCGCCGCGGGCACGCGCGACGCGGCGGACGGGGAGGGTGCGGCGGGCGGCACCGAGAAGGGCGATCTGTACGGCCGCATCGCCATCTCCCTGACCCTCCTCGGCTTCCTGATCGCGGCGGCCGGCGTCGCGACCCGCGCCCTGTCCGTGCAGCGTGCCCCCTGGGGCAACATGTACGAGTTCTCCATCACCTTCTCGACGGTGGCGGTCGGCGCGTACCTGGTGTTCCTCCTCACCCGGATGAACGTCCGCTGGATCGGGCTGCCCCTGGTCACCACCGTCCTGCTGGACCTGGGCGTCGCCACCAAGTGGCTCTACACCGACAGCGACCAGCTCGTCCCGGCGCTGGACTCGTACTGGCTGTGGATCCACGTCTCGACTGCCATCTTCTGCGGCGCGGTCTTCTACGTCGGCGGCGTCGGCACCCTCGGCTACCTGCTCCGCGACCGGTACGAGGTCCGCGCCGAACTCGGCGAGACCGCGGACGTCCTCAAGGCGCACCTCGCGTCGCTGCCGCCCGCCAACGGCTTCGTGACGGCCGTCCGCAAGGTGCGCGTCCCGTTCCGCCGGTTCATGGACAGCACGGTCTCCCGGCTGCCCTCCGCCGCGTCGCTGGACAAGTTCTCGTACCGCATCAACGCCGGTGTCTTCCCGCTGTGGACCTTCACGATCGTCGCGGGCGCGATCTGGGCGGGCGACGCGTGGGGCCGCTTCTGGGGCTGGGACCCCAAGGAGGTCTGGTCGTTCGTCACCTGGATCGTGTACGCGTGCTACCTGCACGCCCGTGCGACGGCGGGCTGGAAGGGCCGGAAGGCCGCCTACCTCGCCCTGTTCGCCTTCGCGACCTGGCTGTGGAACTACTACGGCGTGAACATCTTCATCACCGGCAAGCACTCGTACGCGGGCGTGTGAGCCCAGGCGTGCGCCCCGACAGCGCGGCCCGGTAGCGTTCCGTACGCGACCGGGCCAGTCTGTTGGCCATGACGACGGCGATCCCCCCTCTCCCGTACGGCACGGCCGAACCGCGCGACGCCCCCGGCAGCTGGCTCCTGCGCTACGCACTCCCGCTCCCGCACCCGCTGGACCACGTGTGGGCGGCCGTCGCCACCCCGGCGGGCCTGAGCCAGTGGCTGGCCGTCCCCGGCCCCTGGGACCCCCACCTCGACGCCCCGCTCGCGTTCACCTGGCACAACGCCGACGAAGAGGGCGAGGACGCCGACGAGGGCCCGACCGTCGACGAGGGCCGTATCACCGCCTGGGACCCCGGCCGGGTGGCGGAGTACACCCTCGCCCTCCACGGCCGCGCCCGGTTCCGCCTGGAGCCCGACGGGCCGTCAGCGACCTTCCTGCGCCTCACCAACGAGGTCCGGGACCTCGACGCGTCCGCCCGCGACAGCCGCCTCGCGAGCTGGCACCACCACCTCGAACAGCTGGCCTCCGCCCTCACCGGACACCCCGCCGACCGGCCGGCCCGGTCCCGCACCCGCTACCGGGAGCTCCTGGCCGAGTACGCGTCCCGCGGCCCGGCCTAGCCGACGCCCAGGTGCCGGAGCCCGCCGTCGGGCACCGGGTACGGCGACTCCACCGGAAGCAACTGTTCCGCGCTCGCCGCGCCGTGCTGGGCCAGGGTGGCGGCCACGGTCCTGGCGAGCGGCGTGACGTCCCTGATCCCGACGATCCACTCGTCCGCGTACCGCCGTACGGCCTCCCCGCTCAGGCCGAGCTGGAGGGACCGGTGCGGCAACGGCTGCAGTCGTACGTCCCGTTCCGGGTCCCACTGGACGCGCGCCGGCGCGGCCCGCAGCGCCTGCTGCCAGGCTGCGCGATCGGCGTGCACCCCGTGCTCGCGGTGGGACAGGCACGCGTGCGCCAGCGCCCAGTCGAAGCCCTCCCGCCGGATCTCCACGGCCAGCACGACCTCTTGGTCCCGCTTCGTGGCCCAGCCGCAGCGGTACATCATCCACAGGAACGACGGCTTGACCCACGTCATCCGCTCCCGCTTCCACGCCGCCGGGAACCGTCCGGTCGCGGCGGCGGGCAGCCCGATGGACGGCGGGTACGCCTGGTAGACGGTGACGGTCTCCGCGGTGTGCAGCGCGCGTATCCGCCGCTGCGGTACGTGGTGGGTCGGCATGGGCCACAGTGTGGCCGCGGGGCTCGCCCGAGGACCAGGCAATATCCGCTCGGTGCGGGACCCGGGAACGGGACCGCCGGGCGGATCTTACGTATCGGTGACGTACGGGAGGACTACGCTGCCCCGCCCCTGCGCGCGGGCTCTACTGGTGGTCGTCGCATTCACAGCACGGCACATTCAGTGGGGGTTGGCACATGAGTCACACGGACCGCACGGACCTTACGCACACGGGACGGTCGGACGGGCGGGAGCGCACCCGGCGTTCGGCGGGGACGGGTTGGCTGCGGCGCACCGCCACGGCCGGGGCAGTGGCCGCCGCCGCGGGCCTCCTGGCGGCGGGCCCCTCCGCCGCGGGCACGGCCACCGCGGGCACGCCGCGCACGCCCGAGGTGCCGCGCATCTCGGCGGGGCCCTACGCGGGATTCCAGTTCTGCGGCGGGGCCCAGGCACCGGTGGTGGACACGTCGCCCAGCCCCACCTTCGCGGCGACCGTGGTGCCGAACGAGGGGGATCCGTCCTACCCGTTCCCCCAGTATCCGGACATGACGGGGCAGTTCGAGATCGCGACGCCGGGGAGTGAGGCGACGCCGTTCCTCCGGGTGACCAGGCCCGCCGCGAACGGCAGGCAGCTCATCCTCCAGGAGACCGTCCCCGCAGGCAGCTACCGCTGGCGGGTGCGGGCCGAGCACCGCACGCTGCTCTCGCCCTGGACCGCCTGGTGCGACTTCACCGTCAAGGCGCCGACGGCCTGACCGGCGGCGGGGCGGCGGGGGCGCCGGGCGGGGGCGCCGGGTGGGGCAGCCGACCGGACAGGGGCGGACGGCACGCGGCGCAGGGTGGCGCGCGGTGGTACGGGGTGCCAGGCGCGCCGGGCGGCACGGGGGGCAGGGCGGCACACGGGGCCGGGCGCATCGGGTGGCAGGGCGGCGCGGGCGGCACGCGGGCCAGGGCGGCGCGCGGGGCCGGGCGGCGCGCGGGGCCGGGCGGCGCGCGGGGCCGGGCGGCGCGTGGGTGGGGCGGTGGCCGAGCCGGGCGGATCGCGTGCCGGGCGGCATGCGAGCTGGGGTTACCCGGAGCCGGGCGGTTTCCCGGCCGCCCGTGCCTGGCAGGGGCAGCCCCCGGGTTACTTCGGCGTGTCCTTCGGGCCCTCCGAGCCGGTGCCGGGACCGGTGTCCGGCCCGCTGTCGGGGCCGGTGCCCGTGCCGGGTCCGGCGTCCGGGCCGTCCCCGTCGCGTCGCTTCAGCTCCTCCTCGCGGCGACGGAGGTCCTTCTCCCAGTCCTCGAACAGGGAGTCGCCCTTCTTGTCCCTCTTGCCCTTGTCCTCGTCCTTGAGGGACTTCAGGAAGTCCGGGTTGTCGTCGGGCGCGACCCACTGGGTGCGCCGGCCGCGCTGCCACTCCGACGGCGTACGGCCGCCCGTGACCGCCCGGCGGTTCTTGCCGGCGACGATCCACACGATCGGGCCGACGACCCAGAACAGCAGGATGATGAAGACCCACGCGACCTTCGGCAGGTGCTTGACCTCGTCCTCGGGGGTGTTGAGGCAGTCGATGAACGCGTAGATCGTCAGCGCCAGCGGCAGGATGAACATCAGTGCCCTGAGCATGGAGTGCTTCCCCCTGGGAACGTCGTCGAGGCCGTTCGACCGGCCCCGGTGAGGGCCCCAGGGTAGTCGGTGTCCGATACTGGACGGCATGGCTTACGACGATCTTCGCTCGTTCCTCCGTGCTCTGGAGCGTGAGGGCGACCTCAAGCGCATCAAGGCCGAAGTCGACCCGCACCTGGAGGTAGGGGAGATCGTCGACCGGGTGAACAAGGCCGGCGGCCCGGCTCTCCTCTTCGAGAAGGTGAAGGGGTCCTCGATGCCCCTCGCCATGAACGTCTTCGGCACCGACCGCCGTCTGCTCAAGGCGCTCGGCCTCAAGTCGTACGACGAGATCAGCGCGCAGATCGGCGGCCTGCTGAAGCCGGAGCTGCCGCAGGGCTTCGTGGGCGTACGGGAGGCATTCGCGAAGCTCGGCTCGGTCGCCCACGTGCCGCCGAAGAAGGTCAAGGACGCCCCCGTCCAGGAGGTCGTCCTGACGGGTGAGGACGTCGACCTGGACAAGCTCCCGGCGCTGTTCACCTGGCCCGAGGACGGCGGCTCCTTCTTCAACCTGGGGCTGACGCACACCAAGGACCCCGAGTCCGGCATCCGCAACCTCGGCCTCTACCGCCTCCAGCGCCACGACAAGCGCACCATCGGCATGCACTGGCAGATCCACAAGGACAGCCGCAACCACTACCAGGTGGCGGCCCGGCGCGGCGAGCGTCTGCCCGTCGCCATCGCCTTCGGCGCGCCGCCGGCCGTCACGTACGCCTCGACCGCCCCGCTGCCCGGCGACATCGACGAGTACCTCTTCGCCGGTTTCCTCCAGGGCAAGCGGGTGGAGATGGTCGACTGCAAGACGGTCCCGCTCCAGGTGCCCGCGCACGCGGAGGTCGTCCTGGAGGGCTGGCTGGAGCCCGGGAAGATGCTTCCCGAAGGCCCCTTCGGCGACCACACCGGTTTCTACACGCCGCAGGAGGACTTCCCCGCGCTGACCATCGACACGGTCACGATGCGCAGGCGTCCCCTGCTCCAGTCCATCGTCGTCGGCCGTCCGCCGACCGAGGACGGGCCGCTGGGCCGCGCCACGGAGAGCTTCTTCCTGCCCCTCCTCAAGATCATCGTGCCGGACATCGTGGACTACCACCTCCCCGAGGCGGGCGGCTTCCACAACTGCATCATCGTGTCGATCGACAAGAAGTACCCGAAGCACGCCCAGAAGGTGATGTCGGCGATCTGGGGCGCTCACATGCTGTCCCTGGAGAAGCTGATCGTGGTCGTCGACAGCGACTGCGACGTGCGGAACTACCACGAGGTCGCCTGGCGGGCCTTCGGCAACGTCGACTACTCCCGCGACCTCACCGTCGTCGAGGGCCCCGTCGACCACCTCGACCACGCCTCGTACCAGCAGTACTGGGGCGGCAAGGCGGGTGTCGACGCCACGAAGAAGCTGCCCGAGGAGGGCTACACCCGGGACGGCGGCTGGCCGAACATGGTCGAGTCGGACCCGGCGACGGCGTCCAAGGTCGACCGCCGCTGGAAGGAGTACGGGCTGTGAGCGCCGACGCGGCCGACGCCGCCGCCCTGCCCCGGCATCCGGGCAAGGTGCGGGCGTTCCTCAACCTCGTCCTCATCGAGCACTCCGTCTTCGCGCTGCCCTTCGCCTACATCGCCGCGCTCACGGCCATGTACCAGCTCGACCGGAACATCCACTGGGGCAAGCTGCTCCTGGTCACCGTCGCCATGGTCGGTCTGCGTACGTTCGCGATGGCGGCGAACCGGATCATCGACCGGGAGATCGACGCCCGTAACCCGCGTACCGCGAACCGGGAGATCGTGACGGGCGCGGTCAGCGTCAAGGCGGCGTGGACGGGGGCGGGGATCGCGCTGGTCTTCTTCCTCGGCGCGGCGGCCCTGCTCAACCCGCTCTGCCTGATGCTGGCGCCGCTCGCGATCGTGCCGATGGTGGTCTACCCGTACGGCAAGCGGTTCACGAACTTCCCGCACGCCATCCTCGGGCTGGCCCAAGCGATGGGTCCGGTCGGCGCGTGGATCGCGATCACGGGGGAGTGGTCCTGGGACGCGGTGGTCCTCGGTCTCGCCGTCGGCGTCTGGATCGGCGGCTTCGACCTGATCTTCGGTTCGCAGGACGTCCAGGCGGACCGCGCGCACGGCGTGAAGTCCGTCCCGGCCCGCTTCGGCATCCCGGCCGCGCTGCACGGCGCCCGCGCCTGCCATGTCGTCACGACGGCCCTGCTGGTCTGGTACGGGGTGCGCACGGACGCCGGGATCTTCTTCTGGGTGGGCATGCTGATCGTCGCCGCGGCCTTCGTGTACGAGCACACGATCGTCCGCCCGCACGATCTGTCCCGCCTGAACCGGGCGTTCTTCCAGGTCAACGGCTTCATCGGAATAGCCCTGTTCGGGTGTGCCCTGATAGATCTCCTGGTGCGCGGCCTGACCGTGTAGGCACGTCGTACCAGGCCCACTGCGTGACGATGTGAATTCCGGCCCGGACGGTGGTGCGGGCCGGCGACGCCTCCCCCACGGCAAGCCGGTCACCGTCGAGACCGGCATCGGCCGCTTCGCCCTCGATGCGGCGACGCCGCCCGCGGACCCCGGCACGCCCGCCGGGTCCTGACCGGCCCGCGGTTCAGGCGGGCCCCCGCCCCCGCCTGAACCAGAACGCCGCCAGCACCCCGCCCACCAGCCCGAACAGATGGCCCTGCCAGCTCACCGCGGTGTGGGTCGGCAGGACGCCCCACAGGATCGAGCCGTAGACGGCGGCGACGACCACCCCGATCACGACGTCCCACGGCCGCCGGTCGACGAAGCCGCGCACCACCAGGTAGCCGAACAGACCGAAGACGACCCCGGACGCACCGGCGGTGAGGGAGTTGTCGGGGGCGGTCAGCCAGACGCCGAGACCGCCGACCACCATGATCGTGAGGACGACCGCGGCGAACCGGCGCAGCCCGCCCAGGGCGGCTATGAAGCCGAGCACCAGCAGCGGGGCGGTGTTGGACGCCACGTGGTCGAAGCCGTGGTGGAGGAAGGCCATGGGGAGCACGTCGCGCAGTTCGGGCAGGGCGCGCGGCGACAGCCCGAAGGTGTGCAGCGCCCCCGTCGCGGAGTCCACCGCCTCCAGCACCCAGAGCAGCGCCACCCACGCCAGCATCACCCCGGCCGCGGCCTTCACCCGGGCGCCCCGGCCCGGTCGCGGCTGCTCTGCCGTGTGCGATGGGTACGTCATGTCGTCCGGCACCCCCTGTCGTTCGCGTGCTGTCGTTTCGCGTGGCGCGAGTCGGCCGTCCGACATCGGCTGTCCGGTGCCGTCCCGTGCGGCGCCCTCCGCCGGGCGCCGTGCGTGGGGCCCTTTCCGGCGAGCGTCACGCGTGGGGCGCCTTCCGGTGGTTGCCGTCCGGTACTCCGGTCCGTCACGCGCTGTTGTCACCTGAGAACGTCCCGGCACCTTGCCGGGTTCCCGCCGACCGGCCCCCGATAAGCTCCGGTCATGACTGAGCCCGCCGTCGACCGAGTCACCGAGCGCACGCGCACCCCCTGGGTGGTGGGGGTCTCCGGGGCGTCCGGCACCCCGTACGCCGCCGCCGTGCTGCGTGGGCTGCTCGACGCGGGGGAGGCCGTCGACCTGGTCGTCAGCAGGGCGTCACGGCTGACGCTCCTCGACGAGACGGGCATCGCGTACCGCGACAGCCACTGGCGCGAGGACCTCGCGGCCTGGCTGGCGCGCGGCGCGGACGGCAAGCCGGACACCTTCCGCGACCTGGACCTGTCCGACGTGCGGCACTGGAGTGCGGGCGATCTCGCCGCCGGGCCCTCGTCCGGTTCGTACGCCGTGAAGGGCATGCTCATCGTCCCGGCCTCGACGGCGAGCGTCGCCGGCGTCGCCCTGGGGCTCTCGAAGGACCTGCTGCAACGCACCGCGAGCGTCACGCTCAAGGAGCGCCGGAAGCTGGTGGTGGCGGTACGGGAGACCCCGCTCAACGGGCAGACGCTCAAGCATCTCGTGACGCTCGACGAGGCGGGAGCCGTCGTGCTGCCCGCCTCGCCCGCCTTCTACGCCGGAGCGACGCACATCCAGGACCTGGTGGACTTCGTCGCGGGGCGGGTGCTGGACGCGGCGGGCGTACGGCACGACCTGTACCGCCGGTGGAAGGGGGAGCTCAGGGGAGGCTCCCGTGCCCGGTAGCTGATGGCCGCCGTCACCCCTCCGGTGTGGCCTTGGATATTTACAGGGGAAGCACCCCTGTGCCTTAGTTTCTCTACACAAGCTCGCGGTATCGCTGAACAATGGAAGGCTTCAGGTATATGGACGCCGTGGACAGGCAGCTCATCCAGGCTCTTCGGGAGAACGGCAGGGCCTCGTACGCCGAACTCGGACGCCTCGTCGGCCTCTCCGGCCCCAGTGTCACCGACCGCATCAACCGCCTCGAAGGCGCCGGCGTCATCACCGGCTACCGCGCCACCGTGGACGCGAAGTCGCTCGGCCTCGGCGTCACCGCGCTCATCGGCATCTCGCTCTCGGACGCCGCCGACCACGAGGACGTGGCCCGCCGGCTGAAGGACCTGGAGGAGATCGAGGACTGCTGGTTCATCGCCGGCGACGACTCGTACATGCTCAAGATCCGCGCCGGCGACGTCGACGGGCTGGAGCGCACCATCCGCCGCCTGTCCGGCACCCGGGGCGTCTCGCGCACCCGCACCACCATCGTGCTCTCCACCAAGTGGGAGAACCGGGTCGGAGAACTGCCCGAAGAGGCGTAGGCGTACGGTTGGGTGAGCTTGATTTACGGACACACATAGGAGGCGGCCGGGTATGGACGCGGGACTCAAGCGCGAGCTGGAGGAGAAGGTCCGGGCCGGGGAGCGGCTGACCCGCGAGGACGGGATCGCCCTCTACGAGTCGGACGACCTCGCCTGGCTGGGCGGCCTCGCCCACGAGGTGCGCACCCGCAAGAACGGTGACGTCGTCCACTTCAACGTCAACCGCCACCTCAACATGACCAACGTGTGCACCGCGTCCTGCGCGTACTGCTCGTTCCAGCGCAAGCCGGGCGAGAAGGACGCGTACACGATGCGCATCGAGGAGGCCGTCCGCCTGGCCAAGGCGATGGAGAACGAGAACCTCACCGAACTCCACATCGTCAACGGCCTGCACCCGACGCTCCCGTGGCGCTACTACCCGCGCTCCCTCTCCGCCCTGAAGGAAGCCCTCCCGCAGGTCTCCCTCAAGGCGTTCACGGCCACCGAGATCCACCACTTCGAGACGATCTCGGGCCTCACGGCCTCCGAGATCCTCGACGAGCTGATCGAGGCCGGCCTGGAGTCCCTCACCGGCGGCGGCGCCGAGATCTTCGACTGGGAGGTGAGGCAGCACATCGTCGACCACAACACCCACTGGGAGGACTGGTCGCGCATCCACCGCCTCGCCCACGAGAAGGGCCTCAAGACCCCGGCCACGATGCTGTACGGCCACATCGAGGAGCCCCGCCACCGCGTCGACCACGTGCTGCGGCTGCGCGAGATGCAGGACGAGACCGGCGGCTTCCAGGTCTTCATCCCGCTGCGCTACCAGCACGACTTCGTGGACATGAAGGACGGCAAGGTCCGCAACAAGCTCCAGGCCCGCACCACCATGGCCACCGGGGCCGAGGCGCTGAAGACCTTCGCCGTCTCGCGCCTGCTGTTCGACAACGTCCCGCACGTCAAGGTCTTCTGGGTCATGCACGGCGTGCAGACCGCCCAGCTCGCCCTCCAGCACGGCGCGGACGACATGGACGGCTCGGTCGTCGAGTACAAGATCACGCACGACGCGGACGACTACGGCACCCCGAACAAGCTGGGCCGCGACGACCTCCTGGAACTGATCCGCGACGCCGGCTTCCGCCCCGTCGAGCGCAACACGCGCTACGAGATCATCAAGGAGTACGAAGGCCCGGACGCCTCCCGCCGCGAGACCCCGCAGGCGATGCGCGTCTGACCCGCGCCGTCCGTACGCACGAGAGCCCCGGCCGTCGTCCGTACGCACGAGAGCCCCGGCCCCGGAGGAGCACCCCCTCGGCCGGGGCTCCTCGCGTTCCGGCTAGCGTGCCGCCCATGGACAACGCACCACTCCGCTTCGTTCTCGACCCGCCCGTCGACGCCGCACTCCGGGACGGTCTGATCGCCCTCTGGGCGGACGTCACCGACGCGGGCGGCGCCGTCGGTTTCGTCCCCCCGGCCGATCCCGAACAGATACGGCCCGAGCTGGTCCACCACTTCGTCGCCATGGCCGAGGGCCGCACCCGGCTGCTCGTCGGATACGACGAGGACGGTGCCGTCGCCGCCACCGCGTACCTCACCCGCAACACTCACCGCCTGATGACCCACTGGCTCTGGCTCTACACGGTGATGGTGCACCCCCGGCACCAGGGCAAGGGCCACGGTCGCGCCCTCATGTCGGCCGCCGCCGACGCCGCCCGCACGATGCCCGGCATCGAGGCGATCCGGCTGACCTGCCGCGGCGGCATCGGCGCGGACACCTTCTACGCGACCTGCGGCTACAAGGAGGTGGGTCGCGTACCGGGCGCGATCCGGGTGGCCCCGGGCGACGACCGGGACGACGTGATCATGCTCCTGTCGCTCACCTGACACGAGCGCCGCCCCGGGCCCCCGCGGGCAGCGGCCCGGAACCGCGGGGGCCCGGCGGACGCGCCGGGTCCCTGTGCTGTACTGGGTGGAGCCCGTTTGGCCGCTGCTGAGAAGAAGGTCCCGCCGTGAGCACCCATGACGTGAGCACCAAGCACGCGACGATCCGCTACACCGCGATGCGCCTGGCCGTCTTCGCCGCCTGCTTCGGCGCGATCTGGATCCTGGTCAGCCTGCGCGTCCTGCCCTCCGGCCTCGGGGGCCTCTCGAACGTGATGTGGGTGATGCTGCTCGCGATCGTCGTCTCCGCGCCGCTCAGCTTCGTCCTGCTCCGCAAGCAGCGCGACGCGATGTCCGTGCGCATCGTGGAGAAGGTCGACGAGACCAAGGCCCGCATGGAGTCCAACCGCCGGCAGGAGGACCTCGCGTAAGCGGTCCGTAAGCTCCGTCACACCCCTCGGCGCCCCGGGAACGAGCCACTCGCTCAACTCCCGGGGCGCTGCCCGTTTTTCACCGCACCTGCCCCACATCCGACCACATTTCCCCCAAAGAAGACCTTTGATGTTCTCAAAGTTGCAGTGTTAACGTATTCGGCATGACGACATCCGCCGCGCCCCGCAACCCCATGAGCGTTCCGCTCGTGGCGCGCCTGCATGTCGATCTCTGCCGCCGGGTCTCGGCCGCCTGTCGCCGCTCCGTCTGAAGACTCGAACTCTCGAATCCTCGAAGTTCAGCGCGACCTTTCTCTTCACCCCTCTGCCTCCAGCAGCTCTTTCCTTCACCGGAGTGTGCCCGTGTCCGCGTCCCCCGCGCAGCCGGCCGACCAGGCCGACCAGCCTGTGAAGCCCAAGAAGAAGAACCCCATATCCAGGATTCCGTTCGGAGTCCAGGTCCTGCTGGGCCTGGCCCTCGGCGTCCTGCTCGGCTGGCTGGCCCGGCAGTACGACATCGCCTCGCTCAGCACGACCCTGGAGACCATCGGCAAGACCTTCGTCGGCCTGCTGAAGCTGGCCGTCGCCCCGCTGGTCTTCTTCGCGATCCTGGTGTCGATCACCAACCTCCGCCAGGTCAACAACGCCGCCCGACTGGCGAGCCGCACGCTCCTCTGGTTCATGATCACGTCGCTGATCGCCGTGGCCATCGGCCTGGTGATCGGTCTGGTCACCAACCCCGGCGCGGGCACCGGCCTCACCGCCGCCGACGGCAAGAAGCCCGAGGACGCGGGCTCCTGGATCGACTTCCTCACCGGGATCATCCCGACGGACATCATCACGCCGTTCCAGGAACTGAAGGTCCTCCAGATCGTCTTCATGGCAGTGGTGGCAGGCGTCGCGGCCCTCGCCCTCGGCGAAAAGGCCAAGCCGATCCTCACCCTCTCCACCTCGGTCCTGGAGCTTCTCCAGAAGGCCCTGTGGTGGGTCATCCTGCTGGCCCCGCTCGGCACCATCGGCCTCATCGGCAAGGCGGTCTCGCAGTACGGCTGGGACCTGCTCGGCCCGTACGCGACCTTCACCGCGGACATCTACATCGGTTGCGCCCTGGTCCTCTTCGGCGTCTACCCGCTGCTTCTGGCCACGGTGGCCAAGGTCAGCCCGCTCCAGTTCTTCAAGGGCGCGTGGCCGGCCATCCAGCTGGCCTTCGTCTCGCGCTCCTCGGTCGGCACCATGCCGGTCACCCAGCGGGTCACCGAGCGCCTGGGCGTTCCGAAGGAGTACGCCTCCTTCGCCGTCCCGTTCGGCGCGACCACGAAGATGGACGGTTGCGCCGCGATCTACCCGGCGCTCGCCGCGATCTTCATCGCGCAGATCTTCGACGTGCAGCTGGGCATCAAGGAGTACCTGCTCATCGTCTTCGTCTCGGTCATCGGCTCGGCGGCCACCGCGGGCCTCACCGGCGCGACGGTCATGCTGACCCTGACCCTCTCCACGCTGGGACTGCCCCTGGAGGGCGTCGGCCTCCTCATGGCGATCGACCCGATCCTCGACATGATGCGCACGGCCACGAACGTCGCCGGTCAGGCGGCCGTCCCGGTGATCGTCGCGGCCCGCGAGAAGATCCTCGACCACGACATGTTCAACTCGGCGTCGGCGTCCCCGATCGACGAGCCGGAGCCGCAGGAGTCCAAGAAGTCCGAGGACCGCGTGCCGGTCACCGCGTGAGCGGCACGAAGGCCGGTCGGCAGCACTGAGCGAAGCCCCCCACCGCACGCCGGTGGGGGGCTTCCGTCTGTCCTCGGCCCGGATGCGGCCGGCGCGTCGCACCGACGCACACCGGCTGGTGCGCCGGTGTGAGGCCGGGACCACCTGCACGGTCGGCACCCGGGCGCCATGCGGTGGACGTCGCGCAGGCCCGCTTCCCCTACTGACGTGCGGTCGCGGTTGCGGTTGCGGCTCGGACCGGGATCCGGTCTCAGGCCCTCTTCCACCGCTGCGGGTTCGCCGCTACCCAGTCGAGCAGCTGGGGCAGGGACTCGGGGTCGAACAGGAACGAACGGGCCGTGTCCGGGTCCTTGTAGTCGTTCGGGTACACCCATTCCCCCGCGCGGTCGCTCAACCTTCGGCCGTTGATGTCGGCGCTGGGCGTACCGGGGCCCCGGCCGTCCTCGCTGGAGCGGTCGTACGCGGCCTGCGAACGCACCACGAAGTCCCGGTACTCCATCTTCTTGACCGCCGAGTCGAAGGCCGGGCCGCGCAACCCCCGGACCTCGTCGGCCACCTCCAGCAAGAACCCGGTGGTGAAGTCCTCCTCGGGGTTCGCCGGCTCGCGAGTGAAGAGCAACTCGTGGTACTTGGTGAACTTGCCCGCTTCCAGTGCCGCCCGCAGTGCGTTGACGGCCCGCTTCGAACCGTCGCCGCCTCTCTTGTCGTCGAGGAAGGAAGCGAAGACGTACTCGGTCCTGATCCTGCGCTGCTCGGTGGCCGTGCGCAGTGCGGGGGCGCTGCCCTCGACCTCGAACTCCTTGCAGGCGGGGCAGCGCGGATCCTCGTAGAGGCGCACGGTGACGGGTGCGTACGGGTCACCGACGACGATGGTGGTCCCGTCCTGGGCAAGCTTCTCGGGCACGAGGTGCAGGCCCGCGTACGGGGCGGCCGACGGCTTCGGGGGCTTGTTGTTCGAGGCGTCGACGAGTCTGCCGCATCCCGCCAGCGCGCTCCCGGCCAGCAGTGTTCCGAGCAGCAGTGTCGCGAAGCGGGTGCCGGACCGTCTTCGGCGCTCCGTAGCAGCTGAGTTCACCATGTCTCCCTCCCCTGACCAGCGTGTTCTGGCCACAGGGAGGATACGGCGGGACCCGCGCCCCGCCTCGGGGTTTTCGGGCACGGGTGCTGTCCGGCCCCCCTTGCCGCCCCCGCGGGGCCCGTACCCTTGCCAGTGACTACGCGGGCGGTTGGGGCAGGGGGGCAAGTGGGGCAGACGGACCGGTTGAGGCGGGGACCGGGAGGCGGCGGCAAGGTCAGGCGGATGCCGCGGGCGGTGCGGGAGCAGCAGATGCTGGACGCGGCCGTGCGGAGTTTCGCCAGGCTCGGCTACCGGGCCGCTTCGATGGATCAGATCGCGCAACTGGCGGGCGTGTCCAAGCCGTTGGTGTACCTGTACCTGAACTCGAAGGACGAGTTGTTCACGGCGTGCATACGGCGTGAGGCGGGCGCACTGGTGGCGGCTGTGCGGGCGGGGGTTGAACCGGGGCTGCCCGCGGACCGGCAGTTGTGGGACGGGCTCACCGCCTTCTTCACCCACACCGCCGAGAACCCGGACGGCTGGGCCGTGCTGCACCGCCAGGCCCGCACCCACGGGGAGCCCTTCGCCGCCGAGGTCACCGCGATGCGTGAGGACATGGCGGCGTTCGTGACGCACCTGATAGGCGACGCGGCCCGCGAGGCACGCCGCGATCCCCGCCTGGCCGACGCGGAGGTGACGGGCCTGGCGCAGGCGTTGGTGGGCGCGGCCGAATCCCTCGCCGACTGGGCGAACGCGACGCCCGGAGTCACCGCGCGGGTGGCCGCGTCGACGCTGATGAACTTCGCCTGGGCAGGGCTGCAAAACCTCCTCCACGACACCCCTTGGACGCCACCCCCACCCCCATAACCCCCTTGGGCCCCGGACCATCCCACCCACCCACCCTGCGCCCCTTCGGGCGACGGGCCCGCTCGCCCCCCGGTAGCCCTCTCGGGCGGCGGGGCCGCCCCCCGGGGGGCGGAACGGGCGGGCAAGGGGGCGGCCCCCACGCGGAGCGTTCCCCACTCGCTCTACGTCCCCCACCAAAGCTCTGCCGCGCCCGCACCCCGCCCCGCACCCCGCACCCACCCCGCGCAACGCCGGCACCCTCGCCCCGCCCGGCCCCACCTGTCGCCCCACCGACGCAACCCCTCGCCGTCCGCCCGCCCCGTTCAAACGGTGTGCGGACCCGCAGCTCCACCCCGGCGCAGCCCGATCCTCACCAGGGCCCGTACCGCCTCCGCACGCGAGTAGGCGTTCTCCTCGGCGAACCGGTCGACCCCCGGAAGGAGTTCACCGAGCCGCACCTGGACCCGCCCGCCGATCGGCGGACGGCCCGGCCCCCGTTCCACTTCGTCCGGCAGGCCGGGCAGCCACCGCCGGACAGCCTCCTCGTGCCGGTTGCGGGTGAGCCAGTCCACCGCCTCCATGTCGGTCAGGAACCGGCAGCGGTCCCCGCGCGACACCCGGCCGGCCATCGCCCGGTCCGCCAGACGCGTCTCCAGCACCCACCGGCCCTCGCCCGTACGGTGCAGCGACTCGACCACGGCCTTCTCGACCCGAGACCGCCCGGACTTCCGGCGCCCCGCGGGTCCCTCCTCCGACGACGCCTCGGAGAAGGACGCCTCGACCTGCTCACGGTCGAACCAACCGTCCGTCTCCGTATGCGGGTTCCCGTCGACTTCCTGATAGCGATGGACCGGTACTCGCGTCATGCTCCACCTTCCTCAGACATTAACGACATCGTTAATGTACGCCTCGATACAAGGCGCGTCACGGGGGCCGACACCCCTTGTTGTCCCGGGGCGGACCGGGGCGGCGAACAGGTCACGGAGCCGGGTGCGGCGGATCCTGCCGTGACGGCTAGCGCGGGGGGCCGTCGGATCGCAGACCCGGCGTCGCCGCTGCGGCGAGGCACAGTGGCCCCTCCTCCCTAAGCTCCGTAAGGGGCCGACGGCAGGGCGCGGTGTCCCGCCGCTCGCCTCACGCCCCCGGCACGCTCTGCCCGCACACCCGCACCACCTGCCCGTTGACCGCCGCCGAACCAGGATGGGCGAGCCAGGCCGCCGTCTCGGCGACGTCCTCCGGGCAGCCGTACTGCGCGAGGGAGTTCATCCGACGGCCGGCCTCGCGCACGAGGCGCGGGGATGCCGTCGTGGTCCGTGTCGTGATGGAGCCGGGGGCGATCGCGTTGACGGTGATGCCGTACGAGCCGAGTCCCGGCGCCAGTGCGCGCACGAGACCGGCCACCCCCGCCTTGCCCGTCGCGTAGTTCGTCTGTCCGGCGCTGCCCGCGAGCCCGGCGACGGCGGAGGTGGCGATGATGCGCGAACCGGTCCCCAAGGCACCCGACTTCACCAGCGCACGGGTGGTCCGTACGACCGCTCCGAGATTGACGTCGAGCACCGCCCTCCACGCCGTCTCCGACATGTCGGCCAGTCGGCGGTCCCGGGTGAGACCCGCGTGGTGGACGAGGACGTCGAGCGGGCCGACCTCCGCCATGCGGTCGGCGGCTTCCGGAGTGGTGACGTCCAGAACGAGGGCCGTCCCTCCGACCCGTACGGCCGTCCGTTCCAGCTCCTCCGCCGCCTGTGGCACGTCCACGCACACGACCTGCGCACCGTCCCGCGCCAGCGCGGTGGCGACGGCGGCGCCGATGCCTCGGGCGGCTCCCGTCACCAGGGCGGTACGCCCGGCCAGCGGCCTCTCCCAGTCGTCGACCGCCACCCCGCCCTCGACCGGGCTGAGTTGCACGACCTGTCCGTTCACACAGGCCGACTTCGGTGAGATCAGGAAGCGCAGCGTCGACTCGGCCCCGGCGACGGCAGGGTCGCCCGCGTGTCCCCGCGCTCCGGGACCGTCCGCGGCCAGTCGCACCAACTGTGCCGTCCGCCCCCGGCCCAGCTCCTTCGCCAGCGACCGTACGAACCCCTCCAGCGCGACCTGCACCGCGGCCTGTTCGGGGTCCCCGCCGGACGGGGTCGCACCGATCACCACCACCCGTCCGCTCGCCCGCACCGATCCCACGACCGGACGCAGCGCGGCGTGCACCGCCGCGAGGTCCTCCACCGTCGCCACGCCGGAGGCGTCCAGCACCACGACCGCCGGGTCGCGCGCCTCCGACCGCTCGACGTCCATTCCGGTACGGGAGAGCAGCGCGTGGAGTGCCGACGCGCGATCTGAACCGCCTGCCGACAACACCAGCAACGTCCCGTCCAGCAGCGGACGTTCCGGCGTCCACCGCACCAGCTCCTCCGGCTGCGGCAGCCCGAGCCGCCGGGTCAGGAACCGGCCGGGGGCCGTACCCGCGAGACGCAGATAGCGATCAGCAGCCATTGCCCAGACTCCCCATTCGTACGACCCGCCCACACGCCCGAACCGGCGTTCCTGTGAGCCGTGTACCCCGACCGAGCTGGACCGACCGGCCGACGCCGGACCGTTTTGGCGGTAAACCGTACGAGGAGAGGCGGCGCGTCCCGGACGCCGACGGACGGCGTACACGCCCCGGACGCCGACCGACGGCGTACACGCACCACCCGCCGCCGCACACCCGCCCCACCCCGTGCCACACCCGCCCCACCCCGTGCCACACCCGCCCCACCCCGTGCCGCGCCCGCCGCACACACAGCGTCGCCCGCGCAGGGCCTCTGCACATCCACCGCCACGTGTGCCGCGCGGTGCCTCCGCACACTCGCTGCACACTGCAACGCCCGCGTGCCTACCGCCCACGCAGCGTCGCCCACGCAGCGCCTCCGCGCGCTGCGTCGCGCAACGCCCCCGCACCTACCGCCCACGCAGCGTCGCTCGCGTAGTGCTTCTGCACGTCGACCGCACACTGTGCCGCGCCCGCTGCCCCCGCGCCCGCCGCCCACAGCGTCGGCCGCGATGTCTCCACGCGCCGCCGCCGCACGCCCGCCGCACACAGAGCGTCGCCCGCGCAGTGCCCCCACGAGTCCGCCGCACTCTGCACCACGCAGTGCCTCCGCACACTGCGCCGCGCCCGCCGTCCCCGCGCCGCCGCACACCCGCCGCCCACAGCGCCGCCCGCGCAGTGGTTCGCGCCCGCCGCAGGCAGCGCCCGTGCGACGCCACGTGCCCGCTAGGACGCGGACCGTACGTCCGTCACGCTGATCGCGCCCACCGGGCAGGCCCGCACCGCCTCCCGTACCGGCGCGCCAGGACCCACTGCCCCTTGCTCCCAGCCCTCCAACAGCTCGGACAGCCCCTCGTCGTCCTGGGTGAAGACCCGGGGCGCGAGCAACGCGCACTGGCCTGCCCCGATGCAGACGTCCTTGTCGATCCCGATGTCCATCCCGCTCCCGCTCCGGTTCCCGCTCACCTGTTCCGCCGCCCGCACGGCGTCACGCACGTCTTCCCGTACGCCCTCCTGCACGTCTCCCACCCCTCACCACGTCACCGGCAGCTCGAACAGCCCCTGGATCGTGTCGCCCGGCTTGTGCGGAACCTCCGCCGCCGGTACAGCGAGCCGCAGCCCCGGCAGCCGCCGGAACAACGTCCCGAGCGCGATCTCCATCTCCGCGCGCGCCAGGTTCTGCCCCAGGCACTGATGAATCCCGAACCCGAACGCCAAATGCCGTTCCCGGCGCTCCACATCGAGCGCGTCCGGCGACTCGAACGCCGCCGGATCGCGGTTGATCAGCGACGTCGCGAGCACCACCGTCTCCCCGGCCCGGATCGTCACCCCGCCGATCTCGATGTCCTCCGTGGCCAGCCGCGCCATCCCGTCCGCGATCGACAGGTATCGCAGCAACTCCTCGCAGGCCGTCACCACACCGGCGGCGTCCGCGGCCCGGAACCGGGCCAACTGCTCCGGGTGCTCCAGCAGGGTGAACGTTCCCAGCGCAATCATGTTGGCGGTCGTCTCGTGCCCGGCGATGAGGAGGATCTCCGCGAGGTTGACCAATTCCTCCCGGTCCTCGAAGACGCCGATCATGTCGTCCAGCAGTCCGACCGGCAGCCCTTCCACTCCGGCTTGTTTCCGCTCCACCAAATCACCGATGTACGCGTCCAGGGCGTCCCGTGCCGTCTCCACGTCCTCCTGCTCGGGTCCCCGCAGCAGCTTCCGCGACTGCTCCTCGAAGAAGTCGTGGTCCGCGTACGGCACCCCGAGCAGCGCGCAGATGACCATCGAGGGCACCGGCAGCGCGAACGCGCTCACCAGGTCGGCCGGCGCGCCGCGCTCCACCATGTCGTCCAGCAGCCGGTCCACGGTCTCCTGGATCGCGGGCCGCAGCGCCGCCGTCCGCTTCAGCGTGAAGCCGGGGATCAACTTCCGCCGCTGTACGTTGTGTTCGGGATCGTCGACGCCCAACAGCTCCACCCGTCGCCGTTCCACCTTCTCCAGCCGCCGCTGGAACACCGGGAACTCCGGCCGCGTGCGGTCCGACGAAAGCCGCTGGTCGGCGAGGAGCGCCCGCGCCTCCGCGAGCCCGCTCACCATCCACACCTCGCTCCCGTCGTAGATCTCCACCCGGCTGACGGGCCGGCCCGACGCACGCAGCGGGTCGTACCCGGGCGGCGGCGCGTACGGACAGGCGCGGTCCTGCGGAAAGACGACGGGCGAGCCGGGTACGGGCGACCCGGATACGACCGACCCGGTGACGGGTGTCTCGGATACGACCGACCCGCTGACGGGTGTCTCGGTCTCGAACGTTTCGGTCACGGGCGACTCAGTCACGGACAACCTCACAGGGAAGCGGAGGGACCTCTACCGATCACTCCCCACTAGATGCCCGGGGCTCCCAGCCGGTCTACGCGATGTTCGGCCAAAGGGGCGACGGCGGGTGGCCCGGTGCGGTGACGCGCACCGTCACGACAGATCCGTACGTCCCAGCCACGCCGGTTTCACCGGCACCCCGTCGTCGTACCGCGCGATCGGATCCACCTGCTCCGGAAGGGGCTCGGGCTCCGGCGCGGCCTCCCGTACGGGCCGGGGCTCCGGCGCGGCATCCTGCACGGGCCGGGGCTCCGGCACGGTCTCCGGTCCGGGCCCGGGTTGTGGCCGCGGGGGCGCGTCGCTGTCCTCCAGAAGCTCCGCCAGCGTGAACCGGGAGCCGTACGTTTGCCAGCCCCCGTCCACGACCAGCAGGAACCCGTCCTGGTACCGGAACAGCCGCCGGCGCCGGGAAATACGCGGATGCTCGGGCCGGTACTCCCGCGCCCGCCGCTCCAGCTCCGCCATCGCCTCTTCGCGCGAGCCCTCCACATGGGAGAGGACGTAGGCCTCCGACCGCTTCCGGTCGCCGACGCCGGTGGTCATCTCCAGCACCAGCCCCCAGGTCGTCATCGCGCGCCGCCGTTCAACCGCAGGCGAACGTTGCTCATTGCTCTCCAAGAGGCTTCTCGACGGTCGGCCCGGGTTGCCTCGGGGGACGACGTACTCACGCCGGCATGATCGCACAGCGGTTCGGGGCCGGAGCGGCCCCCGGCCGGAGGACCCTCGCTCGGAGCCGGCTCGACGTCCGGCGCGTCGGCCCGTTGTCAGTGGCCCGTGCGACGGTGCGCCCATGGAACCTTCACGCGTGATCGAAGCACTGTGGGACCGGATCCGCGCCCTCAATGGCGGACGCCGCTGGTCGAACCCATGTGACGGGACCGGCGGCGACGGGGGGCGGCGCGGGGAGGCCGGGGGGTAGGCCGAGAGAGGCAGGGGGCGAGGGGGTCCGGGTCGGCACCCCCGTGCCCGGCCGGTTACCCGTACGGGCTACGGCAGGGCATTCCTTAGCCTGAGTGGGTGACATGCGTGGCCGAACGGCCAATCAGCGCAATTACTGTCCTGTCGCATGACTTCAACCCAAACCGACGTCCCCCTCAACCGCGCACACCTGGGCACCGTCGCCGTGCTCGCCTGGGCGGGGGAACACGCCGACGACGGACACGACGCGGCCTTCCTCCTCGGATACACCCTCGGGGACGGGACCGGCACCAGCGAAGAGGGCGAAGCCGCCGTCCGGGCGGTGCTCGCCGGGGCGAAGCTGCCGGTCGGCGGAGCGATCGTCAACGGTGCGCTGTCCAGCGTCCCGGTGACGCTCGTGGTGGACGGCAGCAACGCGGTGCTGACCCTGCCGCCCCTCAACGTCACCTGCAGCGTCCCCCCGGAGTGGACCGCCGCCGCCGAGAAGCGCGGGCAGGTGCATCTGATGTTCACCACTCGCCCCTGGCCGGACCACCGGCCCGGACAGCCGGTCACCCAGGAGCAGCTCCAGGCGTTCGTGGGCGACGAGGACACCATCCGTGCCGCCGCCCACTGCCGTCTCCCGGCCGCCCGCCTGCGCAAGTAGTCCCCGTCGGACACCGGACATACGTGTGCCCCGCGAAGACGAGTCTTCGCGGGGCACACGTGCCATCTCATCCCCGTGCGCGGGAGCGGCTGTTCACGCGCACGTCTTCAACTGCCGGCCCGGGCGCTCGGCCCCGGGATCAGTTGTTGTGGGCACCGTTGCCGGAGAGGATCGGGAAGTCCTCCAGGATGTGCGAGAGCGGCTCGTCGCCCTTGGCCTGGGTCGAGTTCTCGACACACTGCTGGTTCTGCGGCGCGGACAGGATCGGGATGTCCTGAACGCCGATCGGCACGAGGCCCACGAGGGAGGTGATGTTGGCCTTGGCCGGCAGACCGATGCAGGGCTTGTTCAGGGAGCCCTGGACCAGCGACATCTGGGGGCTCATGTCACCGGCGGTCGAGGCGTTGCCGTAGTGCTGCTCGGCGCCGTTGCCGCTCTGCGACGTCGTGCCCTGGTCGTTCGAGATCGCCATGGCCTGCGGGGCGGCGATGACGCCGAGGCCCACGGCAGCTGCGGCAACTGCGGACGGGACCATCATCTTGTTACGCATGGGGGAAAACCTCTTCGTTCCGGGGGCGGGCCTTTTACGAGCTGCCCAACCGTCTGCCCCCGGGTTTGGTTCTTTCCGTTCACCCGAATGGCATAAAACCTGCCCGACAGGTGACCCGCCGCACGCATCCCGGCCGGTCTGTTCTTCATTTAATTGGTCGCACTCGGGCTGCCTTCGCTCCCATCCGAGTGAATGGAGATAACCAAAACGCCGGGTGGCAGTTCTCCAGGGAGCTCCACTACGGGGTACTCCACGGGAAAGAAGGATTCAGAGATGAAGAAGGTCATGGCAACCGCCATGTTCGCAGCGGCCACGATGAGCTTGGGCGCCCCGCAGGCCATGGCGATCGCGGACGACGACCGCGGCACCACCTCCCAGAGCGGCAACGGTGCGGAGCAGCACTACGGCAACACCTCGACCGCCGGTGACATGAGCCCGCAGCTGACCCTGGTCCAGGGCTCGCTCAACAAGCCCTGCGTCGGTCTGCCGGCCAAGGCCAACATCACCTCCCTCGTGGGCCTCGTGCCGATCGGCGTCCAGGACATCCCGATCCTGTCCGCGCCGCAGAACCAGCAGTGTGTCGAGAACTCGACCCAGGCCAAGGGCGACGAGCCGCTCTCGCACCTCCTGAGCGACTTCCCGATCCTCTCCGGCAACGGCCACCACAACGGCTGATCCCCTGTGCGCGGTCCGCTGAGAGCGGGCTGCACACACGGAATCGCTTGCACGCACAGCATTGCGCCCCCCGGCCTGAGCCGGGGGGCGCAATGCTGTGCGGTACCTCAGGAGGAATGAACAACCTGTACGAAAAGACGCGGCGGTTTTCGACGACCCGAAAGTCGACGGCTGTTTGAATCCCGCCCGAACAGGTGCAAGAAAAGGTTACCGCATACCACCGTTCGGCTCGTCGGGAATCATCCGAACGCCTTCTGTGTTTTCTGTGAGAGATACGGCCCGGTGGGCCTCGTGCAGGGGCGGTGAGAGGTAAGTAGTACAAGAATAATGAAGTCGAAATGGGCCGTCGGGGGGAACATCGATTCCGTGACGGGTTCTGGTTTCAGGGCCGTCCGGCGCTTGTGCAAGGATCCTGAAAAGTCCCCGATTCCCCAGGAGGTGCACCGTAATGAACGCTGCCAAGAAGGCTGCATTCGTCCTCGCCACTGCAGGTCTCGCCGCCGGCGCCGCCGCCGGTACGGCCGCTGCCGACAGCGAGGCGGAGGGCGTGGCGGCCAACTCTCCCGGTGTCATCTCCGGCAACCTGGCCGAGGTCCCGGTCCACGTCCCGGTCAACATCACCGGCAACACGGTCGACGTGATCGGTCTGCTCAACCCTGCGTTCGGCAACGGATCCAGCAACGACTGACCCCGGTGATCTCACGAGTGGGGCCCCACAGAAGCACTGCGGGGCCCCACTCGTCGCGTCCGACGCACTACCGGTCGGACCGTTCCTCGGTCAGCCGAGGGGAAGCCCGCCGAGCATCGAGCCCGCACCCTTGCCGCCGACCGCGTTCCCCAGCAGCTTCGCCGGGTCCGCTTCCTTCGCGTCACGCACCTTCTTGGCCACGTCCTTCGCGGAGTCGACGAGCGGAATCGGAGCATTGAGCGCCTTGGTGTGCGTGTTGTACGCCTCCACCACCTGCGCCACACCCGAGTTGAGGCTCATCGACGGGCTGGTCGGCACGCGGGACTCCGCGACCGCCGCCGAGGAACCCGCACCGACGGCAACCATCGACGCGGCCAGGACCGAAGCCGCCTTCGTGTACTTCATGAAAATTTCCTCATTCTGTGCGGGGTGGGATTCGTCAGAGGGAATGGGGCGCTTCGGTACTCCCCTCCCGGAGCGCCTACGGGTTGTCTAACGGCGCCCGGGGCCGGGGAGAAACTGAATTCGTGCCAGGTTTCTCGTACTTCACTCGCTTGCCGGGAGCGGCGGTACAAACAGAAGGTGGGGCAGGCCTCTCCTGAGGCCTGCCCCACCAGAACGGTGCGTGCCGTCCTCCGTGCGGGTTTCAGCGCTGGGCGGCGCGTGCGCGACGGGTCAGCAGTACGCCACCGCCGAGGAGCGCCGCGCTCAGGGCAGCAGCGCCACCGAGTTCACCGGCCCCGGTGTCGGCCAGGAGCGGCTTGCCGCTCTCGGCGTGCGGGACGGGCGTCGTGACAGCGCGCGGCTTACCGGGCCCGGAGGGCTTGTCGGGCGTCGGCTTGGACGGCGGCTGGCTCACGGGCGGCTGGTCGACCGGCGGCTGGCTGACCGGGGGGTCGTCGACCGGGGGAACGTCGCTCGGGGGGACGTCGCTCGGCGGTTCGTCGGCGGGCGGCTGGTCAGCGGGGGGCTGATCCGTCGGGGGCTGGTCCGTCGGCGGTTCCTCGGCGGGGGGCTCGTTCGCCGGGGGCTCGTCGGAGGGCTCCTCATCGGCCGGGGGCTGGTCCACCGGCGGCTGGTCGGTGGGGGGCTGATGCGTCGGGGGCTCGTCCGTGGGCGGCTGGTCGGCCGGGGGCTGGTCCACTGGCGGTTGGTCGGTGGGGGGCTGGTCCGTCGGGGGCTGGTCGGTGGGCGGCTGGTCCACCGGCGGTTGGTCGGTGGGCGGCTGGTCCACCGGCGGTTGGTCGGTGGGCGGCTGGTCCACCGGGGGCTCGTAGGCGGGCGGCTCGTCCGCCGGAGGTTCGTAGGCGGGCGGCTCGTTCGCCGGGGGCTCGTGGGACCGGGGCTCGTCGGCCGGAGGCTGTACGGGCGGAGGGGTCGGTCCGTTGCCGCACTTGTTGCCGAACGTCGGGTTGAACGCGCCGACCACATCGGCCGAGTTGCCGCAGGCGTTGACCGGTACGTGCACGGGGACCTGCACGTTGTTGCCCGACACGACACCGGGGGACCCGGTGACCTTCGAGCCGGCCGAAGCGCCGCCGGGCTTGCCCGACACCCGCGCCGAGTGGTTGGCGCACTTGTTGCCGAACGTCGGGTTCAGCAGACCGATGACGTTGACCGTGTTGCCGCAGGCGTTCACGGGGACGTGCACGGGGACCTGGGCGCTGTTGCCGGAGAGGACACCCGGCGAGTCCGCGGCCGTGCCGTCGCTCACCGCGTCGGCGTGGGCGTGACTCCCGGTCATCGAGAGAACGCCCGAGACGGCTGCGGTCACCAGCACGCTCTTTCGCAATACTTGTCGCACTTCGCCGTTCCCTGTCTTTCATGCTTGCGGGGCGAGCCGATTGCCCACCCACACATGAGGAGGCACTGATTGGCCGGCCCCTGAACACATGGCGTGTACTCAGGGGCCGACCAGATTCCGAACACACAAGGGTTCGGACGCAGAATTACTTGTTGACGCAGGTGTTGCCGAAGGCCGGGTTCAGCAGGCCGATGACGTTCACGGTGTTGCCGCAGAAGTTCACGGGCACCTCGATCGGAACCTGGACCACGTTCCCGGAGATGACACCGGGGGAGTTCGTCGCCACGGCCTCAGCCTCAGAGTCCGCCATGGCCGGGGAAGCCGCACCCAGGGCCATCAGCGAACCGGCGAAAACCGCGGCAACCTTCGTGTACTTCATTTTGTGACCTTTCTTTCGGTGACACCGTGAACAGCCACGTATTTCGTGCTGCACGAGTCCACTTCGGAATCCCGTAGTGCCGCCGTCGCTATACGTAACGACCTGGTGGCGGGGAGGAAACTCACTTAAATCCGTGAATTTTCCTTGTCACTCGAAAGGTCTATGCATAAAAGTCGGCAAAAGGTGTCGCCGGGAAGTCCGGGAGCCGGGCGTGGTGCGGATCCGTGGCCGACGGGTTCCGTCCTCACCGCGGCTCCGGCAGTTCGAGGGGCCGCGGGGCGGTGCGGGTCGGTGCCTGCTTCCGCTACGACCTCGGTCCAGCGTTGGGCGTACCCGCCGACCGCGCCCACCGCGGGTCCGGCTCAGCCGCCGATCGGGAGACCGCCGAGCAGCCCCGCGGGGGCAGCCGCGGTGGGAGACCCGCCCTTGGCCAGCTCGCCCAGGACGGGGAGCCCGGCGACCAGGTCGCCGGCCGGCGAGGCGGCGGGAAGGGGCACCGGGGCCGCCTCGGGGGTCGCGGCCTGGGCGGAGCCCGCGGCTGCCAGCGCGGAGCCGGAGACGAGAACGGCGAGAGCGGCGGCGGAGGCCTTCTGGTGGCGCATCGATTTCTCCTGTGTGTGGTTCGGCTGGTCGCAGTCGCAACGAGCCGCGCCGCTCGGAAGTAACGCGGTCTCCCCGTCCCCTGCGCCCCGGTCGGATCCCCGGTCCCGTGCCGAACAGTTGCGGCACCCCGACCAACGGAGACCACGGACGCGAAACGGAACAACCGCGTCCTTCCGTGCAATTACGGGCGGTATGAGTGGAGTCAATAGGGTGATCTGCGGGGGTTGCGCGTCTCCAACGGGCCCGGTCGGCGTTCTCCAGATGTGAAACGGCAGGGACCGCTCCGGTACCTGCCGTCCCGACACCGCCTCACGGACAGGACCCCCATGAAGTACACCCAGGCCACCGCAGCCCTCGCCGGCACTCTCGTCGCCCTCGGGTCCGCCACTCCGGCGTTCGCGCACCACGACACCGGCCAGGGCATGCCCGAGTCGGCCCAGGTGGCCGAGGGACGGGCCCAGCTCGACGAGATGACCGGGCGTCAGTTGCAGCAGGTCGCGGACCTCCTCACCCCCCAGAAGCTCCTGGCCGACCTCAAGTCCAACGTCGACGGTCAGTACCTCCGGCAGGAAGCTGCTGCCCGCGCGGTGCACCCGGGCGGCCCCAACGCCGTGCCCGCCCCCGGAGCCCTGCTCGGCGGACTCGCCGCCGGCGGTGGCCCGGTGGGGATCCCGCTCGACTCGCTGACCTGACAGCCGGCACCGGATCCTCGGGTGGGGGAGATCGCGCAATAACGTTTCGGCTCTCCCCTCGTTCACCAGGTGTACGCGCGTTGGCCCGTTCCCTGGCGTGCGTGCGCGAAAAGGGGGCCCAAACCCATTGCGGCCCCCTTTTCGCAGCTCGGGCCGTGGTGCCTAGCAGTTGCCGGTGGAGGGCTTGCCCGCGAAGCGGTCGGTCAGCCAGTCCATGGCGGGGAAAGCGCCGACCGTGACCCCGCCGATGTGGCCGAGGAGGGGGTGCGCCCGCCACTGGACGTTCGCGCCCGTCCTGCACCAGTCGGCCCGGAGCCGGGCGCCGACCTTGTACGGGATCAGCTCGTCGACGCCGCCGTGGTAGAGGTACACCGGGTGGTCGGGGGCGTGGCCGCCGAGCTGTGAGTCGGCGAGCCTGGCCTGCCAGTCGGGGGCTTCCAGCGGGTTCCTGGTGGTGACCTCGCTGATGCGCTTGAACGGGGCAGAGATCGAGTTGATCGCCACGCAGTTCTTCCGCATGAAGTCGACGTACGCCTTGCCCTGCTTGTTGAGGTACGAGTCGAGATTCAGCTCGGGGTAGGCCGTGTCGTGGCCGGCCGCCGCCATGAGGATGAGGCCGGCGCCCACGTTGCCGTCGTTGAACGCGGCGACCTCCATCAGGTCGGCGGGAACGCCGCCGGTCGCTGTGCCCCTGACGTTGAGTTCGGGGGCGTACGAGTCGTGGAGTTCGGCCGCCCAGCTGCTGGCCTGGCCGCCCTGGGAGTAGCCCATGATGCCGACGGGGGAGGCGGGGGTGAGGCCGGTCGCGGCGGACGGGAGACGGAGGGCGGCGCGGGCGGCGTCCAGAACCGCGTGGCCCTCGGCGCGGCCGACGGTGTACGTGTGGTCGCCGGGGGTACCGAGCCCCTCGTAGTCGGTGACGGCGACCGCCCAGCCCCGCTGGACGGCCTGGTTGATGAGGGTCGCTTCGACGGTCGTGCCGTACGGGAAGCCCGCGCTCGGGGCGCACTGGTCGCCCATGCCGACCGTGCCGACGGCGTACGTGACGAGGGGGCGCGGGCCCTTCCTGCCGTCCTTGGGGACGATGACCGTGCCCGAGACGGTGTTCGGTGCGCCCTTCGCGGTCGTCGAGCGGTACTCGATGTGCCAGGCGTCGGTGTTCGTGGGCTGGAGGGGAAGGGGGCGGAAGGCGGTGGGGGAGGTGGAGACCAGGTCGCCGGGTGCGGCGGCGGACCGCGCGACCGGAGCCTGCGGGGCGGCGGGCGCGTTCTCGGCGGCCGACGCCGTCGCGGCGGACGGCAGGGCGGCGGACAGGGCGAGGGCTGCGGACGCCGCGAGCACTCTGTGACGTACGGACACGGACATACGGCTCTCCCTACGAGCAGCGGGTGGGGGGTGGGGGTGCGGCTCTCTCGTACGGCGGTCTGGCGCGGCTTATCGGATGTGTGAGGAGAACGTAGTGACAGGGGACGAGGAAAGGCGCTGACCGGAATGCTCAGCTTCGCTGACGCGGAGTCCCGTACGGGTGCACCGCCACTCGGTACGCGCCGGGTGTCGTCCCCGTCCACCTGCGGAACGCCCGGTGGAAGCTGGTGTCCTCCGAGAAGCCGAGTCGGGCCGCGAGTTCGGCGATCGGCTCGCGGCCCTCGGTGAGGCCGGCGATGGCGGCGTCCCGGCGCACGGCGTCCTTGAGCTGCTGGAACGACGTGTTCTCGCGATCCAGACGGCGGCGCAGGGTCGCCGGGCTGACGGCGAGGCGGGCGGCGGTCTCGGTCAGCGTCGGCAGGCGGGGGGAGGTGCGCAGCGAGCGGGCGAGGGTGCGGCGCACCTGCTCGGCGACGGTCGTGCCGTACTCGCGCCGGGTGAGGAGGTCGAACGGGGCGCGGCGCAGGAGCGCGTCGAGGGCCGCCTCGTCCCGGACGAGCGGTGCGGTCAGCCAGTGGGCGTCGAAGCCGGCGGCCGTCCGGGGGGTCCCGAAGCGGACCGGGCAGCCGAAGAGGGACGCGTACTCGTCCTGGTGGGGCGGCGGCGAATAGCCGAAATCCGCCCAGAGCAGCGGGAGGCGACGGCCCGTCAGCCAGCTGCACAGCCGGTGCCAGATGATCATCATGCACTCGGTGAGGAAGCGGTCCTCGTCGGTGCGCAGCTCGTTGTGCACGGTGAAGACGGCTTCGCTCCCGGTGCGGCGCAGGGTGAGGTCCGGCCCGCCGTCGAAGAGGGCGTAGAAGGCGGTGCCGCGTTCCGTCGCGCGGCCGAGGTCGGGGCAGGACAGGGCGGCGTAGCACATCATCGCGAAGGTGCCGGGACGGCTGCGGGTGGCGGAGAGGCCCAGGAACTCGTCCTGGGTCGTGCGGTACAGCGCCCGGAAGAGGTGCGCGAACTGGGTGCTCGTCACCCTGGCCCGGTCGTCCCCGAGGAGGAGCGGCGGGATCTGCGCCGCCTGGAGCAGCGGGACGGTGTCCGCTCCGGCGCGTTCCGCCCCGCGCAGCACGGCGCGTACATGGTGCACGGTGATCGTCCGCTTGCCCATGGCGCGACGGTAGCGGCTTTGAGCGCGTGGGTCAGCGGGGGTGACGTTTCCCGTCATCTCCCCGGCCCCGGGGCGTACTTACCTTCGAGTCATGACGGCGACGACGAGGGAGCGCCCGGGGGCGCTGGCGGAGTTCACCGAATGGGCCGGGGAGCGGTACGAGGAGCTGCCCGCCCTCCGAGCGAAGGGGGCCGAACCCGTCACCTACGGCAGGCTCCGCGACCGGGTGCGGGAGATCGGGCGCGGGCTGATGGCGGCCGGGGTGGGCCCGGGAGACCGGATCGGCATCCTCGGCGAGACCCGCGTCGAGTGGACGTACGCGCACTTCGCGGTGCTGGCGGTGGGCGGGGTCGTCGTGCCCGTCTACCCGACGGCGGGGGAGAGCGAAGTGGCGTGGGTGCTGGGCGACTCGGGCGCGCAGCTGGTGCTGTGCGAGAGCGCGGCGCAGGCCACGCGCGTGGCGGGAGCGGCTCCGGGGGTACGGACGGTCCTCTTCGACGAACTGGGCGGGCTGCCCCGGGACTCCGTCACCCTCGACGACTTCCTGGCGCGCGCCGCCTCGGTGCGTCCCACAGACCTCTGCTCCCTCGTCTACACCTCCGGCACCACGGGTCCTCCCAAGGGGTGCGGGCTCACCCACGCCAACTTCGGGGCCGTGCTCGACGGCGGAGCCGAGACGATCGAGGGAGGGCCCGGCGACCGTACGTACCTCTACCTGCCGCTCGCGCACCTCCTCGCGCAGCTCATCGAGTTCAACACCCTCATGTTCGGCGGCGAGCTGTGCTACTTCGGTGGCCGGATCGAGGACGTGGTGGGGGAACTGGCGGATGTCGCGCCCACGCACCTGCCGTCCGTGCCGCGCCTCTTCGAGAAGGTGCACTCGGTGGTGCTGGGGCTCGCGGAGTCGCAGGAGGGCGGCAGGGAACGGTTCCGGGAGGCGGTACGGGTCGGGCTCCTCGCGGCGGAAGGGCGGCTGCCGGACGCCGACCTGGCGACGTACGAGGCCGCGGAGAAGTCGCTCTACGGTCTCGTGCGCGGCGCCTTCGGCGGGCGGCTGCGCTGGGCCCTCACCGGGGGCGCACCGATCGCCCCGCAGACCCTCGACTTCCTGCGGGCCTGCTCGGTCCCGGTGTACGAGGGGTACGGAATGACCGAGTCCGGCGGGGTGATCTCGCTCAACCGGCCCGGGGCCGTCCGGTACGGGTCGGTGGGGCGGGCGTATCCCGGCTGCGAGATCCGTATCGCGGAGGAGGACGGGGAGGTGCTGGCGCGCGGCCCCATGGTCTTCGCCGGGTACCACGGCGACCCCGCCGCCACCCGTCAGGCCCTCGACGCGGACGGCTGGCTGCACACCGGTGACCTGGGGCGGCTGGACGCCGACGGCTACCTCGTCATCACGGGCCGCAAGAAGGACCTGATCATCACGTCCGCGGGCAAGAACCTCGCCCCGGCCCCCGTCGAGCACGCGATACAGCAGTCCCGGTACGTCTCGCACGCGGTGATGGTGGGCGACCGGCGGCCCCACCCCGTCGCGCTGATCACCCTGGACGCGGAGGAGATCGCGGCCTGGGCGGCCCGGGAGGAGCACGAGCCGGGGGAGCACCCGGGGCGGCACCCGGCAGTGCGGGAGCTGGTCCGGCAGGCCGTGGAGGCGGCGAACGCGCAGGTTTCCCGGCCCGCCCGGATCCGTGCCTTCGCGGTCCTCGACGAGGACTTCAGCGTCATGGGCGGGGCACTGACGCCGACGTTGAAGGTCCGCCGGCGTGCGGTTCTGGAACGCTACGCCGACGAGATCGAGGAGCTGTACCGGTAGCCGTAGCCGTAGCCGGTGGCGGCGGCCGACGAGCGGTGTCGGCGGGCGTGCGGGGAAACGGGCGGCACAAGGCAGGAGCCCTGTTCCGGCGGACCGGGAACAGGGCTCCTTGGGTAATGCGGGTAATCGACCGCGATCGGTCGGTTCCGATCAAGTCCGAGGACTTAGGCGGGGGTGACGTTCTCCGCCTGCGGGCCCTTCGGGCCCTGCGTGACGTCGAAGTTCACGAGCTGGTTCTCCTCAAGGGAGCGGAAGCCAGCCGCGTTGATCGCGGAGTAGTGGACGAAGACATCCGGGCCGCCGCCGTCCTGGGCGATGAAGCCGAAGCCCTTTTCAGCGTTGAACCACTTGACGGTTCCGGTAGCCATAAGCCCTCCCATGGGCCAAAGGGTTGCCCTGCTCCAGAACCTACAAGGAAGTCTGAAAACAAAAGCCTGCGGGGTTACATGCTCCGCAGGCTCTGTACTGCAAGGGAAACCAAACTGCAACTTGCGGGCGAGCCTAGCACGCACCCCGAGCCAAGCGGTAGAGGGAAAGATCACGTCACCCGGATGTTTGACACGGGCGTGTCGACTGGCGTCAGGAGGGGTACAGAGGTCTGTTTATGCGCTGCTCGGGAGGCACTCCGGCCGTGCTTCCGGCGCCGCCGAGCGTTCGCTTCCGGTGCTGCCCGCGCCCCCTCGGGACGGGCCCCTCCGGGACGTCCGCGCCCACCCCCGGAGGGGCCCTCCGGGTCGGCCGGGTCTAGCCTCACGATGTGGACAATTCAACCGCTGGCGAGCTGACGCCGAACCGCACCCGGCCCCGCGTCGGCCACATCCAGTTCCTGAACTGCATGCCCCTGTACTGGGGCCTCGCACGGACCGGGACCCTGCTGGACTTCGAGCTGACGAAGGACACCCCCGAGCGGCTCAGCGAGCAGCTCGTCCGCGGCGAGCTCGACATCTCGCCCGTGACCCTGGTCGAATTCCTCCGCAACGCCGACGACCTGGTCGCCTTCCCCGACCTCGCGGTCGGCTGCGACGGCCCGGTGATGTCGTGCGTGATCGTCTCGAAGGTGCCGCTCGCGGAGCTGGACAAGGCGCGGGTGGCACTCGGGTCGACGTCGCGCACCTCCGTACGGCTGGCGCAGCTGCTCCTGGCCGAGCGGTACGGCGTGGAGCCCGACTACTACACGTGCCCGCCGGACCTCGGCCTGATGATGCGCGAGGCGGACGCCGCCGTGCTCATCGGGGACGCGGCCCTGCGCGCCTCGCTGCACGACGCGCCCCGGCTCGGTCTCCAGGTCCACGACCTGGGGCAGATGTGGAAGGAGTGGACGGGGCTGCCGTTCGTCTTCGCGGTCTGGGCGGCCCGCAAGGACTACCTGGCGCGCGAACCGCAGCACGTGCACACGGCCCACGAGGCGTTCCTGGCGTCCCGGGACCTGTCCCTCGCGGAGGTCGACCGGGTCGCCGATCAGGCCGCCCGCTGGGAGGACTTCGACGCGGCCCTCCTGGAGAAGTACTTCACGACGCTGGACTTCCGCTTCGGGCCGGACCAGATCGAGGGCGTGCGGGAGTTCGCGCGCAGGACCGGCGCGACCACCGGCTATCCGGAGGACGTCCACGTCACCCTGCTCGGCGAGTAGCGAGTAGCGAGCGGCGGGCCGCCGGCCGCGGGTGGCGGCAAGCGGCCCGGCGGCCGGAGGGCAGGCGCCGACGGGCGGCGCGCACGTCGCTACCCGGCGGGCACCGGCGCCTTCAGGTGCGAGCTGAGCCAGCTCAGGCTGCCCGCCTCCATGCCCCGCACGTACGTCGCCGGATTGTGGACGCCGTCCGGGACGACTTCGAGACGGGTCTTGATCGGGCCCTTGCCGTACTCCTTGATGAAACGGTTGACCCGAGGGATCAGCGTTTCCGTGGACCCCACCTGGAACGCCAGGTAGACGTCCGGGGCGTCCTTGCGCGTGAGCAGGTCTCCGGCCAGCTTGCGCGGGTTGTTCGCGAGCTTCTCCCGCGGGTGCCCCTTCCACAGCGGGGAGTCGGGAACGATGTCCGGACCCGACGAGATGGCCGCCTTGAAACGGTTCGGGTGCTTGAGTACGGATTTCAACGCGACGAAACCGCCGGACGACGCTCCCATGAACGCCCAGCCGTCCCGCGAATCGAACGTACGGAAATTCGCCCGGACGAAATCAGGAACGTCCTGTGTCATCCAGGTGCCCATCTTCGGCCGGCCCGGGATATCGCTTCCGTCGTAATAGCGCTTTTCCGGATTCAGTACCGGCATCACGACGAGGAAGGGCAGGCTGGTGCCCTCGTCCGCCATCCTCGCGACGGTGTCGAGGAACCGGTTGGTGGGTTTCGTCCAGTAATTGCTCTCGAATCCGTACGACCCCGGCAGCGCGATCAGCACGGGGAAGCCGCTGTCCGCATAACGGGGCTCGAAGTACTGCTTGGGCGCCCACACCCACACCTTGCCGGTGAACCCGGACTTCGTTCCGGTCAGCGTCGTCTGCGCGACCTTGGTGCCGTCGTCCAGGGTGCGGAAGACGGAGAAGTCGGCGCGGGGTCCCGTGGGCAGGAGGCTCTTGGCGTCGTGGCCGGTGGCGGAGGACCGGTCGAGGCCGCTCTTGCGGACCGCGCCGCCGTTGCCGTCCGCCGAGGTGAAGCTGTACGGATCGCCCTCGTCGGAACAGGCCGTCAGCGACAGGAGCGTTGCGGAGCCGATCAGGGTGACGGCTATCAGGCGACTGGTCAGGCGATTCATTCTCGGACTCCGGGCGGACGGCGGGGTGAGGGACGCAAGGCGGCGGGGGGCGGTGGGGACGCGTAGAGGGAGATGCGGTTGCCGGGACTTCGGTTCGCCCGGTGCCCGCCTCGTCCGGAGTGATTGCGCACACGCCGGGCCTACTGTGGTCTGCGGAACGAGTGCAGGGTCGGACGGGCTTCGGGGGAGCGCACGCCATGCAACCGCTGGAAGCGGGCGAACCGCAGAATATCGGTGACTACCGGCTGCTCGGTCGGCTGGGGTCGGGCGGCATGGGCCGGGTGTACCTCGGGCGCAGCGCGGGGGGCCGGACCGTGGCCGTCAAGGTCGTGCACCCGCACTTCGCCATGGACGAGGAGTTCCGGGCCCGCTTCCGCCGTGAGGTGGCGGCCGCCCGCAAGGTGGGCGGGACGTGGACGGCGCCGGTGCTGGACGCCGACCCGGACGCGCGGGTGCCGTGGGTCGCGACGGGGTACGTGGCGGGTCCGTCGTTGACGCAGGCGCTCGCCGCGCACGGACCGCTGCCGGGCCGTTCCGTACGGGTGCTGGGCGCGGGTCTCGCGGAGGCCCTGACCGCGGTGCACGCACTGGGGCTGGTCCACCGGGACGTGAAGCCGTCGAACGTACTGCTCACCCTGGACGGGCCCCGGCTCATCGACTTCGGTATCGCCCGCGCCACCGACTCCACGGCCTCGCTCACCTCCACGGGAGTCTCCGTGGGCTCGCCCGGCTACATGGCGCCCGAACAGATCCTCGGCAAGGGGGTCACCCCGGCGGCGGACGTGTTCTCGCTGGGGGCGGTACTGGCGTACGCGGCGACCGGCACGGCGCCCTTCCCCGGCGACTCGGCCGCCTCCCTGCTCTACCACGTGGTGCACGGGGAGCCCGAACTCTCCGGGCTGGAGAGCGACTTGCGGGAGCTCGTCGCCGCCTGCCTGGCCAAGACGGCCGACGACCGGCCCGCCCCGGCAGAGGTCGCCGCCCGGCTCGCCCCGCAGGGCGCCGCCGCGGCGGTCGTCGCGGGGTGGCTGCCGGGGGCGCTGGTGACGGAGGCGGGCCGGGGCGCGGTACGGCTGCTGGACCTGGAGGCGGGAGCGGAGCCCGGAGCGGCTTCGGGAGCGGCTCCGGGGACGGGTGGCGGGGACGCCCCCTCCGGGCCGGTCCCGTTCACGCACGGGGCGGTCGGCTACACGCACGGGGCGACGGGTGGCGCGGCCCCTGTCGTTCCGCCGCGGCCGGCCTCTGACCCCCGTACGCCTCCGGGGTTCGGCCCCGCTCCGCAACCGGCGGGATCGACCTCCGGCCCGGCTCCGGATCCCGGCCCCGCCCCGCACTTCGGCCCCGCCCCGCACTCCGGTGCCGCTCCGCACCTCGGGCCCGCCCCGCACTCCGGCTCGGCTCCGGGGCCGCCCCCGCCCGCTCCGGCCTCCGAGGCGCGGAAGCCCGGCCTCTCGGTCTCGTTGGCCACGGAGGCGGGGGCCGTCACCCCGGACGGGACCGCGCGGCGCCGGAGTTGCACCGTGGTGCTGGCCGTCGCCGGCGTGCTGGCCGGGGTGATGCTCGGCGGAAGCGTGCTGCTGGACATGTGGCCGGGACAGGACGGGGCCGGGGACGGCTCGAAGCACTCCGACTCCGGTGCGCCCCCGCCCGCCGCCACCGCCACCGCCACCGCGCCGGGCGCCTCCGCACCCGCGCGCGGCCCGGCGCGGGTTCCGGCCTCCTTCGTCGGCACGTGGTCGGGCACCCTCACCCAGGGCACCACCGGCGCGCCGCACGGCACCGTCACGGTGAGCATCACCGGGGGAGGCAGGGGCGAGGACGTGCTCACGACCTCGTACGAGCTGGCGGGCTTCCGCTGCCACGGCATCGGCGAGCTGCGCTCCGCCACCCCCGACGAGATCCGCGTCTCGGACCGCCCCGACCCGGACCGCCCCTCCGCACCGCTGGTCTGCTCCGGCGAGACCAGTGACCTCGTCCTCACCCGCAACCCGGACGGCACGCTCCGGTACAGGTCCCCCTCCGCGCAG
Organism: Streptomyces sp. CA-294286; assembly: GCF_050947155.1. NCBI lineage: Bacteria > Bacillati > Actinomycetota > Actinomycetes > Kitasatosporales > Streptomycetaceae > Streptomyces > Streptomyces sp. CA-294286. Next base: position 2,286,567 of record NZ_CP192005.1, on the reverse strand, counting down.
CAGGGCAAGCCGCACGGCACGCTCACACGGCGGTAGGGCTGCCGCTCACCAGGTCTCCCGGGTCGCGTCCGCCCGCTCCGTGCGGCGTGCGCCGTCCTTCAGCAGTCGGGCAGCGAGCAGCGGGAAGAGCAGTACGGAGACCATGGCCGCGCCGACCAGCGCGGCGGCCTCGCCCGCCGTGAGGACGTTCTCGTCCAGGCCGATGGTGGAGATGGCGACGACCAGGGGCAGGCAGGTGGCCGAGTACAGGGCCAGGGAGGTGCGCTGCGGACGGGACAGGTCGCGCGGGGCGAGCAGGTAGGCCGGGCCACCGCGCAGCAGCAGGAACAGCAGGAGGAACACCGGCAGCAGCAGCAGGGGACGGCCGCCGGAGAACAGGGCGTCGAGGTCGAAGTCGATGCCGGTGACGATGAAGAAGAAGGGCACCAGGAACCCGAAGCCCATCGCTTCGATCCTGCCGAGTACCTCGCCGCTGTGCTCGGGGTCGGCTCCGGCCAGGACGAGACGGGTGAGGAGCCCGGCGGCGAAGGCGCCGAGCAGGGTGTCCAGGCCGAAGGCGTACGACAGGCCGAGCATCGCGGCGAGCAGCAGCATCACCAGCCGGACCGCGAACTGGCCGCTGCTGTGCAGGGTCTTGGCGATGATGTGCGAGAACCACGGCGGACGGGGACGCAGCGCCCAGAACACCGCGCCCGCCGTGATGGCGGCGAAGACGCACAGCAGCACTGTCGAGATGCCCGGCGAACGGCCGCTGAGCAGCAGCGAGATGGCGATGATCGGGCCGAACTCGCCGACCGTGCCGAAGGCCATGACCACCGTGCCGAAGCGGCCCTCCAGCCTCCCCGAGTCACGCAGCATCGGCAGGACGGCGCCGAGCGCGGTGCTGGTCAGCGCGGTCCCGATGACGAAGCTCTTGGCGACCTCGCCGCCGGTGAGGGCGAAAGCGGCTCCCAGGGCGACCGCCAGGGTCACCACCCAGGCCGTTACGGATCGGCGCAGGGTGTCGCCGCGCACCGTCCGGAACTCGATCTCGTACCCGGCCAGGAAGATCAGCATCGACAGGCCCAGGTGGGAGAGCGTGTCGATGATTTCGTCGTGGTGCGCCCAGCCGAGCACGTCGGGACCGACCACGATGCCGAGGGCGATCTCGAAGATCGCCACGGGTACGGCCAGCCGACGGGCGGTCAGATACGCCAGGAGGGGCGCGAGGACGGCGACGGCCATGATCAGGATGAGGGTCCCGGGGTGCGACATGGGTACTGATTAGCACGAATCGTCGCAAAGAGGATGTCTGGACTCCGGGGCGGGTCTTCGTGGGGGATCGGCGAGCCCGCCCCCGGAGGTCCGCCGAGTCCCGTCGTGCGCCGTGCTCGTCCCGCCCGGTGCTCCGTCCCGTCGTGCGCCGTGCTCGCCCGGCCCGGTACTCCGTCCCGTCGTGCCCGCGGCCCCCGGTCGCATCCTCGCCCCGGGTCGTGGCAGCACCCTCTGCCTGGTGGGCTCGCCCTGTGGATCCTGGCCGCCTCCGCCCTCCGGCGTGCGACGTCGCGAGGTCCCCGACTTGTCGATTATCGATATGCCCGTCTAGGGTGAGGCATATCGAAAAACGATAGGGAGGGGCGCGGTGAACACGCGACTTACAAGGGCTCTGGCCTCGGTGACCTTCGCGATGGCGGTGCTCTTCGGGCTCGCCTTCGCCGGTACGGCCGTCACGCACCTGCTCGACGACGGAGCGGTCTGCGCGGAGACGGGGTTCTGGGCCAACGCCACCGTGGAGGGCGGGCTGCCCGTCGGTGACGGCGTGCAGGCGTCCAGCAGTGCCGCGCGGCTCTGTCAGGACGGGCCGTCCGCGGGGCAGCGTCTCGCCGACCTGGGGAGCCGGCTGCCGTGGCTGCTGTTCGCCTGCCTGGGGCTGCTGCTGTTCAGTCGGCTGCTCAAGGGGGTGTTGCGGGAAGGGCCGTTCACCGACATGGTGGCCCAACGGCTGTCCTTCCTCGGCTGGTTCGTCGCCGTGGGCTCACCGCTCGCGGGGCTGCTGGCGGGCTGGGCGGATTCCTGGCTGGTCGGCAGCATGGCGCCCATGGTGGGGTCCGGGCCGACGGTCGCCGGGCCGCAGGCGCTCGTCCTCGCGGGGCTGGCCGCCGTCATCCTGGGGAAGATCATGCGCGAGGGCGTACGCATGCGAGAGGACCTCGAAGGGACGGTCTGATGCCCGAAGAGGAACCCCACTCGATCCGGATCCACCTCGACCGCCTCCTCGCCGCACGCGGCATGACGCTCACCGAGCTGTCCGCACAGGTCGGCATCACCGTCGTGAACCTGTCCGTACTGAAGAACGGGCGCGCCAAGGCCGTCCGCTTCTCGACCCTGTCGCGGCTCTGTGAGGTCCTGGAGTGCCAGCCCGGGGACCTGATCACCCACGACCCCGCCGGCCCTGCCCACCCCGCGGATCCTGGCGGTACGGCGTGAGGGGGGTCGGCCGGCCCGGAGGGAGCCAAGTGCGGTCGGCCCGGCCTGTGCGGGTCCTGTCGGCCCGGCGTGAGCGGAGTTCGGCCGACCGGCCCTGTGCGGGTCCCACCACCCGTACGGACCGGGCGGGGTCCCGCCGGTACGGCCTGTGCGGGTCCTGTCGGCCCGGCGTGAGCGGAGTTCCGCCGGCCCGGCCCTGTGCGGGTCCCGCCCGTACGGGCCGAGCACAGTCCCGCCGGTACGGCCCGCCGGGGGCGCGGTCCGGCCGCCCACGGCGGGAGCACCGCCCTGGCGTACGCTGGATCGGTCTTGCCGTACGCCCCCGCACCCTGCCGTGCACCCCCTTGGGAAGGAACCGCCCCGGTGACCGAGAAGGCCGACCTCCAGTCAGTCCTTGACCGTGCCGCCGAGGGTGGCCGCATCACCCCCGAGGAGGCGCTCGACCTGTACCGGGACGCCCCGCTGCACGCGCTGGGCCAGGCCGCCGACGCCGTGCGCCGCCGCCGTTACGCGGGTACCGAGCACATCGCGACGTACATCATCGAGCGCAACATCAACTACACGAACTCGTGCGTCACGGCGTGCAAGTTCTGCGCCTTCTACGCCGCGCCGAAGAGCCCCGACGTGTGGACCCGCGACCTGGACGACATCCTGCGCCGCTGCGCGGAGACCGTCGAGCTGGGCGGCACGCAGATCATGTTCCAGGGCGGCCACCACCCGGACTACGGCGTGGAGTACTACGAGGAGCACTTCTCCGCGATCAAGAAGGCGTACCCGCAGCTGGTCATCCACTCCCTCGGCGCCTCCGAGGTCGAGCACATGGCCCGCATCTCCAAGGTCAGCACCGGGGAAGCGATCCGGCGCATCCACGCCGCCGGTCTCGACTCCTTCGCGGGCGCCGGGGCCGAGCTGCTCCCGGCCCGCCCCCGCAAGGCCATCGCCCCGCTCAAGGAATCCGGCGAGCGCTGGCTGGAGATCATGGAGGAGGCGCACCGCCTGGGCGTCGAGTCGACGTCCACCATGCTCATGGGCACGGGCGAGACCAACGCCGAGCGCATCGAGCACCTGCGCATGATCCGCGACGTACAGGACCGGACCGGCGGCTTCCGCGCGTTCATCCCGTACACCTACCAGCCGCAGAACAACGCCCTGAAGGGGCGGACGCAGGCCACCCTCTTCGAGTACCTCCGCATGATCGCCATCGCGCGGATCTTCCTCGACAACGTCGCGCACATCCAGGGCTCCTGGCTGACCACCGGCAAGGAGGTCGGCCAGCTCTCCCTGCACTACGGCGCGGACGACCTTGGCTCGATCATGCTGGAGGAGAACGTCGTCTCGTCCGCCGGAGCCAAGCACCGCTCCAACCGGATGGAGATCATCGACCTCATCCGCAAGGCGGGGCGGGTCCCGGCGCAGCGCGCCACGACGTACGAGCACCTCGTCGTGCACACCGACCCGGCGCACGACCCGGTCGACGACCACGTCGTCTCGCACCTCTCCTCCACGGCGATCGAGGGCGGCACCGCGCACCCCGAGCTGAAGCTCCTCGCCTCCAACTGAGGCCGCCGTGCTGACCATTCACCGGGCGCGCGGGATCCGTACCGCGGACGGAGCGCAGGACCAGGCGGGTGACGCGGTCGTCGTGGACGGCGACCGCATCACCGCCGTCGGCGGATACGACGAGCTGGCCGCGCGCGTCGGCGCGGGTGCGCGTACCAGGGAGTGGGTCGGGTACCTCGCCCCCGGCCGCTTCGAGCCGGACGCCGTCGCCCTCCTCCAGGCGCACTACTGGCCCGACCCCCGCGAGGCCGCCGAACTCGGCGCCGAGCCCCTCTCCGGGGAGCGGCTGCACGACCTCGGGATGACCGGCGAGCGATGGGGGGCGAGCGCCCGGCGGGGCGTCCAGCGCCTGCTCGGGCGGGGCGTGACCGCTGTCGCGGGCCCGTTCACCCATCCTGCCGTACGGGCCGCCGTCGACCGTTCGCCGGTTCGGGTGCTGCCCGCGCCGCGCCCGGACCCGCTCACGTCCTCCGCCGTCGCCGACTTCGCGGTCTTCGCCGAGCCGGGCGGAGAGTGCCTGGCGACGGTGGTCGGGGGACGGCTGGTGTTCCGGCGGGCCTGACCCCGGCGCCCGCGGGACGGGCGGCGGAGCGGACGCGGGGGGCGGCACGGACGGTCGCGCGGATTCCCGCGACCCGGAGGGGCCCGGCTCAGAGAGCCGCCCATGCCCGCCCGTCCGCCAACCGGCACAATGGCCGGGTGACCCGAGCATCCCTGGACAAGCAGCCGCACGAAGTCGCCTCGATGTTCGACGACGTGGCGGCGAACTACGACCTCACCAACACCGTGCTCTCCCTCGGCCAGGACCGCTTCTGGCGCAAGGAAGTGGCGAAGGCGGTGGACGCCGGGCCCGGCAAGCGGATCCTCGACCTGGCCGCCGGTACCGCCACCTCCTCGCTGCCCTTCGCCGCGACCGGCGCGTACGTCGTGCCCTGCGACTTCTCCGTCGGCATGCTGCGGGAGGGCAAGCGCAAGCACCCGCACCTGCCGCTCACCGCGGGCGACGCGACCAAGCTGCCCTTCCACGACAAGTCCTTCGACGTCGTCACCATCTCCTTCGGGCTGCGCAACGTCGTCGACACGGACGCCGCGCTGCGCGAGATGTTCCGGGTGACGAAGAAGGGCGGACGGATCGTGATCTGCGAGTTCTCGCAGCCGACCTGGGCGCCCTTCCGCACCGTCTACACCGAGTACCTGATGCGGGCGCTGCCGCCGGTCGCCACGGCCGTCTCCAGCAACCCCGAGGCGTACGTCTACCTCGCCGAGTCCATCCGCGCCTGGCCCGACCAGCGCGGCCTCGCCACCAGGCTCCAGGGCGTCGGCTGGTCCCAGGTCGCCTGGCGCAACCTGTCGGGCGGCATCGTGGCGCTCCACCGGGGCGTACGGATCTGATGGGCACGGCAGGAGCCGGGGGAACGGCGGCCGGGCAGACGGCGCACGGGCCCCAGGCCGAACTCGACCCACCCGTCGACTTCGACTTCCAGAGCATCCTCGGGCAGATCGAGGAGGACATCCGCCCGCAGATCGGCAGGGGCCAGATCGCGGCGTACATCCCGGCCCTCGCCTGCGTCGAGCCGGGCTTCGGCATGGCCGTCGCCGATCTCGACGGCAAGGTGTACGGGGTGGGGGACTGGCAGCGGCCCTTCTCTACCCAGTCCATCACCAAGGTCTTCGCCCTCGCGCTCGCGCTGGCCCAGGGCGGTGACGACCTGTGGAAGCGGGTCGGACGGGAGCCGTCCGGCAACCCGTTCAACTCGCTGGTGCAGCTGGAGTACGAGAACGGCATCCCCCGTAACCCGTTCATCAACGCGGGTGCCCTCGTCGTCACCGACCGCCTCCAGACCCTCACCGGTGACGCGAGCAGCGAACTCCTCGAATTCGTACGCCAGGAGAGCGGCAACCCGGACGTCGCCTTCGACCCCGAGGTCGCCACCTCCGAGTCCGACAACGGCGACCGCAACGCCGCCCTGGCCTACTTCATGGCTGCGTACGGCAACATCGCCAACTCCGTCCCCGCCCTCCTCGACCACTACTTCTGGCAGTGCTCGATCGAGATGAACTGCGCCGATCTGGCGCTGGCCACCCGCTTCCTGGCCCGCCACGGCCTGCGCGCCGACGGCACCCGGCTGCTGCCGCGCCGCCTCGCCAAGCAGATCAACGCGGTGATGATGACCTGCGGGACGTACGACGCGGCGGGCGAGTTCGCCTACCGGGTCGGGCTGCCGGGCAAGAGCGGCGTCGGCGGCGGAATCGTCGCGGTGGTGCCCGGGGTGTGCACGGTGTGCGTGTGGAGCCCGGGACTCGACCCGCAGGGGAACTCGGTGGCGGGCATAGCGGCACTGGACCGGTTCACCACGTTGACGGGGCTGTCGGTGTTCTAGCAGTCGGGTCCGCCGCGGGGGTTCTGCGGGAACCGGCGGACGGGCAGGATGAGTCAGTTCAGTCACCCACGGCCGACTGGGCGTGACCCACCGCTCATCCCTGCCCTTCCCCGGAGCACCTCATGGCGCTGAACTGTCCCCACTGTGCGACCGCCACCCCCGACGAGGCCCGCCTCTGCACGAGCTGCGGAGAGGGACGGAAGGGGGCGGCGGACCCGGAGTCCGGGTCGACGCCCGTCCCCCCTCGTACGGCGACCCGGGTGGACCCGCCGCTGCGCGGCTCCGCGTCCGCACCGTGGCCCCCGGTCGGCCCTCCGGCCGACGACCGGTCGACCCCCCTGCAGCAGCGAGCGGACGATCTGCCCGAGGGACCGGTCGGGCGGGAGGGGACCACGGCGGACGGAGGGCGGAGCGGCACGTCGGCCGCGGACCTGGCAGCCGCCGTCACGCAGAGCCGTATCGACCCGCCGGCCGCCCCCGTCCCGCCCCGGCCCGAGCCCCCGTACCGGCCCGAGCCCCCGTACCGGCCCGAGTCCCCGTACCAGCCCCCGTACCAGCCTCCGGCCGGTCACGCGCCCACCGCGGTCGGACGGCCCGCGGATCCCGTCGCCGGTCACCCCGCCACCGTGGGCCCCGGCTTCGTGTTCCCGGTCGGGCCCGCTGCCGCTCCCGCGTCCCGGCCCCGGCGGCCCCTCGCCGTCTGGGCCGGCACCGTCCTCGGTGCCGTCGTGGTCGGGGGCGGCATCACGGCGGGAGTCCTCTTCCTGGAGGACAGAACCCCCGGGGGCGGCGGGGGCGCGCAGAGTGCCGCGAGCGCCCCCGCCGCCAGCCCCGCCGCTCCCGCCCCCGCTCCCGCGCAGGGCGACCGTCCCACCGCCGAGGGCGACGGCCCCCGCAGCGACCCCTCCCCGGCCCGGCCCGCGCCGGAGGTTCCCGCCGCCCCCGTCGCCCCCGACGAACCCGACGACGTGGCGCCGCCCCCGGCCACGGAGGCGATCCCCGCCGGGTTCAAACAGGCCGACGACCCCGAGGGATTCGCCCTGCTCGTCCCCGAGGTCTGGAACCGCATCGGAAACCGCCAGGGGCAGGTCACCTACGGCGGCAGTACGGGCATGGAGCACCTGCTCGTGGGCGTCGTCCGCAACCCCGACTACGCCTCCTCGTACGAGAACTTCCGCAACCTGGAACAGGTGACCATCAAGAGGCAGCGCGGCTACCAACGCATCCGGCTGGAGCGCAACACCTTCCGGGGCCGCCCCGGCGCGGTCTGGGAGTACACGTACCTCAGGAAGGGGAGCGGCGAGCGGATCCGCGCCATCGACCAGGGCTACATCGCCGCAAACGGAACGGACTACTCGCTCTACACCACGGCCCGAGAACGGGACTGGCCGCGCGCCCAGGAGATCTTCGGGCACGCGACCGCTTCGTGGCGGCTCACCGAGTGACGGACGGGGCGGCCCGCCCGGTGCCCGGCGCCCCGCTCCGTTTCCGGCGCCCGGCCGGGTGTGGTGGCCCGTCCGGTGGCCGGTGGCCCGCCCGGTGTCCGGGGGCTGGCTCGGTGTCCGGGGGCTGGCCCGTCGGGTGCCGGTGGCCCGCCCGGTGTCCAGCGCCCGGCCGGGTGTGGTGGCCCGTCCGGTGGCCGGTGGCAGCCCGGCGGGTGTCCGGTGAGCGGGTGGGGCGGGGCCTCCCGCACGAGCCCCCGCCCCGCCCGCCGGACGTTCAGAGCGACAACTTGAAGCAGTACCCCCTGCGCTCCGGCTCCGACCGCGGCACGACGAACGCCTCCTCCCGGCGCATCCCCAGCCGCTCGCAGACCGCCAGCGACCGTGCGTTGCGCGCGTCGACCATGGCCGACACCTCCCGTACGCCCGCCGCCCGCAGCCGTAGCAGCGTCGCCTGCGCGGCGGCGGTCGCGTACCCGCGCCCCCAGTGGTCGCGCCCCAGCCGCCACCCGATCTCGATCTCGCCGACCGGTCCGAAGTGCTGGTGGGGCCACGGCTGCGCACCGGTGAAGCCGATCACCGTGTCGTTCTCGTCGAGCAGTGTCCACAGGCAGAAGCCCAGTTCGGCGTCGTGCTTGCGCTGCCGGGCCGTCAGCTCCTCGTACACCGAGACGCCGTGCGGCCTTCCGCCGTGGAACTCCATGACCTCCGGGTTCTTGAAGGCGTCGTACCAGGCGTACGCGTCCTCCTCGGTCGGTACACGCAGCCGTACGGCGGGCAGCACCGCGGGCAGCACGGGGGAGGCGGGCGGAGTGAGGGTCATGAGGGCAGCCCTTCAGATGTGTGAGGAGTACGCCCCCATAGACTGCCCTTCGGCTTGTGCAGTCAAGGCACTTAGTCGACACACAATCCCTGTGACCCCCTCACCCCCTCGCCTTCGAGTCTTACGGGAGACCCCGCCGTGACCGAGCAGCCCGCGACCGCGCCCCCCTCCGAGCACAGTGCAGATGTGATCGTCGTCGGGGCCGGACCCGCCGGCTCCGCCACCGCGTACTACCTGGCCAAGGCCGGGCTCGACGTGCTCCTCCTCGAGAAGACGGCCTTCCCGCGCGAGAAGGTCTGCGGCGACGGCCTCACCCCCCGGGCCACCAAGCAACTGGTGTCCATGGGCATCGACATCTCCGAGGAAGCCGGCTGGCTCCGCAACAAGGGTCTCAGGATCATCGGCGGCGGGCAGCGGCTCCAGCTCGACTGGCCGGAACTGGCGTCCTTCCCCGACTACGGACTCGTCCGCAAGCGCGACGACTTCGACGAGCAGCTCGCCCGGCAGGCGCAGAAGGCGGGCGCCCGGCTGTACGAGCGGTGCAACGTCGGCGCGCCGATCCTGGACCCGCGCACCGGTCGCATCACCGGCGTCGAGGCCAAGCTCGGCGAGGAGAAGCTCCCCGTCACCTTCCACGCCCCGCTCGTCGTCGCCGCCGACGGCAACTCCACCCGGCTGTCCCTCGCGATGGGCCTGCACCGCCGCGAGGACCGCCCCATGGGCGTCGCGGTACGCACCTACTTCACCTCGCCCCGCCACGACGACGACTACCTCGAATCCTGGCTGGAACTCTGGGACCGGCGCGGCCCCCAGGACCGCCTCCTGCCCGGCTACGGCTGGATCTTCGGGATGGGCGACGGCACGTCCAACGTGGGCCTGGGCATCCTCAACTCCTCCAAGGCGTTCAAGGAGCTGGACTGGCGCGAGGTGCTCAAGGCGTGGTGCGCCTCGATGCCCGCCGAGTGGGGCTACACGCCCGAGAACATGACCATGCCCATCCGGGGCGCGGCCCTCCCCATGGCGTTCAACCGGCAGCCGCACTACACGAAGGGGCTGCTGCTGGTCGGTGACGCGGGCGGCCTCGTCAACCCCTTCAACGGCGAGGGCATCGCCTACGCCATGGAGTCCGGCCACATCGCCGCCGACGTCATCGTGCAGGCCCACGCCCGCGCCACCCCGGCCCAGCGCGAAATGGCCCTGGCCCGTTACCCGCAGGTCCTCAAGGACACGTACGGCGGGTACTACACGATGGGCCGCGCGTTCGTGAAGCTCATCGGCAACCCCAAGATCATGAAGCTCGCCACGGAACGGGGTCTCACCCACCCGGTCCTGATGCGCTTCACCCTCAAGATGCTCGCCAACCTGACGGACCCGACGGGCGGCGACGCGATGGACCGCATCATCAACGGCCTGGCGAAGGTCGCGCCGAACTCGTAGCGGGGGGGTGCCGGGTTCCGCGTGCGCAACGCAGGATCACGTTGTTCCTGACCTCTTGTCGGGTGACGGGGCCCACGCGCGCGTGCGGGCGGCCGGGAGCCGGGCGCCCGCACGCCGCGCGGGCCCCGGCCGGGAGCCGGGCGCCCGCACGCCGCGCGGGCCCCTGCCCTCGCCGGCCTCCTCCGAGAGCCGAAAACCCCTCCCACGTCCTCCGGGGCCCCGCCCCGGCCCCTGGAGCAGCCGTGCAGCACCCCGCCACCCCTCCCCTCACTCCCGGCGACATCAAGGCCGCCGCCGAACGGATCGCCGGGCACGTCCGTCCCGTCACCGTCGCCCCGGCGGACGGCCACACCGTCCTCGCCCTCGAATTCATGCAGCACACCGGCAGCTTCAAGGCGCGCGGAGCGATGAACTTCCTCCTCGCCCACCGCGAGGCGGGCCTGCTCCCCGAGGCCGGGCTCACCCTCGCCTCCGGCGGCAACGCCGGGCTCGCCTGTGCCTGGGCGGCCCGCGCGCACGGCGTGCGCGCCACCGTCTTCCTGCCCGGGACGGCACCGCCGGTGAAGGTCGCCAGGCTGCGCTCGTACGGTGCGGAGGTGCGACTCGTCGGCACGCGGTACGACGAAGCGCGCGCCGCCTGCGCGGAGTTCGCCTCCGCCTCCGGCGCGCTCGCCTCCGCCTCCGGCGCGCTCGCCTCCCACGCGTACGACCACCCGCTCATCGCGGCCGGTGCGGGCACGCTCACCGAGGAGATCCTGCGCCGGGTCCCGGAGGGGCTGGACACCCTGGTCGTCTCCGTCGGCGGCGGCGGGCTCTTCGCCGGGGTCGCCACCGCCGCCCTGGAGGCGGGAGTCGAGGTCGTCGCCGTCGAGCCGGAGAACTGCCGTGCCCTGAACGCCGCCCTCGCCGCCGGCCGCGTCGTCGACGCCGCGGTGGACTCGGTGGCCGCCGACTCCCTCGGTGCGACCCGGGTGTCGGAGACCGCACTGGCCGTCGCGCGCCGTCCGGGGGTGCGCTCCGTCCTCGTACCGGACGCGGCGATCGTACGGGCGCGGCAGCAGCTCTGGGACGAGCGCCGTCTCGCCGTCGAACACGCGGCGGCCACGGCCTGTGCGTACACCCCCGAGCCGGGCGAGCGCGCCGCGATCGTGCTGTGCGGGGCGAACACGGGCCTCGGGGACCTCGCCTAGCAGCCGTCCGGCATCCTCAGCGGAAATCGGCGGCGTGGTCCCTGGCCCACTCCTGGTAGGTGCGCCCCGGGCGCCCCAGCGCCTCGGCGAGGTCCGGCCAGGGCTCCATCAGCTTCTCGAACCCGTCGTTCGCCCCGGTGTCGTCACCGCCCTCGTAGTCCACGAAGCCGAGCAGCAGATCGGCGGACCGCGCGGCGAACCCGCCCTGCGCGCGCAGGATCGCGCGGGCCCGCTCCCGGCTGACCTCCTCGTACCGCACCTCCTCGCCGAGCGCGGCCCCGATCGCGGCGACCTGCTCGCGCACCGTGACCCGGGCCGGGCCGGTCAGCGTGTACGCCTTGCCGTGGTGGCCGTCCTCCCGCAGCGCCGCCACCGCGACCGCCGCGACGTCGGCCTCGTGGACGGGGGAGGCGCCCGGATCGTCCCCGTACGGGTAGCGCACCACCCGTTCCGCCCGCACCATCGGTGCCCAGACCTGGAGCATGTTGGTCATGAACCCGGCCGGGCGCACGAAGGTCCACTCCAGCCCGGACTCCCGTACGGCCTCCTCCACCACCGGGTGCATCACGGTGTCCATCCCCACCGTCACCGCCGCGGCCGACAGTACGACGATCCGCCGTACCCCCGCGTCCTTGGCGAGTGCGACGACCTCACGGGCGGTGGCCGGGTGCGGGAAGAGGTGGAGGCGGTCCACGCCGCGCAGCGCGGGCGCGAGACCCGCGGGTTCGTCCAGGTCGCCGCCCACCACCTCGACGCCGTCCGGCAGTTCCGCCTCCTGTGGCCGTCGGCTGAGTGCCCGCACCCGCTCCCCGGCCGCCGTCAACTGCCCCACGACCTGCCGCCCCACCACACCGGTCGCCCCGGTCACCAGAATCGTCATACCGGCACCGTAGCCCCCAACGAGGCCAACCCACGTCCTACTTGACCCCGCCCACCGCCGGCTCCCCCCGTGCCACGGCGGAGGCGACTCCCCTTGCGGCCCGCCACACACCGAAGGGCCGCCGTCCCCGAGCGGGGGGACGACGGCCCTTCAGCCGTACTCAGGACGAACCGGTGAGATCAGAGAACGCGCACCGCGCCGGTCGGCGGGTCGTAGGAGAGGGGACGCTCCACGACACCCGTGCTGGAGTTCTGCGCGCCGACGAAGTTGCCGCCGCCCACGTAGACGCCCACGTGGTACGCGCTGCCCGCGGCGCCCCAGTAAAGGATGTCGCCGGGCTGGAGGTTGTCGAGGCCGACCTGGGTGCCCGCGGTCGACTGCCCCTGCGAGACGCGCGGCAGGTCGACGCCGATGGTGCGGAACGCGGCCTGCATGAGGCCCGAGCAGTCCCACGCGTTCGGGCCGGTGCTGCCCATGACGTACGCGTCGCCGACCTGAGCGCGCGCGAACGCGATCACGGACGCGGCGCTGCCGGTGGCCTTGGAGGACGAGGCGGACGAAGGGGAGGAAGAGGACGAAGCGGAGGCGTTCGTGCCCTTGGCGGACGAGGAGCCCGAGTACGAGCTGAGGTCGGTACGGGAGGAGGAACGCGACGCGCGCTCCTGCTCGGCCTTCTCCTCGGCCTTCTTGCGGGCCTGTTCGGCCTTCTTCTCGGCCTCGGCCTTGCGGTCGGCCTCGGCGAGCGCCTGCTTGGCGTCCTTCATGGCGTCGGCGGCGGCGGCCTGCTGACGGGCTTCGCGGTCGTACTCGAACGCGAGGGCCTGGGTGGCCTCGGCGCTCGCGGTGACCGCGGCGGCGGTCGTCGTCGCGCTGTGGGCGACGGGGGTGGTGAGGGTGGGCATCTCGACGGTCTCGTGCACCGGCTCGGCATGCGCCGGGGCGGCTGCACCAGCCACCGCGATGGTGCTGAGAACACCACCGGCAACTCCGGCACGGAGCGCCATCTTCGAGGCGCTGCGGCGGGGCTTCCGGTGACTGGGTATGTGAGCGGTGTGGGACATGAGAACAACCGCTATCAGAGGTAACGAGTCTGCATCAAGAAACGTGGTGTCCGCCACAGTTGCCAACTCGCGAGCCGAATTCGGCGTCCGCGCAGTCTTATTGACGCCGTAAAGGGCAAAACGGACAGCCTGTTTCAACCCTGTGATCAAGGGTTTTCCGCGATACGCCCGAAATGCCCTGACGCCTACCATCCGTTCACACGCATGGCCAAGCCCGCTTGTCTAACGGGTCGTTGGGAGTGACGCAGGTCACACGACCGACTCGCCTAGACCGCCGTCGTGTCACGTCCGCCGCCGGACGCCCCTCCGCTCGTGAACGCGCGCACGTGTCCACCCGCCTCCGCGGCTCCCCCCGCGAGGGTGAGTGCACGGAGGGGTGGATGTGCGGGACGGTCCGGGAAGGTCGCGCCGGGCGATTATCACGGGAGCGCGTCCGGCTCCAATTTGCTTGTAGAGGGCACCTCTTGATAGGGCGCCACGCCTCCGACCAGCGACGACGCCGTCGAATGTCACGTCTGGTGATCACTCGCGTGCTTCCGGTATGTAGATCACTGCTCATCCGGCTTCATGATCCTTCGTCAGGTGGTGGAGATCACAAAGTCGTTGGCGCACCCCGTGTCGCAGATCACAGACCGGCAGGCATAGGATGCGGGGCAGTCAGGCTTGTGAACTGCCTCACATATCCGCGATCTTCATACGGTCCTCGCGGCGAGGCGCACCGGCCCCCCGCTCCGGGGCAAGCACGAGCCCGGCGCGGTCCAACGGTCAAGGACGACTGGAAGGAGCGAGGAGGGTGAATGCTTACGCGCCCATCCTTGTGCTCGGCGCCCTCGGGGCAGGGTTTGCGATCTTCTCCGTGGTCATGGCCACGCTCGTCGGTCCCAAGCGCTACAACCGGGCAAAGCTCGAAGCGTACGAGTGCGGCATCGAACCCACTCCGACGCCGGCCGGAGGCGGCCGCATTCCCATCAAGTACTACCTGACGGCGATGTTGTTCATCATCTTCGACATCGAAATCGTCTTCCTCTACCCGTGGGCGGTCTCCTTCGACGCTCTCGGGATCTTCGGGCTCGTCGAGATGCTGCTCTTCGTGCTCACCGTCTTTGTCGCGTACGCGTATGTGTGGCGTCGCGGCGGCCTGGAATGGGACTGAGGGGCTGAGGGGTCACCCATGGGACTCGAAGAGAAACTGCCGAGCGGATTTCTGCTGACGACCGTCGAACAGGCCGCGGGGTGGGTGCGGAAGTCCTCCGTCTTCCCCGCGACCTTCGGCCTCGCCTGCTGCGCCATCGAGATGATGACGACGGGAGCGGGCCGGTACGACCTGGCCCGCTTCGGCATGGAGGTCTTCCGCGGATCGCCGCGACAGGCGGACCTGATGATCGTGGCGGGCCGGGTCAGCCAGAAGATGGCGCCGGTCCTGCGACAGGTCTACGACCAGATGCCGAACCCCAAGTGGGTCATCTCGATGGGGGTCTGCGCCTCCTCGGGCGGCATGTTCAACAACTACGCCATCGTCCAGGGCGTCGACCACATCGTGCCCGTCGACATCTACCTGCCGGGCTGTCCGCCCCGCCCCGAGATGCTCATCGACGCGATCCTCAAGCTCCACCAGAAGATCCAGGGATCGAAGCTCGGCGTGAACGCGGAGGAAGCGGCCCGCGAGGCGGAGGAGGCGGCCCTCAAGGCGCTCCCCACCATCGAGATGAAGGGCCTGCTCCGGTGAGCGACAAGCACGTGAACGGCAACAGCCAGGACGAGAGCGCCCCGGAGGGCGTGCCCGCCCAGCGCGACGCGGACGGCGAGGTCATCCGCGTCCGCAAGGGCATGTTCGGCGCCAACGACGGCGGGGACACCACGGGTTACGGCGGCCTCGTCCGCACCATCGCCCTCCCCGGCGCGTCCTCGCGCCCGTACGGCGGCTGGTTCGACGAAGTGGCCGACGAGCTCGAAGGAGCGCTGGAGGAGCAGGACCTGCTGCCCTCGAACGCCATCGAGAAGACGGTCGTCGACCGCGGCGAACTCACCTTCCACATCGCTCGCGAGCACCTGCTCCAGGTGGCCCGCACCCTGCGCGACGACCCGGCGCTGCGCTTCGAACTGTGCACCGGCGTGAGCGGCGTGCACTACCTGGAGGACAAGGGCCGCGAACTCCACGCGGTTTACCACCTGCGCTCGCTCACCCACGGCCGGCTGATCCGCCTCGAAGTCAGCGCCCCCGACGCCGACCCGCACGTCCCGTCACTCGTCGCGGTGTACCCGACCAACGACTGGCACGAGCGCGAGGCGTACGACTTCTTCGGCCTGATCTTCGACGGCCACCCCGCCCTGACCCGGATCATGATGCCGGACGACTGGCAGGGCTTCCCGCAGCGCAAGGACTACCCCCTCGGCGGCATCGCCGTCGAGTACAAGGGCGCCCAGATCCCGGCTCCGGACCAGCGGAGGTCGTACTCGTGACCACACCCCCTTCTTCCCCCTCCTCCGCCTCGGCCAGGGAGACCACCGAGGGCACCGTCTACACGGTCACCGGAGGCGACTGGGACGAGGTCGTCCAGTCCGCCGCGAAGGCCGACGACGAGCGCATCGTCGTCAACATGGGCCCCCAGCACCCGTCCACGCACGGCGTGCTGCGGCTGATCCTGGAGATCGACGGCGAGACCGTCACCGAGGCCCGCTGCGGCATCGGCTACCTCCACACCGGCATCGAGAAGAACCTCGAATTCCGGAACTGGACGCAGGGCACCACCTTCGTCACGCGCATGGACTACCTGACGCCGTTCTTCAACGAGACGGCGTACTGCCTGGGCGTCGAGAAGCTGCTCGGCATCACCGACCAGATCCCCGACCGGGCCAGCGTCATCCGCGTCCTGCTGATGGAGCTGAACCGGCTCTCCTCGCACCTGGTGTGCGTGGCCACCGGCGGCATGGAACTCGGCGCCACCACGGTCATGATCTACGGCTTCCGGGACCGCGAACTCATCCTGGACGCCTTCGAGCTGATCACCGGACTGCGGATGAACCACGCGTTCATCCGCCCCGGCGGACTCGCCCAGGACCTCCCGCCCGGCGCCATGGACAAGCTCGCCGAGCTGCTGAAGACCATGCGCAAGAACCTGCCGGAGTACGACAAGCTCGCCACCGGCAACCCCATCTTCAAGGCCCGCATGCAGGACGTCGGCTACCTCGACCTCACCGGCTGCATGGCGCTCGGCGCCACCGGCCCGGTCCTGCGCTCCGCCGGCCTGCCGCACGACCTGCGCAAGTCCGACCCGTACTGCGGCTACGAGACCTACGACTTCGAGGTCCCCACCGCCGACACCTGCGACTCCTACGGCCGCTTCCTGATCCGGCTCGAAGAGATGCGCCAGTCCCTCGACATCGTCGAGCAGTGCCTGGAACGGCTGAAGAAGCCCGGCGAGGTCATGGTCGCGGACAAGAAGATCGCTTGGCCCGCCCAGCTCGCCATCGGCGCCGACGGGCTCGGCAACTCGCTCGACCACATCAAGAAGATCATGGGCACCTCCATGGAGGCCCTCATCCACCACTTCAAGCTGGTGACCGAGGGCTTCCGGGTCCCGGCCGGACAGGCGTACGCGGCCGTCGAGTCCCCCAAGGGCGAACTCGGCGCGCACGTCGTCTCCGACGGCGGCACCCGCCCCTACCGGGTCCACTTCCGCGACCCGTCCTTCACCAACCTCCAGGCCATGGCGGCGATGTGCGAGGGCGGCCAGATCGCCGACGTCATCGTCGCGGTGGCGTCCCTCGACCCCGTGATGGGAGGCGTCGACCGATGACCGATGTGTCACTGGGCATGCCCCAACTGCCCGCCCCCGCCTACCCGGACGAGGTCCGGGCCCGCCTCGAAGCGGACGCCCGGGAGGTGATCGGCCGCTACCCCGACAGCCGCTCCGCCCTGCTGCCCCTGCTGCACCTCGTGCAGTCCGAGGAGGGGTACGTCTCGCGCACCGGCATGGCCTTCTGCGCCGACGTCCTCGGCCTCACCACCGCCGAGGTCACCGCGGTCGCCACCTTCTACACGATGTACCGGCGCAAGGCATCCGGCGACTACCAGGTCGGCGTCTGCACCAACACCCTGTGCGCCGTCATGGGGGGCGACGCCATCTTCGACGAGCTGAAGAGCTACCTCGGCGTCGGCAACAACGAGACCACCGGCGACGGCAAGGTCACCCTCGAACACATCGAGTGCAACGCCGCCTGCGACTACGCCCCCGTGGTGATGGTCAACTGGGAGTTCTTCGACAACCAGACCCCGGAATCGGCGAAGAAGCTCGTCGACGACCTGCGGTCCGGCCGCCCCGTCGAACCCACCCGGGGCGCACCCCTGTGCACGTACAAGGAGACCGCCCGCATCCTCGCCGGGTTCCCGGACGAGCGCCCGGGAGCGGTCGAGGCGTCGGGCGGCGCCGGGCCCGCCTCGCTGATCGGCCTGAAGCTCGCCAAGGGCGAGACGCCGGGCCGGCCCCGCGTCGTGTCGCCGCGCGGCGAGCGCAAGCAGGACGCCCCGCAGGGCGGCTCCGAACACCTCAGCTCGCACGACGCCCCGCAGCCCACCTCGGCCTCCGACCCGGCCGCGGCACCCGAGCAGCACCCGCAAGGACCCTCGTCAGAGGAGGGGGAGTGATGACCTTGGCACCCGAGATCAACAGCAACGGCAACGGTGACAGTCCGGAGAAGCTGCTCTCGCCCGTCCTGTCCGCGTTCTGGGACGACCCGCAGTCCTGGACGCTGGAGACCTACCGCAGGCACGAGGGGTACGAGGGCCTGCGCAAGGCCCTCGCCATGACCCCGGACGACCTGATCGCGTACGTCAAGGACTCCGGCCTGCGCGGTCGAGGCGGCGCCGGATTCCCCACCGGAATGAAGTGGCAGTTCATTCCGCAGGGCGACGGGAAGCCGCACTACCTGGTGGTCAACGCCGACGAATCGGAGCCGGGGACCTGCAAGGACATCCCGCTCCTCTTCGCGAACCCGCACAGCCTCATCGAGGGCATCGTCATCGCGTGCTACGCGATCCGCTCGCACCACGCGTTCATCTACCTGCGCGGCGAGACCGTCCCCGTACTGCGCAGGCTGCACGAGGCCGTGCGGGAGGCCTACGCCGCCGGCTACCTCGGCACGAACATCCTCGGCAGCGGACTCGACCTCGAACTCACCGTGCACGCGGGGGCGGGCGCGTACATCTGCGGTGAGGAGACCGCGCTGCTCGACTCGCTCGAAGGCCGTCGCGGCCAGCCCCGGCTGCGTCCCCCCTTTCCCGCGGTCGCCGGGCTCTACGCCTGTCCCACTGTCGTCAACAACGTCGAATCGATCGCCTCGGTTCCCGCGATCCTCCTCAAGGGCAAGGACTGGTTCCGTTCGATGGGCAGCGAGAAGTCCCCGGGCTTCACGCTGTACTCGCTGAGCGGCCACGTCACCAACCCCGGCCAGTTCGAGGCCCCGCTCGGCATCACCCTGCGGCAGCTGCTCGACATGAGCGGCGGCATGCGCGCCGGGCACCGGCTCAAGTTCTGGACCCCGGGCGGCTCCTCCACGCCGATGTTCACCGACGAGCACCTCGACGTGCCCCTGGACTACGAGGGCGTCGGCGCCGCCGGTTCCATGCTCGGCACCAAGGCGCTCCAGTGCTTCGACGAGACCACCTGCGTCGTGCGGGCCGTCACCCGGTGGACCGAGTTCTACGCCCACGAGTCCTGCGGCAAGTGCACCCCCTGCCGCGAAGGCACCTACTGGCTCGTCCAGTTGCTGCGGGACATCGAGGCCGGCAAGGGCCGGATGGCCGACCTCGACAAGCTCAACGACATCGCCGACAACATCAACGGCAAGTCCTTCTGCGCGCTCGGAGACGGAGCGGCCTCGCCGATCTTCTCCTCGCTCAAGTACTTCCGCGAGGAGTACGAGCAGCACATCACCGGCAAGGGCTGCCCCTTCGACCCCGCCAAGTCGACTCTCTGGGCCGACCGGCACGCAGACAGCACGGAGGTGAACGCATGACCGTCACGACCAACAGCGCGCCCTCCGGGGGCGGCGAGGCGGCGGTCCCCCCGGAGGATCTCGTCTCCCTGACGATCGACGGCATCGAGATCAGCGTCCCCAAGGGCACGCTGGTGATCCGCGCCGCCGAACTCCTCGGCATCGAGATCCCCCGGTTCTGCGACCACCCCCTCCTCGACCCGGCGGGCGCCTGCCGCCAGTGCATCGTCGAGGTCGAGGGCCAGCGCAAGCCGATGGCCTCCTGCACCATCACCTGCACCGACGGAATGGTGGTGAAGTCCCAGCTCACCTCGCCCGTCGCCGACAAGGCGCAGCGCGGTGTGATGGAGCTGCTCCTCATCAACCACCCGCTGGACTGCCCGGTCTGCGACAAGGGGGGCGAGTGCCCCCTGCAGAACCAGGCCATGTCGCACGGCGACCCCGATTCCCGTTTCGACGGCAGGAAGCGGACGTACGAGAAGCCCGTCCCGATCTCCACCCAGGTGCTCCTGGACCGCGAACGGTGCGTGCTGTGCGCGCGCTGCACCCGGTTCTCCAACCAGGTGGCGGGCGACCCGATGATCGAACTGATCGAGCGCGGCGCGCTCCAGCAGGTCGGCACCGGCCAGGGCGACCCCTTCGAGTCGTACTTCTCCGGCAACACCATCCAGATCTGCCCGGTCGGCGCCCTCACCTCCGCCGCGTACCGCTTCCGCTCCCGGCCCTTCGACCTCGTGTCGAGCCCGTCGGTGTGCGAGCACTGCGCCGGCGGCTGCGCCACCCGTACCGACCACCGGCGCGGCAAGGTCATGCGGCGCATGGCGGCCGAGGACCCGGAGGTCAACGAGGAGTGGCTGTGCGACAAGGGGCGGTTCGGCTTCCGCTACGCCCAGCGTCCCGACCGGCTGACCACCCCGCTGGTCCGCAACACCGACACCGGTGAACTGGAGCCCGCGAGCTGGCCCGAGGCCCTTCAGGCGGCGGCCGAGGGGCTGTCCGCCGCGCGCGGTCGCGCCGGTGTCCTCGCCGGCGGCCGGCTGACCGTCGAGGACGCCTACGCGTACGGCAAGTTCGCCCGGGTCGTCCTGGACACCAACGACGTCGACTTCCGCGCCCGCGTGCACAGCAGCGAGGAGGCCGACTTCCTGGCCGCCCGCGTCGCCGGGCGCGGACGCGATCTCGACGGCACGGGCACGACGTACACCACGCTGGAGAAGGCCCCGGCGGTGCTGCTCGTCGGGTTCGAGTCCGAGGAGGAGGCCCCCGGCGTCTTCCTGCGGCTGCGCAAGGCCCACCGCAAGTACGGCCAGCGCACCTTCGCCGTCGCCTCGCACGCCACCCGCGGCCTGGTCAAGGCGGGCGGCGTCCTGCTGCCCGCCGCCCCCGGCACCGAGACGGAGTGGCTCGACGCGCTCACCTCGCACGCGGGCCTGGACGGCGACGGCGTGCGCGCCGCCGACGCCCTGCGCGAGCCGGGCGCGGTCCTCGTCGTCGGGGAACGCCTGGCCGGTGTGCCGGGAGCGCTGACCGCCGCCGTACGCGCGTCGGTGGCGACCGGCGCGGAACTGGTGTGGATCCCGCGCAGGGCGGGCGAGCGCGGTGCCGTCGAGGCGGGCGCGATTCCGTCGCTGCTGCCCGGCGGACGTCCCGCGACCGACCCCCGCGCGCGCGACGAGGTGGCCGCCGTCTGGGGAGTGACCGAACTGCCGCACCGCTACGGGCGCGACACCGGCCAGATCGTCGAGGCCGCCGCGACCGGCGAACTCCTCGCCCTGGTCGTCGCGGGCGTCGAAGTCGCGGACCTGCCGGACCCGTCGCGTGCCCGCGCGGCTCTCGACGAGGTGCGTTTCCTGGTCTCGCTGGAGCTGCGGCCCAGCGAGGTCACCGACCGTGCGGACGTCGTCCTGCCGGTGGCCGCCGTCGCCGAGAAGCCCGGCACCTTCCTCAACTGGGAGGGCAGGGCGCGGATGTTCGAGGCCGCGCTCAAGCCCGAGCAGATGACGCGCACGCTCGCGCCGAGCGACGCGCGGGTGCTGCACATGCTGGCCGACGCGATGGCCGGCACCGCGGGCGCCGACCGGTTCGGGCTGCCGGACCTGAAGTCCGTGCGGCGGGAGCTGGACCGGCTCGCCGGATGGGACGGAACCTACGCCTCCGCCCCGCTGGAGACCGCCCGCCCGCTGCCCCGCGCGGGCGCCGGGGAGGCCGTTCTCGCGAGTCACCGGATGCTGCTCGACCAGGGCCGGCTCCAGGACGGCGACGAGGCCCTGGCCGGCACCCGGCACGCGGCCGTGGCCAGGCTCTCCGCCGCCACCGCCGCCGAGACCGGCGTCCGGCACGGCGACGTCCTCGCCGTCACCGGCCCGGCGGGAACCGTCGAACTGCCGCTGTGGGTCAGCGAGATGCCCGACCGCGTGGTCTGGCTCCCGATGAACTCCGTCGGCGGCGGCGTCCTCGACGACACCGGGGCCCGTCCCGGCCAGTTGGTCACCCTCGCCCCCGCCGCCCGTGGCGCCGACTCCGGCGCCGCTTCCCCCACGGAGGTGACGGCGTGACGACGTACCCGCTCGCCGTGGAAGACCTGTCGATGTTCGGCACGGACCCCTGGTGGCTCGTCGCGATCAAGGCCGTCTTCTGCTTCGCGTTCCTGATGGTCACCGTGCTCTTCTCCATCGTGTGGGAGCGCAAGGTCGTCGCCTGGATGCAGCTGCGCGTCGGGCCCAACCGGCACGGGCCGTGGGGCCTGCTCCAGTCGCTCGCCGACGGCATCAAGCTGATGCTCAAGGAGGACGTGGTCGTCAAGCGCGCGGACAAGGTCGTCTACGTCCTCGCGCCGGTGATCGCGGCCATCCCCGCGTTCATGGCGATCGCCGTCATCCCCTTCGGGCCCGCGGGCAACGAGGTGTCGATCTTCGGCCACCGCACGACGATGCAGCTCACCGACCTGCCCATCGCGATGCTCTACCTCCTCGCGTGCGCGTCGGTCGGCATCTACGGCATGGTCCTCGCCGGCTGGTCGTCCGGGTCGACGTACCCGCTCCTGGGCGGTCTGCGCTCCTGCGCGCAGATGATCTCCTACGAGATCGCGATGGGCGCGACCTTCGCGTCGGTCTTCCTCTACTCGGGGTCGATGTCGACGTCGACGATCGTGGAGGCGCAGGCCGACCGGTGGTTCGTCATTCTGCTGCCGGTGTCGTTCATCATCTACGTCGTCACCATGGTCGGCGAGACGAACCGCGCGCCGTTCGACATGCCGGAGTCCGAGGGCGACCTCGTCGGCGGCTTCAACACCGAGTACTCGTCGATCAAGTTCGCCCTGTTCATGCTGGCCGAGTACGTCAACATGGTCACCGTCTCGGCGGTGGCGGTCACCCTCTTCCTGGGCGGCTGGCGGGCCCCGTACCCGATCAGCACGTTCTGGGAGGGCGCGAACCACGGCTGGTGGCCGATGCTCTGGTTCGTCCTCAAGGTCCAGCTGCTGCTGTTCTTCTTCATCTGGCTGCGCGGCACGCTGCCACGCGTGCGCTACGACCAGCTGATGAAGCTCGGCTGGAAGGTCCTGATCCCGATCTCGGTGGTCTGGCTGATGCTGGTGGCGACCGTACGGGCACTGCGCAACGCCAACGTCGAGTACCAGCAGATCGTGCTGTACGTCGCCGGGGCGGTGATCGCCGTCCTGCTGCTGTCGTTCGTCTGGGACGTCTTCCGGCGCGACAAGACCGACGAACCGGACGACGAGCCCGCCTTCGACCCGATGGCCGGTGGCTACCCGGTGCCCCCGCTGCCCGGCCAGACGCTGCCGCCGGTCCCGCGCAGGCGTTCGCGCGGTGAGCGCGAGCTCGTTGTCAGTGGCGGCGGCAATACTGACCACATGGCTACCCAGAGTGACGGAAAGGAGGCTGACGGTGTCTGACGCATCTTCCCGGGGAGAGGACCCCCGGACCCCCTGGCAGAACCCCGTGGCCGGCTTCGGCGTGACCTTCAAGGCCATGTTCAAGAAGCGGCTGACCGAGCAGTACCCGGAGACGCCGAAGGTGACGGCGCCGCGCTTCCACGGCCGTCACCAGCTCAACCGGCACCCGGACGGCCTGGAGAAGTGCATCGGGTGCGAGCTGTGCGCCTGGGCCTGCCCCGCCGACGCGATCTACGTGGAGGGCGCGGACAACACCGAGGAGGAGCGCTACTCCCCGGGCGAACGGTACGGCCGCGTCTACCAGATCAACTACGCCCGCTGCATCCTGTGCGGGCTGTGCATCGAGGCGTGCCCCACCCGGGCGCTCACGATGACCAACGAGTTCGAACTGGCCGACAGCAGCCGCGAGAGCCTCATCTACACCAAGGACCAGCTCCTCGCCGGACTCACCGAGGGCATGGTCGAGGCGCCGCACTCCGTCTTCCCCGGCACCGACGAACAGGACTACTACCGTGGCCTGGTCACCGAGGCCGCTCCGGGTACGGAACGACAGGTCGCGCTGAGCAAGGGGGAGCGGCCCCAGGAGGGCGCCTCCACGTTCGGCGAGGACGAGCCCGCATCGGCGAAGGTGGTGGGCGGGTGAACGCCGTCGCTGCCGCCGCTTCGACCGGCGAGGCCGTGCAGTTCTGGATCCTCGGCACCGTCGCCGTCCTCGGCGCCCTGGGCACCATCCTGCTGAAGAAGGCCGTGCACAGCGCGCTGTGCCTGGCCGGGACCATGATCGTCCTGGCGGTCTTCTACCTCGCCAACGGGGCGTACTTCCTGGGCATCGTCCAGATCGTCGTCTACACCGGCGCGATCATGATGCTCTTCCTCTTCGTCGTGATGCTCGTCGGCGTCACCGCCGCCGACTCCCTGACCGAGACGCTCAAGGGGCAGCGCTGGCTGGCCGTCGGATGCGGACTCGGCTTCGGCATCCTGCTCATCGCCGGCATCCGGCACGCACAGCTCGGCGAGTTCAACGGGCTCGCCAAGGCCAACGCGGGCGGCAACGTGCAGGGCCTCGCGGAGCTGATCTTCACCAAGTACGTCTTCGCCTTCGAGATCACCGGCGCCCTGCTGATCACCGCCACCGTCGGCGCGATGGTCCTCACCAACCGCGAGCGCACCGAACGCGCCAAGACCCAGCGGGAGCTGGCGGACGAGCGCGTACGCGGCGGAAAGCACCTGCCGCCGCTGCCCGCCCCCGGCGTCTACGCCCGGCACAACGCGGTGGACATCGCGGGTCTGCTGCCCGACGGGACCCCGTCCGAGCTGACCGTCATGCAGACGCTGCGCGAGCGGGGCCAGGTCCGCGACGTGTCCACCGAGGCGCTCAACGACCTCAAGGCGCTCGAACAGCGCTCCGAGGAGCGCCTGGGCCGGGACACCGACAGCCACCCCGACCGCGGCCGTGACCATGACCGTGCAGAGGAGGCAGCCAAGTGAACCCGGTCAACTACCTCTATCTCGCCGCCCTGCTGTTCACCATCGGCGCGGCGGGTGTGCTGATCCGGCGCAACGCCATCGTGGTGTTCATGTGCGTCGAGCTGATGCTCAACGCGTGCAACCTGTCGCTCGTCGCGTTCTCCCGGATGCACGGCAACCTCGACGGCCAGATCGTCGCCTTCTTCACGATGGTCGTCGCCGCCGCCGAAGTCGTGGTCGGGCTGGCGATCATCGTGTCGCTGTTCCGGGCCCGCCACACGGCCTCGGTCGACGACGCCAGCCTGATGAAGCTGTAAGGGGTCGGAAGCAAAGTGGAGAACCTGATCGCGCTGCTCGTCGCGGCGCCACTGCTCGGAGCGGCCGTACTGCTGTGCGGCGGCCGCCGGTTGGACAAGGCCGGCCACTGGCTGGGCACGCTGCTCGCCGCGGCGTCGTTCGGCATCGGCGCCGTCCTCTTCTTCGACATGGTCGGCAAGGACGCGGGCGACCGCGCCCTGCACCAGAAGCTGTACAGCTGGATCCCGGTCGCGGACTTCCAGGCGGACATCGCCTTCCAGCTCGACCAGCTGTCGATGACCTTCGTCCTGCTGATCACCGGTGTGGGCACCCTGATCCACGTCTACTCGATCGGCTACATGGAGCACGACGAACGCCGTCGGCGCTTCTTCGGCTACCTGAACCTGTTCCTCGCGGCGATGCTCCTGCTCGTCGTCGCCGACAACTACCTCCTGCTGTACTTCGGCTGGGAGGGCGTCGGTCTCGCCTCGTACCTGCTCATCGGGTTCTGGCAGCACAAGCCCAGCGCGGCGACGGCGGCGAAGAAGGCGTTCCTCGTCAACCGCGTCGGTGACATCGGCCTGTCCATCGCGATCATGCTGATGTTCACGACCTTCGGGACCTTCGCCTTCGGGCCGGTGCTGGGGGCCGCGGAGGGCGCGAGCGAGGGCAAGCTCACCGCGATCGGCCTGATGCTGCTGCTCGCCGCGTGCGGCAAGTCGGCGCAGGTGCCGCTGCAGTCCTGGCTCGGCGACGCGATGGAGGGCCCGACCCCGGTCTCCGCCCTCATCCACGCGGCGACCATGGTCACCGCGGGCGTCTACCTGATCGTCCGGTCCGGCGCGATCTTCAACGCCGCGCCGGACGCCCAGCTGGTGGTGACCGTCGTCGGCGCGGTCACGCTGCTGTTCGGTGCGATCGTCGGTTGTGCCAAGGACGACATCAAGAAGGCGCTCGCCGGATCGACGATGTCGCAGATCGGCTACATGATCCTCGCGGCCGGGCTCGGCCCGATCGGCTACGCCTTCGCGATCATGCACCTGGTGACGCACGGCTTCTTCAAGGCCGGGCTCTTCCTCGGCGCGGGCTCCGTCATGCACGGCATGAACGACGAGGTCGACATGCGCAAGTACGGCGGCCTGCGCAGGTACATGCCGGTCACCTTCGTCACCTTCGGCCTCGGCTACCTGGCGATCATCGGCTTCCCCGGTCTGTCCGGCTTCTTCTCCAAGGACAAGATCATCGAAGCGGCGTTCGCCGCGGGCGGCGCCCAGGGCTGGATCCTCGGCGCGGCCACCCTGCTGGGCGCGGGCCTCACCGCGTTCTACATGACGCGCGTGATGCTGATGACCTTCTTCGGCGAGGAGCGCTGGCGCAACAAGGCCACCGCGTCCCCGGCGGAGCCGGACGTGGAGCCCGCCGCCGAGACGCACGCCGCCCGCACCGAGCCGCACCCGCACGAGTCGCCCAAGTCGATGACGATCCCCATGATCGTGCTCGCCTTCGGGTCGGTCTTCGCGGGCGGCTTCTTCGCCATCGGCGACCGCTTCGCCAACTGGCTGGCCCCGGTGACCCGGTTCGAGCACCCGCACCCGCCGATCTCCGTACCCGTCATCACGGGCGCGACGATCGCGGTCCTGCTGCTCGGTGTGGCCGCCGCGTACCTCCAGTACGGCCGCAAGCCCGTGCCGGTCGTCGCCCCGCGCGGCTCGCTGCTCACCCGGGCCGCCCGCCGCGACCTCCTCCAGGACGACTTCAACCACGTCGTCCTGGTCCGCGGCGGCGAGCACCTCACCCGCTCGCTCGTCTACCTCGACCACTCGGTGGTCGACGGCGTGGTCAACGGCACCGCCGCCTCGGTCGGCGGGCTCTCGGGCCGGCTGCGCAAGCTCCAGAACGGCTACGCCCGCTCGTACGCGGTCTCGATGTTCGGCGGTACGGCGATCCTCATCGCCGCGACCCTGCTGATGAGGGCGGTCTGATCACGATGTCCTTTCCCCTGCTCACCGCGACGGCGGTCCTCCCGGCGGCCGGTGCCATCCTCACCGCCGCCGTACCGGCCGCCCGCCGCACGGTCGCCAAGTGGCTCGCGCTGCTGTTCTCGCTCGGCACCCTCGCGCTGGCCGCGATCGTGCTCGTGCGGTTCGAACCGGGCGGCGACCGCTACCAGTTGACCGAGTCGCACTCCTGGATCAAGGACTTCGGCGTCCGCTACGAACTGGGCGTGGACGGCATCGGGGTGGCGCTGATCGCCCTGACCGCCCTGCTCATCCCGTTCGTGATCATGGCCGGGTGGAACGACGCCGATCCCCTGGAGACGCAGTCGAAGCGCTGGCGGCCCACCCAGGGCTTCTTCGCGCTGATCCTGATGGTCGAGGCGATGGTGATCCTCTCCTTCGAGGCCACCGACGTCTTCCTCTTCTACATCTTCTTCGAAGCCATGCTCATCCCGATGTACTTCCTCATCGGCGGCTTCGGTGACCGGGCGCACGCGGGCACCGACGAGGCGGCGGCGACCCAGCGGTCCTACGCCGCCGTCAAGTTCCTCCTCTACAACCTGGTCGGCGGCCTGATCATGCTGGCCGCCGTCATCGGCCTGTACGTCGTCGCCGGCACGTTCTCCCTCTCGGAGATCGCCGAGATGCGCGCGGCCGGGACGCTGGAGATGTCGACCAACGTCGAACGCCTCCTGTTCCTCGGCTTCTTCTTCGCCTTCGCGGTGAAGGCCCCGCTGTGGCCGCTGCACACCTGGCTGCCCAACGCGATGGGCGAGGCGACCACCCCGGTGGCCGTCCTCATCACGGCGGTCGTCGACAAGGTCGGCACGTTCGCGATGCTGCGCTTCTGCCTCCAGCTCTTCCCGGAGGCCAGCAAGTGGGCGACGCCCGTCGTCCTCGTCCTGGCGCTGGTCAGCATCGTGTACGGGGCGCTGCTCGCCGTCGGTCAGCGCGACATCAAGCGGCTCATCGCCTACGCGTCGATCTCGCACTTCGGGTTCATCATCCTGGGCATCTTCGCGATGACCAGCCAGGGCCAGTCCGGCGCGACGCTCTACATGGTCAACCACGGACTCTCCACCGCCGCGCTGATGCTGGTCGCGGGCTTCCTGATCTCCCGGCGCGGCTCGCGGCTCATCGCCGACTACGGCGGGGTACAGAAGGTGGCCCCGGTGCTCGCCGGAACCTTCCTGATCGGCGGCCTGGCCACGCTGTCGCTGCCGGGACTCGCCCCGTTCGTCAGCGAGTTCCTGGTGCTGGTGGGCGTGTTCGCCGCGTACCCGGTGGTCGGGATCATCGCCACCACCGGCATCGTGCTCGCCGCGCTGTACGTCCTGGTGCTCTACCAGCGCACCATGACCGGCCCGGTGAAGGCCGAGGTCAGCGGCATGCCCGACCTCAAGGCGCGGGAACTGGCGGTGGCCGTCCCGCTGATCGTGCTGCTGATCGGGCTCGGCGTCCACCCGAAGCCGCTGACCGACATCGTCAACCCGGCGATCACCCACACCATGCAGGACGTGAACAAGCAGGACCCCAAGCCTGAAGTGGAGGCCGCGAAGTGAGCGCAACATCTGTCCACACCCTGTGGACGAGTCTGGCGGCGGCCCCACCCCCGGGCGCCCCGGGGGCCACCTTCGACGCGCCGACCATCGAGTACGCGCAACTGGCGCCGATCCTGATCGTCGTCGGCGCGGCCGTGCTCGGGGTACTGGCGGAAGCCTTCGTACCGCGCAAGGGCCGCTACTACGTCCAGCTGTTCATCGCGGAGGTCGCGATCGCCGCGGCCTTCGCGGCGATCATCGGGCTCGCCACGAGCGGCTTCGCCACCACGAAGGCGCAGATCGCGGCCGAGGGCGCCATCGCGGTCGACGGTCCGGCACTGTTCCTCCAGGGGACGATCCTGCTGGCGTCGCTGGTCGCCGTCTTCACCTTCGCCGAGCGGCGGCTCGACCCGGTGGCGCACGGAAACCGCGTCGACTCCTTCGCGGCGGACGCGGCGGCCGTGCCCGGCAGCGCCGCCGAGAAGGCCGCCGTCAAGGCGGGCTTCGCCACCACCGAGGTCTTCCCGCTCGCGATGTTCGCGGTGGCGGGGCTCCTCGCCTTCCCGGCGGCGAACGACCTGCTTACCCTCTTCATCGCGCTTGAGGTCTTCTCGCTGCCGCTGTACCTCCTGTGCGCCGTCGCCCGCCGCAAGCGGCTGATGTCGCAGGAAGCGGCCGTGAAGTACTTCCTGCTCGGCGCGTTCTCCTCCGCGTTCCTGCTGTTCGGCATCGCGCTGCTCTACGGGTACGCGGGCTCCCTCTCGTACGCGAAGATCGCCGACGTCGTGGACGGCACCGTCCAGCAGATCGACCCGGCGCTCGCCGGCACCATGGGCAACGACGCACTGCTGCTCATCGGCATGGCGATGATCCTGATGGGTCTGCTCTTCAAGGTCGGCGCGGTCCCCTTCCACATGTGGACCCCGGACGTCTACCAGGGCGCGCCCACCCCGGTCACCGGATTCATGGCGGCGGCCACCAAGGTCGCGGCCTTCGGCGCGCTGCTGCGCCTGCTGTACGTCGTCCTGCCGGGCCTGACCTGGGACTGGCGGCCGGTGCTGTGGGGCGTCGCGATCGTCACCATGCTGGGCGGCGCGATCGTCGCCATCACCCAGACCGACATCAAGCGGCTGCTCGCGTACTCCTCGATCGCGCACGGCGGGTTCATCCTGGCCGGTGTCATCGCGGCCACCCCGGACGGGATCTCGTCCGTCCTCTTCTACCTGCTCGCTTACTCCTTCGTCACGATCGGCGCCTTCGCCGTCGTCACGCTGGTGCGCGACGCGGGCGGCGAGGCGACGCACCTGTCGAAGTGGGCCGGGCTGGGACGGCGCTCGCCGCTGGTCGCGGCGGTCTTCGCGGTGTTCCTGCTGGCCTTCGCGGGCATTCCGCTGACCTCCGGGTTCTCGGGCAAGTTCGCGGTCTTCAAGGCGGCGGCGGAGGGCGGGGCCGGGGTGCTGGTCGTGGTCGGCGTGCTGTCGTCGGCGATCGCCGCGTTCTTCTACATCCGGGTGATCGTGCTGATGTTCTTCAGCGAACCGAAGGCGGACGGCCCCACGGTCGCCGTGCCGTCGGTGCTGACGATGGCGGCGATCGGGGTGGGGGTGGCGGTGACACTGGTGCTCGGCGTCGCGCCGCAGTACTTCCTGGATCTGGCGGGGCAGGCGGGGACTTTCGTCCGGTAGCCCTTGGTACGTCTGGAATGCGGCCGCCCGGCAGCCCCTTCGTGGGGGTGCCGGGCGGCGGCTTTTGGTCCGGGTTGTCGGTGCCGGCCTCTACCGTGGTGGGTGGGCGGCGAATCGGATACGGGGGACGGCGCGATGAACGTGACGGGCGTGACGAACGGGATGAGTGGGTCGAGCGCAATGGTGGACGTGGACGGCACGGACGGGACGACCGGTACGCGGACGCCGGGTGCGGAGACGCCGGGTGCGGCGGCGGCCGGTACGGGCACGCCCGACCTGCGCGCGGGAGCGGGAGTCGCGGAGAGCGATGCCCTGCGGACGCTGCACCGGGTCTTCGGATACGACGCGTTCCGCGGCGAGCAGGCGGAGATCATCGAGCACGTGGTGGCCGGCGGCGACGCGGTCGTCCTCATGCCCACCGGTGCCGGAAAGTCGCTCTGCTACCAGATCCCGTCCCTGGTCAGGCCCGGCGTGGGCGTGGTGATCTCGCCGCTGATCGCCCTCATGCAGGACCAGGTGGACGCGCTGCGGGCGCTCGGCGTGCGCGCCGGGTTCATGAACTCCACGCAGGACTTCGACGAGCGCCGGACGGTCGAGGCGGAGTTCCTCGCCGGTGAGATCGACCTGCTGTACCTCGCGCCGGAGCGGCTGCGGCTGGACTCGACGCTGGGGCTGCTGTCGCGCGGGAAGGTCTCCGTCTTCGCCATCGACGAGGCGCACTGCGTGGCGTCCTGGGGGCACGACTTCCGGCCGGACTACCTGAGCCTGTCGGTTCTGGGGGAGCGCTGGCCCGACGTGCCGCGGATCGCCCTGACCGCGACGGCGACGGCGGCCACCCACAAGGAGATCACCCAGCGGCTCGGCATGCCCCGCGCCCGGCACTTCGTCGCCAGCTTCGACCGGCCGAACATCCAGTACCGGATCGTTCCGAAGGTCGAGCCGAAGAAGCAGTTGCTGGCCTTCCTCAAGGAGGAGCACCCCGGGGACGCGGGCATCGTCTACTGCCTGTCGCGGAAGTCCGTGGACACCACCGCGGAGTTCCTGTGCCGGCAGGGCATCGAGGCCGTGCCGTACCACGCGGGGCTGGACTCCGGGACGCGGGCGCGCAACCAGGCGCGGTTCCTCCGGGAGGACGGGATGGTGGTGGTCGCGACCATCGCCTTCGGGATGGGCATCGACAAGCCGGACGTGCGGTTCGTCGCCCACCTGGACCTGCCGAAGTCCGTGGAGGGGTACTACCAGGAGACCGGGCGCGCGGGGCGTGACGGGGCGCCGTCGACGGCCTGGATGGCGTACGGGCTCCAGGACGTCGTCCAGCAGCGGAAGATGATCCAGAGCGGCGAGGGCGACGAGTCCTTCCGCCGACGGGCGGCCGCCCACCTGGACGCGATGCTCGCGCTGTGCGAGACCGCGCAGTGCCGACGCGGGCAGCTGCTCGCGTACTTCGGGCAGGAGGCGACCGCCGAGAAGTGCGGGAACTGCGACACCTGTCTGAACCCGCCGGAGACCATCGACGGGACCGTGCCCGCACAGAAGGTGCTGTCGACGGTGTGGCGGCTCAAGCAGGAGCGGCGGCAGAAGTTCGGGGCCGGGCAGATCATCGACATCCTGCTCGGGAAGAAGTCCGCGAAGGTCATCCAGTTCGACCACGATCAGCTGTCCGTCTTCGGCATCGGTCAGGAGTTCACCGAGGCCGAATGGCGTGGCGCGGTGCGGCAGCTGCTCGCCCAGGGGCTGCTGGCCGTCGAGGGCGAGTACGGGACGCTGGTCCTGACCGAGGCGAGCGGGGCGGTCCTCGGGGGACAGCGGGAGATCCGGCTGCGCAAGGAACCGAAGCGGGCCGCGGCGGCGCGTGGGGTCGGGGGTTCGCGCGGCGAGCGGAAGCCGAAGGCGGCGGCGGTGGACCTCCCGGCGGAGGTCGTGCCGGTCTTCGAGGCGCTGCGAGCCTGGCGGACGGACCTGGCCAAGGAACAGGGGGTTCCGCCGTACGTGATCTTCCACAACGCGACGTTGCAGGAGATCGCGACGGTGCGGCCGGGGTCGATGGAGGAGCTGGGCCAGGTCGGCGGGCTGGGCGAGAAGAAGCTGGCCACGTACGGCGAGGGAGTGCTGGAAGTCCTCGCGGGGCTGGGTGGGACGACCGGGGCAGCGGCGTCCGTACAGGCTCCGGGTGGGACGTCGGGGGAGGCGCCGGTGCGGGCTTCGGTCCCGGCTCCGGCGTCGGCGTCGACACCGGGCGGGTCTGCGGCCCCGGCGTCCGGACGGTCTTCGGCCCCGGCTGCCACCTCGGCTCCGGCTCGGGGCGGGCGGGCCGCGGAGCCGGAGTGGGACTGGGCCGCGGAGCCGGAGTGGGACATGGAACCGCCGCCGGAGGATTAGGCGGGTGCCGGGACCGGCGCGGGCATCGGGGCCGGCACGGTGCGGGTGCGGGTGCTGGTGCGGGCACGGTCAGGGTCCTGCCCGCCTGCCCGCCTGCCCGCCTGCCCGAGGGACGCTCGCGGCCGGTGTCCGTCACCGCCCCCGCCGATCCGGCCCCGGGAAGTTGCCGGGCCCGCAGACCGTCGCGCCGGGCAGCCCCGCCCTCCTGCCCCCGGTGACGGCCGAGGGCGAGCCGCCACTTCGATCAGCCGGCGTGGCGACGGCGGGCGGGGCGGGAGCGGACCCGCCCGGGACGGCTCGCGCACCGCGGGCCCGTGCCCGTGCTCAACGGGTTCGTCCGCTCACTTAGACGGAGCCACCAGGCCCGCCTCGTAGGCCAGTATCACCAGCTGCACCCGGTCGCGGGCATGGAGCTTGGCGAGCAGGCGGGTCAGGTAGGTCTTGGCGGTGGCGACGCTGATGAAGAGCTCTGCCGCGATCTCCGTGTTGGACAGACCTCTCCCGACCAGGGTCAGCACCTCGCGTTCCCGGTCGGTGATGCCGCCGAGCTCCGCCCGCGGCGGTGTCGATGCGGGTCGGGCGGTGAACTCCTTGATCAGCCGACGTGTGACGGCCGGTGCGATGAGCGCGTCCCCGGCGGCAACGATCCGGACTGCGGCGAGGATGTCGTCCAGGGCCATGTCCTTGACGAGGAACCCGGAGGCGCCGGCGTGCAGCGCCCCGTAGACGTAGTCGTCGTCGTCGAAGGTCGTCAGGACGACGACGCGGGTGGAGCCGGTGCCCGTGGTGATCAGCCGGGTGGCCTCGATGCCGTCCATGCCGGGCATCCGGAGGTCCATCACCACGACGTCGGGGGCGAGTTCCTCCGTCAGCCGCACCGCTTCCGCGCCGTCTCCCGCCTCGCCCACCACCTCGATGTCCGCGGTGTCGGTGATGACCATCTGCAGGGCGGCCCGGACCAGGGGCTGGTCGTCGGTGAGCACGACACGGATGGTCATCCGGCCACCGCCTTCGCTTCTGCCTCGGTTCCTACCGGTATGGGGAGACTGGCCGTGACGAGGAAACCGCCCCCCGTGCGCGGCCCGGCACTGAAGTCGCCGTGCAACAGGGCGACCCGTTCCCGCATGCCGATCAGACCGTACCCGGTGCCCTTGCCGGTGGTGCCGCCGCTGCCGCGGTCCGAGACCTCGACGGTGAGCTCGTCGTCGCGGTAGTCGAGGCGCACCCGGCAGGAAGCGGCACCCGAGTGCCGTACGGCGTTGGTCACCGACTCCTGGACGATCCGGAAGGCCGCCAGGTCGACGTCGGCCGGGAGCGGGCGGCGCCTGCCCTGCCACCGCACGTCCACGCGCACTCCGGCGGCCGTGGTGGTCGAGGCGAGCCGTTCCACGTTCGCCAGGCCGGCGGCCGGTCGCAGGGACGCCGGAGCGGGCGCATGTCCCGGGCCGGTGTGTTCCTCGTCCTGGTCGGCCTGGCGCAGTGCGCCGAGCATCCTGCGCAACCCGGCCAGCGTCTCGCGGCCGGCCGTCTCCACCGTGAGCATCGCCTCGCGGGCTCTGGCCGGCTGGGTCTCGACGACCCGGGCCGCCGCGCCGGCCTGCAGGGCGATGATGCCGATGCTGTGGGCGACCGTGTCGTGCATCTCGCGCGCGATGTGCAGCCGTTCGGCGGTGACGGCCTCGGCCGCCGCCCGAGCGTGCAACTCCGCGGTGTGGGCGCGGGCCTGGTGCGAGGAGTTGCCGATGAGCCAGGCGATGGCCACGGTCAGGGCCACGAACGGCTCCTGCGCGACGCCGGAATCGTCCGCCGTGACCACCCGCAGGACGAGATGGCCGCCGAGCACGGCGAGCGCCGCGGCGGCCGCGGTGAGCGAGCTCCGCCGGGGCCGGGTGGCCGCGATGTAGCAGAGGGCGACATCCACGGCCAGGAACTGCAGGGGCGGAATCTCGTCCTGCCGCCAGGCCACCGTCGAGACGACCGTGCCGACGATCACCAGGCCGTACGCCACGGACGTCCGGCGGCGCAACAGCACGCTGCCGGCCAGGACCAGCACGAAGGCGAGGGCGAGCAACGCCTGAGCTGCGAGCGAGTCGAGCCCGCCCCGGGGGTAGTTGAGCGAGTACGACCGCTGCGGGGGCATCAGTACGTACTCGACGATGGGCTGCACCGCGGCCGCGTACCACGCGAGCGCCGTCCACAGGCCGGGCGGTATGCGTGTGAGCAGCGGCAACGGGAGCGGTGCTGAGGCTGGCATGCCTTGATCGTAGGCATCCGCACCTGACGGGACATCCGACCGTGGCAGTACAACCACGGTTGACCACCGGGCTCTGCGATTGTCATCGGTGGTCCGACTACGGGCACGGTTGCCCACCGGCACTGTGGTCCCCGTGATCGAAGTCAACGAACTCACGAAGCGATACGGCAGCACGACGGCCGTCAACGAACTGACCTTCACCGTGCGCCCCGGCCAGGTGACCGGGTTCCTCGGTCCGAACGGTGCGGGCAAGAGCACCACGCTGCGGATGATCCTCGGCCTGCACGAGCCCAGCAGCGGCACCGTCACCGTCGACGGCCGCTCCTTTCGCGACCGCCCCCGCGGTCTGCGCCACGTCGGCTCCCTTCTCGACGCGCACGACGTGCACGGCGGGCGCAGCGCGGAGGCTCAGCTGTCCGCCCTCGCCCGCAGCAACCGCATCCCGCAGCGCCGGGTGGAGGAGGTGCTGCGGGAGGTCGGCCTCGCCGAGGTCGCCCGGCGCCGCATCGGCGGATTCTCGCTCGGCATGAAGCAGCGGCTCGGCATCGCCTCCGCCCTGCTCGGCGAACCGCCGGTCCTGCTGTTCGACGAACCGCTCAACGGCCTCGACCCGGAAGGCGTGAAGTGGGTGCGCGACCTGTTCAGGCGGCTCGCCGCCGAGGGCCGCACGGTCTTCGTCTCCAGCCACCTCATGTCCGAGATGGAGCACACCGCCGACCAGCTGATCGTCATCGGCCGCGGCGAGCTGATCGCGGCGGAGAGCCTCGCGGAGTTCTCCGCCCGCGGCACCCGGCAGAGCGTCACGGTGGGCACGCCTGCCGCTGCCGTCCTGAGCGGGCTGCTGGCCGCCGAAGGCGCGGCCGTCGACGCGACGGGCGACCTGCTGGCCGTGACCGGAGCGACCGCGGTCCGGATCGGTGAGCTCGCCATGGAGCACCGCATTCCGCTGCACCACCTCAGCACCCGGTCCGCCTCCTTGGAGGAGGCGTTCATGGAACTCACCGCCGACAGCGTGCAATACCTCGCAGGAGACCCCCAATGACCAGTGCATACGCCTCCGTCGGCGGACTTGGCGCCGACGAGCCCCGCGCCCGCTTCCTCGACCTGGTGGCCGCCGAGTGGATCAAGCTCCGGTCGCTGCGCTCCACGTGGATCGCGTACGGGGCCACCGCCCTGGCCGTCACGGCGTTCAACGCGGGAACCGCCTACGACACCTACAGCCACTGGCCGGAGCGGGGCGCGGCGGACCCGGCCGACTACGTCCGGGCCGGAATTCCGCTCCAGGAGGCGTTCACCGCGAACGCCGCCATGGTCATGATGCTCGCCCTCGGTGCCATCGGCGCCCTCGCGATCATCGGCGAGTACAGCACGGGCACCATCCGCACGACGTTCGCGGCCGTCCCGGACCGCCGTTCGGTGATGGCCGCCAAGACGGTGGTCGTCACGGCGGTCGCCGGCGTCTTCGGCTCTGTCGTCGCGGGGACCTCGTTCGTCCTGACGCAGGCGATCCTCGACGGCCGGGACGCGGGCATCCCGATCAGCCACCCGGGCGCCCTGCGCGTCGTCGTGGCGTCCGCCCTCCTGGCGCCCGTGTGCGCGGTCGTCGGCATGGCCATCGGCTCCGTCGTCCGGCACACCTCGGCCACCCTGGTCGCCTCGGTGGCGGTCATCCTCGTGCTGCCCCTCGTCTTCTCCGACGGGCGCCACTGGTCGGCGGTCGCCGGGCACGCCACGCTCTACCAGGCGTGGTTGCGGCTCGTGGAGGTCGGCACCCCGCAGACCGACTACCCGTGGACGACCGGCGGAGCCTGGACCGTCTACGCGGTGTGGGCGCTGACCGCGGCCGTGCTCGCCGTCACCGGCGCACAGCGGCGCGACCAGTGAGAGGACCGGCCGGCCATCGCCCGCCGCACTCGTTCGTGGCGTGACGGGTGCCCGGCGGAATTCTCGCCGCCCGCACGGGCTTACCGGACATTGGGAACTCTTTGCCCCCTGCCGTGTCAGGCGTCCCCCACGTAACGTGTGTGCCAACGACCCGGAAAGCGAGGCAGTACCCCATGCCCGAGCAGTCCACGCCAGCGTCCCCGCTCGACGTCCCCGAGGGCGACCCCTTCGGTCCGCACAACCTCCCCTACGGCGTGTTCTCCACCGCGGACGCGCCCGAGCGGCGCCGCGTCGGAGTCCGTATCGGCGGCCATGTGCTGGACGCGGGAGCCGCCGCCCTGGCGCTCGGCTCCCCGTACGCCCAGCTCCTCGCCCAGCCCACCCTCAACCCGCTGCTCGCGGCGGGCCGCACCGCCTGGCGCGACGTGCGCCGCGCGCTCACCGCCTGGGTCACCAGCCCCGCGCACCGCGAGGACATAGAGCCGTTGCTGCACCCGCTCGGCGCGGTCACGCTGCACCTGCCGTACGAGGTCGCGGACTACGTCGACTTCTACGCGAGCGAGCACCACGCCACGAACGTCGGCAGGATCTTCCGCCCGGACGGCGACGCGCTGACGCCCAACTGGAAGCACCTGCCGATCGGTTACCACGGCCGGTCCGGCACCGTCGTGGTCTCCGGGACGGACGTGGTGCGCCCCGCCGGTCAGCGCAAGGCGCCCACCGATCCCGCGCCCGTCTTCGGCCCTTCGGTGAAGCTGGACATCGAGGCCGAGGTCGGTTTCGTCG
The DNA here is from genome assembly GCF_050947155.1 of Streptomyces sp. CA-294286. NCBI lineage: Bacteria > Bacillati > Actinomycetota > Actinomycetes > Kitasatosporales > Streptomycetaceae > Streptomyces > Streptomyces sp. CA-294286. Next base: position 2,249,130 of record NZ_CP192005.1, on the reverse strand, counting down.
TCGGCACGCCGTCCGAGCTGGGCAGGCCCGTCGCGCTGGCCGACTTCCGCGACCACGTCTTCGGTCTGTCGCTCCTCAACGACTGGTCGGCGCGCGACATCCAGGCCTGGGAGTACGTTCCGCTGGGCCCCTTCCTCGGCAAGTCGTTCACCACCTCGGTGTCGGCGTGGGTGACACCGCTGGAGGCGTTGGAGGCGGCCCGCGTGGCCCCGCCCGCCAGGGACCTCCCGCTGCTCCCGTACCTGGACGACGCGGAGGACGAGGACCCGGGCGGTTTCGACCTGCGCATCTCCGTGGCGATCAACGGCCAGGTCGTCGCCGAGCCGCCGTTCGCCGGCATGTACTGGACGGCGGCGCAGCAGCTCGCGCACATGACGGTCAACGGGGCGTCGCTGCGCACGGGCGACCTGTACGGATCGGGCACGGTCAGCGGTCCCGAGACCGGCCAGCGCGGTTCGCTGCTCGAACTGACCTGGAACGGACGCGACCCGATCGAACTCGCCGAGGGCAAGCGGACGTTCCTGGAGGACGGGGACGAGGTCACCCTGACGGCGTGGGCCCCCGGCCCGGACGGCACGCGCGTGGGACTGGGCGAGGTCACGGGGCGCATCGTGGCGGCCGGCTGACACCCGGCCGAGGGGACTCCGCGGCCCGCCGGGTACCGGGCCGACCGGGGCCGCGTGCGGTCGACGCTGCGGCCTGCCGTGGCCCGGACCCGGCGTGGCGGGGTCGCCGGAGGGCTGGAACCCCGGGCGTCGGGGAAGCCTGTACGGGAGACCCCGGTCCCCATGCAGGAGGCTGACGTCCTGATGCCCGCCGACCCGTCGCACGAGCCGTACCTGTCCCTGCCCGAGGAGTTGCTGCTGCTCGGCCTCCACCCCGAGAAGGGCGGTGCGCGCGTCAGCCTCCGCTACCTGGAGTACGGGGTGGCGGGCGCCGTCCTCACGGTCCTGGACGGGGCGGGCTGCGTGGAGCGGGACCGCAGCAGGGTGCGCGTCCGCACCCACGTCCCGCCGCCCGCCCTGACCTCCGGGCCGGCGGCCGACCCGGTGGCGGTGCGGATGCTCGCCGGACTGCCAGGGCCGGGGAAGGGGCGGGACGGCAGCATCCGCACCGCCTCCTTCATCCGGCGCACCCGGCGCGAGGCGACCGGGCTCTACCTGGACCGGTTGGTCGAACGGGGCGTGCTGCGGCGCGAGTCGAGGCGCGTCCTCGGCCTCTTCCCGGTGGTCCGCCATCCGGCCGCAGGACCGGACCGGTCGGCTCCGCTCCACCGTCGGCTGACCGTGGCGGCGAAGTCCGGTTTCCCCGATCCCCGCGACCGGCTGCTGGCCGCCCTCCTCTCCGCCACCGACCTGGCGAACCGCCATTTCCCCGGCCGCGCGGCCCGCCCCGTGCGCGCGGCGATGCGCGATCTCGCCAAGCAGGAGTGGACGGCCAAGGCGGTCCGCGGTGCGGTGGACGGCGACAAGGCGGCCAGCCACGGCGGAGGAGGCTGAGCACCCGGGGCGTCCCCGAGCCGGGTGCCTTCCGAGCCGGGCACCTTCCGGGGTGCGGGGCCTTCCGAGCCGGGTACCTCCGGAGCCGGGCGCCCCGGAGCCGGTAACTCCGGGGCCTGGCGTCCCGCGCCGAGCGACTTCCGGACCCCGCGCCGAGCGTCCCCGGGCGGCACCCCACGACCCGCACCGGCCCGCACGCCCCTACCGCAACGCCCGGAAGAACTCCCGAATGTCCGTCGTCAGCAGGTCCGGCTCCTCCAGCGCGGCGAAGTGGCCGCCCCGGTCGGTCACGTCCGTCCACCGTACGATCGTGTTCTCGCGTTCCGCGTACCGCCGGATGCCCACGTCGTGCGCCAGTACCAGAACGCCCGTCGGGACGCCGGAGTCCTTGTTGGGCTCGCCCCAGCCCTGCTCCTGGGCGTAGCCCACGTACGCGGCGGACGCGGCCGTTCCGGTCAGCCAGTAGAGCATCACGTTCGTCAGCAGCCGGTCCCGGTCGAGGATCTCCTCGGGCCGTTCGGAGCGCGGGTACGTCCACTCGCGGAACTTGTCCATGATCCAGGCGAGTTGGGCGACCGGCGAGTCGATCAGCCCGTAGCCGAGTGTCTGCGGGCGGGTCGACTGGATGGCCATGTAGCCGTACTCGTCCTCCATGTACGCCTCGATCCGGGCGATCCGGTCCCGCTCGACAGAGGTCATCGACGCCAGCTCCGCCTCCGCGAGCGGAGGGTCCGGCATCGGACCCGGGTCGCCGTTCACGTGGACGCCCACCATGTGCTCCGTGGCCACCCGCCCCAACTCCGGCGACACGCGCGCCCCGAGGTCGCCGCCGTGGGCCCCGTACCTGTCGTACCCCAGTCGGTTCATCAGTTCCGCCCAGGCGCGGGCGATCCGCGGGGTGTCCCAGCCGCTCTCCGCGACCGGGCCGGAGAAGCCGAAGCCGGGGAGGGAGGGCACGACCACGTGGAAGGCGTCCGCCGGGTCGCCGCCGTGTGCGCGCGGGTCGGTCAACGGCCCGATGACGTCGAGGAATTCCACGACCGACCCGGGCCAGCCGTGCGTCAGCACCAGCGGGAGCGCGTCGGGCTCGGGGGAGCGGACGTGCAGGAAGTGGATGCGCTGACCGTCGATCTCGGTGGTGAACTGCGGGTACTCGTTGAGTTCGCGCTCCGCCGCCCGCCAGTCGTACGTCTCCCGCCAGTACGCGACGAGCGCGCGCAGCCACTGTGTCGGTGCGCCGGTGGCCCAGCCGTCCCCGGGCAGCGGAGTCGGCCAGCGGGTGGCGTCCAGCTTCGCGTGGAGGGTGTCCAGCTCGTGCTGCGGGACGTCGATGCGGAACGGGATGACCTGCTCGTTTCGGCTCATGGAAACAACCTAGGTCGCACCTAGGACAGCTTTCGTCCTAGCTGAACGCCGGATTCCACCGTCCTGCCGGCTGCGTGCCGCGGCCGGGGTCCAGCAGGTGCTGCCGTCCCGGGTGCGGCACCGCGTCGGCGTGCTGGAGCCCGTCGCGCCGCGGCACCGCGTCCGGCCCGGCCCAGGCCGTCGCGGTGTCCCTCCCGCCCGGCGCCGCGGGCGTCGACCCGGACGAGCCGCCCGCGGTCGCCGCCGCCTGCCGCGAGCACGACCGTCTCCGCTTCGACGGTCCCGTACGGAGGGGGCTGCGCCCGTGCCCGGAACCTAGCCCGCGGTACGCGGAATGCGGCGTTCCCACACGCGGTGGAACACCACCTCGCCGCCGTCCTTGCAGGTCACCTCGTTGAGGGTGAGGAAGTCGGCCGCGTCGCAGGTGATCTCGGAGCGGGTCGTGATCTCCGTGTCCCACGCCCTCTCCGGTCGCCGGAGCCTGATCGTCCAGTCGGACCGGGTGCGTGCCGACAGGGGGTCGCGCTCGTCGATCGTGTACGTCTCCAGGGCGTCCTCGGTGAATTCGAGGCCGTCGGGGTAGATCCGCGTACCGCCGTAGCGCGGGTCGACCTCCAGCTTCCACTCGCCCTTGGCGACGTCCCGTACGACGAGTCGCTCGGGACGTGGGTCGGGGTCGGCGGGGAACTCCACGTCCAACGGAGCCGACTGTTCCGGTTCTTCGAAGCGGATGTCCGGGAACTCGGTGTGCGGCCGTACCGGAAGTTCCAGTTCCGAACCCGCCGGGTCGAGCACGAAGCCCGCCGAGCCCGCCTGCGGCCAGATCCACGGCCAGTAGGCGGAGGAGACGGAGAGCCGGACGCGGTGGCCGGGCGGGAAGGTGTGCCCGATGCCGTTCAGTTCGAACTCGACGGTCTCGGTCGCGCCGGGCGTCCACGCGTCCACGCGGTCGCGGCCGTGGCGGGCGGAGAGGTTGAGTACGCCCCGGGTGACCAGCGTGGACGACCCGTCGGGCGCCACGTCGCAGAGCCGGGCGATCGCTTGGCCCCGGGGGACGTCCACGGTGAGGCGCAGCCGGACCTTCGCCCGGCCCAGGATCTCGATCGGCGCCTGGGGCACGGGGAAGTCGAAGCACGCCGACCTGGCGTCCTCGTCGCGCTGGTCGGGCGGCAGGTCGGAGTCGTTGCCGAAGGGGAAGAACCGTCCGGCGTCGAGCCCGGTGTGCATCGGCGAGTCGACCACCACGGGCGTGCCCCGCAGCCCGTACGTGACGGGAGTGACGAGGGGCGACGGCCAGGCGGCGTCGGCGACCCAGCGGCCGGGGAGTTCCGGGTAGGCCGTCGCGGGCGGGTGCGACTCGCTGATCCAGGAGCGCAGCAGGGGCTCGTCCATGATCCCGGTCGGTTCCTCCTTGAGGTGCTGGTCCCACCAGCGCAGGGTCTCCTGGAGGAAGCCGATGGCGGGTCCCGGCGGAAGCCCGCGGTCCGGGTACTGGTGCGACCACGGGCCGATCAGTCCCCGTACCTTCGCCGGGTCGAGGTGCTCGACCAGTCGCAGGACGGTGTCCCGGTACGGGTCGTGCCAGCCGCCGACCGCCAGGACGGCCGCGTCGATCTTCGAGTAGTCCTCGCAGACGCTGCCGTGCCGCCAGTAGTCGTCGCGGGTCTGGTGGGACAGCCAGGTGTGGATGAACGGGTCCACGGCGTCGAGCCGCTTCAGCCACATGTCCTTCCACGCGTCGCCGACCTGCGCCGGGTCCGGCGGCCGGGACACGAACGCGAGCATCGTCGCGGCCCAGGCGTGCATGTCGACGGCCAGCACGGAGCCGCCCGTGTAGTGCACGTCGTTGTCGTAGCGGTCGTCGGCGGAGCACACGGTGACGACCGCCTTGAGCGGCTCGGGCGCGAGCGCGGCGATCTGGAGGGAGTTGAAGCCGCCCCAGGAGATGCCGAACATGCCGACCCTGCCCGTGCACCAGGACTGCTCCGCGAGCCAGTTCACCACCTCCACGCCGTCGCTCAGCTCCTGGGCGTCGTACTCGTCGCCCGGCAGGCCCTCGCTGTTGCCGTGCCCGCGCACGTCCACGCGCACCGAGGCGTAGCCGTGGCCCGCGTACCAGGGATGGCGCTGGGAGTCCCGCGGGGCGGTCCAGTCGCTCAACCGGTACGGGAGGTACTCCAGCAGCGCCGGTACGGGCTCGTCCGTCACGGGCCGCCAGATCCGCGCGTACAGGTGCGTGCCGTCGGCGAGGGGGATCGTCACGTCCTCGCGGGTCGTGACGTACGGGAAATCGGTTCGTACGTGCATCGGGAAGCCGCCTCGACTCAGTGAACGGGGTGCATGGTGCGCTTGAGCCACGGTCCGGCCGCGATGACGGCCAGGCCCGCCGCGACCGCGACGGCGCCGTTGACGCCGAAGTACACGGGATGGGAGAGCTGCCCGTAGAGCTTCACGGTCTGGGCCTGGATGCCGTTGGCGAGCGCGAGGGACAGGAACCACAGGGCCATGGTCTGGCTGGCGAACGCCTTCGGCGCGAGCTTGGTGGTGGCCGACATGCCCGAGGTCTGGAGCAGGATGTCGCCGAGCCCGAGCAGCAGGTACGAGCCGACGATCCACCAGGCGGCCATCCGGTACGTGTCGGTGGTGTGCCCGGAGGTGGGCACCACCATCAACAGGAAGGAGAGGCCGCCGAGGATCACGCCGATCGCGATCTTGCGGGAGGCGTGCGGCTGCCGCGTGCCCATCCGTACCCACAGCGCGGCGACCACGGGGGCCAGCGCGACCTCGAAGGCGCCGAGCGCGGAGGCGTACCAGCTGACCGGGAAGTCGAAGCCGAGCAGGTGCGTCTCGGTGTTCGACTGCGCGAGCAGCATCATCGTGGAGTACGCCTGGAACAGGATGAAGTTGAACGCGACCGAGGCCAGGAAGAGCACCACGTACGGGCGCAGGTGTGCGCGTTCGGGCGCGGTGACCCGGGGGCTGCGGAACATCACCGCGAAGTAGACGACCGGCGCGACGACCGAGATCAGCGTCAGGACGTCCACGAAACGGTCCATGGTCAGCCAACCCGCCAGTGCGAGCAGCGTGCCGACGGCGGCCACCGCGACCACTCCGGCGACGAGCGCCCGCACCGTGCGGCGCATCTTCTCCGGCGGCAGCGCGAACTCCGCCCCCTCCTTGCGTCCGGCCAGGTGACGCCGTCCGGCCACGTACTGGATCAGGCCCAGCGTCATGCCGATCGCGGCGGCCGAGAAGCCCCAGTGCCAGCCGCGGTGGTCGGCGAGCCAGCCGGTGACCAGCGGGCCGAGGAAGGCGCCGATGTTGATGCCCATGTAGTAGAGGGCGAAACCGGCGTCGCGGCGCTCGTCGGCGGTCCGGTAGAGCTTGCCGACCATGCTGGCGACGTTCGGCTTCAGGAGACCGGTTCCGGCGCTGATCAGACCGAGGCCGACCCAGGTGAAGACGTCGGTGGGCACCGCCATCGCGTAGTGGCCGCAGGCGATGAGGACGCCGCCCCACAGGACGGCGCGGTACGAGCCGAGGATCCGGTCCGCGAGCCAGCCGCCCGCCACGGACACCAGATAGACGAGCGTGCCGTACGCCGCGCCGAGGGAGGCCGCGCTGCCCGACTCCATCCCCATGCCGCCGTCGGCCACGGTGGCGGCGAAGTACAGGACGAGGATCGCCTGCATGCCCAGGAACGAGAACCGCTCCCAGACCTCAAGACCCGACAGGGTCATCAGGCCCTTCGGCTGGCCGAAGAAGGCGGTGTCGTCGCCGGGCGGCGGTTGCGCTGCCGTCCCTGCGGGAGCCGTGGCTCCGGGGGGATCCTCGGGTGGGGGGTCGGGCTCTGTTCGTGACAAAGGATTGCTCCTGGTCGAATCAACTTTTCACGAACATACCGGTGCATTCGCGACTGTGCTCAAGGGGACAGGGCGCTGGTCTCGGTGATCGAAAGTCGACGGGATAGGCTGACTTGTTGAGTGATGCCAGCGACAGATCGACAATCCGTTTGATCGTCAGCAGACAGGAGTAACCCTCGTGACCGTCGTCGGGCCGTTCGGACTGAGCGTGCGGGACCAGGCTCTGGAGACCGATGTCCAGGCCGGACTGGCAGCCGTCGAGGAGGGACTGCTCGACGCGACCAAGAGCGAGGTCCCCTTCATCACGGAGGCCGCGCAGCACCTCGTACGCGCAGGTGGGAAGCGTTTCCGGCCACTCCTCGTGATGCTGGCGTCGCAGTTCGGCGACCCCCACGCCCCGGGCGTCGTGCCCTCCGCGGTGGTCGTGGAGCTGACGCACCTGGCGACGCTCTACCACGACGACGTGATGGACGAGGCGGACGTGCGCCGCGGCGTGCCCAGCGCGAACTCGCGCTGGGACAACTCCGTCGCGGTCCTCACCGGCGACTTCCTCTTCGCCCGCGCCTCGCACATCCTTGCGGACCTGGGCCCGGAGGCCGTGCGCATCCAGGCCCAGGCGTTCGAACGCCTCGTGACCGGTCAGATCCTGGAGACCGCGGGGCCGCGCGACGGGCGCGACCCGATCGACCACTACCTCGACGTCATGGCGGGCAAGACGGGCTCGCTGGTCGCCGTCTCCTGCCGGTTCGGCGCGATGATCGCCGGCGCCGACGAGAGCGTCGTCGACATCCTCACGCAGTACGGCGAGCGCCTGGGCACCGCCTTCCAGCTCGCCGACGACGTCCTCGACATCGCCAGCGACAGTCACGAGTCCGGCAAGACGCCGGGCACCGACCTGCGCGAGGGCATCCCCACGCTGCCGGTGCTGCACCTGCGGGCGATGGCGGAGGCCGAGGAGCGGCCGGAGGACATCGAGCTGTGCGCACGGCTCGACGGCGACCTGTCGGGCGACGCGGAGCTGGCCGCCGTACTGGAGCGGCTGCGGGCGCACCCCGCCCTGGAGCAGGCGCGGCGCGACACCGTGCGGTACGCGGAGGAGGCCAGGGCCGTCCTGGCGCCGCTGCCGGACTGCTACGCCAAGTCGGCGCTGGCGGAGCTGTGCGACGCGGTGGTGCACCGGGCGGGCTGACGCGCCGCGCACGAAGTCCTTGTAGGAGCCACCGGTTCTTCCCCACCCCCTGGTGCGGAGGAACCGGTGGTTTCTGTCATCCCGTGGGTGTAGACGAGGTTGCACCCGGGGGCTGACGCAATGCGCCAACCATTTTGGTCTGATTGACCTCACCACTCCTGACCAATTCGGGTGAGAATGGCGGCGCGGGAGTGGGACGAGCGCGAGGACGACGGCCGCCAACTTCACGGAGGTAGGGGCACACATGGCACCGAACGGCAATGCAGAGACCACCGAGGGCACCCGGACGGTGCGCCGCCGCAAGGCCGCGCGTTACGCGGTGCCGGTCGCGGTGGCGGGGGTGGCGGGGCTGACCCTCGGGCTCGTCCCGGCGCTCGCCAGCGCCGGCGACCCGGACCTGCCGCAGATCACCGCGCAGCAGCTCATCGAGAAGATGGCCGCCTCGGACACCCAGCAGCTGTCCGGCACCGTCAAGATCAGCACGGACCTGGGCCTGCCCTCGTTCGACGGCCTGGCCGGCGCCCTCGGCGGCGCGGCCAAGGACGCCCCGGGCGGCTCCGGCGGCGGTTCGTCCGCCGACCCGCAGGCCAAGCTGATGCAGCTCGCCTCGGGTACGCACACGCTGCGCGTCGCGGCCGACGGCCCCGACCGGCAGAAGGTGTCCTTGCTCGACGAGGCGTCCGAGTACAGCCTGATCCACAACAAGGACCAGGTCTGGGCGTACGACAGCGCCTCGAACGAGGTGTTCCACGCGAAGGCCCCGCGCGACGCGGTCCAGGGCGAGCCCGACGGCGACAAGCACCGGGACCTTCCCGAGGGGATACCGGGCACGCCCAAGGAGTTCGCCGAGCAGGCACTCAAGGCGTCCGAGAAGGACACGTCCGTGACGGTCGACGGCACGGCGCAGGTCGCCGGCCGGGACGCCTACCAGCTGCTCATCAAGCCCAAGCAGTCCGGTTCGACGGTCGGTGAGATCCGGATCGCGGTGGACGCGAAGAACGGCGTTCCGCTGAAGTTCACGCTGTCCCCGAGCAGCGGCGGCAAGGCCGCGGTCGACGCGGGCTTCACCAAGGTCGACTTCGCCAGGCCGGCCGCGGGCACCTTCGACTTCAGCCCGCCCAAGGGAGCGAAGGTCACCGAGGCCGACGCGCTGAAGGACCGCGAGGGCGGCAAGGGGAAGAACTCCGGGGACTTCGGCCTCGGCAAGGACTTCGGCAAGGACCTGGAGAAGGAGTTCGGCAAGGGCGGCGCCGGCGCGGGCGGCGTCCAGGTCCTCGGCGAGGGCTGGACGTCGATCGCCCGGATCGACACCGGGGCTCCGGGTGTCGGAGCCGGTGCGGAGAAGGGCGAGATGCCCGCGCAGGCCCAGGGCCTGATCGACTCGCTGGGCGACAAGGTGTCCGGCAAGTTCGGCGAGGGCCGGGTCTTCTCGACCCGCCTGGTCAACGCCCTGATGACGGACGACGGCAAGGTCTACGTCGGAGCGGTCACCAAGGACGCCCTGGTGAAGGCCGCCAACGAGGCCAAGTAGGCGCACGCACCGGGAGGGTCGGGGCGGGTACGAGGTGCGGGGGGAACGTACGGGCTCGGTCCCGTACGTTCCCCCCGGCGTACGGGATCGGCCCTGAGCGTGCGCCGTCCCGAGCCGTCCCCCGTTCGGCTCGACACGACACGGACCGTTCCCCCTCGCGTGGCTATTGTTGGAGGCTGTCCTTCCGCTGTCAACACGGTGCGCGTCGCCGCCCGATAAACTCCGGGCGTGAGCGCGACGCCCAACCCGCAGCGACGCAGCGAGAAGTCCCGACAGGCGATCCTCGCGGCCTCCATCGACCTGTGCTCCGACAAGGGGTACGGGGGAGTCACCATGGAGGCGATCGCCGCCCGCGCGGGCGTCAGCAAGAAGACGATCTACCGCTGGTGGCCCTCCAAGGGGGCCGTGCTCCTCGAAGCCGTCGGGCAGAAGGTCGACGCCGAGGCGCCCTTCCCGGACACCGGGGACCTCGCCGCCGACCTCTACACCCAGATGACCGGGGTGGTGCGGCTCCTGACGACGCCGCCGTTCGGCCCCGCGTACCTCGGGATCCTCTCCGAGCTGCACCACGACGAGGAGCTGACCAGAGCGGTCCACGAGCAGTTCGTCACTCCGCGTTTCGCCGCGGCCGTGGACCGGCTCAAGAGCGCCCAGCGGCAGGGCCGGCTGGCGGCCGACGCCGACCTGGAGATGACCGTGGAGCTGCTGTTCGGGCCGCTCTACTACCGGTACGCACTGCGCAAGCCGCCGCACAGTCCGGAGCGCACGGTGGAACTGGTCGATCACGTGCTGCGGTCGCTGGACTGCCGCCCCTGACGCGGGAGTGGGCGCGCGTCGGGGGCGGCAGGGTTCAGCGGGTGCGGTGCGGTGTGGTGCGGTGGTGCGCACGGCCGGTCGGCAGGCCCGTACGGGTCGTCCGGAGGGCCGTGGCTCCGGGCGGAGGGCGTTCGGGTCCGGCTAGAAGGTGAGCTTCCAACTGGTCAGGCTGCCGGTGTCCTGCCGTGCGACGTCCTGGACGCGCAGCCTCCAGGTCCCGTTGGCCGGCTTGCTCGACGCGTTCACCGTGTACGTCTCGACGATGTTGTCGGCGGAGTCGCCGCTGCTGGAGTTCTTCAGCCGGTACGCGGTGCCGTCCGGGGCGAGCAGGTCGATGACCACGTCGCCGCGCCAGGTGTGCTTGATGTTCACCGAGACCTTGAGCGTGGCGGGCGCGTTGCCCGTACGGCCGGACACGGTGATCGGGGACGTCACGGCCGCACCGGCGTCGGGAATCGCCAAGGGGGTCGTGTTCTCGTAGACGTCGCCGGTCGGCGGGGGAGTGGTGCCGCCGGCGGACAGGGTCCACAGGGCGTGCGCGACGGCGTCGCTGTTGCGGTCGAGAGCGGTGTCGCTGATGTTGGCGGTGTTGTCGCAGGACGAGTGGTAGCAGCGGTCGAATGCCTGGCCGGCCGTGCCGCCCCACTTCTGTGCCTGCGCCGCGGACTTGGTGCGGCTCGCTCCGGTGAACAGGCCGCCGACCGGGATGCCGACGTTCTTGAAGCTGGCGTGGTCGGAGCGGCCGTCGCCCTCCGTCTCGATCTCGGTGGGGACGCCGAGACCGGCGAAGTAGTCCTTGAAGGTCTTCTCGATGGTCGGGTCGTCGTCGTAGACGAAGTAGCCGGGGTTCGGCGAGCCGATCATGTCGAAGTTGAGGTAGCCCGCGAACTTCGCGCGCTCGGTGGACGGGAGGCTGTTGACGTACGCCTTCGAGCCGACGAGGCCCAGCTCCTCCGCGCCCCACCAGCCGAACCGCAGGTGCTTGTCCGGCTTCAACTGGGCGCGCGAGACGGCCAGCGCGGACTCCAGGACGGCGGCGGAACCCGATCCGTTGTCGTTGATTCCGGCGCCGGAGGACACCGAGTCCAGGTGTGCGCCCGCCATCACGATCTTGTTCGGGTCGCCGCCCGGCCAGTCGGCGATCAGGTTGTAGCCGGTGGCGCCGCTGGTGGTGAAGGTCTGGAGCGAGGTGGTGTAACCGGCTGCGTCAAGCTTGGCCTTCACGTAGTCGATGGACGCCTTGTAGCCGGGGCGGCCGTGGGCGCGGTTGCCGCCGTTGGCGGCGGCGATGGAGGAGAACTGGGTGAGGTGGGCCTTGACGTTGGCCAGCGGGATGTCGGGGGCGGCGAGCGCCTGCGCCGTCGCGCCCGCCGAAGCGGGAGCGGCGGTGGTGCCTGCGGAGGCGGAGGCGGTTCCGGCGAGCAGACCGGCGACGGCGACGGCGGCGATCGCGGCGACCCTGCCGGATCTGCCGGATATTCGGGATCTGCCGACGGGGGAGGGGGAAAGCGTCATGGGGGGGGCTCCGGATTCCGAACGGGGATGGGACGGAACGTGCGGGAACTGGCCGAACCGGTATGATCTGTAAGGCAGTTGAGCGGTGACGCGTGCGGAGTGCGTGCCTGATGTTCAGCGAGAGTTCGTCCCACCGTCAAGGGCGTAATCCGGACAGAACTGTTCGGATAGCGGACCGGTTTCGTCCGGGAGGGTCATGTGCTGCGCCGGACGAGATGGGCGACGGCCGCCGGGGCAGGGAGACCCGGTCGAGGACGACCCGGTCGCCGAAGGTCTTGGTGATGTTCCTGAGCGAGAGCTGGGCGCGAGGGCGCATGGTGATTCCCCTGGGGTACGAGCGTGCGTCGAGACGTCTGCTTCCGGTGCGCGAAAGGCGCGCGGACGATCCGGCGGAGGGGCGAGGGCTCAGCCGCTCGCGGTCGTCGCCGGGTCCGCGGGGGAATCACAGGAAGAAGAAGTACATACCCATGCGGCGAGGGTAACCCGAACCGAACCGCCACGTCTCGTCAAAAAGAGGTCCAGCCTCCCGCCGCGGTCCCGCCCCGCGTCCGCCGCCCGTGCCGCCTCCGCGTCCGCCGTCGCCTCGGCCGCCGCTGCCGACGCCAGGGCCCGCGCCGCCGCGTTCCGTTCCACCGCCCCGCCCCCGCCACGTCTCGTCAAAAAGAGGTCCAGCCTCCCGCCGCGGTCTACCGCCCCGCCCCCGCCGCCCGTGCCGCCTCCGCGTCCGCCGTCGCCTCGGCCGCCGCTGCCGACGCCAGGGCCCGCGCCGCCGCGTTCCGTTCCACCGCCGCGCCCCGCGCCGCCCGCGCCGCGTCCCAGGTCAGTACCGTCAGCGCCAGCCACACCAGGCCGAAGCCGGCCCACCGCTCCACCGGCATCTCCTCGTGGAAGTACACGATCCCCAGCACGAACTGGAACACCGGCGCGAGGTACTGCAACAGCCCCAGCACCGACAGCGGTACCCGGATCGCCGCCGCCCCGAAGCACACCAGGGGCACCGCGGTGACCACGCCCGTCGCGGCGAGCAGCGCCGCGTGTCCCGCGCCGTGCGCCCCGAACGTCGCTCCGCCGACCGTCCCGAGCCACACCAGGTACGCCAGGGCGGGCAGGAACTGGATGGCCGTCTCGGCGGCCAGCGACTCCAGCCCGCCCAGGTTGACCTTCTTCTTGAGCAGCCCGTACGTGGCGAACGAGAACGCCAGGACCAGCGAGATCCACGGCGGCTGCCCGTATCCGACCGCCAGCACGACGACCGCCGCGGCGCCGACCCCGACCGCCGCCCACTGTGCGGGTCGCATCCGTTCGCCGAGCAGCAGGACGCCCATGGCGATGGTGACGAGGGGGTTGATGAAGTAGCCGAGCGAGGCCTCGACCACGTGGCCGCTGTTGACCGACCAGATGTAGAGGCCCCAGTTGACGCTGATGACGGCCGCGGCGACGGCTATCAGGCCCAGCTTCCGCGGCTGCCGCAGCAACTCGCGCACCCAGCCCCAGCGGCGGACGGCCAGCAGTGCCAGGCCCACCACGGCCAGCGACCAGACCATCCGGTGCGCGAGGATCTCGACCGCCCCGGCAGGCTTCAGCAGCGGCCAGAACAGGGGGACCAGCCCCCACATCCCGTACGCCCCGATGCCGTACAGCAGTCCCGCCCGCTGTTCGTCCTTGGTCTCCAGCGACATCGACACGGCTCTGGCCTCCCGCCCGGAACATGCACTCTGCACACACCCGTCGCCGACGACGGTAAGCCCGCCCGGCCTCGCCTGTCATGTCCGTTCCGCAATACGGTCATGACAGGCGGGGGCGTCCGGAAGCACGGAAGGAGCGCCCGGCCCCTGCTGCGGGCCGGGCGCTCCTTCGCGGAAGGGCGCGGGGAGGGGAGTTCAGCCGATGACCGTCCAGGTGTCCTTGCCCGCGAGCAGTGCGCCCAGGTCGCCCTTGCCGTCCCGTTCCACGGCCGTGTCGAGCTGGTCGGCCATCAGGGTGTCGTACACCGGCCGCTCGACGCTCCGGAAGACACCGATCGGGGTGTGGTGCAGGGTGTCGGGGTCGGCGAGGCGGGAGAGCGCGAAGGCGGTGGTCGGCGAGGAGTGGTGCGCGTCGTGGACGAGGATCTGCGACTGGTTCTCCTCGGTGACCGCGACCACCTTCAGATCGCCCGTCTCCGTGTCCCGCACGACCCCCTTGGCGCCCTCGGCGCCGAAGCGGATCTGCTGTCCGTGTTCCAGCCGGATCACCGCCTCCTGGGCCTGCTCCTTGTCCTTCAGGGCCTCGAAGGCGCCGTCGTTGAAGATGTTGCAGTTCTGGTAGATCTCGACGAGCGCCGTGCCCGGGTGGTCGGCGGCCTGCCGCAGCACGTCGGTGAGGTGCTTGCGGTCGGAGTCGACGGTGCGGGCGACGAAGGACGCCTCCGCGCCGATCGCGAGCGAGACCGGATTGAAGGGCGCGTCCAGGGAGCCCATCGGGGTCGACTTGGTGATCTTGCCGGCCTCGGAGGTGGGGCTGTACTGGCCCTTGGTCAGTCCGTAGATCCGGTTGTTGAACAGCAGGATCTTGAGGTTGACGTTGCGGCGCAACGCGTGGATGAGGTGGTTGCCGCCGATGGAGAGCGCGTCGCCGTCCCCGGTGACCACCCACACGCTCAGGTCGCGCCGGGAGGAGGCCAGTCCCGTCGCGATGGCCGGGGCGCGGCCGTGGATGGAGTGCATGCCGTAGGTGTTCATGTAGTACGGGAAGCGGGAGGAGCAGCCGATTCCGGAGACGAAGACGATGTTCTCCTTCGCCAGTCCCAGCTCCGGCATGAATCCCTGCACGGCGGCCAGCACCGCGTAGTCCCCGCACCCCGGGCACCAGCGCACTTCCTGGTCGGACTTGAAGTCCTTCATCGACTGCTTCGCCTCGGCCCGGGGCACCAGGGACAGCAGTGAGTGCTTGGGTTCGCTCGACGTGACCGTCTCAGTCATCGATGGCCTCCTTGAGGGCCGTTGCCAGCTGCTCGGCCTTGAACGGCATGCCGTTGACCTGGTTGTACGAACGCGCGTCCACGAGGTACTTCGCCCGGATCAGCGTGGCGAGCTGCCCCAGGTTCATCTCCGGTACGACTACCTTGTCGTAACGCTTCAACACCTCTTCGAGATTCCTCGGGAAGGGGTTGAGGTGCCGCAGGTGCGCCTGCGCGATCGCGACGCCCTCGCCGCGCAGCCGCCGTACCGCCGCCGTGATCGGCCCGTACGTCGAACCCCAGCCGAGCACCAGGGTGCGGGCCGCGTCCGGGTCGTCGACCGTCAGGTCGGGCACGGTGATGCCGTCGACCTTGGCCTGGCGGGTGCGGACCATGAAGTCGTGGTTGGCCGGGTCGTAGGAGATGTTGCCCGTGCCGTCCTGCTTCTCGATGCCGCCGATGCGGTGTTCGAGGCCGGGGGTGCCGGGCAGCGCCCAGGGCCGGGCCAGGGTCTCGGGGTCGCGCTTGTACGGCCAGAACACCTCGGTGCCGTCGGCCAGTTCGTGGTTGGGGCCCTTGGCGAACTGCACCCGCAGGTCGGGCAGTTCGTCGAGGCCGGGAATGCGCCACGGCTCGGAGCCGTTGGCCAGGTAACCGTCGCTCAGCAGGAAGACCGGCGTCCGGTACGTCAGCGCGATGCGCGCCGCTTCCAGCGCCGCGTCGAAACAGTCGGCGGGCGTACGGGGCGCGACCACCGGCACCGGGGCCTCGCCGTTGCGCCCGTACATCGCCTGGAGCAGATCGGCCTGCTCGGTCTTGGTCGGCAGCCCGGTCGACGGGCCGCCCCGCTGGATCGCCACGATCAGCAGCGGCAGCTCCAGGCTCACCGCCAGCCCGATCGTCTCCGACTTGAGCGCGACACCCGGCCCCGAGGTGGTGGTGACGGCCAACTGACCGCCGAACGCCGCCCCGAGAGCGGCGCCGATCGCCGCGATCTCGTCCTCCGCCTGGAAGGTCCGCACACCGAAGTTCTTGTGCCGGGACAGCTCGTGCAGGATGTCGGAGGCCGGGGTGATCGGGTACGAGCCCAGGTAGAGCGGCAGGTCGGCCTGCTGTCCGGCCGCGATCAGTCCGTAGGAGAGCGCCAGGTTCCCGGAGATGTTGCGGTACGTGCCCGGGGGGAACGCCGCGGTCGCCGGAGCCACCTCGTAGCTCACCGCGAAGTCCTCGGTCGTCTCGCCGAAGTTCCAGCCCGCCCGGAACGCCGCCACGTTGGCCTCGGCGATGTCGGGCTTCTTCGCGAACTTCCGCCGCAGGAACGCCTCCGTGCCCTCGGTGGGCCGGTGGTACATCCAGCTGAGCAGGCCCAGCGCGAACATGTTCTTCGAGCGTCCCGCGTCCTTGCGCGACAGACCGAAGTCCTTCAGCGCCTCGACGGTCAGGGTGGTCAGCGGCACCGGGTGGACGCTGTAGCCGTCCAGCGAACCGTCCTCCAGCGGGGACGTCTCGTACCCCACCTTGGCCATCGGCCGCTTGGTGAACTCGTCGGTGTTGATGATGATCTCGGCCCCGCGCGGCACATCGGCGAGGTTCGCCTTCAGTGCGGCGGGATTCATCGCCACCAGGACGTTCGGGGCGTCGCCCGGGGTGAGGATGTCGTGGTCGGCGAAGTGCAGCTGGAAGCTGGAGACGCCCGGCAGCGTTCCGGCGGGGGCGCGGATCTCGGCGGGGAAGTTCGGAAGCGTCGAGAGGTCGTTGCCGAACGACGCGGTCTCCGACGTGAAGCGGTCACCGGTGAGCTGCATGCCGTCACCGGAGTCCCCCGCGAACCGGATGATCACCCGGTCCAGTCGGCGGACCTCTTTCTCCGGGGCCTTGACCGGAACTGTCACCGGGGCGTCGAGCGCTTCGTCGACGCCTGCTCCGTCGGCCTGCACGGCCGGACTGTTGACCTGGCTGGTCACTGAACTGGACCTCCCTCAGAGGCGGCTGTTCCGGAACGGCCGGCCGACCGGTCGTCCCGGGGCAACCCTACGTCCGCGAGAGCCGCCCAACTCGGCCCGCCCACATGGCGGGACCGCTTTTGAGACACCTCTTCGACCTGATTCCCCACGATTTCTCCGCCCCCGGACCGCTGTTTCAAGCCTGTGTCGAACCTGTGCTGGACGCTCCGATCCCATCCTTCGGATCCGCTCCCGCAGCCGGGTCGAGCCCCGCTCGACCCGGCGCCGTCGGACCCTCGCGAACCCCTCCCGCCGATCCTCAGGAATTCAGATACGTCAGCACCGCCAGCACCCGCCGGTGGTCCCCGACGCTCGGCGAGAGGCCGAGCTTCAGGAAGATGTTGCTGACGTGCTTCTCCACGGCCCCGTCGCTCACCACCAGCTGCTTGGCCACCGCCGAGTTGGTCCGCCCCTCCGCCATCAGGCCCAGGACCTCCCGCTCGCGCGGAGTGAGCCCGGCGAGGACGTCCTGCTTGCGGCTCCGGCCCAGGAGCTGGGCCACCACCTCGGGGTCCAGGGCGGTGCCGCCCCCGGCCACCCGCACCACGGCGTCCACGAACTCCCGCACCTCCGCCACCCGGTCCTTCAGCAGGTAGCCGACCCCGGTGCTGGATCCGGCCAGCAACTCCGTCGCGTACTGCTCCTCCACGTACTGCGACAGGACGAGCACCCCGATGCCGGGGTGTTCCCGCCGCAACCGCACCGCGGCCCTGACCCCCTCGTCGGTGTGGGTCGGCGGCATCCGCACGTCCGCCACCACGACGTCCGGCAGCTCCCCCCGCGAGGCCAGCTCGGCCACGGTCTCGACCAGGGCTTCCCCGTCCCCCACACCCGCGACCACGTCGTGGCCGAGGTCGGTCAGCAACCGGGTGAGGCCCTCCCGAAGAAGTACCGAATCCTCGGCGATGACCACGCGCACCCTGTCTCCCACGACTCTTCCTGCCCCCAACTCCGGTGTGTCCAGCATTCAACTGCCCCCAGCATCCCAGCACCCGGACCGGTCTGCGCCCGAGTGGCGGGAAAGAGGGGGACAGGAATCCGGAGTGGGCGCCGCCGTCGCACCCGGGCCCGATGGGTCAGCCGCGCCAGGGCAGCTCCGCGGTGATCGTCGTCGGACCACCGGCGGGGGAGTCGACGACCAGGACGCCGTCGACCGCGTCCAGCCGCTCCGCGAGACCCGCCAGCCCCGAACCGCCGCCCGTGCTCGCGCCGCCCCGGCCGTCGTCGGTGACCTGGAGCATCAGCCGTCCGCCCGTGTGCCACACCTCGATCGACGCCCGGGTGGCGCGGGCGTGCTTGCTGACGTTCTGGAGGAGTTCGGAGACCGTGAAGTACGCGATGCCCTCGATCGCCGGGGCCGGCCGGGCCGGCAGGTCCACCTCGACGTGCACCGGGACCGTGCACCGCGAGGCGATCGCCGACAGCGCCGCGTCCAGGCCCCGGTCGGTGAGCACCGCGGGGTGGATGCCGCGCGCCAGGTCGCGCAGCTCCTGCAACGCCACCTTCACCTCGCCGTGCGCCTCGTCCACCATGCGGGCAGCCGCCTCGGGGTCCTCGGCCAGCTTCTCCTTCGCGAGCCCGAGGTCCATGGCCAGCGCGACGAGACGGGCCTGCGCCCCGTCGTGCAGGTCGCGTTCGATGCGCCGCAGGTCGGCGGCGGCCGTGTCGACCACCACGCCGCGGTCCGACTCCAGCTCGCTGACCCTGCTGTCGAGGGCGGACCGGCCGAGCAGGCCGGACACCATCAGCCGGTCCACCGAGACCAGGGCCCGGGTGACCCAGGGGCAGGCGATCACGAGGACCAGGCCCGTCGCGCTGATCAGAGCCATCTCCAGCGGGGCGTTCAGGTGGGCCCCGCTGCTCGTGTCGCTGTAGAGGCGGATGCCCGTCGAGCCGTCGGCGTACGTGAAGGCCCATCCGTACAGCGGGTACGTGAGGGCCGCCAGGCCGTACGTCCAGAACATCACCGCCACGCCGAACGAGAAGACCGCCCACGGCATGTGCAGCAGCCCGTAGAGCAGGTGCCGCCAGGACAACCCGCTCTTGAGGACCGCCCCGATCCAGCCCATCGCCCCGGGCTTCGCCTTGCGCAACGCCTGCGGCGACGGCACGTCCAGGCCCAGCAGCACCCGGGCCCGTGCCCGTTCCAGCGCGCCGAAGCCCCGGGACAGGGCGAGCCCGCCGGCGAGCACGGGGATGCCGAGGAAGGTCACCAGCAGCCCGGCCCCCAGCGAGAGGGTGCCCACCGCGAGGACGAAGGCCACCATGGCGATCGGCAGGCCGCACACCACGTAGGCGAGCTCCCGCCACGCCCGGCCCTCGAAAGGTGCGCGAAGTATCGGCGGAACGCGAGGGTGCCGGGGACCGTGGTCCCGGGTGCGGGGGGCGTAGTCCGTGGCCATGATGCCGTCCGTTTCTTCCGTGCAGAACGCTGCCGCCGCCGGGGCGGACGCCCGGTGGTTGTGCTTCTCCCAGACTGCTGGTCCGCGACGCCCCGGACCATGAGGCAAAGCTCCGTCCTTCCGGGGGGTTTACCCCACCCCCGGATCCGCGCCGTACCGCGGTGCGTGCCCGTGCGGTCTACCGCACCCGGCGCCGCTGCCCACTGGCCGCGCCCCGCTCGCCCGCGCGTCGTCGCCCCTCGCGCGTCTCTTCCGACGCCCGCCCCCGCCAGGGCAGTTCCGCCGTCACGGTCGTCCCCGAGCCCGGCGGCGAATGCACCGTGAACAGCCCGTCCACCGCTCCCAGCCGGTCCGCGAGCCCCGCCATCCCGGTGCCGCCGTCCAGCCG
Source organism: Streptomyces sp. CA-294286 (assembly GCF_050947155.1). Taxonomy (NCBI): domain Bacteria; kingdom Bacillati; phylum Actinomycetota; class Actinomycetes; order Kitasatosporales; family Streptomycetaceae; genus Streptomyces; species Streptomyces sp. CA-294286. Next base: position 2,229,621 of record NZ_CP192005.1, on the reverse strand, counting down.
CGCACCGCCGAGCCCGTCGTCCCGCACCTGGATCAGCAAGCGGCTGCCCGACCGCCACACGTCGACGGACGCGGACCGCGCCCCGCTGTGCTTGCTGACGTTCTGGAGGAGCTCGGAGACCGTGAAGTACGCGATGCCCTCGATGGCCTCCGCCGGCCGCTCACCCAGCTCCGTCGTCACCTGCACCGGCACCGTGCACCGTGAGGCGATCGCCGACAGCGCCGCGTCCAGGCCCCGGTCGGTGAGCACCGCGGGGTGGATGCCACGGGCCAGGTCGCGCAGCTCCTGCAACGCCAGCTTCACCTCGCCGTGCGCCTCGCCGACCATCTTCGCCGCGGTCTGCGGGTCGTCCAGCAACTTCTCCTTCGCCAGCCCGAGCCCCATCGCGAGGGCGACGAGGCGGGCCTGTGCCCCGTCGTGCAGGTCGCGTTCGATGCGCCGCAGGTCGGCGGCGGCCGTGTCGACGACCACCCCCCGGTCGGACTCCAGCTCCGCGATGCGCCGCTCCAGCTCGCCCGACGGCGACAGCAGCCCCCGCACCATCGCGCGGTCCACGTTGGTCAGCCCCCGGGCCACGTACCCCAGTACCGGCCACAGCAGCACCGTGCTCACCAGCGCCAGCGTGAACGTCAGGATGCCCCACGGCAGTCGGATCACCGAGTACAGCACCGACCGCCAGCCCACCGGGTCCTTCAGCGCGGTCCACAGCCAGGGGAAGAGACCGTCCTGCGTCCGGGCGGCCCTGAGCGGGCTCGGCTCGTCCACCCGCACCCCCAGCAGTACGCGCGCGCGTGCCCGTTCCCAGCGGCCGATCCACCGGGCCGCCACCAGCCCCGCGGCCAGCAGCGGCAGCCCGATCACCGTGACGGCCAGGCCGCTGCCGAGCACCATGACGATCACCGTCACGACGAAACCGAGCAGGGCCGCCGGAAGGTCGAGCAGAAGATGCGCGACCTCCTTCCACATGTGCCGGTCGAAGGCGAAGGCGCGGGTCGGAGGGGGTTCGGAGCCGGGCGTGCGTGCACCGGAGCTGGCGGTCATGCGCCCCAGCCTGCCGGGCCGCGCACCCCCGCGCCATGGGGTGGGCGGGGGAACGGGGGTGGGGACAACCCCACCCCCGGACCCCCCGCCGGACCTTCCTTCCCCGGACGCGACCGCGCCTCCGGCCCTTTCGCTGACCTTCCCTTCCTGGACGCGCCCCCACCTCCGGCCCTCCCGCGGGACCTTCTTCCCTGGACGCGCCCCCACCTCCGGCCCTCCCGCCGGACCTTCCTTCCCCGGACGCGACCGCGCACCGGACCTTCGCCAAGTTCCCGGCTCCTCCGGCACCGGGGAAGCCGCAACCAGGCCCTAGACTCCCGTGCGTGACAGATCGACGACCGGAGGGACGGGACGTGCCGGAACCGACCGTGCCGACCGAAGAGCGGCGGCGCACGTGAGGCCGCAGGACGCGATGCCACAGCCCCCGGCGGACGCCCCCGCACTCGCCGCCGACTACTTCCAGGGCTACTCCGTGGTCGGCCTGCTCGCGGCCCTCGGCGTGCTCTTCGTCGCGGTGGCCTTCGGCGCGGGACGCCTGCTGCGCCCCGTGGCGCCCACCCCCGAGAAACTCATGACGTACGAGTGCGGAGTCGACCCCGTCGGCGAGGGCTGGGCGCACACCCAGGTCCGCTACTACGTCTACGCGTTCCTCTACGTGATCTTCGCCGTCGACTCGATCTTCCTCTTCCCGTGGGCGACGGTCTTCGCGGCGCCCGGCTACGGCGCCACCACACTGGTCGAGATGTTCGTCTTCCTCGGCTTCCTGACCGTGGGCCTGCTGTACGCATACAAGAAGGGCGTCCTCGAATGGACGTGACTCCCGCCGGGACCCCGGCCGTGACCCCCGCTCCGGACCCGAGGGGCGCTCCGGTGGACCTCCCCTCCCCGCAGCGCCTGGGAGTCCTCTCCCGCCTCGCGCCCGAGCCGATGAAGGTGGTCCTCAACTGGGGCCGCCGTTACAGCCTCTGGGTGTTCAACTTCGGCCTGGCCTGCTGCGCGATCGAGTTCATCGCGGCCTCCATGGCCCGCCACGACTTCATCCGGCTCGGCGTGATCCCCTTCGCGCCCGGCCCGCGCCAGGCCGACCTCATGATCGTCTCGGGCACCGTCACCGACAAGATGGCCCCGGCCGTCAAGCGGCTGTACGAGCAGATGCCCGAACCGAAGTACGTGATCTCCTTCGGCGCCTGCTCCAACTGCGGCGGCCCGTACTGGGACTCGTACTCCGTCACCAAGGGCGTCGACCAGATCATTCCGGTCGACGTGTACGTGCCCGGCTGCCCGCCCCGCCCCGAAGCGCTCCTCCAGGGCATCCTCAAGCTCCAGGAGAAAATCGCCCGCGAGTCCCTCGCCGACCGCTACGGGAACTCGGCGGGCCGCCCGTCCGTTACCGCTCTGCAGAGCGACCTGGTGAGCCCTCCGCCCGCACCCGCCCCGGGAGTTGGTGGCCAGTGAGCGCCTACGACGGCCTGCCCGACTCCGTCACCGAGGTGTTCGGCGAGGAGGCCACGGCCGGGCGCGCGTACGACCTGCTGACCGTCGACGTGCCCGCCGGCTCGTGGATCACCGCCCTGGAGACCGCCAGGGACATGCTCGGGTGCACGTACTTCGACTGGCTGAGCGCGGTCGACGAGCCCGGCACCGGCTTCCTCGTGTCCGCACACGTGGTCTCGCTCGAAGGCCGTACGGTACGCCGGCTGCTCATCCGTACGACCGTGCCGCACAGCGCCGCCGCCCTCCCCACGGCCACCGGGGTGTACGCGGGCGCGGGCTGGCACGAGCGCGAGACGCACGAGATGTTCGGCATCGCCTTCACCGACCACCCGCACCTCGCGCCCCTGCTCCTCCCGGACACCTTCGAGGGCCACCCCCTGCGCAAGGACTTCGTGCTGGCCGCCCGCGTCGCCAAGGCGTGGCCCGGCGCGAAGGAGCCCGGCGAGTCGGACCACGGAGGCCCCAAGCGCCGGCAGATGCTGCCGCCGGGCGTCCCCGACCCGAACGAATGGGGCCCCCTCAAGGGACAACTCCCCGCCGCCGCGGCCCGCCCCGCCCGGGGCGCCCGAGCCGCGGGCGCCGGCGCCCGCGCGGAAGCAGCCGCGGACCGCCCCGCCCGCCGCACCCGCAGCGCGACCGGGGGCTCGGCGTCGCAGGCGTCGCCGGAGGCCACGTCGGGTGCGCCGACTGCCCCGGCCTCGGCTGCTCCGGCCCGCCGTTCGCGCGGCGTGACGGAGGGTTCGGCGTCGCAGGCGTCGCCGGAGGCCACGTCGGGTGCGCCGACTGCCCCGGCCTCGGCTGCTCCGGCCCGCCGTTCGCGCAGCGCGAGCCAGGGCTCGGCGTCGCAGGCCGCCGTACCGGAATCCGGGACGCGGACGTCTCCCGAATCCGGGACGCAGGCGCCTCGCAAGTCCGGACCTGCCGCGTCCGAACCCTCCGCCACCGACCCCTCGCCCACCGACCTCAACGCCCAGGCAGGCCCCTCGTCGGAGCGGGCACGGGCTGAGCGAGCCGTCCACGGCCCCGCCGCACCGGAGCCGGGCGCGACGGAGCCCGCCGCACCAGCGTCGGGCACCACGGGCTCCGTCGCCCCGCAGACGGCAGTCCCCGAGGCGGCGGCATCGGAGCCCGACGCAGCCCAGTCCGCCGTGCCGGAGTCCATGCGGCGGGATGCCGCCGTGCCGGAATCCGCCCCTGCGCCGGTACGCAGCTCCGACGCCCCGTGGCACCACGCCCGCCCCGCTTTCGAGGACCCGGACCCCGCCCGGCGCGCCGCCCCGGCCCCGGCGCCCGTCGCCCGTACCGGTCAGGACGCCGACCGCCCGACCGAGGTCGACGCAGACGGCACCGACCGTCTGCCCGAACCCGACGCGGGCGCCTCCAAGCGCGTGCCGGAACCCGACGCGGGCGCCCCCAAGCGCGTGCCGGAACCCGACGCGGGCGCCCCCAAGCGCGAGCCCGACCCCGAGCCCGGCACCGTCGCCGCCGACGGCCGGACCCGGTCCGAGCCCGACTCCAGTGCCGACGACGGCCCACCCGAGCCCGAATCCGAATCCGGCACCGCCGACCGCCGGAACGAGCCCGGCGACACTCCTCCCACCCCCGCCGGAGGCGATCCCGCGTGAACGACGTACTCGACGTCGCCCTCCGCCTGCTCCTCGTCTTCGTCCTCTTCCTGGTCCTGCCCCTGCTGGTCGGCCAGACCGAGCACAAGGTGATGGCGCACATGCAGGGCCGCCTCGGCCCCATGTACGCGGGCGGCTTCCACGGCTGGGCCCAGCTCGTCGCCGACGGCGTGAAGTTCGCGCAGAAGGAAGACGTCGTACCGGCCGGGGCCGACCGCCGCATCTTCCAGCTCGCCCCCGCCCTCGCCCTCCTCCCGTACCTCCTGGTCCTGCTCGTCATCCCCATCGGCCCGAGCGAGAGCGCCGTCGGCCAGCACATCGACGCGGGCATCTTCTACGTGCTCGCCGTCATGGGTGTCGGCGTGCTCGGCTCCCTGATGGCGGGCTGGGCCTCGGCCAACAAGTTCTCGCTCCTCGGCGGTCTGCGCACCGCCGCGCAGCTCCTCGCGTACGAACTCCCCATGCTGCTCGCCGCCGCCTCCGTGGCGATGGCGGCCGGCACGGTCTCCCTCGGCGGCATCCTGAACGCCTGGGAGTGGTGGTGGCTGCCCTGGCAGATCATCGGGGCGCTCGTCTTCTTCACCGCCGGGCTCGCGGAGCTGCAACGCCCGCCGTTCGACGCTCCGATCGCCGACTCGGAGATCATCTTCGGCGCGTACACGGAGTACACGGGCCTGCGCTTCGCGCTGTTCCTGCTCGCCGAGTACGCGGGCATCGTCATCGTCTGCGGCCTGACCACCGTCCTGTTCCTCGGCGGCTGGCACGGACCCTGGGGGGCCGACGGCCTCGGCTGGGTCTGGACCCTGCTCAAGACAGCGGTCCTCGCGTTCGTTGTGATCTGGCTGCGGGTCAGTTACCCGCGGCTGCGCGAGGACCAGCTCCAGAAGCTGTCCTGGACCGTACTCATCCCGCTCGCACTCGCGCAGATCGCGCTCACCGGCATCGTGAAGGTGGCGATCCAGTAGTCATGGCACCCATCCCCGGGAGCGGCCTGGCCAAGGGCCTCGCCGTCACCCTCCGCACGATGACGAAGAAGACCGTCACCGCGCAGTACCCCGAGACCCAGCCCGAACTCCCACCGCGCTCACGCGGAGTGATCGGCCTGTTCGAGGAGAACTGCACGGTCTGCATGCTGTGCGCCCGCGAGTGCCCCGACTGGTGCATCTACATCGACTCCCACAAGGAGACGATGCCGCCCACGGCCCCCGGCGGACGCGAACGCAGCCGCAACGTCCTCGACCGCTTCGCGATCGACTTCTCGCTCTGCATGTACTGCGGGATCTGCATCGAGGTCTGCCCCTTCGACGCCCTCTTCTGGTCGCCGGAGTTCGAGTACGCGGAAACCGACATCCACGAACTCACCCACGAGCGGGACAAGCTCCGCGAGTGGATGTGGACCGTTCCGGAGCCCCCCGCCCTCGATCCGGGCGCGGAGGAACCGAAGGAGATCGCGGCCGCCCGCAAGACCGCCGACAAGCTCCGGGCCCGGCAGGCGGCGGAGGCCGAAGCGGCCCGGGAACAGCAGGCCGCCCAGGACCAGGAGGGACCGGCGTGATCACGACGACCACCACCCTCGCCGCCACGGGCCCCGGCTTCCTCTCCCCGACCGGTGTCGAGATCGCGTTCCTGCTCGTCGGCGTCGTCACCCTCGGCGCGGCGGTCATCACGGTCACCACCAAGCAGCTCGTGCACGCCGCCCTCTGGCTGGTCGTCGCCCTCGGCGGCCTCGCCGTCGAGTACCTGCTGCTCACCGCCGAGTTCATCGCCTGGGTGCAGGTCCTGATCTACGTCGGCTCCGTCGTCGTCCTCCTCCTCTTCGGCCTCATGCTCACCAGAGCTCCCATCGGCCGCTCCCCGGACGCGGATTCGGGCAACCGGCCGGTCGCCCTCGCGGTGGCCGTCGCGGCGGCCGGCGCCCTCGTCTGGGTGGTCGTCGACGCGTTCCGCCACACCTGGATCGACCTGGAAGGGCCGGTACAGGGCTCCACCGAGGTGACCGGCCGGATCCTCTTCCAGCACTGGGTGCTCCCCTTCGAAGCACTCTCCGTCCTGCTGCTGGCGGCCCTGGTCGGCGCGATCGTCCTCTCCCGCAAGAACGCGTCAGCCGCCGAGGAGCCCGGAACCACAGTGGGGCCGCGGTCCTCCGGTGGGCCTGGGAAGCCCAGCGCGCGCCGACGGGCGCAGGCCCCCGGCCGAACCGCGGTGGGCAATCCCGACCGGCCCGCACAGGAGACCCCCGGCCGCCCCCCGACGACGGATCCGAGCGAGCCGACGCAGAAGGAGCAGCGCTGATGCACCTCGCCTACCCGGCCGTCCTCGCCGCGCTCCTCTTCTGCGTCGGCCTGTACGGGGTTCTCGCCCGCCGCAACGCGATCCTGGTCCTGATGTCCGTCGAGCTGATGCTCAACGCCGTCAACCTCAACCTGGTCGCCTTCGACGTCTGGCTCCGCGACACCCTGCACTCCGGACAGGCCCTCACCCTCTTCACCATCGCCATCGCCGCCGCCGAGATCGGCATCGGGCTGGCGATCGTCCTGATGGTGTACCGCAACCGCGGCACCTCGGACATCGACGCCCTCCGCGACACCGCCGAGACGGCCGACGAACAGCACGACCCCGACGACGCCACCCAAGCCCCCGACGGCCCGGCACAGAAGGCAGAGGCCGCCGCGTGACCACCACGACCCTCGCCGTCCTCGTCCCCCTCCTCCCGTTCCTGGGCGCCGCCGCCGGCCTGCTCGTCGGGCGCAGGACTCCCGGCTTCGCACGCCCGCTGGCGATCCTCCCGACGCTCGCCGCACTCGCGCTCGCGCTCACCGTCGCCGTGCACCAGGGCGGCGGAAAGGCGATCGACGCGGCCACCCGGCTCACCCCCACCGGCTCCGTCCCCATCGACCTCGCCCTGCACATCGACGGCTTCGCGGCCCTCGTCGCCGTCCTGGTGACCGTCGTCGCGACCTGCGTCCAGGTCTACTCGACGGCCTACCTGCGCGACGACCCCCGCTACGCCTCGTACGCGGCCCTCGTCTCCCTCTTCACCTCCGCGATGCTGCTCGTCGTCTACTCCGGCGACCTGATGGTGCTGCTGGTCGGCTGGGAGGTCATGGGCATCTGCTCGTACTTCCTCGTCGGCCACTACTGGGAGACGCCCGAAGCCCGCGCCGCCTCCCTCAAGGCGTTCCTGGTCACCAAGCTCGGCGACGTCCCCTTCCTGTTCGGCCTGTTCGCCCTCGCCGCCGACGCCGGCACGTTCCGCATCACCGGCATCCTGAACACCGTCGCCTCCGGCGGCCTCCAGCACCCCACGCTCATCGCGCTCCTGCTCATCGCGGGCGTGGCGGGCAAGTCGGCGCAGTTCCCGCTGCACACCTGGCTGCCGGACGCGATGGCGGGCCCCACGCCCGTCTCGGCGCTGATCCACGCCGCGACGATGGTCGCCGCCGGCGTCTACTTCGTGGCCCGCCTCCTCCCCGTCTTCGCCGCCTCCGCCGCCGCCCTGACCGTCCTCGCGGTGATGGCCGCGATCACCATGGTCGGCTCGGCCCTCGCCGCACTCGCCCAGGACGACATCAAACGCGTCCTGGCCTACTCCACGATCGGTCAGCTCGGGTACATGACCGGCGCCCTCGCCGTCGGCGACCGCGGCGCCGCCGTCTTCCACCTCCTCTCCCACGGCGCGTTCAAGGCCCTCCTCTTCCTCGGCGCCGGCGTGATCATCCACGCCGCCGGCACCAACTCCCTGACCGCCATGTCCCGCATGGGCGGCCTCCCGAAGCGGATCCCGGACGCCTACTGGACGATGACGATCGCGCTCCTCGCCCTCGCCGCCATGCCCCCGTTCGCCGGCTTCTTCTCCAAGGAAGCCGTCCTGGTCGCCGCCGAGCACACCGCCCTCGGCGACTCTGCCACCGCCCCGTCCGGCGCCGGCTGGATCGTCCTGCTCTCCGGTCTGCTCACCGCACTCCTCACCGCCGCGTACGCCACCCGCCTCTGGCTCCTCGCCTTCCGCGGCCACGGCCCCGCCGCCCCGGAGCACGGCCGTCAGCCGATCGCGACGAGCGCGGTCCTGTGGGTCCTCGCCGTCCCCTCCCTCGCCCTCGGCCTGGCCGTCGGACAACTCGCGGGCTGGTTCGACGTGCACGCCCTCACCCCGACGGTCACCACCGCCGTCCTCGGCACCGGCGTCGCCGCCGTCGGCGGGATCATGACGTACGCCGCCTGGCGCGCCCTGCGCTACCGGGCGGGCAGCAACGTGCCCCTCGGCGCGGTCTCCGCGCACCCGAACGCGGACCCCGCCGCCAGCTCCGAGGAAACGGCCAGCGCCGCCCTTCCCCGAGATCTCCAGTCCGTTCGGGCGGGGGAGACCCCACCGGCCGCCCACGGCGACATCGCCTCCGCCCCCGATCCCGGCGACCCCGGCCGTCTCCTCCTGGGCCCCCTGCACCGCCACGCGGCCACCGGCTTCCACCTGGACGCCCTCTACGCGACCCTCTTCGTCCGCCCGGTGCGGGCCGCCGCCGAACTGGTCCGCTTCCTCGACCGCGAGGTCGTCGACACCTACGTACGCGGCGCCGGTGCCCTCCCGCGCTGGCTCGGCACCGCCGTCCGGCGCGCCCAGACCGGCAACGTGCAGACCTACCTCGGCGTCCTGCTCGCCGGGTCCGTCGTCCTGGCGATCGCCGCCGTCCTCGTCGCCGCCGCCGGAGCGTGAGCCATGATCGATATCAGCGAATCCGTGATGCAGTTCCTCCTCGCGTTGATCGTCGTCGGCCCGCTCGTCGGCGCGGCCGCCGCCTTCCTCCCGGCGCCCCCGGGGCTGAAGGGCAAGAACCCCGACCAGGCCGTCCTGCGGCACGGGGTCGTCGTCACCGGCGTCGTCCTCCTCGCCGCGATCGTCCTCGTGCTCGGCTTCGACCACAGCCGCCCCGCGAGGATGCAGGCGACGACCAACCTCCACTGGATCCCGGCGCTCGACATCCGGATCCACCTCGGCGTCGACGGCATCTCGCTCCCCCTCCTCGTGCTGACCGCGCTGCTGACCTTCCTCTGCGCGCTCCACAGCTACTTCAAGATGCCCGCGGGCCCGTCCCCGAAGGCATTCGTCGCGCTCCTCCTCGTCCTGGAGTCCGGCACCTTCGCCACCTTCGCCGTCCTCGACCTGATCCTGTTCTTCCTGGCCTTCGAGATGGTCCTCATCCCGATGTACTTCCTCATCGCACGCTGGGGAGGCGAAGCGGGGGCAGCGCGCAGCGCTTCGACGAGGGGTGGTGGCCGGGCGGCGGGCGGGCGCACGCGAGCGGCCTGGAAGTTCATCCTCTACACCCTGCTCGGCTCCGTCGTGATGCTGCTCGGCCTCCTCCTCATCGGCTTGAAGTCCGGCACATTCGACATGGTGGCACTCGCCACTGACAACGGCCGCGGCCTGACCACGTCCGTGCAGGTCACAGCTGTTCTCGCGATCGCCGTCGGCCTCGCCGTCAAGACCCCGATGTGGCCGCTGCACAGCTGGCTCCCGGACGCCCACACGGCCGCCCCCACCGTCGGTTCGGTCCTGCTCGCCGGCGTCCTGCTGAAGATGGGCACCTACGGTTTCGTCCGCATCGCCCTGCCGATCGCCCCCGAAGGCATGCACACCTTCGCCCCCTACCTCGCCGCCTTCGCGGTCGTCGGCATCGTCTACGGATCCCTCGCCTGCCTCTCCCTCGCCCGCAAGGGGAACAACGGCGACCTCAAGCGCCTCATCGCGTACTCCTCCGTCGGCCACATGGGCTTCGTCCTCCTCGGCATCGCCTCGATGACCCCCACCGGCGTCAACGGCGCCCTCTTCGCCAACATCGCCCACGGCCTGATCACCGGCCTGCTGTTCTTCCTGGTCGGCGCGCTCAAGGACCGCTACGGCACCGCGGACCTGGACACCCTCGCCGGGGCCACCGGCGCCGCCCTCTACGGCAGCGCCCCCCGTTTCGGCGCCCTCCTCGCCTTCGGCGCCGTCGCCTCCCTCGGACTGCCCGGACTCGCCGGGTTCTGGGGCGAGATGCTCACCATGTTCGGCGCGTTCGACCCCGCCGAAGGGCTCAGCCGCCCCGCCTTCCTCACCTTCATGGCCGTCGCCGGCTTCGGCACGCTCCTCACCGCCGCGTACCTGCTGATCGTCGTGCGCCGCGTCTGCATGGGGGAGCGGCGGACGAACGCCGAACCCGTCGCCGACGTCCAGGGCCACGAGTTCGCCGCCTGGACCCCGCTCGTCGCCCTCACCGTCCTCGCCGGCCTCTGGCCCGCAGTCCTCCTCGGCCTCACCGACCCGGCCGTCCAGAAGCTCCTCGCAGGAGGCAAGTCGTGACCGTGGCCGCAGAAGCCGTCACCGTGACCGTCACCGGCGCCACCGGCCCCGCCCGGACGGCCGCCGAGTCCGTCGTCCAGACCATCGACTGGCTCGCCGTCCTCCCGCCCGTCGTCGTGGCAGCCGTCGCCCTCCTCGTGCTGGTCGCCGACCTCTTCGTACGGGAAAGCCGCAAGCACCTCCTGGGCCTCGCCTCCGTCGGGGGCCTCGCCGTCGCCCTTCTCTCCCTGATCCCCCTCCGCAAGGGCGACCGCACCACCTTCTGCCTGGTCGACGACCCCACGGCATGCAGCTACACCGCCGACTACTTCGCCCTGGCCATCCAGGCCCTCGTGCTCGGCGGCGCCCTCCTCACCGCGCTCCTGTCGCTCACCGCCGCCAAGGACGACAAACGGCTCCCCGCGGGCGAGTACTGGTTCCTGCTGCTGTCCTCCGCGGCCGGAGCGGCCCTGCTGCCCGCCTCCCGCGACCTCGCCACCCTCGTCGTCGCCCTCGAAGTCGCCTCGCTGCCCGCCTTCGCCCTCGTCGGGCTGCGCCGCGGCGACAAGCGGTCCTCCGAAGCGGCCCTGAAGTTCTTCCTCTCCTCGGTCACCGCGACCGCCGTCATGCTCCTCGGCGTCAGCTTCGTGTACGCGACGACCGGCACGATGCACCTCACCGAGATCGCCACCCGCCTCGACGACGTCCCCGCCCAGCTCGACACGCTCGCCCAGGCGGGCGTCGCGCTGACCCTCGTCGGCTTCGCCTTCAAGACCGCCGCGGCGCCCTTCCACTTCTGGGTCCCCGACACCTACGCCGGCGCGCCCCTCCCGGTCGCCGCCTACCTGTCCGTCGTCGGCAAGGCGGTCGGCTTCTCAGGGCTCATCCTGGTCACCGTCGTCGCCTTCCCGTCGTACGCCGACGTCTGGGGCCCGGCGCTCGCCGTCCTCGCGGCCCTCACCATGACCGTCGGCAACGTCGCCGCCCTGCGCCAGTCCGCCACGCGCGCGCGTGGCGCGATCCGCCTCCTCGCCTGGTCGTCCGTCGGGCAGGCCGGTTACCTCCTGGTCCCGATCGCGGCGGCTGCGTACACCAGCGACGCCCAGATCGGCTCCACCGTCGCGTACGCCCTGATGTACGCCGTCGTGAACCTCGGCGCGTTCGCCGTGGCCGCCGTCGTCGCCCGTACGAAGCCACTGCACCGGCTCTGCGACTACCGGGGCCTGTACGCCACCCACCCCTTGGCCGCGCTCGCCCTGGGCTTCTTCCTGCTGTGCCTGGCCGGTCTGCCCCCGGGCATCATCGGCCTCTTCGCGAAGGTCGCCGTCTTCTCGGCGGCGGTCGACGCGGGCCTCGGCTGGCTGGCCGTCGTCATGGCCGTCAACGTCGTGATCGCGCTGTTCTACTACCTCCAGTGGACGGCGCTGCTCTTCCGCACCCCCGAAGGCGCTCCGGCCCCCGGGGAGGCCGCAGGGGGCGCACCGGCATCCCAGGAGACCGCAGCGGGCACACGGACCCGGCAGGAGGACGCAGCGGGCACACGGGCCCCCCACGAGACCGCAGCGGGCGCACCGGCATCCGCGGAGGGCGGAGAGGCCCCCCGTCGGCCCGGCCTGCCCGTCCCCGTTCCCCTCGCGCTGGCGATCGTCCTGACCTTCGCCGCCGGAATCGTCCTGTCCGGCGTTCCGCAGCTCATCCTCCGCTTCGCCACCGGCACGCTCTTCCAGTAACCGCGCCAGACCCGACCCGAACGGCCCAACCCCCCTCTTGGTGCACAAGGGAACTAGCGACCCCCGCCTGGCGTTGACCAGGTAAGGAAGGTCCACTGACCAGTGGAAGAACCACCGACTCAGGTGTTCCCCTGCCGCACCATCTGGAGGGCGTACCGTGCACCGCCGGCACAACGGGTTGAAGACAGCCGCACTCCTCGGGGGACTGTCCGCGCTCATCCTCGTCATCGGCAGCTTCTTCGGCCGTACGGGGCTGCTCGTCGCGCTCTGCGTGGCACTCGGCACCAACGCGTACGCGTACTGGAACAGCGACAAGCTGGCCCTGCGCGCCATGCGCGCCCGCCCCGTCAGCGAGTTCGAGGCCCCCCAGCTCTACCGCATGGTCCGCGAGCTCTCCACGGCCGCCCGCCAGCCGATGCCCCGCCTCTACATCTCGCCCACCCAGGCCCCCAACGCCTTCGCCACCGGCCGCAACCCGCGCAACGCCGCGGTCTGCTGCACCGAGGGCATCCTCCAGATCCTCGACGAACGCGAACTGCGCGGCGTCATCGGCCACGAGCTCAGTCACGTCTACAACCGGGACATCCTGATCTCCTCGGTCGCCGGAGCCCTCGCCTCCGTCGTGATGTTCCTGGTCAACTTCGCGTGGCTGATCCCCGTCGGCAGGTCCAACGACAACGAGGGCCCCGGCATCTTCGGCATGCTGCTGATCATGATCCTGGGCCCGATGGCCGCCTCGATCATCCAGCTCGCCGTCAGTCGCTCCCGCGAATACGAGGCCGACGCGTCCGGCGCCCAGCTCACCGGCGATCCTCTCGCCCTGGCCAGCGCATTGCGCAAGCTCGACGCGGGTACGAAACAACTGCCGCTGCCCCCCGAGCCGAGGATCGAGACCGCGAGCCACATGATGATCGCGAACCCGTTCCGCCCCGGCGGGGGCACGGCGAAGCTGTTCTCGACCCACCCGCCCATGGCGGAACGCATCGCCCGACTCGAACGGATGGCAGGCTCCCGCCCGTGAAGACACTCCTCAACCTCATCTGGCTGGTCCTGAGCGGCTTCTGGCTCTTCCTGGGCTATCTGTTCGCCGGTCTCCTCCTGTGCGTCACGATCATCGGCATCCCGTTCGGCCTGGCCGCCTTCCGCATCGGCCTCTACGCCCTGTGGCCCTTCGGGCAGACCGTCGTGGACCGCCGGGACGCGGGCGCCCCGTCCTGCGTCGGCAACGTCCTGTGGCTGGTCCTCGCGGGCTGGTGGCTGGCGCTCGGACACATCGTCACCGGCATCGCGCTGTGCGTCACGATCGTCGGCATTCCCTTCGGCATCGCCAACTTCAAGCTCATTCCGGTCTCCCTGCTGCCGCTGGGCAAGGAGATCGTCCCCACCGACCAGCCCTTCGGCACCCGCTGACCTGCGCAACCTCCACGGCGTCGGCTGCGTCCTCCCGTACGAGAGAGAACACACGCGCCGCGCGCGTGCACCCGCACGAACCCACGGGGGGACCCCACATGAGCATCGTCGGCTGGATCGTCCTCGGCCTGATCGCCGGAGTCATCGCCAAGGTCCTGCTGCCCGGCCGCGACCCGGGCGGACTGGTCGGCACCACGCTGATCGGCATCGCGGGCGCCTTCCTCGGCGGCTGGATCTCCACCCGCTTCCTCGACCGGGAGATCGCCAACCAGTTCTACGACGGCCCGACCTGGATCGCCGCCATCGGCGGCTCGCTCGTCCTGCTCATCGCCTACCGGATCCTCTTCGGCCACTCCCGCTCGCACCGGTGACGGCGCCGCCGCGGATCAGCCGAGACCCGTCACCCGTAACGTGATGTTCAGGCGGCCACTCGCCAGCCCGGTCGCCGGATCGCCCGTTCCGGGCCGCACCTTCGGCACCCCGTGGTACGCGAAGCGCGAAGGCCCCCCGAAGACGAAGAGATCCCCGGACCCCAGCTCCACGTCCCGGTAGGGCCTTCCGCGGTTCTCCGAATTGCCGAAACGGAAGACGCAGCTGTCGCCGATGCTCAGCGACACCACGGGCGCACCGGACCGCTCCTCCCGGTCCTGGTGCATGCCCATCCGGGCGTCACCGTCGTAGAAGTTGATCAGCCCGGCGTCCGGTGCGTACCCGTCCGCCGCGTGCTCGTCCTGGTACGCGTCGACCAGCGCCCGACGGCCCAGGTCCGCCAGCCAGTCCGGGAAGGCGGCAACCCGCGCGCCGTTGACGTCGTCCGCCGTGCGCGAGTAGCGGTACGGCTGCCAGTGCCATCCCACGCCCACCGAGCGCACCGACATGACCCCGCCGCCCGGCAGCTTCGTCCGTCGGATCGGCACCGGCCCACGAGCCCACCCGCGGCACACCACGACCAGCTCCCGCTGCTCCTCCGGCGACAGCCACCCGGGCACGTGCACGGCCCCGGGCGCGACCTCCTCCCGCGGCAACGAGAACAGCCCACTCACGACGGCCCCTCGGTCACGACGGCCTCCCGCTCACGACAACCATCCGCACACCCGGGCTTCCGGCTCGCGCCACTCTCCCGCCCACAAGGGCCTCCCGCCGACGGCAGCTTCCCGCCTGTCAGGGCTTGCGACCGACGACTGCCTCCCGTACACCAGGGCCTCCGATCACGACGTTCCCGCACACCGGGGGCCTTCCGCCGGCGACGGCCCCCGCCCACCCGGGCCTCCGACTCGCGCCCACCTCCCGCCCACCCGGGCCTCCGGCTCGCGCCCACCTCCCGCCCACCCCGGGTCTTCCGTCAACGACAGCCTCAGCCCGCCACGGGGCCATCCCTCGCCCCGGCCTCCCCCGTCCACTGCTCCGCCCCTCGCCCCGGCCTCCCCCTCACACCCGCGAGCCCGCCTCCAGGTCCAGCAGCCACCGCTTCCGCTCCAGCCCGCCCGCGTACCCCGCCAGCGACCCGTCCGCCCCGACGATCCGGTGGCAGGGCCGCAGCACCAGCAGCGGATTGCGCCCGATCGCGGTGCCGACCGCCCGCACCGCCGGCCGGGACGCCCCGATCGACGCCGCGAGCTTCCCGTACGACGTCGTCTCCCCGTACGGGATCGCGTCCACCGCATCCCACACGCGTCGCTGGAACCCGGTCCCCGAACCCCGCGCGTACGCGACGTCGAACCGGCGCAGTTCCCCGGCGAAGTACGCCTTCAGCTGCTCCGCCAACGCACCGAACGCCTCCGGCGCGTGCCGCCACCCGTCCTGGACCTCGGCCCCGCCCTTCTGTCCGGGCACCGACAGCGAGAACAGGGCGACCCCGCCCGCAGCCGCCGCCGACGCCTCGCCGACCAGCAGCAACTCGCCCAGCGGGCTGTCGAGGTGCGCGTAGACCCTCATGTCCCCATCCTCTCCGCGCGGCGGCCACCGCGCTTGTCGACCCGAGTCTGCGCCCCCGGCGAGCGGTGATCCGGCGGTATTCGGACACGGCCCTCCACCGTGGCCGACCGGGCCCCGGCCGCCCACCCCCGCCGCGCACGCGAAGGGGGCGGGGGCCGGCCCGGAGCCGCCCACCGCCCCCGTCCGGAGACCGTCGTCGCGTCAGTGCCGCCTCAGCGGTAGTTCACGTACTGGATCGCGAAGTCGAAGTCCTTGCCCTTGAGCAGTGCCTGCACGGCCTGGAGGTCGTCCCTGCTCTTCGAGCTGACGCGCAGTTCGTCGCCCTGCACCTGCGCCTTGACGCCCTTGGGGCCCTCATCGCGGATGATCTTGGCGACCTTCTTCGCGTTGTCCTGCGAGATGCCCTCCTCGATGGAGGCGAAGATCTTGTACTCCTTGCCGGACAGCTGCGGCTCGCCCGCGTCCAGCACCTTCAGCGAAATGCCGCGCTTGACCAGCTTGGTCTCGAAGACGTCGAGGATGGCCTTGACGCGCTCCTCGGAGTTCGCCTCCATCAGGATCTTCTCGCCGGACCAGGAGATCGAGGCGCCGACGTTCTTGAAGTCGTAGCGCTGGGAGATCTCCTTCGCGGCCTGGTTGAGGGCGTTGTCGACCTCCTGCCGCTCGACCTTCGAGACGATGTCGAAACTGGAGTCGGCCATGTGCTGTGGCTCCTTGATGTGGGTGACGGGGTACGGCGTAAAGCCTTGGGGGTACGGGGCAAAGCCTAGCCACCCGGCCGGACGCGGGGCACGGATCAATCCGGTGGCGGAGCACCCTTGGTCATCGGGTATCGTTTACGTCGTCCCCAGGGAAAAGCGCCGCGAGGCGAAGATCCGCGGAGACATCCCATGGCGGTGTGCCCGAGTGGCCAATGGGAACGGACTGTAAATCCGTCGGCTTAGCCTACCCAGGTTCGAATCCTGGCGCCGCCACAAAAGAAGGCCCCTGATCTGCGGAAACGCGGATCAGGGGCCTTTGGGTTTGCCCTGTGGCGCCGGATTCCGCCACGCCCGGTCCGGGCCGGCCGCGGGCCCCCGGCACCCGTCCCGGGAACCCTGCCTCCGGGAGCCTCACCCCGCCAGTCGGAAGGCCAGCTCCGTCTCCCACTCGCGCGGGTCGGGCCGCACGCGCGGATCGGTCCTGTACGTCTCCAGCCGGGCACCCCAGCGCTCACCGTCCTGCGTCGCCGTCATGTCCCACTCCAGGCCCTCGACGGCGGCCCACGCCAGCAGCGCCGACGCGGCCTCCGCCAGCCCGTCGGGGTGACCGAAGTGCGTCACCGTCGCGTACCGCCCGGCCAGCAGCACACCGGACAGGACGTCGCCCTCCGGCGTCGGCGCCACCGCCACCGGAATGCCCGCCTCCACCTCGCACTCGCCCGCCGCGCCGAGCAGGTCGTACCGGAAGAACGGACCGCCCACCGGTTCCGTTCCCCGCGCCGCGAGCCATCCGAAGAGTTCCGGAACGCGGTCGGCCAGCACCGCGAACCCGTCCGTCCTGACCCGCCCCCGAATCGCCGCGTAGGGCTGCTCCTCCCGCTCCACGATCACGGGTTCGTACGGCATGACACTCCTTCGTCACGGTGGGCTGGGGCCCGTCGAGGGGCCCCGGCGTTCAGTTCCCGGCCACGTCCTTCACCGCCACCGACACCGGCACGCTTCCGCCGATCAGCTCCAGCGTCAGGCCCGCCGTGGAGGGCGTCTCCAGCAGCTCGGCCAGTACGGCCGCCACGTCGTCCCGGGAGACCGGACCGCGCCCGGTGGAGACCCCCAGCGACACCAGCCCGGTGCCCGCGTCGTCGGTCAGCATCCCCGGCCGCAGGATCGTCCAGTCCAGGCCGTCCCGGCCCCGGACGTCCGCGTCCGCCGCGCCCTTGGCCCGCAGGTACACGTCGAAGACGTCGTCGCCCGGGTGCTCGGGGTCGGCGCCCATCGAGGACACCACCACGTAGCGGCGCACCCCCGCCCGCTGTGCCGCGTCCGCGAACAGGACCGCCGCGTCCCGGTCCACCGTGTCCTTCCGCGAGGCTCCGCTGCCCGGCCCCGCCCCGGCCGCGAAAACCGCCGCCGAGGCGCCCCGGAGAACCGCCGCGACCTCCTCCACCGAGGCCGACTCCAGGTCGAGGACGACCGGTTCGGCGCCCGCCGACCGCAGGTCCCCGCTCTGCCCGGGGTCACGGACGATGCCCGCGACCTCACCTCCGCGCGCGGCGAGCAGACGCTCCAGCCGCAACGCGATCCGACCATGTCCACCCGCGATGACAGTGCGCATGCTCCCGACCGTACGCCCACCCGGCCGCCGTCGCGCGGAGTGCCGCCCGTACCACCCTCCGAGCGGCTGTGCGGGCGCCCGGGGCCCTCAGGCGCCCGCCGCGCCTCCCCGCCCCTGGCGCGGCAGTTCGAGCTCCACGGCCGCCACGGAGTCGCAGTACTCGCGCACCGCGCTGGTCCGTGCCACCACCCGGCCCCGGTGCACCACGATCCTGCTGTACGCCAGCGACAGCACCCCCGACAGCCGCTCACCCCGTACGGCCACCAGCTCCGCCGGGAACCCCGCCTCCAGCCGCACCTCCGGCAGCCCCATCGCCTCCCGTGCCGCCGCCGCCACCGACGCGTACGCGTCCTGCGCTCGCATCCCGCACTGCGAGGCCAGCAGGTACGCCGCCTCCAGCGGGTCCCCGCGCCCCACCGGGTTCGCCACGTCCCGCAGCGAACCGCTGCCCGCTGCGAGCCGCACCCCGGCGGCCCGCAGCAGCCGTACCGGCGCGATCCCCCGCTGCTCCACCCCGCCGCAGCCGCCCTGCGGCTGGCACACCACGCCCACCCCGGCCGCCGCCAACTGGTCGGCCGCCCGCACCGCCACCTCCAGCGGCAGCCGGGACAGACCGCCGCAGGGCCCGATCGTCACCCCGGGGCGCAGGCCGCCCGCCATGGCCGCGAGCCGCGCCAGGCGGGCCGGATCGTCGCCTTCCGTGTGCAGGTCGACCGGGCAGCCGTGCTCGGCCGCCACCTCCAGCACCCGCTCCACGTACCCCGTCGGGTCCGGATCCAGGTCCGGGCAGCCGCCCACCACCGTGGCGCCCATCTTCACGGCGTCCCGCAGCATGTCCAGGCCGTCCGCCCCGGCCGTCCCGGTCAGCAGCCGGGGGACCGCGACCGCCGACAGGTCCACCAGGCCGCGCAGCGACCGCCGGGCCCGGAGCACCGCCGCCATCGGCCCGAGCCCCTGGACGTCCCCGATCCGCACGTGCGAGCGCTGCGCCGTCGCCCCGTGCCCGAGTTGCAGCAGCGCCGCCTCGGTGGCGCGCCGTTGCACGTCCTGGGCGGCGTACGAGACCGGCCCCTCCGCGTCGGCGGTCATCGCGATGTCGCTGTGCGCGTGCGGCTCCGCCGGCGCGGGCAGCAGCAGGAAGCCGGCGAGGTCCACCCGGGAGGCGCCGTGCGCGGAAAGGCTTCCCGCCGTGCCGACCGCCTCGATGAGCCCGTCGCTGATCCGCACGTCCACCGTGCGGCCGTCGGTGAGCCGGGCCCGGCTGAGCAGCAGTGCGGTGGCACCGTGCCGCGGGCCGTCGTCGGAGCCCGAGCTGCCGGAGTTCCCGGGGCGGCGCGGCGGCTGCGGCTGACTGTCGGACATCGCGCTCCTGGCGGGGGCTCGGACGGAGGGGACGCGGCGGGGCGGAGGCCGGCGCCCAAGATCACGCAGCGTGCGGCCGAGCCTAGGGGCGTTGTTCCGGCGCTTCGAGGAGGAGCAGAAAAGTCGTACCGGAGTGGCCTCGGGTGGCCTACGGGACGGGTGGTGCGAAGGGGGCGGAGGAGGCGTTTTCCCGGGGCCCCGCGGGGGCTCCGATATGGATTTGGGGGATCGGTGCACACCCGTGTAATGTCTTCCTCGCTCGCCCCAATAGCTCAGTCGGTAGAGCGTCTCCATGGTAAGGAGAAGGTCTGCGGTTCGATTCCGCATTGGGGCTCTGGTGTTCGGAGATCCTCCCCCTCGGGGGAGGTGATCCAGACATCAAAGCGGTGTAGCTCAGTCGGTAGAGCAAGCGGCTCATAATCGCTGTGTCACCGGTTCAAGTCCGGTCACCGCTACGCGCAGTAGCCGATTGTAGGGTCGGTCCTCCGATCGGCTACTCTTTTTTGCGTTCATCCGTACATCCGTCCGTCCAAGGAGCACTCACGTGGCTGCCACCGACGTCCGCCCGAAGATCACGCTGGCCTGCGTGGAGTGCAAGGAGCGGAACTACATCACCAAGAAGAACCGGCGTAACAACCCGGACCGCATGGAGATGAAGAAGCACTGCCCGCGCTGCAACTCGCACACGGCGCACCGCGAAACGCGCTAAGTACAGGCTCGTACACGAGGCCGTCCCCGAATTACTGGGGGCGGCCTCGTGTCGTATGTCACGACGATTCACAGGAGGTAACGGGTTCATGGCGCTCGACCAGTCCTTCGTGGGGCGGACCTATCCGCCCACCTCG
This sequence comes from Streptomyces sp. CA-294286, assembly GCF_050947155.1. Taxonomy (NCBI): domain Bacteria; kingdom Bacillati; phylum Actinomycetota; class Actinomycetes; order Kitasatosporales; family Streptomycetaceae; genus Streptomyces; species Streptomyces sp. CA-294286. Next base: position 2,209,547 of record NZ_CP192005.1, on the reverse strand, counting down.
GCGTACGAGGTCGGCCGGGAGAAGATCCGCGAGTTCGCCGAGGCCGTCGGCGACGGCAATCCCGCGTACACCGATCGCGAGGCCGCCAAGGCGCTCGGGCACCCGGACGTGATCGCTCCGCCGACCTTCGTGTTCGCGATCACTTTCAAGGCCGCCGGCCTGGTGATAGAGGACCCGCAGCTGGGCCTCGACTACAGCCGGGTGGTGCACGGGGACCAGAAGTTCGCGTACACCCGTCCCGTGCGCGCGGGGGACCGGCTGTCGGTCACCTCCACCATCGAGGCGATCCGGTCGATGGCCGGAAACGACATCCTGGACATCCGTGGCGAAGTCCACGACGAGAGCGGTGAGCACGTGGTGACCGCCTGGACGAAGCTGGTGGCACGCGCCGCCGAGGAGGCGTGAGATGGCTGCCAAGGTCGCGTTCGAGGACGTCGAGGTCGGCACCGAGCTGCCCGCCCAGTCCTTCCCCGTGGACCGCGCCGCACTGGTGCGGTACGCCGGTGCCTCCGGCGACTTCAACCCGATCCACTGGAACGAGAAGTTCGCGGTCGAGGTCGGGCTGCCGGACGTGATCGCGCACGGCATGTTCACCATGGCGGAGGCGGCTCGGGTGGTGACCGACTGGGCGGGCGACCCGGCCGCGGTCGTCGAGTACGGAGTGCGCTTCACCAAGCCGGTCGTCGTGCCGAACGACGGCAGGGGCGCGCTGATCGAGGTAAGCGGCAAGGTGGCCGCCCTGCTGGACGGCAACCGGGTCCGGGTGGACCTCACCGCGACGAGCGCAGGCCAGAAGGTGCTCGGGATGTCCCGCGCGGTGGTGCAGCTCAGCTGAGGTACGGGCAGGCCGGGTAAGGGGCGATCTCCTGGAGGTCGCCCCTTACTGCGCTCGCCCCTCACCGCGTGCCGGGGGCACCCCCGTCCCCGTACCGGCGTATTACCCCTTGACGACATTAGTGATTGGACACTAACTTTCTCGCATGGTCAGGATGAGTGCGGAGGAGCGGCGCGAGAGCGTGATCCGGGCGGCGATGGTCGAGTTCGCCCGCGCCGGATACCGGGGCACCTCCACCGAGGTGATCGCCCAGCGCGTCGGCGTGTCGCAGCCGTACCTCTTCCGTCTCTTCCCGAACAAGCAGGCCATCTTCCTCGCCGCGGCCAAGCGCTGCGTCGAGGACACCACGGAGGTCTTCCGGGGGGCCGGCGAAGGGCTGGAGGGCCACGAGGCACTGGACGCCATGGGTGCGGCCTACCGGGCGCTCATCGCCGACGACCCCGACATGCTGCACATGCAGATGCAGGTGTACGTCGCCGTGGCGTCCGCCGAGGCCGCCGGGGACCACGAGTTCGGCGAGCCGATCAGGGCGAGCTGGATGGAGATGTTCGACACGGTCCACCTCAAGCTCGGCGCCGACGTCGGGGAGACCACCCAGTTCTTCGCGTACGGGATGCTCATCAACGTCTTCGTGTCCCTCGGGTTCCCGCCCGAGCACCGGGCGTGGACCGGCTTCGAGCCGTCCTCGCCACCCAAGGAATGAGTGAGTGTCATGAGCCGGCTTCGGGCGGGCATTTTCTGCCCGCAGAACTTAGTGATCAATAACTAACCAATAGGGGGAGCAGCAGTGAACGAGCCCACGACCCGGCGCACCGGCGCCACCTGGACGCTGATCATCACGAGCGCCGCCGGATTCATGGCGGCCCTCGACAACCTCGTCGTCACCACCGCCCTGCCCTCGATCCGTGCCGACCTCGGGGGAGCGCTGTCCGATCTCCAGTGGACGGTCAACGCGTACACGCTCACCTTCGCCGTGCTGCTCATGCTCGGCGCGGCGCTCGGCGACAGGTTCGGCCGCCGTCGCCTCTTCGTGGTGGGGCTGACCGTCTTCACCGGCGCTTCGGCGGGTGCCGCACTCGCCCCCGGCATCGAGGCGCTGATCGCCGCCCGCGCCATCCAGGGACTGGGTGCGGCGATCATGATGCCGCTCACCCTCACGCTGCTCACCGCGGCCGTTCCCGCCGCCCGCAGGGGAGCCGCCCTCGGCATCTTCAGCGCCGTCACCGGCCTCGCCGTGGCCAGCGGCCCGCTCGTCGGCGGCAGCCTCACCGAGCACCTGTCCTGGCAGTGGATCTTCTGGCTCAACGTGCCCGTCGGCCTGGTACTGCTGCCCCTCGCGGCCCTGCGCCTCAAGGAGTCGTACGCCCCGAACGCCCGTCTCGACGTCCCCGGCACCCTCCTCGTCAGCGGTGGCCTCTTCGGCCTCGTCCACGCCCTGGTCAACGGCCAGGAGGACGGCTGGACCAGCGCCCCGACCCTCACCGGGCTCCTCGTCGGCACGGCGCTGCTCGGCGGCTTCGTCCTGCACGGGTTCCGGCACAGGAACCCCATGCTCCCCATGCGGCTGTTCAAGAACCGTGCGTTCCTCGGCATCAACCTCGCGGGGCTGCTGATGTTCCTGGGCATGTTCGGCTCGATCTTCCTGCTCACGCAGTTCATGCAGGGCGTCCTCGGCTACTCGCCCACCGAGGCGGGGCTGCGGATGCTGCCCTGGACGGGCATGCCCCTGCTGGTGGCACCGTTCGCGGGCATCCTCTCCGACCGGATCGGCGGCCGACCCGTCGTCGCGGCGGGCCTCGCGCTCCAGGCCCTGGGGCTCGCGCTCTTCGCGCTGGTCATCGGCCCCGACGTGTCGTACGCCGCTCAGCTCCCCGCCCTGATCGTCGGAGGCTTCGGCATGGCCCTGTACTTCGCCCCCGCCGCCAGCGTCCTCATGGCGAGCGTCCGCCCGGCGGAACAGGGCATCGCCTCCGGGGCCAACAACGCCCTGCGCGAGGTGGGCGGCGCGCTGGGCGTCGCGGTCCTCGGCGCGGTCTTCGCGGCCCGCGGCGGCTACGGCTCGCCGACCGCGTTCACGGACGGGACCGTCCCGGCCGTCTGGATCGGCGCGGTCGCGGTCGCGCTGGCCGCACTCGCGGCGCTGCTCATACCGCGTACGAAACAGGCGGGCGGGGTGGTCGTCGGCGGCACCGCGACGGCCGGCTCGGCGGGCGAGCCGGCCCGGAGCGGCGGCCTCGCGCGCACCTGAACGGGGGGCTTTCTGAACGGGCGGGTTCGCGTGCGTCTGAGCGGGCGGGTTCGCGCGCCCGAGCGGGCAGCCGGGGGCACGCCCGGAACGGGACACCGGGACCGGGGCCGGTCGGGCCGCCAAGGCGGGGGTCGGTCGGCGGCGGCTCGCAGGGGGCGGGGCGGCGTGGGGCCGGGCCCGGGTCGGTGCCGGCTCGTGCGGTGGGGCCGGTCGGTCGGACGTGCCACGCCACCCGCCCACGCGCGTCCATCGCCCGCAGCCGTCCCGCAAGCCCGATCCCACCCCGCGCAAGCCCGGTCCCACCCCGCGCAAGCCCGGTCCCACCCACCCCACAGCACCCCACGCGACGCGATCCCACCCCGCGCGACGCCACCCCGTCCATCCCCTCCGGCCCCGCCACGCTCCACCCCACTCCACGCCCGCGCCTGACGGGCGAGCGTGCCGCCCACCCGTCCCGCACGCCCCTCGCCGGGTACGCCCCGGCCCCGTCATGATCGGAGAGCACCCGTGCCCGAGCTTCCCTGGTTCGTCCCGCACCGTCCCGCGCCGCACGCCGAGGTCCATGTCATGGCCTCCCGCTTCGAGACCCGGACCCTCCGGGGGGCGTTGCGGTTCTTCGCGCGGACGCCTCGCATCATGTGGCAGATACGGACCGCCCCGGGCGCCCACGGAGTCACCCTGCGGGCCCGGCCGTTGCGCCGTACCTTCTGGACGCTGTCCGTCTGGGAGTCGCCCGAGGCCCTGTACCGCTTCGCGGGCAGTGACCCGCACCGGAGCAGTGCCCGCGCGCTCAAGGCCCTGATGAAGGAGTCGGACTTCGTGTCCTGGACGACCGACGCGGACGCCCTTCCGCTGGACTGGTCCGACGCCCTCCAGCGCCTCGACGTGAACCGGACCTGACCGGGCCCCCGGGCCGAGGCCCTTCGAGGTCAGCAAGGTCCAGCCAGTCGAAGACCCTGCTGACCCCCTGAACCCGAACCCGAACCTGCGCCCGAACCCGCGCCCGGACGCGAGCGCGAACGCGAACCCCGACCCGCGCCCGGACAAGAACCCGAACCTGGACCCGCGCCCAACCCCAACCCCAACCCCAACCCCAACCCCAACCCCAACCCCCAACCCCCAACCCCCAACCGAACCGAGCCCCACCACCTCGTCCCGCCTCGTCCCACCGCGCCCCGCCCTCCCGCCCGGTGAGTCACGCCCCCGGCCTCTCGTACGCTGGACCCCGTGCAGGAACTCCACGATGCCCCCCTCGCCCCCCTGACCACCTTCCGCCTCGGCGGCCCCGCGGCCCGTCTGGTCACGGCCCGTACCGACGACGAGGTGATCGCCGCCGTCCGCGAGGCCGACGGGTCGGGCACCCCGTTGCTGATCGTCGGCGGCGGCAGCAACCTGGTCATCGGCGACGAGGGCTTCGACGGCACCGCTCTGCGCATCGCCACCCAGGGCTTCCGCCTCGACGGTACGAAGCTGGAACTGGCCGCCGGCGAGGTCTGGACCGACGCCGTCGCCCGCACCGTCGAGGCCGGTCTCGCGGGCATCGAGTGCCTTGCCGGAATCCCCGGTTCCGCGGGTGCGACGCCGATCCAGAACGTCGGCGCGTACGGCCAGGAGGTCTCCAGCACGATCACCGAGGTCGACGCGTACGACCGTCGCACCCGAGAGCGCGTCACCCTCACCAACGCGGACTGTGCCTTCTCGTACCGTCACAGCCGCTTCAAGGAGGACCCGCACCGCTACGTGGTGCTGCGCGTGCGCTTCGAACTGGAGGACGCGGGCGGGCTGTCCGCGCCGATCAAGTACCCGGAGACCGCACGCACGCTGGGCGTCGAAGCGGGAGAGCGGGTGAGTGCGGCCGTCGCGCGCGAGACCGTGCTCGCCCTGCGCGCGGGCAAGGGCATGGTGCTGGACCCGGAGGACCACGACACCTGGTCGGCGGGCTCCTTCTTCACCAACCCGATCCTCGACGAGGCGGGCTTCGCCGCCTTCCTCGCGCGCGTGCACGCCACCCTCGGCCCCGACACCGCGCCGCCCGCCTTCCCGGCGGGGGAGGGGCTGACCAAGACCTCGGCGGCCTGGCTGATCGACCGCGCCGGTTTCACCAAGGGATACGGCGAAGGCCCCGCCCGCATCTCCACCAAGCACACCCTCGCCCTCACCAACCGTGGCCGTGCCACCACCGAGGACCTGCTGTCCCTCGCCCGCGAGGTCGTCGCCGGTGTGCACGACGCGTTCGGCGTGACCCTCGTCAACGAGCCCGTGACGGTCAACTGCGCCCTGTGAGGGCCCCGTACGCGTCTAGTACGCCACCCCGACCCCCTGCCTCAGCGTCGTCGGGTCGTCCAGCGCCGCCAGCATCGCGTGGGCCACATCGGAGCGCGCGATCGTCCGCCCGCTGCGCGGAGTTCCACCGACCACCGTGCGGTAGACGCCGGTGAGCGGCGCGTCCGTCAGCCTCGGTGGCCGTACGGAGGTCCAGTCGGTCGCGGAGCGCGCCAACTCGCCCTCCATGGCGCGCAGATCGTCGTACACGTCCTTCAGCACCCGGCCGATCGCCCGGATCATGAGACGGTCCAGGGCCGGCTGCCGCTCCGGCACGGGGCCGACCGGAGCGGCGCTCACCACCACCAGCCGCCGGGGGCCCGCCGCTTCCACCGCCCGCAGGACGACCCGGGTCAACGTCGTGGTGATGCCCGCGTCCTTGGCGCTGCGCGCCCCGAGGCCGGAGAGGACCGCGTCCCGGCCCGCGACGGCCTCCCGCAACTGCTCGGGATCCGACACGTCCGACCGGAACACGGTGAGCCGCTCGCCCTTCACCGTGCACCGCGCGGGGTCCCGTACGACCGCCGTGACCTCGTGCCCGGCGGCCAGTGCCTGCTGGACGATCTCCCGTCCGACACCGCCGGTGGCGCCGAATACCGTGAGCCTCATCGTTCGTCTCCTAGGGTGGGTGAGTGTTCACTCACCCGAGGGTGGGTGAGCGCTCACTCACTCGTCAAGCCCTGTCACCGATTCCGTCCGGAGTTCGTATGTCACCGTCACGGCCCGAGCCGCAGAAACCGACCCGGGAGCGCATCCTCGACGCCGCTCACGAACTGATGCGCACTCTCGGCCTGTCCCGCGCCACCACCAAGGAGATCGCGCGGCTGGCCGGCTGTTCCGAGGCGGCGCTCTACAAGCACTTCGCCGGAAAGGAGGACCTCTTCGTCGCCGTGCTCAGCGAACGGCTGCCCCGCCTGACCCCGCTGCTCCACCGCCTGGTCCTCGACCCCGGCGGGCGCACCGTCGAGCAGAACCTCACCGAGATCGCCCGTCAGGCCACGCTCTTCTACGCCGAGAGCTTCCCGATCGCCGCCTCGCTCTACGCCGAGGCCAAACTCAAGAGCCGCCACGACGCCGCCATGCGGGAGCTGGGCACCGGCCCCCACATGCCCATCGAGGGCCTCGACTCCTACCTCCGCGCCGAACAGTCCGCGGGCCGCATCGCCGCGACCGCCGACACCTTCGCCGCCGCCTCGCTCCTCATGGGAGCCTGCGCGCAGCGCGCCTTCGCGTACGCCCCGGCCGGCGCCGTGGGCGCACCTCCCCCGCAGGACGTCGACGACTTCGCCGCCGCCCTCGCCGCCACCCTCCTGGCAGGCATCAGCGGGTAGGGATCAGCCGGCCAGCCACGCGTCGATCCCGCCGAGCAGCCTCTCCCGCACGTCCACCGGAGCGGCCGCCCCCCGCACCGACTGCCGTGCCAGCTCGGCCAGCTCGGCGTCCGTGAACCCGTGGTGCTCCCGTGCCAGCTCGTACTGCGCCGCCAGCCGCGACCCGAACAGCAGCGGGTCGTCGGCGCCCAGCGCCATCGGCACCCCCGCCTCGAAGAGGGTGCGCAACGGTACGTCCTCGGGCTTCTCGTACACCCCGAGCGCCACGTTGGACGAGGGGCACACCTCGCACGTGATCTGCCGGTCCGCCAGCCGCTTCAGCAACCGCGGGTTCTCGGCGGCCCGCACCCCGTGCCCGATCCGCGACGCGTCCAGATCGTCCAGGCAGTCGCGCACGGAGGCGGGCCCGGCCAGCTCGCCGCCGTGCGGCGCGGCCAGCAGCCCGCCCTCCCGGGCGATGGCGAAGGCGCGGTCGAAGTCCCGCGCCATGCCGCGCCGCTCGTCGTTGGACAGCCCGAAGCCGACGATCCCGCGATCCGCGTACCGCACCGCCAGCCGCGCCAGCGTCCGCGCGTCCAGGGGGTGCTTCATGCGGTTCGCCGCCACCAGCACCCGCATCCCGAGCCCGGTCTCCCGCGAGGCGCTGTCGACCGCGTCCAGGATGATCTCCAGCGCCGGGATCAGCCCGCCGAGCAGCGGCGCGTACGAGGTGGGGTCGACCTGGATCTCCAGCCATCCCGACCCGTCCCGCACGTCCTCCTCCGCGGCCTCGCGCACCAGCCGCTGGATGTCCTCGGGGGTGCGCAGACAGGACCGTGCCGCGTCGTACAGCCGCTGGAAGCGGAACCAGCCCCGCTCGTCGGTGGCCCGCAGCTTCGGCGGCTCCGCGCCGGTCAGCGCGTCGGGGAGGTGGACGCCGTGCTTCTCGGCCAGGTCCAGGAGGGTGGAAGGGCGCATCGACCCCGTGAAATGCAGGTGCAGATGAGCCTTGGGGAGCAGGGTCAGATCACGTACACGCGGGGGGTTCGGGGGGGTACCCCCTGAAAGGACGGGCATCCAAGGATCTTGCCGTACGCGGGCCGCGCCCGGAACCCGCTTTTCCCCAACGGGTGCACCCCCGAACGCAGAAACGGTCCTCCGGCCCTCGGGCCGGGGGACCGTCTCACGCACTGCGCGGAGGCGCACCGCGTCCCCGCACAGGGGCGCGGCACGCACCCAGGAGCTAGTCGCGCGCCTCCGCGAGGAGCTTCTGGAGCCGCGACACGCCCTCGACGAGGTCCTCGTCACCCAGCGCGTACGAGAGCCGCAGGTATCCCGGCGTGCCGAACGCCTCGCCCGGAACGACCGCGACCTCCACCTCCTCCAGGATCAGCGCGGCCAGCTCGACGGAGGTCTGCGGGCGCTTGCCCCGGATCTCCTTGCCGAGCAGCCCCTTCACCGACGGGTACACGTAGAACGCGCCCTCCGGGGTGGGGCAGACCACACCGTCGATCTCGCTCAGCATCCGCACGATCGTCCTGCGGCGCCGGTCAAAGGCGGTCTTCATCTCCTCGACGGCGTCCAGCGACCCGGAGACGGCCGCCAGCGCCGCCATCTGCGCCACGTTGGAGACGTTGGACGTGGCGTGCGACTGGAGGTTGGTCGCCGCCTTCACCACGTCCCGCGGGCCGACGATCCAGCCGACCCGCCAGCCCGTCATCGCGTACGTCTTCGCCACGCCGTTGACCACGATGCACTTGTCGCGCAGCTCCGGCACGATCGCCGGCAGCGACGTGAACGACGCGTCCCCGTACACCAGGTGCTCGTAGATCTCGTCGGTCAGCACCCACAGGCCGTGCTCGTGCGCCCAGCGCCCGATCGCCTCGGCGTCGGCCTCGCTGTAGACCGCGCCGGTCGGGTTGGACGGCGAGACGAACAGGACGACCTTCGTCCGCTCGGTGCGCGCGGCCTCCAGCTGCTCCACGGAGACCCGGTAGCCGGTCGTCTCGTCGGACACCACCTCCACCGGCACGCCGCCCGCGAGCCGGATGGACTCGGGGTACGTCGTCCAGTACGGGGCCGGGACGATGACCTCGTCGCCCGGGTCGAGGATCGCGGCGAAGGCCTCGTAGATGGCCTGCTTCCCGCCGTTGGTGACCAGGACCTGGGAGGCGTCGACCTCGTAGCCGGAGTCGCGCAGCGTCTTCGCGGCGATCGCGTTCTTCAGCTCGGGCAGGCCGCCGGCCGGGGTGTAGCGGTGGTACTTCGGGTTGGCGCAGGCTTCGATCGCGGCCTGGACGATGTAGTCCGGGGTGGGGAAGTCCGGCTCGCCCGCGCCGAAGCCGATCACGGGGCGGCCCGCGGCCTTGAGGGCCTTCGCCTTCGCGTCCACGGCGAGGGTGGCGGACTCGGAAATGGCACCGACGCGGGCGGAGACCCGGCGCTCGGTCGGAGGGGTTGCAGCGCTCATGCGGCCCATGGTCCCAGACCCCCGGGGGCGCGCGTACAGGGGTTTCGCGGACTGGCCACCGCCGCGTCGGGCCGCTATCTGTTCGACGCGGGGCCCGGGAGCACGTACACTCACCTGTCGTTGGCCCACAGCAGCCCGCTCCAGCAGAGCGCACTCCGTGCACTCGGTCGGATGCGGTAGGTTGGGGGAACCACAAAGGGTCGTAGCTCAATTGGTAGAGCACTGGTCTCCAAAACCAGCGGTTGGGGGTTCAAGTCCCTCCGGCCCTGCTACACACTCCTTCGCCAGGATGTGTGCGCATGTACGTACTTCTCTGCATTGTCGTGCGGCTCCACCGGGCGCGGCACGGCCACGACCCGGAATCAGGTGAGTAGCGTGACGGACGCCGTGGGCTCCATCGACATGCCTGATGCCCAGGACGAGACGCCGAAGAAGGCGCGCAAGGGCGGCAAGCGGGGCAAGAAGGGCCCGCTGGGCCGCCTCGCGCAGTTCTACCGCCAGATCGTCGCGGAACTCCGCAAGGTCGTCTGGCCCACTCGCAGCCAGCTGTCGACGTACACCACCGTGGTCATCATCTTCGTGGTGATCATGATCGGCATCGTGACCGTCATCGACCAGGGCTTCTCGTCCGTGGTGAAGTACGTCTTCGGCTAGAAACCTCGCGTAGGGCGCCTCCACTTACGGGCGCCCCTTTCGCGCGTTCCACCCATTTGTGTATCCAGGAAGAAGCAGCCACCGTGTCTGACCCGAACCTGAACGACGCCGGCGAGCCGACGGTGGGCGCCGTCGAGTCCGTTGAGGACGAGACCGCCATCGTTGAGGCGGCGGACGCTGTGGAGCCCGACCAGGCCGACGCTGCCGACGCCGCCGTCGGCGAGCCCGCCGAAGAGGCCGCCCTGCACGTCGAGGACGAGACCGCAGCGGTCTCCGGATCCGACGAGGACGCCGAGGACGAGAGCGCGGACGCCGACGCCGAAGAGGCGGACGAGGCCGCGGCGGAGGCCGGGACCGACGCGGAGGACGCCGCCGAGGCGGAGGACGCCGAGCCCGTCGACCCGATCGCCGCCCTCCGCGAGGAACTGCGCACCCTGCCCGGCGAGTGGTACGTCATCCACACCTACGCCGGGTACGAGAAGCGCGTGAAGGCCAACCTGGAGCAGCGCGCCGTCTCCCTGAACGTCGAAGAGTTCATCTACCAGGCCGAAGTGCCGGAAGAAGAAATCGTTCAGATCAAGAACGGCGAGCGCAAGAACGTCCGTCAGAACAAGCTGCCGGGTTACGTCCTGGTGCGCATGGACCTGACCAACGAGTCCTGGGGCGTCGTCCGCAACACCCCCGGCGTCACCGGCTTCGTGGGCAACGCCTACGACCCGTACCCGCTGACCCTGGACGAGATCGTCAAGATGCTCGCCCCGGAGGCCGAGGAGAAGGCCGCCCGCGAGGCGGCCGAGGCCGAGGGCAAGCCGGCGCCGCAGCGCAAGATGGAGGTCCAGGTACTGGACTTCGAGGTCGGCGACGCGGTCACCGTCACGGACGGACCGTTCGCGACCCTCCAGGCCACGATCAACGAGATCAACGCCGACTCCAAGAAGGTCAAGGGCCTCGTCGAGATCTTCGGCCGCGAGACTCCGGTCGAGCTCAGCTTCGACCAGATCCAGAAGAACTGACCCCAGGTCGGACACTTCTGACAAGAGCTTCCGAACAGGTCAGATCGGGCTGCGAAAGCCGGTCTGACCTGCTCGGTTTTTAGCCGCACGTCTATACCCGTTATCGTTGTGCGGTATGCCTCCATCCGGATGATCGGATGGTCGGCCGAAACTCTCACTAGGACCCGGAGAGAGCAATGCCTCCCAAGAAGAAGAAGGTCACGGGGCTTATCAAGCTCCAGATCAACGCGGGCGCCGCCAACCCGGCCCCGCCGGTCGGCCCGGCGCTCGGTCAGCACGGCGTCAACATCATGGAGTTCTGCAAGGCCTACAACGCCGCGACCGAGTCGCAGCGTGGCATGGTCGTGCCGGTGGAGATCACGGTCTACGAAGACCGCTCCTTCACCTTCGTGACGAAGACCCCGCCGGCCGCCAAGCTCATCCTCAAGGCCGCGGGTGTGGACAAGGGATCGGGCGAGCCCCACAAGACCAAGGTCGCGAAGCTCACCGCCGCTCAGGTGCGCGAGATCGCCACGGTCAAGCTCCCCGACCTGAACGCCAACGACCTCGACGCCGCCGACAAGATCATTGCCGGCACCGCCCGTTCCATGGGCATCACGGTCGAGGGCTGATCAGCCCCCTTCGTACGACAGTGGAAGGGCCAGGCGCTGGCCCGTACCACGACTCCACACCCACCACGCGGCGGCAGCCGCATGGTGAACACCTTCCACAGGAGCAGCAGTGAAGCGCAGCAAGTCTCTCCGCGCTGCGGACGCCAAGATCGACCGGGAGCGTCTGTACGCCCCCCTCGAAGCCGTCCGTATCGCCAAGGACACCAGCTCGGTCAAGTTCGACGGCACCGTCGAGGTCGCCATGCGTCTGGGTGTCGACCCGCGCAAGGCCGACCAGATGGTCCGCGGCACCGTGAACCTTCCGCACGGCACCGGCAAGACCGCCCGGGTCCTGGTCTTCGCGACCGGTGACCGTGCTGCGGCCGCGGAAGCCGCCGGCGCCGACATTGTCGGCTCCGACGAACTGATCGACGAAGTGGCGAAGGGCCGTCTGGACTTCGACGCCGTCGTCGCCACCCCGGACCTCATGGGCAAGGTCGGCCGCCTCGGCCGCGTCCTCGGCCCGCGTGGTCTGATGCCCAACCCGAAGACCGGAACGGTCACCCCGGACGTGGCGAAGGCTGTCACGGACATCAAGGGCGGCAAGATCGAGTTCCGCGTCGACAAGCACTCGAACCTGCACTTCATCATCGGCAAGGTCTCCTTCGACGAGACGAAGCTGGTCGAGAACTACGCCGCGGCGCTGGAGGAAGTCCTCCGTCTGAAGCCGTCCGCCGCCAAGGGCCGCTACATCAAGAAGGCCACGCTGGCCACCACGATGGGCCCCGGCATCCCGCTGGACGCCAACCGCACCCGCAACCTCCTCGTCGAGGAGAACCCGGCCGACGTCTGAGTCCTCTGACTCGCACGGCCGTCGCGGGTTCCGCGCATCGAAGCCGCCCCCGCACCTCCTCGCGAGGTGCGGGGGCGGCTTTTTCGTACGTCCGCGCCGCCCGCCGTCGTTGCCGGTGACCGGAAACGAAGGCGGCGCCGTCCCGGCCCGGGAACGGGGACGACGGCTGTCGGAGGCGTGCGTTAACGTCACGGTATTCACAGGAACATCGCAAGGGGTGGGGAAGCATGAACGCAGTCGGCTGGAAGCGGGCGGGGATGTCCGCGGTGGCACTGGTGGCCGTGATGGGCCTCGCGGGGTGCCAGGACGGTGCCGAGCAGGGCGGCAAGAAGGCCGCCGGGACCGAGGCGCCTAAGGTGCAGGACCGGGCCGGCGCGGCCAGGGTCCTGAAGGCCGCGTACAAGAAGACGGCCGACGCCAAGTCGGCCAAGGTGCGGATGACGATGACCATGCCGGCGGGTATGGGGGGGCCCGAGGGCGGCGACATCGAGATGTCCGGGACCCTCGGCTGGGATCCCACGATCATGGACATGACCATGAAGCCGCAGAGTGCGCCCGCGGGCGGCGCGAAGGGCCCCGAGCAGGTCCGCATGATCATGGTCGACGAGGTCATGTACATGGACATGGGTGCCGAGGCCGCCTCGGGTGCGGACGGCAAGCGCTGGATGAAGATAGACCTCAAGGACGCCGCCGCGATGGGTGGCAAGGGTGCCGCCCAGCAGCTCACCGGCAGCCTGGAGAACGCCAACCAGGACCCGTCCCAGCAGCTCGGCATGCTCCTTGAGTCGCCCAACCTCAAGCACGTCGGCGCGGAGAACGTGGCGGGCGTGCCGACACAGCACTACAAGGGCACTCTGACGGTCGCCGAGATGCTGAAGACGAACAAGGACGTCGACAAGCAGCTCACCGGCGAGCAGCGCGAGCAGCTCCTCGCGAACATGAACAAGGCCGGCATCAAGGGGTACGACACGGACGTCTGGGTCGACGACAACGGCTACCCCGCCAAGATGCTCCTCGGCGTGCAGTCGCCGCAGGGCACGATGAAGATCACCATGAACTACTCGGACTACGGCTCCAAGGCCGCCGTCCAGACCCCGCCGGCCAAGGACACCGTCGACTTCATGGAGATGATGAAGGAGCTGGAGAAGGCCGGAGCGGACGCCGAGGGCATGTGAGACACGGTCTCGTAGGCAGCCAGGCAGCCAGGCAGCCAGGCAGCCAGGCAGCCAGGCAGCCAGGTAGGCAGGTAGGCAGGCAGGACGGATGCGGCCGGGCCGTGCGGGCGGGTGCCCGCACGGCCCGATTTGCCTCGCGTGGACCCGTTCGCGTACGCTCTCGAAGAAGCCAAAGACCGCTGGTCGTTGCCGTGTGCTCGCGAGAGGGCGCGGTGGCCGAAGGATCCGCTAGTTAGACGCGGACGACCTGCGCAGGTGTTCGTGGAAGGTTCCCAGTTCTCTGGTTGAGCTCAGCCCCGTGCGCTTGCGCCGGGGCGTTTCGTATTTCGAGCCCCTTCTGAGCGGTCCTCATCACCCGGAAGGAGGCCGACGCTCTATGGCAAGGCCCGACAAGGCTGCCGCGGTAGCCGAGCTCGCGGACCAGTTCCGCAGCTCGAACGCCGCCGTGCTGACCGAGTACCGGGGTCTCACCGTCGCGCAGCTCAAGACGCTGCGTCGTTCGCTCGGTGAGAACGCCCAGTACGCCGTGGTGAAGAACACGCTGACCAAGATCGCGGCCAACGAGGCCGGGATCACTTCGCTGGACGACCAGTTCACTGGTCCGACGGCAGTTGCCTTCATCACCGGTGACCCGGTGGAGTCGGCGAAGGGTCTTCGTGACTTCGCCAAGGAGAACCCGAACCTCATCATCAAGGGCGGTGTCCTTGACGGTAAGGCGCTGTCCGCCGATGAGATCAAGAAGCTCGCGGACCTCGAGTCCCGCGAGGTTCTGCTCAGCAAGCTCGCCGGTGCCTTCAAGGGCAAGCAGTCCCAGGCTGCTCAGCTCTTCCAGGCGCTGCCGTCGAAGTTCGTCCGCACTGCGGAGGCTCTTCGCGTCAAGCGTGATGAGCAGGGCGGTGCCGAGTAACTCGGCTCGCGCATTGGTCGTAGCCCACTAGGGACACGACCGCAGCGGGCCGAACGTACGCCCGCCGACAAGTACATCCGGCACCTGCCGACTTATTGGAAGGACGCCATCATGGCGAAGCTGTCCCAGGACGACCTGCTCGCGCAGTTCGAAGAGATGACCCTCATCGAGCTCTCCGAGTTCGTGAAGGCCTTCGAGGAGAAGTTCGACGTCACCGCCGCCGCGGCCGTCGCCGTTGCCGGCCCCGCCGCCGGTGGCGCTGCCCCCGAGGCCGCCGAGGAGCAGGACGAGTTCGACGTCATCCTCACGGGTGCCGGCGACAAGAAGATCCAGGTCATCAAGGTCGTGCGTGAGCTGACCTCGCTGGGTCTGAAGGAGGCCAAGGACCTCGTCGACGGCGCTCCGAAGCCCGTCCTTGAGAAGGTCACCAAGGAGGCCGCCGAGAAGGCTGCCGAGTCCCTCAAGGGCGCCGGTGCGGCCGTCGAGGTCAAGTGACCCCCTGAGTCTCTGACTCTTTCGCCGGAGAAACGCCGAGAGGTGTAACGCCGGCACCGCCAAGGGCGATCATCCAATTGGGTGGTCGCCCTTCGGCGTTCCCCCGGGTGGCTGGGCGCAGCCGCTCGCGGCGAGTAGGGTGATCTTCGTTGTGCGCCCCACAGGCCCGCTGTGCGCCCGTTGTACGCCGTCGTGGCGGTCCGGGCAGGTGACCGGAGCCCTGAGGGGGCGGGGGGCCTTGACGAACGGCACGCAGCGCGCAATTCTCAGGACGCGTCGTTACATCGATCCGACTCCGAGGCATGGATCGAAGACGAAGAGGGCAGTATCGAGGTGCGTCCGCAGGGCGCGAGGGCTCACCCGTGACGTTGGCACAACCGCAGTCGTGGCAGTGGCGTTGAGAAGAACAAAGAGGCCGATGAGGGTCCCCAAAAACCCGCTCTGGACATCAGTGGGCCAAGTGGCTACACTGACCCTTTGCGCTGCCTGTTAGCTGCCTCCTGCCCGTCACCAGGGGCATGCCCATGCTTGAGCACCGAGGAATGATCCGCCCTGATCTGGGCTTCCTGATCTGGGCCGTTCTGTCTCTGTGTCCGACGTGGGACCGGTACGCGCGTAGTGAGTCCGAGCCCTCGGAAGGACCCCCTCTTGGCCGCCTCGCGCAACGCCTCGACCTCCAATACGAACAACGGCGCCAGCACCGCCCCGCTGCGCATCTCCTTTGCAAAGATCAAGGAGCCCCTCGAGGTTCCGAACCTCCTCGCGCTGCAGACCGAGAGCTTTGACTGGCTGCTCGGGAACGCCGCTTGGAAGGGTCGCGTCGAGGCCGCTCTCGAGAGTGGACAGGACGTCCCCACGAAGTCCGGTCTGGAGGAGATCTTCGAAGAGATCTCCCCGATCGAGGACTTCTCCGGGTCGATGTCGCTGACGTTCCGCGACCACCGTTTCGAGCCCCCCAAGAACTCGATCGACGAGTGCAAGGAGCGCGACTTCACGTTCGCCGCCCCGCTCTTCGTCACCGCCGAGTTCACCAACAACGAGACCGGCGAGATCAAGTCCCAGACGGTCTTCATGGGCGATTTCCCGCTCATGACCAACAAGGGCACCTTCGTCATCAACGGCACCGAGCGTGTCGTGGTGTCGCAGCTCGTCCGCTCGCCGGGCGTGTACTTCGATTCCTCCATCGACAAGACGTCCGACAAGGACATCTTCTCCGCCAAGATCATCCCGTCCCGGGGTGCCTGGCTGGAGATGGAGATCGACAAGCGCGACATGGTCGGTGTCCGCATCGACCGCAAGCGCAAGCAGTCCGTCACCGTTCTCCTGAAGGCTCTCGGTTGGACGACCGAGCAGATCCTGGAGGAGTTCGGCGAGTACGAGTCCATGCGCGCCACCCTGGAGAAGGACCACACCCAGGGCCAGGACGACGCGCTGCTCGACATCTACCGCAAGCTGCGTCCGGGCGAGCCGCCCACCCGTGAGGCCGCTCAGACGCTGCTGGAGAACCTCTACTTCAACCCGAAGCGCTACGACCTCGCGAAGGTCGGCCGCTACAAGGTGAACAAGAAGCTCGGCGCGGACGAGCCGCTGAACGCGGGTGTCCTCACCAGCAAGGACATCATCGCCACCATCAAGTACCTCGTCCGGCTGCACGCCGGTGAGGTCGAGACGGTCGGCGAGTCGGGGCGGAACATCGTCGTCGAGACCGACGACATCGACCACTTCGGCAACCGTCGTCTGCGCAACGTCGGCGAGCTCATCCAGAACCAGGTCCGCACGGGTCTGGCCCGGATGGAGCGCGTCGTCCGCGAGCGCATGACGACCCAGGACGTCGAGGCGATCACGCCGCAGACCCTGATCAACATCCGGCCGGTCGTCGCCTCCATCAAGGAGTTCTTCGGCACCAGCCAGCTGTCGCAGTTCATGGACCAGAACAACCCGCTGTCGGGTCTGACGCACAAGCGTCGTCTCTCGGCGCTGGGTCCCGGTGGTCTGTCCCGTGAGCGGGCCGGCTTCGAGGTCCGAGACGTGCACCCGTCCCACTACGGACGCATGTGCCCGATCGAGACCCCCGAAGGCCCGAACATCGGTCTGATCGGTTCGCTGGCTTCGTACGGTCGCGTCAACGCCTTCGGCTTCGTCGAGACCCCGTACCGCCGCGTGACCGAGGGTGTCGTCACCGACGAGGTCGACTACCTGACGGCCGACGAGGAGGACCGGTTCGTGATCGCCCAGGCGAACGCGACCCTCGGTGAGGACATGCGCTTCACCGAGTCGCGCGTCCTGGTCCGCCGTCGTGGCGGAGAGATCGACTACATCCCGGGCGACGACGTCGACTACATGGACGTCTCGCCGCGCCAGATGGTGTCGGTCGCGACCGCGATGATCCCCTTCCTGGAGCACGACGACGCGAACCGCGCGCTCATGGGCGCGAACATGATGCGTCAGGCCGTGCCGCTGATCACGTCCGAGGCTCCGCTCGTCGGCACCGGCATGGAGTACCGCTGCGCGGTCGACGCCGGTGACGTCATCAAGGCGGAGAAGGCGGGTGTGGTCCAGGAGGTCTCCGCGGACTACGTCACCGTCGCCAACGACGACGGCACGTACACCACGTACCGGATCGCCAAGTTCTCCCGCTCGAACCAGGGCACCTCGGTCAACCAGAAGGTCGTCGTCGACGAGGGCGCACGGGTCATCGAGGGCCAGGTCCTCGCCGACGGCCCCGCCACCCAGCAGGGTGAGATGGCGCTCGGCAAGAACCTCCTCGTGGCGTTCATGCCGTGGGAGGGCCACAACTACGAAGACGCGATCATCCTCAGCCAGCGGCTGGTGCAGGACGACGTCCTCTCCTCGATCCACATCGAGGAGCACGAGGTCGACGCCCGTGACACCAAGCTCGGCCCGGAGGAGATCACCCGGGACATCCCGAACGTCTCCGAAGAGGTCCTCGCCGACCTCGACGAGCGCGGCATCATCCGTATCGGTGCCGAGGTCGTCGCCGGCGACATCCTCGTCGGCAAGGTCACGCCCAAGGGCGAGACCGAGCTGACGCCGGAGGAGCGCCTGCTCCGCGCGATCTTCGGCGAGAAGGCGCGCGAAGTGCGCGACACCTCGCTGAAGGTGCCGCACGGCGAGATCGGCAAGGTCATCGGCGTCCGCGTCTTCGACCGCGAAGAGGGCGACGAGCTGCCGCCGGGCGTCAACCAGCTGGTCCGCGTCTACGTGGCCCAGAAGCGCAAGATCACCGATGGTGACAAGCTCGCCGGCCGTCACGGCAACAAGGGCGTCATCTCCAAGATCCTGCCGATCGAGGACATGCCGTTCCTGGAGGACGGCACCCCGGTCGACATCATCCTGAACCCGCTGGGTGTCCCGTCCCGAATGAACCCGGGACAGGTCCTGGAGATCCACCTCGGCTGGCTCGCCAGCCGCGGCTGGGACGTCTCCGGTCTGGCCGACGAGTGGGCGCAGCGCCTCCAGGCGATCGGCGCCGACCAGGTCGCCCCCGGCACCAACGTCGCCACCCCGGTGTTCGACGGTGCGCGCGAGGACGAGATCACCGGCCTCTTCGAGGCCACGATCCCCAACCGCGACGGCGACCGGCTGGTCCAGCCCTCGGGCAAGGCCAACCTGTTCGACGGCCGCTCCGGCGAGCCGTTCCCGGACCCGATCTCGGTCGGGTACATGTACATCCTCAAGCTCCACCACCTGGTCGACGACAAGCTCCACGCGCGTTCGACCGGCCCGTACTCGATGATCACCCAGCAGCCGCTGGGTGGTAAGGCGCAGTTCGGTGGTCAGCGCTTCGGTGAGATGGAGGTGTGGGCGCTGGAGGCATACGGCGCCGCGTACGCCCTCCAGGAGCTGCTGACGATCAAGTCCGACGACGTGACCGGCCGCGTGAAGGTCTACGAGGCCATCGTCAAGGGCGAGAACATTCCGGAGCCCGGCATTCCCGAGTCCTTCAAGGTGCTCATCAAGGAAATGCAGTCGCTCTGCCTCAACGTGGAGGTGCTCTCCTCGGACGGCATGTCCATCGAGATGCGTGACACGGACGAGGACGTCTTCCGCGCAGCGGAGGAACTCGGTATCGACCTGTCCCGGCGCGAGCCGAGCAGCGTCGAAGAGGTCTGACGGGCCGGCCGGGGGTCTCCTTCACCGGAGACCCCCGGCCCTCCCCGGACCCGTTCAGACCATTTGAAGTGCCCATGAATCTCGCGCAAGCGAGGGGCTCGAACCCCCGAAAGAGGGATTGACGACAAGTGCTCGACGTCAACTTCTTCGACGAGCTGCGGATTGGCCTCGCCACCGCGGACGACATCCGGACCTGGTCCCACGGCGAAGTGAAGAAGCCGGAGACCATCAACTACCGCACGCTCAAGCCCGAGAAGGACGGACTCTTCTGCGAGAAGATCTTCGGTCCGACCCGGGACTGGGAGTGCTACTGCGGCAAGTACAAGCGTGTCCGCTTCAAGGGCATCATCTGTGAGCGCTGCGGCGTCGAGGTCACTCGCGCCAAGGTGCGTCGTGAGCGGATGGGCCACATCGAACTGGCCGCGCCCGTCACGCACATCTGGTACTTCAAGGGCGTTCCCTCGCGCCTCGGCTACCTGCTCGACCTCGCGCCGAAGGACCTCGAAAAGGTCATCTACTTCGCCGCGTACATGATCACCTTCGTGGACGAGGAGCGCCGGACGCGCGACCTGCCCTCGCTGGAGGCGCACGTCTCCGTCGAGCGCCAGCAGGTCGAGAACCGCCGTGACTCCGACCTGGAGGCCCGCGCCAAGAAGCTTGAGACCGACCTGGCCGAGCTTGAGGCCGAGGGCGCCAAGGCCGACGTGCGCCGCAAGGTGCGCGAAGGCGCCGAGCGCGAGATGAAGCAGCTCCGCGACCGCGCCCAGCGCGAGATCGACCGCCTCGACGAGGTGTGGAACCGCTTCAAGAACCTCAAGGTCCAGGACCTGGAGGGCGACGAGCTCCTCTACCGCGAGCTGCGTGACCGCTTCGGCACGTACTTCGACGGTTCCATGGGTGCGGCTGCTCTGCAGAAGCGCCTGGAGTCCTTCGACCTGGAGGAGGAGGCCGAGCGCCTCCGCGAGATCATCCGGACCGGCAAGGGCCAGAAGAAGACCCGTGCGCTCAAGCGCCTCAAGGTCGTCTCCGCGTTCCTGTCGACCAGCAACAGCCCCAAGGGCATGGTGCTGGACTGCGTACCGGTCATCCCGCCGGACCTGCGTCCGATGGTGCAGCTGGACGGTGGCCGCTTCGCGACCTCCGACCTGAACGACCTGTACCGCCGCGTGATCAACCGCAACAACCGCCTGAAGCGGCTCCTGGACCTCGGTGCCCCCGAGATCATCGTGAACAACGAGAAGCGCATGCTTCAGGAGGCCGTCGACGCGCTCTTCGACAACGGCCGTCGCGGTCGCCCGGTCACGGGCCCCGGCAACCGTCCGCTGAAGTCGCTGTCCGACATGCTCAAGGGCAAGCAGGGCCGCTTCCGTCAGAACCTCCTCGGCAAGCGTGTGGACTACTCCGCGCGTTCCGTGATCGTCGTCGGTCCGCAGCTCAAGCTGCACCAGTGCGGTCTGCCGAAGGCCATGGCGCTGGAGCTCTTCAAGCCGTTCGTGATGAAGCGCCTGGTGGACCTGAACCACGCGCAGAACATCAAGAGCGCGAAGCGCATGGTCGAGCGCGGCCGCACGGTCGTGTACGACGTGCTGGAAGAGGTCATCGCGGAGCACCCGGTTCTGCTGAACCGTGCGCCCACGCTGCACCGACTCGGCATCCAGGCCTTCGAGCCGCAGCTGGTCGAGGGCAAGGCCATCCAGATCCACCCGCTCGTCTGCACCGCGTTCAACGCGGACTTCGACGGTGACCAGATGGCCGTGCACCTGCCGCTCTCCGCGGAGGCGCAGGCCGAGGCCCGCATCCTGATGCTGTCCTCCAACAACATCCTGAAGCCGGCCGACGGTCGTCCCGTCACCATGCCGACCCAGGACATGGTGCTGGGCCTGTTCTTCCTCACCACCGACGAGGAAGAGCGCAAGGTCATCGGCGAGGGCCGGTCCTTCGGCTCCTCGGCCGAGGCGACCATGGCGTTCGACAACCGGGAGCTGTCGCTCCAGGCGAAGGTCGACATCCGCTTCCCCGTCGGCACCGTCCCGCCGCGTGGCTGGACTCCGCCGACCGCGGAGGAGGGCGAGCCCGAGTGGCAGACCGGTGACCCGTTCCGTCTCCGTACGACCCTGGGCCGTGCGCTCTTCAACGAGCTGCTGCCCGAGGACTACCCGTTCGTCGACTACTCGGTGGGCAAGAAGCAGCTCTCCGAGATCGTCAACGACCTGGCGGAGCGCTACCCCAAGGTCATCGTGGCGGCGACGCTCGACAACCTGAAGGCGGCCGGCTTCCACTGGGCGACCCGCTCGGGCGTCACCGTGGCCATCTCCGACGTCGTCGTGCCCGAGGCCAAGAAGGCCATCGTCAAGGGCTACGAGGAGCAGGACGAGAAGGTCCAGAAGCAGTACGAGCGCGGTCTGATCACCAAGGAAGAGCGCACTCAGGAGCTCATCGCGATCTGGACCAAGGCGACCCACGAGGTTGCCGAGGCGATGAACGCGAACTTCCCCAAGACGAACCCCATCTTCATGATGGTTGACTCGGGTGCCCGAGGAAACATGATGCAGATGCGTCAGATCGCCGGTATGCGTGGTCTGGTGTCCAACGCCAAGAACGAGACGATTCCTCGTCCCATCAAGGCGTCGTTCCGCGAGGGTCTGTCCGTGCTGGAGTACTTCATCTCCACCCACGGTGCCCGTAAGGGTCTCGCCGACACCGCCCTGCGTACCGCCGACTCGGGTTACCTGACCCGTCGTCTGGTGGACGTCTCGCAGGACGTGATCATCCGCGAGGAGGACTGCGGCACCGACCGCGGCCTCAAGCTGAAGATCGCGGAGAAGGGCGCCGACGGCATCCTCCGCAAGACCGACGACGTCGAGACCAGCGTCTACGCCCGCATGCTGGCGGAGGACGTCGTGATCGACGGCAAGGTCATCGCGCCTGCCAACGTCGACCTCGGTGACGTGCTCATCGACCAGCTGGTCATGCACGGCGTCGAGGAGGTCAAGACCCGCTCGGTCCTGACCTGCGAGTCCGCGGTCGGCACCTGTGCCTTCTGCTACGGCCGCTCGCTGGCCACCGGCAAGCTCGTCGACATCGGTGAGGCGGTCGGCATCATCGCCGCCCAGTCCATCGGTGAGCCCGGTACGCAGCTCACCATGCGTACCTTCCACACCGGTGGTGTGGCCGGTGACGACATCACCCAGGGTCTGCCCCGTGTCGTCGAGCTCTTCGAGGCTCGTACGCCCAAGGGTGTCGCCCCGATCTCGGAGGCCAAGGGCCGCATCCGGATCGAGGAGACCGAGAAGACCAAGAAGATCGTCGTCACGCCGGACGACGGCAGCGAGGAGACGGCCTTCCCGATCTCCAAGCGTGCCCGTCTGCTGGTGGGCGAGGGCGACCCGGTCGAGGTGGGCCAGAAGCTCACCGTCGGTGCGACCAACCCGCACGACGTGCTGCGGATCCTCGGTCAGCGCGCGGTCCAGGTCCACCTGGTCGGCGAAGTCCAGAAGGTCTACAACAGCCAGGGCGTGTCGATCCACGACAAGCACATCGAGATCATCATCCGGCAGATGCTCCGCCGTGTGACGATCATCGAGTCCGGCGACGCGGAACTGCTGCCGGGCGAGCTCGTCGAGCGCTCGAAGTTCGAGACCGAGAACCGTCGTGTGGTCCAGGAGAGCGGTCACCCCGCCTCCGGCCGTCCGCAGCTGATGGGTATCACCAAGGCCTCGCTGGCGACGGAATCCTGGCTGTCGGCCGCCTCCTTCCAGGAGACGACCCGAGTCCTGACGGATGCGGCGATCAACGCCAAGTCCGACAGCCTCATCGGCCTCAAGGAGAACGTCATCATCGGTAAGCTCATCCCGGCCGGTACGGGTCTGTCCCGCTACCGCAACATCCGGGTCGAGCCGACCGAAGAGGCCAAGGCCGCGATGTACTCGGCCGTCGGCTACGACGACATCGACTACTCGCCGTTCGGCACGGGCTCCGGCCAGGCCGTTCCGCTGGAGGACTACGACTACGGTCCGTACAACCAGTAAGAGCGTGTAGCGGTACGTGCGAAGGGCGCCTGCCCCGCTTTCGAGCGGGGCAGGCGCCCTTCGGCGTGGGGGGGGCGGGTCAGCGCTCCCGTGTTTCGAGGTACGGGCGCAGCCGGTGCAGCCTGGTCGCCGTGTTGGCGCGGGTAGTGAGGAGGCGTACCACCAGAGAGGGCCGCCGACCGCGGAACCGGCTGTTCCGGTCCGCGAGTTCCCGCTCGATCGACCGTTCCAGTACGGAGGCGAGCTGCGGCCCGTAACCGAGCACCGCCGCGTGCCGGTCCGCCCGGTACTCGGCGCGGCGCGCGGTGGCCCCGAGCACGAACGGACCCGCCAGCAGTGCGAGCGGCAGACCCCAGGTGGCGAGGGTCAGCGCCCCGAAGGCCAGCAGCAGCACCAGCACAGCGGTGAGGCGCTGGGAGCGGGCCAGGTCCTTCCGTCGCAGCCAGGCGTGCAGCAGCACCCGGCGCAGCCCCGAGGCGAGCGCCCGTGCGGGCATCCCGTACCAGCGGCCCAGCGGGGCGGCCCAGGAGTGGCCCTCGCGCTGATGGCCCAGCTCATGGGCGAGGACGGCGGCCAACTGGCCGTCCGGCAGGGAGCGTACGGCCTGGCGGGTGACGGCGACGATCCGCCGGCCGGTGGCGAACGCGTTCAGCTCCCGGCTGTCCTCGATCCACAGCGCATACCCCCTGCCGTCCACCCCGGCGCGGGCCGTGACCTGGGCCCAGAGCGGTCGCAGGCGGTCGAGTTCGCGGCCCGAGGGGTGTTCCAGGCGCAGCAGGTAGCGGGCGAGCAGGGCTTCCGAGGATCGGTGGAAGACCAGCAGCCCCGCGCCGGCCCACAGCGCGAGCGGCAACCAGCCCAGCCCGCCCAGCAGGAGAGAGGAGAGCCGGCCGATGAGCAGGGCGCTGCACACGGCCCAGGGGAGCTGCGTCAGGAGCTGGCAGACGGCCGTGGCGTCCATGCGACGCTCCCGGGAGGAGAGCCGCAGCCGAGACGCGGCGGCCGCCCCGGACCCGGCCGGGGGCCGCCGGGGCCAGGGGTCCGGGCGGGTCGCGTACGGGACCGGTTCGGGCGGGAAGCCGTCCCCGGCCGTGTCGTCCGCCTTCGTGCCCGCGAACCCGGGCGCGGGCAGCGGGCCCGGGTGCCTGCGGCGCTCCCACGGGCCGGGCGGCTCCGGCCCGTCCAGCAGGTCACGCAGCCGCGCGAGCAGCGTGTGCGCCTCCTCGTACCGGCTTTCGGGACGGGGCGGTTCCCCGTCGTCCTGACGGTCGCCGTACGAGGACGGTCGGTGGCCCGCACCGGCCGCGCGGCGCCGGCGCCCGGCCCGGTCGGGGTGCCCCGGACCGTCCTCGGAATCCGGGGGCGCGGCGCGGGAGCGGAGCTTCTCCGACAGGTGGGTCACGTCGCGCAGGGTCGGGGGCTCCGGGTACCGGGGGCCTTGCGGGGGCTCGGGTGCGGAGGTCACGGGGACTCCTCGGGGGCGGGTTTCTCCGGCTCGGGCAGTGGCCCGAGTGCTTCCGGGCGGGCCTGGGCGAAGGCGTCCTCCAGGAACTGGAGCAGCCGCTTCTTGGGACCCTCCATCTGGTACGCCTCCACGCCGGGGCCGGTGACCAGTTCCTTGGCGACCGCGTACTGGCTGCGCACCAGCTCCCGTTGTTCGTGAGAGAGGTTCTGGACTGCCAGCAGTGCGTCCTCGGGGTGTTCCGCGAGGTGGAAGGCCCAGGCGGTGACGCCTCCCCTGCGCAGGTGTTCCTGGTAGTACGCGATCTTCTGGTCCCGGTAGTGGCGCAGGGCGCGCTCGTGTTCCTCGCGCAGCACCGCCAGGTCGTGCGCCTGGTGCCGTTCCCGTACGGCCGCCGCGTGCCGGGCGGTGGGCTCGTCGACGGACAGCCGGATGTCGCAGCGGACGGTGATGCCCTGTCCGGCGCCGAGCGGCCCGGCCAGGCCGAGGGCGGCGCGGGCGGACCGTTCCGCGTCCCGGGCCCGGTGCACGGGGTGGGCGGCGGCCACCGGGCGGAGCGTGCGCACCAGAGCCCGGTGCAGCAGCTCGGGAACGTCGCGTTCACCGGAGACGACGAAGGCCGCCGGGTCCGTCACCCGCCACTCGAAGTCCGCTTCGGCGACGAAGGAGAAGGACTCCTGGTCACTGGGCAGCTCCAGTTCCTTGCTCGCCCGCTGGACACCCATGTCCACCTCGTACACGGCGGTGAACCGGCCGCTGGCTATGTCGGCGCGGGTGGGGCGCGCAGGGGGCACGAACGACCGGTAGTGGTGGTCGGTGGTGGCGAACACCAGCGCGTGGTCCGCGCCCACGGGCAGCCGCTTGGTGGCGTACTCGTACCGGCCCAGAGTCCGCACGCTCAGTACCGGATCGGTCAGCTCCGTGTGGCGGGAAGGGGGTCCGGGCGACCAGGCCCGCTCGTCGGGCGCGGGTCCCCACGGCTCGCCGGGGTCCCAGGGCTCCGGCTCGTCGGACGCCGCGTACGGCCACCCGGGCGGGAGGTCCTCGTCGTCCTCCCGGAGCCCGCCGTGCCACGGAAAGTCGTTCCGCCGCCGCTGGTT
Organism: Streptomyces sp. CA-294286; assembly: GCF_050947155.1. Lineage (NCBI taxonomy): Bacteria > Bacillati > Actinomycetota > Actinomycetes > Kitasatosporales > Streptomycetaceae > Streptomyces > Streptomyces sp. CA-294286. The sequence continues at coordinate 2,183,951 of NZ_CP192005.1, read as the reverse complement.
CGGCCGCCACCGGAGGATGCTCACGAGATCACCGCCAGGTCCGTCGCCGGCCGCTGCCCGACCAGGCGCAGCAGCCGGCCGGCGACCTCCGGGGGCGGCCCGCCGTCCTCCCCCGGCATGGTCCGCAGCAAGTGGGTGATCCGGAGCCGCCCCCGGTCGGTGGCGGTCAGGGCGGGGAGCAGCGTGCGCAGCGCCGCCTCGGCGGAAGGTTGCCGGTCGGCCTGGAGCACCCAGGAGCGCAGGGCGGCGAGCGCCTCACCGGTGCGGTCGGCGTCCTCCAGCGTGCCGTTCCACAGCGCGGCGAGGTCGCGGGTCGCCTGCGGGGAGGTCCGGTCCTGTTGGGCGTACCGGTCGAGCAGGCTCGCTTCCGCGTCCGCGGTCCCCAGCGATGCGCACGCCTTCAGGAACGCCTCGGCTGTCAGGGCGCGTACGGCGGAGCTGCCGTCGCCGAGCAGTCCGGCCAGCTCGTGCACCATGCTCGACGCGCGGCCCGCGGTCAGCAGCAGCGCCGCCGAGTCCGCCAGCTCCCGCAGCTCGTCCTCCTCGCACTCGGGGTCGCGAGCCCGGCCGACCACCGAGGCCAGGGCCCGCGGCGCGAGCTCGGGGCGCAGGCCCGCCAGCAGGGCCCAGGCGCGGATGCCGGTCCAGCGCCGGCCGGGGCGGTCCAGGTCCGTGCACCACTGGTCAAGGAGGTGACGTACCGCGGAGACTCCCAACAGGTCGGTCAGGACCAGGGAGTTGGCCGCTGTCAGCCTGTGGGCGTACGACGGGGAGTCCGCCCAGGGGGTGATGAGCAGGCCCACACAGGACGACAGGTCCGCATGAGCGAGAGCGGCGCTCGCCGCGGCGGCCCGGGTGCGCACCAGCGCACGGCCGTCGTCGGCGAGCCGGCGCACCCACTCCACCAGCGCGGGACGGGTGGAGGGCTGCCGGGTCCACGCCTCGGTGAGCAGGACGGGGGCGGTCAGCTCGTTGGCGTACCGGGCCATCGCCTGGGGAACCGGACCCCACTCGGTGGCCTCCTCGCCCTCGTACACCAAACCCCGTGCCTGCTCCAGCCGTTCGGAGGGCGCGGGGCCGAACACCGGCACCCGTGGGTGCGTGCCCGGGTCCTCCGTCCGCTGGAGCCGTACGTAGAGCGGGTCGGCGAACTCGCCGGCCAGCGGATAGGGGGCGTCGTCGAACACGGCGAGGGAGAGCAGGAAGCTCTTGTCCCGCAGGCTCAGCTCGGTACCGCCGAACCAGGCGCGGACCTGCTCCTCCACGGTGGCGCGTCCGAACTCGGTCAGCGCGGAGGCGGGGACCGTGCCGCGGTGGTGGCCGACGACCAGCGGGGCGAAGGCCGCCGCCTCGCCGATCAGCCGGGCGCCGTCGAGGAAGTCGCGCACCGGCTCCTGGGCCATCAGCGTGCCGGCGGTCTCCTCGTCGGTGAGGTGCCGCAGGTGGGCGCGGAGCGTGTCCGCCAGCGGGGGCGGCTCCCAAGGGAGGGGGGAGATGTCCTGGTGCAGGGGGGCGGACGGACTCGTGGTGATCACGAGGTGACTGTCGTACTCGGTCAACTTCTCGCGCAGCGCCAGCAGTTGGGCGTCCGTGAACGGACGGGAGCGGCTGATGGCCAAGTCGCAGGCGAGATGCCCGGTGTCCTCGGTGAGCCGCTCCCCGAGGGCGAGCGGTGAGCTGCCCGGGTCCAGGGCCCGTACCGACCGGGTCCCCAGCCGGTGCAGCAGCATCGTTGCGGCGGCCCGGCGGCCGGTCGCGTGCGCGCCGGTGAGGATCAGCACCCGCTCCTCGCGCAGGCGCCGCAGGGCGGGGGCGAAGCAGGGGCTCTCCTGGTACGTGGCGGACAGTGCGGCCAGCCGTTCGGCGGGGACGGCGCCCGAGGCGTGCCGGGGGCCGTCGAGGGAGGTGTGGTGGTGGATCTGGGTGCGGAAGCTGACCGCGCCGTGAAAGGTTCCGCCCGCGATGCCGGACTGCTCACCGCCGACGAGGGCGCCGCCGAAGGAGGGGGACCGGCCGAGGATGAACCCGGGGGTGTGGTCGACGAGTTCGCGCCGGGCGGTGCGGGCGTTCTGCGGCTGCTCGGGCGGAGCGGCGCTGTCCTGCTGGTCGGGGGCGGACTGCTGGTTCTCCTCGGGGGGTTCCTGGCCGGGGGCGGCGGGCGACACCTCGGGGCTCTGCGCCCGGCCGGGGGCGGCGGCGCTCACCGGGAGCCGCCCGGGTTCAGGTCGCCGAAGGTGATGGGGGCGGTGAAGGTGCCGCCCGCGATGCCGGTCTGGTTGCCGTGGACGTAGGCCCCGCTGGCCGTGCCGGGGGGCTCGGCCTGGGGTTCGCCCGTCGGCGCGGGGGAGGGCGGCGCGGCGTGCCCTCCGGGAGCCGGGGTTCCGCCTTCACCGGCCGGGACGGGTCCGTACAGCCACGCCTCCATCGCCCCGTTCTTCCCGTCCAGCACCACCGGGTGGAACTTCTCGGCCGGGATGCCCGGGTGGTTGTGCCGCACGATGCCCCGGTGGACCGGGTCCGAGACGCACAGGGCGAAGTCGTCCTCGCTGCGCTTCAGGGCCTTGCGCAGCTCGTCGGCGTCGAGCAGGCGGCAGGCGAAGTTGAGGTCGGCGCCCACCCAGCCGTTCTCGTCGATGGCCACGTATCCGGTGGCGAGGACGGCGCGCAGCCTGATCTGGGCGCTGGTGGATGCCTTGCGGTTGGTGGCGCGGAGTTGGATCGGGGTCTCGCTCAGCAATGCCCGGAGGAGATCGATCAGCGAGGTGTTCGCGTCGATCAGCTCCATCACGGAGTCACCCCGGTCGGCGCGCAGCCGACGGGTGGCGTCGATGCCCGCGGCGATCAGGGTGCGGTCGGTGATCTCGTACAGCATCCGCCGCAGATAAGCCTGTTCGACGTCGTCGCGGTCGCTGTAGCGCTCGATGTCGAGGAGCAGGATGTTCCGGCTCAGCGGCGGCTGCGGCTGGTGGGCGGGGGTCTTCTTCGGGGTCGTTCCCTTGGGTGTCATGCACGGCAGAGTGGCTCGCCGGAGCGTGTCGGAGTGAGGGCGGATGACGCTGTCCGAGTGTGACCGTGTGCACTGAACAGGGGCGGGATCAGCCCTGGTGCCCGATCCGGCGCAGTATGTCGGGCCGCAGGATGACGAGCGTGCGGCGGCCGGTGAGCACCACCTCGCGCTCGCGCAGCTCCTTCAGCAGGCGCTGCACCATCTCGCGGGAGGCGCCGATCGCTCCGGCCAGCTCCTGCTTGCTGAGCGGAACGCACAGCTCGATGCCGAGTTCGGTGCGGCTGCCGTGGGTGCGGGCGAGTTCGAGGAGCAGTACGGCGAAACGTTCTCGCACGGTGAGCGCCGCGTTCTCCAGACGGCGTTGATCGCCCTTGTGCATGCGGTCGGTGGTCAGGGTGAGCAGGCTCAGGGTGGCCCCGGAGGAGGCGGCGAGGAAGGCGGTGAACCGCTCCTGGTCGACGGCCACCGCCGTGACCGCCTCCAGGGAGGTCACCGTGGCGGTGCGGGGCCGCCCGCTGAGGGCAGCCGCCTCGCCGACGATGTCGCCGGGACCGCGCAGCGCGAGCAGCGCTTCGTACCCGTTGACCGCAGCGGCCGTCACCTTGGTCCAGCCGTGCAGCAGGACCAGGACGTACGTCGACGGCTCGTCCTGGCGCAGCACCGTACTGCGCGGGGCGTACCGCAGGGGGCGGCCCAGGGCCAGCAGCGCCCGACGGTCCTCCGGCTCCAGCCGGGCCAGGAACGGGACCCTGTCCCCGAGGCCCTCGTCCCCGCTCGTCGCTTCGCTCCGGGCCATCCCCGTCACCCCCCGTGTCCGACCGCCGACCGAACGTATGCATGACCACGCCAAGCTACTGGAGGCCCCTCCTCAAGGGGGTGGAAACGCGGTGGTTCGCGTCACCCGCATGCCCCGCACTGGGCCCCGCCGACGGATGGACAGCATTTGTTTTGACCCAGGTCGATGCGGTAGGTACGCTCAGACCTTGTGCCTGGGTTGTGCCTGGGCTCCTGTGCGTGTTTACAGCCGCAGAGCGAGTCCGTCTTTATGTGGGCCTTCGCGATTCGCGTCCTCTTCCGTTCCGCGGAAGCGTGCCGGATCCGACACACCCGACCGCGTGGGTCGGTGACTGTTTCAGGTTAGTTTCACAGTGATCGGCACACAGAAACCGGAGAAGTAGTGCCTACGATCCAGCAGCTGGTCCGTAAGGGCCGGCAGGACAAGGTCGAGAAGAACAAGACGCCCGCGCTTGAGGGTTCGCCCCAGCGCCGTGGCGTCTGCACGCGTGTGTTCACGACCACCCCGAAGAAGCCGAACTCGGCGCTCCGTAAGGTCGCGCGTGTGCGCCTGACCTCGGGCATCGAGGTCACGGCCTACATCCCGGGTGAGGGCCACAACCTGCAGGAGCACTCGATCGTGCTCGTGCGTGGCGGTCGTGTGAAGGACCTTCCGGGTGTTCGCTACAAGATCATCCGCGGTTCCCTCGACACGCAGGGCGTCAAGAACCGTAAGCAGGCTCGCAGCCGCTACGGCGCCAAGAAGGAGAAGTAAGAATGCCTCGTAAGGGCCCCGCCCCGAAGCGCCCGGTCATCATTGACCCGGTCTACGCCTCTCCTCTTGTGACGTCGCTGATCAACAAGATCCTGCTCGACGGCAAGCGTTCCACCGCCGAGCGCATCGTCTACGGCGCCATGGAAGGCCTCCGCGAGAAGACCGGCGCTGACCCGGTCATCACGCTGAAGCGCGCGCTTGAGAACGTCAAGCCCTCGCTTGAGGTCAAGTCCCGCCGTGTCGGTGGCGCCACCTACCAGGTGCCGATCGAGGTCAAGCCCGGTCGCGCCGCCACCCTCTCGCTCCGCTGGATCGTGGGTTACTCCCGCGCCCGCCGCGAGAAGACCATGACCGAGCGCCTCATGAACGAGCTGCTCGACGCCTCGAACGGTCTTGGCGCTGCCGTCAAGAAGCGTGAGGACACCCACAAGATGGCCGAGTCCAACAAGGCCTTCGCGCACTACCGCTGGTAGTCGCTACCCACATCGAGACCGAGAGAAGACTGAGCCATATGGCCACCACTTCGCTTGACCTGGCCAAGGTCCGCAACATCGGGATCATGGCCCACATCGACGCGGGCAAGACGACCACCACCGAGCGCATCCTCTTCTACACCGGTGTGTCTTACAAGATCGGTGAAGTCCACGACGGCGCTGCCACGATGGACTGGATGGAGCAGGAGCAGGAGCGCGGCATCACGATCACGTCTGCCGCGACGACCTGCCACTGGCCGCTCAACGATGTCGATCACACGATCAACATCATCGACACCCCGGGTCACGTCGACTTCACCGTCGAGGTGGAGCGTTCGCTCCGCGTCCTCGACGGCGCTGTCACCGTGTTCGACGGTGTCGCCGGTGTCGAGCCCCAGTCCGAGACTGTCTGGCGTCAGGCGGACCGCTACGGCGTGCCGCGCATCTGCTTCGTCAACAAGCTCGACCGTACGGGTGCCGAGTTCCACCGCTGCGTCGACATGATCGTCGACCGCCTCGGTGCGGTCCCGCTCGTCATGCAGCTCCCCATCGGTGCCGAAGCGGACTTCAAGGGCGTCGTCGACCTCGTGTCGATGAAGGCCCTCGTCTGGTCCGCCGAGGCCGCCAAGGGCGAGATGTACGACACGGTCGACATCCCGGACACGCACACCGAGGCCGCCGACGAGTGGCGCGGGAAGCTGCTGGAGACGGTCGCCGAGCACGACGAAGAGATGATGGAGCTGTACCTGGAGGGCCAGGAGCCTTCCGAGGAGCAGCTGATGGCGGCCATCCGCCGCATCACGCTCGCGTCCAAGGGCAGCGCCGACTCCGTCACCGTCAGCCCCGTGTTCTGCGGTACGGCGTTCAAGAACAAGGGCGTTCAGCCCCTGCTCGACGCCGTCGTGCGCTACCTGCCCTCTCCCCTGGACGTCGAGGCCATCGAAGGCCACGACGTGAAGGACCCGGAGAAGGTCATCGCGCGCAAGCCGTCGGACGAGGAGCCCTTCTCGGGCCTCGCGTTCAAGATCATGAGCGACCCGCACCTGGGCAAGCTCACCTTCGTCCGGGTCTACTCGGGCCGCCTTGAGGCCGGCAGTTCTGTACTGAACTCCGTCAAGGGCAAGAAGGAGCGCATCGGCAAGATCTACCGCATGCACGCGAACAAGCGTGAGGAGATCGCATCGGTGGGCGCCGGCGACATCATCGCCGTCATGGGTCTCAAGCAGACCACCACCGGTGAGACGCTGTGCGACGAGAAGAACCCGGTCATCCTGGAGTCCATGGACTTCCCGGCACCGGTCATTCAGGTCGCCATCGAGCCGAAGTCCAAGGGCGACCAGGAGAAGCTGGGTGTAGCCATCCAGCGTCTCTCGGAGGAGGACCCGTCCTTCCAGGTCCACTCGGACGAGGAGACCGGCCAGACCATCATCGGTGGTATGGGCGAGCTTCACCTTGAGGTGCTCGTCGACCGCATGAAGCGCGAGTTCCGCGTCGAGGCGAACGTCGGCAAGCCCCAGGTCGCGTACCGCGAGACGATCCGCAAGACCGTCGAGCGCATCGACTACACGCACAAGAAGCAGACTGGTGGTACCGGCCAGTTCGCGAAGGTGCAGATCGCCCTTGAGCCCATCGAGGGTGGCGACGCGTCGTACGAGTTCGTCAACAAGGTCACCGGTGGCCGCATCCCCCGGGAGTACATCCCGTCGGTGGACGCGGGCGCCCAGGAAGCCATGCAGTTCGGCATCCTGGCCGGTTACGAGATGGTCGGCGTCCGCGTCACCCTTCTCGACGGTGGTTACCACGAGGTCGACTCCTCGGAGCTCGCCTTCAAGATCGCCGGTTCGCAGGCCTTCAAGGAGGGTGCCCGCAAGGCCTCTCCCGTGCTCCTTGAGCCGATGATGGCCGTCGAGGTCACCACGCCCGAGGACTACATGGGCGATGTGATCGGCGACCTGAACTCCCGCCGTGGCCAGATTCAGGCCATGGAGGAGCGCAGCGGCGCTCGCGTCGTGAAGGGCCTCGTGCCCCTCTCGGAGATGTTCGGCTACGTCGGAGACCTCCGCAGCAAGACCTCGGGTCGCGCAAGCTACTCGATGCAGTTCGACTCCTACGCCGAGGTTCCGCGGAACGTCGCCGAGGAGATCATCGCGAAGGCCAAGGGCGAGTAACTCCCCGAGTCACTCAACCGGGCGACTCTCCACGAGTTGCTCATCGCGAGTGCGGGTTCCGACCCGTATGAGCACACGCTTTAGGCTTATCACCGGAGCCACTGGGGCATTCAGCGCAATCCGTGCTGAATGCCCCGGGCGCCGGCATCCCAGCAAAGATCACCTGGCGCCGATGAAGCAAGGCGTACAGAACCACTCCGCAGGAGGATCCAGTGGCGAAGGCAAAGTTCGAGCGGACTAAGCCGCACGTCAACATCGGCACCATCGGTCACATCGACCACGGTAAGACGACCCTCACGGCCGCCATTACCAAGGTGCTGCACGACGCGTACCCCGACCTGAACGAGGCCTCGGCCTTCGACCAGATCGACAAGGCTCCCGAAGAGCGCCAGCGTGGTATCACGATCTCGATCGCCCACGTTGAGTACCAGACCGAGTCGCGTCACTACGCCCACGTTGACTGCCCCGGTCACGCGGACTACATCAAGAACATGATCACGGGTGCCGCGCAGATGGACGGCGCGATCCTCGTGGTCGCCGCCACCGACGGCCCGATGCCGCAGACGAAGGAGCACGTCCTCCTGGCCCGCCAGGTAGGCGTCCCCTACATCGTCGTCGCGCTGAACAAGGCCGACATGGTGGACGACGAGGAGATCCTGGAGCTCGTCGAGCTTGAGGTCCGTGAGCTCCTCTCCGAGTACGAGTTCCCGGGTGACGACCTGCCGGTCGTCAAGGTCTCGGCGCTCAAGGCGCTTGAGGGCGACAAGGAGTGGGGCCAGTCGGTCCTGAACCTGATGGCCGCCGTCGACGAGTCGATCCCGCAGCCCGAGCGCGACGTCGACAAGCCGTTCCTGATGCCGATCGAGGACGTCTTCACGATCACCGGTCGTGGCACCGTCGTCACCGGCCGTATCGAGCGTGGTGTCCTCAAGGTCAACGAGACCGTCGACATCGTCGGTATCAAGGAAGAGAAGACCACCACCACGGTCACCGGCATCGAGATGTTCCGCAAGCTGCTCGACGAGGGCCAGGCCGGTGAGAACGTCGGTCTGCTCCTCCGTGGCATCAAGCGCGAGGACGTCGAGCGCGGCCAGGTCATCATCAAGCCGGGCTCGGTCACCCCGCACACGGAGTTCGAGGCGCAGGCGTACATCCTGTCGAAGGACGAGGGTGGCCGTCACACCCCCTTCTTCAACAACTACCGCCCGCAGTTCTACTTCCGCACCACGGACGTCACCGGCGTCGTCACGCTGCCCGCGGGCACCGAGATGGTCATGCCGGGCGACAACACCGTCATGTCGGTCGCGCTGATCCAGCCGGTCGCCATGGAGGAGGGCCTCAAGTTCGCCATCCGTGAGGGTGGCCGGACCGTCGGCGCCGGCCAGGTCACCAAGATCACCAAGTAAGTATCCGGTGGTCGACCTGGTAGCTCGGTAGCGACAGCTCCCAGCTCCAAAGGAAGGGCCCCGGCCCCGCCGCGCAAGCGGTGGGTGCCGGGGCCCTTTCCGTTGTGCGCGGCCGGCCGGTCCACACCGGCCGCCCGCCGACGGTGGACGCAACCGCCGACGGGCGCAGACGTGTACGGGCCGTACGGGCCTACGGTGTTTACGGCCGCCAGAGCCAGGGCGCCGCGTCCGCGCCGAGGCCGACCACGGCGGGGGCGCCGGCGGTCGTGCGCAGCAGCGCGGGCGCACCGACGCACGCTCCCGGCCGCTTGCTCAGCGTGCCCTTCGCTGAGCGCAATTGCAGCGCACCCTGCTCGGTGCGGCCGAGCAGGACGGGGCCCGCCGGGTCGCTGAGCGCGGCCACCGGACCGTACCCGGGCAGGGTCGGCCCGCCGGGGAGAGCGGTGCCGTCCGGGCGGACGGCGGTGAGGCGGGCGCTGACCGGGCGTCGGTAGAGGACGCCGAGCGTGCCGTCCTCGTACGCGAGCGCGCGCGGGATGTCGCCGGGGGCGGGCAGCCGGCTCGCCGGGCGCAGGGACACGGGGGCGCCGGGCGCGGTCTGCGCCCAGTGCCGGACGGAGGTGCGGGCGGCCGCGAAGAGGTGGACCAGTCCCTGGGCGTCGACGACCGCGGACAGCCCGTCCTGGACGCCGTCGCCGTTGCCGGGGCCGTTGCCGTCGACGGGGGAGAGGGTGCCGCGCTTGAGGGGGACCTGCTCGTACGGGCTCGGGCTGTCCGCGTCGGGCCCGTCGAGGGTGCGCCACGGCCCCCACTGGCCGTCGGCCTCCCGCACCCGGGTGCTGACGCTCTTCGAGGCGTTCCGCACGAAGAGGTGGACGCGGCCGTCGCCCGCCGTCACCGCGACCGGGACGCCCAGGCGGCGGGAGCGGTCGGGGAGCTTCTCGGGGGAGCCCAGTCCGGTCCAGGCGCGGCCGTCGTACTGGACGACCTCACGGGTGTTCGCGCTGCCGTGCCCGCCGAGCGCGGCGTACCGCAGGGCGAAGAGGAGCTGACCGGAATCCTTGCCTCCGTCGTGCTCCCGCAGCACGGCCTGTCCGAGTACGGGAGCGAGCGGGCCGCCGCCGAGGTCCTCGGGGGCGCTCCAGGTGCCGTTCCCTGCGGCCCGCCAGCGGACCAGTCGCAGCCCCAGCACCCCGTACGCCATCAGCGCGCCGCCCTGCTGGTGGGTCACCAACTGGGGTCCCGGGTAACGGTAGTTGGTGGAGTTGACCCAGCCCTTCCAGTTTTCCAGCGGACGCCACTTGCCGACCCCGTAGTCACCGCAGCCGGCCGGGTTGCCGCACTGCCAGTCGACGTCGCCGCCGTACGGCACGAGCGTCCCGGCCTTCTCCCTCAGGACGCTCTCGGGGAGGTTCTTGGGCCAGTGGTGGTTGTAGTAGCCGCGGAAGGCGGTGGCGGCGAAACGGGGGAGCGGCTTGTCCTGCTCGGCGGTCTCCGCCACCCAGCGGATCAGCGCGGCCCAGCTGAAGCAGGCCACGGCGGTGTGGTCCGGGTGGTCCGAGTAGCCGCGCTGTTCGCTGTCCTTCCTGCGGAAGCGCTCGGGGCTGTGCTGGATGTCCGGGTCGGGGTCGAGGGTCTGCACGACGGTGGGACGGTAGCGGTCGTACAGCCCGGCGAGGGCGTCGACCAGCTGCTCGTAGTCGTACGAACTCGACCTCTCCAGCGGGGAGTTGTCCGGTACCAGGGTGCGCTGGGTCATCCCGCGGTCCTCCCACAGCGCGGTCATCGCGGGACGGTTGCGGGAGGCGTTCACCGACACGTTGAGGAATACGAGGTCGACGCGGCGGTCGCCGTGGGAGAGCGTGTTCAGCTCGGCGTGCTTGTCCCCGCGCAGGGTGAGCACGCTGCGCCGCCACGGGCTGAACTTCGGCAGGCCCAGGAGCGTGGCGTACGCCTGCCGCAGCCCCTGCTGGCGGGACGAGGCGTACGCGGTCTTGTCGGGCTTGGGGCGGGGGCGGCCCGGCGGGTGGTTGACCCCGTTGGCCTCGCCCGCCGTGACGTACACGGAGACGACCGGGGTACCGGCCTCCAGCAGGCGCCGGGAGTCCGGATTCATGAAGTAGAGGTCGTCGTCCGGATGCGCGAGAACCTGGAGCAGCAGCGACCGCTCGGCGCTGGAGATCGGCCGGCCCGGCCCGGGGTTGGCCACCGGGTCGCGGCGGCGCGGTGGCGGAACGGTGCAGGAGGAGAGGGCCAGGGCGCCCGCGGTGGCACCGGCGGCGGCGAGGAGCGTACGGCGGTGCAGCCCCGGGGCCGTCCGGCCCGGCTCGCGCGTGCCGGGCATGCCGGCGTCGACCTGGCCTTCGGGCAGGCCGGGCCCGGCTGTCGTGCTGCTCACGTGTGAAGTTCTCCGTCCGCTGCCCCGGCAGCGGAGGGTCGTTCTCGCTGCGCCTGGTCGTTCCGTGCGGCGGGCGGCGGCTTCCCGACGAGGGGTGGCCGCCCTGCTGCGACCAGCTAGACGGAGGACGGGGACGGGCGGTTGCCTGGCCGGGACGGGGAGTGGGCCAGTTCACGGGGAGGGCGGGGGAGGGCGGCTATGGGCGAGTCGCTGGGGGCGTGGGGTCTTCGTGGCGGCCGGGGGCATCCGGCCCGCTGGCGGCAGGTGTCCGCGTGGCCGCCACCGGGGCACCCGGCCCGCTGGGTGCGTGGGGTCTCCATGGTCGTTGCCGGTGCGGGGTCCCCGTGGCTGTCACCGTCGTGCGGTCTCCGTGGCCGTCACCGGCGTGCGCTGTCCGTGGCCGCCACCTGCTCATTCGGCGTAGCGCGGGAGCCCCTCCGTGGAGATCGTCCAGTCAGCGATGGTGACGTCCTCGCCGTAGACGAAGTCCTTGCGGGTGGCGTAGCGGGGGCCGTCGGGGGTGGAGTGGATCTCGGAGAGGACGGCTCCGCTTCCGGTGCGGGGGTCGAAGATCGCGTAGACGGGGATGCCGAGCAGGGGGTAGTCCCGCATCTTGCTCACCCAGTCGTTGTCGGGGTTGGAGCGGGAGACGATCTCGATGGCGGCCAGGAGGGTGCGCGGGTCGAACGCGCCTTCGCCCTCCATGTCCTCCTCGGGAATCACCATGACATCGGGGTGACGCTTGATCCCCTCGGGCTCGTCCTCCACATCGGGCGTGCCCGTGAAGGCCCAGATGCCGTCCGCCATGGTCTTCTCCAAGCGGCGGCTGACGAGCCCGGCGGTGTATTCGTGGGGACGACCCGGAGTCATCATGTCGTGGACGATTCCTTCTTTGGTGATCTCGAACTTGCCCGGAAGGCGGTCCCGCAGGTGGTCGACGGCGTCGCTCATGGCCCGGTAGTCCGGGCTGCCCTGACGTGCGCTGTCGGGGGCGATGGTCATGGCGCGCGCTCCTCGTCGTCCGTGCCCGGGGGCAGGAAGGGTCGTCACGTTCATGCTAGGCGGCCGTCCCGCTCCCGGTTCGGCAGTCGCCGCAGCGCCCCGGCCCCGGCGCGCGGAACACCCGGCCGCAGCCGTCGCAGTCCTGCAGGGGATCCGGCCGTACGACGACGGGCGCGGGCGGCAGCGCGCCGGGCATGTTCACCGTCAGCCGGTGCGCGATCAGCGCCCGGGGGCTGTCCGGCCGCTCCGGCAACCCCTTGAGGAGTTCCTGTCGCACCGCTTCCGGCGCCACGCGCCGCTCCAGCCAGCTCGCCACGGCGGGGCCCAGCCGGTGTACGTCCCGGTCGGCGAGGGTGAGCCGGGGGTCGTCCACGCGCAGCGAGGCCAGGAGGTCCCGGGCGGCCTGGTCGCGCTCGGGGTCGAAGGTCCGGGGGGTGGGCAGGGGGAGCCGAGGCCGCCGGGCCTGGGGCCGCTGGGGCGGAACGGGTGTGGCCGGTACTCCCGGCTGCTGCTGCGGGGGTACGTCGTCGAATCCGGCCCACAGCGGGGGCAGCTCGCCGGACGGCTGCGCCTGCTGCTCCTGCGGCGGTGCGTCGACGGGGCTCGGCGGCACGGAGGGGGCGCGGGGCGGCGCGGGTTGCCGTACGGAGGGGCGCGCCGGGGCCTGCTCGCGGGGCGGGCGGGGCGTGCGGTCCTGCCGTACGGCCGGGGCAGCCGCCCCCGCTTCCGCTTCCACGTGGTTGCGGAAGGTGGTCCGGGTCACGATCTGCCCGTTCGGCAGCCGTACCCGGTCACGGGAGAGGTAGCCGGCGGTTTCCAGCTCGCGGAGGCCGGTGGCGATCCGCGCCTCGCTCTCGGGGAAGCGGGCCGACAGGAACTTGATCGCGATGATCACGCCGTCGGGGAGCGACTGGATGTACAGCCCGAGGCCGCGTGCCAGGAAGCTCAGGTCGGGGTGTTGGGAGAAGTGGTCGCCGACGACGGTGAAGCGGTTGCGGTGCCGGGTGTTTTCGTGAATGACACCGGATCGGGTGTTGGGTCGGCGTACACGGGACGGGGCGCGCGAGGGCGCGTTAAGCTCGTTCGTATCCATCGGGAAGCGGCTTTCTTCCTCGTTGGTCAGGCCCTCGATCGGGATGCCAGTCCCGGCCGGGGGCCGACGTATGTCTGGAGTTGTGGTTGTCGGGGCGAGCATATGCCCGCCAACCCGCCGCGAATCCACCCGAGTTGGCAGAGATCACCCATGTGGGTGACGAGCCGCGCGGCAGTCCCGCCGGGAGGCTGGTGGGGTGGGGTGAGGTTCTGGTTCCCCAAGTGTTGAAGGTGTTTTACGTCCACGGGGAGCAGGTCGTGGCGCACCGGGTCGAGGCGCACCGCGATCCGGTCCCACCTGCGTCTTTCGCCCTTCAGTCGGCCACCGCGCACTCGGCCCACACGGTCTTGCAGGGGTAGGGGCCCGGGGTGATGCCCCACTTGTCGGCGAGCACCTCCACGAGGAGCAGACCGCGTCCGGACTCCTCGTCCGCGCACCCCGCTGCGGCACTGGGCAGCCGGTCGCCGCACGCGTCGGTGACTTCGATACGCAGTGTTCCGGCGTCGTCGACGGACAGGGCGATCCGGAAGTCCCTGCCCGGTACGCGACCGTGCGTGACGGCGTTGGCGGCCAGCTCGGCGACGATGTGCGCCGGTGCCTCCAGGGGAAGCCCCCAGGACCGCAACTGCTCCACGGCGAGCAACCGGGCAAGCCGGGCCCCGCGCCGGGTGGAGGAGAGCTGAACGGTGAAGTCCCGCACGCACGTGCGGAGTTGAGGCTTGTCGCTGCTTTGTTGGTTCACATCGCCCAGCGTGTCCGGGCGTGCGTACCGTGAACAGGGAGATCGCCGTTGCGTACGGGAACTGTCCCGACGCTGTCCAGTCCTGTCCCGACTGTCCGGGGTGCCTGGCGGGGGACAGGTCCCATTGACGGAGAACGGCACGTCGGAGGTGGCGCGTAGATGAACGTGGACGACGGCAACGTGGACGAACCCGGCTGGGACGTCGACCCGGACGACGAACAGGGCGCGGCGGTGGTGGCCACGGTGGGCCGCCAGCTGAAGCTGTGGCGGGAGGCGGCGGGGATGCGGGCGGGGGAGTTCGCGACCCGGATCGGGTACGGGGAGGACCTGGTCTACAAGGTCGAGGGCGGTCGGCGCATCCCGCGCCCGGAATACCTGGACCGGTCGGACGAGGTGCTGGGGGCGGGCGGGAGGATCGCCGCGATGAAGGACGACGTGGCGGAGGCCAGGTACCCGAAGAAGGTGCGGGACCTGGCGAAGATGGAGGCGCGGGCGGTGGAGGTGGCCGCGTACGGGAGTCGCACTCCGCACGGGTTGTTGCAGACTGAGGATTATGCGCGTGCGCTTTTCGGCATGAGGCGGCCCGCGTACTCGCAGGACGAGGTGGAGTTGGCGGTGGCCGCCCGCATGGCTCGGCAGTCGATCTTCGAGCGCTCGCCGGCCCCAAATTTCAGCTTCGTGTGGGAGGAGGTGATGCTCCGCCGTCCGATTGGAGGGAGAATGGTCCTCCGTCGACAACTCGAACACTTCCTGGAAGTAGGGAAGTTGCGCAACGTCGAGATCCAAGCGATGCCGACCGACCGCGAAGACCACGCAGGTGTGGATGGGGACATCCAGCTGCTGAAGTTCGGGGACGGTTCGGCAACCGGGCGCTCCGACGGGGCGTATGCCGCACGCCCGGTATCCGATCCGAAACTGGTCCGGATCCTGGAGTTGCGGTATGGCATCATCCGGGCTCAGGCTCTCTCGCCCCGGGAGTCGCTGGCCTTCATCGAGCAAGTGCTGGGAGAGACATGATCCGCAAGACCTCTGCCGAGGAAGTCTCCGGGTTGGAGTGGTTCAAGAGCAGTTACAGCGACAGCAGTAACGGCAGTGAGTGCGTCGAGGTCGCGCCAACCTCACGCGGCGTCCACGTCCGCGACTCCAAGTTTGTTCAGGGCTCCCAGGTCCACGTGAGCGTGGCGGCCTGGGCCGCATTCGTCGGGCACGCCTCCGGAAGGCGCTGACCGTGAACTGGTTCAAGAGCAGCTACAGCGACAGCAGCAACAGCAACGAGTGTGTCGAGGTCGCGAACGCGGCAGGCAAGGTCCACATCCGTGACTCCAAAGTCGTGCGGAGCCCCCAGCTCCATGTGAGCGCAGCGGCCTGGACCGCCTTCGTTGGCCACGCCTCCGGGAGGCGCTGACCGTGAACTGGTTCAAGAGCAGCTATAGCGACAGCAGCAACGGCAGCGAGTGCGTCGAGGTGGCGGCCACCCCCGGCACCGTCCACGTCCGCGACTCCAAGCACCCGGAAGGCCCCCGGCTCGGCTTCATGAGCACGACGTGGGCCGACTTCGTCACGTACGCCATGGACGACCACCGCTGACGCGCCCCGCGCAGCCACGACCACGCTCGCCTGCCCGGAACGTTCCGAGCAGGGTTCTCCCGATGACCCCTACTGGAACAGTTCACCGGTCGTGGTGACGCTGCACGCACGCCTCACCCAGGCGGTGAGGGTGTCGCGGTCTCTGCACGAGGTGATCCGGGCCCGGTCGGTGTCCGACAGCGCGATCCTGCGCCGCTCCAGTACCACCACAACGGCTGCGGCAAGCCCTTCAATGCGCCCTTCGGCACGTCCTTCGGCGCGAAGCTTCTGCGCGGTCTCCGAGCGGAAGAAGGAGAGGTCGACGGCCATGAGTTCCCTCCAGGTCGTGGCTGCCGGGGCGGTGCCCAGGCCTTGTTCGGTGAGCTCGATGACGATGCTTGCGTCGTCCTCGCCCAGTGATTTCAAGGCGGCCGGCCAGTGCCTTCAGTATGGCACCGATGTCCGGATGGTCGCTGTGTGTGATCGCGGAGAGCGCCGCGAGCGGGATGTCGGCGCGGGCGACGTCCGGATCGAGTACGACAGGGACGTTCTGCGGTCCCAGGACGAGTGGGCGCAGGGTGAGGGTGGGCCACTGCGGCGGGCCGATGTCGACGTGCCGGGCGGCCCAGGCGGCGGTGGCCCGGTCGTGGCAGATGACGAGCAGGACCGGCGGCAGACCGTACTTCGTGTAGAGGTACGACGCGTAGTAGGCCCAGCTCGCCGGTTTCGCGTCGCTCCGCCTGCTCTGCGCCTCGACGGCGAGCAGGAAGCTGCCTTCGGGGCCTGCCGTGTCGAAACGCAGCAGCGTGTCCACCCGGCGTTCCAACGGGCTCGGTTCGGTGAGGTCGGTCGGGAGTACCGAGACCTCGACGGGATCGGTGAAGGAGTGCCCCAGGGCGCGCGCCGTGCGTGCGAAGACCCCGGGATCCTCCTGGAAGAGGCGGTGCATCGCCTCGTGCGAGGAACTGACCGTGCGAGCACGCTGGCAGACGGGCAGCCGTTGGCACATGCCTTTGGCATGCCGTCCTCCGCACGGGTGGTCACTCGCAGGAATGTCCCTGTGCGGGAAGGGCCGCAGAGCCGCTGCCGCAGGTCGAAGTTTGACCTCCGTCACGCTCCGGGTAATCTCTTCCGCCCGATTGGCGTGGACCGTGCCCCGTATGGCAGACTGTCGGGGTTGCTCGGTTGAGTATCGATGCTGCACGCCTCCCGCCGGGAGGACCGGAAGCGAGTCCCACAGTAC
Organism: Streptomyces sp. CA-294286; assembly: GCF_050947155.1. Classification (NCBI taxonomy): domain Bacteria; kingdom Bacillati; phylum Actinomycetota; class Actinomycetes; order Kitasatosporales; family Streptomycetaceae; genus Streptomyces; species Streptomyces sp. CA-294286. Next base: position 2,167,304 of record NZ_CP192005.1, on the reverse strand, counting down.
TCGTCGCCCCAACTGCCCCACGGGTGGCGCTGAGGCGGACGTACGGGAATCTTTCGGGAAGTGCCAGTGCGGTGCCGGCCAGGCACCCGGTGGGTGTTCTCCCCCGGCTTGCGGTTGCGGACCGCATCCCTTACAGCAGGGAAATCCCTTGGGGTTTTGCACTGGCGAGGATGCGACACGCCCGACCGCGTGGGTCGGAAGAGGGCAGTGCTGAGCAAGTAGAGCGCAGCTTCCCGGGTTCCAGAGCGTTATGAGACAAAGGACTACTAGTAGCCATGGCGGGACAGAAGATCCGCATCCGGCTCAAGGCCTACGACCACGAGGTCATCGACTCCTCGGCGAAGAAGATCGTCGAGACGGTGACCCGCACTGGTGCGTCGGTCGCAGGCCCGGTGCCGCTGCCCACTGAGAAGAACGTGTACTGCGTCATCAAGTCGCCGCACAAGTACAAGGACTCTCGCGAGCACTTCGAGATGCGCACGCACAAGCGCCTCATCGACATCCTCGACCCCACGCCGAAGACGGTTGACTCGCTGATGCGTCTCGACCTGCCGGCGGGCGTCGACATCGAGATCAAGCTCTGAGGGGACGGCCGAGATGACGAAGAACATCAAGGGCGTCCTGGGCGAGAAGCTCGGCATGACCCAGGTCTGGGACGAGAACAACCGGGTTGTCCCGGTGACCGTCGTCAAGGCCGGGCCGTGCGTCGTGACGCAGGTACGTACGAACGACAACGACGGCTACGAGTCGGTCCAGATCGCCTTCGGCGAGATCGACCCGCGCAAGGTGAACAAGCCCCTCAAGGGTCACTTCGCCAAGGCCGACGTGACCCCCCGCCGCCACCTGGTGGAGCTCCGCACCCCTGACGCCAGCGAGTACACGCTGGGCCAGGAGATCACTGCCGAGGTGTTCGAGTCCGGCGTCAAGGTCGACGTCACGGGCAACAGCAAGGGCAAGGGCTTCGCCGGTGTCATGAAGCGTCACAACTTCGCCGGTGGCAAGGCCTCGCACGGTGCCCACCGCGTGCACCGCAAGCCTGGTTCCATCGGTGGCTGTGCCACCCCCGGCCGTGTCTTCAAGGGCATGCGCATGGCGGGTCGCATGGGTAACGAGCGGGTCACCACCCAGAACCTGACCGTCCACGCCGTTGACGCCGAGAAGGGTCTGCTGCTCATCAAGGGCGCCGTTCCCGGCCCCAACGGTGGCCTCGTCCTGGTCCGCACCGCGGCCAAGGGGGTTTGAGGAACCGATGAGCACCATTGACATCCTTTCGCCGGCAGGCGACAAGACCGGGACCGTCGACCTCCCCGCGGAGATCTTCGACGCCAAGGTCAGCATCCCGCTGATCCACCAGGTCGTCGTCGCTCAGCTGGCCGCTGCCCGCCAGGGCACGCACAAGACCAAGCGTCGCGGCGAAGTCCGTGGTGGCGGCAAGAAGCCGTACCGCCAGAAGGGCACCGGCCGCGCCCGTCAGGGTTCGACCCGCGCCCCGCAGTTCGCAGGCGGTGGCGTCGTCCACGGCCCGCAGCCGCGTGACTACTCGCAGCGGACCCCCAAGAAGATGAAGGCCGCCGCCCTGCGCGGTGCCCTCACCGACCGGGCCCGCAACGCTCGCATCCACGTCGTCACCGGCGTGGTCGAGGGTGCGGTTTCCACGAAGGCCGCCAAGTCCCTGCTGGGCAAGGTCAGCGAGCGCAAGCACGTGCTCCTGGTCGCCGAGCGTTCGGACGAGGCCGCGTGGCTCTCCGCCCGCAACCTGCCCCAGGTGCACATCCTGGAGCCGGGCCAGCTGAACACGTACGACGTGCTCGTCTCGGACGACCTGGTCTTCACCAAGGCCGCCTTCGAGTCCTTCGTGTCTGGCCCCAAGGCCGATGAGACCGAAGGGAGCGACGCCTGATGAGCGCCGTTACCAGCAAGACCTTCACGGACCACCGCGACATTCTTGTCAAGCCGGTCGTCTCGGAGAAGAGCTACGCGCTGCTCGACGAGAACAAGTACACGTTCATCGTCGCCCCCGGCTCCAACAAGACCCAGATCAAGCAGGCCGTGGAAGCGGTCTTCTCGGTCAAGGTCACCGGAGTCAACACGATCAACCGTCAGGGCAAGCGGAAGCGCACCCGCACCGGTTTCGGCAAGCGTGCCGACACCAAGCGGGCCATCGTGACCCTCGCCGAGGGCGACCGTATCGACATCTTCGGCGGTCCGACCGCCTAACGGCGGTCTGGATCGTCCGGAATCGGACGAGGACTGAGAAATGGGAATCCGCAAGTACAAGCCGACTACGCCGGGCCGCCGTGGCTCCTCCGTAGCCGACTTTGTCGAGATCACGCGGTCCACGCCGGAGAAGTCGCTGGTCCGCCCCCTGCACAGCAAGGGCGGCCGTAACAACGCCGGTCGTGTGACCGTTCGCCACCAGGGTGGTGGCCACAAGCGCGCCTACCGCGTGATCGACTTCCGTCGTCACGACAAGGACGGCGTGCCGGCCAAGGTCGCGCACATCGAGTACGACCCCAACCGCACCGCGCGCATCGCGCTGCTGCACTACGCGGACGGCGAGAAGCGTTACATCCTCGCCCCGCGTGGCCTGTCGCAGGGTGACCGGATTGAGAACGGCCCCGGGGCCGACATCAAGCCGGGCAACAACCTCGCGCTGCGCAACATCCCGGTGGGTACCACCATCCACAACATCGAGCTGCGGCCCGGTGGCGGTGCGAAGTTCGCCCGCTCCGCCGGTGCCTCCGTGCAGCTGCTGGCGAAGGAGGGCACCATGGCCCACCTTCGTATGCCTTCCGGAGAGATCCGCCTGGTCGACGCCCGCTGCCGCGCCACGATCGGCGAGGTCGGCAACGCCGAGCAGTCGAACATCAACTGGGGCAAGGCCGGCCGCATGCGCTGGAAGGGCGTTCGCCCGACCGTTCGCGGTGTGGCGATGAACCCGGTCGACCACCCGCACGGTGGTGGTGAGGGTAAGACCTCCGGTGGTCGCCACCCGGTCTCCCCGTGGGGTCAGAAGGAGGGTCGTACTCGCTCGCCGAAGAAGGCTTCGAGCAAGTACATCGTCCGCCGCCGCAAGTCGAACAAGAAGCGCTAGGAGCGGGTTTAGATGCCGCGCAGTCTCAAGAAGGGGCCCTTCGTCGACGGACACCTCGTAAAGAAGGTGGACGTCCAGAACGAAGCTGGCACCAAGAACGTCATCAAGACCTGGTCCCGGCGCTCGATGATCACCCCCAGCATGCTGGGTCACACCATCGCGGTGCACAACGGCAAGATCCACGTCCCGGTGTTCGTCACCGAGTCGATGGTCGGCCACAAGCTCGGCGAGTTTGCGCCGACCCGCACCTTCCGCGGCCACGTCAAGGACGACCGCAAGTCGAAGCGCCGCTAAGGCGGGGTGCGATGACTATGAACGACACCGAAGGGACAACCATGGAAGCCAGGGCCCAGGCGCGGTACATCCGCGTCACGCCCATGAAGGCCCGCCGAGTGGTGGACCTTATCCGTGGCATGGATGCCACGGAGGCTCAGGCGGTCCTGCGCTTCGCCCCGCAGGCCGCGAGCGTGCCGGTCGGCAAGGTGCTTGACAGCGCCATTGCCAACGCCGCGCACAACTACGACCACACCGACGCCTCTTCGCTGGTCATCAGCGAGGCGTACGTGGACGAGGGCCCGACCCTGAAGCGGTTCCGTCCGCGTGCTCAGGGCCGTGCCTACCGGATCCGTAAGCGGACCAGCCACATCACCGTGGTCGTCAGCAGCAAGGAAGGAACCCGGTAATGGGCCAGAAGGTAAACCCGCACGGGTTCCGACTCGGCATTACCACGGACTTCAAGTCCCGTTGGTACGCCGACAAGCTGTACAAGGACTACGTCAAGGAAGACGTCGCCATCCGCAGGATGATGACGTCCGGCATGGAGCGCGCCGGCATCTCGAAGGTGGAGATCGAGCGCACCCGTGACCGCGTGCGTGTGGACATCCACACCGCTCGTCCGGGCATCGTCATCGGCCGCCGTGGCGCCGAGGCCGACCGCATCCGCGGCGACCTCGAAAAGCTCACGGGCAAGCAGGTCCAGCTGAACATTCTTGAGGTCAAGAACCCCGAGATGGACGCTCAGCTGGTTGCTCAGGCCGTTGCCGAGCAGCTCTCCTCCCGCGTCTCCTTCCGCCGTGCCATGCGCAAGAGCATGCAGGGCACCATGAAGGCCGGCGCCAAGGGCATCAAGATCCAGTGCGGCGGTCGCCTCGGCGGCGCCGAGATGTCCCGGTCGGAGTTCTACCGCGAGGGCCGTGTGCCGCTGCACACGCTCCGCGCGAACGTGGACTACGGCTTCTTCGAGGCCAAGACGACCTTCGGTCGCATTGGCGTCAAGGTCTGGATCTACAAGGGCGACGTCAAGAACATCGCCGAGGTTCGCGCCGAGAACGCCGCGGCCCGTGCGGGTAATCGCCCGGCCCGTGGTGGCGGCGCTGCCGACCGCCCGGCCCGTGGTGGCCGTGGTGGCGAGCGTGGCGGCCGCGGCCGCAAGCCGCAGCAGTCCGCGCCGGCAGCCGAGGCCCCCAAGGCCGACGCTCCCGCCGCCGCTGCTCCGGCCGAGAGCACCGGAACGGAGGCCTGACCGACATGCTGATCCCTCGTAGGGTCAAGCACCGCAAGCAGCACCACCCCAAGCGCAGCGGTATGGCCAAGGGTGGTACTGAGGTCGCATTCGGCGAGTACGGCATCCAGGCGCTGACCCCGGCCTACGTGACGAACCGCCAGATCGAAGCGGCTCGTATCGCGATGACCCGTCACATCAAGCGTGGCGGCAAGGTCTGGATCAACATCTACCCGGACCGTCCGCTCACGAAGAAGCCTGCCGAGACCCGCATGGGTTCCGGTAAGGGTTCCCCCGAGTGGTGGATCGCGAACGTCAAGCCCGGTCGGGTGATGTTCGAGCTGTCCTACCCGAACGAGAAGATTGCTCGTGAGGCGCTTACCCGCGCTGCTCACAAGCTTCCGATGAAGTGCCGGATTGTTCGGCGCGAGGCAGGTGAGTCGTGATGGTGGCCGGTACGAAGGCGACTGAGCTGCGCGAGCTGAACGACGAGGACCTCGTCGCGAAGCTCCGTGAGGCCAAGGAAGAACTGTTCAACCTCCGCTTCCAGGCGGCGACCGGGCAGCTCGAGAACCACGGCCGGCTCAAGTCCGTCCGTAAGGACATCGCCCGGATCTACACCCTGATGCGCGAGCGCGAGCTGGGCATCGAGACGGTGGAGAGCGCCTGATGAGCGAGAAGAATGTGACTGAGACGACTGAGCAGCGCGGATTCCGCAAGACCCGTGAGGGTCTGGTCGTCAGCGACAAGATGGACAAGACCGTCGTCGTCGCTGTCGAGGACCGCGTCAAGCACGCCCTGTACGGCAAGGTCATCCGCCGTACGAACAAGCTCAAGGCTCACGACGAGTCCAACGCTGCCGGTGTCGGCGACCGCGTCCTGATCATGGAGACGCGTCCGCTGTCGGCCTCGAAGCGCTGGCGCATCGTCGAGATCCTTGAGAAGGCCAAGTAGGTAGTTCCCGCAAGGGAATTCCCACAGATACGCCCTGAAGGGGTCTCCCTTCAGGCAGTTCCGCCAGGCTCGGTGGGGCCGTAGCGATACGGCCCCACCGGGAACCGGCAGACGATCAGGAGATAGACGTGATCCAGCAGGAGTCGCGACTTCGCGTCGCCGACAACACGGGTGCGAAGGAAATTCTCACCATCCGTGTTCTCGGTGGCTCGGGTCGCCGCTACGCGGGCATCGGTGACGTCATTGTCGCCACCGTCAAGGATGCGATCCCCGGTGGCAACGTGAAGAAGGGTGACGTCGTCAAGGCGGTCATCGTTCGCACCGTCAAGGAGCGTCGTCGCCAGGATGGCTCGTACATCCGCTTCGACGAGAACGCCGCTGTCATTCTCAAGAACGACGGCGACCCCCGCGGCACCCGTATCTTCGGCCCGGTGGGCCGTGAGCTGCGCGAGAAGAAGTTCATGAAGATCATCTCGCTCGCGCCGGAGGTGCTGTAAGCATGAAGATCAAGAAGGGCGACCTGGTTCAGGTCATCACCGGTAAGGACAAGGGCAAGCAGGGCAAGGTCATTCAGGCCTTCCCCCGCGAGGACCGCGTCCTGGTCGAGGGTGTCAACCGGGTCAAGAAGCACACGAAGGCCGGTCAGACCGCTCGCGGTTCGCAGACCGGCGGCATTGTGACGACCGAGGCTCCGGTCCACGTCAGCAACGTTCAGCTGGTTGTGGAGAAGGACGGCAACAAGGTCGTTACCCGCGTCGGCTACCGCTTTGACGACGAGGGCAACAAGATCCGCGTTGCCAAGCGGACTGGTGAGGACATCTGATGACTGCCACCACCGCACCGCGCCTCAAGCTGCGCTACCGCGAGGAGATCGCGGGCAAGATGCGTGAAGAGTTCTCCTACGAGAACGTCATGCAGATTCCCGGTCTCGTCAAGATCGTGGTCAACATGGGTGTCGGCGACGCCGCCCGTGACTCGAAGCTGATCGACGGGGCCATCAAGGACCTGACGACCATCACGGGTCAGAAGCCGGCCGTCACCAAGGCCCGCAAGTCGATCGCGCAGTTCAAGCTGCGCGAGGGTCAGCCGATCGGCTGCCACGTCACCCTCCGCGGTGACCGCATGTGGGAGTTCCTGGACCGTACGCTGTCGCTCGCGCTGCCGCGTATCCGTGACTTCCGTGGTCTGTCGCCGAAGCAGTTCGACGGCCGTGGCAACTACACCTTCGGTCTCACCGAGCAGGTCATGTTCCACGAGATCGACCAGGACAAGATCGACCGGGTCCGGGGCATGGACATCACCGTGGTCACCACGGCGACCAACGACGACGAGGGTCGTGCCCTGCTGCGTCACCTCGGCTTCCCGTTCAAGGAGAACTGACCGTGGCGAAGAAGGCTCTGATCGCTAAGGCCGCTCGCAAGCCGAAGTTCGGCGTGCGTGCGTACACGCGCTGCCAGCGCTGTGGCCGGCCCCACTCCGTTTACCGCAAGTTCGGCCTGTGCCGCGTGTGCCTTCGTGAGATGGCTCACCGTGGCGAGCTGCCGGGCGTGACCAAGAGCTCCTGGTAGTCCGTACTCCCCTTTGGGCGTACCGATTCTCCAGGGCTCTCGGTAAGTATCTGGTCGGCAGGAGCCCCACCCTCGATGCCGTAGGCTAGAAGGGTTGGGCGCCTGCCGCCCATAACGACTTACTACGCCGTAGGTCCCCGCACCGCACCCGTCCCGCCTCTGAGTGGGGAGAGGGATGGCGCATACAGGAAACCCCGGCGAGAGAGGCCGAAGGCCACTTCATGACCATGACTGATCCCATCGCAGACATGCTCACGCGTCTGCGTAACGCGAACTCGGCGTACCACGACACCGTCGTGATGCCGCACAGCAAGATCAAGTCGCACATCGCGGAGATCCTCCAGCAGGAGGGCTTCATCACGGGCTGGAAGGTCGAGGACGCCGAGGTCGGCAAGAACCTCGTCCTTGAGCTCAAGTTCGGGCCCAACCGCGAGCGTTCGATTGCCGGCATCAAGCGTATTTCGAAGCCGGGTCTGCGTGTTTACGCGAAGTCCACCAACCTGCCCAAGGTCCTCGGCGGCCTCGGCGTGGCGATCATCTCCACGTCGCACGGTCTTCTGACCGGCCAGCAGGCAGGCAAGAAGGGCGTAGGTGGGGAAGTCCTCGCCTACGTCTGGTAGTCGGGAAAGGAAGGAAAGCTCATGTCGCGAATCGGCAAGCTCCCCATCCAGGTTCCCGCTGGTGTGGACGTCACCATCGACGGCCGCACGGTTGCCGTGAAGGGCCCCAAGGGTTCCCTCTCGCACACTGTTGCTGCGCCGATCGAGATTGTTAAGGACGAGGACGGCGTTCTCAACGTCACCCGTCCCAACGACGAGCGTCAGAACAAGGCCCTGCACGGCCTGTCCCGCACGCTGGTGGCGAACATGATCACCGGCGTGACCCAGGGATACAGCAAGGCGCTCGAGATCAGCGGTGTCGGTTACCGGGTCCAGGCGAAGGGCTCCAACCTGGAGTTCGCCCTCGGTTACAGCCACCCGATCGTTATCGAGGCCCCCGAAGGCATCACCTTCAAGGTCGAGTCGCCCACGAAGCTCAGCGTCGAGGGCATCGACAAGCAGAAGGTCGGCGAGGTCGCCGCTAACATCCGCAAGCTGCGGAAGCCCGACCCGTACAAGGCCAAGGGCGTCAAGTACGCCGGCGAGGTCATCCGCCGCAAGGTCGGAAAGGCGGGTAAGTAAGCCATGGCATACGGTGTAAAGATCGCCAAGGGTGACGCGTACAAGCGCGCTGCCATCAAGCGTCGTCACGTCCGCATCCGCAAGCACGTCTCCGGTACGCCGGAGCGTCCTCGCCTGGTCGTGACCCGCTCCAACCGCAACATCGTGGCGCAGGTCATCGACGACATCGCGGGCCACACGCTCGCGTCGGCGTCGACCCTGGACACCTCGATCCGCGGCGGCGAGGGCGACAAGAGCGCCCAGGCCAAGCAGGTTGGCGCGCTTGTCGCCGAGCGTGCGAAGGCCGCCGGCGTCGAGACCGTCGTGTTCGACCGTGGTGGCAACAGGTACGCCGGGCGCATTGCCGCTCTGGCTGACGCCGCCCGCGAAGCCGGGCTGAAGTTCTAAGCCCCGGTTCCGGGACTAACGGACGTAACAGAGAGAGGTAAATCCAATGGCTGGACCCCAGCGCCGCGGAAGCGGTGCCGGTGGCGGCGAGCGGCGGGACCGGAAGGGTCGCGACGGTGGCGCTGCCGCCGAGAAGACCGCTTACGTTGAGCGCGTTGTCGCGATCAACCGCGTTGCCAAGGTTGTCAAGGGTGGTCGTCGCTTCAGCTTCACCGCGCTCGTCGTGGTCGGAGACGGTGACGGCACCGTAGGTGTCGGTTACGGCAAGGCCAAGGAAGTTCCCGCGGCCATCGCCAAGGGTGTCGAGGAAGCCAAGAAGAACTTCTTCAAGGTTCCGCGCATCCAGGGCACGATCCCTCACCCGATCACGGGCGAGAAGGCTGCGGGCGTCGTCCTGCTCAAGCCGGCGTCCCCCGGTACCGGTGTTATCGCCGGTGGCCCGGTGCGTGCCGTGCTCGAGTGCGCAGGCGTCCACGACATCCTGTCGAAGTCGCTTGGCTCGTCCAACGCGATCAACATCGTGCACGCGACCGTGGCGGCCCTCCAGGGCCTGCAGCGTCCCGAGGAGATCGCGGCCCGCCGCGGTCTGCCCCTTGAGGACGTCGCCCCCGCGGCTCTCCTTCGTGCACGTGCTGGGGCGGGTGCGTAATGGCTCGCCTCAAGATCACGCAGACGAAGTCGTACATCGGCAGCAAGCAGAACCACCGCGACACCCTGCGTTCGCTCGGCCTCAAGCGCCTGAACGACTCGGTTGTCAAGGATGACCGCCCCGAGTTCCGCGGAATGGTTCACACCGTCCGCCACCTCGTGACGGTTGAGGAGGTCGACTGACATGGCGGAGAACAACCCGCTGAAGGTCCACAACCTCCGGCCCGCCCCGGGCGCCAAGACCGCGAAGACCCGTGTGGGCCGTGGTGAGGCGTCGAAGGGTAAGACCGCAGGTCGTGGTACCAAGGGCACCAAGGCCCGTTACCAGGTTCCGCAGCGCTTCGAGGGCGGGCAGATGCCCCTCCACATGCGTCTGCCGAAGCTCAAGGGCTTCAAGAACCCGTTCCGCACCGAGTACCAGGTCGTGAACCTGGACAAGCTCGGCGCTCTCTACCCCGAGGGTGGAGAGGTCACGGTGGCCGACCTGGTCGCCAAGGGCGCGGTGCGCAACAACTCCCTCGTCAAGGTCCTGGGCCAGGGCGAGATCTCCGTGGCGCTGACGGTTTCGGTTGACGCCGTCTCCGCCTCCGCCAAGGAGAAGATCGCTGCCGCCGGCGGCAGCGTCACCGAGCTCGTCTGAGACAGCTCGATGGCTTGAACATCCGACCGGGGATGCCTCTCATATGGGGCATCCCCGGTTGGTCGTTCCTAGGGGGCGGGGTCCGCCGGTATGGTGGCGTGCACTGTTAACTTTCGCGCGGTGTGCCCACAACGCTGTCCGCTCGTTCTTTGACTGATACGTATTCGTCGATCCTCAATACCGTCACCCTTGACGCAGTAGCGCGGGGGTCGCAGGAGGCACCGTGCTCACCGCGTTCGCCCGGGCGTTCAAGACGCCCGACCTGCGCAAGAAGCTGCTCTTCACACTCGGCATCATCGTGCTGTTCAGGCTGGGTTCCCACGTCCCGGTCCCCGGTGTGAGCTACAAGAACGTCCAGATCTGCCTGAACCAGGCGGAGTCCGGCGGCGGGCTCCTCGGGATGATGCAGATGTTCAGCGGTGGCGCGCTGTTGCAGATCAGCATTTTTGCGCTCGGCATCATGCCGTACATCACGGCGAGCATCATCCTTCAGCTGCTGACCGTGGTCATTCCCCGGCTCGAAGCCCTGAAGAAGGAGGGGCAGTCGGGCACGGCGAAGATCACGCAGTACACGCGTTATCTGACCGTGGCGCTGGCCGTCCTCCAGGGCACCGGCCTGGTCGCGACCGCCAACTCCGGTGCGCTGTTCCAGGCTTGCCCCGAGTCGGTCCGGTCGCAGATCGTCCCGGACAAGTCGATCTTCACGACGATGGTCATGGTCATCACGATGACCGCCGGCACCGCGATGGTGATGTGGCTCGGCGAGCTCATCACGGACCGCGGCATCGGCAACGGCATGTCCATCCTGATGTTCATCTCGATCGCCGCCGGCTTCCCGACCTCCCTGTGGTCCATCAAGGAGGGCGGCAAGATGGCCGACGGGTGGATCGAGTTCGGGATCGTGATCCTCGTCGGCTTCGCGATGGTCGGCCTCGTGGTCTTCGTCGAACAGGCGCAGCGCCGCATTCCCGTCCAGTACGCGAAGCGCATGGTCGGCCGCAAGTCGTACGGCGGGACCTCCACCTACATCCCGCTGAAGGTGAACCAGGCGGGTGTCATCCCCGTCATCTTCGCTTCGTCGCTGCTCTACATCCCGGCCCTGATCGTCCAGTTCTCCGGATCCTCCGCGCCGTGGGCGCAGTGGATCTCCTCGAACCTGACCAAGGGCGACCATCCGTACTACATCGCGACGTACTTCCTGTTGATCGTGTTCTTCGCCTTCTTCTACGTGGCGATCTCGTTCAACCCCGAGGAAGTCGCCGACAACATGAAGAAGTATGGTGGCTTCATCCCGGGCATCCGGGCAGGTCGACCTACTGCTGAGTACCTGAGTTACGTGCTGAACCGCATCACGTGGCCGGGATCGCTGTACCTGGGTCTGATCGCTCTCGTGCCGACGATGGCGTTGGCCGGCTTCGGTGCCAGCCAGGACTTCCCGTTCGGCGGCACAAGCATCCTCATCATCGTGGGTGTGGGTCTGGAGACCGTGAAGCAGATCGAGAGCCAGCTCCAGCAGCGCAATTACGAAGGGTTCCTCCGCTGATGCGTATCGTCCTCGTCGGGCCGCCGGGCGCGGGCAAGGGAACGCAAGCCGCGTTCCTCGCCAAGAACCTGTCGATCCCGCACATTTCGACGGGAGACCTCTTCCGGGCCAACATCAGCCAGGGCACCGCCCTCGGCAAGCAGGCCAAGGCCATCATGGATGCCGGAAATCTGGTCCCCGACGAGGTCACGATCGGTATGGCGCTGGACCGCATGGCCCAGAGCGACGCCGAGAACGGTTTCCTGCTCGACGGCTTCCCGCGCAACGTCTTCCAGGCCGAGGCCCTGGACGCGGCGCTGAAGGACCAGGGCCAGGAGCTGGACGCGGTGCTGGACCTGGAGGTCCCGGAGGAGGAGGTCGTGAAGCGGATCGCCGGCCGGCGCATCTGCCGCAACGATTCCGCGCACGTCTTCCACGCCACGTACAGCCCGCCGAAGACCGAGGGCGTCTGCGACGTCTGCGGCGGCGAGCTCTACCAGCGTCCGGACGACACCGAGGAGACCGTGCGCAAGCGGCTCGACGTCTACCACACGCAGACCGAGCCCATCATCGACCACTACAAGGCGCAGGGCCTGGTGGTCACCCTCTCCGCGGAAGGCAAGGTCGCCGAGGTGACCGAGCGCGCGATGGACGCCCTGAACAAGACCGCCTAGGCAGTCACACGCTGCCGGGTTGCATACGTACGACGGTGAAGGCCGCGGTGTCCTCTGAGGCGCCGCGGCCTTCTCCGTCCGGCCGTACTGTTGAGACCGAACACATACGAGCGTGGAAGGCACATCCATGGTGGAGATCAAGACTCCCGAGCAGATCGCGAAGATGCGTGAGGCGGGGCTGGTCGTCGCCGCCATTCACGCGGCGACCCGTGCGGCGGCCGTTCCCGGCGCCAGTACGAAGGACCTCGACGAGGTCGCCCGCAAGGTGCTCGCCGAGCACGGCGCGAAGTCCAACTTCCTGGGGTACGGCGGCTTCCCGGCCACCATCTGCACCTCGGTGAACGAGGTCGTCGTGCACGGCATCCCGGACGAGAAGACCGTCCTCAAGGACGGCGACATCATCTCGATCGACTGCGGGGCGATCATCGACGGCTGGCACGGCGACGCGGCGTACACCGCCTTCGTCGGCAGCGGCCACGCGCCCGAGCTGGTCGAGCTGTCCCGGGTGACCGAGGAGTCGATGTGGGCGGGCATCGCCGCCATGAAGCAGGGCAACCGGCTCGTCGACATCTCGAAGTCGATCGAGGGCTACATCCGCCGCCAGCCGCGGCCGGCCACCGGCAAGTACGGGATCATCGAGGACTACGGCGGGCACGGCATCGGCTCCGAGATGCACATGGACCCGCACCTGCTGAACTACGTCACGCGCAAGCGCGGCAAGGGCATCAAGCTGGTCCCCGGCGTGTGCCTGGCCATCGAGCCGATGGTCTCGCTGGGCACCGCGCAGACCGAGGTGCTGGCCGACGACTGGACCGTCATCACGACGGACGGCACCTGGTCCTCGCACTGGGAGCACTCCATCGCCCTGACCGAGGACGGCCCGCTGGTGCTGACCGCGGTCGACGGCGGCAAGGCGAAGCTGGCGGAGTACGGCATCACGGCGGCGCCCGACCCGCTGGCCTGAGGGCCGGGGGCGGCGGGGCCGGGGTCTCTAGTCGGGCTCCGTCCCGCTGGGCCGCGGGGGTGCGACCGGTCGGCCCGGGGGTGTTCCACGACTGGGCCGTACGGTGGCGGCTCCTGGCCGGACCCGTGCCGACGGGGTGAATGCCGCATAACGATCATCAGTGTTGGGCAAACTTGACGGATTCGTCTTTTCGAGAGGCCTGACGTAGACTGACTCGTCGGCTCTTGTGCATCCGTATGCCTGCAATCTGCCGGCAGACCGCAGGAGAGTCGATCAAGGTAGCCGATTCGAAGGGCGAAGCGTGGCCAAGAAGCAAGGTGCCATCGAAATCGAGGGCACCGTGATCGAGTCCCTCCCGAACGCAATGTTCAAGGTGGAACTGCAGAACGGTCACAAAGTCCTCGCGCACATCAGCGGCAAGATGCGGATGCACTACATCCGCATCCTCCCGGATGACCGGGTCGTGGTGGAGCTCTCTCCGTACGACCTGACGCGTGGCCGGATCGTCTACCGGTACAAGTAGATCTGCCGAGCCCCTTCCGGGGGGCGAGTGGCACTGACCCGGAGAACCTGACATCCCATGAAGGTCAAGCCGAGCGTCAAGAAGATCTGCGACAAGTGCAAGGTGATCCGCCGTCACGGCCGGGTCATGGTCATCTGCGAAAACCTGCGCCACAAGCAGCGCCAGGGCTGACGCACGACCTTTCCTGCATCTCGCAGTTCTTCGCGCGACGCAAGCAATTCGTACATACGCAGGGCACGACCGGTCGACAGGGCCGGCGGCACCTCCGGCGGGGGCCGGGGACCCGGACGTACCACCTCACTCGTGAGGTCGGCGGCCGGGAGCAGCTCTGTGGAAGACCCCCGAACTAACAACTGGAGCCATTGAATGGCACGCGTTTCAGGTGTTGACATCCCGCGCGAAAAGCGTGTGGAGATCGCCCTCACCTACGTCTTCGGCATCGGCCGCACCCTGGCGAAGGAAACCCTCGCCGCCACCGGTGTGAACCCGAACACCCGTGTTCGCGACCTCGCCGAAGAGGACCTCGTCAAGATCCGCGAGTACGTGGACGCCAACCTCAAGACCGAGGGTGACCTCCGTCGCGAGGTGCAGGCCGACATCCGCCGCAAGGTGGAGATCGGCTCCTACCAGGGTCTGCGCCACCGTCGCGGCCTGCCGGTCCACGGCCAGCGCACCAGCACGAACGCTCGTACCCGCAAGGGCCCGCGTCGCGCCATCGCCGGTAAGAAGAAGCCGGGCAAGAAGTAGTCCTCAGCCGGACGCTTTTCAAGCGGTCTTCGCTGTAGGACCGATCACCTCCCTCTCCATCTGGAGTAAGACATGCCCCCCAAGGGACGTCAGGGCGCTGCCAAGAAGGTGCGCCGCAAGGAAAAGAAGAACGTCGCTCACGGCCACGCGCACATCAAGAGCACGTTCAACAACACGATCGTGTCCATCACGGACCCGACCGGCAACGTGATCTCGTGGGCCTCCGCCGGCCACGTGGGCTTCAAGGGCTCGCGCAAGTCGACCCCCTTCGCCGCGCAGATGGCCGCCGAGTCGGCCGCCCGCCGCGCGCAGGAGCACGGCATGCGCAAGGTCGACGTCTTCGTGAAGGGTCCGGGCTCCGGCCGCGAGACCGCGATCCGCTCCCTCCAGGCCACCGGCCTTGAGGTCGGTTCGATCCAGGACGTCACCCCGACGCCGCACAACGGCTGCCGCCCGCCGAAGCGCCGTCGCGTCTGACCCGTCGGCGCCTCACGGCGCCGTCACTCCTGGCCGGACCGCTTGTGCGGCCAGGGGCTCGGGGGGACTCCCCCCGGAAAAGCACCATCGTGACGCGGGCGGCGTGGAGACCGACCTCCTCGCCGCCCGGGTCACGTTTCGGGCGGTACGGCTCCTATGAGGCGTACCGCCCGTACCCTTGTGGTAGTTGGCGTCAAATAGTGGGCGCCAAGAACAAAGGAACCCCATGCTTATTGCACAGCGCCCGTCGCTGACCGAAGAGGTCGTCGACGAGTACCGCTCCCGGTTCGTCATCGAGCCGCTGGAGCCCGGCTTCGGTTACACGCTCGGCAACTCCCTGCGTCGTACCCTCCTGTCGTCCATCCCGGGTGCCGCTGTCACCAGCATCCGGATCGACGGTGTCCTGCACGAGTTCACCACCGTGCCGGGCGTCAAGGAGGACGTCACCGACCTCATCCTCAACATCAAGCAGCTGGTCGTCTCCTCGGAGCACGACGAGCCGGTCGTGATGTACCTGCGCAAGCAGGGTCCCGGCCTGGTCACCGCTGCCGACATCGCGCCCCCGGCCGGTGTCGAGGTGCACAACCCGGACCTGGTCCTCGCCACGCTCAACGGCAAGGGCAAGCTGGAGATGGAACTGACCGTCGAGCGCGGTCGCGGCTACGTCTCCGCCGTCCAGAACAAGCAGGTGGGCCAGGAGATCGGTCGTATCCCGGTCGACTCCATCTACTCCCCGGTGCTCAAGGTCACGTACAAGGTCGAGGCGACCCGTGTCGAGCAGCGCACCGACTTCGACAAGCTGATCGTCGACGTCGAGACCAAGCAGGCCATGCGCCCGCGTGACGCCATGGCGTCCGCAGGCAAGACCCTGGTCGAGCTGTTCGGTCTGGCGCGCGAGCTCAACATCGACGCCGAGGGCATCGACATGGGCCCGTCCCCGACGGACGCCGCTCTGGCCGCCGATCTGGCACTGCCGATCGAGGAGCTTGAGCTCACCGTTCGGTCGTACAACTGCCTCAAGCGCGAGGGCATCCACTCGGTGGGCGAGCTCGTGGCCCGCTCCGAGGCGGACCTGCTCGACATTCGCAACTTCGGTGCGAAGTCGATCGACGAGGTCAAGATGAAGCTGAACGGCATGGGCCTGGCCCTCAAGGACAGCCCCCCCGGGTTCGACCCGACCGCCGCCGCCGACGCCTTCGGCGCCGACGACGACGCGGATGCCGGTTTCGTGGAGACCGAGCAGTACTAGTCCGTACGGACTGCTGAAATCTTCCGGCGGGCACTAGCTCGTCGGTAACTGACACCGGTACCTGATACGGCCGGTGCAGATCACAAGGAGAAACACCATGCCGCGTCCCGCAAAGGGTGCCCGTCTGGGCGGCAGCGCCGCGCACGAGAAGCTGCTCCTCGCCAACCTGGCGAAGTCGCTCTTCGAGCACGGCCGCATCACGACGACCGAGGCCAAGGCCCGCCGCCTGCGCCCCGTCGCCGAGCGTCTCGTCACCAAGGCGAAGAAGGGCGACATCCACAACCGTCGCCTGGTGCTTCAGACGATCACGGACAAGAGCGTCGTCCACACGCTCTTCACCGAGATCGCGCCGCGTTACGAGAACCGCCCCGGTGGTTACACCCGCATCACGAAGATCGGCAACCGTCGTGGCGACAACGCCCCGATGGCGGTCATCGAGCTGGTCGAGGCCCTGACCGTGCAGCAGAACGCTGTCGGCGAGGCCGAGGCTGCGACGAAGCGCGCGGTCAAGGAAGACGACGCCAAGAAGGCCGAGCAGGCCGAGGGCGTCGAGGACACGAAGCCCGAGGGCGACGAGTCCAAGTAGTACCGAGCAGTACGTGGACGGGCCCGTCCCCAGTTTTTCTGGGGGCGGGCCCGTTCCGCTTTGCGGGTCTTCGGGTCGGTGGGTCTTCAGTGGGCGTGAGCGTGGAGGTTGGCTGTGGCTGACGAGGTGGCGGACGGATTCGTACGGGTGAGGCTGGACCTCTCGTACGACGGCAGGGACTTCTCCGGGTGGGCGAAGCAGCCCAGTGGGCGGCGGACCGTGCAGGGGGAGATCGAGGCGGCGCTGCGGACGGTGACGCGGTCGGAGCGGAACTTCGACCTGACGGTGGCCGGGCGGACCGACGCGGGCGTGCACGCGCGCGGCCAGGTCGCGCACGTGGACCTGCCGGTGCAGGTGTGGGAGGAGCACCGGGAGAAGCTGCTGCGGAGGCTGGCGGGGCGACTGGGTCACGACGTGCGGGTGTGGCGGGTGGCGGAGGCGCCGGCGGGGTTCAACGCACGCTTCTCGGCGATCTGGCGGCGCTACCGGTACCGGGTCTCGGACCACCCCGGGGGTGTCGATCCGCTGATCCGCAGCCATGTGCTGTGGCACGACTGGGCGTTGGACGTCGACGCGATGAACGCGGCGTCGGCGGGACTGCTCGGGGAGCACGACTTCGCGGCGTACTGCAAGAAGCGCGAGGGGGCGACGACGATCCGTACCCTCCAGGAGCTGTGGTGGGAGCGGGGCGCGGACGGCGTCGTCACCGGGACGGTGCGGGCCGACGCCTTCTGCCACAACATGGTCCGCTCGCTGGTGGGGGCCTTGCTGTACGTGGGGGACGGGCACCGTGGCGTGGAGTGGCCGGCGAAGGTCCTGGCCGCCGGGGTGCGGGACTCATCGGTGCACGTGGTGAAGGCGCACGGGCTGACGCTGGAGGAAGTGGCCTACCCGGCGGACGAGTTGCTCGCGGCGCGGGCCGTGGAGGCGCGGAACGTGCGGACGCTGCCTGCGGGTGGCGGGGGCGGGTGTTGTTGAGGCGAGCGTCCGGGCGTGCGGGCGTGAGGGGGGTCCGGGGGTGGGGCTGAGGAGCTGAGGGCCGGGGGCGGGTTCTGGGCGGGCTCGGGTAGCGGGGTGTGGGGGTTCGGTCTGGTGCTGGTGCTGGGGCCGGGGCCTCGGGGGGTGCGTGGGCTTGGGTTCGGTGGTCCGGGGGCATTGTCAGAGGGCTGTGGGATGGTGAATTCACGCATCGACTCGGGTGGCTCACGGGGGGCTCCGGAGCGGTGGGGCCTTGGGGGGCTGTGATGACGGGGGCACAGAAGCGCGGGGCGGCGGTGCTGTTCGTCGCGGTGCTGGCGCTGGTGGTGGGGGTGCTGCCACAGGTGTGGGAGAAGGGCGACGGGGGACGCCGGACGGGGGCGGTCGGGGCGGTGCTCGGTATTCCCCGGGCGCCGAACTCTCCCGGGACTTCCGGGGCTTCGGGAACTTCGGGCAGCTCGGGGACCGTTCCCTCCGGCGGTGTCGCCGCGAGTGCCGGAAAGGGTACGGCGGCTGCCGGGAGCGGGGGTGGCGGTGCGGGCGACAACGCGGGCGAGCGGGACGACGAGCCCGACGCGGTGGAACGGGCGCGGGCGTTCGCCGCGGTACGGGCCGGGGACTGCCTGGCCCTCTTCGACACGGGGAAGGGCTGGAACACCCGAATACCGCAGAAGGTCGCCTGTTCCGGAGACGCCGGGCTGACCCGGGTGAGCGCGGTACGGACCGGTTGGAGCGCCTGTCCCACGGGCGACGGACTGTCGTACGTGGTGAGCGTGAGCGACGCAGGGAAGCGGGTCCTGTGCCTGACCCGGAGGTACCGGGCCGGCTACTGCCTGCTGGCGGAGAGCCGTCAGGGCCAGGGCGGTGCGCGGATGCGGCTGGGGTCGATGACGGCGGTCGACTGCACGGTGAAACGGCCTGCGGCCCCCTACGACACGGTCCTGCACATCACCGGGGTGTACGGCCCTTCGTCGGGGCGCGCGCCGGGGGACTGCGCGCGGGCGGCCAGGGACCGGACGTACTACTGGTCGTGGCAGGTCGACGGGGGAGACACGTTGCTCTGCACGATGGTCTACCGGGGGTAGGGGGCGACGGGGTAGGGGGCGCGGGGGAAGGGGAGTGGGGACGGGGCTCGGGGCGCGGTGTGTCGGCCGCGGGAGGGTGCGGGGCCTGGGCTCAGCGGCGGGTGGCGGCCCAGAGGAGGGCGCCGGTCGCCGCCAGGGCGGCGATGCTCGCGCCGCCGAGGCCGTACAGGAACGGGAACCAGACCAGGGCGAGCAGGCCGCAGTAGCCGGCGGCCAGAACCGACAGAGCGATCTGGAGGCGGGCGGGGCCGCTGCGGTTGAGGCGTACGACGAGCGCGATGAAGACGGCGGCCCAGAGGGCCGCACGGGGCTGGTCGAAAGTGGCGATCCGGGCGAGGTCGCCGACCGCCTGGTACCAGTCCTCGCGCATCAGGTCCGCCTGGAAGGCGGCTATGTCACGCAGCTCGGCGGAGCCGCCGGCGGCGCGCTGGACCGGGGAGAGGCTGTTGACCATGCTCCGGAAGTACTCGATGACGGCCAGCAGGGTGAAGCCGAGAGAGTGCAGGAGGCCGGTCGTCGGACCGGTGGCGCGGCGGCGCAGCACGGCGTGCACGTCGGCCGGTGTCGACGCGTGGGACGCCGGGCCGGAGGCGGGGGGTTCGTCCGGGTACTGACGGTGCTGGTTGTAGCGGGGGGTGGCGGGATGCGGTCGCCGGCCCCGCGGGTCTCCGGCGCGGCCCCCGCCGGGCGGCGGCGGGCCGTGGGAGCCGTCGCCCGAGCCGGGCTGGGACGAGCCGAGCTGGGACGGGCCGGGCTGGGACGGGCCGGACCGCCGGGGAGGTGAGGTGCGCAGGGTGGTGGTGGGCGGGTCCTGCGGGTGGCCGCCGGTGCGCAGGGTGGTGGTGGAGGGCCCCGGTGAGCGGCGGTCCGGGCGCCAGGGCCGCGGAGCCTGCGCGGGCAGGGGACGAGGGGCGGAGGCGGGTGGCACACGCGGCCCACGGGCTGCCCGTGCGCCCGCTTCGTCCTCTGCGGTGCCGGGAGCCTGCGGGAAGGCGGCGGACGGCCGGGGCCGGACGGGAGCGGTGCCGGGGGGAACCGGGGCGAGGGGGGTGCTGAGGCGGAGCCGGGGCCAGCCGGGAGTGGGTCCGCTGGGGGGAGGGGCGTTCCGCGCGGGGGTGTCGCCGGTGGGTGCGTGCTGGGCGGGGGCGTTGCGGAGAGGGGCGTTGCGGGCGGAGGCGTTCCGCGCGGGGGTGTCGCGGGCGGGACTGCCGGAGACGGGGGCGTTCTGGGCGGGGACGTTTTGTGAGGGGGCTCCTTGCACGGGGGCGTGGGCCGCGTCTGGGACGGTGCCGCCGGTGCCGGAAAAGCCTGGGACCTGCGGAACTCGGGGGGAGACTTCGGCGTTCCCTGCGGCGGGTGCGGCGGGTGCGGCGGGTGCGGCGGGTGCGGCGGGTGCGGCGGGTGCGGCGGGTGCGGCGGGTGCGGCGGGTGCGGCGGGTGCGGCGGGTGCGGCGGGTGCGGCGGGTGCGGCGGGTGCGGCGGGTGCGGCGGGTGCGGCGGGTGCGGCGGGTGCGGCGGGTGCGGCGGGTGCGGCGGGTGCGGCGGGTGCGGCGGGAGCGTGGTGGTTGCTGTCGTCCGTGTTCATGTGCCGCAGCCCCCCGACCGTGGGCGGGCCCGTGCGCCGCCCCGGCGTCAGGGTAGTCAGGGGGCGGGTGGGCCGCCAGGGGGTCACAGGGCTGCGGGGCCGGTCAGCCGTTGACGGTGCCGGAGGCCGCGGCGGCGGATGCCTGGGCGCGGCCTCGTTCGTGGATGCGGAGGAAGGTGTACTTGGCCGCGTCGTCGCCCAGCGCGTAGACGGCCTTGTCCGCGGTGGTGACGTCCGTCTTGTTGTCGGTGAAGCCACCGACGGTGAAGTAGGCGTAGCGGCCGTAGGAGTTGGCGGTCTTGCGGCAGATCGTGCCGTTGCGGCAGAAGGTGGGGACGCCGGAGCCGGCGAGGGAGGCGATGCCGTCCTTCACCTGCTCCTTGGCCTTGAGCGCCTGGGCCTCCGTTTCGAAGACGGCCACCCCGACCGTCACCGCGGTGTTGTTCTTGATGAACGTCGCCCGGATGACCTGGTCGCAGCCGTTGCGCGTGAGGATGCCGCCGAGTGCGCCCTGAGTGGTGGCGGCGCATTCGTTGGTCTGGTGCGTGGCGCCCTTGGTGTACGCGCGGCCCTCCAGCGTCAGGGTCGTGCCCGGGAAGAGTGTGGCGGCGCTCAGCGGAGCCTTGTCCTTCTGGACGTGGGAGATGAACTCCTTGGGGTCCGGCGGGGGCGGCGGGGCCACCGGCGAGAAGGAGGGGCTGGGAGCGTTGCCCTCGGCGGGAAGGGACTCGGCGGAGGGGAGGGCGGTGTTCTTGCCGTCGGAGGGACTGCCGGAGGAGACGACCGCCGTGGCGACGAGTGCGCCCACGGCGAGAGTGGCCAGCACGCCGCCGCCGACGTAGAGGAGGCGCTTGCGGCGGGACCGGGTCGCCGCGGCGTCGGCGAGGGCGGACCAGTCGGGGGTGGGGCCGGTCGGGCCGGTGCTCCCGTGCGGACCGGTGCTCCCGTGGGGGCCGGTGCTTCCGTTCGTCCCGGACCTGCCCTCGCTCGCGAGAGGATCGGCGGACGAGGGGAGCAGGGGTGGGGGAGAGAACTGCCCGGGTGCGGGGCCCTGTGCCGGGATCGGTGCGGGTGTGGGTGCGGGGCCTTGTGCCGGGATCGGTGAGGGTGCGGCTGCGGTGGCAGGGGAGGGCTGGACGAGCTGCACCGGAGGCATGTCCGCGACGGGCCGCCGAAGGGGTTGGCCGGGCGGGGCGGTGTTGGTGGGTCGGTCCAGGTAGGGGTTGGGTTGCTCCGGGTTCGGTGGGAGTGGGCCCACGGGAGGGGCGGGCTGTGCCCAGGGCTGGGGAGA
Organism: Streptomyces sp. CA-294286; assembly: GCF_050947155.1. Lineage (NCBI taxonomy): Bacteria > Bacillati > Actinomycetota > Actinomycetes > Kitasatosporales > Streptomycetaceae > Streptomyces > Streptomyces sp. CA-294286. The sequence continues at coordinate 2,145,650 of NZ_CP192005.1, read as the reverse complement.
GCCGCGGTGCGGGCCGGGCGGGGCGGCGGCGGGCGGAGCCGAGGAGTGGTGGTGCGGGTCCGGCTGTACGAGGTGCGGCTGGGGCGGGCTGCCGTACGGGCCGGGCTGCGCGGCAGCGGCGTACGGGTTCGGCTGCGGCGCGGCGGCGTACGGGCCGGGCTGCGGCGCGGCGGTGCGCGGGTCCTGGCGGGGTCGCTGGGTGCCGTGTGCGTAGTGTCCGGCGTTTTGGCGGGGCTGCGGGGTGCCGTGTCCGTACTGGCCGGAGTTTTGGCGGGGTTGCGGGGCGCTGTGTCCGTACTGCTCGGCGTCCTGGCTGTCCTGCCCGGTCCCGGGGCTGTGCCCGCTCTGTCCCGGCCCGGCGCTCCGGCCCGCCCGCTCCGGCCCGGGACCCTGGTCGCCAGCGCCGTTCCCCGGTCCCGCGCCGTGCCCGTCCTGTTCCGGTCCGTTGTCCCGGCCCACCTGCTCCGGCCACGGGGTCCGGTCGTCCCCGTCCCGCGGGGTGGACCGCGGGTCCGGATGCCGGGCGGATTCGTCACCCTCCCCGTGCGGCGGGGTGTTGCCGTGCGGGGGCTGTCCCGCGGGGCCGCCGGAGGGCCCCCCATGCCCGAAGCTCATGCCGCGCATCCTAACGAGGCGGACCGGTGCGGTGAACGGGCTTCCGGGGCCCGTCGGGCGGGCGGGGAGGCGGGGATGCCGGGCCGGCGTCGTAATCCGGTTGGGTCGGGCGGCGTCGGGCGGTGAGAATGCTCGGCATGGGACATCTTGAGGTCGGCCACGTCGAGTACTACCTGCCGGACGGGCGGGTGCTGCTCGGTGACGTCTCGTTCCGGGTGGGGGAAGGGGCCGTCGTCGCCCTCGTCGGGCCCAACGGAGCGGGGAAGACGACGCTGCTGAAGATCATCGCGGGGGAGCTTCAGGCGCACGGCGGGTCGGTGACCGTGAGCGGTGGGCTCGGCGTGATGGGGCAGTTCGTGGGATCCGTACGCGATGAGCGGACCGTACGGGACCTGCTGGTTTCGGTGGCTCAGCCGAGGATCCGTACGGCTGCCGCCGCCGTCGACAAGGCCGAGACGGCCATTCTGGAGCGGGACGACGAGGCCGCGCAGATGGAGTACGCGCAGGCGCTGAGCGACTGGGCGGAGGTGCAGGGGTACGAGGCGGAGACCGTCTGGGACATGTGCACCATGGCCGCGCTCGGCGTGCCGTACGAGAAGGCGCAGTGGCGTGAGGTGCGCACGCTCAGTGGCGGTGAGCAGAAGCGGCTGGTGCTGGAGGCGCTGCTGCGGGGCCCCGACGAGGTGCTGCTGCTCGACGAGCCGGACAACTACCTGGACGTGCCGGGCAAGCGGTGGCTGGAAGGGAAGCTGAAGGAGACCCGCAAGACGGTCCTCTTCGTCAGCCACGACCGGGAGCTGCTGTCGCGGGCCGCGGAGAAGATCGCGAGTGTGGAGCCGGGGCCGGCGGGGTCGGAGGTGTGGATCCACGGTGGCGGGTTCGACACGTACCACGAGGCGCGCAAGGAACGGTTCGCGCGCTTCGAGGAGCTGCGGCGGCGCTGGGACGAGAAGCACGCGCAGCTGAAGAAGCTGGTGCTGAACCTGCGGCAGGCGGCCTCCATCAGCCACGAGCTGGCGTCCCGGTACCACGCGGCGCAGACCAGGCTGCGGAAGTTCGAGGAGGCCGGCCCGCCGCCGGAGCCGCCGCGCGAGCAGGACATCACGATGCGGCTGCGGGGCGGCCGGACCGGGGTGCGGGCGCTGACGTGCGAGGGCCTGGAGCTGACCGGGCTGATGAAGCCCTTCGACCTGGAGGTCTTCTACGGGGAGCGGGTCGCCGTCCTCGGGTCGAACGGCTCGGGGAAGTCGCACTTCCTGCGGCTGCTGGCCGGGGAGGACGTCGCGCACGCGGGCACCTGGAAGCTCGGGGCGCGGGTGGTGGCCGGGCACTTCGCGCAGACCCACGCGCATCCGGAGCTGATGGGGCGCACCCTCGTCGACATCCTGTGGGCGGAGCACTCCAAGGACCGGGGCGGCGCGATGTCCGTGCTGCGGCGGTACGAGCTGGAGGGGCAGGGCGACCAGGGCTTCGACCGGCTGTCGGGCGGGCAGCAGGCGCGGTTCCAGATCCTGCTGCTCGAACTGCGGGGGACCACCGCGCTGCTGCTCGACGAGCCGACGGACAACCTGGACCTGGAGTCCGCGGAGGCGCTTCAGGAGGGGCTGGAGGCGTACGAGGGGACGGTGCTGGCCGTCACGCACGACCGCTGGTTCGCGAAGTCCTTCGACCGGTACCTGGTCTTCGGTTCGGACGGAGTCGTACGGGAGACGGCCGAGCCGGTGTGGGACGAGCGGCGGGTGGAGCGGGCGCGGTAGGGACGTCGACGGGGCTGACGGGGCTGACGGGGCTGACGGGGCTGGCAGGCGCGCGGAGCGGGTGCCGGGGCTGACGGGGGCTGGCGGGCGCGCGGTGCCAGGGCTGGCGGGCGCGCGGAGCCGGTGCCGGGGCGGACGGGCTGGCCGGTGCGCGGAGCGGGTGCCGAGGCGGACGGGGCTGGCCGGCGCGCGGAGCCGGTACTGGGGCTGGCGGGCGCGCGGAGCGGGTGCCGGGGCTGGCCGGGCGGGGATCGGCTCTGCCGGAGGCCGCGCCCTGCCCGCCCGTTCCGCCCCGCCTCGGGCCGGCCGCGTCGCCGGGGGAGCCGACAGGGAGCCCGCGAGGGGCGGCGCGTTTTGACCCGCCCGGGGGCACGCGGGTAGTCTCGGCTGTTGTTATACGTATCGGCATCGGCGTACTCACGCGATCGGCCCTTACGTAGGTTCCCTGGAGCAGTTACCAGTGGCTCGCATACGGGCATCGTCCCCGGCATTGCGGGCCCCAGCTGCATGATCGCTTCAGGTGTGTCTGGATCCCATCCACTGAAGAAGCGAAGGCTACGAAGTGCGTACGTACAGCCCCAAGCCCGGCGATGTCACTCGCCAGTGGCACATCATCGACGCGCAGGACATCGTCCTGGGCCGTCTGGCGACCACGGCAGCGAACCTCCTGCGAGGCAAGCACAAGCCGACCTATGCCCCGCACATGGACATGGGTGACTTCGTCATCATCATCAACGCCGAGAAGATCCACCTCTCCGGCAACAAGAAGACCCAGAAGATGGCGTACCGCCACTCCGGTTTCCCGGGCGGTCTGCGTTCGATGCGCTACGACGAGCTCATGGAGAAGAGCCCGGAGAAGGCCGTCGAGAAGGCCATCAAGGGCATGATCCCCAAGAACACCCTGGGCCGTCAGATGCTCTCGAAGCTGAAGATCTACGCGGGCGACCAGCACCCGCACGCTGCCCAGCAGCCTGTTCCGTTCGAGATCACCCAGGTCGCGCAGTAGTTCCGGCCACCCCCTAAGACGTACAGAAAGATCTGAGGAGAATCGTGGCCGAGACCACTGTTGAGAACCCCGTCGAGGGCACCGAGGGCGAAGAGACCTTCGCTGAGGTGACCACCTTCGAGTCGGAGGTTCCCGTCGAGGGCGAGTACACCAGCGAGTCGCTCGCCGGCCGCTTCGGCGACCCGCAGCCCGCCGCCGGCCTTGGCCGTCGCAAGAACGCCATCGCCCGTGTCCGGATCGTTCCGGGCTCCGGCAAGTGGAAGATCAACGGGCGTACGCTTGAGGACTACTTCCCGAACAAGGTCCACCAGCAGGAAGTCAACGAGCCCTTCAAGGTGCTCGAACTGGACGACCGCTACGACGTCATCGCCCGCATCTCGGGCGGCGGCGTGTCCGGTCAGGCCGGTGCACTCCGTCTCGGTGTCGCCCGCGCGCTGAACGAGGCCGACGTCGACAACAACCGCGCCACGCTGAAGAAGGCCGGCTTCCTCTCCCGCGACGACCGTGCGGTCGAGCGCAAGAAGGCCGGTCTCAAGAAGGCCCGCAAGGCGCCGCAGTACAGCAAGCGTTAATTCCGAGCTTGCTCGGCAGCATCACCGTTCGCCCCGGTGGCACTCTTCGTGCCGCCGGGGCGTTCGTTTAATTCAACCGTGGGCGTACAACGGGCAGAAGACGCTCAGGGGTTTGCGTTTTCGGAGCATTTCGGAGGACAGCTGTGGGACGACTCTTCGGCACGGACGGCGTGCGCGGTGTGGCCAACGCGGATCTGACGGCGGAGCTCGCGCTCGGCCTGTCGGTCGCGGCGGCGCACGTGCTCGCCGAGGCGGGCACTTTCGAGGGCCACCGGGCGACGGCAGTGGTCGGCCGCGACCCGCGCGCCTCGGGAGAGTTCCTGGAGGCCGCCGTCGTGGCGGGCCTGGCCAGCGCGGGCGTGGACGTCCTGCGCGTCGGTGTGCTGCCCACCCCGGCGGTGGCGTATCTCACCGGTGCGCTGGGCGCCGACCTCGGCGTGATGCTCTCCGCCAGCCACAACGCGATGCCCGACAACGGCATCAAGTTCTTCGCGCGCGGCGGCCACAAGCTGGCCGACGAGCTGGAGGCGCGGATCGAGAAGGTCTACGCGCAGCACCGCGGCGGGGATTCCTGGGACCGTCCGACCGGCGGCGGCGTGGGCCGCGTCTCGGACTACGACGAGGGCTTCGACAAGTACATCGCGCACCTGATGGGCGTCCTGCCGAACCGTCTCGACGGCCTGAAGGTCGTCCTCGACGAAGCGCACGGCGCGGCCTCCCGGGTCTCCCCCGAGGCGTTCGCGCGGGCCGGGGCCGAGATCGTCACCATCGGCGCCGAGCCCGACGGCCTCAACATCAACGACGGCTACGGCTCCACCCACATGGAGCGGCTGCGGGCCGCCGTCGTCGAGCAGGGCGCCGACCTGGGCATCGCCCACGACGGCGACGCCGACCGCTGCCTGGCAGTGGACGCGGCGGGCGACGAGGTCGACGGCGACCAGATCCTCGCCGTGCTGGCGCTCGCCATGCGCGAGGCCGGGCAGCTCCGCAAGAACACCGTCGTCGGCACCGTGATGTCCAACCTCGGCTTCAAACTGGCCATGGAGGGCGAGGGCATCGAGGTCGTCCAGACCGGCGTCGGCGACCGCTACGTGCTGGAGTCGATGAAGGAGCACGGCTACGCCCTCGGCGGCGAGCAGTCCGGGCACGTCATCGTCCTGGACCACGCCACCACCGGCGACGGCACCCTGACCGGTCTCATGCTGGCCGCCCGGGTCGCCGCCACCGGCCGCACCCTCGCGGACCTCGCGGGCGTCATGACGCGGCTGCCGCAGATCCTCATCAACGTCCCCGACGTCGACAAGTCGCGCGTCGGCACGTCGCCGGAGCTGGCGGCGGCCGTCACCGAGGCCGAGCGCGAGCTGGGTTCCACCGGCCGGGTACTGCTGCGCCCCTCGGGCACCGAGCCGCTGGTACGGGTGATGGTGGAGGCCGCCGACATCGAACAGGCGAAGGCGGTCGCGGAGCGGCTGGCCGACGTGGTGAAGTCCGCGCTGGGCTGAGCGACCCGCACCGCACGTGAAGCGACCTGCACCGCACGCGAGTGACGGCGGTGCTGAGCGACCCGCGCGCCGCACGTGAGTGCGAGTGACGGCGGTGCTCAGCGCCCGCACCGCACGCGAGTGACGGCGGGTGCGAAGCGTCACGCACGCACCCGAGTGACCGCCGTGCGGAGCGCCCTGGGCGGTGGGCGAGTGACGGCAGTACGGGAGGGGCCCGACCGGGAGTGCGACGGTCGGGCCCCTCCCGTCCGTACGGAAGCGGTCAGAGTTTGCGCAGCGACAGCCGCTGGACCTTGTGGTCGGGGCCCTTGCGGACGACCAGGGTGGCCCGGCCGCGGGTGGGGGCCACGTTTTCCAGGAGGTTGGCGCGGTTGATGGTGCGCCAGGTGTTGCGGGCGTATGCCATCGCCTCCTCCTCGGACACCTGGGTGTACTTGCGGAAGTACGAGAACGGGTTCTGGAAGGCGGTGGCGCGCAGCTTGCGGAACCGGTTGAGGTACCACTGCTCGATGTCCTCGGCGCGTGCGTCGACGTACACCGAGAAGTCGAAGTAGTCGGCGAGAGCGACCCGGGTGCGGCCGTCGCTGCCGGGCAGGGCGGGTTGCAGGACGTTGAGGCCCTCGACGATGAGGATGTCCGGACGGTGCACGGTGAGGCGCTGGTCGGGGACGATGTCGTAGATCAGGTGGGAGTAGACGGGTGCGGTGACCTCGTCCTTCCCGGCCTTCACGTCGGCGACGAACCGGGTCAGGGCGCGACGGTCGTACGACTCGGGGAAGCCCTTGCGGGCCATCAGGCCGCGCTTCTCCAGCTCCTTCATCGGGTAGAGGAAGCCGTCCGTGGTGACGAGCTCCACGCGCGGGTGCTCCGGCCAGCGGGCGAGGAGCGCCTGGAGGAGACGGGCGACGGTGGACTTCCCCACCGCGACGCTGCCCGCGACGCCTATGACGAAGGGGGTGCCGCGCTGGGTGCCGTTCTCGCCGAGGAAGGTGTTGAGGGCGCCGCGGAGGTTGCCGGTCGCGCCCACGTAGAGGTTGAGGAGCCGGGACAGCGGGAGGTAGATGTCGCGCACCTCGTCGAGGTCGATGACGTCGCCCAGACCGCGCAGCCGCTCGACCTCCTCGGCGGTGAGGGGCAGCGGCGTCTTCTCGCGCAGGGCGCTCCACTCGGCACGGGTGAGGTCCAGGTACGGGGACGACTCGGCCCGGCGGTGGGAGCTTCGTGGCGGCGAAGTGATCACACGGTCCATTGTCGGGGGTCGGGGCCGCTTGTCGCCGGTCGAGCGGGGTGGGCTGGGTCACGTGGGGGGCGAGCCTGCAAGGCGGCTGCTCCGGGCGCCGGGTGCGCCTACGCTTCTTCAGCCGTCGGTCCTCGTCGCACCCGCGCGGGACGTCCTCCGCGGGGCCGCGGCGCGGGACGACGGGCCGGGCCGGCGGGGCCCGTGACCGTGGTGTGAGCGAGCGAGTGAGCGAGTGTGGACACGTGATTGTTGGGGTCGGGATCGACGTCGCCGAGATCGAGCGGTTCGGGGCGGCCCTGAAACGCACCCCGCAGATGGCCGAACGGCTGTTCTCCGAGCGGGAGTTGACGCTGCCGAGCGGGGAGCGCAGGGGCATCGCCTCGCTGGCGGCGAGGTTCGCCGCCAAGGAGGCCCTCGCCAAGGCGCTGGGGGCGCCGGCCGGGCTGCTGTGGACGGACGCCGAGGTGTACGTCGAGGAGAGCGGGCAGCCGAGGCTGCGGGTGTCGGGGAGCGTCGCCGCACGGGCCGAGGCGCTGGGCGTGCGGTCCTGGCACGTGTCGCTCAGCCATGACGCGGGGGTGGCCTCGGCGGTGGTGATCGCGGAGGGGTGACGGGCGGGACGGACGCGGGGCTGCGGGCCGCGCGACGGGCGGCCGGAGCGCGTGACGCTCGCCTCCGCCGTGCGGCGGGTGACCTGAGCACGCCGCGGCGGGCGGGTGGTCGTGACGCTCGCCCCCCGCCGTGCGGCCGGGCGGCCTGAGCACGCCGCGCCGGACAGGACGAGCCGTGCGGCTGGGCGTCTGGGCGGCCTGGGCATGCCGCGCCGGGCAGGTGGTCGTGACGCTCTCCCCGCCGTGCGGCCGGGCGGCCTGAGCATGCCGCGCCGGGCAGGACGAGCCGTGCGGCCGGGCGGCCCGTGCGCGCGGCGGCGGACAGGACGAGCCGGGCCGCCGGGCAGGTGGTCGTGGCGCGGACGGTGTGTGGGCGGGGGCATCGCGGAGCACACTCGGGCGTATGCGTACTGCTTACAGCGTGGAGACCGTACGGAACGCCGAGCGCGAGCTCATGGAACGGCTGCCCGAAGGGGCGTTGATGCAGCGGGCGGCGGCGGGACTGGCCGCCGCCTGCGCCGACCTGCTGGGCCGGACGCCGGGGCGCGTGTACGGCGCCCGGGTCGTGCTGCTCGTCGGCTCCGGCGACAACGGGGGCGACGCCCTGTACGCCGGGGCCCGGCTGGCCCGTCGCGGGGCCGGCGTGACGGCCGTGCTGGTCGACGCCCGGCAGCGGGCGCACCCGGGCGGGCTCGCCGCCCTGCGGGCCGCCGGGGGCCGGATCGTGCCGGGGCCCCACGAGACGCACGAGGTCCACGAGGTCCACGGGGCGGGAGTGGACGGGCCCCCCGCCCCCCTGGCGCACGCCGGAGGCGGTACCGGGTCCGCCGCGTACGTGGCGCTGCACCGCGCCCACCTGGTCATGGACGCGATCACCGGGATCGGCGGCCGGGGAGGGCTGCGCCCCGAAGCGGTGCCGCTCGTGCGGGCGGCCGAGGACTCCGGGGCGGTGCTGGTCGCGGTGGACCTGCCCAGTGGCGTCGACGCCGACAGCGGCCGGGTGGAGGGCGCGTGCGTACGGGCGGACGCGACGGTGACGTTCGGTGCGTACAAGCCGGGGCTGCTGGTCGACCCGGCGAAGGAACGCGCCGGGGCGCTGCGCTTCGTCGACCTCGGGCTGGAGACCGCCGGGACCCCCGCCGACCTGGAGGCGCTCCAGCACGCCGACGTGGCGGCGCTGCTGCCCGTACCGGCGGCGGAGAGCGACAAGTACCGGCGGGGGGTGGTGGGTGTCGTCGCCGGGTCGGCCCGCTACCCGGGGGCTGCGGTGCTCGCCGTCGCGGGCGCGCTGCACGGGGGTGCGGGCGCGGTGCGTTACGTCGGGCAGGGCGGCGAGGCGGTACTGGCCCGGTTCCCCGAGGTGCTGGTGAGCGACGGGACCCCCGCGGAGGCGGGGCGGGTGCAGGCGTGGGTGGTCGGCCCCGGCCTGGACGACCGGGCGAAGGACGCGCGGGCCGAGGCGCTGGCGTCGGACGTGCCGGTGCTCCTCGACGCGGACGCCCTGGCGGGCCTCGACCCGCAGGAGGTACGGGGGCGGGGCGCGCCCACGGTGCTGACGCCGCACGCCGGGGAGGCGGCGCGGCTGCTCGGGGTGGAGCGCGCGGAGGTGGAGGCGGGGCGGCTCGGCTCCGTACGGAAGCTGGCGGTCAAGTACGGGGCGACGGTGCTGCTCAAGGGGTCGACGACGCTCGTCGCGCCGCCGGACGGGGGGCGGCCGGTGCGCGTCAACCCGACGGGCACGGGGTGGCTGGCCACGGCGGGCAGCGGGGACGTGCTGTCGGGGCTGGTGGGGTCGCTGCTGGCGGCGGGCCTGACGGCGGTGGACGCGGCCTCGGTGGGGGCGTACCTGCACGGGCTGGCGGGGCGGTCGGCGGCGCGCGGGGCACCGGTGGGGGCGGGGGATGTGGCGGAAGCGGTGGCGGGGGCCTGGCGGGGGGTGGGGAGCCAGTAGGGGGTCGACGAGGGGGCCGTGGGTGGCGGGGGTGTGGGCGGGTGCGGGTGCGGGTGCGGGGAGAGGCGGCCGAGGAGCTGGGGCCGTGGGGCGGGGGCCGAGGAGCTGGGGCCGTGGGGCGGGGGCCGTGGAGCGGGGTGGGCGTTCGGCGGAGGGCTCACCTCCGGTGGGAGGCCCCCGGTCCTCTGCCCGAGGGGTGGCGGCGGCTGGCAGCGGGGTCAGGGGTGCGTGGGGGTGAGGGGGGTGTCGAGGTCCCAGGTGACGGGGATGTTCTCGCCGCCGAAGCCCTTGATCACGAGTTCGTCGTCGGTGAGGCGGCGGTCGTTGCCGTCGCGGCGGACGTTGGTGCCCGGCTTGGCGCCCCAGACGTAGACCATGCTGCCGACGCCCAGCTTCTTCCAGAGCCGTTCCGCGTCCTCCACGTACAGGTTGACGCAGCCGCCGGAGCCCGACTCGAAGAGGTCCCCGTAGGTGCCGTGCAGGGCCTGGCCGCCGCTGAAGAACTGGCTGTACGGCATGGGCGCGTTGTCGTAGATGGTGGAGAAGTGGTCCTTGTGACGCCAGTAGATCCGGTGCCATCCCACCCGGGTCTCCAGGCCGCGGATGCCGCTGCGGATCGGCACCGGCGCGAAGGTGACCTTCTTGCCGACCTGCACCCACAGGAGCTGGCGGGGGAGGTCCACGCAGGTGACGGAGTAGCTGCGGGTCGGGCACTTGCCGGCCGCGTTGGGGTTCTTGCGGGCCTCGCGGACCAGCAGCAGCCCGTACGTCTTCGCGGTGGCCCGGCCGTCGGCCGGCTGGATCTTGAGTTCTCGCTGGAGTCTGCGGATGGCGACGCAGTCCGCCGGTGACTGCTTGCCGTCGACCTTGAGGCGCAGCTTGCGTTCCAGTTCCGACTGGTACGGGCCGGTGGGCGCCGTGCACGGCGGCTCGGGCGCGGCGTACGCGGTCGGCACGGCCGCCCCCGAGGGGGCGGCCGACGCGGACGCCACCGGTGCGGCGACGACCGCCACGGCGACGAGGGCGGACAGCGCGGATACGCGGACGAGGGGGGCGCGCTTCATGGACACCTCAGCTTCAGCGGCGTGCGGCGGACTCCTGGACGCGAGCCCGCCCTTGCGTCTCATCGGGCAGCCCGTCCGTCCCGTGCGCCACGCACGGTCTGCCGCACGGGTGAATCGGCCCGGCCAACGGTGTGACATGGCGTGAGGAGGCCCGTGCCGAGCGGCCCGTGGGCCCGCTCGGCGGCGGACAGCTCGTGCACGGCCTCGGCCGGGCATGCCGGACCGCTCTGCGAGACTGGGGGCGATGACCGTGAAGACCGGGACGAACGACGTGATGAGCAGGGCGATGATGCAGTCGGTGACAGAGGTGACGCAGGCGACGGCGCTGCCCCCCGTGCGCGCCCGCGCCGAGATCGACCTCGCCGCCCTGCGCGCCAACGTCCGGTCGTTGCGCGAGCGCGCCCCGCACGCCGCGCTGATGGCCGTCGTGAAGTCCGACGCGTACGGGCACGGCGCGCTGCCCTGTGCCCGCGCCGCTCTCCGGGCGGGCGCCACCTGGCTGGGCACGGCCACCCCGCAGGAGGCGCTCGCCCTGCGCGCCGCCGGGATCACCGAGGCCGACGCGCGCGTGATGTGCTGGCTGTGGACCCCGGGCGGGCCCTGGCGGGAGGCGATCGAGGCCGGTCTCGACATGGGGATCAGCGGTCTGTGGTCGCTGCGAGAGGTCAGCGACGCCGCCCGCGCCCTGGGCCGCACGGCGAAGATCCAGCTGAAGGCCGACACGGGTCTGGGCCGCAACGGCTGTCAGCCCGCCGACTGGCCCGGGCTGGTCGCCGCGGCCCTCGCCGCCGAGGCCGAGGGCACGGTGAAGGTGACCGGCCTGTGGTCGCACTTCGCCTGCGCGGACGAGCCCGGCCACCCGTCCATCGACCTCCAGCTCACCGCGTTCCGCGAAATGGTCGCGTACGCGGAGACCCGCGGCCTCGCCCCCGAGGTGCGTCACCTCGCCAACTCACCGGCCACTCTGACCCTCCCGCACGCGCACTTCGACCTGGTACGGACCGGCATCGCGATGTACGGCGTCTCGCCGAGCCCCGAACTCGGCACGCCCGCCGAGCTGGGCCTGCGCCCGGTCATGAAGCTCAGCGCGTCCGTCGCCCTGGTCAAGCAGGTCCCGGCGGGGCACGGCGTCAGTTACGGACACCACTACGTCACCGAACGCGACACCACGCTCGCCCTGATCCCGGTGGGGTACGCGGACGGTGTGCCGCGCAGCGCCTCGGGGCGCGGCCCGGTTCTCGTCGGCGGCCGGTGGCGGCGGGCCTGCGGACGCGTCGCGATGGACCAGTTCGTGGTCGACCTGGGCGGTGAAACCGTCGAACCGGGGGCAGAAGCGATCCTGTTCGGGTCGGGTGAGCAGGGCGAGCCGACCGCCGAGGACTGGGCGCGGGCCGCGGACACGATCGCGTACGAGATCGTCACGCGCATCGGACAGCGGGTGCCGCGCGTCCATGTCGACACCGATGTCGACGGGGGCTCGGACGCGCGCGAGGAGGCGTCCGGGGCCGGTGGGAACCGGACGGGTACGGACCCGGCCCGGGACAGCTAGGCACCAGCGCAGCGACGAGGAGCGGCACGTGAGCGAGAGCAGCGCGGAGGGCGTGACCGCCGCGGCCCGGGTGGCGGCCGACGCGGCCCGTACCGCTTCGGCGCCGGCCGGGGGCTGGCGTCGCGCGGGGCTGGCCGGGACGGCCATAGGGGTGGTCGCGGCGGGCGCCGCCGCGGGTGTGGCCATCGAACGGCTCACCGTCGGCCGCGGCATGCGCAAGAAGGCCCGCCTCGCCCTCGACGCGGCCGCCCCGTACGGGGCGCTGCGCGGCACCCCCGGTACGGCCCTCGCCGACGACGGCACCGAGCTGTACTTCGAGACGGACGACCCGTACGCCTCGGACGGTCCCGAGGGGTCTCGTGGGCCGGACGGGACGGGCGGAGCCGCGGGACCGAACGGCGCGTACGGACCGGGCGGCGCCCCCGCCGGTTCGCGCGCGGCCCCCGGTACCACCGGCCGCCGCGGACCGGACGGGGCGGGCCGACCGGGCAGCGGCGGGGCGAAGGCACCCGGATCCGGTGACGGGCGCTCCGCCCTCGTCGGCAGCCGTGCCGCCGAATCCGGTCGCCGTGCCGCCGAACAGGTGACCGTCGTCTTCAGTCACGGCTACTGCCTCAACCAGGACTCCTGGCACTTCCAGCGCGCCGCCCTGCGCGGTGTGGTCCGCACGGTCCACTGGGACCAGCGCAGCCACGGCCGTTCGGCACGCGGCGCGGGACAGGCGCACGGCGTGCCCGTCGACATCGACCAGCTCGGCCGGGACCTCAAGGCCGTCATCGACGCCGCCGCCCCCGAGGGGCCCCTGGTGCTGGTGGGGCACTCGATGGGCGGGATGACGATGATGGCGCTGGCCGACCAGTTCCCGGAGCTGATTCGCGAGCGCGTCGTCGGCGTCGCCTTCGTCGGCACGTCGTCCGGACTGCTGGGCGAGGTCAACTTCGGGCTGCCGGTCGCGGGGGTGAACGCGGTGCGGCGCTTCCTGCCGCGTGTCCTGCGCACCCTGGGCTCGCAGACGGAACTGGTGGAGCGGGGGCGGCGGGCCACCGCCGACCTGTTCGCGGGCGTGGTGAAGCGGTACTCCTTCGGGTCGCGGGACGTGGATCCGGCGGTCGCGCGGTTCGCGGAGCGGCTGATCGAGGGGACGCCGATAGACGTGGTCGCCGAGTTCTACCCGGCCTTCCAGGACCACGACAAGACGGCCGCGCTGCGCATCTTCGCGGAGGTCCCGGTGCTGGTGCTGGCCGGGGTGTCGGACCTGGTCACCCCCAGTTCGCACAGCGAGGCCATCGCGGCGCTGCTGCCGGACGCGGAGCTGGTCGTCGTCCCCGACGCCGGTCACCTCGTCATGCTCGAACACCCCGAGCTGGTGAGCTACCGCCTCGCGGAGCTGCTGGCCCGCGTCGGCGTCCTGCCGCCGACGGCTAACGTTGATCCCCATGGAAGCACCGCACAGCGGGGCCGCTGCGAACGCCCCTGACGTCATCCCGGTCCACTCTCACACCCTCACCGTCAACTCCCCCGCAGAAATGGGGGAGTTGGGGCACTCGCTGGCGAAGCTGCTGCGCCCCGGCGACCTCGTGATGCTCACCGGCGAGCTCGGCGCGGGCAAGACCACGCTGACCCGCGGCCTCGGTGCGGGACTGGGCGTACGGGGGGCCGTGACCTCGCCGACCTTCGTCATCGCCCGCGTACACCCCTCCCTCGGTGACGGGCCGCCGCTGGTGCACGTCGACGCGTACCGGCTCGGCGGCGGGCTCGACGAGATGGAGGACCTGGACCTGGACGTGTCGCTGCCCGAATCGGTGATCGTCGTGGAGTGGGGCGACGGCAAGGTGGAGGAGCTCTCCGCGGACCGGCTGCACGTCGTCATCGACCGCGCGACCGGTGACACCGACGACGACGTGCGCACGGTGCGGCTGGACGGGATCGGGCAGCGCTGGGCGGGAGGCGAGCTGGCGGCGCTGGGAACCTGAGCGGCCCGCCGTGCGTTCTCCCCGTAGATTCCGACAACGTGTCGGGAAGATGTTGCATCCGGGGTGCCGGGCGTGGTCACATGGTCCGGAGGCCGTGGTTAGGTCAGCCTAACCTCCCGTCTCGCTGCGCCTGCCCCCGTCGCCCCAGGAGGCGTCCATGTCGGCACCGGAACGAGAAGACGAGAAGCCCATGACGCCTGCCGCCGCACCCGGCGCCGGTACCCCCGTGACCATGCGCGCCCTGCTCGCCTCGTGTGCGGCGGCCACGGCGGTGTCGACCCCGCCCCGGAAAGCGGCCGAACGGGCCCCGGACGGCGAGAAGGGGTCCGCAAGGCGCCGCGAAGCCGCCTAGCGAGCTCCCTGCGCTTTCCTGGTGCCCCAACGACCCCTGGCGCTTCTCCGGCAGGTCGGCCCAGCGAGCCTTTGGGCTTCTTCGGCAGGACGGCCCAGTGGCCCCTTGCGCGGCTTGGCTGCTTGGCAGCCTGGCCCAGTAGCCCCAGCGACCCCTGCGCCCGGCGGTCCCACGCGCCCAGTGACCCCCGCGTGCGCCGAGAAACCCCCGCGCTTCCTTCGCGCCCAGCCGCCAGGGGCGACCCGTAGGAGCGTTACGGCACGACGACGACCTTGACGCCGACCGTCGCGAACTCCCACACCTCCGTCGCGTCCTCGCGCGCCATCCGTACCGCGCCCGTCCCCTCCTGGGGCTGCGCGCCCGGCGTCGGCATCGTGCCGTCGACGGCCGCACTGAAGCCGACCGTCACCCCGTCCACGTTCGCGAACCGCACCACGTGCTCGACCGGCTTGCCGTCCGATCCGGTGATCCGCAGGGAGCGGGTGGAGACCCGGTAGGTGTCCGGCGACGGGCTGACCGCGCTCGGCGCGACCGGGTAGGTCGGGGGCTTCTGCCGCGAGGCCGCCGGAGCGGTGGCGTCCACCAGCCACACACGCTTGCCGGACAGCGAGTACACGACCCGGGTGCCGGTCCCGGAGTCGGCGGGCAGGGCCAGCGGCGACGGCTTGACGGCCTTCCCCTTGCCCGTGGGCGTCGCGCCGGGGGACACGGACGCACTGGGCGCGGCCACCGAGTCGGGCGCGTTCGCCGATGCCTGGTAGCTGAGGAAACCGACGACGGCGAGTGCCCCCGCGGTGAGCCCGGCCACGATTCCCGAGCTGCTGCTAGCCACCTTGCTGCACCTTTCGTTCCGCCTCTCTGCGAGGCACCGCGCCGCGTTCCGCGCGAGCCCGCCACCGGGCCTGCCGGGCCCTGGCGCACGAGCTTCCGCACGACTTTGTCGTGACGGTAGCAGCCGGTGCGCGGCCCGTCCGGACGCCGTGCTTCCGCCGTCCGGGCCGTAGGCTGTTCGCGTGCTCCTGCTCGCTGTGGATACCGCCACCCCCGCCGTCACCGTCGCCCTCCACGACGGCAGCTCCGTCGTCGCCGAGACCACCCGGATCGACGCCCGCCGGCACGGGGAACTGCTGCTGCCCCTCGTCGACACGACCCTGCGCGACGCCGGGCTGGAACTCGACGCCGTCACCGACCTGGTCGTGGGCGTCGGCCCCGGCCCGTACACCGGCCTGCGGGTCGGGCTCGCGACGGCGGAGACCTTCGGCTTCGCCCTCGGCGTCCCCGTGCACGGACTGTGCACGCTGGACGCGCTGGCGTACGCGAGCGAGGTGGAGGGACCCTTCGCGGTGGCCACCGACGCCCGCCGCAAGGAGGTCTACTGGGCGCGCTACGACGACCCCCGCACCCGTACGAGCGAACCCGCCGTGGACCGCCCCGCCGACCTCGCCGCCCAGCTCGCCGGCCTGCCCGTGGTGGGCGCGGGCGCCCTCCTGTACCCCGAGGCGTTCCCCGACGCGCGCGGCCCCGAGCACGTGTCGGCCGCCGCCCTCGCCGCACTGGCCGCCGAGAGACTGGCCGCGGGCGGCGAGGGCTTCCTCGCGCCGCTCCCTCTCTACCTGCGCCGCCCCGACGCGCAGGTCCCCAAGAACTACAAGGTGGTCACCCCCAAGTGACCGCTCCCGCGACCGCCCAGGCACAGGTGCTGCGCGAGATGCGCTGGTGGGACATCGATCCCGTGCTCGCCCTCGAACACGAGCTGTTCCCCGAGGACGCCTGGTCGCCCGGCATGTTCTGGTCCGAGCTGGCGCACGCGCGCGGCCCCCGCGCCACCCGCCGCTACGTCGTCGCCGAGGACCCGGCCACCGGCCGCGTCGTCGGATACGCGGGCCTCGCCGCCGCCGGCGACCTCGGCGACGTCCAGACCATCGCCGTCGCCCGCGACCAGTGGGGCACCGGCCTCGGCGCGCGCCTGCTCGCCGACCTGCTCAAGCACGCCACCGCCTTCGAGTGCACCGAAGTCCTCCTGGAAGTACGGGTCGACAACACGCGCGCGCAGAAGCTCTACGAACGCTTCGGCTTCGAGCCGATCGGCTTCCGCAAGGGCTACTACCAGCCGGGCAACGTCGACGCGCTCGTGATGCGCCGCACGACGACCGAAGAGACAGAGAAGATCCAGTCATGAACCTCACCAGCGGTATCGACGAACCCCTGGTCCTCGGCATCGAGACCTCCTGCGACGAGACGGGCGTCGGCATCGTCCGCGGCACGACGCTGCTCGCCGACGCGGTCGCCTCCAGCGTCGACACGCACGCCAGGTTCGGCGGAGTCGTCCCCGAGATCGCCTCGCGCGCCCACCTCGAAGCGATGGTCCCCACCATCGAACGCGCACTCAAGGAAGCCGGCATCGCCGCCTCCGACCTGGACGGCATCGCGGTCACCGCGGGCCCCGGCCTCGCGGGCGCGCTCCTGGTCGGCACGACCGCAGCGAAGGCCTACGCGTACGCCCTGGGCAAGCCCCTGTACGGCGTCAACCACCTCGCCTCGCACATCTGCGTCGACCAGCTCGAACACGGCAGGCTCCCCGAGCCGACCATGGCGCTGCTGGTAAGTGGCGGGCACTCCTCCCTGCTGCTCGCCCCCGACATCACCTCCGACGTCCGCCCGATGGGCGCGACCATCGACGACGCGGCGGGCGAGGCGTTCGACAAGATCGCCCGCGTGCTGAACCTGGGCTTCCCCGGCGGTCCGGTCATCGACCGCCTCGCCAAGGAGGGCGACCCGAAGGCCATCGCGTTCCCGCGCGGCCTGACGGGCTCCCGCGACCCGGCGTACGACTTCTCCTTCTCCGGCCTCAAGACCGCCGTCGCCCGCTGGATCGAGGCCAGGCGCAACGCGGGCGAGGAGGTCCCGGTGCGCGACGTCGCCGCGTCCTTCCAGGAGGCGGTCGTCGACGTACTGACCAAGAAGGCCGTGCGCGCCTGCAAGGACCAGGGCGTCGACCACCTGATGATCGGCGGCGGCGTCGCCGCCAACTCCCGGCTGCGCGCCCTCGCCGCTGAGCGCTGCGAACGCGCCGGGATCCGGCTGCGGGTGCCGCGGCCCGGCCTGTGCACGGACAACGGCGCGATGGTCGCCGCGCTGGGGGCGGAGATGGTCGCCCGCAACCGTCCGGCCTCCGACTGGGACCTGTCGGCGGACTCCTCGCTGCCGGTGACGGAACCGCACGTACCGGGGCACGGGCACACGCACTCCCACGACCACGTCCACGAGATCAGCAAGGACAACCTCTACTCATGACGGTCGCTCTGATGTGGGAGGCCCGCGCCGTCGACGGCAGCGGCCCCGAACTCCTGGAGTGGGCCCACGCCCAGGCGGAGGTCCTGGCCGCGGCCCCTGTGCGCCGGGAGATCCTCCGGGCACCGCAGGACCGGGTCCTCGTCATCACCTGGTGGGACGCCCCCTTCGACGCCGAACTGCCCGAACTCCCGGAACCAGAACCGGAGTTGATCGTGCGGGCGGTGCACAGGTGGCGCTTCGAGTCGGTCGGGACGGACGGACGGGACGCGTCCGCCGGGGCTGGGCCGAACGGCTGACCTGCGAGTGGCGTTGACCGCTTTTCGGACAATTCCATTTGAGACTCGGCGATGCCAGGGGTGTCCCCCCTCCGCCGTCACCGAAGGAGTCCCGGAGTATGTCCGTACAGCTGAAGGTCGCCCAGGCCCGCCTGGGCGCAGTGTCCGTCGGAATCGCGCTCGCACTGTGCGCGCCGGCCGTCGCCCTCGCCACGCCCCCCGCACCCGCAGCGGCCACGGAGAACGCGCAGAGCACCGCACGGCACGGGGTCGCGGGGAAGGTGACGGCCAAGCACGGTCAGTTCGTCCGCTCCCGCCCGACCACGCACTCGGCGCGGATCGGCTCGTACCGCGGGCACGCCGTCGTCCGCATCGCGTGCAAGGTGCGCGGCCAGAACGTCGCCGGGAACGCGATCTGGTTCAAGCTGTGGGACCGCTCCGGCTGGATGAGCGCCAAGTACGTCGACAACCTCGGTCACGTCGGCTGGTGCGGCCACCACCGCTCGGCGGCGGACGGCGAAGCCCAGGCCGAGCAGCTCCCGTCGAACGCCGCGGTCCCGGCGGACACGGCGGCCCCCGCGGACACCGCGCTCCCGGCGGACCTCACCGCCCCCGCGACCGCCTCGGACACCGGTGCGCTGACGCCGGAACCCCGGTAGTCCCGTCCGTTTCGTCCGGTCCCGCACGGGCCGCCTGCGCACGGCCCCCGGGCCCGCGGAGGCGGCCCGTCCGCGTTCCTCGCCCCGCGCGGCGGCCGGAGCGGACGGTTTCCGCGGACGCCGACGCCCCCGGGCTCCCTACGGCCGAACGGCGTACTCTGGTCGTACAGGCGTGGCAGCCGGGGGAAGGAACGTCCGAATGGCTTGGTACTGGTGGTTGTTCATCTTCTTCATGATGGGCGGCTTCGGAGGGCTCGCGAACGCGGGCAGGCAGGCGCTGGCCACCCGGCACGAACGCCAACTGCAGCGCATCGAGGCACAGCGGCAGGAACGGCTGGCGCTGGAGGCGGCCCAGAAGCCGCCCGAGCCGATCTGCGGCTGCACGCACCACCTCGCGAAGCACGACAAGGCCGGCAAGTGCCACGAGTTGGTCGAGAAGCCGACCGCCTGGGACGAGAACAAGAAGCCGGTCCGCTTCGAGGCCGGCACCTGCAACTGCCAGCAGTACGTGGGCCCGCAGCCGCTCTCACAGGTGTACGCGGACGAGCTGACCGACCTCTGACCCGGCCCGGCCCCTCGGCCCCCAGCCCGGCCCAGCCCGGCACGCCCGCCCCGCCGCCGGAACGCGCCCGTCCGGTGCCGCGACGGCCTCCCGGGGCACCCCGGCCCCGGAGCACCTCAGCCCGACCACTGCCTCGTGCACTCCGAAGCACTCCGCCCGGCGTCCTCCGACCCAGCCGCCCGTGCGCGAGAACGCGGACGGTAGCGTCCTTCGCGGCCCCCGCCCGCCGTGCCCTTGAGGACGCCCATGCCCCGCCTGCCCCTGCCGCCACCTCCGCCGCCCCCGTACCTGCGCTCCTGGCCCGGCCGGGAAGCGATGCTGGCCGATCGGGCGCGCGCCATGGAGGAGTTGGGCCGCCGGTGGCTCGGGGCGCCCGCGGCCGTCGGCTTCTGGCTGTACGCGGCCCTGCTCGCCGTCGGGTGGTGCTGCGTCGGCGTGGCACTCCAGACCTTCGAGGGCGGCGTCTTCCCCGACGTCCTGATCGGCGGCGTCTTCCTCCTGCTGGGCGTCGGCGCGCTCGTGCCCGCCGTCGTGCTGCTGGGGCTGGGCGTGCGGCGCGACCGGACGGTACGCGAACGGCTGCGCGCCTGGGGCGAGCTGGGGCCCGATCCGGCCGTGGACGCCCGACTGCGCGCGCCCGGCCGCAGCCTGGGGTGGCTGCTGCCCTCCTTCGTGCTCGCGGCGGCCGGACTGTGGACCTCGCTCGGGTACGCGGCGACCGCGCGCCCGGGAGCGGCGACGTACGCAGACGCGGCGTACTTCATCGGGATGGGCTTCGTGATGTGGGTGGTGGGGCTGTTGGGCACGGTGAAGGCGGTGGGGCACTACCGGTGGGCGGTACGGCTGCCCGCCGGCCGCCCCGCAGCCGGGTACGTACGGCAACCCTGAGCGGGTGGATCGGCGGCCGTCCCGTACACACGGCAGCCCCGGCCCCGGGAGCGTCGCGCGTGCGTACGGCAACCCTGGCCGGCGCGGGGGGCGACGCGCGTACGTACGGCAGTCCTGGCCGACGCAGGGGCGGCCTTGGACGGCGCAGGGCCGGACGTGGCCGGAACCGGCTACGTGTCCCGCGCGGCCGGCCACACCCACGAGCTGAGCCGCTCGCGGCCGGGAAGAATGCATGACCCTACGGGTGTGCGGGGCGGCCCACCAGCATGGCGGGGGCACCGGCGACCCGGGTCAGGAAGACGGTGGCCGAGTTCCTGCCGGAGAGCTTCATCTTCTTGCGGAGCTCCTCCGGCTCGACGGCCGAACCGCGCTTCTTGACCGTCAGGACGCCGACCTCGCGCTCCCGCAGGAGGGCCTTCAACTTCTTCACCCCGAAGGGCAGTTCGTCGGTGATCTCGTACGGCGTGGCATACGGCGTGGGGCGCAGCTCGTCGGCGGTGATGTACGCGATCGTCTCGTCGATCAGACCGCCGTCGAGCTCCTCGGCGACCTCGGCGACGAGGTGCGCGCGGATGACCGCGCCGTCCGGCTCGTAGAGGTACCGGCCCACCTTCCGTACCGCGGGGTCCGGCAGGCCCCGGCCGACGAGGCTCACGCCGGACGGGAGCAGGGTGGCGCGGCGGGCGCCGGCGACGACCGGGGCGGGCGAGATTTCGGAGGCGGAGGCGGGGGCGGGGGCGGGGCCGGCTCCGTGGGCCGGGGCGTCCGCCGCATGCCACAGGACCGCTTCCTTCACGTCGCCGTTGTCGGAGATCCACTCGGCCTCGAAGTCGTCCGGGACCAGCTCGTGCGGGATGCCGGGGGCGATCTTGATGGCGCCGAGGCCGACCTTCCGCACCGCGTCGACGGAGAAGGACAGCGGCGGTGAGTACGCCTCCGGGTCGAAGATCCTGCCCCGGGCGCCCGAGCGGCGCGCCGGGTCGACGAAGAGCGACTGCGCACCGGTCAGGTCGTACGTCGTCACGTCCGCCGTGACGACGGACAGCGCGGCCGGGTCGGGGAGCAGTGCCTCCGCGTTGGCGCGGGCGGCCAGGCAGGTCGTCGGGTCGAGGTCCACGGCCTCGACGGACAGGCCCGCGCGGGCCATCGCGAGGGCGTCGCCGCCGATGCCGCCGCAGAGGTCCAGGACCCGGGCCGGGCCGAGCGCGCGGAAACGGGCCGCCCGGTACTCGGCGACCGACCTGCGGGTCGACTGCTCGACGCCGTGGGGCGTGAAGTACATCCGGCGCGCGTCCTGGGCCCCGAACTTCGCCACCGCCCGCTGGCGCAGTCGCGCCTGGGACAGCGCCGCCGACACCAGCTCGGGGGAGTGGTCGCGGCGCAGCCGCGTCGCCAGGGCCAGCTCCTGGGCGGGGTCGTGGTCCCGCAGTTCGGCGAGCAGGGCCTGGCCCTCGTCGGTGAACAGGGAACGGAAGGCGGCGGTCGCGGGGTCGGTGGGCCGGTCCGCGGCGGGGGTGTCGGCGGGGGTGTCGGCGGGGGCGGCGCGGGAGTCGGTGGCGGGGCGGCCGGGGTGGTTCGTCACCCGGCCCATTGTGGGCCAGGGCGGCGGGCTGCGTCGGCCGGGCCGGGTGTGCGCCGAGTGGGGGACGGCGCGCCTCCCCTCGCGGTGTCGCGGGGTTCGCGGGGATTCCCGCTGACAGGATGCGGCGCCATGCGACTTGTACGACAAGCCGAAGAAAGAGGTCTTCCTGTGCACAACTCAGGAGCAGGAGGGCGAAGAAGAGGAATCATGGGCATCGCGGTCCTGGTACTGGCCGCGATCGCCTCGGGGTGCGCCACCCCGGCACAGCAGGAGACGGGCGGGCGGGGCGGGGCCGCCGCGGTGAAGGAGGGGAACGGACAGGGAGAGAACCGTACGGGCAGGACGGTGGACGGTGCGGCGGGGGCCCTGCTTCCGCCCGCGGAGAAGGCGCGGCGTGCGCGGGAGGCGGCCGAGGCGCAGCAGGCGGCCCGAGCCGTCGCCGCGAAACGCTGGGGCCTCGTCCGGACGCCGCTGGCAGCTCCCGCGCCGCCCGCAGTCAAGCCCAGGATCGGGACCCGCAAGGGCTTCGAGGTGGACGGGCAGGTGTCCGAGTCGCTGCCGCCGGTCTTCACGACCGTGCCGGTCAAGGAGCGGGTCGTCTTCCTGACCATCGACGACGGTGCCGAGAAGGACCCGGAGCTGATCCGGATGATGGACGAGCTGAAGATCCCCTACAGCGCGTTCCTCGCCGACTACGTGGTGAAGGAGGACTACGGCTACTTCAAGAAGATGCAGGACAAGGGCGTGGCCCTGCACAACCACACCCTCAACCACCGCTATCTGCCCGGACTTTCCTACCGGCAGCAGAAGAAGGAGATCTGCGGGCAGCAGACCAACCTGGAAAGGCGTTACGGCACCCGGCCCCCGCTCTTCCGGCCGCCGTTCGGCAACTACAACAAGGACACCCTCCGCGCCGCCAAGACCTGCGGAGTGAAAGCCGTTCCGCTGTGGGCGGCGGAAGCCTTCCCGGACCGGATGGAGTGGCGCGAGTGGGACAAGGACCTGCACCCCGGGGACATCGTGCTCACCCACTTCCGGGGGCCGGGTGACTGGAAGGGATCGATGCCCGACATGATTCGTCGCGTCATGAAGACGATCACGGCCAAGGGCTACGCCGTGGCCAAGCTGGAGGACTACGTCTGATGCGAGTACGGGCACGCCGGTCGGTGTCGTGGGTGGCGGGGGCGTTGGCGGCCGGCGTGTTGGTGCTGGGGGCGGGGGGATGCTCCGGAAAGGGCTCCGGGGAGGAGGGGGAGGGGGGTGGGCCCCCGGAAGCGGCCTCTCCGGCCCCGGCCACCGAGCCCCCCGGCTCCACCACCCCTGGCACCACCCCCGACTCCACCGCCCCGCAAGCACCGCCCCCGGCAGCACCACCCCGGGCCAGGGCGCTCCCGCCGCGCCGGGGGCCGACGCCCGGGGCGTACCGCTGAAGGCGTACGCGAAATGGGGACTGGCGGGCCCCCTCGCGCCGGCTCCGGCGAAGCCGGACCGTACGCCGATGCTCGAACCGTCCGGCCCGCCGGTCGTGTTCGACCGGGTGCGGACGAAGGACAAGGTCGTCTTCCTCACCTTCGACGACGGTGCCGAGAAGGACCCGCAATTCGTGAGGATGGTCGGCGAGTTGAAGCTCCCGAGCAGCATGTTCCTCACGGACAGCGTCGCGAGGAGCGACTACGGCCACTTCGAGCAGCTGCGCGACGCGGGCGGCGGCGCCATCCAGAACCACACCACAAGCCACGCCAACCTGCGGACGCTCCCGTACGAGGGTCAGCGCAAGCAGATCTGCGACCAGCAGGACCGCCTCGAAGCCCGCTTCGGCACCCGCCCGGCCCTCTTCCGCCCGCCGTACGGCAACTACAACGCCGACACCGTGCGCGCGGCGGGCAGCTGCGGGGTGAAGGCGCTCGTCCTGTGGCGGGAGTCGATGCAGATCCACAACATGCGGTACGCGGAGGGCGACCGGCTCAAGTCCGGCGACATCGTCCTCGCCCACTTCCGCGGCCCGGACGAGCTCAAGGGCTCGACCATCACCGAGATGACCGCCCGCATGCTGCGCCGCATACAGGACCAGGGCTTCACGGTGGCCCGCCTGGAGGACTACCTGTGAGCCGTCCGTTCGTACCCGCCCGCCACATCCGGCCCGCCTCAATTGGCACTCCGCTTGACCGAGTGCTAACCGCGTCATAGTCTCGGTGCTGGCACTCACCACTGGAGAGTGCCAACACAGCGACGGGCAGGTCCGGCACCCGCGACGACGGATCCACCTGGTCGCCACCCCAGACTGTTAACCCCGTGAGATCTCCGAAGGGGGAGACCGGATCGTGACGACCGCAAGCTCCAAGGTTGCCATCAAGCCGCTTGAGGACCGCATCGTGGTCCAGCCGCTCGACGCAGAGCAGACCACCGCCTCTGGCCTGGTCATTCCGGACACCGCCAAGGAGAAGCCCCAGGAGGGCGTCGTCCTGGCCGTGGGCCCGGGCCGCTTCGAGAACGGCGAGCGCCTGCCGCTCGACGTCTCCGTCGGCGACGTAGTGCTGTACAGCAAGTACGGCGGCACCGAGGTGAAGTACAGCGGCGAGGAGTACCTCGTCCTCTCGGCTCGCGACGTTCTCGCGATCATCGAGAAGTAACTCACTTCTGCATCTGTTGAACCGCGCCCCTGGCCCCCGCTCACACGCCGGGTGGTCAGGGGCGCGGCTCGTTTTGCGCAGTTCGTATTCCGAGAGGACTTGAAAAGCTCCATGGCGAAGATCCTGAAGTTCGACGAGGACGCCCGTCGCGCCCTTGAGCGCGGCGTCAACAAGCTTGCCGACACCGTGAAGGTGACGATCGGCCCGCGCGGCCGCAACGTCGTCATCGACAAGAAGTTCGGCGCCCCGACCATCACCAACGACGGCGTCACCATCGCCCGCGAGGTCGAGCTCGACGACCCGTACGAGAACCTCGGCGCCCAGCTGGTGAAGGAGGTGGCGACCAAGACCAACGACATCGCGGGTGACGGTACGACCACCGCCACCGTGCTGGCCCAGGCGCTCGTCCGCGAGGGTCTGCGCAACGTCGCCGCCGGCGCCTCCCCGGCCGCCCTGAAGAAGGGCATCGACGCCGCCGTCAAGGCCGTGTCCGAGGAGCTCCTCGCGACCGCCCGCCCGATCGACGACAAGTCCGACATCGCCGCCGTGGCCGCGCTCTCCGCGCAGGACCAGCAGGTCGGCGAGCTCATCGCCGAGGCGATGGACAAGGTCGGCAAGGACGGTGTCATCACCGTCGAGGAGTCCAACACCTTCGGCCTGGAGCTCGACTTCACCGAGGGCATGGCCTTCGACAAGGGTTACCTGTCCCCGTACATGGTGACCGACCAGGAGCGTATGGAGGCCGTCCTCGACGACCCGTACATCCTGATCCACCAGGGCAAGATCGGCTCGATCCAGGACCTGCTGCCGCTCCTGGAGAAGGTCATCCAGAACGGTGGCTCGAAGCCGCTGCTGATCATCGCCGAGGACGTCGAGGGCGAGGCGCTCTCCACCCTCGTCGTCAACAAGATCCGCGGCACGTTCAACGCCGTGGCCGTCAAGGCCCCCGGCTTCGGCGACCGCCGCAAGGCGATGCTCGGCGACATGGCCACCCTCACCGGTGCCACCGTCATCGCCGAGGAGGTCGGCCTCAAGCTCGACCAGGCCGGCATGGACGTACTGGGCACCGCCCGCCGCGTCACGATCTCCAAGGACGACACGGTCATCGTCGACGGCGGCGGCAACGCCGAGGACGTCAAGGGCCGCGTCAACCAGATCAAGGCCGAGATCGAGTCCACGGACTCCGACTGGGACCGCGAGAAGCTGCAGGAGCGCCTGGCGAAGCTCGCCGGCGGCGTCTGCGTCATCAAGGTCGGCGCCGCGACCGAGGTCGAGCTCAAGGAGAAGAAGCACCGTCTGGAGGACGCCATCTCCGCGACCCGCGCCGCGGTCGAGGAGGGCATCGTCTCCGGTGGTGGCTCCGCGCTCGTCCACGCCGTGAAGGTCCTGGACGGCAACCTCGGCAAGACCGGCGACGAGGCCACGGGTGTCGCGGTCGTCCGCCGCGCCGCCGTCGAGCCGCTGCGCTGGATCGCCGAGAACGCCGGCCTTGAGGGCTACGTCATCACCTCGAAGGTCTCCGAGCTCGACAAGGGCCAGGGCTTCAACGCCGCCACCGGCGAGTACGGCGACCTGGTCAAGGCCGGCGTCATCGACCCGGTCAAGGTCACCCGCTCCGCGCTGGAGAACGCCGCGTCCATCGCCTCGCTGCTGCTCACGACCGAGACCCTGGTCGTCGAGAAGCCGGCCGAGGACGAGGGCGACGCCGGTCACGGCCACGGTGGCCACGGCCACTCGCACTGAGTCCGGGACCGGCAGTACGACCGGTCCGGCCGCACCACGCCGAAGCCCGGCTCACCGTCCTCGCGACGGTGAGCCGGGCTTCGGCGCGTCCTGGCACGCCGCGGGTGGCGGCAGCGGCCACGACACAGGGCCTGCCGCGCAGGACGGGAGCGGTAGGACAAAGCCCCCGTCCCGCCCGCTGAGGAGGACCGGACACGGCCACGCCGTGCCACGGGCGACACGACGCGACCCAGCGCGGCACGGCACAGCGCGGCGCGACACAGCACAGCGCGGCATGACACAGCACGACACGACGTGGCGCGGCGCAGCACCCGTACGTCTGGGCCTACTGCGGGCCGTACTTCCGCCCCGTCTTCGACGTGATCCCGCCCAGCAGTCCGCGGGGGGCCACCTTCACCACACCCATCAGCGCCTTGTAGCGCGGGTCGGGGATCGACAGCGTCTTGCCCCGGGCGAGGTCCTTGAGCGCCTCCGCCACCAGCTTGTCGGCGTCCAGCCACATCCACGACGGGATGTTGTCCGTGCCCATCCCGGCGCGTTCGTGGAACTCCGTCCGTACGAAACCCGGGCACAGCGCCATCAGCCGCACTCCGCTCCCGCTGAGGTCCTTCGCCGCGCCCTGGGTGAACTGCACCACCCACGCCTTGCTCGCCCCGTACGTCCCGCGCGGCACGAAGGCGGCCACCGAGGCGACGTTGACGACCCCGCCGCGCCGCCGCTCCTTCATGCCGCGCAGGGCCGCCGACGTCAGCCGCAGCACGGCCTCGCAGTGCACCTTGAGCATGGTGAGCTCGTCGGCCATCGGGACTTCGAGGAACTCGCCCTTGTTGCCGAATCCGGCGTTGTTGACCAGCAGGTCCACCGGGTGCGTGAGGTCCGCGAGCCGTTCCTCGACGGCCGCGATGCCCTCGTCCGTGGACAGGTCGGCGGCCAGGACCTCCGCCTCCACGCCGTGCTTGTCGTGCAGCTCCGTCGCCTGTTCCCGGAGGCGCTCGGTGTTCCGGGCCACCAGCACCAGGTGGTGCCCGTCGGCGGCCAGGCGCCGTGCGAAGGCGGAGCCGATGCCTGCGGTCGCTCCGGTGATCAGTGCAGTCGTCATGCGGACCACGGTAGTGCCCCGGGTGATCGCCGAACGCCCCGATCCCCAACCGGTGCGCCATCCGCCCCAGTTGCCCGCCCGTGCCACGCTGCCGTGCTTCTCCAGGTGAGCGAGTGCCTTCTCCCGGGTGTACGGGGAGAGTACGTCCCCGGCCTCCAGGAGCCGTGGCAGCGGGTCGCGTTGCAGGGTGTACGCCCGGAAGTGCGTCGCCACCGTCACCTCGTGCGCGGGCCGGTGCAGCACCGTGATGGCGTCCCGGGCCCCGTACCGAGTCCGGCCCCACCACCTTGAGGTACGCACCCGGGATCGCCGCCGCCGTGAAGCGCTGCACCCACTGCTACTCGTCCAACGCGCCCGCAGCTTCTCGTCCAGCGCGCCCGCGAACGTGTGGCACGGGACGCGCGAGGCGGTCACCTCCAGGACCAGGACCAGGGCCAGGGCCAGGACCAGGTCCGGGCCGACCCGCCACCGCTCGCCGGGCAGCGCCCCGTTCACGTCCGGGCCCAGGGTGGTGAAGTTCGCACTGAACTCCCCTTTGCGCAGCGGGCGTTCCAGCTCGGCCTCCAGGTGGTCCGGCGGCGATCGGTCATCGTGCCGGAAGGAACCGGCCTGGTACCTCCTCGTGGGCATACGCGTACACGGACTGCCGGGTGCCGCCGTGATGCCGCAGGTCGCACACGTCGTCGCCGACGAGCCCGCTGCCGCCGGTGCCCGGGGGCCCGGATCGCGCCCCTCCACCGGCCCTTCCGCGGGCCGCGTGCCCATGCCCATGCCCAGCCCGTCAGCCTTCCGGCCGGCCGCTGCGGGCGCTGGCCGTTGCCCGCCCCCGATGGACACTCAGCAGCTTCATGACGCTGCACGCCAGCCGAGGCGCCCCAAAGCCTCGACCGACAATTCACCCCCGGACCCAAGCCCGTCTTATACTCGGCCCCATGATCGAAGCCCGCCACCTCCGCGTCCTGCGCGCAGTCGCCGCCACCGGGTCCTTCTCCGCCGCCGCCCGCGAGCTGGGCTGCACCCAGCCGGCCGTCAGCCAGCAGATGAAGGCCCTGGAGCAGTCGGCGGGCACCACCCTGCTCATCCGCACCGGCCGCGAGATGCGCCTCACCCAAGCGGGCGAGGCCCTGGTCAGGCATGCGGCGGGCATCCTCGCCGGGCTCACCGCGGCCGAGGAGGAGGTCGCCGCGATCGCGGGCCTGCGGGCGGGCCGGGTCCGGCTCGTCTCCTTCCCCTCCGGCAGTTCCACCCTGGTCCCCACCGCGCTCGCCGCTCTGCGCGCCGCCCACCCCGGCACCCGCGTCTCCCTCGTCGACGCCGAACCGCCGCGCTCGGTGGAGATGCTCCGCGAGGGCGACTGCGACGTGGCCCTCGCCTTCCGCTACGGGCCGGGCGGTGCCACCGAGGACTGGACCGACCTGGTCGTACGCCCCCTCCTCACCGACCGGCTGGTCGGCCTCGTCCCCGAGGGGCACCGGCTCGACGGGGCAGGCACCGTCGGCATCGGCGAACTGGCCGAGGAGCCCTGGATCGCGGGCTGCCCGCGCTGCCGCCGGCAGCTCGTGGAGGTCTGCGAGAGCGCGGGCTTCGCTCCCCGCATCGACTTCGCCACCGACGACTACCCGGCGGTTATGGGCCTGGTCGGTGCGGGCCTCGGCGTCGCCGTCCTGCCGGAACTGGCGCTGGAGTCGGTCCTGCACAAGGCGGTGCGCACCGTCGCGGTGGAACCGGCCGTGCAGCGCGAGATCGTCGCGCTCACCCTGCCCGACCTGGCGCAGGTGCCCGCGGTGGCGGCCACGCTCGACCAGCTGGCACGCGCCGCGACCCGCTGACCATCCGGCGTCCGGCCCGGCCGGGCACCGCTTTCCGGGCCGTAGGGCCCCGGCCGGTCCGCCGAGCAGGTGTCCGGCGTCCCCGCCGCTCCGGCCTGCCGCCATCCGGGTGGTTGACCGACGGGTGGGGCGAAGGCGGAGGAGAAACGTTCCTTCAGGGCGTGGCCGACAGGCCGTTCTCCGCGGGTGCGGCTATTTCAGCAGGGTGACGCGCCGGGCGTGCTGTGCGCCGCCGCCCGCCACCGGGTCCTGCTTCTTCGCGGTCGCCGCCCCCGCCGCCGTGCCGCCGACCGCTCCTCCGGCCGGGACCAGCCGGTGTCTGGCGCGGCCCATCAGCTCTTCGCGCTCGTCCTCGGTGAGGCCGCCCCACACCCCGTAGGGCTCGCGGACCTGGAGCGCGTGCGCCGCGCACTGCGCGCGCACCGGGCACCGCATGCAGACCTCCTTCGCCGAGTTCTCACGTGCGCTTCGCGCGGCCCCGCGCTCGCCCTCCGGGTGGAAGAACAGCGAGCTGTCGACCCCGCGGCAGGCCGCGAGGAGCTGCCAGTCCCACAGGTCGGCGTTGGGTCCGGGAAGGCGGGAGAAATCTGCCATTGGTTGTCCCCTTGCGTCTGTGCTGAGGCGGAAACTCTGTGCGAGACGGTACATCTACCATCTGAGTAGATGAAAATATGACTCATTGGAAATCTAGCCACAGACACCAGCAAAAGGGAAGAAAAGCGACTAAATGGTGCAGTGGGGGCACGAGAGGCCGGATCACGGGCCGTAACTCTTTCGAGTGACCGTCGTTGAGTTGGCTGAGGCGGTTGAAGGAAAAGGCGATCGGGCAGGTGTCCGAGAGCGTCAACCGCACAGGTGACGACTTGTATTCAGCCTGGAGGCCCAAGGTGACGCGCAAGAGCTGCGGAGGACGGTCATGACATCCGTCCTCGTCTGCGACGACTCCCCGCTTGCCCGAGAAGCGCTCCGTCGCGCGGTCGCGACCGTGCCCGGTGTCGAGCGCGTGACGACTGCGGCCAACGGCGAGGAAGTCCTCCGCCGCTGGGGCGCCGACCGTTCGGACCTGATTCTGATGGACGTACGGATGCCCGGTCTCGGCGGCGTCGAGACGGTCCGGCGTCTGCTGTCCGCCGACCCCGGCGCCCGGATCATCATGCTGACGGTCGCGGAGGACCTCGACGGGGTCGCGCTCGCGGTCGCCGCCGGAGCCCGCGGCTATCTGCACAAGGACGCGTCCCGCGCCGAGCTGCGCGCGACCGTCACGCAGGCGCTCGCCGACCCGACGTGGCGGCTCGCCCCGCGTCGGCTGCGGTCCGCCGAGATGGGCGCCGCGCCCACCCTCACCGCCCGCGAGATCCAGGTGCTGGAGGGAATGAGCCATGGCCGCTCCAACGCCGAGATCGGCCGCGAGCTGTTCCTCTCCGAGGACACCGTGAAGACGCACGCCAGGAGGCTCTTCAAGAAGCTGGGCGCCTCGGACCGTGCGCACGCGGTGGCGCTCGGGTTCCGCTGGGGCCTGGTCCGCTGACCGGACAGGTGAGTGTGGTCCCCCGCCCGCCCTCGCGCGGGCGGGGAGCAGGACGCCCGATCCCGGTTCGGCGGCCGATGCCGCATCCTTGAGGGATGGGGTTCCTCGGGAACGGATCGGTCGAGCGGAAGGGGAGGGCGCGGGAGATGAGTCCTGGCGTACCTGCTCATAACGCTTCAGTGCACAACTACGGGCGCGGCGGCGCGGATGCCGGAACGTCAAGGCACCATGGACCGATGCGCGACGACGAGGCGGTGGCGGCCCAGGGGGCCATCGGTGCCCTGGTGCACCACGCCGTCGAGGGCGACGAGCAGGCCACCCACGACCTGCTCGCCCACGTCCACCCGCTCGCCCTGCGCTATTGCAGGTCCCGGCTGTCCCGGCTGCCCGGTGATGCTCGTCACTTCGTGGAGGACCTGGCGCAGGAGGTCTGCGTCGCGGTGCTGATGGCGCTGCCGCGCTACAAGGACACCGGACGGCCCTTCGAGGCCTTCGTCTTCGCCATCGCCGCGCACAAGGTCGCCGACCTCCAGCGGGCGGCCATGCGCCACCCGGGGTCGACCGCGGTGCCCTCCGACGAGATGCCGGAGCGGCCCGACGACTCGCTCGGCCCCGAGGAGCGGGCGCTGCTCAGCAGCGACGCCGCCTGGGCCAAGAAGCTGCTCGCCAACCTTCCCGAGCACCAGCGCGAACTGCTGGTGCTGCGGGTCGCCGTCGGGCTGACCGCGGAGGAGACGGGACAGAAGCTCGGAATGTCCCCGGGCGCGGTGCGGGTGGCGCAGCACAGGGCACTGAGCAGACTCCGCGCCCTCGCGGGGCAGTAACCCGCAGCCCGGCCCGCTCCCGCCCGTACCGCGCACCGCCTACCGCATCGGCGTACCCGCGTGCGGGAGAAACGTACAAACTCGGCCGCTTGTCATGATCGTGGAATTCGACACCTCGGGTTCCCGTTAGCATGGACATCCGCGCCGGGCAAGACCATTTGGGAAGGTGTCATGACTGCGAACGTCGATGGAGTGCCGGAGAAATTCGCGACGCTCGGGCTGACCTACGACGATGTGCTGCTGCTGCCGGGCGCCTCCGAAGTGCTGCCCAACGCGGTGGACACCTCGTCCCTCATCTCGCGGAACGTTCGTGTGAACATCCCGCTGCTGTCCGCGGCGATGGACAAGGTGACCGAGTCCCGCATGGCCATCGCGATGGCCCGGCAGGGCGGCGTCGGCGTGCTGCACCGCAACCTGTCCGTCGAGGACCAGGTCAACCAGGTCGACCTCGTGAAGCGCTCCGAGTCCGGCATGGTCACCGACCCGATCACGGTCGGCCCCGACACCACGCTCGGCGAGGCCGACGCGCTGTGCGCCAAGTTCCGCATCAGCGGCGTCCCGGTCACCGACCCGGCGGGCAAGCTGCTCGGCATCGTCACCAACCGCGACATGGCCTTCGAGTCGGACCGTTCGCGCCGGGTGCGTGAGGTCATGACGCCGATGCCGCTGGTCACCGGCAAGGTCGGCACCTCCGGCGTGGACGCCATGGAGCTGCTGCGCCGCCACAAGATCGAGAAGCTTCCGCTGGTCGACGACGCGGGCGTACTCAAGGGCCTCATCACGGTCAAGGACTTCAAGAAGGCCGAGCAGTACCCCAACGCCGCCAAGGACGCCGAGGGACGGCTGCTGGTCGGTGCGGCCGTGGGTGCGAGCCCCGAGGCGCTGGAGCGCGCCCAGGCGCTGGCCGGGGCGGGCGTGGACTTCCTGATCGTCGACACCTCGCACGGGCACAACAGCAACGCCCTCTCCTGGATGGCCAAGATCAAGTCGGCCGTGAACGTGGACGTCATCGGCGGCAACGTCGCGACCCGCGACGGCGCCCAGGCCCTGATCGACGCCGGTGTGGACGGCGTCAAGGTCGGCGTCGGCCCGGGTTCGATCTGCACCACGCGCGTGGTCGCCGGCATCGGCGTCCCGCAGGTCACCGCGATCTACGAGGCCGCGCTCGCGGCCCGTGCGGCGGGCGTCCCGGTCATCGGCGACGGCGGCCTCCAGTACTCCGGCGACATCGGCAAGGCCCTCGCGGCGGGCGCGGACAGCGTGATGCTGGGCTCCCTGCTCGCGGGCTGCGAGGAGTCGCCGGGCGAGCTGATGTTCATCAACGGCAAGCAGTTCAAGTCGTACCGCGGAATGGGCTCGCTGGGCGCGATGCAGTCCCGCGGTCAGGGCCGCTCGTACTCGAAGGACCGCTACTTCCAGGCCGAGGTGTCCTCCGACGACAAGCTCGTCCCCGAGGGCATCGAGGGCCAGGTGCCCTACCGCGGCCCGCTCGCCAACGTGCTGCACCAGCTCGTCGGCGGACTGCGCCAGACGATGGGCTACGTGGGCGCCGCCTCGGTGGACCAGATGGAGAGCAAGGGACGCTTCGTCCGGATCACGTCGGCGGGGCTCAAGGAGAGCCACCCGCACGACATCCAGATGACGGTCGAGGCGCCGAACTACAGCCGCAAGTAGCACCCGCGTCCTGGAAGGGGCGGTTCCGGATTCCCGGGGCCGTCCCTTTCGGGCGTGTCGGGGATACTGGAACGGCAGACCAAGAGGGAAAGGCCACACAACGTGACTGAGATCGAGATCGGGCGCGGCAAGCGCGGCCGCAGGGCGTACGCGTTCGACGACATCGCCATCGTGCCGAGCCGGCGTACGCGGGACCCGAAGGAGGTCTCGATCGCCTGGCAGATCGACGCCTACCGCTTCGAGCTGCCGTTCCTGGCCGCCCCCATGGACTCGGTCGTCTCCCCGGAGACCGCCATCCGCATCGGGCAGCT
The DNA here is from genome assembly GCF_050947155.1 of Streptomyces sp. CA-294286. NCBI lineage: Bacteria > Bacillati > Actinomycetota > Actinomycetes > Kitasatosporales > Streptomycetaceae > Streptomyces > Streptomyces sp. CA-294286. The sequence continues at coordinate 2,112,560 of NZ_CP192005.1, read as the reverse complement.
CGGCGGACTGGGCGTCCTGAACCTCGAAGGGCTGTGGACGCGGTACGAGAACCCCGAGCCGCTGCTGGACGAGATCCGCGAGCTGAACGACGAGGGCGCGGCCACCCGCCGCCTCCAGGAGATCTACGCCGAGCCGATCAAGGCGGAGCTGATCGGGCAGCGCATCAAGGAGGTGCGCGACTCGGGCGTGGTCACCGCCGCCGCGCTCTCCCCGCAGCGCACGGCCGAGTTCTCCAAGGCCGTCGTGGACGCGGGTGTCGACCTCTTCGTGATCCGCGGGACGACCGTGTCGGCCGAGCACGTCTCCGGCGCCGCCGAGCCGCTGAACCTGAAGCAGTTCATCTACGAGCTGGACGTCCCGGTGATCGTCGGCGGCTGCGCCACGTACACCGCGGCGCTGCACCTGATGCGCACCGGTGCCGCCGGTGTGCTGGTGGGCTTCGGCGGCGGTGCCGCGCACACCACCCGCAACGTGCTGGGCATCCAGGTGCCGATGGCGACCGCGGTGGCCGACGTCGCCGCCGCCCGCCGCGACTACATGGACGAGTCCGGCGGCCGGTACGTGCACGTCATCGCCGACGGCGGCGTCGGCTGGTCCGGCGACATCCCGAAGGCCGTCGCCTGCGGTGCCGACGCCGTGATGATGGGCTCCCCGCTGGCCCGCGCCACGGACGCGCCCGGCCGGGGTCACCACTGGGGCATGGAGGCCGTCCACGAGGACGTGCCGCGCGGCAGGCGCATGAACCTGGGCGTCGTCGGTACCACCGAGGAGATCCTCACCGGCCCGGCGCACGTCCCGGACGGTTCGATGAACCTCTTCGGTGCGCTCCGCCGCTCGATGGCGACGACGGGCTACAGCGAGCTCAAGGAGTTCCAGCGCGTCGAGGTGACGGTGGCGGACTCGCAGCACCGCCGCTGACCCGCTCCCGCGTACGGCCGGCTGCTCGCGCCGTGCGGCCGAGCGCTTGCGCACGCACACCCGTGGCCCGGCACCTCTTCGCGGAGGTGGCGGGCCACCGGTGTCTGTCCGGTGCGCGGCCCCCGCGCCTCACAGCCGGTGGGCCGCGCCCGCCGGGCTCGCGCCCCGGGTGTCCAGGAGGAGCTGGGCCTTCACGGCGAGGCCCTGGAGGTCGTACGTGCGGTGGTGCTGGAGCAGGATCGTCAGGTCGGCCGCGGCCGCCGCCTCGTAGAGGGAGTCGGCGCGCGGGACCGGGACGTCGCGCACGCGCCAGTGCGGGACGTGGGGGTCGTGGTAGGTGAGGTGGGCGCCCATGTCCCGCAGCCGGGTGGCGATCTCGGGGGCGGGGGAGCCCTCCTGGTCGGCGAGGTCGGGCTTGTAGGTGACGCCGAGGAGCAGGACGCGGGCGCCGCGGGCGGACTTGCCGTGTTCGTTGAGGAGGGTGGCGCAGCGCTGGATCACGTACTGCGGCATCCGTCCGTTGATCTCCTGGGCGAGGCCGACCATGCGCAGCGGGTGGCCGGGGGTGCGGCTGCTGTACGAGAGGTAGTTGGGGTCCAGGGGGACGCTGTGGCCGCCGACGCCGGGTCCGGGGCGGAAGGCATGGAAGCCGTACGGCTTGGTCTCCGCGCAGCGGATGACGTCCCACAGGTCGACGCCGAGGTCGTGGCAGAGGACTGCCATCTCGTTGGCGAGAGCGATGTTGACGTGCCGGTAGTTGCTCTCCAGGACGCCGACGGTCTCGGACTCGCGGGGGCCGCGGGCGCGGACGACCTTGTCGGTGAGGCGGCCGTAGAAGGCGGCGGCGGACTCGGTGCAGGCGGGGGTGAGGCCGCCGATCACCTTGGGGGTGTGCGCGTAGTCGTGGGTGCGGTTGCCGGGGTCCAGGCGGCTGGGGGAGTGCGCGAGGTGGAAGTCGCGGCCCGCGCGCAGGCCGGAGCCCTGCTCCAGGAGGGGGCGCAGGAACTCCTCGGTCGCGCCCGGGTAGGCGGCGGACTCCAGCAGCACGGTGGTGTGCGGGCGCAGCCGGGCGGCGAGGGTGCGGGCGGCGGCCTCGACGGCGGACAGGTCCAGGGTGCGGTCCGGGCCGAGGCGGGTCGGTGCGCAGATCACGGCGGTGCGGACCCGGCCCAGTTCGGCGGGATCGGTCGTCGGGCGGAAGCCCCTGGCCAGCATGCGGCGGATCTCCGCGGCCGAGAGCGAGCCGTCCACGGGTGAGCGTCCGGCGGCCAGCTCGGCGACGGGGCGCGGGTCGGTGTCGTACCCGATGGTGGCGATGCCGGCGGCGACGGCGGCCTGGGCGAGGGGGAGGCCGAGGTGTCCGAGTCCGATGACGGCGAGGTCTGCGGGCATGGCGTGAGCCGTCCTTCCCTTGGGTCCCCGGGCCCGCGACGACGCCTCCTTAACCGGGGGCGGGGCGGCGCGCAAGCCCTGTGGACAGTTCGAGCCGAGGAAATGTCAGACTAGGCGTAAATATGACCGTTATGGGGGATTTCGGGGCATCGTGTAGGAGGTCGGGCGGTCCGTCCGTCCCCGGTTGTCCACAGGCGGTGGCTGAAGAACCCGCCTGCGGCGAGAATCGGGTCAGTGGCCCCGGTCACATCCGTTCGCGAGGACCGCACCGGACGCACCGACCGCACCACACCAACCGCACCAACGGGAGGCAGCAGTGAGGACAGCGACACTGGGACCGGCCGAGCGCGCCCAGGCGCTCGCCGCGATGGCCGAGCGGGAACTGGACGTGCTGGTGGTGGGCGCGGGCGTGGTCGGTGCGGGGACGGCGCTGGACGCCGTGACCCGGGGCCTGTCCACCGGACTCGTCGAGGCCCGCGACTGGGCCTCCGGCACCTCCAGCAGGTCCAGCAAGCTGATCCACGGCGGGCTGCGCTATCTGGAGATGCTCGACTTCGCCCTGGTGCGGGAGGCGCTGAAGGAGCGCGGGCTGCTGCTGGAACGGCTGGCTCCGCACCTGGTGAAGCCGGTGCCGTTCCTCTACCCGCTCCAGCACAAGGGCTGGGAGCGGTGGTACGCGGGCTCCGGCGTGGCGCTGTACGACGCGATGTCGGTGTCCTCCGGGCACGGACGCGGGCTGCCGATGCACCGGCACCTGACGCGCCGGCACGCGCTGCGGGTGGCCCCGGCGTTGAAGAAGGACGCGCTGACGGGCGCGCTCCAGTACTACGACGCGCAGATGGACGACGCCCGCTTCGTGGCGACGCTGGTCCGCACGGCCGCCGCGTACGGGGCACAGGTCGCCAACCGGGCCCGGGTCGTCGGCTTCCTCCGGGAGGGCGAGCGGGTCGTCGGCGTGCGGGTCGAGGACGTCGCGACCCGGGGGGAGTACGAGATCCGGGCCAAGCAGGTGGTGAACGCGACCGGGGTGTGGACGGACGACACCCAGGCCCTCATCGGGGAGCGCGGCCAGTTCCACGTGCGCGCGTCCAAGGGAATCCACCTGGTGGTCCCCAAGGACCGGATCCACTCGTCCACCGGACTGATCCTGCGCACCGAGAAGTCGGTCCTCTTCGTCATCCCGTGGGGAAGGCACTGGATCGTCGGCACGACGGACACCGACTGGGACCTGGACAAGGCCCACCCGGCGGCCTCCAGCGCGGACATCGACTACCTGCTGGAGCACGTGAACTCGGTGCTGGCCGTGCCGCTGACCCGGGACGACGTGCAGGGGGTGTACGCGGGCCTGCGGCCGTTGCTGGCAGGGGAGTCCGACGCCACCAGCAAGCTGTCCCGCGAGCACACGGTGGCGCACCCGGTGCCTGGACTGGTGGTCGTGGCGGGCGGCAAGTACACGACGTACCGGGTGATGGCGAAGGACGCGGTGGACGAGGCCGTGCACGCGCTGGACGTGCGGGTCGCGGAGTGCGTCACGGAGGACGTGCCGCTGCTCGGCGCCGAGGGGTACCGGGCGCTGTGGAACGCGCGGGCCAGGATCGCGGCGCGGACCGGACTGCACGTCGTGCGCGTCGAGCACCTGCTGAACCGGTACGGGGCCCTGGCCGAGGAGGTGCTGGACCTGATCGCGGAGGACCCGGGGCTCGGGAATCCGCTGACCGGAGCCGAGGACTACCTGCGCGCGGAGATCGTCTACGCGGCCTCGCACGAAGGGGCCCGGCACCTGGACGACGTGCTGACCCGGCGTACCCGCATCTCGATCGAGACCTTCGACCGGGGCACGCGAAGCGCCCTGGAGTGCGCGGAGTTGATGGCGCCCGTCCTGGGCTGGGACAAGGGACAGGTCGAACGGGAGGTCGAGCACTACGAGAAGCGGGTCGAGGCGGAGCGGGAGTCGCAGCGCCAGCCGGACGACCTGACGGCGGACGCGGCGCGGCTGGGAGCACCGGACATCGCACCGTTGTAGGAGGGCCGTTACGGGGAAACCGGAAAGGAGGGCCACCGCGGAGCGCACGCCGCGGCGGCGCCGCCACAGGGGCGGAGCCGGAAGCGGACGGGACACGAGTGGGGGTGGGAAGGAAAGGGGCGCGGCGTGAGGGTGCGTTGCGCCCCGGGGGTGTCGGCGGTCTGCGCGTGAGGGACAATGGGGGCTCTGCCAGGGCGGGTTGCCGCATCGCCGGAGAAGCTGCCGAGTGGGTCTGCGACGCGTTCGTACGGCCGGGGCACGGGGCGAAGATCAGGGATCGCAGAGGGGACGCATGTCGGACGAGCCGGAGCAGTCGCGGAAGAGCACGCAGGACGCCGTGTCCGACAAGAAGGAAGCCGCGGACAAGGCTGCGGCGTCCGTGGACGAGGGAGCCGCGTCCCAGGACGAGCGCGCCGCCTCCGTGGACAAGGGTGCCGAGCCCCAGGACAAGCGTGCCGCGCCCCGGGACGAACCTGCCGGGTCCCCGGGCAAGGGCGCCGGATCCCGGGGCGCCGCCGCGGGCGCGGTCGGGAAACCGGCGGGCAACGCGGTGTCCGGCCGCAAGGCCGCCTCCGACGAGAAGGCCGCCGCCGCGGCCGGGGACACCCCGGCCAAGGAAGCCGCGGCGAGGGACTTCGCCGCACGGAAGGCCGAGGCCAAGGCGGCCGAAGCGGCCAAGGACGCGGCCTCCGACACCTCGAAGGAGGTCCAGGGGCGACTGCTGGCAGGCCGCTACCGGCTCGGTGACGTCCTCGGCCGGGGCGGCATGGGCACCGTCTGGCGGGCCGTCGACGAGACCCTCGGCCGTACGGTCGCGGTCAAGGAACTGCGTTTCCCGACCGCCATCGACGAGGACGAGAAGCGCCGCCTGATCACCCGTACCCTGCGCGAGGCCAAGGCGATCGCCCGGATCCGCAACCACGGGGCGGTGACCGTCTTCGACGTGGTCGACGAGGACGACCGGCCGTGGATCGTCATGGAACTCATCGAGGGCAAGTCGCTCGCCGAAGCGGTCCGCGAGGACGGGCTGCTGACGCCGCGTCGGGCCGCCGAGGTCGGCCTGGCGATCCTCGACGTGCTGCGCGCCGCGCACCGCCAGGGCATCCTGCACCGCGACGTGAAGCCGTCCAACGTGCTGATCGCCGAGGACGGCCGGGTCGTGCTGACCGACTTCGGCATCGCCCAGGTCGAGGGCGACCCGTCGATCACCTCCACCGGCATGCTCGTCGGCGCCCCCTCGTACATCTCGCCGGAGCGTGCGCGCGGCCACAAGCCGGGCCCCGCCGCCGACCTGTGGTCGCTGGGCGGTCTGATCTACGCCTCGGTGGAGGGGGTCCCGCCGTACGACAAGGGGTCGGCCATCGCGACGCTGACCGCGGTGATGACCGAGCCGGTGGACCCGCCGAAGAACGCGGGCCCGCTGGAGGAGGTCATCTACGGCCTGCTCGCCAAGGATCCGGCGCAGCGGCTCGACGACAAGGGGGCGCGGGCGCTCCTCAACGACGTGCTGAGCCAGCTGGACGACGCGGAGGCGGCCGGCGACGAACTGGCCAGGTCCGACGCCACGAAGGTGGTTCCGCTGCCCCCGGTGCCCGTCGAGCCGGTGGCCGCCCCGACGCCCGCGGCGCCCCGCCCGGCCAGGCCCGCGCGCACCCCCAAGGCGAAGAAGGCCGCGGCACCCGCGGCCGCCGCCACCGCTCCGGTGGCCTCCGCGGTCGCCGGCGCGTCCGCCGCGGGAGCCGCCACCGCCGCGATGCAGTCGTCCGGCGCGGGCTCCGGCTCCGGCGGGGGCACGTCGCCCGGGACGGTCGGCGGGATGTCGCCCGCCGCGCGCAAGCGTGCGCTGCTGGTGGTCGCGGTGGTGGCGGTGATCGCCGTCCTCGGCACGGTGCTCGCGCTCACGCTGGCCAAGGACGACGCGAAGGGCAGGGGCGAGGAGGGCAAGAACGGCGCGGCCACGTCCGGCGGCGCGGCCACCGGCGGAGGCGACAAGAGCACGGACAAGGGCACCGAACCCGACAAGGGCACCGCACCGGACAAGGACAAGAACGACGCGACGGGCGGCGGGAGCGGCGACGCGACGGGCGGAACCAAGCCCTCCGGCGACCCGAGCACCCAGAAGCCCGAGGGTGACGCGGTTCCGGCGGGCTTCCAGACCGTCACGGACTCGCAGTTCCGCTTCACCATGGCGATGCCCGAGGGGTTCAAGAGGACGGGCGTGGCGGGGCGCAGCTCCGGCGGGATATACAGCAAGGACGGCGGATTCCCGCGCGTGCAGGTCGACTTCAACGCCAGCCCGAAGGACGACGCGAAGGCGGCGTGGGCGGCCGCGGTCGCCGTCGTCAGGGGCAGCAGCCAGAAGTACGACCACATCGGCATCCGCCCCGTCGACTACAACGGCTACCCCACCACCGCCGACTGGGAGTTCGAACGCGTCCAGCAGGGCAAGCTGATTCACGTGCTGAACCGCGGCTTCAAGGTGGACGGCAAGCGCGGCTACGCGATCATGGTGAGCTGTCCGGCGGACGCCTGGCAGGGCGAGGAGTGCACCAAGCTGCGCGAGACGGCGTTCGCCACGTTCAGGCCGACGTCCTGACGGCTGCTCCGCGATTGCCCCACGGATGTCCGGGCAGGATGCGTTGACACTGCCTCGCGACGGGGTATTGCCACGTATCGTGAGACCCCGTGGACCGTACGCAGCCGCAACAAGCCGGTAAACGAACGGAATTGACGGTTTGCGGCGGTTCTCATGTCCGGGGAACGCGGTCGCGGAAGACCGGGACCAGCAGGGAACAGCGCGCTTTGGGGAGGCGTCGTGGACGACTACGCGGGTAGGGTGCTCGCCGGCCGCTACCGCCTGCCGTTGCCGCCTTCCGACGAGTACGACCTCGTGGAGACCCGGGCCTTCGACGGAGCGAGCGGCCAGGAGGTCCTGGTACGGCAGGTGCCGCTGCCCGAGGTGGTGGAGGCGGAGTTCGTCGACGCCGACGGCGGTCCCGTGCACCGGCGGCCGGCCCCCGGCCGGGGACCCCGCAGGTCCGGCGACCCGGCGGTGCGGCGGGCGATCGAAGCGGCGCAGGCCGCGGCCCAGATCCCCGACCACCCCCGGCTCGACCAGGTCTTCGACGTCTTCGAGGAGGACGGCTCCCTCTGGATAGTGAGCGAGCTGGTGGCCGCGCGCCCGCTGGCGGCGCTGCTCGCGGAGGCTCCGCTCAGCCCGTACCGGGCGGCCGAGGTCGCCTCCGACGTGCTCACCGCGCTGCGGGTGCTGCACGCGCACGGCTGGACCCACCGGAACATCACCGTCCGTACCGTCCTGGTCTGCGACGACGGCCGCATCGTCCTGACGGGACTGGCGGCGGGCGCGGCCGAGGAGGCCCTGTGCGGGTACGCCCCGATCCCCGGGGCGGGCGGAGGCGCCCTGCCGGGCAGCGGCGCCGCAGGCGATGCCCTCGCGCCGGGCGGTGCCACGGCCGGCTGGGGCGAGGCGTCGGTTCCGGTGCCGCGCGGCCACGTGGCGCAGGGGGACGAGGGCCTCGGAGACACGGGAGGCGCGCACGGTTCGGCGCTGCCCGCGCTCCCCACGGACTTCATGGGCCGCACCGCGCCCGCATCCGACGCGGAGCGGACCCGGCCGCACGGGGACCGCGCCCTGCCCCCCGCGCCCGCGGAGTCCGATCCGCGAGCGGCACGGGCCGGAGCGATAGCCGCCTACCGGGCCGGTGCGCGGGCGGCGGCCAGGGCCACCGAGGACCAGCGCCGCCAGGCCGTCGAACCGTCCCGCGGCCCGTACCTCCAGGACCCGGACAGCGGGCCGGGCGGCGGCACGGGTGCGGCAGCGGTGTCCCCGTACGGCGCCGCGGCCGCCGGGACCGGGCCGGTCGCCCCGTACGGCGATTCGCCGGTCCGCACGGCGGCCGGCGAGCCGTACGGACGGCGGCCGGGCGGGGCGGTGTCCCCCTACGGGAGCGCCGCACCCGCAGGCGGCCCGCGCGCCGAGGACGCCGCGCGCGGTACGGACGCGGAACGCGGCGCACCCGCCGAACGCGACGCCGAGGCCGGGCGCCGGGCGCATCCGGGCCGCGGCCCGGCCGGTGAGCGCGGCAAGGACGTCGAACGGGTCGGCGGCCAGGAGCCGGCCGGCAGCTGGCACGGCGCGCTGCCCCGGTCCGCGGGCGGTGCGGGCGGCGAGGCACTGCGCGCGGACGACCTGCGGCACAGCCACCCCGGGCCCGGCCGGCCGGGCGGCCGGGGTGCCGAGCCGCCCCGCCACCCCCACGCGTCGCAGGGGTCCTCCGGCGGACAGCTCGCCGTCCCCGCCGGGTCCGCCAAGCCGCCGTCCTCCGGCGGCCGGTGGGACGACGTCATCGCCGGGCTGCCGTACCGCGGTCCCAGCACGCCGCTCGCCGCGGAACGCTCCCGGCAAACCCGTATCGCGGTCGTCGGCGCGGTCACCGAGCGGTGGGCGCCCGAGCAGGCGGGACCGGTGTACGAGAACTGGCAGCTGGCCCCGCCGATCGGTCCGGCCACCGACCTGTGGGCGCTGGGCGCGCTGCTGTTCCGAGTCGTCCAGGGACACGCGCCCTACCCGGAGGACAACGCCGCCGAACTCGTGCAGATGGTGTGCGCCGAGCCGCCCGCCTTCGCGGAGGAGTGCGGTCCGCTGCGGCCGGTCGTGGAGTCGCTGCTGCGTCAGGACCCGACCGAGCGGCCCGACTTCGAGGAACTGCGGGGCTGGCTGCGGTCGCTCGTACGGTCGGCTCCCGAGCCGGACGCGGGCACCAAGGTCGTACCGCTGCCGTCGTCGCCGGACGCCGCGCGGCTGCCGATCGTACGGCGCAGGGGTGAGCTCGTCCGCAAGCGGCGGGGCGGCTCGCCGCACGGACGGCACCGGAACAAACAGGACAGGGGCCGGACGAAGGCGGCCAAGGGCGCCGGGCCGCCGCGCGCGCCGCGCGTGCAGCGGGAGCCGCGGATCGGTGGTCGGCAGCCGCGCTCGCTGGGCACGTGGCTGCTGGTGCTCGTCATGGCGGGGCTGGCGGCGGCCGTGGCGTTCGCCGTGCTGTTCCTGCCGAAGGGCGGGGAGGCAGCGCAGGACGGGCGCGACACGGGCAGCGGTCAGCCCGCGTCGTCCGGCCGGCCGCAGGAGCCCGCTCCCGGCCCCACCGACGACGCCCCCGCCGACCCGCCGCCCGCCGACGACAAGAACGGCGACGCCTCCCCGCCCGCCGGTGAGCGGACCGACGAGCCGCCCGCCCAGCCGACCCCGGCCTCCGACCTGCCCCCCGGATACGTCCTGCGCAAGGACCCGGACGGCTTCCAGGTCGCCGTGTCCAAGAACTGGCAGCGGACGCAGATGAACGAGGACCGCCAGGTCCGCTACCAGGGCAACGACATCGAGCTGGTCGTCGTTCCCGGCCGTGACACCGTCAAGGACAAGGGCGGCGACCCGATGGCCTACCAGCTCAGGGTCGAGCGGGAGTTGCAGCCGCTGCGCGACTCCACCTGGGCCACCTCCGGCGGACTCAAGCGGATCGGGATCGGACAGCAGGCGCTCGCCGAAGGCCAGTTCACCTGGACGGACAGCAGCGGCCGGGACGTCTTCGTGCGGAACCGGGCGATGATCATCGCGGGGAAGTACCACATCGTCCAGGTCATCGGCCCCGACTCCGCGCGCGACGAGGTGACCGAGGTGTTCGACGCCGCGGTGCGGTACTACCGGCCGACGACGTAGCGGCGGCCGGGAGCGGCGGACGCGCCGGACCCCGTGCCCGGAACGGGTCCGCCCGGTCACGGTGCGGTCTCGTGAGCGGACCTCTGTTCCCCCGCCGCAAGCCCGATCCGTAACCTGGGTTCCCTGAGACACGGGGGCGGTGGGCGGGAACGTGGCGAACGGCAGCGGCGGGGAAACGGGCAGCGGCACGACGGCGGGTCGACTGCTCGCGGGGCGCTACCGCCTGGGCGACGTCCTCGGCAGCGGCGGGATGGGACGCGTCTGGCGCGCCCAGGACGAGGTGCTGCACCGCACCGTCGCCATCAAGGAGTTGCGGGCCGGTCTGTACGCGGCCGAGGCCGACCGTGCACTGCTGCACGCGCGTACGCAGAAGGAGGCGCGCGCCGCGGCCCGGATCAACCACCCCGGCGTCGTCACCGTCCACGACGTGCTCGACCACGACGACCGGCCGTGGATCGTCATGGAGTACGTCGACGGCCCCTCCCTCGCGGACGCGCTCAAGGAGACCGGGCCCTGCGATGCCCGCGAGGCCGCCCGGATCGGCCTGCACGTCCTCGGAGCGCTGCGCGCCGCGCACGCGGTCGGCGTGCTGCACCGGGACGTCAAGCCCGGCAACGTCATGCTGGCCAGGGACGGCCGGGTGCTGCTCACCGACTTCGGCATCGCCGCCATCGAAGGCGACTCCACCATCACCCGTACCGGTGAACTCGTCGGCTCCCTCGACTACCTGGCGCCGGAACGGATCCGCGGGGAGGACCCCGGGCCCGCCTCGGACCTGTGGGCGCTGGGCGCGACCCTGTACACGGCGGTCGAGGAACGCTCGCCGTTCCGCCGTACGTCGCCCATCGGCACGCTCCAGGCGGTCGTCTCGGAGGAGCCCGCGCCGTCGTTCCGGGCGGGCGCGCTGGAACCGGTCGTCGTCGCGCTCCTGCGCAAGGAGGCGCGGGAGCGTCCCACGGCGGCCGAGACCGAGCGGATGCTGCGGGAGGCGCGGGAGGGGCGGACGCCGAGGCAGGCGCAGGCGCACGTGCCGACCCGGCGAGTGACCGAGGACGAACTGCGGGCCGTCGTGCCCGCGCAGCCCACGACGCCGCTGCCGGTGCCTGCGGCAGGGCCCGCCCCGGTGCCCCCGGGGGCCTACGGTGCGCCGACCGGGCCCGTGCGGACACGGGGCACAGCGCGCGGCAGGGTCGCGCTGACCGTGCTGGTGGCGGCGGTGCTCGGCGGCGGGGCGGTCTTCGGGGTGCTGCGGTTCCTGGACGCCGACGACGCGGGCCGGGGCGCGCAGGCGGCAGCCGGACCGACGCAGGCGCCGCAGCAGGACGGCGGCAGGGCGAAGGACGACAACGCCGGGCAGGACGAGGACGACGGGCAGGATCCGGGCGCGGACCGGACCCTCCCGGCCGGCTGGCGCTGGGAGCAGGGGGACGGCTTCCGGCTGCCGGTCCCCCAGGGGTGGCGGCGCGAGCAGTCCAAGGAGAACCAGTACGACTACTCGCCGGACGGCGGCAGGCACCGCATCCGCGTCAACGTCGACCCGTCACCGGACTTCGACACCCCGTACCGGCACCTGGTGGACGTGGAGAAGGGGCTGTCGAAGCGGCTGCCCGACTTCGAACGGCTGCAACTGACGGAGGACGTCTACCGGGACCGCCCGAGCGGACTCCTGGAGTTCACGTACACGGAGAAGACGGACCACCCGGGCAGACGGTACGCGCTGGACCGGATGCACTTCGGGGACGGTGGCGCCCCGGAGTACGCGATCTACGTGACGGGTCCCGCGGAGTCCCGGGCGGAGACGCGCGCCCGGTTCCGCCAGGTGCTCCGCGGCTGGAGCACGGACGGCTGACCGCCGCCGCGCCCGGCGTCCCGCGCGCGCTGCCCCGGACCTCGCCGTACCCCCGAAGATCCTCGATCTCCCGCACTCCGTCGGGGAAGCGCCGCTGATCAGGGCTTATGTGCCAGTGTCTGCTGGCGCAGTCGTGCGAGGCGGCGAAAAGCCGTTACCGACGGGTACCAAAAGTGCCCGCCGGGCCATACGCTCGCGTCCATGACGGACTCGCAGGCCCTCACGGCACCCCTCGGCACCAACCCCGTCGCTCCCGCGCCCTCCGGCGCGCGCACGGCGGCCGACGTGATCACCCCCGAAGTCGTCGCCCAGCTGACCCGGGGGGTGGTCGGCTCCGGACGGGCCGCCCACCACGGCCCGTTCACCGGCGAGAAGCTGTCCGACCTGCCCGAGTCCACGCCCGAGGACGTCGCCGTCGCCTTCGCGCGGGCCCGCGCGGCCCAGCCCGCGTGGGCGGCCGTGCCCGTCCGGCAGCGGGCCGCGGTCCTGCTGCGCTTCCACGACCTGGTGCTCCAGCGGCAGGCCGAGATACTCGACCTGATCCAGCTGGAGACCGGCAAGGCCCGGCTGCACGCGCACGAGGAGGTCCAGGCCGTCGCGATGGCCGCCCGGCACTACGGCCGTCGGGCCCCCGCGTACCTGCGGGCCAAGCGCCACACCGGGGCGGTGCCGACCCTGACCAAGGTCACCGAGCAGCGCCAGCCGCGCGGTGTCGTCGGCCAGATCGCACCGTGGAACTATCCGTTCGAACTGTCCGTGGGCGACTGCCTGCCCGCCCTCGTCGCGGGCAACGGCCTCGTCATGAAGCCGGACACCGAGACCGCGCTGTCCGCCCTGTGGGGCCGGGACCTGCTGGTCGAGGCGGGCCTGCCGCCCGAGGTCTTCCAGGTCGTCCTCGGCGAGGGCCCGGTCGTCGGCCCCGAGGTCGTCCGGCACGCCGACTACGTCTCCTTCACCGGGTCCACCCGCACCGGCCGGGAGATCGCGCGGAGCGCGGGCGCCCGACTGGTCGGCGTCTCCCTGGAACTCGGCGGCAAGAACGCCATGCTCGTCCTTGAGGACGCCGACGTGGAGAAGGCCGCCGCCGGAGCCGTCCGCGCCTGCTTCGCCTCCGCCGGGCAGCTCTGCATCTCCATCGAGCGGCTGTACGTCCACGAGTCGGTCGCCGACGACTTCGTGCAGCGCTTCGTCGCCCGCACGAAGGCGATGCGCCTGGGCGCCGCCCTGGCGTACGGCGCCGACCTGGGTTCCCTGGCCGGACCGCGCCAGCTGGAGACGGTGACCCGGCACGTCGAGGAAGCCGTCAACAAGGGCGCCACCGTCCTCGCCGGAGGCACCGCGCGCCCCGACGTGGGCCCCTACTTCTACGAGCCGACCGTCCTCGAAGGCGTCGAGGCCCCGATGGCGGTGTGCGCCGAGGAGACCTTCGGCCCGGTCGTCTCGATCTACCGGTTCCGTGACGAGGACGAGGTGATCGCGGAGGCCAACGCCACTCCGTACGGCCTCAATTCGAGCGTCTGGACCAGGAGCGGCAGGCGAGGCCACGCCGTCGCCGCCCGCCTGCGCACCGGCACCGTCAACATCAACGAGGGCTACGCCCCCGCGTACGCCAGCGTCCGGGCCCCGATGGGCGGAATGAAGGAGTCCGGACTGAGCCGGCGGCACGGCGCGGAGGGCATCCTCAAGTACACCGAGGCGCAGACCGTCGCGCAGCAGCGACTGGTGCCGCTCGCGCCGTCCTTCGGCATGGACGACGAGAAGTACGCGGCGTTCATGACCACCAGCCTCAAGGTGATGAAGGCACTGCGCCTGCACTGACGGCCCGGGGCGGGGCTACGAGCCCCGCCCCGCCCGCCGCGTGTCGCGCCCCCACTCACTGCCCAGGAACGAGGAGTGCACGTGCCACAGGAGAGCTCCGCCCACCCCCGGGACGCGGCCGCGAAGGCGAGCGAACCCGACAGCGCCCCGTACGACGAGGCCCCGTACGACTACGACGTCCTCGTCGTCGGCTCCGGCTTCGGCGGCGCGGTCGCCGCGCTCCGGCTCACCGAGAAGGGCTACCGCGTCGGCGTCCTGGAGGCCGGACGGCGGTTCACCCGCGACACCCTGCCCAAGAGCTCCTGGGACCTGAGGAACTACCTGTGGGCCCCCGCGCTCGGCCTGTTCGGGATCCAGCGCGTCCACCTGCTGGGGAATGTCATGGTCCTGGCCGGCGCGGGCGTCGGCGGCGGCTCACTGAACTACGCCAACACCCTCTACGTGCCGCCGGCCCCCTTCTTCGAGGACCCGCAGTGGGCGGGCATCACCGACTGGAAGGACGAGCTCGCCCCGTACTACGACCAGGCCGAGCGGATGCTGGGCGTGCGCCTCAACCCGACCATGACGCCCTCCGACGTCCACCTGAAGGCGGCCGCCGAGGCGATGGGGGTGGGGGACACCTTCCACCTCGCTCCGGTGGGCGTCTTCTACGGCGACGGGCGGGACGCCGGCGGTTCCCCGACGACTGGACCCGGCGAGGAGGTGCCCGACCCGTACTTCGGCGGCCGGGGCCCGGCCCGCAGGGCCTGCACCGAGTGCGGCGAGTGCATGACGGGCTGCCGCCACGGCGCGAAGAACTCCCTCACCGAGAACTACCTCCACCTCGCCGAGCGGGCCGGCGCCGTCATCCACCCCATGACGTCCGTCCTCGGCGTCGCCGAGCACCCCGACGGCGGCCACCGCGTCGCCACCGCCCCCACCGACGCCCGCCGCAAGGGCACCCGCAAGGTCTTCCGCGCCCCCCACGTGGTGATCGCGGCGGGCACGTACGGCACCCAGACCCTCCTGCACACCATGAAGGACGGCGGGCACCTGCCGCGCCTCTCGTCCCGGCTCGGCGAGCTGACCCGCACCAACTCCGAGGCCCTGGTGGGCTCCCAGACCACCGACCGCCGCTACCGCAAGGCGCACGGCGCGCAGCTCGGCACCTCCGACGGTTCGGGGAAGGTCGACTTCACCCGCGGCGTCGCCATCACGTCGTCCATCCACCCGGACGCGCACACCCACATCGAGCCGGTCCGCTACGGCAAGGGCTCCAACGCGATGGGGACGATGTCCATCCTCCAGGTGCCGTACGCGCGGAAGTTCCCACGCGTGCTCGGCTGGGTCGCCCACGTGCTCCGCCATCCGACGCAGGCCGCCCGCTCGCTCTCCAACCACCGCTGGTCGGAGAAGACCATCATCGGCCTCGTCATGCAGTCGCTGGACAACTCGCTGACCACGTACCGCAAACCGGACGGCATCGGCAAGGGCCTGCTCACCGCCCGCCAGGGCCACGGCGCCCCCAACCCCAAGCAGATACCCGAGGCGACCCGTGCGGCGTCCCTGCTCGCCAAGGAGATCAACGGCTTCGCGGGGAGCAACGTCGGTGAGCTGATGGGCACCCCGCTCACCGCGCACTTCCTCGGCGGCTGCCCGATCGGCGCGAGCGCGGAGGAGGGCGTCATCGACCCCTACCACCGGCTCTACGGTCACCCGGGCATCTCGGTCGTCGACGGCTCGGCCGTCTCCGCCAACCTGGGCGTCAACCCCTCCCTCACCATCACCGCGCAGGCCGAGCGGGCGATGTCCCTGTGGCCCAACAAGGGCGAGCAGGACCCGCGTCCGGTCCAGGGCGAGGCGTACCTGCGGCTCGCCCCGGTGGAGCCGAAGCACCCGGCCGTTCCGGCGGAGGCGTTCGGCGCGCTCCGGCTGCCGCTGCTGGCCGTCCCGCCCGTGCCGCCGAAGAAGCCGTAGGCCGAGCGGGCCGCACCGCAGGAACCACCGGCCGCCCGAAAGACCCGCCACGCACACATCCGGCCTCGCGCAGAGCCGGCCTCGCGTACATCCGTCACGCGTACATCCGTCACGCGTACACCCGGGCACGCGCACACCCGAGCACGCGGACCCGGTCACACAGAACCCGGGCACGCGGACCCCGGGCACGCAAAGAGGCTGCATTCCCCTCCGAATGCAGCCTCTTCGCGCTACCCGGTACCCGGTCGGTCAGGTACCCGTGCGGTTACGCCTCGGACTTGCGACGACGCACGACGAACAGCGCACCCGCACCGAGCGCGACGGCCGCGCCGCCCGCGAGGGCGAACATCGGCAGCTGCGAGGACGAGCCGGTCTCCGCCAGGCTGCCGGTGACCTGCGGCACGGTGCCCGTGGTCGGCTTGCCGCTGGGCAGCGGCGTCTTGCCGCCTTCCTGCGGCTTGGTGCCGGCCGTGTCCGTACCGGCCTTGACGATCTGGAACTTGTACGAGGTCTCGCCGAAGCCGAAGCACTCCGACTCCTCGTCCAGGTACGCGCCGCCGCCGAGCGAGAAGCCCGCACCGGCCGGAGCGCCCGCCTTGACGTTGAGGCGCAGCTTGACGTCGACCTCGAAGTCGGGCGCGAGGCTGTCGGTCTCGCCCACGTAACCGGCGCTCTGGCCGTCCTCGCTGATCGAGTACCAGGTCTTCGAGGTCTCGTCGTACGCCTGGAGCTCGACCTGCTTGGTGGTGAAGAGGTTCTCGCCCAGCGCGTCGGAGGAGGCGCCCGCGAAGAAGGCCACGCCGTCCAGGGTGCGGTCGGACTTGTTCAGGATGTTCATGTTGAACGAGTGCCAGCCGCTGCCCGCGGCGATCTTGCCGGGCAGGCCGCTGATCGAGACGTCGATCAGGGGCTCCTCGCACAGCAGGTCGTCGCCCTCGCCCGGGTTCTCCGAGGGGGTCGGGGTCGGCGTGCCGGAAGGCGTCTTGCTGGGCGTGGTGGCCGCGGGCGAGCTCGGCGTGGTCTCCGGCGACTTGGTCGGAGTTCCCGGCGTCTGCGTCGGCGTCGTCTCGACGCTCTCCGTCGCGTCCGGGGTGGCCGTGGCGGGCGGCGTGACCGGAGGCGTGGGCGTGCCGCTCGGGCTCACCGTCTCGCCGGCGGTCGGGGTGGGCGTGGGGGTGGTCGCGTAGGCGGCGGGCGCCGACAGCAGCGCGACCGGAGCTATGACAGCCGTGGCGGCCGCGAGGGCCAGGGAACGGCGGAGCTTCATGGGACCTCAGAAAGTCTGGCGCGCCTGCATGGGGGACGCGGCACGAGATGTGAGGGGCCTGCGATGCGGGAGCACATCGACGAGTCCCGAGGTGACAGCAGGGGAGACCCGTGGCCAAGGGGAAAGGTTGTACCCGGACTCACAGGATCTTTACGTGATCCCCGTCACAGGTCGGCGTGTCCCCTGTCGACCGGCTCCGGGCGTCCCCGGAGCCGACCGCCTGGGGCGACCGGTGCGGCTGTCCCCTGCCGTCCGGTCGCACGCTGGGGCGAGGTCCCACGACGCAGGGGCCGGAGCCCGTGCGTCACACGCCCCAGCCGAGGCCACGCGTGGCACCGGGACCAACGAAGCCGCCCGCGGTCCGGTCACGCGCCGTACGGGTGACCGCGGGAACGCACGCGCCCCGCCGCCGCACCGTGCCCCCCGCCGGGGCCCCCGGCCGGGGGCCCTGCCGGGCGCGGGCGTTCAGACGCGCCCGCGGCAGAGTTCGAGCAGCGTCATCGCCAGCCTCGTGCCGGGCTTCCCGAGCGCGTCCCCGAAGTGGCCGAGGACCT
This sequence comes from Streptomyces sp. CA-294286, assembly GCF_050947155.1. NCBI lineage: Bacteria > Bacillati > Actinomycetota > Actinomycetes > Kitasatosporales > Streptomycetaceae > Streptomyces > Streptomyces sp. CA-294286. Next base: position 2,095,048 of record NZ_CP192005.1, on the reverse strand, counting down.
CCATCTCGCGGGACAGGTTGACCCGGCGGCCACCGGAGGTGATCCGGGCCTCCTGGATGACCGCCGAGACCGCCATGCGCTCCTGGACGAGGCCGATGATCCGGTCGTCGAGGGCGTCGATGCGTTCGCGGGCGCCGGTGATGAGGGCGGCGGCGTCCTCGGTGCGGGCGCCCGTGACGTCGGTGGCCGTGGCGGGGAGGGTCGTCGGGGTGGTGGCGCTCATGTCCGTGCTCCAGGGGTGTCGGGGGAGCGCCCTGCGGGCCACCAGGACCGGAAACGACAGAGCGCCCCGGGCCTGATCGGCCCGGGGCGCCTGGGAAGTCGCTTGTCAGTTGCTACAAGCAGCACGACCGTGGCAGCCGGACGGGCCGGATGCCATAGGTAAAGACGGAGGTCTGGTGCTTGCGCATGGCCCCAGTATCGCCCCACGCGCGCGGGGCGCGTCAACCCGGCTCGTACGGTGAGACGAAGCGGGCACCGCCGGTCCCGGTAGAATCGACGTCACCGACCCCCGCTCCCACCGCCGGAAGGCCGCCAGTGTCATCTGCGTCCCCCGCTGCCGCGCCCGACGCCGTTCTCGTCGTCGACTTCGGTGCCCAGTACGCCCAGCTCATCGCCCGCCGCGTCCGCGAGGCCCGGATCTACAGCGAGATCGTCCCGAGCACCATGCCGGTGGCCGAGATGCTGGCCAGGAATCCCAAGGCGATCATCCTTTCCGGCGGACCCTCCTCGGTGTACGCCGAAGGCGCCCCGTCCATCGACCGCGCCCTCTTCGAGGCCGGGGTCCCGGTGTTCGGCATGTGCTACGGCTTCCAGGCCATGGCCACCACGCTCGGCGGCACCGTCGACGACAACGGCGCCCGCGAGTACGGCCGCACGCCGCTGAAGGTCACCCGCTCCGGCTCCACCCTCTTCGAGGGCACCCCCGACGAGCAGTCGGTGTGGATGTCGCACGGCGACGCGTGCTCCGCCGCTCCCGAGGGCTTCACCGTCACCGCGTCCACGGACGTCGTGCCGGTCGCCGCCTTCGAGAACGACGAGAAGAAGCTCTACGGCGTCCAGTACCACCCCGAGGTCATGCACTCCACGCACGGCCAGCAGGTCCTGGAGCACTTCCTCTACCGCGGCGCGGGCATCGAACCCACCTGGACGACCGGCAACGTCATCGAGGAGCAGGTCGCCCTCATCCGCGAGCAGGTCGGCGACAAGCGCGCCATCTGCGGCCTGTCCGGCGGCGTGGACTCCGCGGTCGCCGCGGCCCTCGTCCAGAAGGCCATCGGCGACCAGCTGACCTGCGTCTACGTCGACCACGGCCTGATGCGCAAGGGCGAGACCGAGCAGGTCGAGAAGGACTTCGTCGCCGCGACCGGCGCCCGCCTGGTGGTCGTCGACGCCCAGAAGCGCTTCCTCGACGCACTGGCCGGCGTCTCCGACCCGGAGACCAAGCGGAAGATCATCGGCCGCGAGTTCATCCGCGTCTTCGAGCAGGCGCAGCTGGAGATCATGCAGGAGGAGGGCCCCGACGTCGCCTTCCTGGTGCAGGGCACCCTCTACCCGGACGTCGTCGAGTCCGGCGGCGGCACCGGCACCGCGAACATCAAGTCCCACCACAACGTGGGCGGTCTCCCCGACGACATCGAGTTCGAACTCGTCGAGCCGCTGCGCCAGCTGTTCAAGGACGAGGTCCGGATGGTCGGCCAGGAGCTCGGCCTGCCCGACGAGATCGTCCAGCGCCAGCCCTTCCCCGGCCCCGGCCTGGGCATCCGCATCGTCGGCGAGGTCACCAAGGACCGCCTGGACCTGCTGCGCGAGGCCGACGCCATCGCCCGCGAGGAGCTGTCGGCGGCCGGTCTGGACCGCGAGATCTGGCAGTGCCCGGTCGTGCTGCTCGCCGACGTGCGCTCGGTGGGCGTGCAGGGTGACGGCCGCACCTACGGCCACCCGATCGTGCTGCGCCCGGTGTCCTCCGAGGACGCCATGACGGCGGACTGGACGCGCATGCCGTACGACGTGCTGGCGAAGATCTCCACGCGCATCACCAACGAGGTGGCGGACGTCAACCGGGTCGTGCTCGACGTGACGAGCAAGCCGCCGGGGACGATCGAGTGGGAGTAATCCCCCTGCTCGGGCCTGCTTGAGGTCAACGCCGATGCCGTCGCTCATTCGTTTGGGCGGCGGCATTGTCGTATCCGCTGGGTACGCTCAGTCGACAGGCGAGACTCCGTCCCATGGGAGCAATCATGAGCGCCGCACGTGACTACGGGCTGCCCGAGGACTACGAGTGGCCCCGCCCTCCCGCGGGCGGCTGGCTGGCGGACGACCTCGACACACTCCCGAATCTGCCTCCGCACACGGAGCTGATCGACGGGATCCTCGTTTTCATGAGTCCGCAGACCCGCTTCCACAGCCGCACCGTTCTTCTGTTGGAGACGGCCCTGTGGGACCAGGCCCCCGAGCATCTGGAGGCCATCCGGGAGATGACCGTCAGACTGGACGACCGGAACAGGCCGGAGCCCGATGTGCTCGTGGTGCCGGTGGTCGCGGATTCCGGGCCGCGGCAGACCAGCTTCCGTGCGTCGGACGTCGTCCTCGCCGTCGAAGTCGTCTCCGACGAGTCCCGCGACCGCGACCGCGAGGTCAAGCCCCGCAAGTACGCCGCCGCCGGCGTCCCGCACTTCTGGCGCGTGGAGGAGAACGAGGGCCTGCCGGTCGTCTACGTCTACGAACTCGACCCCGCGCTCAAGGCGTACGTCCCGACCGGAATCCACCACCGCACCCTGAAGCTGGACGTCCCGTACCCGATCGGGATCGACCTCACCGCGATCGACCGCCGCCGCACCTCCCGCTGACCCCGCCGTCACCCCGCCGCCACCTGCCCGCGGGCCGCACGCGCCTTTCGGTACGGCACAATTCCCGTGCGGGACATGGACGTTCACCCGTCGTGGGTGGCTCGGGCAGGGAAAGGGCGGCAGGTGTCGTGGCAGTGCAAGAGGCGAGACAGAGCACGCACGACAGCGGGCACAGTACGGGGCACGGCGGAGGCTGCGTCTGCGGCGACTGCCCCAGCGGCGCGCGCGAGGGTCACCGGCGTGCGGTCGCCGCCTTCCTCGCCAAACGCGACGAGCTCGCCGCCGGGGGTGGGCTGCCCGCCGCGGTCGCCCACTCGGCCGGCGCCTCCCGGCAGTGGGTGTCGGACGAGCTGACGCAGTCCGCGCGGGACGTCGCCGAGCGGGCGCGGGAGGCGGGCGACGTGTGGCTGCGGCTGCTGTGGCGCCGGACGCTGCTGGTGGTGTGGGGGGCCGTGGTGGCCCTCGCGCTGGTCCAGGCGTTCACCGCCATCGGCACGGGCTGGACGCTCGCCCGTACCGCGGGGCTGGTGGCCGCCGTCGTGACCGCCGCCCTGCTGACGGCCGCCGCGCGGGTGCACCGCGCGCGCGGCGGGCTGCTCGCACCGCTGATCGGCGAGGACAACCGGCTCTCCACCTCGCGCACCGTCGCCGCCTGCTGGATCCTGCTGGCCGTCTTCGCGGTGCTGGTGCTCGCCGTGCAACTGGCCGGGGCGTCCCGCCCCGGCCACCGGGACGCGCTGATCGCGGGACTCGACCTGGCCCGGGGCGCCGGCGTGCTGACCGTCCTCGCGCTGACCTGCGCGATCGCCGTGGTGGTACGTCGGGTGGTCGGCGTACGGGTGCGGAAGCAGACCCTCCAGAAGGTCCGGGCGGACCGGCCGCGCGTGGCCGACCTGCTGACGGACGACTCCGGACGCGGGAACTTCGGCGACGTGCAGTTCGTCCTCGTGTCGGCCGTCGCCGTCGCCTTCGCCGCCGTACGGCTCGCCCGGCGGCCGGAGCAACTGCCGGACCTGCCCTGGGGACTGGCCCTGCTGGTGGCGGTGTCCGCGGCGACGTACTTCGCCGGGAAGTACGCGGAGGGCGGCCGTCCGGTCGTGCTGTCCGTCGTACGGGCCAGGGAGGCGGGCGACCTCGACGGCCCGATCCGCACGGGCGACGACATCGAGATCCGGGGCGCCGGATTCGTGCCCCCCGGGGCGCAGACCCCGGACCGGCTGGCGCGGATGGTCGTGCGGATCGGGACGGTCCACGTCCACGTGCCGCTGGTGCCGGTGCCGGGCGGCTTCGCGAATCCGACGGACAGCGCGCTGACCGTGCCGGTACCGGTCGAGGTGGAGCCGGGACGGGTCGCCGTGCAGGTGGTGACAGCGGCGGGCGTCGAGACGAACCGCTGCGAGATCGACGTCACGGACTGACCCCGGCGATCCCGCCGCACCCGCTGAGCCCCGCCCCCGCGTCGAACGTAGGGTCAGGAGACGGGACGTGAGGCACAGCGCGAGGAAGGCGGGGCCGGAGCATGGCATACGGCGGATACGGGACGGGCGGCACACGCGCGTACGGGACGAACGAACCGCGGGGCTGGAAGCACACCGCCGGCCGCTTCGCCCTGCTCCCGCTGCGCGTGTTCCTCGGCGTCACCTTCCTCTACGCGGGCCTCGACAAGCTCACCGACAGCGCCTTCCTGTCGGCGAGCGGCAACGGTTCGATCGGGCAGGTGATGAGCTCGGTGCGCGACGGTTCGGCCGTGCCGTGGCTCGTCGACCTGGCGCTCAAGGCCCCCGAGGGCTTCGGCTACGCCCTCGCGGTCGCGGAACTCCTCGTCGGGCTCGCCACCCTGCTGGGGATATTCGGGCGGGTGGCGGCCGTCGGCGGGGCGCTGATCTCGCTCAGCCTGTGGCTCACCGTCAGCTGGCAGACCACCCCGTACTACTACGGCAACGATTTGGCCTACCTGATGGCGTGGCTGCCGCTGGTGCTCGCCGGGTCGTCGGTCTTCTCGCTGGACGCGATGCGCGCCCTGCACCGCCGACGGATGCCGTAGCCGATCAGTGCGGCGACCGCCGCGACGACGAGGCCGCCGCACAGCACCGGGATCGGCGTCCACCAGGGGGTGTCCCAGGCCCCCGACTCGTCGGCGCCGTACACGGCTACGACGGTCAGGAAGGTCAAACCCAGGACCGCGCGGCCCGGCAGGAAGTCATGGCGCGGCACGCTGCACCTCCAGTTGTCCGACGCCCAGTTCGAGGCGGAGCGTGATCGTTCCGGCCGGCTCCGCGCCCGGGGGCGGCGGCAGGGTGCGCGTCTCCCGCCGGTCGGTGTGCACGTCGATGTCGTCCGGCCGCTGGTCGGGGAGCTGGATGTCACCCATGCCGACCTCCATGGTGACCTCGACGGTGACGTCGTGGGGGACGATCACGCGCAGCACGCCCGCGCCGACCTCGGCGCCGGTGGCCAGGGTGGTGCCCGGCGGCACGGTCACGGCACCGAGGTCGAGCCGGCCCTCGCCGGCGCCGAGTTCGTACAGCGGCTGGACCGCTTCGACGCCCGCCGGACGCCAGCTCTCGACGCCCCAGTGGGCGGTGATGTCCTTGGGGATCGTCGTGGCGGCCGCCAGCAGACCGGCGGTGAGCAGCGCCAGGAGGATCGTTCCGACGCCGACCCGGCCGAAGAACGACGCGAGGACCAGCCCGAGGCCGAACACCGCGAGCGCGCAGGCCAGTCCGACGGAGAGGCTGGTGCCCAGCGGGTGCGAGTGCCAGAGCGCCGCCGTGGCCGCCCCTCCGGCGATCAGGGCGACGAGGAAGGTGGGTCCGCCGAGGGAGCGGGGGCGCGGGTCCCGTGCGCGGGCCGAGGGCACGAGGCCGTCCTTCGCTGGGCGGCGGTCGGCCGGCAGCGCCTCGGGAGGCCCCCAGAGGTAGCCGTACGGAACGGGGCCCGTGGTGCCGTCCTTGACGATCGGGTCGCGCCACCAGGACGGGGCGCCGGGGACCGGCGGGGCCTTCGTCTCGGGGGGCGCGGCGACGTCGGCGACCTGGGCGGCGCCCGGCTCGTCGGAGACGGCGGCCGCCCGGCGCTGCCGGGACCAGACGGTGCTGACCCCCACGACCAGCAGGAGCATGACGGAGAAGCCGAACGCGCCGCCGTTGTGCAGCAGCGAGAGGAACATGCCGCAGCCGAGCAGCGCGAGGAGCACGGCGATCAGCGCGGGCCCGTCGACACGGCCGGTCAGCAGCCGCTTGGCCTCGTTCTCGTCGTCGCCCTCCAGCGGGATCAGCAGCCAGGCGAAGCCGTACGCGATCAACCCGATGCCGCCGGTCACGGCGGTCACCCCGAGCACGACGCGGAAGATCACCGGGTCGACGTCGAAGTACCGGCCCAGCCCGCCGCAGACGCCGCCGACGGTCCTGTGCCGCCTGTTGCGCCGCAGCCGCGGGGGGGACTCGGCGACGGAGTCGGCCGTGGCGGCCCCCGCGGCTGCGCCCGGGGCGTCCGCCTGACCGGGGCCGCCCGCCGGGCCGCCCGTCCGGTCCGGCCGGGTGCCCGCCGTCGCTTCGTCGTGGACTTCTGTCATACGCCCCATGGTGACCGGCATCCGCGGCCTGCGGCACCTGGGGCGACCCTGGCTGATCCCTGATTTCCGCAGGTCGCACCCCGCGGTTTCCCTGAGGGGAATCGGGGGTCTTCCCCCATGTGCCGGGCCCGGTCACCGTGTGACCATCGAGTCATGTCGTCCCTCGCCCCGAGCCGCCGAGCGGCCCGCACGCCCGCCTCCGAGCAGGAACCGGCGGAGCCGCCGCCGCGCAAGCTCTACCGCAGCGCGGACGGGCGGATGCTCGGCGGGGTCGCGCGGGGCCTGGCGGGGCACCTGGGGCTGCCGGTGGCCTGGGTGCGGATCGCGTTCCTCGCGCTGTTCCTGACGCAGGGGCTGGGCGCGCTGGTCTACGCCGTGTTCTGGTTCGTCGTGCCGCTGGGCGTCGGCGGAGTGGGGGCCGAGCCGCGCAGTGCCTTCGAGACGCTGCCGGACGGGCGGCGCAGGCTGCGGATGCCCGACAAGGGGCAGGTCGCCGCGCTCGTCGCGGTGTGCGTCGGGGCCGCGATCTTCATCGGCAACGTCGACACGGCGGGGTCGGGCCGGTACGTGTGGCCGCTGCTGCTGACCGGGGCGGGCGTCGTGCTCGTCTGGCGGCAGGCCGACAACGCCCGCCGGGCGCACTGGGCGGAGGCCGACAGCGGACGCCGTCGGATGCTCCAGGTGATGCGCGGCCTCGCCGGCGTCGCCCTGGTCGGGGTCGGCTTCACCGTCTTCCTGGTCGTCCGGGGCTCCGCCGCGCAGCTCGGCAACGTCCTGACGGCCGCCCTCGCGGTGGTCGTCGGGGTCGGACTGCTGGCCGGTCCGTACTTGGTCCGCATGACGCAGGACCTGTCGGAGGAGCGCCTGATGCGCATCCGCGCCCAGGAGCGGGCCGAGGTCGCCGCCCACGTCCACGACTCCGTCCTGCACACCCTCACCCTGATCCAGCGCAACGCGGACGACGGCTCGGAGGTGCGCCGCCTCGCGCGTGCCCAGGAGAGGGAGCTGCGCAACTGGCTGTACAGGCCCGAAGGCACCGGCAAGGACGAGTCGGAGGAACCCGCCACCCTCGCCGACGCGGTGAAGCGGGCCGCGGCCGAGGTCGAGGACAAGCACGGGGTGCCCCTGGAGGTCGTGGTGGTCGGCGACTGCCCCCTCGACGAGAAGCTGGCCGCCCAGATGCAGGCCGCGCGCGAAGCGATGGTGAACGCCGCCAAGTACGGTGGCGAGGGCGGCGCGGTGCAGGTCTTCGCGGAGGTCGAGGGCCGCCTGGTCTTCGTGTCCGTACGCGACCGGGGGCCCGGCTTCGACCTCGACGCCATACCGGCCGACCGGATGGGCGTACGAGAATCGATCATCGGCCGGATGGAACGCAACGGCGGCAGCGCACGGCTGCGTTCCGCGCCCGACGGGGGCACGGAAGTCGAGCTGGAGATGGAGAGGGCGGCGGACTCATGACCGAACAGGGCGCACAGGCCACGGAGGGACAGGGGCAGGGCCCCGACCGGCAGGTACGGGTGGTGCTGGTCGACGACCACCGGATGTTCCGTACCGGAGTGCAGGCCGAGATCGGGCAGACCGCCACCACCGGCGTCGAGGTGGTCGGCGAGGCCGCCGACGTCGACCAGGCGGTCACCGTCATCACGGCGACCCGGCCCGAGGTGGTCCTCCTCGACGTGCACCTGCCCGGCGGCGGCGGGGTGGAGGTGCTGCGCCGGTGCGCGCCGCTGATGTCGGACGCGGAGCGCCCCGTGCGCTTCCTGGCGCTGTCGGTGTCGGACGCGGCGGAGGACGTCATCGGGGTCATCCGGGGCGGCGCGCGCGGTTACGTCACCAAGACGATCACCGGGGCCGACCTGATCGACTCGGTGTTCCGGGTGCAGGACGGGGACGCGGTGTTCTCGCCGAGGCTCGCGGGTTTCGTCCTGGACGCGTTCGCCTCGACGGACGCGCCGCCGGTCGACGAGGACATGGACCGGCTCACCCAGCGGGAGCGCGAGGTGCTGCGGCTGATCGCGCGCGGCTACGCGTACAAGGAGATCGCCAAGCAGCTGTTCATCTCCGTGAAGACGGTCGAGTCGCACGTCTCCGCGGTGCTGCGCAAGCTCCAGCTCTCCAACCGGCACGAGCTGACCCGCTGGGCGACCGCGCGGCGGCTCGTCTGAGGCACGGGCCGCAGGTCGGACGTGAAGCTCGGGACAGGGGCGTGACGCCGAGCAACCCCGGAGCGGGATCGCCCCTCTAGTACCCATGTGATGAGTCTGACCGGCACCCCCTTCCTCGTGACCGCGGCATGCCTCCTCGTGGTCGCGTTCGTGCTGCCCCTGGCGCTGTGGAGCCGACTGCGCGGACCCGCGGTCGTGCGCGGCGGCACCCGCGTGCTGATGCTGCTGTTCGCGCAGATCACGGCCATCACGGTGGTCTTCGTCGCGGTCAACAACGCCAACGGGCTGTACGACACCTGGGACGACCTGCTGGGCACCGGCGACCACGCGGGCGTCGCCGCCGACCTCGGCCCCGACGGCACGGGCGGCCAGAAGCTGTCCGAGCAGCCGAAGCAGCCGGCCCGCTTCACACCGGTCACCGACGCCAAGATGGGCGAGGGCGTGCAGGTCACCGAGCTGAGGGGCCGGATATCCGGTGTCGAGGGCGAGGTGTACGTGTGGCTGCCGCCGCAGTACGACGATCCGGCGTACCGCGACAAGAAGTTCCCGGTGGTCGAGCTGCTGCCCGGCTACCCCGGCTCCGCGAAGGCGTGGTTCGGTGCCCTTGAGGTGAACAGGCAGCTGAAACCGCTCATGGAGCAGGGCAAGGTCAAGCCGTTCATCCTGGTCTCGCCGCGCACCCATCTGCTCGGCGACCAGACCGACAGCGGCTGCGCCAACACCCCCGGCAAGGTCAACGCCGAGACGTGGCTGAGCGTCGACGTGCCGAAGATGGTCTCCGACACCTTCCGCGCCTCCGACAAGGCCGCGGACTGGGCGGTCGGCGGGTACTCGGCAGGCGCCCACTGCGCCGCCAAGCTGGCCGTCGCCCACCCCGACCGCTACCGGGCGGGCGTGAGCCTCTCCGGCTTCAACGACCCCAACGGCGAACCCGCCGCGCTCACCGCGGCGACGCCGGAGCTGCGGCGCGCCCACAACCCGTACCTGCTCCTGAAGAAGGCCACCGACGCGCGCAAGCCGCCGCGCACCGCCCTGTTCGTCTCCGGTGCGGCGGGCGACGGCTACGAGAGCGGCGTCGCGCTGAAGAGCGTGGCGAAGGAGCCGACCACCGTACGGGTGGTGAAGCTGTCCGGGCCCCACGGCACCAGCGTGTGGAAGCAGCAGGTGCCGGAGGTGTTCCGGTGGCTCTCGGAGCAGGTGGGCAGGTAGCGGGGGTCAGTACCTGCGCCCGCCCGTCCGGCCGCCGCGCAGCTTGCCCAGCAAGCTCCTGGCCTGAGCACGGCGTCGCGGGTCGGACGCCTGGCGGCGGATGGCGCGCTGCCCCTGCGGACTGCGTGCGAAACTCTTGAGCTTGTTGATGATGCCCGGCATGGCTGTTCCTCCGGTCGTCTCGTGCGCCGTGGAGGTCACGGCCCTTGCCGGACGTGTACCCGCCCCCGAACCGCTGATGCGGCCCCTCACGCGGGTCGTGTCATGCCGGTCAGCGGCATCTCGTCGATCGGGGCGATGCGGACCGGGGCACCGGGCCGCGGGGCGTGGATCATCCTGCCGTCGCCGATGTACAGGCCGACGTGCGTGATGCCGGAGTAGAAGAACAGCAGGTCTCCCGGTGCCAGCTGGGAACGCGAGAGGCGCTGTCCCGCGTTGATCTGGGTGTACGTGGTGCGGGGCAGGGCGACGCCCGCGGACCGCCAGGCGGCCTGGGTCAGGCCCGAGCAGTCGAAGGAGGAGGGGCCGGTGGCGCCCCAGACGTAGGGCTTTCCGAGCGCGCCGTAGGCGAACGCGACGGCCTGCGCGGCGCGGGCGTTGGGGGCTCGGGTGCCGCCGCGGGGGAGATCGGCGCGCGCGCCGCGGTCGGCCCGGTCGCCGTCCGTCCCGCCGTGCCCGTCCCGGGCGGCGTACGCGGCCCGGTCGGCGGCGGTGAGGCTGGCGAGCAGCGTCTCGGCGTCGGCGATCTTCCCCTGGATCGTCGCCTTGTGCTTCTTCAGCTCGGCCCGCGCGGCGGTGAGTTCGGCGAAGCGCCGGTCGGCGCTCCCGCGCAGCCTGGCCACCTCGGCGGCCTGCCGCTGTGCGCCCCGCACCGTGACGGCCTGCCGGTCGCCCGCCCGTCCGGCGAGCGCGGCGCGCTCCAGGTACCGGTCGGGGTCCGAGGTCAGCGCGACCTGGAGCGCGGGATCGAGGCCGCCGGTGCGGTACTGCGCCGTGGCCAGCGCACCGAGCGCGTCGCGCGCCGCGTTGAGCCGTTCCGTCCTGCGTGCCGCTTCGTCCCGCAGCGCGTCCAGCGACCTCTTCGTCCGCTCCGACTTCTCCTTGACGCCGTTGTACGCCTCGGTGGTGGCCTCCGCGTCGTGGTACAGCCTGTCGATCCTCGACGTGAGCTGGGCCGCGGTGGGCGCCGGTTCCGCCTGGGCGGCGCCCTCCAGCGCGGTGGTTCCGGCGGCTCCCGCCAGAGCGAGGGTGACCGCGGCGGTGCGGGCGGAGCGGGCGCGGCGTGCGGTGCTGCCGATGAGCGAGCGCTGCTTGGGCTTACGGTGCGCTGCCACGAGGGCGTTCACGTCCTTCCACGGTGCGTCCGTCGCGTACGCGGGTTCCGTACGCGTCCGGCGGCGGTCCCGTACGGGAAACGGGACCGCCGCCGGATGTATGGGGCGACGGCGGCCGACCTCCGCCCCGGGGCCGGGACGGAGGCGGGGAGTCGGCCACCTGGGGAGGGACGCTAGGCGCGCGTGCCGCGGCACGGCCTTCGAATGCCCGCTACTGAACGAAAGTGGTGAGTCCTTGATCACCGTTGACTGCCGTCCCCCCTGCGGAATCACCACTGCCGCCCGCTCCGTGGCCAAAGGGGCCGAAGCGTTCGCCCTGGCGCGGGGAGCCTGCTAAGCCCTGGCTAAGCTCCGTGCCATGGACGTACTCCTCCACTTCTTCGTGGCCCTGCACATCATCGGCATCGCCTCGCTCCTGGGTGGCTTCCTCACCCAGATGAAGGCGATGGGCGCGGGCACCGCCCGCTTCGGTCCTGCGATGCTGCACGGAGCGCTGCTCATGCTGATCACGGGCATGATCCTGGTCGGCGTCAACGAGGCTCAGGGCCACGCCCTCAACCACGTCAAGATCGGCATCAAGCTGGCGATCCTCGTGGTGATCCTGGGCATCGTCTACGTCAAGCGCGACGAGGAGAAGGCGGAGAAGGGCCTGTTCGCCGCGGTCGGCGCACTGACGACGCTGAACGTCTTCCTCGCCGTCCTCTGGGTCTGACCTCGCGCTCCGCGGACCGGCGGGAGGCCGCCCGCCGCCCGCCCGCCGCCCGCCCACGCGCCGGTCACCGTCCGTGATGGCCGATTCCGGGACCGGTTGTCAGTGGCTCCGCCTAGACTCGGTGGACGATGAGCAGCCTCTTTGACGACAGTTTCTTGGCCGACCTCCAGTCCAAGGACGACTCGCCCCCGCCGCCCCCGGAGGACACCGACGCAGGCGTACCTCCGGAGGAGGTTCCGCACGACCTGTTCGCAGGCGCGTTCGACGGTCCGCCCCCGCCGAGGGACGCGTACTACCGCGACGGCGCGCCCCGTCCGGTCGTCGACCCCGCGGCACTGCTCGACGGGCTGAACGACAACCAGCGCGCCGCCGTCGTGCACGCCGGGTCGCCGCTGCTCATCGTGGCCGGAGCCGGTTCCGGCAAGACCCGGGTGCTCACCCACCGCATCGCGCACCTGCTCGCGGCCCGCGGCGTGCACCCCGGCCAGATCCTGGCGATCACCTTCACCAACAAGGCCGCCGCCGAGATGAAGGAGCGCGTCGAGGCCCTGGTCGGCCCGCGCGCGAACGCGATGTGGGTGTCCACCTTCCACAGCGCCTGCGTGCGCATCCTGCGCCGCGAGTCCAAGAAGCTGGGCTTCACCTCGTCCTTCTCGATCTACGACGCCGCCGACTCCAAGCGCCTGATGGCCCTGGTCTGCCGCGACCTGGACCTCGATCCGAAGAAGTTCCCGCCGAAGTCCTTCAGCGCCAAGGTCTCCAACCTCAAGAACGAACTGGTGGACGAGGAGACCTTCGCCGGACAGGCCGTCGACGGTTTCGAGAAGACGCTCGCCCAGGCGTACGCGATGTACCAGTCCCGCCTCCGCGAGGCGAACGCGCTGGACTTCGACGACATCATCATGACCACGGTGCACCTGCTCCAGGCGTTCCCCGACGTCGCCGAGCACTACCGGATGCGCTTCAGGCACGTCATGGTCGACGAGTACCAGGACACCAACCACGCCCAGTACACGCTGGTACGGGAACTGGTCGGCCCGTCCGGGCCCACCGACGCCCCCGGCGAACTGTGCGTCGTCGGCGACGCCGACCAGTCGATCTACGCCTTCCGCGGCGCGACGATCCGCAACATCCTCCAGTTCGAGGAGGACTACCCGGACGCCAAGACGATCCTCCTGGAGCAGAACTACCGCTCCACCCAGACGATCCTCACCGCCGCCAACGCCGTCATCGAGCGCAACGAGAACCGCCGCGCGAAGAACCTCTGGACCGACGCCGGCACCGGCTCCCCGATCACCGGGTACGTCGCCGACACCGAGCACGACGAGGCCCAGTTCATCGCCGAGGAGATCGACCGGCTCACCGACGCGGGCGACGCCAAGGCCGGGGACGTCGCCGTCTTCTACCGGACGAACGCGCAGTCCCGCGTCTTCGAGGAGATCTTCATCCGGGTCGGCCTGCCGTACAAGGTCGTCGGCGGTGTCCGCTTCTACGAGCGCAAGGAGGTCCGGGACGTCCTGGCCTACCTCCGCGTGCTGTCCAACCCCGAGGACACCGTCCCGCTGCGCCGCATCCTCAACGTGCCCAAGCGCGGCATCGGCGACCGCGCCGAAGCCATGATCGACGCCCTTTCGCTGCGCGAGCGGATCAGCTTCCCGCAGGCCCTGCGCCGCGTCGACGAGGCGTACGGAATGGCCGCCCGCTCCGCCAACGCCGTCAAGCGTTTCAACACGCTGATGGAGGAGCTGCGTACGATCGTCGAGTCCGGCGCCGGACCCGCCACCGTCCTCGAAGCCGTCCTCGAACGCACCGGCTACCTCGCCGAGTTGCAGGCATCCACCGACCCCCAGGACGAGACCCGCATCGAGAACCTCCAGGAACTCGCCGCCGTGGCCCTGGAGTTCGAGCAGGAGCGCGAGGGCGAGGACACCGGCACGCTCGCCGAGTTCCTGGAGAAGGTGGCCCTGGTCGCCGACTCCGACCAGATCCCCGACGAGAGCGAGGACGGCTCCGGGGTCATCACCCTGATGACCCTGCACACCGCCAAGGGCCTCGAATTCCCGGTCGTCTTCCTCACCGGCATGGAGGACGGCGTCTTCCCGCACATGCGCTCGCTGGGCAACACCAAGGAGCTGGAGGAGGAGCGCCGCCTCGCGTACGTCGGCATCACCCGCGCCCGCGAACGGCTCTACCTCACCCGCTCCACCATGCGCAGCGCCTGGGGCCAGCCCTCGTACAACCCGGCCTCCCGCTTCCTGGAGGAGATTCCGGACACCCACCTGGAGTGGAAGCGCACCGGCGCGCAGATCCCGGCCGGGCCGGTCTCCGGCTCCAAGGCCGGCGGCGTGGCCGCGTCGCTCTCCTCGTCGCTGTCCCAGTCCCGTGCCCGCGGCGGCCCGTCGGGCTTCGCCACCCGGCGTACGTCCGACAAGCCGGTCATCTCGCTCGCGGTCGGCGACCGGGTCACCCACGACCAGTTCGGCCTCGGCACCGTGGTCACGGTGACCGGCTCCGGTTCGGACGCGCAGGCCACCATCGACTTCGGCGGCGACCGCCCGAAGAAGCTGCTGCTGCGGTACGCACCGGTGGAGAAGCTGTAACCCCTCGCCGTACGCACGGAAGCGGGCCCGCACCGGACGTCCGGCGCGGGCCCGCTTCCGGTGCGGGCCTGCTGGTTACGTGGGGTCGAGCCCCTTGCTGCGGAGCCAGGCCAGCGGGTCGACCGCGGACCCGCCGGCGGGCCGCACCTCGAAGTGCAGGTGTGCGCCGGTGGAGTTGCCGGAGTCGCCCGCGTACCCGATGACGTCGCCCGCCTTCACCGGTCCCGAGCGGATCTTGGTGGTGGAGAGGTGGCAGTACCAGGTCTCGGTGCCCGTCGGGGAGACGACCTTCATCATGTTTCCGTACGCGCTGTTGAACTGGTAGCTGACTTCGCCGTCGGTCGCCGCCATCACCGGCGTGCCGTATCCGACGGGGAAGTCGATGCCGGTGTGCACGGCCGCCCAGTTGACGCCGGCCTGGCCGTAGTACGCGCTGAGGCCGTGCTGCTCGACGGGGAGCACGAACTTCGGGCGGGCGGCCTCCTTGCGGGCGGCCTCCGCGGCCTTGCGCTTGCGCTCCGCGTCCTGCCGCACCTTGAGGTCGATGCGCTCCTGCGTACGGCTGGCGCGGTCGCCGAAGTCGCGGGCGTCGGCGCTCAGTCCGGCGAGCTGGGTGTCGAGCTTGCGGTTGACCGCGACGGCCTTCACGGTGGCCGGGTCGGCGGTGGTCAGGGCGACCGGCTTGGGCTTCGTCTCTTCGGCCCCGGCGACGCCGCTCACGGAGGCGGCGGCGATGCCTGCGACGCCCATGACACAGGCGGAGGGCACGGCGACCTTGATGAAGGCGGAACGCTTGGCGGGCGGGCGGCGGCGGCCGCGGTTCGCGGGGGCTCGGCGGGCGGCACGGGGGCCGGCCGCCACGGGTTCCGGTTCGGGACCGGGGCCGTCCGCGTCGTAGGGGTGGGGCTGCGCGTCGTCGGGGTCGTCGAGGACGGCGGAGAACTCGGCGGTGCTGTAGTCGCCGTCGGCGGCGGAGGAGTCCTCGGGTTCGGGGGTGGCAGCCGGGTTCCAGGCGGAGGCGTCGAAGGCGCCGGTGTCGACGCCGCTCGTCCTGACGTTGCCCCCGTCGAAGCCGCCCGCTTCGAAGCAGTCGCCGTCGCTGGAGTGGGGAGCGCTGGAGTGGGGGCTGCCCGCTTCGAAGGCGCCGGTGTCGAGCCCGCCGGTTTCGAAGGCACCCGCTTCGAAGGTGCCCGATGCGAAGGTGCCCGCGTCGAAGGTGCCGGTGTCGGGGCTCGGGTCGTACGGCTGCCACTGGTGGCCCGAGGAGCTGTCGGCCGCGTAGGCGAACGGGGTCGCGTCGAACTGACCGCTCTCGAAGGGCGCCTGGTGGGCCTGGTGGATCTGGTCCGCCTGGTTCCACGCCTGCGCGTCCCACTGTCCGGTGGTCGGCGCGTCGCCGCTGTCGTAGCCGGTGCCGTAGGAGAGCGGGCCCGACTGGGCGGGGATGTCGGCGGTGGGCCCGTGGTCGCCGAGTCCGGCCCAGCTGCCGGTGGTGTCGTATCCCTGGCTCTGGCCCTGGTCCTGGGCGTGTGCCTGCTGCGAGTGCGCCGCGTAGGCGCCGTACGCGATGTCTCCGTGCGAGCCGGTGTCCCAGGGGGAGGTGTCGTACGTGCCGCTGGGGGTACTGGTACCGGACAGACCGCCGAAGAGGGGGTCGGTCTCGAAGGTGCCGGTGGGGTACGTGTCGTACCCGGCGTGGGGTTGCTGGTCGTTCACCAACGTCTCTCTCGCCTCGGCAGCAGGACCTGTGCCCGGGAGCCCGGGGGCGCCCAGAGTGGAAGCAGTGGCGCGACTGTACCCGGCGGTATGCGACGACGACAATCTCCGGCTGGTTCTGAGCAATCAGGAAACGGGCGATCGGGCGTCTTTTTGGCCGTTGGCGAGCGCGGATATGCGGCTGCGTTCGGCAGATGTTCGAATGTGGGGAGGTCGTGATCACGGCTCTTTCACCGAACGTGCACGGCCCTTGACATTCAAGCGACGGAGACACTTCCCGCGGTGTCGGCGTCGACGTTTTCCCGGCTCTGCAACGCCTGGCGGATTCCGGCTGCGACCGCCGGGTGAACCGGCAGCGCGAGATGACCGATCCCGCTGACCTGCACGTTCCGGGCGATCAGATCGGGGTGGTGGATGCGGGCCGTTTCCACCGGAAGCATTAATTGATCAAGGTCGCTCCAGAAACTCACGAAGCGCGTGCGGCACCCGGGAGCGGGCAGCGCCAGTTCCTCGATCACGGAAGACGCGGGACGCATCTGCCGGACGAGCGGATGGGCACTCATGGGCGGTGCGACGCGTGTTCCCTCGTGCGGAGTTCCGAGCGTGACGAGAGTGCGCACGCGCGTGTCGCCGCCGAGTCGCTGTGCGTAATAGCGGGCGATCAGACCGCCGAGGCTGTGCCCGACGATGTCGACCTCCCGGTGCCCGGTGCGCGCACAGACCTCCTCGACGTGGCGGCCGAGGAGTTCGGCGGCGGCGCGGATATCGCAGGTGAGCGGCGAGTAGTTGAGCGAGGCGAGGTGGCGCCAGCCGTGCCGGGCCAGCGAACGCCGCAGCAGTACGAACACGGAGCGGTTGTCCGCGAACCCGTGGAGCAGAACGACCGGCGGGCGCGCCGGGCAGGGCAGTTCACTCGGTGCCGGTGGCCCGGCCGGAGTGAACGGCTTGGCCGGCAGGGGCGGTCCGGTCGGCCTGGGCGAAGCGTCGGAGGGCTGTTCGGCGGTGAGAGGGCGGCATGACTCCGCGCTGCGTTCCGCCCGTATCCCCGACGGATAGAGCAGCAAGTGCCCGCAGAAAATGGCCAGTTCGAGCGCGGTGGCGCGGAGGAGCGGTGAGGCGGCGGAGAGCGTGGAGGAAGGGAAGGGGGGAAATGGGGGGACCTTCATGGGCGGCCGACCTCCCGAACGGCACACGTGGGGACGGCCTCGATTCCCCTGTGCCCTCATGGGGTGCCGTGCGGAGGCCGGACTGGAGTGGTGGTGGGCCGTACCGCCGTGCCGGAGGCCGGTCCGGAGTGGTGGCGGGTCGGGCCGTATCGCCGTGCCGGGCAGGCCGGTCCGGGGTGGGGGTGGGTTGTACCGCCGTGCCGGGCGGCTGACGGCACGGTGGTACGGCGACCTCGTCGCGGTTCCCCGTGCGCCGTGCCCTCGTGCGGTGGTGGCGGTGCCCGTCCCGTCTTCCTGCTCACCCTGCCGACCGATGCGGATACGACGCTCAGCGAACATGTCCCACGTGTGATTTCCCCCTCTCCCCTCGCCGCGAAACGGTGGCGTGCGGGATGCTGTGGTCAGCGGGATAACGTTCGTTCACTTCCCTGCCCTTCCCGGGGCGGGGGACGTTGCGCGCCAACGGCGGCGCGTGCGTACTGGGAGGCAGCAGCGATGGGTGTTACTGGACCGATCCGTGTGGTGGTCGCCAAGCCGGGTCTCGACGGGCACGACCGTGGGGCGAAGGTCATTGCCCGCGCGCTGCGGGACGCGGGTATGGAGGTCATCTACACCGGCCTGCACCAGACCCCCGAGCAGATCGTGGACACCGCGATCCAGGAGGACGCGGACGCGATCGGCATGTCGATCCTGTCCGGCGCGCACAACACGCTCTTCGTCAAGGTCATCGACCTGTTGAAGGAGCGGGACGCGGCGGACATCAAGGTCTTCGGTGGCGGCATCATTCCCGAGGACGACATCGCGCCGTTGAAGGCGAAGGGCGTGGCGGAGCTGTTCACGCCCGGTGCGACGACGACGCAGATCGTGGAGTGGGTACGGGCGAACGTCCGCGTCGGGGTGTAGCGGGCGCGGCGGTACGGCGGGCGGCGGCTACGGGGCAGTGCCGTCCGGCGCCGTGCCGTCCAGCTCCGCCCGCATGGCGGCCCGCAGCCGGAGCGTTCCCACCAGCCGCTGGAACGCCTCCGACCAGTACCCGCCCGCCCCGGGGGCCGCTCCCTCGGCCTCGTCCGGCGTGGTGGTCAGGACGGCCAGGCGGTCCGCCTCGTCCGGGTCGAGGCAGCGTTCGGCCAGGCCCATCACTCCGCTGAAGCTCCACGGGTAACTCCCGGCGTCCCGCGCGATGTCCAGCGCGTCGACCACTGCCCGCCCCAGCGTCGGCGACCACGGCACCACGCACACGCCCAGCAGCTGGAACGCCTCCGACAGGCCGTGCGCCGACACGAACGCGGCGACCCAGTCGGCCCGCTCCTCGTCCGGCAGGGCGGCCAGCAGCTTCGCCCGTTCGGCGAGCGAGGCCGTGCCGGGGCCGGAGTCGGGCGGCAGGGCGGGCGGGCCGAGCAGGGCTCGCGCCCACTGCGCGTCGCCCTGCCGTATCGCGGCCCGGCACCAGGCGGCATGCAGTTCCTCCTGCCAGCCGTCGGAGACGGGCAGCGCGACGACGTCCTGGGCCGTACGGCCGCCGAGGCGTGCCGTCCACGCCCGCAACGGCGCGGACTCCACCAGTTGACCCAGCCACCACGACCTCTCGCCCCGGCCGGCCGGCGGTTTGGCGACGATTCCGTCCCGCTGCATCGCCGCGTCGCACTCGTGCGGCGCCTCCACCACGATGCCGCCGCTGTCGCCGGTGCGGTCGAGGCCGACGCAGGAGGTGGCCCGCGCCGCCATCCGTCCGGCGAACGCGGAGGCGGGCAGCGCGGAAAGGAGTTCGGCGGCCACGGACCGGACGTTGCGGCTGCGGTCCGAAAGCGCCCGTTCCAGGAACTCCTCGTCCGCCGCGCTCAGTCCGGCACGGAACGAATCCAGGAACATCAGCCGGTCTTCGGCCCGCTCGTTCGGCCAGGTCGAAGCCAGGAGGGTGCGCGCGGCGGACGGATCGGCGGCGCGTACGGCACCGAGGAGACCGACCCGTTCGGCGAACAGACCTTCCTCCCAGAGGTTTCGTACGGCTTCCGCGTCCCGTACGTCGGGGAGCGTGGCACCGCCCGCGGTGCCACGCAGGGCGAACTTCCATTCCGGGTTGAGGCGGGCCAGCCACAGGCCGCGCGTTCCCGCGAACTCCAGGGCCTGCGGACGCAGATCGGTGCGGGCACGGGCCGCGTCGAGGAGGGCGGGGAGGAGGGCCGGGGGCGCCTGGAAACGGCGGAGGTTGGCGGCGGCGAGCCACTGCGGGAGGAGCTCCGTCAGGTCGGGGGCGCTGCCGCGGCGGCCCGCGGCCTGGGCGGGGGCGGCGCGGTCGGCGAGGAGCTGGGCGAGTCGGCGTCGGGCGGCGGGAGGGAGCGCGGGACGGGGGTCCGGCGGGGCCACCGGGACGGGAGGTCCGGCGGTGGCGGGGAGCAGGGCTGCCCGGCGGCGAACGGTGTGGAGGGCGGCGGCGTCGAGGAGGACCAGGGGCGGATCCTTGCGGGGGCCGGAACGGGAACGGCGACCGGCGTCAGGGGCGGGGCCGGTACCGGTACCGGGTCCCGTGCCGATGACGGGGCCGGTGCCAGCTTGCGTGCCGGGTCCCGTGCCGGTGACGGGTCCGCTGGCGGTGCCGACGCCCGTGGCAGTGTCCGTGCCCGCACCGGGCCTGGGGGCAGGGGGGCGGCGGTCGGTGCCCAGGAGGGCGGAGGTGACGAGGTCTTCCCAGGTGGGCGTGGCGGAAGCGGAGGTGACGAGGTCTTCCCAGGTGGGCGTGGCGGAAGCAGCAGGGGCGGGCTGGGGGCCGGGGCCGGTCATCGGGTCCCTCCGGGAGAGTGGGCGGGCGCGGTGCGGGCGGCGGTAACGGAGCCGGCCGGGACAGGGAGGACGGGTCGGGTCAGGTCCGTAGGTCGGGTCGGGTCAGGTCAGGTCAGGGGGATGGGGTCGGGAGGGCCGGGGGGCCAGGCGGTGAGGGGGTGGATGCCCTGGGGGGTGAGTTCGGCGAAGACGTCGAGGGGGCTGCCGCCGGAGAGGGCGGCGAGCTTCCACAGGCCGGGCCTGCCCAGGGCCCGGGGCGCGAGGGGGAGGGCCGACCGGCCGTCCGCGTCGACGAGTTGCCAGCCGTCCTTCGTCGGTGCCGGTGTCACCGTGGCCAGCACGACCGGCCAGGACTCCAACCAGGGGTCCTCCCGCAGAGCGCGTCCGTACGCCTCGACCGCGTCCGTGACGCTCCCGCCGGGGGGCGCTCCGGAAGCAGGAAACGGCGGGACGAACTGCTCGCCCAGGGTGGCCCGTAGCTGCCCCGCACCTTCGTGCGGCAGCAACTCGGCGTCGACCACACGTCCCACCGGCAGCGACAGCTCGGGTGCCCGGCCGGCCGCCCCGAAGGACAGCACCAGTGCCGTGCGCCCGCGGTCCTGCCCGTACAGCCAGATCCTGCGCGTGGTGACCTTGCTGTCGGCCTGGTCGTACTGGGCGAGCACCTGCCAGCGGTCGCGGAGCGCCGGGCCGCCGGGGGACGAGGGCAGCCCGACCCTCGTCCGTACGGTCGTCGCGAGCGCGGCCGGCAGGCGTGCGCGGCCGAGCCATGCCTCGTCGAGCAGGTGCAGCAGCGCGCACTCCTCCAGGAGCCGCACGGGCCAGCCGGGTCCCGAGGCGGGGAGGGCGGCCAACTCCCGCACCCGGGCTGCCAGTCCGGGGGCCTGCGCGTCGACCATGCGTGCCGCGGTCTCCTCCCACATCCCGTACCCCGCGTGCTCGGCGGCTGCCAGACCGCCACGCAGCAAGTCCGCCAGCCGTTGCTCCAGCTCCGCGGCGCCCGCACTGATCCGGGCCTCCCGGCGCTCGGCCCGCCGCCTGGCCGCCTCCGGGTCGGCGGTCCGGGCAGCGGCGGGGGCCACGCTCGCCGCCCCCGGTCCCTCCTCCGCGCCCTTCCCCTGCTCCGCGCTCTCCTTCTCCGCCGCCCGCTCCCTGCGGGCGTCGAGCCATTCCGCCGCCCAGTCCGCGGGCGCCGTCTCCCGCGCGACGACCGGATCGTCGGAGGCCCAGAGCAGCAGCAGGCCCAGCGCGTGCTTGCAGGGGAACTTCCGGCTCGGGCAGCTGCACTTGGAGGCGGCCCCCGGGCCCGTCAGGTCCACGACCGTCCGGTACGGCCGGCTGCCGCTGCCCCGGCACAGCCCCCACAGTGCGCCGCTGTCGTCGCTCCCTGCGCCCGACCACGGTGCAGCCGTGGCGAGTCTGCTTCCCGCGTGTGCCGACGCGGCGTCAGGAGCCAGTGCCAGCACCTGTTCCGCCGTCCGTCGGACCCCCAGCTGATTCATGTCCCCGACGGTAGACGCCACCACTGACAATCGCTCTGACCTGCGGGGCGACCGGTCGATTGCTTGACTTCGCCCGGCCTTTGCGCTTCTGTGCGAGCTCCGCACTTCCTGATCCGGGGGACCCCAGAGATGAACCGCACTTCCCGCACCGCTACTTGCGCCGCGGCCGTCACGGCCCTCCTGTTCGGTCTCGGCGCATGCGCCGGGGTGGAGGAGGCCGTGAAGGCGGGCGCTTCCCAGGGGGCGGAGAAGGCGGCCGACGAGCTGCTCATGACGCCTTACGACGTGACGTACGAGGTCAGCGGCAAGGACGTCGTGCTGATCAAGTACACCGGCGGCAAGGGCACGGACCTCGCCCCGGAGGAGGACACGGTCGACAAGCCGGCCGTCCCGTGGCAGAAGACCGTCACGCTCAAGGGCGCCATGCCGCCCTCCGTCATGCCCGAGATCGCCGACATGCTCAAGACCGACGCCGACATCGCCTGCAAGATCGTCTACAAGGGCAAGGTGCTGGCCGAGGCCAAGGGGCAGAAAGCGGTGATGGGCGGCTGCATCGCCGCCGCGCCGATGAACAGGTGACCGGCGACTCCCTGTCCCGAAGTGCGCGCAGGCATCCGGTATTTGGGCTCTGACCTGCGACGACGCTTGATTGTCAGTGGCATGGTGCACCGTGGAAACCACATCCGGGAAATCTGGAGGGGGATTCCATGACCACGCCTGCATGCGACTCGATCGACGCTGACGGCACGGCGGGCACGGCGGGGCCGGTCCGCGCCGAAGTGCCGCCGGGAGCGCCCGAAGCCCTGCGACCGCACGCCGAGGACGCCTTCGCCGAGGAACTCAAGGTGCTGGCCGCGGCCGACGACCGGCCGCGGCCCGCCCGTTGGAAGCTCTCGCCCTGGGCGGTGGCCACCTACCTCCTCGGCGGAACGCTCCCCGACGGCACGGTGATCACGCCGAAGTACGTGGGCCCGCGCCGCATCGTCGAGGTCGCCGTCACCACGCTCGCCACCGACCGCGCCCTGCTGCTGCTCGGCGTTCCCGGCACCGCCAAGACCTGGGTGTCCGAGCACCTGGCCGCCGCCGTCAGCGGAGATTCCACGCTGCTCGTCCAGGGCACCGCAGGCACCCCGGAGGAAGCCATCCGGTACGGGTGGAACTACGCCCAGCTCCTCGCGCACGGCCCCAGCCGCGAGGCCCTCGTACCGAGCCCGGTCATGCGGGCCATGGCCGAGGGGATGACCGCCCGCGTCGAGGAACTGACCCGCATCCCCGCGGACGTGCAGGACACGCTGATCACGATCCTCTCCGAGAAGACCCTGCCCATCCCCGAACTCGGCCAGGAGTGCCAGGCCGTCTCCGGGTTCAACCTCATCGCCACCGCCAACGACCGCGACCGCGGCGTCAACGACCTCTCCAGCGCCCTGCGCCGCCGGTTCAACACCGTGGTCCTGCCGCTCCCGGCGACTCCCGAGGCCGAGGTGGACATCGTGTCCCGGCGGGTCGAACAGCTGGGCCGCTCCCTCGACCTGCCGGGGGGCGCCGACGCCGTCGGCGAGATCCGCCGCGTCGTCACCGTCTTCCGCGAGCTGCGCTCCGGAGTCACCGAGGACGGCCGCACCAAGCTCAAGTCCCCGTCCGGAACGCTGTCCACCGCCGAGGCGATCTCCGTCGTCACCGGCGGTCTCGCCCTCGCCTCCCACTTCGGGGACGGCGTGCTGCGCTCCGGTGACGTCGCCGCCGGAATCCTCGGTGCGGTGGTCCGCGACCCGGCGGCGGACCGGGTCGTCTGGCAGGAGTACCTGGAGACCGTCGTCCGCGAGCGGGACGGCTGGAAGGACTTCTACCGCGCCTGCCGCGAGGTGACCGCATGACGAGCGCCGCGGACGCCACCGCAGCGGTGCCCGCGGCCCGTCCGGACACGGCGGCCCGGCCCACCGGCGCACCGAACGCCCCCTCGCCGCCTCCGCGGGGGCCTTGGCTCCTGGGGGTCCGCCATCACGGCCCCGGTTCGGCCCGCGCGGTACGGGAGGCACTCGACGCCGCGCGCCCGCGCGCCGTGCTGATCGAGGGGCCGCCGGAGGGAGACGCCCTGCTCCCGCTCGCCGCCGATCCGGGGATGCGTCCGCCGGTCGCCCTGCTGGCACACGTGCGGGACGACCCGGGCCGGGCGTCGTTCTGGCCGCTCGCCGAGTTCTCCCCGGAGTGGGTCGCCATCCGCTGGGCACTGGCGCACGACGCGGCCGTCCGCTTCGTCGACCTGCCGGCCGCGCACTCGCTGGCGGCCCGCGAGGAGCGGACGGAGGGCGGAGCGGACGGCGAGGACGGCCACGGCCCGGTACCGGGCGCGGGGCTCGGCGAGGGGCCGGGGGAGGACGGGGACGGCACCGCCGCACTGCGGGTCGACCCGCTCGCCGTGCTCGCCGACGCCGCCGGGTACGACGACCCGGAGCGCTGGTGGGAGGACGTCGTCGAGCATCGCGCCGCCGGGGAGGGCGACGCGTTCGCACCGTTCCAGGCGGTCGCCGACGCCATGACGGCGCTCCGTCAGGAGTACGGCGACGCGGGGCACCGCCTCGACCCGGTGCGCGAGGCACACATGCGCCTCCAACTGCGCGCAGCGAGAAAGGAGTTCGGCGACGACATCGCGGTGGTCTGCGGCGCCTGGCACGTTCCCGCGCTCACCGGCAGGCCGCCCGCCCTGACCGCCGACCGGGCACTCCTCAAGGGGCTGCCCAAGGTTAGGACCGAACTGACCTGGGTGCCCTGGACCCACCGTCGGCTCGCCCGGCGCAGCGGGTACGGCGCGGGCATCGACTCGCCCGGCTGGTACGGCCACCTGTTCGACGCGGCGGACAAGCCGGTCGTGCGCTGGATGACCAAGGTCGCCGGGCTGCTGCGCGACGAGGACCGCCCCGTCTCCTCCGCACACGTCATCGAAGCGGTGCGACTCGCCGAAGCCCTCGCCGTGATGCGCGGGCGGCCGCTCGCGGGGCTCACCGAGACGACCGACGCGATCCGAGCCGTCATGTGCGAGGGCTCGGACGTACCGCTCTCGCTCGTGCACGACAGGCTCGTCGTCGGTGACGTGCTGGGCGAGGTGCCGGACGAAGCCCCCGCCGTCCCGCTGCAACGCGACCTCACCAGGCAGCAACGCACCCTGCGGCTCAAAGCGGAAGCGGCGGAGAGGGAGTGGGACCTCGACCTGCGCAAGGACACCGACGCCGCCCGCAGCCGCCTGCTGCACCGACTGCGGCTGCTCGGCGTCGACTGGGGCGAGCCGACCGCGTCCCGGGGCAGCACCGGCACCTTCCGCGAGGGCTGGCGGCTGCGCTGGGAGCCCGAACTGTCGGTACGGGTCGCCGAGGCCGGGATCTGGGGCACCACGGTCCTGGCCGCCGCCACCGCGAAAGCGGAATCCCAGGCGGTCTCGGCGACCGCGCTCGCCGACATCACCGCCCTCGCCGAACGCTGCCTGCTCGCCGCGCTCCCCGACGCGCTTCCCGTGGTGATGCGCTGCCTCGCCGACCGCGCCGCCCTGGACAGCGACGTCGGTCACCTCGCCCAGGCGCTCCCCGCCCTCGCCCGCACCCTCAGGTACGGCGACGTGCGCGGCACCGGCACCGCCGCCCTCACCGACGTCGCCGTCGGTCTCGCCGAGCGGATCTGTGTCGGCCTGCCACCCGCCTGTACGGGTCTGGACGCGGAGGGCGCCGCCGAAATGCGCGGACACCTCGACGCCGTGCACACCGCGATCACCCTCCTCGACCGTCCCGGCGGGGAGCGGGACGGCGACATCTCCGGCGCCCTGCGCGCGCGGTGGGCCCAGGTGCTGGGCAAGCTCGCGGGGCGGGACACCGTCGCCGGGGTGATCCGGGGCCGGGCCGTCCGCCTCCTCCTCGACGACGGGCGGCTCGACGAGGAAGAGACCGCCCGCCTCATGGGCCTGGCCCTCTCGCCCGGCAACCCGCCCGCCGACGCGGCGGCCTGGATCGAGGGATTCGTCGGCGGCGCGTCCGGGTCGGGCATGCTCCTGATCCACGACCAGCGCCTCCTCGGCCTGGTCGACGCCTGGCTCACCGGGGTGCCGCCGGACGCCTTCACCGATGTGCTGCCGCTGCTGCGGCGCACGTTCTCGGCGTACGAAGCGGGGGTACGGCGCACCCTCGGCGAGCTGGTCCGGCGCGGACCCTCCGGGCCGGCCGACGGCGGACGGCCACGAGCTGCCGGGACGGAAGTCGCGGCCCCGGGCTTCGGGCCCGCGCTCGACCCGGCACGCGCCGACGCCGTACTCCCGGTCCTGCACCTGCTGCTGGGCACCGACCAGGAAGACGCACCGACGGAGGCGACCACCCCATGACCACACCCGACCCCGCCCCCGAGCCCACCTCCATGCCCGCACTCGCCCCCTCGCCCGACCCCACCTCCACGTCGGCGTTCGCCTCCACACCCGACCCCACCCCCGCACCCGCACCCGCACCCGCGCACCGCCCAGCCCCTGCCCCCGCGACCACGCCCACCCCTGCCCCCGCCACCACCGCCGCGCCCACCCCTGCCCCCGCCCCCGTACCCGGCCCCGCCACCACCACCGCGCCCGCCACCGCCACCACCGCCGCGCCCGTACCTCCACCCGCCACCGGGACCGCCACGTCCGTGCCCCCTCCCGCCACCGCTCCGGAACCCGCGGCCGACGAGCGGCTGCGGCGCTGGCGGATGGTGCTCGGGGGCGGCTCCGCCGACGGCACCGGCCGGGCGCTCACCGGCCGGGACGCCGCGATGGACGGAGCCCTCACCGCCCTCTACGGCGGCCGCGGCGCCGCGGGACCGCACGGCGGAACGCAGGGCGGGGGCGGCGACAGGTCCGCCGGACTCGGTGCCTCCGCACCCTCGGTCGCCCGTTGGCTGGGCGACATCCGGACGTACTTCCCCAGCTCCGTCGTCCAGGTCATGCAACGTGACGCCATCGACCGGCTCGGACTGTCCGCGCTTCTCCTGGAGCCGGAGATGCTGGAGGCCGTCGAGGCCGACGTCCACCTCGTCGGCACGCTCCTCTCGCTCAACAAGGCGATGCCCGAGACGACGAAGGAGACCGCCAGGGCCGTCGTGCGCAAGGTCGTGCGGGACCTGGAGAACCGCCTCGCCACGCGGACCCGCGCCACCCTCACCGGTGCCCTGGACCGCAGCGCCCGCGTCCAGCGGCCCCGGCACCGGGACATCGACTGGGACCGTACGATTCGCGCCAATCTCAAGAACTACGTCCCCGGCCACAGCACGGTGATACCCGAACGGCTGATCGGATACGGGCGGGCCTCGCAGTCGGTCAAGAAGGAGGTCGTGCTCTGCGTCGACCAGTCGGGCTCGATGGCGGCGTCCGTCGTCTACGCGTCCGTCTTCGGCGCCGTCCTCGCGTCGATGCGTTCCCTCCGGACCCGTCTGGTCGTCTTCGACACCGCCGTCGTCGACCTCACGGACGACCTCGACGACCCCGTGGACGTGCTGTTCGGCACCCAGCTCGGCGGCGGCACCGACATCAACCGGGCCCTCGCGTACTGCCAGTCCCGGATCACCCGCCCCGCCGACACCGTCGTCGTCCTCATCAGCGACCTGTACGAGGGCGGCATACGGAACGAGATGCTCAAGCGGGTCGCCGCGATGAAGGCGTCCGGCGTCCAGTTCGTCACGCTGCTCGCTCTTTCGGACGAGGGCGCCCCGGCCTACGACCGCGGGCACGCGGCGGCCCTGGCCGCCCTGGGAGCCCCCGCCTTCGCCTGTACCCCGGACCTGTTCCCCGAGGTCATGGCGGCGGCCGTCGAGAAAAGGCCGCTACCGGTACCGGACACGGCATGACCGGACGAGGGGGCGTCGGACGTCCGGCCCGTCGGACACTGCGTGACACTGAACATGGCTGCGAGTGGCACTCTGTGACAGGTATCACCGCTCAGGTGTGAGCTGCGATTTAGGGACCCACGGCCCTCGGGGATAACCTGCGAGACGGACATGCCGCGTACCGGAACCGTGTACGCCTCCCTAGTGACAGCGCTGTCACGTTGCCTTCGCGGCACGCCCATCGCATTCAACACACGAACCGCGATAACGAACCGCGAACACCAGAAAAGGGACGGACGCGCGTGGACCTGTTCGAGTACCAGGCGAGGGACCTCTTCGCCAAGCACGGTGTACCGGTGCTGGCCGGTGAAGTCATTGACACGCCTGAGGCGGCGCGCAAGGCCACTGAGGGGATGGGCGGCAAGTCCGTCGTCAAGGCTCAGGTGAAGGTCGGCGGCCGTGGAAAGGCCGGCGGCGTGAAGCTCGCCGCCACCCCCGACGAGGCCGTCGCTCGCGCGACGGACATCCTCGGCATGGACATCAAGGGCCACACGGTCCACAAGGTGATGATCGCCGAGCTTTCTCCGGAGATCGAGGCGGAGTACTACGTCTCGTACCTCCTCGACCGCACCAACCGCACCTTCCTGGCCATGGCCTCGGTGCAGGGCGGCGTGGACATCGAGGAGGTCGCGGAGAAGACCCCCGAGGCCCTCGCGAAGGTCCCGGTCAACGCCAACGACGGCGTCTCCATCGAGAAGGCCCGCGAGATCGTCGCGCTGGCGAAGTTCCCGGCCGACGTCGCCGAGGGTGTCGCCGAGGCCATGGTGACCCTGTGGGACACCTTCGTCGCCGAGGACGCCCTCCTCGTCGAGGTCAACCCGCTGGTGAAGACCAAGGACGGCCGCATCCTGGCGCTGGACGGAAAGGTCTCGCTCGACGAGAACGCCGACTTCCGCCAGCCCGACCACGAGGCTCTTGAGGACAAGGCAGCGGCCAACCCGCTCGAAGCCGCTGCCAAGGCCAAGAACCTCAACTACGTCAAGCTCGACGGCGAGGTCGGCATCATCGGAAACGGTGCCGGTCTGGTCATGTCGACCCTGGACGTCGTCGCGTACGCCGGTGAGGCCTACCCGTCTTCTGCTGGCGGCACCGTGAAGCCCGCCAACTTCCTCGACATCGGTGGCGGCGCCTCCGCCGAGGTCATGGCGAACGGCCTGGAGATCATCCTCGGCGACCCGGACGTCAAGTCCGTGTTCGTCAACGTCTTCGGCGGCATCACCGCCTGCGACGAGGTCGCCAACGGCATCGTTCAGGCTCTCGAACTGCTGAAGAGCAAGGGCGAGGAAGTCGACAAGCCCCTCGTTGTCCGTCTCGACGGCAACAACGCGGAGCTGGGTCGCAAGATCCTCTCCGACGCCAACCACCCGCTCGTGCAGCGCGTGGACACCATGGACGGCGCGGCCGACAAGGCCGCCGAGCTCGCCGCAGCTGCGAAGTAAGGAAGAGGGACTCCAAACACCATGGCTATCTTCCTCACCAAGGACAGCAAGGTCATCGTCCAGGGCATGACCGGTGCCACGGGCATGAAGCACACCAAGCTCATGCTGGCCGACGGCACCAACATCGTCGGCGGCGTGAACCCGCGCAAGGCCGGCACGTCCGTCGACTTCGACGTCCCGTCGGAGACGGGCAACTCGAACACCGTCGAGGTCCCGGTCTTCGGCTCCGTCAAGGAGGCCATGGAGAAGACGGGCGCGGACGTGTCCGTCCTCTTCGTGCCGCCGGCCTTCGCCAAGGCCGCCGTCGTCGAGGCGATCGACGCCGAGATCCCCCTCGCCGTCGTCATCACCGAGGGCATCGCGGTCCACGACTCGGCCGCCTTCTGGTCGTACGCCTCGGCCAAGGGCAACAAGACCCGCATCATCGGCCCGAACTGCCCCGGTCTCATCACCCCGGGCCAGTCCAACGCCGGCATCATCCCGGGCGACATCACGAAGCCGGGCCGCATCGGCCTGGTCTCGAAGTCCGGCACGCTGACGTACCAGATGATGTACGAGCTCCGCGACATCGGCTTCAGCTCCGCCGTCGGCATCGGTGGCGACCCGGTCATCGGTACGACGCACATCGACGCGCTCGCCGCGTTCGAGGCCGACCCCGACACCGACCTGATCGTCATGATCGGCGAGATCGGCGGCGACGCCGAGGAGCGTGCGGCCGACTACATCGCGAAGAACGTGTCGAAGCCGGTCGTCGGCTACGTCGCGGGCTTCACCGCCCCCGAGGGCAAGACGATGGGCCACGCCGGCGCGATCGTCTCCGGCTCGTCGGGCACCGCCCAGGCGAAGAAGGAGGCCCTTGAGGCCGCCGGTGTCAAGGTCGGCAAGACGCCGACCGAGACGGCGAAGCTGGCGCGCGCGATCCTCGCGGGCTGATTCGCCGTACCCGTTCGCCGCGTCCGCTCGCGGCGTCGGCACGGGTTTGCCGTACGCACGTGGCCCGCACCCCGGAGACGGGGGGCGGGCCACGTGCGTTTTCCGAAGCCTTCCGCGCCCTCTCAGCGGGGCTGCGGAAGCAGGCGTTCCGGGCCGGCCTCGGGCTCGGCGCGGAGCTTGGCGCGCAACTGCTTGTCGTACGAGGACAGCCGCTGCGGCCCGCTGTGCGCGGGTACCCCGCCGACCGGTTCGCCCGGCGGGCGCGGCGATTCGTACCGCGTCGGGGCGGTCGCGAGGGTGAACGCGGTCGCGCCGATGATCAGCGTGGTGAACGCGATGGCCGCCCGGGTCCAGAAGCGGATCCTGCGCTCGCCGCCCGTCCGTACCGCCTCGCCCGGCGGGAGGCCGTCCGCGGGCTGGGCGAGCGCGAGCGCGCCGAGACGTTCCTGCAGTACGGCGGACTGTTCGGCGGGGGTGCGCGCCTCGGCCACCTCCGGCAGTCGGCGGGCGACGACGCAGCGGGCGTACTCCAGCCGGCTCGCGGCGGCCGGGGTGGTGGCCTCGGTCTCGGCCGCGGTCTCGGGGAGGTCGAGTCCGAGGCCGTCGTAGAGGACGAGGGTGCGGCGGTACGGGGGCGGGAGTTCCAGCAGCGCGTGCAGGAGGGCCCGGGGGTCTGCGGCCGGTCCGGCCCCGTCGGCGGAGGCGGCCCCGGAACCCGCTGCGGGCGGCCCCGCGGGAGACTCCGGGGACGGCACGGGGTCCGTCTTCGCGCCTGTCGCCGCCGCGGACTCCGGCACACGGGCGGGTTCGTCGACGCGCCGGTGGCCGGGGCGCAGACGGTGCCAGGGGGACATCGCGTACTCGTACGCCGCCGCGCGCACCCAGCCCGCCGGATCGCGGTCGGTGGCGACCGCGGGCCAGCGCTGCCAGGCGAGCTGGAAGGCCCGCTCGACCGTCTCCTGGGCGAGCCGGTTGCGCCCGGTGAGGAGGTAGGCCTGGCGGACCAGGGAGGGTGCGGTGCGCGCGTAGAGCTCGTCGAAGGCCTGGGCGGGGGTGCGACGGCCGGACCGCGTGAGGCCGTCGGCGTGCTCCGGCGCGACGGGGGACTTTCCGCGGTCCCGGGTGGCGGAGCGGTCCGTGCGGGCGCGGGCCGGTTTGGCGGGGCGGTCTGTGCGGGCGGGTTTGGCGGGTCGGTCTGTGCGGGTTGGGGTCGTGGTGCGGTCCGTGCGGGCGCGGGCCGGTTTGGCGGGGCGGTCTGTGCGGGCGGGTTTGGCGGGTCGGTCTGTGCGGGCCGGGGCGGTGGTGCGGTCCGTGCGAGCGCGGGCCGGTTTGGCGGGGCGATCCGTGCGGGCGGGTTTGGCGGGTCGGTCCGTGCGGGCCGGGGCGGTGGTGCGGTCCGTGCGAGCGCGGGCCGGTTTGGCAGGGCGATCCGTGCGGGCCGGGGCGGCGGTGGGGTTCGTGCGGGGGGCCGTGTCGACAGCGGCTGCGTCCGAGGTCTGAGGGACGGCCGATGTCAGTGCGTCCGGTGCGTTCGGTGGGGTGCCGGAGCGGCCCGGGGCGGCTGGGCCCTCGGTCCTGAGTTCTTCCTCGATACCGGCGAGGAGCCCGGCGTACGCCTCCCCCTTGTGGCCCCGGGGGGTGGCGCGTCCCGATTCCCAGGCGCGGACCGTTTCGCGGGTGACGCCCAGGATCGTCGCCACCTGTGCTTGCGACAGCGCCTTGGCCTCGCGCAGCCTGCGGCGCTCCTCCGGGGGCGGGAGGGGATCCGGCGGCCCGGGAGCGGGCGCAGCGGGCGCGGTGGGAGCCGTCGGAGCGATGGGCGCGGCGGAGGAGACGGGCGCGGCGGAAGCGGTGGAGCGGGCAGAGGAGCTGGGCGCGGCGGGAGTGGTGGTGGGCGCCGCAGGTGCGGAGGCGGCGACGGACCGCAGGATGTGCGTCATGAACGAGCCTCCCCGGCCCCGGCCGCCTCTGTGGTCTCCGCGGCCCCCGCGACCCGCGTTGCACTGAATCGGACGAAAAAGTACATAAACGTATATTGAGCGACACGGCGGCCATTCACCTGTTACGTGAAGATGGCGCGTGTCGTGGGCAGCATGGCGGCGTGAACCCGAACCCAGTGGCCGAACCCCACCACCAGCACGAGCGCGACAACGAGCGCGAGCAGGGCATCGGGGGTCCGCGTTCCGCGGCGCCCGGGTCGTCGGCGGTGTTCGGGTCCGCCGTGTCGTCCGCATCCGTCGTCTGCCTGCTGCGCGGGGCGCTGGCCGCCGGGCTCGGGCTGGGGACGTTCGCCGTCGTCGTGATGGTGCTGTGGATCAGTTCGCCGTACCCGGACGCGGGCGCCGGAGCCGCCCTGCGCATCGCGGCCGGACTGTGGCTCCTGGCGCACGGTGCCGACCTCGTGCGCGCCGAGACCCTGAGCGGAGTCGCCGCGCCCATCGGGCTGACCCCGCTGCTCCTCGCCGCACTGCCGCTCTGGCTCGCGCACCGGGCGGCCAGGGACGCGCTGGAGCAGGACGAGGACGACAGGCGGAACGTGCCGTCCGGCTGGACGGCCTTCGGCGGCGTGACGGTGGGCTACCTGCTGGCGGGGTGCGCCGCCGTGCTCTACGCAGCCGGGGGCCCGCTGCCCGCCGATCCGGTCGGTGCGGCGGTGTACGTGCCTCTGGTCGTCGCGAGTGCCGCCGGGGCCGGGGTGTGGACCGCGTACGGGCGTCCGCGCGGCCCGCTGCCCGGCTGGGTCCCGGAGGGCGTGCGACGCGCCTTCGTGCGTGCCCGGGTCGCGGCCGCGGCGCGGGCGGCGGCCGCCGGGACGACGGTGCTGGTGGGCGGCGGGGCCCTGGTCGTCGGTGCGTCGCTGACCATGCACGCGGAACTCGCGCAGGAGTCGTTCCACCAGCTCGCGGGGGAGTGGTCCGGGCGGTTCGCGGTGCTGTTGCTGGCACTGACACTGGTGCCGAACGCCGCCGTCTGGGCGGCTTCGTACGGGATCGGGGCCGGGTTCGGGCTGGGGACGGGGGCGAGCTTCTCGCCGCTGGGGACGACCGGGGACGCCGCGCTGCCGGACTTCCCGCTGCTGGCGGCGCTGCCGGCACAAGTCCCCGCCGCGCCCCTCAACTGGGCGGCGTCGGCGGTGCCGTTGACGGCCGGGCTGGTGGTGGCGTGGTTCACCGTACGGGTGGCCGCGCCCGCGTACGCCGTACGGGAGGAGGCCTGGAGCCGACGCAGGACAGCGGGTACGGCGGCGCTGGCCGGGGTCGGCTGCGGGGCGGTGACGGCCGTGCTGGCAGCGGCTTCGGGCGGACCACTGGGCGCGGAACGGCTGGCGGAGTTCGGCCCGGTGTGGTGGGCCACGGGACTGGGCGCGGCGATCTGGACGGCGGGCGTGGGGACGCTGGGGGCCCTGGGACTGAGGGCCTGGCGCCTGCGGGGGCCCTGGCGGGGATGGCGCGTCTTCGGCGGCCTCTTCGGCGGCGGCGGGACCAAGGCGGCCGACGCGGATTCCGTAATCGGCGAGGGTGCCGCGGACGCCGTGACCTCCGGGGGAGAGGCCGGAAGCCACGTGCCGCCCGTGGACTCCTGGGTCTCGCTGGGGGCGGCGACGCCTGGGGTGTCTCTGCTCGCTGATACCACGAAGGCCGCTGGGGCCCCTGTGGCGCCCGACGCGCTGGGGATCCCCGATGCGCCTGCGAATGTCGGGGCGCCTGCGACCCCGGGCGTGCCTGCGACCTCGGGCGTGCCTGCGACCTCGGGCGTGCCTGCGACCTCGGGCGTGCCTGCGACCTCGGGCGTGCCTGCGACCTCGGGCGTTCCTGGGGCCTTGGACATGCCTGCGCCGCCTGACAGGCCTGGGGTGTCAGAGGTGCCTGAGACCCCCGAGGTGTCTGGTGCCCTGGCGGCGTCTGCGCCGACCGTCACCCCCGGGGGCCCCGAGGTGCATGCGACTCCCGAGGTAGCCGTGATCTCCGACGCTCCCGCGACCCGCGCGACCCGCGCGATCCCCGCGACCCCTGCGATCCCCGCGACCCCTGTCGCGCCAGTGAAGACGCCCGCAACCGCCCATCCGCCCCTGTCCCCCGAAGCGTCCACGGCACCCGTGCCGCCCATGCCCCTCGCGCCTACGGGGGACCCTCTCCCCTTCGTGTCCCCCGTACCGAAGGAGCCCCGTCAGGCGCCCGGCGTTCCCGGGCCGGTCGCGGCGCTCGGGGCGCTCGGCGACGGATCGCCGTACGAGGTGGAGGCCGCGAACTGGCACGACAGCGAGGCCCGGGAGGCCCGGTGGGCGGCGTTGCGGGACGCGTCCGGGGGACTGTTGCCGGAGCTTCCCGAGGAGCGGGAGCGGGGCGAGTAGAGCGCGGTGCGGGTGCTGCGGGCCGACGGCTGCCCGCATCCCTGGCCGGGCGCGCCCGGGACGGACCCGCATCCGGGCTGGGCCCGCATCCCGGGCCGGGCACCCCTCGGGCCGGGCACCCCTCGGGCCGGGGGCGCATCCCGGGTCGGACCGGCATCCCGGGTCAGGCCCCCCGGAACGGACCCGCATCCTCGACCTGACTCGCATCCCGGGCCGGGCACACCCGGGCCGGGCGCCCCCCAGGCCGGGCGCATCCTGGGACGGACCCGCATCCGGGCCGGTGCGCATCCCGAGCCGGACACGCATCCCAGGCCGGACCCGTATCCCAGGTCGGGCCTCCCGGGACGGACCCGCATCCCGGGCTTGACCTGCATCCCGGCCCGGGCGCGCATCCTGGGCCGAGCGCGCCCCCGGACCGGCCCCCCGGGACGGGCCCGTACCCCCGCCGCTCCTACTCCTTCACACCGAAGACCGGGATCAACGACTTGGGAAGCTCGTCGTTGCAGGAGAGCTGGGCCGACTTCGTCAGGGAGTCCGCCACGCACGTGTAGTAGTCCCGGTAGACCATCTGCACCGTGAAGGTCGCCGCCACGATCGCCAGCGCCAGGCCCGCCGTCACCAGGCCGCTCACCGCGGCCGTCGTCTGCGGCCGGGTGGAGACGGCCGGGGCGGCTGCGGTCGCGGGCGGGGAGGTGGCGGTGGCAGCCGCGTTCGGGGCCGGCTTGTTGCGGAGGGCGCTGATGCCCCAGTACAGCGCCAGCGATCCCAGCAGCAGGGCGATCTCCCGCTGGGTGAACACCGCGAAGAAGAACGCCCACATGCCTGCGAGCAGCGCGTAACGCGCCCTGCGCTGGGTCGGGTCCGTCGGGTCCCAGCGCAGCCCGGAACCGGGTCCGTTCCCGGAGCCGTCGGGTCCGCCCTGGCCCCGGCCCGTACCGCCGTTGCCGCCGAAGCCGCCGTTGCCGCGCCCCGGCTGGCGGTTGCTCCACTGGCCTCCCCAGGGGGACCGGGAGGAGGAGTCGTTGTCCGGGGTGTCGCCCCCGTCCCGCTTGCGGGGACGCCAGGGCTGGTCCGGCCTGCCCTCGGGCGGCGGGGCGAAGGGGTTGTCCTCGCGCGCGGAGCTGCCCGGTTCCTCCGTCTCCGGGGACGGGGACGGGGAGGAGGAGGAGGACGACGGCCCCTCCCGGAGCAGCCTCCCCTTGGCCGGCGGCACCGGGGATCCCGGCGACGTCGGCACGGCCGTCGGCGGCAGCGGCGGCTGCACCGGCAGCGGAGCGAACGGGCGGCGGAGAGCCGCGGTGCGGCGGCGTCGGTCCGTCATCTGGTGAACGTCTTCCCCTCGGACCTCCGTCGGCTCCCGGAGCGTTGTGCTCCGCAACGCGGCAGGTCGTATGTCGTCTGGTTTCTCCGCGCCCTTCGTCGCCCGGGGCGCGGAACGGGACGGAGTCCTGCCCTGACGCTACCTCCCGCCCATGCACCCGTCCCGTGGGGGCGGCCCGGTGTGCCGGTATCGTTGCGAGCGGTCGACGCCTTCGTAGGGTTCCCCGTATCCCGGGGTGCGAGTCGTTCGTACGACCACACAAACCGCACGAGCCGCGAGAAAGTGACCCGCCGTGGCCTCCCCGCCCCCCGCAGCATCCGACCTCCCCTCGGTTCATCCGCCGGCCGCCGGGCGTCCTGCCCGTCTCGTCGTCCTGGTCTCCGGTTCCGGTACGAACCTCCAAGCCCTGCTCGACGCCATCGCGGCGGACGCGGGGTACGGCGCGGAGATCGTCGCGGTCGGCGCCGACCGCGACGGCATCGCCGGCCTGGAACGGGCCGCGGACGCCGGGATCCCCACGTTCGTCCGCCGGGTCGGGGACTACGGGACGAGGCAGGAGTGGGACGCGGCGCTGGCCGCCGCCACCGCCGCGTACGAGCCCGATCTGGTCGTCTCCGCGGGGTTCATGAAGATCGTGGGCAAGGAGTTCCTCGCCCGCTTCGGCGGCCGGCTGGTGAACACCCACCCCGCACTGCTGCCCAGTTTTCCCGGTGCGCACGGTGTCCGTGACGCCCTCGCGTACGGCGCGAAGGTCACCGGGTGCACGGTCCACTTCGTCGACGACGGCGTCGACACCGGCCCGATCATCGCCCAGGGCGTGGTCGAGGTCCGCGAGGAGGACGACGAAGCCGCGCTCCATGAGCGCATCAAGGAAGTCGAGCGCACGCTGCTCGTCGAGGTCGTGGGGCGTCTCGCCCGCAACGGCTACCGCATAGAGGGACGAAAGGTTCATGTCGGTGAACTCCGCTAACCCGGCCAACTCCATCAACAAGAAGCCCATCGAGCGGGCGCTGGTCAGCGTCTACGACAAGACCGGTCTTGAGGAGCTGGCCCAGGGCCTGCACGAGGCGGGCGTCGAGCTGGTGTCCACGGGCTCCACCG
This sequence comes from Streptomyces sp. CA-294286, assembly GCF_050947155.1. NCBI lineage: Bacteria > Bacillati > Actinomycetota > Actinomycetes > Kitasatosporales > Streptomycetaceae > Streptomyces > Streptomyces sp. CA-294286. The sequence continues at coordinate 2,058,412 of NZ_CP192005.1, read as the reverse complement.
CCGCGAAGATCGCCGCCACGGGGGTTCCGGTCACGAAGGTCGAGGAGCTCACCGGGTTCCCGGAGTGCCTGGACGGCCGGGTCAAGACCCTGCACCCCCGCGTGCACGCGGGCATCCTCGCCGACCTGCGGCTGGAGGACCACCGGCGGCAGCTCGCCGAGCTGGAGATCAAGCCCTTCGACCTGGTCGTGGTGAACCTCTACCCGTTCACGCAGACCGTCGCCTCGGGCGCCACCCCCGACGAGTGCGTCGAGCAGATCGACATCGGCGGCCCCTCCATGGTCCGCGCCGCCGCCAAGAACCACCCGTCGGTCGCGGTCGTCACCAGCCCCGAGCGGTACGCGGACGTCCTCGCGGCGGCCAAGGACGGCGGCTTCGAACTCGCCGCCCGCCGGCGCCTCGCGGGTGAGGCATTCCAGCACACGGCCGCGTACGACGTGGCGGTGGCGGGATGGTTCGCCGACGGCTGTGCGGCGCCCGACACGGAGTCCGACCACGGTTCCGCCGCGGGCGGCTTCCCCGACTTCCTCGGCCGGACCTACACCCGTGAGAACGTCCTGCGCTACGGCGAGAACCCGCACCAGGGCGCCGCGCTGTACGTCGACGGCACGGGCGGCCTCGCCCAGGCCGAGCAGCTGCACGGCAAGGAGATGTCGTACAACAACTTCACCGACACCGACGCCGCCCGCCGTGCCGCCTACGATCACGCCGAGCCCTGCGTCGCGATCATCAAGCACGCGAACCCGTGCGGCATCGCCATCGGTGACGACGTCGCCGAGGCGCACCGCAAGGCGCACGCCTGCGACCCCCTCTCGGCCTTCGGCGGCGTCATCGCCGTCAACCGCCCGGTCAGCGTCGCGATGGCGGAGCAGGTGGCGGAGATCTTCACCGAGGTCATCGTCGCTCCGGGGTACGAGGACGGGGCCGTCGAGGTCCTGGCCCGCAAGAAGAACATCCGGGTACTGCGCTGCGACGGCGCCCCCTCGGCCGAGGTCGAGGTCAAGCCGATCGACGGCGGCGCCCTCCTCCAGGTCACCGACCGCCTCCAGGCCGAGGGCGACGACCCGGCGAACTGGACGCTGGCCACCGGCGACGCCCTGTCCGCGGAGGAGCTGCGGGAACTGTCCTTCGCCTGGAAGGCATCCCGCGCGGTCAAGTCCAACGCGATCCTGCTCGCCAAGGGCGGCGCGTCCGTCGGCGTGGGCATGGGCCAGGTCAACCGGGTCGACTCCGCGAAGCTGGCCGTCGAGCGGGCGGGCGAGGAGCGGGCACGCGGCTCGTACGCCGCGTCCGACGCCTTCTTCCCGTTCCCGGACGGCCTGGAGATCCTGCTGGACGCGGGCGTCAAGGCAGTGGTCCAGCCGGGCGGTTCGGTCCGTGACGAGCTGGTCGTGGAGGCCGCGAAGAAGGCGGGCGTGACGATGTACTTCACCGGCACGCGTCACTTCTTCCACTGACACCCGGTACGCGAAAGGCCGCCGGTACCCCGCGAGGTGCGGGGTACCGGCGGCCTCCGTCGTGCCGGGAACGGCGGTGGCTCAGCCGCGCGGGCGGTTGAACCAGGCCGCGCCGTCCGACTTGCCGACGAACACGGCGATCAGGATCGCCATGACGGTGTGGGCCAGGCCGACGAGGATGAACGGGTAGATGCCGAGGATCGCGGTGATGATGCCGAACACCAGCGCCGTGATGCGGATCCCGTTGCCGCCCTTGCCGAACTTCGCGCCGAGGACGATCGCCAGGACACCCCAGGCGAGCACGGCCACCGTGGCCGCCCAGATGGCGCCGGTGGAGAACTCGGCCAGCTGCTCGAACTGGACGTCCTTCTTGAGTTCCTCGGAATTCTGGGCCGCACTGATCGTGGCGGCGGTCAGCGCGAACAGGATCGCGCCGATGACCTGGAGACCGCCGATGACGAAGAGCATCACGCGTGCGGCCTTCACCCCACCGGGCATCTCCTGCGGGCCGCCGTAGCTGCCGTAGGGGTCGGCGGGCTGGCCCTGCGGGTAGCCGTAACCCTGCTGCGGGACGCCCTGCGGGGCCTGCTGCGGGTAGCCGTAACCGGGCTGGCCCTGCTGGGGCTGGCCGTGTGGACTGTTGGGGTCGCCGAAGCTCACTAGCGATTCCTCCGTTGACGGTGCTGGGGACGGTGCGGGCCGAGCGGAGGAAGATACGTGAGAACCAGCGGTGTGCCCCCCCTGCGCTGCCGCGTGCTGCGCGCCACATCGTGGTATTACCTTCGGCTTTTTGTCCAGCCGGAAGCACTATGCGTTGTGTAAGTGCAATGTTCGACCGTCGTCGACGGACGGGCGGGACCGGCGAATTGGAACCTCACCCCCGTCTTCCGCGAAGATGGGTGCATGACTGCCCAGATTCTCGACGGCAAGGCCACCGCAGCCGCGATCAAGTCCGAACTCAACGGCCGCGTGGCGGCCCTGAAGAGCCGGGGAATCACTCCCGGGCTCGGCACCCTGCTTGTCGGCGACGACCCGGGCAGCAAGTGGTACGTGGCGGGCAAGCACCGCGACTGCGCCCAGGTCGGCATCGCGTCCATCCAGCGCGAACTGCCCGACACCGCCTCCCAGGAGGAGATCGAGGCAGTTGTACGGGAACTCAACGAGGACCCCGCCTGCACCGGTTACATCGTGCAACTCCCGCTTCCCAAGGGCATCGACACCAACCGCGTCCTGGAACTCATGGACCCGGCCAAGGACGCCGACGGCCTGCACCCGATGAGCCTCGGCCGCCTCGTCATCGGCGAGACCGGCCCGCTGCCCTGCACCCCGTACGGCATCGTCCAGTTGCTCCGCCACCACGGCGTCGAGATCGCCGGCGCGCACGTGGTCGTCGTGGGCCGCGGCATCACCATCGGCCGCCCGATGCCGCTGGTCCTCACCCGCAAGTCGGAGAACGCGACCGTCACCCAGTGCCACACCGGCACCCGCGACCTCTCCCACCACCTGCGTCAGGCCGACATCATCGTGGCCGCCGCCGGCGTCCCGCACCTGATCAAGCCCGAGGACGTCAAGCCGGGCGCGGCCATTCTGGACGTCGGCGTGAGCCGCGACGAGAACGGCAAGATCGTCGGCGATGTGCACCCGGGCGTCACCGAGGTCGCCGGCTGGGTCGCCCCCAACCCGGGCGGCGTCGGCCCGATGACCCGCGCCCAGCTCCTCGTCAACGTCGTCGAGGCGGCCGAACGCGCCGCCGACGCCGCCGACGCGGGCTGAGGGGCGACCCCCGATGCCCGGCAAGGCAGACGACCGCGGCGGCGCGCGCGGCACCGACCCGGAAACGACCGGGCCGACGGCCGCAGCCGGCGGCCCGGCGGGCGTGACCGGAGCGACGGCCACGACGGGGGCGACGGCCGGGACCGACGCCGCGGAGGCGACCGCGACGGCCGACGGGTCCGGGGAGAGCGACGCGGCCCGGGGGACCGGTGCGAGCGCTGTTCCCGCCGGGTCCGGCGCGTTCGAGGTGCCGCCGGACGAGGCGGACGCGGTCGACGGCGTCGACGGGGCCAAGGGCGTCGTCAGCGCCCCCGGCCCCGACGGCCCCCGGCGCACCACCCGCCGCTTCCCCCTGTTCACCCGGGACACCGCCCGTCCCGAGGGTGGCGGGCGGGCCGCGCCGCGCGACGCCCCGGCGCCCGCCCGTCAGTGGCCGCTGATCGCGGTCCTCGGCATGACGGCGCTCGGGCTGCTGCTCGTCGCGGTGGACGCGTTCGGGATCGGTTTCCGGCTGGGCACGGTGCTGGTGGGGATCGCGCTGCTCACCGGTGCGGTACTGCGCTGGGTCCTGCCGTCGGTGGGCATGCTCGCGGTCCGCTCCCGCTTCACGGACATCGTGACGTACGGGGTGCTGGGCCTGACCATCACGCTGCTGGCGCTGATGGCGCAGCCCAACGGGCTGAAGATCCCGGTCCTGGAGTCGGTGGTCCGCTTCACGGTGCGCTGAGCACGGTCCGTACGGAGCGGCCGTTCCGTACGGAACGACGGTGGCCGGTTCCTTCCCGTTCCGCGGGAAGGAACCGGCCACCGTCACGTGGGGGCGCGCTGCCGCGGCGCCCGATGTGGGGGACGCCACAAGCGGAGTGCTGCACGCACGGGCGCGCGCCCTCGGGTACGGCCCGGGAAGCCCTTCGGCCGGGGGCGCTGCGAAATGTTCGATCGAAAGATCCTCGGGCAGAAGTGGAGGGAACCGTTCCGGTATTGGGCGTCGTCTTGGTGTCCGGCCGGAGCCCGGCGTTCCGCTGCGGAACACCGCAAGGAACATGTTTCGTGCGAAGGCATCGAAAGGCGGACTTGTAGTGACATGAGGGAAGCCTGGATGCCAAGGACAGGGCTCCGGCAATCCGCACACAGCATCGGTGGGACACTGGTACAGGCGATCGGGACCAGAGGCGCGCAACGGCGTGCGCCGGTGTTCCGATCCGCTCCCGTGCGCTCCCACCCCAGGAACTGACATCCTGGCTTCGCGCATCCCTCTGGGTAGCCAGGTTTCCCCAGGTTCTCGGGGACACGGGCAGGGGGCAGGGAAAGAGCGCGGGGCACATCAGGAACGTACGGGGGGACAAGGGGGAAGCAATGCCTCGTTGGAAAGCGCTGCCGGAGGGACTCGACCCGCAGGTCAGGGAGTTCGCGAACCAGCTGCGCAGGCTCGTGGACCGCAGCGGTCTGAGCATCGCTGCCGTTGCGGACCGCACCGGGTACAGCAAGACGTCCTGGGAGCGCTATCTGGGCGGACGGCTGCTCGCTCCCAAGGGCGCGGTCGTCGCGCTGTCCGAGGTGACCGGGACCAACCCCGTGCACCTCACCACCATGTGGGAACTCGCGGAGCGTGCCTGGAGCCGTTCCGAGATGCGCCACGACATGACGATGGAGGCCATCCGGATCTCCCAGGCGCGTGCCGCGCTGGGCGAGTTCGGGCAGCCTGCGGCGAAGACGGGCCGAGCGACGCGCAAGCAGAGCGGCGCCGCTCCGCCCGCGCGCCCCGGCTCGGACTCCGGCCCGCTGACGACCACCGGCTCCCAGCGGGCGGCCAAGCCGAACACCGACGCGTTCGACATGACCACCAACCTGAAGATCCCCGACGAGCTCCGGCAGCGCACGGGGCAGGGGAAGCCGTCCGCGCCCGGCGCGGGCACCGGTCTCGGTGCGGGCGCGGGCATGGGCGCGGGCAAGGGCGCCCGGAGCACCGCGCGCCCCGAGCGCGACTTCGCCAGCGACTTCGAACGCGGATTCCACCAGGGCCAGAGCTACAACAGCCCGTCGGCCTCCGCGCCGACGGGACGGCCCGGCTCCGGTTCCGGCGGTCCGCCCGGCGGTCACCACCGCCCCTCGGCTTCCGAGCCGTCGCACCCCTCCCACCAGCCGCCGCCGAACTCGGCGCCGGACCGGCAGCGTCAGCGGCGCAAGCTGACGATGTTCCTGGCGGGCGTCGTCGGCGCGCTCCTCGTGATCGTCGCCGCCGTCCTGCTGACCGGCGGGGACGACAAGGACAAGAGCCCCACGGCGGGCAAGACGCCGGTGGCCTCGCAGACCGAGGCGCCCGCGACGAAGCTGCCGCCCGGGGTCAAGTGCACCGGCAAGGACTGCGACGGCAAGGACCCCGAGGCGATGGGCTGCGGCGGCGAGTACGCCGTCACGTCCGCGCGCGGCAAGGTCGGCGCGACCAGCATCGAGGTCCGCTACAGCAAGACCTGCGGTGCGGCCTGGGCCCGTATCACCGGTGCGGCCGGCGGCGACAAGGTGACCGTGTCCTCGGACACCTCGGCGGCCGGCCAGAACGGGGTGGCGGGTGCGGACAGCAGCGCCTACACCAAGATGGTCGAGGCGGCCACGGCCGACGAGGCGAAGGCCTGCGCGACGCTGAAGTCCGGCCAGAAGGGCTGCACGGCCCCCGAGTAGGGGCCGGGCGAAGAAAAACACGACGCCGGGTGCATGTCCGCCGCCCTCCGGGGAAAGCGGACCTCATCCCCCCACGGGTGTACGCCAACCCGGGACGGCCGTCCGCGCTCCCCCCTCTGCGCGGGCGGCCGTCGGCGTCTGCGCGCCCGGCACGGGCACGCCGGCTCCTGTACGGCACGACGCGCTGCACCACGCGTACGGCGCGGCCCCCTCCGTACGTCGCGTCCCGCCGCACCGCCCGTACGGTTCGCCCCGCCCCACCCCCCGCACGACCTGCGCTCTCGCTCTGCCGCGGCGGCGCGCCGGGACGGTGCGGCCGGGTTTCGCATCCTCCGGGGCAGATGATGTGCGGCGTCCCACAGGGACCCGGGGAACCAGTCCCCCCGGGGTCCGATAGCCTGACGGGCGGATATCTCTCCACATCGAGATATCCCGCACAGAGGGGCCGGGACCCCCGCCACTTCGCCTGTCTTACGGAGATCGCCATGACCCGCACTCCCGTGAATGTCACCGTCACCGGCGCGGCCGGCCAGATCGGCTACGCGCTGCTCTTCCGCATCGCCTCGGGCCACCTGCTCGGCCAGGACGTGCCGGTCAAGCTGCGTCTCCTGGAGATCCCGCAGGGCCTGAAGGCCGCTGAGGGCACCGCCATGGAGCTCGACGACTGCGCCTTCCCGCTGCTCCAGGGCATCGAGATCACCGACGACCCGAACGTCGGCTTCGACGGCGCCAACGTCGCGCTGCTCGTCGGCGCCCGCCCCCGTACGAAGGGCATGGAGCGCGGCGACCTGCTCTCCGCCAACGGCGGCATCTTCAAGCCGCAGGGCAAGGCCATCAACGACAACGCCGCGGACGACATCCGTGTGCTCGTCGTCGGCAACCCGGCCAACACCAACGCGCTCATCGCGCAGGCCGCCGCCCCGGACGTACCGGCGGAGCGCTTCACCGCGATGACCCGCCTGGACCACAACCGTGCGCTCTCGCAGCTCTCCAAGAAGACCGGCACCCCGGTCTCCGAGCTGAAGAAGCTCACGATCTGGGGCAACCACTCCGCCACCCAGTACCCGGACATCTTCCACGCCGAGGTGGCCGGGAAGAATGCCGCCGAGGTCGTCAACGACGAGCAGTGGCTGGCCGACACCTTCATCCCGACCGTCGCCAAGCGCGGCGCCGCGATCATCGAGGCCCGCGGCGCGTCCTCGGCCGCCTCGGCCGCCAACGCCGCCATCGACCACGTGCACACCTGGGTGAACGGCACGGCGGCCGGCGACTGGACCTCGATGGGTATCCCGTCGGACGGCTCCTACGGCGTCCCCGAGGGCCTCATCTCGTCCTTCCCGGTCACCTGCAAGGACGGCAAGTACGAGATCGTCCAGGGCCTGGAGATCAACGACTTCTCCCGTGCCCGCATCGACGCCTCGGTGCAGGAGCTCAAGGAAGAGCGCGACGCGGTGCGCGAGCTCGGCCTGATCTGACCGGTCGACGGACGGAGTCCGGCGCAGCGTCCCGAAGCCCGGGAGGCCCCCAGGGGCCGATCGGTGCGAGGGGGGCGTGCCGGGTCTGTGCGCGACGCGGTGCGCGAGCTCGGCCTGATCTGAGACAGAACCCCACAGAATCCCCCGGCGGTCCTACCGCCGGGGGATTCCGTGCTTCCCGGCCTGTTGTGCTCCTACCGCACTGTGTAGTACTTCTTATACATGAGCGAGCAGGTGCACAACAGAATGGCTGTCGTGAGGGCCGAGCGGAAGGTGTCGCGGCAGGCTCTCGCCGAGGCGGTCGGCGTCCACTACCAGACCATCGGCTACATCGAGCGCGGGCAGTACAACCCCAGCCTCGACCTGGCCCTGAAGGTCGCCGCCTTCTTCGAGCTGCCGGTGGAGGCGCTGTTCTCCCTGGAGCCGTTCGGCTCGCTCACGCAGCAGATCTACGGGAGGAAGGCACAGCCATGAACTCGACCGCCGACAGGGCCGCGCTGACGGGATACGACCGGCGCATGCGGGCGCTGATGAACGATCCGCGCGGACGCGTCCTGTATGCGACGAAGGGCCGTCGCCGGTCGGCCGTCGCCGTGAGCGTGGGCCTGACCGCCGTGGCGGTGACCCTCGTGGTGCGGATGTTCGCGTACGACGAGCTGTGGGCCGCCTTCGCCCTCCTCCCCGTCCTCCTCCTCTGGTGCCTGGCCACCGGCGCGCTCAACGGCGCCACCCGGGGCCTGTTCGAACTGCGTGCCCGGGCCCTGGACGAACGTCAGCTGAGGGAGCGCGAGCGGGCCCGCAGCGCGGCGCACCTGATGACCGGGGCGCTCATCTTCGGCGCGGCGGTCGGACTGTGGCTGGCCACCGTCCTCGGCGACGGCCGGCTCACCCGTGCGTACGTCGCCCCGCTGCTCGCCGGCGTCTTCGTCCTCCACTGGATGATGCCGCTGTGGATCGCGGGCCTCCTCGCGCAGGACGACCCGGCGGACGACTTCGCCGACGGCGAGGACCCTTCGTACGGCTGAATTCCCACGACCTGTTCCGGTCACCTGCCCGGGACCTACCATGTCCCCTTGCCGGTACAGGAGTTCACGCGGCGGAGGGGGGCGGGCCATGGCGCAGACCGACGACCCGGCGCGCGCGGTCGGGGACGGCGCGGGGGAGGGGGACGGCGGGCAATTCCTTGGCGTGCGTTCCCCGTTCAGTACGGCGAAGCCGCGAGGGCGGTTCCGGTTCCGCTTCACCCCGCCCCACGTCCTCCTCGTGCTGCTCGGCCTCCTGATCGGTGTCGGCACGGGGTGGGTCGTCCAGGACGGCGCCGCCGCTCCGGCCGCGCCGTCCCCGGCCCCGCCCGCCGCTCGGCAGGCCGCGTCACCTGCGCCGAGGGCCACGCCTCCCGCCAGGACCGCACCGGAGAAGGCGACTTCGCGACTGCCCGGGGCCTCCGCGGTCCCCGTGCCGCCCGCCGATTTCGCCGTGATCCGGGACCCCTCCGGTGTCACCCTCGCCGTTCCCGTCGGCTGGCGGCGCGAGGCGGCGGGCTCCGTGCACTACCGGTCGTCCGACTCCCCGCACTCCCGCTTCCTCCGGTTCTGGCCGCTCGCCGGCACCCGGATGAGCGCGACCCGCGCGCTGCGGATCACCGTCGCGCCCCACCGGCACCGCCCCGGCTTCGAGCTGCACGCCCTGCACCCCACCACCCGCGGCTCGGCCGAACTCGTCTACTCGTACGACAGCCCCCGCACCGGGCAGCGGCTGACGCTCGTCCAGCGGGCGTTCCCGACCGCCGACGGCCGGCGTCACGTCGTCGCGGTGGCCGGGCCCGCCGCCGAGTGGCCCCGGCAGCGGACCGTCCTGGAAACGGCCCTGCGCCACTTCGCCCCCGACGAGGGGTGACCCGCGGCACACCGGTCCCCGGTGCTCGCACCTCGGGCCCCTTGAAATCCGGGCCCTCGGACGCCTGGGACTCCGGGCCCTCGCGTGCGGGGCGTTCCGGCGGCCTCCTATCTTGATCGAGTTCCCATCCACGAACATCCCCGCATCCGGAGGCAGCCCATGCCCGACCTCTTCCGCAGCAAGCCCGACACCCTGGTCGTCGCCCTGAGCGACCGCGAGGAGATCCTCGACGGGCTCCGCCGCGCCCTCGCGGACGCCGACGACGCCGAGCGCCCCGGGCTCGGCCGCGCCCTCGCTCTCGTGGAGGCGGTCCCGTCCCGTTCGGAGGCGGAACTGCGCGGCCTGTGGGCCCGGGAGCGCATCGAGTCCACCGGCTTCCCCCTGGCGGACCTCACGCCCGACTCGGTCGCCGCCGTCAGGGCCCTGCGCAAGGCCGAGCCCGGCCTGCGGCTCGTCCAGGCGCTGGCACTCACCAAGCTCGCGGCCGCCACAGACGCACATCGGGCCTGATCGGGTCTTATGTCCGTCATGTAAGTGACTCATGGCACTTTCGGCCACGTATTCGGCATGCTTTCGGCCCACCGGGGGAGGGGTCCCGCCGCCAGTTCCACCAGTGTGGAACAAAACGGGAAACGGAAGGCGAAAACGACGTGTCGGCTGAAAAGACCATTCATGTGGGCGGGGTGTGGCGGGAAGCCACGTCCGGCGCCACGCGGGACATCCTCGACCCGGCGGACGCGAAGGCGTTCGCCGTGGTCGCCGAGGGTGGGGTCGAAGACGTCGACGCCGCAGTCGCCGCCGCGAGCAGGGCCTTCGCCGGTGGCGAGGGCGCCTGGCCGCAGACCCCCACCGCCGAGCGCGCCGCCCTGCTGCGCCGGGTCGCCGACCTCCTCCAGCGCGACCGCGAGGAGCTGGGCCGGCTGGAGGCACAGGACGCGGGCAAGACCGTGGAGGAGGGACGCGTCGACATCGACTGCGTCACCGACGCCTTCCGCTACTTCGCCGACCTGGTGATCGGCGAGGGCGGCGGCCGGGTAGTGGACGCCGGTTCGCCGGAGATCCACAGCGTCGTCGTGCACGAGCCGGTGGGCGTGTGCGCGCTGATCACCCCGTGGAACTACCCCCTGCTCCAGGCCAGCTGGAAGATAGCCCCGGCGCTCGCCGCGGGCAACACCTTCGTGATCAAGCCGAGCGAGATCACGCCGATGACGACGGTCGCGCTGATCGCCCTGCTCGTCGAGGCCGGCCTGCCCGAGGGCGTCGCCAACATCGTCACCGGACCCGGCGCCTCGGTGGGCGCCCGGATGGCCGAGCACCCGGACGTCGACCTCGTCTCCTTCACGGGCGGCCTGGTCAGCGGTACGAAGGTGATGCAGGCCGCCGCCGAGTCGGTCAAGAAGGTCGCCCTGGAGCTGGGCGGCAAGAACCCGAACGTGGTCTTCGCCGACGCCTGCGCGACCGAGGAGGGCTTCGACACGGCCGTCGACCAGGCCCTGAACGCCGCCTTCATCCACAGCGGGCAGGTCTGCTCCGCCGGAGCGCGGCTCATCGTCGAGGAGTCCGTGCGCGAGCGCTTCGTCGCCGAACTCGCCCGCCGCGCCGAGAGGATCCGGATCGGCAGGGGCACCGAGAAGGGCGTCGAGTGCGGACCTCTGGTCAGCGCCCAGCAGCTGGAGAAGACCGAGTACTACGTCGCGGCCGCGATCGACGAGGGCGCGATCGTGCGCGCCGGCGGCAAGCGGCCCGAGGGTGAGGGGTACGAGGGGTACTTCTACCGGCCGACCGTCCTCGACGGCTGCCACCGCGAGATGCGCGTCGTCCGGGAGGAGACCTTCGGGCCGATCCTCACCGTCGAGACGTTCACGACCGAGGACGAGGCGATCGCCCTCGCCAACGACACCGAGTACGGGCTCGCGGGCGGCGTCTGGTCCGCCGACCCCGGCCGCGCCCGCCGGGTGGCCGCGCGGCTGCGGCACGGCACCGTCTGGATCAACGACTTCCACCCCTACCTGCCGCAGGCCGAATGGGGCGGATTCGGCAAGTCCGGCATCGGCCGGGAGCTGGGCCCCGCGGGCCTGGCCGAGTACCGCGAGTCCAAGCACATCTACCAGAACCTGGCCCCCAAGCCGGTCCGCTGGTTCGCGGGCTGACTCCTCGGGCGGGGACGGGGGCGGTGAGCGAAGTGACCGCCCGCGGGGGGCGCGGAGAACCGCCCGCCCCCCGCGCCGAACGGTTCCCACAAGAGCCCTCACCCACCTGAGCGGCCCGGCCGCCCCCTCACCCCGTCGCCCCGGGCGGCGGGGCCGGACCCCTGGCCCCGACCCGCCCCGACCGCCCCCTTACGCGCAGCACCTTCCGTACGAACAGGAGAGCATCCATGCCCGACCCCACCCACGAGTACGACTACGTCGTCGTCGGCGGCGGAACCGCCGGTTCGGTGATCGCCTCCCGCCTCACCGAGGACCCCTCCGTCCGCGTCGCCGTGATCGAGGGCGGCCCCACCGACGTCGACCGCCCCGACGTCCTCACCCTCCGTCGCTGGATGGGCCTCCTCGGCGGCGAGCTGGACTACGACTACCCGACCACCGAGCAGCCACGCGGCAATTCGCACATCCGGCACAGCCGGGCCCGCGTCCTCGGTGGCTGCTCCTCGCACAACACCCTCATCGCGTTCAAGCCGCTGCCGTCCGACTGGGACGAGTGGGAGGCGAACGGCGCCGAGGGCTGGGGTGCGGCGGCCATGGACCCGTACTTCTCCAAGCTCCGCAACAACATCGTCCCGGTCGACAGGAAGGACCGGAACGCGATCGCCCGCGACTTCGTCGACGCCGCGCAGAGCGCCCTCGGCGTGCCGCGCGTCGAAGGGTTCAACAAGAAGCCCTTCGAGGACGGCGTCGGCTTCTTCGACCTCGCGTACCACCCGGAGGACAACAAGCGGTCCTCCGCCTCGGTCGCGTACCTGCACCCGTTCCTGGACCGCCCGAACCTCCACCTGATGCTGGAGACCTGGGCGTACCGGCTGGAGCTTGAGGGCACCCGGGCGCGCGGCGTCCACATCCGCACCAAGGACGGCGAGGAGGTCCTCGTACGGGCCACCCGCGAAGTCCTCGTCTGCGCCGGCGCGGTGGACACCCCGCGCCTGCTCATGCACTCCGGGATAGGCCCGGCGCGCGACCTCGAAGCGCTCGGCATACCCGTGGTCCTCGACCTCCCGGGCGTCGGCGAGAACCTGCTCGACCACCCCGAGTCGGTCATCGTCTGGGAGACCGACGGGCCGATCCCCGAGAACTCGGCGATGGACTCCGACGCGGGCCTGTTCGTCAAGCGGGACCCGGAGCACGCGGGCCCGGACCTGATGTTCCACTTCTACCAGATCCCCTTCACCGACAACCCGGAGCGGCTGGGATACGAACGCCCGGCCCACGGCGTGTCGATGACCCCGAACATCCCCAAGCCGCGCAGCCGCGGCCGGCTGTTCCTGACCAGCGCCGACCCGGCCGTGAAGCCCTCCCTCGACTTCCGGTACTTCACCGACGAGGACGACTACGACGGCCGCACCCTCGTCGACGGCATCCGCATCGCCCGCGAGATCGCGAAGACCGAACCGCTCGCCGGCTGGCTGACCCGCGAGGTCTGCCCCGGTCCCGAGGTCGTCTCCGACGAGGACCTCAGCGAGTACGCCCGCAAGGTCGCGCACACCGTGTACCACCCGGCCGGCACCTGCAGGATGGGCGCCGCCGACGACGCACTCGCCGTCGTCACACCCGACTTGAAGATCAAGGGCCTCGAAGGCATCCGCATCGCCGACGCGTCCGTCTTCCCGACCATGACCGCCGTGAACCCGATGATCGGCGTCCTGATGGTCGGCGAGAAGTGCGCGGAGTTGCTCGTCCATCCCACCGCAGCTCCGGGAGGCGCCGCGTAATGTCCAGTACCCACGCAGGAACCGCAGGGACCACCGCGACCGCGCAGGGCGCCGGGGACGACGTCGTCTTCTCCGTGCGCAACCTGTGGAAGGTCTTCGGCCCCAAGGCCGAGAAGATCCCCGGCAACGCCGAGTACGCCGACCTGTCGGTCGAGGAGCTCCGCGCCCGCACCGGCTGCACCGCCGCCGTCCGCGACGTCTCCTTCGACGTCCGCAAGGGCGAGGTCTTCGTCGTCATGGGCCTCTCCGGCTCCGGCAAGTCGACGCTGGTCCGCTGCCTGACCCGGCTCATCGAGCCGACCTCCGGCTCGCTCGCCATCGACGGCGAGGACGTGCTGGCCATGGACAAGGGGCGGCTGCGCGAACTGCGCCGGCACCGCGCCGCCATGGTCTTCCAGCACTTCGGCCTGCTCCCGCACCGCACGGTCCTGGACAACGTCGCCTACGGCCTGGAGATCCAGGGCATGGGCAAGTCCGAGCGCCGCGCCAAGGCCGCCGAGGTCGTCGCCAAGGTCGGCCTGCAAGGGCTGGAGAACCGGCGTCCGGGACAGCTCTCCGGCGGCCAGCAGCAGCGCGTGGGCCTGGCCCGCGCCCTCGCCGTCGACCCCGAGGTCCTGCTCTTCGACGAGCCGTTCAGCGCACTGGACCCGCTGATCCGGCGCGACATGCAGGAGGAGGTCTGCCGCCTGCACGACGAGGAGGGCCGCACCATGGTCTTCATCACCCACGACCTCAGCGAGGCCCTGCGCATCGGCGACCGCATCGCCCTGATGCGCGACGGGCGGGTCGTCCAGATGGGCACCCCCGAGGAGATCGTGGGCGCGCCCGCCGACGACTACGTACGGGACTTCGTTCGCGACGTGCCCCGCGAGCAGGTCATGACGGCCCGCACCGCGATGCGCGCCCCCGTGGGCGACGAGGCCGAGACGGGCGCGTCCGTCGCCCCCGGCGTCACCGTGTCCGAGGCCATCGAGGCGGTCGTCCGCACCGGGGGCGCCGTCCGGGTCGTCGACAACGGCCGCTGCCTGGGCGTCGTCGACCACCGGGGCCTGCTCGCCGTGGTCGCCGGCCTGAACGCCGACTTCCCGGCCGGCACGGGTGCGCCGGAAGCGCCGGCCGGTACGGGTGTGCCGGGGCCCGACGCCGCCACCGGTACCACCGGCGAGGTGATCCCCGCATGACGGCTCCCACGATCTCCGCGACCGCGCGCGACGAGCGCCAGAAACCCTCCCCCGCGGGCGGCAAGCCCGCGCCGGTCGGGAAGTTCCGCACGATCCTGCACCACCGCGCCGGCCGCAAGCTCCTGCCGCTCGCCGTCGCCGTCCTGGTGCTGCTGCCGCTGGGCGCCGCACTGTGGGGCGGCGGCAGCTGGCCCGCCGCGCACACCGTGGACGTGTCCGGACCGCTCGACGACGCCAACGACTGGGTCCTCGACAACCGCGACACCCATCCCCTCTTCCTGTACTTCCTCCTCCACCTCTCCAACTCCGCGACCAGCGCCGTCGACACCGTCTACGCGGGCCTCGGCCAGCTCGGCTGGGTGGGCGTCACCGCCGGCGCCGTGCTGCTCGCCTGGCGGGCCGGGGGCCTGGGCCGCAGCGGACTGAAGGTGGCCGCCACCGCGCTCGCCGCGTTCGCCGTCTGCGGTGCGCTCGGCATGTGGGACCCGACGCTGATGACGATCGCCCTGATGATCGTCGCGGTGGCCGCCGCCTCCCTGGTCGGCGTCGTCCTCGGCCTCGCGGCCGGGCTCTCCGACCGCTTCGACCGGGTCCTGCGCCCCGTCCTGGACACCATGCAGGTGCTGCCCGCGTTCGCGTACCTGCTGCCGTTCGTGCTGGTCTTCGGCACCGGCACGCCCGCCGCCCTGCTGTGCACCGTCATCTACGCCGCCCCGCCGATGGCCCGCCTCACCGCCCTCGGCATGCGCGGCGCGGACGCCGGAGTGCTGGAGGCCGCCACCTCGCTCGGCTCCAACGGCTGGCAGCGGCTGCGCACCGCCCGGCTGCCGCTGGCCCGCAAGGAGATGCTGCTCGGCCTCAACCAGACGATCATGATGGCGCTCTCCATGGTGGTCATCGCGGCGCTGGTCGGTGCGGGCGGCCTCGGCGAGGAGGTCTACTCGGCGCTGTCCACGGTCGACGTCGGCAAGGCGCTCGCCGCGGGCATCCCGATCGTCCTGATCGCGATCTGGCTGGACCGCACCACCGCCGCCGCGGGCGACCGCATCGGCGGCTCCGCCTCCTCCTCCGAGCCCTCGGGCCGCGGCAGGCTGCTGCACGGCTGGCGCGCCTGGGCCCTGGTGGCCGCGGGCACCGTCGCCGCCGCGGCGGCGGGACGCCTCGCCGGCACCCGGCTGTGGCCCGAGACCTGGACGTACGGCATCTCCACCCCGGTCAACAAGGCCCAGGAGTGGATCACCGAGAACCTCTCGTCCGGCGTCCCGGTCCTCGGCGGCACGGAGGCGTGGTCGCAGAACTTCACGCTGTGGGTCCTCAACCCCCTGCACGACGGCCTGACCTGGCTCCCCTGGTGGACGCTGCTGCTGCTCGTCGCAGGCGTGGCCTGGCTGGTCGGCACCTGGGGCACCGCGCTCACCGCGACCCTCGCGATGGCCGCGATCGGCGTCCTGGGCGTCTGGGACAAGTCCCTCAACACGCTCTCCCAGGTCCTGGCGGCCCTCGTCGTCACGCTGGTGATCGGCTTCGCGGTCGGCATCCTGGCCGCCCGCGCCCGCCGCTTCGAACGTGTCGCACGACCGGTGCTCGACGCGATGCAGACGATGCCGCAGTTCGTGTACCTGATCCCGGTCGTCGCCCTGTTCGGCGTGACCCGCGCCTCCGCGATCATCGCGGCCGTCGTGTACGCGCTGCCCGCGGTCATCCGCATCACCACCCAGGGGCTGCGCGAGGTCGACCCGGCCGCCATGGAAGCGTCCCGCTCCCTCGGCGCCGGCTCCCGCCAGCAGCTCCTCCAGGTCCAGCTCCCGCTGGCCCGCCCCGCCCTCCAGCTCGCCGTCAACCAGGGGGTCGTGCTCGTCCTGGCGGTGGTCGTCGTCGGCGGTCTCGTCGGTGGCGGCGCGCTCGGCTACGACGTCGTCAAGGGCCTGTCCCGCGGTGAGATGGGCATCGGCATGACCGCCGGCGCGGCGATCGTCTGCCTCGGCCTGGTCCTGGACCGCCTCACCCAGCCCGCGAAGGCGCGTGCCCGCAAGGGCGCCTGAGCCGTTCGCGCCGTTTGCTCCTCCTCCCTCTCCATCCTTCCTGCCAGAGAAGAGAGATCAGCACCATGAACCTCACGCGCACCACCGCGGCACGCGCCGCCGTAGCCTCCTCCGCCGTCCTCGGCCTGCTCGCCCTCAGCGGCTGCGGCGCCGCGGAGACCGGCAAGAGCACCGAGGCGGGCGGCAAGAAGACCGTTTCCCTCACCGTCCCCTCCTGGGTCGGCGCCCAGGCCAACGTCGCCGTCGCCTCGTACCTCCTGAAGAAGGAGATGGGCTACACGGTCAAGTCCCAGCAGATGGGCGAGGTCCTCGCGTGGGACGCCCTGTCCAAGGGCGACATCGACGCGATCATGGAGGACTGGGGCCACCCCAAGGAGGAGAAGCAGTACGTCGAGGACAAGAAGACCGTCGTCAAGGGCGGCGACCTCGGCGTCACCGGTCACATCGGCTGGTTCGTGCCGAAGTACTACGCGGACAAGCACCCGGACGTCACGGACTGGAAGAACCTCAACAAGTACGCCAAGGACTTCGCGACCGTCGAGAGCGGCGGCAAGGGCGAGATCCTCGAAGGCTCCCCGGACTACGTCACCCATGACGAAGCCCTGATCAAGAACCTCAAGCTGAACCTCAAGCCCAACTTCGCCGGCTCCGAGGCCAGCCAGATCACCGCGATCAAGAAGTACGCGAAGGAGAAGAAGCCCTTCCTGACGTACTGGTGGAACCCGCAGTGGCTGAACAACGAGATCGAGATGGTCGAGGTCAAGCTGCCGGAGTACAAGGAGGGCTGCGACGCCGATCCCAAGAAGATCGCCTGCGGCTACCCGAACACCCCGCTGCAGAAGTTCTTCAACAAGGACTTCGCGAAGGACGGCGGTGACGCGGCCACCTTCCTGAAGAACTTCAAGTGGACCACCGACCAGCAGAACGACGTGGCCCTCATGATCGCCGACCAGAAGCTCTCGCCGGAGGCCGCCGCGGAGAAGTGGGTCAAGGCCAACGAGTCCACCTGGAAGCCCTGGATCCCCAAGAAGTAACCCCCGCGCACACGCACACGCACACCGCGCCGGGCCCGACGGAGGAATCCGCCGGGCCCGGCGCGGTGGTGCACGTGCTCCGTCGGCGGGAGCGGATCACTCCCCGCGGGCCGCTTCCACGGTCCACAGGACGGCGACGTCGGTGACGGTCACGGTCCTGCGCGGCTTCGTGGCTTTCTGTGATGACCGGTACGTTGTCCGGTCCCAGGACCAGAGGGTGCGTGGTCTGGGCCGTCCAGCCCTCGATGCCCATGCGGAACGGCCCGCCCGCCCACTTCGAGGTGGCCGGGTCCTGACAGACGACCAGCAGAAGGACCGTGCGGGCTCAGCCCTTGTGCGAGCCGGCCGTGTAGTGGCCGGGGACCATGCGCGTCGAGACCGCGAAGCGGTTCCACGCGTTGATCGTGTTGATGGCGGCGATCAGGTGGGCGAGTTCGACCTCGTCGAAGTGCTTGGCGGCCTTGTCGAACACCTCGTCCGGGACGAAACCGTCCGTCAGGACCGTGATCGCCTCGGTGAGCTCGATCGCGGCGATCTCCTTCGCCGTGTAGAAGTGCTGCGACTCCTCCCACGCCGACAGCTGGATGATGCGCTCCACGCTCTCGCCCGCCGCGAGGGCGTCCTTGGTGTGCATGTCGAGGCAGTACGCGCAGTGGTTGAGCTGCGAGGACCGGATCTTGACCAGTTCGGCGACCACCGGGTCGAGCCGCTTCGTGGCGGCCTTCTCCAGCTGGAGCATGGCCTTGAAGACCTCGGGGGCGTGCTCGGTCCAGTTCATGCGGGGGGTGCGCTCGGGGACGCGGGTGGCTGCGGAGGTGTTCTCGTTCGTCGTCATGGGCACCACGGTACGGAGCGTGCGGCCCGCCGGTATGGTCCATTTCCGTGACGAAACCCTGGGCCAATCTCCTGGCGTCCTCCGGCGTCGACCTCCATCTCGACCTGCACGGACCCGGCCTGCGGACCGGTCTGCGCGACGCCCTGCGCGAAGCCGCCCGCAGCGGCCGGCTCGCCCCCGGCACCCGGCTGCCCTCCTCCCGCACCCTCGCCGCCGATCTCGGCATCGCCCGCAACACGGTCGCCGACGCGTACGCGGAACTCGTCGCCGAGGGCTGGCTCACCGCTCGGCAGGGATCGGGGACGCGGGTCGCCGAACGGGCCGCCCCCGCAACGCCACGCCGGCCGACGGGACGCACACGGACCGGGCACGCGGCGGCGCACGGGCAGGCGGGGCACGCGCAGGCCGATCACGGGCAGGCGGGGCACGCGCAGGCCGATCACGGGCAGGCGGGACGCACGCAGGCCGATCACGCGCAGACGGGACGCAGACAGACTGGCGCCCCGCGGACCGGCCGCCCCCAGGCCGGACCCGCGCGGACCGGCCCCGTGCAGGCAGCGCCCGCTCCCGCAGGACACCGCCCGCCCGCCGGACGGGCCCGGCCCCCGGCCCGTACCGCCCCCGCGTACAGCCTGCTGCCCGGCTCGCCCGAGCTGTCGTCCTTTCCGCGCGCCGAGTGGGTCAAGGCGTACCGCAAGGCGCTGTCCGCCGCCCCGTACGAGGCCTTCGGGTACGGCGATCCGCGCGGTCGCCCGGAGCTGCGCGCCGTGCTCGCCGAGTACCTGGCCCGTGCCCGGGGCGTGCACGCCGACCCGGAGCGCATCGTGATCAGGTCGGGGTACGTGAACGCGCTGACCTTCCTCGCCGGGGCGCTGCGCCGCCGCAGCCCCGGCACGAAGGCCGTCGCCGTCGAGGAGTACGGGCTGGACTTCCACCGGGAGTGCTTCCGGGCGGCCGGACTGCGCATCCCGCCGATCGGCGTCGACGAACTCGGCGCGCGCACGGAGACGTTGGCGGAGCTGGGCGGCGGCGTCGGTGCGGTGCTGCTGACCGCCGCTCACCAGTTCCCGACCGGGGCGGCCCTGCACCCGGACCGGCGCGCGGCGGCCGTCGACTGGGCGCGGAGCACGGGCGCGCTGATCCTGGAGGACGACTACGACGGCGAGTTCCGCTACGACCGCCAGCCCGTCGGCGCGCTCCAGGGTCTCGACCCGGAGCGGGTGGTCTACCTGGGAACGTCGAGCAAGGCCCTCGCGCCGGGACTGCGGCTGTCCTGGGCGGTGCTGCCCGAGGACTGCCTCGGGCTGCTCTCCCCGCACGACAACACCTCCAGTGCGCTGGAGCAGCTGGCCCTCGCCGAGTTCATCGCCTCCGGCGCGTACGACCGGCACATCCGCTCCGCGCGGCTGCGCTACCGGCGGCGGCGCGACGACCTGGTGGCCGCCCTCGCCCGGCATGCTCCGCACGTCACGGTCAGCGGCATCGCGGCCGGGCTGAACGCCATCCTCGAACTCCCGCCGGGCACCGAGCGATCGGTGGTCCGGGCCGCGCACTGGCAGGGGCTGGCGGTGGAGGGGCTCTCCGGCTTCCGGCACCCGCAGGCGCCCGGGGAGGGCCGGGACGGACTGATGGTCGGCTACGCGACGCCCACGGACAGCGCGTGGGCCGGAACTTTGGAGACGCTGATCAGGGCCCTGCCGTAGCCGCCGGGTGCTGCGGGGCGCCTGCCGGGCACGGGACCGGCCCCGGGCTCCGTACGTCGCCGTACGGAGCCCGGGGCCGGGGAAGGGGGCCGGGGGTGCGGCCCGTGCGTCGGCCTCGGCTCAGCCCCGGGCCTCCTTCGCCAGCAGGTGCCCGCACCGGGTCGCCGCCAGCAGCCGCCTCACGGCCGCGGACGCGGCGGCCAGGACCAGCCGTCTGCCGCCGCGCCGCCAGGCCAGCAGCGCGTTGACGAAGCCCGAGTCGCAGAAGGTGACCCGGGACGCGTCGACCACGAGGCAGGTGTGCCCGAAGGCGGCCGCCGAGGTGAGCAGCGCGCTCAGGGGGGCCGCCGTGAAGTGGTCGATCTCGCCCTGGACGGCGATGGTGAGGGTGTTGCCCTCGGTGCGGCAGGAGGCGACCACGGAGGTGAACCGGGGAGCGGGGGAGTGCTTCTTCGGCAGTATGTGGGAGGGGCTTGCAGTGGTGTTCACGCCGTCTGCAACGAGCCCCGGGCGCCCCCGGGTACTGCCGCCGTCCACGGATCACCCGGCCGCACGAACACGCGGCGGACGCCGCGGGGAAGCGGACGTCTCGGGCAAGGGGAAGCCCCGGCCGGACGGGGGAGACCGGCCGGGGCGGTTCGGGGGGGCGCGGTGAAAGCACCGCGCATAGGTGAATGCTAAACCATCGGTGGGGGTGCCCGTCCCGCGGGGCGAATCGACGCGGAGCAGACTCCGGCGTTCCTCCCGGGGCAGGAGCCCTTTAGTCTGTCGACGGTCCGGAGTCGGTGGAGCGAAACCGGCGGAGATGCACGGAGAAGCACGGGGGAGTGGCGGGGCATGACGGCGCAACGGCGCAAAATGAGGTCCAGCACGGTGGCGCTCGGCAGCATGGGACTGCTCGCCCTGGCGCTCACGTCCTGCAGTTCGGAGCCGGACAAGCGGTGCGCGGACCGCAGCACCCGCGAAGTGCGGTCCGACTCCGACTGCGACAGCGGCCGACGCGGCGGCTCCGCCGGCTACTACTACGGCGGCAAGGTCAACAACAGCAAGGTCGAGGGCGGCAGCTTCGACAAGTCCGCGGTGAGCCGGGGCGGCTTCGGCTGCTCGGGCTCGGGCGGCGGCTGAGCCCGCCGCGCCGGCATCCCGTCCGTGCGGAGCCCGCCGCGTCGGCATCCCGTTCGTGCGGAGCCCGCCGCGTCGGTGCCCCGTTCGTGCGGAGCCCGCCGCGCCGGCACCCCGTTCGTGCGGAGCCCGCCGCGTCGGCATCCCGTTCGTGCGGAGCCCGCCGCGTCGGCATCCCGTTCGTGCGGAGCCCCTCCCGCCGGTACCCCGTCCGTGCGGCCCGCCGCGCCGGCCCGAGCCCCTGCTTCCGCCCGCGCGGAGCCCTTCCGGCCGGGACGGCGCTCCCCGCAGCCCGTAAGCGCCCGTCCGGCCCGACCGCCACCCCAGAGGCCCTCCCGTGAAACGCCACACCGCCACCCCTCGCCCCGACTGGCAGCGCATCGTCGAGGAGCAGGGCGTCATCTACCCCCTGACCCGCTACCCCGACGACTCCCTGCGCCCCTACTGGGACGAGAGCGCCTACTACTCCTTCACGCTCCCCGAGGTCGAGGCACTCGAAGAGGTCGTGGAGGAGCTGCACGCGATGTGCCTGGCCGCCGCCGCGCACATCGTCGCCACCGACCGCTTCGCCGACCTCGGCATCACCGACCCCGAGCTGGCCCGGCTGATCGCCGAGTCCTGGCACCGCCGCGCCGCACTGCCCTCCCTGTACGGCCGCTTCGACCTGCGCTACGACGGCACCGGCCCGGCCAAGATGCTGGAGTACAACGCCGACACGCCCACGTCCCTCGTCGAGGCGGCCAGTGCGCAGTGGTTCTGGATGGAGGAGCTGTTCCCCGGCGCCGACCAGTGGAACTCCCTGCACGAGCGCCTGGTCGACGCGTGGAAGCGGCAGGCCCGCCTTCTGCCGCCGGGTCCGCTGCACTTCGCCCACTCCGACGGCGACGAACTCGGCGAGGACCTGATGACGGTCGCGTACCTGCGCGAGACGGCCGAGCAGGCAGGCCTGCGCACCGAGGCGCTCTCGGTCGAGCAGATCGGCTGGGACCGTCTCTCCGGCCGCTTCGTCGACGAGAAGCTCCGCTTCATCCGCAGCTGCTTCAAGCTCTACCCGTGGGAGTGGCTGGCCACCGACCGGTTCGGCCCGCACGTGCTGTCCACCCTCGACAACGGCGGCGGCACCGGCACCACCTGCTGGATCGAGCCCGCCTGGAAGATGCTGCTGTCCAACAAGGCTCTCCTGGCCATCCTCTGGGAGCTCTACCCCGGCCACCCGAACCTGCTCGCCTCCTACCTCGACGGCCCGCGCGAACTGGCACGGGAGAAGGGGTACGTGACCAAGCCCCTCCTCGGCCGCGAGGGCGCGGGGGTCACCGTCCACGCGCCGGGCTCCGCGCCGCCCGAGGTCTCCCCGGACCCCGTCTGCTACCAGGAGCTGGCCCCGCTGCCCGACTTCGACGGCAACCGCACGGTGCTCGGCGCGTGGGTCGTCGAGGACGAGGCGGCGGGGCTCGGCATCCGGGAGTCGGCGGGGCCGGTCACGGACGAGTACGCCCGCTTCCTGCCCCACGTCATCCTCTGAGCCCCGCACCCTGCGAGGCTCCCCTCCACGCACCCTCCGAGCCTCCTCCCCCGCACCCTCCGAGGCTCCTCCGCAGGGGCCGCTCGCCCCGAGCGGCCCCTCTTCCCCCGTGGGCTCCTACTCGCTCAGCACGGCCCGCAGCTGGTCCAGCCCCCAGTCCAGGTCCTCCTTGCTGATCACCAGCGGCGGCGCGAGCCGGATCGTGGACCCGTGGGTGTCCTTGACCAGCACCCCCCGCTCCATCAGCCGCTCCGAGATCTGCCGCCCGGTGCCGCGCGCCGGGTCGATGTCGACCCCGGCCCACAGGCCGCGCCCGCGCACCGCGCGCACCGCGCCGCCCACGAGCAGGTTCAGCTCGCGGTGCAGGTGGTCGCCGAGTTCGGTGGCGCGCTGCTGGTACTCGCCGCCGCGGAGCATCGCGACGACCTCCAGCGCGACCGCGCACGCCAGGGGGTTCCCGCCGAACGTCGACCCGTGCTCGCCCGGCCGGAAGACCCCCAGCACGTCCGACGACGCGACCACCGCCGACACCGGAACGACCCCGCCGCCGAGCGCCTTGCCCAGCACGTACACGTCGGGCACCACGCCCTCGTGCTCGCACGCGAAGGTCTTCCCGGTACGGCCGAGCCCCGACTGGATCTCGTCCGCGACGAAGAGCACGTTCCGCTCCCGCGTCACCTCCCGCACGCCGGCCAGGTATCCGGGCGGCGGCACCAGCACCCCCGCTTCGCCCTGGATCGGCTCCAACAGCACGGCCACCGTCTCGTCGGTGATCGCCGCCGTCAGCGCCTCCAGGTCGCCGTACGGGACGATGTCGAAGCCGGGGGTGTACGGGCCGTAGTCGGCGTGCGCCTCGGGGTCCGTGGAGAAGCTGACGATGGTCGTCGTACGGCCGTGGAAGTTGTCGGCGGCGACGATGATCCTGGCCCGTCCGTCGGGTACGCCCTTGACCCGGTAGCCCCACTTCCGGGCGGTCTTCACGGCGGTCTCCACGGCTTCCGCGCCGGTGTTCATCGGCAGCACCATGTCCTTGCCGCACAGGGCGGCCAGCTCGGCGCAGAACGCGGCGAACCGGTCGTGGTGGAAGGCGCGCGAGGTCAGTGTGACCCGGTCCAGCTGGGCCTTGGCGGCGTCGATGAGGCGGCGGTTGCCGTGGCCGAAGTTGAGCGCCGAGTACCCGGCGAGCATGTCGAGGAAGCGGCGGCCCTCGACGTCGGTCATCCAGGCGCCCTCGGCCTCGGCGACGACGACGGGCAGCGGGTGGTAGTTGTGCGCGCTGTGCGCCTCGGCGGAAGCGAGGGCGGCAGCGGTCGTGGCGTCCGTTGTCGACACGTGGGCAACTCCGATCATCGTTGATCGTCGGTGGTCTTCCGGGACGGCCGTCCGGCGAACCGCGCGGACGGCGCTCCTTTCTATCGTCGGTCGGCGCGGCCGTGCGGAAACCTTGCCGCCGGAGGTCGCCGGGCCGGGCGCGCACGGGATCCGAACGGTTCGGGTTCCCCCGGTCGCTCGCCGCTCCCCGGGACGAGTGCCTCCCCCGTACCTGAGAGAATGGCGTACATGGCCTCTCGACCCCGTGTGCTCTCCGGCATCCAGCCCACCGCAGGCTCCTTCCACCTCGGCAACTACCTCGGCGCGGTGCGCCAGTGGGTGGCGTTGCAGGAGACGCACGACGCCTTCTACATGGTGGTGGACCTGCACGCCATCACCGTTCCGCAGGACCCCGCCGCGCTGCGCGCCAACACCCGGCTCGCCGTCGCCCAGCTCCTCGCGGCCGGTCTCGACCCGGACAGGTGCACGCTCTTCGTGCAGAGTCACGTGCCCGAGCACGCCCAGCTCGGCTGGGTGATGAACTGCCTCACCGGCTTCGGCGAGGCGTCCCGGATGACGCAGTTCAAGGACAAGTCCTCGAAGCAGGGCTCCGACCGGACGACGGTCGGCCTCTTCACCTACCCCGTCCTCCAGGTCGCGGACATCCTGCTGTACCAGGCGAACCAGGTCCCGGTCGGCGAGGACCAGCGCCAGCACATCGAGCTGACCCGCGACCTCGCCGAGCGCTTCAACAGCCGTCTCGGCGAGACCTTCACCCTCCCGGAGCCGTACATCCTCAAGGAGACGGGGAAGATCTACGACCTCCAGGACCCGTCGGTCAAGATGAGCAAGTCGGCCTCCACGCCCAAGGGCCTGGTCAATCTGCTCGACGACCCGAAGGTCACCGCGAAGAAGGTCAGGAGCGCGGTCACCGACGCCGACACCGTCATCCGCTTCGACCCGGTGGACAAGCCGGGCGTCTCCAACCTCCTGTCCATCTCCTCCACGCTCACCGGCAAGCCGGTCGCCGAGCTGGAGAGGGAGTACGAGGGCAAGATGTACGGCGCGCTGAAGACGGACCTCGCCGAGCAGATGGTCGAGTTCGTCACGCCGTTCCGCAGCCGCACGCAGGGGTACCTCGACGACCCGGAGACGCTGGACTCGATCCTCGCCAAGGGTGCGGAGAAGGCCCGCGCCGTCGCCGCCGAGACCCTCGCCCAGGCGTACGACAGGATCGGCTTCCTGCCCGCCAAGCACTGACCCGCACGGGGACGTGACGCAGGTCCCGCGAGCCCCGGACCTCGGGCTCTGGCCCCGAGGCCCCTGGGCCCGCCACACTGCACCCGTGGGGCACCACCGCCCGCAGCCATTCGCCCGCACCGACGACGGAGGAGAACGACGTGGGGACCGTAACGCTCGGCGTTTCGATCGCGGTCCCGGAGCCGTACGGCAGCCTGCTCCAGCAGCGGCGTGCGGCCTTCGGGGACCCGGCCGCCCACGGCATCCCCACGCACGTCACGCTGCTGCCGCCGACCGGGATCGACGCGGACGCGCTGCCCGCGGTGGAGGCGCACCTGGCCGCCCTCGCCGAATCCGTCCGGCCCTTCCCGATGCGGCTGTCCGGCACGGGCACCTTCCGCCCGCTGTCGCCCGTCGTCTTCGTGAAGGTCGTCGAGGGCGCGTCGGCGTGCGCGTGGCTTCAGAAGCGGGTGCGGGACGCTTCGGGGCCGCTGGCGCGCGAGCTCCAGTTCCCGTACCACCCGCACGTCACCGTCGCGCACGGGATCAGCGAGGAGGGCATGGACAGGGCGTACGGGGAACTGGCGGAGTTCGTGGCGCAGTGGTCGTGCACGTCGTTCGCACTGTACGAGCAGGGCGCGGACGGGGTCTGGCGCAAGCTGTGCGACTACGCCTTCGGCGGGGGAGCGGCGGGCGACCTGCCGCCGCAAGGGCTGCCGCACGACGCGCCGGTGCTGTACTGAGGCGGGGGCCGTCCGGGTGTCTCCGCGGGTGCGTGGGTGGCTGGTCGCGCGGTTCCCCGCGCCCCTGAGGGGCGCCTCCTGAGGGGCGCCCTGCGGGGGTTCGGGGCGCGGGGCGGCGGGGTCAGATCGGCAGGCGGCGGAAGAGGGGCCGGGGGACGTGCCGCAGGGCCGACATCACCGCCCGCAGCGTCCCCGGCACCCACACCACCTCCGCGCGCCTGCGCAGCCCCGCCTCGATCGCGGTGGCGACCGCCTCGGGCGTCGTGGCCAGCGGGGCCTCCCGGAGGCCCTCCGTCATCTTCGTCCGTACGAAACCGGGCCTGACGATCATCACGTGCACCCCCGTGCCGACCAGCGCGTCGCCCAGCCCCTGGGTGAACGCGTCCAGGCCCGCCTTGCTCGACCCGTAGATGAAGTTGGCGCGCCGGGCCCGCTCGCCCGCCACCGACGACAGCACGACCAGCGAGCCGTGCCCCTGTCCCTGGAGCGCGTTCGCACACACCAGGCCGGCCGAGACGGCCCCCGTGTAGTTGGTCTGGGCGACCCGCACGGCGGCCATCGGGTCGGCCTCGTCGTTGACCTGGTCGCCGAGCAGCCCGAAGGCGAGCAGCACCATGTCGATGTCGCCCTCGGCGAAGACCTTCCCCAGCACCTCCTCGTGCGAGGCGGGGTCGAGTGCGTCGAAGGCGACGGTGTGCACGTCCGCGCCGAGCGTACGGAGCTGCCCGGCGGCGGCCTCCAGCGCGGGGGAGGGCCGTCCGGCGAGCCACACCGTGCGGGCGCGCCGGGCGACGAGGCGGCGGGCGGTGGCGAGTCCGATCTCGGACGTGCCGCCGAGGACGAGCAGGGACTGCGGGGTGCCGAAGGCGTCCTTCATGACTGGGTACTCCTTGGGTGGGTGCTTCCGGGGCCGGGCGTGCGGCGGGAGCGGCCCGGCCGCGGGACGGACGGGCCGGGACCTCGGGCTAGAGGGCGAGGCGGCGGGACAGGTCCGAGGTGAAGACCCCGCGGGGGTCCAGTTCGGCGCGCAGGGAACGGAACCGGTCGATCTGCGGGTACATCGCGGCGAGCGTCTCGGGCCGCACCCGCGAGTCCTTCGCCAGGTACAGCCGCCCGCCCGCCGCCACCACCTCCTCGTCGAGTTCGTCGAGGAAGGCGCCCAGGCGCGGCAGGCCCGCCGGGACGTCGAGCGCGAGGGTCCACCCGGGCACCGGGAACGACAGCCATCCCGAGTCCCCCTGCCCGAAGCGCTTCAGCACGGCCAGGAACGACGGGCAGCCGCGCCGCGAGATCCGCATGACGATCCGCCGCAGCGCCTCCTCCTGCCCGTACGGCACCACGAACTGGTACTGGACGAAGCCGCCGCGCCCGTAGATCCGGTTCCAGTGCGGCACCCCGTCCAGCGGGTGGAAGAACGTCGAGAGCTTCTGGAGCTCACCGGTCCTGGCCCGGGGCGCGCGGCGGTACCACAGCTCGTTGAACAGTCCCACCGACCGCCTGCCCAGCAGTCCTTCCGGTACGAAGGCGGGCGCGGCCGGCAGCTGCCCCGGCCGGAACGCCAGGGGGTGGCGGGCCGCCCGGGGCGGCAGTACGTCCAGCGGGGCGTGGTCGCCGCGCGTCAGCACCGAGCGCCCCGTCGCCGCGCCCTTGGCGAGCAGGTCGATCCAGGCGACGGAGTACCGGTAGAGGTGGTCGGTCTCGGTCAGCCGCGTCATCAAGTCGTCGAGATCCGTGGCCCGCTCGGTGTCGACGGACATCAACGAGGTCTCCACGCGCAGGAGTTGGATCGTCGCCGCGAGGATGACGCCGGTCAGGCCCATGCCGCCGGCCGTCGCGTCGAAGAGGTCCGTGCCCGGTCGGACCGTCCGGGCCCGCCCGTCCGCCGTCAGCAGCTCCAGCGACCGCACGTGCCGGGCGAAGCCGCCCGACACGTGGTGGTTCTTGCCGTGGATGTCCGCGCCGATCGCGCCGCCCACCGTGACGTACCGCGTGCCGGGCGTCACCGGCACGAACCAGCCCAGCGGCAGCAGCACTTCCATCAGCCGGTGCAGGCTCACCCCCGCGTCGCACACCACTACTCCGGTGTCCGCGTCGACGGTGCGGATGCGGTCGAGTCCCGTCATGTCGAGCACCGAACCGCCCGCGTTCTGCGCGGCGTCGCCGTACGCCCGTCCCAGGCCCCGGGCGATCGAGCCGCGGGTCCCGCAGCCGCGCACCGCCGCCGCCGCCTCCTCGTAGGTACGGGGCCGGACCACCAGGGCCGTCGTCGGGGCGGTGCGTCCCCAACCGGTCACGGAGGCGAAGTCGTCGACGGAGAGCGCGGTGATGTCAGGCATGACGTGACGGTATCCGGATGAATGCGGCTTTTCGCCGAGTTGGACCCTGTTTCGGCGGAACGGGTGGTTGATTGGGTGTCACCGCGGAATGTCATGAATATTTGCTTTTTGTAGACAAGAGTCACCCCTGACGTGCGCCCCCCGGCCACGCCCACCCGATCCGAGGGATGACAGATGCGAGAAGTGGACCACCGCTTGCTGTCCGCGATGCGCGACTGCGGAACGGACCCCAGGGTGGCCGCCGCCGCGCGTGCGCTCTCCTTCAGCGGCGAACACGGCGCGCTGTGGCTCGCCGCCGGGCTGACCGGCGCGGCCGTCGACCGCGACCGGCGCGGGGCCTGGCTGCGCGGTACGGCACTGATCGCCGCGGCCCAGGCGGTGAGCATGGGCGTCAAGCGCACCGTGCGCCGGCCCCGCCCCCGGCTCCCCGCCCACCAGCCGCTGGTGAAGACCCTCGGCCGGCACTCCTTCCCCTCCTCGCACGCCGCCTCGGCCGCGGCGGCCGCCGTCGCCCTCGGCGCCCTCGGCCCCTTCGCCCGGCAGGTCGTGCCGCCGCTGGCCGCCGCGATGTGCGTCTCCCGTCTGGTCGTCGGCGTCCACTACCCGAGCGACGTCGCCGCCGGCGCACTGCTCGGCGGACTGACCGCGGGCCTCGGAGCCAAGTGGCTGGCCGCGGGACGGGGGGTCACCGGTGCCTGAGCCAACCGTCGTCCCCCTCCTGGAGAAGCAGCAGGAGCGCCACGCCGCGCAGGACCCGCACGCCGCGCAGGGCCGACGCGACGAGCAGGCCCACCACGACAAGCGGCAGGAGCGCCACGCCAGGCAGGGCACGCACGACGCGCACGACCCGCACCCAAGGCAGGACCCGCACGCAAGGCAGGACCCGCACGCAAGGCAGGACCCGCACGCAAGGCAGGACCCGCACGCAAGGCAGGACCCGCAGGACGCGCAGGATGCGCAGGACGCGCAGGGTCGACGCGACGAGCAGCCGGGCCGTGGGCCGGAGGCGTCCGCCACCGCCCTCCCCCCGCAGCGCCGCGCCCTGCGCCCGCTCGCCCTCCCGCTGGGCCTGCTGCGCACCGCGCGCCCCCGCCAGTGGATCAAGAACGGCCTGGTCCTCGCCGCACCGGCCGCCGCCGGCGAACTCTTCTCCGCCCACGCAGCCGTCCAACTCACCCTCGTGTTCCTCCTGTTCACGGCCGCCGCGTCCGCCGTCTACCTGATCAACGACGCCCTCGACGCCGAGGCCGACCGGGCGCACCCCACCAAGTGCCGCCGTCCGGTGGCCGCCGGTCAGGTACCCGTGCCGGTCGCCCACGCCACCGGCGCCGTCCTGGCCGTCGCCGCCCCCACGGCCGCGGCCCTCCTCTGCAACCCCCTCACGGCGGCACTCCTCACCTGTTACGTCGTCATGCAGATGGCGTACTGCCTGCGCCTCAAGCACGTCCTGGTCGTGGACCTCGTCGTCGTCACGACCGGATTCCTGATGCGCGCGATGATCGGCGGCGTCGCCCTCGGCATTCCGCTCTCCCGCTGGTTCCTGATCACCACCGGCTTCGGCGCGCTGTTCATGGTCTCCGCCAAGCGCTACTCCGAAGCAGTGCAGCTGGCCGACAGCGCCCACAGGGGCACCACCCGTGCCCTGCTCAGCGAGTACACCACCGGTTACCTGCGCTTCGTCTGGCAGTTGGCGGCCGGGGTCTCCGTCCTCGGCTACTGCCTCTGGGCCCTGGAGCGCGGCGGGGCGGGCGAGGGCGCCCTGCTGCCCTGGCGCGAGATCTCCATGATCGGCTTCATCGCCGGAGTGCTCAGGTACGCGGTCTTCGCCGACCGGGGCACCGCGGGCGCCCCCGAGGACGTCGTCCTGAGCGACCGGGGACTCCAGCTCATCGGACTCCTCTGGACGGCCCTGTACGCACTGGCGGTCGCCGGCCTGTGACGACCCGCGAGAAACAGAAGCCGACCCGACTCGGGCCAGGTGTCGCAGCCGAGGCCGGAACCGGTCTGCCCCGCAGGAAACCCGACTGGTCCGAACTGCGCTCCTTCGCCGCCGTCGGCGGTTGCGCCTACCTCGTCGACCTCGCCCTCTTCGTCTGGCTGCGCGGCCCCCTGGACTGGGACCCGTTCGCCGCGAAGGCCGTCGGCTTCCTCGCCGGATGCACGGTCGCGTACGCGGGCAACGCCCTGGGCACCTACCGGCACAGCGCCGCAGGGGACCGGGCGGCAGCGGACTCCCGCCTCCGCCGGTACGGCGTCTTCCTCGCCGTCAACGCGGCGGGCGCGGCCGTCCAGTTGGCGTGCCTCGCCGTCTCCCACCACGGCCTCGGCCTGACGTCCCCCCGCGCCGACGCGCTCTCCGGGTCCGTCATCGGCATGGCCCTCGCGACCTGCCTCCGTTTCTGGGGTACGAGAACCCTGGTTTTCCGCACACATCGACAGGCAGGTACCTCAGGGACATGGACTGGCTGAAGAACCTCCCCCTCATCGGGCCGCTCGTCACGCGCCTGATGGGCACGCACGCCTGGCGCACGTACGAAACCCTCGACCGGGCGCACTGGAGCAGGCTCGCCGCCGCGATCACCTTCATCAGCTTCCTGGCCCTCTTCCCCCTGATCACCGTCGCGGCGGCGGTCGGCGCGGCCTTCCTCTCCGATCAGCAGATCCGCGACATCAAGAGCAGCATCGCCGAACAGGTTCCCGGCATCTCCGACCAGCTCGACATCGACGCGCTCATCGCCAACGCGGGCACGGTCGGTCTCGTCGCGGGCGCGCTGCTGCTGTTCACCGGCATCGGCTGGGTCGGCTCGATGCGCGAGTGCCTGCGCGCCGTCTGGCAGTTGGACGACGCCGACACCGGCAACCCGGTCCTGCGCAAGGCCAAGGACGCCCTCGTGCTCCTGGGCCTCGGCGGCACCGGCCTGGGCTCGCTGCTGGCCTCCACCGTCGGCTCCACCGCGGTCGGCTGGACCGCCCGCACCCTCGACATCCCGGAGAGCGGCGCGGGCGGCGTACTGCTGCGGATCGCCGCCCTGCTGGTGGCCGTCGCCGCCGACTTCCTGCTCCTCCTCTACGTCCTCACCCTCCTGCCCGGCGTTCACCCCGAACGCCACCGCCTGATCACCGCCGCCCTCATCGGCGCGGTCGGTTTCGAACTCCTGAAGATGCTGCTCGGCGGCTACATGAGCGGAGTGGCGTCCAAGAGCATGTACGGCGCCTTCGGCGTCCCCGTGGCCCTGCTGCTGTGGATCAACTTCACCGCCAAACTGATGCTGTGCTGCGCCGCCTGGACGGCGGCGCCGCACGCCTCCAAGGAGAAGCCCGCCGTCAGCGCCGGGGCGTCCGACGCGACAGGGCGGGCACCGGCCACCGCCGATTGACCAGGAACACCGCTCCCGCCAGCACCACGAGTACCCCGCCCGCCACCGCGAGCGCGATGCCCATCCCGCTGGACCCGCTCTCGGCGGAGGCCAGCTGGACCGGGGCGGGGCTCTTGGCGGACTTGCCGGGCGGCGGCGCGTTCTTCCCCGAGCGGAGGTCCGCGGACCTCGGCGGGACCAGCTCGCCCACCGGCTTGACCTTCCCCGCCGCCGCGAACCCCCAGTCGAACAGCCGGGCCGTCTCCTGGTAGACGGCATGCCTTTCGTCGGACTGCGGGTTCATCACCGTGACCAGCAGGACCCGGTCACCGTTCTGGGCGACCCCGGTGAAGGTGGAGCCGGCGTGGGTGGTGGTGCCGTTCTTGACGCCCGCGATGCCCGGGTACGGACTTTCGACCCCGTCCCCGGTCAGCAACCGGTTGGTGGACCGGATCTCGAAGTCCTCGCGCTTCCCGTCCTTCATCCCGCCGGGGAACCGGGCGCGCACCGTGGACGCGTACTCCCGGAAGTCCTTCTTCTGCATGCCCGAGCGGGCGATCAGCGTGAGGTCGTACGCGCTGCTCACCTGCCCCGGCGCGTCGTACCCGTCGGGCGAGACGACCTTCGTGTCGACGGCCTGGAGTTCGCGCGCGTGCGCGTTCATGTCCTTGACGGTCTTGGCCAGCCCGCCGTTCATCGCCGTCAGCACGTGCACGGCGTCGTTCCCCGAACGGAGGAACACGCCCAGCCACAGGTCGTGCACCTTGTAGGTGTGGTTCTCCTTCACCCCCACGGCGCTGCTCCCCGAGCCGATCCCAGTCAGCTCCTCCGGCTTCACCGTGTGCGTCTGGTCCTTGGGCAGCCGGGGCAGCACCGTGTCCGCGAACAGCATCTTCAGCGTGGACGCCGGGGCGAGGCGCCAGTGCGCGTTGTGGGCGGCCAGCACCTGCCCGCTCTCCGCGTCCGCGACGATCCACGACCGCCCCGACAGCGCCTTGGGCAGCACGGGAACGCCGGGCGCCAGGTTCACCTGCGTGCCGGGCTTCCCCAGCCGCTCCCCGCCCACCGTCGACATGACGGGCGGCGGCTTCGGCTTGTTGTCCGACACCGGCTTCTTGTCGTCGGCATGAGCGGCCGTCACCGGAACGACGAGCGTGGGCAGCAGCAGGGCGGCGGAGGCGACCGCGAGCGCGGTCCGTTTCACGGCAGACACGGACGAGAACGTACAGGGCGCACCCGTCGGCGCCGTCAGCGCGGTACGGACCCGCCGCAACAGCCGCCGGGACAGCCCAAGCCCTCCCGCACCGCCCGCCCCACGGCCCTCCGCCCCCCGTGCCAGGGGGAGGAGGCCCGACGGCGATACTGGCCCCATGAAGCTCAACCGCTCCTTGTCCTGGTTCCTGCTCGCCTTCGGCGTGTGGAGCTGGTTCATCTGGGTCACCTTCGTCAAAAACCTGATCAAGGACGGGAGCGGCCTCGCCTTCGACGACGCCGGTGACCCGACCGGGTACTTCTGGGTCCACCTGCTGCTCGCCGTGACGTCCTTTCTTCTGGGGACGGGCATCGGCGTGATCGGGTTCCGTTCGGTGCGCACCTTGCGGCGCGAAAAGGCGTAGGGGATTCCCGTGACCGTGGTGGCCGTCCTGATCCTTCTGTGCGTACTCGCCCTGCTCGCCGCGGTCCACCGGTACGTCTGGTTGCGTCTGGTCCGCGACACGACGACCGATTCCGTACGGGGCCGGCGCATCCGCCGCGCGGGCACGGTGGCGATCAGCGTGCTGCCCCTCCTCTCCCTCGGCGCGTTCGTCTCCGCCCGCGCGGGCGTCCCCTTCCGGCTCCAGCAACTCGTCGCCTGGCCCGGCTACCTATGGCTGGCGCTCCTCCTGTACCTCACCCTGGCCCTCCTCGTCGGTGAACTCGTCCGGGCGGTCCTGCTGCGCCGTCAGAGCCCGCCGAAGGCCGCCGCACCCGCCGCCCCGGCCGCCGATCCCGCCCCGGACGCCACGCCCGCCCCCGCCCCCCGGCCCGCTCCGAGTCGCCGCCTCTTCCTCTCGCGGGCCGTCGGAGCCGCCGCCGCGACCGCCGCGGTGGGCGCCGTCGGATACGGCGCGCACAACGTCCTCTCCGGGCCCCGCGTCAAACGCGTCACCGTCCCCCTGGCCAAGCTCCCCCGCTCCGCCCACGGCTACCGCATAGCCGTCGTCAGCGACGTCCACCTGGGGCCGATCCTCGGTCGCGCCCACACCCAGCGCATCGTCGACGCCGTCAACTCCACCCAGCCCGACCTGGTGGCCGTCGTCGGCGACCTGGTCGACGGCAGCGTGGAGGACCTCGGCCGTGCGGCCGAACCGCTCGCCGGACTCCGTTCCCGCGACGGCAACTTCTTCGTCACCGGCAACCACGAGTACTACGCGGGCGTCACCCCGTGGCTGGCCCACGTCCGCGAACTGGGCCTGCGCCCCCTGGAGAACGCCCGTACGGCCCTGCCCGCCTTCGACCTGGCCGGAGTCAACGACATCGGTGGCGAACCCACCGGCCAGGGGCCGGACTTCGGCCGGGCGCTGGGCGACCGCGACCGCACCCGTGCCGCCGTCCTACTGGCCCACCAGCCCGTGCAGATCCACGAGGCCGTCCGCCACGGGGTGGACCTCCAGCTCTCCGGCCACACCCACGGCGGCCAGCTCTGGCCCGGCAACCTCGTCGCCGCCCTCGCCAACCCCACCGTCTCCGGTCTCGACCGGTACGGCGACACCCAGCTGTACGTCACCCGCGGCGCGGGCGCCTGGGGGCCGCCGGTCCGGGTGGGAGCCCCCGCCGACATCACCCTCGTCCAGCTGGCCTCCCTCCGGGCCTGACGGCGCGCGCACCCGCAAGGGCGAACCAGGGCCGGGCCCGAGCAGGGCGGCCTACGGGCCCGGCCGGCCGTCCGCGTCCCCGGCCGCGCGTGCCGCCGCGTTCGCCCGGCGCGCCGCCGCCGAGAGCAGGACGAGGACCGCGACGGTCCCGCCCGCGGGCAGGGCGACGACCACGGGGGTCCCGCTGTCGCTGAGCACCAGTACGAGGACCGACACCCACGTCAGCGCGCCCGCCGCGTACGCCGTCCGGCAGGTGGCCGTCAGCAGGGGAGCAGCGGCCGCGTGGCCCGCCTCCCACGCGGTGTCCGAGGACGTGGTCGCCCTGGTCCGGATGCCGATCGCCGCATTGCGCCCCAGGCCGCCCTTCGCGACGTGGTTCTTCACGAGGTGGACCGTCGCGCCCGTCCAGAGCAGACCCGCTCCGAAGATGAACAGACCGGCCACGTCCATGACTTGCCCCCTGTGGCGACGATGCCGACGTCTCCGCGCGGAGACGTGCTCTGACATCGCAATTCTGCCCCCAGGCGATCAACTCCCCACCGAATCTGTGCCTACATGCGTCACTTGCGAAAGAATCGCCCCTTCCATGGGCCTAATTCGTGTGATTAGGTGAACGAATCGTGGGACGGGCGTGTGGACTTCCGCCGTCCCTGGGTGGGGGTACTGCAAGGAGAGCTAGGCACTATGCCGTCGATGGGTTCCGTGCGTCTGCGTGTCGTCGTCGCGGCGGGCGTGGTCGCCGCCGCAGCCGTCGGGGGGTGGCAGCTCCTCCCGGCGTCGGACGACGGCGACGTCCAGGCGATCAACGTCGGCACGACGGACAAGTCGACCTCACTGGACCCGGCCTACGCGTACGACGCGGGCTCCTGGGCGCTGTACAGCAACGTGTTCCAGTCGCTGCTGACGCTGAAGACGGGTTCCTCCACGCCGACCGAGGACGCGGCGAAGACGGGAAGCTGCCGGTTCGTCGGACAGAAGCTGATGACGTACCAGTGCGAGGTGCGCGACGACCTGAAGTTCTCCAACGGGAACAAGCTCACCGCCGAGGACGTGAAGTTCAGTTTCGACCGGATGCTGCGCAACGAGCCCGACGTGGGCCCGCGTTCCCTGTTCACGTCGCTGAAGTCGGTGTCCGTGAGCGGGCAGACGGTGACGTTCAACCTGCACACCGGCGACGCCACCTTCCCGTTCAAGGTCGCCTCGGGCGGCGGGTCGATCGTCGACCGTACGAAGTACCCGGCGCAGGGCGAGCGCAAGGACCCCGGGGTGGACGGTTCCGGACCGTACGCCATGGCCTCGTACGAGAAGGGCGAACTCGCCCGCCTCGTGCCGAGCGGCACGTACCGGGGGGCCGTGGCGAAGGTCGGCGCGCCGATCGACGTGCACTACTACGCGGAGTCCGAGGAACTGCAGAAGGCGTGGGAGGCCAAGGAGGTCGACATCACGCACCGCCAGCTGCCGCCCAAGATGCTCGCCAACCTGGCCGTCGGTGACCCGAGCGTGCGGATCAGCGAGGTGGAGGCGACCGAGATCCGCAACATGGTCTTCAACGTCCGCAAGGGCTCGGCATTCGAGGACGCGTCCGTGCGCCGGGCCGTGTCGTACCTGGTCAACCGGCCGAAACTGGCGATCGACGTCTACCACAACACCGTCGACCCGCTGTACGACGTGATTCCCAAGGGCGTCCTCGCCCACGGCACGCCCTTCTTCGACCGGGCCCCCAAGCCGGACCTCGCGAAGGCGAGGGCGGAGCTGCGGAAGGCGGGCGTGCGGCTCCCGGTGGAGTTCTCGCTCGGATTCGCCACGGGCGGTGCGACCAGGCCCGAGGCGGAGGAGCTGAAGGCGCAGCTGGAGCTGGGCGGCCTCTTCGCGGTGGAACTCGTCGAGCGGAAGGTCTGGGACGACTTCCAGGCGGACTACAAGGCCGGCAAGTACGACGCGTACAACGTCGGCTGGGTCGCCGACTTCCCGGACCCCGACAACTACAGCCAGCCGCTCGTCGGCAAGGGCAACAGCAACGCGAACGAGTACCACAACCCCGACATCGAGAAGCTCATCATCCGCACCCAGGGCGCCTCCAACCGCTCGGACGCGGTCGGCGACTTCAAGGCGATGCAGCGCATCGTGGCCGAGGACGTGCCGCTGCTGCCGCTGTGGCAGACCAAGGACTACGTGCTGAGCAGCAACAAGGTCGGCGGCGCACAGTACCTGTCGGACGGCACGGGCATCTGGCGGCTGTGGGAGCTGCACCGGCTGTAGGGGCGCGGGGTGACGCGGAAGGGCCCCGGCCCCCGGTGTGCGACCGGGGGCCGGGGCCCTTCCCGTACCGCGCGTCGCGTGCGGCGCGCGGTACGGTGCGTCTCCTGCGGTGCTGCGGAAGGTCAGTAGCGGCGCGTGATCAGCGCGCGCTTGACTTCCTGGATCGCCTTGGTGACCTCGATGCCACGCGGGCAGGCGTCCGTGCAGTTGAACGTGGTGCGGCAGCGCCACACGCCGTCCTTGTCGTTGAGGATTTCGAGCCGCTGCTCGCCGCCCTCGTCACGGCTGTCGAAGATGAAGCGGTGCGCGTTGACGATCGCCGCTGGGCCGAAGTACTGGCCGTCGTTCCAGAACACCGGGCACGAGGACGTGCACGCGGCGCACAGGATGCACTTGGTGGTGTCGTCGAAGCGCTCGCGGTCCTCGGGGGACTGCAGCCGCTCGCGCGTCGGCTCGTTGCCCTTGGTGATCAGGAAGGGCATCACGTCGCGGTAGGCCTGGAAGAACGGTTCCATGTCCACGACCAGGTCCTTGAGGACCGTCAGGCCCTTGATGGCCTCGACCGTGATCGGCTTCTGCGGGTTGATGTCCTTGATCAGCGTCTTGCAGGCGAGCCTGTTCTTGCCGTTGATCCGCATCGCGTCCGAGCCGCAGATGCCGTGCGCGCAGGAGCGGCGGAAGGTGAGCGTGCCGTCCTGGTCCCACTTGATCTTGTGCAGGGCGTCGAGGACACGCTCCTTCGGGTCCATCTCGACCTCGAAGTCCTGCCACTCGGCGTCCTCGGACACCTCGGGGTTGAAGCGGCGGATGCGGAAGGTGACCTTGATGTACGGAGAGTCGGCGAAGCCGGGCTCGGGCGCGCCCTTGCCGGACGTCTTCTCCAGGGTGGGGGTAGCCATCAGTACTTACGCTCCATCGGCTGGTAGCGGGTCTGGACGACCGGCTTGTAGTCGAGCCGGATCGACTCGGAGCCGTCGGCCGCGACCTCGCGGTACGCCATGGTGTGGCGCATGAAGTTGACGTCGTCGCGGGTCGGGAAGTCCTCGCGGTAGTGACCGCCGCGGGACTCCTTGCGCGCCAGGGCCGAGACCGCCATGACCTCGGCCAGGTCGAGCAGGTTGCCCAGCTCGATGGCCTCCA
Source organism: Streptomyces sp. CA-294286 (assembly GCF_050947155.1). Lineage (NCBI taxonomy): Bacteria > Bacillati > Actinomycetota > Actinomycetes > Kitasatosporales > Streptomycetaceae > Streptomyces > Streptomyces sp. CA-294286. Next base: position 2,020,529 of record NZ_CP192005.1, on the reverse strand, counting down.
GCAGGTCGGTGTTGAAGCGCTTGCCCTTGTCCTGGATGGACACGTTCAGGTAGCGCTCGCGCAGCTCGGCGATCTTCTCGACGGCCGTCTTGATCGTCTGCTCGGTGCGGAACACCATCACGTTGGCGTCCATCGTCTCCTGCAGCTCCGTGCGCAGCGCGGCCACGCGCTCGGTGCCTGTGGAGTTGCGCAGCCGCTCGACCTGGTCGACGACGAGCTGGGCCGGGTTCTCCGGCAGCTCGACGAAGTCGCTCCCGTGGCTGTAGTCGGCGGCGGCGATGCCGGCCCGCTTGCCGAAGACGTTGATGTCGAGCAGCGAGTTGGTGCCCAGGCGGTTCGCGCCGTGCACCGAGACGCAGGCGACCTCACCGGCGGCGTACAGACCGGGAACGACCGTGGTGTTGTCGCGGAGGACCTCACCCTTGACGTTCGTCGGGATGCCGCCCATGGCGTAGTGCGCGGTCGGCTGGATCGGGATCGGGTCCGTGTACGGCTCGATGCCCAGGTACGTACGCGCGAACTCGGTGATGTCCGGGAGCTTGGCGTCGAGCTGCTCCGGCGGGAGGTGCGTGAGGTCGAGGTAGACGTGGTCGCCCTCGGGACCGCAGCCGCGGCCCTCACGGATCTCGGTGTAGATGGAGCGGGAGACGACGTCACGGGACGCGAGGTCCTTCATGACCGGCGCGTACTTCTCCATGAAGCGCTCGCCGTCCTTGTTGCGGAGGATGCCGCCCTCACCGCGGGCGCCCTCCGTCAGCAGGATGCCCATGCGCCAGATGCCCGTCGGGTGGAACTGGAAGAACTCCATGTCCTCCAGCGGCAGCCCGCGGCGGTAGCACGCGGCCTGGCCGTCACCGGTCAGGGTGTGCGCGTTGGAGGTCACCTTGAAGAACTTGCCGGTGCCGCCCGAGGCGTAGATGACCGACTTGGCCTGGAAGACGTGGATCTCACCGGTGGCCAGCTCGTACGCGACGACGCCCGCGGACTTCTTGACGCCGTCCTCCTCCACGATGAGCTGATCGAGGACGTAGAACTCGTTGAAGAACTCCACACCCTCCTTGATGCAGTTCTGGTAGAGGGTCTGGAGGATCATGTGACCGGTGCGGTCGCCCGAGTAGCAGGACCGGCGGACGGGGGCCTCGCCGTGGTTGCGGGAGTGACCGCCGAACCGGCGCTGGTCGATCTGGCCCCCGGGCGTGCGGCCGAACGGCAGGCCCATCTTCTCCAGGTCGAGGACCGCGTCGATGGCCTCCTTCGCCAGGATCTCGGCGGCGTCCTGGTCGACCAGGTAGTCGCCGCCCTTGATCGTGTCGAAGGTGTGCCACTCCCAGTTGTCCTCCTCCACGTTCGCCAGCGCCGCGGCCATGCCGCCCTGCGCCGCGCCCGTGTGGGAGCGCGTGGGGTAGAGCTTCGTCAGCACGGCGGTGCGGCTGCGCTTGGTCGACTCGATGGCCGCGCGCATGCCCGCGCCACCGGCGCCGACGATGACGGTGTCGTACTTGTGAATCTTCATGAGTGGTTGCCTCAGCCCCGGGCCTAGCGGATGTTCGGGTCGAAGGTGAAGATCACCAGCGTGCCCAGAAGGACGGTGAACACCGTGGCGGTGTACAGCAGGTTCTTCAGCCAGAAGCGCGTCTTGGGCTTCTCCGCGTAGTCGTTGATGACGGTACGCAGGCCGTTGGCGCCGTGCAGCATGGCCAGCCACAGCATGATCAGGTCCCAGGCCTGCCAGAACGGCGAGGCCCAGCGGCCGGCCACGAAGGCGAAGCCGATCTTGGACACGCCGCCGTCCAGCACGAGCTGGATCAGCAGGTGGCCGAGGACGAGGACCACGAGCACGATGCCGGACAGCCGCATGAACAGCCAGCCGTACAGCTCGAAGTTGGTGCGGGTGGCACGGGGGGACTTCGAGGTGCGCTTGCGCGGGGGCTCGATGACGGGCGCCGGGTTGTCGACGTCGTAGAGGCTCACGCCTTCGACGGGGCCGACGCCTGCGGAAGAGGTCTCTGTGGACATGTGTTGTCTCAGCTCCCGAAGACTTCGCGTACGGCGTGACCGAGCACGGGGTACAGGGCGCCCACCATCAGCACGATCCAGATGCCCATGACGGTCCAGAGCATCTGCTTCTGGAAGCGGGGGCCCTTGGACCAGAAGTCCACGGCGATGACCCTCAGGCCGTTCAGCGCGTGGAACAGGATGGCGGCGACGAGCCCGTATTCGAGCAGCGCTACGAGCGGGGTCTTGTAGGTGGCCACGACATCGTCGTACGCCTCGGGAGAGACGCGGACGAGAGCGGTGTCGAGGACGTGTACGAACAGGAAGAAGAAGATGAGGACGCCGGTGACTCGATGAGCCACCCAGGACCACATGCCTTCCCGGCCGCGATACAGCGTTCCAGCCGGCACGGAAATACCCTCCGGGAGCGGGGATTGGGGTCGGCCGGCTTGGTTATGTCGGTCTGACCCGGCCGGGTACGGTCCACCGGCCCCGGTCATCGTAGCGACGAGTTGTCGGTTCCCTCGCGCGGGGGCCCCCGGTGTGATCAAACAGGCAGTCCAACAGCGCAACGCAGGGGGCCGGGAAAGTCCGCGGAAGGCTGCTCGGAGGGGTCAGCGCGGTACCGGCACCGGCCCGGCGTCCGGCGGCCCGGTTTCCCCCACGAGCCGGGCGAGCCGCCCGCGGGCCAGCAGCCGCAGCTCGTCGGCGGCGACCGCGCGCTCCTCGTCGGGTTCGTTGCCCAACCGGTAGCGGATGGCCCACAGTGTCCGGTCCAGGTGGCGGGAGGGCGGGTGGGAGTCCAGGCAGATCACGAAGGCGTGCCCGAAGCGGCTCTCGTACGCGGCGCGGGCGGCGTGCAGCGCGGTGCGTGCCGGCGGCGGCGCGTCCGGGCCGGGTCCGGGCGCGTCCTCGCAGGCGAGCGCGCGGAGGACCTCCTCCCCCGACAGGTCGTACGAGGCCTCCTCGGCGGCGGCGAGCAGCGATGCCGGATCCGGGTAGGGGCGGTGTGCGGCGACCCGCGCGGCCCAGCGGTGGCTGCGGCAGCAGGCCAGGAGGGCCGCCTCGGCGGCGTCCGCCGGGGCGGCGTTGAACCCGTCGAGCGGGATGAGGGGGCTCCGGCCGCCACGGCCGCTCGTTGTAAGGGAGACGGAGGGGTGCAGCGGAACTCCTCGAATCGCGGGCGGCTCGGTCGATGGCGGGGCCGCAAACGCTATCGACGGGACGAAGCAAGTGTCCGACGAATGCACGAATTTCATCCGAACGGGAGGGTTCATGTGTGCGGAGTAGACAGCGTGACCAGGATAAACCCCCTCTTTCGGGTGAATTGGGTACGGTATGCGACAGAAGCGAAAGTTGAGTGCGCATGAGTGATTCCCGAGAGACACCACGGCCGGGCTCGCGCGGATCGGGCAGCCGGGTGCCGCGCGCGGCGCTGGTCCTCGGAGCCGCCGTCGTGATCGGTGCGGCGGCCACGGTGACGGTGGCGGCCTGGCCCGACGCGACGGGGCGGCCGACAGGACCGGCGGAGGCCGCCCGGTCGGAGGGCGCCCGGAGCGACGCCAAGGCCGCCGCGCCGTCCTCGCCCGCCGCCTCCGCCCGCCCGGTGACCGGGCCGGCCCGCACCGTGCCCTTCGTGCGGGAGCAGCAACGGGTCAGCGGCGAGGGCTGGCGGCCCCTCGCCTCCACCCGGGTCGTCGTCGCGGCGGGCAGCGAGCCGGCCCTCGCCGACGAGGGACGGCTGCTCGCGGGCGAACTGGGCAAGCGGTACGCACAGGGCGTACCGGCCCGGCCGGGCGACGTGGAGCTGGCGCTGGGCGCACCGGGCGTCGCGGGTGTCTCCCGTACCCCCGAGTCGTACACGGTGACGACGGGTGACGGCCGGGTCCGGATCACCGGCGGCGACGAGGCGGGCGTCTTCTACGGCACCCGCACGCTCAAGCAGGCGGTCCGCTCCGGCGGCGGGCTGGCCGAGGGGGTGCTGCGGGACGCGCCCGCCAAGCCCCGGCGCGGCTTCGCCCTGGACACCGCCCGCAAGCATTTCGACGCGGAGTGGATCGAGGACCGGATCCGCGAGATGGGCGACCTCAAGCTCAACGAGTTCGGCCTGCACTTCTCCGACGACCAGGGCTTCCGCATCGCCTCCGCCTCCCACCCCGAGATCGTCTCCGAGAGCCACCTCAGCCATGCCGAGGTCCGCCGCATCGTCGCCCTCGCCGCGTCCCGCCACATCCGGGTGATCCCCGAGATCGACTCGCCCGGCCACCTCGGCGCGGTCATCGCCGCCCACCCCGAACTGCAACTGCGCAGCGTCTCCGGCAAGCCGGCGCGCGGGGCCGTCGACATCGCCCACCCGAAGGCGGCGCGGATCGTCGACGAGCTGTTCGCCGAGTACGCGCAGCTCTTCCCCGGCACGTCCTGGCACCTGGGCGGCGACGAGTACCGTGCGCTGACCGCGGACGACCCGGAGGCCGCGTACCCGCGGCTGGCCCGTGAGGCGAAACGGAAGTACGGCCCGAAGGCCCGGGTGCAGGACCTGGCGACCGGCTGGCTGAACGACCGGGCCGCCGTGCTCGCCGGGCACGGCAGGACCGACATCCGCGCCTGGAACGACGGCTACTTCGCGGGCGGCGTCGTCGACGCGCCGAAGTCCCGCGAGGTCGCGTACTGGACGGGCAAGGAGATCGGCGCCCGCAAGCCGCTGGAGTACCTGCGCGAGGGCCGCAGGGTTCTGAACGTCAACGACGAGTACCTCTACTACGTCCTCGGCGAGCCCCACACCTTCCGGTACCCCACCGGCCGCCGCATCTACGAGGAGTGGAACCCGCGCGTGCTGCGCGGCAGCGAGGCCGTCCCGGCCCGCTACGACGCCCAGATCACCGGCGGGCAGTTCGCCGTCTGGTGCGATCTGCACGGGGCGCAGACGCAGGACCAGGTCGCCCGCGGCATCCGGCTGCCGCTGTTCGCGACGGCACAGAAGCTCTGGGACCCGCGGAAGCCCGCACTGGACTGGGAGGGGTTCAAGGAGCTGGCAGCCGAGGTGGAATGAGACGGTGAGGTGCTTTTCGTGACCCTCGATGGCCATGACCCCCCGTCATGTGGGCACAATGTGCCAGGGCTGTGGTGGATACGTGCGCAACTGGCCGTTACGGCCCAGCTCGGGTGAGGCTTGAGCTTCTTGGGATCAGCGCGTGGGGGGAGTGGAGCAAATGGGTTTCTGGGGTTACTTCGTCGTGGGGAAGAGCACCGGGCCGCTCTCGGGATTGGAAGCATTGTCCGAGGTCAGAGACGACCTCGCGCTCTATGACGAGCGGGTGGGCGGCTGGCAGGTCTGGGAGCGCCCCAGCGAGCCCGAGGTCGGCGACATGGGTGCGCTGGCGCGCGGCGTGTGCCGCGAGACCGGGGCGCCCGCCCTCTTCGCCTTCGTGATGGGCAGCGACTGCGTGGTCGTCGAAGCGGCGATGCCGGACGGCGGCTCGTGGTTCGCGTGCCTGGGCCGCGAGGCGATGGCCGGGTACCTCCAGGCGGACGGGCTGCTGCTGGAGGACCTGTTCCTGTCGCCGCAGGACGCCGCGGAGAAGGGCGTCGCCTGGGCCGCGGAGGCCGGGAAGGCCGTGGAGCTGGAGCCCCTGGTGACCGTGCTGTCGGCGGAGGCGGACCCGCTGGCGGAGGAACTCTTCGGCTACTTCCTGGACGTGCTGGGGCTGGAGCGACAGCAGTGACGTTCCGGCCGCGGGGCCCGGCGCCGGCCCGAGTCGCCGCTCCCCAGTGACGCAATCCGGCGCCGGTACGCAGACGGAGGCAGTGGGTCCGTATCCGACGGGCCCGGACGGCCGCCGTCCAGCCCCCGCCGCGCCGCCTGCCGCACGACTCGTCGCGCCGCTGCCTGCCGTACGGCCGCCGTGTCGTCGTACCGAGGAGAACGAGTGAGTCTGCCCCTGGTGGAACTGACCGAGCTGACGCAGCGGCTCGCCCGCGCCGACGAACGCAGCCTCGGCATCAGCGCGCTCGCCTGCCTGGACCGCTGCCTGCCGCTCCTGGAGTACGTCGAGGACGGCGCGGGCGCGGCACTCGCCGTCGACACGGGAGCGGCGCTGCGTCCGCTCTGGGAGGCGGCCGAGGGCGGCGAGGCGTGGCTCGGACGGCTGCGGGCCGCCGCCGTCGGCGTCGTACGGGCCGCCGGGGGCCGCCCGCACCCCGGCCCGGTGGCGGAACTGCGCCGGGCGGCCGACGTCCCGCGGGTGTACGAGGCGGCGGAGCTGCACCGGTGGGCGAGCGCCTGCTCGGCCGCCGCCCTGGCCGTGCACCGCCACCTGGACGGAGACCGCGACGGCGGCCCGCTGACCACGGGAGAGCTTCGCCGCCAGGAGCGCCTGCTGGACCTGCTCGCCGCCGAGGGCGACGGCCTGCGCGCCGTCCTGGTCCAGTCCGACGAGGGCAAGCGCGTACTGCGGGCGGCGGCGGCACGACGGGCCCGGCGGCGGTAGCGCCGCCCCCCCGCGCGTGCGGGCGGTTCCGCGCCGAGGGGCGTTCCCCGGCCGGGAGTGATGTGCCGGAAGGACGGCCGGGGCCGCCACCCCTGGCCGGGCTCACCCATAAAGCGCCCTTGAACAGGCATTTTGCCGTCCAGATGCAGATTCCCGACTGTGGTGTAGTTCGGTCTCGAACTGGGTGTTTCTGCCTGTTACTGGGGGCTGTTGGTCATGCGTTGGTCACGTGGCCATCCAGGCGTTCATCGGCGCTTCGTCTTGCGGGGTGGAGGCGGAGCTGAAGCGGTTGCGGAAGCTCACCGTCGTCGTGGTTCGCGGGGCCCAGGCCCGCGAACAGCGCCGACGGGTGGATGAGGCCCTCGTCCACGAGATCACCGTGACCCACCTCGCTTCCAGGAGGACGTACGGGGTACTGCGGGTGACCGCCGCACTGTGCCGCCAGGGAAACGCGGTCAACCACAAGCGTGTCGAGCTGGTCATGGGCGAGCACGGCATCGCCGGCCGCACCCGGCGCACCGGCCGCCGCAGCCTGACCAAGCAGGACAGCCGCTCCGCCCCGGCCCTCGACCTGCTCGGCCGCGGCGTCCACGTCGAGAGCCCCGGCCGGAAGATCGTCGGGGACATCACCTACACCCCGACCGCCGTGGGCTGGCTCTACCTCGCCGACTGGCTCGACCCCGCGACACGCGAACTGGTCGGCTACTCGATGCCCAACAACCACCGCGCGGACCTGGTCGTCGACATGGCCGTCGGACTGGGCCGCCTGGAACCCGGATGCGTGATCCACTCCAATCGCGGATCGGAGTACACCTCTTCCCAACTCGTGACGGATCGAAGGGTTGGCGCGCAGACGAAGCGTGGGGTGAACGGGAATCTGCTTCGACAACGACCCGTGCGAGAGCTTCTGGGCCGTCCTTGAAGAGGAAATCGGCACCCGCTCCTGGACAGACCGGGCCACCGCCCGCGCCGCAACTTCGAATTCATCGAGACCTTCTACAACCGACGCAGGCTCCGCGAGCACATCGACTGGGACTACCTCACCCCCCCCGCGAAACCCGCCAGCGCTACCGGAACGAACAGGCCCTCGCGGCATAACAGAACCGTGTCCAGGATCACGGGGAATTTCCACAGTGTCGTTACCCCAAGGCACGGGTGCGGGGAGTGTCCGCCCCGCAGGCCACATGCTCGGCAAGGTGTGCGATCCCGGACCATGCGGATGTCTCGCTGCGGGACCCCACGCGCACGGCGAGGGCCGCACTGACCACCTCGGAATCAGGGGCCGAGTGAAGGACCACACGCAGTCCCGACCGGACGTGGACGCTACCTCTGCCCTCCAACATTGGGCCGATCCTAGGGAGCGAAGGGCCCATCCGCTAGAGGAGCTTGGCTCACTCTCGACCTTGTCAGGGTTGACTTCTCGTGCTTAACCTCACCCCGGCCTGGCGATCGAATCGCCGGGTGCGCGAGAACCGTTCCGTGAGTCGAGACTCAGGAGTTCGAATTTCGCTTACATTTCCCGGCCTGGATGTTCAGTCCCGTGTACTGGCACGTGACATCCAGATGGCCGCCAGTGCGGACCTCAAGCGCCGCGTCCTCATGATTTCCGGTGCCATCGACACGAAGGAGCACGACATCGCGGTGTCGTTCGAGCTCCCCGAGGCCGGACGCTGGCAGGTCATCAAGTCCGAGACGAACCTGACCGATCAGTCGTGGCTGATTTGGCAGATGACCGCTGGTGAGGGCACGAAGTTCGTCAACGACGCCGACGCCATGATCGTCTCCCGGCAGTTCGCCAAGACGTTCATGACCCCGGACCAGACCCGGATCACCTTCTACGACGGTGAGGTTCGGCCCGGTGAGGCTGTCCTCAAGATGTTCACCATCGAGTGTGCCAAGCGGCGTGGGAACGCGGCCCACGCCCGGTTCCAGCCGGCGCCGACCGAGAGCCCGAAGAAGGTCAAGGGCCTCATCGAGGAGTACGTGGCGAACGGCATGCCGCCCAAGCCGGTCATTGAGGTCGTCGTCCCGGTGACGCTCATTGGCTGAGTCCAAGGTTCGACGGGCCGACGGCGCTGATCCGTCGGCCCCGTCGGGCCCCACGCACTCCCTGCTCCGGTACTTCATTGGCGCCAGGGCGCTGAGCATCGTTGGTGACCGTGTTGCCGACGTGGCACTTCCCTTGGCCGTGCTTGCCACGACAGGTTCCGCGTTCACCGCCGGCCTGGTCGGCGGCGCCAACCAACTCCCGCAGGTCATAGGTGCGTTGCAGATCGGGGCGCTGGTCGATCGCCGCGAGCGTCGCGGTCTGATGGTGGCAGCCGACCTCGTCCGCGCGATCGCTTTCATCGCGATCGGCCTTGAGGTCGCCTTCGGCGGTGCCCGACTGGTCCCCCTCGTGCTGCTCGCCCTGCTCACCGGGATCGCCGACGCCGTGTTCCACACTGCGGCCGGCAGCTACATCCCGAACCTCGTATCGGGCCGGGATCTCATGCGGGCCAACGGATACGTGGAGGGCTCGGACGCCGCAGCCACCCTGGCTGGACCAGCAGCAGGTGGCTGGTTGCTACAAGCGTTTGGCCCGATGATCGCGTTTGCGACGAATACGGTCAGCTTCCTCGGATCGGCGCTGCTGCTCGCCAGACTGCCGAAGAATCAACCGACCGCGGATGGCGCCGGGGAAGACGAGTCCGTTCTGGCGGGTCTGCGACTCATCATGCGGGATCGCGTTCAGGCTGTTCTGCTAGCAGGTGCCTGCTACATGCACCTTCTGGCGGTCGCGGCCTTTCTTCCCCTGCTCGTACGGGCGGAAAAGGAACTGGACTTTGAACCCCTGACTACGGGGCTTGTTGTCTCAGCGGCGGGCGTCGGAGGGTTGGTGAGCAGTTTCGTGTTGGCACGGTACGTCGACACGCCCAGGTGGCCCCAACTGCTCGCAGCCGTCCTCACCGTCAACGGCGGCTCGGTGGCTCTCCTTGCATTGTTCGACGCTCCCCTCTGGCTGGCCTCGGCGGTACTGGTGCTCGACGGGGCCTCGGCGCTTGCATTCGTCGTAGTGGCCACCACACGCCAGCGCATCACGCCCGACCCGGTGCGCGGCAGGGTCCTGGCGGCGAGCAGCGCGGCCACCGCCCTGGTGCGGCTCATCGCCGTCGTCGCTATCGGTGCACTGATCGACCTGGTCGGCCCGCGCCCTGTCATGTTCGGGCTCGCCGCTCTGGCGCTGCCGTTCGTCCTCATGCTCGCCGTTTCCCGGTCAACTCACCCTTCCGTATCCCCTTAGCACTACCGGAGATGACGTGACTGTCTTCCTACCGCCGCCTGAGCTGCTGACGTCACCGCGCGGCCGCAACCTCACGAAGCGTTTCCGCCGAGCGGCCCGGGTCGATGAGCTGCCGAGCCGCGCCGATGTCGTACTGATCGGCGGCGGACTCGCTGCCCTGAACCTGGCCGCCACGCTGTGGCACGCCGGTGTCGGTGACATCGTCATCGTGGACCGCGAGGGACGGCTTGGCGGCCGCTTCTTCCGGCGTGCGGACACCTTGCGGCAGCGCACGCTGCGTTCGCCCTATGAGCACCACCCCGGAGCGGAGGGCCACCGGGACTGCGAACTGCTCGACTTCGCGAGACTGAACTGGGCATCGCTCACCGCGGTCGAGAGGCGAGAGGTCCGCATGGCGCAGGCGGGGCATCGCGCGCTCGTCCCGTTGGACATCTTTGAGGCCTACGTCGACCACGTGGTCGACGCGCACGACCTGGCCGAACGGTTGTGGCAGGGCGAAGTGCTGGAGGTGATACCCGGCTCCAGTGATGTCGTCCTCCGCACGACGCGGGGTGACATCACGGCCTCGTCGGTGGCGCTGTGCACGGGAGAGGAACGTGCCTCCTGGCCGGGCAACTTCCCGAACGCGTCCAGCACTGGGATGAGCCCACGGCGCGGGCAGAGACAACCGTCGTCGTGGGGGCGGGGCTGAGCGGGGCCCACGTCGTGGCCAATGACCTCGCCAACGGCTCTCATGTGCACTGGGTCCTGCGGAAGCAGAACGAGCACTACCAATGCGCCGACCAGAACGCTTCGTTCTTCCGGGCAGAAGGCCGCGGCCGCTTCCATGAAACTACCTGGGAGGAACGGCTCCAGCTGATGGTCCAGCACCGTGTCGCCTCCGTGATGTTTGAGTTCCGGCCCACGCTGCAGAAGGCCGAAGCTGAGGGCAGGCTGACGGTGCATCGCGGTTCGGAAGCCGCCGGCCTGCATGCCGGCGGTGTGAATCTTCAGGACGGCAGCGCGGTCTCGGGCGACCGCGTGGTACTCGCTCTGGGAACCCGGCCGAACGTCGGCAGCGAATTGCTTCCCGCAGACGTGGTGGGGCTGCGTGACGGATGGCCGGATCTCGACGAGGCGACCCTCGCGTATCGGGCCGCACCACGCGTGCACGCAATCGGCGCGGCTGCTTGCATGATTCTCGGGCCGGCCGCACGCAACATCGACGGACACCGCGTCGGAGTCTCACGCGTGGCCGGGAGCATCCTGGCCCAGGTCGCGGCAGGCGAAACGGAGCGCAGCCATGCTTGAGCAGCCGTACACAGTCTTCGACCTGCCTGACCAGGACGCCGATCCGGTGGAGGAGGCCGGGCTGATCCTCATGGGCCTGGACGCCCGAAGGATTCTGGCCGTGCTGGGCACAGCCGTGCTCACCCAACAGCCCGGCCCGGCAGTGCTGTTGGTGGACAAGGCATGGCACCAAGGCGCCGTTCGCATCCCCTTCGACGAGGCCGTGAACACGGGGGCCACGCACTGGCGTGAACAACGGGCGGCCTTGGCCCAGGCGGACGACGGCGTGCCGCGCTCGGGGGCTCCTCGTGAAGCCTGGGCACGGGCACACGGCACGGTGGTGCGTGCGTTGGGAGAGCACATGGCGCCCACGGTGCGTGCCTGCCTGGCCGTTGCCTGGTTCCGGCGGGAGGAGTTCGACGAGGTGACCCGTGGGCAGTGAAGAACTCTTCGCCGCCTGGGGGCTTCCCTCGGACTTCACCGCACGGAACTGGCGGCGCACCTACGCAGTGGGGGGAGCCGGTCCGGAGGCGGTCCTGCCCGGGACGCTGCCCGCCACGGTCCTGGACCAGCTTCTGCGGCAGGGACTGCGTGCCGACCGGGTCAGTGTGTCCATGGGGGGACGTCTGCACCATCCGGCCGAGTTCACCCGCGTCCGCACCATCGCCGACCAACCGGTGGCGGACTTCGTGGACGAGGACAGGATCCGCCACCTGCTCGACGCCGGTGCGACGGTCGTGCTGGCCAACGCCGAGCACTGGGTGTCCGAGGCGACGGAACTCAGCAGCCGGCTGAGTGAGGACTTCGGCTGTGAGGTTCAGGCACACGTCTTCTGTACGGCAGCCGGCCACCCAGGCCTCGTTCCGCACGTGGACGGGGAGGAGAACTTCCTGCTGCAATTGGCAGGGAGCAAGACGTGGTCCCTGTGGGAACGGCAGGACACCTCCGCTACCCAGGTGGATCCGACCCGTCTGGGCGATCCAACGGCCGAGATCACACTCAAACCCGGTGACGTCCTGTACATCCCCCTCGGCTGGGTCCATGCCGCGACCGCCGGCGATGAGGGATCGACACACATCGAGTCGACCCACTCAGCGGCGGTCGGTTCGACCTGGGAAAGCGTCTTCCAGCGGCGGCCGGGTTTGATCAGTTCGGTTTTGAACAGGCCGATAGCCGACTCCATCAGGGCGTTGTCGTACGCGTCGCCGACCGACTTCCCCGTCTCACTCACGATCCAAACCGCCCCTTCGCGGAACTCGGCATACCGCCCGATTCCGTGGGTGAGGCTGCGCAGAGGAAAACCTCAGTACGACGCAATGTGTCGAACTATACTTAGACGAATTTCGTCGCAGTCGATGTGGAGGAGGGATAGTGAAGAACCTGCTGGCCAAGCCTGACGATGTGGTCGACCGCGACCGGGAGTGGGGTCTGCTCACGGAGTTCGTCACCGATCCGGACCCGGCGATGCGGCTGGGCATCGTGTCGGGGCGGCGGCGGCACGGCAAGTCCTACCTCTTGCAGGCCCTGTCCGAGCGGGTCGGCGGCCTGTACGTCACAGCGGTCCGGGAGGAGGGAAGGCTGCCCGCGATACAACGGTTCAGTGACGCGGTCGCCGCCCACGCCCGCCTGCGGCCAGGGAGTCTGCGGCTGACCGACTGGCGTGATGTCCTGTCCAACGCCCTTGAGGTGACCGCCCGTTCTCCGCACCCGCTCCTGGTGATCGACGAGCTGCCGTACCTGCTCCAACACTCGCCCGAAATCCCGGGGCTGCTGCAACAGCTCTACGACGAACGCCAGCGGGGCGCCCGGCCCGGTGACGGGCCCGGTCCGCGGCTGATTCTGTGCGGTTCCGCGATGAGCGTCATGCACGAACTGCTCTCGGGGACCAAGCCGCTCCGGGGACGTGCCGTCGTCGACCTGCGGCTGGGTGCCTTCGGCTACCGGGACAGCCGTACCTTCTGGCAGATCGAGGACCCGTTCACCGCGCTGAAGGTGCACTCGGTTCTGGGCGGGGCCCCCGGCTACCGGTCGGTAGCTGCCCGGCCGCATCCGGACGACGGCTTCGACACTTGGCTGACCCGGACTCTGCTCGACCCGGGCCGGGCTGTGTACTCGCGTACCGAGACCGAGTACCTGCTGCGCGAGGACCCGAGGATCACGCAGCACACGCTGTACTACGACACCCTCACCGCGATCGCGCAGGGCGCCACCACCCCCAGCAAGGTCGGCGCGGCCCTGGAGCGCCCACGCAACGCAGTCGCCCACCCGCTCGGAGTGCTGGAATCCACCGGCTACATCCAGCGGGAACAAGACATCCTCCGCTCCAGGCACCCCGTCATCACGCTCGCCGACCCCGTCATCCGCTTCAACCAGCTCATCACCCTCCCGCAGGCCGCCGCCGTGGAGCAGGGATTCGCCGAGCAGGTGTGGCAGCAGGCCGCTCCGACCTTCTACTCCAAAATCCTCGGGCCGCACTTCGAGGACCTGGCCCGCGACTTCACCCGCCGCTACGCACACACCCTGTTGCCGGGTGGACTGACCGGCCCGGTCGGCACCACCGAGGTCGCCGACCAGGCCGCCCGGACGAAGCACGAGGTCGATGTCGTCGCCCTGGCTGCCGGTGAGCGCCCGCAGGCTCCCCGTGCGCGGATCGCGCTGCTGGGGGAGGCCAAGGCGACCGCCGCGCGGCGTGGGACGGGTGACCTGGAGCGTTTGGAGCGCATCCGCGCTCTGCTCGCGGATCAGGGGTACGACACCGCTGCCACCACGCTGGCCCTGTACTCCCTGCACGGCTTCTATCCCGACTTGATCGAGCTGGCCGACCGTCGTGATGACCTTCTCCTGGTCGATTTGCCCACCCTCTACGGCAACTGACATCCAGAGCGGTCGGCGCGAGACGTGCGGCGGATCGAGCGGGTGTCGGGCTCCGTTGGTCACGCGTTGGCCATGCAGAGGCCGCACGGCTCGTGTTTTGCCTGGTCAGGGGGGGGTTGCCGGAAGGACGGCCGGGGCCGCCACCCCCCACAGGAGTGACCCCGGCCGTCTGTCCGTACGGGCTGTGCGACGAGCCCGTACTCAGTACTGCGCCGGGGATGCGTTTTCTGTCACACCTCGCTGTGTCAGCAGGTCGTTGCACGTTGTACAAGTCATGGACGAATCGCCCGTTGACGTCGTAGCGTGCACATTCGCGCTGGGGTGGTGCGCCAGGGAGACCAGCATCGACTGGGGACAGGTTGAGGTAGTGCTGGGGGACGACGCGGAGCTGACCGCCGCGGTGCTCGCGGCGCAGGACGGGAACGAGCAGGCCTTCCGGACTGTGTACCGCGCCGTGCATCCACGGCTTTTGGGCTACATACGCACACTGGTCGGCGAGCCGGAGGCCGAGGACGTCGCCTCCGAGGCGTGGTTGCAGATAGCGCGCGACCTGCACCGGTTCAGCGGCGACGCCGACCGGTTCAGGGGCTGGGCCGCGCGCATCGGCCGCAACCGCGCGCTCGACCACATCCGGATGCGGGGCCGTCGCCCCGCCATCGGCGGCGACGACACCGAACTCACCGAGAAACCGGCCGAATCGGACACCGTGGGCGAGGCGATGGAATCCCTCGCCACCCACGACACGATGGCCCTCATCGCCCAGCTTCCCCAGGACCAGGCGGAGGCGGTGGTGCTGCGCGTGGTCGTGGGGCTCGACGCGAAGAGCGCGGCACAGACGCTCGGCAAACGGCCCGGCGCGGTGCGCACCGCCGCGCACCGGGGGCTGAAGCGGCTCGCGGAACTGCTGGGCGTCCAGGACGGGCAACCGGTGGGCGGGCCGCTCGGCGGAGCTTCGGCGGAGGGGGAGGCGGAGGCGGGCGGTACGTCCGTACCATCGCCCGAACTGGAAGGTGTACCGCTGCAAAGGGGCCGGCGTCCGGCCGGGGTGGCGGGGCCGGCGCGCGGTGCGCACGGGGGCAAGGGTGTGACGCAATCGCGCGCGCGGACGCAGAAGGACATGTGATGGCCGACGAGCGCTACGAGTGGCTTGACGAGGACGTGGCGGAACGTCTGCTGCGCGGCGGGGCGGGCCATGCGGACGGCGCCGGTGACGCGCGTCACGCCGAGGGTGCGGGCGGCGCCGGGAGCGCGGGTCGCACGGACGGCGGGGATCGTGCCGCAGACGCGGACGGCGCCTCGGGGGCGGGCCCGCAGGGCCGGGCCGCCGGTGCGTCGGGTCGTGCGTACGCCGGGAACGCCGAGGCCGAGCGGCTCGCCGAGGCGCTCGCCGCGCTGCGCTCCGGTGCGGGCCTCGCGGGGCCGGGCAGCACGGCAGACGGTACGACCGGTAGCGGTGAACTCCCGGGCGAGGCAGCCGCGTTGGCGGCGTTCCGGCAGTCCAGGGCCGGTACCGCGCCGGCTCGTCGGCGTTCCGCCTGGGCACGGCCGCTGCGTATCGGCCTGGTGTCGGCGCTCGCGGCCGGTGCCCTGGGAGGGGTGGCCGTCGCCGCCGGAGTGGGCGTCCTGCGGTCGCCGTTCCCGTTCGGCAACTCCGGCCCCGAACCCGCCTCCTCCGTTTCCGCGGCGGCGGACCCCGGCGAAACGGAATCCGCCGACAACGCCCCGGACGCCCGGACGGACGCCGATCCGGAACGTCCCGGGCAGACCGGCGGGACGTCCGGTGACAGCTCCGCCGACCCCCGCCGCGACAACGCCCCGGCCGGCACGGAAGCGACCGCCGGGGCCCCCGGCGGCGGTTCCGCCGCGGGAGGCGGACACGGCTCGACCGACGGCGCGGGCACCGACCGGGCCACCGGCGGGCCCGGCTCGTCCGACGGCTCCGGTTCGGACGGGGCCTCGGGGGCGTCGGACTCGGCCGGGGCGTCCGGCTCCTCGGTCGCCGGGCAGCCCCACGTCTCCGGCGGGCGCGGCAGGTCGTCCGGCGACCGGCAGCAGTACGCGGTCAAGGCATGCCGGGACTACCGGTCCGGCCGCCTGCCGGACAACCTCCGGACGTACCTGGAGACCGAGGCCAGGGGTGCCGACCGCATCACCCGCTTCTGCGACGACCTGCTGGGCGGAAAGGGCGACGGCACCCGCCCCGCCCCGAAGCCACCCCGCGGCGACGGCCAGGACAACGGGAACCAGAGCGGCGGAAACGGAAGCGGGAACGGGGCCGGCGGCCACGGTCCGGGCGACGGAAACGGAAGCGACGGCAAGGGCAACGGCGACGGCGAGGGGAACGGCCGGCCCGGCAGCGGGCACAGCGCCTCGAAGCGAAGCTCCGTCGTCAACCGCAGTTCCGCCGTCCACCAGGGCCTGAAGCAGAGTGCGCCGACGCTTCGACGCGCACCGGTAGCGTCCGCCGCGAACGGTGCCTCTCTGCCGCTCGTGGGTCCCTCGCGCGCACGGGTGTGACACTTTTCGGGGCGACGGCGCAGTAATGAGTGAGCCGACTGGTCATCGGCTGCGCACGAGCCGGGGTTCCCCCCGTACCTGCGGCTCTGCGCACCTGGCGCGGGCGGGATCCGTTCCCCCGGTCCCGTCCGCGCCTCTTTCTCTCCTCTCCCCGTCCAGCCCCCGGACGTCGGCGCGTCTTTCTTCGCGCGGCCCCGGACGTTCGGCGCGTTTCCCTTCGCCTGGCCCCCGGACGTCGGTGGGCGGGTGTGCGCGACGGTCGCCATGTCCGGGGGTTGACACGTTCGAACGGCCGGGCTGTAATGAGCGCCGTGCAGCGCGGCGTCGGCCACAGAGAAGTGGGCAGGCCGGCAACCGAGCCAGCACCTTCACCCCAAGGGGCCCGTGTGATGAGTACCTACTCCGCACCCCGTATCTGAAGCGCTCGGCAGCTCTGCGCCGCCCGTTTCCCTCTCTTCTCTCCTCCGTGCCGCACGAGCGCGCGCCGCGCCTCGCTTGCCGCGGAGTCCACCCACACCTGTACAGGAGTGTCGACACCGCATGTCGTCCGCAGCATCCCCATCCGCATCCCCATCCCCATCCCCATCCCCCTCCCCCTCCGCATCCGCCGCCGCGCCGGCGTCCGCATCCGCCACGTCCGAGACCGAACCCGCCTCCTTCAACCAGTGGGTCATCGACGAGTTCCGCGCCAACGGCGGCACGGTGGGCGGCCCCTTCGAAGGCTCCGACCTGCTCCTGCTGACCACCACCGGCGCGAAGTCCGGCACATCGCACACCGTCCCGCTCGGCTACGTGGCCGACGCGGACGGCCGGCTGCTCCTCGTCGCCTCCAACCTGGGCTCGCCCAGGCACCCCGCCTGGTACCACAACGTGCTCGCCCACCCCGCCGTGCAGGTGGAGGTCGGCAGGACGACCTACGACGCGGTGGCCGTCCCCGCGGAGGGCGAGCGCCGCGACCGCCTCTTCGAAGAGGTCGTCCGCGCCGAGCCCGGCTACGCCGAGTACCAGGCGCAGACCACCCGCACGCTTCCCGTGGTCGTCCTCGACCGCACCGAGTACGGTCCGCCCGCCCCCGGCGGCGGCCCCCGCCCGGTCCTGACCGTCGGCGACAAGCTCCTGGAGATCCACCTCTGGCTGCGCGGCCAGCTCCAGCGCGTACGGGACGACGCCGAAGCGCACTACGCGGCGGCACGGACGGCCCCCGGAGCGCCCACCCTGCCCGGTCTGGGCCTCCAGATCCGCCAGCACTGCCTGGCGTTCTGCGAGACCCTCGACTTCCACCACAGGAGCGAGGACGCGGCCGTCCTCCCGCAGATCGAGCTGCACCACCCCCACCTCGCGGAGGCCATCGGCCGGCTCCGCGAGGAACACGCCAAGGTGGCCGTCCTCAAGTCCCGGCTCGTCGCCCACCTCGACGACTTCGCGACGGCCGACCCGGCGGCGTTCCTCGCCGAACTCCACGCGATCGCAGAGGAGTTGACGGCACACATGGACTACGAGGAATCCGTCGTCCTCCCGATCCTGTCCGAGATCCCCCTGCCCTCGGGCCCGCACCCGGCCGACGCGTAGTCCCGGACGAACGGGATCGCGGGACGGCGGATACGTCCCGTGGCGAGGGGCAGAAGGGGGGCGGGCGGCGGAACGGGAGCGCAGGGGGCGAGAGCAGTGGACGGTTCACGGACGACGGTGCCGCACCGGGTGCGGAGGACGGCGTACGCGTGTGCCGGTTCGGGTGCGCCGGGCGTGCCGCATCCGGTGCGGAAGACGGCGCCGCGCCGGGTGCGGAAGGTCGCGACCGCGCCCCGCGTCCCCACGCACCGGCCGCCGCACCCGGACGGCACCTCCCGGTGAACCGCGACTTCCCCCGTGCGGTCCTGCGGACCCTCGGCCTCTACACACCGTTGTTCTCCTGCGCCCTGCTGGCGCAGGTGGTCGTCCGGGTGGACTGGAGCCCCTGGGCGAAGGGCTGGGCGTACACCGGACTCGTCATAGTGGTGGGCGCGCTGACCTGGCGGCGGTGGAGACGGCACGGGCCGCCGGTGGGTCTCGACGAGGTCCGCGCGCGGTACGAGACGTGGGACGGCCACAGCGGCGAGCGGCGTGACCGGGTGCGTCTCGTGGTGCCGGTCCGCGAGGCGAGCGGCCGGCTGCCGTACGTGATGCTCCCGGCCGGTCACTACCTCGCCTGTACGAACCGCACGGTCACCGCCTTCTCCTACGACGCGAAAAGGGCGGCCCGTACGGCCTGCCTGTGGACCGCGGACCGCGCCCATGTCTCGTACCGCGACGGACGCCTCGTGGTGAGCGACGGGGCGGGCCGGGAGCGGCGTCGCCTGGTGGTCGCCCCCGGGCTCAGCGGCGACGTCGACTACTGGCATCGGACCTCGGCGCCGGGCCCGGCCTGATCCGGCGGGGGAGCCGGGACGGCCGGGCCCGCGCCGTGCGTGAGGGCCGGGCGCGCGGGTGGCTGCGACGCGTGGGCGTGCAGCAGGACGAGTTGGAGGACCAGCGCGACGGTGGCGAGGATCACGTGCCGGCGCGGGAGCTGCTGGGACACGGCGGAATTCCTCCCGAGTGGGCGGCGGACGGTACGGCAGCGGCCCGGCCCGTCGAGTGGTGCGCCGATGAACCGGTGAGGGTCCGGGGCGGGCCGATGAGCCGGTACGGAGAGGAAGGTAGGCCGGTGGGCGGGCCCGCGGCGTCACACCACGGGCCCGGTTCCGCTGTCGTACCCCGGTACGAGGACGGCGAGACGGTTCCGGTCGTGCGCAGGGAGGGACGACTCGCCGGTACGGCGCTACCTTGGGCGGCACGCCCGGCAGCGGGCGGCTGAGGGAGGCGACGCCCGTGCCCCGATTCCCTTCGCGCGACCCCTTCGGACCGGATCCGGACCCCGGCCGCAACCCCGCACACGCTCCCGGCCAGGACCCCGCCCCGGGTTCCGGCGACGGCCCCGGGGCGGGTCCCGGCCAGAATTCCCCGCAAGGTCCCGGGCGCGCTTCCGCGCAAGGACCCGGACACGGCCCCGTACAAGGCGACGGGCACGGCTCCGTGCAAGGCGACGGGCACGGCTCCGAACAAGGCCACGGGCACGGTTTCGTACGAGGTCCCGGACACAGTTCCGTGCAAGGCGACGGGCGCGGCTCTGAACAAGGCCACGGGCACGGCTCCCTACGAGGTCCCGGGCACGACCCCGGGGCGGATACCCCGCGTGGCGACGCCGAGCGGTCCGCCCGCACGCCCCGCCCCGGGCGTTTCCTCGCCGGACTCGTCCGTGAGCGCAGCGTCCAGGTCACCGTCGCCGCCGCGGCCCTCGTCGTCGTCCTGCTGCTGCTCCTCGCGCGCGACGCGCTGCCCTTCGACTGGCCGGCCCCGGGCGCCTCCCGCACGGTGTCCGGCCGGCTCGGCGACGCGGCGCTGGCGTTCGTCGAGTTCGTGCTGCTCAGCCTCGTCGTGTACGCGCTGACCAGGAAGCGCACGATCCCCGACCTCGCCTCCCGCGCCCCGGAACGCGACCTCGCCCGCCGCGAGACCCTGCTCCTCCTCGCGTACGGGGCGCTCGGTCTCGCTCTCGGGTACGGCATCGCCGAACTGCTCGGCTGGAACGCCTTCGGCTTCCACCTCGCCGGGTCGATCTACGGAACCCACGCGCACGTCGCCGTGAGCGAGGCGATCGGCTGGGCCGCGTACAACCTCCTCGTGTACGCCGTCGTCCCGCTCCTCTGGTTCCGCCGCCGGTACAGCACCGAACAGCTCAACCTCCGGTCCAGCAACAGGCGTTCGGACGCCCTCGTCATTCTCGTCGTGCTCGTGCTGGAGACGGCGGTGCAGATCGCCGCGCTCAAGCCGGAGATCTTCGACCTGAGCGGGCGTCAGCTGCTGCTCGGTGTGCCGCTCACCTTCGTGCTGTACCTGGCGGGCGCCGTGCTGCCCGCGATGGTCTTCCTCTACGCGATCCTGGTGCCGCGCTTCCTCAAGCTCACCGGGTCCGCCGCGACCACCGTCATCCTGGGCGGACTGACGTACACCGCCCTGCACCTGTGGGACGCCTGGACGCTCTTCGACTCGCCGGGTGACGCGCTGCTCTCGCTGGCGTTCCTGCTGGTCACGTACTTCGTTCCGGGCATGTTCAAGACCGTGCTGACGCTGCGCACCGGCAATGCGTGGGTGCATGTGTGGGCGTACCACGCGCTCGCGCCCCACACCCTCGCCGATACGCCGGGCATCGTGCACGTCTTCGGCATCAAGCCGTGAGCCTGCGGACTGTGCGGGCCATCCTCCGCACGGTCGCGTTGCGCGGTACGAAGGCCAGGCGTTGCGGCAGTCCGCCCGGCAGGCCGAGCGCGGTGAGCCGCCGCCGCTTGAAGTAGCGACGGTGCGAATGTGCGCGCAAGTAGCGTTCGGCGTGCGGTCGTTGAGCGGGGTAAAGCCGCGGCTGCATGGCGTACCCGACGGCCGCCACGAGTGCCGACGGGTCGGCCGGGGGTGCGGCGGGGGAGGACTCCTCCAGGTCCGGCAGGAGTGCGTCCGCCAGCGTCACCGGTATGCGGTTGCTGTTCTCGTAGGGGGTGAGGCGTTCGAGCAGCAGTTCGGTGCCGACGCGTGCGGTCGGAATCCCGTACAGCGCGTGCGCCGTGAACAGGGCGGTCGAGAAGCAGCCGACCACCAGCGCCGGACGCAGTCGGCGGAAGAGGACCTCCGCCAGCAACGGAGTGTCGAAGACCATGAGTTCGGCACCCAGCTCGGCCGCCTCCCGCTCCAGTCGCGACGACCAACGGGACGGCGCGGACGGGTGCGGTTTGAACACCACCCGCTTGTGCCCCCGCCGCACCGCGCCCCGCAGCATCCTGATGTGCAGGTCCTCCTCCTCCTCCGGAGTGAGGATGGCCAGGGCGGAGAGGTACTGGCCGAGCAGGAGCGCGGGCCGCTCGTCGCCGTCACCGACGGCCAAGTCCGCCTCGGTGTCGCAGAGTTCCGACAGGACGTCCAGGAAGGCGTCCGTCGGGACGAGGGCCGGCCGCACCCCGAACTCGCTCAGCAGCAGCGGTCGCAAATCCGGCACCAGGTCCAGGTGGAGGAGGCGCCGGACCCGGCCCCCGATCAGCGGGTCCAGCTTGTTGCGGGTGGGGCCGTAGCTCATCAGGCCGTCCGCGTACACGTCGATGGGCGCGTCCGGGAAGAGCTGGGCGACCGCCTGGGCCGGGGCGACCTGGATGGACTCCAGGACGAGGGAGACGGGTTCGTCGTCCGCCAGGCCCCATTCCCTCCTCAACCGCCGCTCCCACAGCGGGACATCGTCGGCGCGGGGCGTCCAGCCGCTCGGGTGCAGCGGGGCGATCGCCTCGTTCCAGTCGCGCACGTCGTCGAAGCGGGTACGGAGCCGGGCGAAGCCGGGCGACTGGGTCAGGGGCGGCGTGGTCTCCGGGACGGCCGCGTTGTTGCTGGCCAGGAGGATGCGGCGGGCGGCGGGCGGAAAGCAGCCGCTGTCGATGGCGGCGGCGAGCGTCGCGGTTCCGTACAGGGTGGACGCGAGGAAGACCTGCGTCGCGGGCGCGGAACCGGCCGGCACGGGACGGCTCGACGCCGATCCGGTCGCGGCGACCGTCGTGCGGTCGGCCGTGGTGGGGCCGGGCAGCGCGGAGCCGGCGGCCGTGGGGTCGGGCAGCGTGGGGCCGGCGGCCGTGGGGTCGGGCCGCGCGGAGCCGGCGGCCGTGGGGTCCGGCGCGGAGTCGGTCGTACGGGACATCAGGCCGCCACCCCCGGCAGGCCCCGCCGCAGCCGGCGCAGGCGTCCCGCGCGCTGTACGTCCATCGAGTTCAGTGCCTCCGTCAGGACGTCCTGCGGCATCCGCCGCAGGGCCGCCGCGCTCATCGCCCGCAATTGTCTCGCCACCGCCGGTTCAAATCTGTTCGGTTCCGCCGCACTCCCCAGATGGTGGGAAATGATGGCGCAGTACGTCCGTACGGCCTTCGGGAGCAGGGAGGACGCGTCCGCGTCGCGTGCCGTTTCCTCCAGTATCTGATCAAAGGCGCGGATGAAATCGAGTTGTCGCACGTCTCCGATCCGGGTGAGCGAGGAGGAAATTCCCCGGCGGTAGAAAATGCCGAGAAGTCCCAGTACGGCGAATGAATCCGCCTCCCGGTGCAGTCGCCAGATCCACGGCCTGTCCTCCGCCGTGCGCAGCCCGTCGGTGAAATGCAGCAGACCGCGGTCCAACAGGCGCCGGTGGTAGACCCCGGCCCAGGCGAACGCGTAGTCCACCGAGGTGGAGCGGTCGGCGGGCAGTATCGCCGAGCGCGGCGAAACGGGCTCGCCGCGCCTGCCGTGCGGGACGCGCTGCACGGACCGGGTGCGGCCGTCGCAGCGCACGTGGTCGGTGCGCACGAAGTCGCATCCCAACGAGGAGACGGCGTCCACGAGTTGCGTGAGGTAGCCGGGGGCGTACCAGTCGTCCCCGTCCAGGAAGGTCACGTATTCGCCGCGCGCGGCGTCCAGCCCGGTGTTGCGGGCCGTCGCCAGACCGCCGTTGTGTTCGTGTCGGAGCAGGACCGCGCCGGGCAGGTCGCGTTCCGCGCGGTTGAGGAGCTCCGGGGTCTCGTCGGTCGAGCAGTCGTCGACGAGAAGGAACTCGAAGTCGTCGCGGGCGTTCGCGCGGAGACTTCTCAGGGCATCTGGGGCGTATGTCTGCACGTTGTAGAACGGCACGACGACGGAGAGCTTGACCACCCGCCGGACATTAGGGCGTGGCGGCGGATGCGGGGTGAACTGTCCGTGTCGCAAAGGTGAATCGCAATCTTTCCCACGCGTCCCGTCCGCCCGTCGATTGCTGTTAACCGTCTGTTGCTGTCGAGTTGGGCCGGGAAACGGAACCGGTCTCTAATTTTTTCCTCGTGCCAGCAGAAACAAGCAGCCGCAAAACGCTGCGGGTCGCCGTACTCGCAGACTCGGACACCCGATGGAAATGGGGTGCGCTCACGGCGCGGCGGATTGCCGGGGACCTGTCCGGCTCCGGCGCGGCGATCACCGGATTCCTGCTGCGGGGACGCGCGACTCCGACCGCCCGCCAGCTCGGCGAGGTCGGCGCCGGCCTGCCCGTGCCTCGCGAGGTGACGGGGACGGAGTTCCTCGGCCTGGTGCGCGGCGGGCCGTACGACGTGATCGTCCTCGCTCTCGTCGGCGGCTCCGTACAGGCCCTGCTGCACGGTCTGGCCCGGCTCTGGCCGCAGCCGGCCCGCCGTCCGGTGCTCGTCACCGGGTACGTGGGCGTCGTCTACGAGAAGCTCGCCGACGGCCTCCTGCTGCGCCACGGCGCGGACCTCGTCCTCGCCAACTCGCCGTACGACGAGGAACGGTTCAGGGCGGTGTACGAAGGCGTCGGCGCCGACGCGTCCTGCGTGACCCGGGCCGCCCTGCCCTTCCTGGGCGGGACGCCCTACGGCGGCGTCGCCGACACGGTCGTCTTCGCGGCCCAGCCCTCGGTGCCGGAGCGGCGGGCGGACCGGACGTACCTGCTGCGGCGGCTCGTCGGGCACGCCCGGCTGCACCCTGACCGCGAGGTCGTCCTCAAGCTGCGCAGCAAGCCGGGCGAACACACCACGCACATCGAGGAGCTGCCCTACCAGCGGCTCGTGCGGGACCTGGCACCGCCGCCCAACTTCCGTCTGGCGTACGGGCACATGGGCGAGGTCCTGGACCGGACCGGGCTGCTGGTCACCGTCAGCTCCACCGCCGCGCTGGAGTCCCTGCACCGGGGTATCCCGACGGCGGTGCTGACCGACCTGGGCGTACGCGAACCCCTCGGCAACCACCACTTCCTCGGCAGCGGCTGCCTCACCTCCTGGGACCGGCTGGACGCCGGGCACCGGCCGGCGGCCGACGAGCAGTGGCTGGTGCGGCACGGGGTGCTGACGGAGGGGGACCCGTACGACACCGTGCGGACCAAGCTCGCCGCTCTCCTCGCACAGCCGCGGCTCGCGCCCCCGGCCCCGTACTACACCGCCGGGACCGCCACCGGCTACCTCCCCGGCATCCTCGCCCGCCACCGCCTCGACGAGGCTCCGCCGGAGCGCGGCAGCGGCGTGCGGCAGGCCGTGCGCCACGCGGTGCGGGAGGCGGCCCGGGGGGCCTACCGGCACGGGGTGCAGCGAGTGGCACCCGTCATCCGACGTATGGGAGAACTCTGATGGAACGCGCGCGACGGGTGCTGGCGGTGATCCCCGCCAGGGGAGGCTCCAAGGGCGTCCCCGGCAAGAACCTGGCGCCGGTGGGCGGCGTGCCCCTGGTCGTACGGGCGGTACGGGCCTGCCTCGCCGCCGGGCACGTCACCGAGGTCGTCGTCTCCACGGACGACGACGCGATCGCCGCGGCCGCGCTGGCGGCGGGAGCCGAAGTGGTCGTCCGGCCGGGCTCGCTCGCGGGGGACACCGCGAGCAGCGAGGCGGCGGTGCTGCACGCCCTGGACGCACTCGACGTGCGGGCCGACGAGCCCGGGACCGTGCTCCTGGTGCAGTGCACGAGCCCCTTCGTCACGGGGGAGGACGTGGACGGGGTCGCCCGTGCGGTCCTCGACGGGGCGGACACGGCGGTGACGGTGGCGGCGTTCCACGGCTTCGTGTGGCGCGAGGAGGGCGCGGAACAGGACGCCCCCGGCGCGACACCCGCCGTCACGCCCCCGACCGGCTCCGACAGTGCGGCACCCGCCGTCACCCCGGCTCCCGGCTCCGACGGCGCGACACCCGCCGTCACGCCCCCGCCCGGCTCCGAAGGCGCGGCGCCTGCCGACCCCCCACCTCCCGGCGCCCGGAACGGAACCGGCGTCAACCACGACAAGGCCACCCGCCCGCGTCGCCAGGACCGGCCCGAGGACCTGCTGGAGACCGGCGCCGCCTACGCCATGGACGTCGCCGGGTTCCGCCGGCACCGGCACCGGTTCTTCGGGCGGACCGCCCTCGTACGGACCGACCCCGCCCGCGTGCTGGAGGTCGACGACCCCCGCGACCTGGAACGGGCCCGCGCGCTCGCGCCGCTGCTCGACACGGCGGGCCTCCCCACCCGCGGCGACGTCGACGCCGTGGTCCTCGACTTCGACGGGACGCAGACCGACGACCGGGTGCTCATCGACGCCGAGGGACGCGAGACGGTCGCCGTGCACCGCGGGGACGGGCTGGGCATCGCCGCCCTCAGGGACGCCGGGATTCTGCTGCTCATCCTGTCCACCGAGCAGAACCCGGTGGTCGCCGCCCGCGCCCGCAAGCTGCGCATCCCCGTCCTGCACGGCGTCGACCGCAAGGACCTCGCGCTCAAGCAGTGGTGCGCGGAGCAGTCCGTCGACCCCTCCCGCGTCCTGTACGTCGGCAACGACGTCAACGACCTGCCCTGCTTCGCCCTCGCCGGCTGGCCCGTCGCCGTGGCCGACGCCCACGGCAGCGTCCGCGCCGCCGCCCGCGCCACGACCCGCACCCCCGGCGGCCACGGAGCCGTCCGCGAGGTCGCCACCTGGCTCCTCGGCCCGAACCTCCACAGCCCGACACCCCTCCCGCCCACCCCCGAACCCCTCCTCAGCGACCCCACACCCCTGCTCAGCACCCCTGCACCCCACCCCGTGCCGACGGCGCACAGCACCCGCACACCCCTCAACACCCTCTAAGGACACGCAAGATGAGCAACGCCAACTCCCGCCTGCGCACCCTCGGCTCCAAGACCGCAGGGCCCGGCCACCCCGTCTACATCACCGGTGAGATCGGCATCAACCACAACGGCGACCTCGACAAGGCCCTGGCCCTGGTCGACGCCGCCGCCGACGCCGGCTGCGACGCCGTGAAGTTCCAGAAGCGCACCCCGGAGATCTGCACCCCGCGCGACCAGTGGGACATCGAGCGCGACACCCCGTGGGGCCGCATGACCTACATCGACTACCGCCACCGCGTGGAGTTCGGCGAGGACGAGTACCGGGCGATCGACGCCCACTGCCGCCGGCGCGGCATCGACTGGTTCGCCTCCCCGTGGGACACCGAGGCCGTCGCCTTCCTGGAGAAGTTCGACGTGCCCGCCCACAAGGTGGCCTCCGCGTCGCTGACCGACGACGAGCTGCTGCGCGAACTGCGCACCACCGGCCGCACCGTCATCCTCTCCACCG
This sequence comes from Streptomyces sp. CA-294286, assembly GCF_050947155.1. NCBI lineage: Bacteria > Bacillati > Actinomycetota > Actinomycetes > Kitasatosporales > Streptomycetaceae > Streptomyces > Streptomyces sp. CA-294286. The sequence goes on along the minus strand of NZ_CP192005.1, from coordinate 1,993,969 downwards.
GCATGTCCACCCCGGCGCAGATCCGCCACGCCGTCGAGGTGCTGGGCAGCGCCAACATCCTGCTGTGCCACGCCACCTCCACCTACCCCGCCGTCGCCGACGAACTGAACCTGCGGGTGATCAACACCCTCCAGGCCGAGTACCCCAACGTCCCCATCGGCTACAGCGGCCACGAGACCGGCCTCCAGACCACCCTCGCCGCCGTCGCCCTCGGCGCCGCCTTCGTCGAGCGGCACATCACCCTGGACCGCGCCATGTGGGGCTCCGACCAGGCCGCGTCCGTCGAGCCCGGCGGCCTCACCCGTCTCGTCCGCGACATCCGCACCATCGAGGCGTCCCTCGGCGACGGCGTCAAGAAGGTCTACGAGTCGGAGCTCGCCCCGATGCGCAAGCTGCGCCGCGTGCCGGGCGTCGTCGCGCAGGCGGGCACGGACGCCGAGGCGGCAGCACCGGTGGGGGTCTGACGGCCATGGCCACAGCCAGCAGCGGCGTCCGCCGGGCGGCCACCCGGGCACCCCGGTCCCTCAGGACTCCCGGCACCCTCGCCTTCGTCGAGAGCCCCGTCCAGCTCCTCAACGTCCTGGAGTGGGCCCACACCGCCACGTACGACATGACCGACGTGATGGTCGTCGTCCTCTCGCCCGTCGACCCGATGTCCCGCGGTCAGCTCCGCCGGATGGCCGAGCTGGCCCGCGACGAGGGGTGCGAGGTGCGCTGGGAGGACGCCAGGGACGGGGCGGGGGCGCCGCTGCGCACCGTCGGCGGACTGGCCGGCGCCCTCCGCAGGGCCGACCGGGTCGTCATCGGCGACCCCTTCTCCCGCTACGTCCAGCTGCTGCTGACCTTCGTACGGGCGCCCGCCCTGGTGGTCGTCGACGACGGAACGGCCACCATGGAGTTCGCGGGGCAGCTGGCGCGCGGGGAACGCCTGGTGCGCTGGCACCGGCGCGGCGGCCGGCCGGGGGCGCGCGAGCTCCTCCTCGCCCCCGTCACCACCTCCGCCCGCCGCCGCCTTGCCCCGACGCCCCGGCGCACCGTGGAACTCTTCACCGCGATGCCCGTCGACGAGGCCCTGCTCGCCGAGGCGCTGCCCGGCATCACGGTCACCGCCAACGAGCTGACCTGGACCCGTTCGCGGTTCGGCCCGCCGCGCCTCACCCGCAGCGCCGACCTGGTCGGCACCTCGCTGGTGGAGACCGGCGTGCTGGACCCCGACCACTACCTGCGCGCGGTCCGCTCCCTCACCCGGGGGCACGGGGCCACCCGGTACTTCGCCCACCGCCGCGAAAGCGCCGACAAGCTGCACCGGCTGGCCGTCGAAACGGGACTGGAGGTCGTACGCCCGGATCTGCCCCTCGAAGTGATAGCCCGCCGCGGCCCCATCGGGCGTACGATCCTGAGCTTCCCCTCCACGGTCGTACACACGCTCCCGAAGGCACTCGTGGGAACGGATGTGAAAGTCGCGGTGTGTGACATAGACCCCGCATGGCTTTCGGCCAACGCCTCGCCGCGCGCCCCCGGCTTCCTCGCCGGAGTCGCCACCACCGCCCGTGACGTGCGGAAACTCCGGGTTCTGCCGGTGACGTAGCGCATCGGGCAACCTCGTTTGATACCCGTCTCACATTGCGGGCACACCTCACTTCGTCGTTTTTCTTACACCTATCGGGCTGAAGTTTTGTTGATGGGTAGGCAGTTGGGGGTGGAGTGCGCCTACCGTTGACGGGGTGAACCAGTTGATCTCCCTCGTGTCCGAAGCCGGTCCCGACGCCGGAGACGATCTCCCCGGCACGCTCTCCGACGAGCTGCGTGCCGAACTGATCGCCTTCCGGCGGGACTTGCACATGCACCCCGAGCTGGGCAACCAGGAGTTCCGCACCACCGCCGCGATCAAGGCCCGCCTGGAGCGGGCCGGACTCGCGCCGCGCGTGCTCGCCTCCGGCACCGGGCTCGTCTGCGACGTCGGCGAGTGGGACGGCGGGGTGCCGATGCTCGGGATGCGGGCGGACATCGACGCGCTGCCCATTCCGGACGCGAAGGTCGGCGTCCCGTACCGCTCCACGGTCCCGGACCGCGCGCATGCCTGCGGGCACGACGTGCACACGACCGTGCTGCTGGGGGCGGGGCTGGTCCTTGCCGAGCTGCACGCGCAGGGACGGCTGCCCCGCCCGGTGCGTCTGCTGTTCCAGCCCGCCGAGGAAGTGCTGCCCGGCGGGGCCGCCGACGCCATCAAGTGCGGGGCGCTGGAGGGCGTCGGCCGGATGATCGCCGTGCACTGCGACCCCAAGGTCGACGCGGGGCGTATCGGCCTCCGTACCGGCGCGATCACTTCGGCCTGTGACCGGCTGGAAATCGCCCTTGACGGGCCCGGTGGCCACACCGCCCGCCCGCACCTGACCACGGACCTCGTGACGGCCGTGGCCAAGGTGGCCACCGAGGTGCCAGCGGTGATCTCGCGGCGGGTCGACGCCCGCTCCGGGCTGTCCGTGACCTGGGGCCGCATCGAGTCCGGGCACGCCTGCAACGTCATCCCGATGCGTGCCGAGCTGGCGGGCACGGTCCGCTGCCTGGACCTGGACGCCTGGCGCGACGCCCCCGACCTCATCCACGCGGCCGTCGCGGGCATCGCCGAACTGCACGGAGCGAAGTCGCAGATCAACTACATCCGGGGCGTCCCGCCGGTCGTCAACGACCAGGCGGTGGTCGAGCTGATGGCCGGGGCGATGGCCGCCCGTCGCGGCGCGCACTCCATCGAGGACACGGAACAGAGCCTGGGCGGCGAGGACTTCTCCTGGTACCTGGAGCACGTGCCGGGCGCGATGGCCCGACTCGGGGTCCGCACCCCCGGCGACACCGCCAAGCGCGACCTGCACCGCGGAGACTTCGACGCCGACGAGAGCGCGATCACGGTGGGGGTGGAGCTGTTCACCGCGGCTGCACTGCTCGACGCCCGGGGCTAGCGCCGACAGCGGGGGAGGGGCGTTCGCGGTCGCCGGAAGGTGCCGGGGTGCTCCTCCCGGGTTTCTTTGTGTCTTCCTCCAGTAGTAGTCGCTATGTCCGTTGTGAGTATGTACATTGCTTATGTTCGTCGTCCATCGGCGAATCGAACGCGCGTCGATCCGATAACGACTCACCAACGGGTCTTTTACCGGCATCTACGCGCGTTACGATCGCCGCGAAACCAGCGCCGTTCAGAGGCGCTTCGGTCAGGTTGAAGGAGCGTCCCGTGCGCCGGGTATCCAAGATCGCTGCTGCGAGCATCGCCTCTGCGGCCCTCGCTTTCACCGCCACCGCATGTGGCGAGTCCTCCACCGGTAGCTCTTCGAGCTCCGAGAGTGGCGGCAAGCTCAAGATCGGCATGGCCTACGACGTCGGCGGCCGTGGCGACAACTCGTTCAACGACTCCGCCGCGCGCGGCCTGGACAAGGCCAAGGCGGAGCTGGGCGCCGAGACCAAGGAGCTCACCGCGAAGAACGGTGAGACCCCGGCCGACCGCGACCAGCGCCTGTCCCAGCTCGCCGAGAGCGGCTACAACCCGATCCTGGCCGTCGGCTTCGCGTACAAGGAGTCGGTCGACAAGGTCGCCAAGAAGCACCCGAACGTGACGTTCGGGCTGGTCGACTCGGTTTCCGACGTGAAGAACGTCAACAACATCGTCTTCACCGAGGAGCAGGGCTCCTACCTCGCCGGTGTCGCCGCCGCCCTCAAGTCCAAGAGCGGCGAGGTCGGCTTCATCGGGGCCGTCGACAACCCGCTGATCAAGAAGTTCGCCGCGGGCTTCCAGCAGGGCGCCACGGAGACGGACTCCAAGGTCAAGGTGACCATCCAGTACCTGGGCACCGGCCAGGACACCTCCGGCTTCTCCAGCCCCGACAAGGGCAAGGCAGCCGCCAAGGGCATGCTCGACAAGGGCATCGACGTCGTCTACACGGCCGCGGGCGGCTCGGGCGCCGGCGCGATCGAGGCGGTCGCGGGCAAGAAGGGCGCCTGGGCGATCGGCGTCGACTCCGACCAGGCCAAGGACCCGTCGCTGTCGAAGTACAAGGCGTCGATCCTCACCTCCGTCGTGAAGAACGTGGACGCGGGCGTCTTCGACCTCGCCCAGTCCATCAAGGACGGCAAGCCGCGCACCGGCACCACGACCTACTCCCTCGCGGAGAACGGCGTCACGCTGACCACCACGGGTGACCACCTCAAGGACATCCAGGCCAAGCTGGACGAGGCGAAGAAGAAGATCGTGGACGGCAGCATCAAGGTCAAGTCCACCCTCTGATCCGCTGTGCGGAGCCGGGGCCCGAAGAGAAGCTCGCGCTGATCTTCGGGCCCCGCTTCCTGTGCGGTCCCACCCGAAGTGACTCTTCCGACAGCCTCGGCCCGCTTCACTTTTGGGCCAGGCTGCTTCACAATTTGCGGCAGCTACGCGCGTAGCTTCCGTCGTGCGCGGTACTTTTCCGCCACAGTCGTCTCGCCGCACGCCGCCGTCGTAGCAGCCGTACCCCGTACCTCCCGCCTCAGCTCCTCCGCCTCCTGCCTAGGAGAGTGCGCCATCAAAGCGTCCAGCAGTCCCCACGCCGCATCCCGAGCCGCGGACGGCAGCCCCGCTGTCGAACTGCACGGGATCACCAAGCGATTCCCCGGCGTCGTGGCCAACCACGACATCGCCATCACCGTGCGCCGCGGCACCGTGCACGCCCTCGTCGGTGAGAACGGCGCGGGCAAGTCCACCCTGATGAAGATCCTCTACGGCATGCAGAAGCCGGACGAGGGCACCATCGCGGTCGACGGGCAGCAGGTGACCTTCAACAGCCCCGGTGACGCCATCGCGCGCGGCATCGGCATGGTGCACCAGCACTTCATGCTCGCGGACTACCTCACCGTCCTCGAAAACGTGGTGCTCGGCTCGGAGAAGCTGCACGGCATCGGCGACCGGGCCCGCGCCCGGATCAAGGAGATCTCCGAGGCGTACGGCCTGAACGTGCGCCCGGACGCGGTGGTCGAGGACCTCGGGGTCGCCGACCGCCAGCGCGTGGAGATCCTCAAGGTCCTCTACCGCGGCGCCCGCACGCTCATCCTCGACGAGCCGACCGCGGTGCTCGTGCCCCAGGAGGTGGACGCGCTCTTCGCGAACCTGCGGGAGCTCAAGGCCGAGGGCCTCACCGTCATCTTCATCTCGCACAAGCTCGGCGAGGTGCTGTCGGTGGCCGACGACATCACCGTCATCCGGCGCGGCACCACGGTCGGCACCGCCGACCCGGCGAGCACCACGCCCAAGCAGCTCGCCGAGCTGATGGTGGGCAGCGAACTCCCCTCGCCCGAGACCCGCGAGTCGACCGTCACCGACATCCCCATGCTGAGCGTCTCGGACCTGCGGCTGAGCGCCGTCGACCCGGACGGCGTCGTGCGTTCCGTTCTGGACGACATCGCGTTCACCATCCACAAGGGCGAGGTCCTGGGCATCGCCGGCGTCGAGGGCAACGGCCAGGCCGAACTCGTCGAAGCCATCATGGGCATGCGCACCCCGGACACCGGAGCGCTTGTCCTCGACGGTGTCGACATCTCGGCCGTCCCCACTCGCAAGCGGCGCGAGGACGGCATCGGGTACATCCCCGAGGACCGGCACAAGCACGGCCTGCTCCTTGAGTCCCCGCTGTGGGAGAACCGCATCCTCGGTCACGTCTCCGAGAAGCCCAACAGCAACAAGGGCCTCCTGGACATCAAGGCGGCCCGCACCGACACCCAGCGGATCGTGCGCGAGTACGACGTCCGCACGCCCGGCATCGACGTCACGGCGGCCTCGCTGTCCGGCGGCAACCAGCAGAAGCTGATCGTCGGCCGCGAGATGAGCCACGCCCCCAAGCTGCTGATCGCCGCCCACCCCACCCGCGGTGTGGACGTCGGCGCGCAGGCGCAGATCTGGGACCAGATCCGCGAGGCGCGCCGTGAGGGTCTGGCCGTACTGCTGATCTCGGCGGACCTGGACGAGCTGATCGGGCTTTCCGACACCCTGCGGGTGATGTTCCGCGGCCGTCTGGTCGCCGACGCGGACCCCGCCACCATCACACCCGAAGAGCTGGGCTCGGCCATGACGGGCGCGGCCACCGGACACCTGGAGGCGCACGGCGCCCCGGCCGAGACCGACCCCCGGACTGGGGGAGAGGACCGATGAAGAAGTTCGACAAGGAGCGGTTGCTCCTGGGCATCGCGGCCCCGCTGCTCGCGATCGTGGCCGCGTTCCTGGTCACCGCCGTGGTGCTGGTCGCCACCGGCAAGGAGCCGTTCAGCGCGTTCGGCATCATGTTCGACTACGGCATGAAGTCGGACAGCCAGGTCTACATCCTGAACAAGGCCACCACGTACTACCTGGCAGGTCTCGCGGTCGCCGTCGGCTTCCGCATGAACCTGTTCAACATCGGCGTCGACGGCCAGTACCGTCTGGCAGCCTTCTTCGCCGCCGCCCTCGGCGGCGCGCTGACCCTGCCCGGCTTCCTCCAGATCCCGCTGATCATCCTCACCGCGATGATCGTCGGTGCCATGTGGGCCGGTATCGCCGGTGTCCTGAAGGTCACCCGCGGCGTCTCCGAGGTCGTCTCGACGATCATGCTGAACATGATCGCCACCGCGATCATCGGGTACCTCCTCCAGGACGGCCGCCTCGGCCAGCTGGACAGCGCGGGCACCAAGGTCTCCACCAAGCCGCTGCCGGAGTCCTCGCACTTCTTCGCCTTCCCGACCGTGCCGGACCAGGTGTGGGGCTTCATCGTCGTCGCCGCACTGGCCGGCGTCGCGTACTGGTTCATCCTGTCGCGCACCCGCTTCGGCTTCGACCTGCGCACCGTGGGCCAGTCCGAGTCGGCGGCCGACGCCAGCGGCGTCAACGTCAAGAAGATGATCATCACCTCGATGCTGATCTCCGGTCTGGTGGCCGGTCTGGTCGGCATGCCGACGCTGCTCAACGACTCCTTCGAGTACGGCGGCGACTTCCCCACCGGCATCGGCTTCACCGGCATCGCCATCGCCCTCCTGGGCCGCAACCACCCCGTCGGCATCGCCCTGGGCGCACTCCTGTGGGGCTTCCTGGAACGCGGTTCCGGAAAGCTCGAATTCGAGGGGTACGACCGGGAGATCGTCGGCGTCATCCAGGGCGTCATCGTCCTGTCCGTCGTCATCGCCTACGAAGTCGTCCGCCGTTACGGCCTCAAGCGCCAGCAGCGGCAGGTCGGCGAGAAGCTCGCCGCCCAGGCCAAGAACTCCAAGAAGCAGGAGGTGTCGGCGTGAGTACGGCGACCACCGCCCCGGCGGCCAAGTCCCCGGCGGGCAAGAAGGCGGGCAAGCGCCGCCTCTCCCTCCCGGTCGTCCTGCTCATCGTCGCGGGCGCGCTGATCGCCCTGTCGGCGGTGCGCGCCATCTCCGGCGCGCAGGACATCACCGCGTCCGGCCAGATCGGCGCGGCGCTGTCCATGGCGGTGCCGATCGGCCTCGCCGGTCTCGGCGGCCTGTGGGCCGAGCGCGCGGGCGTCGTCAACATCGGCCTCGAAGGCATGATGATCCTCGGCACCTTCTTCGGCGCCTGGGCGGGCTGGCAGACCAACCCGTGGATCGGTGTGCTGGCCGGTGTGCTCGGCGGAATGTTCGGCGGTCTGCTGCACGCGGTCGCCACCGTCACCTTCGGCGTCGACCACATCATCTCCGGCATCGCGATCAACATCCTGGCGCTCGGCGTCACCACGTACTTCGCGAAGCTCTGGTTCAACAGCCCCGAGGCTGCCGCCAAGGGCGGCAGCCCCAAGCAGTCCCCGCCCGCCGAGTCGATCGACACGCTCAGCCTGCCGGGGATCTCCGACTGGCTGTACTCGGTCGAGAAGCACCACTGGTTCTTCGTCTCGGACGTCGCGGGAATCCTCGGCGGCCTGGTCACCAAGGTGTCGCTGCTGACGATCGTCGCGGTGCTGCTGTTCGCCCTGACGTTCTGGGTGCTGTGGAAGACCTCGTTCGGGCTGCGGCTGCGCTCCGCGGGCGAGAACCCGATCGCCGCCGAGTCGCTGGGCGTCAACGTCTACAAGTACAAGTACATCGCCGTGATCGTCTCGGGCGGCATGGCCGGCCTCGGCGGCGCCTTCCTGTCCCTGGTCACCTCGCACATCTACAACGAGGGCCAGACCGGCGGCCGCGGCTACATCGGCCTCGCGGCGATGATCTTCGGCAACTGGCGTCCGGGCGGCCTCGCCATGGGCGCGGGCCTCTTCGGCTTCGCCGACGCGCTCCAGCTGCGCAACGGCGGCACCTCGGTGCACGCGCTGCTGCTGCTCCTGGTCGTCCTGCTGGTGGGCCTCGCCCTGTGGAAGGCGTACCGGAAGGCGTTCCTCGCGGCTGCCATCTGTGCCGTGATCGCGGCGGGCGTGCTGGTCTGGTACCTCGGTACGGACACCGTGCCCACCGAGTTCGTGAGCGCCACCCCGTACGTGGTGACCCTCCTGGTCCTCTCGCTGTCCGCGCAGCGGCTGCGAATGCCCAGGGCCAACGGCATGCGCTACCGCAAGGGGCAGGGCAAGTGACCGCCCCCGCCGCCGCGGCGGTCGACTGGGAGCTGCTTCGGGAGGCGGCCAGGGACGCGATGTCCCGGGCGTACGTCCCGTACTCGAAGTACCCGGTCGGCGCGGCGGCGCTGGTGGACGACGGCAGCGGCACGGTCCGCACCGTGGTCGGCTGCAACGTGGAGAACGCCTCGTACGGGCTGTCGCTGTGCGCGGAGTGCGGCCTGGTGTCCGCGCTCCAGGCGGGCGGCGGCGGCCGGCTGACGCACTTCACCTGCGTCGACGGCCGGGGCGAGAACCTGATGCCGTGCGGCCGCTGCCGTCAGCTGCTGTACGAGTTCGGCGGCCCGGAGCTCCTGATGGAGACCTCGTCGGGGGTCCGCACCCTCGGCGAGATGCTGCCGGACGCCTTTGGCCCGCAGCACCTCAAGTAGTACGTTCGCGGCCCCGTCATCGTTTCCCGGTGGCGGGGCCGCGAGCCTTTCCCAGCGCAACGCGCGTAGATTCGCACCCAGTCGTACGACCGGAAGGAACCCCCATGGACGTCATCTCCGTCATCCGCACCAAGCGCGACCGCGGCGAGCTGAGCCCCGAGCAGATCGACTGGGTCATCGACGCGTACACGCGCGGAGCGGTCGCCGACGAGCAGATGTCGGCGCTGGCCATGGCGATCCTGCTGAACGGCATGAACCGGACCGAGATCGCCCGCTGGACCGCCGCGATGATCGCCTCCGGCGAGCGCATGAACTTCGACCAGCTGTCCCGCCCGACCGCCGACAAGCACTCCACCGGCGGCGTCGGCGACAAGATCACCCTCCCGCTCGCCCCGCTGGTCGCGGCCTGCGGTGCGGCCGTGCCGCAGCTCTCCGGCCGGGGCCTGGGCCACACCGGCGGCACCCTCGACAAGCTGGAGTCCATCCCCGGCTGGCGCGCGCTGCTCTCCAACGCGCAGATGCTCGACGTCCTGGAGTCCACCGGCGCGGTCATCTGCGCCGCCGGTGACGGTCTGGCCCCCGCCGACAAGAAGCTGTACGCGCTGCGCGACGTGACCGGCACCGTCGAGGCCATCCCGCTGATCGCCTCCTCGATCATGTCCAAGAAGATCGCCGAGGGCACCGGTTCGCTGGTGCTGGACGTCAAGGTCGGCTCGGGCGCCTTCATGAAGAACATCGAGGACGCCCGCGAGCTGGCCGCCACGATGGTCGGCCTGGGCACCGACCACGGCGTCAGGACCGTCGCGCTGCTGACCGACATGGCGACCCCGCTCGGCCTGACCGCGGGCAACGCCCTGGAGGTACGGGAGTCCGTCGAGGTCCTGGCCGGCGGCGGCCCCGCCGACGTCGTCGAGCTGACCCTCGCCCTGGCCCGCGAGATGCTGGACGCGGCGGGCCTGCCGGACGCCGACCCGGAGAAGGCGCTGCGCGACGGCTCCGCGATGGACGTGTGGCGTCGCATGATCCAGGCCCAGGGCGGCGACCCGGACGCGGAGCTTCCGGTGGCCCGCGAGCAGCATGTGATCAACGCCTCCTCCAGCGGTGTGCTGACCAAGCTGGACGCGTACGCGGTGGGCGTCGCCGCCTGGCGGCTCGGCGCGGGCCGGGCCCGCAAGGAGGACGTCGTCCAGGCCGGCGCGGGCATCGAACTGCATGCCAAGCCCGGTGACAAGGTCGTCGCGGGCCAGCCGCTGATGACGCTCCACACCGACACGCCGGAGAAGTTCGCGTACGCCATCGAGGCGCTGGACGGCGGCGTGCTGACCGCCGACGCACACTCCGCGGCGGCGGCCGACTTCGTTCCGGCACCGATCGTGCTGGACCGGATCGCCTGAGTCGGGGCACTCTGGGAGTGCCAAGCTCTGTGACGCACGGGGCCGGTGGGGTTGCACCCCGCCGGTCCCGTGTCGTGTGCGGGGCCCCCGCGCATGCTGGGTGCGGGGAGACGTGCTGGGTACGGAAGTGCCGGAGGACACGACCGGTACGGGAGTGCAGAAACCTTTCGGCACATGCGGGAACGCGACGCCGCACCGCTGCCGTCTTCCGTACGAGGCGCGCTTGGCGTACGCATGTACGACCGACGTCGTTCCGTCCACCGTCGGCTTCGGCCGCGCACGCACCCCCGGCCCGTCAGGCGCCGGGGAACCACCCCACCCCTCGAACGCCCAGGAGAGCCGGACCATGACCGTCGCGCCCCCGCCGCAGCGGACCGCGCAGCAGCCCGCGCCGCCCGGCACACACCCCGCACCCCGCGTACCGGGTGCCGGCGACGGGCGCCGACTGCGCGTTCCCCGGTGGAAGCTGCCGCTCCACGGCACGGACCGGGACGTCCTGTGGCTGTACCTGCTCACCCGGATCGGGCTGTGGGTGACCTCGTACAGCGTGGCCTGGCTCTTCCCCAGCAACGGCGACGCGAAGGACGCGCCGTCGGCGCTCTCGCGGTGGGCGCAGTGGGACTGGACGCACTTTCTGCACATCGCCCAGGCCGGATACTTCCCCGAGGGCGCCGGCCCCGGTACACCGGACTGGGACAACCGGGAGGCATTCTTCCCCGGCTTCCCGCTGGTGCTGCGCGCCGTCCACACCGTCGTCCCGGACTGGACGCTCGCCGGGCTGCTCATCTCCTTCGTGTCGGGCGCGGTCGCCGTCCTGGCGCTGGCCCGAATAGCGAGGCTGCACCTGCCGGGCGAGCACACCGCCCCCGGCCCGGTGCAGCGCTCCGGTTCCTCCGACTCCCCGTCGCCCGCCGGACGGCGGGCCGTGCTCTTCCTGCTCCTCTCGCCCTGTGCGGTGTTCCTCGCCGCCGGGTACACCGAGGCGCTCTTCCTCGCGTTCGCCCTGCCCGCCTGGCTGGCCGCGCAGCGCCACCAGTGGGCCATGGCCGGTCTGCTCACCGCACTCGCCACCTGCGTGCGGATATCCGGGCTCTTCGTCGCCGCGGCCATCGGCGTGCACTTCCTGATCACCGCGTGGCGGGCGCGCTCCGCGCGGGCCTGGCGGCCACTGCCCTGGACGCTGCTGCCCGCCCTGCCCGCCCTCCTCTACAGCGCCTACCTGCACGCCCACACCGGCGACTGGATGGCCTGGAAGCACGCCCAGGAACGCGGCTGGTACCGGCAGTTCCACGCCCCCTGGGAGTCCTGGGCCACCACCTGGCGGGCCGCCTTCGACGGCGCGTACCCCACCGGTTACGCCTACATGTGGCAGGCGGAGCTGCTCGCCATGGTCGTCGGCCTCGTGCTGCTCGGGGTGTTGGTGTGGCTGCGCCGCTGGCCCGAGGCCGTGTACCTCGCCCTCAGCCTGTGGGCGCTCGGCACCTCGTACTGGTTCACGTCCGTGCCCCGCGCCACCCTTCTGTGGTGGCCGCTGTGGACGCTGCTCGCCGCGTGGAGCGTGCGCAGTCCGCGCGTGAAGAGCGCGTACGTGATGGTGGTGGCGCCACTCATGATGGTCTTCGCCGTGTCGTACCTGTCGGGCCGCTGGACGGGCTGACCGGGCCGTCGGACGGGTCGGCGGGGTCGCCGGGGCCGCCCTCGGTCGGGGCCTACCGATGAGTTCTGGCCGTCCGCCCGGTCCTACCCCCGTGGAAGACTCATCGACGCACGACCCCATGGCGCTCGTCGGGCCGGTGACCAGGGCCGACGTACCGCACCTGTGCGAGCGGCTGCGCGCACATCTCCTGGCCACCGGCGCGACGGAGCTGCACTGCGACGTCTCCGCCCTCACCGACCCCGGGCTGGCCGCCGTGGAGGCGCTGACCCGGATGCGGCTGACCGCCCGGAGGCTGGGGTGCCGCTTCCACCTGGCGCACCCCAGCCGCGAACTGAGCGGACTACTGGACCTCGTCGGCCTCGCCTTCGACGCCCCGGGCAGCCCCGGCCCCAGCAGCCCCGCCCCCGGCAGCAGCCGCGGCGGCGGCCTCGAATCCGGAGATCCCCCCGGGGACGGCGGGCGGGCCCGGGGTGCCGTCGGCCTCGATCCTGGCCGGGAGGTCGAACAGCGGGAACCACCGCTTGGTGTCGAGGAACGTGTTGATGTGGGAGATCCGGCCGTCTGAGATCTCGATGACCTGGAGCGCCCACGGCTCGAAGTGTCCGGCGGGCGTCGGGTGGTACTGGGCGAACGCGGGCGTGCCGTTGGCCACCGTGGCCAGCATCCGCGAGCCGTTGCACGCCGCACCGTGCGTGAGCATGAAGCCGGTGATGTCCGGCGCGCCGACCAGCCACAGGTCGAACGGGGGCATGGAGAGCACGGCGTCCTCGTGGAGCAGCGCCGTCAGCGCCTTCATGTCGTAGCCCTCGAAGGCCGCCACGTACCGTTCGAGGAGTTTGCGCTGTTCCTCGTCCATCGGCTTGGCGGTGTCCGACTCGCCCGTCTTGGTCTCGGCGAGCGTGGCACGTGCCCGCTGGAGGGCGGAGTTGACCGAGGCGACGCTCGTCTCCAGCAGTTCCGCGACCTCGCTCGCCCTCCACGCGAGCACCTCGCGCAGGATCAGCACCGCGCGCTGCTTGGGCGGCAGGTGCTGGAGGGCCGCCACGAAGGCCAGCCGTACGGACTCGCGGGCCACGGCGGTCTCCGCCGGGTCGGCGACGGGGCTCAGCACCCGCCCGTCGGGGACCGGCTCCAGCCAGGCCGCCTCCGGCTGCGGGTTCAGCTGCGCCTGGGCGAGCGGCTTGGGGTCGGAGAAGTCCATCGGGCGGGCCCGTTTCTTGCTGCTGCCGAGCATGTCCAGACACACGTTGGTCGCGATCCGGTACAGCCAGGACCGCAGCGAGGAACGCCCCTCGAACCGGTCCTGACTCCGCCACGCGCGCACCATCGTGTCCTGCACGGCGTCCTCCGCCTCGAAGGCGGAGCCGAGCATCCGGTAGCAGTAACCGGTCAACTCGGTCCGGTAATCCTCCAGTTGTGCTTCCACACCTGGTGTCGCGACATCACTCACAGGTCCACCCCACCCGTTCATCCACCCACTGCTGCTGTGCGGTGAAACTCTACGGGAGGGGTCTGACAACGGGTGTGGAATGCGGTGAACCGCCCTGTCACGTACCCGGCTTGCGCCCGTACACGAAGACGTCGTCGCCGCGCTTCAGCAGGTTCCAGTACGCCTTCGCGTCGCCGGGACGCATGTTGACGCAGCCGCGCGAACCCGGCGGGTTCCACATGGACTTGGTCACCGAGTGGAACGCGATGCCGCCGTCGAAGAACTGCGAGTACGGCATCCACACCTTGTACAGCGTCGACCAGTGGTTCAGGGTCCGCTGGTAGATCCGCTTCGACCCGGTCCTGGTCTCGTTGCCGTCGCGGCCGGTGCGCACCGGGACCGGGCCGTACGTGAGCTTCTTGCCGTCCTGGATCCAGCTCAGCTGCCGCGTCAGGTCGACGCAGGCGATGCGGCCCTTGTTGGTCGGACACTTGCCGGCCGCGTTCGGGTTGCGCCCGGCGGCCTTCTGCTTGTTCATCAGGTCCATCGCGCCCCAGGTCACGGAGCCCGCGTACCCGGCGGTGGGCGTGATGCCGTGCTTGGACTGGAAGGCCCGTATCGCACGGCAGTCGGCGGCGGACTGCCTGCCGTCCACCTTCAGCCCCAGGAACCGCTCCGCCTGCTTCTGGTACGGCCCCGTGCCCGCCGTGCAGGACGGCGCCGCCTGTGCGGGGGAGGCGGCCCCCACCGTCAGTGCCACCGGGACCACCATCGCGGCGATTCCGGCGGCGATGCCCGTACGGGTGCGGAGTGCGCGCCGCAGCCGTGCCGTGCCGACTCTTCCGTTGTTGTCCCCCATGGACTTCCCTCTCCCCTGTCGTGCAGCGCGCGCGTGCGTGCCGTACTGCACGTTTCCTGCCCGTTCAGACGAGTGGGGAAGCCAATGCGTTGTACCGACAAGGCAGTTGAAGTGTCACGAATTCGTGACAGCGCTCCGCCCGGCGACCACGGAGGAACGCCGCTCCACCCGGGCGCAGCGCGTCCCGTACAGGGTGATCGAGGCGACGCCGACGACGGCCAGCAGACCGAGACCGACGGTGGCCTCCCAGCCGCCCGCGTGGAACGCCACCGCGCCGAGGGTGCCGCCGACGCTGGAACCGAGGTAGTACGCCGACTGGTAGAGCGCCGACGCCTGCGCGCGGCCCGTCTGCGCGGTGCGGCTCACCGAGGAGGAGGCGACCGCGTGCCCGGCGAAGAAGCCCGCCGTGATGAGCACCAGTCCCGCCAGCACGCCCGCCAGGGAGTGCGAGAGCGACAGCAGCAGCCCCACCGCCGTGGTGGACACCGCCAGGTACAGCGCCCCGCGCCGCCCGGTGCGCGCCACCAGCGTCCCGGCGCCCGCCGAGGAGGCCGTTCCCACCAGGTAGACCAGGAAGATCGAGCCGACGACACCCTGCGGGAGACTGAAGGGCGCCTCGACCAGCCGGTAGCCGATCACCGTGTAGACGGCGCCGAAGACGGTCATGAAGAGCGCGCCGATCGCGTACAGCCTGCGCAGCAGCGGATCGCTGAGGTGCGTGCCGACGGTCTTCGCCAGCGCCCGGGGGTTGAGGGTGCCGGGGCGGAAGTTGCGCGCCTTCGGCAGCATCAGCCGGAACACCACCGCGCACACCAGCGCCAGCAGTCCCACGGCGGCCAGCGCGGCCCGCCACCCCCACAGCTGCGCGACCCAGCCGGTCACGATCCGCCCGCTCATCCCGCCCAGGGAGTTGCCCGCCACGAACAGCCCGATCGCCGCCACCAGCGCCTTCGGCCCTACCTCCTCCGCCAGGTACGCCATCGCGGAGGCGGGCAGCCCGGCCAGCGCCGCGCCCTGCACCGCACGCAGGGCGATCAGCCACTCGACGTTCGGCGCGAAGGGGATCACCAGCGCCACCAGGACGGCCACCACCAGGGCGTACGTCATCACGGTCCGCCGTCCGAACCGCTCGGAGAGGGCGCTGAGCGGCAGTACGAACAGGGCGAGCGCACCCGTGGCGGCCGACACCGTCCCACTCGCCTGCGCGGCGGTCACGTTCAGGTCGGCGGAGATCGCGGGCAGCAGCGCCTGCGTGGAGTAGAGCAGCGCGAAGGCCGCCATCCCGGCCGCGAAGAGCGCGAAGCTCATCCTGCGGAAGCCGGGGGAGGAGGGAGCGAGTCGCGGGTCCACGGGCTCACTCGACCCCCTCTGTGCAGAGGAATCAAAGGAAACGGGAGAAGCGGCGCCCACAACCACAGGTATGGACGCCGTACTACTGGCGGAAGGCATGCCTGAAACGTAGATCGCGCCTTCTCATGCGTCCAATGCACAAACCCGCGATACTTCATCCCATGTTGCATAAGGCGAGCTCACAGAGTCGGCTGTCACCGAACAGTAACGAAGAAGACATCCAGCAGGTACTTGCCCCGCGCCTCGCGCAGTTCGCCGCGGTCGCCCGTCACGAGCACGTCACCCGCGCCGCGCACGAGCTGGGCGTCCCGCAGTCGACCCTCTCGCGCGCGATGGCCCGGCTCGAACAGGACCTGGACGTCACGCTGTTCGCCCGCAAGGGCCGCACCGTCTCCCTCACCCCGGCCGGACGCACCTTCCTCACGACGGTCGAACGCGCCCTCACCGAGGTCGAGAAGGCGGCCGAGTCCGTACGGGCAGACGCCGACCCCACCTCCGGGAAGATCGCCTTCGGCTTCCTGCACACCATGGGCTCCGAAACGGTCCCCGCCCTGATCCGCGCGTTCCGCGCCGACCATCCGCACATCCGCTTCCAGCTCGTCCAGAACTACGGCGAGGCGATGCTGGAGCGTCTGCGCGCCGGCGACCTGGACCTCTGCCTCACCTCGCCCGTCCCCGACGCCCCCGACCTGGTGGCCCGCCGCCTCGACGAGCAGCGGCTGCGCCTCGTGGTGCCCGACGACCACCGCCTCGCCACCCGCAAGCGCGTCCGGCTCGCCGAGGCCGCCGACGACACCTTCGTCACCCTCGAACCCGGCTACGGGCTGCGCCGCATCACCGACGACCTGTGCGCCCAGGCGGGCTTCCGCCCCCGGGTCGCGTTCGAGGGCGAGGAGGCGGAGACCCTGCGCGGCCTGGTCGCCGCCGGCCTCGGCGTGGCGCTGCTGCCGCCTCCGGCGGTCGCCCGTCCCGGGGTCGTGGAACTCACCGTCACCGCCCCGCGCGCCGCCCGCGAGATCGGCGTCGCCTGGCTGGACGGCCACCCGGACACCCCGCCCGTCGCCGCGTTCAAACGCTTCCTGCTGTCACGGCGCGGACGCCTGCTCCCGGAGGCCGCGCCCGAACCCGCCGCGCCTGGACCGGCGACCGGGCCCGCGCCCGAACCCGCGACCGGACCGACGGCCGCACCGGCGGCAAGCGCTACGGACTGACCGCCAGCACCAGGTACGCCGCGAACAGCGACAGGTGCACGCCGCCCTGCAACGGCGTCGCCCGCCCCGGTACGAAGGTCAGCGTGCCCACCGCCACGGTCAGCGCCAGCAGCACCAGGTGCGTCGGCCCGAGTCCCAGCAGCAGGGGCCCCTCCATCCAGATCGACGCGATCGCGACCGCCGGAATGGTCAGCCCGATGCTGGCCATCGCCGACCCGAGACCGAGGTTGAGGCTGGTCTGCACCCGGTCGCGCCTGGCCGCCCGTACGGCCGCGATGCTCTCCGGCAGGAGCACCAGCAGCGCGATGACGACGCCGACCACGGACGCGGGCAGCCCGGCGGCGGCCACCCCGGACTCGATCGTGGGCGACACGCCCTTGGCCAGCCCGACCACCGCGACGAGGGCCACCGCGAGCAGCCCGAGGCTGAGCATCGCGGTCCGGGCGGTCGGCGGAGAGGCGTGCTCGTCCTCCGCGATGACCTTGCCCTCGTGGGTGACGGGGAGGAAGTAGTCGCGGTGCCGGACGGTCTGGGTCATGACGAACAGGCCGTACAGGACCACGGCGGCCAGTGCCGCGAAGACCAGTTGAGTCGTCGAGAACTCGGCCTTCGGCGTGCTCGTCGTGAACGTCGGCAGGGCGAGGCTCAGCCCGGCGAGGGTGGCCACCGCCCCGAAGGCGGCCACCGACCCCTCCGGGTTGAAGACGGCGACCCGCCGTTTGAGGGCCCCCACCAGCAGCGAGATGCCCACGATGCCGTTCAGGGTGATCATCAGGGCGGCGAAGACCGTGTCCCGGGCGAGCGAGGCGCTCTTGTCGCCGCCGTCCGCCATCAGGGTGACGATCAGGGCGACCTCGATGATCGTCACGGCGACGGCCAGTACGAGCGATCCGAAGGGCTCGCCGACGCGGTGCGCCACCACCTCCGCGTGGTGCACGGCGGCGAGGACGGCTCCGCCGAGGAAGCAGGCCAGGAGCGTGACGACGGGACCGGCCATGCCTTCGCGCCCCCAGGAGAACGCGAGCAGGACGACGGCCAGGACGGGGACGACGCCGGACCAGTGGGGGACGCGGAGGCGGGCTGAGGTGCTGCGCATGGGTTCGACACTGGCAGAGGGGCGCGGGCGGTGCGCGTCGGGCAGCCGGGCGGCGGAACGGACGGGGCGGCGCGGGACCGGCGGCGCCAAGGGAACGGCAGGAGTGGGCCGGCCTCCCCGTACGGCCGTCGGTGAGCGGAAGGTTGCAGCCGGGGACCGGGCGCGGCGGCAGGACTCCCCGCACGGCTCTTCGCGCTCCCCCCTTACGGCTTCGGTGCGGCGTTCGGTGGCGGGTGGGCGAGATCGGCACGGTGGGCGGCGGGACCGCCGTCGCGCATGTCTCGCGGGTGACGGTCGAGGTCGGGCGTTCGAGGCGTCGGGCGGTCTCCGCGTAGGCGCGACCGTCGGCCGGCCCCAGCGCGATCTGCTGCCGTTCCTGCCGGGTGGGTCCGCCTCCCGGCATCGCGGGTCTCCTGCGGGTGACGCATGCGACTCACCCCAGCGATCACCCTTCTTCGGCCGGGTCCTGCACCGGTACGGGTACGGAACCGCGCCCTCCGCCCCCGCGCCGGGCCCCGGCCTACCTCTGCCCGAAGCCCAGCGCCAACGGCATCCGCAGCCCCAGCGGCGGCGGGGCCGCCAGTGCGTCCGCCAGCGGCCGGGCGTACGGCCGCCCGAAGAGCGAACCCACCGCGAAGTCCGCGACGAGCGCCCGCACCTCCGCCCGGTGCTGCCGCATCCCGTGCCCGTCCGAGTGCACCTCGAACCGGCACACGTCGCGGTTCGCCTTCTTCGCCCGCTCCGCCAGCCGGAACGACAGTTCGGGGTCGGCCCGCCCGTCGTCCGTCCCGTGGGCGATCAGCACCCGCCGCCCGGCGAGCTGCCGCACCGGATCCTCCTCGCCGCCGTCCGGCAGCCACGGGGCCAGCGCCACCACCGAGGTGACCGCCGGGTGCCCGGCCGCCCGCAGGGCCGCCCGGCCGCCCATGTGGAGGCCCGCCAGGCACACCGGTACGTCGCCGTACCGCCGTACCGCCTCCTCCACCGCCCACCCGGCGTCCGCCGCGAGCCGGGCCGCCTCCCCGTTCCATCCGCGCCCCCGGTACCGCACCACATGGGCGACGAGCCCGTCCGCGGCCCCGGCCCCGGCGACCCCGCGAGCGAGCGGCCGGGCCGCCGCGTGGGCTCGGGCGGACGGCCCGCGCGAGGATTCCGGCGCGCCCGCGGGAAGTACGAGAACGACCCCGCGCACGGTTCTGCCCGGTGCCCCGGACGCCCCGACGGCCCGCCCCAGCCGGGGGGTCGGCCCCGGCGCGACTTGCTGTGTCATGACAGAACAGTCTCAGAACCGGAGACCGGGACCACCCGCCCGCACGGTCACTGTTACGTATCGACCGGTGCTGTCTACGCGCGTAGGGGCTACAGTGCCTCAATGACGAGCCAGACCACGAAGCAGACCACGCAGCAGACGGCGGGACAGCCCCTCAACACGCCCACGCCGGACCAGATCCGCCGGGCGCCGAAGGTGCTGCTCCACGATCACCTCGACGGCGGCCTCCGCCCCGCCACGATCGTCGAACTCGCCCGCGAGACGGGTTACGAGAACCTCCCCGAGACCGACGCCGACAAGCTCGGCATCTGGTTCCGCGAGGCCGCGGACTCCGGTTCGCTGGAGCGCTACCTGGAGACCTTCGCGCACACCTGCGCCGTCATGCAGACCCGCGACGCCCTCTTCCGGGTGGCCGCCGAGTGCGCCGAGGACCTCGCGGAGGACGGCGTCGTGTACGCGGAGGTCCGCTACGCGCCCGAGCAGCACCTGGAGAACGGCCTCACCCTGGAAGAGGTCGTCGAAGCGGTCAACGACGGCTTCCGCGAGGGCGAGCGCCGGGCCCGCGCCAACGGCCACCGCATCCGCGTCGGCGCCCTCCTCACCGCGATGCGGCACGCCGCCCGCGCCCTGGAGATCGCCGAACTCGCCAACCGCTACCGGGACACCGGCGTCGTCGGCTTCGACATCGCGGGCGCCGAGGCGGGCTTCCCTCCCACCCGCCACCTCGACGCCTTCGAGTACCTCAAGCGCGAGAACAACCACTTCACCATCCACGCGGGGGAGGCCTTCGGCCTGCCGTCGATCTGGCAGGCGCTCCAGTGGTGCGGCGCCGACCGCCTCGGCCACGGCGTCCGCATCATCGACGACATCGAGGTCGACGAGACCGACGGCAGCGTCAAGCTGGGCCGCCTCGCCGCGTACGTACGGGACAAGCGCATCCCGCTGGAGATGTGCCCCACCTCCAACCTTCAGACGGGTGCGGCGACCTCGTACGCCGACCACCCCTTCGGCCTGCTGCGCAAGCTGCAGTTCCGGGTGACGGTCAACACCGACAACCGGCTGATGTCCGGCACCAGCATGAGCCGCGAGTTCGAGCACCTGATCGGTGCTTTCGGGTACACGCTCGACGACATGCTGTGGACGACGGTCAACGCGATGAAGAGCGCCTTCATTCCTTTCGATGAACGTCTCGCCATGATCAGCGACGTCATCAAGCCCGGATACGCCGAACTGAAGTCGCAGTGGCTCTTCCAGTAGGGCTCGTGTGACCGCTGTGAACAGCGGTTTTCCCGCGGGGAACAAAGGGGCGCGGACATCTCGCACAAGCGGCCGGGAATATCAACCTCCGGCCGCCGCGAGGTGTTTGCGGGTCGACAGGACCTCTGACTAGCTTGCAGAGCCGCTCAACTCCCCCATTCCCCCTGAGGACGTTGTTTTCATGAAGCAGTCTGCTGCCAAGAGCATCGGTGCCGCCGCCCTCGGTGCCGCCTTCGTCGCCGCCGCCGCCGGTTCCGCCAACGCGGTCGCCGCCCCCGCGCTCCCCGACGCGGCCGGCGCCCTGTCCACCGTGACCGCCGCCCTCCCCGTGGAGCAGGTCGCGAGCGCGCTCCCGGCGGGCGGCCCCGAAGCCCTGAAGGCAGGCAAGGACGCGCTCGGCCAGTCCGCCGCCGCGGCCGGCGAGAGCGCCGACCCGGTCAAGGGCCTCCTCGGTGGCCTGCCCACCGGCGCACTGCCCACCGGCGGCCTGCCCGGCCTCGGCGGCTGATTCGGCGCACGCGACACGACGAAGGGGCGCGCCTCCCACAACGGGAGACGCGCCCCTTCGGCATGCTCGGGCGGGCCGGTGTCACCGGGCGGCCTGCGTCACCAGGCGGTCTCCCTCCGTCACCAGGCGGTCTTCGAGGTCCGCTCGGCCGGCAGGAAGATCCACAGCGCCAGGTAGAGCAGGAACTGCGGTCCCGGCAGCAGGCAGGAGGCCAGGAAGATCACGCGCATCGTGGTCGAGGAGGTGCCGAAACGCCGGGCCAGCCCCGCGCACACTCCGCCGATCACACGGCCGTCGCGGGGTCGGACAAGTGCGGTCATGGCGGGCTCCTTAGCGAGCTTCGTAGGTGCAGGGCGTGGGGAGCGCGGTGAGTGCTCCCGATGTCTCCATACTCCTGCCCACGCCCGCTCCGGACATCGCTCTACGGGGCGACGTGGACCCTGGGAATCCTCGGGGTAGTCCCTGCCCCCGCGTCCTCCTCCGTCAGGGGCGCACCCCCTACCCGGGTACGGGCCGCCCCCCGGGCCGCCTCCCACCTGCGCCGCAGCCGGGCCCGGGTCAGCGGTACGACGGCGAGGTGGGCCAGCGCGATACCGGCGGTGTTCAGCAGGAGCGAGTCGATGTCCACGACCCGTCCCGGCACCCCGGTCTGCCACAGCTCGATGCCGAGCGACAGGAACGCCCCGGCCGCGACCGTACGCAGGAGGGACACGAAGGGCGAGACCCGGAGGCGGCCGCCCGCCATCGGCAGCAGCACGCCGAGCGGAGCGAGCAGCAGAAGGCCCTCGCCGATCCGGCGGGCCGCCTCGACGGGGCCCAGCGCGAGATCGGCCCGGATGCCGGCCAGCGGCTGCAGATTGGGTGCGGTCACCCACAGCACGTCGTCGAGGGGACGCAGGGCGACCCAGCCGACGAAGAGCAGATGCGCGAGGAGGAGGAGTCTCCCCGTCGCGCGGAAGCGGGTGACGGCACTGCCGCTCGGAGCTGGACGCACGACCCCCAAGACGCGGGGCGGGCGGGAAACGGTTCCCGACCGGACGTGTGGCGCGTGGCGCACGGCCACGCAGGCGTCACCCGTCCCCGCCCGATACCGCCGGATCCCGACCGGCCCCGCCGAACCCCACCGGGCCCCGCCCCGCTCGCCCTCCGGGTCACCGCGGGTCGGGGGCCGCTTCCGGGCGGGCCTTCAGCGCTGCCGTGCACTGGTACTTGCGGGGCGGGTCCTCCGCGGGGCCGCCCAGTTCCACGGAGGCGTCGCCGTCGTCGGCCGCGCTTCCCGAGTACGTGCACACGATCTGCGCCAGCGCGTGCGGCGGCAGGTCGTCGGGTTCACGGCTGAGTCGCAGCGCCCCCGCCGGGTCCCCGCGCCGGCCCGCGGAGACCGTCAGCGACCCGCGTACGTCCGTACTGAAACCGGCCTGCTTCTCCTCCTGCGACGGTTCCCTCTGCAACTCGTCGAGGAGCGCGTGCGCGGCCCGCATCCGGTCCGCCGCCATCGTCTCGGCGGACACCCCCACCACCCGCTGCACGGACACCAGCCCGGCACCGCACACCAGGAACACCCGTACCGCGGACCCCGCCTCCGACGGGGCGGACGCCGCTTTCGACGGGACGTCGCAGGACACCCGGGACGGTGCGGGCCCCGCGTTCACCGGCACCTGCGTGGTACGGATCCCGCACCCCGACGCCGCGACCACGAAGGCGAGGGCCGAGCCCGCCAGCGCCGCTGCCCGCCGTACCCGTACTCCGGTCCCTGCCGACCGCGTCATCAGCTCCCCTCCCGTACCGCACCGGCGTCCGCACCGGAGTCCGGTCCGGCCTCCGGCGACACGTCCCGGGGCAGCCGGAGCGTGAACACCGCGCCGCCGTCCGGGCAGTTGGCGGCCGTGATGGTGCCGCCGTGGATGAGCGCGTTCTCCATCGCGATGGACAGGCCCAGCCCGCTGCCCTCGGACCGGGGCCGCGAGGCGCTCGCCTTGTAGAAACGGTCGAAGACGTGCGGGAGGACCTCCGCCGGGATGCCGGGGCCGTGGTCCCGCACCTTGATCACCAGTTCGCCGTCGTCGGCCCGCACCGACACCCCGACGGGCGAACCGCCGTGCTTGAGTGCGTTGCCGACCAGGTTCGCGAGGATGACGTCGAGCCGGCGCGGGTCGAGCCGGGCCATGAGTCCCCGCGTCGCGTCCAGCTCGACGGCGTCCAGCCAGGCACGCGCGTCCAGACAGGCCGTGAGCTGGTCGACCACGTCCACGTCGTCGACGACCAGCCGCGCCGTGCCCGCGTCGAAGCGGGTGACCTCCATCAGGTTCTCGACCAGGTCGTTCAGCCGCCGGGTCTCGCTCACCACCAGGTGCACGGCGGGAGCGATCATCGGGTCGAGGCTGTCCGCCTCGTCCTCCAGCACCTCCGCCACCGCCGTGATGGCCGTCAGCGGCGTCCGCAACTCGTGCGACATGTCCGCGACGAAGCGGCGGCTCGCCTCCTCCCGGGCACTCATGTCCGCGACCTTCTTCTCCAACTGCGCGGCCGTCCGGTTGAACGTCCGGGAGAGGTCGGCCAGTTCATCGGTACCGGACACCCGCAGCCGGGTGTCCAGCTTCCCCTCCCCGAGCCGCCGCGCCGCGTCCCCGAGCCGCTGCACGGGCTTCAGCACGGTCGTGGCGGCGGCCTGCGCGAGCAGCGCCGAGCCGAGCAGGGCGAGGCCGGTCGCGATCCCCAGCGACCAGGCCAGCGAGTTCAGATCGTCCCGCTCCTGCTTGAGCGAGGTCAGCATGTATCCGGTCGGCCCGCCCCCGATGACCTTCGCCCCGCCCACCAGGTACGGCGCCCCGTCCAGTTGCGTACGCATCCAGAAGAGGTGGTACGGGTGCGCGTTCCCGGCCGACACCGGCTGTTCCCTGTTCACCTGCTCCTGGAGCTTGGGCGGCACGTTGTCGAGGGTGAACTCGTCGAGGTCGGAGTAGCCGACCACCGGCTTGCCGTCGTCGCGGCTGTCCACCAGCAGCACGCTGTACCCGGGGCGCGCGCTCATCGCCGACATCTGCTCGGCGGTGCGCTGCAGTTCCGCCTGGGTGGGGTTGAGCGGCAGGGACGCGACGCGGCTCTGCATGGACTGCCGGAAGTCGTCGAGGGCACTGTCCTGGGTGCGCGTCAGCACGGCCTCCCGGTTCAGCCAGTACGCGATGCCCGCCACCGACACCGCGGCCGTCAACGCCACCAGCGCGAACACCACGACCAGCCGCAGCCGCAGGCTGGTCCAGCGCAACCCGGCCAGCAGGGCGCGCTTGAGAGTCGTGCTCACGAAGGACTGTCCAGCCGGTAGCCCACACCGCGGACCGTACGGATGAGCGTCGGCGACGACGGCACGTCCTCGACCTTCGCCCGCAGCCGCTGCACGCACGCGTCGACCAGTCGGGAGTCGCCCAGGTAGTCGTGCTCCCACACCAGCCGCAGCAACTGCTGCCGGGACAGCGCCTGCCCCGGCCGCCGGCTCAGTTCGAGCAGCAGCCGCAGCTCGGTCGGCGTCAGTTGCAGGTCCTCGCCGTTCTTCGTCACCGTCATCGCCGAGCGGTCGATCACCAACGACCCGAAGGAGGCGGCGTCGTTGGCCTCCCGTTCGCCGCGCCGCAGCACGGCCCGGATCCGCGCGTCGAGCACCCGCCCCTGTACCGGCTTCACGACGTAGTCGTCGGCCCCGGACTCCAGGCCGACCACCACGTCGATGTCGTCACTGCGCGCCGTGAGCAGGATGATCGGCAGCTGGTCGGTGCGTCTGATCCTCCGGCACACCTCGAAGCCGTCGATCCCGGGCAGCATCACATCCAGCACGATCAGGTCGGGCCGCTGCTCGCGCAGCAGCTTCAGGCCGTCCTCACCGGTTGCCGCCGTGGCAACACGGTGTCCTTGGCGGGTGAGCGACAGCTCAAGCGCCGTACGGATGGCGTCGTCGTCCTCGATCAGCAACAGGAAGGGCACGCGCTCATTCTGGCCCATCCCGGCGCAGGACTTCGACAGTTGGAGCGCTCCCATCGCCACGGGCGGTAACGCCACTCGTCATGACCGCCCCTGTGACGCGCCTGTGACAGTCGCCGGACAGCCCGATGAAACTGCACGGGCAAGCTCTTTCTCACACGGACCGCTACGGACTCCACCGACGGGGGGCGCGAGATGAACGCACTGCACAGCACCAACTCAAGCGCAGTTGTCACGCGTCTCCACGACGTCGTACGGAGCGCCGAGAAGTCCGGCGCCGTGACCGTTCGGGGGTGCGGTCGTGGTGCCGGGCGTTCGCGGACGTCGTCGTACAGCCAGTACATGACGACCGTGGACGTGCCGGGGGGGACCGGCGGGGGGACCAAGGGGGGAAACACCGGGGGGAACGGGGGAGCGGCTGCCGGGGGGGCGTTCGGGGGAGCGCCGGCAGCTGCACGGGCGACGTACGGGGAGGGCACGGGGGAGCGGGTGCCCGCGACTGGGGCGGAGGCGGAGTTCACCGCCTACGTCCAGGAGCGCCGCGCCTCCCTGTACGCAACCGCCTACCACCTGACCGGCGACCGCTTCGAGGCCGAGGACCTGCTGCAGAGCGCCCTCTTCTCGACGTACCGCGCCTGGGACAGGATCAGCGACAAGGCGGCGGTCGGGGGCTACCTCCGCCGCACCATGACCAACCTGCACATCAGCGCGTGGCGCCGCCGCAAGCTGAACGAGTACCCGACGGAGGAGCTGCCGGAGACGGTCGGCGACACGGACGCCATGCGCGGCACCGAACTGCGCGCCGTCCTGTGGCAGGCCCTGGCCCGGCTCCCCGAACTCCAGCGCACGATGCTCGTCCTGCGCTACTACGAGGGCCGCACCGATCCCGAGATCGCGGACATCCTCGACATCAGTGTCGGCACGGTGAAGTCCAGCATCTGGCGCTCCCTGCGCCGGATGCGCGAGGACGAGGTCCTCAGCTTCGGCCGTGACGAGGAGGAGTCCTTCGGCGAACTGGTCGCCTGAGGGCACGAGGTGCCCCACGGCGCGAACGGGTCGCCGAGGGCGCAACGGGGGTCGCCGTCCCGGGGGAGACGGCGAGAGCACGGGGGTGCGGGAGAGCGAAGCGGGGCCACGTCGGCCGGGGGGTCCGACGCGGCCCCGCTTTCGTGTGCCCGCACCAGTGCCGGGGGGCCCGACGCGGTCCCGCTTTCGTGTGCCCGCACCAGTGCCGGGGGGCCCGAGGCGGTCCCGCTTTCGTGTGCCTGCACCACTGGGGTGCGGGGGGCCGGTGGGGATGTGCTGGGCCAGGCGGGGGTGTGCGTGCCGGCCGGCGAGTGGGGGGTCTGTGCCGGCCGGCCCGCGCGGGACCTGGGCTGCGGCCGGGTGTCCGTGTCCGGGTCAGACGGCGGTCCCGTGCCTGGCGTCGACCGGAATGAGCCGCCGCGCGGGACCTGGGTCGCGGCCGGGTGCCCGTGCCCGTGTCCGGGTCTGGGTCTGGGTCTGGGTCTGGGTCTGGGTCTGGCGGCGGTTCCGTGCCCTGTCTCGACCGGACTAAGCCGCCGGTTCCGGCAGCACGCCGACGCCTGCGTCACGGACCTCGCTCACCGCGTCCGGGTGCGCGCTCGTCCGACCGGTGCCGGGGCAGCGGCCCGCCGCCGCGCCTGCCAGCCGCCCCAGCGCCTCGTCCTTGCCGCACGCATGGGCGCCCAGCTCCACGTGGCGCGCCACGATTCCCCGCTCGGCCCGCATCAGCCGCCACCCGCGCCGCACGAGGAACGGCACCGACTTGCGCCCCTCCCGCACGTCGCGCAGCAGCCGCCGCCGGAACGTCGTGAAGGGCCGCCCCCGCAGACACAGCGCGTCCGCCAGGACGCCCAGCTCCCGGCACCTCGCCACGATGTCCGCCGCGAAGATCCCCTCCGCGATGAACAGGGGCGTGCGGTCGATGTCGAGCGCCTCCTCGGACACCCGTGCGCTGGTGGCGAGGTCGTACACCGGGACAGTGGTCCGGCCCGTACGGCAGAGTTCCAGGACGGCGGCCACCGCCACGTCCGCGTCCCACGACAGCGGGGAGTCCCAGTCGACGTCCGTACTGCCCTCGACCAGCGGAAGCGTCGGATCGTCGTGCTCCTTGTAGAAGTCGTCCAGGCGCAGTACGGGCAGACCGGTACGTGCGGCGAGGGACGACTTCCCGGAGCCGGAGGGGCCTGCGAGGAGGACGACGCGGGCGGTCAGAGGAGAAGAGCTCACGGGAGACAAGTGTGCGGCATGGGCCCCGTGGAGGTCTCCCCGGGCGACGTCGTTGGTGCATCGCACCGCTCGTCAACTACTCTGCGTACGCAAGTGATCACGTGATCGATTCGTTCCGGTGCCGATCCGGAACCCGATCCACGACGCAGACGGGCGACTCACTCATGGCACAGGCACCACGTCACGCAGCCCCCCGGCCGCCGCGCCGCTCACTCCTGCGGGCCGGACTCACCGTCACCGCGGTCGGCGCGGCCCTGACGGCGGGGGCGGGCGCGGCCCAGGCGGCTCCCGGCGCGGCGGCGCTGCCCGCCGGGGTCGGCCAGTTGGTCGACGACACCGAGGTCGCCCCGACCGCCGGTCAGGCTCTGGCGGGCGCGCTCACCCACTCCGCGGCAGGCGGCCTCGGCCCCGCCAAGAACGTGCAGCTCGACCCGCTGGCCGGCACCAGCGCCGACCCGCTGAACAATACGATCGGCACCCAGCTGGCCGACTTCCAGCCGGTCCACACGGGACTCGTGACCGCTCCGCTCGCGAACGGCGGCGCGCTGAAGGACCTGCCGGTGGCGGGCCAGGCACTGGGCCTGCTGCCGGGCTGAGGTGGGTGGTGGGCGTGGGGTGTGGCCTGCTGCCGGGCTGAGTGCGGGTGGTGGGTGTGGCCGGCTGCCGGGCTGAGTGCGGGTGGTGGGTGCGGTCCGCTGCCGGGCTGAGCGGGGTGAGGCGGAAGCTGTCGCCGGGTTGAGCTGGACGGGGCGCGGGTTGCCGTCCGGCCGGGGAGGGCGTGGGTCTGCGTGGCGCCGGGGTGCCCGCGTGGTGCAGGGGCAGGTGCGCCCCGTCCGTCAGACGGCGAGCAGTACGACCAGCGCGATCAGCCCCGCCACGCACGGCACCACGATCTCGTACGCCCACCGCACCGACGCCTCGCCCTGAGCGGCCGGGCGGGCGGCGTTGCGTTCGGCGAGGTCCTGGAGATCGATGACCCGCTGGTCGCTCGACGCGACGTGGCTGTCGCCGCCCCGGGAGGGCCGGCCGAGCGGCGCGCGGCCGGTGTGCAGTTCCCCGGACGCGGTGGCCTTCGCCTGGGTACGGACCGCCCTCTTGCGCTGCCGGAGCGAGACCGGGACGGCCCACAGCTGGTACTTCGCGCCGCCCGCCAGCACCTCGCTGGTGTAACCGGTCCGGATCGCGTCCACGGCCCCCCACGGCAGCACGATCGTCCGGAACGGGTTGCGGATCCGGAGCCGGTCCTCGTTCGCGTACACGGCGGGACGCAGCAGGAACGCCACGACCAGTGGAACCGCGAACGCCAGCCCCGCGAGCACGGCTCCCACCGTGTGCGCGTCCGACTTGAGCATCGCGTCCACGGAGAGCCAGGCGGCGACGGCGAGCATCAGGACGCCCCAGAAGACGTTGGCGCCCGAACGGAAGACGCGGTCGGCGTAGCCCGTCGACTCGTCGGAGCCGCCGGACCTGCCGGAGGAGGGGGAGGGGCCGCTGCTTGTCATGGGGCCGATTCTGCCTGACGTCCGTTCGAGGCCGAAGCTCCTGTGTCTCCGGTCACGGCGTCGGCCGGGACGGGCGCGGGCTCCCGAACCGGCGACACCGCCGTGTACTGCGGGCGGGGCCACCACTCTGCGGGCGGGCCACCTCTTCCTACGCGGCGACACCGCCTCACCTCACGGGTAACAGATCCCTACCCGTGGAGTGACAGTTGCCTTCCCCGCGGGGTGACACCTCTCATCCCCCACGGGGTGACACCTCTCTTTCCCCTCGGGGTGACACCTCTCTTTCCCCTCGGGGTGACACCTCTCTTTCCCCACGGGGTGACACCTCTCTTTCCCCACGGGGTGTACAGGTCGCTACGCGCGTAGATATGCTCCAGTGGTGACCATGCCCACCTCTGCATCCGCTCCCGCATCCGCATTTGTCGACGCGACCGCGTCCGACAGCGCACTGCGCCGCTTCCTGCACGGGCTGCCCGGCGTCGACGCCGTCGGCCTGGAGGCCCGCGCCGCCGCGCTCGGTACGCGCTCGATCAAGACCACGGCCAAGGCGTACGCCATCGACCTGGCCATCTCGATGATCGACCTGACCACGCTCGAAGGCGCGGACACCCCCGGCAAGGTCCGGGCGCTGTGCGCCAAGGGCGCCCACCCGGACCCCACCGACCGTACGACCCCCAGGGTCGCCGCGATCTGCGTCTATCCGGACATGGCGGCCACCGCCAAGGAGGCCCTCGCCGGTACGGGGATCAAGGTCGCGTCCGTCGCGACCGCCTTCCCGGCCGGCCGCGCCGCCCTGCCCGTCAAGCTGGCCGACGTGCGTGACGCCGTGGAGGCGGGCGCGGACGAGATCGACATGGTGATCGACCGGGGAGCCTTCCTCGCCGGGCACTACCTGAAGGTGTACGAGGAGATCGTCGCCGTGAAGGCCGAGTGCGGGGACCGCGCCCGGCTCAAGGTGATCTTCGAGACCGGCGAGCTGTCCACGTACGACAACATCCGCCGCGCCTCCTGGCTCGGCATGCTGGCCGGGGCGGACTTCATCAAGACGTCCACGGGCAAGGTCGCGGTCAACGCCACCCCGCCCAACACGCTGCTGATGCTGGAAGCCGTACGGGACTACCGCGCGCAGACCGGCATTCAGATCGGCGTGAAGCCGGCCGGCGGCATCCGCTCCACCAAGGACGCGATCAAGTTCCTGGTACTGGTCAACGAGACCGTGGGCGCGGACTGGCTGGACAACCACTGGTTCCGCTTCGGCGCCTCCAGCCTCCTCAACGACCTGCTGATGCAGCGTCAGAAGCTCAGCACGGGCCGCTACTCCGGCCCCGACTACGTGACGGTGGACTGATCCCATGACCTTCGAGTACGCACCCGCGCCGGAGTCCCGCGCAGTCGTCGACATCGCGCCGAGCTACGGCCTGTTCATCGACGGCGAGTTCGTCGAGGCCACGGACGGCAAGGTCTTCAAGACCGTGTCCCCGTCGACCGAGGAGGTCCTGTCCGAGGTGGCCCTCGCGGGCCAGGAGGACGTGGACCGTGCGGTCCGGGCCGCCCGCAAGGCATTCCAGAAGTGGTCCGCGCTGCCGGGCTCCGAACGCGCGAAGTACCTCTTCCGCATCGCCCGCATCATCCAGGAGCGCAGCCGCGAGCTGGCCGTCCTGGAGACGCTGGACAACGGCAAGCCGATCAAGGAGACCAGGGACGCCGACCTCCCCCTGGTCGCGGCGCACTTCTTCTACTACGCGGGCTGGGCCGACAAGCTCGACCACGCGGGCTACGGCGCGAACCCGCGTCCCCTCGGCGTGGCGGGCCAGGTCATCCCCTGGAACTTCCCGCTGCTGATGCTCGCGTGGAAGATCGCCCCGGCGCTCGCCACCGGCAACACGGTGGTCCTGAAGCCCGCCGAGACCACCCCGCTGTCCGCGCTCTTCTTCGCGGACATCTGCCGCCAGGCGGGTCTGCCGCGCGGCGTCGTCAACATCCTCCCGGGGTACGGCGACACGGGCGCGGCCCTGGTCGGCCACCCGGACGTCAACAAGGTCGCCTTCACCGGCTCGACCGGCGTCGGCAAGGCCATCGCCCGCTCGGTCGCGGGCACGAACAAGAAGGTCACCCTCGAACTGGGCGGCAAGGGCGCGAACATCGTCTTCGACGACGCGCCGATCGACCAGGCCGTCGAGGGCATCGTCACCGGCATCTTCTTCAACCAGGGGCAGGTCTGCTGCGCGGGCTCGCGCCTCCTGGTCCAGGAGTCGATCCAGGACGAGCTGCTGGACGCGCTGAAGCGCCGCCTGTCCACCCTGCGGCTGGGCGACCCGCTCGACAAGAACACCGACATCGGCGCGATCAACTCCGCCGAGCAGCTCGCCCGCATCAAGGCCGTCGCCGACACGGGCGAGGCGGAGGGCGCCGAGCGCTGGTCCGCACCCTGCGAACTGCCGTCCTCCGGCTACTGGTTCGCCCCGACGCTCTTCACGAACGTCACCCAGGCGCACACCGTCGCCCGCGACGAGATCTTCGGCCCGGTGCTGTCCGTCCTGTCCTTCCGCACCCCGGACGAGGCGGTCGCCAAGGCCAACAACACCCAGTACGGCCTCTCCGCCGGCATCTGGACGGAGAAGGGCTCGCGCATCCTCGCGGTCGCGAACAAGCTCCGGGCGGGCGTCGTCTGGGCCAACACATTCAACAAGTTCGACCCCACGTCGCCGTTCGGCGGCTACAAGGAGTCGGGTTACGGCCGCGAGGGCGGTCGCCACGGCCTGGAGGCGTACCTCGATGTCTGAGTCGACCGACGTGAAGCAGTCCGACGTGAAGCAGTCCGACGTGAAGTCCGACGCGAGGCGTCTGAGCGTCTTCAAGACCTACAAGCTGTACGTGGGCGGGAAGTTCCCGCGTTCCGAGAGCGGCCGGGTGTACGAAGTGACGGACAGCAAGGGGACGTGGCTGGCCAACGCCCCTCTCTCCTCCCGCAAGGACGGCCGTGACGCGGTCGTCGCCGCCCGCAAGGCCTTCGGCCCGTGGTCCGGCGCGACCGCGTACAACCGCGGCCAGATCCTCTACCGGATCGCTGAGATGCTCGAAGGCCGGCGCGAGCAGTTCGTGCGCGAGGTGGCCGACGCCGAGGGCCTCTCGAAGTCCAGGGCCGCCGCCGTGGTGGACGCGGCCGTCGACCGCTGGGTCTGGTACGCGGGCTGGACCGACAAGATCGCCCAGATCGCGGGAGGCGGGAACCCGGTGGCGGGCCCGTACTTCAACCTCTCCACCCCGGAGCCGACCGGTGTGGTCGCGGTCGTCGCCCCCCAGGACTCGTCGTTCCTGGGCCTGGTGTCCGTGCTCGCCCCCGTCATCGCGACGGGCAACACCACGGTCGTCATCGCCTCGGAGAAGTCCCCGCTCCCCGCCCTGACCCTGGGCGAGGTCCTGGCGACCTCCGACCTCCCCGGCGGCGTCGTCAACATCCTCACCGGCAAGGCCGCGGAGATCGCTCCCTCCCTCGCCGCCCACCAGGACGTCAACGCGATCGACCTCACGGGGGCGGGCGCGGGCACCGACCTGGCCCGTGACCTGGAGATCGCGGCGGCTGACAACCTGAAGCGTGTCCTGCGTCCCTCGTCCGCGACGGACTGGACGGCCCCCCAGGGCACGGAGCGCCTCACCGCGTTCCTGGAGACCAAGACGGTCTGGCACCCGACCGGTTCGCTGGGCGCGTCGGGCTCGGCGTACTGACCGACCCGCATCCGGCCTGTCTGCGGCCCGCCTCCCGCTTCTTGCGGGGGCGGGCCGTTTCCTGTGGGCCGGAGTGCGCTTCCGGCCTGACTGCGTGACGAAGCCCCCGTACCCACGCCGGGCCGGGTGAGGTGCGAGGGTTCCGTCGAACGGCCTTGCCGTGCAGTGGAGTTCGCCCCACTCAGTCGAGGCAGAACTCGTTGCCCTCGATGTCCTGCATGACGATGCAGGACTCGTTCTCGCCGTCGGCGCGCATCGTGTACAGGTGCACCGCGCCCAGCGCGACGAGTCGTGCGCACTCGGCCTCCAGAGTGGCCAGACGCTCGTCACCCACGAGCCCGATACCGGCCCGCACGTCCACGTGCAACCGGTTCTTCACCGTCTTGCCCTCGGGAACGCGCTGGAAGAGCACGCGCGGCCCCGCGCCGGAGGGATCGCTGCACGCGAAGTAGACCTCCCGCTCCTCGGGCGGCAGCGAGTGCTGGTGCTCCTCCCAGGTGGCGAACCCTTCCGGGACCGGAGGAAGGACGTACCCCAGAACCTCGCACCAGAAGGCGGCGAGTCGCGTGGGTTCCGCGCAGTCGAAGGTTATTTGGATCTGCCTGATCGTTGACATCGGCGCACGATAACAGGGCCCTCGCACAGCTCCGCGCGGTGCGGTCGCGGTGGTCGGCTCTCGGCGGTTCGGCCGGAGGGCCCGGGGGTACCCGGGCTTCATGACGACAGCGGAGAGTTCCGACGACGCGGGGCCAGTGGAGATGACCCTTCTGTCGGTCTTCTTGTTCCTGGTCCTCGTCGTGGCGGGAGTGATCTTCTTGTTCCACAAGCTCCGGGGCCGGAAGTAGCCTCTGGGCTACGGACGCACGGTGCATTGTGCGGGAACGATCCGCCTGCCGCGGACGGGCCCGGACGACGCGAAGTCCCGCCCTCCGGCGCGGACCGGTGGGCGGGACTTCGCGAGGCGGGGCAGGAGGTCAGATGCCCGCCGCCGCCGACAGGTCGCGCTTGACGGCGGCCAGGATGTCGGCCGCCTGGGCGCGGGCCGCCGGGAGGGCGGCTGCGTCCGGGACCGGGACGACGACCTCCAGGTAGCACTTGAGCTTCGGCTCGGTGCCGGACGGCCGGACGATGACGCGCGCGCCCGTCAGGTGGTAGCGCAGGCCGTCCGTCGGCGGAAGCGACTCCGTGCCCCGGGTGAGGTCCTCGGCGGAGACGACCGGCAGGCCGGCCAGCTGGGTCGGGGGGGCCGTACGGAGGCGGGTCATCGCGTGGGCGATGACGCTCAGGTCCTGGACCCGGACCGAGAGCTGGTCGGTGGCGTGGAGGCCGTGGGTGACCGCCAGTTCGTCGAGCAGGTCGAGCAGCGTGCGGCCCTGCTCCTTGAGCTCGGAGGCGAGTTCGGCGACGGCGAGCGCGGCGGTGATGCCGTCCTTGTCGCGGACGCCGTCGGGGTCCACGCAGTAGCCGAGGGCCTCCTCGTACCCGTACCGCAGGTTGTCGACCCGGGCGATCCACTTGAAGCCGGTCAGGGTCTCCTCGTGGCGGATGCCCGCGTGCGCGGCGATGCGGCCCAGGAGGGAGGAGGAGACGATCGACTCGGCGAAGACCGCGTCGGGTTCGAGGCCGCCCTTGCGGGCGAGGTGGGCGGCGAGGAGCGAGCCGACCTCGTCGCCGCGGAGCATGCGCCAGCCGCCGTCGACGGAGGCATCCGGAACGGCCACCGCGCAGCGGTCCGCGTCCGGGTCGTTGGCGATGACCAGGTCGGGCGCGGGGGAGGTGCGGCGGGCCGTCGCGAAGGCGAGGTCCATCGCGCCGGGCTCCTCCGGGTTGGGGAAGGCGACGGTCGGGAAGTCCGGGTCGGGCTCGGCCTGTTCGGTGACGAGGACCGGCTCGGGGAAGCCCGCGCGGGCGAAGGCGGCCAGCAGGACGTCCTTGCCGACGCCGTGCATGGCCGTGTAGACGGTGCGGGCGCCGCGCGGCGAACCGGGGGCCAGGACCGCGTCCGTACGGGCCAGGTACGCCTCCAGGACCTCCTCGTCGAGCACCGTCCAGCCGTCGTCGGGACGCGGTACGTCGGCCAGGGCGGCGACGGCGTCGATCTCGGCGGCGATCTCCGCGTCGGCGGGCGGCACGATCTGCGAGCCGTCGCCCAGGTAGACCTTGTAGCCGTTGTCGCGCGGGGGGTTGTGGCTGGCGGTGACCTCCACGCCCGCCACCGCGCCCAGGTGCCTTATGGCGAAGGCCAGTACGGGGGTGGGCAGCGGGCGCGGCAGCAGTACGGCGCGCAGGCCGGCTCCCGTCATCACGGCCGCCGTGTCGCGCGCGAAGTCCGCGGACTTGTGGCGCGCGTCGTACCCGATGACGACCAGGTCGTCGGACGAGCGGGGACGGCCCGGCTGCTTGGCCAGGTAGGCCGCGAGGCCGGCGGCGGCGCGGATGACGACGGCACGGTTCATCCGCATGGGCCCCGCGCCGAGTTCGCCGCGGAGGCCGGCGGTGCCGAACTGGAGGGTGCCGGAGAAGCGGGCGGCCAGCTCGGCGGTGTCCCCGGCGTCGATGAGCTTGGCGAGCTCTTCGCGGGTCTCGGGGTCGGGGTCCTCGGCGAGCCAGGCGCTGGCGCGGGCGAGAAGGTCTGAGGGGGTGTCCTGGAGCACGGGTCGCCTTTCGGGAGGGAACGGGAAGTCCGGTGGTCACCGGGCGGTGGCGGGACGGGGCGGCGGAGTCGGAACAGGGCGGGGCGGGACGGTAGTCGGTTCCGATCCTCTACCCGCCCCTCAGCCGGACCGCTCGCCACGGGACGGGGAAGTTTGGTCACTACGGGCCACGCACCGCGCTGCACGGCCCGTTCGCAGGAGAGCGAGGCACGCGGAGGACTCCGCGGCCCACCACGGCCCGCTTGAGGTGCGCGCGGCCGACCGCGGCGCCCTGTGGGGGCGCCGGGCACTGCGCGACCGGCCACGACGGACCCGCGCGGACGACCCCGCCCCGTGGCGAGCGGTTTCGGGAAGGGGCGGGGGCGGGGAGGGACCGAACCCGCGGAGCGGCCCACGGCCGGCGGCCCGTCCCGTCGCCCGGCCGAGGCGGGGAGCGATCCGCGCGGGCCCCGGTTCCGGCCGGATCCCCGCCCCGACCGGGCGCGGGCCCCGATTCCGGCCGGATTCCCGGCCCGACCAAGGTGAGGACGGCCGGGCCCCGGGGAACGGCCCGCAAGGATCTGCCTCCACGAACCGCCTCGCCCCCAGC
The DNA here is from genome assembly GCF_050947155.1 of Streptomyces sp. CA-294286. Classification (NCBI taxonomy): domain Bacteria; kingdom Bacillati; phylum Actinomycetota; class Actinomycetes; order Kitasatosporales; family Streptomycetaceae; genus Streptomyces; species Streptomyces sp. CA-294286. The sequence goes on along the minus strand of NZ_CP192005.1, from coordinate 1,958,280 downwards.
CCGCTAGATGCGCTCCAGCACCCGCGCCAGCAGGCTGCCCATGCGGGCCGCCGAGTCGCGTCCGGCCTGGAGGACCTCCTCGTGGTTCAGGGGCTCGCCCGACAGACCGGCGGCGAGGTTGGTGACCAGGGAGATGCCGAGGACCTCCGCGCCCGCCTCACGGGCGGCGATGGCTTCGAGCACGGTGGACATGCCCACCAGGTCGCCGCCCATGACGCGGACCATGTTGATCTCGGCCGGGGTCTCGTAGTGCGGGCCGGGGAACTGGACGTAGACGCCCTCCTCCAGGGTCTCGTCCACCTCCTTGCACAGGGCCCGCAGACGCGGCGAGTACAGGTCCGTCAGGTCGACGAAGTTCGCGCCGATGATCGGCGAGGCGGCCGTCAGGTTGAGGTGGTCGCTGATGAGGACCGGCTGGCCGGGGCGCATGCCGTCGCGCAGGCCGCCGCAGCCGTTGGTGAGGACGACGGTCTTGCAGCCGGCCGCGACGGCGGTGCGGACGCCGTGCGCGACCGCGGCGACACCGCGGCCCTCGTAGTAGTGCGTACGCCCGAGGAAGACCAGCGCGCGCTTGTCGCCGATCCTGTACGAGCGGATCTTGCCACCGTGACCCTCTACGGCGGGGGGCGGGAAGCCGGGCAGCTCCGTGACCGGGAACTCGGCCTCGGCGACGCCGAGCGCGTCCACGGCGGGCGCCCAGCCGGAGCCCATCACGAGGGCGACGTCATGGGTCTCGGCGCCGGTGAGCTCGCGCAGGCGCGCGGCAGCGGAGTCGGCGGCGGCTTGGGGGTCCGAAATAACAGATGCGTTCACGCGCAGAAGGGTAGCCGCTTTGGCCCTACGCGCGTAGATGTCTGCTCGTCGGACCTGCCGCGCCGAGCTTGTGCATTCGCACGAACGCAGCCCGAACTCAGGTGCCGCGGCCGTACGGGAAGGGGGCGGCGGCCCTCAGGAGTGGCGGGCGCCGGGAGTGCGGGGCCGTTCGGGTGCGGTTGGCCACACCCGGCCCTGGGCCTGCGCGTGTGGGGGTCCGCGCGGCTCAGCAGGGGCGCTTGCGCAGCTCCATCACGTAGTCGTGGGGTGCGCCCGCCGACTCCGCCGCGTCCGCGATCTCGCCCAGGTAGCGCGCCGACGGCAGGCCGCCCTCGTACCCGTTGAGCACGTACATCCAGGTGGCTTCCTCGCCCTCCAGCGTGTGCACGCGCACCCGCATCCGGCGGTAGATGTCCAGGCCGACGCCCTCCCACCGGTCCATGGAGTCCTCGTCCATCGGAGCGAGGTCGTACAGGGCGACGAAGACCTGCGAGCGGGGCGCCTCGACCACGGTGGCGAGCGACCCCTCCCAGCCCATCTGCTCCCCGCCGAAGGTGAGCCTCCAGTCGTTGAGCCAGCCGGTGCCGCGCAGCGGCGAGTGCGGTGCGCGGCGGGACATCAGCCGCGCGTCGAGGTTGCCGGCGTACGCGGCGTAGAGCGACATGGCTCCGAGGGTACGGGAGGGCCGACGCTCGCGTACGGACGCCGCTGATCTCGTGCCGGGCGGAGGGCCGGGGCGTGAGCAGGGTGAGTACGGGGGGCATGACAACGCCCGTGCGCCCCTCCGGGTTCCCGTACGCGGGCCCCGGGGCGAAGTCCGCTCCCGGGTACGGGACAATGACGTACGTACTGCACTCCTCCGGGGCGACCCCCCGGGACCCCGGCCGGGGCAGGCAGGACGGGCCGGGCGGAGTCAGCGCACCCCAGCGACACCCAGACTCAGGCTCAAGCGAACGCGAGGCGGACTTTTCGTGACCCGGATCGTGATCATCGGCGGCGGACCCGGCGGGTACGAGGCGGCCCTGGTGGGCGCCCAGCTCGGCGCAGAGGTGACCGTCGTCGACTGCGACGGACTCGGCGGGGCGTCGGTACTGACCGACTGCGTACCGTCCAAGACCCTGATCGCCACGGCCGAGGTGATGACGACCTTCGACTCCTCGTACGAGGAGCTGGGCATCCTCGTGGCCGACGACACCCCGCCCGAGGAGCAGTCCGCGCGCGTCGTCGGCGTGGACCTCGGCAAGGTCAACCGACGGGTGAAGCGCCTCGCGCTGGCCCAGTCGCACGACATCACCGCGTCCGTCACACGGACCGGCGCCCGGGTCGTACGCGGCCACGGCCGTCTGGAGGGCCAGCAGGCCAACGACGGCTCGCGCACCGTCGTCGTGACGGCGGCGGACGGCACCGAGGAGCGTCTGACGGCCGACGCCGTGCTGATCGCCACCGGCGGCCACCCGCGCGAGATCCCGGACGCGCAGCCGGACGGCGAGCGCATCCTGAACTGGACCCAGGTCTACGACCTCGATGAACTCCCCGACGAGCTGATCGTGGTCGGCTCCGGTGTGACCGGCGCCGAGTTCGCGGGCGCCTACCAGGCCCTCGGCTCCCGCGTCACCCTCGTCTCCTCCCGCGACCGCGTGCTGCCGGGCGAGGACCCGGACGCCGCCGCCGTCCTGGAGGACGTCTTCCGGCGGCGCGGCATGAACGTCATGGCGCGCTCGCGCGCCCAGTCCGCGAAGCGGGTCGGCGACCGCGTCGAGGTCACCCTCGCCGACGGCCGCGTCATCTCCGGCTCGCACTGCCTGATGGCCGTCGGCGCCATCCCGAACTCCGCGGGCATGGGCCTGGAGGAGGCCGGGGTGAAGCTCAAGGACAGCGGCCACATCTGGACCGACCGGGTGTCGCGCACCTCCGCGCCGGGCGTGTACGCGGCCGGCGACGTCACCGGCGTCTTCGCGCTCGCCTCCGTCGCCGCGATGCAGGGCCGCATCGCGATGTACCACTTCCTCGGCGACGCGGTGGCGCCGCTGGACCTCAAGACGGTCTCCTCCAACGTCTTCACCGACCCCGAGATCGCCACCGTCGGCTACTCCCAGGCCGACGTCGACGGGGGCCGGATCGACGCGGTCGGCGTCAAGCTCCCGCTGCTGCGCAACCCGCGCGCCAAGATGCAGGGCATCCGGGACGGCTTCGTCAAGCTGTTCTGCCGCCCCGGCACCGGGATCGTCGTCGGCGGCGTGGTCGTCGCGCCGCGCGCCAGCGAACTGATCCACCCGATCTCGATCGCCGTCGACAACAACCTCACCGTCGAGCAGATCGCCAAGGCGTTCACCGTCTACCCGTCGCTGTCGGGCTCGCTCGCGGAGGTCGCTCGCCAGCTGCAGTCCCGCAAGACGGCGGGCGACAGTTAGGCCGAACGGGCGGTAGCGCAGGGTGACGGCCGCGGGCCGGAGCGGGACACGCTCCGGCCCGCACCCCTATACCACTACCGGGCACTCTTTGTGACCAACTTCTGTTAATCGGCGCAAACTGCTGAAAACTATCGGCCGCTCAGGTTACTGTCAGTTTCGTGTTCGCTGCAGAACGTCGCCAATTGATCCTCGAAATGGTGCGGGCCAACGGGGCGGTTTCGCTCCGTGAGCTCGCCCGCGTCGTCCAGACCTCCGAAGTGACCGTACGGCGGGACGTGCGGGCGCTGGAGGCAGAAGGACTCCTCGACCGCCGGCACGGCGGTGCGGTACTGCCGGGCGGGTTCACCCGCGAATCCGGCTTCCCGCAGAAATCCCACCTCGCGACCGCGGAGAAGACGGCCATCGCCGACCTCGCCGCGGGACTCGTGGAGGAGGGGGAGGCCATCGTCGTCGGCGCCGGTACGACCACGCAGGAGCTGGCCAGACGGCTCGCCCGGGTCCCCGGGCTGACCGTCGTGACCAACTCCCTCCTGGTCGCCCAGGCGTTGGCGCACGCCAACCGCGTCGAAGTCGTCATGACCGGCGGAACCCTGCGGGGTTCCAACTACGCGCTGGTGGGAAGCGGTGCCGAACAGTCCCTCCAGGGGCTGCGGGTCACCCGCGCCTTCCTCTCGGGCAGTGGCCTCACCGCGGAGCGCGGCCTGTCCACCTCCAACATGCTCTCGGCGAGCGTCGACCGGGCCCTGGTCCAGGCGGCGGCGGAGGTCGTGGTCCTCGCGGACCACACCAAGCTGGGCACCGACACCATGTTCCAGACGGTGCCCACCGACCTCATCACCCGGCTGGTGACCGACGAGCCGCCGCCCCACGACGAGCGCGCCGCAACGGAGCTGCAGGCGCTCGCCGACCAGGGCGTGCAGATCACCGTGGCGGGAGCGGGCGGTGCGGGGGCGTCCGCGCCCGGAGGCGACGGCGTCCCCACGGGGCGGCAGCAGCCGCGCCGGGAGACACCCCTGCCGGGGCAGCGCCGCATGCATCCGGGAGCGCCCGGCGGCCCGCTGCGCAGCGCTGCGAGCCTCGGCGAGCAGCAGGCGGCGGCCGGTGAGCGGGCGAGAGTGGCCGATATGCGTCGGCGCTGAGCGGCTGCCCGTGCGGAGCGGCCGTACCGGTACGGGTCCCCGTGGCCGGTACCGGGTCTGCCGCTGCACGGGAGGCGCTGCCTTTGCGGGCGCTGCGGTAGCGGCGCCATGGCCCCGTACGGAGGTCTGCTTACGGCTGTGACCCCGACAGGTCCTCTTCCGCGCGGGGGCGCAGGCCGCGCAGCGCCAGGGACAGCAGCCGGTCGGCCAACTCGGGGTCGTCCGGCGACTGTTCGGCAGCCAGCGCGATGGCGTTCGTGAGCTGCATGAGGTCCCGGACGGGTACGTCGGGGCGTACGGCGCCGGACCGCTGCGCGCGCGCCAGCAGTGCCGTGCCCGCCTCCCGCATCGGGATGCTGCACGAGGCCATCGCCGAGGCGGGGCTGTCGGTGCCGCACTCCGCCATCAGTGCGCGCGCCAGGCCGCGGTACTCACCCGCATGAGTGATGATCGCGCGCAGCCAGGTGACGAGGGCCTCGCAGGGGGCGGGCGCGTGGGCCAAGTCCTCCGCACGGGCGATGAGTTCGTCCACCGCGCCCTGGAAGACGGCGCCCATCAGGGCGTACCGGGTGGGGAAGTGGCGGTAGAGCGTGCCGATCCCCACGCCTGCGCGGCGGGCGACCTCCTCCAGCGAGGCGTCGGTGCCGTGCGCGGCGAAGGCGGCGCGGGCTTCGGCGAGCAGCCGGTCGTGGTTGCGACGGGCGTCGGCGCGCATGGGGCGGGGCACGGGGCTCGCCGACGCGGTGGTCGGAGTGGTGGGGGGACTGGTGGTCGCCATGGCGTCCAGCATGCCATTGGGGGTGTGCGGCGGTGGGGGCGTGGGCGGGGTGCACCGTCCGGTGGGGCGTACGTGGGGCGGGGGTGCACCGTCCGGTGGGGGCCGCTCCCTTGCCCATCCTCCCCCCAGCACTCGGCTTCGCTCGTGCAAGGAGGAGCCCCCGCGCCCCCGGGGGCAGCCCCGCCGCCCAAGAGGGTTGACGTAGGGGCGCGGCCCAGCGGGGGTGGGGCGTAGGGGTGGCTCCACCGGCCGAGGGGGCTGCCGGGGGCCACGGGGTGCGGCCCGCCTCCCGGGTGGGGGCGGGCCGCGGGGGAGCGGGGTGGGTCAGTCCTTGATCTCGCAGATCAGGGCGCCGGAGGTGACGGACGCGCCGATCTCCGCCGTCAGGCCCTTCACCGTGCCGGCGCGGTGCGCGTTCAGCGGCTGCTCCATCTTCATGGCTTCGAGGACGACGATCAGGTCGCCCTCGTTGACCTGCTGACCTTCCTCGACGGCGACCTTGACGATCGTGCCCTGCATGGGCGAGGCAAGGCTGTCGCCGGAGGCCGCGGAGCCGGACTTCTTCGCCGCCCGCCGCTTCGGCTTCGCGCCCGCCGCGAGGCCCGTACGCGCCAGCGACATCCCCAGCGAGGAGGGCAGCGAGACCTCCAGCCGCTTGCCGCCGACCTCGACGACGATCGTCTCGCGACCGGACTCGTCCTCGTCGCCCTCGGATCCCGGCACGGTGAACGCCGGGATCTCGTTGACGAACTCGGTCTCGATCCACCGGGTGTGGACGGTGAACGGGTCCGAGGTGAACGCCGGGTCCGCAACCACCGCGCGGTGGAAGGGAATCGCCGTGGCCATGCCCTCGACCTCGAACTCCGCGAGCGCCCGCGCCGCCCGCTGGAGCGCCTGCTCGCGCGTCGCGCCGGTGACGATCAGCTTGGCGAGGAGCGAGTCCCAGGCCGGGCCGATGACCGAACCCGACTCGACGCCCGCGTCCAGACGTACGCCCGGACCGCTCGGCGGGGCGAAGTTGGTGACCGTACCCGGAGCGGGGAGGAAGCCGCGGCCCGGGTCCTCGCCGTTGATGCGGAACTCGAAGGAGTGTCCGCGTACCGGCGGGTCGTCGTAGCCCAGTGCCTCGCCGTCGGCGATGCGGAACATCTCGCGCACCAGGTCGATGCCGGACACCTCTTCGGTGACCGGGTGCTCGACCTGGAGACGGGTGTTGACCTCAAGGAAGGAGATCGTGCCGTCCGCGCCCACCAGGAACTCGACGGTGCCCGCGCCGACGTAACCGGCCTCACGCAGGATCGCCTTGGAGGAGGCGTACAGCTCGGCGTTCTGCTCGGCGGTGAGGAAGGGCGCCGGGGCCTCTTCGACCAGCTTCTGGTGCCGGCGCTGGAGGGAGCAGTCACGGGTGGAGACGACGACGACGTTGCCGTGGGTGTCGGCCAGGCACTGGGTCTCGACGTGGCGCGGCTTGTCGAGGTAGCGCTCCACGAAGCACTCGCCGCGGCCGAAGGCGGCGACCGCCTCGCGCACCGCCGAGTCGTACAGCTCCGGCACTTCCTCCAGCGTGCGCGCGACCTTCAGACCGCGACCGCCACCGCCGAAGGCGGCCTTGATCGCGATGGGCAGGCCGTGTTCGCGGGCGAAGGCGACGACCTCGTCGGAACCGGAGACCGGGTCGGGGGTGCCCGCGACCAGCGGGGCGCCGGCGCGCTGCGCGATGTGCCGGGCGGCGACCTTGTCGCCGAGGTCGCGGATGGCCTGCGGCGGCGGGCCGATCCAGGTCAGGCCCGCGTCGAGGACGGCCTGTGCGAACTCCGCGTTCTCGGAGAGGAATCCGTACCCCGGGTGGATGGCGTCCGCACCCGAGTCCTTCGCGGCCTGGAGCACCTTGGCCATGTCCAGGTACGACGCGGCCGGGGTGTCACCGCCCAGGGCGAACGCCTCGTCGGCCGCGCGGACGTGCAGAGCGTCCCGGTCCGGATCGGCGTAGACCGCTACGCTCCCGATCCCGGCGTCCCGACAGGCTCGGGCGACGCGGACAGCGATTTCGCCTCGGTTGGCGATGAGCACCTTGCGCACGATGACTCCCTCCTCCTTGTGAAACAAGCTGAGTTTAGGGACTGCCTACACGGCCATACGACCCGTCCCCAATAGTGAGCTTGCCCACACGGAGCGTGATTCGAGGTGCACTCGAGTCGCGAAATCCCTTGTCGCACCACGGTACGACGGGTTACCTCATCGCACAGTAACCCCGTGATGTGGCCAAGGTCTCTGTTCTGGTGGCCAGTGGGGGGAGGGGTTTCTTTGTGGAGTCCCTACGAAGGCGTCGCGCAATCTTTGCCTTGCGGCAAAGGGGCCCGGCGGCGCCTGCGAAGGGCGGTGCGGGGGCGACCGCACGCCCTTGTCGTGAGCATTACCAGTAAGTAGCGTGCGCGTTCGGGAACTCCCGTACGGAAGTGGGTGGTCGCGCGATGATACGCAGGCCGGTGGCGGCGGCGACAGCGTTCGTCCTGTTCCTGGAGGCGGTCGGCGTCGTCCTCGTCCACTACGTACTGGGGCGGGTCGTCGACGGCCAGTCGATGTCCCTGGCAGGCACGGACCCGGGGACGACGGCGGTCGGCGCCTGGGTTCTGGGCGGCCTCACCGGCCTCTTCCTCGTCGCCTGCGGTGCGTTCCTGCTGGTGGCGGCCCTCCGGGACCGGGCGCCCGCCCGGATCGCGCGCATCCTGCTGATCGTCTGCGCGGTGGCGCACGGGGTGCTGGGCACGGCGGCGGTCGGCCTGGTGGGCTGGTGGGCGTTCGGCTGGACGATGGCGGTGCTGGGACTGATCGTGCTGTGCCTGCTGCTGTACGGGCAGCGGGACCCGGACGGGGCGGCTGTCCACGCGCCCCCGGAACCGACCGGCTCCGACGGGCCGTTGGGGCCCGCGGGACCCCCGGGGCCAACCGGACCGACCGACTCCGCAGCGCCTCCCCGTACCGACGGCCCCGCAGCCTCTCGTCGTGCCGAGGGCCCCGCAGCGCCTTTCCGTACCGACGGCCCCGCACCTTCAGGACCCGTCGGAGCCGCCGGAGCCGGGCTCAGGCCCACAAGTCCGTGATCGCCACGTCCAGTTCGGCCAGCAGGTCGCGCAGCAGTGGCAGTGACAGCCCGATGACGTTGCCGGGGTCGCCTTCGATGCCGCGCACGAAGGGCGCCGAGCGGCCGTCGAGTGTGAAGGCGCCCGCCACGTGGAGGGGTTCGCCGCTCGCCACGTACGCGGCGATCTCCCCGTCCGAGGGCTCCGCGAAGTGCACGACCGTCGACGCGGTGGCGGACGCCCGGCGTCCGCTCGCGGTGTCGATGACGCAGTGCCCGGTCCGGAGCACCCCGGACCGTCCCCGCATCGCCTTCCACCGGGCCGTGGCGTCCTCGGCGTCGTCGGGCTTGCCGAGCGCCTGTCCGTCCAGTTCCAGTACGGAGTCGCAGCCGATCACCAGCGCGCCGGCGGCCTCCGGGAGCGCGGCCACCACGTCGGCCTTCGCCGTCGCCAGGACGAGGGCCAGTTCGCCGGGCGTCGGGGCGCTCAGCGCGTCCTCGTCGACACCGCTGACGATCACCTCGGGCGCGAGCCCCGCCTGCCGCAGCAGGCCCAGCCGGGCGGGAGAGGCGGAACCGAGGACGAGGCGGCGGCGCTGTTCAGTCATGCGGGCCATCGTACGAGGGGGCGGGTCGCGGGGGCGGGGGTCCTCCCCGGGCGCAGGCAACGTGCGCCGTGCAGACGCGGCTCCCGGGGCAGGGACCGGGTGCGCCGTGCGGACCGGGCTCTCGGGGCAGGGAATCGGGTGCGCCGTGCGGGCCGGGCCCTCAGTGCACACCGAGCACGAACATCGCCACCACCATCGCCAGCGCCAGGACCAGCCCCGCGCGCCGCAGCATGGCCTGCATGTCGCGGAGTTCCTTGGGCGGCTCGTTCTCCGGGTCTGACCACAGCATGTCTTCGATGGTGCGACGAAGACGCCCGGGGCGCCTGAGTACACGTACTCAGGCGCCCCGGTGCGGAATGACTAATTCCCCCTGATCCTTCCCCCTGGGTACTACCGTGAGGCGGCCCACCCGGTAGGACGGCCCACCGAGCGGCACGGCCACCCACCGATGACGGCCACCCGGCCCCCGCGGCGCGGGGGACCCTCGGTTAGGACGGCCAGTACGTGCGTCCCCAGGTGGCAGGTCCCGGCCGTGGCAGCCGGTGGGCGGCCACCCTCGACGGGTCGGACCAGGCGGAAGGCGGGGCGGCCGGTCCCGGCGCCGCGGTGCCCGAGGCCGCGGCGCGGGCCTGGACCACCGCCAGTGCGGCGGCCAGTTCCTCCGGGGTCGGGTTGCCCCGTACGACCTTGATCATGTCGGCCATGATGGTCACCAACTCCCTTTCCGGAGCTACTAGAGCGGGATGTTGCCGTGCTTCTTCGGGGGCAGGGACTCGCGCTTGGTGCGCAGTTGGCGCAGACCGCGCACGAGGTGGGCACGGGTGTCGGACGGCATGATCACCGCGTCGACGTAGCCGCGCTCGGCCGCGACGTACGGGTTGAGGAGGGTGTCCTCGTAGTCGGCGATCAGCTCGGCGCGGGTTGCGTCCGGGTCCTCGGCGGCGGCGATGGTGCGGCGGTGCAGGATGTTCACCGCGCCCTGGGCGCCCATGACGGCGATCTGCGCGGTCGGCCAGGCCAGGTTGAGGTCCGCGCCGAGGTGCTTGGAACCCATGACGTCGTACGCGCCGCCGAAGGCCTTGCGGGTGATGACGGTGATGAGCGGGACGGTGGCCTCCGCGTACGCGTAGATGAGCTTCGCGCCGCGCCGGATGATCCCGCCGTACTCCTGGTCCACGCCCGGCAGGAAGCCCGGCACGTCGACGAAGGTCAGCACCGGCACGTTGAAGGCGTCGCAGGTGCGGACGAACCGCGCGGCCTTCTCGCTCGCGTCGATGTCGAGGCAACCGGCGAACTGCATGGGCTGGTTGGCGACGATGCCGACCGGGTGGCCCTCGACGCGGCCGAAGCCGGTGAGGATGTTCGGCGCGAACAGGGCCTGCGTCTCCAGGAATTCGCCCTCGTCCAGGACGTGCTCGATCGCCGTGTGCATGTCGTACGGCTGGTTGGCGCTGTCCGGGATGAGCGTGTCCAGCGCGCGGTCCTCGTCCGTGGTCTCCAGGTCGGCCTCCTCGGGGAAGGCGGGGGCCTCGGAGAGGTTGTTCGACGGCAGGTACGAGAGCAGCGACTTGACGTACTCGATGGCGTCCTTCTCGTCGCCCGCCATGTGGTGCGCGACACCGGACGTGGTGTTGTGGGTGCGCGCGCCGCCCAGGTCCTCGAAGCCGACGTCCTCGCCCGTCACCGTCTTGATGACGTCGGGACCCGTGATGAACATGTGCGAGGTCTGGTCGACCATCACCGTGAAGTCGGTGATCGCCGGGGAGTACACCGCGCCGCCCGCGCACGGGCCGACGATGAGCGAGATCTGCGGCACGACACCGGACGCGTGGACGTTGCGCCGGAAGATCTCCGCGAACAGGCCGAGCGCGACCACGCCCTCCTGGATACGCGCGCCGCCGCCGTCGTTGATCCCGACGACCGGGCAGCCGGTCTTCAGCGCGAAGTCCATGACCTTGACGATCTTCTCGCCGTACACCTCGCCGAGCGAGCCGCCGAAGATCGTGAAGTCCTGCGAGTACACGCACACCGGGCGGCCGTCGACGGTTCCGTAACCGGTGACCACGCCGTCCCCGTACGGGCGGTTCCTGTCGATGCCGAAGTTGGTGGAGCGGTGCCGGGCGAACTCGTCGAGCTCGACGAACGAGCCCTCGTCCATGAGCAGCTCGATCCGCTCGCGCGCCGTCAGCTTGCCCTTGGCGTGCTGCTTCTCCACCGCGCGCTCGGAACCCGCGTGGGTGGCCTCTTCGATGCGGCGGCTGAGATCCGCGATCTTTCCCGCGGTGGTGTGGATGTCGGCGTTCTGCGGCTCTTGCGGTGCGGACACGGGGATGCGGCTCCCTGCTTCGACTGCGTCGACGCGCCAAGCGGGCCAGGCGTCAACGGCGACGGTACGGACGGCTACTGACCCGTAGCGTAGCTGCGGGACCGCTGGTCGGCAGTGCGTCGTTTGCCACACCTACGCTGGGTTGCATGACGCCTCCCGATGCTTCAGACACCCCCCGGCCGGACCGCTGGAACAACCTCGACCGGCCCCCTCTCAACGAGCCGGCCCTGCGCCGCGCGCTGGTCCGCGAGGGCGGGCTGTGGACGTCGCTCGACGTGATCGCCACGACCGGATCGACCAACAGCGACCTCGCCGGACGCGGCGATTCCGCCCCGGAGGGCGCGGTGCTCGTCGCCGAGGAGCAGACGAAGGGACGCGGGCGGCTGGACCGCACCTGGTCGGCCCCCGCCCGCTCGGGCCTCTTCTTCTCCGTACTGCTCAAGCCGGGGGAGGGCGTCCCCGCGGAGCGCTGGGGCTGGCTGCCGCTGCTCACCGGCGTCGCCGTCGCCGCCGGGCTGAGCCGGGCTGCCGGGGTGGACACGGCACTCAAGTGGCCCAACGACCTCCTGGTCACCGTGGACGGAGAGGAACGGAAGGCGGGCGGCATCCTCGCGGAACGCGTGGGCGACGGAGTCGTGGTCGGCGTCGGGCTCAACGTCTCCCTGCGCGCCGACGAACTCCCCGTCCCGGCCGCCGGGTCGCTCGCCCTCGCCGGGGCGGTCTCCACCGACCGGGACACCCTGCTGCGGGCCGTCCTGCGCTCGATCGAGCAGTGGTACGGGGAGTGGCGCGAGGCCGACGGCGACCCGGCGTCCTGCCGCCTCCAGGAGGCGTACGCGGCGGGCTGCGCGACGCTGGGCCGCACGGTGCGTGCGGAACTCCCCGGCGGCCACGTCCTGACCGGCGAAGCGGTCGCCGTGGACGGCGACGGCCGCCTGGTCATCGGCACGGCGGAGGGCGTGCAGCAACCGGTGGGCGCGGGCGACATCGTGCACCTGCGCGCGGCAGGGGACGAGTAGCGCGGCAGGGGACGAGTAATGCGGGCGGGACGGGGCGACGCCCAGCCGTCGGGCGACGGCCCCGGTGGTGAGGCCCGCCGTTCCCGCGCCTGCGGCGACCGGGTGCCGTCCGAGCAGCCGGAGCGGGACGAGCGGCGCGGGCGGGACGGGCAGCCGGGGCGGGAGGGGCAGCGCAGCCGGGGCGTGACGAGCGGCGCGGGCGGGACGGGCAGCCGGGGCGGGAGGGGCAGCGCAGCCGGGGCGTGACGAGCGGCGCGGGCGGGATGGGCAGCCGGGGCGGGAGGGGCAGCGCAGCCGGGGCGGGACGAGCGGCGCGGGCGGGACGGGCAGCCGGGGCGGAAGGGGCAGCGCAGCCGGGGCGGGGCGAGCAGCCGGAGCGGCGCCCGTGGCGAGGGCGGACCCGCAACAGGACCGGTGGGGCCTTCGGGACCGGGGGCGGCCCGCACCGGGTCCCCGCGCGCCGGTTGCGCACGGTCGGCCCGGCGCTCCCGCCCGACGGCACCCGTCCCACCCGCCCCCACCCGACGACTCCCGCCCCACCCGCCTCGCGCGCGGGGAGTGAGCCACGGCACATCTGCCGTATCGTTGAGGCGACCCGCGTCACGCGGTCCGTGACCGGGCGACACAGGACGGGTCGCGAGAGATCGACAGGCGGCGGTAGGGCAGTGCGGGCAGTGCGCAGGGAACGGGCAGGAGGCGGCAGGTGACCGTCGACGGCACTACGTCCGACGGGGACGCGGACCCCTCCGGCCCCGAGGCCCCCGGGAACGCCGGGGAACCCCAGGACCCCCGCCCCCCTGCTCCGGCGACTCCGCAGCCGCCCCCGGACGTCTACAAGACACCGCCCCCGCCCCCCGTCTTCCACGAGGTCGACCACACCGCCGAGCCCTCGGACGATCCCCTCGCGATCCGCCTGGAGCAGCTCATCCTCGGCGCGGAGCGCCGCTACACCGCTTTCCAGGCCGCCCGCACCGCCGGTGTCTCCATGGACCTCGCCTCCCGTTTCTGGCGTGCCATGGGCTTTCCCGACATCGGCCAGGCCAAGGCCCTCACCGAAGCGGACGTACTCGCCCTGCGCCGCCTCGCGGGCCTCGTCGAGGCGGGCCTGCTCAGCGAGCCGATGGCCGTTCAGGTCGCCCGTTCCACCGGACAGACCACCGCCCGGCTGGCCGAATGGCAGATCGACAGCTTCCTGGAGGGCCTCACCGAGCCGCCCGAGCCCGGCATGACACGCACCGAGGTGACGTACCCGCTGGTCGAGCTGCTCCTCCCGGAGCTGCAGGAGTTCCTCGTCTACGTGTGGCGCCGCCAGCTCGCCGCAGCCACCGGCCGTGTCGTGCAGGCCGCCGACGACGACGAGATGGTGGACCGTCGTCTGGCCGTCGGCTTCGCGGACCTGGTGGGCTTCACCCGCCTCACCCGCCGCCTCGAAGAGGAGGAGCTCGGCGAACTCGTCGAAGCCTTCGAGACCACCTGCGCCGACCTCGTCGCGGCCCACGGCGGACGCCTCATCAAGACCCTCGGCGACGAGGTCCTCTACTGCGCCGACGACGCGGGCACCGCCGCCGAGATCGCACTGCGCCTCATCGAGACCCTCTCCCACGACCAGACGATGCCCGCCCTGCGCGTCGGCATCGCCTTCGGCACGGTCACCACCCGGATGGGCGACGTCTTCGGCACCACCGTGAACCTGGCCAGCCGCCTCACCTCGATAGCGCCCAAGGACACCGTCCTGGTCGACGGCGCGCTCGCCGAGGAGCTGTCCCGCACCGGGGACGCCCCGGTCTCGGAGGCCGAGGCCGCCGCGGAGGCGGAGAAGGCGGAGAAGGAGGGCACGGAGTCGCCCACGTACCGCTTCGGCCTCCAGCCGATGTGGCAGCGCCCGGTCCGCGGCCTCGGCATGGTCGAACCGTGGATGCTGGCCCGCCGCGCCAAGCCCGACCCCTCCTGACGCCCCCCTCTCCCCGCCTCCTCCTGACGGTCTCCCTCCCCGAGCGAGCGCCCGCGCGCTGCTCGCCGACAACGCTGCCCCGTTGCTCGTCCGCGGGCTCCCCTCCGTCGCTCGCCTGCGCGCTGCCTTCCCCGGCCGCGCGCTGCCTTCCCCGGCCTGTCCGTGCCCTGCCCGCCCGAGCGTCGCGGCGACCGCGCCCCGTTCTCCCCGGCCTGCCCGTGCCCGGCGTGCCCGGCCCGCCCGTGCCCGGCGTGCCCGGCCCGCCCGTGCCCTGCCCGCCCGTGTCCTGCCCGGCCGCGCCGTGCCCCCGCGTGCCCGGTCGCCCCCTTCCTGACCGGCCGACGGCGTGCCTAGGATCCCCAGGAAACGATCGTTAACCGGAGGGTGCGGAATGAGCGGCGACGAGCAGCGGTACGGGGAATTCGTGGCGGTACGACGTCACGGCGAGGGCGGACACGTCGCCGAGCTGGTCCTGGACCGCCCCAAGGCGATGAACGCGGTGTCCAGCGCGATGGCCGCCTCCCTCACCGAGGCGTGCGCGGTCCTCGCGGCCGACCCCACCGTCCGTACCACCGTCCTGACCTCCTCGAACGACCGCGCCTTCTGCGTCGGCGCCGACCTCAAGGAGCGCAACTCCCTCACCGACGCCGAACTGGTCCGTCAACGCCCGGCCGCCCGCGCCGCGTACACCGGCGTCCTCGACCTCCCCATGCCGGCCGTCGCCGCCGTCCACGGCTTCGCCCTCGGCGGCGGCTACGAACTGGCCCTCGCCTGTGACGTGATCGTCGCGGACGCCTCGGCCGTCGTCGGGCTTCCCGAGGTGTCCGTGGGCGTCCTGCCCGGCGGCGGCGGTACGCAGTTGCTGCCGCGCCGGGTGGGGGCGGCGAGAGCGGCGGAGCTGGTGTTCACGGCCCGCCGGGTGGCGGCGGCGGAGGCCGCGGAGCTGGGCCTGGTCGACGTCCTCGTGCCCGATGGCGGGGACGCGCGCGAGGAGGCCCTCGCGCTGGCGGCCCGGATCGCCGGCAACTCTCCCGTCGGGCTGCGGGCCGCGAAGAAGGCCATGCGCCTGGGTCAGGGCCTGGACCTGCGGGCGGGCCTGGAGGTGGAGGACGCGGCGTGGCGTTCGGTGGCGTTCTCGGGCGACCGGGCGGAGGGCGTGGCCGCGTTCAACGAGAAGCGGAAGCCGCAGTGGCCCGGCGAGTGACGCCCGCGGCGTCGAGCGCACGCGGATGGCCCGGTCCTCCGTCCGTGGCCCCCGTACGGCCTCTTCGTGACCCCCGGACCGCCGCTCCCGAGCGAGGCTACGGGCAAAACCTGCCTAACCTGTACCAATGGGTGAAAACGTTCGTGTGAGGGCCGTGGTCGCGCTGGCGCAGGCGATGGCGGCCGCCCACACGCCCCGCGAGAGCTGGCGAGCTGCCGCCTTGGGCGCGCGGGACGCGCTCAGCGGCAGCTTCGCCGCGCTCTCCGTATGGGAACGGGAGGCGGGCCGGCTGCGGGTCCTGGTCAACGAGGGCGAGCGCGCGCCGGGCGAAGAGGAATTCCCCGAGGACGAGACGTACCCCGTCCACCAGTTCCCCGAGATCACCGAGTTCCTGCACGAGCAGTGGGCGGGGGGCGGCGAGCCGGACGCGTGGGTGGAGACGGCCGACGGCGACCGCGACCCGGACACCGGGCCCGGAAGGGGGGAGGGCGGCGAGCGGGGACACCGACGTCGGGGGGCCGCCCCCGCGCCGTTCGGAGTGTGGGGGAGGGTCGCGGCCCTGCGTCGCCGGGGCCGCGGCTGCTGCGTGGTCGCACCGGTCGTGCTGCACGGCAGGGCGTGGGGCGAGCTGTACGTGGCCCGCGCCGTCGGCGAGCCGGTCTTCGACCGGGCGGACGCCGACTTCGCGACCGTGCTCGCCTCGGTCATCGCCGCCGGGATCGTCCAGACCGAACGGCTGGAGGAGGTCCGCAAGCTCGCCTTCACCGACCCCCTGACGGGTCTCGCCAACCGCCGGGCCGTCGACATACGTCTGGACGAGGCCCTCGAAGCGCACCGGGGCACCGGAGCGGTCGTCAGCCTGGTCGTCTGCGACGTGAACGGCCTCAAATGGGTCAACGATACTCTCGGCCACGCCACCGGCGACCGTCTGCTGGAACGTTTCGGCTGCGTCCTCTCGCGCTGCGGCGCCATGCTCCCCGGTACGCTCGCGGCCCGCCTCGGCGGCGACGAGTTCTGCCTCCTGACCGTCGGCCCGACGGCGGACGAGGTGGTCCGGGTCGCCGACGAACTCTGCCATCGCGCGGCCGAGTTGGAGTTCGGCGACGGTGTCGCCTGCGGTATCGCCTCCACCGGCGACCCGATCGGCGAGATCACCTCCGCCCGCCGCCTCTTCCGTCTGGCGGACGCCGCCCAGTACCGCGCCAAGGCCGCCCGCTCGGCGAAACCGGTGGTGGCGGGGCGCGACGGCGAGGTGATCCCGCTGGCGGAGACACCGCAGGAACGCGGAACGGGCGAACGCCGACGTTTCCGCGGCGCGGCGGGCCGCGACAGGCGGTGACCGGGGCGCGGTCCGCACCGGGGCGGCGGGGCCTGGTGCGTTCCGCCCGCACCGCACCGGGGCGGCGGGGCCTGGTGCGTTCCGCCCGCACCGCACCGGGGCGGCGGGGCCTGGTGCGTTGCGACCGCACCCCGCCGGGGACGCCGGGACCCGCACGGCCCGTGGACGCCGGGGGAGCGGTGGCCTCCCTGTCCGGGAGGCACTCACCCTCGACTCCTCGTACGCGCCCCCGCGCCGTACCCGCAGGCCCGTCCGCCGAAGCCCTTCCCCGAGCCGGTCACCGCCGGTCTGCCGACGATTCCCCCCTACCGCACCGCACGCTTGACGGCGCCGTCGGCTCCGCGGGCCCGCCCTCACGGTCATGGTCATGCGGTGACGTCACCCTCCACCTCCTTCTCGCCCGTGGCGAGCCTGTGGTCAAGGCGTTTGCGTGCACGCGCCAGGCGCATGGACGCCGCCTTCTCGCTGATCCCGAGGATCTCCGCGATCTCCGCGGTACGGAACCCGGCGATCATCAGGTTCACCCCTTGCCGGTCGTTGACGTCGAGTTGGGCGATCGCCTCGGCCAGCACCACCGGTACGACCGCCTCGTACGTGGGATCGACTCCGGGAACGAGGCGGAGCGCCCCCTGCTGGAGCGCGTCCGATTCCCGGGCGCCCTTCCTCTCCGCGTTGGAGATGTGCCCCAGGGCGATCTTGTAGGTCAAGGTGCGCAACTGCCGCAGGCCCACGTCGTCGGTGGGGACGGGAACCTCTTTGCGCCAGACGGTCAACATCGTTTCGCTGGCCAGATCCTCGGCGAGCCCGGAAGGCGATCTGGCCCGGATGAAGCGGTGCACCTTCGGAAGCATGTCTGCGAAGAAATCGGTGTAGAAAACGTCCCTCATCCGGCGCCTCCCCCGAGCGCGTCCGTGGACACATCGCGCTGAAGGAGGCCGTGCCGAGTCTCAGCACCCCCTGGACGACAAGTGCCCCCGGGAGACCTGCTGGCGGGCCGCGATCAGGGATGCGTTCCCCCGTCCGGCAGCGTAACAAGCCCCAGGCGCACCGGTGTTCGTATGCGCGGACGCGGCCGGTGATTCGTTCGGCGGAGCCTGTGGGATTTTCCGATCCGGTGACATCAGGTGGTGTGAAGCCGCCCCCGTCGACAGGAACGGGGGCTCCGACCCACGGGGGACGATGTGAAGCGAGTGAACCGAGCACGAAGAGACGACGCCCTGGAGCCCGAGGCCCGCGCAGGAGAGGCCGCGCCGAGAAGGAGGGCGGGGGTCGCACTGGTCAGTGCGCTGACGCTGCTCACCGGGCTGCTCACGGCCACTGTCTCCACCGCATCGGCCGAGCCTCAAAGGGACCGGCGCGGCGTCACGTTGGCAGAGGCCGACCTCGCCGGTGCCGTCGAGCACATCAACCGCGAGATCTACGTCGAGAAGCAGAACACGTCCGCCGCCGGACTCCGGCGATCCGTGGGCAAGGGTGTGTCACGGCTTGCCGCCGAACCCCTCGCGCTCCGCTCCCTCGCCGTGGAGGCGAGCAGGATCGCGGACGTCGCCGAAGAGTTCCGTGCCGACGGCAGGATCGAGGTCACCGACGTCGACGCCTCGGTCGACAGCGTGGTGACCGACGGTGGCGTCCGGTTCGTCACCCTGCACATCGCAAGGACGCTCGGTGACGGCCAGGTGTGGGAGGAACTGCAGCCGTTCGCGGTGATCGACGCACCGCTCGGCACGTTGCAGCCGGGCCAGTTCTTCGCCGTTGACGGCGAAGCCGTGCAGTACGACCGGGTTCCGGCCGAGCTGCTCGACTTGGACAGCGTGCCGAAGTTCGATCCGGCCGAGTTCACCGACCCCGACCTGAAGACTCCGCTCGTGCCCGCGACGGATCCGGCGGTCGCGCCGTCCTCGACCGAGCCGTTGGCCAAGGACGAGATACCGGGCGGGATCGAGACCCAGGCACTGAGCGCGGCCAACCGGACCAAGGTGAAGAACTACGCCCTGAAGCACGCGCTGAGCCCCAACCGCTCGTACCACGAGTGGTCGCAGGACTGCACCAACTTCGTGTCGCAGTCGCTCAAAGCAGGGGGCTGGAAGCACGACCTGGGCTGGTACCGCAGCGACGGCAACTGGTGGTACACCGGGAACGTCGGAATCCGTGCTTCGTGGACGTGGGCCGGCGCTCCCAACTTCTTCCGCTTCGCGCGGATCGAGTCCAAGCGGGCAACCGGGTGGTCGAACGTCTACCAGCTGCGAGTCGGTGACATCCTTCAGTACGCGAACAGCACCAGCTACAACAACATGGTGCATTCGATGGTGACCACCGGACACAGTCGCGGAGTTCCGCTGCTCTCGTATCACACGTCCAACACCAAGAACAAGCCGTTCACCGCGATGAACAGCAAGGGAAGGACATGGTGGGCACACAAGGTGTGAGCAGGACCATGGGCCGCCTGCCGGTATGGCTCGCCCTCGTGGCGTCGGTGAGCCTGCTGGCGACGGCGACGGCCTGCGGCAGGACCGGCTGCGGAAGCGGTGCGAAGTCCGGCGAGGAGGCAGTGCGGCAGTTCCTGGGTGCGGCCACGGCCCAGAACAAGTCCGAGGAGGAAGTCTGCCGGTACCTCCAGAAGGGCGAGAACGTCGATGAGGCGGTCGCATGGGTCGCCGAGCTGGACACCGCCGGAGGTACGGACGCGCTTGATGTCCGTGAGCGTCGCGGCGACCGGATGGGGGCCGAGCACCGGTTCGCCGTCGGGCCCGCATCGGCACCGATCGCCGACCTCGCTGTCCTTGAGGTCGACGGACGGTTCGTCGTGTCGGTGACCGGCAGCACGAAGAAGTAGGCGCGCACGGGAGGTGGCGCTCGGGGCGGAGAACGCGCAGTTCCCGCCGGTGCGGACGGAGTCCTCGGCTCCGAGCCGCAATCGAGCGCCGGCTCCCGGAAGCTGCCCGTTCCGCCCTCCTGGCGGATCCGGAAACAACCCACCGTGCCGCCGCCCGGAAGGGCCCCGCAACGGCCCCGGACGGGGCCGTTGCGGGGCGTTGCCCGTGGCCGCCGGGGTGCGGCGGCCACCCCGTACACAAGGCCGTCAGCTCCCCGTACGCGCCCCCCTTCTTACCTCAACACCCCTGCTCACCTGGGGCTTTGCGGCTCGCGCGCGTAGAATCGACTCCTACCGCACCGCACACTTCGGGGGCCCGGATGAAGCACGACCGCAACCGTTCCATACGCACCGCAGACGACGTCATGGACCTCCTCGACGGACTGTTCGCGCCCGAGACGGACCGGTGGACGGACGGCGCGTCCGACTGGTGGGACGGCTTCTACGCGGACCGCGACCGGCCCGTCCCGTTCTTCGTCTCGAAGCCCGACGAGAACCTGGCCTCGTACCTGGACGGCGGACTGTTCCGGCCCGGCCGGGGGGACGAGGCGCTCGACCTGGGCTGCGGCCCCGGCCGCAACGCCCTCCGGCTGGCCGCCGCCGGCTACGACGTGGACGCCGTCGACCTCTCCCGGAAGGCCATCGCCTGGGCCGAGGACCGCGCCCGCGAGGCGGGCCCGGAGATCGCGTCCCGGATCAGCTTCACCCGCGGCGACGCGTTCGCACTCACCCAGGCATCCGCCGCACTGTCCGGCCCGTACCACGTCATCCACGACTCGGGGTGCTTCCACCACCTGCCGCCGCACCGCCGCATCGGCTATCTCGCCATGCTGGACCGCCTGTTGGTGCCCGGCGGGCACTTCTCGCTCACCTGTTTCGCCGCGGGCGAGGGCGGCATGGGCAGCGAGATCCCGGACGCGGACCTCTACCGCGCCGACCGCCCCCACCTGCACGGCGGCCTCGCCTACTCCGCGGAGTCCCTCCGCCGCATCTTCGCCGCCGTCCCGGGCCTGGAGGAAGTCGAGATCCGCCGCATGCGCGACGAGCCCGCCGACTCCCCGCACTTCGGCGAGAGCTTCCTGTGGACGGCCCTGTTCCGGCGCGCGCACGGCTCAGCCGCCGGCCCCGCCGACGACTGAGCACCCTCCCCCGGCGGGCTCCCTCCGCGTGTGGTGCCATGGGCGGTATGGAGCCATACACGTACGCGCAGGTGGGGCTCACCCGCGAGCGGCCCGGATACTGCCCCGACGGGTACGGCGCACTGGAGGTGCGCACCCGGGTGGGATGTGGTGAACGCGCCCAACTCCTCGCCGGACGCGCAGTGTTGAACTGGCGGATGCATCGCGCGGTCGGCGTGACCATCGACGCCGAAGCACCCGTCGCCGCGCCCGGCGTCAAGGTGGTCGTCGGGCTCGGTGCAGGCCGGTGGCGGATCAAGGCGCCGTGCCGGGTGGTGTGGACGGTGGACGAGGAGCGCCGTGCCGGGTTCGGGTACGGGACGCTGCCCGGCCACCCCGAGTGCGGCGAAGAGGTATTCCTCGTCGAGACGGACGAAGCGGACGGCAGCGTGTGGCTGACCGTCCGCGCGTTCAGCCGGCCCGTCGCCCGGTACGCCCGAGCGGCCGGGCCGCTGGTGCCGCTGTTCCAGGCCGCGTACGCGCGGCGCTGCGGGCGGGTGCTGCGGCGGGCGGTACGCCGGGACGCGCGACGGAGGGCGTCGCGGGCGGGGGAGTAGCCACCCGGACGGCCCGGGGGGCGTTCGCCCGGACGGCCCGTGCTCGACCACGCCGGAGACCCTCGGTCACCGGGGACGCCGAGTGCCCGCCACCGTCGACGGCGTCGGGCACGCGGCCGCACCCGGCGGGGCGGCCCTTCGCGGGTCGGCTCTGCCTGTCGTCGATCAGCCCGTCGTCGATCAGCCTGTGGTCGACCAGCCTGATCCGCAGCACGCGGGGCCCGGCGTCGATACCGGTGCTCGCTCCGGAGCCGGGCGTCATCGCAGGGCGCAAGAGCTCGTACAGCGGACAGGTGGGCGACTGCGTCGAGGTGGCCGACGTCGCAGATACGGCACGCGACGGCCCCCACCGACCGGTGTCGGTGGGGGCCGTCGCGTCGTCCGCGCGCTGCCGTGCCCGTTGCGAGAAACCCGGCATGCGGAGCGGAACCGGAACTGAAGGTCAGAGTTCCTCGCCGGAGAGGAGAGGCTCGAACTTCTCGTACGAGACGTGATCGCGGAAGTGGCGGGAGTACAGGTCGGCGTCCCGTGTCAGATCCGCGTCCTGCGCTTCTTGTACGTCGACGATCGTCTTCAGCCGCCAAGTGATCTTCTGCCCGCCCTCGTTGAGGAACGAACTCTCCGACTGCCGGGAGCGGCGCTCCGCCGCCTGCCGTGCCGCATCCTCGTCCCGCGCATGGATGAGCACGATGTTCTCCTGGTAGAGGGGCACGTAGTCCCTGCTGTCGGACGAGGACTCCATCAGCACGATCGCAATGTAGGGGGCGCTGGTCACATCTTCTTCGGAAGAAGGCACGGCCACTCCTCTCCGCTCACTTCTCGAAACGCCTGCTGTTCCAAACTGCCACGCTTCCTGTCACCGGCGCTCTTCTCCGCCTTGGTCTCCCCGAGGTTCCGTGAGAGAGGTCCCCGGGAACTTGCTCCTGACCGCCGACCGAAGCCCGCCCGGACCGTTCGGTTGCCCCGACCAGCACACAGACCCCTTACCGCGCCCGGCCCTGTGCCCCGTCCCGACGCAGAACGACGTGGCTGCCCGCCGCGTACACCTGGTGGAAGCCGCGTTGTACGGCCTTCGCCGGATGGGGGGAGAACGTGGTGTCCGTCGTGTCCAGGACCATCCAGTCGACCCGCGCGTCCGGGCGGCCGGGGGAGTGCAGGAAGACCGTCGCGCGGTCGGTGAGGTGCGGGGCGAGACGGTTGGTGGCGGCCACCTTCGTTCCGTCGGGGACGTGCGCGAGTGCCTGCCGGGCGGCGGAGGCCGACGGCGGATCGCGCCAGAACGCGGGGCGTAGCGCCTCGGCGAGGGGCAGGGCGGTCGCGAGGAGTGCGGCGACGGCCACAACTGCCGTACGTACAGGGACATGTGCGCCCTTTCCGCGGTCCAGTGCGTCGATCAGCGCGAAGAAGGCGATCGGCATCAGAACCGCCGAGTAGTGGTAGTCCGTGCCCCAGTAGGACGGATTGGCGGACAGGAACCGCCACGCGAGCGTCGGAAGGGCGAGGAGGACCAAGGGGCTGCGCAGGGCGAGGAAGAGGGTGGGCAGAAGAAGGCACAGGAGGGTAGTGGCCTTGACCTCCAGTCCCGCCGGGAGGGCTGCCGCACCCGTACCGCCCGTCGCCGTGGCGACGTAGGTGTACGCGCCGCTCGGGTTGAAGTGCGGCAGGACGAGCAGTACGGCGAAGGCCGTCGCCGCCGGGCCCAGTACGCACAGCGTCAGGCCCGCCCGGCGATGGTGGCGCACCAGGAGCAGGCCCAGTACGAGAACGGTCGCGCCCAGGTCCTCCTTGACCAGCAGGAGACCCGCCGCCCACACCGCACACGCCCGCCAGCGCCCCGCCCGGTACGCGGCGAGGGACAGCGCCAGCAGCGGCAGCGCGAACGCCACCTCGTGGAAGTCGAAGCCGATCAGCCGCTGCACGCCCCAGCAGAGCGCATACGCGACCCCGATCCGGCTGCCCCCGGCCCGCGCGACGACGTACACCGACCAGGCGACGAGCGCCGCCTGCGCGAGGAGAAGCGTCTCGACGTGCGGGGCCAGCCGGTAGAGCGGGGCGAGGACGGCGATGACCGGGTGGAAGTGGTCGCCGAGGATCGGGAAGGGCACGTCCGGATCCGGGCCGGTGGTCGCGCGGATCGCGGACGAGGGCAACTCGCCCTCCGCGTACGCCCGTACGGCCTGGCCGAAGATGCCGAGGTCGTAGCCGGTGGTACGGAAGGTGGCGTGGAGCCGGAGGGAGTGGGCCGCATGGACGACGAGCGCGAGGAGCGAGAGCAGGGCGGCGGGGACGCGGGGCGCGCCGGGGGAGTGGGCGGGGACGGCGGCGGGCGCCGGCGGGGGCAGGGGCGGCGAGGGCGCGAGGTGCTGCGAAGGAGCGGGGCACGTCGTGGGCCACGGGCGTGGCGCGGGCGCGGCGCGGGCCGGCGGCGTGAGGAGTGCGGACATGCGCGAACGCACGCTGCGGGCCCGGGTCTTGGCCCGGAGTGTGGAGTTCGAGGAGGCCGGGGCGGCGCGAAGACCGGAGGACGTGGAGGCGGTGCCGCGCGTACCCGTCCTTCGTACGGGAGGTGAGGTCATCGGCGGAGCGTGACCGGCCGTCGCTGAGAAGGCGCTGAAGGTTCCTGAAGATCACTTCAGGAGCGGCGGCGGCCCCCTGGTGATACTGGCCCGCATGAGACTGCTGGTGGTGGAGGACGAGGAGCGGCTCGCCGCCTCCCTGAAGAGGGGCCTGAGCGCGGCCGGTTACGCGGTCGACGTCGAGCACGACGGCCTGGACGGGCTGTGGCGCGCCACCGAGCACCCGTACAGCGCGATCGTGCTCGACATCATGCTGCCCGGCCTCAACGGCTACCGGGTCTGCGAGCGGCTGCGCCGTGCCGGGGTCGACACTCCGATCCTGATGCTGACCGCGAAGAACGGCGAGTACGACGAGGCGGAGGCGCTGGACACGGGCGCGGACGACTACTTGGCGAAGCCGTTCTCGTACGTCGTCCTGGAGGCCCGCCTGCGCGCGCTGCTGCGGCGCGGCGGGGCCAAGCGGGGCAGCGTGCTGCGGCTGGGCGACCTCTGGCTGGACCCGGCGGGGCGGAAGTGCGGGCGCGGCGCAACCCGGATACCCCTGACCGGCAAGGAGTTCGCGGTACTGGAGTGCCTGGCGCGGCGGGCGGGGGAGGTGGTGCCGAAGGTGGAGGTCGTCGACGAGGTGTGGGACGCGTCGTACGACGGCGACCTCAACATCGTCGAGGTGTACGTGAGCGCGCTGCGGAAGAAGATCGACGTGCCGTTCGGGCGGGCGGCGATCGAGACGGTGAGGGGCGGGGGGTACCGGGTGGTGGGCAATGGAGGGTGAGGGGGGAGCCGACGGCCGGACGGTCGAGGCGGGTTCGTCGGCGGTGCCCGGCGAGCGGGGCGGGGGCCCTGCCGGTGGCGCGACGGAGGGGCCCGGCCACGCCCCGGTCCCCGCGACGCCCGCTGCCCCGGCGCTTCCTGCCGGTGACCTCGCTTTCTCGGGGCGCGCGTCCGGGGCTCCGGCTTCCTCGGCGGGTGCGTCCGGGGCCCCCGCTTCCTCGGCGCACGCGTCCGGGGACCGCGTTCCCTCCCGAGCCCCCGGCTCCGCCCTCCGGGTCCGGCTGCACGTCACCCTCGTCGCAGGGGTCGCCGCCGCGTTCGTCACCGCTGTCCTCTGCGCCGCCTGGCTGATCGCCGACGGGGTCGCGGGGCATGACGGTGTCAGCGGTCCGTTCGGCCGGCTCCTGCCCGTCGTGCGGGGAATGACCACATTCGGGGTGCCGGGTGGGGCGTTGCTCGTCGGGGCTGCCGTGTGGGCCGTCGCGCGGCGGTGGGGGGCGACGCTCGTGGCGGGCGGGGTGACCGCTGCTCTACTGCGGGCGCACGCCCTCTGGGCCGAGCACTTCAACAAGCGAGCGCCCTTGGACACCGCCGAGGCCGCCCTCGACGCCGGCTTCCGGTTCGCCGTGCCCGTGACGGCACTGATCGTCGCCTTCACCGCGTGGGTGGCGGCCGAGCCGTTGGGGCGCCTCGTGCCCTGGCGGAAGGGCGCGTGGTGGGCGCCCCTCGCACTCGGTGCGGTGCTCGTCGCGGCGGGGACCGTCTGGGGCGTCGCACGGCCCTGGGACCGTATGCCGGACCACGTCGAGGACAACGCCCACAGCCTCTGGCTGCTCCTCGCCGGAGGCACGCTCGCCTCCGTCCTCACCGGCTGGGTCGCCGCCCGTCTCACCCTGCGCCCCGTCGAGGCCATGCGCGCCGAACTCGCGGACATCACCGCCCGTTCGCTGGACCGACGCGTCCCGGTGCCCGTGCTCGGCGGTGTCCTCCAGCAGCTCGCCCGTACCCTCAACGCCACCCTCGACCGGCTTCAGGCCGCCGCCGACCGGCAGGCCCGTTTCGTCACGGACGCCTCGCACGAACTCCGCAGCCCCATCGCCGGACTGCGCGCCTCCCTGGAGTCCTCCCTCACCCACCCCGAAGGCGTCGACTGGCCGCAGACCGTGCGCGGGACACTCGCCGACGTCGAACGCATCCAGCACCTCACCGACGACCTCCTCCTGCTGACCCGCATCGACGGTCCCGCACCCCACGAGGACGAAGCGGTCCAACTCGCGGACCTGGCAGGCGACTTGGTGCAGGAGTACCGGCACCTGCGCCGCAATCGCGACCTCCGCGTCGACTGCGAGGTCCCGGCGGCCGGGCTCCCGGCGCTGACCGGCAGCTCCCTCCGCCTGGAGCGGCTGCTGCGCAACCTCCTCGACAACGCGTGCCGCCATGCCCGTACGGAAGTCGCAGTCGTCCTCGACGCGGGCCAGGGGCGCCAGACGGTCCGTATCGAAGTGCGCGACGACGGGCCCGGCATCCCGCCCGCCGACCGCGACCGCGTCTTCGAGCGCTTCACCCGGCTCGACGACTCCCGCACCCGTGCCGACGGCGGCGGAGCGGGACTCGGCCTCGCCATCGCCCGGGAGATCGCGGCCCGGCAGGGCGGGCGGCTGTACGTGGCGGCCGGGGCGGGGCCTGGCGCGGTACTGATCGCCGAGTTCCCGGTCGTCCGTCCGGTGCGGACGGACGAGGCCCGGCAGCCGGACGGGAGCCCGAGGGCTCCTCGCAGCAGAGCGGGGCTGGCCGCCATGGCGGCCGTCGCGGTGGCCGTCGTCCTGCTGGCGGTCGGCTTCGCGGACGCCGTGCGGGACACCTGGAACCAGGTCACCGCCCCGACTCCGAAGGTCTTCGCCGTCCCTGAGACGGACCCGCGGTCACGCGTCCCCGTCGACGCCCTGCACCCGGTCTCCACCCTCCTCTGGGGAGGCACATCCGTGAACGTGCACCTCTACGCCCCGGCCCGCACCGAGGCCGAAGCGTGGGAGCAGGTCGCCGTCATCCGGCGGCACTGGCCCACCGTCCTTCCCGGCGGCGCGGTCCGCACCCCCGGGGCGAGGCCCCCGTTCGGCATCGGCAACACCCTCTTCGTGGCGGGCCTGCGGGAGGAGGACGGGGCCGGGGTCCTCGCCTACGGGGCCCTGCCCGCCCCCGGCCGGGGCAGCACCCGGACAGCCGCCGTCCTCGTACCGGATCCCTCGGGAGCATCCGGCCGCACGGTCGAACTCGTCCTCGGCTGGGCCCCGCCCACCCTCGGTGCCGTGAGCTACCGGTGGGACGACGGCACCGTCAAGTGGCCGGAGTTGCAGAAGGTGCTCGGTTCGGACCGTCGGTGGTTCGTCACGATGGGCCCGGCCGGTGCGAAGTCGAAGGGGTACGACGTCTACGCCCTCAAGGACCGCCGCACCGTCGGCACGGGGTAAGGGTTCCACCAGGCCACCCCTAGTGACAGTCGCGCATTCAAAACGTACGCTCCTGAATATGGATATGCACACCTTGGCCACCCCCGCCGCCCCCGCCACCGTCGTGCTCAACACCTCCGGGACCACGGTCGAAGACGTCATCGCCGTGGCCCGGGGCAACGCCCGTGTCGAGCTGTCCGCCGAGGCCGTCGACGCGCTGGCCGCCGCACGCGAGATCGTGGACGCGCTCGCCGCCAAGCCCGAGCCGGTGTACGGGGTTTCGACCGGGTTCGGGGCACTCGCCACCCGTCACATCGGACCGGAGCTGCGCGCCCAGCTCCAGCGCAACATCGTGCGCTCGCACGCGGCCGGCATGGGCCCGCAGGTCGAGCGCGAGGTGGTGCGGGCGCTGATGTTCCTGCGGCTGAAGACCGTCGCGTCCGGCCACACCGGCGTACGCCCCGAAGTCGCACGGACCATGGCGGACGTGCTGAACGCCGGCATCACGCCCGTCGTGCACGAGTACGGCTCGCTCGGCTGCTCCGGCGACCTCGCGCCGCTCTCCCACTGCGCGCTGGCGCTGATGGGCGAGGGCGACGCCGAGGGCCCGGACGGGACCGTACGCCCCGCCGGCGAGCTGCTCGCCGCGCACGGCATCGCCCCCGTCGAGCTGCGGGAGAAGGAGGGCCTGGCCCTCCTCAACGGCACCGACGGCATGCTCGGCATGCTGATCATGGCCATCGCCGACCTCAAGAAGCTCTACACCTCCGCCGACATCACCGCCGCACTCAGCCTGGAGGCGCTGCTGGGCACCGAGAAGGTGCTCGCGCCCGAGCTGCACGTCATCCGCCCCCACCCGGGGCAGGGCGCCTCCGCCGACAACATGCTGCGCGTCCTGGAGGGCTCCGGCCTGACCGGCCACCACCAGGACGACGCCCCGCGCGTCCAGGACGCCTACTCGGTGCGCTGCGCCCCACAGGTCGCGGGCGCGGGCCGAGACACCATCGCGTACGCGATCACGGTCGCCGAGCGGGAACTCGCGGCGGCCGTCGACAACCCGGTGGTGCTGCCCGACGGGCGGGTGGAGTCCAACGGCAACTTCCACGGCGCACCCGTCGCGTACGTCCTGGACTTCCTCGCCATCGCCGCCGCCGACCTCGGCTCCATCGCCGAGCGCCGCACCGACCGCCTCCTCGACAAGAACCGCAGCCACGGCCTCCCCGCCTTCCTCGCGGACGACGCGGGCGTCGACTCCGGACTGATGATCGCCCAGTACACCCAGGCCGCCCTGGTCAGCGAGATGAAGCGGCTCGCCAACCCCGCCTCCGTCGACTCCATCCCGTCCTCCGCGATGCAGGAGGACCACGTGTCCATGGGCTGGTCGGCGGCGCGCAAGCTCCGTACCACCATCGACAACCTCACCCGGATCGTGGCGGTCGAGCTGTACGCCGCGACGCGCGGCATCGAACTGCGCCACGGACTGACGCCCGCGCCCGCCTCACAGGCCGTCATCGCCGCGCTGCGCGCCGCGGGCGTACAGGGCCCCGGGCCCGACCGCTTCCTCGCCCCGGACCTGGCCGCCGCGGACGCGTTCGTCCGCAGCGGCGCACTGGTCGCGGCGGTGGAACCGGTGACGGGCCCGCTGGCCTAGCCGCCGCACGCGGGGGTACGGAAGAGGGGCGCCGGGCGGCCTGCCCGGCGCCCCTCGTACGTCTCCGCGGAGGAGTCCGCTCGTGGATACGGAATCCGCCGCGCGGACGGCCCGGCGGACCTCCCGCGCGGACGGCCCGGCGGACCCGCCGCGCGGACGGCCCGATGCGTCAGGCGGGCGTCCCGCCCGCGCCCCGGCGTCGGGCCGAGTACGCCACGAAACCCGCACCGATGCTCAGGAACGCCGTACCGCCGACGAGGTACGGAGTGGTGTCCACGCTGCCGGTGTCGGCGAGGGCGAGGTGCGGGTCGAGGGGCCCGGAGCCGGCGGCGGAGGGGGCGGTGTCGCCCCCGGTGTGCGCGGCCTGCTGGGGCTGCGGGAGCTGCGGGGGCTGTTCCTGCGGAGCCCGGTCGACGCCGGCGGCCTGTGCCTGGACGGTCCGCTTCGGTGTCTCCACCGTCGCGTTGGCCGACGGTACGAACCACAGTGCGGCCAGCAGCCCACCTGCGGCGGTAGCGGTGAGCAGCGGTCGGAGTGCGGCCACGGATCGATCCCCCTTGAGGCACTCGCGAATTGGTCGTGCGCGTCGATGCTAGTGAAAGCAGCGGGTCCGGGGAAAGGCGTGTGGGGGGTGGAATTCTTCGTTCCGCCGCCTCGCGCGCCGCCTCCACCGCCCCCCGACGCCCCTCCCTGGTCGGCGAGCCGTGCATGACCCCGCCCGACCAGGGGCAAAAGGGACGGCGTAGCGTCGAAGGAGAGCACGTGTCGGGCTTGCATCCCCGGCAGTGGCGTTGCCCACACTTTCGCACGAAGTGGAACGGCCGTGCTGCCAGGGGTGTTGTTAGGGCATTGACAGGGGAAGTGCGGCCGGGCGGGACCTGGGTACCCGTGCCCGGACGGCAGCCCCGGGAGATCGTGGGGAAGCGGCAACGATGGAGAAGCGTGTGATCACGAACAGCAGGCGGCGGCGCAGGGGCCTGGCAGCCGCGTCCGCGCTGCTCGGCGGCGTACTGGTGCTTTCGGGCTGTAGCGACGACAGCAAGGGCGGCGGTGGCAGCGGTGACTCCGACGCCTCCAAGAAGTCGCAGGAGCAGTCCGACGAGGCAGCCGCCAAGGACACCTCCAAGGCCCGAATAGAGATCACCCCCAAGGCCGGTGCCACCAACGTCGGCATCAACAACGACACCAAGGTGACCGTCGCCGACGGCAAGCTGACCGAGGTCACGCTCACCGACGCGGCGGGCAAGCCGGTCAAGGGCACCATTGCCGCCGACGGCACCAGCTGGCGGCCGGACACCCGCCTCCAGCGCGCCACGGTCTACAAGCTGAGCGTGACCGCCGAGGACGCCGACAAGCGCGCCGCGCACGAGAACCGGTCCTTCACGACCGTCTCCCCGAAGAACAGCTTCATAGGCAACTTCACCCCGGACGACGGCTCGAAGGTCGGCGTGGGCATGCCGGTCTCGATCCGCTTCGACAAGCCGATCACCAACAAGAAGGCCGTCCAGAGCGCCATCGACGTCTCCTCCAGCAGCGGCCAGGAAGTCGTCGGCCACTGGTTCGACTCGCAGCGCCTGGACTTCCGGCCGCAGGACTACTGGAAGGCCCACAGCACCGTCAAGATGAAGCTCGCCCTGGACGGCGTCGAGGGTGCGAACGGCATCACCGGCGTCCAGGACAAGACGGTCACCTTCCAGATCGGCCGCAACCAGGTCTCCACCGTCGACGTCAAGACGAAGAAGATGACCGTCACGCAGGACGGCAAGGTCGTCAAGACCATCCCGATCTCCGCCGGTTCACCGGAGACCCCGACGTACAACGGCAAGATGGTGATCTCCGAGAAGTTCAAGGAGACCCGGATGGACGGCGCGACCGTCGGCTTCACGGACGACGACGGCAAGGGCGAGTACGACATCAAGGACGTCCCGCACGCCATGCGGCTGTCGACCTCGGGCACCTTCATCCACGGCAACTACTGGGGCAAGGGCATCTTCGGCAGCGCCAACACCAGCCACGGCTGCGTCGGCCTGGAGGACGTCAAGGGCGCGAACGACCCGGGCAAGCCCGGCGCGTGGTTCTTCAACAACTCGCTCGTCGGTGACGTGGTGATCGTGAAGAACTCCCCGGACAAGACCATCAAGCCGGACAACGGCCTCAACGGCTGGAACCTGGACTGGGCGGCCTGGAAGGCGGGCTCGGCGGTCTGAGACCCGCCGCCGCGGCTACGAGCCGCCGCGGTGCGTACGAAGGGCGGGCGTCACCCACTGCACGTGGGCGGTGCCCGCCCTTCGGCGTGTCACCGGTCCGGTTCCACCGGTCCCGTCACCGGTCCGCTCCCACCCGTCCCGTAGCACCGATCCACTTCCACCCGTCCCGTAGCACCAGTCCCGCAGCACCGGCCGGGCTTGCGCCGTCGCCGGTTTCGTACCGCAGCCCGCCGCGTCCCGTAGTGCCCCGCCGTGTCCCGACCTACGGCTTCCAGACGAGCCGGACGTCCGGCTCCCGCTCCTCGTTGCGCGACCCGTCCGTGCGCTCGGCCTCGGTGAAGCCGTGCCGGAGGTAGAAGCGACAGGCGCTTTCGTTCACCTGGAACGTCCACAACTCCAGCCCGTCCGGGCGCAGTTGCTTGGCCTTCGCGACGAAAAGATCGCCCAGCCCGCAGCCGCGCCGCTCCGGAGCCAGATAGAGCTGGCCGATCCCTGCCTCGTCCAGCACCATCACACCGACGAGAGCTCCCGCCGCGTCCTCGGCGACCCAGGTCTCGCACTCCGGCACCACCACGTGGCGGAACCAGCCCCGCACCCCGTCGTCGTCGTGTGCCCGCCGCACACCCGGCAGGGCGGCGCCGTACGACCGCAGGTACACGTCCGCGGCGGCCTCCGCGTCTCCGCCGACCGCCCGACGCAGCACGAACCCCGCGCCGCCGCCCCCACCACTCACAAGATCCATCCGGCCAACCTACCTCCGAGGTAATCGACCCGGGCCCCCCGCTGTCGCACCCTTGAACTCAGGCCACCCCAAGGCCACTTCACTTCCGAAAGAGGACGCCATGACCGCGTACGCGATCGCCCACATCGGCCCGGCCGACGGCCCGCTCCACGAGGACGTCCTGCGCTACATGGAGCGCATCCAAGGCACCTTCGGGGCCTACGGCGGGCGCTTCCTCGTTCACTTCAAGCAGCACGAAGTGCTGGAGGGCGACTGGCACGGCGCTCCGGTCCTGGTCGCCTTCCCCGACATGAACAGGGCCCGCGCCTGGTACAAGTCCCCGGAGTACCGGGAAATCCTCCCACTGCGCACCCGCCACCTGCCCGGCGACGTCATCCTCGTCGAAGGCGTACCGGAGAACTACGACGCGACGGCGACGGCGACGCAGGTACGGGACGCGCAGGTGTAGGGATGCCCAGGTGTAGGGATGCCCAGGTGTAGGGATGCCCAAGTGTAGGGATGCCCAGGTGTAGGGATGCCCAGGTGTAGGGACGCCCCGCCCCTCGTCCGCAGGCGAAGGAGTTCTCTGCGGCTTCCGGCACCGCCCGACGGCAGACGAGGACGCTGACGGCGTCACGCGTCGGACGGTCGCTCTGCCCGACGTTCGTCGGAGAAGAGGTCGTCGGCGGTCGTCGCGGTGAGGGCACGGGCGTACCAGCTCCGGATGACGGCGTCCTCGGTGCAGGCGAGCACGCGCGCCCGTACCGAGTCGGGAACCGCAACCCCCCGTGCCTCCAACACCACGAGCACCCCGGAGGCCAGTCCCTCCTCGCGGCCCTCCTCGCGGCCCTCTCCGCGGCCCTCTTCGCGGGCCTCCCTGCGAATGCGCTGCTGCGTCTCGGAGCGGAAGAACGAGAGGTCGAGGTCGGCGGTCATGAGGTCC
Organism: Streptomyces sp. CA-294286; assembly: GCF_050947155.1. Lineage (NCBI taxonomy): Bacteria > Bacillati > Actinomycetota > Actinomycetes > Kitasatosporales > Streptomycetaceae > Streptomyces > Streptomyces sp. CA-294286. The sequence continues at coordinate 1,925,690 of NZ_CP192005.1, read as the reverse complement.
CTCCAGGTCTGGGCTGCCGGGGTGTTCCCCAGGCCCTGCTCGGTCAGTTCGGCGTAGACCAGGGCAGTGTCCGGGTCGATGGTGGTGAGAGCGACGACCAGCGCTTTCAGTATGGCACCGGCCTCCGGATCCCGGCTGTGCGCGATTGCGGAGAGTGACGCCAGCGGTACGTCCTGGGCGGCCAGCACCGGATCCGTGAAAACGGGCAGATTGTGTGGGCCGAGGACGAGGGGGCGCAGAGTGAGGCTGGGCCACTGGGAAGTGCCGAAGTCCACGGGTGAGCTCGCCCATGCCGCCGTGGCACGGTCCCGGCAGACCACGACGAGCACGACCGGCAGCCCGTACTTGGCATGCAGGTGCGCGAGGTAGTAGGCCCAGCTGGACGCCTTGTCGGGATCCCGCTTGTTCTGGGCCTCGACGGCGAGGAGGTATTCCTCGCCGTCGACGCCCCGGATCCTGAGCAAGGTGTCCACTCGCCGTTCGAGCGGCTTGAGCTCGGTCAGGTCCGTGGGCATCTCGGTCACTGATTCCGGATCGGCGAAGGGGATGCCCTGTGCCCGGAAGGCGCGGGCGAAAATGCCCGGGTCCTCCTGGAAGATGCGGTGCAGCGCTTCGTGGGGTGAGTCGACCATGTGCCGAGACGTTAGGCAATTGCCACGGGCACGGTGAGGGCTTCGCTGCTTCACTCACCCGGACGGGTGACGCCGTGCCATGACCGCCCCGAACGCCGTCAGCCGGCCGAAGCGATGCCCGTCGGGCAGGAGCGGCCCCAGTTGGTCTCGGACGGGGCGCTCAAAGTGACGCCCGTACCGCCGATGCCGCAGTAGCCGTCCGGGTTCTTGTCCAAGTACTGCTGGTGGTACGGCTCGGCCGGGTAGAAGGGGTTGTCGGCGGCCGGGAGGATCTCCGTGGTGATCGTGCCGAAGCCGGCGCCCGTCAGGACCTCCTGGAACGCGGCGCGGGACGCCTCGGCCTCGACGGCCTGTTCCGGGGTGTGCGGGTAGATCGCGGAGCGGTACTGGGTGCCCACGTCGTTCCCCTGGCGGAAGCCCTGGGTGGGGTTGTGGGACTCCCAGAAGAGCTTGAGCAGGGTGGGGTAGGAGGTGACGGTGGGGTCGTAGACGACCCGGACGACCTCGGTGTGCCCGGTCAGGCCCGAACACACCTCCTCGTACGCCGGATTGGGGGTGCTGCCGCCCTGGTAGCCGACGAGGGTCGTCCAGACGCCCTCGGCCTGCCAGAACTTCCGCTCAGCACCCCAGAAGCAGCCCAGACCGAAGTCCGCGACCGCCAGGCGGGAGGGGTAGGGGCCGGAGAGCGGGTTGCCGAGGACCGTGTGGCGGGACGGAACCTCGAACTCCGGGGTCGCGCGGCCCTTCAGGGCCTGCTCGGGGGTGGGGAGCTGCGGCGTACGGCCGAAGAGCATGGCGGTTCCTCCTGGAGCGCGGGTCGGACGTCCCGTACAACGTGGCGGGCACGGCGGGGATTCCCGCACCGCGCGTGCGGGCCCGCGTACGACCCCACGCCCCGCCGTCCCCGTACGGCCCCGCGCCGCCCGTGTCCCCGGTGCCTAGCCGCGCAGCGTCGCCGGGCTTCCGCCGTTCGCCTCGTAGCCCGCCACCGCCAGGTTGCGGTGCAGCGTGTAGTCGGCGGCAGGGTCCGGGTGGAGGGTCCAGGGGAGGGCGCCCACGTAGCCGTCGACGGCGGCGATCTGCTTGACCGCTTCGGCCCAGCGCTCCGAGCGGACGAGAAAGAGGATCAGGAGGTGGCGCACGTGGGGCAGCATCGGGTCGTCCGGGCGGGCGGCGTGCACGGCGTACAGGGCGCCCTCGACCGCCCGGGAGACGACCGCGCTCTGGTAGAAGCTGCTGACCATGACGACCTCGGGGAGGTGGTCGTGGACCGAGAAGAGGGGGAGGGCGGCGAGCAGCGAGCCCTGGGGGGCGCGCGAGGCGGCGTGGGTGGCGAAGGTGTCCGCCTCGGCGCGGGAACCGTGCCACTTCTCGGAGAGGTAGTGGAGGGCGACGAGATGCGCCCCCATGTGCGTCGGTGCGCGGTCCAGGACCTTCGCCCAGAGCCGGTCGAACTCCGCGCGGGGATAGCCTAGCCCCCGGGCGACGGACAGCTCGGTGAGGTACGGGACGGGGTCGCCGGGGGCGAGGAGCGCGGCCTGGGCGCACAGCTCGCGGGCCTCTTCGAGGATGATCCGGAAGTCGTCCTTCCCGGCGGCGGACGACCGCCACGCCTGCTGCACCAGGAACTCCGCGTGCACCTGCGCACCGCCCGCGTCCTTCGGCGAATCCGCACGCCAGGCGCGCAGCCACCGGCCGCCCTCGCCCGGCCGCTGGGCCAGTTCCAGGGAGGCCGCGCCCGCGAAGGACTGCACGCGCTGCCAGCGCAGTTCGCCCTCCTTGGGCGTCCCGGCGAGGAGCTGGGCGGCGGCCCGCCAGTCCTGGGTGCGCTGCACCACGTCCAGTACGTCGAGGAGGTCCTGGTCGGGGCCGGGCAGGCGCACGTCGAGGGCTTCCTGCCGTACGAAGCCGTACTCCTCCGGGTCCGCCGCGTCGGGCGAACCCGGCGCCGCCAGCCGGATGCCGCCGCGCCTGCGCAGCAGGAACGGACCGAGGGCGGCGCCCAGCATGAGCGCCGCGATCAGGAACCAGAGAATCTCCATACGGCCATTGTCCCGGACGGCGGCCGGCAACGGACCGCGAGGGAGGCGGAGCGGACAGGACCGCGGAGGAGCGGGGAGGACGCGGAGCGTCCGGGAGGGGGTGGGCGCGGGCCGCGGGGGCGAGGACCGGCCACCGCGGGGACGCGGGGTCGCCCGGCGGGGCGTGGGGCGGACACGGAGCACCGGAAGGCGAACTACCCTCGGCCCCATGACTCATGAGCAGAGCAGCAACGAGCGCGCTTTCGAGACCCTCGCCATCCATGCCGGGAACACCGCCGACCCGCTGACCGGCGCCGTCGTGCCGCCGATCTACCAGGTGTCGACGTACAAGCAGGACGGGGTGGGCGGCCTGCGCGGCGGCTACGAGTACAGCCGCAGCGCCAACCCGACCCGTACCGCCCTGGAGGAGAACCTCGCCGCGCTGGAGGGCGGCCGGCGCGGGCTCGCCTTCGCCTCCGGCCTGGCGGCCGAGGACTGCCTGCTGCGGACGCTGCTGTCGCCCGGCGACCACGTGGTCATCCCGAACGACGCCTACGGCGGGACCTTCCGGCTGTTCGCGAAGGTCGTCTCCCGGTGGGGCGTGGAGTGGTCGGTGGCCGACACCTCCGACGCGGCGGCGGTACGGGCCGCCCTCACCCCCCGCACGAAGGCCGTGTGGGTGGAGACGCCGTCCAACCCGCTCCTCGGGATCACCGACATCGCGGCCGTCGCCGAGGTCGCCCGCACGGCGGGGGCGCGGCTCGTCGTCGACAACACCTTCGCCAGCCCCTACCTCCAGCAGCCGATCGCGCTCGGCGCGGACGTCGTCGTGCACTCGACGACCAAGTACATGGGCGGCCACTCGGACGTGGTGGGCGGCGCGCTCGTCACCGACGACGCCGCCCTCGCGGAGGAGCTGGTGTTCCACCAGAACGCCATGGGCGCCGTCGCCGGACCCTTCGACGCGTGGCTGGTGCTGCGCGGCATCAAGACCCTCGCCGTCCGCATGGACCGGCACAGCGAGAACGCGACACGGATCGCGGACATGCTGACCGCGCACCCGGCGGTCTCCCAGGTGCTCTACCCGGGGCTGCCGGAGCACGCCGGGCACGAGGTCGCCGCCAAGCAGATGAAGGCCTTCGGCGGCATGGTGTCCTTCCGGCTGAAGGCCGGCGAGGAGGCCGCGGTGGACGTCTGCAACAGGGCGCAGCTCTTCACTCTCGGCGAGTCCCTGGGCGGCGTCGAATCGCTGATCGAGCACCCGGGACGGATGACGCACGCGTCGGTGGCCGGGTCCGCGCTGGAGGTGCCGGGGGACCTGGTGCGTCTGTCGGTCGGCATCGAATCGGGCGACGACCTCCTCGCGGACCTCAAGCAGGCGCTGGCGTAGGGGAGTGGGGCGGGGGCTCGGGGCCCGGCGGTTCGGGGCCGGACCCGGGGCCCGGGGTGGTGGCCGGGCGGCCGAGGCCGGTCGTCGGCGGTCGGGGCCGGGCGGTCCGCCGTCGGGCCGTCCTCGCGGGCGGCGGTTCGGTCGGTCGCAGGCCGGCCCCCGTCCGCCGCAGGCGGCCCTCAGACACCCCCCACCGGCGGGGAGATGTCCGCGGGCGGGCCCAGCCACGGCTGGGTGACCGACGCCCACACCAGGAACGCCACCAGCAGCGCCGCCGCCAGCGTCCACAGCGCCCGCCGCAGCACCCGCCGCCGACGGCGCCTGCGCAGGCCGCGCGCCGTCGCCCGGGGGAGCAGGTCAGCCGGTACGGGAGGGTGCGCGGCCTCCGCGAGGAGGCGGCGCACCTCGTCCTCCTCGCGACGCCGTGTCACGGTGCCGCCACCGCCCGGGGCGCGCGGGCGTCGCGCTCCCCGTCCTGGCGGCCCTGCGGGTCCTCGGGGTCCGGCGTGCCCCGCGTTCCGTGCGAGCCCCGCGCCCCGTGGGGCTCCTGCGCCTCCGGGGGCCTGCGCCGCGGCTTCGTCCGGGCGTCCAGGTGGGCTTCGTGCACCTGGGAGACGGCCCGGCTGCAGAGGGCCCGGACACGGGGAAGAGCCAGGCCCAGCTGGGCGGCGGTCTGTTCCTCCGCGACCCCCTCGTACAGCCGCAGCACCATGATCAGCCGCTCCCGCGGGGTGACCGTCTCCAGCGGAGTGACGTCCGGACGCCGGTGCAACAGGTGCAGCCGCCGCAGGAGTTGCCACAGGTGCCAGTCGCGCCAGGCGCTGCGCGCGAAGCGGGCGACGAGGTCCTGGCGGGTGCGGTCGTACGGGTCCTCGCCGCGCAGCCCCGCCCACTGGGCGTACGTGGTGGCCAGCGCGGCGGCCAGGAGCCGCTGGGCGCGCGGGTTGGCCGCGGCCGGTTCGGCCGTGAGCAGGGTGGCGGTGTGCAGGAGCCGACCCGCGGCGCCCGCGACGAAGGCCGCGAACTCCGCCTCGTCGCACCGCCGCCTGGCCGCTTCGCGCTCGCGCACCGTGGCCTCCCGTCCGCCCGTGCGTCTCATATGAGGACAGGGCGGGGGCCAGGTCAAGAGGCCGGTACGAGGAGCTTCGCGCAAGGCGTCGCGGGGGAGTGGCGCACCGGCCGCGCGCCGGGGCCGGGCGGGGGCGTCAGCCCTCCGTCGGGTGCTCGATCGGATGTGCCGACTGGCGGGCGGAGAGCGCCGAGTTGAAACGGGTCAGCAGCGTCGTGAACGCCTCCCGCTCGTCCTCGCTCCAGCCGTCCGTCACCTGAGCCATCAGCTCGCGCCGCGAGGACCGCACCTCGTCCAGCCGGGCCTGTCCGCGCGGGGAGAGCTGGAGCACGACGGCACGGCCGTCCTCCGGGTGCGAGGTGCGCTTCACCAGGCCCCCGTCGACGAGCGGGGCGACCTGGCGGGTCACGGTCGACGAGTCGATGCCCATGCCCGCGGCGAGCGCCTTGACGCCCATCGGGCCTTCCTGGTCGAGACGGTTCAACAGCAGGTAGGCGGCACGGTCCATCGAGTTGCGGACCTGGCCGAGGCCGCCGAGACGGGTCTGTTCCGCACGCCGGGCGAAGACGGCCACCTCGTGCTGAAGCGCATCGAGGAGACCGGCGGCCGGTTCGCTCGTCATGTCCTGGGTGGGGGGCATGGCTCGGGCTCTCTTCGTACGGTGGTCAGGTTGGTGGGGCAAGGGTACGCGGACCTCGCCGTACACGTACCGGCGCTGCGCGAACCCGTGACGGGGGACAGGAGTGCGCCGGACCGCGAGCGCCCGCCCGGCCCGGGACTGCCAGACTTGACGCATGAGCTTCCGCACCTTCGGCCACGTCCGTGTCCCCGCCCCCGGCCTCATCCTCGACGACGTGCGCGGCGCGCAGAAGATGCTCGCCGGGGTGGCCAGGTGCACCCCCATGGAAGGCAGCCGTTACCTCACGCATCTGGTCGGCTCGCCCGTCCACCTCAAGTGCGAGAACCTCCAGCGCACCGGATCCTTCAAGCTGCGCGGCGCGTACATCCGCATCGCCGGACTGTCCCCCGAGGAGCGCGCGGCCGGGGTGGTGGCCGCCAGCGCGGGCAACCACGCGCAGGGCGTGGCCCTGGCCTCCTCGCTGCTCGGCGTGCGGTCGACGGTGTTCATGCCGGTCGGCGCGCCCCTGCCCAAGGTGGCGGCCACCCGGGAGTACGGCGCGGAGGTGAGGCTGCACGGGCAGGTCGTCGACGAGACGCTGGCCGCCGCGCAGCAGTACGCCCGCCAGACCGGCGCCGTCTTCATCCACCCCTTCGACCACCCCGACGTGATCGCGGGGCAGGGCACGGTGGGGCTGGAGATCCTGGAGCAGTGCCCCGAGGTGCGCACCATCGTCGTCGGCGTGGGCGGGGGCGGTCTGGCCGCGGGCGTCGCGGTCGCGGTGAAGGTGCTGCGGCCGGACGTACGGATCGTGGGCGTGCAGGCGGAGGGCGCGGCCAGCTACCCGCCGTCGCTCGCGGCCGGGCGGCCGGTGGCACTGGAATCGGCGCAGACCATGGCCGACGGCATCAAGGTCGGCAGGCCGGGGGACGTGCCGTTCGCGCTGGTCGAGGAACTGGTCGACGAGGTGCGGACGGTGAGCGAGGACGAGCTGTCCAGCGCGCTGCTGCTGTGCCTGGAGCGGGCCAAGCTGGTCGTGGAGCCTGCCGGGGCGAGCCCGGTGGCCGCGCTGCTGAGCCAGCCGGAGTCCTTCGAGGGACCGGTGGTGGCGGTCCTGTCGGGCGGGAACGTCGACCCGCTGCTGATGCAGCGCACCCTGCGGCACGGCATGGCCGCCGCCGGCCGTTACCTGTCGCTGAGGTTGCGTCTGACGGACCGTCCGGGGGCGCTCGCGAATCTTCTCGGGGTGTTGTCAGCGGTGGACGCCAACGTCGTCGACGTGAGCCACGCACGGACCGATCCGCGGCTCGGACTCACGGAAGTGGAGGTGGAGTTGCAACTGGAGACGAAGGGCCCGGAGCACTGCACGGAGGTGCGCGGCGCGCTGCGCGAGGCCGGGTACCGGGTCGTTTCGTAGGGGCGGGCGTACGGGCGGTCCGCACGCGCCCTCGCCGGCTCCCGCGAACCCCGTAAATCCCTTTCCGCGACGCGATGTATCGCGTTAGGGTGTGCCGCGCGCTGCTCCGGTCGGCGCTTCTGCTCCCCGTGTTCGCCGGGCGGTGCACGACCGGCACATCCACTATTGCGTGAGGAACCACCCGACAACTGGGGGACCCCCTATGCCAGGCGCCATCTACGCCGAAGGTCTGGTCAAGACCTTCGGCGACGTCAAAGCCCTGGGAGGCGTCGATCTCGACGTCCCCGAGGGCACCGTACTGGGGCTGCTCGGGCCCAACGGTGCGGGCAAGACCACGGCCGTCCGCGTCCTGACCACCCTGCTCCGGCCCGACAGCGGCAAGGCGTTCGTCGCGGGCATCGACGTACTGAAGCATCCCAACGAGGTACGGCGCTCGATCGGCCTGTCCGGCCAGTTCGCCGCCGTCGACGAATACCTCACCGGCCGCGAGAACCTCCAGATGGTCGGGCAGCTCTACCAGATGTCCAAGAAGGCCTCCAAGGTCCGCGCGGACGAACTCCTGGAGCGCTTCAACCTCTCCGAGGCCGCCGACCGTACGGCCAAGACGTACTCCGGCGGCATGCGACGACGCCTGGACCTCGCGGCGGCCCTCGTGGTCTCGCCCCCCGTGATGTTCATGGACGAGCCCACCACCGGCCTCGACCCCCGCAACCGGCAGCAACTCTGGGAGGTCATCCAGGAGTTGGTGGCCGGCGGCACCACCCTCCTGCTCACCACCCAGTACCTGGAGGAGGCCGACCACCTCGCGCACGACATCTGCGTCATCGACCACGGCAAGGTCATCGAGCGCGGCACCTCCGACCAGCTCAAGGCCCGCACCGGCGGCGAACGCATCGAGGTCGTCGTCCACGAGCGCGACCACATCGTGATCGCGGACGAGATCCTGCGCGGCTTCGGCAAGGGCGAGACCAAGGTCGAGCAGCACACCCGCAAGCTGACCGTCCCGGTCACCGGAGGCGCGAAGCTCCTCGCCGAGGTCATCCGCGAACTCGACGCACGGGGGGTCGAGATCGACGACATCGGACTGCGGCGACCCACCCTCGACGACGTGTTCATCTCCCTGACGGGGCACGCCGCCGAGGTCGACGAGGCGGAGAACGGCGAGGAGGTGGGCAAGAAGTGAGCACCGAGACCATGCCGGCCAAGTCGCTGGCGCCCGTGGCCAGGGGCGGGCTCGCCCAGTCGGTCACCGACTCGCTGACCATCGCCAAGCGGAACCTGATCCGCATGATGCGGATTCCGGAGATGGTGATCTTCGGACTGATCCAGCCGATCATGTTCGTGGTGCTGTTCACGTACGTGTTCGGCGGCTCGATCCAGGTCGGCGGCACGGCCTCCGCGCAGGACTACAAAGAGTTCCTGATGGCGGGCATCTTCGCGCAGACGGTCACCTTCGCGACCGCCGGTGCGGGCGCGGGCATCGCCGACGACATGCACAAGGGGCTCATCGACCGCTTCCGGTCGCTGCCCATGGCGCGGGGCGCCGTCCTCACCGGGCGCACCCTCGCCGACCTGGTGCAGACCGCGCTCACCCTGGTCGTGCTGGCGGGCGTCGCCCTGCTGATCGGCTGGCGTGCCCACGAGAACATCCTCAAGGTGCTCGCCGGCTTCGCCCTGCTCCTGCTCCTCGGCTACGCGTTCTCCTGGATCGGTGCCCTGATCGGCCTGTCCGTCCGCACCCCCGAGGCGGCCACCTCGGGCGGTTTGATCTGGCTGTTCCCGCTGACCTTCATCTCGAACGCCTTCGTGCCGGTCACGGGCATGCCGACCTTCCTCCAGCACGTCGCCGAGTGGAACCCGTTCAGCGCGACGGTGGCGGCGGCCCGGCAACTCTTCGGCAACACGTTCGACGGGGTGCCGCCCTCGGTCACCGGCGCCTGGCCGATGGAACAGCCGGTGCTCGCCTCGCTGATCTGGTCCGTCCTGATCATCGCGGTCTTCCGCACCCTCGCCGTCCGCAAGTACCGCTCCGCGGCCGTCTGACCCCTGCCCGCACACACGAGTGCCCCCGGCCGCCACTGGCGACCGGGGGCACTCGCGCACGTGCGGACGACGCGGGACCTCAGCCCTGGTACGGCGTCGCCTCCAGGATCCGCACCCTGGCCTTCTTGCCGTTCGGCAGCTCGTACTCGGCGTCCTCGCCGACCTTCTTGCCGATCACGCCGGTGCCCAGCGGGGACTGCGGCGAGAACGTCTCGATGTCGGAGGTCGGGTACTCCCGCGAGGCGAGCAGGAACGTCATCGTGTCGTTCTCGTCGCCGTCGAAAGCGATCTTGACGACCATGCCGGGCGCCGCCTCGCCGCTCTTCGCCGGGGCCTCGCCGACCTTGGCGCGCTCCAGGAGCTGCTTCAGCTGACGGATCCGGAGCTCCTGCTTGCCCTGCTCCTCCTTGGCCGCGTGGTACCCGCCGTTCTCACGGAGGTCGCCCTCCTCACGGGCCGCCGCGATCTTCGCAGTGATCTCACCGCGCGCCGGACCCGACAGGTACTCCAGCTCTTCCACGAGCTTGTTGTACGACTCCTGGGTCAGCCAGGTGACGTCGTCGCTGGTCTGGGTCACAGGTGCTCCTCGAAGTTACGGATAACAAAGCATCGCCCTACCCAGAAGGATGTGCCTCCACGGGCGGGCGAAACCACGAGCCTAACAATTCGTTGCCCCCGAGGGGAGAAGAAAAACCGCAACAGGAACATCTTCGCAGGTCAGCGCGGCCAAGCTTGCTTCGTGGAGGGCCGCGTCACTGCCCGTCGGCGGTGCAGCTCAGCAGTTCCGCGCTGGTCGCCTTCGTCGTCGTGCGGATCGGATAGATCTCGTCGATCCGGCTCTGCCCCCGCTGGTCGATCCGTACGTCCTTGCGGCCGACCTCGGCGCCGCTGCGCGCCAGCGCGCGCACCGTGCACGTCCCGGTGACGTCGTCGCCCTTGCGGATCTCCAGGTGGACCCGCACCTCGGTGTCCGAGGACTTCAGGTCGAACTTGATCAGCTCGGCGCTGATCTGCTGCTTGGTGATGTAGCCGTACCCGATCCAGCCGACCAGCGCGAGCAACAGCGTCCCGAGCACGGCGCCCGTGATCTTCAGCTTGCGGTCCGTGCGGGCGTCGGCGGACGCGGAGCGGCCGTAACGGCCCTCGGGAGCGCCGGGAGCGCTGTCGCCTACCGCGTTCATGATGTGTTCCTCCGGCCGTGCGGGAATCCAGGAATATTTTCCGCCCCCGGTTCGGTCAATATAGAAGCCGCACCATTGCGCCGGATCACCGAGGGCGCCGGATCACACGAGGATCGAGAGTCTTGACTGAGCAGCTGCGCTTGATGGCCGTGCACGCCCACCCCGACGACGAGTCGAGCAAGGGTGCCGCCACGATGGCGAAGTACGTGTCCGAGGGGGTGGACGTGCACGTCGTGACCTGCACCGGCGGGGAGCGCGGCTCCATCCTCAATCCGAAGCTCCAGGGCGACAAGTACATCGAGGAGCACATCCACGAGGTACGGGCCAAGGAGATGGCCGAGGCCCGCGAGATCCTCGGCGTCAAGCAGGAGTGGCTCGGCTTCGTCGACTCCGGCCTGCCCGAGGGCGACCCGCTGCCGCCGCTGCCCGAGGGCTGCTTCGCCCTGGAGGACGTCGACGAGGCGGCCGGCCGCCTGGTGAAGTCCATCCGCGCCTTCCGCCCCCAGGTCGTCACCACGTACGACGAGAACGGCGGCTACCCGCACCCCGACCACATCATGACCCACAAGATCACGATGGTGGCCTTCGACGGGGCGGCCGACGCGGCGGCGTACCCGGAGGAGGAGTTCGGCCCGGTCTGGCAGCCGATGAAGCTCTACTACAACCAGGGCTTCAACAAGCCGCGCACCGTCGCCCTGCACGAGGCGCTGCTGTCGCGCGGCATGGAGTCGCCGTACGGGGACTGGCTCAAGCGCTGGGAGGAGTTCCAGCGCGACGAGCGCACGCTGACCACCTTCGTGCCCGCCGCCGAGTTCTTCGAGATCCGCGACAAGGCGCTCATCGCGCACGCCACGCAGATCGACCCGGACGGCGGCTGGTTCCGCATCCCGATGGACCTCCAGAAGGAGGTCTGGCCGACGGAGGACTACGAGCTCGCGAAGTCCCTGGTGCCCACGTCCCTCCCCGAGAGCGACCTCTTTGCGGGCATCCGCGACAATGCCTAGGTGAACGTTTCCCAGGCAATGACTCAGCTCGTGTCGCTCGCCGCCGACGACACCTTCGACAAGAACAAGGTGACGCCGGGAGTCCTCGGCTTCCTCGTGTTCGCAGCGCTGGCGATCGGTGTGTGGGCGCTGATGAAGTCGATGAACCGGCACATGGGGAAGGTCTCCTTCCAGGAGACGCCGGACCCGGACGCTCCGGTCGCCGGCCCCGAGGGCGGCGAGGGCAGGGCGAAGGCCGCGGCGGGGACCGCCCCGGCCGAGCCGTCCGGTCCCGGGTCCGGGGGACCGGACCGGGGCCCCGGCAAGAAGAAGTAGCACCCCCGCCCGGCCGCCGGAAGCTGGGGTCGCCGGGACCGTGGGCCGGAAGCACAGGCCGCCGGAACCGTGGGTCGCCGTAGGAACGGCCGCCACGAGCCGTGCCGCCGCTCCTGCGGCCGACGGCACGGTCACCGGAGCGCCCGCCACCGTCGCCCCGTCGCCCGGCCTTCGACGGTGCCGCCGGGCGGTGGCGAGCGCCCTTCTGCGGGCGGGGCGGAGTCGGTCGTCAGACCGTTCCCAGGTCCACGGCGACGGGGAAGGGCACGGCAGCGTTGATCACGCTCGTGAACACCTCGCCTTCCCGGTAGACCTTCGTGGCGGGGTCGAGGACGTACGTGTAGGTGATCGGGACGCCGGTGGCGGCCTGCTCGACGCGCCAGTAGAAGGGGATGCCGGCCTTGGCGTACTGGTCCACCTTCACGATCCGGTCGGTGGTCTCCGAGCCGGGCGAGACGACCTCGACGACCAGGAGCACGTGTTCGGGGCGGGTGGGCGTGACGTCAATGGTCTCCGCCCGGTAGACGGTGACATCCGGACGGCGGTTGGTCAGGGGAACATCCTGCAGACGGACGTCGAAGTCGGTGTCGGCGTTCCAGTCCGGGCCCGCGGCGGTGTCCAGGGCATTGGTCAGGAGCCGGGCCAGCCGGTTGTGCCGCTTGGAGGCGCTCGGGCTCACCACGACCATCCCGTCCACGATCTCGATGCCGGCACACTGCTCCTCGGACCAGGAGTCGTACTGCTCGGCGCTGATCTGCGAATGCATCCACGCGGGCGCCACCATCTCGGCGGTCATGGTGTACCTCCTTGGAGGAGCCTCGGCAGTCCGGGCGCTGCTGCGCTCAGCCTACTGTCCTGCCATGCCGGGGCTCCTGATTCGGAAGAACGGGACGGATTCTCCTCGTCCCTCTTCGGGTGGCACGTGGCGAGGCCGACGCCCACCACCTCATGCCGCACGAGTGCGAACCGGCCGGGCGGACGCGGGTGGGCGGGCTTCGCTGTCAGGAGGGAAGCGTTGTGAGAGGCTGGTCCGATGAACCGGCTGGCTGATGCGACCTCGCCTTATCTGCTGCAGCACGCTGACAACCCGGTCGACTGGTGGCCCTGGACACCGGAGGCTTTCGAAGAGGCGCGACGGCGCGATGTGCCCGTTCTGCTGTCGGTCGGCTACTCGGCGTGCCACTGGTGCCACGTGATGGCGCACGAGTCGTTCGAGGACGAGGCGACCGCGGCCCTCATGAACGAGCACTTCGTCAACGTGAAGGTCGACCGCGAGGAGCGGCCCGACGTCGACGCGGTCTACATGGAGGCCGTGCAGGCCGCCACCGGGCAGGGCGGCTGGCCGATGACCGTCTTCCTCACTCCGGACGCCGAGCCCTTCTACTTCGGTACGTACTTCCCGCCCTCGCCCAAGCACGGGATGCCGTCGTTCCCGCAGGTCCTGGAGGGCGTGCGGAGCGCGTGGACGGACCGGCGGGCGGAGGTCGACGAGGTCGCCGGGAAGATCGTCAAGGATCTGGGCGAGCGCACGCCGGCCCTCGGCACCTCGGAGCTGCCCGGCGAGGAGGACCTGGCGGCGGCCCTCCTCGGCCTGACCCGGGAGTACGACGCGGTGCACGGCGGCTTCGGAGGCGCGCCCAAGTTCCCGCCGTCGATGGCGCTGGAGTTCCTCCTGCGGCACGCCGCCCGCACGGGCTCGGAGGGCGCGTTGCAGATGGCGTCCGACTCGTGCGAGGCGATGGCGCGCGGCGGCATCTACGACCAGCTGGGCGGCGGCTTCGCCCGGTACTCGGTGGACCGGGAGTGGGTCGTGCCCCACTTCGAGAAGATGCTGTACGACAACGCGCTCCTGTGCCGCGTTTACGCCCACCTCTGGCGCGCCACCGGCTCCGACCTCGCCCGCCGGGTCGCCCTGGAAACCGCCGACTTCATGGTCCGGGAGCTGCGCACGAGCGAGGGCGGGTTCGCGTCCGCGCTGGACGCCGACAGCGAGGACGCGCACGGCCGGCACGTCGAGGGCGCGTACTACGTCTGGACGCCCGGCCAACTGCGCGAGGTGCTCGGCGAGGCCGACGCGGGGCTCGCCCAGGCGTACTTCGGGGTGACGGAGGAGGGCACCTTCGAGGAGGGCGCCTCCGTCCTTCAGCTCCCGCAGGACAACGGCACGGTGGCCGACGCCGGGCAGATCGAGTCGATCCGCGCGCGCCTCCTGGCCGCGCGCGCCGAGCGTCCCGCGCCGGGCCGCGACGACAAGGTGGTCGCCGCCTGGAACGGGCTCGCCGTCGCCGCGCTCGCCGAGACCGGTGCGTACTTCGACCGCCCCGACCTGATCGAACGCGCGACGGAGGCCGCCGACCTGCTCGTACGGGTGCACCTCGACGACGCCGCGCGGCTCGCCCGTACCTCCCGCGACGGCCGGGTCGGCCCCCACGCGGGTGTGCTGGAGGACTACGCGGACGTCGCGGAGGGCTTCCTGGCCCTGGCCTCGGTCACCGGCGAGGGCGCCTGGCTCGACTTCGCCGGTTTCCTCCTCGACCACGTGCTGATGCGGTTCGCAGGCGAGGACGGCACGCTGTACGACGCGGCCGACGACGCCGAGAAGCTCATCCGCCGCCCGCAGGACCCCACCGACACCGCCACCCCGTCCGGCTGGACGGCAGCGGCGGGAGCACTTCTCTCGTACTCCGCCCACACCGGTTCCGCCGCCCACCGGGAAGCGGCCGAGGGCGCCCTGGGCGTCGTCAAGGCCCTGGGTTCCCGTGCCCCGCGCTTCATCGGCTGGGGGCTGGCGGTCGCGGAGGCGGCGCTGGACGGACCGCGCGAGGTGGCGGTCGTGGGCTCCGCCTCGGACCCGGCGGCGCGGGAGCTGTGGCGGACGGCGCTGCTCGGCACGGCACCGGGTGCGGTGGTCGCCTTCGGCACGGACGGCACCGAGTTCCCGCTCCTGGCGGACCGCCCGACGCCGGCCGCGTACGTCTGCCGCCGCTTCGTGTGCGCGGCGCCGACGACGGACACGGGGGTGCTCGGCGAGCAGGTGGGGGTACGGGGGCAGTAACGGGGACGTATCGCGGGCTGCCCGGGGAGGCGGAGCCGTACGCGACGGCTCGCCCGTGGGCCTGTGGGGTCTCAGCCGTCGAGGTCCTCGATACGGCCGAGGCCCCCCTCGAACGTCCGCAGCATCCGGTCCACCAGTTCCACCAGGTCGTCCCGCTGCCCGCGCTCCGCCCAGTACAGCGTGGTCTCCAGCACGGCGGCGAGCAGTCCCGTCGCGAAGATCCGCACCTCCAGCTCGCCCGCGTCCCGCCCGGTCCGCTCGGCGACGACCCGGCACAGCATGCGGCTGGTGACGTTCACGCTCTGCACCATCCGGGAGCGCACGGCGGGCACTTCCAGCATCAGCCGGGTGCGCAGCAGCACTTCGTCCGGTTCCTCGTCGAGCGAGCGGCGCATCGCCGCGGTGAGCACGGCCCGTACGGACTCCAGCAGGGGCTCCGAGGCGGGCCGTTCGCGCAGGGCGCCCTCCAGTACGGGGTCGTACTCGTCCGGCAGGACGATGTCCTCCTTCACCGGGAAGTACCGCAGGACCGTGCTGGGTGAGACGTCGGCCTCCGCCGCGATCTGTTCGACGGTGAGGGCGTCCCAGCCCTGGTCGGCAACCAGCCGGAATGTGGCCCGGCGGATGTCCAGCCGGGTTCGGAGCTTTTTGCGTTCGCGCAGGCCGGGGCGGGTACTGGAGGTGTCGGACGGGTGGCGGGGTGCGGACATTGCGCCATTGTCGGCCATGATCACGTGCCGCTGACGGCCGGTCGGTTGTCGGTGCGGCATGTCACGATGTGTGGTGGGTAGCAGAACCGTCCGTGAAATTGCGACAGATGTGCGGAGTGATAGAGGAAAGAGGAAGCATGCGCAGAATCGTGAACGTGCTGACCGGAGTGGTGGCGGCCCTGTGCGTGGCGGCCTTCCTGGTCTGGGGGGAATGGGCGGTGCTCGGTGTCGTCGGGGCCGCCGTGGGGGTGCTGGCGTGGCAGGTGGCCGCGGCTTCGAAGCCCCGGCCGCCGCGCAGGGGAGAGGTGGGCGCCGCGCCCACGACGCCCTCAGGCCGCATAGGCCACCAGCGAGATCGCGACGTAGTGCGCCGCGAACGCCGCCAGGGTGAGGGAGTGGAACACCTCGTGGAAACCGAACCACATCGGTGACGGGTTGGGGCGCTTGAGGCCGTAGATCACGCCTCCCGCGCTGTAGAGGAGCCCCCCGACGACGACCAGCACCAGCACCGCGACGCCGCCCTCCCGCAGGAAGTCGGGCAGGAAGAAGACGGCGGCCCAGCCCATCGCGATGTAGCACGGGGTGTACAGCCAGCGCGGGGCGCCGACCCAGAAGACGCGGAAGGCGATGCCCGCACCGGCTGCCGCCCAGATCGCCCAGAGCAGGGTGGTGCCGGTCGACGCGGGGAGCAGCAGCACGGTGAGCGGGGTGTAGGTGCCCGCGATGATCAGGAAGATGTTCGCGTGGTCCAGGCGGCGCAGGATCGCCTCGCCCACCGGCCCCCAGGTGCCCCGGTGGTAGACGGCGCTGACCCCGAAGAGCAGGCAGGCGGTCAGGACGAAGATGCCGCACGCGACGCGGGCCCGGGTGGAGTCCGCGAGGAGGATCAGGGCGATGCCCGCGACCAGGACCGCGGGAAACATGCCGGCGTGCAGCCAGCCACGCAGTCTCGGCTTGATCGGGGGCGGGACGATCTCGGTGACCTGGTCGGGCACGGCATGCGGCGTCATGCCCCGAATGCTACCTACGGGTCCGTAGGTTCCGGCCGGGTCCGAGTGGGGAGTGGTGATGCTCACGTACGGGCGCACTTGTCACGAAGTGGCGATGCTCACGTGGGCGGCCCTCTGGACATATGGGCGGAACACCCCGATGATCAAATGAGTGCGGTCGGCACCGGATGAGCGCCAGGGAGTTCCACGTGAAGCATCCGGGTCGCAGCCCCCACGGGGCAGAAACCAACAATTCCCTCGTTTAGGAGCAATCGTGGCGCGCGACATCGCGGCTCCCGGCACCGTCCCCACCCAGCACCAGGAGCTTCTCTCCTGGGTCGACGAGATCGCAGCCCTCACCCAGCCCGACCGCGTCGTGTGGTGCGACGGGTCCGAGGCCGAGTACGAGCGGCTCTGCGAGGAGCTCGTCGCCAAGGGCACGTTCAAGAAGCTCGACGAGATCAAGCGCCCCCACTCCTACTACGCGGCCTCCGACCCCTCGGACGTGGCCCGCGTCGAGGACCGCACCTTCATCTGCTCCGAGAAGGAGGAGGACGCGGGCCCGACCAACCACTGGAAGGCTCCGGCGGAGATGCGGGAGATCTTCCAGGGCAAGGACGGCCGGGAGGGCATCTTCCGCGGCTCCATGCGCGGTCGCACGATGTACGTCGTCCCGTTCTGCATGGGCCCGGTCGGCTCGCCGCTGTCCGCGATCGGCGTGGAGATCACCGACTCGGCGTACGTCGCCGTCTCGATGCGCACCATGACCCGCATGGGGCAGGCCGTCCTCGACGAGCTGGGCTCCGACGGCTTCTTCGTGAAGGCCGTGCACACCCTGGGCGCCCCCCTCCAGGAGGGCGAGGCCGACGTCCCGTGGCCCTGCAACTCCACCAAGTACATCTCGCACTTCCCCGAGGACCGTGAGATCTGGTCGTACGGCTCGGGCTACGGCGGCAACGCCCTGCTCGGCAAGAAGTGCTACGCCCTGCGCATCGCGTCCGTCATGGCCCGCGACGAGGGCTGGCTCGCCGAGCACATGCTGATCCTCAAGCTGACGCCCCCGCAGGGTGAGGCGAAGTACGTCGCCGCCGCCTTCCCGTCGGCGTGCGGCAAGACGAACCTGGCCATGCTGGAGCCGACGATCCCCGGCTGGACCGTGGAGACCGTCGGCGACGACATCGCCTGGATGCGCTTCGGTGAGGACGGCCGCCTCTACGCGATCAACCCGGAGGCCGGCTTCTTCGGTGTCGCGCCCGGCACCGGTGAGCACACCAACGCCAACGCGATGAAGACCTTGTGGGGCAACTCCGTCTTCACCAACGTCGCGCTCACCGACGACAACGACGTCTGGTGGGAGGGCATGACCGAAGAGGCCCCCGCCCACCTCACGGACTGGAAGGGCAACGACTGGACCCCTCAGTCCGGTACGCCCGCCGCCCACCCCAACGCCCGCTTCACCGTCCCGGCGGCCCAGTGCCCGACGATCGCCCCCGAGTGGGAGGACCCCAAGGGCGTCCCGATCTCGGCGATTCTCTTCGGCGGCCGTCGCGCGACCGCCGTCCCGCTGGTCACCGAGTCTTTCGACTGGCAGCACGGCGTCTTCCTCGGCGCCAACGTCGCCTCCGAGAAGACCGCCGCCGCCGAGGGCAAGGTCGGCGAGCTGCGCCGCGACCCGTTCGCCATGCTGCCGTTCTGCGGCTACAACATGGGCGACTACATGGGCCACTGGGTGAAGGTCGGTGCGGACAAGGCCGACCAGTCGAAGCTCCCGAAGATCTACTACGTCAACTGGTTCCGCAAGAACGACGCGGGCAAGTTCGTGTGGCCCGGCTTCGGTGAGAACAGCCGCGTCCTGAAGTGGATCGTGGAGCGCCTGGAGGGCAGGGCGGACGGCGTCGAGACCCCGATCGGCATCCTGCCGACCAAGGAGTCCCTCGACACGGACGGCCTGGACCTGCCCGAGGCCGACCTGGACTTCCTCCTCACCGTGGACAAGGAGGTCTGGCGCGAGGAGGCTGCCCTGGTCCCCGAGCACCTCAACACCTTCGGCGACCACGCCCCCAAGGAACTGTGGGACGAGTACCGCGCGCTGGTGAAGCGCCTGGGCTAGTCCCCACCGGACTCCCCTCCGGGTGCACGAACACCCGGAGGGGACACGAGAGCCGCACTCGGATCGTCACGACACCGCCCTGACCTGTGGGATCACCGGAACGAGACGCGGCGAGACCCCCGAAGCCCCCTCACGGCTCCGGGGGTCGCCTCATGTCCGGGCACGCTCGCGCGGGGCTCTGCCCGAGGGGCGGGTGGTGGGTGGTGGGTGGCGCCCGGTCCGCGCGCGTGAGCGGGCGCGGACCGGGGCCGTTCTAGGAGCCGACGAGACCGTCGGCCGAGGGGACCGCCGGGTCCGCAGTGGCCGCCTGGTGCGCGTCCATGCGTTCGGCGGCGAGGATCGCGGCGGCGGTGTCCGCGCGGGAGGCGGCGACGACCAGGGCGCGGCCCGCGAGCGCGTGGGCGCGGCGGTGCAGGTCGGCGGGGGCCTCGCGGCGGTGTCCGGCGTGCCGGGCGGGCGGGGCGCCGCGCAGGCGCGCGACCTGTACGGCGATGCGGTCGGCGGCGACGCCGAGCCCGAGTTCGTCGGTCACCGCGAGGAGTGCGGACAGGTGTCCGGCGAGCTGGATGTCCAGCTCCTCCTCGCGCGAGCGGTGCGGGAAGCGGTCGTGGGCGTCGGCCATGGAGTGGACCGACTTGGTGCGGATCGGTTCGTACACGGGGATGGCCTCCTGCCGTCGTGCGTCAGGAGACCATCCTAGCTTGGATCGTGTCTAAAGTTGTCCGGGGTAGAGAAAACCTCGGCAAAGGTCCTCGCGGGGACCCTCAGTGCTGGCCGTAGCCATCCAGGAAGTTCCCGATCCGCGTCACCGCGTCCGCGAGGTCCTTCGTGTTCGGCAGGGTCACGATGCGGAAGTGGTCCGGCTCGGGCCAGTTGAACCCGGTCCCGTGCACCACCATGATCTTCTCGGCCCGCAGCAGGTCGAGGACCATCTGCCGGTCGTCCTTGATCTTGTAGACGTTCGGGTCGAGGCGCGGGAAGAGGTACAGCGCCCCTTTCGGCTTCACGCACGTCACGCCGGGAATCTGCGTGAGCAGCTCGTACGCGGTGTTCCGCTGCTCCAGGATCCGCCCGCCGGGCAGGACCAGGTCGTCGATGGACTGACGGCCTCCCAGCGCCGTCGCCACGGCGTGCTGCGACGGCATGTTGGCGCACAGCCGCATGTTGGCGAGGATGGTGAGGCCCTCGATGTAGGAGGTGGCGTGCGCCTTCGGGCCGCAGACCGCCATCCAGCCGCTGCGGTAGCCCGCCACCCGGTAGTTCTTCGAGAGCCCGTTGAAGGTGAGGACCATCAGGTCGGGGGCGAGCGCGGCGGTCGGCGTGTGGGTCGCGCCGTCGTACAGGATCCGGTCGTAGATCTCGTCGGAGCAGACGATCAGGTTGTGGCGGCGGGCGATCTCGGTGAGCCCGCGCAGCATCTCGTCGTCGTACACCGCACCCGTCGGATTGTTCGGGTTGATGATGACGAGCGCCTTGGTGCGGTCGGTGATCTTCCGCTCGATGTCCGCGAGGTCGGGCATCCAGTCCGCCTGCTCGTCGCACCGGTAGTGCACGGCCGTACCGCCGGCCAGGGAGACGGAGGCGGTCCACAGCGGATAGTCCGGCGCCGGTACGAGAACCTCGTCGCCGTCGTCGAGCAGTGCCTGCATCGACATCTGGATCAGCTCGGAGACGCCGTTGCCGAGGTAGATGTCCTCGACGTCGAGGTCGATGCCCTTGGTCTGGTAGTGCTGCATCACCGCCCGCCGCGCGGACAGCAGCCCCTTCGCGTCCCCGTAGCCGTGCGCGCCGCCGAGGTTGCGGAGCATGTCCTCCAGGATCTCGGGCGGGCACTCGAACCCGAAGGCCGCCGGGTTCCCGGTGTTCAGCTTGAGAATGCGGTGTCCGGCCGCCTCCAGCCGCATCGCCTCCTCAAGCACCGGCCCCCGGATTTCGTAACAGACATTTGCGAGCTTCGTCGACTGGATCACCTGCATGACGGCGAGCTTACGGCCGTGCGTACGGGGCCGCCGCGGTTTACGGCCGCACCACCCGCGGGGGTACGGGAAACACGCCCGCGCCGTCTTCCATCGCAAAGCGCATCCCCGCCCCCGACCGCCGAAACACAAGCGCGGCCCGCCGGAAGGCTAAGAAACCGCCCGGCGGGCCGGCCCCGGGTGTCGTACGTCACGAGCCCGCGCCGCGAGCGCCGCCCGAGCGCCCGCCGGGAGCGCCCCGCGCCTGGGAACCCCCCGCACCGGCAGTACCCGCCGGGAGCGCCCATCGGGAGTGCCCCGCGCCCGGAAGCGCCCACCGGGAGCGCCTTAAGCACCCGCCGGTAGTACCCGTCGGGAGCACCCGCCGGTAGTACCCGCCGGTAGTGCCCGAGGGTGAGCCCGGCCGGGGCGCGTTCCGCCGGGTCCGTCCCTCGGTGCGTCCGTCCCTCAGCGCGCCTGGCCGGTCCGCAGCGCGTCCCCGCACGACGCCCCGCCCCGCCCGTACTGCCGCCCGTCGAGCCGCTCCGCGTTGTCCCGCGCCCACGCCTGCACGCGCGCGAGGGCGCCGGGGTCGCGCATCGCGTCGCGCCGCACCCAGTCGCCGTTGGCTCCCCGCAGGGTCAGCGGTACGTAGCCGTGGGCGGTCAGCGCCTCGGGGGTGAGGCCGATGCGCCCGCTCCAGACGCCGTGGGTGTGCACGAAGGCGGGCCGCACCTGGCGCAGCACGTGGTCGCGGACCCGGTCCGGGTCCCGGGCGGCGAGCGCGTCGGCGACGGCGCGGTCGGTCAGCCCGGCGGTGTCCAGGACGGTCAGACGGGTGGTGAGCAGCGTCCCGCCGAGGTCCGGGAGCGCCAGCACACCGTCGTCGACGCCGAGTTGATCCGCGTAGGTGTTGAACGTCTCGCCGTAGCGCTGGACGACGAAGCACATCGGGACGGTCGGCGACGCCTCGAACCGCGCGTCCGGCTGTTCCCGCCCCGCCACGGACAGCGCCACGGCGGCGGCCGTCACCGCCGCCAGTGCTCCGCGTCCGCGCCACCCCTCGCCCTCCCACGCCGCGACCAGGGCGAACGACCCCGCGAGCGCGCCGACCGCCCACACGGGGGTGGCGAAGCGGTACAGGCCCATCCAGTCCTGGTTGAGGATCCCGTAAGCGAACAGCAGCAGGGTGAGCGGGACGAGGGCGGCGACCAGCGCCCGCCGGGCCCGCCCCGGGCGGCCGACCACCAGCCCGGCGCACCCGGCGAGCGCCAGGACCAGCAGCCACCCCGTGTACGCCAGCAAGCCGGACGTGTGCGCGAGCTGGGCGAGTTCCGGGGCGCCCTGCGCCTTGGCGACCGCCGTGTTCGGCACCCAGCGCCCGAAGGTCTCGTGCCGCCACAGCAGGAACGAGGCGTACGGCACCGCGAACGCGCCGAGCGCCACGCACACGTGGGCGAGCGTGCGGCGCGCCTGGCCGCGCCGCAGGAACAGCAGCGCCGCCACCGGGTACACGGCCGCGCACACCGCGCCGTCGGGCCTGGTCAGGGCTGCGAGCAGCGCGAGCAGTCCGGCGGCGGCGGCCGTGCGCCCGGTGGACAGGGTGCCGACGGCGGCGGCGCGGGCGACGAGGGCGGCGAGGACGGTCGCCGCCAGCGCGTACAGCGGGTTCTCCAGTCCGGAGAAGAGCCAGGCCACCAGGGAGAAGTTCCCCGCCACGGCCGCCCCCGCGAGGAGCGTGACCACGGGCACGACCCGGGGGCGGAAGACGGCACGGGCCGCCAGGGTGACCGCGAGAAGCATCCCCGCCACGCAGGCCAGCGCGAGGAGCTTGGGGTACCAGACCAGGTCGGCGACCCCGAGCACCGAGGTCCCGCTGTCGAAGAGGCCGAGCCGGCGGCCGAGGACGAGGAGGAGCAGCCAGGAGGGGTTGGAGTAGCCCTCCACCGCCTCGGCGCCCTGCTGCTGGACGAGCCCGTACCCCTCGTCGATGCTCCGCGCGTACGCGAAGGTGATCGCCGCGTCGTCCACCACCCAGTGGCCGAGCCGGGAGGCGTGGAGGGCCGTCAGGGCGGTGCCGACGGCGACGGCCGCCGCCTCGACCAGAGCGGGGCGACGGCCGCGCCGGGAGGCGGCGGGCTCCGGGGCGGGGGAGCGGGGCGGTGACGGGGGGACGGGGCGGGAGAGGAGCGCCGAGGGGGTTCCAGTCATGTGCGGAAAGTTACGCTATGCACCCTTTTGGTGGCGCTTTGTGTGCGCGGGTGTTCACCGTCCGGTACGGGGAGTCCTCCGGATCGACCGGCCCGCCAGGACGTCCGTGCGCCGGCCGTCCTTCATCACGTGCTTCCCGCCGATCAGTACGTGCGGGATCCCGACGGGCGGGGTGCGCGGGGCGTCGAAGGTGGCGCCGGCGGCGACCGTCTCCGGGTCGAAGAGGACGAGGTCCGCCACGTACCCCTCGCGGACCAGGCCCCGGTCCGCGAGGCGGAGCCGGGCGGCCGGACGGGAGGTGAGGTGGGCGACGGCCTCCTCCAGGGTGAGGACGCCGAGTTCCCGCGCGTAGCGGCCCAGGTAGTGCGGGAAGGTCCCGTACGCGCGGGGGTGCGGTTTGTGGCCCTGGAGGATGCCGTCGCTGCCGCCGGTGTGGACCCGGTGGCGCATGATAGTCCGTACGTTCTCCTCGTGGCCGACGTGCTGGAGGATCGTCGAGCCGAGGCGGTCGGCGAGCAGCAGGCGGCGGGCGGTGGTCCACGGGGTCTCGCCGCGCGTGGCGGCCGAGGCGGCGACGGTCCGCCCGACGTACTCGCCGAGCCCGTCCGAGGTGACGCCGGAGATCTCGATGGTGTCCCACTCGACCGGCACCCCGTGGCAGCCGTCCGAGCCGATCTCCTCCAGGTGGTGGCGGATCCTCTCGGCGGTCGCGTCGTCCGCGAGTCTGGCCAGGACGGCGTCCGGCCCGCCCTCGCCCGCCCAGCTGGGCAGCACCGCCACCAGGGTGGTGCAGCCGGGGGTGTACGGGTACGTGTCGAGGCTGATGTCCGCGCCGGCCGCGAGGGCGTCGTCCAGGAGGGCGAGGAGGTCGGGGGCCCTGCCCTTGTTCACGCCGAAGTTCATGGTCGCGTGGGCGAGATGCAGCGCGCAGCCCGCGGTGCGGGTCAGGGCGACCATCTCCTCGTAGGCGGCGAGCGCGCCCGCCCCGTAGGAGCGGTGGTGCGGGCAGTAGTAGCCGTCGTACGAGGCGACCACCCGGCACAGCTCCGTCAGCTCGGCGTCGTCGGCGTACATGCCGGGCGTGTACGTCAGCCCCGACGACATGCCGACCGCGCCCTGCTCCATCCCCTCGGCGACCAGCTGCCGCATCCGGTCCAGCTGTCGCGCGGTGGCGGGCCGGTCGTCCCAGCCGACGGCGTGCATCCGTACGGTGCCCTGCGGGACGAGGTACGCGGCGTTGACGGCGATGCCCTGCCCGCCGAAGTTCCGGTCCAGCCGGTCCAGGTATCCGCCCACCGTCCGCCAGTCGAAGTCGATGTCGGACCCGTCGCCGTTCCAGCCGGTGATGGCGGTGCGGACGGCGGCGAGGGTGCGCTCGTCCACGGGGGCGTACGACAGCCCGTCCTGCCCGAGGACTTCCAGGGTCACGCCCTGCGCGGCCTTCGCGCTGTGGTCGGGATCGCGGAGCAGGGCGAGGTCGGAGTGGGCGTGCATGTCGACGAAGCCGGGGGAGAGGGCGAGGCCGTCGGCGTCCAGCACCTGCGCCGCCGTGAGGCGTTCGGTCGTGCTGATCGTGCTGATGCGGCCGTCGGTGATGCCGACGTCCGCCCGGTAGGAGGGGCCGCCCGAGCCGTCGACGACCCGGGCGCCGCGTATCGCGAGATCCATGGGTGCGGGCCTCTCTAGAAGAAGGTGCGGACGAAGTCGACGACGGTGCCGTCCGCGTCGGCGACCGGGATCAGCTGCCACTTGTCGAAGATCGTGCAGGGGTGGGAGAGCCCGAGCCCCACCCAGTCGCCGACCTCCAGCGCGGCGGCCGACTCGTCCGTGCGCAGCCAGCCGTGCTGGTCGGAGAGGGCGGTGACCGTGATGCCGTCGGCCGGACGGATCCTTCCGTCGCGGGCGGACCGTACGACCTGGGCCCGGGGCAGGTGCAGGTCGTGTGCGGCGTCGCGCTTGCCCGCGTTGACGAAGGCCTGCGTGGGGGTGGGCCGGGAGACCACCTGCGCCCAGAGCCGGAACGCGGGCCGCAGCGCGCCCTCGTCGGGGACCCGGTTGAAGGGCGTCAGCTCCTGGTAGTGGCCGTCGTCGTGCGAGACGTACGCGCCGGAGCGCAGCAGCTTCAGCACCGGGCGGGACAGCTCCGGGATCTCCGCGAACACGAGCGCGACGGCGTCGAACCAGGCGCTGCCGCCCGCACTGACCACGATCTCGTCCAGCGACTCGGCGAACCGGCCCGCCCGGTCGAACTCCGCCGCCAGCTCCACGAGCCGCCGCAGCCACGCCCGGACCCGCTGCTCGTCGGCCTGCGGCACCTCGCCCTCGTATCCGGCGACGCCGACCAGCCGCAGCGTCGCCGTGGCGGCCACCGCGTCGGCGACCGCCGCGCAGTCCGCGGCCGTACGGGCGCCGGTGCGCGCCCCCTCGCCCGCGCCCAGCTCCACGACCACGTCCAGCGGCCGGCGCGCCCCGGCGTCCCGCAGCGCCTCGTCCATCAGCTCGACGCCGCGCACGGAGTCCACGTACACGACGAGCCGGACATCGGGGTCGGCGTCCAGTTCGCCCGCCATCCAGCGCAGGGCCGCCGCGTCGACGACCTCGTTGGCGAGGAAGATCCGCTGGATTCCGTACGCCCGGTAGACCCGCGCCTGGTGCGGGACGGCGGCGGTGATGCCCCACGCCCCGTGCTCCAGCTGGCGGGCGAAGAGCTGCGGGGACATGGAGGTCTTGCCGTGCGGGGCGAAGGCGAGGGAGTGCTGTTCGGCGTAGTGGCCCAGCAGGGCGAGGTTGTGGTCGAGGGACTCGGCGGACAGGGCGAGCAGGGGGGTGGTGAAGCCGCCGTCGAAGAGGTCGCGGCGCTGGGCGGCGAGCGCGCCGACGTCGAGCCCGGCGGCTTCGGCGTCCGGCGGGAGTCCCTTGAAGCGGAAGGTCACGGGTTCCCGCGCGAGGGACGCGAGGGCGTCGGCAGGGTTGCGGGACGGCTGTCGTCCCGAGTCCGATGGTCCCTGGTCAACTCCCACGAGGGGCTCCCTTCTTCGAGTCGTTGCGAAGAGTGCAACGACCATTGCGTATATCGCTCACCGATGTCTAACATCCGAGCCGTGCCCGCACAACAGCCCCAGCCACCCGAAACCGCCGACGCCCCCGGCCCCGCCGAGGCCGCCGACGCCCCGGGGACGCCCGCGCCCCCCGGGGTCCGGCCGCCCGCCGGGCCGCCCTCCGCCGTCGGCGCACGCGGACCGGCCGCCGCCCCCGCGGCCACGGGCGTCCCCGAGGTCACGGATGTCCCCGCAGTCTCCGGTGCCGCCGGGCTCGTCGACGTCGTCTGTCTCGGCGAGTCCATGGTGACTTTCCTGCCCTCCGGCCCCGGGCCCCTCGCCGACGTGCCCTCGTTCCACCGCGCCATCGGAGGCGCGGAGTCCAACGTGGCCTGCGCGCTGGCCCTGTCCGGGCACACCGCGAAGTGGGTCGGCCGGGTCGGCGCCGACGGCTTCGGCACGCACCTGCTGGACGCCCTCACCGCGTACGGGGTCGACGTCCGCTCGGTGGTCCGCGACCCGCAGCGCCCCACCGGCGTGTACTTCCGCACCGCGGACGACCGCGCCGACGCGAGCCACGAGGTCGTCTACTACCGGGCGGGCTCGGCGGCCTCCGCGATGTCCCCCGACACCGTCCCGCTCGCGGACCTCCGCGCGACCCGCGTCCTGCACCTCTCCGGCATCACCGCCGCCCTGTCGCCCGGCTGCCTGGAGCTGATGCGCGCCCTGTGCACCCGCTCCACCGACCGGCCCCTGCTGTCCTTCGACGTCAACCACCGCCCCGGCCTGTGGAGTCCGACGGACGACGGCGCGCCCGTCCTCCTCGAACTGGCCCGCGGCGCGGACCTCGTCTTCGTCGGCGAGGACGAGGCGGCGGACGCCTGGGGCGTACGGGGCGGGCCCGCGGCGATCCGCGCGGCACTGCCCGAACCGGCGGTCCTGGTGGTGAAGCAGGGCGCGGCGGGCGCGACCGCCTTCGTGCGCGCGGCCGGGAACGCCACCGAGACCCACCACGTCCCCGCCCCCCTCGTCACCCCGGTCGCCCCCGTCGGAGCCGGCGACGCCTTCGCCGCCGGGTTCCTGTCCGCGACACTGCGCGGACTGGGCGTACCGCTGCGGCTGCGGCACGGGCACCTGATGGCCGCCGCCGCCCTCACCGTGCCCGGGGACGTCGCCGTACCGCCGCCGCGCGCGTACGCCGACGAGCTCGCGGCGCTCGGCCCGGACGCCTGGGGGAGACTTCGTCTCGGCCCCGGGTGGACGGGGAGACCTCAGGAGGCACGAGCATGAGCCAGACAGTCGACCGCGCGCTCAGCATTCTTCCCCTGCTCGCGCAGGGCCCCGCCGACCTCGGCCAGGTCGCCGCGCGGCTCGACGTGCACAAGTCGACCGCACTGCGGCTGCTGCGCACCCTGCACGAGCACGGCCTCGTGCACCGCCAGCAGGACCAGCGCTACCGGCTGGGCGCGCGGCTGTTCGCGCTCGCCCAGGAAGCCGTGGAGAACCTGGACGTACGGGACATCGCGCACCCCTACCTCAAGGAGCTCAACGCCGAGTGCGGGCACACCGTGCACCTCGCCGTGCGCGAGGAGGGCGAGGTGCTCTACATCGACAAGGTCGAGAGCCGGTACCCGGTACGGATGTACTCCCGGATCGGCAAACCCGTCGCGATCACCGTCGCCGCCGTCGCCAAACTCCTGCTGGCCGACCTCCCGGAGCAGGAGCGCCGCGAGATCGCCGAGAAGCTGGACTACCCCCAGTACACCGCCCGTTCCACTCCCAACCCGGCGGCGTTCCTGCGGGAGTTGGCGCTGGTACGGGAACAGGGATGGGCCACCGACCTCGGCGGCCACGAGGAGTCCATCAACTGCGTCGGTGCACCCATCCGGGGCACCGACGGCAGCGTGGTCGCCGCCATGTCCGTCTCCGCGCCGAACGTCGTCGTCACCGCGGAGGAACTCCTCGCCCTGCTCCCCCTGGTACGCCGTACGGCGGAGGCCGTCAGCCGCGAGTACTCCGGAACCGGAGAGCCCCCGGCAGCCACCGCCGCCCCGTAGGCACCCGCCCCGCCGGCACAGGAGGGGCGCGCCCCGACACCCCGCCCCCGCACCCCGTAGGAGAAAGCGAACCCATGTCCGAAGCCAAGCTCGCCAAGACCGCCCTCACCCCGCCCACGCACACCGCCCCGCCCGCGAAGTTCTCGCACGGCGTCCGCAAGGGGAACATCCTCCAGGTCGCCGGCCAGGTCGGCTTCCTCCCCGCCGTCGAGGGCCGGGCCCCGACGCCCGCCGGGCCCACCCTGCGCGAGCAGACCCTTCAGACCTTCGCCAACGTCAAGGCGATCCTGGAGGAGGGCGGCGCGAGCTGGGAGGACGTGATGATGATGCGCGTCTACCTCACCGACACCGCGCACTTCGCCGAGCTGAACGACCTCTACAACGAGTACTTCGCCGACCTGAAGGAAGCCCCCTCGGCCCGCACCACCGTGTACGTGGGCCTGCCGGCGGGCCTGCTCATCGAGATCGACGCGCTCGCCGTCCTCGGCTGAACCCTGCACCCCCACTCCGCCCCCCACGTGCTCTCCGGCACGGCGCCCCGCCACGCGGCGGGTGCGCCGTGCCGCGCTCCACCCTGCCCCGAAGTCCCCCAGGACCGTCCGGAGTCGACCGCACATGCAGCTCGCCGCACCCTTCCCGGCACCCCTCGCCCACCCCCTCCTGCCGCCCCTCGCCGCACCGGCCGCCGCCCCCGCCGAGGTCCCGCACACCGGGGGCCTCCTGCACCTCATCGACGGCACGGCCGGCCTGCTGACCGTCGCCGTCCTCGGCATCGCCCTGCTCCTCCTCCTGATCATCAAGGTCAGGATCCAGCCCTTCGTGGCGCTGCTCGCGGTCTCCATCGCCGTCGGCCTCGGCGCCGGGCTCTCGGTCACCGAACTCTTCGGCACCGTGCAGAAGTCGGCGATCCCCTCCGTCATCGAATCCGGCATGGGCGGCATCCTCGGCCACGTCGCGATCATCATCGGACTCGGCACGATGCTCGGCGCCATCCTCGAAGTCAGCGGCGGCGCACAGGTGCTGGCGTCCAGACTGCTCGCTCTCTTCGGCGAGAAGCGCGCTCCGCTCGCGATGGGCCTGACCGGTCTGATCTTCGGCATCCCGGTCTTCTTCGACGTCGGCATCTTCGTCCTCGCCCCGATCGTCTACGCCGCCGCCACACGCTCCGGCAAGTCGATCGTCCTGTACGCCATGCCGCTGCTCGCCGGTCTGTCGATGACGCACGCGTTCCTGCCGCCGCACCCCGGCCCGGTCGCCGCGGCCGGCCTGTTCGAGGTCTCCCTCGGCTGGGTCATCCTGATGGGCGTCGTCGTGGGCATCCCGGCGGTCCTCGCCGCGTGGGCGTACGCCGCCTGGATCGGCCGCCGCCTCTTCGTGCCCGTACCGCAGGACATGCTGGAGGCGGCCCAGGAGGCGAAGGAGACGGTCGCCGCCGAGCAGCGCGAGGCGGGCGTCGTCCCGCCCGAGCACCCGGTGTCCCTCGTCACGGTCCTCGCCATCATCGGCACCCCGCTGGTGCTGATCCTGGGAGCGACGTTCTCCTCGATCACCATGTCCGAGTCGACGCTGCGTTCGGTCATCGAGTTCTTCGGCAACCCGTTCGTGGCCCTGACGATCGCCCTGCTGCTCGCCTACTACCTGCTCGGCATCCGGCGCGGCTGGTCGCGCAAGTCCCTGGAACGCGTCTCCACCGCCTCCCTCAAGCCGATCGGCAACATCCTGCTGGTCGTCGGCGCGGGCGGGGTGTTCGGCGCCGTCCTCAAGGGCAGCGGCATCGCCGACGCGCTCGCCGACACCTTCCACGGCGTCGGCCTGCCCGTCATCCTGCTGGCCTGGCTGATCTCCGTGGTGCTGCGCGTCGCCCAGGGCTCCGCCACGGTCGCCATCGTCGCCACGTCGGGCATCGTCGTCCCCCTGGTCGACGGCCTGGACATGTCCCAGGCGCACCTCGCCCTGATCATCATGGCGATATCGGCGGGTTCGATCTTCGCCTCGCACGTCAACGACGGCGGTTTCTGGATGGTCGCGAAGTACTTCGGCATCTCCGAGCGCGACACCCTGAAGTCGTGGACGGTCCTGGAGACGGTCCTGTCCGTCGCGGGCTTCGCGGTCGCGGCGCTGCTGAGCCTGGTGATCTGAGCCGAGGCCCCTCGCGCCTGCAACCCCCCTCCCCCACAGCACAGTTGCGGCGGCGCGGTGTCCGCCGGGCGGGACGCGCGCCAGGCGCCGTCCGGTACTGCGACAGGGCGACGAATCCCCACGCCCCCTTGCGCGAGCCCTCCCGTCCCCCTTTAGGTGATCCAGATCATCAGGGGGACGAGCGGGAGGAACGCACCATGGCCGACAGCGTGCAGGGCAGCGGCAGCACCGGAGTGCCGCCGGGGGCGGACGCGGGCGAGGCGTCCCGTCCCCGGAAGTCGAGCTGGAAGTACATCGGCCCCGGCATCGTCGTCGCCGCCACCGGCGTCGGCGCGGGCGACCTGGTCGCGACGCTGATCGCGGGCAGCAAGTTCGGGTACACCCTCATGTGGGCGGCCGTCATCGGCTGCGTCGTGAAGATCGCACTGGCCGAGGCCACCGGCCGCTGGCACCTGTCCACCGGCCGCACCCTCTTCGAGGGCTGGCGCAGCCTCGGCCAGTGGACCACCTGGTACTTCGCGGTGTACGTCGTGATCTGGGGCTTCATCTACGGGGCGACGGCGATGTCCTCGTCCGCGCTGCCCGTCGTGGCGCTGTTCCCGGATGGACCGAGCCTGAAGTTCTGGGCCATCGTGTGCGGGCTGGTCGGCCTGGTCTTCGTCTGGTTCAACAGGTACGCCGTCTTCGAGAAGGTCATGACGGTCCTGGTCGGGATCATGTTCGTGGTGGTCGTGTACGTGGCGATCCGCGTCGGGCCGTCCGTCGGCAAGTCCTTCGCCGGTCTGGCCCCGGTCCTGCCGGACGGCTCGCTGCTCTACACGCTCGGCCTGATCGGCGGCGTCGGCGGCACCATCACCATGGCCGCGTACGGGTACTGGGTGAACGCCAAGGGCATGACCAACTCGTCCTGGATGAAGGTGATGCGCCTGGACAACCGGGTCGCCTACCTCACCACCGGCATCTTCGTCATCGCCATGCTGATCGTCGGCGCGGAACTGCTGCACTCCGCGAACCTGGCGCTCACCAAGGGCGACCGGGGGCTGATCGACCTGGGCAAGGTCCTGGAGGACCGCTTCGGCACGGTCACGTCCAAGCTGTTCCTCGTCGGCTTCTTCGCCACCTCCTTCTCCTCCCTCATCGGGGTGTGGCACGGCGTGAGCCTGATGTTCGCGGACTTCGTGGAGCGGTTCCGCCGCGACCGCGAGGGCGCGCCGGTGGAGCTGGGCACGGCGGCGGAGGTCGCGGCGGGCAAGCGGGAGAAGTCGAAGTACTTCCGCTGGTACCTGCTGTGGCTGACGTTCCCGCCGATGGCACTGCTGTGGCTGGACCAGCCGTTCGGCCTGGTCGTGGTCTACGGGGTGCTCGGCGCGTTCTTCATGCCGTTCCTCGCCCTGACCCTGCTGTGGCTGCTCAACTCCTCGCGCACGCCCGGCGAGTGGCGCAACGGCATCCTCAGCAACGTACTGCTGGCGGCGAGCGGACTGCTGTTCGTGGTGCTGTGCGTGCAGCAGATCATCGAGGTGTTCAACAAGTAGCGGGGCCACGGGCTCCGGCGGTACGGGGGCGCACCCGCCTCCGTACCGCCGGGACCCGTACCGTACGAAGCCCTGCCGCCGCCCCGGTCCGTGCGGGCCGCCGTCCTACCGCATCGCGCGCACCCGCGCGCCCACCGACCGTGACCACTCGTTGCCGTACGCCGCGTCCCAGTTCGTGGACCAGGCCATCGCGCCGCGCAGCGTCGGGTACTTCTTCTCCGGGACGAACGTGCCGCAGCCGGTGCCGAGCGTCAGGCAGTCCAGCGCCCGGTTGACCACGGCGGGCTCCACGTACCCCGCGTCCTTGTTGCCCTTGTTGGTGGGCAGTCCCAGGCCCACCTGGGACGGGTCGAGGCCGCCGGCGAGCTGGATGCAGACCTGCGCGGTGAGGAAGTCGACGGTGCCCTGCTGGTAGGTCCTGCCGTCGCAGCCCTTCATCGAACCCGAGTTGTAGAACTGGGTGTTGACGACTGTGAGGAAGTCCTTGATGTTGAGGGCCGTCTTGAAGTAGTCGCTGTCCTTGGACTGCATGTCGACGGTCTGTGGGGCCATCGTGACCACCAGCTCGGGGCCGACCTTCCGGTGCAGGGCTTTGAGGGCTCGCGTCATGTACTCGGCGTTGAGCCCGTTCTCCAGGTCGATGTCGACGCCGTCGAAGCCGTACTCCGTCATCAGCTTGTGCACGGAGTCCGTGAAGCGCTGCGCGGACGCCCCGCCGTCCACCTCCACCTTGCCGTGCTCGCCGCCCACCGAGATGATCACCGACTTGCCGGCCGCGCGCTTGGCCGCGATGTCCGCCTTGAACTGCTCGACGGTGTAGCCGTCGAGCACCTTGGAGTTCAGCTTGAAGCCGACCTCGCCGCGCTCGCCCGCCAGGTCGGCGAAGGAGACGGCGATGATGTCGTACGCGTCGGGGACCTCGCTCAGCTTCTGCACCTTCGACTCGTTGGCGAAGTTCTGCCAGTAGCCGGTCAGGGCGTGCGCGGGCACCCGCGGCGCCCCCAGCGCCTTGTGCGCGGAGGGATCCGGCACGGGCTTCGAGGCGGGCGCGCTGCCGCCGGAGGCACCGGCGTCGTTCGGCGCGCCGGGGGACGAGCACGCCCCGAGCGCCCCGGCGCACAGGGCGACCACCGCCGCACCGAGGGTGAGCCGGCGGGGTCGGGTGGTGCTGAGCACGTTCTGCCTCCAGGTCGTCACGGACGGATCACGGCCCCCATTGTCGACTGCTTCACGCCCCCGCGTCGAAACTTGGCCCGAAACCCTCTCCCGCGAACCCCAAACGGAACGCATGATCACAAGCGGTAGTGCCGCAGTGACATGCGGTCGCCGGGTCGCACTCCGTGCAAACGGAACGAAAACCCCCACGCGTCAAGATCAACTCGTTGGCGATCAGGGGCAGTTCGAGTGGCGGGCGGGATCGATGGAACCTGTTCTCTGCCACGTATGACGTGGTTAAAGTGCTGAGGCACCCTGTGCTGAGCGAATGAGTGAACGAGAACAGGTGCGGGTACCGGAACGGACGGGCAACGGGGGAGCGGGGTCAGCGACGTGCCGACAGCGATAGCCGTGACCAGCGCGGACCTGGTGCTGCCCCCGACCGATCCGCAGACCCCGACCGCCGCCGTCCTCCAGGCTCCCGGCACCCAGTCCCTGGACGAGGCCCTGGCCTCGATGAACACGCTGCTGGAGCGGCACGGCCACGTCGTCGCCCTCTACCCGGCGTCGATCCCCGCCGCCCACGAGCGGCGCATGCACGCGGTCCGCTCGGTCATGGAGACCGACCGTATCGCCCTCCTCAAGATCGACCTGCCGCCGCTCGGCATCGCGGTCCTCGCCCGCCAGCTCCGCCAGCTCTCCGTGTGCGACTTCAGCGCGGGCGTGGTCGCCTCCGCGGCCCGCCTCCTGTCCCACTACGTGTACGCGGGCGCCCTGCTCTCCTCCGTCGCCAAGCTCGACCGCATCCCGGTGAGCCTCAAGTCGCACGCCAAGTCATGGATGCCGGGCAGTCAGTTCGCCGTCCTCGCGAACCCGCGACCGCAGCTGGTCAAACTCGGCGGCGAGGACACCCTGGCCGGCCCCGAGTTCGCCACCCAGCTCGCCTTCGCCCGCGGACAGCATGCCTCCGACTGGGTCTCCGAGACCCTGGCCCCCGGCTGGCAGGTCCAGCGCGCCCAGGAGGTCGACCTCCCGGCGGCCTCCCCCGCCTGGTGGGGGACGACCAAGCTGGTCGAGTTCGCGGCCTTCCTGCCGGAGATCTCGGTCCTCTACCAGCTGGTGTCCTCCGTACGGCGCGAGCAGTGCCACTGGTGCGGCATACAGCTGATAGGGGACCGCTGCGGATTCTGCTCCGCCCCGGTCGCCCCGAGCGAGAACCATCCGCACGCCGCCGGTGTCCTCCACCGCGGGTCCCCCTAGACCTCCCGCCCCGCCTCCGCCCCGCCGCACGCGCACCACCACGCTCACCGTCCGTCGATCCGCACCGGGTCCCACGTTCCTGATCGAGGTAGCACGCCACATGAACTCACGTCAGCGTCGCGGCATCATCCTGCTGCTCCTGTCGGTCCTGTGCGCCGTCGGCGCGTTCGTCGGCGTTCTCTCGGTGATCCGCGACGTGAACTCGAAGGTCGGCCCGGAGGTGACGGCGTACCGGCTCAAGGGGGACGTGGCCCCGTACCGCAAGCTCAGCGAGGCGCAGTTCGAGAAGGTCGAGATGCCCAAGAGGTGGCTCTCCGACAACGCGGTCACCGACATCTCCGAGATCCGCGGCAAGATCGCCGTCACCCAACTCAAGGCGGGCTCCCTCCTCCAGACCGACATGCTGGTGAAGAAGCCCGAACTCCAGGCGGGCGAACAGGAGATCGCCATCATGATCGACGCGGAGACGGGCGTCGCGGGCAAGATCACCCCGGGTTCGAAGGTCAACGTGTACGCCACCTTCGCGGGCGACGAGTCGAAGGCGCAGAAGGCGGTGAACGAGTCCTGGGTGATCGTCACGGGAGCACGTGTCATCGACGTCGGCAAGATCACCCCGCTGGAGCCGGGCAAGAACGACCGCAACCGCAAGATGAAGGACGCCGTCCCGATCACCTTCGCGCTCAACACCCGCGACGCCCAGCGCATCGCCTACGCCGAGACGTTCGCCGAGCACGTACGACTGGCCCGCATCCCCGACGGCAGCGACCCGAACGTCACCCCGCGCGACCGGATCTACGACCTCCCCGGGGACAGGTCGTGACCTGGCCCCAGGCGCGGACGCGCACCCGGGCGCCGTCCCGCAGCCGGGCGTCGACACGCGGGCGGACGGCATGGACGTGGGACCGGGCGCGTGCGGCGCGCATGCGGGGGCGGGCGTGCTCGCGGGGGCGGTGCGGCCTGGCGGTGGCGTGCGGGCGGACGGCCCCGACGCGGACGCGGGACCGGGCGTATGCGGCGTGCTCGCGGGGGCGAACGGCCCCGGCGCGGACGCGAGGGCAGCGCATCCCCGCCCCGGCGCCGACGCGAGGGCAGGGCATCCCCACGGTGACGTGCGGGCAGGAATCCCCGGCGGAAACGCACGGGCAGGACGTACCGGCAGTGACTTGCGGACAAGTAGTGAGGACGCCCGCATGACGACTCGTATCCTCCCGGCGGTGGGCGACCCGGACGCCGCCCGCGCCATCACCACGCTCCTCAGCCAGCTCCCCGACGCCGAGCCGGCCTCCCCGGCGCCCGACTCCACCTCGCTCCTGGACACCCTCGCGAGACTGGCATCGGAATCCCTCGACGAGCTGCCCGAAGTCGTCCTCGTCCACGAACGCATCGGCCCGGTTCCGGCGTTGGAGGTCATCCGCGAGGTCGCGCTGCGCTTCCCGGCGGTGGGCGTCGTCCTCATCTCCGCCGACACCAGCCCGTCCCTGTTCACCGCGGCGATGGACTCGGGGGCACGAGGGCTCGTCGGACTGCCGCTCAGTTACGAGGAGTTGGCGGTCCGCGTGCAGAACGCGGCGTCCTGGTCGGTGGGCGTACGACGCCACCTCGGCGCCGGCGCGGACGTCTTCAACGGGCCGGGCGGGAGCGTCGTCACGGTGACCGGCGCGAAAGGCGGCATGGGCGCCACCCTGATCGCCGTCCAACTCGCGCTCGCCGCGAAGGCGTCCGGCAGGACGGTCGCCCTCGTCGACCTGGACCTCCAGTCCGGGGACGTCGCCTCCTACCTCGACGTACAGTTCCGTCGCTCGATCGTCGACCTCGCCGGGATCTCCGACATCTCGCCGCGCGTCCTCCAGGACGCCCTGTTCACCCACGCCACCGGCATCGGACTGCTCCTCGCCCCGGCGGAGGGCGAACGCGGCGAGGAGGTCACCGACCGGGTGGCCCGCCAGGTAGTCAGCGCCCTGCGCAACCGGTACGAGGTCGTCGTCGTCGACTGCGGCACCCAGATGAACAGTGCGAACGCCGCCGCCGTCGAGATGGCGGACCAGGCGCTGCTCGTCGTCACCCCGGACGTGATCGCCGTACGCGCCGCCAAGCGCGTGGTCCGGCTCTGGGACCGCCTCCAGATCCGCAAGGCCGAGGAAACCGTGACGGTCGTCAACCGGCACACCCGCAACACCGAGATCCAGCCACCCCTGGTGGAACGCATCACCGGCACGAAGGTCGCGCGCAGCGCGGTCCCCTCCCACTACAAGGAACTCCAGTCGGCGGCCGACGCGGGCCGCCTCCAGGACCTGGACAGCCGCAGCACCGTCAAGCAGAGCATCTGGGCACTCGCAGGGGAGCTGGGGCTTGTGAAGGCAGCGGAGACGTCGTCGGGCGGCGGCAGGGGGAGCCGCGCCGCCCGCAACAACGACCGCGGCTCCATCGGCTTCCTCGGCCGCAAGGAGCGGACGCGCGGGCCCCACGGCGACAAGGGGGCCGTCTCCGCGGAACTCGCCGGGATGTTCCCGCTGATCCTGCTCGTGATGGTGATCATGTGGCAGGCGGCCGTCTGGGGCTACACGTACTCCCTGGCGGGCAACGCGGCGGACGAGGGCGCGCGGGCGGGCACGGCGGCGTACGGGGCGGGAGGCAGCGGCAACGCGGAGTGCGAGGCAGCGATCCGCCGCCGCCTCCCGGGCAACTGGGAGGTAGCGGAAACCGACTGCAACCCCGAGGGCAACCTCTACAAGGCCCGGGTCAAGCTCGTCACCCCCCTGCTCTTCCCGGCAGCCGGTGTCGCGGCCTGGGAAAGCGAAGGCGAAGCAGGCGCGGCCCTGGAAGGAGACGAGTAGTGCACCCCAAACACGCTCACGCCCACCCCCACGCCCGCCGCCTTGGGCGGCGGGGCCGCCCCCCGGGGGCGGAACGGGCGGGCAAGGGGGCGGCCCCCCACCGGAGGTGCACCCCCCCACCCCACGCCCCGCACCCCCCACGTACCACCACGTCCGCCGCCCCCGCCCCCACCCGCACCCGCCCGCCCTGCGACCAGGGCGTGGCCGCCATCGAGTTCGCCGGGTTCCTCCCCATCCTCCTGCTCGTCGCCCTGGCGGCCATCCAGCTCGGCATCGCCGGATACGCCTCCCTCCAGGCCAACTCCGCCGCCCGCGCCGGCGCCCGCATCGAGTCCCAGGAGGCATACCGGGGCCAGTGCACGGCCGCCGGTCGGTCAGCCATGAGCGACTGGCTGGTCTCCCGCGGCGGCACCGTCACCTGCACCGACGGGGACGTCGTCACCGCCACCGCTGAGGTCCCGGTCCCGTCCCTGATCCCCGGCTTCACCTTCGGCCCCATCCGGAAGTCCGTCTCCATGCCCGCCGACGACGTCCCGTAAAGAGCCCCGCACCCCAAACCGCGCCCACCCCCGACCCCGCCACGCACCCTTCCACCGCCCCGCCCCCACCCCCCCCGCACCCCCGCACCACACCGCGAGAACCCGAGGAGCCCCCATGAGCCTGCGGCAACGCATCGCCGCCCCCGAGGAGTCCGGCGGGGGCCGGGAGGACGGCCATCTGGTCGCCACCTACCGGGGAAAGCTGCTCGAAGAGATCGACCTCGCGGAGATGTCCTCGCTCGCAGCCGCCGAACGCCGGGCCCGCCTCGAACGCGTCCTCGGCCACATCATCAGCCGCGAGGGTCCCGTCCTCTCCACCTCCGAGCGCTCCCAGCTGATCCGTCGCGTCGTCGACGAGGCCCTCGGCCTGGGCGTCCTCGAACCGCTCCTCGAAGACGCCTCCATCACCGAGATCATGGTCAACGGCCCGGACTCGATATTCGTCGAGCGGGCCGGCCGCGTGGAGCAGCTCCCGATGCGCTTCGCGTCGAACGAGCAGCTCATGCAGACCATCGAACGCATCGTCTCCACGGTCAACCGCCGCGTCGACGAGTCGAATCCGATGGTCGACGCCCGACTGCCCTCCGGCGAGCGCGTCAACGTGATCATTCCGCCGCTGTCGCTGACCGGCCCCACCCTCACCATCCGCCGCTTCCCGAAGGCCTACCGCCTGGACGAGCTGATCGGCCTGGGCACCCTGGACCACCAGATGCTGATGCTCCTGTCGGCGTTCGTACGGTCCCGCTTCAACGTGATCGTCTCCGGCGGCACCGGTTCCGGGAAGACCACCCTGCTGAACGCCCTCTCCGGCCTCATCCCCGACCACGAGCGCATCATCACCGTCGAGGACGCCGCCGAACTCCAGCTCCAGCAGGCGCACGTCATCCGCCTGGAGACCCGCCCGCCGAACGTCGAGGGCAAGGGCCAGATCACCATCCGCGACCTCGTCCGCAACTCGCTGCGCATGCGCCCCGACCGCATCATCGTCGGTGAGGTCCGCGGCGGCGAGACCCTCGACATGCTCCAGGCCATGTCGACGGGCCACGACGGCTCCCTCGCCACCGTCCACTCCAACAGCGCCGAGGACGCCCTGATGCGGCTCCAGACCCTGGGCTCCATGTCGGAGGTGGAGATCCCCTTCGAAGCCCTGAAGGACCAGATCAACAGCGCCATCGACGTGATCGTCCAGCTCAGCCGCATGGCCGACGGCTCCCGCAGGATCAGCGAGATCGTCATCCTCGTCAGCCACGGCCGCGAACAGTTCCAGATCGCGACGGTCTCCCGCTTCCTCGCCCAGGCGATGAGCCCGGACCGCGTGGTGCACGGCCGTTTCGAGCACCTCCCGCTGCCCCGCCGCGTCGCGGAGCGCCTCTACCTCGCGGGCGAGCCGATCCCGCCCGCGTTCGGCGTGGTCGACGACCCGCTCCAAGACTCCCTCTACGTCCGAGAGGCCCAGTAGGTACGGCCATGGGAATCGATCCGAACCTCAGCAACCCCGCCCTCCTGGCGGTCGGCGCCACGCTCCTCGCCTGCGTGCTCGCCACCATCGGCGTGCACGCGTACACCTCGGGCCGCGCCCAGCGCGCCGCCCTGGAGAACCGCCTCGCGCTCACCACCGGGCACGACACCGGCCGCCGCCGCAACTTCCGCGGCCTGGACCGCCGGCTGCGCAGGACGGCCCTGGGCAAGCGCCTCCAGCACCGGCTGGCAGCCACCGGACTGGACCTCACGCCCGGCGAGTTCTTCGTGTACGTGCTGGGGGGCGTCGTCGCACTGTGGCTGATCGCCGCCTCCGTACTCGCCCCCTTCTTCGGGCCGATCGCGGGACTGGTCGCGGTGTGGGCGGCGTCCACCTTCCTCAACTGGCAGCGCCAGAAGCGCATCGAGGCGTTCATCAACCAGCTCCCCGACCTCTCCCGCATCCTTGCCAACGCCACCGCGGCCGGCCTCGCCCTCCGTACGGCACTGAGCATGGCGGCGGAGGAGCTGGAGGCCCCGGCGGGCGAGGAACTCGCTACCGTGGCCAACCAGTTGTCCGTCGGCCGTTCCATCGACGACGCGCTCGGCGAACTCGCCGAACGCCTGCCCTCGCGCGAACTCGTCGTCCTCGTCACCACCCTCGTCCTGTCCAACCGGGCGGGCGGCACCGTCGTCGGCTCCCTGCGCAACCTCACCGAGACACTGGAGGAACGCAAGGAGACCCGGCGCGAGGTCCGCACGATGCTCTCCGAGGTGAACGCGACGGCCTACACGGTCCCGTTGCTCGGCCTCGGCGCCATGATCATGCTCAACACCATGACCCCCGGCTCGATGGCGAAGATGACCGGCACCCCCGTCGGTCAGATCGTCGTCGCGGTCGCCGTCGGCCTCTACGCCCTCGGCTTCCTCGCGATGCGCCGACTCGGCAAGATCGACGTCTGAGGAGGCGCGCCCGACATGTCACCACTCAGCGGCCTGACCGGCCTGCTCCTGGCCCTCGCCGTCGGGCTGAGCGTCGCGGGGATCGCGTACGGCATCAAGCTCTACCGCGCCGAGGCGAAAGTCCCCGGAGACCTCGCCGTCGCCCTGGAAGTGGGCGCCTCCCGCGTCTCCGCGACGGAATCCGTCATCGACCGCTTCGGCATGCGCTTCGCCCCGGCGGTCCTCTCCGCGATGGGCCCCACCCTCGTCGACAAGAAGCGCCGCAAGATCGACATGGCCGGAAACCCCGGCGGCCTCACCATCGACCGCTACGCCGCCCGCCGCGCCGCGTACGGGATGTTCGGCGGCGTCACCGCCCTCCTGTGCCTGGTCAACGGCTTCACGCTCTTCGCCGTCTTCTGCCTGGCGTACGGGTGGTTCGCGGCGGACGCCCTGATCTGGCAGGCGATCCGCGCCCGCAAGGACGTCATCGAACGCACCCTCCCGGACTTCCTCGACGTCCTCGCCGTCGTCGTCTCCGCCGGCCTCGGCTTCCGCCAGGCCCTCGACCGGGTCGCGGAACGGTACGAAGGCCCCTGGGCCGACGAACTGCGCATCACCCTGCGGCAGATGGACATGGGCGTCAGCCGCCGCATCGCCTTCGAGGAACTGCGCAGGCGCAACGAGTCCGAGCAGGTCTCCCAGTTCGTCACCGCCCTCCAGCAGGGCGAGGACCTCGGCGCACCCATCGCCGACACCCTCATCCAGATCGCCAATGACATGCGCCGCACGGACGCCCAGAACTCCCGCCGCCGGGCGGCCAAGGCGATCCCCAAGACCACCGTGGTGACCCTCACCTTCATGGTTCCGGCGACCCTGCTTCTCATCGTCGCCAACATGTTCCTCGGCTCCGGCGCGGACTTCGGCTCCATCTTCGGAGGCTGACCATGCCCGTCCCCGCGAAACCCTCCCGCTCTCCGGAGCCGTCCCGCTCTCCGGAGCCGTCCGGTCTTCCGGAGTACTCGCGCCTTCCGGAGCCCGGCCGCGTGCCGGGGCCCGCTTGTCCTCGGGAGCCCGCCCGCTTTCCGGAGTACTCGCGTCCAGCGGAGCGCTCCCGCTTTCCGGAGTCCTCCGGCCTTCTGGGGCCCTCCGGCCTTCCGGA
The DNA here is from genome assembly GCF_050947155.1 of Streptomyces sp. CA-294286. NCBI lineage: Bacteria > Bacillati > Actinomycetota > Actinomycetes > Kitasatosporales > Streptomycetaceae > Streptomyces > Streptomyces sp. CA-294286. The sequence goes on along the minus strand of NZ_CP192005.1, from coordinate 1,884,850 downwards.
GTCCTCCAGCCACCCCGAACCCTCCCCGCCTCCCGAACGCGCCATCCGCCCCGATCACGCCCCCCTGACCGAACCTGTCGCCCCCGCCGCCTCCACCCCCGGCCCTGTTGCCCCCGCGCACTCCGTCCTCGACCCCTCCGCCCCCGACCCCTGCGCTCCCGCCCACCCCGCCCCCGACCCCTCCGCTCCCGCCCACTCCGTCCCCGCTCCCTCCGCCCTTGCCGACGACGCGCCCGCCCCCTCCCTCCCGATCCAGATCAACGCCCTGCAAGCGCTCTGCCGCCAGCTCTTCGGCTTCCGGCTGGCCATGATCGCCCTCGGCGCCCCGCTCGCCCTGAGCCGTGCGCAGAGCCCGTTCGGCACCTACTTGGTCGGCGGAGCGGTCATCGTCACGGTCGTCGGCAGCTACGCCATGCTCCGCGACTGGGAGACCTTCGCCCCCCTCCTCATCAAGTACCGCTCGCTGATGGCCGCCGACCTCGCCTTCGGTTCCGTCCTCCTCCTCACCGCCTCCCCCGACTCCGCCCTCGGCTACGCCACCGTGTGCACGCCCCTGCTGGCCGGACTGCTCTACGGCTGGCGCGGCGCGGGCATCTTCGCCGCCGTGCAGATCCTGATCCTGCTCGCGGTGTACGCGGCCTGGGCGGCCCGTATGTCGGGCCCGGCCAGCACGCTCCTGATCAGCGGCTTCTGCGTGGCCGCCGGGGTCGTCGGCGTGACGCTGCGCAACCTGGTGTTCCGCTTCGGCGAAGCCACCGTCGCCCTCTCCGAGGTCAAGGCCCGCCTCGCCGTCACGGACGCCGTCGGTGAGGAACGCGCGCGCCTGGCACGCGAGATGCACGACTCGGTGGCGAAGACCCTGCACGGCGTGGCCCTCGCCGCCGACGGCCTCGCCGCATCCGCCGACCGCATGGACGCCCGTACGGTCAAACACCAGGCCGGTCTGGTCGCCCGCTCCGCCCGCCGCGCGGCGGCCGAGTCCCGCGAGATCCTCTCGGACCTGCGCCGCCGGACCGGCCCCCACGACTCCGGAGTGGACCTACGGGAGGAACTCGCAGCACGTACCAAGGACTTCGAGGCCCGCACGGGCGTCCCGACCGCCCTCCTCACCAGCCTCCCGGAGCCCGGAACCCTCTCCGTCCCGTACGCGGTGGCCCGCCAGCTCGTCACCATCACCACAGAGGCCCTGGACAACAGCCACCGGCACGCCCGAGCGCAGCACATCACCGTCGAACTGGCCTCCCTGGACAACGTGTTACGCATCAGCGTCCGCGACGACGGAACGGGCCTGCCGAAGGGCCTGAACCTGGAAGACCTGCGCAAGTCGGGCCACTTCGGCCTGCTCGGCATGGTGGAACGCGCGGCGGGCATCGGCGCCCGTCTCCGCATCGGCCGAGGCCGTTCCCCCGCCGGCACGGAAGTCCGCCTTGACCTCCCCCTGGCGGCCCTCCCGCCGTAGCCGCCCACCACCCGGAGCCCTCTTGGGCGGCGGGGCCGCCAGCCTCCCCGGTAGCCCTCTTAGGCGGCGGGGCCGCCCCCCCGGGGGGCGGAACGGGCGGGCAAGGGGGCGGCCCCCCACCGGACGGTGCACCCCCGCCCCTACGCCCGCCACCCCCCGGTACGCCCCACCCTCCCCGCACCCCCTCCCCGAGAGGAGGCCCCAATGCCCACCCCTCCAGCCCCCCTCCGCATCCTCATCGCCGACGACAACCCCGTAGTACGGGCCGGCCTGACCGCCCTCCTCGGCACCCGCGAGGACATCCACGTGGTGGCAGAGGCCACCGACGGCCGAGAGGCCCTCGCCGCCGCCGAACGCTCCCGCCCGGACGTGGTCCTCCTCGACGTACGGATGCCCGGCGTCGACGGCATCTCCGCACTCCCGTACCTGGCGAAGTACGCCCCGGTGATGATGCTGACGTACAGCAGCGAGAACGAGGTCGTGCAGGAGGCCCTCCGCCTGGGCGCCGGCGGCTACGTGGTCCACGGCGAGTTCACCGCCGACCAACTGGTGTCCGCCATCCGCGACTTACAGGCCGGCCGGGCCTACTTCACGACCTCCGCCCAGAACGCCCTGCTCGCCCACATGCGAGCCGGCCGGCACGAAGGCGGCACGGCGACAGCCGCCCCCCACCTCCTCCCTGACGGCCTCGGCACGGCCTACACGACGTGCGTCCCACCCGGCGGGCGCACCACGACTGCACAGAACACGGGGGGCCACGGTTGGGAGCCACCTGTCTCAAGTTCTGAACCATCCCGCCAAACTGCTTCGCAGGTGCAACCGGTTGTGGCACATTATCCGTCGAGGCATACGCAGGACACAGTCAACAAGCGGCAGTATGGGCTGAGTTCGAGGGAGGTGGAGGTCATGGACCTGATTGCGGCCGGTATGAGCAACCAGCAAATCGCCGTCACCTGCTTCATCAGCGAGAAAACGGTCAAGAACCACATCAACCGCATCTTCGCGAAGCTGCACAGTGCCAGCCGCAGCGAAGCAATCGCCACGTGGGTCGGAACCCGTACGGCGACGGGCGGTATCGGCAGCGGGGGAGGGGTGATCGGTCATGGCTGAACCGAGAAGCGGTACGGGCCTGCACCCGCTCCCGCCCCGCACCCCGGGCCGGGCCCACCACGCGCTTTGGGCCCGCATTTGGGCCCACGGGCCCTGCGCCGGGACCCGCCTCCGGGCATACGTTCCGTACGTCGCAAGCGAGACGGCCCGGGAGACGGACGGGGACGCGAGCGGCGCTACTGGCCGAGAGACCTTGGGACCCGGAGGGGCACCGCATGCAGAAAACGTTGGTCGCCATCAACACGTGGCGGAACACGGTCGTCAGCAAAATGCGGGAACGCGCGGACGAGGGCGCGAGCGTGGTGGAGTATGCGGGCTTGGTGGTGATCATCGCGTTGATTGTGGTGGCGGTGAACGGGTTGGGACTGGACGAAACGATCTCGCAGGCGATTGGGGATGCGGTGGCGGACATCACCGGCGGCGGCTGATCACCGCTAGCTGGCAGCGTGACCGAGGGCAGGCGTTCCCCATCTACATCATGTTGGTGGGGCTCCTGCTCTTTGTCGCGTTTGCCCTCTTCGTCTTCGCCCAGGCCGCCTCTGCTCGCAGTGGCGGCCAGTCTGCTGCCGATGCCTCGGCGCTCGCAGCCGCTCAGGAGGCGCGAGACGACTACACCGACAACTTCTTCCGGGACATCCTCGACCCAGCGGCGTGGGTCCAATGGCTGGAAGGCCAGGGCGAGGTGACCAACGGTGCGGACGGTGCGACAGCACTTGCCAACCAGAACCAGTCGGACGTAATTGCCGGGCCGACCCCGGGGTTCGAGGACGGTTTCCCCACCCGACAGGTGAGAATCGAGACTCGTTTTACGGGTGGAGACTCGGTGATCCCCGAGATCGAGACCAAGAAAGCTCAGGCCGACGCCACAGCAGTGATTGAGCCTCGCTGTTTCATCGGTCCGGAAAGCGATCCACTCAAATTGATCTTCGTCCACTGCAAGGGTGGAAGGATCTGGGAGATTGACCCGAAGGAGGTCGTCGAACTGCCAGGTCTATTGCCGGAACCTAAAGACCTGTTCGACGTGTATCTGGTCGAGTAGTGAGCGAACGACAAGCAAAGGAAGAACTGTTGATGAGCATGCGGCGCACCATGAAGGCCCGAAGGGCATGGACCGCTGTGGCGATTACGACTGGCCTGGGTTTCGCGGTGGCCGGATGTGGCGGTGACGACGGTGGAGACAAGCCGAAGACGGCAGGTTCCTCGGCCTCAGCAACTGCCAAGCAGCCTGAGCAGCAGCCCAAGGAGGATGCCCCGCAGTCGCCATCTAGCAACACGGTTCTGGCCGAGGTCAAGGGCGGTGACAACCACACGATTACGATTAACTCTGCCGTTCGAGATGTGGGGGGTTTTGTCACTGTGTCCGGGCAGGTAAAGAACGGTAGAGATGGCCTCTGGAACCCGACCACTTGGAGTGGAGGCGAGAAGGAGCTCAACGGAAACGGGGCTTCCATGGCAGGTGCCTCGCTTGTCGACAAGACGGGGAAGAAGAAGTACCTGGTCCTGCGCGATACGGACGGACGTTGCTTGTGTACTAAATTCACCGGCGGTTTCAAACGTGGGGAAGAGAAGGCCTTCTTCGTTCAATTCCCGGCGCCTCCAGCAAGTGCTAATAAACTAGACTTCCAAATCGCTGATATGCCCCCCGCCTCCATCGAGATTTCCGAGGGGGAGTGACACAATGAAATCGGCTCTCCCTCGAAATCGCCCGGCGGGGCTTATTTCCACGGTTGTCGTGGCAGCAGTACTCGTCACAGGAGTGGGCGTCACCGGCGCCAGCGCCGAACCCACCCCCGACACCAGCCAACCCCCCGGCAGCACGACCTCCCAAGAACCCCCCAAGGTCGACGCCAACGCACCCGGTCTCAAGATCAGCGACGGTGGCACCCTGGCCCCCGCCCGAGTCATCGACATCAAATCCGTGGTCGAGGACCTCGGCGGCGAAGAGCGCCGTGAAGACACCAACTCCGACGTCAAGTTCGCCCTCCAGGCCGAAGTCCTGTTCCCCAAGGACAGCGCCAAGCTGATGCCCGAGGCTTCCGCCCGCATCAAGGCCATCGCGCAGGAGGCGCAGGCGAACAAAGCGACGAAGATCCGCGTCTTCGGGTTCACGGACAACCTGGGCTCCTACGAGCACGGCAAGGTGCTGTCCAAGAAGCGGGCCGACATGGTCCAGGTCGAGCTGAACAGGACCCTCGGTTCCAACGTCACCTTCGAGGTGCGCGGTTACAGCGAGGACTACCCGATCGCCGACAACAGCAACGAAGAGGGCCGCAAGAAGAACCGCCGCGTCGAAGTCTCCTTCCCGCGCGGCGAAGGCCCGAACGCCAACACCGATTCCGGCGCGGGCACCGGCGCCTGACGCATTCCGGCCGGACGAGCGGCCCGGCGGCAGGGGCAGCCGGTCGTCCGAGCCGAGCGCTTCCGGGGGACCAGCTGGCCCCCACGAAGTCGGCTTCAGAGCGCTCCCGTTCGCGCGCCGGGCCGCCCGTGTTCGTACGAGCGGCAGTAGGGCACGTAGCGGCGTCCGGCGCGGTGACAGCCGCTCATGGCAGGTCTTCCACCGTCCATACCGTTCCGGCAGGCCCCGCTACGGCGCACCTGTACAAACTTCCCACCAGGTCCCGTCAACGACCGCTACGAGACCCGTAGATGACCCGGCGACGATCCCGCCCCCACCCGCCACGGACACCCGCACCCCCCACCTGCCACGGACACCCGCGCCCGCGCCCCGCCACGGACACCCGCCCAAGCGCGGCAGCTACGGCATGATCCGCACCCCGCACCCGGGCCGCAGCGCTCGATTCGCCAAGCGCATCGCAGCGCCCCTCATCGACCACGGCGAACCATCCGCCCGTCATCGAACCCCGGCCTACCCCGTATCCGCGCGAGGCGTTCGGGCCAGTCCGGGTCGGCGACGCGGTCTGTCCGATACCGCCGCCCCTCCGTTTTCAGGCGGGTCGGCTGACGTCCAGCCGTTCGGACGACTGCTCGTATCCGGCTGCCCTGTAGGCGGCGACCGCGGCAGCGTTCGAGGTGGGGGTGCTGACGAGTGCGCTGGATGCGCCCAGTTCACGCAGCGCAGCCGCAGCGGCGACGCTGATCGCCGTACCGTAGCCGCGACCGCGATGGTCGGCGTGCACGCCCACCGGCTCCAGCAGGCCGGGCCTGCCGGGTCCCGCCGACCAGACCGTCGCCGCGGCCACGGCGTTGTCCTGGTCGTCGTAGCCGATCAGGCAGCGGGCGTCGGCATAGACCGGCCCGGCCGCGAGGACGTGCCAGACCTCCTCGGTGAACGCCGGGCTGCCGAACGCCGAGCGATGCACCGCGGTCCGCACCCCCGCCGTCTCCGGACCGGCCACCTCGATCCGCAGGCCGGAGTCCTTCACCGGCTCGGCGAGGTCGTGCCGCAGCGGCGTCCAGGGCTCGTCCGGAATCCAGCCCGCCTCCAGGAGGACCTCGCGGAGCACGGCTCCGTTGGGGATTTCGAGGCCGACCTTCCCGGGCGGCAGGATTCCGCGCTGCGGATCGTCGAGGTCCGCCAGCAGTCGGCGCGCCAGGTCATCGTCCTGTCGCAGGTCAGGCGCGGTCGTCAGGCGCAGTACGTCAGGGCCGTCCAGGTATCCGACGGCGATGATCCGTCCGTCCGCGTTCCAGGTGCGGACGGCCGCGGCCAGCTTCTCCGCGCCCAGCGCCCAGGCCCAGCCGAGGTCCCCCGGATGGAGTTGCAGCGGCGTGCGGTCGTCCTGCCATGCGCGGAGGGCGTCCACGACCCCGGTCAGCCCCTCGACGTCGGGCTTGTTCAGAACGATCGTCATGTCCCGCATCCCACACCATCGAGGCAACCGGCCGCACCTGGTTTTGCGCGGCCGGTCGGATCGACGGGGCGCACCTCAGAAGAGCCCTGCCCCTGCTTGCACGTGCTGGGCGACCCTCCCGGAAAGCTCGCGCAGCCACGGGCTGCGGGCGGCGGCCGGCAAGCGGTCCAGGGTGTGCCGGAGAATGCCCGCATCGGCCCGGAACAAGGTCCTGGGGTGCGGTGGCGGCGGGTCGTCGCGGACGACGCCGCGGGGCACGGTGCCCGACGCCGGAGCGGGGAGATGCGGCCTGGGAAGGGCCAGCCCCAGCCACACGCCGAACGGCAGCGGCACCCGGTGGGCGGCAGCGGCCGGACCACTGGGAGCCCACGTCTCTCCGGTCTGCGGGTGCGTCGGTACGAGGACGATGTCGGCGTCCGGGCCGGGGGCGGGCCGACCCGGCCCGGCAGTCACCGCCCGCATCGGCTGCGGCCCCACGGGCAGCAGTGCGTCAAGAGTGCGTTGGAACACCTCTTTGACCAGACCGTCCGGAACGGTCACCGGCCGCCCTTCCGAGGCAACCAGCAGGTGAGCGAGCGCCCAGCCTGCGGCGGCCTCCCAGCGAGGGCTCCACGACCAGAAGTGGTCGGTCCCCGACCCAGGCCCCCAGGTGCCGATCGGCTCGAACAGAGGCGTGTACTCCCCTTCCTCCCACAGCTCCGACCAGGTGAGCGGCGCGGGGTGGAGCCCGTCGACGGCGAGACGGCGCACGGCTCCGGGGACGAACCAGGCCGCCTGCCAGAGCGAGCAGTCGTCGATCCGGCTCGCCACGGGCAGACCGCACGCCGCACACGCCATGTTGGGCCCGTCGGCTCCGTCCAGGCCGCAGCAGTGGCCCCCGGCTCTTTCGGGGATCAGCACGGTGCCACGGGTGTCTCCGGGCGCGACGACGATCGCCCCGGACGGCTGGTCGTCGGGCAGTGCGTCAACCGGCACCTGGCTGCCGTGTGCCTCCGCCCCACCGGCGTCGACTGCCTCCCACCACCGCCACGGCCGCCCCCCGGGCTCCGAATCCACAGCGAACGTGCCCGAGTCCATCAGCACCGGAAGCTGGAGCCCGTTCCCGTACGTCTGATGGGCGTGAACCGGCAGAGCGACCCGGGACAGCGGCGTGGTCAGCTCGGTGCCGCACGCTGCGCACGCGAAGACGAACAAATGCCCTCCACCAGAGAAGGAAGGCATCCTCGCAGCTCGGTGGCAGCCGGGCCAAAGCGTTTTTCCCGCACGTCATCACGGGTGCGGGCCGTCAGCCACGCGGGGTGCGTGTCAGAGGAGGTGGTCGGCCTTGCCGGCCTTGATGTCGAGGATGAGGTTGCGGAGGGCTTCCCGGGTGTCGGTGAGGGGGGTGTCCTCCTGTCCGAGGACGGCGATGTAGGCGTTGTCGGCGTCGTCGGTGCCTATGCGGAAGCAGTTGTTGCCTTCGCCGCAGAACGCTTCGTCCCAGTGGATGTTGGTCATGGCGGGGGTCTCCTCAGAGCTGCCGGGCGATGGCGTGGATGAATTCCCGTGAATCCTCGGTGTTCAAGGCGGCCCTGTCCATCCAGTCCAAGTGGGCCCGGTACTTCTGGAGTTGGCCAGCGGCGTGCATGAACTCGGGTCCGTGCGCGGAGTCCAACTGAACGGTGTCGAGTTCCGGAACGATTCCGTGCGCGTACAGCAGAGCATGGCCCGCGCCGGGGAAGGCACCGACCTCCGAGGGCAGCACCCGTAGCGTGATGTTGTCGCGTTCGGACATGTCGCACAGGTACGTGAGCTGCTCCCGCATGACGTCCCGCCCGCCGAAGTGCATGCGTAGCGCTGCCTCGTGCACGTACCCGACGTAGGGCATCGGCACCTCGCGGCCGAGAACCTGGCGCCGCTGCATGCGATGCGCGACTCTGAGTTCGACCTCCAGGCGAGGCAGTACCGGAAGTACGGAGTCGAAGACGGCGCGAGCGTAGTCCTCGGTGTGCAGCAAGCCCGGTACGTGCACCGTCTGGATCGTGCTGAGAGCGTGGGCGTGCCACTCCAGCTCGGCGATGTCCAGCAGCCCCTGGGGCAGCTCGCCCCGATACTTGTCCCACCAGCCGCGACTGCGCCGGGACGACATCTCTACAAGCGCCTCGACGTACTCGCTGTCCGCGCACTCGTAGTTGCTGGCCAGTGTGCGCACGCGCTCGGGTGCGATTGCCCGGACCCCGGACTCCATGTTGGAGATTTTGGTGCGGTCCAGTCCAAGAAGCCCTGCTGCGTACTCGGTGGTAGCCCCTGCGGCGGTGCGCATTTTGCGGAGTTCGGCCCCCAGTCGCTGTTGGCGTTCTGACGGTGTCGGTCGCGTCGTCATGCTGCCCCTTCTCAGGCTGATGGTGCGGTTCAGTCTGCCGCTGCACAGGTGTGCCAGTCCATTTGATCAGGCAATTGCCCCCTTTGAATGCGGCACGGGTGTCAATCGTGCTCTACTTTCAGTAACGCACCGACTACGCGACTGAGTTGGAAGCGCATCGCGCGAGCCTGCCCGGAACCTCCTTCCCTGGGAGGGGTAGGCCCGTGCCAGGGAGACAGGCCACTGCTCGACGGTGTACCGGCGCGACACGCAATATCCGTGCCCGGCAAGGGAGTTCCTGATGACGTCTATCGTGCCGATCCCGCTTGTCTGTCCGGTGGCCACCGCGCCGGACGCCGCCCCGGCCAGAACCACGTACGCGGAGGCGGAGGCCGACGGCCTCGCGCTGAGCCTGACCGTCCCCGGCGAACCCCGCAGCGCCGGGATCGTACGGACAGCCATGAACGCCGCGCTGCGCGCCCATCGTCTGGACCGGTACGGCCTGGTGGCGACGCTCGTGGCCACCGAACTGATGGCGGTGGCGTGCCGGTTGACGGTTCGCGCGGACCTGTATGTCTCCCTGCGTCACCGGGAGGGGTGCTTGCGTCTGGTGGTGTGGGACCAGCATCCGCCGCACGAGGAGGTGGACGCGGCGTCGCTGTGTTTCGTACGGCGGCGGCGTGCCTTGTGGTTGTTGGCGGAGGCGGTCGAGGACTGGGGTGGGGACTGGGGCGTGGAGGAGGCGCTGCCACCGCACCGGGGCGTCAAGTCCTGGGTGACGCTGCCCCGCTGAGAAGGGACGCAGGGGCAGCGTGCCGCCCCTTCAATACGTCCTGGGCGAACCCGATCGAGCCGCACCTCGGGGCCGCTGCGGCAGTTCGCCTTCGCCGACCCCAAGCACGCCTACCCCCAAGCGCACCGTCCGTGCCCGCGCCCGGTACGCCCACCTGCGCCGGTGCAACCGGCACGCCCACCTGCGCCGGCGCAACCGGCACGCCCCGCAATCCCGACGCTCCGGCCGCCCAACGTCGCGAACGTGCCGCCTCAGCCAAGAGTGCATCCGCTGGGGCGGACGGCCCGCCGCTACAGCGACCCGACTCCCTGCCTTAGTCGAGGATTTCAGCCGCCTTGGTCATCGGTCCCCCTGTGTCGCCGGTGTTCATCGTGCCAGCCGGTTCGAGCAAAAGGATCGCAGTCTCCTCGTCGGCCACGGTGCAGTGCTCGACCCCGCGGGGAACCACGAACAGCTCGCCGGGTTCCACCACCACGTCGCCATCCCTGAGCCGGATGGTGAGCCGCCCGCTGATCACCATGAGCAACTCATCGGTGTCCTCGTGGGTGTGCCAGACGAACTCCCCCTTCAGCTTGGCGAGCTTGACCTCGTAGTCGTTGAGCACCGCCACCTTCTTCTGCGACCACAGCTCGCTGAACTGCGCGAGCTTGTGGGCGAGGTTGACGGGAACAGCTGACGTGGACATACAGCATCCTCTCCTCAGGACCGGGCGCCGGGATCGGCCCCTCGGGCTCCCGGCCGGTGCGACGAGCCTGCCGCGCCCCGACTCCTCGGGTCTTGTACGTTCCTGGCATGACCTCCGACCGGCCCCGCACGTTCGTCAGGGCCTGGCGGCCGGCCGTGCCCGGGATCGCCGAGGTCTTCCACGCCCACTTCACCCGCCACGCATACCCGGCCCACACCCACGACACGTGGGACTTGATGATCCTCGACGACGGCTCCGTGGACTTCGCACTCGACCGTCAACGCCACGGGGCGACCGGCAGCGCAAGCGTCCTCCTGCTTCCTCCCGGCATTCCCCATGACGGGCGGACCGTCACCGCATCCGGGTTCCGCAAGCGCAACCTCTACCTCGACGCATCCGTACTGCCGCAGCATTTGGCCGGCCGGGCGGCGGACGCCCCGGTCCTCGACGATGCCCTGCTGCGCGGCCGGATCGACCAGCTGCACACCGCTCTCGCCCATCCCGGAGACGGCTTCGACGCCGAGTCCCGCCTCACGTTCATCCGGGAACGACTCCACTTCCACCTCGCCGCCCTCCAGCCCCGCGCACCAGGGCGTGAGGCAAACCGGCTGGCCGCTCAGCTGCGGGACCTGCTGGACTCCCGAACCCGCGTCGGCCTGTCCCTGCACGAGGCCGCGGCCACCCTGTATGCCGACCCCACCCATCTGATCCGCTGCTTCAGGCAGACGTACGGCCTGCCGCCCCACGCCTATCTCACCGGCAAGCGGATCGAACACGCCCGTCGCCTGCTCCTCGACGGCCACCGGCCCGCCGAGGTCGCCACGACCGTCGGACTGCACGACCAGGCCCACCTCAACCGACACTTCACACGCCACGTCGGCACCACCCCCGCGCGTTACCAGCGGACTCGCAGCGGTTCGTCCCCGACCGCCTCCTGAGCCCCCGTATCGGATGCTGGCCTCCGACCCCCCCCGCGATCTCCCGGATCCTGCGGTGGTCGCGCTGAGCGACGGCCGGGGAGAACCGTCCCTCGAACGCAGGTCGCTGTGCCCGGCCGAGTCAGAACGAGCGTCCCGGGCACGGATCCAGTCGCGAACACGGCCGTCAGCCAGGGCCTCTCACAAGCCAGGGCCTCCTCTCAATTGACCGTCCGGTGCGGAGGGCACCCGCCGCGTACAGCACCCGGTCGGACGGTACCCGCGTCCCCCGATATGGCTGGGTTCTGACGTCGTGCCAGGCGCATCGGGTTCGTTCACTTTCGCAGTGCGGGACACCCACCCCCCGGAACGAAATATTCACGCACCTGTGATGCGGATCACACCGACCGGAGGTGGCTACTCACAGTGTGTACGCGGCGCGGGGCCCCACTTCCCCTGGGCCCCCTTATTGGCTCATGTCGGATTCATGGTCCAATTCGATTCCCCCGGCTCTGTCACCCTCTGCGAGTGAATGAACTGCGGGTTCAAAAACTTCTTTACCTGTTGATTATCCTGCCCTATGCTCGGCACTCATCGGGGGATAACTTCTCTAAATACTGTCAAGTTATTCCGTCAGTCAAGTAGAGAAAGTGAAGACTAAGTGAAGAAGATGTTTGCCCGTATTGCCGTGACAGGCGCTGCTGTTGCAGCGACGCTCGCCGCTACCGCGACCCCGGCTTTGGCCGACTCCGACATCACCTTGAACAACAACCGCGGCTACATGACGTACAAGGACAGCGTGGATGTCTTCGAGATCTGCGACATGAACCCGGACGGTCACGGTGTTCACGGGCTCCTGACGAAAACGGGTACGGGCAACGTCATGCACATCGACGACGGTGGCGACGCCGGATGTGACAAGCAGGGTTACAACGTGGACTCCGCCCAGTACCGGATGAGCTTCTTCTGGGACGGTGGAGGCAAGGTTCTGTACTCCAAGTACTTCAGCGAGTAGTCCGATCGGCGCAGGCTGTCCCGCTCCCTTTCGACTCGACAAGAAGTACGTCTTTCATTGGGCTGCGCTGCGGCCCTCCAGAGGAAGAGGAACCAGTGCGTAGATCCTTCACCCGCATGGCTGTCACCGGTGTGGCAGCCGCCACGTTGCTCGTCGCTACGGCGACTCCCGCCATGGCCGACTCCGACATCATCCTGAAGTTCAACCACGGCTATTTCCTCTACCACGACAACGGCGACATGTTCGAAGTCTGCGACACCAAAGCGGACGGGCACGGCGTTGTCGGTCGACTGATGGAAAACAATGACAACAGCCCCGTTCCGGGCTTCGGTGAGATTCTCCGGGTTGACGACGGTGGCGACGCCGGATGTGACAAGAAGGGGCACGACGTCCAGAAGTCCCCGTCGTACACCTACCAGATGAGGCTCCACTGGAACGGTGGCGGCGGCACGATCGTGTCCAAGTCCTTCCGGGAGTAGCGCACCCGCGCCTGCACAATCCGGGCGCCCATCGGAGGCGGCCCATTCCTTGGGCCGGTGCACTGCAAAAGAGGAAGAGTAGATGACCAGTTCATTCGGCCGACTGGCCGCGGGGGCTACCGTGCTCGCTGCGGCGCTCGGCACCCTGGTGACGCCGGCCCACGCCGCCGAAACCGGCGAAGCGGGCGCCAGCAACACCAATATCACCGTCAAGAGCAGTCGTGGGTACATGATTTTCCATGACGACGGAGACATGTTCAGCATATGTGACACGAATGCGGACGGACACGGAGTAGAAGGCCAATTGGTCGACTACTACACCGGCACCACCTACCTGTACATCGATGACGGTGGCGACAGCGGCTGCGACAAGAAGGGGTACAACGTCACCGGCGGGACCCACTACGTCATGCAGTTCTGGTGGTCCGGTGACGGCGTCGTCCGCAAATCGGCGAGGTTCAACGAATAGATCGGCCGGCGGATCTTCTGATCCGCAACGGCTGAGGTTCTGACCCGCCGTCCGTGGTGCGTCGTCCGTTGTGACGGACCGGACGGACCGGACGGACCGGGGCGGGACTCCTGGTGGTGGGACCGGGCAGGACTCCTGCGCGGAGGGGGAAGCCGAGCTGGTCGACCCTCTCCGCGCAGGAGTTCAGCGGTACCCGGTCCCGAGAAGGTCAGCGCCTGGTGAACACCGGAGTCCAGCGACCGTCGTAGTGGCGCTTCGCCTCGCGGAATCCGGAGAGCGGTGTCACGGTCTCCTCGTCCGGACCGACCAGGATCAACTGGTTGCGGAACTCGTCCCGGCCGGGGGCGCACTGCTCGGGATCACAGCTCCAGGCGATGAGGCGTCTGTCGTCCACCCAGGCGACCAGTTGCTGACCGGGTACGAGTGCGGCGCGCTTACCGGTCCTGGCATCCAGTACCTCGGAGACGATCTGGCCCCTTTCGCCCGCGAAGGAGCCGGCCACCAGACTCCCGTCGGGAGACAAGCCCGCCTCCGCGTAGTCCAGATGTGCCTCCGCCTCCGGAACCTCGGCCTCGTTCCCCTTCACGTCGTAATAGATGCGTCCGGGCTCGTCGGTCCGGTATTCCCACAGCAGCTTGCTGTCATGACTCCAGCGGAAGTCATTGCGTCCGCCGAAAGGCATGAGAGGGACGTTCTTGTCGGCGGGTTTGTCAATGAAGTCCGCCTTGCCTGTCGCGACATCGACGGCGTAGAAGCCGGTGCGGCTCGCCTTGGGTCCCGGCTGCTTCTCGCCGTTCACCTGTTGTGGCGTGTCGATGAACATGCGGTCCGGGTGCAGGCCGTATGCCGTTGCCACGAGCTTCGTGCCGTCCGGTGAGAACTGCACCTCGCCGACACCCTTGTCGACCTCGATCCAGCGCTGCACCTTGCCGGTGGTGAGGTTTAACAATCCAATGCGCTTTGCGGGCAGCTCCCGCTCCAACACCGCGGCAGTCCGCATTCCGGGGGCAACGGACAGCCAAGCCCAGTCGGTCTCCTCGTACCGCTCCGTCTTCGTGTTGAGCAGCCGCCAGTTGTGCGTGCGAACGATGTCCCCGCCGGGCTGCTTCACGTCCTTCGTCGTGTGGTAGGCGGAGAGGACGATTTTTCCCGCCGCGATCAGGTTCCGCGGCGGCGACTGGTCCGGCTGGGCCGTCACGTCCGGGCTGCCGGACTTGTCGGCGGGCTTTTGTCCCTGCTCGCTCTTCCCGCCCACGGTCAGAGTCACGACGGCTGCCGTTACGGCAACGACCGCTGCGACGATGCCTGCCGCGATGTACCTCCGGCGGCGCCTTGGCTGCTGTGCCCTTGTATTGCCGGAGTCGGAATGGGGCACCTGCGGGGCGCGCTCCTCGGGGGCCGCGGAGGTCGGCTGATCAAATTTCACTTCGGTACCTTCATAAGTGGGAGAAATTCCCGTCGCATCCGGAATTTCCGCCTCCATCATTGTGGGTGCGCATTTCCCGGCGCATTTCTTCCCTGCCCGTGATTCGCGGAGCAGTTTCACCCGAACGGCGCCGATCGTATGTCAGGATGATCGACCGGTCAATGAAATTCTGATAGAGCGCATCCCTTCTCGTGCTTGTCTCAGCTGTACTGCGGATCTCTCCTCGCGCGGTGCGATGATTTACGGGTGGTTTTCCGGTTTCGGGCAGAAATGGCGTGTGCCGATGGGTGCGCGTTCTCCGAGGTCTTGCGCGGGCGTGGGTATGCCCCGGGATCGAACAATGTGCCGGAGTTTGCCGTGCTCCGGTGCTGTGCAAAGGGTTTGGCGAGGGAAATGCGCGAGACGGGTATGTGCACGGAGCCGGAAGCGCCCCGCGTCGCACCGAATGCCGCGCACGCCATGTGAAGGGCGTCGGATTTGTCGCCGATGCCCTCGGATTCGGGACTGTGTCGAGCGTCGGAGCGCGTCTCGCGAGGTAACTCCCCGTAGGCTCGGCCGTCATGGAGACGACGGCGTCCTTCGTCCATCACCTCGGGGTGTTCGCTTCGGATTTTCAGGCCAGCGAACGCTTCTATACCGCTGCGCTGAAGGCTCTCGGTATCGGAGTCGGCCACCGGGCCGACGGAGTCACGGAGTACTGGCGTCCGGAATGGGACACGCCGTCGTTGTCCCTGGAACGCGCGGAGGACACCGTCACCAGAGGGGTGCACATCGCGTTCGCGGCATGCAGCCGGGATGCGGTGGACGCCTTCCACGCGGCTGCGGTGGCGGCCGGGGGAGCTTCCCGGCACGCGCCCGGCACGTGGAGCGAGTACCGCGCCTACTGTGCGTTCGTCAGCGACCCGGACGGCAACAACATCGAGGCCGTCCACAAGGAGTCCCCGTAACGCTCCGAACCGGCGCGCCGGTGCCCGTCAGGCGGTGTCGGCCACGGGGGCGGCTCCCTATGGACGCCGCCCGGCTCGCGGCCCGCGTGCGTTCACGACCTTGCACGTCACGCACCGCCGGTGCGCCGCGCGGGGTGCGTGTCAGAGGAGGTGGTCGGCCTTGCCGGCCTTGATGTCGAGGATGAGGTTGCGGAGGGCTTCGCGGGTGTCGGTGAGGGGGGTGTCCTCCTGTCCGAGGATGGCGATGTAGGCGTTGTCGGCGTCGTCGGTGCCTATGCGGAAGCAGTTCGCGCCTTCGCCGCAGAAGGCTTCGTCCCAGTGAATGGTCGGCATGCCGGAGTCTCCTAGAGCTGGTCGGCGATGGTACGGACAAAGGCTTGTGAGTCGCTGGGACTCAGAGCCACTTCGTGCATCCGGTCCAGCAGGGCCCGGTACTTCCGGAGTTGCATGTCCGAATCGAGGAACTCGGGCCCATGGGTGCTGTCCAGCTCCACGACGTCAAGTTGCGGGACCTCGCCCTCTGCGTAGATCACGGATTGCCCCGCGCCGGGAAAGCCGCCCGCTTTGAAGGGCACCACTTGGACGGTTACGTTGTCCCGCTCCGACATCTTGAGTATGTGTTCGAGCTGTCTCTTGGCGACCTTGGGGCCACCGAACTCCATGCGTAGAGCGGCCTCGTGAATGATCAGGTCGACAGCGGGAGGAGCGGGCTTGTCCAGCGCGCGCTGGCGGGCCAGCCGGTGGGCGACTCGGAGGTCGACCTCACGGCGCGGGATCGGCGGGATGACCTGTTCGAACACCGCGCGGGCGTGCTCTTCGGTGTCCAGCAGGCCAGGCATGTGCACTGACAGGGCGATGCGGAGGCGGTGCGCGTGCCACTCCATCTCATCGATGTCGAGGATGGCGGAGGGCAGTTGTCCCCGGTACGACTCCCACCAGCCCTTCCCGCGCGTGGTCGCCATGCGTACCAGTGCTTCGACGTAGTCCTGGTCCGAGCAGCCGTAGTTGGCCGCCAGGGTGCGCACCCGTATGGCGCTGACACCCACCCGCCCGGATTCCATGTTGGGCACGTTGGTGCGAGGGACGCCGAGCAGTCCGGCAGCGAACTCCACGGTCATGCCCGCTTCGATCCGCATCTTCCGCAGTTCGGAACCCACGCGTCGTTGGCGCTCGGTGGGTGTTCCCCTCGGCGACATGTGCCCCCTCGTGTCAGGCATAAAAGTCTGCCCCAGTCTGCCCCGGCGTCGCACGGCCGGTCCACTGGCGCACGGAGAGCATTGTGCCGTTCTACGGTACATGTACCGTGGAATGGCCTACAGTCAGTGACGCACCGACTACGCGACTGAGTTCGAAGTGCATCGCGCGAGCCTGCCCGGATCCTCCTTCCCTGGGAGGGGCAGCCTCGCGCCAGGGAGACAGGCCACTGCTCGACGGCGTACCGGGGTGACGTGCAGCACCCGTGCCCAGCAAGGGAGTTCTTTCATGACGTCGACCACGTCGAACCCGCTTCTCTGTCCGGTGACCGCGATGCCGGACGCCGCCCCGGCCGTATTCACCTACGCGGAGGCCGACGGCCTTGCGCTGAGCCTGACCGTCCCCGGCGAGCCCCGCAGCGCCGGGATCGTACGGACGGCCGTGAACGCCGCGCTGCGCGCCCATCGTCTGGACCGGTATGGCCTGGTGGCGACGCTCGTGGCCACCGAACTGATGGCGGTGGCGTGTCGGTTGACGGTTCGCGCGGACCTGTATGTCTCCCTGCGTCACCGGGAGGGGTGCTTGCGTCTGGTGGTGTGGGACCAGCATCCGCCGCACGAGGAGGTGGACGCGGCGTCGCTGTGTTTCGTACGGCGGCGGCGTGCCCTGTGGTTGTTGGCGGAGGTGGTCGAGGACTGGGGCGGGGACTGGGGTGTGGAGGAGGCGCTGCCACCGCACCGGGGCATCAAGTCCTGGGTGACGCTGCCCCGCTGAGAAGGAGCGCGGCGGCATCACGCCGGGGCGGGTGACGGCACGCTTGCAAAGCTTTTCCAGGGGCCCTGCGTCACGCTCCAGGCAACGACGGCCCGGGAGTTGCTGAACGTCTTGCGGGGCAGTGTTGCCCGAGGTCTCTACGAGCGGCACGGATTCGTGGTCGAGGCCCAGGACCCGACCGACGTTTTCATGGTGCGCCTGCCACGGGCGAGCAACGCTGCTCACGCCTGACCTGCGGCAGCGAGACGGCCTCGGCTCCGGCAGGGAGGCCGCCTCAGCCCCTGACGATGCAGAAGGGATGCCCGGCCGGATCGGTGAGGACCCGCCACCTCTCCGGATGCGGTTGCTGATCCGGCTTCTTCGCCCCCAGCTCCAGCAGGCGGGCCTCGGCCTCGTCCAGGTCCTCCCCGACCTCGAAGCAGAGATGGAGCTGCTGGGGGACGTCCGGCGCGGGCCAGCTCGGAGCGCGGTGGTCGTCGACCCGTTGGAAGCCGACGAGGACGTGACCCTCCCGGTGGAGACTCGCGAAGTCGGCGTTCGACTTCGGGTGCGGTGCGAGGCCGGTGGCCTGCTGATAGAAGGCTGCCAGGGCCGGCGGATCAGGGCAGTCGAGAGTTATCGCACTCAACTTCATCTGCATGGGTACGCCGCCTCCGGGCCGCTGTCGGAATCTTCGCCACGCATACTCTAAGGCCGTTGGCTGCGGCCTGTCGGATCATCAACTGGGCTGTCTTACGCGGCCTTTGACCCGTACACGCATGGTGGCGCGTGGTGGTGGCTGGGGACGGCCCGACACCCACACGGCATCGGGCGCACCGATCGGTGCCGCGCCTCCACCGATCGGTGGACGCGCGAGTCAACCCGGGCGCGGACGGGACGGTCGATGTGGGGGGTGCGGGGCGTCCGTAGCTTCGCGGTATGACCGCCCTGGAAGTACGACATCTGCACAAGCGCTACGGGCAGCACGTTGCCGTCGACGACGTCTCCTTCACCGTGGAGGAGGGGGAGATCTTCGGCATCATCGGGCCCAACGGTGCGGGCAAGACGACGACCGCCGAGAGCATCGCCGGACTGAGAACGCCCGACTCGGGCTCGGTCTCTGTGCTGGGACTCGACCCGATCAGGGAGCGGGCGGAGGTGCGCGAGCGACTGGGCGTGCAACTCCAGGACAGCAGCTTCCCGGACGCGATCACGGTCGCCGAAGCCCTCGATCTCTACAGCTCCTTCTACCGGAACCCTGCCGACTGGCGTGAACTTGTCGAGCTGCTGGGCCTGACCGACAAGCGCGACACGCGGTACAAGGCCCTGTCGGGCGGGCAGAAGCAGCGGCTTTCGATCGCGCTCGCTCTGGTCGGCAATCCGCAGGTCGCGATTCTCGACGAGCTGACGACGGGACTGGACCCGCAGGCCAGACGCGACACCTGGAGCCTCATCGAGCGGGTCCGCGACAGGGGCGTCACGATCCTCCTCGTCACGCACTTCATGGACGAAGCCGAGCGCCTCAGCGACCGGATCGCCGTCATCGACGGTGGCCGGGTCGTCGCGGTCGACACGCCCGCGGGGCTGATCGCGCGGACGAGCGCGCAACAGCAGGTCCGGTTCCGTGTGAGCCAACCGCTGGACAAGAGCGTCCTGACCGGGCTTCCCGACGTGACCGACGTCGAGATCACCGGGGGCCGCTGGCTCGTCACCGGCAGGGGACAGCTTCTGACCGGCGTCGCGGGGGCGCTCGCCAGGGCGCAGGTCGTGGCGGAGGACCTCCGCGTCGATCAGCGCAACCTCGACGACGCGTTCGTGGCCTTCACGGGACGGGCGCCAGGGCTCCCGGGGCCCCCGGGGTCGGAGACGTCGGCCGCGTCCCCGAACTCCCCGCATTCCTCGGAGTCCCCGAACTCTCCGCACTTCCCGGACTCCTCGGAAGCCTCCGAGCGGAGGGGAGAGTGATGGGTGCCCTCCTGAAGACGGTCCGGGTCGAGGCGAAACTCTTCCTCCGGGACTCCGCCACCGTCACCTTCGGTGTGCTGTTCCCGACGGGACTCCTGCTCGGGCTGGGCGCCGTCCCGTCGCTCAGGGAGCCGTCGCAGGAAACCGGCGGGCTGCGGTCCATCGACGTCTGGGCGCCCACCGCCCTGGTGTTCGGGATGGTGATGATCGCCGTGCAGCACGTACCGGCGGTGATCGCCACGTACCGCGAGCGCGGCATCCTGCGCAGGCTCTCGACCACTCCCGCGCACCCGCGCAGTGTCCTGCTGGCGCAGATGAGCGTCGCGTTCGCGTCCGTGGTCGTCTCGGCGGCGCTCATGACCTTCGTCGCGTGGGCCGTGCTGGACATCGCGCCGCCCGAGCGGCCCGTGGAGTTCGCCGTCGCCTTCCTCGTCGGCTATGCCGCCCTGCTCGGGCTGGGCATGATCTCCGCGGCCGTGGCCCGTACGAGCAGTGCCGCGAACCAGGTCGGTACTCTCCTGTTCGTCGCGCTGATGTTCTTCGGCGGAGCCTTCCTGCCGCGCGTCCTCATGCCCGACGTGCTGCGCGCGGTCGGCGAATTCGTCCCGCCCGGGCTGCAGGCTCTCACCGCGGCGTGGTCCGCCGAAGCGGGCGAGGTCACCGCCACCGCCGGTGGACAGCCCTTCTGGTTGCAGATCGCCATAATGGCGGGTATCGCCGTGACCGCGAGCGCGATCTCCGCCAAGCTCTTCCGTTGGGAGTAGAAGTCGATGATGCGGGATGCCGCGGCCGGTGAGCACCCGGATTCCGGGACGCGCGGATCCGCTCTCGCGGAAGAGGCGGAGAGGGCGCATCGCTCCCGACTGGCGTGGAGGCAGCAGCAACTGCGGGTCTGGGACCTGTTGCAGTTGGTCACTCCGTGGCTGCTGCTGACGATCTCGACGGCGATCTACTTCTCGTGGGTGCTTCCGGCCTCCGGTGAACGCTTCCGGTCCGAGGGCGCCGTCGTCCTCGGGCTGGTCGCGGTCTCGGTGGTGTGGGTGCTGTTCGGACACACCCTTCCCCTCAGGAGGAGGACGCTCCGGCCCGTCCCGGCGGGCATCTTCTTCGTCGGGCTGCTGGCGCTGTGCGTCACCCTCATGACGTACTCCGACATCTTCCTCGTGTTCACCGTCGCGGGCTTCTTCCACGCGTACCTGCTCCGGCCGTGGCCGCTGGGCGTGTTCGGGGTCCTGACCACCTCCATCGCCCTCAACGGCTCGGCGATGCGCGTATGGGCCGACCCGGCACCGGACGTGCTCGCGGAGTTCTTCCTGATCGTCGCCGTGCAGACGGCGGCGATCGGGGTGGGCATTTTGCTGACGGCACGCAGCGAACCGGAGGAACGCAAGCGGGAGGAACTCGTCGAGCGACTCGAAGCGGCACTGCACGAGAACGCCGGGCTGCATGCGCAACTGGTCGCCCAGGCCCGCGAGTCCGGGGCGCAGGACGAGCGGCAGCGACTGGCCGGCGAGATCCACGACACGCTGGCCCAGGGACTCGCCGGCATCATCACGCAGCTCCAGGCGGCGGAGCGTTCCGCGCGAATGCGGGGCGAGACGGAGGAGCACGTCGCGCGTGCGCTTCGGCTCGCGCGCAGCAGTCTGACCGAGGCCAGACGGTCCGTGCGGGCGCTCGCTCCCCGGGAACTGGGGCGGGCCCGTCTCCCCGACGCGCTGCGCACGTTGACCGAGCGGTGGTCGCAGGACCAGGGGATCGGTGCGCAGATGGAGGTCACCGGCCAACGGGAACCGCTGAGTCCGGCGATCGAGGTGTCGCTCTTCCGGGTCGCGCAGGAGTCGCTGACCAACGTGGCCAAGCACGCTCGGGCCTCGCGCGTCGGTGTCACGCTGTCGTACACGGGACCCGAGGTGCTGCTCGACGTGCGGGATGATGGGCGCGGGTTCACCCAGGGGGCCGGCACCGGCTTCGGCCTGACGAGCATGCGCCAGCGCATCAGAGGGGTCGGCGGTCACGTGGAGGTGCAGAGCGCACCGGGCGAAGGGACGTCCGTGAGCGCGCGCGTACCGGCGATCGCCCCCGGGGGCACGGGAGCGAACGGGGAGGCCGACCGATGATTCGACTGGTGATCGTGGACGACCATCCGATCGTACGGGGCGGACTTCGCGACACCTTCGCGGACGCCGAGGACATCGTGGTGGTCGGTGAGGCCGGGGACGGCGCTCAGGGCATCGAGCGCGCACGACTGCTGGCAGTGGACGTCGTGCTCATGGACCTTCGGATGCCCGTGCTGGACGGCGTCGCCGCGACCGCGGCTCTGCGGGACGTGGCCCCGGGCACCCGAGTGCTGATCCTGACCACCTTCGACAGCGAGAGCGACGTACTGCCGGCGATCGAGGCGGGCGCGATCGGATACCTCCTGAAGGACGCGCTGCCCGACGAACTGACGCGAGCCGTCCGGGCCGCCGCGCGCGGCGAGTCGGTGCTCGCGCCGTCCGTGACGCAGCACCTCATGGGGCAGGTCCGCAGACCCGGCGCCGGAACACTGACCGACCGGGAGAAGGAGGTGCTGCAACTGGTCGCGAACGGCAACTCGAACCGGGAGGCCGCTGCGGCGCTCTTCATCGGCGAAGCGAGCGTCAAGACCCACTTGCAGCACATCTACGGCAAGCTCGGCGTGCGTGACCGGGCCTCGGCGGTGGCCGAGGGCTACCGCCGCCGCCTGCTCACCTGACGCCCAACCGCCGCTCGCCGCAGGGCAGAAGCGGGGAGAATCCCGTGCAGCGACCGCGACTCGTGACGGGCGGAGCAGACGGTGACGCGCTCGCCCGGGAGCGGCGCGCCGCAGAGGCCGAGGTCCGACGCTCGGGCGGGGGCGGGGGCTGACTAGGATCACCTGGATCACTGATTCCGGGGGAAAACATGTTCATAGCCTCTGTCCGTCGCGCCGCCGTCCTCGGCGTGGCCCTTGCCGCGCTCACCGTGTCCTGCGGACCCACTTCCTCGCCGGGAGGGCCGACGACCGCAGCGCCCCCGGCCGACGCGGCCACGGCAGCGCCGTCCACCGCCGGTTCCCCGTCCGAGGCCCCGAGTGCCGCAGGCGACACGGCGACCGCTGAGGGGGCCGCGCCCGGCGCAGGGGGCGAGGGCACGGGGACGCCCGGACCCGAGCTGGTACGGGACGCCTTCGCCGGCCTCCAGGCGACGCTCAACGACTCGTGCGAGGCGCCGGGCGGCTGCGCGTACTTCCTCGGGCGCGTCAACGAGGAACTCGTGGGCCTGGAAGCCTCGATGAAGGCCGACCCCAAGGGGCCGGGTCACTTCTCCGAACCCCTCGCCTGGCTCAAGGCGCTCGACGCGAAGCTCGGCGGCGACCGCGGGACCGCGAACCTCACGAAGCACAAGACCTCGCTGATCGGCACCCGCGACAAGATCAACACGTGGATGCAGGGACACCCGGACGACTACCGCTGAACACCCCCAACTGAGGAAGATGGGCCGTCAGGGCCACCGCCCACGAGAATTCTTCCCTCAGAAGGCACGGCCGCCGCAAGGTGCAGGTTCAGTCGGTGCACGTGATCTCTTTCACACGTGATCACTCTTCTCCACCCCCGCTCCGGGATGTGAGGGTCCGTGGTGTCATCGCCCTCCCCGACCAGGAGGGCGGACCACGAACTCGCCTCCCTGACCCGGGGGCGAGGTAGCGAACAACAGGGGAAAACTCACGTGCGCAAGACCACCACACGCCGTATATCGCTGGCCGGAATCGCCGCTGTCACCAGCGCCGCCATGCTCGTCACCGTGGCTCCCAACGCCATGGCTGCCGACCACGCCACCCGGGGGGACACCAGCACGGCGGCAGTAGCCTCCGACGTGCAGACGCCGGCGCTCACCGCCGAGCAGCGCCGGTTCATCGAGAACGGGATGGGCCCGGAGGCCCTCGCCGAAATCCAGAAGGGGATGAGCCAGAACCCGTCGGGCGGCATCCAGGCCCGCGCGTTCCCGATCGCCGCCGTCGCCATCGGCGCAGCCGCCTGGTGCGCGCGAGGTGCTCTGGCGAGCATCCCGACCCAGGTCCTCAGTGACATCGCTGCGGGCAAGGCGTCCGGCAAGAAGGCCTACGTCCGAAACGCCATCATCGGCTGCCTCGCCGGTGAAATCGGCGGCGTCGTCTGGAAGTTCCTGCCCGGCTGGGTGAAGGACAAGGCCATCAACATGGTGATCGCCTTCATCATCAAGTACGTCCGGTAGCATCGCCAGGCACGACGAGCTCATGAGGTAAGCATGGCCTACATGTTCATTTTCGGCTGCTTCCTCCTGCTGGGCGTCGTCAGCACACTGGCGGCGCGCGTGGGGTACCGGGGAACCGTCTGCGACAGGTCCGACGGGTACGAGGTCCCCGCCGAGGTGAAGTCCGATCCCGCCCTGCGGAAGCGGGCGAACAGCCTGGTGGCGTTCTGGTGCACCGGGGCCGCGGCGCTCAGTTTCGCTCCTCTGGTACCGATCGGGAGCGTCATCCTGAGCGACGGCGGCAAGTCGGTCTCCACCTGGGGCCTCGCGGTCTTCGCCCTCTACGGGCTGGTCGTGGTGATCGTGGGGGCGTACCCCTTCGAGAAGATCAAGCACCTCGGCGCCTCGGGCCGACGCTGAACGAAGCTGCCCCCAGGACCGGGCCCGGTCCTGGGGGCAGCGCCTTATCACGTGGGCTCGCGCGGAAAGCGAAACCGGCCGGGGGTGCGCGCAGTTGGTGCGAGACCTTTCGGCCTGCCCGTGCGCGTGCCGGTGCCCATACTGGTGCGCGTGCGGGGTCCCGTCCCGTTCTGCCGGCCCGCCCGGTCCGGTCAGGAGCGGGCGATCGGCGCCTGGAGTTCCGTCACCCAGTCGTTCTGGTCCGCCGGGCACTCCAGGCTGATCTCGCGGGGGTGGCCGGCGGAGCGGTGGCCGTGGGCGTCGATCCAGCGGCCCAGGGTCTGCACCGGCGTCAGGATGTCAGCCATCGGCCCCCGGTGCACGATCGTCGCCGCCGACTCCACGGGCGGCAGATCCACGACCCGCAACCTGCCGTCGTCCCGTACGGGAACCGCCACCTGCACGCACGCGTGCACGAGGAGACCGCCCTCGGGGGCGTCCTCGTAGTACGTGACGCCGGGGCCGGACGGGGCGATGCCCGCTTCGTCGAGGACCGCGAAGAGCTCGTCGTACAGCGGCTGGACGACTGCTGCGATCTGGTGGAACCCCGCGGCGAGTCCGCTGAGTTCGGCGACCCGGATGCTCGGCAGGCTCTTCACGACGACATCGTTCGTGGGCATGTGCCCCTCGCTCTCGATCGACCGGAGCCTCGCCTCGACCGACGTCAGCCGGACCGCCGCCGCGGTCATCGCCGCCTCCAGCTCGGCCTGCCGCAGCCGCAGCATGGCGCGCAGTTCCTCGACGGTGACCTTCTCGTCCAGGATCTCCCGGACCTGCGACAGGGTGAAGCCGAGGTCCTTCAGCGCGATGACCCGATTGAGCCGGGCGAGCTGGGCGGCGGTGTAGTGCCGGTAGCCGGTGATGGGGTCGACCCGGGCGGGGTGCAGCAGTCCGGTCGCGTCGTAGTGACGCAGCATCCGGACCGATACGCGCCCGAGCCGGGCGAAGTCTCCGATGGTGAACATGATGTCTCCGAGCTGACCGTCTGACACGGTGTGAGGGTCAAGCCGCCGGGGCAATGTCCTCGGCCAAAGCCGCGCATGGCAGGCCGACGTGGAGTTCTTCCGTCGGTCGGGTTACTGGGTGGGGGCGGGCCGAGGCTCCTTCCCGCTCAGCGCTGTCGGAGCTGTTCCCACTGCGCGCGGGTCAGCTCGTACTCGACCTCTCCCTGCTCCGAGCCCTCGATGGGATCCGGCCACTCCCCGGTGAAGTGCCGCAGGAAGCTCAGGCCGGACTTCTCCATCACCCGCCGGGAGCCGGTGTTCACGGTCATGGTGTTGGCCGTCACCCGCTCCGTGCCGAGGTCCGTGAAACCCTTGTCGATGAGCGCGCGAGAGCCCTCCGTCGCGTAACCACGGCCCCACGAGGCCTTGTTGAGCCGGTAGCCCAGCTCCACGACGGTGGCGTCGTCGTCCGTCAGCGGCCGGAACTCGAACCAGCCGAGGAAGGTCCCCGAGGCCCGCTCCTCGGCCGCCCAGAACCCGCGCTCACCCGTACAGGGATGGGTGTGCAGCAGGCGGGGGAGGGAGCGGGCGCGGAGCGTCTCGCGGGCGGCGGGCTCGCCGCCGTTGATGAAGCGCATGACGCCGGGGTCGTTGTCGAGGGCGACGAGGTGGTCGAGGTCGGCCTCGGTGTCCGTGAAGGGCCGGAGGACGAGGCGGTCGGTCGTCAGGAAAGGCACGGTCTGCATACGGCGATCCTCGCGGGCGCGAAAGGGGAAGGCCAGTGGATTTGGGTGCGGGGGAGGAGCGGGGGCGGGGCGGACTCTTGGGCGTCGCGAGGGCGTCGCACGGGCGGGCGAGAGCGTCGCGCGGGCGTCGCGAGTGGGGGCGTCGCGAGTGGGGGCGTAAGAGTGTCGCAAGTGGGGGCGTATGGGAGTCCCGGGCGTCGCGAGTTGGGTCGTACGGGTGTCGCATGACGTCGCGAATGGGGTCGTAAGGGCGTCACGCGGGGGTGTCACAAGGGCGGCCGGGGATGCCACCGGACCCGTGCCGTTGCCGCCGCGCACGGTGCGGGCCTACTGGGCCCCCGTCAGCGCCGTCTCCACGCGCTTGGCCTGGTCCTCCGCGAAGTGCTCCAGGCCCGCCGCGTCCTTGCTCCGGTACTCCTGGGAGATCGCGACCACCGTCGTCCCGACCCGGAAGTGAAGGACGCGCAGGGCGTTGCTGTCGTCCTCGCCGGACTTCACGTAGGTGTACGCGTTGCCGACCGGAGGCCCGCCCTCCCGGCGGGCATCGTCCGCGAGCTTGGTCTGCCGGGTGTACCCGGTGACCGCCGCGTCCTTGCTGCCGTACGCCTTGACGCTCGTACCGACCAGTGCACCCGAGCCGTCCGTGTAGTTGCCGACGCCCTCGAAGGTCAGGCCCTCGCACGGGCCCTCGCAGGTGGCGGGCTGTGCGGTGATGCCCCCGTTGTCGCCCTCGGCGTCCTCCGTCCAGCCCGCGGGCAGGTCCTCGCCGCGGAGCAGGACGGCGGCGAGGGCCTTGGCGTCCTTGAACGACGCGGCGGGGTCGGGGAGGTGGGGCTGTTCCGAGTGGAGCGGGCTGCCGTTCTTGCCGTCCTCCGTGCCCGACTCGGCGGATGTGCCGCTGCATGCCGAAACCGTCAGCAGAAGGGCTGCCGTCGCCGCGCCCACCCAGATTCGTCGGGAGCCCATCACACGTACCTCTTCATCTCTGCCTCACTTGCGTACAACGGGCAACCTACACAGGTGGCGGCCACCCCGTGCGACGGCTTCGTATCATCAGACGCATGACTGCCGAGTCCGCTCATCCCCCCGCGCGTCGCCGTCCGTTGCGCGCATCCGACGCCGACCGCGACGCCACGGTCGAACTGCTGAGGGAAGCGGCTGCCGAGGGCCGGCTCGACCTCGACGAACTGGACGAGCGGCTGGAAGCGGCCCTCACCGCGAAGACCGTCGCCGAACTCGGACCGCTCACCGAGGACCTGGTGCCGGACGGGCCGCCGGGCGCCGCCCTGGCAGCGGCCGACCCGCTGGTCCTCAAGGGGGGCGTCCACGGCGTCTCGCGGGTCGGCGGCTGGAACGTCCCGCCGAAGATCGTCGCGCGCGGCGGCATGGGCGGCGTCAAGCTCGACTTCACCCGCACCCGCGTGCGGCTGGCCGAGGTCGAGATCGAGGTGTACGGAGAGATGGCCGGGGTCACCGTCGTCGTCCCCGAGGGCTGGGCCGTGGACAGCGACGGCGTCGATCCGGGCCTGGGCGGCATGCGGAACAAGGTCACGGGAGAACGCCGCCCGGGCACCCCCTTGATCCGGCTCGTCGGCGCGGGCGGCGCGGCAGGCGTGACCGCACGCCACCCGGGCCCCTGGGAACGACGGAAGTTGCGCAAGCAGCTGGGCGGTTGAGGGCGGTCGACGCTTCGGGCACCCGGTCTACTTGGCCCTGTCCTCCGCCAACGTGTGCGCCACCAGGGCATTCGCGTGCCCGTGGCCCACACCGTGCTCGGACTTGAGCCACGCGACCAGGTCCATGTGCTTGGTCAGTGGCGAGCTGCGGACCATGTCCTGCCACTCGGTGACGGGGCGGCCGTACTTCGCCTCGATGGACGGGAAGTAGCTGGCGGGGCCCTTGACGGCCGGCTTGGCGGCTGTGTTCTCAGTCATGGACGCATCTTGGCAGCCGCCACTGACAACGCCGCCCGGAACGGGGTCGATCCGCACCCGCATCCCCGGCCGCACACCCCACCGGGTCAACGCCCCCGCCTCCGCCTCCAGCACGTGTCGCGCCCGCAACCGCGGCCTGCCCAGCCGCCCCGTGCGCATCGTACGTACCGCCAGTACGCGCAAGTCGCGGTCCAGATAGGCGACTTCGAGCGGAAAGCTCATCCCGAACGTGTGAATGCTGTGCGCCGGAGTCAGCAGCATCGCCCCGTCGATGCCGGAACGCCCGAGAAGGCCGCGTGCGCGGGCGCGACGAGTGGCCGCGATCTCCAGGGGGACGGGCGACGTGTCGGCCCCTACGCGCAGGATTCCGGGAGCCGGGACTTCGGGCGGGCGCATGGCGGCAGCGTAGGGGCGCACGGACGCGGGGCCAAGTGGGCGCGGGGCAGGCGGTCATGGGTCCACGGGCCCATGACCGCCGCCGCCTTCCGGCCTAGGGTTGACGCGTGTCCGTCACCGTCGCCCTGACCTCGGCCGCCGTCCTCTGGGGGGCCGCCGCGGGGCTCCTCGTGCCGCGCGCCGCCCACCGGCTCTCCGTCGAACCCGACGAACCCTGGCGCGCCGCCTGCCCGGCCGGGCACCCCTTCACCGGCCCCGCCGGAGGCTGGGTGGGCACCGTGCGCTGCGTGGACTGCGCGGGGGCGACGAGGGTGGCGGCGGGGCGCGGGCGAACGTCGCCGGACCCCGTTCCGCCCGGCCACCGGAAGGGCCCCCGCCCGCCCGACGCCGCACCCGGCCCCCTCCCGCCGACCGGCCGACCCGGCCCCCGTCCGCCCGTCGGCCCGCCCGAGGTCCCGGCGGGCGCCGTCCCGCCCGATGCCCCGCACGGCATCCGGAATGGGTCGCTCCCGCCCGGCCCCCGGACCGGGTTCGTTGCGCCTGACGCCGCCCCTCCCGGCTCCGTCCCGCCCGGGGCCCTTCCTGGCTCCGTCCCGCGCGCCGCCCCGCCCGGTGCCGTCCCGCCCCACGCCTCGCACGGTTCCCTCCCGTCCGACGCCCCGCTGGGCCCCCGCCCGCCCGCCGCCCCCTACCGTCCCCCGTACGGGAAGACCCTCCGCTTCGTGCTGCTCGGGGGCGTCCTCTGCGGTGCCCTCGCCTTCGCCACCGGCCCCCGCCCCGAGCTGGCCGTGTGGCTGCTGCTCGTGCCCTTCGCGGTGCTCCTCGCCGTCGTCGACCGGCGCGTACACCGGCTGCCGGACGTACTGACGCTGCCGCTGGCAGGCGCGGCGACTGGTTTACTGGGGCTGGCCGAGCTGCTGCCGGGCGACGACGGGTCCTGGTTCGGCGCGCTGCTCGGAGGGGCGGGCCTCGGCGCGACGTACTTCGTCCTGTTCCTCATCAATCCGGCCGGCATGGGCTTCGGCGACGTGAAGCTCGCGCTGGGCATCGGGACGGTGCTCGGCTGGTACGGCTGGTCCGTCCTCTTCGTCGGGGCGATGGCCGGCTTCGTCCTCGGGGCGCTGTACGGGCTCGGGCTCATCCTCATGCGGCGCGGCGGGCGCAGGACGGCGATCCCGTTCGGGCCGTTCATGCTCGCCGGGGCGTGGGCCGGACTGCTGCTGGGGGGCCTCGCGGCGGCCGGCTGAAAAGTCGGCGGAGAACCCGGGGGAACGCGTACGGCGATAGCCTCGGCGAGGGGGCGAACCGCAGCCATTCGTGAGAAATTGCGAAGGAGGGTCGGCCCCGGGGCGTCGGCGGGCGGCCTCGGCTGCCGTACACGCGCCGTGTGCGCCGTACGCGTCGAGCCCGCCGCACCCGCTGTCGCGCCCCTCTTCCACGACCATCCCGAGAGCCCCCGAGTTCCACCGAGTGGAGTGAGAGTTCATGACTGACGAGGACGAGTCGGACCTGCTCGCCGAACTGCGCCGCCCCCGCCCCTACCCGGCGGTCTCCGTCACCCTCCCCACCCACCGCCACCGGCCGGAGAACCAGCAGGACCACATCCGGCTGCGCAACCTCCTCGGAGAGGCCGAGAAGCGCCTGGCCGACGATCCGAAGGTGAGCCGCGAGCAGGCCACCGCCGTCGTGCGGCAGCTGACCGAGGCCGTCGACGAGCTGGATCCGGAGCACTTCCTGGAGGGGCTCGTACTGTTCGCCGCCGCCGACGAGGCCCGTACGTACCTGGTCGGCGCGGAGGTGCCCGAGCGCATCGTGATCGGCGACTCGTACCTGACCCGCAACCTGGTGGCCGCCTCCGCGCGGCAGATCCCGTACCTCGCGCTGATCCTCAGCACCGGAGAAGTGCGGCTGTGGCACGGCGTCGGGTACGAACTGCACGAACTCGACCACGAGGAGGCCGGATTCCCGGTCGTCTCCTCCGGGGCGGAACGTGACGGCGCGCCCACCAGGAACGGCGACCACGCCGCCGAGCAGGACTTCCGCAACATGCTCGCCGAAGCCGACCGCAAGCTGACCCCGCTGCTCCAGGAAGCGGCGCTTCCCGTGGTGCTCGTCGGGCTGCGGCAGCACATCGCCACCTTCCGCGAGCTGTCCCGGCACGGCGCGGTGCTGGCGACGGACCTGGAGGTGGGCGGGCTGCTCCAGACCACCCCGGCCGAACTCGTCGAACAGCTCGCCCCCGCGCGGACCGCGCTCGCCGCCGCCGACGCCGAGGAGGCGCTGAAGGCTCTGGACGCGGCGCGCAGCGGGCGCCGGTACTCCGCAGGCGTCCAGGACTGCTGGCAGACGGCCCGGGAGGGACGCATCGGGCACCTGGTGGTGGAGGAGACGTTCCGGGTCACCGCGCGGCCGGAAGAGGTCGAAGGGGCTCCACGGGCCTCCCTGGCGCTGACCGACCCCGGGGCCGAAGGGGCCGAGGACGACATCGTGGACTCACTGGTCGAGCTGGTGCTGGAGGCGGACGGCGACGTGACGTTCGTGCCGGAGGGAGCGTTGGGCGAAGCCGAGGGGATCGCGGCGGCCCTGCGCTACTGAGGCGGGCGCGGGAACGGCCCGGCGCGCACCCGGACCGTCCGGCACGCGTACCGCGGTCGCCGGGCACGCGCACCGGGGCCGGCGGACGCGCCAGCCGCGGTCACCGGGCAGGGGAACCGCGGGCCACCGGGCACGCGTGCCGCCGTCACCGGGCACGCGTGCCGGGCCCGGCGGGCACGGGTGCCGTAGTCGGCGGGCAGGGAGCGGAAATCCCCGAGCAGGCGCAGAAACGTCAATCCCGCGACGTTCGCAACACCCCCGACGGGTGGAAGTCCGACGGCCCTCCCGCGAGGCCGAAAAGTGCCCCGATGCCAGCTGCCCCAAGGGATTCCGCCCCTTGCGGGGTGCACACCGGCAACTCCGGAGAGTAATTATTCGGCGTCCTGGTGCACAGCATCACTTACGAAGGGTTATGGTGGAAACCCCCCCTCGGGCCGGTCCGTATCCCCCCCACGGACCGGCCCGTTTTTTTGTCTCAGCCCCGGTCGGCCCAGATGTTCGTGCCGGGCGTGGAGACGGCGAAGGAGTCGATCTCCTTCAGCTCCGCCTCCGTGAGAGCCGGAGTCCCGAGCGCCGCCACGTTCTCCTCCAGCTGCTTCACGCTGGACGCCCCGATGAGCGCCGACGTCATCCGCTCGTCCCGCAGCACCCACGACAGCGCGAGCTGGGCGAGGGACTGACCGCGCCGTGAGGCGATGTCGTTCAGGCCGTTGAGACGGCGCAGGACCTCGTCGCTCAG
This sequence comes from Streptomyces sp. CA-294286, assembly GCF_050947155.1. Classification (NCBI taxonomy): domain Bacteria; kingdom Bacillati; phylum Actinomycetota; class Actinomycetes; order Kitasatosporales; family Streptomycetaceae; genus Streptomyces; species Streptomyces sp. CA-294286. The sequence continues at coordinate 1,853,439 of NZ_CP192005.1, read as the reverse complement.
CAGATCCGGGTCCAGCGACTTGCCCTGGGTGGCCCGAGAGCCCTCCGGAATGCCCTTCAGGTACTTGTTCGTCAGCAGCCCCTGCGCCAGCGGCACGAACGAGATGCAGCCCATGCCCGCCTCCTCCAGGGTGTCGAGCAGGCCGTCGTCCTCCGTCCAGCGGTTGATCATCGAGTACGAGGGCTGGTGGATGAGCGGGCGCACCCCCATCTCGCGGAGCAGCCGTGCGGCCTCGGCCGTCTGCTCGCTGTTGTACGACGAGACGCCCACGTACAGCGCCTTGCCCTGCTGGACGGCCGATGCAAGCGCTCCCATGGTCTCCTCAAGAGGAGTGTCCGGGTCGAAGCGGTGCGAGTAGAAGATGTCGACGTAGTCCAGACCCATGCGGTTCAGCGACGCGTCCAGTGAGGACAGCAGGTACTTGCGGGAGCCCCACTCGCCGTACGGGCCGGGGTGCATCCCGTAACCCGCCTTCGTCGAGACGAGCAACTCGTCGCGGTACGGGGCGAAGTCCTGCGCGAAGACCTTGCCGAAGTTCGACTCCGCCGAGCCGGCCGGCGGGCCGTAGTTGTTCGCCAGGTCGAAGTGGGTCACGCCCAGGTCGAAGGCGCGGCGCAGGATGGCACGCTGCGAGTCGAGGCTGCGGTCGTCGCCGAAGTTGTGCCACAGGCCCAGCGAGACGGCCGGGAGCTTGAGACCGCTGCGGCCGGAGCGCCGGTACTCCATCGTGTCGTAGCGGTCGTCGGATGCGCGGTAGTGCAGAGAGTCGTCAGTCACGATCACCTCCCTATCACGTACGTACTTGTGACAGACCGGGTTGGGCCGCCGGGACCCGCGCGCAGTAATGTGACGCGCTCGGGCCCCCGGAAGACAGCACCGGAGCACATGCCGGCCGACCCCCAGAGGTCCGGGCGCCCGGGAAGACGAGAGGGTGGAACGCTGTGAACCTGCGCGACCTGGTGTATCGGCTGTACGCACGCCGCGTGGAAGGCCGCCTCGACCACGCCCAGGTGCCCAAGCACATCGGCGTCATCCTCGACGGCAACAGACGATGGGCGAAGGCCGCCGGCGGCACCACCGAGCAGGGGCACAAGGCCGGCGCGAGCAAGATCCAGGAACTCCTCGGCTGGTGCGCGGAGACGGACGTCGAGGTCGTCACCCTGTGGATGCTCTCCACCGAGAACCTCGACCGGCCCGAGGCCGAACTCACTCCGTTGCTCTCCATCATCGAGGGCGCCGTCAAGGCACTCGCCGCCGACGGCCGCTGGCGGGTCCACCACGTCGGCACGATGGACATCCTCCCCGCCCGAACGCAGGGTGTACTGAAGGAGGCCGAGCAGTCGACGGCGGACAACAAGGGAATACTGGTCAACGTCGCCGTGGGCTACGGCGGTCGCCAGGAGATCGCCGACGCCGTCCGCTCGCTGCTCCTCGAACACGCCGACAAGGGCACCTCCTTCGAGGAACTCGCCGAGATCGTCGACGTCGAGCACATCTCGGAACACCTCTACACCCGCGGCCAGCCCGACCCGGATCTCGTCATCCGCACCAGCGGTGAGCAGCGGTTGTCCGGTTTCATGCTGTGGCAGAGCGCCCATTCGGAGTACTACTTCTGCGAAGTGTTCTGGCCCGCCTTCCGCAAGGTCGACTTCCTGCGCGCCCTGCGCGACTACGCGGCCAGGCACCGCCGCTACGGTTCCTGACCGCCGCCCGTACCCCTTCGGCGTACCGAACATGCGTGAAGAGACGTCATATGCCTTGGCCATGACCAGGCATGGCCGCGCGTGTTCGAGGGAATACCCCCTCCAGGTCGGCGTCCGGTCCACGGACGCCGCATCTCAGCGGACGGCTCGATGCCGCCCGCCCGGGAGGCCCTTTGCACCAGGACGACCACGCCAGAGATGACGCGGTAGTGGTGGCAAGGGCCGGTCACCGGCCCGCGCAGAGCGGCCGGAACCGGTCCCTTCCGCCCGCGACGTCGTCGCACCCCGACCTCAGTCCGAGGGGGTACGTCCTTCCGTGGTGAACAGCTCTAAGCGCCGCCTTCCCGACAGGCGCACCTACGTTCTCGACACCAGCGTCCTGCTGGCCGACCCCAGCTCGATGACCCGCTTCGAAGAGCACGAAGTCGTGCTCCCGATCGTCGTCATCACCGAGCTGGAGGCCAAGCGGCACCACCCGGAACTCGGTTACTTCGCCCGGCAGGCCCTGCGCATGCTGGACGACTACCGCATCCGGTTCGGCCGTCTCGACGCCCCGATCCCGATCGGGGACCTCGGCGGTTCGCTGCGCGTCGAACTCAACCACTCCGATCCCGGCGTCCTTCCCGCCGGCTACCGGTTGGGGGACAACGACTCACGGATCCTCGCCGTCGCACGCAACCTCCAGGCCGAGGGGTTCGACGTCACCGTCGTCTCCAAGGACCTCCCTCTGCGCATCAAAGCCTCCTCGGTGGGCCTGCTCGCCGAGGAGTACCGGGCAGAACTGGCCATCACCGACTCCGGCTGGACCGGAATGGCCGAACTGACCCTCGAAGCCGACCAGGTGGACCTCCTCTTCACCGAGGAACGGCTCTACGTGCCCGAGGCCGCCGACCTCCCCGTCCACACCGGCCTGGTCGTCTCCTCGGAGCGCGGCAAGGCCCTGGCACGGGTCACCCCGGACGGACAGGTCCGTCTCGTACGGGGCGACAGGGGCGCGTTCGGCATCCACGGCCGCAGCGCCGAGCAGCGCATCGCGCTCGACCTGCTGCTCGACCCCGAGGTCGGCATCGTCTCCCTGGGCGGACGGGCCGGCACCGGAAAGTCCGCACTGGCCCTGTGCGCGGGCCTGGAAGCCGTACTGGAGCGGCAGGAGCACAAGAAGGTGATGGTCTTCCGGCCGCTGTACGCGGTCGGCGGCCAGGAACTCGGCTACCTCCCCGGCTCCGAGTCCGAGAAGATGTCCCCCTGGGCGCAGGCCGTCTTCGACACCCTCTCGGCCGTCGCCGGCAAGGAAGTCATCGAAGAGGTACTGGGACGCGGCATGCTGGAGGTCCTGCCGCTCACCCACATCCGGGGACGCTCGCTGCACGACGCGTTCGTCATCGTCGACGAGGCCCAATCCCTGGAACGGAACGTCCTGCTGACGGTCCTGTCCAGGATCGGGGCGAACTCACGGGTGGTCCTCACCCATGACGTCGCCCAGCGCGACAACCTCCGGGTCGGCCGGTACGACGGGGTGGTCGCCGTCGTCGAGAAGCTGAAGGGACACCCGCTGTTCGCCCACGTCACCCTCACCAGGTCCGAGCGCTCGCAGATCGCCGCCCTCGTGACCGAAATGCTGGAGGACGGCCAGATCTGACCGAAAAGGCATGAACCGCACGTATGTTGCGCCGCCCGGCCGGACTCGCGAGAAGCGCGAGATCCTAGCCGGGCGGTGTCACGCGGCGCGAGTACTTCCCCGAAACAACAGCCACAGAATCGATGTGACGTTTCACACGCAACCAAGAATTGATTACCGGCATGCCCTTCCGGCAGAGTCTTGCTTCCGTCAGGCCCCGCATACGGCACACCCGCACCTCCAGAGGTGCAACACCACCTAATTCAACAGATCGCGCCGTATGCCGCCCGAGTAACACGGAGCACTCCCACGGGAGTTGCCCACCGGGTCCGCGCCTCCCGTGACGTACCAAAAGGGAGTGCCAGCGCCAGGGGTGCGATTGCGTCCGCGAGGGTCACCGGTTCGGACGCTGCTGGAAGGAAACCGTGTGAGCCGGATCTCGGTTCGGGGATTCGCAGTGGCCTCCGCCACCGCAGTCACCACAGTCGGCGCCGTCGTGGGCGTCGCATCGGGCGACCCGCAGTCGTCGAGCGACAACAACTTCGAGGCAGCCGCCGCCGACACGACTCTCCTCGCGGAAATCCCCGCCGGCCAGCACGCGCAGGTGGCGACCGCCTCCCTCGCGCAGCAGGCCGACGTCCAGGCCGCCGCCGTCGACGAGGCCGCGAAGAAGAGCGCCGAGGAAGCAGCCCGCATCCAGGCCGCCTCCGACGCCAAGGCCAAGAAGGAAGCGGCCGACAAGAAGGCCGCCGACGAGAAGGCGGCCAAGGAGAAGGCCGAAAAGGCGGAGAAGGAAGCCAAGGAACGCAAGGAGCAGGGCGAGGTCGCCTCCCGCTCGGCATCCCGCGACGCCTCCTCCTTCGCACCGCAGACCTCCTACACCGTCGCCGAGGTCAAGGCGATCGCCCGCCAGATCGTCCCGGCCGGTCAGTTCCAGTGCTTCAGCACCATCGTGAACCACGAGTCCACGTGGAACTACAAGGCAGTGAACCCCTCCTCGGGCGCCTACGGCCTCGTCCAGTCCAACCCGGGATCCAAGATGGCCTCGGTCGCCGCCGACTGGCGGACCAACCCGGCCACCCAGATCCAGTGGGGGCTCAACTACATGAACGAGCGCTACGGCAGCCCCTGTGAGGCATGGGACTTCTGGCAGGACAACCGCTGGTACTGACAGCGGCGAACGCGGGTACTCGCTCACCCGGGCACTCAACTCCGCGGAGCCCCCCACCGTCCTACGGTGGGGGGCTCCGCACGTGTACGGTCGGGTCCGACCAAAATCGCCGAGGGGCGTCGGGGTGGGAAGAGGAAACATCATGTCGAAGACGCCTGGATGGCTCGGCGGGCTCGGGTCACGGCTGACCCACATGGGAGACCGGCTGGAGGAGCGCCGCGCCGAGGCCGACGCCGACCCGGACGCGGTCGCCGTCCCGGAGAACGGCGTGCCCGACCACCACGACCTCGACCACGTCCCGCCGCCACCGGACTACGCCCCCGCCGTCCGCGCCAGACCCGAACCCGCCGACGCCGTCCCCTGGGGCATGCGCGTCGCGGCCGAAGCCGGCTGGCGACTGCTGGTCCTCGCGGGCACCATCTGGGTACTCGGCCAGATCATCAACCAGGTCCAACTGGTCGCCTTCGCCTTCATGGGCGCCCTCCTGCTCACCGCACTGCTCCAGCCCACCGTGGCCGCGCTGAAGAGGATGGGGCTGCCACGGGGACTGGCCACCGCGCTCACCGCGATCCTCGGCTTCGTCGTGATCGGCCTGATCGGCTGGTTCGTGGTCTGGCAGGTCATGGACAACGCCGAAGACCTCTCGGCGCAGGTCCAACAGGGCCTCCAGGACCTACGGACCTGGCTGCTGAACAGCCCGTTCCACGTCACCGAGCAGCAGATCAACGACATCACCAAGAACCTCAGCGACGCCATCGGCACCAACACCCAGGAGATCACCACCGCGGGACTCCAGGGCGTCACCGTCATCGTCGAGATGATGACCGGAATGCTGCTCGCGATGTTCTCCACCCTCTTCCTGCTGTACGACGGCAAGCGCATCTGGGAGTGGACGCTCAGGCTGGTCCCCACCCAGGCCCGTCCCGGCATGGCGGGCGCCGGCCCGCGCGCCTGGCGCACCCTCACCGCGTACGTGCGCGGCACGGTGATCGTCGCCCTGATCGACGCCATCTTCATCGGGCTCGGCCTGCACTTCCTCGACGTGCCGATGGCGGTGCCGCTCGCCGTCCTGATCTTCCTTTTCGCGTTCATCCCGCTGGTCGGCGCGGTCATCTCCGGCGCACTGGCGGTCGTCGTCGCGATCGTCACCAACGGGCCGTTCATCGCCCTGATGGTGCTGATCGTCGTCCTCGCCGTGCAGCAGATCGAGGGTCACATCCTCCAGCCGTTCATCCTGGGCCGGGCGGTACGGGTGCACCCGCTCGCCGTCGTCCTCTCGGTCGCGGCGGGCGGCCTCGTCGCCGGGATCGGCGGAGCGGTGGTCGCGGTGCCGATAGTCGCCGTCCTCAACACCGCCATCGGCTACCTGCGCTCGTACGCCAAGGAGAGCGCGCTGCGGGCCGCGCCGAAACCCCACGGGGCGACGGCGATCGACGTGGCCCCGACACCGGCGCCGACACCGGCCCCGACACCGGCCCCGCCACCGGGCGCGGCGGCCCCGGCACCGCCCTCCCCGGGCACGCCGGACGGCGACGCCCGGTGATATCCGAACCCGAACTGGTCGGCGGCGCGGACGCGACGCCGCTCGAAACCCTTCACTCGGGCGGCGAGCGCGCACCGCGCACCCAGGAGCGGCCGCGCCGGCCCTGGCTGTGGGCGGCCGGCGGGGCCGTGCTCGCGTCGGCGCTGTGGGCGGGCGGGCTGCACGCCTTCGGACAGGACGACGAGGGGCCCGACCAGCGGGGCTACCGGATCACGGCGGAAACGTGCGAGAAGGCGCCGCTGAGCGCGCTCACCGAACGGTTCGGCGCACGGGACCGGTCCGCCGACAGCTCCGAGCGGTTCGAGGACCCCGCCTACGACCGGTCGGTCTGCCAGATGGGCCTGAAGTCGACCGACCAGCACACCGAGGGCTGGCCCACCGTCTATCGGGCCGGTCTCGTCATCGAGCAGCACCGCAGGACCGACCCGGGGCCGGAGCTGGAGGCCCGGCTCAACGCCGGCGAGTACGGCACCGAACCGGAGGTGACGCCGGTGGAGGGGCTGGGCGACCGGGCCTTCCATCTGGCGTTCACGGAGGAGTACTACGTCCGGGACGACAGGCAACTGGTGGTGCAGGACGGAGGCATCGTTCTCGTCCTCTCGGTCGACGGCAGCGTCGAATACGAGGGCGAGAGAGGGGTCGCGCCCAGCTACGCCGGTGTGCCGGAACTCCTGGAGAGCGACATGCGTGAGCTGATGACGCTGCTCAAGAAGTAGCGGGCACACGCGAAGGGGCCCACCGGCTGATCGAACGCCGATGGGCCCCTTCACACGTACGCGTACTCGGAACTACTCGGCCAGGACGGCCTCGGAGTCGAGGGTGACGCCGACCGCCTGGATCACCGAGGCGATCTTGACGGCCTCCTGGATCGTCTCGCGGGAGACGTCCGCCTTGCGCAGGACCTGCTCGTGCGAGTCCAGGCACTGGCCGCAGCCGTTGATCGCGGAGACCGCGAGGGACCACAGCTCGAAGTCGACCTTCTCGACGCCGGGGTTGCCGATCACGTTCATCCGCAGACCCGCGCGCAGCGTCCCGTACTCCGGGTCGGAGAGCAAGTGGCGCGTGCGGTAGAAGACGTTGTTCATCGCCATGATCGCGGCGGCCGACTTGGCGGCCGTGTACGCCTCGGCGGAGAGGTTCGCCTTCGCCTCCGGCTCCAGCTCGCGCAGCACCTTCGGCGAGCGCGAGGCGATCGCGCAGGCGAGAACGGTGCCCCAGAGCTGCTGCTGCGGGAGGTCGCTGTTGCCGATGACCGAGCCCAGGTTCAGGCGGAGGTCCTTGGCGTAGTCCGGTACGGCGGACTTCAGTTCGTCGAGTGCCATGTCAGATCGGTTCCGTTCCGTGGTCCGTGCGCGGGGTACTGGTGTCGGGGATTCTTACTCGCCCGAGAGCAGCGCGACCGGGTCCAGGGTGTCCTCGCCCTTGGTCCAGTTGCACGGGCACAGCTCGTCCGTCTGCAGCGCGTCGAGGACCCGGAGGACCTCCTTGGGGTTACGGCCGACGGAACCGGCGGTGACCATGGTGAACTGGATCTCGCCGTTCGGGTCGATGATGAAGACGGCGCGCTGGGCGAAGCCGTCCGCACCCTCGATGCCGAGGTCGCGCATGAGCTCGTGCTTCGAGTCGGCGAGCATCGGGAAGGGCAGGTCGGTCAGGTCCGGGTGGTCCTTGCGCCAGGCGTGGTGCACGAACTCGGAGTCGCCCGAGAAGCCCAGGATCTGCGCGTCGCGGTCCGCGAACTCCTCGTTCAGCTTGCCGAACGCGGCGATCTCGGTCGGGCAGACGAACGTGAAGTCCTTCGGCCACGCGAACAGAACAAGCCAGCGACCCTCGAACGACTTGTGGGTGATCTGCTCGAACTCCTTGCCCTTCTCCAGGGAGACGCAGGCGCTGAGTTCGAACGGGGGAAGCTTGTCACCAACGGTAAGCATGGGGCTCCTCTTGGACGGAGAGGAAAGGCCGCTTTCGCAGCATTTCTGGGGGGTTGGACTTTGATCAGCCTGCCATGGAGTCACTGATCAGTGAAATCGGCTGAAGTGTAATCTTTGATCGACGAGAGTTATTGATCATAGGCTCGCGGGTGCGCGGGGGGGTCCGGCCTCCTGCCGTCGCCACTCCCCTCCGGGGAGGGCTCCCGTTCCCCTGCCCACCGACGCCGATACGGAGCACAGTCATCGCCGCCAACAACGTCAAGAAGCAGCCCACCCTGGCCCAGCTCAAGGCCTTCGTCGCGGTGGCGGAGTCCTTGCACTTCCGGGACGCGGCGGCTGCCATCGGGATGAGCCAGCCGGCGCTTTCCGGGGCGGTCTCCGCGTTGGAGGAGACGCTGGGGGTGCAGCTCGTCGAGCGGACCACGCGCAAGGTGCTGCTGTCGGCGGCGGGGGAGCGGCTGGCGGTGCGGGCGCGGGTGGTGCTGGAGGCGCTGGGGGAGCTGCTGGAGGAAGCGGAGGCGGTGCGGGCGCCTTTCACGGGGGTCCTGCGGCTCGGGGTGATTCCGACGGTCGCGCCGTACCTGTTGCCGACGGTGCTGCGGCTGGTGCGGGACGCGTATCCCGAGCTGGATCTGCAGGTGTACGAGGAGCAGACCTCGTCGCTGGTGGAGGGGCTGGCGGCCGGGCGGCTGGACCTGCTGTTGCTGGCAGTGCCGCTCGGGGTGCAAGGGGTGGTGGAACTCCCGCTGTTCGACGAGGACTTCGTGCTGGTGATGCCCGACGACCACTGGCTGGCGGGGCGGGACGACATTCCGCGCGAGGCGCTGCGGGATCTGCATCTGCTGCTGCTGGACGAGGGGCACTGTCTGCGGGACCAGGCGCTGGACGTGTGCCGGGAGGCGGGGCGGCAGGACGGCGGGCCGGTGACGACGACGGCGGCCGGGTTGTCGACGCTGGTGCAGTTGGTGGCCGGGGGGTTGGGGGTGACGCTGTTGCCGCGTACGGCGGTGCAGGTGGAGGCGGGGCGGAATCCGGCGCTGGTGACCGGCTACTTCGCCGATCCGGCGCCGTCGCGGCGGGTGGCGCTGGTGATGCGGGCGGGGGCGGCGCGGGGGGAGGAGTTCTCGGAGTTCGCGGGGGCGTTGAGGGGGGCGTTGGAGGGGTTGCCGGTGCGGATGCTTTAGGGGGTGGTGGGGTGAGGGGCCCGTGCGGGTGAGGTGGGGATCCCGTGCGGGTGGGGGAGGGTGTAGCGGAGGTGGCGGGGTGCGGGTGCGGGTGCGGGAGGGAGCGCCGGGTGGCGGGACGTAGGGGCGGGGGTGCACCTCCGGTGGGGGGCCGCCCCCTTGCCCGCCCGTTCCGCCCCCGGGGGGCGGCCCCGCCGCCCAAGGGGGCTGACTGGCGTGGAGGCGGGGCCGCCGCCTGAGGGGGTTGGCGTGGAGCGGGCCCGCCGTCCAAGGGGGCTGAGGTGGAGCGGGCCCGCCGCCCAGGGGATGTCGGGGGTTATTCCGTGCGGAGGCCGGTGGGGCGCATCAGGCGCAGGAGTACCGGCATGCTGAGGGCCGTCACCAGCAGGATCACGCCTCCCGCGATTGCCGACATGATCGCGATCGGGCCCCAGTCGACGGTGATCGGCACGGCCGTCATCCGTAGCAGCACCGTTCCCAGCAGGAGCCCGACCGCGATGGCCAGGGCCAGGCCCAGGGCCACCGGTACCGCCGCCTGCCAGAGCACCGACCAGCCCAGCGTCGAGCGTCGGGTGCCGAACGCGACGAGAGCCGCGAGGAGCTTCTTGCGTTCTCTCAGCTGTTCGAGCTGGGTCACCAGCAGGCTCGCTCCGATCAGCAGCAGTACGCAGGTGGCTCCCGCGAACAGTCCGCGCTGGATCTGCGCGAACCGGTTGTCGGTCTTCGTCGCCAGCAGGCCCGAGACGTAGATCGAGGGGTCGGTGGCGTAGGCGGCGTTGCGTGCCAAGTCGGCGCTGTACGGTTCGGAGCCGTCGAACTTGAGGTAGACGGAACGGACGTAGGCGCTCCGGGCGGCTGCGGGGAGGGCGTCGGGGGTGGCGAGGATGCCGCCGCGCACGAATCCCTCCGGGCCCTTCCTGCTGTCCACGGTCGTCGTGCCGACGGGCAGGGTCCACGGTACGGACAGACCCGCCGCGGGGCCCGTGGCCGGGGAGAGGTAGTAGCGGTGACCGGGCTTGAAGCCCTCGGCGGCCGGGGCCGGGATGCCTTCGAGCGCTTTGCCGCCGGTCAGGTAGACGTCGCCGTTCTTGCAGGTGGCGGGGGCGCCGTAGATGCGCAGCGTCGTGCAGTCGGCGACGGTCAGGTCGGTGTAGTTCTCCGGTTCCTTGGGGTGGTCGCCCAAAGTGGTCTGGTCGACGGTGAGGGTGCGCTGTACGCCCGCGGTGCCGGTGAGCCGCTTCGTCAGTTCTTCCGCGCGGGCGGCTCCGGGGGTGCCCGGGTAGACGTGGAGGGACATGTCCACCAGGGAGGCGTCGACGCCGGTGTCCTTGGTGTACTGGCCGTCGATTCCGCTGAGGAGCATCTGGAGGGCGATGGCTCCGGCGACGGCGACCGCGACGCCGTTGACGGTTCGGGCGGCGGTGCCGCTGCTCAACTGGAGTCTGCGCACGGCCAGCTGCCAGGAGACCGGCCCTTTGCCGAGGCGTGCGACGACCGCTTCGACGAGCCAGGGCAGCAGGGCGGTGACGCCGATGAGCAGGAGGGCGGTGCCGCCGATGACCTGGGGTTCGTTGAACTTCTCGTTCTCGTCGTCCTTTCCGAGCAGCGGCAGCAGGAGGGCGAGCCCGGCGACAGGCAGCAGCAGTCGCCACCACAAGCGGCGGCGTACCGGCTTCGCCGTACGGACCACGCCGAGCGGCTCGATGACGACGCCGCGCAGGGCCAGGAGGGTGACCAGCACGGCCGAGACCGGTACCGCGAGGCAGATGAGGAGTGCCACCCACGGGACGGGGGAGAGGTCGGCGGGGAAGACGCTGATCCGTTCCATCGTGATGAGTCCCGCCATGGAGCGGACGACGAAGAACAGTGCGCCGCCCACGGCCAGTCCGGCGAGTGCGCCCGCGAGTGCCTCGCCCGCGGCGATCCGGCGCGTCATGGTGGCGTCCGCGCCGACCAGGCGCAGTGCGGCGAGTCGGCGGTCGCGGCGTTCGCCGCCGAAGCGGACGGCGGCGGCGATGAGGACGGCGACGGGGATGAGCAGGACGACGCAGGCCACCAGGACGAGCAGCAGCAGGATCGGGTCCAGTCCTTCCTGGGCGATGCCCTGGAAGGAGGTGATGCGTTTGGTGGTTCCCGGGTTGAGCCCGAGGTCCTTGCTGCCCTGGTAGTAGAAGAGCTCGTGGGGCCCCATGAGGCCGGCGTCGGCGATGACGGCGGTGACGGGGCCGTTGAGGCGTTCCCGCAGCAGCTTGCCCTCGCCGGAGTCCATCAGCTCCTTGAGGGCGGGGGAGACCGCCAGCGCGCCGGGCGCGGGGAAGGCGGTGAGGCCGGGCGGCAGGGGGGCCTCGGGGCCTTCGGGCTGTACCAGTCGGCCTTCGATCGGCCGGTCGCGGAAGCCGGAGGGGAGGGAGGTGATCAGGAGGGTGTCCTGGCCCGCCTTCTCGGCCGTGGCGCCGCCCATCTCGCCGCGCGCGTAGCTGCGGTGGTCGCGGGCGGCCAAGGCGCTGGGGATGGCGGAGGTGATCAGCAGCAGGGCCACGCCGAGGCCGACGCCCACGGCGGTCAGGAGCGTACGGGTCCAGCCCTCGCGTCCGCCGTTGACGGCGAACTTGACCCCGAGGCGCAGGTCGTCGAGTGCGCTCATCGGCTGAACTCCATGCTGACGTCGCGGGACTTGCCGTCCCGTACGACGATCTCGCGGTCGGAGTAGGCGGCGACGCGTGCCTCGTGGGTGACCAGGACGACGGCGGCGTTGGTGGAGCGGGCGGCCTCGGTGAGCAGTTGCATCACGCGTTCGCCGTTGAGGGAGTCCAGGGCGCCGGTGGGCTCGTCGGCGAACAGTACGCGGGGTCCGCAGGCCAGGGCGCGGGCGACGGCGACGCGCTGGCCCTGGCCGCCGGAGACCTCGCCGGGGCGTTGGGCGCCGAGGTCGTCGACCTCCAGGCGTTGCATCCAGGACAGGGCGGTGCGTTCGGCGTCCTTGCGGGGGGTGCCGGCCAGGCGGAGGGGGAGTGCGACGTTCTCGACGCAGGTCAGTTCGGGGACGAGCTGGCCGAACTGGAAGACGAAGCCGAACTCGCTGCGGCGCAGGGCGCTGCGTTCGCGGTCGGACATGGCGGACAGGTCGCGGCCGTCGTAGGTGAGCGTGCCGGAGTCCGGGGTGACGATTCCGGCGAGGCAGTGCAGCAGGGTGGACTTGCCGGAGCCGGAGGGGCCCATGACGGCGACGACCTCACCGGGGTGGATGGAGAAGTGCGCGCCGTCGAGGGCGGCGGTGGCGCCGTACGTCTTGCGCAGGTCGGTGGCGGTGAGGAGGGAGCCCGCGGGGGCGTGCCCGGGGGTGCTGTGCTGCGGGGGCTGGTTGCTCAACGTCGTATCTCCGTGGCGAGGCGGTCCAGGCGGGCGGCGGTCAGTTCGAGCCACCGCAGGTCCGCTTCGAGGTGGAACAGGGCGTGGTCGCAGATGAGCTGGTCGGCGAGGTCGCCGCCGCGTTTGCGGTCGGTGAGTATGCGCATGAGGCGCAGGTGTTCGGCGCGCTGGGTGTCCAGCAGGGTGTCGGCGCTGCGGCCGGTGAGCAGCGCGAGGACGACCTTGGTGTAGAGGGTCGACTGGAGGTACGGCTCGGGCTTCTCGGGCTCTGCCAGCCACTGTTCGACGTCGGTGATGCCCGCGTCGGTGATGGCGTACCGCTTGCGTTCGGGGCCCGCTCCGGTTTCGGTGCCGTCGACCTCGACGAGGCCGTTCTTCAGGAGGCGGGACATGGTGGAGTAGACCTGCCCGTAGTGCAGGGGGCGGTCGTGGCCGAACTTCTCGTCGAAGGCCCGCTTGAGGTCGTAGCCGTGGCGGGGGCCGGCCTCCAGGAGGCCGAGCAAGGTGTGACCGATGGACATGCCGAGCACTGTACACGGTGTGTATACATGCAGTGCATAGCTGTCCGAAAGAAGAGGTGGGGACCCCTCGCGACGGGTCCCCACCTGCTAGTTCTCTTCCTCCGACGGCCGTTTGGGCGGCCGGCCGCGTCGGGGCAGCGGGCCGGTGTGCCTGGGCAGGCGTCCCGCGTCCGCGAGCGAGGTGCGCAGCAGGAACTCGATCTGCGCGTTCGTGCTCCGCAGTTCGTCGGAGGCCCAGCGGGCCAGGGCGTCGTGCACCGCGGGATCCAGCCGGAGCAGTACCTGCTTGCGGGCCTCGCGCCGGCGCGCGGGCGCGGCGTCCCGCGGTCCGGGGGCCGGATCCTCGCCCGCCGTGTCCGCCCGCTCCGGCCGCTGGTCGTCGCTCACTGGTAGAGCGACCCCGTGTTGATGACCGGCTGGGTGGCCCGGTCCCCGCACAGCACGACCAGCAGGTTGCTGACCATCGCCGCCTTGCGCTCCTCGTCGAGTTCGACGATGTCCTGCTCGGTGATGCGGGCGAGTGCCTGCTCGACCATGCCGACCGCGCCCTCGACGATCAGCTTGCGGGCGGCGACCACCGCGCCGGCCTGCTGTCGCTGGAGCATCGCGGAGGCGATCTCCGGGGCGTACGCGAGGTGGGTGAAGCGGGACTCGACGATGTGGACGCCTGCGGCCTCCACGCGCGCGTGCAGCTCGACGGCCAGCTTCTCGGTGATCTCCTCGGCGTTGCCGCGCAGCGAGAGCCCGGCCTCCTCGTGTGCATCGTACGGGTACTCGATGGCGATGTGCCGGACGGCCGCTTCGGTCTGGGTGGAGACGAACTCCAGGAAGTCGTCCACCTCGAAGAGGGCCTGGGCGGTGTCCTCGACCCGCCACACGACGACCGCCGCCAGTTCGATCGGATTGCCGTACGCGTCGTTGACCTTGAGGACGGCGGTCTCGTGGTTGCGGACGCGGGTGGAGATCTTGTTGCGGGTGGTGAGGGGGTTCACCCAGCGCAGCCCGTCGGTGCGGATGGTGCCCCGGTAGCGGCCGAAGAGCTGGACGACGCGGGCCTCGCCCGGCGCGACCATGTTCAGGCCGCTCATGGCGAGCAGGGATCCGAGAAAGAGCAGGATGCCGATGCCGATGAGGGCGAACTTTCCGCCCGCGGCGGCGATCGACGCGCCGAGCACGACCAGCGCCACGGCGGCGACGACGCCGAGCAGGCCCAGGAGCAGGGCGAGCCCGCCCGGAATGCTGTGCGCCGGGAACTCGGTGACGCGCGGTGCGGGCATCTCCGGAAGCTCCGGTGGGCGGGGCGTGGTGCTGTCGGTGGTGCCGGAGGTCCGGGTGGGGTCGGAGGGGTCGTGGGACGGTCCGTTGGCTGTGTGGGTCATGCGGTTCCCCGTTCTCTGAAGCACTCCACGGATGGGCGTCGCTCTGCCGGTCCGGTCCTTGCCGGACTAGCAAAGTGATATCACTTTATCGCGTCGAGCCGCCCCTGCCCAGAGGCGTGTCGCCCCGGTCCGAAAGGATCAGGGGGTACATCGGACTCGTTTCCTCAACTTCGCTCACTCCTGGCAACCTTTGAGGCTCCGCGTTCGTCGGTTCCTTGGGGGGAGGTGCTGATTGTCACGTCCGCAAAAGGCGTGATCTGCGGCTATTTGTCCAAGTCGACGGTGTTAGCTTTCTGAGCTGATCCGGCGATAGTTCGGCGAGTATGGGCGAGCGATGACTGAGAAGCGGAGCAACTGACCAATGGGCCGTGCGGATGCGCGAAAGGCCCGGCAGCGTGGGTCGCGCCGGGCGCAGACGGGGAGGACCGGCATACGTCGCTTCTTCACCTGGAAGAAGGTGCTCGGTACCTTCGTCGGACTCTGCCTGCTCGGGATGGCGGGCTTCGTCGCCCTCTACATGCTCATCGAGATCCCCGCGGGCAACGCGGCGGCGAAGATCCAGAGCAACGTCTACAAGTACAGCGACGGCGAGGTCTTCGCGCGCACCGGTCAGAGCGGTGCGTTCAACCGGGAGAACGTCTCGCTCGAAAAGATCCCCGAGAAGGTCCAGAAGACCTTCGTGGCGGCCGAGAACATGTCGTTCTACGAGGACGAGGGCATCGACTTCAAGGGCACGGCCCGAGGCGTGCTCAACACCCTCACCGGCAAGGGCAAGCAGGGTGGTTCGACGATCACCCAGCAGTACGTGAAGAACTACTACCTCACCCCTGAGCAGACGATCAGCCGCAAGCTCAAGGAGCTGGTGATCTCGCTCAAGGTCGACAACAAGTACGACAAGAACACGATCCTCCTCGGGTACATCAACACCAGCTACTACGGGCGCGGCGCCGCCGGGATCCAGGCCGCCGCCCAGGCGTACTACCGCAAGGACGCCGACAAGCTCACCGTCGAGGAGGGCGCCTACCTGGCGGCCCTGCTCCAGGCGCCCAGCAGCTACGACGTGCGGAACGCGACGCCGACGAACAAGAAGCTCGTCATGGACCGCTGGAACTACGTCCTGGACAACATGGTCAAGATGGGCGAGCTGGAGCAGGCCGACCGGGCGGGGATGACGTTCCCGATGCCCGAGCCCGTCCGGGCCGACCCCGGACTCAAGGGCCAGACCGGCTACCTCGTCCAGGCGGCCGAGCAGCAGCTGAAGGTGCGCGAGAAGGTCGACGAGAAGCAGCTCGCGGCCGGCGGCTGGCAGATCACCCTCAACATCGACAAGAAGCGGCAGAAGGCCCTGGAGAAGGCCGTTCAGCGCCAGTTGGAGGCCAAGCTCGACCGCAAGGGCAACAAGGTCGACGCGACCGTCCAGGCGGGCGCCACCTCCGTGGACCCCAGGACCGGCAACGTCGTCGCGCTGTACGGGGGCACGGACTACCTCACGCACCAGATCAGCAACGCGACCCGCACCGACTACCAGCCCGCCTCCACCTTCAAGCCGTTCATCTTCGCCGCCGCCCTGGAGAACAACTCCGAGACGCAGGACGGCGAACCGATCACCGCGAACACCGTCTACAGCGGCAAGAGCAAGCGCCCGGTCGTAGGCAGCGAGATCCCGTTCGCCCCGGAGAACGTGGACGACCGGAGCCACGGCGACATCACCGTCCAGACGGCGATGGCCAAGTCCGTCAACTCCGTCTTCGCGCAGATGATCGTGGACGTCGGCCCCGAGCTCACGAAGGAGGTCGCGCTGCGGGCCGGCATGCGCGAGCGCGGCGACTTCGGCGCGGTCCCCGCGATGTCGCTCGGCTCCATGCGCGCCAGCACCATGGACATGGCGGGCGCGTACGGCTCCCTCGCCGCCCACGGCAAGAAGGTCATCCCCTCGATCATCAAGGAGGCCGAGCACAAGGACCTCGCGACGATCCGGCCCGAGGCGCTCAAGGACGCCGGGGGCCTCCAGCGGGAGACCGCCGACACCGTGACCTCCGTCCTCCAGAACGTGATGAAGGAGGGCTCGGGCCTCAAGGCCGACAGCGGCGAGTACCACGCGGCGGGCAAGACCGGTACCTCCGAGAACAACCGGGCGGCCTGGTTCGCCGGGTACACCCCCAGGCTCGCCACCGCCGTCGCCCTCTTCGGCCAGGATCCCAAGACCGGCCATCAGGTCTCCCTCACCGGCACCGCCAGCGCGGGCCGCGCCAACGGCGGCGGCTTCCCGGCCCAGATCTGGCGCGACTACACCCTGGGCGCGCTCAGCAGCAAGGAGAAGGCCGCCGAGTTCGACCTGGAGGTCAGGGAGGGCGCCGACTTCCGGACCCCGCCCCCGCCGCCGCCCACCACGCCCCCGCCGGTCACCGAGACCCCCACGCAGGAGGCGACGACGCCCCCGCCGGTGACCGACACCCCCGAGCCGCCGAAGTACACGCCCCCGCCGACGCGCACCCCGCCGGGTGACGGCGGCAACGGCAACGGTGGAAGCAACGTCAACGGAGGCCAGAGCGGCGGTGACAACGGCGGCACCCCGCCCGACCCCGACCCGGGCACCGACCCGGACCCCGGCACCGGCCAGCCCGGCGGCGCCAACCAGGGCGGCGACACGGTCGGCAAACCGGGCGGCAACGTCAACGGCGGCAACGGGCAGTGGCCCCCGCAGCCGTAGCCGGCCTGCACGCAGGGCGCCGACGACGGCGGGTCCCACCCCGATAGGGGCGGGACCCGCCGTGTGCGCACCGTGGGCACTCCGCTCGGTCCCGTACGACGGCGGGGCCCGTCCTGTGCGTACCAGGACGGGCCCCGCCGTCGTACGTGCCGTCGCCCGCCGGGTGCGGCGAGCGGGAGGTCAGTGCGGCGGCTCCGCCACCGACCCCGGCAGCCCCAGCTCGAACCACACGACCTTGCCGCTGCTCAACCGGGTCGCGCCCCACTTCCGGGCCAGCCGGTTCACCAGGAACAGGCCCCGCCCGCCCTCGTCGGTGTCCCGCGCCCGCCGCTGCCTGGGCAGCTGCGGCGAGTCGTCGCCGACCTCGCAGCGCAGCACGTCCGTACGCAACAGCCGCAGCGTCACCGGCCGCTCCGCGTAGCGCACCGCGTTCGTCACGACCTCGCTGACGAGCAGCTCCACCGAGTCCGACAGCTCCTCCAGGCCCCAGCGCTCCAGCGCGCGCCGGGCAAGACGGCGCGCCCGCCCCGGAGCCTGCTCCTCCGGTTCCAGGAACCAGTAGGCGACGTCGCTCGGCGCGATCCCGTCGAACCGGGCGGCGAGCAGCGCGATGTCGTCGTCCCGGTCACCGGGCCCGAGCATGTCGAGCACGTCGTCGCAGAGCGCCTCAAGGGGCGGCGGGTGGTCGGGGCCGGTCAACTGGGCGGTGGCGGCGAGACGTTCCCGCAGCTGCTCGATGCCCGTCCACACGTCCCGCAGCCGGGACTCGACCAGGCCGTCGGTGTACAGCAGCAGGGTCGCGCCGGCCGGAGCGTCCAGCTCCACAGCCTCGAAGTCGACTCCGCCGACCCCGATCGGCGCCCCCGGCGGCACCCGCAGCACCTCCGCGCGCCCTCCCAGGTGCAGCAGGATGGGCGGTGGATGCCCGGCGTTGGCGATGGTGATCCGGTGCGACACCGGGTCGTACACGGCGTACATGCAGGTCGCCATGCGGTCGGTGCCGAGCCGCTGCGCCTGCTCGTCGAGGTGGTGCAGCACCTCCTGCGGCGGCAGGTCGAGACCGGCGAGGGTCTGGGCCGTCGTACGGAACTGCCCCATGATCGCCGCCGAGGTCATGGAGTGCCCCATGACGTCGCCGACCACCAGCGCCACCCGGCTGCCCGGCAGCGGAATGGCGTCGTACCAGTCCCCGCCCACCCGGGCCGTCTCGGCGGCCGGAAGGTAGCGCGACGCGAGCTTGACGCCGGTCGGCTTCGGCAGCGAGTCGGGCAGCATCGTCCGCTGCAACTCGTCCGCGATGTATGCCTCGCGGCCGTACAGGACGGCCTTGTCGATGCCCAGCGCGGTGTGCGTCGCCAACTGCGCCGCCACCAGCAGGTCATTGGTCTCGAACGCGGACCGCTCGGGCCTGCGCAGGAAGACGGCCGCCCCGATCACCCGGCGGCGGCCCCGGAGCGGGGCGAGTATCGCGCGCCGGCCGTCGGGCAGCGCGCACTCCCGGCCGAGCAGCTCCGGCAGGGCGATCCGGGCCGCCGAACCGTCCCCGAACACCGGCCGCACACCGCGCAGCACCTCGGCCAGCGCGCCGCCGCCGAGCACCTCGCAGAGCTGTTGCGCGGGCGATCCGTCGCCGACCACGGCGTCCAGTTCCTCGGCCGCCTCCGGCGTCTCGCCGAGGTCGCCCGGCCGCAGCCGGTCCGTGCGCCGCAGCCGCAGCATGAAGGGCACGGCGGGCCGCTCGTCCCCGACGGGCAACGGATCGCGCAGATACACCAGGATCGCGTCCGAGAAGGTCGGCACGGTCGCCCGGCACAGCCCGAGCACGATCTCGTCCAGGTCGATGCCGCGGGCGATCCGCCGGGTCGCGGCCCCGACGAACCGCAGCCGGTCGCCCTCGGTACGGGCGGGATGGGCGGGCGTGCCGTGCCCACCGGGCCCCGCGGGACCGCCGGGCACACCCGGGCCGCCGGGGCTGCCCGGACCGCCGGAACCGCCGGAACCGCCGGAGCCCGTGGGGACGCCCGGCTTGCCCGGTCCGCCCGGGGCCGCCGGTCCGCCCGGAGCGGGCACCGCGGCCGTCGCCGGCCGTGCGCCCTCCTCCCGCGGCTCCTGCCGTGGCCGGGCGCGTTCCTGCGGCCCGGCAGCCAACGGCGGCTGCCGGCCTTCGTGCGAGGTGGACTGCTGCTCCGTCACGCGTGGGGTTCCGTCCGTCCGGGGAGCTCGTGCGATGCAATCGCTGCCTGCGGTATACCCGCTTCGCGGGCCGCGTCGACAGAACGGTGGCCTGTGAACGTTACAGAACCGCACGCACATCCGTGCAGGTTCACAGAACCACCCCCCTGTGGTGACATACGGTCAGGTCGTGCTCCACACCCGGTAGTTGGAGCGTCCGACCACTGCGTGCGCAGCCTTCCGGACGACGATCCTACGTTTGGACCCCGGGGGCGCATCAAGAGTCTCACGTCGCCATGTGGGCCGGGGTGCGGTCCCAGTCGTCCGGCAGCTCGGGCACGCCCCAGCGCGGATCCGGCCGCCAGTCCTCCCAGCCGTCACCGAACGGCGTCCCCCACGTCTCGATCTGCCGCACGGCCGCCCGCCCGGCCTCCCGTACGCGTGCGGCCTGCTCCTCGTCCATCAGTCCGACCCGCCGCGCCTCGGCGAACTCGTCCTCGTCCAGCCACATCCAGCGCCCGTCCGGCGCGACCGCGATGTCCAGGAAGTGGTCCTGCGAGTCCACCCCGCCCGCCCACCGCGACCGGGGCTCCTCCAGGTTCACGTACCAGTTCTTGAACCGCCACCCGCGCTCCCAGAACAGCCACACCGACCACGGATCGCCCGGCCGCGCCAGCTTGAGCACCCCGGTCCCGAACCATCGCGACGTGGTCGTCGTCCGCGCCTTCGTGTACCGCGTCGCGAGCGGCTCCCGAGGCACCGGAGTGCCGTCCTCCAGAACCGGCTTGACGCACTCGGTCCCCGGCGCCATCCACACCGCGAGCAGCTCGTCCGTGTCCTGCACGACCGTCACGGGACGGCAGATGTGCAGGCGGGCGGAGGCGTTGTCCCGGTACCGCCAGAGGATCCGGTCCCCGGCGGCCCACCTGCCGCCGACCGCCCCGGCCCCGTTCGTGTCCACGTCCGCGTGCTCTGTCATGAACGGATTTTAGGAGGGCGGGGACGGCGGCGCAGCGATTTGGATCACGGGACACCGCCGTGCCCCCGCCCGCCCCTGTTTCCGGGGCGTCAGGGACGCGTCATGCTCAGCACGTCCAGCGCGGCGTCCAACTGCTCCTCCGTGAGGTCGCCGCGCTCCACGTAGCCGCCCTCCACGACCACCTCGCGGATCGTCTTGCGTTCGGCGACCGCCTTCTTGGCGACCTTCGCGGCCTCCTCGTACCCGATGTACTTGTTGAGGGGAGTCACCACGGAGGGGGAGGACTCCGCGTACTCCAGGGCGCGCTCGCGGTTCGCCGTGATGCCGTCGACGGTGCGGTCGGCCAGCAGGCGGGTGGAGTTGGCGAGGAGGCGGACGGACTCCAGGACGTTCTTCGCGATGACCGGGAGCATCACGTTCAGTTCGAAGTTGCCCGCCGCGCCCGCGACGGCGACCGTCGTGTCGTTGCCGGTGACCTGGGCCGCCACCATCAGGACCGCCTCGGGAACCACCGGGTTGACCTTGCCCGGCATGATCGACGAGCCCGGCTGGAGGTCGGGCAGGTTGATTTCGGCCAGTCCGGTGCGCGGGCCGCTGGCCATCCACCGCAGATCGTTGGCGATCTTGGTGAGGGAGACGGCGATGGTACGGAGCTGGCCGGACGTCTCGACGAGGCCGTCCCGTGCGCCCTGGGCCTCGAAGTGGTCGCGGGCCTCGGTGAGAGGGAGGCCGGTGGTGCGGGCGACCTCGGCGATCACGGCGGCGGAGAAGCCGGGCGGGGTGTTGATGCCCGTACCGACGGCCGTGCCGCCCAGCGGCAGTTCGGCGAGCCGGGGGAGGGACGAGCGGAGGCGCTCGACGCCGTACCTCACCTGCGCCGCGTAACCGCCGAACTCCTGGCCCAGGGTGACCGGAGTCGCGTCCATCAGGTGCGTACGGCCGGACTTCACCACGTCCGCGAACTCGGCCGACTTGCCCTCCAGGGCGGCGGCGAGGTGTTCGAGGGAGGGGATGAGGTCGTGGGTGACGGCGGCCGTCGCGGCGATGTGGATCGAGGACGGGAACACGTCGTTGGAGGACTGCGAGGCGTTGACGTGGTCGTTGGGGTGGACGGACCCGCCGGAGGGGCCGCCCTGCCCGCCGGAGCCGTGGGAGCTTTTCAGCCGTTCCGTCGCGAGAGTGGCGACGACCTCGTTCATGTTCATGTTCGAGGACGTGCCGGAGCCGGTCTGGAAGACGTCCACCGGGAAGTGCGCGTCCCAGTCGCCGCGCGCCACCTCCCGCGCCGCGTCGGCGATCGCCTCCGCCACGTCCTCGTCCAGGACGCCCAGTTCGGCGTTGACCTTCGCCGCCGCCGCCTTGATGTGGGCCAGTGCCTCGATGTGGGCGCGCTCCAGGCGCTGACCGGAGACGGGGAAGTTCTCCACGGCCCGCTGGGTCTGCGCACGCCACTTCGCGTGGGCGGGGACGCGAACCTCACCCATGGAGTCGTGCTCGATCCGGAAATCCTGTGCGTCGTCGGTCGTCATCGTCGTCGTACCTCCTGTGAAAGTTGAGCGGTTGTCTTGTCCTGGGTATTCCCATCTGGGCTACCGGCCAGTAAATACCTCGGGTAACCACCACCCGGGGAGGCGCAATGCCGCGCACCAGGTTCAGATTCCGCAGCACTCTCGCCGTGACCGCCGCACTCGCGGTGGCCGTCGGCGGCATGACGGCGACCACCGCCGCCGCAGCCGACGACGGCATGGCCGGGGCAGCCGCACCGTCCACCCCCCTCCCGCCCGAACTGGAGGCCATCCGCGCCGCGGAGGCGACCAAGCTGTACGGCAGCCCCGCCGAACGGCCCATGGACCAGCGGAAGACCGGGCTCATCTCGCTCGGCGACAGCGAGATCTCCGGCGAGGGCGTCGGCACCTACGAACCGCCCACCAACGGGCCCACGAACTGGTGCCACCGCTCGCCGGACGCCGCGATCCACCGGACCGCCATCCCCGCGGACGTGACGTACAACGTCTCCTGCTCGGGCGGTGCCACCGGAAACATCCGGATCGGCGGCAGCAAGCAGTACGCCGACGAGCTCGTACAGAGCGACAGCCTCGCCATCAAGGCCCGCAACACGAAGATCAAGATGGTGCTGCTGGTCGCCGGGGCCAACGACGACCTCCAGTTCGGCCCCGTCATGACCGACTGCGTGGTCCGGTACCTCACCCTCCAGGGCCCGTGCGAGAGCAAGTACGCCGCCGGCTGGCAGGCCCGCGTGGACGGGCTCGTGCCCAAGGTCGAGCAGACCGTCCGCGACCTGCGGACGACCATGACCGGCGCCGGGTACGCCGACTCCGACTACAAGCTCGTCGTGATGAGCTACCCGAGCCCCATCGGCCCCGACTTCAAGGACAACCCCCGCTTCCCCGGCAAGGTCGCCTGCGGCGGCCTCGGCTACGACTCCGACACCGCCTGGGGCCGCAACATCGCCGTCCCCGCCTTCGAGCGCGGCATCCGCAAGGCCGCGGCCTCCACCGGCGCCACCTACCTCGACAACTCGCGCCTCTTCCACGGCCACGAGGTCTGCATGGATGACGCCTGGGCGCGCGGCCTCTACATCGACCTCTCCAAGCCGGGCCTGCCGGACGAGAACTCCGTCCGGCAGTCCTTCCACCCCAACATCCGCGGCCACGCCGCCTTCGCCTCCTGCCTCACCCAGCTCTACCGCTCCGGTCTGCGTGAAGCCGGTTGCGCCGACCCCGCGTCCACGGGCAACGCCGTCCTCACCCCCGGCGCGTGGGACGACGCGTACAAACCGCTGAGGAACACCGGGACCGGCACGTGCGTCGACGTGCCCGCCTCCGTCACCCGCAACGGCACGGCCGTCGGCGGCTGGGACTGCCACGGCGGACGCAACCAGGGCTGGTGGTACGACACCGCCCAGAAGTCGCTGCGCACCGAACTGAGCCACGACCGCTGCCTGGACGTGCCCGGCGCCAAGTACGAGCCCGGCGCGGGACTGGTGGTCTGGAACTGCTCGGGAGCCGCCAACCAGCAGTTCGTACGGCAGGGCAGCACGCTGCGTCCGGCCGCCGCGAGCAACCTGTGCGTCACCCTGTCCGCCGCCAAGGACCCGCTGAGACTGCGGGCCTGCGACGGCTCGGCGGGCCAGCAGTTCGCCTGACCCCTGCCTCGGGAGCAGGAGCGGAAGAACCTCCGGTGACGGGACGCGGCCCTCGCTGCGCCCCGGCGCCCTGTCGGCCCCGGCGGCCTTCCCGCACCCACGCGGGGAGGGCGCCGGGGCCGCTCGCCGTCGTGCGCGGACCGCCGTTGTGCGCGGACCGCCGTTGTGCGTTGTGCACGGACCGCTGTGGTGCGCGGACCGCCGCCCGGACGCGGGAGGCGGGCGCGAGGGGTGCGGACGCGGAGACGGCGCGACGGACCCCGGCGCGAGGCACGGACGCGCGGAGGCACGGACGGGTGCGGAGGCACGGACGGGCGCGGATGCTCGGACCTCCGCGCGTCCTTACATGCGGGTAACCACCCACCTCTTTGTGCGTACTTGAAGGTCCCGCCCGCCGGGGGGAGGCTGGGGACATCCCCGCCCCCTACCCGGAAGCCGAGGACGCCACCCCGCTCAACTCCCTCTCACTCTCGTCCAGTTCGGCCAGCTTGAGCAGACGACGCTGACCCCACGCGCCCAACGGCGCCAGTGCCTCGTTCAACTCCTGTCCGAACTCCGTCAGGGAGTACTCGACGCGCGGCACCGCCGTGTCCGCGTACACCTCCCGGTGCACGACCAGGTCGGCCTCCAGCTCACGCAGTTGCTCGGTGAGCACCTTCTCGCTGATGCCCGGAAGCTCCCGCCGGGTCTCCCCGAAACGGCGCGGCCTCTCGTGCAGCGCCCACAGGATCAACACCTTCCACTTGCCGTCGACGACGTCGATCGCCGCGTCCAACCCGCACTGGTACGGCAGGTTCTTCACCTCAACACCCACCCCTCGTCTCCGCATGCCCGCACGCCATGACCACGCATGCCTTCGCCACGTCTGGAATCCATCATGAACGCCACCACTGACAACGCCGTAGACGCCTCCGTGAAAGCGCCCGTCACCGTCCTTGGGCTCGGCCCCATGGGTCAGGCCCTCGCCCGTGCCTTCCTCGCGGCGGGACATCCCACCACCGTATGGAACCGCACCGCGTCCCGGGCTGATTCCCTCGTCGCCGCGGGGGCCGTGCGCGCCGCCACCCCCGCCGAGGCGGTGCACGCCTCCGACCTGGTCGTCGTCTGCGTCCTCAACTACGAAGCGGCCCTCGCGATCCTGGACACCGCGGGCGACGCGCTCAGGGGCCGTACGGTCGTCAACCTCACCGCCGACACCCCCGGCCGCGCCCGCGAGGCGGCGGACTGGGCGCAGTCACGCGGGGTCGCCTACCTCGACGGGGCGATCATGACCCCGACCGGCACCATCGGCACCCCGCACGCGGTCTTCCTCCACAGCGGGCCGGCCGACGCGTACGAGGCACACCGGGCCACCCTCGGCGCTCTCGGCGGTACCGCGACCCACCTCGGCGCGGACCCCACACGCGCCGCCTCCCACGAGGTGGCCCTCCTCGACCTGTGGTGGACGTCGATCAGCGGACTCGTGCACAGTTTCGGGCTCGCCCGCGCGTACGGGGTGGCCGCGACCGACCTGGCCCCCTTCGCCAAGGACATCGGGAACCTCGTCACCGGTTTCGTCGACGAGTTGGCGAAGGACGCCGACGCGGGGGAGTACCCGGGCGACGAGAGCGACCTCGCCTCGGCCGCCACCGCCATGGACCACATCGCCCACGCCACCGAGGAGGCCGGACTGGACGCGACGGTGCTCCGGGCGGCCCAGAACGTCGCGGACCGAGCGGTCGCCGCGGGCCACGGCCGGGAGAGCATGCTCGGCATGCTGGCCGCGATCACCCGCCCGACCCCGTGACACACGCCCTGCGTCAGTTCCCCTCGGGCGGCGGGGCCGCACTCCGCCGGCCCTTGGGCTTTGCCCCCGCCGTGTGAGGGCGGGGCGTGCGGGGGTGGCGGGGCGTGGGCGGGGGTGCGCCTTCGGTGGGGGGCCGCCCCCTTGCCCGACCGTTCCGCCCCGGGGGAGCGGCCCCGCCGCCCAAGGGGGCAGGGGAGGACGGCCTGCGGCCCCGGCGCCCAAGGGGGCTGTCGGGGGGCAGGCCCGAAGGCCCCCCGACAACCCCTAAGCCATCCCCGGCCCCCGCACCGGGATGCTCGTCACCAGCGGCGCCGCCGCCGGTGCCGTGAAGAAGTCATTGCCCTTGTCGTCGACCACGACGAAGGCCGGGAAGTCCTCGACCTCGATCTTCCACACGGCCTCCATCCCCAGCTCCTCGTACTCGACGACCTCGACCTTCTTGATGCAGTCCTGGGCGAGGCGGGCCGCCGGGCCGCCGATGGAGCCCAGGTAGAAACCGCCGTGCGTGCCGCACGCCTCGGTGACCTGCTTCGACCTGTTGCCCTTGGCCAGCATCACCTTGGAGCCGCCCGCAGCCTGGAACTGCTCGACGTAGGAGTCCATCCGCCCGGCCGTCGTGGGGCCGAAGGAACCGGAGGCGTAGCCCTCGGGCGTCTTCGCCGGACCGGCGTAGTACACCGGGTGGTCCTTCAGGTACTGCGGCATCTCCTCGCCCGCGTCCAGCCGCTCCTTGATCTTGGCGTGCGCGATGTCGCGGGCGACGACCAGCGGGCCGGTGAGCGAGAGCCGGGTCTTGACCGGGTACTTGGTCAGCTCGGCGAGGACCTCGTCCATGGGCCGGTTGAGGTCGATCCGGACGACCTCGTCCTCGGTGTCCAGGTGCTCGTCCGTCGTGTCCGGCAGGAACCGCGCCGGGTCCTTCTCCAGCTCCTCCAGGAAGACCCCTTCGGCGGTGATCTTCGCGGTGGCCTGGCGGTCCGCCGAGCAGGAGACGGCGATGGCCACCGGCAGCGACGCCCCGTGCCGCGGCAGCCGCACCACGCGCACGTCGTGGCAGAAGTACTTGCCGCCGAACTGCGCGCCGATCCCGATCCTCTGCGTCAGCTCGAAGACCTTCTTCTCCAGCTCCTGGTCCCGGAAGCCGTGCCCGGTCGGCGAACCCTCGGACGGCAGCTCGTCCAGGTAGTGCGCGGACGCGTACTTCGCGGTCTTCAGGGCGAACTCGGCGCTCGTGCCGCCGACCACGATCGCCAGGTGGTACGGCGGGCAGGCGGCGGTTCCCAGCGACCGGATCTTCTCCTCCAGGAACTTCATCATGGAGGACTCGTTGAGCACCGCCTTCGTCTCCTGGTAGAGGAACGACTTGTTGGCGGAGCCGCCGCCCTTCGCCATGAACAGGAACTTGTACGCGCCGCCGTCGGTCGCGTACAGCTCGATCTGCGCGGGCAGGTTCGAGCCCGTGTTCTTCTCGTCCCACATGGTCAGCGGGGCCATCTGCGAGTACCGCAGGTTCAGCTTGGTGTAGGCGTCGAAGATGCCGTGCGACAGCGCCTCCTCGTCCCCGCCCTCGGTGAGCACGTTCTGTCCGCGCTTGCCCATGACGATCGCCGTGCCGGTGTCCTGGCACATCGGCAGGACGCCCGCGGCCGCGATGTTCGCGTTCTTCAGCAGGTCCAGGGCGACGAACTTGTCGTTCCCGGACGCCTCCGGGTCGTCGATGATGCGGCGCAGCTGGGCGAGGTGGGCGGGGCGCAGGTAGTGCGAGATGTCGTGCATCGCCTCGGCGGCGAGGGTGCGCAGCGCCTCGGGTGCGACCTTGAGGAACGTACGCCCGTCGGCCTCGAAGGTGGAGACACCCTCGGAGGTCACCAGCCGGTACGGCGTGGAGTCCTCTCCCAGCGGCAGCAGATCGGAGTACTCGAACTCTGGCATTACGGCCAATCCCTCACTAGGCAGGCGGACAGCGGCCCACGCCTCCGTTGGCGCACCGCGCCCACCAGCGTATGACGCGCGGGCGGCGGGCCGCGGGTGAGGTCGGCCTCACCCGCGTCCGGGGCCGGGCCGGCCCCGGACGGAAGCCGGTGGGCTTCGCCCCCTAGTCGCGATCTATCGCGTTTCGGTACGGTGGGGAGGTGGACCTCGAAAAGAAGCCTCAGTCGCCCCTTCAGTCCAGCGCGTCCGACCCGACGGGACAGCGGGTCCCGCTCCGTGCCTCCGACGCCGATCGCGACCGCGTCGCGGACATCCTGCGGGACGCCATGGCTGAGGGCCGTCTCGACGCCGAGGAGCACGGCGAGCGCGTCGACGCCCTCTACCGGGCCAAGACGCAGGCCGAACTGGAGCCTCTGGTGCGGGACTTGCCCGCCCCCGGCGACAGCCGCCGGTCCTCGCCCGGCGGTGCCCCCGCGGCGGCGTACGACCCGCACGGAACCGGAGTCGACGGTCTGCCGGTGACCGACAGCCTCGTCGCCGTGCTCAGCAGCTCGACCCGCAAGGGCCGTTGGCGCATCGCGCCCCGCACGCGCGCCTTCGCGTTCTTCGGCAACGTCGAGATCGACCTCACCGAGGCCCTGTTCTCCCAGCGCCTGACCACCATCGACGCCACCGCGGTCTTCGGCAACGTCGAGGTCCGCGTGCCGGAGAACATCACGCTGCGCGGCAACGGCAACGGGATCCTCGGCAACTTCGAGGTCCGTACGCTGGAGGCCGCCGACCCCGAGGCGCCCGTCGTCGTCGTCAACGGATACTCCGTGTTCGGCAACATCGAGGCGAAGCCCAAGCGCGGCAAGCTCATCGCCGACCTGCACGATCGTCTGCGCAAACACCTCGGACACTGACAATCGGGACGGCGGCTTCCTTGACGCGTACTGGACATGGTTCGAAACCCTGTGCATAGGCGTCGGCACAGCGGGTAGGGACTGCGCATCGTCGCTCGCTCGCGAAGCCGTCGTCAGGAGTAGACCGTGCTGCAACCGCCGCATCAGTCCTTGCAGGTCGCCGCCGTGCCCGCGCAGCGCGCGCCGGTACCGGTCCGTGATCAGCGGGACCAGGCCGGCCCCTGGCACACGGAGGCGGTGTGCCGCCGGGACGAAGCCGGGCTGTTCTTCGCCCCGTCGAAGGAGCCGACCGCCTCCCGGCTGGCCCGCGAGGAGGCCGCCAAGCGGGTCTGTGCCCGCTGTCCGGTGATGATCGAGTGCCGGGAACACGCCCTGCTCCAGCCGGAGCCGTACGGCGTCTGGGGCGGCCTCACCGCCGCTGAACGGCGCGTGGTGCTCGCCCGTCGGCGCAGGCGCGAGATGGAGCTGAAGGCGGCCCCCGGGGCCGGCGACCAGCGCATAGCGGGCTGAGCGCGCTTCACGCACACCACTGGGGGCGGCCACCTCTGCACAGAGGAAGCCGCCCCCAGTGGTGTGCGCGGCGGGTTACTTCGCGCGGTCGAAGTCGATCGCGCTGTACGCGCGCAGCTTCGAGAGGCGGTGCGTGGAGTCGATCTGGCGGATCGTGCCCGACTTGGAGCGCATGACGAGCGACTGCGTGGTGGCGGTCGCCGAGCGGTAGCGGACGCCGCGCAGGAGTTCGCCGTCGGTGATGCCGGTGGCGACGAAGAACACGTTGTCGCCGCTGACCAGGTCGGTGGTGTGCAGCACGCGGTCCAGGTCGTGACCGGCGTCCAGGGCCCGCTGACGCTCCGCCTCGTCCTTGGGCCAGAGCTTGCCCTGGATGGTGCCGCCGAGGCACTTGATGGCGCAGGCGCTGATGATGCCCTCGGGGGTGCCGCCGATGCCCATCAGGAGGTCGACGCCGGTGCCCTCCCGTACCGCCATGATCGAACCGGCGACGTCGCCGTCCGAGATGAACTTGATGCGGGCGCCGGTCTCCCGGATCTCCTTCACTATCCCCTCGTGACGGGGACGGTCCAGGATGACGACCGTGACGTCCTCGGGGGTGGAGTTCTTGGCCTTGGCGACGCGGCGGATGTTGACCGACACGGGTGCGTTGATGTCGACGAAGTCGGCGGCCTCGGGGCCCGTCACCAGCTTGTCCATGTAGAACACCGCCGACGGGTCGAACATCGTCCCGCGGTCGGCCGCCGCGAGCACGGCGATCGCGTTGGGCATGCCCTTCGCGTTCAGCGTCGTGCCGTCGATCGGGTCCACCGCGATGTCGACCTCGGCGCCGGTGCCGTCGCCGATCCGCTCCCCGTTGAAGAGCATCGGCGCTTCGTCCTTCTCGCCCTCGCCGATCACGACGACGCCGTTCATGGACACGGTCGAGACGAGGGTGCGCATGGCGTTCACCGCCGCGCCGTCCGCACCGATCTTGTCGCCGCGGCCGACCCAGCGCCCGGCGGCCATGGCGGCGGCCTCCGTGACGCGGACGAGCTCAAGGGCCAGGTTGCGGTCGGGGGCCTCGGCGGGAACATCGAGCGGTGAGGGGAGCTGGTGCTCGGTCATCGGGTGCGCACCTTTCTGTACGGGCTACGGCGGCGACGGCCGGTGGAGGTACCGGGAGGGCCCGGAAACCAGGATGAGGACGGTCCTGTGACTCTATCCGTACATCGACAAAATGAGCAGAGCGGGGCACGTATGAGCGGCATGTCCGGCACGTCCCGCCGACGGCCGCCCGATGGCGGGGGCCGCGGGCCGATGGGGGACCATGGAGGCGTGGCAGCAGCGAAGCGTGGCAATCAGAAGATCCGGGACATGGTGCTCTCGATGGCCGTCATCGGCGGTGTGGTCGCCCTCGTCTACACCGTGATCCCGCACGACGAGGACGCCGACCCCCTCAAGACGGTCGACTACCGCGTCGAAATCACCACCGCACAGCGTTCCGCCCCCTACCCGGTGCTCGCCCCGCAGGGCCTGCCCGAGGAGTGGCGCGCGACCTCGGTGACGTACCGCGGCAACGAGAACAAGGCCTGGCACCTGGGCTTCCTGGACCCGGACTCGGAGTACGTCGCGGTCGAGCAGTCCACCGCCGACCCCGCGAAGTACGTGCCGAAGGTCACCTTCTCGGCGAAGGACAGCGGCCGGACCACGCAGGCCGGCGGTGCGACCTGGCAGGTCTGGAAGGGCGAGAAGTACGACGCCCTGGTGCGTACCGACAAGAACGCCACGACGGTCGTCCTCGGCACGGCGTCGGACGAGCGGCTGGCGGAGATGGCCGCCGCCCTGAAGCCGCACCGGTCGGAGCCCACGGGGTCCCCGGAGCCGAAGAAGTCCTAGCGGACGCGGTCGCCCCGGGTGCGGGAAGGGGCGGGGAAAGGCCGCCGCGCCCTCCGGGGCGGGTACGGGGAAGGCCCGCCGCGCCCTCCGGTGCCGGTACGGGAAAGGGCCGCCGCGCCCTCCGGTGCCGGTACGGGAAGGGCCGCCGCACCCTCCGGTGCGACGGCCCCTGTGTACCGCTCGTGCTCAGACGGTCGTGATGACCTCGTCGTAGGCCAGGCGCGGGGAGCGGGGGAACCAGGGGTTCTCGCCCGGCTTGCCGATGTTGACGACCATCAGCGGGGTGTGGTCGTCGTCCAGGAACTCCTTCTGGACGCCCGCGAAGTCGAAGCCGGTCATCGGGCCCGCGGCCAGACCGGCGGCGCGCACGCCGATGAGGAAGTAGCCGGCCTGGAGGGTGCCGTTGACCAGGGCGGCCTGCTCGCGGACCGGGCGCTCGGCGAAGAAGGCGTCCTTGGCCTGCGGGAAGTGCGGGAAGAGCGCCGGGAGCTCCTCGTGGAACTCGTTGTCGGCGGACAGGATGGCGACCAGCGGGGCGGTGGCGGTCTTCGGCCGGTTGCCCTCGGCCATCAGGCCCACGAGGCGCTCGCGGGCCTCGGGGGAGCGGACCAGGGTGATGCGCAGCGGCGACTGGTTGAACGCGGTCGGGCCGTACTTGACCAGGTCGTAGATCGCCTGGACCTGCTCCTCGGTCACCGGCTCGTCGGAGAACGTGTTGGCGGTGCGGGCCTCGCGGAAGAGGAGGTCCTGGGCGGCGGGGTCAAGAACGAGGGACATGCGTCGTGCCTTCCGGATGTGCGGTGGATCAAGCGATGCCGATACCGTACCCCCGTTTTAGGTTAAGTTTCAACTAATCGCTTGGTCGTGACGGGGGTCACGCGGCGAGGTGCCGCCCTGGTCACCGCCGTGGGTCGCCCCTGGGGCGCACGGGGTGGGTGGGTTTGATTTGCCGTGACGGGGCAGCTGGTAATAATGAGGGAAGGCTTACCTAATGATTAGGGATGCGCATGCCACTCGCAGTCACCTCCCCCATGCGAAGTACCGCGCTGCTTGCCGACGTCTACCGCCGATTGCGCACCGCCTCCCCGCTGCTGGACATCGAAGCGGGGTCTCCCGGGCCGGAGGGCGGCTGGATCACCGCGCGGCGGCTGGCCGAGGACGAGGGCGTGCTGGAGCTGCTCGTCGCGGCCGAGGAGTTGCGCATCCGGGACGTCTACGGGGTGCGGGCGCGGCGTGACGTCGCCGCCACCTGGGTGCTGCACCGGTACGCGTTCACCGCTGTGCTCGCGATGAGCGGCCCCTGGTACCTGGACCGCAGGGTGCCGCGGCTCACGCCGGACGCGGTCGCCTACGACTGGCGGACGCGCGCGATCGCGGTGGCCGGGGCGGAGGGCGTGAGCTGTCTGCCCGGGGATCCCGCCGCACAGTCGCCCGGAGTGCGTACCGTCGCCGACGAGGAGGCGCTGCGGGCGGAGTTGCGCGCTGCCGTGGCCGCTCACCTGGCCCCCGTCCTGGACGCGTTCCGGCCGGTGATGCGCCGCGGGGACCGCGCGCTGTGGGGCATGGCGACCGACGAACTCGCCGAGGGGATCTGGCACTTGGGGCGGGTACTGGGCGATCGGCGTGCGGCCGTCGAAGCCGCCGAGGCACTGCTGCCCGGCGGCACGGCCCCGTACTCCGGCCGCGCGGGGTTCCGTGCCTCCGAGGACCCGGCCGGTGAGGCGACGCGTACGCGGGCCGGCTGCTGCTTCTTCTACACGATCCGCCCCGACGAGGTCTGCGACACCTGCCCGCGGCTCTCGCGCTGACGGACGGCAGGCACCCACCGAGCCGGAGCGAGCAGGGGAACGGGCTGTGGGGCCGGACGTCGCCCGGCCCCACAGCCCGTGTTCCGTCCGGCGGTTACGCCTTCGCGGCGTCCACCTTGTACGCCTTGGCGACGTCGTCCAGCACGGCGTTCGCGCCGTACAGGCCCACGGCGCTCATCCAGATCTTGTCGTCGACCTCGTGGATGGTGCCCTTGAGCTGCTTCCAGAGCGGGTTCGCCTGGAACTTCTCCTTCGTCTTCTTGCTCAGGCCCGCCTCGTCGGCGTACAGAGAGATGAAGATGTCGTCGGCATCCATCTTCTTGATCTCCTCGTCGGAGATCTCCGTGTTGAAGCCGGTGCCGGTCGCGGCCGCCGGCTTGCCGAACCCGAGGTCCTTCACGATGACGCCGGCGTAGGTGTCCTCCTTGTAGATGCGGGTCGGTCCGTCGACGAACCGGACCACCGACACCTCGGGGTTGGCGCCCTCGGCCTTGCGGACCGAGTCGCCGATCGTCTTGGCGCGCTTCTCGAAGTCCTGGACCTTCTGCTTGGCCAGGTCCTCCTTGCCGAGGGCCTTGCCGACGAGCTGGACGTTGTCCTTCCACGTGCCGCCGGTGGTCTCCGAGAAGACCGTGGGAGCGATGCCGCTGAGCTGCTTGTACAGCTTCTCGTGGCGGACCTTGGCCGAAAGGATGAGATCGGGCTTCAGTGCGATGATCTTTTCGAGGCTGGGCTCCTCAAGGGTGCCGACCGGGGTGGCCTTCGGCGCGAACTTCTGCGTGTCGGCGCCGAAGTAGGCCGGCAGCTTGTCCCCGCCGCCCGACAGGGTCGTGAAGCCCACGACCTCGGCCTCCAGTGCGAGGGAGGCGTCCACGAAGGTCATGTCGAGAGCGACGACCCGCTTGGGCTGCGTCTTCAGCTCCGCCGAGCCCATGGCGTGCGTGACCGTGCGAGGGTACGCGGAGTCCGAAGCCGCCGGGGACTTGGCGTCCTTGCTGTCGTTCTTCTTGTCCGCGTCGCCGCCGCAGGCGGCGGTGGCGAGCAGACCCACGGCGATGGCGGCGGCGGTGGCTGTACGGCTGAAACGGCTGACCCAACGGGTTTTCATGGGCGGATCCCTTCTTCACTGACCAGAGCGATGCAAGGATAGGCTCACCTAACTAAATGTTTTCGGCCACGGAGGAGATCGTGACCCAAGCGCTACCTGCGCCCCCGTCCACGGAGGCACCACGCGGCGTGGCGCTCCGTCATGCCCGGCGACACTTGCTGGGGCTGCTCGTGCTGTCCGGGATGCTGGTGGCGGCGATCCTGCTGAGCATCGTCTTCGGTACCAAGTCCCTGAGCCTGCAACAGGTCTGGCACGGGCTGTGGAGCGCGACCGGCACCGAGGGCGACATCATCATCCGCTCGCTGCGGCTTCCGCGGACCGCCCTCGCCGTCGTCGCCGGATGCGCCCTCGGCGTCGCCGGAGCGCTGATGCAGGGTCACACCCGCAACCCGATCGCCGACCCGGTCCTGCTCGGCGTGAGCGCCGGCGCGGGCATGTTCGTCGCCGGCGCCATCTTCTTCCTCGGCGTCACCACGCTGTACGGCTACGTGTGGTTCGGCTTCGCCGGGGCGCTGCTCGCCTCCACCGCCGTCTATCTCGTCGGCACGTACGCGCGGGGCGGCGCCACGCCGGTCACTCTCGCGCTGGGCGGCGCCGCCATCCACGCGCTGTTCACCGCCCTCACCGCGGGCATGCTCGTCCTCGACGAGCAGGCCCTGGACACGTACCGGTTCTGGACCGTCGGATCGGTCGCCGGACGGCCGGCGGACATCACGCTCCAGATGCTGCCGTTCGTCGCCGTCGGCCTGCTCCTCGCGGCGGCCAACGCCCGCGGACTGAACGCCCTCTCGCTCGGCGAGGACATCGCACGCGCCCTCGGAGTGCGCGTCGCACTCACCCGGCTGACCGGGATGGCCGCGATCACCCTGCTCACCGGCGTCGCCGTCGCGGCCTGCGGGCCGATCGGGTTCGTCGGCCTGATGGCGACCCACATCGGCCGCGCCTACACCGGACCCGACTACCGGTGGGTGCTCGTGTACGCGGGGCTGCTCGGCGCCGTGCTGATGGTCGGCGCGGACGTCCTGGGCCGGGTCGTGGCCAAGCCCGGGGAGCTTCCGGTGGGCATCATGCTCGCGTTCATCGGCGCACCGGTCTTCATCTACCTCGTACGCCGCCGCAAGCCGGTGCGACTGTGAACGACGCGAACCAAGGGACACCGTCGATGCTGAAACCGTCCGCCGAGCCGACCACGCGCAGACCCCCCGAACCGTCGTCCGTCCCGGGCCGCAAGGCCGTCAGGATCGGCCCCGTCTCGGGGGTCTGGCGCGCGCGGGACGTGTTCGTCCCCCTCGCCGCGGTCCTCGCGCTGTTCGCGGCGATCGTGGTGAACACCGGCCGCGGCGACTACCCGATCTCCGTGCCGGAAGTCGTCGACGTGCTGTTCGGCGGCGGCGACTTCGCCTCCCGCATGGTGGTGCTGGAATTCCGCATGCCGCGCTCGGTGGTGGGCGCGCTGGTCGGCGCCGCGCTCGGGCTGGCCGGGGCGATCGTGCAGGGCATCTCCCGCAATCCGCTGGCCAGTCCGGACATTCTCGGCATCACCGCGGGCGCGGGTACGGGCGCGGTGGCGGTCATCGTCCTCGGCGGGGAGTACGGCAGCGTCAGCGGCCCGCTCGCCGACATCGGCGTACCGGCCGCCTCGGTGATCGGGGGGCTGCTGGCCGCCGTCCTCGTCTACCTCCTGGCCGTACGGCGCGGGCTGTCCGGCTACCGGGTCCTGCTCGTCGGCGTCGGCGTCCAGGCCGTTCTCTCCAGTCTGATCTCCTGGCTGCTGGTGAAGGCCTCGATCGTGGACGCGGGGCGGGCCATCCTCTGGCTGACCGGCAGCCTCAACGCCAGCACCTGGGACAACGCCCGTGCGGTTGGCTGGGCGCTGCTCGTACTGCTGCCCGTCGCGCTGGTGCTGTCCTTCCCCTTCGGTGCGCTGAACTTCGACGACGACACCGCCCGCGGACTGGGCGTACGGATCGACGCCGCGCGCGCAGCGCTGCTGGTGACGGCGGTCCTGCTCACGGCGACCGCGACGTCCGCCGCGGGTCCGGTCGCCTTCGTGGCGCTGGCCTGCCCCCAGCTGGCGGTGCGGCTGCTGCGTACCGGCACGCCGCCACTGCTCGCTTCGGCCCTGCTCGGGGCGGCGGTGACGGTGTGGGCCGACGTGCTGGGCCGTACCGCCTTCGGATCCATCGAGCTGCCCGTCGGCATCCTCACCGCGACGCTCGGCGCCCCCTACCTTCTCTACCTGCTCGCCCGGAGCGGAAAGGCCAAAAGGACATGACGGAGACGGTCGACATCAAGGACCTCGCAGAGCCGGGACCGGGGCAGCCCGCCGTGCGGCTGCGGGCCGAAGGGCTCACCCTGGGCTACGGCGACCGGACCGTCGTCCACGGCATCGACCTGGACATCCCGGACGGCTCGGTCACCGCGGTGATCGGCCCCAACGGGTGCGGGAAGTCGACGCTGTTGCGTTCGTTCGGCCGGCTGCTCAAGCCCCTGAGCGGTCGGGTGCTGCTCGACGGCACCTCGGTCCACGCGATGCCCACCAGGGAAGTGGCGGGTCTGGTGGGCCTGTTGCCGCAGTCGCCCACGGCCCCCGAGGGGCTCACCGTGGCCGACCTGGTGGCCCGCGGCCGCCACCCGCACCAGACCTGGTACCGGCGCTGGTCCTCCGACGACGAGAGGGCCGTCGAACGGGCGCTGCGCCGGACGGGCACGTACGAACTGGCCGAGCGGACGCTGGACGAACTGTCGGGCGGTCAGCGCCAGCGCGCGTGGATCGCCATGGCGCTGGCCCAGGACACCGAGATGCTGCTGCTCGACGAGCCGACCACCCACCTGGACCTGGCGCACCAGATCGACGTCCTGGAGCTGGTCGGCGAGCTGCACCGGGAGACCGGGCGGACCATCGTGATGGTGCTGCACGAACTGGCCCTGGCCGCGCGGTACGCCGAGCGGCTGGTGGCGATGAAGGACGGCCGGATCGTGGCCCAGGGGGCGCCCGAGGACGTCCTGACGGAGGACCTGCTGCGGGAGGTTTTCGGACTGCGGGCCCGGGTGCGGCGGGACGAGGAGAGCGGCTCCCTGCTCGTCATCCCGCTCGGCCGGGACCGCGACCGGCTGGAGGCCACCGTGTGACGTCGCCTCAAGTCGTGCTGCCGCCGCGGGGGTCGGCATTCCCCGCGGCGGGCACGACGTCCGGAACAGCTCTTCACGAAAGACGAAGGTTAGGCTAACCTAACCGCGTTCTGCATACGACGAAGGGCACGACCGCCATGCTGCGCGCCACACTTCTCGACCGCCAGGCACGGCGGGAGTCCTCTGCTCGCACCTATGCCCGCACCCTGCCCGTCGCGCCGGCCAAGGCGGCCGGAGCCGTCGTCACGGGCGTCGACGGACGCACCTACCTGGACTGCCTCTCGGGCGCGGGTACGCTCGCCCTCGGGCACAACCACCCCGAGGTCGTCGCGGCGCTCCAGTCGACCCTCGGCTCCGGCGCCCTGCTGCACAGCCTGGACATGATCACCCCGCAGAAGGACACCTTCAGCACCGAGTTGCTCCACCGGCTGCCCGGCGACCTGCGCGACGACGCCCGGCTGCACTTCTGCAGCCCGGCCGGTACCGACGCCGTCGAGGCGGCGCTGAAGCTCGCCCGCCAGACGACCGGTCGCCGCGGCGTCGTCGCCTTCACCGGCGCGTACCACGGCATGACGCTCGGCGCGGCCTCCGTGTCCGGCCCCGAGGGAATGCGCGCGGGCGGCCCCGCGGACTCCCAGGCCGTCACCCGCCTGCCCTACCCGTACGGCTACCGCTGCCCGTTCGGCGTCGGCGCGGAACAGGCCGGGGTGCTCTCCGCCCGGCTGCTGGAGCACCTGATCACGGACCCGAGCAGCGGAGTCGACAAGCCCGCCGCGGTGATCCTGGAGGTCGTCCAGGGCGAAGGCGGCGTCGTCGAGGGCCCCGACGCCTGGCTGCGCGAGGTCCGCCGGATCACCGCCGCGCACGGCGTGCTCCTGATCATCGACGAGGTGCAGACCGGCATCGGCCGCACCGGGCACTTCTGGGCCTGCGAACGGGCCGGCGTGACCCCCGACGTGCTCGTCACGTCCAAGGCGGTGGGCGGCGGCCTGCCGCTCGCCCTGATCGCCTACCGCGCGGACCTGGACACCTGGCAGCCCGGCGCCCACACCGGCACCTTCCGCGGCAACACCCTCGCCATGGTGGCCGGGGAGATCACCCTGCGGACCGTCGCCGAGCAGCAGCTGACCGAACGCGCCGAGAAGCTGGGCGAACGCCTGCGGCAGGGGCTGCGCGAACTGGCCGCCGAATACCCGGTGTTCGGCGAGGTCCGGGGCCGCGGCCTCATGATCGGCGTCGAACTCGTCGACCCGGACGGCGCACCCGACCGTCTGGGGTCCCTCCCCCCGCACCCGGCCCTCGCCAAGGCCCTGCGCGCCGCCTGCCTCGACCACGGTCTGATCCTGGAGCTCGGCGGTCGCGACGACTCCGTGCTGCGGCTGCTGCCGCCGCTGATCCTCAGCGACATCGAGGCCGACTCGGTACTGGCACGCATCGCCGACGCCCTGCGCGACACGGAGCACGCCGCATGACGACTCCCGGACGGACCACCGTCGACCAGCACGCCCCGGGCATCCTCGCTACGGACTGCCACGCCCCGGACGGTCCCACCGCTGCGGATCTGCTCGCCCCGGGCGTCCACGTCCCGGACGGCCACGCCACCACGGGCCGGCCCGACCCGGGCAACCACACCCGGGACGGCCGCTCTTCGGCGGATCTGCCCGCCCCGGACGGTCCCGCCCCGGACGGTCCCGCCCCGGCGGATCCGGCCGCGCTGGACGGCCACTCCTCGGCAGGACGGGTCGCCCCTGACAGCCAGGCCCCCGCCCGTCAGCACGCCGCGGACCGCCTCTCCACCGCCGTCGCCGGCGGCACCGAAGGTCCCGGCGCGCTGCGGTCGTTGACCACCGTCGTACTCGGCGCGCTGGCGGACGGGGCCGCCGCACGCGGCGGACCGCTGCCGCCCGGCGGCCCGGACGCGGTCACCGAGCGGGTCCTGGCCGTGTGCACCCCGCTGCTGCCGGAGCGGGGCGTGGGCGCCGAGACGGCTCTGTACGGGCTCGTACGCGCCGTCGCCGAGGGCGCCGCCGACCCCGCCGACCCCGCCTGCGTCGCCCATCTGCACTGCCCGCCGCTCGCCGTCGCCGCCGCCGCCGACCTGGCCGCCTCCGCGCTCAACCCCTCGATGGACTCCTGGGACCAGGCGCCCGCCGCCGCCGTCGTCGAGGAGCGGACGACCGCCGCACTGGCCGCGCTGGTCTACCCCGGCGCCACCGCACCCGACGCCCTCATCACGAGCGGCGGCACCGAGTCCAACCTGGTGGCCCTGCTGCTGGCCCGGGAACGCGCCCGCGCGGCCGGCGCACGCCCCGTGCAGGTGCTCTGCGGCGCCAACGCCCACCACAGCGTCGCCCGCGCCGCCTGGATCCTGGGCCTGCCCGCACCGGTCACCGTCGAGTGCCGGGCCGGACGCATGGTGCCCGCGGCCCTGGACCGGGCCCTGGTCGCCCTCGACGACGCACCCGCCCTCGTCGTGGCCACGGCCGGCACCACCGACGAAGGACTGATCGACCCGCTGCCCGAACTGGCCCAGGTCGCCGCCTCCCACGGCGCCGAGCTGCACGTGGACGCGGCCTACGGCGGCCCCCTGCTGTTCAGCGACCGGCTCGCCCCCCGGCTGGAGGGCATCGAGTCCGCCGTGTCGGTCACCTTCGACCTGCACAAGCTCGGCTGGCAGCCGGTCGCCGCAGGCGTCCTCGCGGTCGCCGACGCCGACACCCTCCGGCCGCTCTCGCTGACCGCCGACTACCTCAACGCGGACGACGACACCGAGGCCGGAATGCCCGACCTCCTCGGCCGCTCCATCCGCACCTCGCGCCGTCCCGACGCGCTGAAGATCGCCGCCACGCTGCGCGCCCTCGGCCGCGACGGGCTCGGCGCCCTCGTCGAGCACTGCGTCGACACCGCCGCGCAACTGGCACGCCGTATCGACGCCGACCCCGCACTGCGCCGCCGCCCCGGCGACATCGGCATCAGCACGGTGCTCTTCAGGCCGGCCGCCGCCGACGCGCTGCCGGACGAGGACGGCGACGCGCTCGTCGCGGAGGTCCGCCGCCGCCTCCTGCTCGACGGACGGGCCGTGCTCGGACGGGCGGTCGCCGAGGACGCGGACGGCACGCGCCGCCTGTGGCTCAAGGCCACCCTGCTCCACCCCCGGACCCGGCCGGCCGACCTCGAACCCCTGCTGCGACACGTCGCGGAGCACCCGACGCCCGTCTCCCGCGACGTCGGCGGCCCCCGCACCCACCGGCAGACGTCCCCCGGCCAGGCCGCCCCCCAACGTACCCACGGAGGACCCAGATGATCCCCGGAGCCGAGACCGCACCCCTGGACCTGCTGGGGGTGGGCACCGGGCCGTTCAACCTGTCCCTGGCCGCCCTCGCCGACGGGGTGCCCGGCCTGACCTCGGCCTTCCTCGAACAGCGGCCCTCCTTCCGCTGGCACCCCGGCCTGCTCATCGAGGGCGCGACCCTCCAGGTCCCCTTCCTCGCGGACCTGGTGAGCCTCGTCGAGCCGACCAGCCCCTGGTCCTTCCTCAACTACATCAAGACCGGCGAGCGGCTCTTCCCGTTCTACTTCGCCGAGAAGTTCCACATCGACCGGGCCGAGTACGACGCCTACCTCCGCTGGGTCAGCGGACAGCTGGCGTCCTGCCACTTCGGCCACCAGGTGGACACCGTCCGCTGGGACGCCGAACGCGGCGCGTTCGAGGTGGACTTCACCCGTCTCGACGCGGCGGGCGACGCCGAGGCCGTGGGCCGCACGTACGCACGCCACCTGGCCCTCGGCGTCGGTACGGCGCCGCACGTTCCCGAGCCGCTGCGCGAGCTTGCGGCCGATCCCGGCGCACTGGTCCTGCACTCGGCCGACTACCTGGCCCAGCGCGACCGGCTGCTCGCGGCCCGCCACGTCACCGTCGTGGGCTCCGGCCAGTCCGGGGCGGAGGTCCTGCTCGACCTGCTGCGGGCACGGCCGCGCGGCGCGGAGGGGCTGACCTGGCTCGCCCGCACCCCGGCGTTCGCGCCGATGGAGTACAGCAAGATCGGCCTGGAGCAGTTCACCCCGGACTACACCCGCTACTTCCACGCCCTGCCCGAGGAGACCCGCGACCGGCTGCTGCCCGCGCAGTGGCAGCTCTACAAGGGCGTCAGCGAGGAGACGCTCGGTGACATCCACGACGAGCTCTACCGGCGCACCGTCGACGGAGGCTGGCCCGACGTCACCCTGACCCCCGGCGTCGCCGTCCAGGGCGGCTCCCGCACCGGCGGACGCATCGAACTGACCGTGGAGCACGGCCAGCAGGACACCCGCGCCCACCTGACCACCGACGCCGTCGTCCTGGCCACCGGCTACCGCGAGCGGCCCGTCGACACGCTGCTCGCCCCGCTGGCGAAGTACGTCTCCCACGACGCCGCCGGACGCCACCAGGTCGACGCACACCAGCGCCTGGTCCTCGACGGCACCGTCACCGGCTCCGTCTTCGTGCAGAACGCCGAACGCCACACCCACGGCGTCGGCGCCCCCGACCTGGGCCTCGCCGCCTGGCGCAGCGCCGTCATCCTCAACGCCCTCACCGGCCGGGACACCTACCCGCTGCCCCGGCGCACCGCCTTCACCACCTTCGGCCTCGGCGGCACCTCCGCCGGGGGCCGCGACCACCAGCTCACCGCAAGCACCACCGTCGGAGGACGTTCGTGACCGTGCAGACATCACCGCAGGCCGCCGCCTGGAAGCGGGCCGGAAGCCTGATCACCGAGAAGATGCTCGGAGAACTCTCCTACGAGTACCTCTTCGAGCCGGTCGCCGACACCGGCCCGGTCACCGAGGGCGCCGACCCCGCCTGGCGCCTGGACCTGCCCGGCGACGTCAGCTACCGCTTCCGGGCCCGCCACGGCGCCTTCCGCTGCTGGGTCGTCACCCCCGGCTCCGCCACCCGCCACACCCCGGACGGGCACGCCCCGGCGGACGACCCGCGCATCCTGGTCACGGACGCCCGAACCGTCCTCGGCCTCGGCGGCATGCGCCTCGCCGACGTGCTCAGCGAGCTCACCGCCACCGTCGCCAACGAGGCGATGCGCCTGGAGCGGCCCATCACGGCGGCCGAGCTGGCGGCCCTCCCGTACGACCTCGCCGACGGCCACCTCACCGGCCACCCCCGCATCGTCGTCAACAAGGGCCGCGTCGGCTTCTCCGCCGCCGACCGGGCCCGCCTCGCCCCCGAGGCACGCAACCCCTTCGCCGTCCGCTGGACCGCCGTCCACCGCGACCTCGCCAGCTTCCGCTCCGTCGCCGGCCTCGACGAGAAGACGCTGCTCGCGGAGGAGCTCGACGAAGCGACCCGCCAGGAGTTCGCCGAGCGCCTCGCGGCAACCGGCGCGGACCCCGCCGACTACGTCTGGATGCCCATCCACCCCTGGCAGTGGGACGAGATCGTCGGCACCCTGTACGCCGCCGAGATAGCCACCGGCCGCATCGTGCTCCTCGGCGACTCGGCCGACACCTACGTGCCCCACCAGACCGTGCGCACCCTCGCCAACGTCGCCCACCCCACCCGGCGCGACGTCAAGACGGCCTGCTCCGTGCGGAACACCCTCGTCTACCGGGGGCTCAACTCCGCCGCCACGCTCGCCGGCCCCGCCGTCACCGAGTGGCTGCTGTCGATCCACGAGAGCGACGCGCTGCTGCGCGACGAGTACCGCTTCGACCTCCTCGGCGAGGTCGCGGCCGTCTCCGTCACGCACCCCCTCTTCGGCTCGCTCGAAGAGCTGCCCTACCGCTTCCACGAGACGCTCGGCGTCCTGTGGCGCGAGCCGCTGCGCACCCGGGTCGGCGAGAACGAGCGGGCCATCTCGCTCGCCACCCTCCCGTACCGCGACCACGACGGCCGGAGCGTCGTCGCCCACCTGATCACCACCTCGGGCATGACCCCGCAGGAATGGTTCGGCAAGCTCTACGACCTCATCCTCACCCCGCTGCTGCACTGGCTGTACCGCTACGGCGTCGCCTACTGCCCGCACAGCCAGAACCTCGTCCTCATCACCGACCCGGACGGCCGCCCCCTCCGCGTCATGATCAAGGACTTCGCGCAGGGCGTGGACCTGGTCGACGCCGACCTGCCCGTCCACGACACCCTGGCGGAGGAGGCGCGCAAGGACATGCTGCGCTGGCCCGCCCCGCTGATGGCCCAGTCGCTGTTCTCGTCCGTCTTCTCCGGCCAGATCCGCTTCCTCGCCGAGATCGCGCACGACGACTTCGGCTACCCGCGCGCCGAGATGTGGGAGCAGGTCCGCACCGTCATCCGCGCGTACGCCGACCGCTTCCCCGAGGACGCCAAGCGCTACCCGGACCTGGACCTGTTCGCCCCGGACGTCGAGCGCGTCTGCCTGAACCGCGAGCACCTCGCGGGCGAGGGCTTCGAGCGCGTCGACCGCGACGAGGAGTTCGACGTCCGCTTCGGCCGCGTCCCCAACCCGCTCTCCGCCCCGGATCCGGAGGGCGCCTGGTGAACGACGCCCAGCA
Organism: Streptomyces sp. CA-294286; assembly: GCF_050947155.1. NCBI lineage: Bacteria > Bacillati > Actinomycetota > Actinomycetes > Kitasatosporales > Streptomycetaceae > Streptomyces > Streptomyces sp. CA-294286. The sequence goes on along the minus strand of NZ_CP192005.1, from coordinate 1,810,415 downwards.
GCCGGCCGCTGCCTTCTGGCAGCGGCCGGCCGGCCCCCGGACCCTCGCCGACCGCGCCCGCGCGGCCGACCGGACACGCGCCGCACTCGCCGACCGGGCGCCGGACCGGCTCACCCTGCTCGCACCGGACCCGCACGGCCGGTTCGCGGCCGTCGACCTCGACGGCGGATTCGCCCTCGACTCCGTACTCGACGACGGCTACGGCGCGTGCACCTACCTCTACGCCTGGACCGTCGAGCGCGGCACCGTGGCCGCCCCCGAACTCCAGCGCTACTACGACGCGTACGGCGATCTCGTCCTCCACCCCGACCCGGCCACCCTCACGCCCCAGCCCGGCGAGGACGGCAGCTGGTACGTGGTCTGCGACGCGGCCTGGCCCGACGGTTCCCCCGTCGACGTCGCCCCGCGCACCGCCCTGCGCACGCAGCTCACGGCGGCCGAGGAACGCGGCATCGTGCCCTCCGTCGGCCTCGAACACGAGGTCACCTTCTACCGCGCGGACGGCACACCGCTCACCGGGCACGGCATTGACTACGCCCTCGGCGGCACCGAAGCGCTCGCCCCGCTGCTGCGCGACGTGCGCGCCACCCTCCGCGAGGCGGCCCTCGGCGTGGAGTCCGCACGCGCCGAATGCCACCCGGGACAGTACGAGATCGTCCTGCGGCACCGCGACGCACTGGCGGCCTGCGACGACGCCATGATCCAGCAGACCCTCGTCCGGCAGACGGCGGCCCGGCACTCCGTCCAGGCCTCCTACCTCGCCGCCGAAGGCCCCGGACAGGGCAGCTCGTGCCACGTCCACCTCTCCCTGAACAGCTTGGCGGGCGACAACCTCGGAGCCGACGGCACCGACCCGCGGCGCCCGAGCCGCCTGCTCGGCTCGTTCCTCGCCGGGGTGCTGCGCGCCGCCGCCGACCTCACCCCTCTCTGGGCTCCCACCACCAACTCCTACGTCCGGCTGCGCACCGGGGACTTCGCACCCACCCGGGTCCGCTGGGGCGCCGACGACCGCACGGCCGCCGTACGCCTCGTCGGGAGCGGGCCGTCGCTGCGCCTGGAATGCCGGTTCCCCGGCGCCGACGCACAGCCGCACCTCGTCGTCGCGGCGCTGCTGGCCGCCGGGCTGTCGGGCATCGAGGACGACCTTCCGGCACCGCCCGCCGGGGAGACGCTCGATCACCTCGCCACCACCCCCTGGCAGGCGCTGGAACGTTTCTCCACGTCCAAGCTGCCGGCCCGCCTCCTCGGCGAGGAGTTCGTCGCCCACTACGCGGCGCTGTTCGCCTCCGAACTCGACGCCTGGTGCGAGGCGGTCACCGACTGGCACCGCAGGCGCGGCGCCCTGCGGTCATGACCGCCGCGGCCCCCACGCCCGTACCGGAGCGCCCGGCGAGCCCCTTCAAGGAGCTCGCCGGGGCCCCGGCCCTGCTGTCCCTGCTCGGCTGGAGCCTCGTCGGCCGCCTCCACCTGTCGGCGACCCTCGTCGCGCTCCTGGTCGTCGCGGCCGACAACACCGGCTCCTACGCCACCGCCGGCCTGGTCACCGGCGCACTCGTCCTCGGCCAGGGCATCACCGGACCGATACGCGGGCGCACCGTCGACCGCCGACCCGCCGCCCGCATCCTCGTCTGGACCTCCCTGCTGTACGGGGCGGGGCTGGTCGGCCTCGCGGCCGTACCCGAGGCCGCCGGCTGGCAGACGCTGGCCGGTGTCGCCTTCGTCGTCGGCCTGGCCTGCCCGCCGTCCACCCAGGTCTCGCGCTGCAAGGTGGCCCAGCTCGCCACGGGCACCCTGCGGCAGCGCGCGTACAACCTCCAGGCCACCGTCAACGAGCTCGTCCTGGTCACCGGCCCCGGAGCCGCGTCGCTGTGCATCGCCGTCGTCGGCCCCCGCGCCTCCGTCGCCGTCTGCGGAGCGCTCGCCGCACTCGGCGGACTCGGCCTCGCGCGCGCCGTGCGCCGCGCCGGTGTCGACGCGCCCCCCGTGCGCACCCCCGGCTCCGAGCCGGACGGCAGGACCCCGCCCGGCCGCAGCTCGCTGCTGCGCAACCCCGCGGCGGTACGCGCGATCGCCGCCGTCACCGTCCTGATCGCCGGCTTCTCGGTCGTCGACTTCGTCCTCATCTCCTGGTCGCACTCCCGCGGGGCCCCCGAACTCGGCGGCCTCCTCACCGGCGTGTGGGCCATCGCCTCGGCCGCCGGCGGTCTCGCCGCCACCTTCTGGCTCACCGGCGCGGCCGTACTGTGGCGCCGGCTCGTCCTCGTCACCGTCGGCGTGGCCCTGCTGCTTCCCGCCCTCTCCGAGCGGTTCGGCGGCGGCACCGTCTGGGCCGTCGCCGCGGCCCTGGCCCTCGGCGGCACCGTCATCCCGCCCGCCCTCGCCGCCCTCTACGACAGCGTCGCCGACTTCGCGGGCGACGCACACCGGGCCGAGGCCTTCGGCTGGATCGCCGCCACGACCACCGCCGCCTCCGCGGTGGCCAACCCCGTGGCCGGAGCCGTACTCGACCGCTGGGGCGCGACGGCGGCGGCAGCCATCGCCCTCACGGCGTGCTGCGCCGCCACGGCACTGATCGCGGGGACGCGGGGGAAACAAGGCGTCGGGTGAGCATCCGGCGGTGACGGTGGCGGTACCGATGGCGGTACCGATGGCGAGCCGCCGGGATCACGACCCCTCGTGCGTGACCGGGCGGACGGGATCACGACCGCTCGTGCGTGACCCGAGCGGAGCCGACGAGGCGGTCAGGCACCCCCGCGGTCCCCGGGACGTCGGCGTATGCGCGCCGTATGCGCGCCGCGCCGTCCGCGCGGTATTCCGGCTGGATGAGGGCCGTTGAGGATGGCGCTCGGAACCGGCACTCCAGGCCCGGTTCGCATCCTCAGCGAAAGGAGGTGACAGACAAATGAACCTTGTTCGCGCATGGAAGGACCCCGAGTACCGGGCCACCCTCAGCGAGGCTCCCGCCAACCCGGCCGGCCTCGTGGAGCTGGCAGACGATCAGCTCGACGGCGTCGCGGGCGGGACCACGTGGGCGTGCGCCACGGTCACTCTGACCGTCACGGTGTGCTCCCCGACCGGGACCCTCTGCGGCAGCTGCAGCATGGGCACGCGTGGTTGCTGCTGACCCCCCCGGATTCTTCACAAGGAGTGATGTTCGTGGACATAGTCCGGTCCTGGAAGGACACCGACTACCGGTTGTCCCTCGGGAGTGAGGCCCCCGCCCATCCGTCGGGCGAAGGCCTCACCGCAATCACCGACGAGGAGCTGACCGAGATCAACGGAGCGGGCTCCGGAGTTCTCGGCACTCTCGGGTGCTGCTCGTGCCTGCCGTGGTATTCGGGCTGGACCGTATGCGGTCTCGCCTGCAACCCCGGCAAGCCCTGCAAGAACTAGCAGCGTACCGAAGAAACGGCGTGACCGGCAGGGGTGCGCGGACGCCCGCCCCTGCCGGTCACGTCTCATGCCCCAGGAGGGAAAGAGCGGAATGCCTGACGTCGCAAGCGAGCACCCCACCGGCCGGCCGGTCCGGGCCCACCTCCCCTGGCACCGGGCCGCCACCCTGAGCGAGCGGCTCGGCGGGACTCCGTCGCAGTCCGACCCGGTGCGTGGCGAGAAGCGCCTCGGTACCTGGCGTGAACTGGCGCCCCTGACCGGTGAGCGCGCCACCCTGGACGCACGGCTGGCACCGCTGGGCGTCGACGCCGACCGGCTGACCGCTCTGCTCGGCGAGAGCGACGCCTCCCTCGCCGCCCGCCTGTCGGACGAACCCGCCTGGCACCGGACGTTCACCCGCTGGTGGACCGAGGGCATGGCCACCACCGCCGCCACCCGCCGCCTGGACCCCGACATGGGTCTGCTGGAAGTGATCCGCCCCCTTGTGGAGGGCGCCGTCCACGAACTCGACGCGCTCGTCGAGGAACGCGTACGGGCCAGCGACGACCCCGTCATGGCCGACCCCGGCCACATCCTCGACGTCGTCCGCGCGACCGCCCCGGCCGCCGACCTGCTCAGCCAGGTGCAGCGGACCCTCGTCCTCGAACTCAACATCGCCCGAGTCGAGGACCGTCTCGGCGGCGAAACCCCCGAGGAGCGCTTCTCCGCCTATGTGGAGCTGCTGCGGTCGGAGGACAACGCCCTCGCCCTGTGGGACGAATACCCGGTCCTGGCGCGGCTGATCGTGGGCCAGCTCCGCTTCTGGATCGACACCCGGGTCGAGCTGATCGAGGCGCTCGTCGCGGATCTGCCCGTACTGCGTGAGAACCTGCTCGGGGTGCGACCGCCCCAGCGGCTGGAGCGGCTGGAGTTCGGCGCGGGCGACAAGCACCGGCGCGGGCGCTCCGTCGTCATGGTCGAGTTCGACACCACCACCCTGGTCTTCAAGCCCCGCTCACTGGCCATGGACACCGCGTTCGACGGACTCCTGGACTGGGTCAACCGGCAGCGGCCGCCGCACGACCTGGCCCGGATCGGCATCGTGGAGCGCGGCGACCACGGCTGGGTCGAGCAGGTCGACACCACCGTGACCACCGACGCCGACGGCGGGGACCGCTACGCCTGGCGGCTGGGTGCCCTGACATCGCTCCTCTATCTGCTGCACGCCACGGACTTCCACTTCGAGAACGTGCTGGCCGCGGGCGAGTATCCGGTCCTCGTCGACCTGGAGGCGCTGTTGCACAACGACAAGACCGCGGCCGTCGTCAAGATCGACGGCGAGACGGACATCGCCGCGGTCACCCTCGCCGATTCCGTCCAGTCCGTGGGCATCCTGCCCAACCACCTGCTGGTGCGGGGCGAGGACGGCACCTTCGGCCTGGACGTCAGCGGACTGGCGGGCCACGGCGGTCAGTTGACGCCCATGCCGGTGCCGACCTGGGAGGACAGCGGAACCGACCGCATGCGACTGGTGAAACGCCGCATGGAGATGGACGCCGAGCGCAACCACCCGATGACCGCCGACGGTGAACCGATCGACCTGGTCGGCCGCGTCGACGCGTTCGTCGAGGGGTTCACCCACGTCTACCGGCTGCTGGAAGCCGGCCGGGACGAACTGCTCGCCCCCCAGGGCCCGTTGGCAGCCTTCGGCGCTGTCCGGACCCGGCTCATCGCCCGGCCGACCCACATCTACGGACGTCTGCTGCTGGAAAGCACCCACCCGGACTTCCTGCGCGACGGCCTCGACCATGCCCGCTCCCTCGCCCGGCTGGCCGGCGGCCATGTCGAGATGCCGGAGTCACGCAACGCCATGGTCCTGGACGAGGTGGCCGAGCTCACGCTCGGAGACATCCCCATGTTCACCGTCGACGCGGACTCCGGGACCCTGCGGGGCGGACTGGACGGCGCGCCGATCGGCACCCGCTACCCGCCGCTCACCGCCGTCACCGAACGCCTCGCCGCCCTCGGGGACGCCGACCTCGCCTTCCAGGAGCGGGTCATCCGCTCGTGCGTCGCCGCCACCGCCATGGGCGAGAGCGACGCCCGGTGGCCCAACTGGCACCGCCCCCGGCTGGCCGCCGCCGCCGACCCCGGAGACTTTGCCGAGGAGGCGCTGCGACTGGCGCACCGGTTGTCGGACCTGTGCGTCCGCGACGAACACGGGCTGGGCTGGATCGGACTGGACCTGGTCGACGAGAAGTACTGGCAGTACGCGCCCGCGCCGATCGGCCTCTACACCGGGACCGCCGGTATCGCGCACGCCCTGGACGCCGTCGCCGCCGTCACCGGCGACGAGCGGACCGACGAGCTCGCCCAGGCCGCCTTCGACCAGGTGGCCAAGCGGTCGGTACTCATCGCCGAGACGCTGGCGAGCCTGACGAAGAAGCCGGGCGCCGCCGAGTTCGGCATCGGCGCGTTCGGACCGTTCGGCGGGGCGATCTACGCCCTGGCGCACGCCGCCGTACGCCACGACCGGCCCGAGTACGCCGAGGCCGCCACCAGCCTGTTGCCCGCCATCGACGAACTCGTCGAGGACGACCCCCTCCTGGACATCGTCTCCGGCTCGGCGGGCGCGATCCTCGCCCTCCTCGCGCTGGAGACCGCCCGGCCGGGCACCGGAGCGGCCCGGATCGCGGCCCGCTGCGCCGACCGCCTGTTCGCCACCCGGCAGGAAGAAGCCGAGGGCTGGGGCTGGGCCACCCCCATCAACCCCGAACAGCCGCTCGCCGGCTTCTCGCACGGCGCCTCCGGCATCGCCTACGCGCTCGCCCGGCTCGACCAGGTCGCCACCCGCCCGGAGTACGGGGAGGCCGTCCGGCACGCGCTGACCTACGAACGGACCGTCTTCGACCCGCAGCTGCGCACCTGGCGCGACCTGCGGCCGGCCAACCTCGGCGGACGTACGGTCATGAACGCCTGGTGCCACGGCGCCCCGGGCATCGCGATGGCCCGCAATGCCTTCCAGGAGCTGCGCACCGCCCCGGATCTGGCCGAACTGATCGAGAGCGACCGGCACACGGCGGTCCTCGCCGCCATCTCGACGGGCCTCGACCTCGACCCGGTGTCCGGCCTCGGCAACCACAGCCTGTGCCACGGGGACATCGGCAACCTGCTCATCATCGACGCGAGCAGCAGGGCCGACCAGGAGCCGGAGGTCGCCGAACTGCTGCCTCAGGTGTGGAACACGCTGCTGCACGAGGGCCGAGAGAACGGCTGGCTGTGCGGGGTCCCCAAGGGAGTGGAGACGCCCGGCCTGATGACCGGGCTGGCCGGCATCGCCTGGGGGCTGGCGCGCAAGGCAGCACCCGAGCGGGTGCCGGACCTGCTGACGCTCGCCGCCCCGGACGCGAGGGGGAAGACGTGCTGAACGGGCCCCCACCGGCCGCCTCGCCGGACGGCGCCCTCGCCGAAGGCGTCTACCGGCCGAGCATGGTGGCGGCCTACCGCGCCAACCCGCGCGGCGTCGCCCGTACCGGCTTCCACCCCGAACGGATGCGGCCGCGCTGGCGCTGGGCCCTGGCCGGCGCTCTGCTCCTCGCCGTCACCGTCGTGGCGGGCCTCATCGTGCGGGTGCCGGTCGGGCCGACGGGCACCCTGGCCGGCACGGACGGCCGCCAGGGCGTGCTGGCCTTCGCCGCCTTCAGCCCGCCGGCGAAGGGCACCCACGTCCTGCTGCGGGTGGACGGCCGGCCCGTCGAAGGCCGGGTGAAGGACAGCCGGGCCGGGCAGGGCGGGGCCCAGGTCACCATGGTGCTCGTCGAGTTTCCCGGCGGCGTCGCCGACGGACTGGAGGAGGGCGCGTCCGTGGTCCTCGACCAGGGCACCCGCCCGCTGGTCATGGACATCTGGGACGGAACCGGAAGGGGCAACCAGTGACCATCACTCGCCGCAGGGTGCCCGTGCGGCTCCAGTCCACGTCGGTGGAGTGCGGCGTCGCCGCCCTCGCCATGGTCCTCGGCTACCACGGCCGCTCCACCGCCGTCGCGGAACTGCGCGAGCGGATGGTGCTCTCCCGCGACGGGGCGAGCGCCGCCTCCATCGCCCGTCAGGCCCGCGAAATGGGCCTGAAGGTACGGGCCTTCCGCGCGGAACCGCACGCGCTGCGGGGGCTCGCCCTGCCGCTGATCGCGCACTGGGGCATGAACCACTTCGTCGTCATCGAGCGTTTCACTCGCCGCGGGGTCGACATCGTGGACCCGGCGTCCGGGCGGCGGCGCATCACCTACGAGGAGCTGGACGCGTCCTTCACCGGGGTGACGCTGGAGCTGGAGCCGACCGAAGAGCTCGAACGCCGCGACGGTGCCGAGGCCGGACTGTGGTCCTTCGTCAAGCCGTTCCTGCCCCGTTCCGTCTCCGTTGTCTCCGCCGTCATCGGGGCCTCCGCCGCGCTCACGCTTCTCGGGCTGCTCCCGGCCTTTCTGACGGCGTACGTCGTCGACCGTGTGCTGCCCGGACGCAGCGAGGGCACCCTGCTCATCCTGGCGGCCGGCCTCGTCGCGTACACCGTGAGCCACGCCCTGATGACGCTGGCCCGGGCGGAGCTGCTGCTGTGGCTGCAGACCCGGATGGACTGGTCGATGATGGGCACGTTCCTCAGACACATGATGTCCCTGCCCTACAAGTTCTTCCAGTTGCGCACCGGGGGCGACCTGCTCGTCCGGGTGTCGAGCATGACGTACGTCCGTGACGCCGTCTCCAGTCAGCTCCTGGCAGTCTTCCTCGACGTGGCCCTGCTGGGCGTCTACCTCGTGGTGATCGGCTTCAAGTCCCTGCTGTTCGTCGCCGCGATCCTCGCCATCGCCACCGTTCAGATCGCGGTCATGGTCGCCTCCGCCCGGACCGCTCAGCGGCTCACCGAACGCGAGCTCCAGGCGCTCGGGGAGGCGCAGAGCACGCTCCTGGAGGCGGTGACCGGCGCCGAGACGGTCAAGTCCTCCGGCGCCGAACACGTCGTGGTGCGCCGCTGGTCGCAGAAGTTCTCCGAGCAACTGGACTCCTCCGTACGCCGGAGCAGGCTGGACAACATGATCGACGGCGTCCTGGGCATGCTGGGCACCGCAGCCCCGCTGCTCATGCTCGTACTCGGCGCGTATCTCGTGTTCAGCCACAACCTGTCGCTGGGAACGATGCTCGGGCTCATCGCCCTGGCCGGCGCCGCCCTCGCCCCGGTGGCCCAACTGGGCCGCAGCATCAAGACGTTCCAGACCATCCGGGTCCACCTCGACCGGTTGCGCGACGTGCTGAACGAGCCCCCGGAGTCCCTGGGGCAGGGCACTGAGACGGTGGACCTGAACGAGCCGATCATCCTCACCGACGTCAGCTTCAGCTACTCCGGGGACGGACCGGACGCCCTGTCGGACATCTCCCTCACCGTCCGGCCGGGCGAGAAGATCGCCATCGTGGGCAGCAGCGGTTCGGGGAAGTCGACCCTGGCCCGGCTCATCCTCGGGCTCTACGACCCGACGGGCGGGGAGGTCACCTACGGTTCCACCCCGCTGACCGAACTCGACCTCGGCCATCTGCGCCGCCAGTGCGGTGTCGTCACCCAGGACGCGGACATCTTCAGCGGCTCGGTGCTGACCAACATCGCGCTGGTCATGCCCGACGCCACCCTGGACGACGTCGTCGCGGCGGCCCGCCTCGCGGCCGTCCACGAGGACATCACGCACATGCCCATGGGGTACGAGACGATCCTGGGTGAGGGCGGCAACGGCCTCTCCGGCGGGCAACGACAGCGCGTGGCCCTGGCCCGGGCCGTCGTGCACCGGCCGAGGGTCCTGCTGCTGGACGAGGCCACCAGCCACCTGGACGCGACCACCGAGGCCATCGTGCACGAGAACCTCTCGGAGCTCGACTGCACCCGCATCGTCATCGCACACCGCCTGAGCACCGTGCGCGACGCGGACCGCATCCTGGTCATCGACCGGGGCCGGATCGTCGAGGACGGCGACCACGAGGAACTGGTGGCCCTGGGCGGCGCCTACGCGGCCCTCGTCGGCCAACAACTCGTCCATGACTGACCGATCCTCGCTCCCGGCCCCCCGCTCCGGCCCGGCAGGCGATGCTGGAGCAGTGACCCCTACGACGCGTTCCCGGACGGCGCTGCTGAAGCGGCTCCGCACGCTGACCTTCCTGGAAGCGGCGAACATCGCCCTGATCGGCTGGGCGGTGTTCGTGGCCCTCGGCGCACCTGTCAGCGCGGCGAACGCGGCCGGGTTCGCCCTGGTGGCCGGGCACCTGCTCATCGGCTCCGGGTACTGGGCGCTGAAGGCGCGCCAACTGCGTACCGGGGCCCGGCAGCCTCCCCTGATCGGGTTGTTCCGTCCGCTCCGTCCGCTGTGCGCCCTCGCCCTGGTGGCCGGCCTGGTGGTCCTGGCTCTGGCCGTGCCGGGCCGGCCGCCGTCCACCTGGGCCCCCGGCCTGGCGCTGTACGGCCTGGCGGTGGCGGAGTACGTCAACTACTTCCACCGGCAGCTGATGCACGACACCCGGGCAGACTGGCGCAGGCTGCTGCGCAGCCGCCGACCCCGCAGATCGCACCTGGCGGAGGACCTGCGCGCCCACCGCGGCCAGCACGCACGCTCCTAGCGGGCGTCTCCTCGTACGCACCCACCGGCCCCCACGGCCGCGCCCGGGACACCCGGCACGGCAGCCGCGCGAACGTAAGGAACAGAGCACATGACCCCACCGCAAGTGCAGGGTGCGCCGGTCCCGGACGGCGGCCGGACCGTCGAGTTCCGCGGCCTGTCGAAGCGGTACCACGGCAGATGGGCGGTCGAGGAGCTGTCCTTCACGGTCGCACCCGGACGCGTCACGGGCTTCCTCGGGCCGAACGGGGCGGGCAAGACGACGACGCTGCGGATGCTCCTCGGCCTGACGGCTCCGACGTCCGGGACCGCGACCGTCGGCGGACGGGCGTACCGGGACCTGGAGCAGCCGCTGAGAACCGTCGGGGCGATGCTCGACGAGTCCGGCACGCACCGCAGGCGGACCGGTCGCGACCATCTGCGCGTGCAGTGCGCGGCGACGGGCCTGCCCGCCCGACGGGCCGACGAGGTGCTCGACCAGGTCGGACTGACCCGGGCGGGCGGCAGGCGCTACGAGGAGTACTCCCTCGGCATGCGACAACGCCTCAGCCTCGCCCAGGCGTTGCTCGGCGACCCGGCCGTCCTCATCCTCGATGAACCCTCCAACGGGCTCGACCCCGAGGGGATCGCCTGGATGCGCGCCCTCCTGCGGTCACTGGCCGCCGAAGGCCGTACCGTGCTCGTCTCCAGCCACCTGATATCCGAGGTCGGGCAGACCGCCGACGACCTCGTGATCATCAGCCAGGGGCGGCTGGTGGCCGAGGGGTCGAGCCGGGAGATCGCCGAGCGGGTACGGGGCGAGGGCCGCGTGCGGGTCCGCGCCTCCCGCCCCGCGGAGCTGGCGGCCGCCCTCGCCTCCGCGGGTGCGACCGTGACGCGTCCGCCCGCCGACAACGGACTCCTGGTCGTGAGCGGCCTCGGGGCGGGCGCGGTGGCCGCGGTGGCGGTCGGCCACGGCGGCGAACTGTACGAACTGGCCGAAGACGCGCCCGACCTCGAAGAGGCGTTCCTGCGACTCACGCAAGGAAAGGCGGAGATCCGGTGAGGGGCCTGATCCACAGCGAGCTGCTCAAACTCCGTACGCTGCCCACCTGGTGGATCGCGGGCGCGGCCATGGCCGTCGTGGCGGTGCTGCTGGCGCTCTGGAACAGCTGGCAGGTCCACGCCTTCATGCAGCCGTTCGAGGACTACCTGGCGGGATCGGTCCTGACCGACCGCGAGGACATGTCGGCCGAGCAGGTCGGCTCGATGCGCGTCCTCTGGGAGACACAGGGAGCTCCCGGCCGTATCGCCGCCACCCTCTACACCTCCGGGCAGACCGTCGGGCTGCTGCTGGCGGGAGTGCTGGCCGTCCTGCTGGTGACGAACGAATACCACTACCGGACCCTGACGGCCACATTCCTCGCGACGCCCCGCCGGGGCCGCGTCATCACGGCCAAGCTCGTCGTGGTGCTCATCTCCTCGGCCGGGCTGTGGCTGGCGGCCACGCTGGGCAGCCTCGTCGTCGGCGGGATCTTCCTGTCCTCCCAGGGAGCTGATCCCGGGCTCGGGAGCGGGGACGTGCTCGGTGCGGTCCTGCTGAACCTGGCCGCCTACATGGTGTGGGGCGTGTTCGGCTTCGGCCTCGGCGTACTCATCCGCAGCCAGACCGCCGCCACCGTCACGGCGGCGGTGCTGTACTTCCTGTCCTCGGTCGTCGTCGCGTTCGCCTTTCAGGCCCTGCACGACCTCGTCCTGGAGGAGGACTGGGTGCTCCAGGCCCAGGTGCTGCTGCCCGGAGTCGCGTCCCAGGTCATGACCACGCCTGGTGAACTCTTCGCCGGGGCACCCGCGCCCTGGACGGGTGCCGCCGTGCTCGTCGCCTACAGCCTGGTCGGCGGTCTCACGGGCACGCTGCTCCTGCTCCGGCGGGACGTGACCTGAGCCGGGTGGGCGGTGACCTGAGCCGGGTGGGCGGTGACCTGAGCCGGGTGGCCGGCCGGCCACGGGACCCAGGTCACCGCCTCCGCGTCAGGTGGAAGGGGCCTGCGACGGTCTTCGGCACCCGCACCGATCCGCGGAGACCTGTGCCCAGGACGCCACGAGCCGCAGCGCCTCCTCGCGGTCCCAGCTGAGCGCCGCGCTGCGCATGGACTCGATACCGGGAGGCAGGTCGAGCCCCAGTTCCTCCGCGAACAGCTTCTGGCAGCGCTCGGCCACCGACAGCGTGCTGACGGTGTCGCCGTGCAGGCAGTGCACCGCCGCGAGCAGCTCCCACAGGCGGTACCGGTAGGGAGCCTCGGCGATCACGCTCTCTATGCGGTAGGCCAGCATGGTGGTGCGACCGGCGAGCACGGACGCGGTGAAGAAGTCCTGATAGGCGTCCAGCCGGACGTTGTTGAGCCCTGCGATGTGGGCGTCGAACCACCGCGTGGGCGGGAGGTCCTGCCCGAAGGGCCCGCTCCACAGGCCTACCGCCTGCTCCAGGGCGTCGGCCGCCGATGCCGGGGAGCCGCCCAGCAACCAGCTCCGGCCACGCTGGACCGCCGCGGTGAACCGGGTCAGGTCGAATTCTCCGGGTGCGATCTCCAGTCCGTAGCCGCACTGGCCTCCCCGGTAGGTCCGCATCCGTTCGCCGAGGCCCGCCTCTACCTCGTCGAGATCCCTGCGCAGTCCGGTCACGTGGCTGCGGAGGTTCGCCGTGGCCGAGACCGGTGGGTCGTCCCAGAGGATTTCGCTGAACTCCGTGATGCCGATGGGCTGTCCGAACCGGAGCAGACACGCGGTGAGGACAGCGCGCCGAACGGGCGAGGTGACGGACATGGCCCTGCCGCGGACCGAGAGCTGCCCGAGGACGCCGAAGCACGGATCTTCTTCAGCGGGGGCGTCGGCCGATGCCGCCGGGGTGGGGACGGCGGCGAGCCCAGGTTCGTTCCACACGGTGTAGGGGGTGGGGCCGTCGGGGAGACCGGCCCGTGGGGTGCGGATCAACAGCAGGCCTCCCACCGGTACGGCGTGAGGGCACCGACGGTGAGCCGGGAAAGCTCCGGTCTCCGCCCGTCGCAGAGCGGAGGGGCGGGAGGGGCGATTCGTGCGAAGTTCGGCGAGATACGGTGCAAGTGCGTCATATCATCTCCTGATTGGTCAGGGCAGGAGGGAACGCACACAGGTGTTCCTTGCTCGTTCCCCCGTTGGAACTGCGTTCACGCTTTCAGATCGAACAGGATCCGGCTAGGGGGTTGTCCGGTGACCGGTACAACTTCACATCTGGACACTTCAGTTGCTGACTGATGTGATGGGCGATTCACGCGGGACCCCCGGAACAGTCGGAGGCCCCGGGCGCCTCACCGGGGGTGCGGTGGGCCCGGAGGCTTCGCCTCGGGCGAACCGGCCGATACACCGCAACGCATGCATCGACCTCGCCACCCCGACGAACCGCGCGGCCCGCGCCCCTCGTCCGGCGACAGGTGGCGAGACGTCAGATCGTCCAGCCAAGAACCCAGCGACGGATACGCGAACGGGCCGACCCCCCACTTGGGTCGCACCCGTCCGACCTGCGAACTCGACCAGTCCAGCTCGCACCCTTCGAGAGGTGGGACGCATCGTCGAGGGGGTGGCCGCATGGCGTGACGCACTTGCCTGCAACGGCCCCACGCGCTGGGCAGCAGGTGTCCCTCGATGGATCCGCAAGAAGGGGTTCGCCTGCCCCTTGACGCTCAGGGTCCAGCGCTCACGAATGTCCCGGTGGCCAAGCACACCACGGGAGGTTCAGCTTCCCGCAGACAGGACGATGGCGTGTCACTGCGAGTTCAATCGAGCTTCTCGAACGACGGCCTCGGCGCAATCAGTCTTCCACACCTTCTTGATCCGGTCCCGAAGCTGAGCTTCGGCGGCGACGCCACGAGCAGCGATCGGCACCCCGGATCCACATGCGAAGGGGCAACCTGAGCCGTCAGGCAGCAACACCGCCTCACCACTCGCATTGTTGACAACAACATCAGTGAACCCGAGATGGCGTGCCCGCTCGTGCCCGAACATCAGGGAAGTTGGCCTGTCCAAGGCGGCGAATGACGTAGAACTCACCTTCCTGAGAGATTCGCTGACCAGATCGACAACGCGTGGCTCACCGCCGACAATCACCTCGTGAACGGCCCACTCAAACCCATCTCCGCGCGATCCCTTGTCTCGGTGCAGGCGAGCGAGCTCAGCGAGCTGCCGAAAGGTGACGACCACCCGATCGCAATTGAGGTCTTCGAGATCCGCTTGCGACAACTCATCGAAGTGGGACCTCAGAGCCGATCGCGACACCGCATAAAGAGCGGGACCGTACTTGTCGACTGGTTCAGAAAGGTGACATCAGCCATTCAGTATCTCCCTGTTTCTTCGCGCCAGAGGTTGCACTGGAAATCGACTGCACATCAAAGTGGAACTTCTGACCTGCGGAAATGCAGACCATTGAGGCACTCGCTGGCACGGCATGCGGCTTTCCCGGTCAGTCGGCGGTGCCGGCTCCACGACCCACTCGGCTTGTACCCCGCTCACCGAGGCGATCATGTCGAAGTCGCCGTCGTAGTGCAGGACCGTGGCCCCGTGCCGTTCTGCGGTTGCCGCGATGAGGACGTCGGCCAGCGACAGCGCCCGGTGAAAGCCAGCGTTCAGCGCCAGCGCCTGGATCGCGAGCGCCTGCTCGAACTCCTCGTCGTTGCAGGGCAAGTGGTCGAAACCACGGAGCAGGGTACGCAGGCGCAGCGCCTCGGGCTTTCCGCGCGCCGAGAACAGAACCTCATACTCGGTCGGGGCGCACACTGCGCGATATCAATTGGGACTAAGAAATGGCATCAAAATGCTGGAGCGCGTCGAGGGTGCCTCGATCAGAGCCGGGAGCACGACCTCGACTGGTTGATCAGCTTCCCGATCGGCGAGCAACCCTGTACGCGGAGAACAGGCAGACACCTGGTACCAGGCCAGGCGCCTGACTGAATACGTCGCAGCAGTAGGCGTCCATGCCACATCACTTCCGCCCGGGCAGGAGCGGACCGAGGTCGAGGCGTGGCTCGCGTTCGCGGACGCGCACCTCCAGAGCCTCACCGAATCGGCCTCAGCGCCGAAACTGCCCACGCCGCCGAAACCCAGCGGCGACGACCTCAAGCCCCTCCTCGGTCACTGGAGCCCCTACGGACCCCGCTCCTACTGAGCCGGACCAAGGGAAATCACACCGCCACGAGCCGGACCCGCTCGCCGCACAGCTTGGCCATGTCGTCAATATCGGAAGTCAGCATGACCACGGGGCGGTGCTGTCGCAGCGCGGCCTCGGCGACGGCCGCATCGATCGCGTACTCGTGTCCGTGCAACCCGGCATTCATCAGCAACTTCGAGGCAGCCCTCGCCTCCTCGTCACCGACCGGGACGACCCGCAGCCCGGAAAGCACCCAGTTCAGGCGTGACTTGTTCGTACGGGCGTGGACGGCCTCGATGATGGTGAGCGCACTGATCACGACCTCCATGCCGCGCGAGCGCGCCTCAGCGATCAGAGCCACCACCTGTTCTTCGTCAGCGAGCAGCTTCGAGAGTCCCTCGCTGTCGAGGACGAGCGTCCCCTCGTGACTCAGCCTGCGGCGGGCCACTCGGCCTCCTCGGTGAACACCTCGTCGAAGACCTGCCGCGCCCGCTGACGAGCCGGCTCGGAGACCGGCCCCTTGCGGCTCTCGTAGTCCGCCAGGTACTCGTCCAGGACCTGCCCGCGCAGCTCACGCTCGACCGCCTCGGCGATGAACGCGGAGAACTCCCGCTTGCCCACCCGAGCCCGGATCGCCTCCGCGGTCCCCTCCGGCAGCGACAAGCTCACCCGCGTCGCTGGCCCTTCCCCGATGCTGTACGTCGCCTCAGCCATGTCCCCGATTGTGTCAAACGAGTAGGAAAAGTGCCACGTCCGCACTATCTTCACAGCTCGGTCAACGCCCCGCTCGCACAAATCCCAGCACGGGCACCCCCATCCCATCCCATCCCATCCCAACACGATCCCAGCACGGTACGGATGACCAGGGATGACGACAGGTGACGAGGGATCAGCTATCCCAGCACCATCCCAGTACGGGAAAAACAAAGGGCCCGACTCCGAAGAGTCGGACCCCATCTGACCTGCACGTTTGCCAGATCAGCGACGTGGTGTTATGTCACCCGCTACACATTGAAGCGGAACTCCACCACGTCCCCGTCCTGCATGACGTACTCCTTGCCCTCCATGCGGGCCTTGCCCTTGGCGCGGGCTTCGGCGACCGAGCCGGTTTCGACCAGGTCGGCGAAGGAGATGACCTCGGCCTTGATGAAGCCCTTCTGGAAGTCGGTGTGGATCACACCGGCCGCCTCCGGGGCCGTGGCGCCCTTCGGGATGGTCCAGGCGCGGGTCTCCTTGGGGCCTGCCGTGAGGTAGGTCTGGAGGCCGAGGGTGGCGAAGCCGACGCGGCCGAGGGTGGCGAGGCCGGGCTCCTCCTGGCCCATCGACTGGAGGAGTTCGAGGGCCTCCTCGTCGTCGAGTTCGATGAGCTCGGACTCGATCTTGGCGTTGAGGAAGATCGCTTCGGCAGGGGCGACGAGGGCGCGCTGCTCGTTCTTGAAGTCCTCGTCGACCAGCTCGTCCTCGTCGACGTTGAAGACGTAGAGGAAGGGCTTGGTGGTCAGCAGGTGCAGCTCGTGGAGGAGGTCGCCCTGCTCGGTGCCCTTGGTGATGCCGGCGGAGAAGAGGGTCTGGCCGGTTTCGAGGATGGCCTTGGCCTTCTCGACTGCGGCGAGGACGGCGACCTTCTCCTTCTGGAGGCGGGACTCCTTGGTGAGGCGGGGCACCGCCTTCTCGACGGACTGGAGGTCGGCGAGGATCAGCTCGGTGTTGATCGTCTCGATGTCGTCCTTGGGGGACACCTTGCCGTCGACGTGGACGACGTTCTCGTCCTTGAAGGCGCGGATGACCTGGCAGATCGCGTCGGACTCGCGGATGTTCGCGAGGAACTTGTTGCCCAGGCCCTCGCCCTCGGACGCGCCGCGCACGATCCCCGCGATGTCGACGAAGTCGACCGTGGCGGGGAGGATCTTCTGGGAGTCGAAGATGCCGGCGAGGACCGCGAGGCGGGGGTCCGGGACGCCCACGACGCCCACGTTCGGCTCGATGGTGGCGAACGGGTAGTTGGCCGCCAGCACGTCGTTCTTGGTCAGGGCGTTGAAAAGGGTCGACTTGCCGACATTCGGCAGGCCGACGATTCCGATCGTGAGCGACACGTTGGCGACTTCCCGTAGCGGAGAGAGAGGAGCTGGTTGCGGCCCGGGGCGGGCCGACCGGTCTCCCAGTTTACGGGCGGGGTGCGGGGGCGTCGTACGGGAGGAGGGCCGACGCTTCGGTACGCTGCCGGGCTCCGCCGGGGCGCCGGCCACCCGGCCCACGGGCGTACGCCGTCGAACTCAACCCCAAGGTCGGCCAAAACGCGTGTCCAAGCCGCGAATTCACGTGCCCGGCGACCTACGTTGGTCCGGTGGAGCAACCCAGGACCCGACCCCGCCCCGGCGGCCAGCGCCCCTCGCAGCGCAGGCCGCACCGCATCGCCGTGGAGGAGGTCTCCGCCGAGACCGCGACCGCGTACCGGGGCTCCGGCCGCCCCGAGCGGCCGGTCGCGCCGGTGGTGTCGGCGCTGCGACGGCTGCCCAATCCCCGGCTGACCGGCCTCGGCGGAGGACTCTTCGCCTCCGTGACCATGTTCGTGCTGGGCTGTCTGGACAGGCTGCTGTTCGACGGCTCGCCGGTCGTCTACGGGGTGCTCTTCCTGCCGGTCTGTGCGCTGACCGCGCTGTGGGTGCGGACCGCGGACCTCGTCACCGCGCCCATCGCCGTGCCGATCGCCTTCGCCTGCGGGCTGCTGCCCATCGCCGGCGGTTCCGACGGGGTGGGCAGCCGGCTGATGGCGGTCGTCACGGCACTCGCCGTGCACGCGGGCTGGCTGTACGGCGGCACGCTGGTGGCCGGTCTCATCGCGAGCGTGCGGAAGGTCCGGCAGATGGCGGGCAAGCGGGCCGCGGCGCGTGCCGGTTCCGCCGCCGTGCCGGTCGCCCCCGCCGTCGTACGAGCGCAGGCGCCGGGCGTACGACGACCCCCGCGGGTACGGCGGCGACCGGGCGTACAGCCTCAGCGGCCGCCGCACGGCGACTGACGCACGGCGACTGAGAAGCGCCGCTCTCTGCGCGGTGACGGGGGATGACGCCCTTTCCCGCGCGGCGACCGGGCGTCCGGGCCGCCCAGGCGCGGCGGCCGGGGGGTGACGTCGGGCGCGGTGACGTGGGGTCCCGGACCCTGCCCGGCGACTGGGCGTCCCGGCCAGCCCCCGCCCGGCAGCCGAGGGTCTTGACTACGCGCGCGTCCCCGCTGTCGCACGGGGGCGGCGAAGCTAGCGCTTAACGGCTGCCATGGCCGCGCCCACGATTCCCGCGTTGTTCTGGAGCTGGGCCGGGACGATCTCCGCGCGGATGCCCTCGATGAGGGGCAGGAACTTCTCCGCCTTGCGGCTGACGCCGCCGCCGATGATGAACAGGGACGGCGAGAAGAGCATCTCCAGGTGCGCCAGGTACTTGGTGACGCGCTTCGCCCAGTGCTCCCAGCTCAGGTCCTCGTCCTCCTTGGCCTTCGTGGAGGCGCGCTTCTCGGCCTCGTGGCCGTGGAGTTCCAGGTGGCCCAGCTCGGTGTTCGGGACGAGTTTGCCGTCGAGGAAGAGGGCGCTGCCGATCCCGGTGCCGAAGGTGAGCAGGAAGACCGTGCCCTGGCGGCCCGCGCCCGCGCCGAACGTCATCTCGGCGACGCCCGCGGCGTCCGCGTCGTTCAGCACGGTGACCGGCATGCCGAGCCGCTCGCCGAGCACGGCCTGGGCGTTGAGGTCCACCCAGCCCTTGTCGACGTTGGCGGCCGTACGGGTGACGCCGTCCGTGACGACGCCGGGGAAGGTGATGCCCACCGGCCCCGACCAGCCGAAGTGGTCGACGACCTCCTTCACGCCGCCGATCACGCTGTC
The DNA here is from genome assembly GCF_050947155.1 of Streptomyces sp. CA-294286. NCBI lineage: Bacteria > Bacillati > Actinomycetota > Actinomycetes > Kitasatosporales > Streptomycetaceae > Streptomyces > Streptomyces sp. CA-294286. Next base: position 1,791,373 of record NZ_CP192005.1, on the reverse strand, counting down.
CGGCGTGGCCGGGTGCGGGGTCAGTACCTTGTGCCGCGGCTCGGCGAGGTCGCCCCGCTCCAGGTCCACGGGAGCGCCCTTGATGCCGGAACCGCCGATGTCCACTCCGAACACGTTCATGGACACCACCGTACGACGCACCACCGACAACCGGGCGGAGAGCCCGGCGTCCGGCTACTTGCTGCCGAGGGAGGCGGCCTCCGCGCGCAGGTCGCGGCGGAGCTCCTTGGGGAGCGAGAAGGTGATCGACTCGTCGGCCGTCTTGACGGTCTCGACGTCCGCGTAGCCGCGCTCGGCGAGCCACTCCAGCACGCCGTCGACGAGGACGTCCGGCACCGAGGCGCCCGAGGTCAGGCCGACCGTCGTCACGCCCTCCAGCCAGGATTCGTCGATCTCCGAGGCGAAGTCGACCAGGTGGGCGGCGGGGGCGCCGGCGTCCAGGGCGACCTCGACCATCCGGATGGAGTTCGAGGAGTTCTTGGAGCCCACGACGATGACGAGTTCGGCGTCCTCGGCCAGCTTCTTCACCGCGATCTGACGGTTCTGGGTGGCGTAGCAGATGTCGTCGCTGGGAGGGGAGAGGAGGTTGGGGAACTTGGACTTCAGGGCGTCGACCGTCTCCATCGTCTCGTCGACGGAGAGAGTGGTCTGGGAGAGCCAGACGACCTTCGACTCGTCGCGCACGGTGACGTTCTCCACGTCCTCCGGGCCGTCGACCAGGGTGATGTGGTCGGGGGCCTCGCCGGAGGTGCCGATGACCTCCTCGTGGCCCTCGTGGCCGATCAGCAGGATGTCGTAGTCGTCCTTGGCGTACCGGACGGCCTCCTTGTGCACCTTGGTGACCAGGGGGCAGGTGGCGTCGATCGTGGCGAGTTTCCGCTCGGCGGCCTCGGCGTGGACCGTCGGGGCGACGCCGTGCGCGGAGAACATCACGATGGAGCCCTCCGGGACCTCCGCGGTCTGCTCGACGAAGATCGCGCCCTTCTTCTCCAGGGTCTGCACGACGTACTTGTTGTGAACGATCTCGTGCCGGACGTAGATCGGCGCACCGTACTGCTCAAGGGCCTTCTCGACGGCGATGACGGCGCGGTCCACGCCCGCGCAGTAGCCACGGGGGGCGGCGAGCAGGACACGCTTGTCACTGCGGCGCGCAGCGTCTCCACTCGGGGCGGCGGGTGACGGGCGGGAGGAAGTCATGCTCCCCATCGTAAGGCCGTGTCCGGGAGGCCAAAGATCGCCCGCGGGGGAACACTGGGATGGTTGATCGACTCGCGTACGGAGGAACGATGGCGAGGAGCCCTGACGGGACCGAAGGTACGACCGGGGCGGCAGGGGCGACGGAGGCCACAGGTGCTGCCGACGCCGCGGGTGCCGGTGGGGCCGCCGGGTTCGGCGGGCCCGGTCGGCGGGGCGAGGCCGGTGGTCGGCCGGGTGAAACCGGTGGTGCGGGCAGGCCCGGCGCGCGACCGCAGCTCAAGAGGAGCCTCGGGTTCCGGGATCTCGTCGTCTACGGGCTGCTGTTCATCGCCCCCATGGCCCCGGTCGGCGTCTTCGGCACCCTGGACGCCAAGTCGCACGGCGCCGTCGCGCTCGTCTACGTCGTCGCGACGGTGGCCATGGCGTTCACCGCCTTCAGCTACGCGCAGATGGTGCGGGTGGTCCCGCAGGCGGGCTCCGTCTTCGCCTACGCGCGCGCGGGGCTCGGCGAGGGGCCGGGGTTCGTCGCCGGATGGATGGCGATGCTCGACTACCTGCTGATCCCGGCCGTGGCGTACCTGTTCTCCGGCATCGCGCTGAACGCCCTGATCCCGTCGGTGTCGCAGTGGGTGTGGACGGCGCTCGCCGTGCTGGTGACCACCGCGCTGAACATGACGGGCGTACGGGCCGCGGCGCGGGTCGGTTTCGCGGTGCTGGCGCTGGAGATCGTGGTGCTACTGGTGTTCGTGGTGGCCGCGCTCGTGGTGCTGCTGCGGGACGGCGCCCAGCGCGACTGGCTGTCGCCGCTGACCGGCGACGGGTCGATGGGGGCGTTCTCGCTGGCGGCGGTGCTCGGCGCGGTGTCGGTGGCGGTGCTGTCCTACCTGGGCTTCGACGCGATCGCCTCGTTCGCGGAGGAGGTGACGGGGGGCTCGGCGCGGGTCGCGCGCGCGGTGCTGATGTGTCTGGCGCTGGTCGGTGTGCTGTTCGTCGTACAGACGTACCTGGTGGCGCTGCTGTCGCCGGTGACGGCGGCCGAACTGGCGGCCGACCCGTCGAAGCAGGGCACGGCCTTCTACGACGCGGTGGACGGGGCAGTGGGGGCGTGGCTGCACGACCTGGTGGCGGTGAGCAAGGCCATCGGCGCGGCGTTCGCGGCACTGGCGGGGCAGGCGGCGGCGGGGCGGCTGGTGTTCGCGATGGCACGGGAACGCCGGCTGCCGGGCGTACTGGCGCGGGTGGACGCGAAGTCCGGGGTGCCGAGGGTGGCGCTCGGGCTCGCGGCCGTGGTGACGCTGGTGGCGGCGGTGTGGGCGGCCCGGCGGGGGGACGGGATGGACCATCTGGTGTCGGTGGTCGACATCGGTGCGCTGACCGCCTTCGTCCTGCTGCACGCCTCGGTGGTCGGGTGGTTCGCCGTCCGGCGCAAGGCGGGGCCGCCGGTGTGGTGGCGGCACGTCCTCGCCCCGGTGGTGGGTGCGCTGATCGCGGTCGCGGTCATCGTGGAGGCGAGCCGGGCGGCGCAGGTGGTGGGTGTGGCGTGGCTCCTGGTGGGGCTGGTGGTCCTGTTCGCCCAACGGGGGCGGGTGGTGCGGAGGTAGCGGAGTGCGGGGCGGTCGGGGCCGGGTGCCGGGGGCGGTCGGGGCCGGGTGGCGGGGCCGGGTGGCGGCGGGACGGCCACCGGTTGCCCCGACGTACGCACCGGCGGTGCGGGCAGCCGGTGCGCGTTGACCTCGTGCACCGCGCGGCCGTGCGGGTCGCCGCCGAGCAGGTCGTGCTCCGCGGCGGCCCGCCCCGTTGTCGGTGCTGCGGGCTAGCCTCGGGGCATGGCTCTCAACACGTCAGCGGACGCGCCCCTTCCGGTCGGTGAGGTCTCCCGGTTGATCGGGGGGTGGATCGACCGGCTCGGCGCCGTGTGGGTCGAGGGACAGATCACGCAGCTTTCGCGGCGGCCGGGGGCGGGGGTGGTGTTCCTGACGCTGCGCGACCCGTCGAACGACATCTCCGTGGCCGTGACCTGCTACCGGCAGGTCTTCGACGCGGTGGCCGACGTCGTGTCGGAGGGCGCGCGGGTCGTCGTCCACGCCAAGCCCGAGTGGTACGCGCCACGCGGGCAGCTGTCGCTGCGGGCGAGCGAGATCAAGCCGGTGGGCATCGGGGAACTGCTCGCCCGGTTGGAGCAGCTGAAGAAGTCCCTGGCCGCGGAGGGCCTCTTCGCGCTCGACCGGAAACGGAGCCTGCCCTTCCTTCCGCAGCTGATCGGCCTGGTGACGGGACGTGCCAGCGCCGCGGAGCGGGACGTCCTGGAGAACGCGCGGCGGCGGTGGCCCGCCGTCCGCTTCGAGGTGCGCAACGTGGCCGTGCAGGGCGTGCACGCGGTCCCGCAGGTCGTTCAGGCCGTGCGGGAACTGGACGCACTGCCGGACGTCGACGTGATCGTCGTGGCACGCGGCGGCGGCAGCGTCGAGGACCTCCTGCCGTTCTCCGACGAGCAGTTGGTACGGGCGGTGTCGGCGACCCGTACACCCGTCGTGTCGGCCATCGGGCACGAGCCGGACTCGCCGCTGCTGGACCTGGTCGCCGACGTGCGCGCCTCCACGCCCACCGACGCCGCGAAGAAGGTCGTACCGGACGTGGGCGAGGAGCTCGACCGGGTCCAGGCGCTCCGTGACCGGGCGCTGCGGATCGTGCAGGGACTCCTCGACCGGGAGGAGCGCGGCCTCGCGTCCGCGCTGGCCAGACCCGTGATGGAGCGGCCGCAACGGATGGTCGAGGACCGGGAGGCGGAGGTGGACGCGTTCGTGGCGCGGAGCCGCCGGACGCTGGGGCACCTGTTGGACCGGGCCGACTCCGAGCTGTCGCACACCCGGGCGCGGGTCGTGGCGCTCTCGCCGGCCGCCACGCTGGAACGGGGGTACGCGGTGCTGCAACGCAGTGACGGGACGGTGGTGCGCTCGCCCGAGGACGTGTCCGGCGGGGACGACCTGAGGGCGCGGGTCTTCGAGGGGGAGTTCGCGGTACGGGTCGCGGCGGCGCGCGGCGAGGGGGAGTGACGGGGGACGGGGGCGGGACGAGAGGGGGAAGCGACGGGGCGGCGCAGAGGAGGGCGGGGGTGCTGGGGCGGCGCAGAGGAAGGGCGGGGGTGCTGGGGCGGCGGGTGAGCTGCGCTGTCGTTGTCGGACCCCGCACATAGGGTGGATCGCATGGCCAAGACGGAAGAAGCCGGTGCCGGAGCCGAGGTGGGCTACGAGCAGGCTCGGGACGAGTTGATCGAGGTCGTACGACGCCTGGAGGCGGGCGGTACGACGCTGGAGGAGTCACTTGCCCTCTGGGAGCGCGGGGAGGAGCTGGCGAAGGTGTGCAGGGGGTGGCTTGAGGGGGCTCGGGCACGGCTGAACGCGGCGTTGGCCGAGGGGCAGCGGGAGGACTGACACCCGCACCGTGACCGGAGCTCCGATACGCCCTGGACTCGGTGGCGGGGCCGGGTGGCCGCCCCGGTGCGTCCTGACGCAATCCGGTGGGGGCCGGTGGGCACTCCTGGACGCGCCGAGTTGCCCGCCTCCGAAGGACGGGGGAAGTTCGTTGGCGGGTTTTTGTTATCCGGGATCTCGGCCCCGGTCTCCTGTTCCGTGGAGCAAGATGCGTGTGCGTGCCGTACGTACGCGTGTGCGGGCCGAGCAGGTGTGAGAGAGGCGGGAAACCGTGACCAGGGACCACGGAGTCGCGACAGTCGTAGCGGCGCAGAGCGGTGACTTGCAGGCGCAGGACGCCCTCGTCGCTGCCTACCTGCCTCTCGTCTACAACATCGTCGGCCGCGCGCTGGACGGTCACGCCGATGTCGACGACGTCGTGCAGGACACCATGCTGCGCGCACTCGCCAACCTCCCGACCCTCCGCATCCCGGAGAGTTTCCGGTCCTGGCTGGTGGCGATCGCCATGAACGAGGTGCGGCGGCACTGGCACCGCGAGCAGCCCGCCGGCCTCCCCGCGCCCGGGGAGCGCGAGCCCGCCGACCCGGGAGCCGATTTCGTCGGCCTGACCATCGTCCGGATGGGCCTGAGCGGGCAGCGCAAGGAGACCGTCGAGGCGACCCGCTGGCTGGACGCCGACGACCGGGCCCTGCTGTCCCTGTGGTGGCTGGAGGCCGCCGGCGAGCTGACCCGGGCCGAGGTGGCGACCGCGCTGGAACTCGCGCCGGAGCACACCGCCGTCCGCGTGCAGCGGATGAAGTCCCAGCTGGAGGCGGCCCGCGTGGTGGTACGGGCACTGGCCGCCGTGCCGCTCTGCGGTCAGTTGCGGGAGGTGCTCGGACCGTGGGACGGAACGCCGTCCGCGCTGTGGCGGAAGCGAATATCGCGGCACGCGAAGGACTGCGCGACGTGCTCGGGCCACCGGGCCGGGCTGGTCCCGGCGGAGGGACTGCTGGCGGGGTTCGGGCTGGTGCCGGTGGCCGGGGTGCTGGTGGAGCTGGTGAGCCTCGCGGTACGGAACGGGGGCGGGCCCGCGGCGGCCGGGGCGCACGACGCGTACGGGGTGTCGTACGCGACGGACGCCGCAGCGCACACCCAGCCGATACCGGCCGGGGCCCCGTACCCGCACGCCGATGCGCACTTCCCCGAGGGCCCCGGCACGGCTCCGTACGCGGACGCGACCTCCCTCCCGAGGCCCGGTCACACCCCCGGGGCGGAGCCCCTCGTCGGCGCGGGCGCGGGTGCCTCCGGGCCGGGCGGGGACCTCGGCAGACGCACGTCCGGCGGCACGGCCGACGGTGACGGCCCCTCGCGCAGCGACCGGCGTCGGACCCGGCAGCGACGGCGGCAGGTCGTGGTGGCGGTCGCCGTGCTGGCGGTCGTCGGCGGCGGGATCGGAGCCGTGCAGTGGTTCGCCGGCGGGGACGACGCCGCGGCCGGAACCTCCGTCGCGGACGCCGCCCGGACAGGCGGGCCCGTCCTGCCGGGCACGGACGCGGACGCGGACACGCGCGCGACGCCGTCCACGGCGCCCAGCAGCGCCGTGCCTTCGCCCACGACCGCGTCGCCCACCAGGTCTGCCACCCCCGGCAGGACGCCCGACAGGACCCCGACCCCGACGAAGTCCAAGGCCGCCCCGCCGCCCGCCAAACCGACCCGCGCCGCCGAACCCACGCGCCCCGCCCCGCCGCCCGCACCTCCCGCCCCGCCCGCCGGACCCGCGCAGGAGGTGATCGCCCTGGTCAACTCGGAGCGTGCGAAAGCGGGATGCGGTCCGGTCAAGGGCAACACCCTGCTCCGCACCGCGGCTCAGCGGCACTCCGAGGACATGATCGCCCGCGGCTACTTCGACCACACCAGCCCCGACGGCGACGGCCCCGGCGAACGCGTGACCGCAGCCGGGTACAAGTGGAGTACGTACGGGGAGAACATCGCCGCCGGGCAGAAGAACCCCGCCGCCGTCATGGACACCTGGATGAAGAGCCCCGGGCACCGCGCCAACATCCTCAACTGCGCGTTCAAGGAACTCGGCGTCGGCATCGCGGACGCCTCGGGAGGCATCCGCTGGACGCAGGTGTTCGGCGCGCGGTAGGCGCCCGTGGGTTTTTGCGGATCCCTGCGGACCCCGGGGCGCCCTGCCCCACGGGCCCCGCGCGCCGGCACCGGCGCGGGGCCCGCGGGGGGACAGCCGGCCCGCGTGGCCCCGGGCCACAGCCGGCCCGCGCGGGCCCGGGGGGCAGCCGGCCGGCTGTCGGGCCCGTGGGCCACAGCCGGCCCGCGCGCGGACCCCGGGACAGCCGGCCCGCGCGCGGATCCCGGGACAGCCGGCACCCGCAGACCGGGGGACAGCCGGCACCCGCGCGGCCCGGCGGACAGTCGGCCCGCGTGGACCCGGACGGCGGGCGCACGTACGCGTCCCCACGGCGGCCCGCCCCCGGAGAGGGGCGTCCGTCAGTTCCCGAAGAGTGCGTCGAGGTCGTCGTGCGGGATCGCGCCCGCCACCGAGTCGTAGGTCCCCGACGTCAGCATCTCCTCGGTGGCCCGGCGCACCACCGCGTACGCCGCGCCTGCCACCTTCCCGCCCAGGCTGATCCGGGCCACGCCCAGTGCGGCCAACTCGGCGACGGTCGGGGATCCCGGGCCGACCAGCACGTTCAGCGGTGCGTCGACGGCCGCCACCAGCGCCGCGAGCGTCTCCGGGTCGGTGACGCCGGGGACGAAGACGCCGCTGGCGCCCGCTCCGACGTACGCGTGCATCCGGCCGATCGTCTCCTCCAGCCGGTCCGACTCCTCGCCGATGCCGAACAGATAGGTGTCGATGCGGGCGTTGAGGTAGAGGGGGATGCCGGCCCTGTCGGCGGCCTCGCGGGCGGCGGCGATGCGGCCCGCCTGCTCCATGGGCGCACGGTGCCCGTCCTCCAGGTTGACGCCGACCGCGCCCGCCGCGATCACGGCGGCGACCGTCTCGCCGACGCCCTCCGCGGTGTCCGCGAAGCCGCCCTCGATGTCCGCCGTCACCGGCACCTTCACCGCGCCTGCCACCCGCGCCACGAGGTCCAGCGCCTGCTGCCGGTCGAGTACGTCGCCGTCCGGTGCGCCCAGGCTCCAGGCGACGCCCGCACTGGTGGTGGCAACGGCGCTCGCTCCGGCCGCCTCGACGACCAGTGCGCCGGCGACGTCCCAGGCGTTGGCGAGCAGGAGCGGGGAGCCGGGTGTGCGGTGCAGGGCGTGGAGGAGTTCGGCCTTCTCGCGCTGTGCGGTCGTCGGGCTGCCGGATGTGCGGGAAATCGCAGAAGTCATGGGCCCAGTGGAACACTTCGCGGTCCTGGAGGCTGGTGAATTTCCGACCTCATCGTGCCCGCCCGGCCTGTGCCCGTCCCTCCTGTGCCCGCCACTCCCGTGCCCGTCGCAACCGCCGTCCGCGCACCTGCTCGTGCCGGGCCCCGGGGTGCGCGAGAAGTGGCATGACCCCTTTCGGCCGCGCCACGTACGATGCGCGCGGCACCCCCGCAACGCCCCGACGAGGAGCTCCGCATCCATGGCGATACCCCCGCCGCCCCCGGAACAGCCCTGGGACCGGCCCCGACAGCCGTCTCCGCAGGACCCGTACGACTCGCACGACCCGGAAGCCCGGCAGGCCCCGGCCGTCCCACAGAGCCCCCACGCCCCGCAGAACCCGCAGCTCTCGCAGGACGCGCAGCTCCCGCAGGACCCGGCCGTCCCGCAGAGCCCCCACGCCCCGCAGAACCCGCAGCTCCCGCAGGACCAAACCGCCCCGCCGAGCCCCCATGCCCCGCAGAGCCCCCACGCCCCGCCGCCCCAGGCGTACGGCGCGCCCTCCTTCGGCGCTCCCGCCCCCGGCCAGTCCCCGTACGGCCAGCCGCCCTACGGCCAGTCCCCGTACGGCCAGTCCCCGCACCCGCAGCCCTCGTACCCGCAGGCCCCCTACGGGCAGTCCCCGTACGCCGCCCACCCCTACGGTCCGCCGCCCGCGCCGCCCGCCGCCAACGGCCTGGCCGTCGCTTCCCTCGTCACCGGCATCGTCTGCTGCGTCCCGCCCCTCGGACTGATCCTCGGTCTCGTCGCCCTGGCGCAGATCAAGAAGCGTGGCGACTCGGGCAAGGGTCTGGCGGTCGCCGGCATGGTCCTGTCGTCACTGAGCGTCGTCCTGGTGCTGGTCGGCCTCCTCACCGGCGGGCTGAACTCGCTCGGCGAGGAGCTGAGGAAGGGGGCGAGCAGCAGCAACAAGTCCGTGGAGGACCTGCGGACCGGGCAGTGCTTCAACACCCCCGACGGGTCGCTTGAGGGAACCACGTACGACGTGGAGGTCGTCGGCTGCGACAAGCCGCACGACGCGGAGGTGTTCGGCACCTTCGACCTCGCGGACGCGAAGGCGTATCCCGGCGACGAGAAGATCAGCAGGGTCGCCGACCAGCGCTGCGCCATTGCCGAGAAGAGCTACACCGGCGGGCGCACGGTCGACGTCGACTCGTACTACCTGATGCCGGACCCGCGCGGATGGCGGCTCGGCGACCGCGGGGTCACCTGTGTCTTCGGCGACGAGTCGGGCGACCGCCTCACCGGCTCCCTCCGCGACACCGGAAGCGGAGATTCGGGTGAGCCGGGAGGGGTGGACGGTACGGACGGGGCAGACGACGTCCAGGGTGAGGAAGTCTGACCAAGGATCCCCGACCCTTACTCGGGGAAACATGCCTGCGTAACGGCAAATCATCACTTCGAGTGAAACTTTGGCCTTCGCTTGTGCCCGTCGACCCACGGTTGCCACGCTGTTGCTGTCTGTCAACCTGATGGGAGTGGCCAGTGACATTCGGTGAGCAGCCGGCCTACCTGCGCGTGGCTAAGGATCTCCGGAAGCAGATCGCCGACGGAAAGCTGCCGCCGCACACCCGGCTCCCGTCGCAGGCCCGCATCCGCGAGGTCTACGGAGTGTCGGACACGGTCGCCCTGGAGGCGCGCAAGGTGCTGATGGCGGAAGGGCTGGTGGAGGGGCGCTCGGGCTCGGGCACGTATGTGCGGGAGCGGCCGGTGCCGCGCAGTGTGACCCGCTCCGCCTACCGCGCGGTGGGCACCTCCACACCCTTCCGCCAGGAGCAGGCGGCCGAGGGGACGCGCGGGACCTGGGAGTCGCGCAGCGAGCAGACCGTCGCGCCGGGCGACATCGCGGACCGGCTGGGCATCGAGCCCGGCGACCGCGTGATGCGCACCCGGTACGTCTTCCGCGACGCGGGGGAGCCGCTGATGCTCTCCACCTCCTGGGAGCCCCTCGCGGTCACCGGGCGCACGCCGGTGATGCTGCCCGAAGAGGGTCCGCTGGGCGGCTGCGGAGTGGTCGAGCGGATGGCCGCCATCGACGTCGTGGTCGACAACGTGGCGGAGGAGGTCGGTGCGCGGCCCGGACTCGCGGAGGAGCTGGCCTTGTTGGGCGGCGTGCCGGGGCACGTCGTGCTGACCATCGAGCGGACGTACTTCGCGTCCGGGCGGGCGGTCGAGACGGCGGACCTCGTGGTGCCCGCCGACCGCTACCGGGTCGCCTACCGCCTGCCGGTGAAGTGACGCGGGAGTGACGCCGTCCGGCGGGGCCCGTGATCTGAGCGCGGTGCCAACTGTGTTGCCCTGAGAGCAGGTTGAACTTCCTGGGGGGCGCATCCACATGGATGCGCCCCCCTTTCTTGCGTCAACTCCCCTGCGCATCTTGGCCAGATCGGTGCCTCTTTGTGCAAAGACGTATCCGGTCCGTGAAGGTCAGGCGTAGGGTCGGGCATATGCGTACTGAGGTTTCCTGGGGATCCTTGACGGCGTTGTCGGCGCATGCGCCGGCGGACGGAGGCACGTGATGAATCACGCGGTGAACGACGGCGGTGACCGGCTTCCGTGGTTGGTGGTCCGGCAGGACGACAACGGCAACCGCTACCGCGTCGGCGCGTACGCCACACGCGCGGAGGCCGAGCAGCGGGCCGACCAACTCGACAGTCGCGGACACGAGCAGTTGTATCTGATCGAACAGGCCGGGGTGAAGAGGTCCTGAACCAGCGAGCACGAAACCGCTCCGGCTGCCGGAGCGTGTGAGAGAGGTCGGGCGCGGTGGTGCGCCTCGGTGGATCCGATCAATTTACCGAGACGCGGCCCTGCACCCGTAGGCTCCGCCCATGACGGAACGACTTGTCGTGGGCGGAGCCCTTTTTCATCGCGGCCGGCTGCTGGCCGCCCGCCGAAGTTCCCCGCCGGAACTGGCCGGCCGCTGGGAGCTGCCCGGCGGGAAGTGCGAGCCGGGGGAGACGCCCGAGCAGGCGCTGGTGCGCGAACTGCGCGAGGAACTCGGCGTGGAGATCGAACCGGTCGAGCGGATTCCCGGTCAGTGGCCGCTGAAGCCCGGTTACGTCTTTCAGGTGTGGACCGCCCGGCTGCTCTCCGGTGAACCCCGCCCCCTGGAGGACCACGACGAGCTGCGCTGGCTCGGACCCGAGGAGGAAGACGCGGTGGACTGGCTCGACCAGGACCGCCCGGCGGTCGCCGAGGCGGTGCGTCTGCTGCGTGGGTCGCCGGTGTAGTGCCGAGGCGGTGCGTCTGCTGCGTGCGTCGCCGGTGCGGGGGTCCTCGGCGGCTTCCGTGCGCGGGTGTGCGCGGGTGCGCGCGGGTGTGCGCCGCACCGGCCTGCCGCACCGCGGGGCACCGCTTTTCCGGCGGCGCGCGGACCGGCACCGCCGGGCGCGCGGAGGGCCGAACGGAGCAACGGGACGCGGCGCACGGGCCGTGTCGTACGCCGTTCGTGCCACAGTGCGCCCATTGCCTGGATAGAGGGCACCCAATATCGGGTATGTGCTGATTAACCCCCCGAAAAAGGACGTTCCTCTTAGGGGTCCGCTGCTGCTGCTCTGGGATGTGGTCGGCGTGCTCGACACCGAAGGCGCCCGCGCCGACTGGACCTTTTCCGCCGAGCCCGACGCCGTGCGCACCGCACGGCACGCAGTTCGCGACGCCCTGCACGACTGGGGGCTGGACGAACTGGCCGATGTGAGCATACTGCTGGTCAGCGAGCTGGTGACCAACTCCCTTCAGCACGCGTCCGGGCCCATCGGCGTCCGGCTGGTGAGGCTCGACACCCCTGCCCCCGCCGCCGGAACCGCCGGGCCCGTCCGCGCCGTCCTGCGGGTGGAGGTCTCGGACCCGCTCTCGGATCCGCCCCGCGAACGGGCGGCGGGTCCCGACGACGAGGGAGGGCGCGGAATGCAGCTGGTGGCCTGCTCGGCACGGCGCTGGGGTACCCGGCGCGGAAAGACGGGGAAAACGGTGTGGTTCGAGCTGGCCCTGCCCGGTTAGAAGTCTGAAGGGACTTTCGATCACGACGGCACGGACTGCGCGGTGCCGATACGGCCGAAAAGGGCCGAGGGAGAGCCGGGAGAACGTCGCGATCGTGAACGCCGTGCCGACCGGGCGCGTAGTGCTGAATACTGCGGGCCTGGCCGGTTCCGGTGAGGTGAGCTGGAGGGGACGGTCGTGTGAACAAGATACCGGCGGAGGGGCGACAGCCCGACGCGGGGACAGGCGGTGCGCAGGGTGCTGCGAACGCCCGGGACGCCTTCGCGGGCGCCGTGACGGGCACCGCCCTGTGGCAGAGCAGTCCGCCCGGGTCCGTCTACGACTACATCCGGCTCGCGTCCTTCTCGCTCGGGGCCGACGGGCTGGTCGAGCAGTGGAGCCGACGGGCCGAGGAACTCTTCGGGCTCACCGCGCGGCAGGTCGTCGGACGCGACCCGGTCGAGGTCTTCGTGCCCGAGCGGCACCGCGGGGACGGGCACCGGCAGGTGGCCGAGATCCTCGACGGCAAGGAGTGGACGGGGCTCGTCCCGTTCCGGATGCCGGACGCTCCGGGCGCGGCGGGCGACACCCGTGGTGCGCAGGGGATCGCGGAGATCTACGTGATGCCCAGCGAGACCCCCGAAGGGGAGCGCGGCGCGCTCTGCCTCGTCGTGGACGTCACCGACCTGCGCCGCATCGAAACCGACCTCGCCGCCTCGCAGGCAATTTTCGGTCAATCTCCCTTCGGCTTCCTGCTGTTCGGGACGGACCTCACGGTGCAGCGCACCAACCGCCGCTTCGCCTCCGTGTTCGGCGGCACCGTCGACGACCACCGCGGCCGCACCGTGCACGACTACCTGGCCGCCCCCGAGGCGGAACGGGTGCACACCGCGCTCGCCCGCGTCCTGGAGACCGGCGAGTCCATCACCGACATCCAGATCACCGGCACCGAACCCGGCAGCACCGAACGCCGCCACTGGTCGGTCAACCTCTACCGGGTGCACAGCGGCTCGGGCCGCCCCGTCGGCGTCGCGGGCCTCGCCACCGACGTCACCCGACGCCAGCGGGCCGCCCGTGAGGCCGCCGACGCCCGGCGCAACCTCGCCCTCCTCAACGAGGCCGGCGCCCGGATAGGGAACTCCCTGGACCTGGAGACCACCGCCCGCGAACTCCTCGACGTGGCCGTCCCCGGCTTCTGCGACCTCGCCTCCGTCGACCTCTACCAGGGGCTGCTCACCGGCGACGAGGCCCCGCCCGGCGTCACGGACGGCAGCGCCGAACTGCGCCGGGTCGCCTTCGCGAGCGCCGTCTCCGACGCCCCGCTGGCCATGCCCGGCTGCGTCGGGCCGGGCGAGGACCCCGCCGAGATCACCGTGGGCTCCGTCCACCGCTACCCCTCCGGCACGCCCTGCGCGAAGGCGCTGCGCACCGGCCGGGCCCGCGCGGTCAGCGGCGACGACGGCGAACTCGTGCACTCCACGCTCGCCGTGCCGATGGTCGCCCACGACACCGTCATCGGGCTCGTCCAGTTCTCCCGTACGAAGGGCAGCGAACCCTTCGGCGAGCGCGACCGGGCACTGGCCACCGAACTGGCGTCGCGCGCCGCCGTCTGCATGGACAACGCCCGCCTCTACCGCAGGGAGCACGAACGCGCCCTCATCCTCCAGCGCAGCCTGCTGCCGCCGGGGGACCCCGAGGCGGCGGGCCTCGACATCGCCTGCCGCTACCTGCCCGGGAACACGGCGACCGAGGTGGGCGGCGACTGGTTCGACGTCATCGAACTGCCGGGCCACCGCACGGCACTGGTGGTCGGGGACGTCATGGGCCGGGGGCTGCGGGCCGCGGTCGCGATGGGCGAACTGCGCACCGCCGTACGGACCCTCGCCCTCCTCGACCTGGAACCCGCCGAGGTGCTCTCCGCGCTGGACGAGATCGCGCGCGGCCTCGGCACGCCGAGCGGGGCCCAGCAGGCGTCCCGGGCCGCGCACAAGTCCCGCGAGGCGGACCTCTCCGAGGTGTACCTCGCGACCTGCGTCTACGCGGTGTACGACCCGGTCACCCGCCGCTGCACGTTCGCCAACGCGGGACACCTGCCGCCGGTGGTGGTCGAGCCGGGGGAGGAGCCGCTGCTGCTGGACGTACCGCCGGGCATGCCGCTGGGGGTGGGCGGCGAACCCTTCGAGGAGGTGGAGGTCGAGCTGTCCGAGGGGTCCCTGCTCGCCCTCTACACGGACGGCCTGGTCGAGTCCCGCGAGCACCCGCTCGACGAGGGGCTGCGCGACTTCCGTACGGCGCTGAGCGGGCCCGTGCGTCCTCTGGAGGACGTCTGCGACCACGTACTGACCACGCTCGACACCCGGCACGGCGAGGACGACATCGCGCTCCTCATGGCCCGCATCCAGGGCCTTCCGGCGGAGGCCGTCGGCGACTGGCGGCTGCCGCGGGAACCCCGTTCGGTGGGCCGGGCCCGCGAACTGGCCCGTGCGCAGCTCCAGTCCTGGGACCTCGAAGAACTCGTCGACACCACGGAGCTGCTGGTCAGCGAGCTGGTCACGAACGCCCTGCGGTACGGCGAGGGCGAGGTGAGACTGCGGCTGCTGCGCGACCGCACCCTGGTGTGCGAAGTGTGGGACGCGGGCCTGGTCCAGCCCCGGCGGCGGCGTGCCCGCGACACCGACGAGGGCGGACGCGGCCTCCAGCTGGTCGGACTGCTCAGCGCCGCCTGGGGGGCGCGGCGGACCCCCCGGGGCAAGACGGTGTGGTTCGAACTCGCCCTGCCGGACGGCGAGTCGCCCGAAGCGGCCGAGCTGAGCGTGGAGCAGCTGCTGAGCATGTACTGAGTCCGCGGGAGCCTGCGGCGGGGGCCGAGGGGACCGAGGTCGCGTCGCGGGGTCTCGTTCGTTCCGCGCGGGCCGCAGGGGACCGAGGTCGCGGGGTCTCGTTCTGTGCGGGCCGCGGGCGAGCGAGGTCGAGGGGGCTCGTTCTGTGCGGGCCGGGCGACCGAGGTCGCGGGGTCTCGTTCTGCGCGGGCCGGGCGACCGAGGTCGCGGGGTCTCGTTCTGTGCGGGCCGCGGGCGAGCGAGGTCGCGGGGGTCTCGTTCTACGCGGGCCGGGTGCCCGAGGCCGTGGGCCGGGCGACCGAGGACGCGAGGTACTCCGGCACCTGCCGGGCGGCGGCGGGGCCGCCCGGCCGTCCGTGCTGCGGGACGGGTCCCGGGTCACTCGTTCTTCAGAGCGGCCAGCCTGGCCGCGATCTCCGCCTCGTCGCCCAGGCTGTCCAACTGCTCGAACTGGGCGTCCAGCGACGACGCGGTCAGCTCCTGCTTGCCGAGCGCCCGCGCCTCCTCGCGCCGCACCTTCTCCTCGAAACGGCTCAGCTCGCTCGTCGGATCCATGACGTCGATGTTCTTGACGGCGTCCATCATCGTGTTCTGCGCCTGCGCGGACTTCGCGCGCGCCACCAGTTCGTCGCGCTTGGACGTCAGCTCGCCGAGCTTGGCCTTCATCCTGGTGAGGCCGTCCTTGAGACCGGCCACCACCTCGGTCTGCGCGGCGATCGTCGGTTCGGCGGTCTTCGCCTCCTTCTCCGCCTGGAGCTGCCGTTGCAGCGCCACCTTGGCGAGGTCGTCGAACCTGTCCGCGTCCGGGGCCGAACCGCCGGCCCTCAGCTCGTCCGCCTTCCGGCTGGCGGCCAGCGCCTTCCCGCCCCACTCCCGGGCCGCGTCGACGTCCTCCCGGTGGTCCTGCTCCAGCAGACGCAGATTGCCGATCGTGGTGGCCACGGCCTCCTCCGCCTCCGCGATGTTGCTGGTGTAGTCGCGGATCAGCTGGTCGAGCATCTTCTGCGGGTCCTCGGCCTGGTCGAGGAGGGCGTTGATGTTGGCCTTCGCGAGCTGGGTGACACGGCCGAGGACGGTCTGCTTGGACATCGGGTGCTCCTTCGGGTTCCGCGGGTGCTGGAGGAGGTGGCGTGGTGCGCGTACGTGTCGTCTAGAACCGGCCGCCACCACCCCTGCGCCCCCTCGTGCCCCCGCCGCCGAAGCTGCCGGGGCCGCCGCCGGTCCCGCCCCCGCCGAATCCGCCGCCGTAGCCCCCGCCGCCGCGTCCGCCGTTGAGGATTCCGCCGAGGATGATGCCGCCGAGGACCGCGCCGTTCAGGCCGCCGCCCTGTCCGCCGCCCATGCCGCCACCGCCGAGTCCGCCGCCGTACCCGCGCACGTCCTGCTCGGCCAGGCCCTGGGCCTGCCGGGCGAGGGCGTCCGCCTGCTGGGCCTCGGCGAGGGCGTCCGACGCGTTGTCCTGTCCGGCCAGCGCGGTGGACAGGTCCAGGTGGCGCTGGGCCTCCGCGAGGCGGGTCCTGGCCCGACTGCCGACGGCGCCCCGGTGCGTGGTGATGAAGTCGGCCGCCGCGCCGATCGCCGCACGTGCGGTCAGCGTCGCCTGTCCGAGCAGCTCTCCGGCCCGCCGGCCCGCGCTCTCCCGCTCGCGAGCCCCGGCCAGGGCCGCGTCGAGGGCGGCGTCCGCCTCCTCGACCCGGCGCAGCGCGTCGATCGGGTCGTACCGTCCCGCCGCCACTTCCTCCCGTACGCTCCCGACGACGGTCTCCGCGCGGGCGATGCGGCCCCGGAGGTCCGCGGTTCCCGCGCCCGGCGCCGTGCCGTCCAGCAGCCCGCGCGCGTCCGCCAGATCGGTGTCGGTCTCGGTGAGCGCGCCGTCCAGGTGGCCCACCGCCTCGGCGAGTTCGAGGGCGCGCCGCTCCACGGCGTCCACCAGGGTGGCCGCCTGGCCGACGGCTCCCTCGGCGGCCCGTACGAAGACCGCGGCCCTGCCGTTGTCGTCCGCCACCAGTGCCTGCCGGGCCAGGTTCAGGTTCTCCGTGGCGAAGACGAGGCGGTCCTTGGCCTGCTCGACGTGCCCGGCGACCGGCGCGGTGGCGGAGTCGGCGTACCGGCCGGACAGCGCGGTGAGGGTGGCCTCGGCGGTGCTCGTACGGCCGGTCAGCTCCCGGAAGGCGGCCTCGGCGGCGTCCAGGGCGGCGGGCGCGTTGCGTTCCAGCTCGCGCAGCCGGTCGAAGCCCTCCGACTCGGCGTCGAGGCGGCGATTGGCCTCGGCGCACCGGGTGAGGATCTCGTCGAGCATCCTCCGTTTCGTCGGATCGTCCTCGGGATGGGCGTCGTCCAGCTGCTGGCGGATGCGGAAGGCGGCGGTGAGTTCGCCCTTCGCGTACGCGAGCGCGTCCGCGAAGGGGCGGGCCGCCTCCTCCCCGAACTGGGCGGTGGCGAAGCCGAGTTCCTCCTCGCTCGTGCGGACGGCGTCGTCGGTCTCGACGAGCGCCTGCTGGGCGTGACCGTCGAGCTCGGGCAACGGGGTGGGAGCGGGTGCGGGGGCGTGCCCGGCGGCCTCCACGTCCGGCCCGTCCCTCCGCTTCCGGTTCCGACGCCTGCTGTACGCGTACGCGGCCAGGGCGCCCGCGCCGCCGATCGCGACGACGGGGAGCACCAGGTCGCCGGTCGCACCGCCCTCGGCGCCCGGATCGCTGGAGCCGGGGACGAGGCTGGGCGTCGGGACTGCCTGCCCTTCGAGCACGGCGGCGTACCCGTCGGCCGCGCCGATGGCGGCGCCCGCCCAGTCGTTCTCCCGCAGGGCGGGCTTGACTGCGGTCGCGGAGACCTCGGCGAGCTGGGCGTCGGTGAGCCGGGAGGTGTCGTCCACGGAGTACGCGTACTGGCGGTCGCGGGTGGCGACGGCGAGGAGCACGTCGTCGCGGCCGAGGCCGTTGCGGGTGGCGGTGGCGTCGGCCCAGCTCTGGGAGGACCTGCCGGAGAAGTCGCGGACGTAGACGACGAAGAGCTGGATGCGATGGTCCGCGTACAGCCGGTCGAGTGCTTCGGCGACCTCGCCGCGTCTGTCGCCGAGGGCGCCGGTCTTGTCGGTGACCTGGCCCTCGGAGAGACGGACGGGGCCTTCGGCGCGCACGGCGTGTGCGGGGGCCTGCGGTCCGGCCAGCCAGCAGGCGGCCACGGCCAGGAGAACGGCCAGGAGGGCGGCGGGCCGGAGGCTGCCGACCACGCCGGGTATCCGGGAACGGCACTCGGGAGGCGTCACAGGGGGAGGCTATGCCGGGCCCCGGGCCGCCGCGAGCCGGGTACGGGGGCTGCGGGTGGACGGGGACGGACCGCGGGCGGGGCTGCAGGTGGAGGGTGCGGGGTGCGGGCGCCGCGGCCGGAGGCGACGGACCGCGGGCGGGACGCGTGGGGTGCGGGCGGAGGGGGCGGGACGCGCGGGGTGCGGGTGGAGGGGACGGGGCGCGGGAGGAGAGGACCGGGGGCGTGCCGGGTGCGGGGCCGCGGGTGGAGAGGACCGGGGGCGCGAGAGGGGACGGCGGGCGTCGGACACGCGTGTGCGTGCGGACGGCCCCGCCACGCCCCCGGCTGCTCGCCCGCCTACGGTGCGGTCAGCTTCGCGACCAGCAGTGCCGCGTCCTCCTCGCTCGTCTCGATGTCGAAGACGTCCGCCAGGACCTTGGGCGCCTCGTGCGGTTCCAGCTCCCGGATCTCCGCGGGCAGCGACGGGTCGGGGTGGCTGGACGTGAGCGTCAGGTGGTCCAGGACGTACAGCCGGTCGGGCAGCACCCGCTGCACGAAGAGCCGGCGGCTGAAGGGGGAGTGGGGACTGAGCGCCACGAAGAAGTTGGAGGTGCGGAGGTCGACCGGGTACTGCGGGTCGAGCGTCACCGTGTGCCGCACCATCCACCCCGTGCCGTCGTCGGTGTCCGGGCCCTGGGCGGGCTGGTACATCGCCCAGCCGACCGCACCGGGCGTGACCTCCTGCTGCCGCAGCCGGTACGTCCACGCGTCCTGCTCGACCTGGACGCCCGCCGGCCCCTCCACCAGCTCGACCGGTTCCAGCATGCTCGCGCCGAAGCCCACGTCGCACAGCCACCGGGAGCCGTCGTCGAACTCGACGACCAGCATCGCGTGCGTCGTCGGCAGGATCTTCGAGCTGCCCATGACGACCCGTCCCTGCACCACGAAGAAGCGGTACCCGAGGGCTTCGAGCAGGGCGGCGAACAGCGTCACGTGCTCGAAACAGTAGCCGCCGCCCCGGCCGGTGATCATCTTGCGTTGCAGAGTGGGCAGGTCCAGGGGCACGTCTCCGTGCAGGTACGCGGAGAGGTTGTCCCAGCGGGCGTTCAGCACATGGGCGCGGTGCAGGGCACGCAGGTTGGCCAGGGTGGGGGAGCGGTCCCCCTCGTGCCCCAGCCGGGTCAGATAGCCGTCGAGGTCGAGCTCGTCACTGTTCCACATGCCCTGTGCAGCGTGTCCGGTCCCCGAGCTATTCCGTCCGCCCGGCCGGACGGCGGCGGATCCGGTTCCCCAGCCAGACCAGCGGGTCGTACTTGCGGTCGGCGGCCCGTTCCTTCAGGGGGATCAGCGCGTTGTCCGTGATCCTGATGTTCTCCGGACAGACCTCCGTACAGCACTTGGTGATGTTGCACAGGCCGAGCCCGTGCTCCTCCTGGGCCGTGCGCTTGCGGTCGAGCCCCGCCTCGTGCGCCGCGTCCAGCGGATGCATGTCCAGTTCGGCGATCCGCATCAGGAAACGCGGCCCGGCGAAGGACTCCTTGTTCTCCTCGTGGTCGCGCACCACGTGGCAGGTGTCCTGGCACAGGAAGCACTCGATGCACTTGCGGAACTCCTGCGACCGCTCCACGTCCATCTGCTGCATCCGGTACGCACCCGGCTCCACCCCTTCGGGCGGTACGAAGGCGGGTACCTCCCGTGCCTTCGCGTAGTTGAAGGACACGTCCGTCACCAGGTCCCGTACGACGGGAAACGCACGCAGCGGCGTCACCGTGATCGTCTCCGACGGGGTGAAGGTCGACATCCGGGTCATGCACAGCAGCCGGGGCCGCCCGTTGATCTCCGCGCTGCACGAACCGCACTTGCCCGCCTTGCAGTTCCAGCGCACCGCCAGGTCGGGCACCTGGGTGGCCTGGAGGCGGTGGATGATGTCCAGGACGACCTCACCCTCGTTCACGGCGACCTTGAAGTCCTCCAGACCGCCGCCCTCCGGATTCCCGCGCCACACCTTGAAATCGGCGACGTACTTGGCAGAGGCAGAAGTGGTCACTCGTACAGCTCCTCTTCGGCGAGGTACTTGACCAGCTCCTCCTTCTCGAAGAGGGCGAGCAGGTCCGGGCGGATGGGCTCGGTGGTCGTCGAGGTGAGCTCGATCTGGCCGCGCGCGGGGTCCACCGGCGCCGGATCGGCCGCCACCGCCCCGGCCGCCGGGCCGGCCGGCCGGCACAGCAGGTTCACCTGCCGCCAGGACCGCTCCATGGCGGGGAAGTCCTCGCGGGTGTGGCCGCCGCGGCTCTCGGTGCGTTCCAGGGCTGCGCGGGCGATGCACTCGCTGACCAACAGCATGTTCCGCAGGTCCAGCGCCAGGTGCCAGCCCGGGTTGAACTGGCGGTGCCCCTCGACGCCCGCGCGCCGCGCCCGGACCCGCAGCTCGGCCAGCTTCTCCAGGGCGCGCACCATCTCGCCCTCCTTGCGGATGATGCCGACCAGGTCGTTCATCGTCTGCTGGAGTTCCTGGTGCAGGGTGTACGGATTCTCCGGCGGGCGCCCCGCCTCCGCCGCGTCCGCCTCCGGGCCCTCCGCGCTGAACGGCCGCAGCGCCTCGGCCGCCGCCGCGTCGACCTGCGCCCCGTCCACCCGGGGCCGCAGCGGACCGGCGTGCTCGAACGCGTGCTGCGCGGCGTGCAGCCCGGCCCGGCGTCCGAAGACGAGCAGGTCGGACAGGGAGTTCCCGCCGAGCCGGTTCGAGCCGTGCATGCCCCCGGCGACCTCTCCGGCCGCGTACAGGCCCGGCACGCCGCGGGTCGCCGCCGTGTCGGAGTCGACGGCGATGCCGCCCATCACGTAGTGGCAGGTCGGTCCGACCTCCATCGCCTCGGCGGTGATGTCGACGTCCGCCAGTTCCTTGAACTGGTGGTACATGGACGGCAGTCGGCGGCGGATCGTCTCGGCGGGCATCCGCGTCGACACGTCCAGGTAGACCCCGCCGTGCGGGGTACCGCGACCGGCCTTCACCTCCGAGTTGATGGCACGGGCGACCTCGTCACGGGGGAGGAGTTCCGGCGGACGCCGGTTGTTGTCCGGGTCCTCGTACCAGCGGTCGCCCTCCTCCTCGGTCAGCGCGTACTTGTCCTTGAAGACGTCGGGCACGTAGTCGAACATGAACCGCTTGCCTTCGGAGTTGCGCAGTACGCCGCCGTCCCCGCGGACCGACTCGGTGACCAGGATCCCCTTCACGGACGGCGGCCAGACCATGCCCGTCGGGTGGAACTGCACGAACTCCATGTTCAGCAGCGGCGCCCCCGCGAGCAGGGCCAGCGCGTGCCCGTCGCCGGTGTACTCCCACGAGTTCGACGTCACCTTGAAGGACTTGCCGATGCCACCGGTGGCGATGACCACGCTCGGGGCCTCCAGGACGAAGAAGCGCCCCGACTCGCGCTCGTAGCAGAAGGTGCCCGAGACGCGCTCGCCGTCGAGCAACACCCTTGTGACCGTGCATTCCTGATAAACCTTCAGGCGGGACTCGTAGTCGCCGCTCTGCCGGAAGTCCTCCTGCTGGAGCGCCACGATCTTCTGCTGGAGGGTGCGGATCAGCTCCAGCCCCGTACGGTCGCCGACGTGCGCCAGCCTCGGGTACTCGTGTCCGCCGAAGTTGCGCTGCGAGATCCGCCCGTCCGGCGTCCGGTCGAACAGCGCACCCCACGTCTCCAGCTCCCACACCCGGTCCGGTGCCTCGCGCGCGTGCAGTTCCGCCATCCGCCACTGGTTCAGGAACTTCCCGCCGCGCATGGTGTCGCGGAAGTGCACCTGCCAGTTGTCCCCGGAGTTCACGTTCCCCATGGACGCGGCGATGCCGCCCTCGGCCATCACGGTGTGCGCCTTGCCGAACAGGGACTTGCAGATCACCGCCGTACGGGCGCCCTGCTCGCGCGCCTCGATCGCGGCCCGCAGCCCGGCCCCGCCCGCGCCCACCACGACGACGTCCCACTCCTGCCGTTCCAGCTGAGTCATTGTGAGAAGGCTCCAAGTGTCAGAAGAAGCGCGGGTCCTCGAATGCGCCGGAGGCGAGCAGGTAGACGTAGAAGTCGGAAACCGCCACGCTGAGCAACGACGCCCAGGCCAACTGCATGTGACGGTCGTTCAGCCTGCCCACCCAGCCCCACAGCCGGTAACGCACCGGATGCTTGGAGAAGTGCTTCAACCGGCCGCCGACGATGTGCCGGCAGGAGTGGCAGGACAGGGTGTACGCCCAGATCAGCGCGATGTTGACGACGAGGACGAGGGTGCCGAGCCCCATGTGGCCCCACTCGTAGCTCTCGTCGCGGAAGGCGAGGGCCGTGTCGTACGTGAGGATCACGGCGACCGGCACCGCCGCGTAGAAGAAGTAGCGGTGGATGTTCTGCAGTACCAGCGGGAAGCGGGTCTCGCCGGAGTACTTCCTGTGCGGCTCGGCGACCGCGCAGGCGGGGGGCGAGGCCCAGAACCCCCGGTAGTAGGCCTTCCGGTAGTAGTAACAGGTCAGCCGGAAGCCGAGCGGGAAGACGAGGATGAGCAGCGCGGGCGAGAGCCCCCACCAGCTGCCGAAGATCTCCCAGTTGGGCCCGCCCTTCATGGGGACGCAGTTCTCGGCGAGGCAGGGGGAGTAGAAGGGCGAGACGTAGGGGGCGGCGTAGTAGTCGTCGTTGGCGAAGGCCCGCCAGGTCGAGTACACGACGAAGGCGAACAGCCCGGCGGCGGTGAGGGCCGGACTCAGCCACCACCGGTCGGTGCGCAGGTGGCGGGCGGGGATGGCGGCGCGGGACGCGCCGTGCACGCCCGTGCCCGGGGTGCGCGGTGAACGGGCTGCGGGATCGGTGCCTGTGGCCAACGGGGGCTCCAGGGGTCGGGGACGGTCACGGATACGGGTGCGGATACGGCTGAGCGGTACGCCGGGACGGCTCGGCACGCGGGATCACGGCGGTACGGCGGTACGGCGGTGCGGCGGTGCGAGGTTGTTACGGGGTTACGGCCCGAGCCCCGGCGGAAGCACGGTCACGAGGGCGCTTCCCCTCCCGGCGGCACCACGCGGGGACGCTTCGGCCGGGTCCAGCGGTACGTGCGCCCGTACGGTCGGTCCCAGCGGGACGTCTTGCGCGGTGGGGCCACGGGGCGACGAAGCCGCAGACGGCCGCCCTGCGGGCGGCTGGAACGCGCGCGGCCGGCCGCGACGCACCCGTCCCCAGCACGGCCGCCGGTCCTTGTACGCGCGCCGTCGCTCCGACCGACGCCCTCCGCGGCGCCGACCGGCCGCCCCGTACCGCGGTCACCCACCCCGCCCCGCCCTCTCATGGCGCGTGCCGGTCCCGAGCCCCCAGCCCCTCGTCGTCCGAGTCCGTCCACAGCGCGCTGTCGTACGGCGCGTCCGGGATCGTGATCAGCTCCACCCGCGGCGGCACGCCCGCTGCGGGCGTCGAGGCCCCGAGCAGCGCCACGCTCTCGCGCAGGTGCGCCGCATCCGTGCGGATCCGGCGGATCTCCAGGCTGTCGCCCACTTCCGCCGCCACCCGCCCGACCGTCCGGTCCAGCCGGTCGAGACATTGCTGAAGGTCCGTCAACTCGTCTTTCAGGGACATGAATTGCCCTCGCTTCCGCGGAGCGGTCGGCAACGCATCCGCGCCTGGAGTGTCGCGCGTCACATCCCTTCTTGTGAAGAGTGCGTACGCCGCCGCGCGAAGCGCATCCGTCCCGCGCGCCCCCGTCGGCACCCCGCCGCCCGCCCCGTTGGGCCGCACGGGTGGGCTTCCCCGGATGCCCGACGTGTCGGCGCCCCCGCCCGTGCGAGGTCCCTTTCAGTAGGCCAGCAGCACGAACAAATGTGATCAGCTCAATAACTCCCCGAACGTGAATGCAACGGCCCGTTCCGCGAGGAATGGACCGGGTCAGCCTGGAGGTCCAGCCATGTCCGACGTCGGCTTCCCCAGCGGGCGCCCCAGCCGCCGGTTCAGTCCCCGGAGGCCCGCGCGCGCCCGCCGCGGGCTCGCGCTCTTCACCAGCGGTGTGCTCGCGCTCCCCGCACTGGCCGGGTGCGGCGGCTCCGAGGACGAGGCGGCGGCGGGAGGGGTGACGGCGGTCTCGGCGGACCTCGCCGCGGCCCAGCGCGAGCAGGTAGCCGACGGGGGAACCCTGGACTGGGCCGTCGACTCGATGCCGCCCACCTACAACGCCTTCCAGGCCGACGCCGACGCCACCACGGCGCGCATCGCGGGCGCGGTGCTGCCGTCCCTGTTCGTGCTCGACGAGGCGGGCAGGCCGCAGCGCAACCCGGACTTCCTGGAAGACGCCTCGATCATCGAGCGCGAGCCCAAGCAGGTCGTCCTCTACAAGATCAACCAGCAGGCGGTGTGGAGCGACGGCCAAGAGATCGGGGCTGCCGACTTCGTGGCCCAGTGGCGGGCGCTGCGCGGCAAGGACTCGGCGTTCTGGACCGCGCGCAACGCGGGCTACGAACGCATCGAGAAGATCGAGAAGGGCGCCGACAACCTTGAGGTGAAGGTCACCTTCGCCAAGCCGTACGCCGACTGGCGTTCCCTGTTCACCCCGCTGTACCCGAAGGCCGTGATGGGCACCCCCGGCGCCTTCAACGACGGCTCGCGCACCGGCCTCAAGCAGACCGCCGGCCCCTTCCGCCCGGCGAAGCCGGAGAGCGGGGACGGCTCCGTGGTCCTGGAGCGCAACCCCCGCTGGTGGGCGAAGCCCGCGAAGCTCGACAAGCTGGTGCTGCGCGAGGTTCCCCGCGACAAGCGCGCCTCCGCGCTCGCGGCGGGCCGCCTCGACATCGCCGAGATCGACCCGAGCGCCCTGGAACGCATCGAGCGCGCCGCCAAGGAGGGCGGCAAGGCCCGCCTGACCCACGGCCCCGGCTCCTCGACCACCCCCGCACAGGCGCTCCGCTCCTGGGCGCGGGCGCACGGCGCCGTCGACGACGAGGAGGCCGAGGCCGAACAGGAGGCCCGCGCGAAGGCCCGTACGGCCCGCCAGCAGTACGAGGACGAGCAGCGTGCCCTGCGCGGTTTCACCGTACGGAAGTCCCTGGAGCCCGCGTACACCCAGCTCGCCCTGAACGGCGCCTCGGGTCCGCTCGCCGACGAGCGGGTGCGCCGCGCCGTGGCCCGTGCGCTGAACCGGCAGGAGCTCGCCGAGACGGTCCTGAAACCGCTCGGACTGCCCGCCGCACCGCTCGGCAGCCACCTCGCACTCGCCGGGCAGGACGGGTACGCCGACGGCAGCGACGCCCTCGGCAGCCAGGACACCGGCGCCGCGCAGACCCTCCTCGCCGAGGCGGGCTGGACCCGGGGCGGGGCCGCCGGCACGGCGGACGCCGGCAGCGCGGGCAGCCCTTCCGACGAGGAGAAGAAGAAGTCGGAGAAGGCGAAGAAGGACGACGACGCGGCGTCCGACGACGGGATGTACATCGTCGGGGACGACGACAAGAGCGGCGAGGGCAAGGCCAGGAGCGACGCGGGCAGCGACGGAAAGAGCGGCGACGGCAAGAGCGGCGACGACCCCTTCCGCGTCCGCTCGGGCACCCACGTCCTCGCCCCGGCGCCCGGCCGCCGCGACACCCTCGCCGCCCAGCAGTGGCAGCGCGCCCCGTACGCGGAGGACGACCGCACCGACAGCAAGACCGAAGCCCAGGAGAAGAAGGGCGGCGTGGCCGGCGCCTACGCCCCGCGCGGCACCGCGGCCCCCCGCGCCGCCGGGGAGGGCGACGCGGCGACCGGCTCCGCGAAGGCGCCCCTCCTCGTCGGCAAGGACGGCAAACCGCTGACCCTGCGCTTCGTCCTGCCCGCCGACCCCGGCTCGGCCGCGCTGCGCAGCGTGGGCGCCCGGATCTCGCGGATGCTGGAGACCGTCGGCGTACGCACCGAGATCACCAAGGTCGAGGACGCGAGCTACTTCAAGGACCACATCGCGTCCGGCGACTTCGACCTGGCGCTCTACTCCTGGCCGGGCACGGCCTACCCCGCGACCGACGGGCGGCCGATCTTCGCCAAGCCCGAGCCCGCCGCGGACGGCTCGCTGCTCGTCGAGCAGAACTACACCAGGGTCGGCACCGACCACATCGACCAGCTCTTCGACCAGGCCGCCGCCGAACTCGACGAGGAGGCGGCCCGCGAACTGGTCAAAAAGGCCGACCAGCGGATCTGGGCGGCGGCGGGGTCCATCCCGCTCTACCAGCGTCCCGAGCTGGTCGCGGTCAAGCCGAACCTGGTGAACGCGGGCGCCTTCGGCTTCTCCTCGCCCCGCTACCAGGACATCGGCTTCAAGAAGCCCGATTCGGCCAAGGATGGGCGCAAGTAGCCGCAAATAGTGGCGGAGTTGCAGGTCAGCATGCGTCTCGGGATCTGAGAATCAGCTCAGTTTCGGCTCAAATTCCTTGCCCGCCGGGATTCCGGCGGGCAAGGTCGTCACTGACTCCTTGACCCGGAACCCAGCCTTCCCCCCCCAGCTCGCGGGACCGCCACCCCACCCCCGCGGAACCCCCTCACGATCGGCCCGGGAAGCCCCTCCCGCGCCAGCCCCGTACCATGGGGTAAGCCGTGGCGCGTCCGCCCGGTGGGCGTACGAGGAACGAGACGCCGCATCCCCCGATCGAGAGAAGCGTTAAGCCACCTATGCCCACGCGCCACGACATTCGTAACGTTGCCATCGTCGCTCACGTCGACCACGGCAAGACCACCCTGGTCGACGCCATGCTCAAGCAGGCCGGCGCCTTCGCCGCGCACGCCGCTGAGTCGCTCGACGACCGCATGATGGACAGCAACGACCTGGAGCGTGAGAAGGGCATCACGATCCTGGCCAAGAACACCGCGGTGAAGTACCACCCGAAGGATGGCGGCGACGTCATCACGATCAACATCATCGACACCCCCGGCCACGCCGACTTCGGTGGTGAGGTCGAGCGCGGCCTGTCGATGGTCGACGCGGTCGTCCTGCTGGTCGACGCGTCCGAGGGCCCGCTGCCGCAGACCCGCTTCGTGCTCCGCAAGGCGCTCGCCGCGAAGATGCCGGTCATCCTCTGCATCAACAAGACGGACCGCCCGGACTCCCGGATCGCCGAGGTCGTCGACGAGACGTACGACCTGTTCCTGGATCTGGACGCGGACGAGGACCAGATCGAGTTCCCGATCGTCTACGCCTGCGCGCGTGACGGCGTCGCCTCGCTGACCAAGCCGGAGGACGGCACCGTCCCGCCGGACAGCGAGAACCTGGAGCCGTTCTTCACCACGATCCTCCAGCACGTCCCGGCACCCGAGTACGACGAGGCCGCCCCGCTCCAGGCGCACGTCACCAACCTCGACGCCGACAACTTCCTCGGCCGCATCGCGCTCTGCCGCGTGGAGCAGGGCGAGCTGCGCAAGGGCCAGACGGTGGCCTGGATCAAGCGCGACGGCACGATGTCCAACGTCCGCATCACCGAGCTGATGATGACCGAGGCCCTCACCCGCAAGCCCGCCGAGGTGGCAGGACCGGGCGACATCTGCGCCATCGCCGGTATCCCGGACATCATGATCGGCGAGACCCTGGCCGACCCCGAGAACCCGATCGCGCTGCCGCTGATCACGGTCGACGAGCCGGCGATCTCGATGACCATCGGTGCCAACACCTCGCCGCTGGTCGGCAAGGGTGGCAAGGGCCACAAGGTCACCGCGCGCCAGATCAAGGACCGCCTCGACCGTGAGCTGGTCGGCAACGTCTCGCTGCGCGTCCTGGACACCGAGCGCCCCGACGCCTGGGAGGTGCAGGGCCGCGGTGAGCTGGCGCTGGCCATCCTGGTCGAGCAGATGCGCCGCGAGGGCTTCGAGCTGACCGTCGGCAAGCCCGAGGTGGTCACCAAGGAGATCGACGGCAAGAAGCACGAGCCGATCGAGCGCATGACGATCGACTCGCCCGAGGAGCACCTCGGCGCGATCACGCAGCTCATGGCGACCCGCAAGGGCCGCATGGAGACCATGACGAACCACGGCTCCGGCTGGGTCCGCATGGAGTGGATCGTCCCGTCCCGCGGCCTCATCGGCTTCCGTACGGAGTTCCTCACGCAGACCCGCGGCACCGGCATCGCGCACTCCATCTTCGAGGGCCACGAGCCGTGGTTCGGCGACCTGCGCACCCGTCACAACGGCTCGCTGGTCGCCGACCGCGCGGGTACGGTCACGCCGTTCGCGATGGTCAACCTCCAGGAGCGCGGTGTCATCTTCACGGAGGCCGGCACCGAGGTGTACGAGGGCATGATCATCGGTGAGAACTCGCGCGCCGACGACATGGACGTGAACATCACCAAGGAGAAGAAGCTCACCAACATGCGTGCGGCTTCCGCGGACACCACGGAGAACGTGGTTCCGGCCCGCAAGCTCTCCCTGGAGCAGTCCCTGGAGTTCTGCCGCGAGGACGAGTGCATCGAGGTGACCCCGGAGACCGTGCGTATCCGCAAGGTCGTCCTGGACGCCAAGGAGCGCGGCCGCACCGCCTCGCGCGCCAAGCGCTAGCCGCCGCGCGCGCCGAGCGCTAGCCGCCTCGCGCGCCGAGCGCTGAGCACCGCGCGCGCCGAGCGCTGAGCGCCGACCGTCGCAGGCCGGCCGCTTGGACCGCCTCGTGCGGAGGGCCCGGTACCCCTCGGGGTACCGGGCCCTCCGCACGCCCGGCCGGGCTCCCCCCCACCTGTCCGCGCCGATCGGTCAAATTGTTTTCATGACCCGAGTGTCCGGATATCGGTCCACACTCTCCGGAAGTTGCGTTAACAGTCCGTTTCGGGGGTGTCTGTCTAGGCTCACTTTGTCCGTATTTCGGGCACTCGGTGGTAAGTGATGTTGTCAAAACGAGACCCGTTAAGTGTGGTTTACGGTCCGGACGTACTTAATAGTTGGCTCCATTGAGCTCGGGTCAATGGGTCACGCGCTGTGGGGAGCGCCGACTCACGAGCACACTCGGGGTGCGGGAACCTTCGCCGTCAGGGGTGTCGGCGAGATCCTCCTGTACCCCCTCTTAAGTGATCAGTGGACTCATGAGGAGGAACCCATGCGCGGTGCAAAGAGTGCCAAGTGGGTTGCAGGTGCCATAGTCGTCGCTCTCTCGGCAACGGCCTGCGGCGGTTCGGACGGCGGCGGTGACAAGGGCTCGGCCGGCAAGGACAAGTCCAAGCCCGCCGGTTACATCTCGATGGACCTGACGGAGCCGCAGAAGCCGCTCAACCCGGGTGACACGAACGAGTCCCAGGGCGCGTACGTCATCCGCTCGGTGTTCACGCAGCTCCTGACGTTCGACCCGACCGGCAAGATCGTCTACACGAACGCCGAGTCCGTCAGTTCGGACGACAGCAAGACGTGGACCGTCAAGCTCAAGAAGGGCTGGAAGTTCCACAACGGCGAGGCGGTCACCGCCGAGTCGTACGTCAACGCCTGGAACTGGTACGCCGCCGCCAAGAACAAGGTGCAGAACGCGCCCTGGTTCTCGGACATCAAGGGCTTCAAGTCGGTCAACCCGGGCGAGGGCAAGACGGCCACCTCCGAGAAGATGGAGGGCCTGAAGGTCGTCGACGAGACGACGTTCACGATCGAGCTGGAGAAGCCGGTCCCGTACTTCGAGTACAAGCTCGGCTACTCGACCTTCGCGCCGCTGCCCAAGGTCTTCTACAACGACCCGAAGGGCTTCGCGCAGAAGCCGATCGGCAACGGCCCCTACATCTTCGAGAAGTGGGACCACAAGAAGCTCATCCAGGTCAAGGCGAACCCGGACTACCTCGGTCCGAACAAGGCCAAGAACAAGGGCATCCAGTTCAAGAACTACTCGACCGTCGAGGCCGCGTACCAGGACCTGCTGTCCGGCAAGTTGGACATCATCAAGCAGGTCGGCCCCAAGGACCTCCCGAAGTACCACCAGGACCTCGGTGACCGGGTCGTCGACAAGGAGTTCGCGGGCGTCCAGACGCTGGTGCCGGCCTTCTACAGCAAGACCTTCAAGGACATCAACCCGAAGGTCATCCAGGGTCTGTCCATGGCGATCAACCGTGACCAGATCACCAAGACGGTGCTCAACAACACCCGTACCCCGCTGAAGGGCTTCACGCCGAAGGGCGTCGAGGGCTACCAGGAGCTGGACACGGACGTCTTCACGTTCAACCCGACGAAGGCCAAGCAGCTCGTCAAGGACAACGGCGGCGTCCCCGGCAACAAGATGTGGATCCAGTACAACGCCGACGGCGGCCACAAGGAGTGGGTCACGGCCGTCTGCGAGTCGATCCGCAACGCGACCGGAGTCGACTGCGTCGGCGACCCGAAGCCGGACTTCCAGACCGACCTGGAGGCCCGCGACGCCGACAAGGTCAAGAGCGCCTACCGCGGTGGCTGGATCGCGGACTACCCGCTGAACGTCAACTTCCTGCGGGAGCTGTACGACACCAACGCCGAGTCCAACAACGGGCGCTTCTCGGACAAGGCCGTGGACGATGCCTTCCGCAAGGGTGACAACGCCAAGTCCCTGGAAGAGTCCGTCAAGCTGTACCAGGACGCCGAGAAGATGCTCATCGAGAAGATGCCGGCGATCCCGCTGTGGCAGTACCGCACCAACGGTGGTCACTCCAAGGAAGTCTCGAACGTGGACCTCGACTTCCACGGTGAGTACGTCCTGACCGACGTCACCACCAAGTAGTCCCCAGCCTGCGGGCCACCCTCACTCGGCCATTACCCGCCACCGCATCTGGCGGCAGGCCCAGGGGCCGCTCCCGATCGGGAGCGGCCCCTGGGCCGCAGTATTCACACGGAGGCACACATGGGGCGCTATGTCGCGAGGCGACTGCTCCAGATGATCCCGGTCTTCATCGGGTCGACCCTGCTGGTCTTCTGCATGATGTACGCGCTGCCCGGCGACCCCGTGCGCGCCCTCGCAGGCGAGCAGACCGTCGACCCGGCGCAGATCGCCGCGCTGAAGAAGGACCTCGGGCTCGATCTTCCGCTCTGGCACCAGTACTGGAACTACCTGGTGAACCTCTTCCAGGGCGACTTCGGCACCCAGATCGCCAGCGGGCGGCCGGTGTCCGAGATCATCTCGGAGGCGTTCCCGATCACGATCAGGCTCGCCCTGTTCGCCTTCACGTTCGTCGTGGTGGCCGGCATCTCGATCGGCATCTTCGCCGGCCTGAAGGCCGACACCCTCCGGGACCGCGGGCTGCTCATCCTGACGCTGCTCCTGATCTCGGTCCCCTCCTTCGTGCTGGGCCTCGTCGCCCAGTCGTTCTTCGCCCACCAGCTGGGCTGGGTCGACCCCAACGTCAGTGACGCCGCCCCCTGGGGCGAACTCATCCTCCCGGCGACGGTCCTGGCCTCCCTCTCCCTGGCCTACGTGGCGAGGCTGACCCGTACCTCGGTCGCGGAGAACCTGCGCTCGGACTACATGCGCACCGCGGTCGCCAAGGGTCTGCCCAAGCGCCGCATCATCGGCGTCCACCTGATGCGCAACTCGCTCATCCCCGTGGTCACCTTCCTCGGCACCGACCTGGGCGCCCTGCTCGGCGGCGCCGTCGTCACCGAGGGCATCTTCAACGTCAAGGGCGTCGGCTACACCGTCTTCGGCGCGCTCAAGAGCCGCGAAGGCTCCACCGTGGTCGGCATCGTGACCCTCATCGTGGTCATCTACCTTGTCGCCAGCCTGCTCGTCGACCTGCTCTACGCGGTCCTGGACCCGAGGATCCGTTATGCCTGAGGCACTCACCGTCAAGGACGAGAAGGCCACCGAGCCGACGGCCGCGGCCCCCGCGCCCGAGAAGGCCGCCAAGCCGCGCAGCCTCTGGTCCGACGCCTGGCACGACCTGCGCCGCAACCCGCTGTTCGTGGCCTCCGCGGTCCTCATCACGCTGCTGCTGACGATGGCCTTCTTCCCGGGCCTGTTCACCAGCGCCGACCCCCGCTACGCGAACCTGGACTACTACCTCCAGAAGCCCAAGTGGGGCAACGTCTTCGACAAGGACTGGCTCGGCTACGACGTCCAGGGCCGCTCGATCTACGCGCGTGTCATCTACGGCGCCCGTGCCTCGATCGCCGTGGCCGTCGCGGTCACCGCCATCGTGACGCTCCTGGGCACCGTGGTCGGCATGCTGGCCGGCTACTTCGGCGGCTGGATCGACACCCTGCTCTCCCGGATCACGGACATCTTCTTCGGCGTCCCGTTCATCCTGGGCGCCATGGTCGTCCTCACCTCCTTCGAGGTGCGCGCGCTGTACGTGGTGATCCTGGCCCTCGCCTTCCTCGGCTGGACCCAGATCGCCCGTGTGGCCCGAGGCTCCGTGCTCACCATCAAGAACGCGGACTACGTGCAGGCGGCGAAGGCGCTCGGCGCCTCCACCCCGCGCATCCTGCTCAAGCACATCGTGCCCAACGCCATCGCCCCGGTGATCGTCGTCGCCACGATCGCGCTCGGCGGTTACATCTCGGCCGAGGCCACCCTGTCCTTCCTGGGCATCGGCCTCGCGGAGCCCACCGTGTCGTGGGGCGTCGACATCTCCTCGGGTCAGGAGCAGCTGCGCAACCAGCCCTCCATCCTCATGATCCCGTCGTTCATGGTGTCGGTCACCGTCCTCGCGTTCATCATGCTCGGCGATGCGGTACGCAACGCCCTCGACCCCAAGCTGCGCTGAGGGAGGCGTACATGACCATCATCGACACAACAGCGGATGCTCCCGCCCCCAAGGGCCCCGCCGACGACGGCAGCGGACCGCTGCTCGACGTCCGCGACCTGCACGTGGAGTTCAAGACCCGCGACGGCATCGTCAAGGCCGTCAACGGCGTCAACTACAACGTCAGCGCAGGCGAGACCCTCGCCGTCCTCGGCGAGTCCGGGTCCGGCAAGTCCGTCACCGCGCAGGCCATCATGGGCATCCTCGACATGCCGCCCGGCCGCATCCCGCAGGGAGAGATCCTCTTCCGCGGCCAGGACATGCTGAAGATGAGCTACGAGGAGCGCCGGAAGATCCGCGGCCGGAAGATCGCGATGATCTTCCAGGACGCGCTGTCCTCCCTGAACCCGGTGCTCTCCGTGGGCTACCAGCTCGGCGAGATGTTCCGCGTGCACCAGGGCCTGTCCAAGAAGGACGCCAAGGCCAAGGCCATCGACCTGATGGACCGGGTGCGCATCCCCGCCGCCAAGGAGCGGGTCAACGACTACCCGCACATGTTCTCCGGCGGCATGCGCCAGCGCATCATGATCGCGATGGCGCTCGCCCTGGAGCCCGACCTGATCATCGCGGACGAGCCGACCACCGCGCTCGACGTGACCGTCCAGGCCCAGGTCATGGACCTCCTCGCGGAGCTCCAGACCGAATACAACATGGGCCTGATCCTGATCACCCACGACCTCGGCGTGGTCGCCGACGTCGCGGACAAGATCGCGGTCATGTACGCGGGCCGGATCGTGGAGACCGCCCCGGTGCACGAGCTCTACGGTCGCCCGGCGCACCCGTACACCCGGGGTCTGCTCGACTCGATCCCGCGCCTGGACCAGAAGGGCCAGGAGCTGTACGCGATCAAGGGCCTGCCGCCCAACCTGACCCGCATTCCGTCCGGCTGTGCGTTCAACCCGCGCTGCCCCAAGGCGCAGGACATCTGCCGTACGGACATCCCCGCGCTGGTGCAGGTCACCGAGCGGGACGGCGGCGAACTGCCCGGCCGCGGCAGCGCGTGCCACTTCTGGAAGGAGCAGATCCATGGCTGAGCTCAAGAAGTCCGACGCGGCCGTGGCCGACGCGACTCCCAACGTCACGGCTGTCTCGGCGGTCGACGCGGCCACCGGGACGGCCGCCGTCGCGGCGGTCGAGAAGCCGGCCGGGCGCGGGGAGCCGATCCTCCAGGTCCGCAACCTGGTCAAGCACTTCCCGCTGACCCAGGGCATCCTCTTCAAGAAGCAGGTCGGCGCGGTCAAGGCCGTCGACGGCATCTCCTTCGACCTGTACCAGGGCGAGACCCTGGGCATCGTCGGCGAGTCCGGCTGTGGCAAGTCCACCGTCGCCAAGCTGCTGATGACCTTGGAGACGGCCACCGCGGGCGAGGTCTTCTTCAAGGGCCAGGACATCACCAAGCTGTCCGGCAAGGCGCTCAAGGCGGTCCGCCGCAACATCCAGATGGTCTTCCAGGACCCGTACACCTCGCTGAACCCGCGCATGACGGTCGGCGACATCATCGGCGAGACCTTCGAGATCCACCCCGAGGTGGCTCCCAAGGGCGACCGCCGGCGCAGGGTGCAGGACCTCCTGGACGTCGTCGGGCTCAACCCCGAGTACATCAACCGCTACCCGCACCAGTTCTCCGGCGGTCAGCGCCAGCGCATCGGCATCGCCCGCGGCCTGGCCCTCAACCCCGAGATCATCATCTGCGACGAGCCGGTGTCCGCCCTGGACGTGTCCGTCCAGGCGCAGGTCATCAACCTGATGGAGAAGCTCCAGGACGAGTTCAACCTGTCCTACCTCTTCATCGCGCACGACCTGTCCATCGTCCGGCACATCTCCGACCGGGTCGGCGTGATGTACCTGGGCAAGATGGCGGAGATCGGCACCGACGAGCAGATCTACGACCACCCGACGCACCCCTACACCCAGGCGCTGCTGTCCGCGGTGCCGGTGCCGGACCCGTCCGCCCGCGAGGGCCGCGAGCGCATCATCCTCACCGGTGACGTCCCCTCGCCCGCCAACCCGCCGTCGGGCTGCCGCTTCCGCACCCGCTGCTGGAAGGCCGAGGCCAAGTGCGCCGAGGAGGTGCCGCTGCTGGCGGTGCCCGAGCGGTTCAAGGGCCAGGACACCCCGGCCGCGCACGAGTCGGCGTGCCACTTCGCCGAGGAGAAGGACGTGGTGGGCGCGGTCTGACCACGCACCCCGTTCCTCCCCGCCGCCCCCGCTCCGAGTCCCTCGGGCCGGGGGCGGCGTCGTGTGCCCGTACGGCCGTGTCCCTGCCGCCGTGTTCCCGCGTACGACGAGGAGCCCCCGTGAGTGACGACGCGAACCGGTCCCCGCTGCCCCGCACCGGGCCTGCCGACTTCGGGCTACGGTCGGATGGGACCGCGGCGACGAGGCCCATTTCTGCGTCGAGGACGCCGACACCGGCGAGGCCCTCGGCGGAGTGGGCCTTCACAAGATCGACCTCAGGCGGGGGACCGGCGGCATCGGGTACTGGGTGCTGCCCGCGGCGTGGGGCAGAGGTGTGGCCACCCGGGCGGTGGAGCTGTGCACCCGCGCCTTCGAGGAGGCGGGCCTGTGCCGGGTCCAGCTCGACCACGTGGTGCAGAACGAGGCGTCGTGCCGGGTGCCTGTGCGTGCGGGCTACCTGCCGGAGGGCGTCGCGCGGGGCGCACTGCCCGCGGTCGAGCCGGACGGTCACTGCGCGACGTGCACGTGCACGCCCGGCTGGCGACCGACCCGGCGCCCCAGTGACGCGGGCACGGTGCAGGGCGAAGTGGCGTAATGCCGGGCCGCAGATGGGTGCGGTGAAGATGCAGCAGTGTCGTATGTGGGGTGGTATGAGGCCCTAAGTCGTCTTTGGGACTCTAGGAGGTACTCCATGCGCGGAGCCAGGCACGCCAAGTGGGCCGCAGTCGCGACAGCCGTCGCTCTCGCCGCCACCGCATGCGGCGGAGGAGGAAGCGGCGGCGGCAGCGGCGACGCGGGCGTGCTGAGCGCGTCGTGGGGCGACCCGCAGAACCCGCTGGAGCCCGCCAACACCAACGAGGTGCAGGGCGGCAAGGTCCTGGAGATGCTCTTCCGCGGCCTCAAGCGCTACAACCCGAAGACCGGCGCGGCCGAGGACATGCTCGCCGAGAAGATCGACACCACCGACTCGCAGAACTTCACCGTCACCCTCAAGGACGGCTGGACGTTCAGCAACGGCGAGAAGGTCACCGCCAAGTCCTTCGTGGACGCCTGGAACTACGGCGCGCACGTCAAGAACAAGCAGAAGAACGCTCCCTTCTTCGCCTACATCGAGGGCTACGACAAGGTCCACCCCGAAGAGGGCCAGGCCACCGCCGACACCATGTCCGGCCTGGTCGTCAAGGACGACAAGACCTTCACCGTCAAGCTCACCCAAAAGTTCTCCACCTGGCCCGAGACCCTCGGCTACGCCGCGTTCGCCCCGCTGCCGAAGGTGTTCTTCGACGACCGCGACGCGTTCCTGAAGACCCCGGTCGGCAACGGCCCGTACACCGTGAAGTCGTACGACAAGGGCTCGGCGATGAGCCTGCGCAAGTGGGCCGACTACCCGGGCGACGACAAGGCGCAGAACGAGGGCGTGGACCTCAAGGTCTACACCGACTACGGCACCGCCTACACCGACCTGACGGCCGGCAACCTCGACCTGCTGGACGACGTGCCCGCCGCCCAGCTCAAGAACGTCAAGAACGACGTCGGCGGCCGCTACCTCAACACCCCGGCCGGCATCATCCAGACGCTCGCCTTCCCCTTCTACGACGCCGACTGGAACAAGCCCGGCTCGGAGAAGGTGCGCAAGGGCCTGTCCATGGCCATCAACCGCGACCTGATCACCGACACGATCTTCGAGAAGACCCGTACCCCCGCCACCGACTGGACCTCCCCGGTGCTCGGCGAGGCGGGCGGCTACAAGGCCGGACTGTGCGGGGCGGCCTGCAAGTACGACGCGGCCGAGGCCAAGAAGCTGGTCGCCGACGGCGGCGGCATCCCCGGCGGCCAGATGAAGATCACGTACAACGCGGACACCGGCTCCCACAAGGAGTGGGTCGAAGCGGTCTGCAACAGCATCAACAAGGCGCTGGGCGACAACAAGGCCTGCGTCGGCAACCCCGTCGGCACCTTCGCCGACTACCGCAACCAGGTCACCCAGCAGAAGCTGGACGGCCCGTTCCG
This sequence comes from Streptomyces sp. CA-294286, assembly GCF_050947155.1. Classification (NCBI taxonomy): domain Bacteria; kingdom Bacillati; phylum Actinomycetota; class Actinomycetes; order Kitasatosporales; family Streptomycetaceae; genus Streptomyces; species Streptomyces sp. CA-294286. The sequence continues at coordinate 1,754,414 of NZ_CP192005.1, read as the reverse complement.
GGCGGGCTGGCAGATGGACTACCCGCTGATCCAGAACTTCCTGGAGCCGCTGTACGCGACGGGCGCCTCCTCCAACGACGGCAAGTGGTCCAACAAGGAGTTCGACCGCCTGCTGAAGGAGGCCAACGCGGAGCCCGACACCACGAAGGCCACCGCGAAGTTCCAGGAGGCCGAGAAGGTCGTCGCCGAGGAGATGGCCGCCATCCCGCTCTGGTACCAGAACGGCTCCGCCGCCTACTCCGAGCGCACCTCGAACGTGGCGCTGAACCCGTTCAGTATCCCGGTCTACCACGAGGTCAAGGTCAGCTGACGCCCGCCCAGGCCCAGTCGACCCGTCACGACGACCACGGGAGCCCTTCATGGGACGTTATGTGATCCGGCGTCTGCTCCAGATGATCCCGGTCTTCTTCGGCGCCACGCTGCTGATCTTCCTGATGGTCAACGTCATGGGCGACCCCATCTCGGGGCTGTGCGGCGACCGCACCTGCGATCCGGCGACCACCGCACAGCTCAAGGCGGACTTCGGCCTCGACAAGCCGGTCTGGCAGCAATACCTGACCTACATGGGGAACCTGTTCACCGGCGACTTCGGCAAGGCGTTCAACGGCCAGCCGGTCACCGAGCTGATGGGCACCGCGTTCCCCGTCACCGCCCGTCTCACCCTGGTGGCGATCGTCTTCGAGATCGTCCTGGGCATCAGCCTCGGCGTCCTCACCGGGCTGCGCCGGGGCCGCCCCGTCGACAGCGGGGTCCTGATCCTCACCCTCGTCGTCATCTCCGTCCCCACCTTCGTCACCGGACTGCTGCTCCAGCTGCTCCTCGGCGTGAAGTGGGGCCTCATCAAGCCGGCCGTCTCCCCGGCCGCCACGGTCGACGAACTGCTCGTCCCCGGACTCGTGCTGGCGTCCGTCTCGCTGGCCTACGTCACCCGGCTCACCCGTACCTCGGTCGCCGAGAACGCCCGCGCCGACTACGTCCGCACCGCCGTCGCCAAGGGGCTGCCGCGCCGCCGGATCATCACCCGGCACCTGCTGCGCAACTCGCTGATCCCCGTCGTCACCTTCATCGGTACCGACATCGGCGCCCTGATGGGCGGGGCGATCGTCACCGAGCGCATCTTCAACATCCACGGCGTCGGCTACCAGCTCTACCAGGGCATCGTCCGGCAGAGCTCGCAGACCGTCGTCGGCTTCGTGACCGTCCTGGTGCTGGTCTTCCTGGTGGCGAACCTGATCGTCGACCTCTTGTACGCCGTTCTCGACCCGAGGATCCGGTATGCCTGAGCCCACGACCCCGCAGAACCCGCAGGGGCGCAATCCCCACGACGAGGGTGCGATCTCCGCGCTCGGCGGCTCCGGCGGAGCCATGGACCTCGCGGTCGCCGAGGGCGCCAGCCTGGAGAAGCCGCCGAAGCCCGGCCGCAGCGGCGGCGACCGGGCCCGCAGCCTGTGGTCCGACGCCTGGCACGACCTGCGCCGCAACCCGGTCTTCCTGGTGTCGGGGCTGATCATCGCGTTCCTGGTGTTCATCTCGCTGTGGCCGTCGGCGATCGCGTCCGGCGACCCGCTCGCCTGCGACCTCGCCAAGGCCCAGCAGGGCTCCCAGCCCGGCCACCCCTTCGGCTTCAACGGGCAGGGCTGTGACGTCTACACGCGCACGGTGTACGGGGCCAGGGCCTCGGTCACCGTCGGCGTCTGCGCCACTCTCGGGGTCGCCCTGCTCGGCAGCCTCCTCGGCGGGCTCGCGGGCTTCTTCGGCGGCTGGTTCGACTCGCTGCTCTCCCGCATCACGGACGTCTTCTTCGCGATCCCCGTCGTCCTCGGCGGCCTGGTCTTCCTGTCCGTGGTCCCCGGCACCACCGTGTGGCCCGTCATCACCTTCATCGTCCTCCTCGGCTGGCCGCAGATCGCCCGTATCGCCCGCGGCTCGGTCATCACCGCCAAACAGAACGACTACGTGCAGGCGGCCCGCGCGCTCGGCGCGGGCAACTCCCGGATGCTGCTGCGGCACATCACCCCGAACGCCATCGCCCCGGTCATCGTCGTCGCCACCATCGCGCTGGGCACGTACATCGCGCTGGAGGCGACCCTGTCGTACCTCGGCGTCGGCCTGAAGGCCCCCACCGTCTCCTGGGGCATCGACATCTCCTCCGCCTCGGGCTACGTCCGCAACGCGCCCCACATGCTGCTGTGGCCGGCCGGTGCGCTCGCCCTCACGGTGCTCGCGTTCATCATGCTCGGCGACGCGGTGCGCGACGCCCTCGACCCCAAGCTGCGATAGAGGGTGCTGCTGACATGCTGCTCGAAGTACGCGATCTGCACGTGGAGTTCAAGACCCGCGACGGCATCGCCAAAGCCGTCAACGGAGTCGACTACAGCGTCGACGAGGGCGAGACGCTCGCCGTGCTCGGCGAGTCCGGCTCCGGCAAGTCCGTCACCGCCCAGGCCGTCATGGGCATCCTGGACATGCCGCCCGGCCGCATCCCCAGGGGCGAGATCCTCTTCGAGGGCCAGGACGTCCTGAAGCTCAAGGAGGACCGGCGGCGGAAGATCCGCGGCGCGGGCATGGCCATGATCTTCCAGGACGCGCTGTCCTCCCTCAACCCGGTCCTGTCCGTCGGCGAGCAGCTCGGCGAGATGTTCGTCGTGCACCGCGGCATGTCGAAGAAGGACTCCCGGACGAAGGCCGTCGAACTGATGGACCGGGTGCGCATCCCGGCCGCCAAGGAACGGGTCGGCCAGTACCCGCACCAGTTCTCCGGCGGCATGCGCCAGCGCATCATGATCGCGATGGCGCTCGCGCTGGAACCGAAGCTGATCATCGCGGACGAGCCGACCACCGCGCTCGACGTGACCGTCCAGGCCCAGGTCATGGACCTGCTTGCGGAACTCCAGCGCGAACTGCACATGGGGCTCATCCTCATCACCCACGACCTGGGCGTGGTCGCCGACGTCGCCGACAAGATCGCCGTCATGTACGCGGGCCGCATCGTGGAGACCGCCCCGGTCCACGACATCTACCGCAACCCCGCCCACCCCTACACCAAGGGCCTGCTGGAGTCGATCCCGCGCCTGGACCAGAAGGGCCAGGAGCTGTACGCGATCAAGGGTCTGCCACCCAACCTCCTGAACATCCCGCCGGGCTGCGCCTTCAACCCGCGCTGCCCGAGGGCCCAGGACGTCTGCCGCACCCATGTGCCGCCGCTGTACGACGTGGCCGCGGGCCGTCGGAGCGCCTGCCACTTCTGGAAGGAGACGCTCGATGGCTGAGAACCCCGGGGCCACCCCCCACGCGAGGACGCAGCACGCCGAGGCGGGCGCCACCGAGGCCGGGGCGTGGACCGTTCCGGTGGACCCCGCGAGCGGCGGCGAGACCATCCTGGAGGTCCGTGACCTGGTCAAGCACTACCCCCTCACGCAGGGCATCGTCCGCAGGAAGCAGGTCGGCGCGGTCAAGGCCGTCGACGGCGTCTCCTTCGACCTCGGCGCGGGGGAGACGCTCGGCATCGTCGGCGAGTCCGGCTGCGGCAAGTCGACCGTTGCCAAGATGCTCGTCCAACTGGAAAAGCCCACTGCGGGCGCCATCCGCTACAAGGGCGAGGACATCACCAAGCTGTCCGGCAAGGCGCTCAAGGCGGTCCGTCGCAATATCCAGATGGTCTTCCAGGACCCGTACACCTCGCTGAACCCGCGCATGACGGTCGGCGACATCGTCGGCGAGCCGTACGAGATCCACCCGGAGGTCGCGCCGAAGGGCAGCCGCCGGCGCAGGGTGCAGGACCTCCTGGACGTCGTCGGGCTCAACCCCGAGTACATCAACCGCTACCCGCACCAGTTCTCCGGCGGTCAGCGCCAGCGCATCGGCATCGCCCGCGGCCTGGCCCTCAACCCGGAGATCATCGTCGCCGACGAACCCGTCTCCGCCCTCGACGTGTCCGTCCAGGCCCAGGTCATCAACCTGCTCGACGGCCTCCAGCAGGAGTTCGGCCTCGCGTACCTCTTCATCGCGCACGACCTGTCCATCGTCCGGCACATCTCCGACCGGGTCGGCGTGATGTACCTGGGCCGCATGGTCGAGATCGGCACCGACGCCGAGATCTACGAACACCCCACGCATCCCTACACGCAGGCGCTGCTGTCCGCCGTCCCCGTCCCGGATCCCACGGTGCGCGAGCACCGCGAGCGGATCATCCTCACCGGCGACGTCCCCTCGCCCGCGAACCCGCCCTCGGGCTGCCGGTTCCGCACCCGCTGCTGGAAGGCGCAGGAGCGGTGCGCGCAGGAGGTGCCGCTGCTGGCGGTGCCGAGCGTCTTCCGCGGTCTGGACACCCCGGCGGCGCACGACTCGGCGTGCCACTTCGCGGAGGAGAAGACGGTCGTACCGCACTGAAACGGCGAGGCCGCCGACGGGGTCCGCGCCGGAACGGTGAGGTGCTCCGGCGGACGCCCGCACCGACTCGCTGAGGGGGCCGGCCGAGGCCCGCACTGAATCGGTGAGGGGGCCGGCCGAGGCCCGCGCCGGAACGGTGAAGTGCGGGCGGGCGACGGCGGTCCGGGCGTGCCGTGTGCGCGGGCCCGTAACAGCGGGGCAACCGTGCCGACCCGCCGCCGATATACGTACGCGCCAAGCTGGACCGCGTGCGGCCGTGCGGGTGCCGTGGGCCGGCCGGGGCGCGGCAACGCGCTCCGGCCGGCCGCTCGCACCGTCGCCTCGCGCCGCACCGCGCGGAACCCGCGACTCAGGCCGGTCGCCCTGATCGGACGCGACGACGTCCGCGCCCGCCAGGCAAGCACGGTCGCCCGCCACCCGTCGCCCCGCGTGCCTTCGGCACCGCGGGCCCGGACCTGGTCCTCTTGTTCAACTCCCGTACCAGGGTGGAGCATTCACCCATGGGACCGACGGGGCAGCCTCAGTCACTCGCGCCCGGCGCGCGCTTCACCGGCAGCGGGGTGTGCCTGCTGCTCGCCGCCCTCACCGCGCTGTGGGTCCTCCGCGACCTGCGTCTCCTGGACGACCCGGCCCGGCTGTGGTGGGCCTGGGCGGGCAGCGGCCCGGAACGCTTCCTGACCGCGAGCACGCTCTACGACCTCGTCCTGCTCTGCGTGTACGTCGTCGTCGCGGTCGTCGTGCCGCGTTCGCCGGTGGCCGCCCAGGCGCTTGCCGTCACCGCCTTCGTCACGCTGGCCGTGCGCGCCCCCCTCCTGTGGGTCGAGGGGTTCGCGGAGGTGTATCCGCACGGTCTGCGGATGCGGGCCATGGTCAGCACCTTCGTGGCGCTGGGACTGGCCGCCGTCCTGCTGATCGCGGTCGCGGCGGGCCGCCGCCCGGTCCGCGACCCGGGGCGGGCCCCCACCCGGCCCGGCCGGGGCGCCCGCCTCACCGGTGTCGTGCTGCTCGGTGCGGCCGGGGCGTCGGCGGCGGCGTGGGAGATCCACTGGTTCCGCCAGAACCCCGGTTCCTCCTCCCTCTACGCGGAACGCTTCACCGGCAGCGGGGGAGCGCTGCAACTCCTGGGCATGCCCGCCGGATGGCTGTCCCTCCTCCTCACGGCCGTCTGTCTCACCGCTGCCGTAGGGGCGCTCGCGGGCGCCGTGCACTCGCGGCCGCTGGGGCTGGTGGCGGCGGTCCTCGTCGGGGTGGGTGGGGCGGCGGGGGTGTCGGTGGCGGTCCGCGACGAACTCTTCGCCTCCTTCGCCCGGTTGGGCGCGGTCGAGCAGCTGATGGTCGGATGGTGGACGTTCGGGCTGGTGGCGGGGGTGGTTCTGGTCCTCGTGCTGGGGCGTCGCGGGATCCCGGTGGGCGGGCCGCCGAGACTGGCGCCGAACGTCTACGACGGGTACGGAGGCGGGGACGGCGCAGGGGGGTACGGGAGCGGCGGGGGCGGGTACGGGGCGGCAGGATCGGCGGCAGGGGCCTTCGGACCGCCGCCGCCCGCTTCGCGTCCACCGGGGTGGTAGGGGCGGGGGTCCCCCGCGGGCGTACGGGCCGGAGCGCTCGTACGGGGGTGAACGGGGGCGCACGTCGGGTGGGCGGGGCGTGGGGTGGGCGCACCGTCCGGCGGGGGCCGCCCCCGGGCCCGCTCTCCCCGAGCACTCGGCTTCGCTCGTGCAGGGGCCCCGCGCCCCCGGGTACGGCGCCGCGGCCCGAGGCGGCTGTCGGCAGGGGGCTCGTGGGGGTGGGTCCGTGGCTCGGGCGTGCTTCAACTGCCCTGTGCGTACCGGCGAATTTCGGCCAAGATTCTCAACTGGCCGCCCCTGTGCGCCCCTCGTGCTGCTGTGCACCGATCAATGCGTGGATGCGGATAGTTATGATCCGTAGCGCTAGGTGGGTATAGACCTGCTGGTACCCGTAGTGCTGCCCGAACCCAACCCGTCGTTCCGACCGTACTCAAGTGGAGGTGAACCGCCGTGGCACTCTCGATTTCGGCGGTGGTGCTGCTGGCGATCGTCGTCTTCCTGCTGGTCCGGAAATCCGGACTGAAGGCCGGACACGCGGTGGTCTGCATGCTGCTCGGGTTCTATCTCGCCAGCTCGTCCTTCGCGCCCACGATCAAGGACGTCACCACGAACGTGGCCGGCGTACTGGGTGGCTTCCACTTCTGACGGAGCGGAACGACGTCGGAGGGCGTGAGGCGGGCGGGGCCGCTGTGAGGCACAGGGTCAGCCGCGAGGCAGGTGGGGAGGGCGCGGGAGGGTGCGCAACGGCCCGTTCGCGCCCCCACCTCGTACGCTGTCCCCATGACCTCGCTCCCCGCCCGCCGCCTGCTCCTGGTCCACGCCCATCCCGACGACGAGTCGATCAACAACGGCGCGACCATGGCCAAGTACGCCGCCGAGGGCGCGCAGGTCACCCTGGTGACCTGCACCCTGGGCGAGGAGGGCGAGATCATCCCGCCCGCCCTCGCCCACCTCGCGGCGGACCGGGAGGACACCCTCGGCCCGCACCGGGCCGTCGAACTGGCCGACGCCATGAAGGAGCTGGGCGTCACCGACCACCGCTTCCTCGGCGGGCAGGGCCGGTTCCGTGACTCCGGCATGATGGGCGCCCCGCAGAACCACCGCGAGAACGCCTTCTGGCACGCCGAGGTCGACGCGGCCGCCTCGTACCTCGTCACCGTGCTCCGCGAAGTGCGCCCCCAGGTTCTGATCACCTACGATCCGGACGGCGGTTACGGCCACCCCGACCACATCCAGGCGCACCGCGTCGCGATGCGCGCCGCCGAACTCGCCGCCGAGCCCACCTACCGGCCGGATTTCGGCCTTCCGCACGCCGTCGAGAAGGTGTACTGGAACCGCGTCCCCCGCCCCGTCGCCGACGCGGCGTTCGCCCACCTGCGCGCCGAGGACCCCGGGTTCCCGGGCATCGCGTCGGTCGACGACGTCCCCGGCGTGGTGGACGAGGAGCACATCACCACGGAGATCGACGGCAGTGCGTACGCCGGTGCGAAGACCGCCGCGATGCGCGCGCACGCCACCCAGATCAGCGTCCACGAACCCTGGTTCCTGCTCTCCAACGAGCTGGCCCAGCCGGTCTTCGCCACCGAGTACTACGAGCGGGTGCTCCCGCCGCGTACCGAGGAGGAGACCGACGAGGTCCGCGAGAGCGACCTCTTCGAGGGGATCGAGGGCGCGTGATGGCCGACATCAACTGGAAGCGCGCCCCGCTCTACCTGCTGCTCCTGGTCGTCGGCGCCCTCACCGGCCTGGCGGGTTCCCTCGTCTCCGCCGCACTCGTCCCGGCCGGCCTGCTGCTCGGTCTGCTCGCCGCCGGTGCCCTCTTCTACGGCGGTACCTACGCACTCGGCACCCGAAGCGGCGCGCTGGCGCCCGGAATCGGCTGGGTCGCCACCGTCATGCTCGGCGCGTCCGGCCGGACGGAAGGGGACGTCCTGATCGGCGGCGACACCGTGGCGAGCGTCTTCCTGCTGGGCGGCATCGCGCTCGCTATGATCTGCGCCACCCTGCCGAGGCTGTCGTCGACGGGCCTTCCCGCCACCCGGACCGACAGGTGATTCCGCCGGAAATCCACCCGTGAGTCCCTTTGTGGGTCCGTGACGTCTGCCACGCCCGGCAGTTGTGGGAGGAGTGCCCTTCCCACGGCCGAGGGGGTGCGCGTCGGCGGCGGCCAGTATGGTGGTGCGCGCCGCCGAGCCGCCCGCAGCACAGGTTAAGAGAACGGGCGGTGGAGCCAACCGGGAGAACCTGCCTTGAGTCGTGAAACTGACAGTTCGTCCTCCGGCGCGCAAGGGCGCGGTGGAACCGCGTACCCCTCGGGAACGCCGCCGTACGGATCCAGCAGCCCCTACGCCTCGCTGCCCCCGGACGGCCGGGAGGGCGCCGGCGCGGAGGTCGACGACGAGCCCACCGCTGCCGTCGAGTCCGACGAGCCCAGGACCGAGACGACGCTGACCACCCGCATCCGGATCAACATCCCCGGGTCGCGCCCCATCCCGCCGGTCGTCATGCGCAAGCCGATGAACGGCGCGGACGCCCAGGCTGACGGGGCGTCGGGCGAGGGGTCGACCACGGGTGAGACCGTGTGGCCGCCGTCCGAACCGCTGTCCAACGCGCCCTCCGCCGTCGCCGCGGGCTCCGCTGCCTCCTCCTCGCCCTCCCCGCGACCGGCGTCGTCCGTGCGTGCCGGCGCCGCCGACGGGCCGTCGAGCGCATCCGGGCAGCCGCCGCTGCCGACGCGTGTCCAGGGAGCGACCGTGCGGGACAACCTGAATGACGGAGCAACTGGTTCCCCTTCCGGTTCCGCTTCCGGAACGGGGCCGGGCGCAAGCTCAGGCACGGGCTCCGGCTCCGGCGAGGAAACGGCCACCAGCGACTGGTTCGCGCCGCGCAAGGCACCCGTCACGCCCCCGCCGTCGCCCGCCGCGCCGTCCGGCGCACCCCGTGCGGGGGAGCCGGGAGACAGTCGGGGCGACCTGCCGTTCTTCACGGACGGCTCGGGAGTCGCCGACGCCGTGGGCACCGGGGCCAACGGCCCGCACGGCCCCACGGGCCCGGCCGCCCCCACCGGGCCGACGGCCGCTCCCACCGGGCCGACGGCGGGCCCCGCCCTGGGCGACGGCACGTTCGGCCCGATGGCGCCCGGCACGTCTTCCCCGCCCTCCGCTCAGGGTTCCGGTTCGGGCCCGTGGCGCGAGGTGAAGCCCGGCCGGGCCGACGGCGCTTCGCCGTACGGTACGGAGCCTCCACGCCCGATGGCCGGGGCGAACGGTGCGGGCGGCATGACCGACGACACCGCCGTCCTCACTCCGCAGACCGACCCCCGCGACGACCTGCCGGCCGCCGGCCCCGGTGCACCCGCCCCCGGGCCCGTCACCGGGCCGATGACGCCGCCCGGTTACGTCTCGGGCGACACCCTGACCAGCGGTGTGCCGGTCGTCCAGCCGGAGGGGCCGCGTACGCCGTTCCCCGCCGGGCCCGACCTCACGCCCCGGCTGCCGGACCCGCCGGGCGCAGCCGACCTCGGCCACCCCGCGCCCGTACGGAACGAGCCCGCGCCGCCCGCTCCCGCGCCGAAGCCCGCCGCGCCCGCCAAGAAGGGCCGCTCCAAGCTGGTCCTGCTGGCCGTGGCCGTGATCGTCGCCGCAGGCGGCGTGTACGGCGCGGGGCTGCTGATGAACCACTCCGACGTGCCGAAGGGGACCACGGTCCTCGGCGTCGACATCGGCGGCGGCACCAAGGACGAAGCAGTCGTCAAGCTCGACGCGGCCCTCGGCAAGCGGGCCGTCCTGCCGTTGCAGCTCTCCGTCGACGGCAAGCAGACGGAACTGGCCCCCGCCAACGCGGGACTGACCCTGGACAGTCAGGAGACGGTGCGCGGCGCGTCCGGCAGCGACTACAACCCGGTGTCCGTGGTGGGCTCCCTCTTCGGCGGCGAGCGGGTCGCCGAGCCGGTCATCCCGGTAGACGAGGAGAAGCTGGCCGTCGCGCTGACCTCCCTCGCCGGCACGTCGGGCACCGCGTCCGACGGCACCATCGCCTTCGAGCCGGGCAAGGCCGTCGCCGTACCCGGCAGGACGGGCAAGGCGCTCGACGTCAAGGCGTCGATGACGAAGGTGCGGGAGGCCTACCGGGCGCAGGTCGCGAGCGGCAAGGCGGTGCCGATCCAGCTGCCGGTCGTCGCCAAGCAGCCGACGATCACCCAGGCCGAACTCGACCGGGCGATGAGCGAGTTCGCGGAGCCGGCCATGTCGGACGTGATCACGATCCAGGCGGGCGGCAAGTCGATCCCCTTCGGCCCGGCGAAGTCGCTGCCGAAGATCCTCTCCATGAAGCCGAGCGGCGGAAAGCTGGTCCCGCAGTACGACCTGGCCGCGCTGAAGGAGCTGTGCGACGGCGCCTTCGACAGCGTCATGATCACCAGGGCGGACGGGACGAAGAGCCCCGTCACCATGGAGGACGTCCGCGAAGCGATGAGCGAGGCGCTGGTAGGCAAGACGCAGGCGGAGCGGACCCGGACGATCCCCCTCAAGGAGTCCTGAGAGACGGAACAGCCGCCGACGGCCCTCGACTTCGGGGCCGTCGGTCCGCCGGGCCCCCGGCGCGCCACCGGCTCCACGGCCCGCACCCGGCCGGTGGGGCCGGTGGCCCGACCGAGCTCCCGGCTCCGCGGCCCCCGCACGCCGGGCGGGACCGGCGGTCCGACCGAACCTCCGCAGCACCCACCGCGGCACGGCCAACGGCCCAACCCACGCGCTCAGTTGAGCCGGGCCCTGGCCGCCCTGGCCCGTCCCCTGATCGTCTCCGCCGTGGTGGGCTCCACCCGTTCCACCAGCTCGGCGTACGCCTCCATCTCCGCCGCGCCGCCCAGGAAGTCGCCGCGCGCGACGAGCAGTTGCGCCCTCTCGTAGCGCAGCCCCGCCGGGTGGGCGGGCAGGAGCAGCGACAGCTCCACGGCCCACAGCCGCACGTCGGTGCGCTCGGGGCGCGCCGTCGCCCACGCACGGATGTTGTTCAGGATCCGCAGCACGATGTCCAGCGGGTCCGCCGCCCGGAGCATCGCGGGGTCGAGCGGTTCCCCGGTGGCGCCCGCCACCAGCAACTGTGCGTCCGGGCCGCTCAACAGCCGCCCCGCGTCGAAGGGGTCCGCCAGCACCTGCTCCTCCGGCGCCCCGCCCGGACGCCCGAACCCGACGACGAAGTGCCCCGGCAGCGCCACCCCGTGGACCGGAGCCCCCGCCCGCCTCGCCACTTCCATCCACACCACCGACAGCAGGATCGGCAGCCCTCTCCTGCGCCGCAGCACCTCGGGCAGCAACGAGGACTCCAGCCTGCGGTAGTCGCCGGGCGCGCCCTCGAACCCGCACTGGTCGCCGAGGAGTTCGGCCAGCGCCCGCGCCCATGCGCGCGGGCCCGCCGGACGGAACGGCAACAGGCCCGCCAACCGGTCGAGTTCGATCTGTGCCTCGTCGACGCCCGTCCGGCCGAGCCCCGGATCGGCCACCGCCCCGATCAGCAGGCACAGCGTCGCCAGATCCGGCTGCTCGGACCGCGCCTCCAGGGCGAACTGCTGACGCCAGTCCAGGAGTTCGGGGTCGTCGGGAAGTTCGTTCATGTCTGCCTCGTACCCGCGCTACGCGCAGCGGTAGTGGTGGTAGTGGTGATGGGTCGTGAATCCCATCCCGTCGTAGAGCGCACGCGCCCCCTCGTTGTCGTTCTCCACCTGGAGCCACGCCGCCGACGCGCCCTCGTCGAGCGCCCTGCGTGCCAGTACGGCCATGACCGCCGTCGCCAACCCCCGCCGCCGGTGGGACGGATCGACCTCCACCGCCATGAATCCCGCCCACCGGCCGTCCACCACGCACCGGCCGATCGCGGCCGGTGACGCCCCGTCCTCGCCCGGCACCGTCGCGAACCAGACCGAGGGGCCGCTGGAGAGCACCTTCTCCACCTCGGGGGCGGGCGTCTCGAAGCGCTGGTAGCGCGACATCCACGCCGCGTCCGCCGACCGTGCCAGGGTCACCTCCGTGCGGCCCGCGTCCAGGTCGCCGACCGGCGCCAGCGCCCCGGTCCTCACCTCCGCCGACACCGTCGACTCCCAGCCCCGCCCGGCGAGTTCGGCCGCCAGCAGCTCCTGCGTGCCCTGCGCGCCCGTCGACACCTGGACGTACGCAGGCAGGTCGCGACGGGCGTACCACTGCCGTACGTACGCCAGCGCCTCGTCGAGCGGCAGCCCGGGTTCCCCCTCCGGCAGTACGGAGTTGGCGCGCCGCGTGAACCCGTTCGCGGCCCGCAGCGTCCATCCGCCGAGGCGTTCGCTCTCGACCGGCTGCCACGCCCGCGCCGTCACCGCCGACAGCTCCGCGAAGTCCGCCGCCGGTCCGCGCCGCCGGGCGGGAGCCGCGGGCACCACCTTCGCGGCGACGAGCGAGGAGGTGTCGACCCGTACCGTCTCGCCACTCCTTCGTGTGATCGACAGCACCCCGTCGTCCCACGATGTGAGAACGCCGACCACGTCCGTGAAGCGCTCGCCCGCCGCCCGGCCCCCGGTCAGACGCCGGACTGATACCCGTTTGCCCACGTCGTCCGGTGTCAGCCGCACCTCAAGTCGTCCGCCGGTAGTGAATTCCACGGCTCTGCCCACCCCTCCTGTTCGGATCGTGCCCGGGAACGGAGATACTAGGTGCGGGCATCGCACGACGCCGCGCTCCCGCGCGCCCGTGGACGGAGCCGGAAAAGCTCGGCCCGCCGCGCCCTATCGAGGAGGAACGACAGCGTGACCTACGTCATCGCGCAGCCTTGTGTCGACGTCAAGGACAAGGCGTGCATCGAGGAGTGTCCGGTCGACTGCATCTACGAGGGCCAGCGGTCCTTGTACATCCACCCGGACGAATGCGTCGACTGTGGTGCCTGTGAGCCGGTCTGCCCGGTCGAGGCCATTTTCTACGAGGACGACACCCCGGAGGAGTGGAAGGACTACTACAAGGCGAACGTCGAGTTCTTCGACGAGCTCGGCTCGCCCGGTGGTGCCTCCAAGCTCGGTCTGATCGAGCGCGACCACGCCTTCATCGCCGCACTGCCGCCGCAGAACCAGTAGGCGGTACGCGCGCCAGGCACCTGGTGCCGCCCCGGTCCCGTACGGCCTCTGCCGCCGTACGGGACCGAGGCGTTTTCCGGTACCGGGTCCGGGTGTCCGATCCGTCCTCGTACGTACGAAATGCTTCGAGAGAGCCACGAGAAAGCGAACCGCACCGTGTCCCCAGTCACCGACCCGCCGCCCGCCGTCCGCCGCCCTCCCGTCGAGTCGCCGCGCGACCGCCTGCCCGTCTTCCCCTGGGACAAGCTGGAGCCGTACCGGGAGACGGCCGCGGCCCACCCCGACGGCCTCGTGGACCTCTCCGTCGGCACTCCCGTCGACCCGGTCCCGGAGCTGATCCAGAAGGCCCTCGTCGCGGCGGCGGACTCGCCCGGCTACCCCACGGTGTGGGGCACGGCCGAGCTGCGCGACGCGCTGGTGGACTGGGTACGGCGGCGGCTCGGCGCGCGGGACGCGGCGCACGTCAACGTCCTGCCGGTCGTCGGCTCGAAGGAACTGGTGGCCTGGCTGCCCACCCAGCTCGGCCTGGGCCCAGGCGACCAGGTCGCCTACCCCCGGCTCGCCTACCCCACCTACGAGGTCGGCGCCCGCCTCGCGCGCGCGGAGGCCGTCGTCTACGACGACCCGACCACCGACCTCGACCCGGCCCGCGTCAAGCTGCTCTGGCTCAACTCGCCCTCCAACCCGACCGGTCGCGTCCTCGCCAAGGACGAACTGATCCGGATCGTCCGCTGGGCCCGCGCGCACGGCGTCCTCCTCGTCGCCGACGAGTGCTACCTGGAACTGGGCTGGGAGGCAGACCCCGTCTCCGTGCTCCACGAGGACGTCTGCGGCGGCAGCTTCGACGGCCTCGTCGCCGTCCACTCCCTGTCCAAGCGCTCCAACCTGGCGGGCTACCGCGCGGCCTTCGTCGCCGGCGACTCCGCCGTCCTCGGCGACCTGCTCCAGATCCGCAAGCACGGCGGCATGATGACCGCCGCCCCGGTCCAGGCGGCCACCGTCGCGGCCCTCGGCGACGACACGCACGTGGCCGAGCAGCGCGCGCGGTACGCGGCCCGGCGCACCGCCCTGCGCGAAGCCCTCCTGACGCACGGCTTCCGCATCGAGCACAGCGAGGCCAGCCTCTACCTGTGGGTGACCCGCGGCGAGAACTGCTGGGACACCGTCGGCCACCTCGCGTCGCTCGGCATCCTGGTGGCGCCCGGTGACTTCTACGGAGAGGCGGGGCGGCAGTTCGTACGGGTGGCCCTCACCGCGACCGACGAGCGGGTGGCGGCGGCCGCCGCCCGGCTGACCGGCTGAGCCCTCCCGTACGGCTCCGGGCCCCGACCACGTGGAGGGGCCCCGGGAGCGTGTGTGCTCCCGGGGCCCCTCCACGCGTTCTCGCGTACGGGTGCCTCTCAGCCGAGGGGCAGGCCCTGGACCGGCAGACCGCCGCCGGTCGGCAGGCCGGTGTCGGGCAGGGCGCCGGTCGGCAGACCGGAGGTGGGCAGACCGCCGTCGGTCGCGGACTTGGCGGTCTCGCCGAGCACGTCACCGGCACTGCCCGCGACGTCACCGGCGGCCTTCTGCGCGGCCGGGGTGGCGGTCTTGCCGGCCTTGCCCACGGTCTTGCCCGCCGCCGGAACGGCCTTCTTCACCGCAGCGCTGCCGGCGTTGCCCGCCACGTTCGAAGCCTGCTGCGACGCACCGTCGACGGCGTCACCGAGACCGGCGCCGTCCAGCGCGGTCAGACCGCCGAGGCTGGAGGCCGCCGGGAGGTCGACCGCGCTGGCGGAGCCGGTCGCACCGATCACGGAAGCGGCACCGGCCGCACTGATGAGGGCGGCGCGGGCGATCCGACGAGCCAGGGGGAGGGACATGGTGCTCCTTAGCGGGAAAAGACGATGAAACGCTGTCTGTCCGGCGATCGGACATCATGACAACCGCTCGGAGGGCGGGAGAGGTTTCGGTCGGCCAAGGTAAAGAGTTCGCAAGGCGGGGCATGATCCCGGACGAATAAACCGGGCAAAGGAGCCGCTGTCGCCGAGGCCGGGGGAGGGGCGCGGCGCGGTCGCTTCCCTTGCGCCGCAAGGGGTTGCGGGTGGTGCGACGGGATCTCGGCACGCCGGACGCCCCGGTGTCGCCCCGGGCGGCCGCGCTGCCCCCTTCGGGTGAAGGGGCGGACGGATGAGCGGCCGTTGATCGTCCGGTGACCGGGAGGAGATCCGTCCGTTATCGACCAGATGCCCGGGGGTGTACGCCGGAGCGGGTCTCTCCGAGACGGGATCCGAGTCAGGATCGGTGGCCGCGTGTCCGTCCCGCGGCGACGACGGCGCAGGCTGCGCCTGGCCCGCCTCGGGTGCCCTGCCGCGCTTTCGATGCCCTGCCGCGCCTCCGGTGGGCCTGCGCGACTCCGGGTGGGCCTCCTCGCTTTGGGTGGCGCGTCTCGCTTCCGGCGCCCTGCCGCGGCTTCGGTGCGCCTCCGCGCCTTCGGTGCCCTGCCCCGCTTCCGGCGGCCGACCTGCCCCGGGGGCCCGTCCGGCCCGCTTTGCCCCCGGCGGCGCGTCTGGCCCGCCTTGCACCGTGGCCGTCTCACCGAGGTCCGCCTCAGCCGGCCGGGGTGATCCGGACCTCCTCGGCCGCCGTTCCGGCCTCCGCGTTCGGCATCCGGCGCCATCCCCGGTCGCCCTGGTCCGCCCGCCACTCCCACCCCGCGTGTGCGATCCGGGCGATCCGCAACTCCACCGAGTGCGCCATCGCCCAGTGCGCCACCTCCCAGCCCCGCTGCGCACCGGCTCCACGGGTCCCCTCGGGACCGTCCTCCGCCGCCGCACCCGGCACCGGCACGACAACCGTCCGTGCCGATCCGGCACCCCCGGCAGCGGGCCCCCCGGCCCCTCGCACGGCGGGCAGCACGTCCGGCCCGAAGGCCGCCGTCAGCTGCTTGCGCACCTCTGCCGGGTCGCCGCCCCGCCCGTCCGTACCGCCCGCGCTCGCCTCACACGAAAGAGAGGCGGGTGTACGCCCGGTCAACGCCGAGGCCAGCAGGGCCGCGTCCGTCTCGTGCTTCGCGTACGCCTGCGGGAAGCCGCTCTTCTGCACCCGTTGTGCTGCCACCGTCAGCGGCAGCCGCGAATAGCCGGGCACCTCGTTGAGGTGCTGGTAGAAGCGACCGGCCGAGTAGGCCGGGTCGAGGATCTGGTCGGCGGTTCCCCACCCCTGCGAGGGTCGCTGCTGGAAGAGGCCGAGCGAATCGCGGTCGCCGTGCTCGATGTTGCGCAGCGCGGACTCCTGGAGCGCGGTCGCCAGGGCGATGGTGACGGCGCGCTCCGGCATGCCCCGCGACGTGCCGACGGCGGAGATGACGGAGGCGTTGACGGCCTGCTCGGCGGTCAGTTGGTACCGCGCGCCGCTGCCCTGCGCACCGTCGCCACCGCGTACGACACAACGGGTGTTTCCCGGGCCGCCGGAGAGGAAATGCGCCGCGACGTACCCGGCCAGCGCGAGCAGGACGACGACACCCGCGACGATGCGGAGGGGACGGCCGCGAAAGGGGGAGTGAGGGGGGAGCTGGAGCACACAGTCACGGTACTGGAGCCCGTACGACAGTCCGCTGCCAGCGGGCCCCGCCGTCGTACCGGACCCCCTCCCGCACCGCTCGGCGTTCGCCCCGCCTCCGCCGCCGACGCCCCCGTTAGGGTCGGACGCATGACCGACGCACCGCTTGACCTCAGCCTCGACGCCGCAACCCTGACCGCCCGGCTCGTCGACTTCCCTTCCGAGAGCGGCAACGAGAAGCCCCTCGCCGACGCCATCGAGCAGGCGCTGCGCACCCTGCCGCACCTCGAAGTCGACCGGTACGGCAACAACGTCGTCGCCCGTACGCGCCTGGGGCTGGCCGAGCGCGTGATCCTCGCCGGGCACATCGACACCGTCCCGATCGCCGACAACGTCCCCTCGCGCCTCGACGACAACGGCATCCTCTGGGGCTGCGGGACCACCGACATGAAGGGCGGCGTCGCCCTCCAGCTGCGTATGGCCGCCACCGTCACCCGGCCCAACCGCGATCTCACCTTCGTCTTCTACGACAACGAGGAGGTCGCGGCCCACCTCAACGGCCTCGGCCACATCGCCGACGCCCGGCCCGACTGGCTGGAGGGCGACTTCGCCGTCCTGCTGGAGGGCACGTACGCGGAGGTGGAGGGCGGCTGCCAGGGCACGCTGCGCGTGCACCTGCGCACCAGCGGCGAGCGCGCCCACTCCGCGCGCGGCTGGATGGGGTCCAACGCGATCCACAAGGCGGCCCCGATCCTGGCCGCCCTCGCCGCGTACGAGCCCAAGCGGACCGTGATCGACGGCCTTGAGTACCGGGAAGGGCTGAACGCGGTACGCGTCGAGGCGGGCGTCGCCAACAACGTCATCCCGGACGCCTGCACCGTCACCGTGAACTTCCGATACGCCCCCGACCGTTCGCAGGACGACGCGATCGCCCACGTGCGGGAGGTCTTCGCGGACTGCGACATCGCCGAGTTCGTCGTCGACGACCACTCGGGGGCGGCCATGCCCGGCCTCTCCCACCCGGCCGCGGCGGCCTTCATGGAGGCGGTCGGCGGCAGCGCGAAGCCCAAGTTCGGCTGGACCGACGTGGCGCGGTTCAGCGCGCTCGGCATCCCGGCGGTCAACTACGGACCCGGCGACCCGATCTTCGCCCACAAGCGGGACGAGCACGTCGAAGTGGCGAAGATCCACCACTGCGAGGAGCGACTCCACGCCTGGCTGACAACCTGAATTTCACCGTTCGTCACATCTGTGGACCTAATCTGATCGAACAATGCACGCCACCGTGCACCGCAGCGGAGGGAGTACGGCATGACGCATCCCGAAGAGGGACGGACGCCCGAGGAAGCGACGCCGGACGGGCGGACGCCGGACGGGCGGCTGCCCGAGGGGCGACAGTCCGACGACCGGTCGCGCCACGACCGGTCGCCCCACGGCCGCGCGCCCGAGGAGCAGCGGCTCGGTCCGGTGCTGCGCCGCAGGGACCAGGTCCAGCCCGGCACCACCGATCAGCGTCTCCTCGACACCGAGGGCGACTCCGAGTGGGTGCACACCGACCCGTGGCGGGTCATGCGGATCCAGTCGGAGTTCGTCGAGGGTTTCGGTGCGCTGGCCGAACTGCCCGACGCGATCAGCGTGTTCGGCTCGGCCCGCACCCCCGTCGGGACCCCGGAGTACGAGTCGGGCGTGCAGATCGGACGCGCGCTCGTCGAAGCGGGCTTCGCGGTGATCACCGGCGGCGGTCCGGGCGCCATGGAAGCGGCGAACAAGGGCGCGCGCGAGGCGAACGGCGTCTCCGTCGGCCTCGGCATCGAGCTGCCCTTCGAGCAGGGCCTCAACGCGCACGTCGACATCGGCGTCAACTTCCGCTACTTCTTCGTGCGCAAGACGATGTTCGTGAAGTACGCGCAGGGCTTCGTGGTCCTGCCCGGCGGCCTCGGCACGCTCGACGAGCTCTTCGAGGCGCTCACCCTGGTCCAGACGCAGAAGGTGACGCGCTTCCCGATCGTCCTCTTCGGTACGGAGTACTGGAGCGGCCTGGTCGACTGGCTGCGCGACACGGTCGTCGCCCAGGGCAAGGCCTCCGCCAAGGACCTCCTCCTCTTCCACGTCACGGACGACGTGGAGGAAGCGGTCGCGCTGGTCACCAAGGAAACAGGGAAGTAGCCGCACCCTCCGGCACGCCCCGCCCCTCCGGGTGGCGGGGCTGCTTCAGGTGAGCCCCCCGTAACCGCCTTGCGTGGCGGGGCCCCTGCACGAGTGCACGAGCGAAACCGAGTGCTCGGGGAGGGCGGGCAAGGGGGGCGGCCCTGAACGGACGCGTCCGGCCTCCACCGGGCCGGCCCCGCCCCGATCACGCCGCGCCTGCCCCGCACGCCCCGCTCCCAGCCTCGTCACCCCCGCCGCGCGCCGCCTCTTACGCCTACCCCGTCACCTCTGCCCCGCACGCCCCGTCCTCAGCCCTGTCACACCTGCCCCGCACCGCCCCCTGCGCCATCCTTCCTACGCCAACCCCCTGCGCGCCACCGCCGGTGCCCGCCGCCCCGCGATCGACGCCACCATCTCCAGCACCTGCCGCGTCTCCGCCACCTCGTGCACCCGGTACACCTGAGCCCCCAGCCACGCCGACACCGCCGTCGTCGCCAGGGTGCCGACGACCCGCTCCTTGACCGGCCGGTCCAGCGTCTCCCCGACGAAGTCCTTGTTGGAGAGCGACACCAGCACCGGCCACCCCGTCGCCGCCATCTCCCCCAGCCGCCGCGTCGCCTCCAGGCTGTGCCGGGTGTTCTTCCCGAAGTCGTGGCCGGGATCGATCAGGATCGCGTCCCGTCGCACGCCGAGCGAGACCGCCCGCTCGGCCAGACCGACGGTCACGTCGAGGATGTCCGCCATCACGTCCTCGTACTCCCGCCGGTGCGGCCGGGTCCGCGGCTCCGCGCCGCCCGCGTGCGTGCACACCAGCCCCACGTCGTAGCGCGCCGCGACCTCCGCCAGTTTCGGATCGACCCCGCCCCACGCGTCGTTGAGCAGGTCCGCGCCCGCCTCGCAGACCGCCTCGCCGACCTCGTGGCGCCACGTGTCCACACTGATGACGACGTCCGGGTACCGCGCCCGCACCTCCGCGACGAAACCGACCGTGCGCCGCGCCTCCTCCTCGGCGCCCACCTCTTCGCCGGGGCCCGCCTTGACCCCGCCGATGTCGATGACGGCCGCCCCGTCCGCCACCGCCTGCTCCACGCGGGCCAGCGCGGGCTCGTCGCGGAAGGTGGCCCCCTGGTCGTAGAAGGAGTCCGGGGTGCGGTTCACGATCGCCATGATCACCGGCTCGTGGGTCTCGAAAACACGCCGTCCCAGCCGCAGCATCTGCTGATTCCTCCTCGTCACGGACCTCTGGCGGACCTCGTGCGGTCCCCTGCCGGTCCTCCGACAGACCGTCTGAGACCTTAGCTGTCACACCCGCATGGCACGATCAGGGCCAGTAGGTTTGTGTCCGAGTGCGCGCCCCGGGAGACGCTCGTGTTGATGTTCTTTTTCTTGCTCTTGGCGATGGTGGTGGTCGTCGCCGCGGTGACGCTCGCCGTCGTCGGGGGCGGTGACGAGGGAACCCTTCCGGAGGCCGGCCCCGACCACCTGACGGATCCGCTGCCGCTGACCCGCCCGGTGGGCCGCGCCGACATCGAGGCGCTGCGCCTGCCGCTGGCGCCCCGCGGCTACCGGATGGCCGACGTGGACGACGTGCTGGGCCGCGTGGGCGCCGAACTCGCCGAACGGGACGCCCGTATCGCCGAACTGGAAGCGGCCCTCGCCGCGACCGGTACGAGGACGGCCTATGACGACCGGACCGCCCTGCTGACCGACCCGGCCCCTCGCTCCTGGCCCGCGCCCGCCCAGCCCCTGCGGGAAGCTACCGCGCCGCGCCGTGCTTCCAGCGAACCGGACGGACCCATTCCGGCCTTCGACGTCCCGCAGGCGCCCACTCCGGCCGCGGCTCCGCCCCTTCCGGCCTCTCCGTCCCCGGTTCCGCCCGCACCGGACGCCCCCGCCCCCGCTGATCCCGCACCGGCCGCCTCCGCTCCTGCTGATCCCGCACCGGCCGCCTCCGCCCCCGCTGATCCCGCACCGGACGCCTCCGCTCCTGCTGACCCCGCACCGGACTTCCCCGCTCCTGAGCGATCCGTCCGGGACGGGGAGGAGCCGCCGTCCGCACAGGGGCCGGGTGCGCAGCCCGGCCGGGGGGCCGAAGGGCATCGGCTTTCCGACGGCTCACCCTCCCCCGAGGACTCGCCGCGTCCCGGACCGGGTCACGCAGAGGAGGGCCCCGGACGATGACCGCCGCCCCCGGTTCCGCCGTCCCCGGACCCGATGGTGCTCTCCGCTGCCCGTGGGGGACCGCCACCGAGGACTACACGGCCTATCACGACACGGAATGGGGCCGTCCGGTCCACGGGGACGACGCGCTGTACGAGCGGCTCTGCCTGGAGGCGTTCCAGTCCGGGCTGTCCTGGCTGACGATCCTGCGCCGCCGCGAGGGCTTCCGCACCGCCTTCGCCGGGTTCGCGATCGCCGAGGTGGCGGCCTTCACCGAGGTGGACGCGGCCCGGCTGCTCGCCGACCCCGGCATCATCCGCAACCGCGCCAAGATCGAGGCCACCCTCGCCAACGCGCGGGTCCTCGCCGAGTGGCCGGAGGGTGAACTCGACCGGCTGATCTGGTCGTACGCCCCCGACGGCGCGTCCCGTCCCGTACCCCGCACGCTCGGGGACGTTCCCGCCGTCACCCCGGAATCGACCGCCCTGGCCAAGGACCTCAAGAAGCGCGGCGTCCGCTTCGTCGGCCCCACCACGGCGTACGCCCTGATGCAGGCCTGCGGCCTCGTCGACGACCACCTCGCGGACTGCGTCGCCCGGGGCACCGGCCGGTAGACGGGCGGCTTCACCGGCCGGAGGGGAGAGCCGGGCGCCGGCGGGAGGGCAGAGCCGGGGCACCGGCCGGTGGACGAGCGGGTTCACCGACCGGAGGGCAGAGCCGGCCACCGGCCGGTGGGTCGGCCCCGCGGGTCAGCGGCCCAGGTACTTCGGGCGGGCCTTGTCGACGAAGGCCCGCACCGCGATGGAGTGGTCCTCGGAGGCCCCTGCGCGGGTCTGCACCTCGTCCTCCTTCTCCAGCGTCTCGCGCAGCGAGTGCTCGGTCCCGTACGCCAGGGACTCCTTGATCGCGGCGTAGGCGACCGTCGGGCCCTCGGCCAGTGCGCGGGCGACGGCCGTGGCCTCGGCGGCGAGCGTGTCGGCCGGCACCACGCGCTGGGCGATGCCGAGCTCGAACGCCTCCTGAGCGGTGATCGAGCGGGGGAAGAGCAGCAGGTCGGCCGCCCGGCCGTGGCCGATCAGCCGAGGCAGCGTCCAGGACACGCCCGAGTCGGCGGTGAGTGCGACCCCGGCGAAGGAGGTGTTGAAAGCGGCGGTATCGGCGACAATCCGGTAGTCGGCGGCCAGCGCGAATCCGAATCCGGCTCCGGCCGCGACCCCGTTGATCCCCGCCACGACCGGCTTGGGCATCTCCGTCAGCGCCCGTACGACCGGGTTGTAGTGCTCCCGCACGGTGCTCATCGTCCGCCCGGTGCCGTTCTCCCGGTCCGCGGCGAGCAGGGTGATGTGCTCCTTGAGGTCCTGGCCGACGCAGAACGCCCGGCCGGTCGCGGTCAGCAGCACTGCCCGCACGGCCGCATCGGAGGCCGCGGCCTGAACCGCCTCACGGAGGGCGACCTTGGCCCCGGTGTTCATCGCGTTCATGGCGTCGGGACGATTGAGCGTGATCGTCGCGAGCCCGTCGGTCACCTCGTAGAGCACGGTGTCGGCCATCGTCGGTCCCCTCACAGAGCGAAATTGGGCATGCACAGGCCAGCATGTCGGAGATCTTGGGCTCTGCCCATGTGACCTGCGTCAAACAAATCCGCCCCCGGAGCGGGTCCGAAGCGGCGAAGTATCGCAGGCCGATCACCGAATTAGGTGGTTTTGCGGCTGCGCGTTGCACAAGCGATGCCGACTGATGTTGGTCATTGGGTCCATCGATGCGGGATAATGGCCTGGAAGCAATGTGTTCGATGCCGGTGACACCTGGGTTGTCGGCTGCGTGAGCTGGTTTCAGGAAGGGGAACGAGCATGGCGGCCATGAAGCCGCGGACGGGCGACGGCCCGCTCGAGGTGACCAAGGAGGGGCGGGGTATCGTCATGCGCGTTCCGCTCGAAGGCGGCGGTCGACTTGTCGTCGAGCTGACTCCGGACGAGGCCGATGCACTCGGCGACGCCCTGAAGAAGGTCGTCGGTTAACGCCTGAAGGCGGATAGCGCTCTTATCTCTCCACTGCCCCGGCCACGCGCGAGCGTGAACCGGGGCAGTGGTGTTCCCGGAGGGCCCCCGGCCGCACGGCACGCGGCGACAGGTCCCGGCCGTACCGCACAGCGGCGGGCTGCCGGCCGTACGGTACGGACAGACTCCGGACGGGCGCAGTACGGCAGCAGCTCACCGCCGCGCGGCGGTGAGCGGCCTCAGCCCCGCCGTACCGTGGCGGCGTGGAGTGGCCTCAGCCCCGCCGTACCGCGCACAGCAGGCCGTCGCCCACCGGCAGCAGCGACGACACCAGCTCCGTGGACTCCCGCACGGTGCGCAGCAGTTCGCGCAGGCGGATCACCTCGGCGGGCTGGGCGGCGGAGTCGACGGTGCGGCCGTCCGCGAAGACTCCCTCGAAGCAGACCAGACCGCCGGGCCGCAGCAGCCGCAACGATTCAGCGAGGTAGTCCAGGGACTCCAGGCGGTCGCCGTCGCAGAAGACGAGGTCGTAGCCGCCGTCCGCGAGGCGGGGCAGCACGTCCAGGGCGCGGCCCGGGATGAAACGGGCCCGGTTGCCCGCGAAACCGGCCGAGCGGAACGCCTGCTTCGCGAAGGTCTGCCGCTCCGGCTCCAGGTCCACGGTGGTCAGTACGCCGTCGGGACGCATGCCCTGCAACAGGTAGATGCCGGACACGCCCGTGCCCGTACCGATTTCGGCGACGGCTTTGGCATCCGCCGTTCCGGCCAGCAGCCGCAGTGCGGCGCCGGTGCCCGGGGACACCGAGGGGACGCCCGCGTCCCGGGCCCGGTCCCGGGCCCAGTGCAGAGTGTCGTCCTCGGCGACGTAGGCGTCGGCGAACGCCCAGCTCGTCTGCCGGTCAGCGGTAATGACCCTCTCCTGTCCCCGTAGTTGGCGCAACCGTGACTGTATCCGCTGGCGTCGGGAACTCGCAGATGGGACCGGTCGTTGTGAGGGGACAGGGGGAGGGATGGAGCGCAGGAAGCAGACTCGGGAACGGGTCCAAAATTCACGCAAAGAGTCTTATCCGGAGCTAACGGGCGAGGTGGTTATGGTAGGGGCTCCACTGGACACCACCAGAGCCGACAGGGGAGGTGCGGCTGCGGCCGGTGATCGGGGAGGAGTGCTCCGGCGCTTTCTCAGGTCTGCGGGCGAGCCGAAATCCGTGACCGACACCGCTGACCGTTCCGCCTCCACCGCCCGTTCCGTCCCCGCGACGGCCGCCTTCGCCGACTTCTCCGAGGCGGAGGAGGCGTGGACCCCTCCCACCTGGGAGGAGATCGTCAGCACGCACAGCACCCGTGTCTATCGCCTGGCGTACCGCCTGACCGGCAATCAGCACGACGCGGAGGACCTGACGCAGGAGGTCTTCGTCCGGGTCTTCCGCTCGCTGTCGACGTACACGCCCGGCACCTTCGAGGGCTGGCTGCACCGGATCACGACCAACCTCTTCCTGGACATGGTGCGCCGCAAGCAGCGCATCCGCTTCGACTCCCTCGGCGACGACGCGGCCGAGCGGCTGCCCAGCCGCGACCCGTCACCCCAGCAGGTCTTCCAGGACACCCACTTCGACGCGGACGTGCAGCAGGCCCTGGACACCCTGGCGCCCGAGTTCCGTGCCGCCGTCGTGCTCTGTGACATCGAGGGACTTTCGTACGAGGAGATCGCCGCCACGCTGGGCGTCAAGCTCGGGACCGTGCGCAGCCGCATCCACCGCGGTCGCTCGCACCTGCGCAGGGCGCTCAAGCACCGTTCCCCGGAGGCCCGCGCCGAGCAGCGCGCCATGGCGCCCGCGGGCGCGGCCACGGGGCTCGGGTTCCCGGCGGCGGTCGGAGAGGGCGGAATCGGGTGAGCGGATCTCGACCCACCCCGGCGGAGCAACACCTCGGGGACCGTCTCGCCGCACTGGTGGACGGCGAATTGGGGCACGACTCGCGCGAGCGGGTCCTGGCCCACCTGGCGACGTGCGCCAAGTGCAAGGCCGAGGCCGATGCCCAGCGCAGGCTCAAGGACGTCTTCGCGCACACCGCGTCCCCCGCACCCTCCGAGGGCTTCCTGGCCCGGCTCCAGGGCCTGCCCGGCGGTTCCGGGGACGAGGACGATCCCGAGGGCGGCGGGCCGTTCGGCCGGGGAAGATTCGGGGACGGAGCTGCCGGGGTCTTCTCCGCCGATGACTCCCTGAGGTTCGGCAGCCGGATCGGCTACGAGCCGACCGGCGCGCACGGCCCGGTCTTTCCCGGCGGTTCGGGTGACCGGGGCTTCCGCATCCACGAGGTGGGCCGTCCGCAGGGCGAGCGCTCCGGCGGGCGCAGGCCGAGCAGGTTCGCCTTCGCCGCGGCGAGCGCCGTCTCACTGGCCGCCATCGCCCTCGGCGGAGCCCTTCCCGCCGACAGCGCCAACAGTCCTTCCCCCCGGGGGGAGCGGTCCGGCGGCTTCACCCCCGCCCGCGCCGCCACCCCGGCGAGCGGTACGGACAACAGCCGCCGTCAGGGCGGTGCGTCGAGCGTCCGCGGGGACAGCGGCAGCGGCAGCACCTCGGGCGGCGGGAGGAGCGTGCTCTCGGCGACCACCGGAGTCGGCGCGGGAGCGGCCACCGCACCCCCCGTTCCTTACCAGGAGGGCCTGAAGGTCTTCCCGATCTCGCTCCCGCCACGGGAGCAGGGGAACCACGGACTGGGACCGGGCACCGGACCGCTCCGGCACCACGGGATACGGCCCTTCCCGGCCCATCTGCCGGCCGGGTCCGTCACGTCCCCGCCGCCGGGACCGGTGCATTCGGCACCGACGACCTCCCCCTCGGCTCCGGCCGCCGGCGGACACCTCGCCGTACCCCCGGCTCCCGAGCTCTCCGTCGCACCCGGCCGCTGACCCCGGGTCCTCTGCGCGCGCAATCGCAAACCTGGTTGAATCCAGGGAAGGGGTGCCCGCGACGGGGCGCGGAGGCTGGTTCCGGGACTTTGCGTACGGGCCACGGGCAGTTGCGGGGAGAGCATGGACGAGGGCAAGCCCGCCGGACCACGGGCGAAGTGGTGGAGCCGTTCCGGGCGGGGGACGTCTCCGACCACGTCCGGGCCCCACTCGGCCGACCCGGCCTCGGGCCCGGCACCGGCCGACCCGGCAGCGGCGCCCGGCACCCCGCTTCCCCCGATGAACCCGCCGCCCATGAACCCGCCCGGACCGGGGGACGTGCCCGGACCGGGGGAACCGCCTCCGCCGGGGATTCCGTCCGCGACGGGGAACCCCTCGACGTCGGCGAGCCGGTCACCGGCCGACAGCCCGCCGCCGCCCACGGCACCGCCGGAGTCTGCCGACCGAGCGACGCACGCGGCGGACCCTTCGTACGCGGCGGACCGTACGGACCCCATAGGCGCCGGGAGGATCGTCGGCGAAGCCCGCGGGGAGGGCGGTCCGCAGCCGCTGCACGACCCCGACCCCTACGGCACGCCGCCCTACGGAGGCCCTGGCCCCTGGGCTCCGGCACCGCCGGTGCAGCGGCCGGCGGCGCCCCCGGCCCACGGCTCACCGATCCCGCCGCAGCACCACGGAGGGCCGTTCCCGCCGTCCGCGCAGCAGTACCCGCCCTCCCCGTGGCTCCAGTACGACCCGTGGAGCGCCGCGCCGCAGCAGCCGCTGTCGTACGGCGACGACCACGGCGCCCCGAGGAAACCGCGGCGCGCCGGACTGTTCGTCGGCGCCCTGCTCATCGCCCTGATCGCCGGGGGCGTCGGCGGCGGCGTGGGGGCGTACGTCGAGCGGAACGACGGGCTGCGCGGCCCCGTACGGCTCCCGCAGGCGGACAGCGAGCCCCGCGACCGCGCCCCCGACAGCGTCGCGGGCATCGCGGCCAGCGCCCTGCCCAGCGTCGTCACCTTCCACGTCAGCGGAGGCAGCGGCAAGGGCACCGGCACCGGGTTCGTCCTCGACGACAAGGGCCACATCCTCACCAACCACCACGTGGTGGACCCGGCCGGTTCCTCCGGCGTCATCTCCCTCACGTTCAGCAGCGGCGAGAGCGCGAAGGCCGAGCTCGTCGGCAAGGACAGCGGATACGATCTCGCCGTCGTCAAGGTCGTCGGCGTCTCCGGCCTCACGCCGCTGCCGCTGGGCAACTCCGACGACGTCCGGGTGGGCGACCCGGTGGTGGCGATCGGGGCCCCCTTCGACCTCCAGAACACGGTGACCGCGGGCATCATCAGCGCCAAGCAGCGGCCCATCACCGCGGGCGGCGAGAAGGGCGACGGCAGCGACGTCAGCTATGTCGACGCGCTCCAGACCGACGCCCCCATCAACCCCGGCAACTCCGGCGGTCCGCTCGTCGACGGCCGGGCCCGGGTCATCGGCGTCAACAGCGCCATCCGCGGCCCGGACAGCGGCACCGGGCTCGAAGGCGGTCGGGGCGGCAGCATCGGTCTCGGCTTCGCGATCCCGATCAACCAGGCCAAGCGCGTTGCCGAGGAGATCATCAACACCGGTAGGGCGACCCATCCGGTGATCGGCGTCTCCCTCGACATGAAGTACCCGGGCGAGGGAGCCAGGGTCGGCGCGAAGGGGGCGGGCGGCGCGCCCTCGGTCACCCCCGGCGGCCCCGGCGCCGAAGCGGGCATCAAGCCCGGCGACGTCATCACCCGGGTCGACGGACGACGCGTGCGCAGCGGCGAGGAACTGATCGTGAAGATTCGTGCCCGCAAGCCCGGTGACCTGCTGAAACTCACGCTGCGGCGCGACGGCACGGAGCGCGAGGTGTCCCTCAGGCTCGGCTCGGCGGGAGACTCCTGACCCGGGGGCCGGAGTGACGTGCGGGAGACGCGCGAACGGCAGACAGGTGTCACTTGAAGGTACCGTCCGGACAGCTGGGGCGGGTACCGTGGAACGCGCCCGGAGAATCCAAGGAGCTGCAAGGTGTTCACAGACATAGGCGGACTTGAGCTGCTGACGCTCGCGGTCCTCGCCGTGCTCATCTTCGGCCCGGACAAGCTGCCGAAGATGATCCAGGACGCCACGCGGACCATCCGCAAGATCCGCGAGTTCTCGGAAAGCGCGAAGCAGGACATCCGAAGCGAGCTGGGCCCGGAGTTCAAGGACTTCGAGTTCGAGGACCTCAACCCGAAGGCCTTCGTCCGCAAGCAGCTGGCGGAGCACGGCGGAGACGACCTCGGGCTGAAGGAGATCCGGGAGAGCTTCGACCTGCGGGGGGAGCTCAGCGAGGTCACCGACGTGGTGAACGGGCGGGCTCGGCCGGAGGCGCGGACGCCTTCGGACGTGACGGGCGCGGGGGCCGGGACCGGTGCCGGTACTGGCGCTCGGGCGGATCTGACCAAGCGCGAGGAGCCGGCCGCCGGGGCGCGGGCGAACCTGCGCAAGGACGAGGCCGGGTCGGCCGCCGGTGCGGCGAACCTGCGGAAGGACGATCGGCCGGCGTTCGATCCGGACGCGACGTGAGGGGGCGCCGGGGCCGCGTGGAGCGGTGCGGGAGCGGCGCGAGGAAGTAGCGGGGCGCAGCGGTGCGGGAGCACGGCCGGGCTGGGCGGTAGCGGGGCGTACGGGCGTGGGTGCACCGTCCGGTGGGGGCCGCCCCCTTGCCCGCCCGTTCCGCCCCTGGGGGCGGCCCCGCCTACGGGGGCGGGTGGGTTGTCCCGCCGCCCGAGGGGGCTACGGGGGTGGGCGGGGACGGGCTGTCCCGCCGCGAGGGGCTGCGGAGGCGGGCGGTCCCGCCGTCCAAGGGTCTGACGGTGCGCGGCCCCGTTGCCTCGGGGGGCTGGGGGGTGCGGGCTATCCTCCATCTGTCCGGGTGCAGGACGCCCGAGGGGGGTGGGCCGCTCCGGACGCTGACGATCAGAGGAGGCGGCCGGGCAGATGGAGACGACGAGTCGGGCAGGGGCGCAGGAGGATACCGGTGCGCCCGGTGGGTCCACCGCGGAAGGGGGGCCGGCAGCCCGGCGTACGGTCGACGGCTATCTGAGCGCCCCGTTTCCCTGGTACGGGCTGGACGAGGCCTTCACCGGGCCGCGCTGGCTGATGCAGGTCACCGCCGCCGCCGACGGCACCGTCCAGCACGGCGCGGTGGGCCACGGCGACGAGCCGACGATACGGGCAGCCGCGGAGGACGGCCTCGACAAGGAGCGCTTCGCGGTGGTCGTGACCGTCGCCGCCAACCCGGTGCGCCGCAGCGGCGACGGCACCGGAACGCTGGAGGCCACCTCGGTGTCCTCCGCCGCCTGGCTCGCCGGCTCCGGTCTGCTGTCGCAGACCTGGCCCGCCCAGCTCGACCACTCGATGCGCGACAACTGGCTCGCCCAGCAGACCGAGGTCTGCTTCGACCTGGCCGACGACCTCCAGGGCGACGACTGGTCCGCGCTCTCGTTGCCGGTCGACGGGGTGCCCACACCCTTCCACTACCGCGAGTCGGAGTACGGGTGGGTGCTCGCGGGCTCCACCGGGTCGGGGGTCCACCTCGGCGCGTACGGGCGTGGCATGAGCGCGTACGGACTGGGCTTCTCCGTGGTGAAGGACATCCAGGCGTACGTCTGACGGCACATCACATGGGTGAGGGGCGGCCTCCAGGAGGCCGCCCCTCACCCATGTGCGCCATGTCCGCGCGTCCGCAGGTGCGCCGGGTGTCTCAGAACTTGTTGCGCGGCGTGATGCCCAGCGACATCCCGGACAGCCCACGGGCCCGCCCGCCCAGCTTCCCCGCGATGCCCCGCAGCGCGGACCCGGCGGGGGAGTCGGGGTCGGTCAGCACGACCGGACGGCCGTCGTCGCCGCCCTCGCGCAGCCGTACGTCGATGGGGATGGAGCCCAGGACGGGGACGGTCGCGCCGGTCGTCCTGGTCAGGCCCTCGGCGACGCGCTCGCCGCCGCCGGTGCCGAACACGTCGACGATCTCGTCGCAGTGCGGGCACGGCATGCCGGACATGTTCTCGACGACGCCGACGATCTTCTGGTGGGTCTGCACGGCGATCGACCCGGCCCGCTCGGCGACCTCGGCGGCGGCCTGCTGCGGGGTGGTGACGACGAGGATCTCCGCGTTCGGGACGAGCTGCGCGACCGAGATCGCGATGTCGCCGGTGCCCGGCGGCAGGTCGAGCAGGAGGACGTCCAGGTCGCCCCAGTACACGTCCGCCAGGAACTGCTGGAGCGCGCGGTGCAGCATCGGGCCGCGCCACACGACGGGCGCGTTGCCCGGGGTGAACATGCCGATGGAGATGACCTTCACGCCGTTCGCCGACGGCGGCATGATCATGTTCTCGACCTGGGTGGGCCTGCCCTCCACGCCCAGCATGCGGGGCACGCTGTGGCCGTAGATGTCCGCGTCGACGACGCCGACCTTGAGGCCGTCCGCCGCCATCGCCGCGGCCAGGTTCACCGTCACCGAGGACTTGCCGACGCCGCCCTTGCCGGAGGCGACCGCGTACACCCTGGTCAGCGAGCCGGGCTGGGCGAAGGGCACCTCGCGCTCCGCCGTGCCGCCGCGCAGGGCGCCCGCCAGTTCCTTGCGCTGTTCGTCGCTCATCACGTCGAGCTCGACGCTGACGCTCGTGACGCCCTCGACCCGCTCGACGGCCTCGCGCACATTGCTGGTGATGGTCTCGCGCATCGGGCAGCCGGAGACGGTCAGATAGACCGCGACGGCGACCGCGCCGTCCGCCCCGATCTCGACCGATTTGACCATGCCGAGCTCTGTGATCGGTCGGTGGATCTCGGGGTCGTTCACCGTCGCCAGTGCTTCACGCACCGCGTCTTCCGTAGCCATGCTCCGATAGTACGGCGGTGGGGCAGGCGGCCGGGAAGGCCGGTCAACGGTCGCCTTCGTCACTCCGGTTCGCAGGCCCGGCCGGGAATACGGTTCCCCGTTCCTCCAACTCCTTGACCAGGTCCTGGAGTTCGGAGCGGATCCAGTCGCGGGTGGCGACCTCGCCGAGGTTCATGCGCAGCGCCGCGATCTCCCGTGTGAGGTACTCGGTGTCGGCGATGGACCGCTCGTTCTGCTTGCGGTCCTGTTCGTGGGTGACGCGGTCCCGGTCGTCCTGCCGGTTCTGCGCGAGCAGGATCAGCGGTGCGGCGTACGACGCCTGGAGCGACAGGGCCAAGGTCAGGAAGATGAACGGGAACTCGTCGAACCGCAGGTCCTTGGGCGCGAAGATGTTCCACAGCACCCACAGGATGATCACCGCCGTCATCCAGACGATGAACCGGCCCGTCCCCAGGAACCGCGCGATCCGCTCCGAGTACCGCCCGAACGCCTCGGGGTCCCATTCGGGCAGCAGGCGCTTGCGGGGCGCCTTCGGCTGATCCAGGCGCACCCGCGAGGCGCGCGCCGCCACATTCGCGCCGGTCATGGACCGCGTGCGCTCCTTGCCCTCGCCACCGCGCTCACCGCCCACCGACGACACCCCCCGGGTTGAACTCCGTCTCCCGCCAGTCGTCCGGCAGCAGGTGATCCAGTACGTCGTCGACGGTCACGGCCCCCAGGAGCGCCCCGCCCTCGTCCACCACGGGCGCGGCGACCATGTTGTACGCCGCGAGGTAGCTCGTCACGGCGGGCAGCGCGGTGTCCGGCGACAGCGGCGGAAGGTCGGACTCCACCACCGAGCTGACCAGGGTGCCGGGAGGCTCCCGCAGCAGCCGCTGGAAGTGCACCGTGCCGAGGTACTTGCCCGTCGGCGTCTCGTCCGGCGGCCGGCACACGTACACCTGGGCCGCCAGCGCGGGGGAGAGGTCCTGCTGCCGTACGCGGGCCAGCGCGTCCGCCACCGTGGCGTCCGGCCGCAGCACGATCGGCTCGGTCGTCATCAGACCGCCGGCCGTCCGTTCCTCGTACGAGAGCAGCCGGCGCACGTTGGTGGCGTCGTCCGGCCGCATCAGGGTCAGCAGCCGCTCCTTGTCCGCCTCCGGCAGTTCGGACAGCAGGTCGGCGGCGTCGTCCGGGTCCATCGCCTCCAGCACGTCCGCGGCCCGCTCCTCCTTCAGCTTGCCCAGGATCTCGATCGAGTCGTCCTCGGGCAGCTCTTCGAGCACGTCCGCGAGCCGGTCGTCGTCCAGGGCTGAGGCCACCTCGGCGCGGCGCTTGGGGGTGAGGTGGTGCAGGGCGTTCGCCAGGTCGGCGGGGCGCAGCCGCTCGTACGCGGCGATGAGGTTCTCGGCGCCCTGCCCGTGTTCCTCCAGGGAGAAACCGGTGACCGCCGACCACTCCACGGTCAGCGTCTCCCCCTTCCTGCGCAGCGCGCCGCCCTTGCCCTTCCGTACGAAGACCTTGTCGATCTCCCAGTCGCGGCGGGCCGGGAGCTGTGCGATGGCCACGTCGAGGACGGTGACCTCCTCGCCGTCCTCCACCAGCCGCACCCGGCGGTCCAGCAGTTCGCCCAGCACCAGCCGCTCGGTCGGGCGCTGCTCGAAGCGCCGCATGTTGACGACGCCGGTGGTGATGACCTGGCCGGACTCCACGCCCGTCACCCGGGTCATCGGCAGGAAGATGCGCCTGCGGCTCACCACTTCCACCACCAGGCCCAGCAGCCGCGGGGGCCGGCCGCCGACCCGCATCATGGCGACCAGGTCACGGACCCGGCCCACCTGGTCGCCGTTCGGGTCGAAGACGGGCACGCCCGCCAGGTGCGAAACGAAGACGCGGGGCGCGCCTGCCGCCATCCTGACCGCCTCCTCTAGAAGTGCTGCTGGCTCTCGATGAGGTACTGCCGGCTCTCACCCACTGCGCGAGTCTCGTCTGCGCACGGGCCGGACACCGGCTTCAGGCTAGCCCGTGGAGATCACCGACGCTCCGGCGGGCGTCCGGACGGCTCTCCGTCCCCCGACGTGGTCGGCACGGGTACGCTGCCCTCTGCCGACCGGACACCCGAGCACCCCGTACCCCGAAAATCCCCGTGTTCCCCCGAATTCCCGCAGGAGAGGCAGAGTGCCGCCCGTGACCGCATTCCCCCCGGCCGCCCGCGCACGCAGGGCCGTTTTCGTCGGTGCGGTCTGCGCCGGACTCGCGGCAGGGATGACGGGATGCGCGGAGGACCCGGACGAGGGGACGAACGGGGTCGGCAGGCTCACCGCCGCGGAGATCGAGAACAAGGCGCGCACGACGGCCAAGGCGGCACGGTCGGTACGGCTGACCGGCACCTTCGTCAGCAAGGGCGGCACGTACAAGCTCAACATGCGTCTCAAGAACACCGGCGGCACCGGTTCCGTCACCACCAAGGACTCCACCTTCGAACTGCTGCGCGTGGAGGACGAACTCTTCATGAAGGCGGGCGCCGACTTCTGGCGGCACGACGCCACCAAGCCGGGCGCCGACTTCAAGAAGGAGGACGCGGAGGCCGCCGACAAGCTGGAAGACCGTTACGTCAAGGTCCCCAAGGGCGATCCCGCGTACGAACAGTTCCGCGGCTTCACCGACAAGGCCGTGCTTCTCGACGGCCTCCTCGGACTCAACGGCGACCCCGTCAAGGGCGACCGCGAGCAGGTGGCCGGCCTGCGCACGATCAAGGTCTTCGGCGGCGCGGACGGGCAGGGCGGGGCGCTGGACGTCTCCCTGGAGCAGAAGCCCTACCCGCTGCGACTGGTCCGGGCGGGCGGCGCCGGAATCGTCCAGCTCACCGACTGGGAGAAGGACTTCCCCCTGACCCGCCCGCCGAAGGACCTGACGGTCGACTACGGGCGGAAGCTCCCGAGGACGAGCGACTAGCGCGTCGGCCCGCTACGCCTTCTTCCGGCGGCGCAGGAGCAGCTTCGGCAGCGCGGCCGGGACCGGCTGACGGGTCGTCGCCGAGGTCGCCAGGGGTGCGGCGGACAGCGAGCCCTCCGGGAGCGGCGCCAGGTCCCCCTGCGGCGTCAGCCGCAGCACCCGGCACTCGCGGGCCCAGCGGTCGGTCATCCGCTCGGCGTCCGGGGCGTTCAGCCGCTTGCCCTTGAGCTCGGCGACGGCGGCGTCCCACTCCTCGGTGCCCGGCGTCAGTTCCCGTACGACGGCCGTCCAGGCGACGAGCCGGCCGCCCTTGTCCTTGCTGCGGACGGTGACGTGGGCGGCGGAACCGTCCGCGAGGCCCGGGAAGGGCTGCTCGCCGGGACCGTCGCCGACCAGGTGGGCGGCGCCGTCCAGCCAGACGTGCCACAGGGGGCGGGCCGGCCCGGAGCCCCGCACCCAGACGAGGCCGGACTTCTTGGTGGCCTCCTCGACGAGGGCCCGGTCGAGGAGGGAGGTCTGCGACGACATGGGCTCAGCCTAGGCCCCCGGCCCCGCTGCGGCCCCGTCCCGTACCCCTTCGGCCGTCCGTACTCCCGCAGCGGCGCGTACGTGCGGCCCTCCGCGCTTCCGCGGCCACCCGGACTCCCGCGGCCTCCGTACGGACTCCTGCGGCCCCCGTACTGCTAGAGCCACCCGTTCCGCTTCAGCAGGCGGTGGATGGTCAGACAGACCACGACGATCCCGACGAGCACCGTGGGGTACCCGTAGCGCCAGTGCGTCTCCGGCATGTGGTCGAAGTTCATGCCGTACACGCCGCAGATCATCGTGGGGACGGCGATGATGGCCGCCCACGAGGTGATCTTGCGCATGTCCTCGTTCTGGGCGACCGTCGCCTGCGCCAGGTTGGCCTGGAGGATGGAGTTGAGGAGCTCGTCGAAGCCGACGACCTGCTCGTGGACGCGGGCGAGGTGGTCCGCCACGTCGCGGAAGTACTTCTGGATGTCGGGGTCGATCAGGCGCATCGGCCGCTCGCTGAGCTGCTGCATCGGGCGCAGCAGCGGGGCCACCGCCCGCTTGAACTCCAGGACTTCGCGCTTCAGCTGGTAGATGCGGCCCGCGTCGGCGCCGCGCGAACTTCCCTTCGCGGGCGCGGAGAAGACATCGATCTCGACTTCGTCGATGTCGTCCTGAACGGCCGAGGCGACCGCGATGTACCCGTCGACGACATGGTCCGCGATGGAGTGCAGGACGGCGGAAGGCCCTTTGGCGAGCAGCTCCGGATCGTCCTGGAGCCGGTGGCGCAGGGTGCGCAGCGAGCCCTTGCCGCCGTGCCGGACGGTGATCACGAAGTCCCGGCCGGTGAAGCACATGACCTCGCCGGTCTCCACGATCTGGCTGGTGGCGGTCAGTTCGGTGTGCTCCACGTAGTGGATGGTCTTGAAGACGGTGAACAGCGTGTCGTCGTAGCGCTCCAGCTTCGGCCGCTGGTGGGCGTGCACGGCGTCCTCCACGGCCAGCGGGTGCAGCCCGAACTCGGCTGCGATACCGGCGAATTCGGCCTCGGTGGGCTCGTGCAGGCCGATCCAGGCGAAGCCGCCGGACTCCCGTACGCGGACCATCGCCTCGTGCGGGGTGGTGCACTCCTTCATGCGGCGGCCGTCGCGGTACACGGCGCAGTCGACCACGGCGCTGGAGGCCGAGTGGTCGCGGGTCGCGTCGTAGTTGGAGTAGACGGTCGGGCTCTTGCGCAGCGACGGGCGGACGACTGCGCGCAGGTCACGGATCATCGACATGGCGGGCTCCTTCACGGAGAAGCCGTCGGCGGGAGGTGGCACAGCCCGGAATGGAGACGTGCGGCGTCACGGCGCGGTGACGGACGTGCACGTCGGCAAAGCGGGCGGCACCGCGAGCACGCGGTGACGGCGTTCGCTCGGACACGGATCAGGCAAATCAGGTAACGGTGACGTGCTCTTCCGTCGTGCGAGACGCTCTGGGAACCGGGTGTTTCGGTGCCTAAAGGGCCGGGTACGAAGCCTCAGACCGCGAGTGGCGCGAGCAGCGCGTGGGGCGGAGGCGTTGCGGAAGAGCGGTTGGTACTACCGGGTCGACTTCGATCCACCGCAGTCCCACCTCCTCCGGCCGGTCCCCCGTGAGGGACGATGTCGTCGGGGCCGACGAGCGACGCCGCAGCGCCCTGGGGCTCGCCCCGACCAGCGGCCCAGGTTACCAGCCGCCTCCGGTGTCAAGCCCCGCCGAGCCGTGCCTTTGCCCATTCCATACGCGGCCTATGCTCGCGGACCATGGGAGATGTACTTGCGCTGGTAGAAGCCCGACTGCGGTCGGCCCTCGGCGAACCGGACGCGCGCGCCGCGATCACGTTCCTCGGCACGGACCGCATCGAGGTGCTGCGTTTCGTGGACGGCGACGTCGTCCGCTACGCCACCCTCGGCATGTCCGCGGCCCCGATGACCGACCCGACGGCCGCCCTCGCCGACCCGGTGAAGGGACCGCGCGCCGAGCTGGTGCTCTCCGTGCGGGCCGGGCTCGCCGACACCGACAAGGTGCTCCGCCCGCTCGCGGTCCTGGCCGCGTCCCCGCAGGTGGAGGGCCTGATCGTGGCGCCCGGTGCGTCGTTGGAGGTGGGCGGGCCGCTGTGGCCGGGGGCGCCGTTCAGCTCCGTACTGGTGGCGGAGGGCGGAGGGCTGGTCGAGGACCTGGAACTGGACGAACCCCTGGACCCGGTGCGCTTCCTGCCGCTGCTGCCGATGACCGCCAACGAGGCCGCGTGGAAGCGGGTCAAGGGCGCGCAGGAACTACAGGAGCGCTGGCTGTCGCAGGGGACCGACCTGCGCGATCCGTCACGCGCGGGCGTGCCGCTGGACTGACCCGGCGTCCGCCGGAGGGTGCGCGGGCAGGGAAACGGCCCGCAAGGGCGACCGGAAGTCGCCCCCGTGCGTACGTGCCGGGAGGGCCCGGCCGGAGGTGCGCCCGGCCGGGCCCCTGTGCGTACCGCCTGTGTGTGCGTACCGTCCGCGTGGAAGTACCCGCAGCCGGCACCGGACGGGCTAACTCCGCAGTGCCGCCCAGGTGTTCACCCCCACCTTGCCGTCGACGGCGAGGCCGCCGTACCAGCCCTGGAACTGGCGCACGGCCCCTTCGGTGTTCGCGCCGAACTTCCCGTCCACGCCCTGCGGGCCGACGTGGAAGCCCCACGAGCGCAGCAGGCACTGCACCTCGCGGACCCGGTCGCCGGTGTGGCCGCGGACGGTGAGCTGCGTGCCGTAGTAGTAGCCGCAGTCCCGGGCGACGGCCGCCGGCCCCGGTGCGGCGGCGGGCGCGGCGGCCTGCGCGGTGCCCATGGCGAGTCCGGTGGCCAGGACCGCGGCGGCCAGGGTGCTGAACGTTTTCCTGCGCTGGAACATGGTCTTCCCCTTCGTACGGTGACCTGCGGTACGACCGTGGGGCGCGGCCGGCCCCGCTGTCGAGACGTCCGCCGTCGCCCGCCCCGACGGGAAACGGGCAACGGGGAGGGAAACGCCGCACGGCACCTGGCGACGCGGTCCCGACCGGTGGATGCGGGCCGCGTCGGGTGAATGCGGGCCCGACCGGTGAATGCGGGTCGCGTCTGGTTTTGGCCGGAGGGAGGGGTGGGGAGAGATCGGGGAAGCGCCGGGAAGCGGCGTGCGCCGGCTGGGTGATCGTCCTTGACGCGGCGTCGACCGGGGAGGACTGTTGGGCGCTATGAGGGGCGAACCCAGTTGCCCGAAGTGCGGAGGCCGGGTCAGGGCGCCCGGTCTGTTCGCCGAGACCTGGCAATGTTCTGTGCATCAGGACGTGTACCCGCTCCAACCCGTGCTGCCGCCGAGCGTCGAGGCGCTCGCCGTCGCGGTGAACCGCGCGCGGGTGCCGGTGTGGATGCCGTGGCCGCTGCCCGTGGGCTGGCTGTTCAGCGGGATCGCCTACGCGGGTGACGACCGGACCGGCGGACGAGCCACGGCGGTCGCGTGCTCGGGCCCCGGTCCGCTCGGCGGGTTCGGGGAACTCCTGCTCGTGGCGGAGGAACTGGGCGTCGGCCTGGGAGCCAGGTACGCCGGCATCGACGGCCCCGACCCCGGTACGCACATCGCCATGGAGAAGCCGCCGGTCACCAAGGTCCTCGCGGCCGGCCGCCCCACGCCGCTCTGGCACGTCGCCGACACGCCGGCGGACCGTGCGGTCTTCGCGGGGGAGGCACGGGGGCTGTGGCTGTGGGCGATCGTCTGGCCCGAGCAGTCGGGGCTGCTGATGTACGACGAACTCGTCCTGACGGACCTGCGCGACGCGGGCGCGGAAGTGGAACTGCTGCCCTGCGGCGCCCTCTCCCCCCGCCTGCTGACGTAGCCAACGCCGCCCCGCCGCACTTCTCCCCGCGCGACACCCTGGGCAGGGACCGCCCTCTCTCCACCCTTCGGGCAGAGGCCCACCTGTCTCCCTGACGTGAGTCCCTTGGGCCGATGACCGCCCAAGGGGCGGCACGGGTTGGGCAAGGGGCGGCCCCCGGCGGACGCCGCGCCTCACCGTCGCCCCCGCCCCGCCGTACCGGTCCTGCCCCGGCCCATCGGCACTGCACCCCCCACCGGCACCGCACCGCCCCCGCCGCGTCGGTCCCGCGTCTCCACGGGCCCCGCGGCCCCCGCAGGTCCCGCGGACCCCGCAAGCCCCACGCGCAAGTGATCCTCACCTCCCCGCGGGACTCCCCGCTCCCGGCCCCCGCCCACCCGCGCAGAGGCCGTTCGAATCCCCGTTACCCTTGAGCTCGTCCCTTCTGTCCGTCCCGCCCCTGGAGTCCGCGTCGTGCGCATCGACCTGCACACCCACTCCACGGCGTCCGACGGCACGGACACCCCCGCCGAGCTGGTCCGCAACGCGCGCGCCGCCGGGTTGGACGTCGTCGCCCTCACCGACCACGACTCGGTGCGCGGTCACGCCGAGGCGCTGGAGGCGCTGCCGGAGGGCCTCACCCTCGTGACCGGCGCCGAGCTGTCCTGCCGTCTCGACGGCGTCGGCATGCACATGCTGGCGTACCTCTTCGACCCCGACGAGCCCGAGTTCGCCCGCGAGCGCGAGCTGGTCAGGGACGACCGGGTGCCGCGCGCCCAAGGCATGGTCGCCAGGCTCCAGCAGCTCGGCGTGCCGATCGAGTGGTCCAGGGTCGCCGCCATCGCGGGCGACGCGTCCCTCGGCCGTCCGCACATCGCGGAGGCCCTCGTCGAGCTGGGCGTCGTGGAGACCGTCTCCGACGCCTTCACGTCGGAGTGGCTGGCCAACGACGGCCGCGCGTACGTCGACAAGCACGAACTGGACCCCTTCACCGCCATCCGGCTGGTCAAGGCCGCCGGTGGCGTCACCGTCTTCGCGCACCCCGGCGCCGCCAAGCGCGGTGACACCGTGCCGCTCAGCGCGATAGCCGAGCTGGCAGCCGCCGGGCTCGACGGCATCGAGGTCGACCACATGGACCACGACGAGTCCGACCGCGCCGGGCTGCGTGCCTTCGCCGCGGAGTACGGCCTGCTCGTCACGGGTTCCAGCGACTACCACGGCAGCCGCAAGACCGTGCGGCTCGGGGAGTACACCACGCACCCCGACGTCTACGGCGAGATCACCCGGCGGGCGACCGGCGCCTTCCCGGTGCCCGGCGCGGGCGGACGTCCGCGCGCCTGAACCACCGGGCCCGCCACCCCCGTACACCCACTGCCGGCTCCGGCTCCGTACGGGAAAACCACCCTCTGTTCCGCAACGAGCCGTGCCCGCGCGCCCTTCCGCGCGCCGGTACGGCCCTCTCCTGCAAGGCCTCACTGTGTTCGACTTTGCCGTCTTCGGATCCCTCTTTCTCACGCTTTTCGTGATTATGGACCCCCCTGGGATCACCCCGATCTTCCTCGGCCTGACCTCCGGCCGTCCCGCCAAGGTGCAGCGCCGGATGGCCTGGCAGGCGGTGGCCGTCGCCTTCGGCGTGATCGCCGTCTTCGGCGTCGTCGGCCAGCAGGTCCTCGACTATCTGCACGTCTCCATCCCCGCGCTGATGATCGCGGGCGGACTGCTCCTGCTGCTCATCGCGCTCGACCTGCTCACCGGCAAGAACGAGGAGCCGACCCAGACCAAGGACGTCAACGTCGCTCTCGTGCCGCTGGGCATGC
Organism: Streptomyces sp. CA-294286; assembly: GCF_050947155.1. Classification (NCBI taxonomy): domain Bacteria; kingdom Bacillati; phylum Actinomycetota; class Actinomycetes; order Kitasatosporales; family Streptomycetaceae; genus Streptomyces; species Streptomyces sp. CA-294286. The sequence goes on along the minus strand of NZ_CP192005.1, from coordinate 1,714,616 downwards.
CGCTGCTCGCCGGACCCGGCGCGATCGTCTCCGTCATCCTCGCCGTCCAGCACAACCACAGCGTGACCGGGCAGATCTCGGTCTGGGCGGCGATCGTCGCGATGCACGTGGTGCTGTGGCTGGTGATGCGCTTCTCGCTGGTGATCATCCGGGTGATCAAGGAGGGCGGTGTGGTGCTGGTGACCAGGCTGGCGGGCATGATGCTCTCCGCACTGGCCGTGCAGCAGATCATCAACGGCATCACCCAGGTCGTCCAGGGAACGTGACAGGCCCCCGGGGCCGTACGAACCCGGGGGGAACGCAGAGCGCCCCCGTGCACATCTGCACGGGGGCGCTTTCGTCGTCACCGACTCGTCATCGTCGAGCCGTCGTCACTGATCGTCACTGAGTCGTCGTCACTACATCGTCGTCGCTGCATCATCGGTGGTGCATCGTCGGTGTTACGAGGCCGAGGAGTCGGCCGGGCGGATGTAGATGCGCTGGCCGATGGAAGCGGCCTGCTGCACGATCCGGTTGACGGAGGCGGCGTCCACGACGGTGCTGTCCACGGCGATGCCGTCGACGTCGTCCAGGCGCATGATTTCGAAGCGCACGCGCTTCTCCCTTCGTCTGATCCTCCTGCTGGAGAACTGTGGTGAATGTACGGGGCGCGCGTGGCTGGGGAGCCCGCGCGTTCCATACGGGTACAACGAGCCTCCCCCGAAAAAGATTCCCTACGCTAAAGAAAATTTTCGCGAGGCTAACTACCGGCCGGTCGGGTGCCGCTCGCACGCGGGCCGAACGGGGGTCGGGCACGGGCAGGGCACGGGTCGGGCACCGGTCGGGGGCCGGTTGTGCAGGGCGTCCCGCGCCCCGGACAATGGGTTCCGTATGGACGACGCACAGCCTTCGGGCCCCACTGACCTCGCCAGGATCTCCGCCCGCCTGGACCGCACCAACGAGCTGCTCACCCGCATGCTCGCGGAGGTCGCCAAGACCCCTTCGACCCACGCGATCTTCGTCGACGCCGGATACGTGTACGCGGCGGCGGGCCTGCTGGTCACCGGGACCGAGGACCGGCGCTCCTTCGACCTCGACGCCGGGGGCCTGATCGAGGCCTTCATCGACAAGGCCCGCATCATCTTCGCCGACAGTCGGCTGCTGCGCGTCTACTGGTACGACGGTGCCAGGCGCCGCATCCACACCACCGAGCAGCAGTCCATCGCCGAACTCCCGGACGTCAAGGTCCGCCTCGGCAACCTCAACGCCAACAACCAGCAGAAGGGCGTCGACTCCCTGATCCGCACCGACCTGGAGTCGCTCGCCCGGCACCGCGCCATCAGTGACGCGGCCCTCGTCGGCGGCGACGAGGACCTCGTCTCGGCGGTCGAGGCGGCCCAGGGGTACGGGGCGCGTGTCCACCTCTGGGGCATCGAGGCGGGCGACGGACGCAACCAGGCCGAGCCGCTGCTCTGGGAGGTCGACAGTCAGCGCACCTTCGACCTGGACTTCTGCAGGCCGTACGTGACCAGGCGCCCGGTCACCACGTACGAGCAGGAGAACGGCCCGACGCCCAAGCGCGAGGACGTGCGCTTCCTGGGCGCGCAGATCGCGGCGAAGTGGCTCGGCGAACGCGGCCGGCAGGAACTCGGCGAGCTGCTGCCGGGCCGCCCCTATCTGCCCGGACCGGTCGATCAGGAACTCCTGGTCGAGGCCGAGCGCATGCTCCAGCGCTCCCTGCGCGGACACTCCGATCTGCGCCGGTCGCTGCGGGACGGCTTCTGGCAGCACCTTCAGTCGCAGTACTAGCCGCCGCCCGTGCCACGGGGCGGTCGGCGCCGTCCGGAACGGGTCTCAAGCGTCGGGATGCCGGTCCCAGAACTCGGCGAGCGCCCGTGCGGTGTCGTCGGGGCGGTCGGTGTTGGGCGAGTGGCCCGCGCCCTTGATCACCGTGCGGTGGGCGTCGAGGCGTACCGCCATGTCGTCGAGCAGCGGGACCGGCCAGGTGTCGTCGACGGTGCCGGAGACGACGTGCAGGGGGAGCCCGGTGTCCCGGAGCGCGGCGACCCGGTCGGGCTCGGTGGTGAGCTGGTGACCGGTCGCGATCAGCTGGGCCGGGCTGTGCAGGAGCCAGCGCCGCCGCAGCGCCTCCTCGTGCTCCGGGTTCCTGCCCTCGGTGGCGGTCTCCTCCGGAGCGGGCACGGGAGGCTCCATGGCCTGCATCGCGTCCCAGACCTCTTCCATGGGCAGCGCGGTGAGGGCCTGCGAAAGCAGCACGACCTTCTGCTGCTGAACGGGGTCGACCTCGGCCGGGCCGGACGACATCAGGGTCAGCGAACGGAAGGGGGAGGGGTCCAGGAGGACGGCGGCGCGGGCGATCTGGCCGCCGAGGGAGTGACCGACGAGGTGGAGGGGTCCGCGGTCTCCGGAGCCCGCGGCCTGCGAGAGCGACGCCGCCTGGGCCAGCACGTCGTGAGCCAACTCGCTCTGAGCGTACGGGGATTGGTCGTTCCGTGGGCCCTCGGACTCGTACTGGCCGCGGCCGTCGACGGCGACGACGCGGTAACCGGCGCGCGCGAGGGGGACCAGCATCGCGATGAAGTCCTCCTTGCTGCCGGTGAAGCCGGGAAGGAGAAGGGCGGTGCCGGTCACCGGGCGGGCGACGGGCGCTGCTTCCAGGGCGGCGAAGGTGCCGCGCCCGGTGCGCAGGGCGAGGGGGCGGGTGCCGGGCGGCGGGGCGAAAGTGGGCGGCCTACTCATGCGCCGAGGCTACCGCCGCCCTCCCCACCCGCCCTCGTCAGCCTCCCCGGGCGGCGGGGAAGCATCCGGGGGCCCGCCGGCACGAGTGAAGCCGGATGAGGGGGGCGGGGGGCGGCCCCCACCGGAGGTGCCTGCACCCCGCACGCCCCGCCTCAAGGCGCCCCGTATCCGGAACCTCCCGTGCCGCCGCCCCTCACGCCTCCCTGCAACGCCGATGGCCCGGCCTCCCCGGAAGGGGAGGCCGGGCCATCGGGCAGGCAGTGCACCTCCCCCGCGTACCGGGCGAGGCGAGCCCGCAGGCCGGTCAGCTCTCCGGCTGCGAGGCCCCCCGCCGCACCGTCCGCCGACGGCGCGGCTTCGACTCGCCCTCCGCGGACGCGGTCGGCTCGCTCTTCTTGACGGCGGGCTTCTCCGTCTTCGGCTTGGACGCCGTGCGCGTGGCGGGGCGGCGGCGCGGCTGGACCGGCTCGGGCTCCGACATCGGCGCCATCTGGAAGTCGACCTCGGGCTCGGCCGAGACGCGTGCCCGGACGGGGCGCTTCAGCCGCGGCCGGGCCGGGGCCTGGTAGACCTCGTCGGACGCGTCGACGACCGGCGAGGGCGTCCTGCCCCGGGGGGCCCGGGAGCGGGTCGGCCGGGCCGCGGCGGCCGGTGCGGGCGTGGAGGCGGAGGCTTCCGAGGCAGAGGTCGACGCCGTCTCCGGGTCGGCCTTCGCCGACTTGCGCGTACGGGTGCGCGGAGTCCGGGGTGCGGCCGGAGCCTCGTCCACCGGGGGAGCGGTCGGCTCGGCCGCCGGTGCCTCCGTGACGGTGGGCTGCTCGATGACCGCCGTGGCACCGGACGACGTGGCGCGGGTCCGACGGCGGCGACGCGGCGTGCGCGGCTCCGTCCCGTCGGAGGAGGGGGCGGACTCCCCGGTGGCCGGCTCCGGGGCCGGCTCGGTCGCGGGGGTCACGGCGGCCGTGTCCCCGAGGTCCGCACCGTTGCGGGTGCGGCGGCGCTGGCGCGGTGTACGGGTGCGCTCGGGGAGTTCCTCGGCCGGTGCCGGGGCGGCGGCGGGCTTGCGGCCACGGCCGCCCGTCTCGCCCAGGTCCTCGACCTCTTCCGCGCGCAGTCCGGCGCGGGTGCGGTCGGCCCGGGGCAGTATGCCCTTGGTGCCGGTCGGGATGGAGAGGATCTCGTAGAGGTGGGGGGACGTGGAGTACGTCTCCTCCGGCTCGTCGAAGGGGAGGTCCAGCGCCTTGTTGATGAGCTTCCAGCGCGGGATGTCGTCCCAGTCCACGAGAGTGACGGCGATGCCCTTGGCGCCCGCGCGCCCGGTGCGGCCGACCCGGTGGAGGTAGGTCTTCTCGTCCTCGGGGGTCTGGTAGTTGATGACGTGCGTGACGCCCTCGACGTCGATGCCGCGGGCGGCGACGTCGGTGCAGACCAGTACGTCGACCTTGCCGTTGCGGAAGGCGCGCAGCGCCTGCTCGCGGGCACCCTGGCCGAGGTCGCCGTGGACCGCGCCGGAGGCGAAGCCGCGCTTCTCCAGCTGGTCGGCGATGTCGGCGGCGGTGCGCTTGGTACGGCAGAAGATCATCGCGAGCCCGCGGCCGTCGGCCTGGAGGATGCGGGAGACCAGCTCCGGCTTGTCCATGTTGTGCGCGCGGAAGACGTGCTGCGTGATGTTCTTGACGGTCGCGCCCTCGTCGTCCGGCGAGGTGGCGCTGATGTGCGTGGGCTGCGACATGTACTTGCGGGCCAGGCCGATGACGGCGCCGGGCATCGTCGCGGAGAAGAGCATGGTCTGGCGCTTCGGCGGCAGCATCTTCATGATCTTCTCGACGTCGGGCAGGAAGCCCAGGTCGAGCATCTCGTCGGCCTCGTCGAGGACGAGCGCACGGATGTGCGACAGGTCGAGCTTCTTCTGTCCCGCGAGGTCGAGCAGGCGGCCCGGGGTGCCGACGATGATGTCGACGCCCTTCTTGAGGGCTTCGACCTGGGGCTCGTACGCGCGGCCGCCGTAGATCGCCAGGACGCGGACGTTGCGTACCTTGCCCGCGGTCAGCAGGTCGTTGGTGACCTGCTGGCACAGCTCGCGAGTGGGGACGACGACGAGCGCCTGCGGGGCGTCGGTCAGCTTTCCGGGCTCGGCCCGGCCGGCCTCGACGTCCGCGGGGACGGTGACGCGCTCAAGGAGCGGGAGGCCGAAACCGAGGGTCTTGCCCGTACCGGTCTTGGCCTGGCCGATGACGTCGCTGCCCGAGAGGGCGACCGGGAGCGTCATCTCCTGGATGGGGAAGGGGGACGTGATGCCGACTGCCTCAAGGGCTTCGGCCGTCTCGGAAAGAATGCCGAGGTCTCGGAACGTAGTCAGGGTGCTGCCTCTTCTGTGAGACGCGACTCAAGGCGAACAACGGGGGTCGTACCGTGCCTGGGGGTTTCATCCGGCCTTGGGAGGACCGGGTGGCGCGGGACCACTGCCGTTGCTCTAGCGCTCGTGCCGCTGAGGGTTCCCTCGCTCGCGGTGGTGCGTGTGCACCGTGCCATCCGGAGGGCTGTCGGGTCGGAGCCGATCGGGCCACCGACCGGGCATCCTCATTAGGATGGCTTGCGGAGAGTTCGTACACACCTTCGTGTGTACGGCCGAACCTGAGTGCGGACGGCGTGAATGCTCAGCAAGCGCATTACCACTGTACCCCGGATTCGCGCATGTGTGTTGGGTGAATTCGTAGGAATGGTGGGGCGGTGGTGGGGAGCGTGCACCCTGACCAGCCCCTTACGCCGTTCTCCTGGCGGGCTATTGTGCGTTTTATGGAGACGCCTGACACCGCCAAGGACAACCCCGACGACACCGCCCCCGCCCGCACCTCGATCGCCGACCAGGACTGGGCCACGGCCTCCGCCGAGCCCACCTACCGGGCCGCCGTCGTCGACCTGCTCGGGGCCCTCGCGTACGGCGAGCTGGCGGCCTTCGAGCGGCTCGCCGAGGACGCCAAGCTCGCCCCCACCCTGGGCGACAAGGCGGCGCTGGCGAAGATGGCCTCCGCCGAATTCCACCACTTCGAGCGACTGCGCGACCGTCTCGCGGACATCGACGTCGAGCCGACCGCCGCCATGGAGCCCTTCGCGAAGGCTCTCGACGACTTCCACCACCTGACCGCTCCGTCCGACTGGCTGGAGGGCCTGGTCAAGGCGTACGTGGGCGACTCGATCGCCAGCGACTTCTACCGTGAGGTCGCCGCCCGGCTGGACACCGACACCCGCTCGCTGGTGCTCGCCGTCCTCGACGACACCGGCCACGGCAACTTCGCGGTGGAGAACGTGCGCGCCGCCATCGAGGCCGACCCGCGTGTCGGCGGACGGCTCGCGCTGTGGGCACGGCGGCTGATGGGCGAGGCCCTCTCGCAGGCGCAGCGCGTGGTCGCCGAACGCGACTCGCTCTCCACGATGCTGGTGGGCGGGGTGGCCGACGGCTTCGACCTCGCCGAGGTCGGCCGGATGTTCTCCCGCATCACCGAGGCGCACACCAAGCGGATGGCCGCGCTGGGGCTGGCCGCCTAGCCACCGCACGGGGACGGCGGCGCAGCCCCGGGGGCTACGCCGCCGCCGACCTGCCGCGGATGCGGCTCGGCGGACCGCTGGGCCGCAGCAGCAGGGAGAGCGTCACGGCGCCCACCGCGCCCGCACCGAGGAGGGTGGCGAGCGGATGGCCGGGGCCGACCGCCATGTGCGTCAGGTAGGCGCCGAAGAGGGCACCCACGAGGCCCGCGGTGAGCACGCGCGAGCGGGAGGGCAGGCGGTCGGACAGCCGGGAGACGGCGGCCCAGGACAGAGCGAGTCCCAGGACGACGGAACCGAGAGCTTCCCAGATCAACGCGGTTACCTCCTGCACTGCGACGCGGGCGAGTGGGTCACAGCCCGTCCTACCCGGGGGGTGCGGAATGCAACCCTCCCCGGCCTCGGCGGCATACGAACGGACCGGTCGGACAGTGGCGGCACAGCGGTGCGCGCGCATGCGCGAATGGCCCGGCGGGAGGATCCCGCCGGGCCATTCGCGTCCTGCTGACTGCGCGTTCTAGAGGGCGCCGAAGCCCACCCGACGCTGCGCCGGCTCGCCGATCTCCACGTAGGCGATCCGGTCCGCCGGTACGAGGACCTTGCGGCCCTTGTCGTCGTTCAGGCTGAGCAACTGTGCCTTGCCGGCCAGCGCGTCGGCCACGGCGCGCTCGACCTCCTCGGCAGACTGCCCGCTCTCCAGAACGATCTCCCGGGGTGCGTGCTGCACGCCGATCTTGACCTCCACGGCTATGTCCCTCCGACGATCTGGGCGGCGCGGTCGCCGCGCCGTACGTTCAGACACATTAGCCCGGTACGGGGACATGATCGGCGTCGCGGGACCACGCCGGGAGCGAACACGGGTCGGCGACGCCGCCCCGGTGCCGGTCCACGAGCCGCTGGTGCTTGCCCGTTAGTGCTGGTCCGTGCCGTGCAGCGGGAAACCCGCGATGCCGCGCCAGGCCAGCGAGGTGAGGAGCTGCACGGCCGTCTCGCGCGGGATGGTCGAGCCGCTGGACAGCCAGTACCGGGCCACCACCTGCGAGACCCCGCCCAGACCGACGGCCAGCATCATCGACTCGTCCTTCGACAACCCGGTGTCCTCGGCGATGACGTCGCTGACGGCCTCCGCGCACTGGAGCGAGACCCGGTCGACGCGTTCGCGCACGGCCGGTTCGTTCGTCAGGTCGGACTCGAACACCAGGCGGAACGCGCCGCCCTCGTCCTGCACGTACGCGAAGTAGGCGTCCATGGTGGCGGCGACGCGCTGCTTGTTCTCGGTCGTCGAGGCCAGAGCCGTGCGCACCGCCTGCAGCAGCGACTCGCAGTGCTGGTCGAGCAGGGCCAGGTAGAGGTCGAGCTTGCCGGGGAAGTGCTGGTAGAGCACGGGCTTGCTGACGCCCGCGCGCTCGGCGATGTCGTCCATCGCGGCCGCGTGGTAACCCTGCGCGACGAACACCTCCTGAGCGGCCCCCAGGAGTTGGTTGCGTCGGGCCCGGCGCGGCAGACGGGTGCCTCGTGGGCGTGCCGCCTCTGTTTGCTCGGTGGCTGTCACGCCGCCTCCCATGTCTTTCAAGTTCACGCAACCTCTCACCGCACGGCTGTTCCGTGTGATGTGCGCCGCGCCCGCCCATCGTACTTTTGAGTAACCCTGCTGTGCGCGGTGCGAACGCAGGATTTCACGGAGCGGACACCGCGTGAAGGGCGCTCCGGGGCCGCGACGGATGGGCGTGCGCCCACCCGCTGAGCGGAAACACGTGGCCCTCTCAGCGGTACTCGTCCTCGTCCACGGGCACGGCGAGATTCTGTTCGGCGATGTCCGCCTCGTTGGCGGAGTCGGAATCGGCGCTGGTCACAGGGGTGTCCGTGGTCGGCTGTACGTCGGTGTGCTGCTCGGCGGCGTCCGCCTCCGGGGCTTCCGGGGTGTCGGCGAGGACGATCGTCTCGTCCGTCTCGAAGGTTTCCGGGTCGGTCGGGTCCACAGTCATGGTGTTCCGCCTTTCCGGCGTGCGGCACCTCATGCGGCGCACGCCCTGTTTCGAGCGTAGGAGCAGGAGGGGGCGCGCGCGACGCGGTCTGTGACGGCGAACACATGAGCCCGCGCGTGATCGTCTCGTAACATTGCGGCATGTCTTCGACCGAGCTGCCGCACACCGATGCCGCAGCGGCAGCCCCGATGCCGCGGGTCAGCACCGTCAAGGTCGCGGAGGGGGAGGAACTGCGCCCCGTCACCCTGCCTGGGCTGACGCTGAGCGTGCGGTCGAGGCCCCCGTCCCGCAGCGGTCTGCCGCCCGCGCTGTACGTGCACGGCCTCGGCGGCTCCTCGCAGAACTGGTCCGCGCTGATGTCCCTGCTGGACGGCGCCGTCGAGAGCGAGGCACTCGACCTGCCGGGCTTCGGGGACTCCCCGCCACCGGAGGACGGCAACTACTCGATCACCGGGCATGCGCGCGCCGTGATCCGTTACCTCGACGCGAGCGGGCGCGGCCCCGTGCATCTGTTCGGGAACTCGCTGGGCGGGGCCGTCTCCACCCGTGTCGCCGCCGTGCGGCCCGACCTGGTGCGGACCCTGACGCTGGTGTCGCCCGCGCTGCCGGAGATCCGGGTGCAGCGCGGTGCCGTTCCCACCGCGCTGCTGGCGGTGCCGGGGGTGGCGGGGCTGTTCGCGAAGCTCAGCCGGGACTGGACGGCGGAGATGCGCACCCGCGGGGTGACCGGCCTCTGTTACGGGGACCCCTCCCGCGTGACGCCGGAGGGGTTCCGGGCGGCCGTCGACGAGATGGAACGACGGCTGCAACTGCCGTACTTCTGGGAGGCGATGACGCGTTCGTCGCGGGGCATCGTCAACGCGTACACCCTCGGTGGCCAGCAAGGACTGTGGCGGCAGGCGGAGCGGGTGCTGGCGCCCACTCTGCTGGTGTACGGCGGGCGGGACCGCCTCGTCGGCTTCCGGATGGCCCGCAGGGCGTCGGCGGCGTTCCGTGATTCGCGCCTCCTGACCCTTCCGGATGCCGGGCATGTGGCGATGATGGAGTACCCCGAGACGGTCGCGGAGGCGTTCCTGGGGCTGATGCGGACGACAGCGCCTGCCGCTGCGGACGTGGAGGACTGACCCCGCGGCCCGACGCCGCGATCGGGCACGATGAACGGACAGGCAGACGGGCAGTCGCCGCAGACTGTCGCCGCAGATGTGAAAACGCGTAGGAGCTGATCCGCCGAGTGGGACGCCACAGCCGTCGAGGTGCCGCACCGCAGGGTGCCGAGGAGACCCCTGGCATACCCGGGGGCGCCGACGCCTCAAGGGGTGCGAGCGCCGTGCCCGAGAACGGACGGCGCCGTCAGGGCGACACGGGAGCCGTGCCGCGCTTCCGCCCGCACCACCTGGCCGGCGGACCGCAGGCGCACCCGCGGGGGCAGGCGTCCGTGCAAGGGGACGCGTACCTTCAGGGGGAGGCGTACCCGCAGGCGTACGGGCACGGGGAGACGGACCCGCAGCCCCGGCCCACGGCGCAACCCGGGTCCTTCCCGCAGGCCCAGTACTCTCCGCAGCCGCCTCCGCAGTCCTCCGGGCAGCCACAGCCCCCGGTGCGGGGCGGGCATCCCGAGCAGCGTGAGGCCGGAGGCGGCTGGGGCCGCCCGCATGAGCCCGGCGCCACCACTGCCGACACGGGCGGCACGCGCTACGGCGACTGGGTCGGCGCCCCCCGTACGGCGACGGCCCACGCGCCGGCCCAGCACCCCCCGGCGGGGCTCGGCGGGGCGGTGCGGGTTCCCGGACAGCGCGTCGGGGGCACGCAGCCCGCCGGGCCGCGACGGGACTTCGTGGAGGCATTCGAGGAACCCGGGGACCGGCCGCACACGCAGCGGCACGATGCTCCCGCGCCCCGCCCGGACGCCCGGAACCCGCACGACGCCGTCACCGGCCCGGACGACGCGGCCGCCGTCGGCGACTGCCCCGCCGGACCGGGCTCCGCCGTGAACCGTGCCCCGCGCCCGCGCCCCGAGCGCCGCCGCGGGCGCGTCGCCACCGGGCTGACCGCCGCCGCCGTGACCGTGGCGCTCGCCGCCGTGGTGGCCGGGCAGCAGCCCGACGAAGGCGTGCCGGAAGCGGCGGCTCCGAGCCTGGGCGAGCGGAAGTTCGCCGCGGAGAGCGGCGCCTCCCGCAACCAGGACCGCGCGACGCCGCACGGCGGAGCCGGAGAGGTCGCTCCGGCGGTCCCGGCGACGTACGAGCAGCGCATGGCGCAGAAGCTGCCGATGGCCCCCGACCAGGCCGGGCCGAACGCGTTCGACACCGTCCCCGGCGAGGACAAGGGGCCCGCCAAGGCGCTCGTCCGCAAGACGTACCGGGTGGACGTCGAGAAGGACGCCGGGCTCGACGGGAAGTTCTTCGCCGAAGCCGTGCAGAAGACCCTGAACGACAAAAGGAGCTGGGCCGGGGAGGGGGACATGGCGTTCGACCGGAAACCGGACGGAGAAGTGGACTTCGTGGTGACGCTCGCCACCCCGGTCACCACCAACGTCTGGTGTCTGAAGTCGGGCCTGGAGACGCTCTCGCAGAACGTCTCCTGCGATTCCGCCGCGACCGAGCGCATCATGATCAACGGTTTCCGCTGGGCCGTGGGTTCGCCGACCTTCGGTGACGGACGGCTCTTCGCGTACCGGCAGATGCTGATCAATCACGAGATCGGGCACCGACTCGGATACGACCACAAGAAGTGCAGCAAGGACGGCGCGCTCGCTCCCGTGATGATGCAGCAGACCAAGACGCTGGACACGGGCGCGAAGAAGTGCAGGCCGAACCCCTGGGTGCACCCGGAGGACTGAGCGGCCCCCATGCCGCCGATGGCTCTCCCCCGGGGGCGCGGCGCGGTTCCCGTACCTCTTTAGCGCGAGAGAACGCCGGTCGTACGCGAAAGTTACGACTGTTCACCCCTTCCGGTGGTGCGATGGACAACCGTCCGTCGCACCACCGGCATGTCCGCATACGGTCGGTCCCGCTGCGAGTCGCCGTACCAACGGCGGCTGCCCACAAGGGAGATCGGGGGTGTCCACGTGCGGATCGGACTGCTCACGGAGGGTGGTTACCCGTTTGCCACCGGTGAGTCCAGGTTCTGGTGCGACCGCCTCGTGCGCGGGCTCACGCGGCACGAGTTCGACGTCTACGCCCTGAGCCGCAGCGAGGAGCAGGAGGAGCAGGGCTGGGTCCCGCTCCCGCCGCAGGTGCAACGCGTGCGGACGGCTCCGCTGTGGTCGTCCGAGGCGGACTTCAGGACGTCGTACGGACGGCTGGGGGCGCGCTCCCACGGGCGGCGCGAACGGCAGCGGTTCGACGAGCACTTCGGGGCGCTGGTGTCGGCCGTCTGCGCGGGGGAGACGCCGGGCGCGCGCGTTCCGGGCCCGACCGGAACCGGCCCCGCGGCCGGTGCGGCGTCCGTCGGCGAACGGTTCGCCGCGGGACTCTACGGCCTCGCCGAACTCGCCCGCGAGAAGGGCGGTGTGCACACCGCCCTGCGCTCGGAGCGCGCGGTGCGCACCCTGGAGCGCGCCTGCCGCGCGCCGGGCGCACCCCGCGTCGTACAGACCGCGAAGGTCTCCGACCACCTGGTCCTCGCCGACCTCCTGGAACGCATCCTGCGCCCACTCTCCCTCGACTGGTGCGACGAGGGCGAGGGCGGACTCGGGGCGGTCGACCTCTGCCACGCCGCGTCGGCGGGCGCGGCCGCCCTGCCGGGGCTGCTGGCCAAGCGCTTCTTCGGCGTACCGCTGCTGGTCACCGAGTACGGCGTCCAGCTGCGGGCGCACTACCTCGCCGCGCAGGAAGCCGAGTTGACCGCCCCGGTCCGCACGCTCCTGGCCGGCTTCCACGGGCTGCTCGCCGCCGAGGTGTACGCGCAGGCCGCCGTGATCACCCCCGGCAACGCCCACGCACGGCGCTGGCAGGAACGCTGCGGCGCCGACCGGGCCAAACTGCGCACCGTCTACCCGGGCATGGACCCGGCGCGGTTCGCCGCCGTCGGCGAGACCGACGGAACGGGGGCGGACGGCACGCTGGTGTGGGTGGGCCGGATCGAACCCGCCAAGGACCTCGTCGCCCTGCTGCACGCCTTCGCGGAGGTCCGCGCGGCCGAACCCGGCGCCCGACTGCGCCTCGTGTCCGCGCCGGTCACGGACGCCTCCGCCGCCGCCTACCTCGCGCACTGCCGGGCGCTCGCCGAGCATCTCTTCCCGGACGAGGCCGCCGACGCGCGTACGGAGGGGGAGAGCCCCGTCCTCTTCGAGGAACTCGGGGGGGCCGGCGCACCCGAACCGGCGGACGCGTACGCGTCCGGTTCGGTGGTCGTGCTGTCGAGCGTGGTCGAGGGCTTCCCGATCAGTCTCGTCGAGGCGTTGTTCTGCGGCCGGGCGACGGTGTCGACCGACGTGGGGGCCGTCGTGGAAGTCGTCGGCGGTACGGGGCTGGTGGTGCCGCCGCGCAACCCGCGCGCCCTCGCGGACGCCTGCCTGGCACTGCTCCGCGACCCCGACCGGCGGGCGCGCCTGGGCGCGGCGGGGCGGGCGCGGGCCCTCGAACTGTTCACCGTCGAGCAGAACCTCGCGGCCTTTCGCGACATCTACCTGGAGCTGGTCTCGCGCTGTCCCGTGCGGCGGGAACCGGCGGACGGGGAACCGCTGCCGTTCGCACTGGCCGCCGAGGCGTACGTGCCGGGATCCTGGACGGGCGGTGCCACCGGGGCACGCGCTACCGGATCCGGCGGCACCGCGTCCTCGCGCGCGGGCGCGGACGGAACGACAACGACCCGGGCCCGGGGCGGACTGGCGGTCCTGACCGAGCGCACGACGAAGGGCCCACTGCCGGACGACGCCGCGGAAGGCGACCCGGCGGACCGCAGGTCCGGTCCCGCGCGTCGCGCCACCGGGCCGGGTGACCGGCCCTCCGGGCCCGTGCAGCGGGCATCCGTACCGGGCGAGCGCCTCACCGCCCCGACCGCCCATCCCGGTGCGGCCGACGACACCGATTCCGTACGGGAGGTACGCCCATGACCACGCAGACGGCAGACCCGACGGGCATGGCGGAGACCCCCGCACACGGACTGGACCTGTCCGGCGCAACGGCCGTCGCCCCCCACCCGCCGGTGCAGCCCGCCGACTCCTCGCATTCGGCGAGCATCGTGCAGTCGGCGAGCACCCCGCAGGCGGCGACCGCAGTGCAGGCAGCGTTCCCCGTAGAGGCGGCGAGCACCGTGCACGCGGCGACCGCCATGCAGGCGGTGAGCACCCCGCAGGCGGCGACCGCGGTGCACGCGGCGCTCCCCGTGCAGTCGGTGAGCGCCGTGCAGGCGACGCTCCCCGTGCAGTCGGTGAGCACCCCGCAGGCGGCGACCGCAGTGCAGGCCGCGCTCCCCGTGCAGCCCGCGTCCGCGGTGCAGCCGGAGGCCACCGTGCAGGCGGCAACCGTGACGCAGCGTGCGCCCGGCGTGCGGGCAGGGACCGAGGGGCGGCCGGCGGCCGGCGGGCAGCGCGCGGCCACCGGGCGGGCTCCGGCCGCCGACCCGACGGAGACCGAGGGGCGGCGGGCAGGGACGCCCCGCTGGGCCGCGGCGGCCGGGCGCGTCGGGGCGTCCGGGCAGGCCGCGGTATCGGCGCGGACCGCGGCGCGCGTGCCGTCCACCCTCGCCCCGCAGACGCCCGCCGACCCTGTCCGCGTGCTCATGCACCGGCACCGCGAGCTGTGCGAGCGTGCCGTGGACCCCCTGGAGATCGCCGCCGGACTCGAAGCGCACGGCGTGACCGACCGCACCGCCGCCCGCTTCCGCCACCGGGACGTCTTCTCGCTCGCCGAGGAGCTCTACGCGCGCGTGCCGCGGACGGACGAGGAGGACGCCACCGCGAACGCGCCGGAACTCCCGGCGCGCGACGGCTCGCTGCCCACCGGGTGGGCGGCGTACGCACTCCTGCCGGGGGCCCTGTGCGCCCTCACCCTGCTCGGCGCGGACCGGGCGGCCGGCGGGCTGCGCGTCGCCCTGCTCGTCACCGGAGCACTGGCCACCGCCCTCGCCCTCCTGCTGTGCCTGCGCCACGGGCCGCTCCGCGCCGACGGGCACACCCCCTGGGCGCGCACCGGCTGGCTGCTGCTGTACGCGGTGCTGGGCGACGGCGTACTGACGCGGCTCCTCGGCGACGGGCCCCTGTGGACGCCCGCGCCGGCCGCTCTCCTCGGACTCGCGGCAGCCCTGGCCCCCGCCGCCTGGTGCGCCCGGCTGCTGACCGTACAGGCGCGTCGCAGGCTTGCCGTGAGCCGCGGTACCGAGGACTTCGGGTCTGCCGTCCGGCCCCTGCTGTTCGGCGTGTTCGGGCTCTACGCGGCGGCGCTGACGGTGCTGCTCTACGGCGCGTCCCGGCTCGGCATCGGCGGAGGCTTCGCCGTCTCGGCACTCGCGGTCGGGGCGCTGCTCTTCCTGGCCAGGCTGCTCGCCGTGCACGGTCTGCCGGACGCGGGCTCGATGGGGCTCACCTTCGCCTGCGCCGCGGAAGCCACCCTCCTCGGCTCCGTGCTCGCCTCGCGGCTTCCCGGGTGCGAGGCACTGGCCGGACCGGTGCGGCACGCGGTGCGCGAATGGGGCGCGGGAGCAGTGCCCGCCTTCGCCTGCGGAGCCGCCGCGCTGGGTCTCCTGGCGCACGCGGCAGTCGCCCTGTCCCAGGCCTCCGCACACGCGGTGACCTCCGCGTCCGCGGTCGGCACCGCACGGGCGGGGCGGCGCGGCTGAGCGGTCGGCGCCACCGCGCCACGAACCCCCGAGCCTCCTCCACGAGGAGGTTCGCGGCCCCCTCCTCCCACCACGGAGACCGGACCCTTCGTCCTGGCAGAGGGTCCGGGCCCGACGAAGACCCCGGCCGTCGCGAAGCCGACGACGCCACAGCCGGTGCTCCACCCCACCCGTCCCTGTCCGTTCCTGCACCACACCGATCACCACCGCACATCCCGTACGACACCCTCAAGGAGAACGACACATGACCCCCCCACCCCCTCTCCCCGTGCAGCCCGTGCGCGTCCGTCGGCACCGAGGGGACGCACGATGAGGGTTCTGCTGCTCGGCGCCAACGGATACCTCGGCCGCTTCGTCGCGGACCGTCTCCTCGCCGACCCCGCCGTCCAGCTCACCGCCCTCGGTCGGGGCGACGACGCCGACGTACGGTTCGACCTCGCCACCGGCAGCCCGGGAGCGCTCACCCGCTTCCTGGACGCCGTGCACCCCGGTGTCGTCGTCAACTGCGCCGGGGCCACCCGGGGCGGCGCCCGCGACCTCACCCGGCACAACACCGTCGCCGTCGCCACCGTCTGCGAGGCCCTGCGCCGCAGCGGCTGCGGGGCGCGGCTGGTCCAGCTCGGCTGTGCCGCCGAGTACGGGCCCTCCCAGCCGGGCTCGTCCACCGCCGAGGACGCGGTGCCGCGCCCCGGCGGACCGTACGGCGTCAGCAAGC
This sequence comes from Streptomyces sp. CA-294286, assembly GCF_050947155.1. Classification (NCBI taxonomy): domain Bacteria; kingdom Bacillati; phylum Actinomycetota; class Actinomycetes; order Kitasatosporales; family Streptomycetaceae; genus Streptomyces; species Streptomyces sp. CA-294286. The sequence continues at coordinate 1,698,854 of NZ_CP192005.1, read as the reverse complement.
TCGCCGCCACGGAACTCGTCCTCGGCTCGGGCCTGGACGCCGTGGTCCTGCGGGTGTTCTCGCCGGTCGGCCCCGGTACCCCGGCCGGATCCCCGCTCGGCCGGCTCGCCGAGGCTATGCGCCGCGCCATGCAGTCCGGCGACGGCGAGCTGAAGCTCAGCGGGCTCGGCGTGCAGCGCGACTTCGTCGACGTACGGGACGTGGCGCGCGCCGTGCACGCCGCGTCGCTGTCCGCCGCCCAGGGCGTCGTCAACATCGGCACCGGTCGCGCGGTGCGGCTGCGCGACGCCGCCGCCGTCCTCGCCCGGGTCGCCGGGTACGGCGGGGCGCTGCACGAACTGGACGCCCCCAACGGGTACTCCAGCTCCGCCGCCGCCAGCGCCGCCGTGCGCAACGGCGGCGTCCCGACCATCGGCGCGCCCCGGCCGTCGGACGCGCTCACCGAGCACCTCGGGGCGGCCCCGTACCCGTACCCCGACGGGTGCGGCAGCTGGCAGCAGGCCGACGTGCGCACGGCCCGCGACCGGCTCGGCTGGCGGCCCCGGATCAACCTGGAGGAATCGCTCGCGGACATCTGGATGGAGGCGGCGTGCCGCATCTGAGCACCTCCGGTGCCGTCCGCCCCGTCATCGGGGCGGACCGGCTCGGGATCGGCGTCCCCGGATACGCGCACCCGCTCCTCGCGCCGGTGGAATGGGCCGAACTCCTGCGGTTCTCCCGTCCGTACGCGGCGGGGGCCGGGCTCGCGGCCCCGCTGCACTGGGTCGTGCTCAACGTCGCGGAGGGGCCGGGCGCCCGGCCCGATCCGCACTGCCTCGAAGCCGTGGGGCGGCTGCGCAACGCGGGACTGAGGGTGCTCGGACACCTCGATGCGACGTACGGGGCGCGGGGCTTCGGCGAGTTGGTCTCCGACGCCCGGCGCTTCCTGGACTGGTACCGGGTCGACGGCTTCTACCTCGACCGGTGCTCCGGCGAGCGGGCGGAACTGCCCGCGACCCGGCGGCTCACCGACTCCCTGCGGGCGATGCTCCGGGGGACGGACGCCCTCGACGGCGGCCGGATCGTCCTCGGGCACGGCACCCATCCGTACGCCGGGTTCGCCGAGACCGCCGACCAGTTGGTGACGTTCTCCGGCCCCTGGACGGACTACCGGTGGTCGCAGGCGGCCGCATGGACGGCCTCCTATCCGGCCTCCCGGTTCTGCCACCTGGTGCACGGGGTGCCGCGCACGCATCTGGAGGAGGCGCTGCGCATCGCCCGCTGGCAGGGTGCCGGGACGATCTGGTTCACCGACCGCACGGACCGGGACAGGGCCGGTGAGCAGGTGGGCAGCCCCTGGGAGGCGCTGCCCGGCTACTGGGACGAAATCGTCTCGCGGATCGGACCGGGTGTCTCGGAATGAGAAGGGGCGTGGCAGTGTTACGGGGAGAACAACCGTATTGATATACCGACCAACGGAGTTCCCGTGTCGCTGCCACCCCTGGTCGAGCCCGCTGCCGAGCTCACCGTTGACGAGGTCCGTCGGTACTCCCGCCACCTGATCATCCCGGACGTCGGGATGGACGGGCAGAAGCGCCTGAAGAACGCCAAGGTGCTTGCCGTGGGTGCCGGCGGCCTCGGGTCGCCCGCTCTGATGTACCTGGCCGCCGCCGGAGTCGGCACGCTCGGCATCGTCGAGTTCGACGAGGTCGACGAGTCGAACCTCCAGCGCCAGATCATCCACAGCCAGGCCGACATCGGCCGCTCGAAGGCCGAATCCGCGAAGGACTCGGTCCTCGGCATCAACCCCTACGTGAACGTCGTCCTGCACGAAGAGCGGCTCGAAGCCGAGAACGTGATGGAGATCTTCTCCCAGTACGACCTCATCGTCGACGGCACGGACAACTTCGCGACGCGCTACCTGGTCAATGACGCGTGCGTGCTGCTGAACAAGCCGTACGTCTGGGGTTCGATCTACCGCTTCGACGGCCAGGCGTCCGTGTTCTGGTCGGAGCACGGCCCCTGCTACCGCTGCCTCTACCCGGAGCCCCCGCCGCCGGGCATGGTCCCCAGCTGCGCCGAGGGCGGCGTGCTGGGCGTGCTCTGCGCGTCGATCGGCTCCATCCAGGTCACCGAGGCCATCAAGCTCCTCGCGGGCATCGGCGACCCGCTGGTCGGCCGCCTGATGATCTACGACGCCCTGGAGATGCAGTACCGCCAGGTCAAGGTCCGCAAGGACCCCGACTGCGCGGTCTGCGGCGCGAACCCGACCGTCACGGAGCTCATCGACTACGAGGCCTTCTGCGGCGTCGTGTCCGAGGAGGCCCAGGAAGCGGCGGCCGGCTCCACGATCACTCCCAAGCAGCTCAAGGAGTGGATCGACGCGGACGAGAAGATCGAGATCATCGACGTCCGCGAGCCGAACGAGTACGAGATCGTCTCGATCCCCGGCGCGAAGCTGATCCCCAAGGGCGAGTTCCTGATGGGCACCGCCCTGGAGAACCTCCCGCAGGACAGGAAGATCGTCTTGCACTGCAAGACGGGTGTCCGCAGTGCGGAAGTCCTCGCCGTCCTCAAGTCGGCGGGCTTCTCGGACGCGGTGCACGTCGGCGGCGGCGTGATCGGCTGGGTCCACCAGATCGAGCCGGAGAAGCCGGTCTACTAGGACCTCTTCGCACCACCGGCGGCGGGCACTACGAGCAGACGGTGCCCGCCGCCGGTATTTTCCCGTCCAGCACGTACGCGTCCACGACCTGCCGCACGCAGGCGTTCCCCGACGGGTACGCGCCGTGCCCCTCGCCCTTGTACGTGACGTGCACGCCGACCCCCCGGCCCAGTTCCTCCGCCATCCGCAGCGATCCCTCGAAGGGCGTCGCCGGGTCGCCCGTCCCCCCGACGACCAGGATCGGCGCGGCGCCGGGGGCCGACACCTCCGGCGTCTCGTGCGCCCCCGGCACGGGCCAGGACGCGCACCAGCCCGCCAGGTCCCAGGCCAGGTAGGGCCCGAAGACGGGGGACACCCGGCGGAAGTCCGCCAGGTGCTTCGCCCGGACCTCCCGGGCGCTCATCCGGCCCTTGGTGTCGGCGCAGGAGATGGCGCGCTGCGAGTGGTGCGCGGTGCTGTAGTGCCCCTGCCGGTCCCGGCCGTTGTACGCGTCGGCCAGGCGCAGCAACGGCGTCCCGTCGCCCCTCTCGGCGGCCGACAGGGCCTCGGTCAGGGCGGGCCAGCTGCTCCTGCTGTAGGGCGGGGCGATGATCCCGGTCAGCGCCAGGCTCTGGGTGAGCTCGCGTCCCGGACCGGCGGGCAGCGGTGCCGCGTCGAGCCGCTCCAGCAGGCGCACCACGCGTGCCGTGCCCGCCCGGGGCGTCGTACCGCCGCTGCGGAAGTAGTTGTCGAGGGCCCGCTGGAAGCCGAGGGCCTGGTTGCGGGAGTGCCCGACGAGGTCGGCGGACGGGTCGATGACCGCGTCCAGGACCAGCCGCCCCACCCGCTTCGGGAACAGGTGCGCGTACACACCGCCCAGTTCGGTGCCGTAGGAGAAGCCGACGTAGTGCAGCTTCTCGTCGCCGAGGACGTGCCGCAGCACGTCCAGGTCGCGGGCGGCGCCGGTCGTGCCGACGTGCGGGAGGATCTTGCCGGAGCGTTCGGCGCAGCCCGCGCCGAACGCCTTCGCGTCGGCGAAGTACGCCTTCTCCTCGGCGGGGGTGTCCGGGGTGGAGTCCAGGGCGAGCGAGGACTCCGTCGCTCGGTCGTCCCGGCAGACCACCTCGGAGCTGTCCGCCACCCCGCGGGGGTCGAAGCCGACCAGGTCGTAACGCCCGCGCAGGGTGCCGAACAGGTCGTCCATGGCGGGCAGGGCGGCGACCCCCGAGCCGCCGGGCCCGCCGAAGTTGAACAGGAGCGAGCCGATCCGCTTGCCGTCGCTGCCCGTTGCGCGCGCCCGGATCAGGGCGATGCCGAGGGTCTCGCCGGCCGGTTGCCGGTGGTTCAGGGGGACTTGGGCGGTGGCACACTGCCACTCGCCGCCCGGGGCCACGGCTTCGGCGCCGCGCGCCCTCACCGGGGCGGCGCACCCCTTCCAGGCGAGCTTCTGGTCCCTGACGGCGGCGGGAAGGGCCGACTCGAAGGACGCGGAGCCCGCGGGGCCGGACGTGGTCGGCCGCGCGGACGCGGCCCGCCCGTCGTCGGTCGCCCCCGGTTGCGGCGGCCCCCCGCCCGTACCGCAACCGGAAGCGGCGACAGCGGTCAGCACCACCGCCGCCACCCACCCGTGCGCCCGTGCTCGTACCGCCCCGCGCCGCGTCATGACAGGCCCCCCGTCGCACTGCTCCCCGCACCTGCCCCGAGTTCGAAAGCAAGTGCCCACATCCTAGGCGCGACCACTGACAGTGACGAAAAGTCCGTGCGGGGCCCGGTGCGTGCCGTCCCGCAGACCCGCCGGGGAGGGGCTATTCGCAGACCGTTCCCGCGGCGGGGACCTTGCCGTCGAGCAGGTAGCCGTCCACGGCCGACTTCACGCACGCACTGCTGCCGTTGTACGCGCCGTGACCCTCGCCCTTGTACGTCAGCTCCACGCCGACGCCCTTGCCCAGCTTCTCGGCCATCTTCCGGGCGCCCTCGTACGGTGTCGCCGGGTCACCCGTGGTGCCGATCACGACGATCGGCGCGGCCCCCGGAGCGCTCACGTTCGGTGTCACCCGCTGGCCGGGCACCGGCCACGTCGAGCAGCCGGACAGGCCCCAGGCCAGGAAGTCGCCGAAGACCGGGGATGCCGCACGGAAGTCGGCGACCTTCGACTTGGCGTACGCGAGGTCGTAACGCTCCTTGGAGTCCACGCAGTTGACGGCGGCGTTGGCCGCTCCGATGTTGCTGTACGTACCGTCCTGGTTGCGGCCGTTCATGGCGTCCGCGAGGACGAGGAGCAGGGAGCCGTTGCCGCCGTCCGCCTCGTCGAGCCCCTGCTCCAGGTACTGCCAGAAGTCCTTCGAGTAGAGCGTCTGGACGATGCCGTTGGTGGCCTGACTCTGCGTGAGCTGCCGCCCGTCGCCCGCCGGGATCGGCTTCTTGTCGAGGCGCTGGAGGAGCGCGACGATGTTGTCCTCGATCTCCTGGGGGGTGCTGCCCTCCAGCCGGCAGTCGTCGCCGCGCGCGACGCAGTCCTTGGCGAAGTTGTTCAGCGCGAGCTGGAAGCCCTTCGCCTGGCCCAGCGAGCTCTCCTCGGCCTTCTGCGTGGGGTCCACCACCGCGTCGAACACGGCCCTGCCGACCTTCTTCGGGAACAGGTGCGCGTAGACGCCGCCCAGTTCGGTGCCGTACGAGATGCCGAAGTAGTGCAGTTCGTCGTCGCCCAGCACCTGTCGCATCAGGTCCAGGTCCCTGGCCGCGTCGACGGTCCCGACGTGCGGCAGCATCCCGCCGGAGTTCTGTCGGCAGGACTCGGAGTACTTCTTGAGGCCGTCGGCGAACTGCTTCTCCTCGGCGGCGTCGTCCGGGGTCATGTCCGAGGCGTAGTACGCGTCGAGCGTCTTGGCGTCCGCGCACTCCACGGGGGCGCTGCGGCCCACCCCGCGCGGGTCGAAGCTGACCAGGTCGTAGCGGGAGCGCAGCTTCTCGTAGTCCTCGGCGGCGCTCGGCAGCGTGGTGATGCCGGAGCCGCCGGGGCCACCGAAGTTGAAGATCAGCGAGCCGATGCGCTTGTTCCTGTCGGCTGCCTCGGCCCGGATCAGGGCCAGTTCGATCCGGTCGCCGTCCGGCTTCGCGTAGTCGCGCGGCACCTTCATCGTGGCGCACTGCCAGGGGGTGCCGCCGGGCAGCGGCGACGGCTTGCCGCCCTCGCCCTGGGCGGAAGTGGGGGCCGGACACTCCGCCCACGTCAACTGTTGCGCGGAGAGGTCCTGTTTCTTGTCGCCGGAGTCCTTGTTGCCGCTCGTTCCGCCGCTCCCGCCGGAACACGCGGACAGGGACAGCAGGAGGGCGGCGGAGGCGGCCAGCACCGGAGCGCGCCGCGCGGAAGAGGTAGCCATGCCCCCCATCGTGCGCTGTGGCCCTTCGGGCCGCGCGCGCCGGGGTCCATGCGAGTGCCGCCGGGCGCGTGCGGACGGGGCGGCTAGAGCGCGCCCTTGCGGGTCATGCTGTTGAAGCACAGCCAGCCCGGCAGCACCGGCAGCCAGAACGTCAGCAGCCGGTACAGCAGTACGGCGGGGGTCGCGACGTCCGGGGGCACCTGCGCAACCACCGTCAGCGCGGTGAACAGGGACAGTTCGACCGCGCCGACGCCGCCCGGTGTCGGCACCGCCGAACCGGCCGCGTTGGCCGTCAGGAACACCACGGCGATGAGGGCGTAGCTGAGATCGTCGACACTGCTGCCCCCGAAGGCGCGGATCGACGCGTCCAGACACATGATGAAGACGATGGTGAGCATCACCATGCCGCCGATGCCGGTGGCCAGCTTCTTGGGCCGCTGCAGCACGTCGAGCATGCGCGGGACCACACCGGCGAACAGCGAACGCAGCCGGGTGACGATGAACTTGCGCAGGAACGGCACCGCCGTGACGATCATCGCCAGGACCGCCGCCGTCAGCAGACCGGCGATCACCGTCCGGGACGGGTTGTCCCAGGAGGTCTGCTCGGTTCCGGTCACATAACCGAAGATCATCAGCAGGCCGATGTGGCTGGCCAGGCCGAACAGCTGGGACGCGCCCACACTCGCCACGGCCAGTCCCGGGCGCACTCCCGCCTTCTGCAGGAAGCGGGTGTTGAGCGCCACACCGCCGATCGCGGCCGGGGCCACCAGTTTCACGAACGATCCGGCCACCTGCGCCTTCACGGTCTGCCAGAAGGGCACCTTCTCCGGGACGAATCCCAGCAGGCTCATCGCCGCCGCCACGTAGCTGAGCGCGGAGAGCAGGGCGGCCACCAGGACCCAGCCCCAGTTCATGGTGGCGAACGCGTCCGTGACCGGATTCTTCAGCAGGCTCGAAATCAGGATGTACGCGGCGAAGGCGCCCGCCAGCACGCTGATCAGCGTGCGCGGTGTGATGCGCTCCAACCGGACCGCCTCGACCGGCGCCTGTGGGCGGATGAGCAGCACCTGGTGGCGGATCTGTGTGAGCAGGTCCTCCTCGCGGGCTCCTTCCGTGGCCTCGTCGAGGGCCTCCTTCTCGGCCTTCTTCTCCGCCCGTACCGCCTTGCGCCCGCCGGGAGCCGCGGCCTTCTCGTCCCTCTCGCGGACGCGGGCCTCCTTCGCGAGCCGCGAGGCTTCGAGCACCGCCTCGCGGTGCCGCTGCGACCGTTCCCGGCTCAGCCGGCGCAACGTCGCGCGCGTGGAGCGGCTCAGCGCGATCGGCTGGAGGAGGGGGAGGCTGTCGGCGACCCTGTCGGGCCCCAGCACCTTCACGGCGGCGGCGACGGCCCGCTCGGCCCCCGTCCGCAGCCCCAGGGTCGTCAGGAGCTGCGCCACGTCCATCCTCAGCACGACGTCGCTCGCGGCGATCTCGCCGCCCCGCAGATCGGTGAGTATCACCGTGCCGGAACGATCCACCAGAATCGCGTCACCGGCGAGCCGCCGGTGCGCGATGCGCCGTGACTGGAGGGCTTTCACCTGACGCCAGGCGTCCCGCATCAGCTCGTCGGTGATCGCCTCGTCCGGCAGCGAGTCCAGCGTCCGACCGCCCAGGTGCTCGTACACGAGCATCACGGCGTCCGGTCCGAGCTCCGACGTCGCGATCAGCTTGGGGGCGTTCGCGCCGGCCGCGATGGCCGCGTAGGCGAGCAGCGCCTCCTGCTCCAGGGCCTGCCGCAGCGACTGGATGGAGCGCCGCTGGGTGATGCCGCGCAGGGTGACGCGCCGCCACACCCGGTAGAAGAAACCGTGCGCCTGCTGCTCGCGGTCCACGACGGTGATGTCGAGCGGTGGGCCGTCCTCCAGGGTGACGATGTAGCGCCGTCCCCGGTCGCCCTGGTCGGTGAGGTCCAGGGGCTCCTCGGCGCGCATGGCGCTCACCGGGCGGAAGCCCACGTGCCGCAGTCCGGCGAGGAGGGTCTGCCCGGTGGGACGGACGTTGGGGGAGCCCACCGCGTAGAGGGTGGCGTAGGCCACGGTCCAGCCGATCAGGACGGTGACGACGATCGACAGGGGTGTGGTCTGGCCGCTGACCAGCACCGTGAACGCGTTGACGAGCAGTACCGCCCACAGCGCGACCCGCCAGCGCGGCCTGCGTGCCATGCCGACGGCCGTCATGTACGCGATGACGGGGGCGAGGTAGCCGTGCACCGGGTCGGTGAGGACGTTGCCGCCGTCGGGGGAGATCCGGGTGAGTGCCTCCCGGACGCTGTCGGGCGCGGGGCCGGACACCCACAGGTCGGTGGCGAGGGCGACACCGTGAGCCAGTACGGCGGCCAGGACGCCGTCGGCGATCCGCAGTCCGTCACGTTTGATCAGTCGCTCGATGGCGAAGCCGACGGGAAGGATGAGGACGGCGATGCTGGAGATGAGGCCGGCCAGCCGCACAAGGACGACCGGGGTCTGCTTGGTGCCCTCCAGGATGTCCTTCTCCAGCCCGGAGGCGGTGCCGTGCGCGAACGCCGCCAGGGCGATCACACAGACGATGCCGAGCAGCCCGGTCAGCAGCCGTACGAGGTCGGCGGGGCGGTGCACGCGGGCCGCGAGCAGCGGCTCGTCGCCGGAGACGCGCTCCACGTACCCCTCGTCGCGGAGGTCGGTCTCCGCGGAGCCGGAAGCAGACCCCCCGGAGGAGACGAGCGTCGCACCGCTCGTGGCGGTGCTCGCACTGTCCGTGACGGTGGTCTCCGCGAGTTCCTCCTCCGCGAGAGGGCCGCCGGAATCCGGCCGCGGGACGGCGTCAGGAGCGCCTGCCGCCTGCTGTGGCTGCACGTCCTGCTCCTTCGTCGTCGTCTCTTCGTCTTCTGGTCTCACCGGTCACCGCCCGGACGATGGTGGCACGACCCGGTGGGGAAGGGGGGCCTCAGGGTGTTGTGCCCCGATTTGCCACGCGTGCGGAGCGCGTGCCCGCAGCACGGACCGCACTGTCGGTGCCGTGGTGCAGGATGGTCCGGATGAGCGAAGATCCTGCCGTGAGCGACGAGCTCCCCGAGTACGCGGAACGGGTCCTTGCCGTCGCGGAACAGATCCCGCCCGGCCGCGTCATGACGTACGGCGACGTGGCCGAGTGGCTGACCGAGGGCGGCCCCCGGCAGGTCGGCCGGGTCATGGCGCTGTACGGCGGGGCCGTGCCCTGGTGGCGTGTGGTCCGCGCGGACGGACACCTGCTGCCCGGTCACGAGCTGCGCGCACTGGAGCACTACCGGGCCGAGAGCACCCCCCTGCGCACCGCCCCGCGCACAGCCGAAGGACACCTGCCGCGCCTCGACATGCGGCGGGCCAGGTGGGACGGCGGTGCGGCCCCCGGCGGCGACACCGGAAGCGGTCGCGGGGACGGCCCCTGAGACCGGGTGCGGGGCGCGGCGGATCGTACGGCTCACACAGACCAGCTTCCGCCATGGCGCGCCCCCGGGGGCTGTCCGGCGACCGTACGGAGTACCCGCCGCCGCCCCCCGGAGGCCCCGCGCGGACGCGCGGGGCGTCGGCCGTCGCGACCCCCGCCGTCGCGGAGCCGCTGCGTCCAGTGCGCCTCCTGGCGTAGCGTCGGCAGCACGCGGTACGTGCGGCGCGCACGCCCCAGCGGCCCCGCACGCCACGTACCGGACCCATACCCCTGTCACCGGGTCCCGCACCATCCGTACAGCGCGGTCGTCCCCCACGGCCGCAAGGCAGCCAGCACACCACCCACCAGGACCGGCGATCCACGTGAGCACCTCCTCCACCTCGGGCCCCCCGGGGACCTCCCGGAACCAGCCGCGCACCTCCCACCGGCGGCCCCGGCGGTCCCCGGGCGCGTACCGACTGGTCCGGACGGCCCCGGAGCGGACGGGCCCCCCTCTGCTGGACGCACACCAGCGCGCGGTGGTTGACCACGGCAAAGGACCCCTGCTCGTCCTCGCGGGACCGGGCACCGGCAAGACGACCACTCTGATCGAGGCGGTCGCCTCCCGGATCGCCGCCGGGGGCCGCCCCGAACGCATCCTCGTCCTGACCTTCAGCCGCAAGGCGGCCGTCGAACTCCGCGACCGGATGGCGCTGCGCCTGGGCGCCCGGCAGGCCCCGCAGGCCACCACCTTCCACTCGTTCTGCTACGCCCTGGTCCGCGCCCACCAGGACAGCGACCTGTTCAGCGAGCCGCTGCGGCTGCTGTCGGGCCCCGAACAGGACGTGGCGGTACGAGAGCTGCTCGCCGGCGAGATCGACCTGGAGAAGACCGGCCTGGCCCACGTCAGCTGGCCCGACGAACTCCGCGCCTGCCTCACCACCCGAGGCTTCGCCGACGAGGTCCGCGCCGTCCTGGCCCGCACCCGCGAACTCGGCCTGGCACCCGCCGCCCTGAGCGACTTCGCCCGGCGCACCGGACGCCCCGACTGGAAGGCCGCCGCGACCTTCCTCGCCGAGTACCTCGACGTCCTCGACATGCAGGGCGTCCTCGACTACGCCGAACTCGTGCACCGGGCGGTGCTGCTCGCCGAACGCGAGGCGACGACCGGACGGCTCGCCTCCGCCTACGACGCCGTGTTCGTCGACGAGTACCAGGACACCGACCCCGCCCAGGTGCGGCTGCTGCACGCGCTGGCCGGACAGGGACGCACCCTGGTGGCCTTCGGCGACCCCGACCAGTCGATCTACGCCTTCCGCGGTGCCGACGTCGGCGGCATCCTCGACTTCCCGCAGACCTTCCGCGCCACGGACGGCAGCCCCGCCCGGGTCGAGGTCCTCACCACCTCCCGCCGCTCCGGTGCCGACCTGCTGGCCGCCACCCGGCTGCTCACCCGCCGGATGCCGCTCACCAGGCTCCCCGCGGCGGCCGTACGGGCACACCGGGAGCTGTACGCCCTGCGCGACGGCGGCCGGGTGGACGTCTTCACCTACCCGACGGCGGGCGCCGAGCTCGACAACGTGGCGGACATCCTGCGCCGCGCACACCTGGAGGACGGGGTGCCGTGGAGCGACATGGCGGTCCTCGTGCGCGCAGGCGGGCGCACGATCCCTTCCGTACGGCGTGCCCTCACCTCGGCCGGCGTCCCCCTGGAGATCGACGGCGACGACCTGCCACTGCGCCACGAACCGGCGGTGACCCCGCTGCTGACCGCACTGCGGGCGGTCGCCCGCGCGGCCCTGGCCAACGCCCCGAGGACGCCCTTCACCACGACGGACCCCGCAGCGGGAACCGGACCGGACCCGGAACCCTCCGACTCCGGCGGCGGTGACGTCCTCGTGCCCTCCTGGCTCGGCACCGAGACCGCCGTCGAACTGCTCTCCTCGCCCCTGGGCGGCATGGACGCCGCCGACCTGCGCCGCCTGGGCCGCGCCCTGCGCGACGAGGAGCGCACCGCCGGCAACCAGGTGCCGCCGCCCTCCGACGTACTCCTCGCCCGCGCCCTCGCCGAACCCGAGCGGCTCGTCGCCCACGACCCGTCGTACGCCCGCGGGGCGCAGACCCTCGGCACCCTGCTGCGCAAGGCACGCGAACTCCTCGAAGGAGGCGGCACCGCCGAAGAGGCCCTCTGGGCACTGTGGGACGGCACCCCCTGGCCCGACCGGCTGGAGCGGTCCGCCCTGCGCGGCGGCCCCGCCGGACGCAACGCCGACCGCGACCTGGACGCCGTGTGCGCGCTGTTCGACACCGCCGCCCGCGCCGAGGAGCGCTCCGGGGGGCGCGGTGCGCTCAACTTCCTGGAGGAACTGGACGCCCAGGACATCGCCGCCGACACCCTCAGCAAGCGCGTCGTACGGCCCGAAGCGGTACGGCTGATGACCGCGCACCGGGCCAAGGGGCTGGAGTGGCGCCTCGTCGTCGTCACAGGCGTCCAGGAGGGCCTGTGGCCCGACCTGCGCCGCCGCGGCTCCCTCCTGGAGGCGGACCGCATCGGCCGCGACGGACTGGCCGAACCGCTCACCCCCGGCGCCCTCCTCGCCGAGGAACGCAGACTCTTCTACGTCGCGGCCACGCGCGCGCGTGAGCGTCTCGTCGTCACCGCGGTGAAGGCGCCCGCCGACGACGGCGACATGCCCTCGCGCTTCCTCAACGAACTCGGCGTCGAACCGCGCGACGTCACCGGCCGCCCGCGCCGCCCCCTCGCCGTCTCCGCACTCGTCGCCGAACTGCGCGCCACCACCGTCGACCCGGACGCCTCCCCCGCGCTCCGGGAGGCCGCCGCCCGCCGCCTCGCCCGGCTGGCCGCCCTCAGCGACGACAACGGGCAGCCGATGGTTCCGTACGCCCACCCGGACAACTGGTGGGGCCTGAACGAGCCGACGCACAGCGCGGTTCCGTTGCGCGACCGCGACCAGCCCGTCGCCCTCTCCGGCAGCGCACTCGACCAGCTCGCCAACACCTGTTCCCTCCAGTGGTTCCTGGGCCGCGAGGTCAAGGCGGACGCCCCCGCCACCGCCGCCCAGGGCTTCGGCAACGTCGTGCACGTGCTCGCCGACGAGGTCGCCTCCGGCCGCACCCCCGCCGACCTGGCCGTCCTCATGGAACGCCTCGACTCGGTGTGGGACGCGCTCGCCTTCGACGCCCCCTGGAAGTCCCGGCAGGAGAAGGAGCACGCGCGCGTGGCGCTGGAACGCTTCCTCCAGTGGCACGTCACCGACCGCGGGGGACGTACCGTCGTCGCCACCGAACACGGCTTCGACGTGACCTTGGAAGCGGGCGGCGAGTACGAGGTACGCATCCGCGGCTCCATGGACCGCGTCGAAACGGACGCACAGGGCCGGGCGTACGTCGTCGACTTCAAGACCGGCAAGTCCGCCCCCACCCGCGACGAGGTCGCCCACCACCCGCAGCTCGCCGTCTACCAGCTGGCGGTCCGCGAGGGGGCCGTGGACGAGGCGTTCGGCGGCGCGCGCCCCGAGCCGGGCGGCGCCGAGCTCGTACAACTGCGTCAGGCCGCCGCCAAGAAGGACGGCGGCGAGGCCGTGCCCAAGATCCAGGCCCAGGAGCCCCTGGCGGGGGAGTGGGTCGGCGATCTGCTGGCCACCGCCGCAGGGCGGGTACTGGACGAACGGTTCGCGCCGAGCACCGGCCAGCAGTGCACGCACTGCGCGTTCCGGGCCTCGTGCAGCGCCCAGCCGGAGGGCAAGCACATTGTCGAATGACCGCCACCACCGGCGTCGTGCCTGGTGAGAGACGCTGCGGACGGCGTTGTCAGTGGGGGCGGATAGCCTTTTCGAGGTGACCACCACTCTCACCGGCCCCGAGCAGCTCAAGCGGCTCCTCGGCATCCCGTTCACCCCGGAGCAGCTGGCGTGCATCACGGCGCCCACCGCCCCGCAGGTCATCGTGGCCGGAGCGGGATCGGGCAAGACGACCGTGATGGCCGCCCGCGTCGTGTGGCTGGTGGGCACCGGCCAGGTCGCCCCCGACCAGGTCCTCGGCCTCACCTTCACCAACAAGGCCGCCGGAGAACTCGCCGAGCGGGTACGCAAGGCCCTGATCGCCGCCGGGATCACCGACCCGGACGCCATCGCCCCGGCCACCCCGCCCCCGGGTACGCCGCCCGGGTCCGCGAACACCGGGGACCCCATGGGCGAACCCCGCATCTCCACCTATCACGCCTTCGCGGGTCAGCTCCTCACCGACCACGGGCTGCGCATCGGCCTGGAGCCCTCCGCCCGCCTCCTGGCCGACGCCACCCGCTACCAGCTCGCCGCCCGCGTCCTGCGCGAGGCCCCCGGCCCGTACCCCGCCCTCACCAGGTCCTTCGCCGCCCTGGTCAGCGACCTCCTCGCCCTCGACGGGGAACTCTCCGAGCACCTCGTACGGCCGCAGACCCTCCGCTCCTACGACACGGAACTGCTGCGCACCCTGCAAGGGGCCAAGCTCACCAACCCCGACCTGCGCAAGGTCCCCGAGGCCGCCGAGGCCCGCCGGGAACTCCTGGAGCTGACCGCCCGTTACCGGGAGCAGAAGCGCACCCGGGACCTACTCGACTTCGGCGACCAGATCGCGCTCTCCGCCCAGCTCGCCGCCCTGCCCGAAGTGGGCGAGGCCCTGCGGGGCGAGTTCCGCGTCGTCCTGCTCGACGAGTACCAGGACACCTCCGTCGCCCAACGCCTGCTGCTGTCCGGACTCTTCGGCGGCGGCACCGGGCACGCGGTGACCGCCGTCGGCGACCCCTGCCAGGCGATCTACGGCTGGCGCGGCGCGTCCGTCGCCAACCTCGACGACTTCCCCGAACACTTCCCGCACAGCGACGGCCGCCCCGCCGACCGCTACTCGCTCAGCGAGAACCGCCGCAGCGGCGGCCGACTGCTCGACCTCGCCAACGACCTCGCCGCCCCCCTGCGCGCCATGCACCACGGCGTCGAAGCGCTGCGCCCCGCCCCGGGCGCCGAACGCGACGGCCTCGTTCGCTGCGCACTCCTGCGGACCCACACCGAGGAGATCGACTGGATCGCCGACTCCCTCGCCCACCTGGTGCGCACCGGCACCGCGCCCGGCGAGATCGCCGTCCTGTGCCGCACGGCGGGCGACTTCCCCGCCCTCCAGGCGGCCCTGGTCGCCCGCGGCGTCCCCGTCGAGGTCGTCGGCCTGTCCGGGCTGCTGCACCTGCCCGAGGTCGCCGACCTCGTCGCCGTCTGCGAAGTGCTCCAGGACCCCGGCGCCAACGCCTCCCTCGTACGGCTGCTCACCGGGCCCCGCTGGCGCATCGGCCCCCGCGACCTGGCCCTCCTGGGCCGTCGCGCCCGCCTCCTCGTGCACCGGTCCGGCGGCGCCGACGACGACCCGGACCGCAGACTCGCGGAAGCCGTGGAAGGAGTCGACCCGTCCGAGGTGATATCGCTCGCGGACGCCCTGGACACGTTCCTGGACCCGGCGGGACAGGCGGACGACGGGCTGCCGTTCTCGACGGACGCGCGGGTGCGGTTCGCCCACCTGGCCCGCGAGCTGCGCGAGCTGCGCCGCTCGCTCGCCGACCCCCTGATGGACGTCCTGCACCGCGTCCTGCACACCACCGGCCTCGAAGTCGAACTCTCCGCCTCCCCGCAGGCGCTGGCCGCCCGCCGCCGGGAAACCCTCAACAACTTCCTCGACACGGCCGCCGGATTCGCCTCCCTCGACGGCGAGGCCACCCTGCTCGCCTTCCTCGGCTTCCTGCGCACCGCCGCCCAGTACGAGAAGGGCCTCGACCACGCGCTCCCCGGCGGCGAGAACACGGTCAAGGTCCTCACCGCGCACAAGTCCAAGGGCCTGGAATGGGACGTGGTCGCCGTACCCGGCCTGGTCAAGGGCATCTTCCCCAGCGAGCAGAACCGCGAATCCTGGACCTCCCAGGGCAAGGTCCTGCCGCACGCCCTGCGCGGCGACGCACAGACCCTCCCCGACGTGGAGGAGTGGGACGCCAAGGGCATGAAGCTCTTCAAGGAGCGGATGAAGGCCCACCAGCACACCGAGGAACTCCGCCTCGGGTACGTCACCTTCACCCGCCCCCGTTCGCTGCTGCTCGGCTCCGGCCACTGGTGGGGCCCCTCCCAGAAGAAGCCGCGCGGCCCGTCCGAGTTCCTGGAGGCGCTGTACGCACACTGCACGGCGGGCTTCGGCGAGATCGAGGTCTGGGCGGACCGCCCGGCGGAGGACGAAGGCAACCCCGCCCTCCAGGAACCCACCACGGACCGCGCCTGGCCGCTCCCCCTCGACGACACCGCCCTGGCCGCCCGCCGCCGCGCGGCCACCCTGGTACGCAGCCACCTGGACGCCCTGCGAGGCATGCCCGAACCGCCCCCGCCCCCGGCGCCGGGGGACGACTGGCTCCCGGAAGAGGCGTCGGACGACGCACCACCGGAGACCTGGGCCGACCCGGAGGAGTGGCCGGCCCACGACGAACTCGACGACTGGGACGCCCTGCCGACCCGTCGCCCGGATTCCGACGCGGTGCAGCACGAGGCACTGGGGGCCTTCGCTCCTGACGACGAATCCCTCGTCGCACGCAGGCATCCGGACCCGGACCCGTCACCACCGCCGTCTCCGTCAGCGCCCCAGGACCTTTCCCCGCTCCCGCTCCCGCTCCCGCCGCCCCCGACCCCCGGCGCCCACCCCGCCCCGGACCAGGGTCCGTCCCCCGCCCCGGACCAGAGGCTGCCCCCCGCCCCGGACCAGAGGCTGCCCCCCGCCCCGCACCGGGCCCAGGACGCGTACCCCACCCCGCACCCCGCCCCGGACCCGGACCGGTCCCCGGACCCGGACCGGACCCCGGACCCGGACCGGACCCAGGACCCCCATCCCACCCCGCTCCCGGCCCCCCTCACCCCCGAGGAAGCCCGCGCCGTCGATTCCTGGGACCGGGACCTCGACGCGCTCACCAGCGAGCTGCGCCGGGCCCGCGCCGGTACCCGCGACGTGCCCGTCCCCCCGGCGCTCTCCGCCACCCAGCTCATGCGCCTCGCCGCCGACCCCGACGGCTTCGCGCAGGAGCTCGCCCGCCCCATGCCCAGGCCGCCGCAGCCCGCCGCCCGCCGCGGCACCCGCTTCCACGCCTGGGTGGAGTCCCGCTTCGAGGAACTGCCGCTGCCCATGCTCGGCCCCGACGAGCTTCCCGGCGGCGACGAGGACGACGCCGAGATCGCCGACGAGCGCGACCTCGCCGCCCTCAAGGAGGCGTTCGAACGCACCGAGTACGCCCGCCGCACCCCGTACCGCACCGAGGCCGGGTTCCACCTCACCCTCGCGGGCCGGGTGATCCGCGGCCGGATCGACGCCGTCTACCGCGACGAAGCCACCGGCACGTACGAGATCGTCGACTGGAAGACCAGCCGTACCCGTGCCGCCGATCCCCTCCAGCTCGCCATCTACCGGCTGGCCTGGGCCGAGCTGCACGGACTGCGCCCCGAAGAGGTCCTCGCCACATTCCTGTACGTACGCAGCGGGGAGACCGTCCGCCCCGCAGACCTCCCAGGCCGCCGGGAACTGGAGCGCATCCTCTCCGGCGACCCCGCCCCCGGCCCCGGCGGCACCCCCTCCGACCAGCGCCCGCACCGGGCGCAGGACGCCGCACCCCCACCGGAGAGTTAGGCTCAAGGCCATGAGCGACACCCCGGACAGCGCCGTCCGTACGTACCTGGAAGAGCACCGCACCGCCTTCCTCGCCGACCTGGCCGAGTGGCTGCGCATCCCTTCCGTCTCGGCACAGCCCGAGCACGCGCCGGACGTACGGCGCAGCGCCGAATGGCTGGCCGCCAAGCTCCGGGAGACCGGCTTCCCGGTCGCCGAGATCTGGCCCACGGACGGCGCCCCGGCGGTCTTCGCCGAATGGCCCTCCGGTGACGAGGACGCACCCACGGTCCTGGTCTACGGCCATCACGACGTACAGCCCGCCGCCCGCGAGGACGGCTGGCACACGGACCCCTTCGAGCCGACGACGATCGACGGCCGCCTGTACGCGAGGGGCGCCGCCGACGACAAGGGCCAGGTGTTCTTCCACACACTCGGCGTCCGCGCCCACCTCGCCGCCACCGGCCGCACCGCCCCCGCCGTCAACCTCAAACTGCTCGTCGAGGGCGAGGAGGAGTCCGGCTCGCCCCACTTCCGCGCGCTCGTCGAGCAGCAGCGCGAGCGCCTCGCCGCCGACGCCGTGATCGTCTCCGACACCGGCATGTGGTCCGAGGACACCCCCACCGTCTGCACCGGCATGCGCGGCCTCGCCGACTGCGAGATCACCTTCCGCGGACCCGACCAGGACATCCACTCCGGCTCCTTCGGCGGAGCGGTCCCCAACCCCGCCACCGTCGCCGCCCGCGTGGTCGCCGCCCTGCACGACGAGGACGGCCGCGTCACCGTCCCCGGCTTCTACGACGGCATCGTCCCCCTCACCGACCAGGAGCGCGCGCTCTTCGCCGAGCTGCCCTTCGACGAGGAGGAGTGGCTGCGCACGGCCAAGTCGCACGCCACCGGCGGCGAAGCCGGATACTCCACCCTGGAGCGCGTCTGGGCCCGGCCCACCGCCGAGGTCAACGGCATCGGCGGTGGCTACCAGGGGCCGGGCGGCAAGACGATCGTCCCCGCCTCCGCCGACCTGAAGCTGTCGTTCCGCCTGGTCGCCGGCCAGGACCCCGACAAGATCGAACTGGCGGTACGGGACTGGATCGCCACCCGCGTCCCGGCCGGCATCCGGTACGAGATCACCTTCGGCGCCGCCACCCGCCCCTGCCTGACCCCGCTGGACCACCCGGCGCTGCGGTCCGTCGTACGGGCCATGGGCCGCGCCTTCGAGCAGCCGGTGCGCTTCACCCGAGAGGGCGGTTCGGGTCCGGCCGCCGACCTCCAGGACGTGCTCGGCGCACCCGTCCTCTTCCTGGGCATCTCCGTACCGTCCGACGGCTGGCACGCGCCCAACGAGAAGGTCGAGCTGGACCTGCTGTTCAAGGGCGTCGAAACCACCGCGTACCTGTGGGGCGACCTCGCCGCGCAGCCGATCCGCTGAGCGGGCCGAGCGGGCCGGCCCAGCCGACCGAACCGCTGAGCAGAACAGAATCCCGATCCACCCGGGGGAGTTGGAAGCACCTGTGAGCACCAGCACCGACAACGGCGTCACCACGAGCACCGCAAGCAGCCGGAGCCACGGCAGCACCACGGGCGCCGACGGCATCGCCGTGAGCGCCGACCGCCCGCTCGCCCTCGCCGCCCCCAGCGGCATCGACCGCGCCGCGCACCACCGCATGGACGAGGCATGGCTCGCCGCCGCCTGGAGCCACCCGACGACCCGTGTGTTCGTCGTCTCCGGCGGCCAGGCACTGGTCGACGACACCCCCGACGGTCGCACCGAGCTGGTCATGACGCCGTCCTTCGAGGCCCCCCTCACCGAGACCCACCGCTACTTCCTGGGCCGGGACGACGACGGCGTCAGCTACTTCGCCCTCCAGAAGGACACCCTCCCCGGCCGCATGGACCAGTCCGCGCGCCCCGCCGGGCTGCGCGAGGCGGGCCTGCTGCTGTCCCCCCGGGACGCCGGCCTCATGGTGCACGCGGTCGCCCTGGAGAACTGGCAACGGCTGCACCGCTTCTGTTCCCGCTGCGGCGAGCGCACCGTCATCGCCGCCGCCGGTCACATCCGCCGCTGCCAGGCCTGCGGCGCGGAGCACTACCCCCGCACCGACCCGGCCGTGATCATGCTGGTCACCGACGAGCAGGACCGGGCGCTGCTCGGCCGCCAGGTGCACTGGCCCGAGGGCCGCTTCTCCACCCTCGCGGGCTTCGTCGAGCCCGGCGAGTCCATCGAGCAGTCGGTGGCCCGGGAGGTCTTCGAGGAGGCGGGCGTCGTCGTCGGCGACGTCGAGTACGTCGCCAGCCAGCCCTGGCCCTTCCCGTCCAGCCTGATGCTCGGCTTCATGGCCCGCGCCACCAGCTCGGAGATCAACGTGGACGGCGAGGAGATCGAGGAGGCCCGCTGGTTCTCCCGGGAGGACCTCACCGCCGCCTTCGCGTCCGGCGAGGTGCTGCCGCCGTACGGCATCTCCATCGCGGCCCGCCTGATAGAGCTCTGGTACGGCAGCCCCCTCCCGAAGCCGAACCGCGCCGCCTGACGGCCGCCGTACACGGTGAAGACCGCCGCCCCCGGCATCCGGGGGCGGCGGTCTTCTCGTACGCGACGAACAGGTCAGGCGGCGGCCAGCGCCTGCTTGACCTGGGCGAGCGAGGGGTTCGTCATGACCGACTCGGTGCCCGACTCGGACACGACCAGCAGCGTGGGGACGGTCTGGTTGCCGCCGTTCGCCTTCTCCACGAACGCGGCCGAGTCTGCGTCGTGCTCGATGTTGACCTCGTTGTACGCGATGCCCTCTCGGTCCATCTGGCTCTTGAGCCGGCGGCAGTAGCCGCACCACGTGGTGCTGTACATCGTCACGGTGCCCGACATGTCCCTCTTGCTCCTCTGCTTCGCTGGGGTGAGTCCGTACCTGTCCGCACTCACCAGTCACTCGAACGTACGCGACCGGGTCGGCATTCCCGCATTGGTACGACGAGTACCCACCCCCTGTGGACAACCGGCGCAGCAGTCCCAGCCGACCTGGCAGCATGGCAGGGTGACAGCAGCAACGCACTCCTCCCTTTTCCCGCAGGTACCGGAGACGGCCGACGCAGTGCTCGACGGGCTCGACCCCGAGCAGCGCGAAGTCGCCACCGCCCTGCACGGTCCGGTGTGCGTCCTCGCCGGAGCCGGTACGGGCAAGACCCGCGCGATCACCCACCGGATCGCCTACGGAGTGCGGCTGGGCACCTACGAACCGAACAGCGTCCTCGCGGTGACCTTCACCGTCCGCGCCGCGGGCGAGATGCGCGGCCGGCTCCGCCAGCTCGGCGCGGGCGGCGTCCAGGTCCGCACCTTCCACGCCGCCGCGCTGCGCCAGCTCCGTTACTTCTGGCCCAAGGCCGTCGGCGGCGATCTGCCCCGCCTCATCGAACGCAAGGTGCAGCTGGTCTCCGAGGCCGCCGGCCTGCTCGGCATCCGCCTGGACCGCGCCGAGCTGCGGGACGTGACCTCCGAGATCGAGTGGGCAAAGGTCACCCAGACCGTGCCCGACGACTATCCGGCCGCGATCGCCAAGACCCACCGCGAGGCCCCCCGCAGCACATCGGAAATCAGCCAGATCTACACCCGCTACGAGCAGCTCAAGAGCGCGCGCTCGGTCATCGACTTCGAGGACGTGCTGCTGCTCACCGTCGGCATCCTCCAGGACCAGCACCTCATCGCCGACGAGTTCCGCCGCCAGTACCAGCACTTCGTGGTCGACGAGTACCAGGACGTCAGCCCGCTCCAGCAGCGTCTGCTCGACCTGTGGGTCGGCGACCGCGACAGCCTGTGCGTGGTCGGCGACGCCAGCCAGACGATCTACTCCTTCACCGGGGCCACCCCCGACCACCTCCTCAACTTCCGCACCCGCCATCCCGGGGCGACGGTCGTCAAACTGGTCCGTGACTACCGTTCCACGCCGCAGGTCGTGCACCTCGCCAACGGCGTCCTCGCCCCGGCCACCGGACGCGCCTCCGAGCACCGACTGGAACTGATCTCCCAGCGCGAGGCGGGCCCCGCCCCGGTCTTCCGCGAGTACGGCGACGAGCCCGCCGAGGCCGAAGGCACCGCCCGCCGCATCCGCGACCTGATCGCCGCGGGCGTCCCGGCCGGCGAGATCGCCGTCCTGTACCGCATCAACGCCCAGTCCGAGGTGTACGAGCAGGCCCTCGCCGACGCGGGGGTGCCTTACCAGTTGCGCGGGGCCGAACGGTTCTTCGAACGTCCCGAGGTGCGCGAGGCGATCCACGGGTTGCGCAGCAGCGCCAGCTTCGGGGGCAACGACGCCCTGCTCGACGGGGTGGAGGGCCTGCCCGCCCAGGTACGGGCGGTCCTCAGCGGCAGCGGCTGGAAACCGACCCCCCCGGCCGGCTCCGGAGTGGTCCGCGACCGCTGGGAGTCCCTCGCCGCCCTCGTGCGCCTCGCCGAGGACTTCGCCGCGGCCCGCCCGCAGGCCACCCTCGCCGAACTCGCCGCGGAACTGAAGGAACGGGAGGCGGCCCAGCACGCGCCGACCGTGCAGGGCGTCACCCTGGCCTCGCTGCACGCGGCCAAGGGCCTGGAGTGGGACGCCGTGTTCCTGGTCGGCCTCACCGAGGGGATGATGCCGATCACCTACGCCAGGACCGACGAGCAGATCGAGGAGGAGCGCCGCCTGCTGTACGTCGGCGTCACCCGGGCCCGTGTGCACCTCAACCTGTCCTGGGGCCTGGCCCGCTCGCCGGGCGGGCGCGCCTCACGGATCCCCAGCCGCTTCCTCAAGGGCCTGCGCCCCGGCTCCGCGGGCCAGGGCGGGCGGGCGCCGTCCGCGGGCGGGACCGTCGTCGCGTCGGCGACCGGCCCCGGCCGGACCAAGCGGGCCTACCGGGGGCCGATCCGTTGCCGGGTGTGCGGCAAGACCCTCATCGACGGCGGCGAGATGAAGCTGATGCGCTGCGAGGAGTGCCCCTCCGACATGGACGAGGGCCTGTACGAGCGGCTGCACGACTGGCGCGAACGGCAGGCCGGGCAGGTCGGGCTCCCCGGGTACTGCGTGTTCACCGACAAGACCCTGATGGCGATCGCCGAGGCCAGACCGGAGGCCGAGGGCGAGCTGACCAGGATCGCGGGCGTCGGCGCCCGCAAGACGAAGCTCTACGGGACCGATGTCCTGGCCCTCTGCGCAGGTCAGGAACCGGGGGAGCCGCAGGACGACGTCTGAGGACGGGCCGGGTGCGTACGGGGCGCGGACCGGCGGAGGCCCGTACGGAGCCCCCGGGAAACTCGTCGAGAAAATAGTTTGCGCTTCTCCCGGGGAGCCCCATAGGTTCTTAACCACGGGAACAGCGGCACTTCTCTGAAGCCCTGTTTTCGTGCTGTACTTATCCGAATAACGTGCGTCCCGGCTCCGGCCGGGACCCCTGAACGCCGAGAGGAGGCGACTTTCCGTGACGAACATCATTTCCACCATCAAAATGACCGATCGCTCGGTCGTCGCCACCTGCACTCTCGGCGCTGCGCTGCGTGGCACCGGTCTGTCCGGCATCTCTGCCGTCCGTCCGGCGTCCCTGGCGAGCCTTCCCGTCCGGGAGGGCAATGAGCGACCGACCGCGGCACCGGAAGCAGCAGTAGCGAACGCGCAGGCCAAGGCCTATGCGTTTGCGGCGGCCGGTGCCGGATCGAAGAAGACGCAGACGACGCAGCACCACCTGATGTGGGCCTTCCGTGGGCTCGAACCCTGGAGTGATCCAGTCTGATCGATGATCGGACCGGCACCTTCAGGGCCGCGGAACCCCACCAGGGATCCGCGGCCCTTCTGTTTTGCCCGAACGGGGAGGACGGAGCGAAGGGGCCTCGGGACCAAGCACCACCCGGTACCAGCCAGCACTCGGCCAACAGGCCGGACACCACAAGACGAGGAACCCACCACCGTGCCACTCGACACGCACGCCCCGTCCGTACCGACTTCTCAACCGCTCCCGCCCGGTCTCACGGAGGACCCGACCTTGACTCCCCTCACCGCGCTCACCGCGCTCGACGACGCCATCGAGAACCTCGGCGTACCCGTCCCCTGCCGCTCGTACGACCCCGAGGTCTTCTTCGCCGAGTCCCCGGCGGACGTCGAGTACGCCAAGTCGCTCTGCCGCACCTGCCCGCTGGTCGAGGCCTGCCTCGCCGGTGCCAAGGAGCGCCGTGAGCCGTGGGGCGTCTGGGGTGGCGAGCTGTTCGTCCAGGGTGTGGTCGTCGCTCGGAAGCGGCCGCGCGGCCGTCCGCGCAAGAACCCGGTCGCAGCATGAACATCACCGGCACAGGACCCATCGACCGCCCCCACACGCACGATCCCCAGAAGCAGGACCCGATGACCCCCACGACCTACGAGCCGTCCGGCTCCGCAACCTCCACCGCAAGCAGCATCGGCGCGAACGCCTCGCGTCAGAACAGGACCCGCGAAATGCAACTCATTCCAGAAGCCATGGCCCGTGCCCATATGCAAGAGCGTCGGCTGGAAGCCGACGCACAACGCCAGGCCGTGCGCCTGGTCGCCGCCCGGCGCATGCAGCGTCGTGCGGAGCGCGTGTCGCTCCGCGCCCGCCGCGCGCTGGCCATGGCGGTCATGCAGTAAGCGACCGCCACGGGCACGCCGTACCGACAGAGCCCCGTGGGGCCGGACCTCCTGGCCCGGTCCCACGGGGCTCTCCCGTGCACGTCCGTCCTATTCGGCGACGGCCTGCTCCGCCGCCTGTTCCTTCGCGACGAACCCGGGCAGCCACTCCTCCAGCTCGTCCCGCAGCCGCACCGTCGCCCCCAGCTGGCAGAGCACGCCGATGGTGCTCAGCGTGACCCGGTGGATGAGCAGATAGGCGGGCGGCAGGTTGAGCTGCTTGCCCAGCTGGTGTGCGGGGGAGCGGACGTCGGCTATCCGCCCCGCCTGCTGCCGCAGCCAGCCACGGGTGAACGTGAACTCCTCGGCGAGCGCCGGTTCGATGATCGGCACCAGGTAGTCGAGCACCGCCCCCGGATCCAGGTCGATGTCCTCCTTGACGAACCCCTCCCGGCGGAGCATCTCGTACACCGCGTCGGCGTCGCCCTCCAGCGTCAGCCGCAGCGCGTCGCCGATCGTGTCCGGCAGCCCGCCGGGCAGCCGGTCCACCGTGCCGAAGTCCAGTACCACGAGCCGCCAGCCCCCCGCACCGTCCGCGTCCGCGTCCGCGGGCAGCAGGCGGAAGTTGCCCGGGTGCGGATCGGCGTGCAGAAGCCCAGTGCGTGCCGGTCCCGAGAACAGGAAGCGCGCCAGCAACTGCCCGGCCCGGTCCCTCTGTTCCTGTGTACCGTCCGCGATGATGTCGGCCAGCGGGGTGCCGTCCATCCACTCAGTCACCAGCACCTGGTCGCTCTGGTGGATCACGTCGGGCACCACCACGTCGGGGTCGTCCGCGAACTCCGCCGCGTGCTCCCGCTGGGCCCTGGCCTCCAACTCGTAGTCCAGTTCCTCCGACACCCGGTCCCGCAGCTCCGTGATCAGAGGCTTGATGTCCATGCCCGGAATCAGTGGACCCAACAAGCGTGCGAACCTGCCCAGTTGGTTCAGGTCCGAAAGCAACGCCTCGCCGGCGCCCGGGTACTGCACCTTGACGGCCACCGCGCGCCCGTCGTGCCACACCGCCCGGTGCACCTGGCCGATGGACGCGGCAGCCGACGGCTTGTCCTCGAACTCCAGGAACAACTCACGCCAGTTCTCGCCCAGCCGTTCTGTGAGCACGCCGTGCACCGTGGATGTCGGCATCGGCGGTGCCGCCTCCTGAAGCTTCGTCAGGGCCGCCCGGTACGGACCGGCGACCTCCTCCGGCAGGGCGGACTCGAAGACGGACAGCGCCTGCCCGAACTTCATCGCACCGCCCTTCAGCTCACCCAGGACCTTGAACAGCTGTTCCGCCGTGCGCTGCTGCAGCTCCCGTCCGACGATCTCGGCGGACTTCCCGCCGATCCGTTTGCCGAGACCCCAGGCGGTCCGGCCGGCGAAGCCCAGTGGCAACGCGGCCAGCTTGGCGGTACGAGTGACCGCCTTCCGGGGAAGATCAGACATGAGCCCCTCCAAATCCCAGACAGCCGCGCCGCACGGGCCCCGGGACCAGTGCCCTTCGGCGACGCCTACCCGGCCATTGTGACGTGCGGCTTCAAGCCGCCCGATGGCACGTCCCGTTCCACACCCCCAGGGTGCTCCCCACCAGCACCGCAGTAGCACTCGGCGTGGGCGGCGACCCGCTCGGCCCGCCAGTCGAGGAGCGGCAGCGCGGCCTCCCACCGGGTCCCCGTGCTCGACGGCAGTTCCCCGTCCAGGAACGCCAGCGCATGTGCGGCGGCCAGCGCCGCCACCGCGGTGGCCAGCGCGACATCGCAGGCCCCCACGTCCGCCCGCCGCCCGGAACGCCACTGTGCCAGCATCCTCGGCCACTGCCGGTCGGCCTCCGTCCTGGCCCGCGCCATGCACCCGGCGCACGCGCTCCCGCCCGGCAGCACCAGTGGCCCCACCACCCCGGTGGCCTCCAGCACCCCCGCGTACAGGTGCGGGATGCGCGACGCCACCCAACCCTCGGCCACGGCCGGGTCCGGCACGTACGCCTCCAGCCCGTCCCGCGGCGCCACCACGACCAGACGCAACGCGCCCCCGCCCCCGCACCGCTCCCCGCCCCCGTCCTGGCCCGCCGCCCCGGACGCCGCCCCGCCCCCGCCGAGCGACCGCGCGCCGACAGGCGGCCCCGTCCCGGACACCTCCCGCCCTGTCCCGGTCCCCTCCCGCCCCGTCCCGGACCCCTCCCGCCCCGTCCCGGTCCCCTCCCGCGTCGGCCCTGCCCCGGAGCCCGCCCGCGGCGCTCTCCCCGGCGCCCACCTCCGTACCGTCTGCCGGGCCGCGGTCGCCCGTCGGGTGCCGACGGATTCGGCCGGGACCCCGCCCGGTGCCACGTCCCAGGGCTCCACGCATCCGCCGTCCAGAACGTCGACGTGCCCCACCCCCGACGCGGCGAGCAGCGAGGCGACCGTCGCTCCGACCCGGCCCGCGCCGCGTACCTGGACCCGGGCGGCCCGGCGTGCAGCGAGCCGCCGCGCCCCGCCGCCCGGCTCCGGGCTCACCACGCTCAGCGAAGCCAGGTCGGGCCGCAGCCGGTCCGCCTCCGCGGTGCGTCTGCGCAGGGCGTCCGCCGCCGCCCCGCCCGCCGTCACGTCGTCGATCAGCCCCGCCCCGGCCAGCCGGGCGACCACGGTGTCCACTCGGCCGTCCGGCAGCCCCAGCGCCCGCGCCTCCTCCCGGAGCAGCGGCATGCCGCGCGTCCCGTCCAGCAGCGACAGCAGGCTTCCCGTCGCCGTGTCCACGGGCCCCACCACCACCGCGTGCGCCGCCGTCACCCCGAACTGCACGCTCTGCCGGTCCCGCCAGGCCCTCCGCAGCGCGGGCTTCACCCTCGGATGCGAGTCCATGGCCGTGCTCCCCTCCCGTGTTCCAGGCGTACCCGCCCCTGCGCGGCGCGTTCGCCGTGCTTTCCGCGCCGTGATCTCAGAATGACGGGCGGCCGGAATCCGTACGGAGAGTTGTCCACAGGGCCGGAAGTTAGTCGTACCAGCGCGGAGGCAGGACTTCCGTCGCAGCCAGCGGGTAACGTCGGGGCGTGCCAGCCGACCCGTCCCCCCGCCTCGCCGTCGAAGTCCGCAGGAGTGCCCGACGCAGCCGCACCGTCTCGGCCTACCGCGAGGGCGACCGCACGATCGTGCTCATCCCCGCCCGGATGTCGGAGGCGGAGGAGCAGCGCTGGGTCGGCGTGATGCTCGACAAACTCGCCGCCCAGGAGAGCAGGCGCACCCTCGGCGACGACGATCTGTCCGAGCGGGCCCACCGGCTCTCCGCCCAGTACTTCGAGGGTCGCGCCAAGCCGTCCTCGGTGCGCTGGGTGACCAACCAGAACGCGCGCTGGGGGTCCTGCACCCCCTCCGAGGGCAGCATCCGGCTCTCCCACCGACTCCAGGGCATGCCGGAGTACGTCGTCGACTACGTGCTCCTCCACGAGCTGGCGCACCTCCTCGTTCCCGGGCACGGCGCGTCCTTCTGGCAGCTCCTGGAGGCGTATCCGCGCACCGAACGGGCCCGTGGCTATCTCGAAGGGGTGGTCGCCGCCGACCGTCTCCCGCACCTCCTCAAGGATCGCAGTGAGTGACCGTACGTATGCGCCGAGCGGCTTCGGACCGGCCCCGCCGCGGTGATCTGTACCGACCCTGTACCGGCTTGTCGCTGTGTCGGCATTTGCCGTTAGCCTGACGCGACGTATCCACATTCGGGACGGGGGACGGTCGTTACGTATGGCCAGGGAATTCCAGCGCGGCCACAAGGCCAAGATCAGTGACCTCACAGCCGGGACGGATCTGTACGTAGGCGTACAGATCGGCGCTCCCGGACTGACCTTCGACATCAGCTGTTTCGGACTCGACGCGAACGAGCAGCTGAGCGACGACCGGTACTTCGTCTTCTTCAACCAGCCCAAGTCGCCCGAGGAGTCCCTCCAGCTGCTGGGTGCCCAGGCCGGTGACACGGAGTCGTTCCGCGTCACCCTCGACCGCATCCCGTCCCACATCCACAAGCTGTCCTTCACCGCGACCATCGACGGCCCCGGCCAGATGTCACAGGTGTCTCCCGGGTACCTCCGGATCGTGGCGGGCGGCGAGGAAGTGGCCCGGTACTCCTTCAACGGCTCGGAGTTCACCACCGAGCGGGCCGTGATGCTCGGGGACTTCTACCTCAAGGACGTGTGGCGCTTCGCCGCCGTCGGGCAGGGCTTCGACGGCGGTCTCGACGCGCTGCTGAAGAACTACGGCGGCGAGGTCGCCGAGGAGGAGCCCGCCCCCGCGACCCCGCAGGGCGCGCCCCCCGGGTTCGCCCCGCCCGCACAGGCGGCGGCACCCCCGCAACAGCCGGCTCCGTCCTTCGGTGCCCCGGCACCGCAGGCCGCACCGCCGCCCGCGCCCTCCTTCGGCGCTCCGCCCCAGCCCCCCGCACCACAGGCTCCCGCACCGCAGCCCCCGGCACCACAGGCTCCCGCGCCCGCCGCCCCGCCCGTGCACGCCGCGCAGACGATCACGGCTCCCCTCCACCCACAGGCCCCGTCGCCGCACGGACAGCCGCCCCACGCGCCGCAGCAGTACGGGCAGGTGCCGTCCCAGGCGCCCGGTCAGGCCCAGAGCCAGGGCGGTCAGTACGGCTACCCGCCGGCGCCCCCCGGCCCTTACGGTCAGCCGCCCGCACAGCAACAGCCGTACGGCATGCCGCAGGGCATGCCCCCTCAGGCGATGCCTCCGCAGGGAATGCCTCCGCAGGGGATGCCCCAGCCCGGTGCGCCGCAGGCCGCCCCCGGCCTCCAGGCCGCCCTTCAGAAGTACCGCGAGCTGCCCACCGGCCAACGCTGGACCTCGCAGAACGAGCAGCTCATGCGGGTCGACCTCGGCAACAACGGCACACCCGTCCTCGCCCGCCAGGGCAGCATGGTGATGTACCAGGGCAAGGTCGACTTCAGCTACAAGGGCGCCGGATTCAAGGGCCGCGTCGTCGGCAACGCCACCGGCCAGGAGATGCAGCTGATGCGCTGCTCCGGAGCGGGTCAGGTCTTCTTCGCGGAGAACGCCGCGCACCTGCATCCCATCGAGCTCCAGGGCGACGGGATCTGCGTCTCCGCCGAGAACGTCCTCGCGTTCGACGAGACCCTCCAGCACGAGGTCCGCCGCATCGAGGGCCACGGCATCCCCGGCGGCGCGCTCTTCACGATGATGTTCCACGGCACCGGCACGGTCGTGGTGAAGACGCAGGGCATCCCGGTCGTCCTGCCGGTCACGCCCACCACCTTCGCCGACAGCAACGCCGTCGTCGCCTGGTCGGCGGCGTCCCAGGTGATCCTTTCCAGCCAGGTCCGGCTGCGCCGCCAGGCGTTCCCGGGCCACAGCGGAGAGACCGTGAACCTCCAGTTCCGGGGAGCCCCCGGGAACTTCATCGTCGTCCAGCCGTACGAGGTCTGAGGGAGCCCGAACAATGAACCAGCAGCTCGCGGGCTTCGCCCCGACACCCGTCGCGGCCCGCATGGAGAACCACGGCCGTTCCATGGTCAAGGTCGCCATGGCCACCGGCCAGGACCTGTACGCGCGTACCGGCTCGATGGTCGCCTACGAGGGCTTCGTACAGTACGAGCCCAACCCGCCCGCCGTGCGCCAGATCGCCTCGCAGTGGATCACCGGCGAAGGCGCCCCGGTCATGAAGTGCTCGGGCGACGGCCTGCTCTACCTCGCCGACTACGGCGCGGACGTCGTCGTCATCAACCTCGCCGACGACGCCCTGTCCGTCAACGGCACCAACCTCCTCGCCTTCGACGCGTCCCTCCAGTGGGGCGTCGAGCGCGTCAAGGGCCTCGCCAAGTTCGCCGGCCAGGGCCTGTGGAACGTCAAGGTCTCCGGCAGCGGCTGGGTCGCGCTCACCTCGCGCGGCACCCCGATCGTCGTGGACTGCGGACGGGGCGAGGACGAGACGTACGTCGACCCGGACGCGCTCGTCGCCTGGTCGCCGAACCTCAAGGTGAAGGGCAAGCGCAGCTTCAAGGCGTCCTCACTGATCGGACGCGGCAGCGGCGAGGCATACCAGATGGCCTTCTCCGGCGAGGGGATCGTCGTCGTACAGCCCAGCGAGGACAGCTCGGACCGGCTGCGGACCAGGCACTGAGGGGAGACGGAACATCATGCAGAGCCCGCTTTTCGGCCACACGGAACAGCAGTCGGCCGAGCGCTACACCGCGCAGAACCCGCAACTCCTGCGGGTCGCCCTGACCGGACACGACGACGTCCTCGCCCGCAAGGGAAGCATGGTCGCCTACCAGGGGCTGCTGGAGTTCGACGGCGAGTACCAGTCGAACCCGCAGCAGCGCGCCCGCGCCCACACCGGCGAGGGTCTGGAGCTGATGCGCTGCTCGGGACAGGGCACCGTCTTCTTCGCCAACCTCGCCCAGTACATCCACGTCGTCGACGTCGACCAGGACGGCCTGACCGTCGACAGCAGCTATGTGCTGGCCCTGGACTCGGCACTGCACACCGAGGTCGTCGCCGTGGACAGCCAGTACGGAATCTCCGGCTCCGGCAAGTACCAGACCCACGTCTCCGGCCGCGGCAAGATCGCCCTGATGACCTCCGGGCAGCCACTGGTGATGCAGGTCACCCCCGACCGGTACGTCAGTGCCGACGCGGACGCCGTCGTCGCCTGGTCGGCGTCGCTGCGGGTGCAGATGCAGGCGCAGACGCACTCCTCGGGAATACGGCGCAGGCGCGGCAACACCGGCGAGGGCTGGGAACTCAGCTTCCTCGGCCAGGGCATCGTGCTGGTCCAGCCCAGCGAGGTCATGCCGCCGCAGAACGCGGTCGTCGGCCAGGGCATGGCAGCCCAGTACGGCGTCGGCCAGCAAGGCGCCCACGGACAGAACCAGAACAACGCCTGGAGCTGACCGGCCCTCCGGGTACGAGCCGCGCCCACCACCGCACGATGTCCGGAACCAGGCCCGGCCTCCCGACCCGAGCCACGCCCACCACCGGAACAACGTCGCGAAACCGGCCCGGTCTCTGGGCACGAGCCGCGCTCACGTATGGCAAGTAAGGGGCGGCCTCCCGGAGGCCGCCCCTTACTTCGTGTCCCGTCGGCCTACAGCGCCGCGCGCACGCGTTCCATCAGCCGTACGACCGACCCGTCGGCGACGTCCGCGACCTCGTCGTAGCCGAACCAGCGCAGGTCGTCCGACTCGTCGCTGATCGCCTCGACCGCACCCGCCGGGGCGAGTGCCGCGTACTGCACGTCGAGGTGCCAGTGGCAGGGTGCCGGAATGGGGTGCCGGTCCAGGCGCACCGGGCCCACCGGAAGCAGCGTCAGCCCCTGGATGCCGGACTCCTCGGTGGCCTCCCGCAGCGCGGCGTCCGCCAGGGTCGCGTCACCGCTCTCGCAGTGCCCGCCCATCTGGAGCCACATCTTCAGCTTTCTGTGCAGCGTCAGCAGCACCCGGCCCTGCCGCGGGTCCACCACCAGCGCACTGGCCGTCAGATGCCCGGCCGCACAGGCCTTCCACATGCCGTCCGGATGCGCCGAGAGGTGGTCCAGGTACTGCTGCCGCAGCTCCGGCTGGTCCTCGTACCCCTTGAGTACGAGGACGGCGTCGTCGTGCAGGGTCACTTGCCGCCCTCGGGGTCCGTGCCGTCGGTGCCCGTGCCGTCGGTGCCCGGCCCGTCGGCGCCCGTGCTGCCCTGGTCGTCCGTCTTCTTCTTCAGGTCCGGCTTGCCCGCCGCCTCGCCGAGCATCTTGTCCAGCTCGGAGAAGTCCATGTGCTCGCGGTGCACGAACCCGTCCGGGTCGTCCAGGTCCTGCGCCGTGGGCAGCATGTCCGGGTGCTCCCACAGCCCGTCACGGCCCTCGTGGCCCCGCGCGTCCGTGAGCGAGGCCCACAGCCGGGACGCGTCCCTCAGCCGGCGCGGACGCATGTGCATGCCGACCAGCGTCGCGAACGTCTGCTCCGCGGGACCGCCCGAGGCACGCCGCCTGCGCAGCGTCTCGCGGAGCGCGTCCGCCGACGTCAGGCGCGGCTTCGCGGCCTCGTGCACCACCGCGTCCACCCAGCCCTCGACGAGCGCCAGCGCCGTCTCCAGACGCGCGAGGGCCGCCTTCTGCGCAGGGGTGTCCTCCGGCTGGAACATGCCCTGCTGAAGCGCTTCCTGGAGCTGCTCGGGGTTGGAGGGATCGAGCCCGCCGACCGCCTCCTCCAGCTTGGAGGTGTCCACGGTGATCCCGCGGGCGTATCCCTCGACCGCGCCGAACAGGTGCGAGCGCAGCCACGGCACGTGCGCGAAGAGCCGCTGGTGGGCGGCCTCGCGCAGCGCCAGGTACAGCCGCACCTCGTTCGCGTCGACGCCCAGGTCCTTGCCGAACGCCTCGATGTTCACCGGCAGCAGCGCCGCCTTGCCGACCGGCCCCAGCGGCAGCCCGATGTCGGTCGAACCGACCACCTCGCCCGCCAGCACACCGATGGCCTGCCCGATCTGCTGGCCGAACATCGCGCCGCCCATGGAGCGCATCATGCCGATCAGCGGGCCCGCCATGGCCTGCATCTCCTCGGGCAGCACCTCGCCCATGGCCGTGCCGACCCGCTCCGCGACCGGGTCGACCAGCTGCTGCCACGCGGGCAGCGTCGCCTCGACCCACTCCGCGCGGCTCCACGCCACCGACGTGGTCGCGCCGGACGGCAGCGAGGTCACGCCGTCCAGCCAGTGGTCGGCGAGGCGCACGGCCTCCTCCACCGCGGACCGCTCGGCCGCGCCGACACTGGAGTCCTTGGTGCCGTCGGAGGTGCCCTGGGCCACGGTCTGGCGGGCGATGTCCTTGGCCATGTCCCAGTTCACGGGACCGCCCTCGTAGCTCAGCATCTGGCCGAGCTGCTGGAAGGCGGCGCCCAGGTCGTTCGGGTTCATCGCACCGAACATCGCGGCGAAGGGGTTGTCACCGCCCGCTCCGCCCATGCCCGGCAGCGCGCCGAAGCCCCCGAAGGGGTTCGACGGACCGCCGCCGGAACCCTGCCCACCTCCGGCAGGGTCCTTCTTCTTGCCGTCGCCGTCCTCCGGCTCCTCCGGCGGAAGGCCGAATCCGAATGGGGTGTCGCTCACGGGTTTCCTCGGCTCGTAGGGCCGCCGGAGTTGGCCGGCGGCGGCTGCCCGGCATCTGCACCCAGGGTAGACACCGCAGCGGGTTCGGGGCTCGGTGCTCCGGGGACCCGTGGCCTGCGGCAGGATGGACGACACCTGGTCCGTACGCGCCAACTCGCGTACGTACTGAAGACAACCGCTGGAGACGCCCGGTGAGTTCCCCAGATCCCAAGGTTCGTGCAACAGATTCGAAGGTTCGCGCAACGCGAAACCGATCAACCCCCGCGGCCCGCGGTCCGGTCGTCGCGGTCACCGGTGCCGCATCCGGAGTCGGCGCCCTGCTGACCCGGCGGCTCGCCGACTCCGAGCAGGTCAAGGAGGTCGTCGCCATCGACGAGCGGCGCGGCGACACCGACGGCGCGCAGTGGCACATCCTCGACGTCCGGGACCCCGCCATCGCCGAGAAGCTGCGCGGCGCCGACGTCGTCGTGCACCTCGCGCTCGACCTCGACCTGGAGTCGGACCCCGCGGCCCGTACGGCGTTCAACGTGCGCGGCACGCAGACGGTGCTCACGGCAGCCGCGGCGGCCGGGGTGCACCGGGTCGTGCTGTGCACCTCCGCCATGGTCTACGGCGCGCTCCCCGACAACGACGTCCCGCTCTCCGAGGACGCCGAGCTGCGTGCCACCGCCGAGGCCACCGGCGTCGGCGACCTGCTGGAGGTGGAGCGGCTGGGCCGCCGCGCCCCGCGGGCCCACCCCGGCCTCAACGTCACGGTCGTGCGCCCCGCCGTCCTCGTCGGCGGTACGGACACCGCCCTCACCCGCTACTTCGAGTCGCCGCGCCTCCTGGTCGCCGCCGGCTCCCGCCCCACCTGGCAGTTCTGCCACGTGGACGACCTGGTCAGCGCCCTGGAGTACGCCGTTCTGGAGAAGGTCGAGGGGGAGCTCGCGGTCGGCTGCGACGGCTGGCTCGAACAGGAGGAGGTCGAGGAGATCAGCGGCATCCGCCGCATGGAACTGCCCTCCGCCGTCGCCCTGGGCGCCGCGGCGAGACTGCACCGCATCGGTCTCACCCCGTCCCCGGCCGGCGACCTCGCGTACACGATGCACCCCTGGGTGGTGAGCGTGTCGCGGCTGCACGACGCGGGCTGGCGACCGCAGTGGACCAACGAGGAGGTCCTCGCGGAACTCCTCAAGGAGGTCGAAGGGCGGCACACCCTGGCCGGCCGCCGCCTCGGTCGCAAGGACGCCACCGCGGCGGGTGCGGCGGGCGCCACGGTCGCCCTGCTCGGCACGGCCGCGCTGGTGCGCCGGGCCCGCAAGGCACGCCGCCGCATCTGAGGCCGGCCACGGGCCGCACCCCGGCGGCCCGTGGTGCTTGTAGAAGGCTCCAGGCCCCGGGGGCGCCCGCCGGTCGAAACCGCCCTACCGCGCCGACGGTGCGGTACGGCACGATGGGCCCATGGCAGGCACCCCCAGCACCCCCGTCGACGGCCCCACCCCCGACTCCGCCGCCCACCCGGGCGAACAGGCGGCGCCGGACCCGATCCGGCTGCTCGCGATCCGCGACACCGCGCTCTCCCTGGACGAGGTCTTCCGGGCCGTCGGCGAGGACGCGGCGGGTGGCACGGCCCTGTTCGTCGGCACCGTGCGCAACCACGACGGCGGCGCCGACGTCGACGCGCTCGGCTACTCCTGTCACCCGACGGCGGACGCCGAGCTGCGCCGCGTCGCCGAGAGGGTCGTCGCGAAGTTCCCGGTACGGGCCCTGGCGGCCGTCCACCGGGTCGGCGACCTGGCGGTGGGCGACCTGGCGGTCGTGGTGGCCGTCTCCTGTCCGCACCGCGGGGAGGCGTTCGACGCCTGCCGCATGCTGATCGACGACCTGAAGCACGAGGTGCCGATCTGGAAGCACCAGAAATTCTCCGACGGGGCAGAAGAATGGGTCGGCGCGTAGCGCCGTCGTTTGAGGGGTGGTGGTCGGGTGGCGGGAGGGCGGGTCGGCGCGTAGCGCCGTCGTTTGAGGGGTGGTGGCGGGAGGGCGGGTCGGGTCCTGTGAGGTCCCGTCGCGGGCGGAACCCGCCTAAACCCCTGCGCCGCCAAGCGCCCCGATTTGCGTAACCCGACCCCTGGCCCGAGCGTTGAGGCAGCGGATGGTTAATCTGCTGATCGGCTGGCTGCGATCGCTCGGGTTGTTCAGCGGTCGCTCACTGGGTCAGGAGGTCGGAATGGCTGCTCTCGCCTGGTTGCTGATTCCGCTTTTCGCAGCTGTCGGTGCTGCGATATGGGGAAGCTGGGCTGCTCGAAACCGCACCACCGGCGACATCGCCGAACTCGCGGGCTACGAGAGATTCCGCGACGCCATGCAGAAGCCGCATCCCGGTTCCGACGCCGCCTGAGGCGTACCGGTCGATGTGTGCCGTTCCGTACGCGAGAGCCGAGGCGAAGCGCCCGCGCCCCGTACGGACCGGCCCCAGCGGTGCACGTCCGGACCCGTCCCGTACTGTCGTTCCATGCCACGCCGCACAGCGACGATGCTCGCCTCCACCCTCGTCCTGATCGCGCTGCTCTGCGCGGGCGTCCTCATCAAAGTGCCGTACTCGGAGATGTCCCCGGGGCCGACGGTGAACACCCTGGGGGACGCGGGTGGCGAGCCCGTGCTCCGGATCTCCGGGCACAAGACGTACCCGACGACCGGTCACCTCAACATGACCACGGTCCGCGTCACCGGTGCCGACTACCGGATGAACCTGATGGAGACGGTCTACGGCTGGCTGGCGCACGACAGCATCGTCGTCCCGCACAGCACCCTCTACCCGGACGGCAAGACCGAGGAGCAGTCCACCCAGGAGAACGCCGAGGAGTTCACCCAGTCCCAGGAGACCGCGAAGGTCGCCGCTCTCAAGGCGCTGAAGCTCCCGGTCACCACCCGGGTGGTCGTCGCGAGCGTCGTCAAGGACAGCCCCGCCCAGGGCAGGCTGCACGCGGGCGACGTGATCCGCGAGGTGGACGGCCGGAAGGTCCAGGAGCCGGGCGACGTCGCCAAGATCGTCACGCAGCGCAAGCCCGGCGAGAAGGTGGTCTTCACGGTCGTGCCGGCCAAGGAGGCGGCGGCGGCGGAGAAGGCGCACAAGGTGCAGCCCACCGCCACCGAGAAGATCACCGTGGTGACGAAGAAGGCCGACGACAACGGACGGGCCATCGTCGGCATCCAGGCCGGGACCGACCACACCTTCCCGTTCACGATCGACATCAAGCTGGCCGACGTGGGCGGTCCGAGCGCGGGCCTGATGTTCTCGCTCGGCATCGTCGACAAGCTCACCGAGGGCGACATGACGGGCGGGAAGTTCGTCGCCGGCACCGGCACGATCGACGAGAAGGGCAAGGTCGGCCCGATCGGCGGCATCCAGATGAAGACGGTCGGCGCGCGCAAGGCCGGCGCCGAGTACTTCCTGACGCCGAAGGAGAACTGCGCGACGGCCGCCGCCGACGTCCCCGAGGGCCTCACTCTCGTCCGGGTCGACACCCTCGACGACGCGCTCAAGTCGATGGAAGGCATCAAGAAGGACGACACGGCCGCCCTGCCGAAGTGCTCGACAGGCTGACCTGCCGCCCTGCCGCCCTGCCGCCCTGCCGCCCTGCCGCCCTGCCGAAGTGCTCGACGCGCTGACCGGCCCGGCCGCCCCTGAATGTCAGGACATGCATGTCCTGACATGCGCGCGAGGAACGGGCCCGACCGGCCGCCGCGCTACGACTCGAAGGTCGCCGCCAGCGCCTCGGCGAGTCCCGGCACCAGGTCGGGGCCCGTCAGCACCTCGTTGGGCGAGTCCTTCTCGCGCAGCCGGATCGCCGACTCGCGGGCCCCGCCGCGCAGCACGGCCACCGTCATCCGCACTTCCTGCCGGTCCGGGTGCGCCGCCACCCACTGGGTGAGCTGCTTGCCCTTCATCCCCTCCGGCACGGACGCCTCCGCGGACGGCGGCAGCATCAGACGCTCCACGGTCAGCGCACAGCCGACGACCGCGTCGGGCCAGGCGATCGTGCCGAGGAACTCGTCCAACGCCTTGCCGCGCGGAATCTCCTCCTGTTCGATCGGCGTGTACCCGGCGGCACTCGCCGCGTCGATGCCGAGCTGCGAGGCGAGCCCCGGTTCCTGCTTGCGGAGCTTCGCCGTGTCGACCAGGGCGAACAGCCGTGCGGGCTTGTCCCAGCCGAGGCCGGACGCGTACTCGTCGATCTCCAGCACGGCGCGCGTCAGCGGGCTCGCTGCCATCGGCGTGCCCGGCGCGGGCATCGGAGGGGTGTGGTCTGAGGGGGAGGAGTTGGACATGGTGAATATCCTGCCTCCTTCGGCCCCCAAAGCGGGAACTGAGTAAAGCTTCAGTAAGTTGCATAGGTACGGTCCTGCGATCGCGGGGTCCGTACGACCGCTTCGCACGACCCGCTTGACCCATACGCTCCGTACAAAACAGCGAACTTCGAGGTGCGCACGTTGGCTTTCCAGATGCCGGACCGCGGCGGAGGCCCGACCGGGCCACGGATCAGAGTGGGCCGGCCTTCCCGGCGTGCCCGGACCCTGCTCATGACACTGGGCGTGCTGGCCGTACTGGCCATGGCGTTCGTCATGTTCGCGGGGTTCTGGACGGACTGGCTCTGGTACCGATCGGTCAAGTACTCGTCCGTCTTCACCACCACTCTGTGGACCAAGATCGGCCTGTTCGCCGTCTTCGGTCTCCTCATGGCCGCAGCCGTCGGTGTGAACATCTGGCTGGCGCACCGGCTGCGGCCCCCGCTCAGCGCCATGTCGATGGAGCAGCAGAGCCTCGACCGCTACCGGATGGGCCTGGCGCCGTACAAGAAGTGGGTGCTGATCGCGGTCACCGCCCTCGTCGGGCTGATCGCGGGCGCGTCCGCCGCCGGGCAGTGGCGCACCTGGCTGCTGTGGATCAACGGAACGCAGTTCGGGCAGACGGACCCGGAGTTCGGTCTGGACGTCGCGTTCTACGCGTTCGACCTGCCGTGGTACCGCTTCCTGCTCGGGTTCGGCTTCGCCGCCGTGGTGGTCTCGCTGATCGCCGCCGCCCTGGTGCACTACCTGTACGGCGGGCTGCGCCTGACCAGCCCCGGCGCGCGCGCGACCGCCGCCGCCACGGGCCACCTCTCGGTCCTGCTCGGCGTGTTCGTCACGCTGAAGGCCGTCGCGTACTGGCTCGACCGGTACGGGCTGGCCGTGAAGTCCAGTGACTTCAAGGCCACCGGCAACTGGACCGGCCTGCGCTTCGTGGACGCCAACGCCTACCTTCCGGCGAAGACGATCCTGTTCTGCATCGCCGTCATCTGCGCCGTGCTGTTCTTCGCGACGCTGTGGCGCCGCACCTGGCAGCTGCCGGTGATCGGTTTCGGCCTGATGGTGCTCTCGGCGATCCTGATCGGTGGGCTCTACCCGGCGATCGTGCAGAAGTTCCAGGTCCAGCCGAACGAGCAGGCCAAGGAAGCCCCGTACATCAAGAAGAACATCGAGGCGACCCGCAAGGCCTATGCCATCGACGGCGCCAAGGTCACCGACTACAAGGGCGCGGGCGACAACGGCGACACCGCGAAGCTGCGCAAGGACGCCGACACGGCGGCCAGCTACCGCCTGCTCGACCCGAACGTGGTGTCGCCGACCTTCCGCCAGCTCCAGCAGGAGCGGAAGTACTACCAGTTCCCGCAGACCCTCGACGTCGACCGCTACAACGGCCAGGACACCGTGATCGGCCTGCGCGAGCTCGACCTCAAGGGCATCCCGAAGCGGAACTGGATCAACGACCACTTCTACTACACGCACGGCTACGGCGCGGTGAGCGCCAAGGGCACCTCCGTCAACGCGGACAACGAGGGCGGTCCCGAGTTCACCGAGTCGGGCCTGCCGTCCAGCGGCGTGCTCAGCGAGAAGACCAAGTACGAGCAGCGGATCTACTACGGCGAGAAGACCGAGCAGTACTCGATCGTCGGCGGCCCGCAGCAGGAGCTCGACTACGAGAAGAACGGTGAGCCCACCAAGACCACCAGCTACAAGGGCAACAGCGGCGTCAGCCTCTCCAACCCGTTCAACCGCGCCGCCTACGCCGTCACCATGAGCGAACCGCAGATCCTCTACTCCGGTGCCATCGGCGACGGCTCGCGCATCCTGTACAACCGCACGCCCAAGCAGCGCGTCGAGGCGGTCGCCCCCTGGCTGACCATCGACGGCGACGCCTACCCGGCGATCATCGGCGACCGCATCCAGTGGATCGTCGACGCCTACACGACGACCAACGGCTACCCGTACGCGTCGCGCACCGTGCTCGGCGACACCACGACGGACTCGCTGACCACCAACCAGCGCGCCGTCGTCGCCCAGCAGAACCAGGTCAACTACATCCGCAACTCGGTGAAGGCCACCGTCGACGCGTACGACGGCTCGGTCAAGCTCTACGAGTGGGACGAGAAGGACCCGGTCCTCAAGACGTGGAAGAAGGCGTTCCCGGGCACGGTCGAGGACAAGAGCAAGATCCCGGCCCTGCTCAAGGAGCACCTGCGCTACCCGCAGGACATGTTCAAGGTCCAGCGCGAGCTGCTCACCCGCTACCACGTCACGGAGCCGAAGCAGTTCTACAGCGGTTCCGACGCCTGGCAGGTCCCGGACGACCCGACGACCACCGCCAAGGGGGCCGTGCCGCCGTACTACCTGAGCCTGAAGATGCCCGGCGACGAGGAGCAGAACTTCTCCTTGACGACGACCTTCACGCCCAACGGACGCCCCAACCTCGGGGGGTTCATGGCGGTCGACGCCGATGCGGCCAGCCCGAGTTACGGCACCATAAGGCTTCTGAGGGTCACCGGCGACGTACTGGGTCCGCAGCAGGTGCAGAACCGGCTGAGCACCAACCCCGACGTCACGGAGTTCGTCCGCAACACCAAGGGCGCCAACTCGGACATCGAGTACGGCAACCTGCTGACGATCCCGCTCAACGACGGCTTCCTGTACGTCACCCCGGTGTACGCACAGGGCAACAACGCCCAGTACCCGCTGTTGAAGAAGGTCGGCGTCTCGTACGGCAAGGAGACCGTCTTCAAGGACAGCCTGGCCGAGGCGCTGAACGCGGTCTTCGGCGAGAAGGGTGCGGAGACGCCGCCGGACAAGGGCGACGGCACCACCAAGCCGCCCGCCGCCGGTACCGACCTCCAGAAGGCCATCACGGACGCCACCGCCGCGTACGAGGAGGGCCAGAAGGCACTCCAGAAGACGCCGCAGGACTGGGTGGCCTACGGCAAGGCCCAGGAGAAGCTCCAGGAGGCGCT
Source organism: Streptomyces sp. CA-294286 (assembly GCF_050947155.1). Taxonomy (NCBI): domain Bacteria; kingdom Bacillati; phylum Actinomycetota; class Actinomycetes; order Kitasatosporales; family Streptomycetaceae; genus Streptomyces; species Streptomyces sp. CA-294286. The sequence continues at coordinate 1,658,747 of NZ_CP192005.1, read as the reverse complement.
GGTGCGGGCGGCCGACGCCCAGAAGGCGGCGCCGCCGGCGAAGCAGGACCCGAAGGCTCCGGCCGACCCCAAGGCTCCGGCCGACCCCAAGGCTCCGGCGGACCCGAAGGATCCACCGAAGAGCGACTAGCGGCCCCAGGCGCGCAGTAACCGGCCGCAGAAGGCTCCACCCCGCACCCGTGGTACGGTTGGGAAACAACGACGCGGGGTGGAGCAGCTCGGTAGCTCGCTGGGCTCATAACCCAGAGGTCGCAGGTTCAAATCCTGTCCCCGCTACTGAACAGACGAGGGCCCGGATCCATTGAGGATCCGGGCCCTCGTCGTATGTCCGTACACCGTATGTGTTTGACTTGTCGCCCTCTGGGCATGTCGACAAAACGCTGAAGTGACCTCAATGGCTGCGGTATACCAGGTGTACCCGGGTTGCGGGTGGTGCGACGATGAAAACTATGGGGGACAGGGCAACTCTGTTGGAGACAGGGCGGGTTGACACAGACCGTGTGGAGCTGCGGCGGGCGGACGAAGGCACCGACACCGCCACGGCGGAGGACGAGGCACGCCACCGGCACGCCGCCGAGGAGGGCGACACCGAGTCCATGAGCGTCCTCGGCGCCCTTCTGCTGCGCCGCGGCGACCTGGACGGCGCGGAGCCGTACCTGCGCGCCGCCACCGCCGAGGGCGACCGGGCCGCCGCCAACAACCTCGGCGTCCTCCTGCACCAGCGCGGGTACGCCGACGAGGCCGCCGGATGGTGGCGGATCGCCGCCGTCGCCGGCTCCGCGGCCGCCGCCCACGCCCTGGGCCGCCACTTCCGCGAACGCGGCGACGAGCCCGCCGCCGAGTACTGGCTGCGCCAGTCCGCCGAGCACGGCCACGCCCTGGGCGCCTACGCCCTCGCCGACCTCCTCGAACACCACGGCGACGTCGGCGCGGAGCGCTGGCTGCGGGCAGCCGCCGAGCAGGGGCACCGCGAGGCCGCGTACCGGCTGGCCCGGCTCCTCGACCGCCGCGCGGGCACCCCCACCGGCGGCGGCCCCGCCGCCGACGTCGCCAACCGGCGCGGCATCACCTGGGACACCGACCCCCGCATGCTGCGCACCTCCTCCGCCGCCCCCGGCGAGAAGCCGCCCGCGCTGGAGGCCGAGCAGTGGTACCGGCAGGCGGCCGCCCGCGGCCACCGCAGGGCCGCCCTGCACCTCGGCGTCATCCTGGAGGCCAGGGGCGAGCTCAAGGAGGCCGGACGCTGGTACCTGACCTCCGCCAAGGACGGCGAGCCGCGCGCGGCGTGCGCGCTGGGCTTCCTGCTGCGCGACGCCGGTGACGAGGAGAGCGCCGCCGTGTGGTGGCTGCGGGCGGCCCAGGAGGGCGACGGGAACGCCGCCAACGCCCTGGGGGCCCAGCACGCCGCCCGCGGCGAGCAGCAGACCGCGGAGCGCTGGTACCGGGCCGCCCTGGACGCCGGCGACATCAACGGCGCGTACAACCTGGGGCTGCTGTGCGCCGCCCAGGGGCGTACGGCGCAGGCCGAGCAGTGGTACCGGCGGGCCGCGTACGCGGGCCACCGGGAGGCCGCCAACGCGCTGGCCATCCTGCTCCTCCAGGGCGGCGACGCGTCCGGCGCCGAGCCGTGGTTCTCCAAGGCCGCCGAGGCCGGCAGCGTGGACGCCGCCTTCAACCTGGGCATCCTGCACGCCGGTCGCGGCGAGGACCGGGCCGCCCTGGAGTGGTACGAGCGGGCCGCCGCCGCCGGGCACACGGAAGCCGCCCTCCAGGTCGGCATCGCCCTGCTCAGGGACGGCGACGAACGCGAGGCCGAGGCGCACCTGCGGCGCGCGGCGGGCGGCGGCAGCGCGGAGGGCGCCTTCCGGCTGGGCATGCTCCTGGACGCCAGGCAGCCGCCGTCCGGGCCCCCCGCCCTCGGCGAGTCCGTGGACGAGAAGTCCGAGTGCGAGGAGTGGTACGAGCGGGCCGCCGAGCAGGGGCACCGCCGCGCGCAGGTGCGGGTGGGCATGCTCGCGGCCGGGCGCGGCGACATGGCGGGCGCGGCCAAGTGGTACCGGGAGGCGGCCGAGGCGGGGAGCCTGGGCGGCGCCTTCAACCTGGGGCTGCTGCTGGCGCGTGAAGGGCGCGAGTCGGAGGCGCAGCTGTGGTGGACCCGGGCCGCGCACGCCGGGCACGGCCGGGCGGCGCTGCGGCTGGCGCTGCTGGCGGCCCGGCGGGGTGAGCTGGGCGAGGGCGAGCGGTGGTGCGTGCGGGCGGTGGAGCTGGGGCCCGCGGAGGTGGCCGAGCGGGCCGCGAGGCTGCGCGACGCGCTGCACCAGGAACTGACCGCGTAGGGTCCGCCACCCGCCAACCACCCCACTCGCCACCCATCCACCCCACCCGCCGCCGGCTCCGGCCGGTGGCGGGGGAGTCGGCTCGGCTCGGGGCGGCGCTCCGGCGGCCGGCTCGGTGCGCGTCGGCGGTCGGGCGTCCGACTCGGGTCGCAGGCGCGGGCACCCGGTTCCGTCCGGCGGTGCGGAAACGATTTGCGCTGGTCGGGGGCGCGACGTAGGGTTGGGTCTACCGACGCGGGGTGGAGCAGCTCGGTAGCTCGCTGGGCTCATAACCCAGAGGTCGCAGGTTCAAATCCTGTCCCCGCTACTGAAGAAGCAGTGCAGACCTGGGGCCCGGAACTCGAAAGAGTTCCGGGCCCCAGGTCGTTTCGTGTGCGCGGCCGGGCCGGGCCGCGGGCCCGCCCGGCGACTACGCGCAGTTCGGGCAGATGCCCCGGTACGTGACTTCCACGTCGGAGATGGTGAAGCCGAAACGCTCCGTGTCCGGGAGGTCGCCGAGCAGGTTGCCCGCGGGGTGCACGTCACGGATGGCGCCGCACCTCGCACACACCAGGTGCTGGTGGGGGCGGTGGGCGTTGGGGTCGTAGCGCTTGGCGCGGTGATCCGTGGAGACCTCGATGACCTCGCCGAGGGAGACCATCTCGCCGAGGGTGTTGTACACCGTGGCGCGGGAGATCTCCGGCAGCTTGTCGACGGCGCGCGCGTGCACCTCGTCGGCGGTCAGGTGCATGTGGTCCCCGTCGAGGACCTCGGCCACGACGCGGCGTTGCGCGGTCATGCGCCAGCCCCGCCCGCGCAGTCGTTCAAGAAGGTCGCTCATGTCTTCCAGCCTAACAGGGAGGGGACTCAGTCCCGAATGGATGTGAACCTGGATGCTCGCTTGACTTAGACAGTGTCCATTGTAGGATCGGGAAAAGCGATAGACCGAGGACAGGGAATTTCAGCAATGACGCAGGAGGCGCACGTGACGTCGCAGGGACCGCTCACCACCGAGGCCGGCGCGCCGGTCGCCGACAACCAGAACAGCGAGACGGCCGGTGTCGGCGGGCCCGTACTCGTCCAGGACCAGGCGCTGCTGGAGAAGCTCGCGCACTTCAACCGCGAGCGCATACCGGAGCGTGTCGTGCACGCCCGCGGCGCCGGTGCGTACGGCACCTTCACGCTCACCCGCGACGTCTCGCAGTGGACGCGCGCCAAGTTCCTCTCCGAGGTCGGCAAGCAGACCGAGACCTTCCTGCGCTTCTCCACGGTCGCCGGGAACCTGGGCTCCGCCGACGCCGTCCGTGACCCGCGCGGCTTCGCGCTGAAGTTCTACACGGAGGAGGGGAACTACGACCTCGTCGGCAACAACACCCCCGTGTTCTTCATCAAGGACGCCATCAAGTTCCCCGACTTCATCCACACGCAGAAGCGCGACCCGTACACGGGCTCGCAGGAAGCCGACAACGTGTGGGACTTCTGGAGCCTGAGCCCGGAGTCGACCCACCAGGTGACCTGGCTCTTCGGCGACCGCGGCATCCCGGCGACGCTGCGCCACATGAACGGGTACGGCTCGCACACCTACCAGTGGAACAACGCCCAGGGCGAGGTCTTCTGGGTCAAGTACCACTTCAAGACCGACCAGGGCATCAAGAACCTCACCACCGACGAGGCCAACCGGCTCTCCGGCGTGGACCCCGACAGCCACCAGCGCGACCTGCGCGAGGCCATCGAGCGCGGTGAGTTCCCGTCCTGGACCGTGCAGGTGCAGATCATGCCGGCGGCCGACGCGGCCACGTACCGCTTCAACCCGTTCGACCTCACCAAGGTGTGGCCGCACGCGGACTACCCGCCGATCGACATCGGCAAGCTGGAGCTCAACCGCAACCCGCAGAACATCTTCGCCGAGGTCGAGCAGTCGATCTTCAGCCCCGCGCACTTCGTGCCGGGCATCGGCCCGTCCCCGGACAAGATGCTCCAGGGCCGTCTCTTCGCGTACGGCGACGCCCACCGCTACCGCGTCGGCATCAACGCCGACCACCTGCCGGTGAACCGCCCGCACGCCACCGAGGCGCGCACGAACTCCCGTGACGGCTACCTCTACGACGGCCGCCACAACGGCGCCAAGAACTACGAGCCGAACAGCTTCGGCGGTCCCGCCCAGACGGGCGCGCCGCTGTGGCAGCCGGTCCAGGTGACGGGTGCGACGGGCAACCACGAGGCCCCGAGCCACGCCGAGGACGACGACTTCGTGCAGGCGGGCAACCTCTACCGCCTCATGTCGGAGGACGAGAAGGGCCGTCTGGTCGACAACCTGGCCCAGTTCATCGCGAAGGTGTCGCGCGACGACATCGCCGAGCGCGCGGTCGGCAACTTCCGCCAGGCGGACGCCGACTTCGGTAAGCGGCTGGACGCCGCTGTGCAGGAGCTGCGCGGCAAGTAGCCGACGCGGGCGCGCGTGGTGCGGCCGGTGGGCCGGGTTCCCCTGGGGGCCCGGCCCACCGGCCTGTGCGGGTATCCGCTCCGTGCTCGGGAGCCGCTCAGCCCGCCAGGGACGCCGGGTGGCGGTGGCTCGGGGCCCAGCAGCGGATGATGTCGCGGACCGAGACGACGCCTATCGGCTCGCCGTGGTCGTCGTCCAGCACGATCAGGTGGCGGAAGCCCCCGTGCGACATCGCGGCGGCGGCCTCCTCCAGGGTCCAGGACGGGGAGGCGAAGACGACGTCGGTGGTGGTGTGGGAGCCGGCGGTCTCCAGGTCGGGGTCCTGGTCGGCGCCGATGCAGTTGAGCACGTCGCGCTCGGTGAGGATGCCGAGGCCGCTGGTGTCGTGGTCGAGGACGATGGCGGCGCCGACGTGACGGACGGACATCAGTCGGGCGGCCTGACGGAGGGTGTGGGCGGGGCCGATGGTGAGGACCATGGTGCTCATGGCGTCGCGGACGAGCATGGAGAACAGCCACCTCCTGGGTGTGAGTCCGCACGAGAACGGATTCACAAGTTCACAAGTGAGTGAACTTTCAGAGTGGCAGCCCCGTGAGGGGTCAACAAGGGGCAGGCAGAGGCAAGTTGAGGGGCGCGCGGCGAAATGCCACGCGCCCCTCGGAGAGTTCAGTACCGCTGGTTGAGGTAGCCCAGCAGCTCGTCGTGGAGCAGCCCGTTGGACGCGGCGGCGTTGCCGCCGCCGACGCCGCGGACGCCGTCCAGGCCGGTGAAACGGCCGCCCGCCTCCTCGACGATGATCGCGTTCGCGGCCATGTCCCAGAGCGAGAGTTCCGGTTCCGCGCAGATGTCGACGGAGCCCTCCGCGACCATCATGTACGGCCAGAAATCGCCGTACCCGCGCGTGCGCCAGCAGGCCCGGGTCAGGTCCAGGAAGCCGTCCAGACGGCCCTGCTCCTCCCAGCCGGCGAGCGAGGAGAACGCGAAGGACGCGTCGGCGATCCGCGGGACCTTCGACACCTGCAACCGGGTCGCGGAGGTCAGGCTGCGGCCGGTGTACGCGCCGCCGCCCTTCGCCGCCCACCAGCGACGGCCCAGCGCGGGCGCCGACACCACGCCGACGACCGGGTGGTAGCCGCCCTCGCCCGCCTCCATGAGCGAGATCAGCGTGGCCCAGACGGGAACGCCGCGCACGTAGTTCTTCGTCCCGTCGATCGGATCGATCACCCAGCGGCGCGGCCCGGTGCCCTGGAGGCCGTACTCCTCACCGAGGATCGCGTCGCGCGGACGGGCGCGGAGCAACTGGCTCCGGATCAGCTCCTCGGCGGCCTTGTCGGCCTCGGTCACCGGGGTCATGTCCGGCTTCGTCTCGACCTTGAGGTCCAGGGCCTTGAACCGGTCCATGGTCTGGGCGTCGGCGGCGTCGGCGAGTACGTGGGCGAGGCGCAGGTCATCGTGATAGTCGGGCATGGGCACCACAGTATCGAGCGTGATCGGGCAGGACCCGTACGGGACCGCGGCGACGGCGGGCACCGGTCCGGGCGGGCGCTCGCGCGCAGGCACCCTTGACAGTGCGTGAGGTGCCGTCAACGCTGGCAGCCGGGAGGCGATGCTGTGCCCACTGCCCGAGAAGCCCTGTTGGACGCCGCCTGCACCTCGCTCGCGGTGCGGCCCTGGACGGCGATACGGATGGTCGACGTGGCCGCGGCGGCAGGGGTGTCCCGGCAGACCCTCTACAACGAGTTCGGCAGCAAGGACGGCCTGGCGCGGGCCCTGGTGCGGCGGGAGGCGGACGCCTTCCTGGCCGGGGTGGACCGCATTCTCGCGGACCGCACCGGATCCGACGCGGACCGGCTCACCGGGGTGGCCGAGTGGATCGTACGGGCCACCCGCGCGAATTCTCTGGTCCGGGCCCTGCTCAGCGGCTGCTGGTCGGAACGGCTGCCCTCGGGGCGGGCCGCACGCGGAGTCCCGGCCACCGCCGCCGGACCGGCGCAACGGCGGGCGGACGGCGGGGCGCCGGACGCGACGGCGCTCCTGACGCTCGTACGGGACCGGACACGGGAGGCGCTGGGGGAGGGCCTGCCCTGCGAGGCGGTGCTCCGGGTGGCGGTGTCCTGGGTGGTGGCGCCCGGCCGCCCCGAGGACGGCTCGGTGGCGGAGTTCGCGCGCGCCCTGGTGGCCGCGACCCGGGGGGACTGACGCCCGGGGGACTAGTGCGCGGAACTGGAGAGCTGGAGGCCGATGACGCCGATGATGACCAAGGAGATCGACACCAGTTTCAGGGTGGAGACGACGTCGTCCAGGAAGACCATCCCGTAGATCGCCGTGCCCGCCGCGCCGATGCCCGTCCAGACCGCGTACGCCGGACCCACGTCCAGCTTCTTCAGCGCCAGCGTGAGGAGGCCGAAACTGCCCAGGGCGAAGGCCCCGAAGGCGATCGTCGGCCAGAGTCTCGTGAAGCCGTGGGACAGCTTCAGACAGACGGCGAAGCCGGTTTCCAGGATTCCGGCGACCACCACCAGCAGCCACGCCATGTGAGTGTCTCCCTTGTCGGCCCGAGTCGGTGACTGCTTGGTCTCGCTCGGTGCGATTATGCCCTCCACCAGAGGGACGCAGGGGCGAACGCCGAGGGTTCAGTCGCCCTCGCGCCGTTCCCGGGTGGCGAGCAGCCGGCGCAGCGAATACAGCCGGGCCGGATCCGCGTGCCCGTCGGCGACCCACTTGTCCAGGGCGCACTCGGGCGCGCTCTCGTCGTGGGTGCAGCCGCGCGGGCACTGCTCCGTGCCCGGCTCCAGGTCCGGGAACGCGTTGAGGACGCGCGAGGGGTCCACGTGGTGCAGGCCGAAGGACCGCACGCCCGGAGTGTCGATCACCCAGCCGGCGTCCCCCGCCAGGGGCAGCGCCAGCGCCGAGGTGGTGGTGTGCCGGCCGCGGCCGGTGACCGCGTTCACGTGTCCGGTGGTGCGTCGGCGGTCCGCCGGGACGAGGGTGTTGACCAGCGTCGTCTTGCCGACGCCGGAGTGCCCGACGAAGGCGGTGATCTTCCCGTCGAGGTGCTCGCGCACGACGTCGCTCGCCGCCCCGTTCTCCAGCTCCGCACGGCTGGTGACGATGTACGGGACGCCCAGCGGCACGTACATCTCCAGGAGCTGGTCCGCGGAGGCCAAGTCGGACTTGGTGAGGACCAGCAGCGGTGTCAGACCCCCGTCGTACGCTGCCACCAGGCAGCGGTCGATCATGCGGGGGCGCGGCTCCGGATCGGCCAGGGCGGTCACGACGGCGAGCTGGTCGGCGTTGGCGACGACGACCCGCTCGAACGGATCGTCGTCGTCGGCGGTGCGGCGCAGGACGGAGGTGCGCGGTTCGATACGGACGATGCGGGCGAGGGTGTCCTTGGCGCCCGACAGATCCCCGACGATCATCACCCTGTCGCCCACGACCGCCGCCTTGCGGCCCAGCTCCCGGGCCTTCATCGCCATGACCGCACGGCCCTCGACGAGGCAGGTCAGGCGGCCCCGGTCCACGGTGAGGACCATGCCCTCCTGGGCGTCCTCGTGCTTGGGGCGGATGGAGGTGCGCGGGCGGTTGCCCTTGCGGTTGGGGCGGACGCGGATGTCGTCCTCGTCGGGGTTCTTGCCGTAACGACGCATAGTGTTCCCGTCCGGCCGTCAGTTGCCCGCGAGCATGTCGGACCACATCTGCGGGAAGTCCGGCAGTGTCTTGGCGGTCGTCCCCACGTTCTCGATCCGCACGTCCCGCACGGCCAGGCCCAGCATCGACCCCGCGGTCGCCATGCGGTGGTCGTCGTAGGTGTGGAAGGTCCCGCCGTGCAGAGCGCGGGGCCGGATGTGCAGGCCGTCGGCGGTCTCGGTGACGTCACCGCCGAGCCCGTTGATCTCCTTCGTGAGGGCGGCGAGGCGGTCCGTCTCGTGCAACCGCAGGTGCGCCACGCCCCGCAGCGTGGACGGGGAGTCGGCCAGGGCGGCCACCGCGGCGATGCCGGGCGTCAGTTCGCCGACCTCGCTCAGGTCCCAGTCGATGCCGTGGACGGTGCCGGTGCCGGTGAACGTCAGCCCGCGCTCGGTCAGCTCGTACGTGCCGCCCATCGCCGTGAAGATCTCCCGCAGCGCGTCGCCGGGCTGCGTGGTGTGCGTCGGCCAGTTCGGCACCGTCACCCGGCCACCGGTGATCAGGGCGGCGGCGAGGAACGGCTGCGCGTTCGACAGGTCGGGCTCGACCGTGAGGTCGCGGCCGAGGAGCGCGCCGGGGGCCACCCGCCAGACGTTCGCCTCGCCCCCGGACTCGGGAGTGTCGACCTGCGCACCGATCGCGCGCAGCATGTCGACCGTCATCCGGATGTGCGGGAGCGAGGGAAGGGTGGGGCCGGTGTGACGTACTTCCACGCCCTGGTTGAAGCGCGGCGCGGACAGCAGCAGCGCGCTCACGAACTGGGACGACGACGACGCGTCGATCTCGACCACACCGCCGTCCAGCGCGCCGCCGCCGAACACCGTCAGGGGCAGTGCTCCCCGGCCGTCGTCGTCGATGCGGGCGCCGAGGGTGCGCAGCGCCGTGATGACCGCGCCCAGCGGGCGCTCGTACGCACGCGGGTCGCCGTCGAAACGGATCGGGCCGTCCGCGAGGGCGGCGACGGGCGGCAGGAAACGCATCACCGTGCCCGCGTTGCCGACGTCGACGGTGGCGGGCCCGTGCAGCCCCGACGGAATGATCCGCCACGCCTCGCCGGAGCCGTCGGGCCCCACCCCCTCCTCGATGCCGACGCCCATCGCGCGCAGCGCCTGAGCCATCAGCAGGGTGTCGCGGGAACGCAGCGGGCGTCGCAGCCAGCCCGGCTCGGCGGCGAGGGCGGCCAGCACGAGCGCACGGTTGGTGACCGACTTCGAGCCGGGCACGGTGACCGTCGCGTCGACGGCCCCGGTCGCGTAGGGGGCGGGCCAGAGGGCAGGGTGCACGGCGCTTTCGGTCATGGCCTTCACTTTAGTGGCTCTCGGCGGGCTCGGATTTTGATCAAACGTGCGGATACCGGGGCACAATCCGAGCGAACGCGAGCCCGGGGGGCGACGCGTCCCGCTCTCCACAGCGGCCGGGCACCCGCCACGCACCGTTGCACGCACCGCACCACCCGGCTCCGGGCGCCGCCGACCCCGGCCGGACCGTCAGAGCCCCAGCAGCCACCGGCCGCCGCCGAGCAGCGCGCACACCGACACGACGTGGAACATCCCCAGCCACAGCAGCGGCGGTACGTGGGTGAGGCGGGCCAGCTGGTCGGCGTCGGAGTCGGGCGCACCGCCGTGCCGCCGCTTCGACTGGAGCTCGAAGGCGGGGCGCACGCCGCCCAGGAGCAGGAACCACACGACCGTGTACGCGAAGCCCGCCTGCACGTCCGGGCCGGCCAGCCAGGACACCAGGACGAACGCCGCACCCGTGACGACGACCGTGAGCACCCCGTACGCGTTGCGGATCATCACCAGCATCGCCAGGAGCAGTGCCGTCGCGACCCACAGGAACAGCGTGATGTGGTCGGCGGCCAGCAGCCACGCCCCGCCGAGCCCCAGCAGCGGCGGCGCGGTGTAACCCGCGGCGGCGGTCAGGATCATGCCGATGCCGGTCGGCTTGCCGCGGCTGACGGTGAGCCCGCTGGTGTCCGAGTGCAGCCGGATGCCGGTCAGCGTGCGGCCGGTGAGCAGTGCGATCAGCCCGTGGCCGCCCTCGTGGGCGATGGTGATCGCGTTGCGCGTCAGCCGCCACAGGGGGTGCGGGACGACGGCGATCAGCGCGAGCGCGGCCGTCGCGTACAGCAGCCAGTTCTCCGGGTCGGGCTGGGTGCCGGTCAGACGGTCCCAGAGGGATCCGAGGTCGGAGGCGCCGAGATTGTGGGTGTCCATTTTTCGGGCGGCTCCTTGAGGGCTGTACGGGCATGGCAGTGTGACAAGTATGTGTGGACGGTATGCGGTGAGCCGCGGGGCCGAAGACCTCGCAGGACTCTTCCAGGTGGAGAAGTGGGATCCGGCCGAGAGCTTCGTACCGGACTGGAACGTGGCGCCGACGAAGACGGTGCCGGTGGTGCTGGAGCGTCCGGTGAAAGACGCAGCGGATCCGCGTCCGGTTCGGCAGCTGCGGATGCTCAGGTGGGGCCTGGTCCCGTCGTGGTCGAAGTCGCCCGACGGCGCGGCACGGATGATCAACGCGCGGGCCGAGACGATCCACGAGAAGCCGTCGTTCCGCAAGGCGTTCGCCGCGCGGCGGTGCCTCGTGCCCGCGGACGGCTATTACGAGTGGGTGACGGGAGCCGCCGAGCGGGGCCTGGAGGAGGAGGGCAGGAAGAAGCGGGCACGCAAGCAGCCGTACTTCGTGACCCCGGCGCAGGAGTCCGTCATGGCGATGGCCGGGATCTACGAGTTCTGGCGGGACCGCACCCTGCCCGACGAGCACCCGATGGCCTGGTGGACGACGTGCTCGGTCGTGACGACGGAGGCCGAGACCTCGCCGTTGTCCGGTGGGCCGGCGGGGGAGGGCGGGCCGTCCTCGCTGGCGGAGATCCACCCCCGGATGCCGCTGATGCTGACGCCGGACAAGTGGGCCGCGTGGCTGGACCCCTCGCTCACCGACGTGGCGGAGGCCCGGGAGCTGCTGGTGCCGCCTTCGGCGGGGTCGGTGCGGGCCTACCCGGTGTCGACGGCGGTCAGCAATGTGCGGAACAACGGGCCCGAGCTGCTGGGAGAGCTGGAGGGCGCGGAGGTGGGGACGTTGTTCTGAAGGGTGCGAGGGCGTCCGGCGGGCGCCGAACCGCAGGGGTGGGGGCAGGGAGGGGCACACCTCCCGCGTCGCAGGGCCGCCACTTGCCCGCCCTTCCCCGAGCACTCGGCTTCGCTCGAACCTCGAACAGGGAGGTGCCCCCGCGCCCCCGGGTACGGCTCCGCCGACCAGGGGCGCGGACGTGGACGGCACCACCGACCAGGGGAACGGACGCGCGGGGCTCCGTCGGCCGAAGGAGCGGGACAGGAGCGGGTGGGGCGTTCCGGATGGGCGGGGGGCGAGGGCGGCAGGATGGGGGGATGGTGCGAGTGGTGGACGTGGAGACCGCGGCCGGTGGGGCGCGGGTGCATTGGTACGAAACCGGGGGCGGACGGGAGCCGCGCGCCGTGCTGGCCCTCGGGCACGGCGCCGGCGGCGGCGTCGAGGCCCGGGACCTCCGGGCGCTCGCCGCAGCCCTCCCCGCCGACGGCGTGAGCGTCGCCCTGGTCGAGCAGCCCTGGCGGGTGGCCGGCAAGAAGGTCGCCCCCGCGCCGAAGACGCTCGACGTCGGGTGGCGGGGCGTGTGGCCCGAACTGGCCGCCGCCGGAGCACCCGTCGTCGCCGGCGGGCGGAGCGCCGGAGCCCGGGTCGCCTGCCGGACCGCGACCGAACTGGGAGCCCTGGCCGTACTCGCCCTGAGCTTCCCCCTGCACCCTCCCGGCAAGCCCGAGAGGTCCCGCGCGGCGGAGCTGACCGGGACCGGAGTGCCCACCCTCGTCGTACAGGGCGCCAAGGACCCGTTCGGGCGGCCGGAGGAGTTCCCGCGGGACGACGGCTTCGAGCTGATCGAGGTACCGCACGGCGACCACGGCTTCGCGGTGCCCAAGCGGGCCGACCTCACCCAGGACGAGGCGCTCACCGTTCTCACGGCCGGCGTACGGCAGTGGATGCCGCGCATCGGGACGTGAGAGGGGCCACCCGGCCCCCGCAGCCGTACCGGTCGGGAATGTTGCGGAGCCTCACCCTGTTGTCACCTGCGTCGGACGTAGAAACGAGAGGGAGTTCGCCGCATGGGTTCCACCATCTGCCCACGTCGCCCGCAAGCCTCTGACCTGGAGTGGACGGTGCTTTCGGCGGCGAAGACCGTTCCCGCTCAGGCGGCGGGCAAGCGGGGTAGTCGTCTATCCTCCGAGTCGAGTGGGTCCGCGTTCGGGCCCGCCACGGCGCTGAAGGAGGTGGGTCCGGTCACTGGGACCGACGCAGGGACCGAAGCCGGCCACGCGGAGGAGACCACCGCCGAGCGCAATGCGCGCTTCGAGCGGGATGCGCTGGGCTTCCTCGACCAGATGTACTCCGCCGCGCTGCGCATGACGCGCAACCCCGCGGACGCGGAGGACCTGGTGCAGGAGACGTATGCCAAGGCGTACGGGTCGTTCCACCAGTTCCGTGAGGGCACCAACCTCAAGGCATGGCTGTACCGGATCCTCACCAACACGTTCATCAACTCCTACCGGAAGAAGCAGCGCGAACCGCTGCGCAGCGCTTCCGAGGAGATCGAGGACTGGCAGCTGGCCCGCGCCGAGTCGCACATGTCGACCGGACTGCGTTCCGCCGAGTCGCAGGCGCTGGACCACCTGCCCGACTCGGACGTGAAGTCGGCCCTCCAGGCCATCCCGGAGGAGTTCCGGATCGCGGTGTATCTCGCCGATGTCGAGGGGTTTGCCTACAAGGAAATCGCGGACATCATGGGGACACCGATCGGTACGGTCATGTCCCGGCTGCACCGGGGACGCCGCCAGCTGCGCGGCATGCTGGAGGACTACGCCCGGGACCGGGGACTGGTGCCGGCCGGCGCCGCGTCCGCGTCCGGGGAGTCGAACGACGTGAAAGGCTCGGGCTCATGAGCTGCGGAGATCCGCACGAGACGGACTGCTCTGAGGTCCTCGACCATCTCTATGAGTTTCTCGACAAAGAGATGCCGGACGGTGAGTGCACCAAGTTCGAGGAGCACTTCGAGGAGTGCTCGCCGTGCCTGGAGAAGTACGGCCTCGAACAGGCCGTGAAGAAGCTGGTCAAGCGGTGCTGCGGGTCGGACGACGTCCCGGCGGACCTGCGGTCGAAGGTGCTGGGACGCATTGATCTGATCCGGGCCGGTCAGGCCGTGCCGGAGCAGGACGTGACCGCCCCGGACCTCCTCGCGCCGGAGGTGCCCGCGGACCTGTCGTCCGGGACGGGACCGGCCCCCGACGCCGTTTCGGCGGCGGCCAAGGAGCAGGCCAAGCAGTAATTCGTACGAGCAGGCCGCCCGTACGGGCGCCGTACGAGCAGGCCGTCCGCACAGGGCCGTCCGTACGGGACCTGCGAGCCGCACGTCCTCGCGCACACGTCGCACGCACGCGTCATAGGAGCACGCCGTACGGGCACGCGGTACGAGCACGGCGTATGCACCCCCCAGGCGCGGACACGCGGCGCGAGCACGTCGTACGAACCCCCCCCGGACGCACCGCGTTCGCGCGCCTCGTGCATCCGTACGCGAACGGCATGTCGGCGCCCCCGTGTGCTCACACAACGTGCGGTCGTAGGCCGCCGGTTCCCGATCATCGTCACCCGATGGAGGGAACCGGCGGCCTTCGCGCGTGGTCGGGCACCCGGATCGCTAGCGTGACGCACGATGTGGCGGCGGACCCAAGGGTTGCGGGGGGACAGGTGCGAACCTTGCCGACGGGAGCACGGACCTGTGTCCTGTGCGTCGTCCTCGTCGCGGGGCTGTGCGTACTGACCGGCCTCGACCGCCGCACCCCCTGGGACGCGGTCGTGCTGCTGGCGGCCCTGTACGCGGCCTGTGAGCTGCTGACCCGCTGCCGCCGCCTCGCGCACCTGACCCCGGCCGGGGCTTTCTTCCCTTTGCCGCTGGCCGCCGTCTTCCTGCTGCCGCCGTCCGCCGCCGCCCTCGTCGCCGTGCCCGGAGCACTGCTCGGGCGGGTGGGCCGACAGCCCGAGGGGGTGCGGCGCTTGTGGCGGGCCGCGGAACTCGCGGTCGCGGTCTGGGCGGGGTCGTGGGTGTTCACCGTGCTGGACGGGCGGCCCCCGGCGCCGGGCGGGGCCACCGGACTCGGACAGGTCCCCGCACTCCCGCACGTGCTGCTGCCCGCCGGGGCCGCGGTGCTCGCCTTCTGCGCCGTACTGACCCTCCTCGACGGCGCGATCCTGGCCACCGCCGAGCGGATCGGTGTACGGGCGGCTTGGCGGGGACTCTTCCTGCGGGGACTCGCCCCGCACTGCGTGCACGGACTGGCCGGGCTGATGACGGCGGTGCTGTGGCGCAGTCCCTACGGGCCGCCGGCCGCCCTCTTCGTACTCCTCCCGATGTACCTGTCGTGCTGGGTCTTCGCCCAGTACCAGCAGGAGCACGAAGCCCACCAGACGACGATCAGGGCGCTCGTCCAGGCGGTCGACCTCAAGGACCGCTACACGCGCGGTCACAGCGAACGGGTGGGCCGGGCCGCCGCCATGATGGCCGCCGAACTGGGCATGGACGAGGACCGGCGGGAGATGCTCCGCTTCGCCGGGATCCTGCACGACGTCGGCAAGATCGGCGTCCCCACGCGGATCCTGCGCAAGGACGGGCCGCTGACGCCCGAGGAGCGACGCGTCATCGAACTCCATCCGGAGTACGGACACGAAATGGTGCGCGGGATCGGGTTCCTCGGCGAGGTGCGGGCGGCGATCCTGCACCACCACGAACGGGTCGACGGCCACGGCTACCCCTACGGGCTGGCCGGGAACCGGATCCCGGAGTTCGCGCGAGTGGTGGCGGTGGCCGACGCCTTCGACGCGATGACGTCGACCCGGTCCTACCGACGGGCCCGGCCGGTGGCGGCGGCGGTGGCGGAGCTGCAGAAGTGTGCGGGAGTGCAGTTCGACGGGCGGATGGTGGCGGCGCTGGTGGCGGCCCTGGACAAGGAGGGGTGGAATCCGGTGGTCACGGCGGACGAATGGGGGGACGGCGGTGCGGGGGCGGCGGCCGGGACGGTCAGTGCGGATGCGGGTGCGGGCGGCGAGGTGGACGCCGGGGACTCGGTATCGCGCGGTGCGGGGGCGTCGTTGCTGGTGGGGCAGCGAGGAAACGTGCCGCCTCGGGTGGGGCGGCGGGGGCGGCGGTCGTGAGGGGGCCGTGTGGCGCGTCAGCGGTCGGGGCTGGGGATGGGGTCGGGGCTGCGGATGGGTCGGGGTCGGGGTCGGGGCCGCGTCCGGGCGTGGATCTGCGTCCGTGGGCAGTGGCGGGGCGCGGCGTGGAGGCCGACGTAGGGGCGGTGCGGGGCGGCGTGGAGGCCGACGTAGGGGCGGTGCGGGGCGGCGTGGAGGCCGACGTAGGGGCGGTGCCGGGCGGCCTGGAGGGTGTGCGGTGACGCGGGAGCGGTCCGAGCGGAGGCGTTCGCGGGGCCGGGGGCTTGTGCCGGTCGTGCGGGGCGCGACTCTGCTGCTCGTCCTCGCCGCCGCCGGCAGCACGCTCCGCCACGGCGTGGAGCAACCCGGCATCGCACTCGCCTTCGGCGCCCTGATCTGCGTGGGCGAGCTGACCCACCGGACAGCGGGCGACACCACGGGCCACGCCCACGCCCCCCTCGGTACCGCAGGCGCGCTCGCGTACGCACTCCTCGGGCACTGTGCCGGCACCCCCACCACCCACGGCGTACTACAGGTCGTCGCGGTGAGCGCGAGCGCGCTGGCCCTGGGTTCCGCCCCCCGCTTGCTGCACGCCCGCACCCCGAACCGCGACACCACCGTCCTCACCGGCCCCAGCACCGCAAGCCGCATCCACCCCCACCCCCGCACCCGCACCCGCCCCCAAGCCCACACCCACTCCCCTCTCCGCCTCTCCGCCCTCCACCCCCGTCTCGACCAGCCGGTCCGGCGCGTGCTCACCGTCGCGTTCGCCGCCGTGTGCTTCCAGCCGCTCTACAACTCCGGCGTGCTGGAGAACCGGGTGGGCCAGGGCCCCGGCCTCGCCCTGCTCCTGCTGGTGCTGCTCGCCCTGACCGGGCTCTGCGAGGCCGTCCTCGCCGCCGCCCTCACCAGGGCCCGCACCGGCCACCCGTACGGCCCGCTGCTCCGTGACGAGGTGCGCGCGCTGCGCGGTGTCGGCGCGGCCGTGTGCGCCTCGGGCGTGGTGATCGCGCTGGCGGTCGCCGTGGCCGGGCTGTGGGCGCTGCCGGTGCTCTGCGTCCCGCTGCTGCTGACCCAGCTGTCGTTCCGGCGGTACGCCGAGGTCAGGGCCACGTACCGGCAGACCATCGCCTCACTGGCCCGCAGTACCGAGATCGCCGGCTACACCCTCCCCGGCCATGCCCGCCGGGTGGCCGCCCTCGCCGAGGCCGTCGGACGGGAACTCGGCCTCTCCGGCGAACAGTTGACGCTCCTGGAGCACGCGGCCCTGATGCACGACATCGGGCAGCTCTCCCTCGTCGACCCGGTCCCCGCCGGGGCCACCGCCTCCCTCCCCGTGGCCGACCAGCGCCGCATCGCCCTGCTCGGCGGGGCCGTCGTACGGCAGACCGGGGTCCCGGCGGAGGTCGCCGACGTCGTGGAACGGCAGGCCGACCCGTACCGCGAGCAGCCGCTCACCGCCAGAATCGTCCGCACCGTCAATGCGTACGTCGATCTGTCCGGGGAATGCGGAGGAGGGCCGGGCGGTCCGCTGAGCGCTCTGGAGCGCCTCAGGGCGGGCACCGGGCACGACTACCAGAGCGACGTCGTCGAGTCTCTCGCACGCGTCCTCGCCCGCGGAGTCGCCCTGCCCCCGCCGGGGTAACCAGTGGGTAATGAGCGGGCCTCCGACCGGGCATGGTTGGATGCGAAGAGAGCCCCTGACGGCACGGCCGCACAGGGGAAGTGAGCCAACCGGCAGGCGGGAATCGTGAGGATCTTCGGGAAGGTACGGCATCGGCCCTCCGCCTCGTGGCGGCAGGCCACCGACCGCGCGTTCACGCTGATCGGCGACGGTCGGTACGAGGACGCGGGGGCGCTGCTGACACGTGCGGCGGATCTCGAACCCTGGCTCTCGGAGTCCTGGTTCAATCTGGCGCTGCTGCACAAGTTCCGGCACGACTGGGACCAGGCGCGCGCAGCGGGCCTGCGCGCCGTCGCGCTGCTCGACCGCGAGACGGGCGCCCCCGACTGGTGGAACGTCGGCATCGCCGCCACCGCCCTCCAGGACTGGCCGCTCGCGCGGCGGGCCTGGCAGGCGTACGGGCTGAAGGTGCCCGGCGCCCCGACGGAGAGCGGGGAACCGCTCGGCATGGAGCTGGGGAGCGCGGCCGTACGGCTGTCCCCCGAGGGCGAGGCGGAGGTGGTGTGGGGCCGCAGGCTGGACCCCGCGCGCATCGAGGTGCTCTCCATCCCGCTGCCCTCCTCGGGGCGGCGCTGGGGCGAGGTCGTGCTGCACGACGGCGTCCCGCACGGGGAGCGGGTGACGGCCGCGGGCCCGTCCTTCCCGGTCTTCGACGAGATCGAGCTCTGGGCGCCCTCCCCGGTGCCGACCTGGGTGGTGCTGCTCGAAGCGGCCACCGAGGCCGACCGGGACGCCCTGGAGCGGCTGGCGGCCGACGCGGGCTTCGCCGCCGAGGACTGGTCGTCGTCCGTACGGCTGCTGTGCAGGTCCTGCTCGGAGTCGCAGATGCCCTCCGACGAGGGCGACGGCGAACAGCACCTGGACCCGCACGACCACAGCGAGCCCGGACATCCCGGACCGCTCGGCCACCGCACCAACGGCGACCTGTGGGTCCCCGAGCGCGAGTGCGGCCTCGCCGCCCCGCCCGGACTGGTGCGCGGCCTGCTCGACGGATGGGTCGCGGACAGTCCCGACAGCCGGGAGTGGCGCGATCTCGAAGAGGTGTGCTGAGCCGGGGCACGTACGCTGTACGGGCAAGCGACACGGGTTTTGAGGAAGGCGTACGGCGGACATGGCGCAGCAGCAGCAGGTCGACGAGCAGGTCGGCACGGAGTTCGTGATCGATACCGAGGACTGCGAGGCGCGTGAGCTTGCGTACCGCGAGCGGGGGACGGCCCGCCCGATCGCGGTCGTCGGCAACCCCGTCCTGCACCGCGAGTGCAAGGACGTCACCGAGTTCGACGACGCGCTGGCCTCCCTCATCGACGACATGTTCGCCAGCCAGAAGGCCGCCGAGGGCGTCGGGCTCGCCGCCAACCAGATCGGCGTCGACCTCAAGGTCTTCGTCTACGACTGCCCCGACGACGACGGTGTCCGCCACACCGGCGTCGTGATCAACCCGGTCCTCGACGAGCTGCCCGCCGACCGCCGCGTCCTGGACGACTCCAACGAGGGCTGCCTCTCCGTGCCCACCGCCTACGCGGAGCTGGCCCGCCCCGACTACGCGGTCGTACGCGGCCAGGACGCCCAGGGCAACCCGATCGCCGTCCAGGGCACCGGCTACTTCGCCCGCTGCCTCCAGCACGAGACGGACCACCTCTACGGCCGCCTCTACATCGACCGCCTCTCCAAGCGGGAGCGCAAGGCCGCCCTCAAGCAGATGGAAGAGGGCACCCCCCGCTACGACACCGTCCCCAACGACTAGGACGGGAACGGCAGTCAAGCCGCGCGCGCCGGGCCCCTGAAGGTCCGGCGGTACGCGTGCGGGGTCGTCCCCAGGGTGCGCAGGAAGTGGTGGCGCAGCCCCGCCGCCGTACCGAATCCGGACCGGCCCGCGACGGCGTCGACCGTCTCGTCCGTCGCTTCCAGCAACTGCTGGGCCAGCAGCACCCGTTGGCGCAGCAGCCAGCGGTACGGAGTGGTGCCGGTCTCCTGCTGGAAGCGGCGGGCGAAGGTGCGTGGCGACATGTGGGCACGCGTCGCCAACTGCTCGACGGTCAGCTCCTGTTCGAGGTTCCGCTCCATCCAGGCCAGCACCTCGCCCACGGTGTCGCAGCGCCCCGTCGTCACCGGCCGCTCGATGTACTGGGCCTGCCCGCCGTCCCGGTGCGGCGGCACCACCATGCGCCGCGCGATGGCGTTGGCGACCTCGGGGCCGTCCTCCTGGCGCACCACGTGCAGACAGGCGTCGATGCCGGCGGCGGTGCCCGCCGAGGTGACGACAAGGCCCTCGTCGACGTACAGCACGTCGGGTTCCAGTCTGGCCAGCGGAAACCGTGCGGCCAGTTCGTCCACATGCCGCCAGTGGGTGGTGCACCGCCGCCCGTCCAGCAGCCCCGCCGCCCCCAGCACGAAGGCCCCCGAGCAGACACTCAGCACCCGCGCCCCGCGCTCGACGCCCCTGCGCAAGGCGGCCAGCAGCGGCTCCGGGTACGAACGGGACTCGCAGTGCTGATCAGCGGGGACACAGATCAGGTCCGCCTCCTCCAGCCGGTCGAGGCCGTGCGGGACGTTGATGGTGAACGCGCCCGAGCGGGAGGAGAGTTCACGCTGCTCGATGCCGCACACCGCGAAGTCGTAGACGGGCAGGCCCTGATCGCTGCGGTCGATACCGAAGACCTCGCAGAGCACGCCGAGTTCGAAGGGGTTCACTCCGTCGACGAGAGCGACGGCCACGTTCTTGAGCATGCGGTCAGTGTGGCAGCAATTCGAGGGATGGTGACAGTCCTGCCACTCACGAATCTGCGCCACGCGGCCGAGAGTGGAGCCATGAACACCTTCGTGAACCTTCTGGCCGTAGCGTTCCTCTTCGCCCTTCTCGCGCTCCCCTCGCTCGTCGGACACGCGCGCGACCTCAGGATCGACCGGCAGATCCGCCGGGCGCAGGAGGCGCGGGCCGCCGAGACGACCTTGGCCTCTGCGCAGAACGTTTTCGACCGTGCGGCGTAGGGCCGACGAGGCCCGTCCGGGCGCGGACGGGCCTCCTCGCGTCCGATGAGGCCGATCAGCCTTTGTGGGCCCCGTGCTTGGGAAGCGCGAGGAAGGTACTCCAAGCGGCGCTGCTGAAGGTGAGGGTGGGGCCGGTAGGGGTCTTGGTGTCGCGGACGGGGACGACGCCGGGGAGGTTGGGCGCGAATTCGAGGCAGTTGCCCTCGCTGCCGCCGCTGTAGCTGGACTTATGCCATGCCGGTGCTTCGGTGCTCATGCTCATACCCCTTTGCGATCTCCCTGAGCATCTCCAGGGACTTCTCGTGCGACAGGGCGTCGCCTAGTGCCAGATCGTAAGAGGTCTGACAGTGAAGTACCACCGCCTCCTCGTCGATGAGGTTTCCTGTGTGCAGGCCGTCGACGTATGCGGTGGGTGGCATGTCCTCGAACCACAAGAGAGTGAGATTGCTTTCGACCAGTGCGTGGCAGCCCACACCGAACGGGATGACGTGCACGCGGACTCGGCGTCGATCCCCCAGGTCGACCACGTGCCGCAACTGCGCTCCCATGACGCCAGGTCCGCCCTGCGGACGGCGCAACGCGGCCTCGTCCAGGAGTACGGTCATGTGAGGCGTCAACGGGTCTTCGAGGATGTGTGCCCGCTCCAGCCGCGCTGTGACGGCTTCATCGAGCTTCTCCTTGCTCTTGACGGGGAAGTAGGCGCGGAACACCGCCCGCATATACGCCTCCGTCTGCAAGAGGCCCGGAATCAGTGTGAGGCCGAACTCCCGGATCATGCTGGCCTGGGACTCCAACTCCCGTGCCGCCTCGAAATGCTTGGCCACCTTCCGGCGCTTCGCGTCCGGCAGGAAGCGTACGAACACCCCGCCCGTCTGTAGTACTTGGTCCAGCCGCCGTGCATCGCTCAGCGAGGGGATGCGCCGACCCGCCTCGATGTGCGCGATGTGTGTGTGGGTCATGAAGGCCAGCGCGGCAAGCTCCGCCTGGGTCAGCCCCGCCTGCTCGCGGCGGGCCTTCAGTTCGTCGCCGTAGGGCGTGCCGTTCTTGCGGGCCTGCGTTCCGGACATGGCGCGCACCTCAACTCCCATGTGGGTCCATCCGGTCGCGCCACAAGGTATGCCGAAGGGCCCCCTCGCCGTGGGTGGAATGACTGCATTCCACCCCATCCGGTGAGGAGGCCCCCAGGTGTGCGTACGGCCTAGAAGTCGTCGTCGAACCCGACGGTGCCTTCCACTGCCACCTGGTACGCCGACGGGCGGCGCTCGAAGAAGTTCGTCAGCTCCTGGACGCCCTGGAGCTCCATGAAGGAGAACGGGTTGGAGGAGCCGTACACCTTCGGGAAGCCGAGGCGCTCCAGACGCTGGTCCGCGACGCACTCCAGGTACTCGCGCATCGACTCGGTGTTCATGCCCGGCAGGCCCTCGCCGCACAGGTCACGGCCGAACTGGAGCTCGGCGGCGACCGCTTCCTTCAGCATGTCGGTGACCTGCTGCTGGAGCTCGTCGTCGAAGAGGTCCGGCTCCTCCTTGCGGACGGTGTCCACGACCTCGAACGCGAAGTTCATGTGCATGGTTTCGTCCCGGAACACCCAGTTCGTCCCCGTCGCCAGCCCGTGCAGCAGGCCCCGCGACCGGAACCAGTACACGTACGCGAACGCGCCGTAGAAGAACAGGCCCTCGATGCACGCCGCGAAGCAGATCAGGTTCAGCAGGAAGCGGCGGCGGTCGGCCTTCGTCTCCAGGCGGTCGATCTTCTCGACGGAGTCCATCCACTTGAAGCAGAACTGCGCCTTCTCGCGGATCGAGGGGATCTCCTCGACCGCGTCGAAGGCAGCCGCGCGGTCCTCCGGGTTGGGGAGGTAGGTGTCCAGGAGGGTCAGGTAGAACTGGACGTGCACGGCCTCCTCGAAGAGCTGGCGGCTCAAGTACAGCCGCGCCTCCGGGGAGTTGATGTGCTTGTAGAGGGTGAGCACCAGGTTGTTGGAGACGATCGAGTCGCCGGTCGCGAAGAACGCGACGAGGCGGCCGATCATGTGCTGCTCGCCCGGCGTCAGCTTCGCGAGGTCGGCGACGTCCGAGTGGAGGTCGACCTCCTCGACGGTCCAGGTGTTCTTGATCGCGTCCCGGTAGCGCTCGTAGAAGTCCGGGTAGCGCATGGGGCGGAGGGTGAGTTCGAAGCCCGGGTCGAGAAGGTTCTTTTCGGAATTGCTGGACATTACTGGCACGCCTCGCAGGACTCGGGGTTTTCGAGGGAGCAGGCGAGCGCTTCGGCGTCCGTCGCCTGCTGTACGGGGATGGGGGTGGAGGTGGGGGCCGGGGCCTCGGCGGCGGCCTGGGAGCCGGCCGCGCGCGCGATGCGGGTGGCGGGGCGCGAGCGCAGGTAGTACGTCGTCTTGAGGCCCTTCTTCCAGGCGTACGCGTACATCGAGCTGAGCTTGCCGATGGTGGGCGTTTCCAGGAAGAGGTTCAGGGACTGGGACTGGTCCAGGTACGGGGTGCGGGCGGCGGCCATGTCGATCAGGCCGCGCTGCGGGATCTCCCACGCGGTGCGGTACAGGGCGCGGACCTCGGCCGGGATCCAGCTGAAGCCCTGGACCGAGCCGGAGGACTCGCGGAGGGCCTCGCGGCTCTGGGCGTCCCAGACGCCGAGCGCCTTGAGGTCGCGCACCAGGTAGGAGTTGACCTGGAGGAACTCGCCGGAGAGCGTCTCGCGCTTGAAGAGGTTGGAGACCTGCGGCTCGATGCACTCGTACACGCCGGCGATCGAGGCGATGGTGGCGGTGGGCGCGATGGCGAGGAGCAGGGAGTTGCGCATGCCGGTCCTGGCGACGCGGGCGCGCAGCGCCTCCCAGCGCTCCGGCCAGGTGAACTCGACGCCGTAGTGGTCGGGGTGCAGGATGCCGCGGGCGGTGCGGGTCTTCTCCCAGGCGGGCAGCGGACCGGAGCGCTCCGCGAGGTCGCAGGACGCCTCGTACGCGGCGAGCATGATGCGCTCGGCGATGCGGGTGGAGAGAGCCGCCGCCTCCGGGGAGTCGAAGGGGAGCTTCAGCTTGAAGAAGACGTCCTGGAGGCCCATGGCGCCCAGGCCGACCGGCCGCCAGCGGGAGTTGGAGTTCCCGGCCTGCTCGGTCGGGTAGAAGTTGATGTCCACGACGCGGTCGAGGAAGGTCACGGCGGTGCGGACGGTCTCGTCCAGGCGGTCCCAGTCGATGTCGCCGCTGTCCAGGACGAAGGCGCCCATGTTGACGGAGCCGAGGTTGCAGACCGCGGTCTCGCTGTCGTCGGTGACTTCGAGGATCTCCGTGCAGAGGTTGGAGGAGTGGACCGTGTGGCCGGGCTCCGCCGTCTGGTTGGCGGTGCGGTTGGAGGCGTCCTTGAAGGTCATCCAGCCGTTGCCGGTCTGCGCGAGGGTGCGCATCATGCGGCCGTACAGCTCCCGGGCGGACATGGACTTCTTGGCGAGACCCGCGGCCTCCGCCTTGCGGTATGCCGCGTCGAACTCCGCGCCCCACAGGTCCACCAGCTCGGGGACGTCGGAGGGGGAGAACAGCGACCACTGGCCGTCCTGGTCCACGCGGCGCATGAACTCGTCCGGGATCCAGTGCGCGAGGTTCAGGTTGTGGGTGCGGCGGGCGTCTTCGCCGGTGTTGTCGCGGAGCTCCAGGAACTCCTCGATGTCCGCGTGCCAGGTCTCCAGGTAGACGGCCGCGGCGCCCTTGCGCCGGCCGCCCTGGTTCACGGCCGCGACCGAGGCGTCCAGGGTCTTCAGGAACGGCACGATGCCGTTGGAGTGCCCGTTGGTGCCGCGGATCAGGGAGCCCCGGGCGCGGATGCGGGAGTACGAGAGACCGATGCCGCCGGCGTGCTTGGAGAGGCGTGCGACCTGGTGGTAGCGGTCGTAGATCGAGTCCAGCTCGTCCAGCGGGGAGTCGAGGAGGTAGCAGGACGACATCTGCGGGTGGCGGGTGCCGGAGTTGAAGAGCGTCGGCGAGGACGGGAGGTAGTCCAGGCGGCTCATCAGGCGGTACAGGGAGGCGACTTCGGCGACCGCGCGGTCGCTGTCGTCCGCGGCGAGGCCGGCGGCCACGCGCAGCATGAAGTGCTGCGGGGTCTCGATGACCTGGCGGGTGATCGGGTGGCGCAGCAGGTAGCGGCTGTAGACCGTGCGCAGGCCGAAGTACTCGAAGCGGTCGTCGCCGTCGAGGTCGATCAGTTCGTCCAGCGTGGCCGCGTGCCGTGCCACGAAGTCGGCCGTGCGGTCCGCGATGAGCCCTTCGCGGTGGCCGACGGCGACGGACTCGGAGA
The DNA here is from genome assembly GCF_050947155.1 of Streptomyces sp. CA-294286. NCBI lineage: Bacteria > Bacillati > Actinomycetota > Actinomycetes > Kitasatosporales > Streptomycetaceae > Streptomyces > Streptomyces sp. CA-294286. The sequence continues at coordinate 1,634,090 of NZ_CP192005.1, read as the reverse complement.
AGCAGCCCACGCCCTGCGTGGCGGCCTCGTCCCGGATCGTGCGGGCGAGCAGGCGGGCGGCCAGGCGGGAGTACGCGGGGTCCTCGGAGATGAGCCCCGCCGCGCCCTCGGTGGCCAGCTCCCGCAGCTCGGCGGCGTCCGAGCGCGCGTTGCGGCCCCGCAGGGCGGCGGCGGCGACCCGGCCGGGGTCGGTGTCGGGAAGGTCGGCGGTCAGGTCGGTGAGGGTGCGCAGCAGCGCGGTCCCGGGGGCGTCCTGAACTGCGTCCTGTACCTCGGTGCTGGCCGGGTCGACTGGCGCGATGGTCACGTGGGGGCTCTCCCTCGCTCGGCGCGGGGCCTTGCGGCAGGGGGGAGCGGGGGCGCGCGGGCACACGGCACCCCGGAACGAGGGCACGCGCCGCCTGGCGTCCACCGGCCCAACCGCGAGGCCCGGACGTATCGGTATCCGGTTCGGTCGAGCCGGATGAGCTGTCGGCAGGTCGTCGGACTTGGCGGTACGCAAATGCGCACATGACACACCGTTGCGGGACAGTTCCGGATTCGCACCGGATTCCCCTGCGGCGACAGCGAGCACGAGCATACATGTGGTGGGTCCTCGTTGGAGAACCCCCCACATCTAGTGTCGCGTGTCGTTTCGGCCGGGGCCCGGGGGTTGCCCTTGGGGCAGGGCAGGGCGCCGGTGGAAGCGGTCCTGAAGGGGTCTACAGGGGCCGCTCGTAGGTCAGCAGGGTCAGTCCGGGAACGGGGTCCCAGTCCCTTTCCGGGGTGCGCAGGAAGCCGAGCCGCTCGTAGATGCGGTGTGCTCCGAGCATCGTCGGCTGGGTGGACATCACCAGTCGTACGACGTCCTGCTCGGCTCGGGCTCGGGCGATGCAGGAGCGTACGAGGGCCTCGCCCGCGCCCCGGCCGCGTCCCCGGTGGGCGACGGCGAGCATGCGGAACTCGGCCTCGCCGGGGACGGCGATGTCCTGGAGGGGGCTGCCCTGGGGTGCGTAGGTGACTGTGCCGAGGGGCTTGCCGTCGGCGTCGGCGGCCACGAGGAGCTGCGCGTGGGCGGCGCGGAAGGCGGCGTCGCGCAGGACGGTCAGGTACGGGTCCCGCTCACCGCCGCCGAGGAGGCCGTCGTCGAGGTAGGCGCGGGCGGTGATCTCGCCGACCTCGTCGTACTCGTGGGGTTCGGCGGGCCTGAGGGTGAGGTCCTTCGCGGTGCACACAGTCATGGGGGCAGTGTGCAACGGCGACGGCCCGGCGCCCCACCCCGTTTCGAGGGGCGGAACACCGGGCCGCACGGGTGCTTGCGCACTGTGCTCAGCAGCAGCGGAAGCCCTGCCTGGGGTCGCCCTCGCGGGCGTCGGTACGGCTGCGCTCGAAGGCGCGGCGGGTCATCACGGGTGCGTGGGGGTCGTGGGTCCGGGCGTGGGCGACGTAGTGGTCGTACGCCGCTTCGCCGGTCAGCTCCCGTACGTACCAGCGGAGCCGGGCGAGCCGGTGGCGGAGCGCCGCGGTCTTCACACCCGCTCCTCGGTCCTGCGGGCGCCGCCCTCCGGGCCGAGGCCGGCCGCCGCGAGCTCGGCCTTCTCCTCCTTGGTGGCGATGAGGGAGGCGGGGGCGACGAACGTGGACTCGACGTACGGGGTTTCGCTGACCTTGATGCTCTCCGGGTGGCGGATCGCCTTGACGCAGGCGCGGCCGGACTCGAAGAGGACCACCACGATGAGGACGGCGAACAGGACGGACAGGACGCCGTCCACGGTGGAGTTGGTGACGATGGTCTCCATCTGCTCGCGGTTCTTGGCCAGTTTGAACGAGGGGAGTCCCTTGTCGAGGGCGTCCTGGTACTCGGCGCGCTGGGTGAAGAAGCCCACCCGCGGGTCGGCGGAGAAGATCTTCTGCCAGCTTGCGGTGAGGGTGACCGCGACGTCCCACAGGAGCGGAACGCCCGTCACCCAGGCCCACTTGAGGCGGCCGGACTTGATGAGCAGGGTGGTGCAGACCGCGAGGGCGACGGCGGCGAGCAGCTGGTTGGCGATGCCGAACAGGGGGAAGAGCTGGTTGATGCCGCCGAGCGGGTCGTGCACGCCGACCCACAGGAAGTAGCCCCAGGCCAGGACGACGATGGCGCTGGCGATCCAGACGCCGGGCTTCCAGCTGACGTTCTTGAAGGGCTTGTAGACGTTGCCCAGCATGTCCTGGAGCATGAACCGGCCCACGCGCGTGCCCGCGTCGAGCGTCGTCAGGATGAACAGCGCCTCGAACATGATCGCGAAGTGGTACCAGAAGGCCTTCATCGCGGCCCCGCCGAAGGCCGCGGAGAAGATCTCCGCCATGCCCAGTGCGAACGTCGGCGCGCCGCCGGTGCGGTGCAGCAGGCTCTGTTCCTCGACGTCCTTGGCGGCTTGCGCCAACTGTTCGGGGGTGATGGAGAACCCGAGGTTGCCGACGGCGGTGGAGGCCGCCTGGACGGTGTCGCCCACGACGCCCATCGGGGAGTTGACGGCGAAGTACAGGCCGGGATCGATGATGCAGGCCGCGATCAGCGCCATGATCGCCACGAACGACTCGACCAGCATGGAGCCGTAGCCGATCGTCCGGATCTGCGTCTCCTTCTGGATCATCTTCGGGGTGGTGCCCGAGGAGATCAGCGCGTGGAAGCCGGAGAGCGCGCCGCAGGCGATGGTGATGAAGACGAACGGGAAGAGCGAACCGGCGAAGACGGGACCGGTGCCGCTGGAGGCGAACTCGGTGATGCCGGCCATCTTGAGGTTCGGCAGCGCGATGAGGACGCCGACGGCGAGCAGGGTGACGGTGCCGATCTTCATGAACGTCGACAGGTAGTCGCGCGGGGCGAGCAGCAGCCATACGGGCAGGACGGACGCCAGGAAGCCGTAGACGACCATCCAGATGACCAGCGTGCCCGGTTCCAGGGTGAAGGTGCTCGCCCACGACGACTCGGCGACCCAGCCGCCCGCGACGATCGCCAGCAGCAGCAGCGCGACGCCGATGAGCGAGACCTCGCTGACCCGGCCGGGGCGCAGGATGCGCAGGTACAGGCCCATGAAGAGGGCGATCGGGATGGTCATGCCGATCGAGAAGACGCCCCAGGGGGACTCGGCGAGCGCGTTCACGATGACCAGGGCCAGCACCGCGAGCAGGATGATCATGATGGCGAAGACGGCGATCAGCGCGGCGGCGCCGCCGACCGGGCCGATCTCGTCGCGGGCGATCTGCCCCAGCGAGCGGCCGTTGCGGCGGGTGGAGAAGAAGAGCACGACCATGTCCTGGACGGCGCCCGCGAAGATCACGCCCGCGACGATCCAGATCGTGCCCGGCAGGTAGCCCATCTGGGCCGCCAGCACCGGTCCGACGAGCGGGCCCGCGCCGGCGACGGCCGCGAAGTGGTGGCCGAACAGGACCCGGCGGTCGGTAGGGTGGAAGTCCACGCCGTCGTCGAGGCGTTCGGCCGGTGTGGCCCGCGTCCGGTCGACCTTCAGGACGCGGTTCGCGATGAACTTCGAGTAGAAGCGGTAGCCGATGGCGTACGAGCCGAGGGCCGCCGCGAGCATCCAGACGGCCGACACCTCCTCGCCGCGCGAGAGGGCGAGCACCGCCCAGCCGGCCGCACCGACGATCGCCACGAGGGACCAGATCACGATCGACCGGGGCGACAGCCTGCGCGAGGCGCCCGGTCCGGGGGAGGCCCCGCTCTGCTCGGTCTCGGCTGTCGGTCTCGGCTCTGCCATGACGGTCCGTCCCCTCGCGCGATCATCCTCGTGACGTGCGCGAAATCTAGGGGGTGCGACCGTGCTGTGTAACCCCCCGTCCGCATATCGGTACGGACACGGGGGGACCACCGCAGGTCACAGGCGTACCGGAGCCAACCGGTGTGAGGGTGGGAGCCGCTGGGGACGCTGTCGTCGTCGGGCGTCAGTCCTGCGGGCGCTGGAGCCTCGCCACGAACTTGTACCGGTCGCCGCGGTAGACCGACCGTACCCATTCCACCGGTTCGCCGTCCTTGTCCAGGGAGTGCCGGGACAGCATCAGCATCGGCAGTCCGACGTCCGTGCCGAGCAGGCCGGCCTCGCGCGGGGTGGCGAGGGAGGTTTCGATGGTCTCCTCGGCCTCGGAGAGGCGTACGTCGTAGACCTCGGCGAGCGCGGTGTAGAGCGAGGTGTACTTCACCAGCGAGCGGCGCAGGGCGGGGAAGCGCTTGGCGGACAGGTGGGTGGTCTCGATGGCCATCGGTTCGCCGCTGGCCAGGCGCAGACGTTCGATGCGCAGAACGCGGCCCCCGGCGCTGATCTTGAGCAGCCCCGCGAGGGTGTCGTCGGCGGTGACGTACCCGATGTCCAGCAGCTGCGAGGTGGGTTCGAGCCCCTGAGCCCTCATGTCCTCGGTGTAGGAGGTGAGTTGGAGCGACTGCGAGACCTTGGGCTTCGCGACGAAGGTGCCCTTGCCCTGGATGCGTTCCAGCCGTCCCTCGACGACCAGTTCCTGGAGGGCCTGGCGGACGGTGGTGCGGGAGGTGTCGAACTCGGCGGCGAGGGTGCGCTCCGGGGGCACCGGGGTGCCGGGCGGGAGGGTCTCGGTCATGTCGAGCAGGTGCCGCTTGAGGCGGTAGTACTTCGGGATGCGGGCGGTGCGGGTGGCCGGGGTCGCGGGGCCCGGCGGGGCGCCCTGTTCCAGTTCGGTCTCCGTGCCCGCCGTGCTGCCCCCGTCGGTGATCATGGTCAGCCTTTCCGGTTCCTGCGCTGCTGCCGTCACCGGCTCCTCCGTCTGTCGCGGCTCACATGGATGGTGGCACGGTCCGCCGCGCGGGGCTCCGGCTCCGCGCGATTCCTTCTTATACACCGCGTCGCCTGTGTGCGCGGTGGCCGGAGAGGCCTTCCGGTGCTGGTGCGAGCCCCGAGGTGTCGGTCCGATAACGGACGCATCGCGGCGTCTTACACACCCTTGACACCCCAAAAGGTCTAGGCCAAGCTCCAGCTACTGGTCTAAACCATTAAAGACCAGATCCCAGTCCCACAGGCCGTACTTCGTGCGTTGTCCTCGCGGTGGGCGGGGGGTTGCAGGCATCCCTGAGCAGGAGAGTGGCGTAATGAAGCGCAAGCTCATCGCGGCGATTGGCGTCGCCGGCATGATGGTCAGCGTCGCGGCATGTGGGTCGGACAGCAAGTCCGGTGGCGACACCAAGGCCGACGGCCCGAAGACCGTCACCGTCTGGGTGATGGACGGGTCCGCTCCGGCGCCCTGGATCGAGGCCGTGAACAAGGAGTTCCAGGCCAAGCACAAGGACGTCAAGGTGGACGTCAAGATCCAGAAGTGGGACGGGATCCAGGAGAAGGTCACCACCGCCCTCTCCGAGGACACTCCGCCGGACGTCATCGAGCTCGGCAACACCCAGACCGCGGGCTACGCGGCCACCGGCGGTCTCGCCGACCTGACCGAGGACAAGGCCAAGCTCGGCGCCGACGGCTGGAACAAGGGCATGCTCCCGTCCGCCGAACTGGACGGCAAGCTGTACGCCGCCCCGTGGTGGGCCGCCAACCGCGTCGTCGTCTACGACAAGAAGGCGTTCAAGGACGCGGGCGTCACCCCGCCGAAGACCCGCGACGAGTGGATCGCCGGCCTGGAGAAGATCAAGGCCACCTCCAAGGGCAAGACCCAGCCCCTCTACCTGCCGGGGCAGAGCTGGTACGTCCTCGCCGGGTTCATCTGGGACGAGGGCGGCGACCTCGCGGTCAAGGACGGCGACAACTGGAAGGGCACCCTCGCGGACCCCAAGTCCATCGAGGGGATGAACTTCTACAAGAAGCTCCAGTCCTACTCCACGGCGCCCAAGGACAAGGACGAGGCGACCCCGCAGCAGTCCACGGACGTCGTCCCCAAGGGCGGCATCGCCTCGTGGATCGGTCTCGGCTGGGAGGCCGGCGGCGCGATCAAGGCGATCGAGGACGCCAAGGGCAAGGCCGACTTCGGCTACTTCCCGATCCCGGGCAAGACGGCCGACAAGCCGGGCAGCGTCTTCTTCGGCGGCTCCAACCTCGCCATCGCCGAGCGCTCCAAGAACAAGGACCTCGCCAAGGAGTGGCTGGCGCTGGCCGCAGGCAAGGACCAGATGGCCAAGTACGCCCAGGCCACCGAGGGCGCCGCGCTGCCGAACCACGACTCCGCGGCGTTCAAGGCCCCGGCGGGCACCTTCGCCGAGGCCATGGGCCAGGCAGCCTCGGTCGGCAAGCTCACCCCGATCACCGAGGGCTGGGCGAACGTCGAGACCAACCCGAACCCGATCAAGGAGTACATGACCAAGGTGCTCAAGGGTCAGGACCCGAAGGCCGCCGCTGAGGCGGCCGACAAGGAAATCACCGAGCGCATCAACAAGAAGTAGTCCACCGCGAGTGGTGCGGCAGGGGTGAGTCGTCCCCCTGCCGCACCACCCGTACGTGCGGCGGCGCCTCTCCGGGTGCGCCGGCACGCCCCTTCGTGCGGCAGCACGTATTGACGTGGCCCCGGGTGGGCCGCCAGGCCCGGTGGGCGCGGGTGCCCCACAACCGCGAGGAAGATCATCATGACCGTGCACTCCCAGGGAGTCGTGGCCTCCGTTCCGGAGGACGCGCCCCGGAAGCCGGCAGGGGAGTCACAGACCCCGCCGCCCTCCGGTTCCAAGGAAGTCCTCCAGCGGCCTCGCGGCAGGCGCGGCCTGCCCACCGGCCTGCTTCCGTACCTGCTGGTCGCCCCTGCGGTGATCTCCTTGGTCGTGCTGCTGGGCTACCCGCTGATCAGGAACGTGATCCTCTCGTTCCAGCAGGTGAACAAGCGCGAGCTGATCACCCGCAAGCCCGAGTGGATCGGCGTCGAGAACTTCAAGGAGCTGCTGGGGTCCTCGGACTTCTGGACCGTCGTGGTCCGCAGCTTCGTGTTCACCGCCGTCAACGTGCTGGTCATCATGCTGATCGGCACCCTGATCGGCATCCTGCTGAACAACCTCGGCAAGAAGATGCGGCTGGTGCTCTCGCTGGCGCTGGTGATGGCCTGGGCCATGCCGATCGTCGCCTCCGTCACCGTCTTCAAGTGGCTCTTCGACGAGCAGTTCGGCGTCGCCAACTGGGTCATGCGCTCCCTCGGGTTCGCGGGCTACGAACAGCACAACTGGTTCGAGACCGGCACCTCGACCCTCGTCATCATCACCGTGCTGATCGCCTGGGGCTCGATCCCCTTCGTCGCGCTCAACATGTACGCGGGCCTGACCACCGTCGGCACCGAGCTGTACGAGGCCGCCAGGATGGACGGCGCCTCCGGCTGGCGGATCTTCTGGGCCGTCGTCTTCCCGATCATGAAGCCGTTCTTCCTGGTGACGACGTTCCTCGAAGTCATCTGGGTCTTCAAGGCGTTCGCCCAGGTCTACGCCATGAACGCGGGCGGCCCCGACCGGGGCTCCGAGACCCTCCCGGTCTTCGCCTTCGTCGAGGGCAGCGGCCAGCAGCACTACGGCATGGCAGCGGCGATCTCCGTCCTCACGATCGCCATGCTGATCGCCGTCATGTCCTTCTACTTCCGCCTGATCCTGAAGCAGGAGGAGGAGCAGTGAGCGCAGTGAGCACAGCGTCCGCAGTGGCCAAGACTTCCGCCGCGGCCCCCCGCGTCCCCGTCGGCAAGCGGCCCGTGGGCAAGCGCGCCAAGGTCGTCGGGAAGGCCGGCAAGAACGTCCTGGCCCTCCTGGTGGCGGCGGTCTTCGTCTTCCCCGTCTACTGGATGTTCTCCTCGTCCCTGAAGCCGAAGGCGGAGATCCTCACCAAGGACCCGGTGTTCGTCTTCTCCCCGACGGCGGAGAACTACGCCAAGGCGTCCGGCGTCGACATGTTCTGGACGTACGTGCAGAACAGCTTCATGGTCACCATCGGCGCGGTCCTCCTGGCGCTGATCGTCGCGCTCGCGGCGAGCTTCGCCATCGCGCGGATGAGGTTCCGTGGCCGCAAGGGGCTCGTCCTCGGCGTGATGATGGCCCAGATGGCGCCCTGGGAGGTCATGGTGATCGTGATGTACATGATCGCCCGCGACTCCGACATGCTGAACAGCATCGCGACGCTCACCCTGGTCTACTTCGTCATGGTGCTGCCCTTCACCATCTGGACGCTGCGCGGCTTCATCGCCGCCGTCCCGGTGGAACTGGAGGAGGCGGCGATGATCGACGGCTGCTCCCGCACCCAGGCCTTCTTCAAGGTGATCTTCCCGCTGCTGGCGCCGGGCCTCATGTCGACCTCCCTCTTCGGCTTCATCACGGCCTGGAACGAGTTCGCCATGGTGCTGATCCTCAACAAGGAGGACTACGCGCAGACGCTGCCGCTGTGGCTGACCCAGTTCAACACCGCGTTCGGCAACGACTGGGGCGCGACGATGGCCGCCGCCTCGATGTTCACCGTGCCCGTGCTCATCGTGTTCCTCTTCCTCCAGCGCAAGGCCGTCGGCGGCATGACCGCCGGCGCAGTGAAGGGATGACCTCACCCATGGCGACTGCCACGCGCTCCACCGACACCCTCACGCGGGACGCCCTCGCCGTCCTCCAGCCCGGCTTCACCGGGACCAGCGCCCCCGACTGGCTGCTGCGCAGCGTGGGCGAAGGGCTGTCCTCGGTCGGCCTGTTCGGACGCAACATCGCCTCGCCCGAACAACTGGCGGCCCTCACCGCCCAGTTGCGGGCCGAGCGGGACGACGTGCTGGTCGCCATCGACGAGGAGGGCGGCGACGTCACCCGCCTCGAAGTACGCGGCGGTTCGTCCTTCCCCGGCAACCTCGCCCTCGGCGCGGTCGACGACACCGACCTGACCCGCGAGGTCGCCCGCGAACTGGGCCGCCGGCTCGCCGAGTGCGGCGTCAACCTCAACTGGGCGCCGTCCGCGGACGTCAACTCCGACCCGGGCAACCCGGTCATCGGCGTACGGTCCTTCGGCGCCGACCCGCACCTGGCCGCCCGGCACACCGCCGCGTACGTCGAGGGCCTCCAGGCATCGGGCGTCGCCGCCTGCACCAAGCACTTCCCCGGACACGGCGACACCAACGTCGATTCGCACCACGACCTGCCCCGCATCGATGTGGGACTGGACACACTGCACGCCCGTGAACTGGTGCCTTTCCGGGCGGCCATCGCCGCGGGTTCCAAAACGGTCATGAGTGCGCATATCCTGCTCCCTGCGCTCGACCCCACCCGCCCCGCGACTCTCAGCCCGCAGATCCTCACCGGTCTGCTCCGGGAGGAACTGGGCTACCAGGGGCTGATCATCACGGACGGCATGGAGATGCAGGCCATCTCCGCGACGTACGGAATCGAGCGCGGCTCCGTCCTGGCGATCGCCGCGGGAGCCGACGCGATCTGCGTCGGTGGCGGCCTCGCCGACGAGGAGACCGTCCTGCTGCTGCGCGACGCGCTGGTGGCGGCGGTCCGCTCCGGCGAACTGCCGGAGGAGCGGCTGGCCGACGCGGCGGCGAGGGTGCGTTCCCTCGCCACGTGGACCCAGCGGGCCCGGACTTCGGGGCCGGGCGCGGCAGTGCAGGAGGGGACCGCGCCCGGCAACGAGACCGGCCGTAGCGCCACGCGCGAGGTGGGCCTGGACGCCGCCCGCCGGGCCGTGCGCGTCACCCGTGCCCCGGGCGCCGCCCCGCTGTCGTCCGCCCCGTACGTGGCGGCCCTCACCCCGGTGGCGAACATCGCCGTCGGCGACGAGACCCCCTGGGGCGTCGCCGCCGACCTCGCCCGTCACCTGCCCGGAACCGAGACCGGCGCGTTCACCGCCGAGACCGGCTCCGCCGAAGCGATCCTCGCCGCGGCCGGGGGCCGCCGGATCGTCGCGGTCGTACGGGACGAACACCGCCACCCGTGGATGGCAGCCGTCCTCGACGGCCTGCTCGCGGCCCGCGCGGACACCGTCGTGGTCGAGATGGGCGTTCCCCAGGCGACCCCGCGCGGCGCCCTGCACGTGGCGACGCACGGCGCGGCCCGCGTCTGCGGCACGGCCGCCGCCGAAGCGCTCGTCGGCCGGTAGGCGACCCGGGAGCACGCAAGAGGCCGGGCGGGCCCGCTGAGGGGTCGCCCGGCCTTCCTGTGCCGATCTGCTCCGCGGGGCTCAGATCCCCTGCCACACCGGCTTGTTGGCGTACGTGTGGCGGAAGTAGTCCGCGAGCTTCAGCTTGGAGGCGGCCGCCTCGTCCACGACCATGGTCGCGTGCGGGTGCAGCTGGAGCGCGGAGGCGGGCACCAGCGCGGACAGCGGGCCCTCGACGGTCTGCGCGACGGCCTCCGCCTTGCCCTCGCCGGTCGCCAGCAGCACGAGGTGGCGGGCGTCCAGGATGGTGCCGATGCCCTGGGTGATGACGTGGCGCGGGACCTGGGCGGTGTCGCCGTCGAAGAAGCGCGCGTTGTCGTCGATGGTCTGCTGGGTGAGCGTCTTGATCCGGGTCCGGGAAGCCAGCGACGAGCAGGGCTCGTTGAAGCCGATGTGCCCGTCGGTGCCGATGCCCAGGATCTGGAGGTCGACGCCGCCCGCCTCGGCGAGCGCCTTGTCGTACGCCTCGCAGGCTCCCTGGACGTCCTCGGCGGACCCGTCCGGGCCGAAGAAGGATGCCTCGGTCAGCCCCAGCGGCTCGACGACCTCGCGCAGCACGGTCGCCCGGTAGGACTCGGGGTGCCCGGCGGGCAGACCCACGTACTCGTCGAGCTGGCAGATCCGGGCCTGCGACACGTCCAGTCCGCTGCCCTTCACCTTGGCCGTCAGCGCCTGGTAGATGGGCAGCGGGGAGGAGCCGGTGGCCACACCGAGCAGGGCGTCGGGCTTGCGGCCCAGCAGGTCCACGATGCTCTGCGCGATGAGCTCGCCGCCCGCCTTCGCGTCCGGAACGATGACAACTTCCACGCTGATGCCTGCCTATCTGGAAGAAGGGGGATGAGGGGGGCCGAAAACGATCTGTGGTATAGACCAATCTAGCAGAGGTGGGTGGTCCCTCCCATGGTCGTCCGCGCCGCCCGCTCCGGCACTTCGGCACCGCTCGTCGAGCCCCGCCGTACGCGCGCCGAGGGCGTTGCCGGGCGCCGCGTCGCCCGGCTCCACAGCGGGGCGGATGCGGACGCGTGGAGGCGCGCCCCAGGGGGGAGTGGGCGGGGAAGAGGGGGCGCGGGCGGGAGGGGCGTTGACGGCCCGGGGGCGACGAAGCGTCCGGCCCCGGAAAGACCCGCGGGCCACGGCGCCCGGTGGGACCCTCGGCCCACCCGGCACCGCAGCCCGGAGTTGCTCGGCCGGCGGCGTGCGGTGCCTCCGGCCGTGTGGAGGGGCGGGCGCAGTCAGGGCAGAGAGCGCCGTCCTCCGATTTCATCCTCCTGTGCGGGGAGGATGAAGCTTTGCCCGGTCATTGTGGACTAGACCAGTAATGCCTGTCTACGGGATGCGCACGCCGGTTGTCGTGGAGGTTACGGGTATGTTCGACGGTGTGCCCTCCATGAACGATCTCGTACGCCAGCACACCGCCCTCAGCGACACCGACCTTGAGTGGCTCCACCTGCTGGTCTCGGAGTGGCAGCTGCTCTCCGACCTGTCCTTCGCCGACCTGGTGCTGTGGGTTCCGACCCGCGACGGCACCCGGTACGTCTCGGTGGCGCAGATGCGGCCGAACACCGGTCCGACCTCGTACCACGACGACATGGTGGGGCATCTCGTCCCGCGCGGCCGCCGTCCCCTGCTCGACGCGGCGCTCGACGAGGGCCGCATCGTGCGCGAGGGCGACCCGGAGTGGCGCGAGGAGGTGCCGGTGCGGGTCGAGTCGATCCCGGTACGGCGGGAGGGCCGCGTCCTGGGGGTCATCGGGCGCAACACCAACCTCCTGACCGTCCGTACGCCGAGCCGGCTGGAACTCACGTACCTCCAGAGCGCCTCCGACCTGGCCCAGATGATCGCCGCCGGTTCGTTCCCCTTCCCCGGCCAGCAGGTCGACATGGACGCGTCCCCGCGGGTGGGCGACGGGCTGATGCGGCTCGACGCGGACGGCCTCGTCCAGTACGCGAGCCCCAACGCCCTGTCCGCGTACCACCGGCTCGGCCTCGCCTCCGATCTGGTCGGCCACCACCTGGGCCGGGCCACCGCCGAACTCGCCCCGTCCCGCGGTCCGGTGGACGAGGCCCTGGTCAAACTGGCCAGCGGTTACGCGCCGAGGGAGACGGAGGTCGAGGGCAGCGGGGGAGTGATCCAGCTCCGAGCCATCCCGCTCAAGCCCAAGGGCACCCGGATCGGCTCCCTGGTGCTCTGCCGGGACGTGACGGAACTGCGCCGCCGCGAGCGGGAGTTGATCACCAAGGACGCCACCATCCGGGAGATCCACCACCGGGTGAAGAACAACCTCCAGACCGTCGCCGCCCTCCTGCGGCTCCAGTCCCGCAGGATGGACTCCGACCAGGGGCGCGAAGCACTCAACGAGGCCGTGCGGCGGGTCGGTTCGATCGCGATCGTCCACGAGACGCTGTCCCAGAACCTGGACGAGCGCGTCGAGTTCGACGAGATCGCGGACCGGGTCCTCGCGATGGTGGCGGAGATCTCGCCGGGGAAGGTGACCTGCCGGCGGACCGGGCGGTTCGGGATCCTGGACGCCGAGGTGGCGACACCGCTCTCGATGGTGCTGACGGAGATTCTGCAGAACGCCCTGGAGCACGCCTTCGTCCAGGGCGAGCAGGGCACCGTCGAGGTCTCCGCGCTGCGCGGCGGCACACCGGCGGAGGCGCGACTGCTGATCACCGTGCTCGACGACGGGTGCGGCCTGCCCGAGGGCTTCGACGCCCAGCGGACCGGAAATCTGGGGTTGCAGATCGTACGGACGCTGGTCGAGGGCGAGTTGGGCGGGACCTTCGACATGGTTCCCGGCCGCGAGCGTGGCACCCGGGTGGTGCTGGACATTCCCGTACGTCCGCAGAAGTAGTCGCCGTACGCGGGGAAGCGGTCGCCGTCCGCGGAAGAGTTCACCGTACGCGAGGGCGACCGCCGAACGGGCAAGTGGTCGCCGCCGCCCCGCGCCTCGGTGTCGGGGACAGCACAGAGCCCCGGACCGAGGTGACGGTCCGGGGCTCAACTGCTCACGCTCTGTTGCGCATCCGGGGGTACTGCGCGCTGCGTTTCGGGGGCGGTGACTGCATACGCGCTGTATGCGCCGCCGAGCAAAGGCTCGAAGCAGGGGTGGGTCAGGCGGTCGCGTTGCGCGCCCGGTTGCGGGCGGCACGGCGCTTCATCGCGCGGCGCTCGTCCTCGCTGAGGCCACCCCAGACACCCGAGTCCTGGCCGGACTCGAGCGCCCACTGCAGGCACTGCTCCATGACGGGGCAGCGGCGGCAGACGGCCTTGGCTTCCTCGATCTGCAGCAGCGCAGGACCGGTGTTGCCGATGGGGAAGAACAGCTCCGGGTCTTCCTCACGACAAACGGCGTTGTGACGCCAGTCCATGGCTGCTACCTCTCCTTGAATGATCTTGTATGTCAGACACATTGCTTGTGAATGTGAACGCTTTCACGAATCCCCTCACGAGGGAAGGGCCGACTTCCAGTCGAGACTGGTTGTGGTCCTGTGTGTGAGGAGGGATTCCGGTTTTCAGGGAGGCCGGTGTTGCGGGCCGTCCCGATCGCCATGAAGAGACTCGCAAACCTCGACGACGGATACAACCCCTTCCGAGAAGTTTTTTTTGATTCCTCGGTGTCGGCTAGCTCACAGCCGTACTTCTAAGGGGTGGAGTCCAGTCCGTACGTTCGAGATAAAGGACTTTGGGCCCTTCCACTCACACAATCACACGCAGTGCACGGCGAACGCCTGTGAACGCCACGCTGGTACGCAGCCCCAGGTGGTCGCCGTCCATTTGAAGGGGCAGTGGAACCTTGGAATGCAAGGTGAAGTCCGTGAGGTCATGCAGGGTGACTGCGTGCTTGCCGTGAGGGCCGCGCTCCGGCGACGAGGTGAGGAGCTGGGTGGCGTAGCGGGTCACCGCGGGGGTGGAGAGCCGGCTCAAGCCGAGCACGTCCAGGGCGGTGTCGAAGGACGCCTCGGGGGACGCGTACAGGGGGCGATTGCCCAGGTAGGTCCACGGGGAGGTGTTGCAGACTATCGACAGGACGAGGTCGGTCACCGGGTCCTCGCCGGCGCGCTTCAGGGTGATCACACCGTGTCTGCGGTGCGGCTCGTCCAGGAACTGGCGTACCACCTGGCGCAGATACAGGGCGTGCGTCGACCGCTTTCCGCGCTCCCGCTGCTGTTCGACCCGGCCGATGACGCCCGCGTCGAATCCGAGGCCGGCGCAGAAGGTGAACCAGCGCTCCGGAACGGCTTCGTCCTCCGTGCCGGGTACGCCCTTCGTGCGGCCGAGGCTCACTGTGCGTTCGCTTCCGGTACGCAGGGCGTCCAGAAGGGCGCCGGTCGCTTCGACGGCGTCGTTGGGCAGACCGAGGGCGCGGGCGAAGACGTTGGTGGAGCCGCCGGGGACGACGGCGAGGCGCGGGAGGCGGTCGAGATCGGGACCGTCGTGGAGGAGACCGTTCACGACCTCGTTGACGGTGCCGTCGCCGCCCAGGGCGACGACCAGGTCGAGGGTGTCGGAGTTGTCCGCGGCGCGCCGGCCGACGTCGCGGGCGTGGCCGCGGTACTCGGTGGTGACCGTCTCCAGCTTCATCTCGCTGGCGAGGGCGTGCAGGAGGACGTCCCTGGTGCGGGCACTGGTGGTGGTGGCAGCTGGATTGACCACGAGGAGTGCGCGCATGCGGGGAAGGTTACCTGGGTGGGGGTTCGTGGACGGGGGCAGGTCGGGTCCCTCCGCGGCGAGGGGAGGGGAGGGAAGAGGCGGGGCGGGTGGTGGCCGGACCTTGAGGGGGGCAATCGCGTGGGGTGCTCCCGAGGGGGCTCGGGCGGGATGGGACGTTAGGGTGCGGGGGTGAGTGAGAAGCGTGGTCGGAAGCCGGAATCCAAGCCTGATCCGTTGGACGAGGTGCCGGCGGTACCGCATCCCCCGAAGCCGCGGCCCGCACGGCTGGGAGTCGCCGCCGCCCTGGTGGCGGCCGAGGGCGCGGCACTCGTCGCGCTGGGGCTGTACCTGCTGGTGATGGGCTTGCTGGGCAGCCCCGACCGGCCGGAGCAGGCGGAGATGGGCGGAATCACACTGATCGCACTGGGCGTGCTGCCGCTGGTGGCGGCGAACGGGCTGCGGCTGCGGCGGAGCTGGAGCCGGGGGCCCGCGGTGATCACGCAGCTGATGGCGCTGCCCGTGGCGTACACCCTGCTGACGACCGAAGGCGGCTTCTCTATCCCCGGCGGGATCGCGCTCGCCGTCGTGGCCGTCGTCTCGATGGTGCTGCTGCTGAACCCGGCCGTGGTGGACGCGCTGGGCATCAAGAGGGGCCCGCGCGGCGCCTGAGCGCCGGACACGAGCCCCTCCCGTACGGGCCGCTGCCGGTACGCGCTACTCCTCCACCAGCAGTTTCTCCCGGAGCTGGGCCAGGGTGCGGGCCAGCAGGCGGGACACGTGCATCTGCGAGATGCCGACCTCCTGCGCGATCTGCGACTGCGTCATGTTCCCGAAGAAGCGCAGGAGCAGGATCCGCTTCTCGCGCGGCGGAAGGTCCTCCAGCAGCGGTTTGAGGGACTCGCGGTACTCGACGCCCTCCAGCGCCACGTCCTCCGAGCCCAGGGTGTCCGCGACCGCCGGGGACTCGTCGTCCGTGTCGGGGACGTCCAGGGAGAGCGTGGAGTACGCGTTGGCGGACTCCAGACCCTCCAGCACCTCCTCCTCCGAGATCGCCAGCCGCTCCGCCAGCTCGTGCACGGTCGGCGACCGGCCGTGCTGCTGGGAGAGCTCGGCGGTCGCCGAGGTGAGGGAGAGCCGCAGCTCCTGGAGGCGGCGCGGTACCCGTACCGCCCATCCCTTGTCGCGGAAGTGGCGTTTGATCTCGCCCACGACGGTGGGGGTCGCGTACGTGGAGAACTCGACGCCGCGCTCGGGGTCGAACCGGTCCACCGACTTGATCAGGCCGATCGTGGCGACCTGGGTCAGATCGTCCAGCGGCTCCCCGCGGTTGCGGAAGCGCCGTGCGAGGTGCTCGACCAGCGGGAGGTGCATCCGCACCAGCCGGTTGCGCAGCTCGGCCTTCTCGGTCGAGCCGTCGGGCAGCTCGCGGAGCTGGATGAACAGTGCCCGCGCACCGCTGCGGTCCCGCGGGTTGGGCGGGAGCTCCTGTTCCTCGCGCTCCTTGTGCACCTCGGGTGCTTCCGGCGTCCGGGACACCTCGTGCTTCTTGTGCGCCTCGGGCGTCTCAAGCGCCCCCTGCACCTCGTGCGCCTCGGGGCGCACATCCTTCTCGTCGCTCATCTGGTCCGCCGCCCGCTCCGCTGCCTGCTGCACCTGAGCCCTGCCCGCCGCGCCCGCCGCGGCTTTCACCGGGACGGCCGCGGCCGCCCCGGTCCTCTGCGCAGCCTCGTACGCCACGGCACGCCCGTCCACCGGGTGCGGGCGGGCCTGCTGCTCAGGAATCCCGTCCAGCGCCCGTGAACTGCGCTCGTCGTCCCGCACCGGCCCGTCCCCGCTCACGCCGGACCGGGTCCTGCGCCGCGCTGTTTGTAGAGGCTGATGCTGACCGTACGGTCGTCGGCCACGGTCGCGTCGACCTTGCCGGCGAGTGCGGAGAGCACCGTCCACGCGAACGTGTCGCGCTCGGGGGCGCGGCCGTCCGTGGTGGGGGCCGTGACGGTCACTTCCAGTGAGTCGTCCACGAGCCGGAACACACAGCTGAGGACGGAGCCGGGCACGGCCTGCTGGAGCAGGATCGCGCAGGCTTCGTCCACTGCGATGCGCAAGTCCTCGATCTCGTCGAGGGTGAAGTCCAAACGCGCTGCGAGGCCGGCCGTGGCCGTACGCAGCACCGACAGGTAGGCACCCGCAGCGGGCAGCCGGACCTCCACGAAGTCCTGGTTCCCGGGCTCGCCTGCGATAGGGGACACCCTCACCTCCAAGGTGGCACAAGCGGTACGTCTGATACGTCTCTCGCCGGTGACGCTATCGTGATCCGCCGTTCCGTGTCGCCAGGCCCCCCGCCCGGCGAACCGTCACTCATGGTAGGCATGCGGGCACGGAAAGTGGCTAGGGGTGTGCGGAGCCCAATTGGGCGGTACCGGTGAGGGGTTGACGTACCCCGGGGCCGCCCCTCCGAACCGCTTCGTCACGGTGTCGCAACCGGCTCCCGCCCGTTTTCGCCCCCTCAGACGATCGCGCCGTCGACGAAGCACCAGCGCCAGCTCTCGCCCGGCTCGAAGCTGCGCATCACGGGGTGCCCGGTGTCGCCGAAGTGCCGGGTGGCGTGCCGTCCGGGTGAGGAGTCGCAGCAGCCGACGTGCCCGCAGCCGAGACAGATCCGCAGCTGGACCGGATGGGTGCCGGCGGCCAGGCATTCGAGGCAGGTGTCGCTCAGCGGGTCGGGCTGCGGGTGCGGCAGCTCTTCGACGTGCGGGCAGTCCTTCATGATTGCCAGCGTACGCGCGGACGTGGCCCGCGTGCGTGGCCGCCGACCGGGACGGGACGAGAACCGATGGACGCGACACCCCTGCTGGCACTGGTCGCCGTGAGCGCCGCGGTGGCCGGCCTGGCCCGGCGGACCCCGGTGCCTGCGCCGCTGCTGCTCGTCGCGGTGGGCATCGCGGCGTCGTTCGTGCCCGGGATGCCGGACTTCACGCTCGACCCGCACATCGTGCTGCCGCTGCTGCTGCCGCCCCTGCTGCACACCGCCGCGCTGGAGAGCTCGTACCTGGACCTGAGAGCCAACCTGCGGCCGGTGGCCCTCCTCTCCGTGGGCTACGTGCTGTTCGCGACCGTGACGGTCGGCTGGCTGGTGAGCCTGCTGGTGCCGGCTCTGCCGCTGGCCTCGGCCCTGGTGCTCGGCGCGGTGATCGCGCCGCCGGACGCGGTGGCGGCGACCGCCATCGCCCGGAAGCTCGGGCTGCCGCCCCGTATCACCGCGATCCTCCAGGGGGAGTCGCTGGTCAACGACGCCACGGCGATCACCGCGTACAAGGTGGCCCTCGGCGCGGCCGTCGGGGTCGGCGCGAGCTGGGGCACGGGGGTACGGGAGTTCCTGGTCGCGGCGGTGGGCGGGGTGGGCGTCGGGCTGCTGCTGACGTTGCCGCTGCACTGGCTGCGCACGCGGCTGCGGGAGCCGATCCTGCAGAACACCCTCTCGCTGCTCATCCCGTTTGTCGCGTATGCGACGGCCGAGCACGTCCACGCGTCCGGAGTGCTGGCCGTGGTCGTCGTGGCGCTCTTCCTCGGGCACCGGTCGTGGAAGGTGGACTTCGCGACGCGGCTCCAGGAGGAAGCCGTCTGGAAGATGGTCTCCTTCGTGCTGGAGTCGGTCGTCTTCACGCTGATCGGCTTGCAGCTTCCGGTGGTGCTGCGCGGGCTGGGGCAGTACGGCGGCGGCGAACTTCTCCGGTACGCGGTCGTGGTGTTCGTGCTGGTGGTCGCGGTGCGGTTCGTGTGGGTGTTCCCGGCGACGAGTGTCCCGCGCCGGCTCTCGCGGCGGATCAGGGCCCGGGAGCCGGACGTCGACTGGAAGGGCCCGGTGATCGTCGGGTGGGCCGGGATGCGCGGCGTCGTCTCGCTCGCCATCGCCTTCTCGATTCCGGTGGTGGCGGACGGGAAGCCGTTCCCGGGACGCGACCTGATCCTCTTCCTCACCTTCACGACCGTGATCGGGACCCTCGGCGTCCAGGGCGTGACGCTGGCCCCGCTGATCCGCGCGCTCAAACTGCCGAAGCGGGACGCGCACCGGGCGACGCTCCAGGAGGCGCAGGCCCAGAGCGAGGCGTCGACGGCGGCGGAGGCACGGCTGGCGGAGCTGCTGGCGGACGAACGCAACGCCCTGCCCGGCCCCCTGGCCGACCGGCTGCGCGCCGTACTGGAACGGCGGCGGAACGCGGTGTGGGAACGGCTGGGAACGGTCAACGAAGCCACCGGGGAGTCGGCGGACGCGACGTACCGGCGGATGGCGCGCGAGGTGATCGACGTGGAACGCGCGGTCTTCGTGGAACTGCGCGACGCGCGCCGCATCGACGACGAACTGATGCGGGTGCTCCTGCGACGCCTGGACCTGGAGGAGGCGGCGGGGTGGCGGGAGGCGGAGTAGCCGGCGCCGCGCCGCCCGGGGCGGCGGGTACGCGGTGGGCGGCGCCGTGCTGCCGAGCCGTGCCGTCGCCGCGCCGCCGTTCGGTCACTGCGGCCACCGGCTCCCCGCTATGACCGCGCTGCCTCCCAGGGGCGTCCCGTGACCACCGCCGCCATCCGCGTCCCCGGTGCGAACTCTCCCCGACGCGTCAGCGTCAGCAGCCCGTACAGCAGCTTCGCCACGTACAGCCGCTCCACCTCCATCCCGTGCCGCTCCTCGAAGTCCTCGGCGAAGGCGTGGAGTTCGGGCGGGGTACGGGCGTAACCCCCGAAGTGGAAGCCGTCCGCGAGGGCCCAGGAGGCGGTCGGGGCGCCGAAGGCGGACGTCTGGAGGGCGCGGACCTCCGCCTCCAGGAAGCCGCCCTTCAGCACCGGCACGCCGAGCGCGCGCTGTCCGGGGCCCAGGCCCGCCGCCAGTCCGGCGAGCGTGCCGCCGGTGCCGCAGGCCACGCCCACCACATCCGCGGCGCCCCGCAGTTCTTCCCCGAGTTCCGCGCAGCCCTGGGCCGCGAGCTCGTTGCTGCCGCCCTCGGGCACGACGTACGCGTCGGGGAAGGGGGTGGTGGGGAGGAGCGCGGCGAGGTGGTCGGGGTCGGCGCGGCGGCGGTAGTCCGTGCGGGACACGAAGTGCAGGTGCATGCCGTCGGCCGCGCACTGGGCGAGGGAGGGGTTCAGCGGGCGGTCGGCCAGTTCCTCGCCGCGGACGACGCCGACGGTCGGGAAGCCCAGCAGGCGGCCCGCGGCGGCGGTGGCGCGCAGGTGGTTGGAGTAGGCGCCGCCGAAGGTGAGCATTGGGCGGCCGGCGGCGGCGCGCAGGTTGGGCGCGAGCTTGCGCCACTTGTTGCCGGGAAGGTCGGGATGGATCAGGTCGTCCCGCTTGAGGAGGAGCCGCACCCCGTGCCGCTCGAAGCGGTCGTCCCGTACGGGGACCAGGGGGGACGGCAGCTGCGGGCGCAGGTCGTGCGGGTCGCGGACGTCGCGCACTTCGTGCGGGTCGTGGGGGTCGTGGGGGTCGTGGGGGTCGCGGACGTCGTGCGGGTCGTGGGGGTCGCGCGGGTCGTGGGACGCGGGGGGCATCCGGCAATTGTCGCGCCCGGCGGCGCGTCGCGGACTCCTGGTGCCGAGCCCCTGGCGTTCCGATCCGGCGGGTGTCCTGGTCCCGGCCGTCCTGGTGCCGGGGTCCTGGTCCCGGCCGTCCTGTGTGCCTGGCGTCCTGGTGGCCGGGGTTGCGCGGGGGGCACGGCGTATGCCTCTGGTGTCCGGTGCTTGGCGTCGCGCCGATGGCACGGCGTGGACCCTGGCGTCCCCCGGCTGACGTCGCGCCGGGGCGCGTCGTGGGCCACCGGCCCGTTCCGTCCCTACTTCACTTCAGCCTGTCGCGCACCCTGCCCCGCATCCAATCCATCGTGAAGCCGCGCGGGTCCACCTTGCCCGGCTGCCATTCGAGGTGGCCGATGACGGAGCGCTCGGTCCAGGAGTGGGCGCGGCAGAGGGCGGCGGAGACGCGCTCGATGGCGGCGAGCTGGACGTTCGGCCAGGGGTCGCGGCCGTCGCCGAGGTTCTCGCACTCGAAGCCGTAGAAGTGCCGGTTGCCGTCCGTGTTGGCCTCGTTGTCGGGCGGCAGGCGCTTCTCGGCGATGACGGCGCGCAGGACGTCGTCGTCGCCGAGACCGGCGTGGTTGGCCCGCCCGTAGCCGACGAGGTGAACCTTGCCGTCCTTGGCGACGACGCCGTGGCAGAGGGGTCCGGGGAGGGTGGAGTGGCCGTCGCGGCAAAGGCGGACGGTGGCGCTGGTGCCCTTGGTGACCGTGTGATGGATCATCACGCCGTGCACGGGACCCCAGGGCCCATGACCGTGGCGGTTGTGGGTGCGCCAGTTGCCCACTTCCACGACGGACACCCCTTCGTTGCGGAGGGCTCTCAGGAAGGTGTCGGCGGAGAGCGGATTGGCCATGGCTGCTGCCTCCTCATCCGGAACTGCGTGTACCGCTTGTACCGGAACCAGGACTTCCGCCGATACCTCTCTCGTACGCCGTGCGAGCCGATCCGGACAGTCGCCGTCGCCCTCGGGCGGTGGCCGGTCGCAGGTCCGGGCCGCTCGCCTCGTCACGCAGGCCCGCCGACCGGATGCTCCGGCTCGGGCCGCGCGGGGAGGACGTGCGGCGCGGCGTCCGCCAGCAGTGCGGCGAGCAGCGTGGCGAGGGTGCCGAGCGTCACGGCGAAAGCGTCGGGCCGCCCGGCCGACCGGCGAGGGATCGGCGCGAGGGAGGGCGTACGTCGAGGCGTGCGACGGGTGGCTCGGAGCGTCCGGGCCGGTGGCGCATGTGACCGGAAACAGCCCTTGCGAGACGGTCGGCCATGCCGCGGACCACGCGCGGCGAGCAGCACTTCCACGGCCTACTCAATGCCGTCGCGCGGGATTCCCGCCTCCGCGGTGATCTAGTCACACTCTTTTGTGTAATGGCGCGGCGACTCCCAGTGCTGAAAGGCTTCCTCTGCAGGTCAGGCACAGCGTGAATGAGTGCTCCACGAGCGCGATTCAGGCAAAGAACCGAAGAGGGAGACAGATGTCGGTCGAGGCAGGTCCCGAGGTCCGCGAACAGCAGGCGCCGCCGCAGCAGAGTCTCGGTACGGCCGCCGCGCGAAACCTGGCGACCACCACCAAGTCCGCCCCGCAGATGCAGGAGATCACCTCCCGGTGGCTGCTGCGCATGCTCCCCTGGGTGCAGGTCCAGGGCGGCGCGTACCGGGTCAACCGGAGGCTCAGCTACTCCGTCGGCGACGGCCGCGTCACCTTCGTGCAGACGGGCGGCCAGGTGGCCGTCATCCCCAACGAGCTGCGCGAACTGCCCGCGCTGCGGACGTACGAGGACGACGAGGCCCTCCGGGAACTGGCGCAGCGCTGCCAGCAGCGCGAGTTCGCCGCCGGGGACGTCATCGTCAGCCAGGGCGACAGCGCGGACACCGTCCACCTGCTGGCGCACGGCCGGGTCGAGAAGCTCAGCGCAGGACCGTACGGCGAGGAGCAGGTCCTCGGCACGCTCGCGGACGGCTCGTACTTCGGCGACCAGGCGCTCGTCGAGGAAGACGCCAGCTGGGGCTACACGGCGAAGGCAGCGACCGCGTGCACCGTGCTGACCCTGGCCAGGAACGACGTGCTCACGTTCGCCGACCGGTCGGACTCGCTGCGCGACCACCTCCGGCAGGCCGCCGAGCTGCCGCGCCAGCGCACCAACAGGTACGGCGAGGCACCCATCGACCTCTCCGCCGGTCACGTCGGCGAAGCCCTCGTACCGCACACCTTCGTGGACTACGAAGCCGCGCCGCGGGAGTACGAACTGTCCGTCGCGCAGACGGTGCTGAAGGTCCACACCCGGGTCGCCGACCTCTACAACAAGCCGATGAACCAGACCGAGCAGCAGCTGAGGCTGACCGTCGAGGCGCTGCGCGAGCGCCAGGAGGACGAGCTGGTCAACAACAGGGAGTTCGGGCTGCTCGCCAACTGCGACTACGGGCAGCGCCTGCAGCCGCACGACGGTGTGCCCAGCCCCGACGACCTGGACGAACTGCTCTCGCGGCGGCGCGGGAACAAGTTCTTCCTCGCCCACCCGCGCGCCATCTCCGCGATCGGCCGCGAGTTCAACAAGCGGGGGCTCGTCCCCGACAGCGTCGACATCGCCGGCAACAAGATCCCGGCCTGGCGCGGCGTGCCGATCTTCCCGTGCAACAAGATCCCGATCAGCGACGCCCGGACGACGTCGATCATCTGCATGCGTACCGGCGAGGCCGAACAGGGCGTCATCGGGCTGCACCAGACCGGACTGCCGGACGAGATCGAGCCCAGCCTGTCGGTCCGCTTCATGGGCATCGACGAACAGGCCCTCATCTCCTACCTGGTGACGGCGTACTACTCGGCAGCGGTCCTGGTGCCGGACGCCCTCGGCGTGCTGGAGAACGTCGAGATCGGGCGGTGGAGCTAGCCGGGGGCCACCGCGGGACCGGGGCGGGGTGACGGGAGGGGACGGCCCGAGGGGGTAGGGGGAGAGGGGGTGGTGGGCGGCGTACTGCATCACCTGTCCGCCACCTCCCGGTACGGAGGGAGTTGGCATTGACCATGACCACGACCCACACGACGGGCAACCCGAAGGGCGACGGCACGGAGGGCGCCGCGAGGCTCCTCGCACGCACCAGGATCGCCGTGGACCCCAGGCTCCGGACGACGGTCGAGTCGTTGCCGGGGCAGGTCCGCAGGATCGCCCGGTACCACTTCGGCTGGGAGCAGGCGGACGGCACGCCCGCCGAGGGCAACGCGGGCAAGGCGATCCGACCCGCGCTCGTCCTCGCCGCGACCCAGGCCCTGGGCGGCGATCCGCGGCAGGCCGAACGGGCTGCCGCGGCGGTCGAGTTGGCGCACAACTTCACACTGCTGCACGACGACGTGATCGACGAGGACCCGACCCGCCGGAACCGGCCCACGGCCTGGACGGTGTTCGGCGTCCCCAGCGCGATCATCACCGGCGACGCGATGTGCGCACTCGCGCTGGGGGTGCTCGCCGAGGACCCGCACCCGGCCTCGGTGAAGGCCGCCGCCCGGCTCGCCGCCTGTGTGATCGAGCTGTGCGCGGGCCAGCAGGCCGACTGCGCGTTCGAGAACCGGGCGCCGCAGGACGTCACCATCGAGGAGTGCCTCACCATGGCCGAGGCCAAGACGGGGGCGCTGCTGGGGTGCGCGTGCGCGCTGGGCGCGCTGTACGCGGGGGCCGGGGACGAGGAGGTCGAGGCGATGGACGCGTTCGGCCGGGAGGCGGGCCTCGCCTTCCAGCTGATCGACGATCTGATCGGCATCTGGGGTGATCCCGCGCGGACGGGCAAGCCGGTGGGCGCCGACCTGGTGGCGCACAAGAAGTCGCTGCCGGTGGTGGCGGCGATGGCCTCCGGGTCCCCGGCGGCCGAGGAGCTGGCCGAGCTGTACCGGGCGCCCGCCATGGACGCCTCGGCGGTACGGCGGGCCGCCGACGCCGTGGAGCGGGCGGGCGGCCGGGACTGGGCCCAGAGCCAGGCCGCCGACCGGATGGCCCGAGCCGTGGGCCACCTGTCGCGGGCGGTGCCCGACCTGGGCGCGGCGGACGAACTGCTGGCGCTCGCGGAGTTCGTCACGCGGCGCACGCGCTGACCGCGGAGGGCGGGGGCCGGCGAACCCGCCGGCCCCCGCCCCCGTACCGCCGTCTCCGCACCGTCAACTCTATGATCACGCGGGACAGTTGTGCGGTACCGCGGCGATACGGAGACGGACATGGGTGCAGGGGTGCGACGGGCGGCCGGGGACGACCGGGACCGGGTGGTGAGGCTGCTCGACGCGGCGTTCCACGACGATCCGGTGAGCCGCTGGATCCTCCCGGGGGAGGAGCACCGCCGACGCCTGCACCCGGTGCTGATGGCGACCTTCGTCGATCTCGTGCGCGAGCACGGCTGGGTGGACCTGGCGGAGGACGGCACGGCCGTCGCCCTGTGGCTGCCGACCCCGGCCGGGAAGCCCGAGCCGGACGACGGGCCCGCGCGGCTGCGGGAGGCCGTGGACCCCGACAACGAGCGGGTGGAGCTGATCGGCGCCCTGACCGCCGCGCACCACCCGCACCACGCCGCGCACCTCTACCTCTGGATGATCGCGGTGGACCCGCAGCGGCAGGGCGAGGGCCTGGGCAGCGCCCTGATGGCGCCGGTCCTGGAGCGCTGCGACCGGGAGGGGACGCCCGCGTACCTGGAGGCGAGCAGCGCGCGCAGTCGCGAGCTGTACCGGCGGCTCGGCTTCGCCGACCACGGGGAGCCGCTGCACCTCCCGTACGGCGGGCCCGCCATGTACCCGATGTGGCGCGAGCCGCAGGGCTGAGACGCGGCACCCCCGGCCCCGGTGAGTCGGGGGCTCAGCCGGGCGGCAGGGCGCGCTCCACCACCGTGTCCACGAGTGCGTCCAGCGCCCCGGGTGTTCCGGTCAGCACGTCGGGCAGCGTGAAGTGCTCGATGAGCAGCCCGGTCAGGCCCAGGTAAAGGACGCGCACGGTGTCCTCGTCGCCCGGCAGCCCGGTCGCCAGGTGGAAGCGGACGTTCGCGTCGAGGTCGTCCCGTACGGTCCGGCTCAGCGACTCGCGCAGGGCCGGCCGCCGGGTCGCTTCGAGCTTGAGTTCCAGCATCGCCAGGTAGCCGGAGCGCTCGGCGATCATGCGGCGTACGAGATCGTGCATCAGGCCCGTGACCACGGCCCGGGACGGCTCCTGGGTCAGCAGGCCGGTGATCGCCGTGATGTCCGGTGTCATGCGCGCGTGGACGCGGACCGCCGTCTGGGCGAGCAGGGCGTCCCGGTCGGCGAAGTAGTTGGAGGCGGTGCCGGTGGGCACGCCCGCGCGCGCGTCGACGGCCCGGAAGGTGAGCCCGCGGGCCCCTTCGGCGGCGAGGACCTCGATGGCGGCGTCGAGCAGGGCGGTACGGCGTTCGGGGTTCCTGGCCATGGGGATGTCTTCTCTCTCGCACTTTCTTCCGCAAGTTTTCTTCCGGCACGGGGTTGCGCAACCACTACACCTGAAGCACTATAGCCGTCGTGGTTGGGTTGCCAGGGCCTGCCACGCACCCCAGGGAAGAGGACCGCGCTTGCGCAAGCTCACGTACTACGTCGGAATGTCCCTCGACGGCTTCATCGCCGCCCCGGATCATTCGGTCGATCACTACCCGGTCAGCGAGGAGTTCCTGAAGGACTTCCTGCTCGCCGACTACGCGGACTGCGTACCGACCCACCTCAGGCGCCACTTCGGCGTCGACGACGCGCCGAACACGCGCTTCGACACGATGCTCCAGGGCCGCACCACCTACCAGCCCGCCCTCGACATCGGCATCACCAGCCCGTACGCGCACCTGCGCCAGTACGTGGTCTCCCGTTCCCTCGCCGAGGCCGGCCCCGCGCCGTCCCCCGACGTCGAGCTGGTCTGCGGCGACGTGGTCTCGAAGGTACGGGAACTCAAGGCGGAGGAGGGCGGACTCGGCATCTACCTCGCCGGCGGCGGCAAGCTCGCCGGGCAGCTCCTCGACGAGATCGACGAACTCGTCCTGAAGGTCTACCCGGTCGTCCTCGGCGACGGCATCCCCGTCTTCACCGCGGAGTTCGGCGTGCACTCCTTCGCGCTCGACGCCACCCGCACCTTCACCAACGGCACCGTCGTGCTCACCTACTCCCGTCCGAAGGGCTGACCCGCTTGCGCAAGCTGATCTACTACATCGCCACCTCCATCGACGGCTTCATCGGCCACCCGGACACCGGGGACGGCGCGTTCTTCGTACCGATGTCCTTCGGGGAGTTCCAGAGCTTCATGCTCGACGAGTTCCCCGACGCCCTGCCGACCGCGGGCCGCGAGGCCCTCGGACTGGCGGACGCGCCGCTGACCCGCTTCGACACCGTCGTCCAGGGCCGCAGGAGCAATCAGGTGGCGTACGACATGGGCATCACCAGCCCCTATGCCCACCTGCGGCAGTACGTCGTCTCCCGCAGCCTGACCGCGTACCCCGACCCCGCGGTCGAGCTGATCGGCGACGACGTCGTCGGGCAGGTCCGGAAGCTGAAGGCGGAGGACGGCCCGCTCGACATCTACCTGTGCGGCGGCAGCGAGGTCGCCGGACAGCTCATCGACGAGATCGACGAACTGGTCATCAAGACGTACCCCGTGCTGCTCGGCTCCGGGCTGCCCATGGCGTCCGCCGGATTCGCCCTCCGCGGCTACGAGTTGGCCTCCTGTCGGAGTTTCGACAACGGTGCCGTGGTCACGATGTACCGCAAGGTCCGGTGACCCGCTCCCGGACGGCCGCCGGGCGTGTCCGGCGGCCGTCCCCGCTCGATGATCGACGGACGCCCCGGACGCATTAAAGTCCCGCCCATGACAGCAGAGTCATGGGTCGGCTGGTACCGCGATCGCGCGGGCACCGAAGCCCTCACCATCAGCACGGACGGGCAGCGGCTGCACGCCCGCATCAGAGGTTGCGACTTCTCCGGCGAGGACTTCACCGGGCTGTGTCCGGACCCCGAAGTGCCGTCGGACGGCCTCGCGTTCACGCTCTCCCCGCAGGGGGCGCTGTGCGGCTGCGTACTGGAGTGGGACATACCGATGCCGGTGTACGACGCGGGAGTCGTGCACCGAGCGGTCCTGCGCTGCCTGCTCACCCTGGGCCGGCCGCTCCCCGTGTCCGACTCCGGGAGCCGGGGCCTGGACCGCCTCCACCTCGGGCTCGCCCTGCACTTCGACGGGGCGCTGTACGCGTCCGGGCACGCGGAGAACGACTTCGCGGGCGCCCTCGCCGAGATCCAGCGGCAACTCCCGCCCGGCTCCTACCTCAAGTCCTGCCTCTCGTGCGCCTTCTCCGACTACGCCCCGACGTCGGCGGTCGGCTTCTTCGGCTCGCTGACCTGTTTCCGCGAGGCCAAGGAGCCGTACCGCACGGCCGGGGAGGACGTGCACGGCGTGTGGGACCTCAACTCGGGCCCGGTACAGGAGACGCACCGCTGCCCGGACTTCGAGCTGCGCCCTGCCGCAGGGCTCGGCCACCGGGGCGCGTTCCCGCCGCCACGGGCCGAACTCATTCACGTGCAGGGCGATTTCAAGCCACCTCAGGCACCGGCGTCCACGGCCTGAATCATGCCGCCCGGACGCCGTGCACCGCCCCCGCCGGACGTCACCGCCACGGCCCTCCGTCGCACGGAGCGCGACGGAGGGCCGGAAGACGGACGGGGAGGGCGGTCAGCGGGTGGCCGCCACCGCCGCGTTGAAGCCGTTCGCCCACAGCTGGTTGACGCGGGCGCGCTCCCGGGCGTCCGGGACGGCGTTCGTGCAGGACGGGCCGGGCCCGCCGCCCGACAT
This sequence comes from Streptomyces sp. CA-294286, assembly GCF_050947155.1. NCBI lineage: Bacteria > Bacillati > Actinomycetota > Actinomycetes > Kitasatosporales > Streptomycetaceae > Streptomyces > Streptomyces sp. CA-294286. The sequence continues at coordinate 1,605,985 of NZ_CP192005.1, read as the reverse complement.
CAGCTCGCTGCACGGGCCGGAGTAGCGGTCCGGAAGGCCGAGGACGTGGCCGGTCTCGTGCGAGGTGACGCGGGTGGAGTTGTAGATCTGGTTCTGCCGGTAGTCGAGGAAGATGAATCCGCGCCCGTGGCCGTCCGTGCTGGCGTACGAGCCGCGCGAGTCGTTGCCCTCGCGGTAGCTGAAGCTGGCACCCGACGTGCTCTCCTGGAGCCTCACGTTGCTGACCGAGCTGTTCCAGATCTGCGTGGAGCGGGCTATCTGGGTGCGGAAGCTCGGCGCACTGGACGCGTTGTAGCGCACGGTGACGACCTGAATGCCCGGGTTGGCGGCCCGCTGCTTGGCGACCTCCTTCCAGACGGCCTGCTGGAAGGCCTTCGTGGCGGCGGCGTTCTCCTTCGACTGGTCGTACGCGACGTACGAACTCACCGGGGCGGAAACAGTGTTGGCCGCCGAGGCGTTCGCCACGGGAACGGCGCCGACGGTGGCGACGCCGAGCCCGAGAGCGGTGGCGAGAAGTGCGCGAGGGATACGGGAAAAGCGCATGGTGGGGGGTCTCCCTGCTGGTCCGTGTACCCGGTGGGTGGCCGGGCGGGGGATGGAACAGTGTGAGTGGGACTGGGGAGAGTGTGGGGGAGCGGAGGCGGGCTGCGGATGATGTCATCCGGTGATAACGCCATGACATCGCCCGGACCAGGTCCCTGCCGCCGCCGCTTTCCAGCCACTTGCCTCCGCAACCACTTGGCGCATCTGGTGCGCCCCCGGGCCCCGCCCTACCCTCACCCCCATGGAGCTCGAAGTGAGACACCTTCGTGCACTGTGCGCGATCGCGGACGCGGGCAGCCTGCACAAGGCCGCCCGCACCCTGGGGATGAGTCAGCCCTCCCTCACCACGCAACTGCGCCGCATCGAGAACTCGCTCGGCGCCGAGCTCTTCTCCCGGCGCCGCACCGGCTGCCGACCCACCCCGCTCGGCCAGTCCCTCCTGGCTCGGGCCCGGCCGCTGGTGGACGGCATGAGCACCCTCATCAGCGAGACCCGTGCCGAAGCGGTCCTGGCCGCCTCCAGCGGTCCCGCCCTGCACATCGGTGCCACCGCGAGCCGGGTCGTCGCGGGCTGGCTGCGCAGGCTCCGGCTCCGCAGCCCGGACGCGCAGACCACACTCCACGTCGACGTCTCCGCCCACGCCCTGCTGCGGCGGGTGGCCTCGGGCACCCTGGACGTCGCGTTCGTGCACGAGGTGGAAGGCTTCCCGCTGCGTGTGCCGCCCGGTCTCGAAGTCCGCGTACTCCTCGACCGCGAGCCCCAGTTCGTGTCCCTGGCCGTGGACCATCCGGCGGCCTCCGACCCCGTCGTCGACCTCGCCGACCTGGCCGCCGACCGCTGGATGGTCGACCCCAGCGTCGACGGCGAACGCGACGGCCTGAGACGGGTACTGGCGGCCGCGGGCCTCAACCCGCCGCTCCTGTACGGGGACTACCTCACCGCGTCCTCGCTCATCGTCATCGGCGAAGCCGTGGCCCCCTGCCAGCCCACCTCGGGCCCCCGCGACGACATGGCCATCCGCCCGCTGCGCGGCGACCCCCTGGGCGTCCGCCTGCTGCTCGCCGCCCGCCCCGGCCTGGCCGAACTCCCGTTCCTGTACGCCGACCTGGAGGCCGCGTACCGGGACGCGGCACTGCGCTCCGCGGGCTACCGGGAATGGCTGACCCGGACGGGGAGCCCGCTGGTGAATGCCTGACCCGCCCCGACGTACGACTCTCCTCGACGCCCCGACTCTCCTCGACGCCCGGCCCCGTCCCGACGTCCGACTTGTCCCGACGTACGGCCCCGCCCCGACGGCCGGCCCGCCCGGCGCCCGATCCGGCCGGACGTCGGATCCGCCCGAATGCCCGATCCGCCCGGACATTGCTTCCGCCCGGATGCCCGATCCGCCCGGACGCCTGACCCGTCCCAGCTCGCGGTGGCGCACGCAAAGGGGGCCCCGCCACGACGGGGGAACGTGGCGAGGCCCTCGCACGGTCGAGTGCCCGGAGGGGCGCGGGTCATGCGCACGGGGCGGAGAATCTCCACTCGTTGATCTTCCGGACGCACGGGTACCCGCGTCGTATGAGCGCGAACGGTTTGAGGTTGTTGATGGTGCTGGCGGTGCTCGTGCAGCTGATGGCGCTGTTCCAGCACCAGGCGATGGGCATGACCTGGCAGGACGCCTTCACGGTCGCCGTGTCGTGCGCGTTGGTGGGGCTGACGGCGGCGCGGATAGCCGGGCGGAACGAGTCCTAGCGAGGGGGGCGCGCCGCGGGATCCGTACCCACGCCGCCGCCGTACACGGAGGCCGCCGTACGTCCGACCGCTGCGCGCCGCCCACCTGCGCCGCGTACCGTCGCGTGCCGCCACTCGCGTCGCGTACCGCACGGCCCGTCACCCGGCTGCGTACGCCCCGCCGCCCCTCACGGCCTGCGCAGCAGCGTGATCCCGTCCCGTTCCGTCACCTGCACGTAGCCGTGCTCGCGGTAGAGCCGGAGCATGTGCTCCGTCCGTTCCCTGGGGCAGGGAACCTTGACGGTCGGGTCGGCGCTGTCCGAGACCACCCAGCGCGGCGGGTCCGCCGGCAGGCCGGTGGGGGCCGCGGGGTCGGGCCCGGTGCCGTAGCAGACCAGGCTCACGGTCGTACGGGAAGTGAGCATGGGCGCGAGGCGGTTGGAGGACGCGACGGTGTCGCCGTCCGGTATCCGGTCGAGGATCTCCCGCGCGATCACGACCCGCTCGGGAGTGCGCCAGGCCGACGGCAGTACCAGGTCGTGCAGCGGGTACACCGCCGCGGTGACCGCCGTGAAGGCCGCGGAGAAACCGAGCGCGCGCCGCCGACGCACTCCCGGCAGCAGGTCCTTCCGGCGGCTCAGCACGTCCACGAAGCCCGCGAACAGCACCGGCATCAGGATCGCGCTGTAGTGGAAGCCCGGCGTCCAGTAATGCTCGTTCCCGGCGACGAAACGCCACCCCAGCGTCGGCAGACAGAGCAGCAGCAGCAGAGACCGAACGCCCACGAACGCGACCGGAGCGGCCAGCATCAACAGCAGCAGCCATTTCATCGGCGGCCAGAAAATCCCGAGCGCGAGGCCGAGCACATTCCCGGACGGCGAAGCCTCATCGCCCGGTATCTGTCCCCAATAGGCGAAGCCGCCGTCGGGATTCATCGCGGGAAGCAGGACGAGGATCTCCACCGCCGTGCCCACGACACCGAGCAGAACGACGGAAACTCCGAGCCGCAGACGCGATGTCAGCCCCGGATCCGCACCGTCCCCGCCCGCCCGCCGCTCCCGCCACCCCTGCCAGGCGATGTACGCCCCGACGGCGGCCAGCGTCAGCCCCAGGTCCTCCTTCACCAGCAGCAACGGAGCCGCCCACAGCGCCCCCGCCCACCATCGCCGCTGTCCCAGCGCCACCGCGCTGAAAGCCAGCAGCGGTACGGCGAAGGCTATTTCGTGGAAGTCCTTGGCCGCCGCCGAGACGATTCCCCACGACGCCCCGACCCCGCACCCCACCACCAGCGCGGCAACCGGCCCGACCGCACGGTGCGCCCACCGGGTCACCGGCCAGCACGCCAGCGCCAGCAGAGCGGACTGCACCACGAGAAGAGTGACGCCGCTCGGAAAGAGACGGTAGAAGGGGGCGACCAGCACGAGAATCGGATGGAAGTGGTCCCCGAGGAGATTGAACCCGGGCCCCTTCAGCTCGACGATCGGCGCCTGCCCCCGCGCGTAAGCGGCGATGGCCTGCTCGAATATCCCCAGATCGAATCCCGCGTTGAGCATGCGCCCGTTGCGCAGGATCGCCACCGTGGAATAGAGCCCGAAGAAGAGCGCGGTCAGCGACCAGGCCAGGACGCGCGGCCCGGGAAGCCGCTCCCGCAGCACGGTACGCAGGCGGGCACCGGGCTTCTCCGGACCGCGGGGCGAGGGTATTCGCTCGGTACGGTGACCCGCGTTCCGTACCACTGACTCCATCATGGTCTCCACCTGCGCATCCGGCTGTGTGCGGCCGGGCTGCTGTCGGGGTCCCGGGCTCCTGTCGTCGGCAAACCTATGGGGCATGCCGCAACGGTCCAAGTCCGGGCCCCGTCCCGGCCCCGCCGCGTCGGGTCGGGCGGACGCGGGACCACGACTCAGGCCCGTGGACGGGAGCCCCGCATCGGTCGGCAACAACTCGGGAACAACACCAAAGGGACCCGACCGGCGAACCGGCCGAGCCCCTTCCCGCACGCGTACCGGCGGCGAAAACGCCTCCCCCACGCGTGGGTGGAACGGCGAAGGCGTCAGGCCTTCTTCGTCTCCCAGAAGATCCGGTCGATCTCGGCGATCAGCTCAAGGGCCTTCTCGCCGGTCTTCGGGTCCGTCGAGCCCTTGGCGGCCGAGAGGGCCTTGAGGGCGTCGTTGACGAGCTGGTGCAGCTGCGGGTACTTCTCGAAGTGCGGGGGCTTGAAGTAGTCGCTCCACAGCACCGAGACGTGGTGCTTGGCGAGCTCCGCGCGCTGCTCCTTGATGACCACGGCGCGCGCCTGGAAGTGCGCGTCGTCGTTGGCCTGCATCTTTTCCTGGACGGCCTTGACCGACTCGGCCTCGATACGGGCCTGGGCGGGGTCGTACACGCCGCAGGGCAGGTCGCAGTGGGCGCTGACCTTGACCTTGGGGGCGAACAGGCGGGAGAGCATGGAATCGCATCCTTCCTCGTGATCGTCTTCTCAAGGGCGAGATTACTCCCTGAGGAAGGCCTTTTCGCGAGTGCCCCCAGGGGCTTACGTCAAAAGTCCGGGGTGAGACTGGGACCCGGGGGCTGGTGCGGTGCGGAACCGGGAGGTGTCGGAATGCGGGACGACGGGCGGGCGCGGAGCGGGCCCGAGGGGCCCACGCGCAGGGAGCGGGAGAGAGAGCGCGACCCGCAAGGGGAGCGGGAACTGCGGGAGCGTGGGCCGGAGGTGCAGGCTCCGCTCGGGCTCGCCGAGGTGTCGGGGCTGTCCATGGTGCCGACCCTGCTGCACCGGGACCAGGTGCTCGTGCAGTACGCGGCGGCGGTCCGGCCGGGGGACGTGGTGGTGATGCGCCACCCGCTGCAACAGGACCTGCTCATCATCAAACGGGTGGTCGAGATGCGGGAGGGGGGCTGGTGGGTGCTCGGCGACAACCCGGACGCCGAGGTCGTCGACTCGCGGTCGTTCGGGCCCGTGCCGCCCCCGCTGGTCCTGGGGCGGGTGCGGGCGCGCTACCGGCCCTTGCAGGCGGGGCGTCAGCGGTCGGTGGGGGCGGTGGTGTCCTGGGCGTTCTCGGCGGTGCGGCCGGTGCCGGCGGACCGTTCGGTCTCCAGGCGTTTGCGGGCGCGGTAGGCGGCGACGTTGGCGCGGGTGGCGCAGCGGTCGGAGCAGTAGCGGCGGGAGCGGTTGGTGGAGGTGTCGAGGTAGGCGTTGCGGCAGGGGGGCGCCTGGCACAGGCCCAGGCGGTCGGCGCCGTGTTCGGTGAGGTGGTAGGCGAGGCCCATGGAGGCGGTGGCGGCGTATCCGGCGGTCACGTTCGACGGGTGCTCGGCGAGGTGCATGTGCCAGTCCGGTCTGCCGTCGTCCTTGCGGGCCTCGTGGCCGGAGATCTGCGGGCTCACGGGGAATTCGAGGAGCAGGGAGTTGAGCAGGTCCACGGCCAGGGTCTCGTCGCCGGAGTCGGCCGCCTCGAAGATCGCGCGCAGCCGCGTCCGTACGGAACGGAAACGGGTCACGTCCGCGTCGGTCGCCCGGCGGGCCGCCTGCTGGCTGTGACCGAAGAGGTCACGGACCGCCTCGACCGAGGTGAGTGAGTCCTTGTTGCGGACCGGTTCCTCGGTGTTCACCAGGCGCACGGCATAATCTGCGTAATAGGCCAGTTCCACTTGTAGTCCTTACCGGGGCGATCTAGTCTCGATGTGAGGCGTCTGGGTAATGGGCGTTTCTGGGACTAGGGTATTACGGGAGCGGGTGGTTTCCATGGCCGACGGTACGGATGGGACGGGCGGGGCGGACTGGAGCGGGTGGCAGGCCGGCTGGGACCGCCAGCAGGAGTGGTACATGCCCGATCGCGAGGAGCGGTTCAGGGTCATGCTCGACATGGTGGAAGCCGTCGTCGGGCCCGAGGCCCGGGTGCTGGACCTCGCGTGCGGTACGGGAAGTATCACGGACAGGCTGCTCAAGCGGTTCCCGAAGGCGACCAGTACGGGGGTGGATCTCGACCCCGCGCTGCTGACGATCGCCCAGGGGTACTTCGAGGGGGAGTCCCGCGCCCGCTTCGTGACCGCGGACCTCACCGACCCCGAGTGGCGCGCCGCGCTTCCGTACGACAGCTTCGACGCGGTGCTGACCGCGACCGCCCTGCACTGGCTGCGGCTCGGCCCGCTGGCCACGCTCTACGGCCAGGTCGGCGAACTCGTGGGCGAGGGCGGCGTGTTCATGAACGCCGACCGGATGAAGGACCCCACCACGCCTCGTATCAACGCGGCCGAGCGGGCCCTGCGGCACGCGGGCATGGAACGCGCCAGGAGCGAGGACGGGGTGCTCGACTGGGCCCAGTGGTGGGAAGTGGCCGCGGCCGACGAGGTGTTGGCCGCACCGACCGCCGAACGGTTCGCACTCTTCGGTGAGCACGCGGACGGCGAGACGCCGTCCCTGGAGTGGCACGCGTCGACGCTGCGCGCCGCCGGATTCACGGAGGCGCGGGCCGTGTGGTCCTCGCCCTCGGACGCCATGGTGCTCGCCGTCAAGTAACGGCTCGTACAGGGGCCTTAACGCACCAGGACACGCGCGACGGTGCTCGCCGTCAAGTAGCGGCCGACACCAGGGCCTTGGCGTGGCAGGAAACGCGCGATGGTGCTCGTCGTCAAGTGGCGTCCAGCGCCGGGGCCTCGGCGCACCAAGGCACAAGGGGACGGTACGGGTCATCCGTACCGCCCCCTTGCCCGTGCGCCCGTGGACGACTTACAGCACCTTCGACAGGAACGACTTCGTCCGGTCGTGCTGAGGGTTCGTCAGGACGTCGCGCGGGTGGCCGGATTCGACGACCACGCCCTCGTCCATGAAGACCAGCGAGTCGCCGACCTCGCGGGCGAAGCCCATCTCGTGCGTGACGACGATCATCGTCATGCCGTCCTCGGCGAGCCCGCGCATGACGTCCAGGACGTCACCGACCAGCTCGGGGTCGAGTGCGGAGGTCGGCTCGTCGAAGAGCATCAGCTTGGGCTCCATCGCCAGCGCGCGGGCGATGGCGACGCGCTGCTGCTGGCCGCCGGAGAGCTGCGTGGGGTAGTTCTTCGCCTTGTCCGACAGGCCGACCCGGTCGAGCAGCCGCTCGGCGCGGGCCCGTGCGACGGCCTTCGTCTCGCCCCTGACCTGGATCGGGGCCTCCATGACGTTCTCGATGGCCGTCATGTGCGGGAACAGGTTGAAGCGCTGGAAGACCATGCCGATGTCGCGGCGCTTGCGGGCGACTTCGCTGTCCTTCAGTTCGTACAGCTTGTCGCCCTTCTGCCGGTAGCCGACGAGTTCGCCGTCGACCGAGAGGCGGCCGGCGCTGACCTTCTCCAGGTGGTTGATGCACCGCAGGAAGGTGGACTTGCCGGAGCCGGACGGACCGATCAGGCAGAACACCTCGCGCGGCGCCACCTCCAGATCGATGCCCTTGAGGATGTGCGCGGCGCCGAAGGACTTGTGGACGCCCTCGGCCTTCACCATGGGGGTGGCGGAATTCGTCGTCATCGCAGCGCTCCCGAGCGGTTGCCCAGCGAGGCAAGGTTCGCCTTGACCTTCTGGAACGGGGTGAGCGGCAGGGCGCGGCTGGAGCCCCGCCCGTAGTACCGCTCCAGGTAGAACTGACCGATCGAGAACAGCGTGGTCAGGATCAGGTACCAGGTCGCCGCGAGGAAGAGCATCTCGACGGCCGCGCCGGAGGTCTGCCCGATGTCCTGGGCCTGGCGCAGCAGTTCGGCGAACTGGACCGCCGAGACGAGCGAGGTCGTCTTCAGCATGTTGATGACCTCGTTGCCGGTCGGCGGCACGATCACCCGCATCGCCTGCGGGATGACCACCCGGCGCAGCGTCTTCGCGTGGGTCATGCCCAGCGCGTGCGACGCCTCCGACTGGCCTTCGTCGACCGAGAGGAGTCCGGCCCGGCAGATCTCCGCCATGTACGCCGCCTCGTTCAGGCCGAGGCCCAGGAGCGCGGTGAGCAGCGGGGTCATGAAGACCGACCAGTAGTCCTTGTAGATCGGACCCATGTTGATGTACTCGAAGACCAGGCCCAGGTTGAACCAGACCATGAGCTGTACGAGGACCGGGGTGCCGCGGAAGAACCAGATGTAGAACCACGCGATGGAGGAGGTCACCGGGTTCTTCGACAGCCGCATCACGGCCAGCAGGATGCCGCCGACGATGCCGATCGCCATGGACAGGAAGGTGAGCAGCAGGGTCTGCGTCACCCCGTCCAGGATCCGGCCGTCGAAGAAGAAGTCCGGGATCGCACTCCAGTTGATCTTTCCGCGGGCGAACGCCGAGACGATCGCGGCCAGCAGCGCGATGGCGATGACCGCGGAGACGTACCGCCCGTAGTGCCGGACCGGGATCGCCTTCAGCAGCGCGGGGGCGGTGGACGGGCTCTCCGGGGACGACGGTTCGCCGTCCTCGGGGCCCTTCTTGTTCATGACTGTCACAGGTTGTGCCTCTCAGCGCCGAACGTGGCGTTCAACGAGTGGTGCGGGGACGCGTGCGGCGAGTGGGTCAGGAACCGCCGTTGATCTTGGCTTCGGTGACCGCGCCGCCTTCGCCGCCCCAGTTGGCGAGGGCCTTCTTGTAGTCGCCGTTCTTGATGATCGCGTTGAGGGCCGCCTCGATGGCCTTCGTGAGCTCCTTGTTCTGCTTGGAGATCGCGATGCCGTACGGGGCCGCGTCGACGTCGTCGCCGACCTTCTCGAAGTCGTTGCCGCCGCCCGAGGTCTTCACCGCGTACGCGGTCACCGGGGAGTCGGAGGAACCGGCGTCGGCGCCGCCCGAGCGCAGCCGGGTCTGGGCCTGCTGGTCGTTGGTGAAGGCCTCGATCTTGATCTTGCCCTTGCCCGCCTTCTCGCACTTCGCGGACTGGTCCTTGGCCAGGTCCTCGGAGACGGTGGTGCGCTGTACGACCAGCTTCTTGCCGCACAGGTCGTCCCAGGTCTTGATGCCCTGGGTCTTGCCCTTCAGCGTGTAGAGGGAGACGCCGGCGGTGTAGTAGTCGACGAAGTCGACGCCCTCACCGACCTTCTTGCCGTCCTCCATGCCCTCCTGGCGGTCCTTGGTGTCGGTCATCGCCGACATCAGGATGTCGTACCGCTTGGCGCGCAGCCCCGTCACCAGGGCGTCGAAGTCGCCGTTCTCGAACTTGAACTCCACGCCGAGCTGCTTGCCCAGGGCCGCCGCGATGTCCGGGTCGATGCCGACGACCTTGCCGGACTTGTCCTTGAACTCGACGGGGGCGTAGGAGATGTCGGAGCCGACCTTGATGACGCCCTTGGCCGCGATCTCCTTGGGCAGCATGTTCGCCAGCGGCGCCCCGGAGGTCTTGCCTTCGCCGCCCTCGGGGGCCTTGGCCTTGGTCTGGTCGCCGCAGCCGGTCAGAACCAGGGCTCCGGCGACCGCGAGTGCGCCCACCGCGGCTATCCGGGAGCGGGCGGCCGTGCGGCGGGGGGTGCGTGCGGTCATGGGGTCCTCCGGCAGACGAGGGTGCGCAGAGCGCTGTCCGAACTGTCCGGACAGCGGCGCATCTTGGTGATCGTGGTGGTTCGTGCACGCGTCACTGAGTGGCACGTCCGTTCACAACCAGGTGTGATGACGGCATCTTGCCATTCGGACCTGGTCATTTCGGGGGCCAGTCATGTCAAAATCAGATAACGGGTGATCCCCGAACCCCAACAGGCCGGTACATCAGGGCCGGACCTTCTGCGGGCCAACCGCCCTGCGACCGGAAAATCAGCGGTCCGTCTCGCGATGCGGATGCCTTGCAAGCCGCGTAACGGGACAAGCCCGGGACTTGTCGGGAACTTGTCCGACATCGCGGCATGAGTCATCCCACACCGGGCCGCCGATCCGCTCACTCACGGCGACTGAGCGGATACGGGCTCGTCCGAGCGGTGTCCCGTCCGGTAAGAAGGATCCTTACACCCCTCATCCGGGGCCCAGGGCACGTGTGCGGCGTGCCCGCGCGTTCGCACCTCCCCCTGGCGGGGCCGGTCGGTTCCACCGCCCGATCACCGACAGGGCGCGGACGCGGACCCACCCACCCCTCCTCAACCAGGAGTGGCCACCCTCAATTGATGAAGACCTAAGGGGTAAGAAGACAATGGCAGCGGAGATCGTCAATCCCGGAACCGGCACGGGCGCAGGACTGGATGAGTCCTTCGACCTCGACCCGGCCTTCGCGCTCCACCGCGGCGGCAAGATGGCCGTCGAGTCCACCGTCCCGGTGCGCAACAGGGACGACCTGTCCCTCGCTTACACACCCGGCGTCGCGAAGGTGTGCACCGCCATCGCCGAGCAGCCGGACCTGGTCAACGACTACACCTGGAAGTCGAACGTCGTCGCCGTCGTCACGGACGGTACCGCCGTGCTCGGCCTCGGTGACATCGGACCGGAAGCCTCCCTCCCCGTGATGGAGGGCAAGGCGATCCTCTTCAAGCAGTTCGGCGGCGTCGACGCCGTCCCGATCGCCCTCGCGACGAAGAGCGTGGACGAGATCGTCGACACGGTCGTCCGCATGGCGCCCTCCTTCGGCGGCGTGAACCTTGAGGACATCTCCGCCCCGCGCTGCTTCGAGATCGAGCGGCGCCTCCAGGAGGCCCTCGACATCCCGGTGTTCCACGACGACCAGCACGGCACGGCCGTCGTGACCCTGGCCGCGCTGCGCAACGCCGCCCGCCTCACCGACCGCTCGCTCGGCGACCTGCGCGCCGTCATCTCGGGTGCGGGCGCGGCAGGCGTCGCCATCGCCAAGTTCCTCCTCGAAGCCGGCCTCGGCGACGTGGCCGTCGCCGACCGCAAGGGCATCGTCAGCCGCGACCGCGACGACCTGACCCCGGTGAAGCGCGAGCTGGCCGAGCTGACCAACAAGGCGAACCTCTCCGGCTCCCTGGAGTCGGCCCTTGCCGGCGCGGACGTCTTCATCGGCGTCTCCGGCGGTACGGTTCCCGAGCCGGCGGTGGCCTCCATGGCCCCCGGCGCGTGCGTCTTCGCGATGGCCAACCCCAACCCGGAGGTCCACCCCGACGTCGCGCACAAGTACGCGGCGGTCGTGGCCACCGGCCGCTCGGACTACCCGAACCAGATCAACAACGTCCTCGCCTTCCCCGGCATCTTCGCGGGCGCCCTCCAGGTGCGGGCCTCCCGCATCACCGAGGGCATGAAGATCGCCGCCGCGACCGCACTGGCCGACGTCGTCGGCGACGCCCTCGCCGCGGACTACGTCATCCCGTCCCCGTTCGACGAGCGCGTCGCCCCGGCGGTCACGGCAGCCGTCGCCGCCGCCGCCCGCGCGGAGGGCGTGGCGCGGCGGTAGCCGCCGCCCCCTGTCGTACGGGACGGGCCCGTGCCGCGGTTTCACACCGGCGGCACGGGCCCGTCCCGTATCCGGGTGCGCGGTACGCACGTGGGCCGCCGGGTGCCGGTGGTCGTGCGTTCATCCCCGGGGAGGCGCGCCGGGATCACCCCCGGCCCGCCGGACGACGGCGGTCCGCGAGGCCCGCGAGCGGCGGGACGCGGCGCGTGTCACACCCCGTGGCTGTTCCGCAGCGCCCCGCGTCCCGCCTATCGTCGGGCCATGTTCGCCGCATACGCAGCCCGCATCGACCGTGACCAGCCGCTGAACGGCCTTGAGCTGGGGGAGCGCCCGGAGCCCGAAGTACGTCCCGGGTGGACCACCGTGACCGTGAAGGCCGCCAGCCTCAACCACCACGACCTGTGGTCGCTGCGCGGGGTGGGGATCGGCGAGGAGACGCTGCCGATGATCCTGGGCTGCGACGCGGCGGGCATTGACGCCGACGGCAACGAGGTCGTCCTGCACTCCGTGATCGGGGACACCGGGCACGGCGTCGGACCGTACGAGAAGCGGTCGATCCTCACAGAGAAGTACCAGGGGACCTTCGCCGAGCGCGTCACCGTGCCCACCTGGAACGTGCTGCCCAAACCGGCGGGGATCAGCTTCGAGGAAGCGGCCTGCCTGCCCACCGCCTGGCTGACCGCCTACCGGATGCTGTTCACCAACGCCGGTGTCCGGCCCGGGGATTCGGTCCTCGTGCAGGGCGCGGGCGGCGGCGTCGCGACCGCCGCGATCGTGCTCGGCAGGGCCGCGGGGCTGCGGGTGTACGCGACCAGCCGCGACGAGGCGAAGCGCAAGCGGGCCGTGGAGCTGGGGGCCGCGGAGGCGTTCGAGGCGGGCGCGCGGCTGCCGGAGCGGGTGGACGCGGTGATCGAGACGGTCGGCGCGGCGACCTGGTCGCACTCCGTCAAGTCCCTGCGCCCCGGCGGCACCCTGGTGATCTCGGGCGCGACCAGCGGGCCGAACCCGCCCGCCGCCGAGCTGAACCGGATCTTCTTCCTGGAGCTCAAGGTCGTCGGCTCCACCATGGGCTCCAAGGACGAACTGGAGGCCCTTCTCAACTTCTGCGACGCGACCGGGGTACGCCCCGTGATCGACCAGGTGCTGCCGCTGGAGCGGGCCCGCGAGGGCTTCGAGAGGATGGCGGGCGGGGACCTGTTCGGAAAGATTGTGCTCTCGATGTCTTGAGAGTGGCGGGCGGCACTGTTTGGCTCTCCGGCACCGAACGACCGGAGACTGCCGGAGGAGTGCCGTGCGCGCGTACCGAAGAACAGTTGTGTCCGTCGCCTGCGGTGTGCTGCTCGCGGCCGGGGGACTGGTGTCCCCCGCCGCGTCCGCGGCCCCCGCCCCCACGTCCCCCGCGTCCGCGGCCCCTGTCCCCACGTCCGCCGCGCACGGGATCCCGAAGCTCACCGACGAGCACGGCCGCGTCCTCACCCTGCGCGGCTGGAACGTCGAGGACAAGACCCATCGGGGCGACCGCGCCCTGTCCCTGATCACCGAGAAGCACTTCCGCGACATGAGCGCGCAGGGCTTCAACTTCGCGCGGCTGCTCGTCTTCTGGGACGACCTGGAGGCCGAACGCGGCCGGTACAGCGAGAAGTACCTGCGGAAGATCGACCGGATCCTCGGCTGGGCCCACAGGTACGGGGTGAAGGTCCTCATCGACGGCCACCAGGACGTCTTCGGCCCCGCCTTCGGCCACCGGGGCATCCCCGAGTGGGCCACCCGCACGGACGGCCTCCCCTTCACCCCCCACCCCGACGACTGGTTCTCCGAGTACTTCCAGCCTGCCGTGCAGCGCGCCTTCACCCATCTCTACGAGGACGCCGACCTCCAGCAGGCGCAGGCGAAGATGTGGCGGCTGCTCGCCGACCGGTACGGCGACCACCCGGCCGTCCTCGGCTACGACTTCCTCAACGAGCCCATGGGCGAGCTGAAGGAGGGCGAGGACCTGCCCACGGCCGCCCGCCGGATCGAACGCGACCAGGTCACCCCGATGCACAACCGCCTTGCCGCCGCTGTGCGTTCGGTGGACGCGAAGAAGTGGCTGTTCGTCGAGCCGACCCCGATCGTCGGCGAGGGCGTGCCGACCGGACTCGGCCGGATCAAGGACCCGAAGCGGAAGGTCGTGTACGCGCCGCACTTCTACAACACCGCCATGGAGGCGGGCGCGGACTACGACCCGCAGGCCGGGTGGATCGAGGCGTACGAGGCGGCCGTCACCCAGTACCCGAAGCGGTACGGAGTGCCGGTGGTCGTCGGCGAGTGGGGCCCGCTCAACAACGGCGGCCCGAACATGGGCGCCTTCTACCGGGACGCCCTCGCCTCCTTCGCCCGCTACAGCTCCGGCTGGGCGGGCTACGTGTGGTGCTACGGGGGCGGGTACTGCGCCGTGGACGCGGAAGGCAGGCTGCGGGGCCACAAGCAGCAGACCGCCCAGCCGTACGCGGCGAGCGTCGCGGGAAAGGTCCGCGAGGACTCGTACGACGCGACCAAGGGCGCCTACTCCCTCGCCTACGAGCCGAGTTGGCGCGGCGGCGCGGGTGCGGTGGTGTCCGTCCCGCCGAGCGCGAAGGGCTGGCGGGTCCGCGTGACGGGCCGGGGCTGGACCGGGACGCGGGAGGTCGCCGCCGGGCGGGCGGAAAAGGTGCGCGTGTACGGGGTGCCCGGTGAGAGGGTCGCGGTGGTCATTCAACGGCGATGAGGGGGCGGCGGTGCGGACGCTGAGCACACCCGAGGGATTCGTGCTGCGGGAGTGGCGGGAGGGGGACGCCGCCGCGCTGCTGGCGGCGTGCTCCTCGTCCCCGGAGCTGGCCCGGCAGATCGGCCGGGTACGGGACGCGTCCGAGGCCCGCGCGTGGGTGGCGCGCCGCGGGGAGCACGCGGCGGCTGGGACGGCGTACGCCTTCGCGGTGACGGACGGCGCCGCCGGCCCGGTGCTGGGCAACGTCGCCGTCTCCGCGATCGACCGGGCGCACGACGCCGGCTGGATCTCGTACTGGACCGTGCAGGCGGCCCGGGGGAGAGGCGTGGCGGCGGCGGGCACCCGGCGCCTCGCGGACCTCTGTTTCGCCGAACTCGGCCTCCACCGCCTCGAACTGGGTCACCGTACGAACAATCCGGCTTCGTGCGCGGTGGCGCTGCGCGCGGGCTTCGCGGTGGAGGGTCTGGAGCGGGACAAGCTGCGGTACGGGGACGTGCGCCACGACGTGGAGCGGCACGCGCGACTCGCGACGGACGCTTTCGTCAACGGGGGTTGACGACAGTCGCTCGTCAACCTAAATTGACATCATGAGCGAAGCAACCGATCTCGCCGCGAGGGCGGGAGACCAGGACCCACGGGTCGGGCTGCGCGCGGTGGTCGCGCTGCGACGACTGCTGGAGCAGCTGGAAGCCGTACAGGTACGGGGTGCTCGCAACCAGGGCTGGTCGTGGCAGGAGATCGCGGCCGAGCTGGGCGTCAGCAAGCAGGCCGTGCACAAGAAGCATGGGAGTCGATGATGTTCGAACGGTTCACGGAAAGCGCGCGCCGGACGGTGACCGGCGCGGTCGCACAGGCCGAACGGCTCGACCACCCCGAAGTCACCGAGGAACACCTCCTCCTCTCCCTGCTGGACACGGCCGAGGCCCGCGCCCTCTTCGCCTTCACCGTCCTGGGCCTGCGCGACCGGCGCGAGGAGATCGAGGCGGCACTGGCGGGCGCCCGGCGCCGGGGCGGCCTGTCGAAGGCCGAGACGGACGCCCTCTCCGACCTCGGGATCGACGTGGACGCCATCGTCCGCAAGGTCGAGGAGACGCACGGCGAAGGAGCGATGGCCGGGGCCCGCCGTAGCGCCGGTGACGACCTCCCCGAACGGGAGGGCACGCGGGCCCGTGGCCGGCTCAGGCGGAAACTGCTCGCCCACCGGCCGTTCACGCCGGAGGCGAAGAAGGTGCTGGAACAGTCGCTGAAGGTGGCGCTGGACCGCGGCGACAAGCACATCGGCGAGGAACACCTGCTGCTGGCGCTCGCCGTGCGGCCCGGCGTCGTCTCCGAGGTCCTGAAGGACTTCGGAGCGGGTTACGGGGACGCGGAGAGGGCGATGTTCGGGGAACCGCGGTAGGGCGCGCGCAGTCGCTGGACGGGCGTTGTCGGACCCTGCCGCTAGGGTCGTTCGACAACGCTCGTTTCGTCTGTGCGCGGGAGGTCAGTGGTGACTGGTCCGGTTCCTGTGGAGTTCGTGCCCGCCGGGCGGGTGGTGACGGAGCCGGTCACCAAAGTGGGTGGCCGGCCGGTGTGGCGGGAGGACGCGCAATGGCCGCTGTCCCAGCAGTCCGGCGAACCGATGCAGTTCATCGGCCAGTTCGAGGTACGGGGCGGGAAGCTGGCGTACCTCTTCATGTCCAAGGACCCGGGAACCTTCGCCCCGGACGGCGGCGAGAACGCGGTGATCGTGCAGCCGGACGGCCGGGTGCCCGCATTCTGCGCCGGAGTACGGGACTTGACCGACGGCCCCACGGCAGGCGAGGACCATCTGCCCCGGACCGCCGAGCTGGACGAGGACGTCGAAGTCTGGCAGTTCCTCGGCGGCCCCGAGGTCGAGCCGCTGTGGCTCCAGGGGGAGGAGACGCCGGGCGAGTCGGAGGGCAAACCCTGGGAACTGCTGGTCCAGCTCGACTCGACGGCGATGCCCTTCTCCGTGAACTTCGGGGACGCGGGGATCGGATACGCCTTCCTCTCGCCGGAGGGGGACGAAGGGCGCTTCCTCTGGCAGTGCACCTAGCGCGGTTGCTGCTGGTGGGGGGCGGTCAGGGCACGAAGGCGTCGTACGGAAACGGAGCGTCCGGGTAGCTGTAGGGGTGGTCCCGCCCCGCAACGGCCTCACTCAGCGCGAAGCGCCGCTCGTGCTGGAGTCGGCGCTGCTCGATGGCCCGCTGGATCTGCTGCTCGACGAAGCGGTGCAGCTCCTCGTGGGCGGGGGAGGGACGCCGCCGCGCCGGCACCGGTACGGGAAGGGGCTCGGCAGCCGGTACGCAGGCGGGTCGGACGGTACGGCGGTGGCAGCCCTGGGCGGGAAGCAGGATGCGCAGGACGAGGCGGCAGGCGCGGGCGACAAGGTTGCGCATACGTCGTTCACTCACTTGCTTCGAGTCGTTCGATGAGTTCCGTCTCGGGCCGTTCAGGACCGGCCTGCCGGGGCGTTTGCGTCCGGAGGGGCAGCAACCACGGGCGTCGGAACCGTGCGGAGTACGGTCACGCGCCGGGCTGTCCAGGTCAGCTCCGTGCCGTTCATGGACGTACGGAAGGTGTACGTCTCGTCCGCGCGCAGCCGCGTGACGGCCTCCCACTGGCCGAAGCCCAACCAGCCGTGGGCGGTCTCGCGCTCGGCGGGGGCGAGACCGGAGACGAGCGTGCGCAGGGAGTCGCGCATCCAGATCACAGCATGGGTGGGCGCGCTGACGCTGTGGGCCTGCCGAATGCCGACTCCGTTCGTACCGGTGGCGGTGAACTCGCACCACCAGGCGGGGGCCGTGAGCGGCGGGATCATGAGGTGGCGGCTGCGCCGGGGGCGGACAGGTGCGCCCAGACCGTCTTGCCGGGGTCGCGGGGACGCACGCCCCAGTTGGCGCTGAGCGCGTCAACGAGGACGAGGCCCCTCCCGCCGGGCCCCAACAGGTCGTCGATCCTGCTGAGTTCCGGCATGGCCTATTCGTAGGAGTCGGCCACCTCGATGACGAGCATGCCGTGGCGGCGACGGAGGGTGAGAGTGAAGTGGTCACCGGTGCCGGCCGCGTGAACCAGGGCGTTGGTGGCCAACTCACTGGTGACGAGGAGAGCGTCGTCGATCAGCAGCCCGAGCTTCCACTCCACGAGAACCGCCTTCACGTGCGCTCGTGCGGCGGGGATGGAGGGTTTGTGGGAGCGGAAGGTGGCGGTGCTGGTGTGTCCGGACATGGCGTCTCCAAGGGGGTGGGCAGGCCGGAGTTGATCACGCGCAGCACGCGAAAGGACGCCGTGCGTGACAGTAATCACGTTAGGCCCGCAAGACGACGGACGGCAAGTCACCCCCTAATGCAAACTTGCAGTGACGCTTCACCCTGAAGTGGCTGGCGTGTGCGCACAGTTGGCGTGCAGACTGATTCCGAGGAGAAGGGGGACGGCATGCCCGCAGGTGGGAAGCCCACTGTGCGCAGTAGGCGACTGGGCGCGTCGCTCAAGAGGCTGCGGCTGAACGCGCATCTCGACCAGGAGCATGCCGCTGAAGCGGTCGACTGTTCGACCGCCAAAATCAGTCGGATCGAGTCGGGATCGGTCAGTGCCCGCGTAGGCGATGTGCGTATTCTGCTCGACCTGTATGGCGTCGAGGACGCGGAGGAGCGGCGTCGGCTGGAGAAACTGGCGCGGGACAGCAACAAGCGTGGTTGGTGGATGAACTTCCAGGCCCAGTACCCCGCGCTGGATCGTTTGGGCGACTTCCTCTCGCTGGAGACCGACGCCACCTACATCCGGGCATGGCAGCCAGTGTTCATCCCCGGGCTTCTGCAGACCCCTGAGTACACCCGCGCGTTGACGAAGGCCAATCCCGAGGTGCTGAGCGACGAGGCAGCGGTGGAACTGGTCAAGGTGCGTCAAGGGCGCCGACAAGCGTTCGAGGAATCGGGTGCGCGCTTCGCAGCGGTGATCTGGGAGCCCGCCTTGACCGGACCCATGCCCGTGCCCGCAGTCCACCGCGAGCAACTGGCCCACTTGTTGAAAATGGCTCAGCAGCCCAACGTGACGCTTCAGGTTCTGCCTCACAGCGAATGGGCAGCGGCACGCGTGGCCCCGGCCTTCGTCGCCCTCTCCTACGGGAATGAGGCATCGCCCGAAGTCATCGTCCAGGACACCATGGCCAACAGTGTGATTCTCGAAGACCACGAGGACATGGCGGGGTACCTGCACGCCTACGAGGCGCTGCGGTCGGCAGCCCTGACGCCGGACAGGACGCTGACCTTCATCCGGCAGCTGATGAGCGACATCACCACAGAGAACGAGGAAGCGTGAGCAACCAGCAGATCGTCACCCCCTTCGTGAAGTCGACCCACTCAGGGGGAGGCTCTGCCAACGAGTGCGTGGAGGTCGCGCACACTGCGGACGGCGGTCGCGCCGTACGGGATGCCAAGGACCGCCAGCGGGCGACCCAGTTCTACGGTCCCGTCGGATGGGAGACCTTCGTAGCAGCCCTCAAGAAGGGAACCGTCAAATGACCGCTCGCCGCATCGTGACGGCCTTCAAGAAGGCCAGCGCCTCACAGGGGGGCTCCCAGGAATGCGTGGAGGTCGCGCGCACGGCCGACGGCGGCCGCGCCGTACGGGACACCAAGGACCGCGACCGGGGGGCCCAGTTCCACCACCCCGCTGCCTGGGGCGACTTTCTCGCCGCAGTGAAGACGGACACCTTCCGCTAGCCCCCTGCAACATCCAGACCCACCCCAACCCCCACCCCTGCCCCGCATCGAGACGGCCCCGATGCGGGGCAGAGCGTTCCCACTCACTGGTCTCGTCGGGTGACGCGGCCAACGGGACCTCGCGAGCCACAGCGAATCCCGCCACGTCCGCCGGTTCCATTGCCGGAATCGTCACTGAGGAGTACTTCTGATGCGCGACGTGACCTACTCGATGGGCATCTCCCTGGACGGCTACATCGTTGGGCCGGATGGCGGCTTCAACTGGACGGCGCCCAGCGAAGACATCTTCCGCTTCGCCACCGACCAGGTGCGCGAGGTCGGCGTGCATTTCCTGGGACGACGGCTGTACGAGGCGATGCGGTACTGGGACACCGTCGATCAGAGCCCCTCGCTCGACTTCTCCACGCGCGAGTTCGCCGCGATCTGGAGGTCGCTGCCCAAGGTGGTGTTCTCCACCACGCTTCCGGAGGTACAGGGAAACGCGCGCCTGGCCTCCGGCGGGCTGGCGGAGGAAATCGAGCGGTGGAAGGTCGAGCCGGGAGACGGCAACATCGCAATCGGCGGTGCGGCTCTCGCCTCCGAGGCGGCCTCGTTGGGGCTGATCGACGAGTACCGGGCCAAGGTCTACCCGGTGCTGCTCGGTGGCGGCATTCCGTTCTTCCCCCAGCACGAGCGCCGCGTGGATCTCGAACTCGTCGAGACGCGCACCTTCCCCTCGGGAGTCGTCTACCTCCGCCACCGCGTGACGCGCTAAGTGCTGTCCCGTAATCTCATGAGGCTGAGGGTTATGTCGTGTCCGGGTCGATGCCGATGGCACCGGCCGAGCGAAGCGAACGCCCGAGGTTTCCGGTGAGGATGCGGGGGTGGCGCCGCCACCACCACAGGTCAGGGCCGGGCAGTCGGTGGAACTGATCGAGTGCCTGGCCGTCATCATCGACGGTCACGGCCTTGTACTGGTCGTCCAGAGCTTTGATCCGCGGGGTCCAGAGTTGGACGAGATGTTCGTCCAGCAGGAGCCACGCCTCGTGCAGCCAGTTCCGGCAGTAGAGGTCGTTGGTGTACTCGCAGATGTCATCGCCGTAGCCGCGCTCGATGACGCCTATCAGGGCACCCCACGCGTTCACTCTTTCTGTGACTGTGAACGTCGTCCGCCAGCCGCGCTGGTGCAGCAGCTCTCCCACCTCGGTTTCCGTAGCCACGAACGTGAGGCTCTCATGCCGAATCCGTCCGGGCGACCGAGATGCGTCCCGCCAGGGGCTGGCCCCGCAGCATGATCAACATGAGACGATCTCGCCGTGGCTGGTGTGATCACGGCGTCGGAGCCGTCCTGGATAGCGCCGTTCAGCGGGTTGAGCCCAAGGCAGTTCGGGAAACTGGTGACCGTGCTGCGGCGTCAGGGTGCAGATGCGGTCCGCAGGGGCCGGCCGTGGAGCCTTCCGCTGGAGGACCGGGCCCTGCTGGTCGCGGCCTACTGGCACACGAATCTGACCATGCGGCAGCTCGCCCCGCTGTTCGGGGTGTCCAAGTCGGCAGCTGACCGCATCATTGACCACCTCGGGCCGATGCTCGCGCTTCAGCCCCGCAAGCGGTTCGCGAAGGACACCGTGCTGATCGTGGACGGCACCCTGGTCCCCACACGCGACCACGCCGTCGCCGAGCGGTCGAAGAACTACCGGTACTCCACCAACCACCAAGTCGTCATCGACGCCGACACTCGCCTGGTAGTCGTGGTCGGCCGGCCGCTCGCCGGAAACCGAAACGACTGCAAGGCATGGGAGGAGTCCGGCGCCAAGGCTGCCGTCGGCACGACCATGACGATCGCCGACGGCGGCTACCCCGGCACCGGCCTCGTCATCCCGCACCGCCGAAAGCGCGGCCAAGCCGGACTCACGGGCTGGAAAGAGGAACACAACAAGTCCCACAAGCAGGTTCGAGCCCGGGTCGAGCACGTCTTCGCCCGGATGAAGACATGGAAGATCCTCCGCGACTGCCGCCTCAAAGGCGACGGCGTCCATCACGCCATGCTCGGCATCGCCCGGATGCACAACCTCGCCCTTGCCGGATAGACGATCGGCCCGCACAGCGAACAACCACGCCCGAGGCCACTCAGAGATCATTTACGGGACAGCCCTTTTAGGTCGTCAGCAGCACGTGCATCGACCGCACCATCGACTTCTTCGTTGAGACGTTCTCGCCCCATCCCACGCCTTGAAGGTGAGATCGGTCGCATTCTCAGCCCAAAACGCTAATCCCTATAAAAATGCCCAGCACGATAACAATCACCCACCATGCCACGTAAAAGTTGCGCTTAGGAGTTTCGTCAAACTTGGTCACAATAGTCTCCGGTTCTTTGGCGGCAGGATGAGGTGAAAATCCCGTTCAGTCGAGCCGCACCGGCACACTTCATTTTTTATCCGTAGGTCAAAATGGAGGAGGAGCGGCTTCCCCTCCCGATTGCTCACGCTCGTTCCTCCTCAAGTGCATTACATGATCTAATGTGATTCGTTTTCCCCTCATTATTCTTTCAGTGACGTTGATCGCCGCGAGGTCCCAGAACGGCGGCCTGGAGCCTCGCGGCGATTTTTCTTACAGGTCCCAGTCGAGCACTACCGCATCAACTCGCCTATCAAGCCCAGCAAGGCCACGCCTATGAACACGACACCGAGTCCCACGAAGAGAATCCGCGTGGTGTTCTTTGCTATTTTCGGGTTATTTGCACCGGCCCTTGAAGCCAACATGCGCTCTTGGCCGCGTGCCGCGACTATCCCTATCATGATGGCGAGGGCACCTAACACTGCGAAAACAATGGGACCTGTCACTCTCTCCTCCTAGAACTGTTTCTCAACGAAGTCTTTGGCAGCGTAGCTTCCGAAAGTTGAAGCCGCACCGCAAAGGACTCCGGTCGCCAAACCTGCACCGCCGGTCGCCACGCCAAAACCCACGGCTATAGATCCGCAGACCGATCCGACAAGTGCACCGCCCGCCATTCCGGCTGCAGTTCCTGCCACTCCCTTCCAATCTCCTTCCAGCGCATCCTTACCCATGCCGACTATGTCGTTCGCGGTTCCTACCCCATCGACGAAGTCAGTAAGGATATTCTTCAACCCAGTCGGGTCGATCCGGTTGACGGGGTCGCCTTCGGCGTAGAGGTACGGGTTCTTTTCCTGGCCGGACGGGTCCGGGCTGGTGAAGCGGCCGATGCGCGGGTCGTAGTACCGGGCAGCGAAGTGGTACAGGCCCGTCGGGTCTTGGTAGCCGCCGGCGAAGCGGTAGGGCTGGGGAATCTTTTCGGTGAAGGTGCCGTCGACGCCGCGGGGGCTGTAGCGGTATTCGTTCACCTTGGTGCCGGTTTCGTCGGCCATGGCCAGGACGGAGCCGAGTGCGTCGGTGAGGTAGTAGTACGACTTGCCCCCGGTCGTCATGGAGTTGAGGGTGCCCGAAGCTTCCCTGTTGAATCGCATGTCGCCGGTCGGGTCGGTCTTGCCGGCCAGGCCGAGGGGGCCGTTGTGCAGGGTGGTGTCGCCGTAGTAGAGGCGCTCGGACTGGTCGGTGGAGCCGTACAGGCCGGTGTACTTCTTGCCCGCGACGGTGACCGAGGTCTGCTGGGAGTGATCGGACCAGATGCCGCCGGTGCGGGCGCGTTCGGCGCCGCTGGCCCCGGCGGTTTCGTTGCCCGCCTTGTCGTAACCCCATCCGGCGGTGGAGCCGGCGCGGGAGATGAGCTGCGAGGCGTCGTTGTACGTCAGGGCGATGCCGGAGGGGCAGCCCTTTGTCGAGCCCTGGGAGGTGAGGTTGCCCGCTGCGTCGTAGCAGTACTGGTAGGACGCGGCGAGGGTGGTGCCCTTCATCTCCGTGGAGTAGGAGAAGCGGCCCGCGCTGTCGTACTCGTAGGTCTTCTTCAGGCCCATCACGCCGTCGGTGGCGGTACGGATCTTCATGCCGTCCTTCGTCGCCGTGCCGGAGACGTAGGAGTACGTGTACGAGGTGTTCGTGAGGGTGCCCTTGGGCGAGGTTGCCTTGATCAGGGTGGGCCTGCCGGACTTGTCCGGGGTGACCTCCTGGACGGTGCCGCCCGGGTAAGTGGTCTTCGTACGGACGTCGTTGGCGTTGTAGGCGTACGTCGTCGTCTTGCCTGACGGGTCCTTGAGAGCGGTGAGGCGGTTGGCGGCGTCGTAGGTGTAGTCGGTGAGGCCGGAGGGGTCCTTGTAGGTGTCGACGTTTCCGGCCGGGGTGTAGGTCAGTTCGGTCTGGGAGCCGTTCTGGAGGGTGCGGACCGTCTCGCGGGACAGCGGGTCGAAGGCGTACTTGATGAGACCGGCGTCGTCCGTGCGCTGGGAGAGGTTGCCGTCGCCGTCGTAGACGTAGGTGACCGTGGTGGTGGAGGAGGAGACCTCCGTGATCCGGTCGCGGTTGTCGTAGGTGAAGACGGAGTTGACGCCGCGGCCGTCCACCGAGGTCTCGACGCGGCCGAGCGCGTCGTAGGTGTAGGTGGTCTTGCCGAGCGGTGTGGGCGGGGTGACCTCGATGAGGTTGCCCTTGGCGTCGTAGCGGAACTTGGTGACCTTGCCGCGGGCGTCGGTGACTGTGCACCGCTGGCCCTCGAACCCGCCGCAGGTCGGGGTGGCCTTGTTGTACGTGAACTTCTCCGTGCCACCGCCCGCGCCCGAGACGGCCACGGACTCGGTGTTGCCCGCGGCGTCGTAGGTGAAGGAGGTCTTCTCGCCGTCCGCGGACTCCATCGTGCCGGGGACGTCCCGGCCCGCCCTCGTCGCGTAGGCGCCGACCGCCGAGGTCGCTCCGGTGGGGAGTTTGGCGGAGGTGGGGTTGTTGCGGGCGTCCCAGCCGTACGCCGTCTCGTTGCCCGGCGTGGTGCCCACGCCCATCGCGTCCGTGGCGGTCTTGACGTTGTGGTTCGCGTCGTACGTGGAGGAACGCGAGTGGCCCAGGGCGTCGGTGGTCTTGGTGACGCCGCCGTCCTTGTTCAGTTCGTAGGTGGTGGTGTGCTGTTCGGGGTCGGTGACCTTCGTCTTGCCGGCCTCGTAGGCGTAGGTGTGGGTCGGGCCGGTGTGGGCGTTGCCGTTGAAGGCGGTGGCGCGCTGCATGGAGGTGACGCGGTTGTCGGCGTCGTAGCCGAAGTTGGTGACCCGGCCGTCGGGGGTGGTGATACGGGTCAGGCGGCGCGAGGAGTCGTAGCCGAAGACCGTGGACTTGCCGGCCGTGTCGGTGGTCCTGGCGAGGTCACCGGCGGGGTTGAGGTCGAAGACGGCGGTGCGGCCGGTGTGGTCCTTGGCCTGCCACTGCGAGGCGTCCGTCTTCACCAGGTCCACGAAGCGGCCCGAGCGGGTCTCGGTCAGCTTGAACCCTTTGTGCTCCGGACCCGCATCGTGCTGGGTGACGGTGATCGTGCCGTTGTTGCGGTCGGTCACCTTGGTGAGGGTGCCGCCCGCGTTGTACGTGTCCTTCGAACCTGACTTGCGGTCGGTCAGCGTGTACGTGCCGTCCGCGTTCTTCGTGAGGTCCTTGGAGTACCCGGCGGGGGTGGTGTACGTCCCGTCCGCCTTCTTCACGAACCGCACCGAGGCACCCGTGGAGTCGAACCACACGAACTCCGTGTCGGTGATCTGCGCGTACCGTTCCCAGCCCTGCCACCACCGCTGCGAGACCTTGCCCCACGGCGCGTCCATCGAGTTGTACGTCCGCGTCAGCTGCAAGTTCTGGCCGACACCCGGCACGTCGAAGTCGGTGCCCGCGAGCATCAGGTTGCCGGTCGAGTAATTCACCCTCGCGACCAGGGAGTCCGTGATCCGGAAGTCGGAGATCTGGTGCCAGGGCACCGCACCCTGCCCCTTCGGCACCTCAGCCAGCAAGGGTGCCGCCGGGGCAGCGAGGCGGGCCTTCTGCGACGACTGCGCGCGCTCCTTCTGCGCGGCGCGCCAGGCCGCCCGGTCCTTCGACGGGGCCGCCTCCGGCTGCGGGGCGACCGCCTTGTTCGTGCCCACCTTGACCGGCGGGATCGGGAGCTTGGGTGCGTCCTTGCCCCATACGGAGTTCGCGGGCATCGGCGGCGGATCCACCGGGTCGGCCATCGCGGTCGGCAGCGCGCCGGCGCCCAGAGCCAGAACGGCGAGAGCCACCGTCAGAGTGCGTCTGGCCCGTATCTGCGTGCGGGCATGGGTGTGCTTCTGCATCAACTTCCCCCCACGGAAAGTCAGATACCGGTAGCCCCAGCGGCTACCGGACGCGCACACGCTCACACATGTTCCTCACGGTTGTGAGCGCCGTGCCCCAAAGTCTCGAACGTATGCACGCAGGAATCGGCCCCTCCTCTTCGGAGGGAAAGTCAGGACATCGGGGGACGGAAGCGTGAGGGCACAAGGTGGCGGTGCAGGCGGAGGCCGGGGGAGGATTGGCTTGTACCTTTCGCTGCACGCCAGGGAGATATTTGCTGTCGAGAACCTCTGCGGTGAGGGTGCAAAGCAAAGGAGGAGCGGGCAGCTTGCTGGAGGATGTCCTACTTCTTAACGGCGCGGAGCCCGGAGCGAATTCGCTCCGGGCTCCGTGGCTCGGGGGTGCAGGGTGGGTGCGTGCCTCGGGTCGTTACTTCTGCGTACCCCGCAAGAGGCGGTCGATGTGGGCTGCGGCGCCCGCCAACCTGGCTCGTGCGTCGGCCAGTTGTGCGGCGGTGACGCCGTGGTCGCGCGCCGCGTCGCGGATGTCGTCGCGGAAGCGGTCCAGGAGGCGGTCGAGTTCGCGGGCCGGGTCCGCGCCGGGCTTGGTGTCCTCGTACGCCCAGTCGGGCAGTCCCTCGGCGGGCACCGCGTCCTCCGGGGCCGATGTGCGGGAGGTGTCCTTGTCCGCCCGCTCCACCGTGATGTCCGGCGCTTCCTTCGGTGCCTCGGGGCCCCGGCCGAAGCGGCCGAAGTCCTTGCCCCAGCTGCGGCTGAACTCCTTCTCGATCTCGGCGAGTCCGTCCCGTACGGCAGAGGGCCAGTCGCCGCGTGCCACGTGCTCGCGGACCTGCTCCTCCACCCGGCGGGCGGCCTGCTGCATCTGCTCGCGTGCGCGGTCGGTCGTCTCCTTGGCCTGGCGACGGGCCTGCTGGGCCTCCTCGCGGGCGCGGCGGCTCTCGTCCTTTGCGCGCCGGGCCTGCTCCTTCCACTCGTGGCGGGCCTTGCGCATCTCCTCCTTGGCCAGCCGCCAGGCCTCCTTGTCGCCCCAGGGGCCGCCCCAGTCGCCTCCGCCGCCGGTGGAGCCGGCCGGACCGGCGGGAGGAGTCTCCTTCGAGCCCGCCGCCTGGGCGCGCATCTCGCGGCGCAGGTCGCCGGCCGCTCCCCGTACGTCGTCGCGGATCTCGGCGGCCAGCTCGGAGACCGACTCGCGGATCTCCAGTTCCAGGTCGGCCAACTCGCCGCCCCGGCCCGCGAGTTCCTCGCGGCCCGCAGCGGTGATCGAGTAGACCTTGCGGCCCCCCTCGGTGGCGTGCGTGACCAGGCCCTCGGCCTCCAGCTTGGCGAGGCGCGGGTAGACGGTGCCGGCGGAGGGGGCGTACAGGCCCTGGAAGCGTTCCTCCAGGAGGCGGATCACCTCGTAGCCGTGGCGCGGGGCCTCGTCCAGCAGCTTGAGGAGGTAGAGGCGGAGTCGACCGTGGGCGAAGACGGGAGGCATGTCAGAGGACCTTTCCGGAGGGCGCGTCGGTGGGGGAGTCGCCAGGCGCGTCGGAGGGGGAGCCGCCGGGGGCGTCGGAGGGGGAGTCGGCAGGCGCGTCGGCGGCCGTTTCGTCGTGCGGCGGTCGGCGCAGCAGGGCGATGGCGCCGGAGACCGTCGTCGCGCGCAGCTTGCCCGCGCCCGTGCCGAGCGTGCCGGTGATCTTCTTCTGCCCCCACTGGCCGGCGACCCGCAGGTCCTCGAAGGCGTTGGAGACGGAGCCGCTGGTGGTGTTGGCTTCCACCTGGGCGTCGGCGGGGTGCGGGAGACGGATCGCGATCTCACCGGTGACCGTGGTGAGGGCGATGTCGGCCGGCCCGTTGCGCACGGTGTCCACGTCGATGACCATCGCCCCGCCCACGGACTCCGCCCGTACGGAGGACCCCGCGCCGTCGACGACGGTGAGGTCGCCCGTCACCGACTTGAAGCGGAGGTCGCCGGTGAGGGACTGCGCTTCGATGTTGCCGGAGACGGTCTCGGCGTTCACCCGCCCGGACAGGCCGACCAGGGTGGTCTCGCCGGTGACCCCGCGTACCTCCGTGCGCGCGCTGATGCCCGAGACGACCGCGTTCGCGCCGACCACACCCACGTCGACCTTCGCCCCGGTCGGGACGGTGAGGGTGACGGCCGCGGAGCGGTTCCAGCTGCGCCGGTCGAACATCTTGAGGAAGTCCTGCCAGGGCAGGTCCTCGTACGTGACGGTCAGCGTGCCGTCCTTGTGCGACACGACCAGCGGCGGACCGTCGAGCTCGGTCACTTCGAGGCGGGCGGCGGGTACGGACGGGTCGTCGGTGCCGACCACGTTCACCGTGCCGTTGACGATGCGCACGCTCAGTGCGTTCACCGGCTCGTCGAAGGTGAGTTTCTGCGGTGCTGTGACGGACCACTCGGTCATGGCGATCTCCCCGGTCAGGACTCCAGTTCAACGCAACATATCGCGTCTTCTGCTCAACACGATATATCGCGGTTGGGTGAAGTCAAGATAAGGATCGGTGCCCGGCGGGAGGTGGGGTGGGGTGAATTGGCCTAGCGTGAGCCTTATGTCCTTTTCGGATCCGTCGTCCGCGTACCCCGTGCCGTCCGGGCCGCCCGTCTCGCGGCCCGTCGGAGCCCTGCTGCTCTGCCGGGCCCCCGCCGACGACGTGCGCCCGGCGGCCCACCTGTTGCGCGAGCGGATGCTGCTCGCCCCGGCGGGCGACGGCTGGAGCGTGCTGGTGCCGGAGGGCAAGCCCTGGCGGGCGCCGGGGGAGGGGCACGAGCCGGTCGACCGGGTCCTCGCCGGCTGGGCGACCGCCCTGGCCGTCGGCACGAGCTGGCCGGTGCTGGCGCTGTGGTGGGACGGGGAACGGTACGGATACACCCTGGCCGCCGGGTTCCGGCGCACCGTGGGCTACGAGTGGCTGGCCGACGGCACTCCGCTCGGCGAGGACGAGGCCATGCGGACGTTCGCGCTGCGGCTCGCCCTGGACCCCGTGCACGACGTCGCCGCGCTGGAGGCGCTGGCCAGGCAGGACGGGGACGCGGACGGGCGGGCCAGGCTGCTGGGCCTGGTCGCCGTGCTGCACCGGGCCGGGCTGGCGCTGCCGACGGGGCTGACCCCGGGGGAGAGCGCCGACCGGCTGCGGGAGGTGGCCCGGGTGGGGGCGGGCGCGGAGACCGTGGAGTGGGCGGGCTGGCGGGACGCGGTACGGGCGGAACTGGGAGCGCACGGGCCGTGGGGGGCCGGGGTACGGATTGCCGGGGCGGCCCAAGTGGTCGTCGGCGTACCGGTGTTGCTGTGGGGCCTGCGGCGGGGCGGCGCCGGGTGGGCGGTGGCGGGCGGACTCCTGGTGGCCCAGGGAACGGCGGCACTGGCCTTCGACGTGGCGCGCAGGGACTGAGGGCGCGGCCTGCGGGGGTGGGCGGGGGAGGCGACCGGCGGGTATGCCGTCACGTATCCCTCCCGCCCCCAGCAGTCACCCCCGCCCCGAGGAGTCACTCCTCGTCGTCGTCGTCCATGCGCGCCAGCCACGTCGCCAGGCGTTCCACCGGGACCTCGAAGTCCGGGTTGAGGTCCACGAACGTACGGAACTGCTCGGCGAGCCACTCGAAGGTGACCTCCTCCTCGCCCCGGCGCTTCTCCAGCTCTTCGATGCCACGGTCGGTGAAGTACATGCCCTCAGGATAAAGCCGCACGTGGGAGGGCCCGTCCCCGCGAGGCGAACTCGCGGGAACGGGCCCTTGTGCCACGTACGACGGCTACCGGGACTCAGGCGTCGAAGACCTCGTTCATCAGCGCCTGCTGCTCCGCCTGGTGCCGCTTGGCCGACCCGACCGCCGGCGAGGAGCCGTGCGGGCGGGAGATGCGGCGCAGCCGCTCGCCGTGCGGGATGTCCGCGCCGACGGCCAGGTCGAGGTGGTCGATCAGGTTGAGCGCGATGAACGGCCAGGCGCCCTGGTTCGCGGGCTCCTCCTGCGTCCACAGGTACTTCTCGGCGTTCGGGTACTTGGCGATCTCGGCCTGGAGCTCGGCGCCCGGCAGCGGGTACAGGCGCTCCAGGCGGATGATCGCGGTGTCCGTGGTGCCGCGCTTCTTCCGCTCGGCGTCCAGGTCGTAGTAGACCTTGCCGGAGCAGAAGACGACCTTGCGGACCGCCGCGGCGTCGACCGACTCGTCGCCGATGACCGGGCGGAAGCCGCCCGTCGTGAACTCCTCCGCCTTGGACGCCGCCGCCTTCAGACGCAGCATCGACTTCGGGGTGAAGACGACCAGCGGCTTGTGGTGCGGGTTGTGGACCTGCCAGCGCAGCAGGTGGAAGTAGTTCGACGGGAGGGTCGGCATGGCGACCGTCATGTTCTCCTGCGCGCACAGCTGGAGGAAGCGCTCGATGCGGGCGGACGAGTGGTCCGGGCCCTGGCCCTCGTAACCGTGCGGCAGCAGCAGCGTGACGCCCGAGTGCTGGCCCCACTTCTGCTCGGCGGCCGAGATGTACTCGTCGACGACGGTCTGCGCGCCGTTGACGAAGTCGCCGAACTGCGCCTCCCAGAGGACGAGCGCCTCGGGGCGGGCCAGGGAGTAGCCGTACTCGAAGCCCATGACCGCGTACTCGGAGAGCAGCGAGTCGTAGACGTTGTAGCGGGCCTGCTCGTCGGAGAGGTAGTTCAGCGGGGTGTAGTCCTCGCCGGTGTTCTGGTCGACGAGCACCGCGTGCCGCTGGCCGAAGGTGCCGCGGCGCGAGTCCTGGCCGGACAGGCGGACCGGGGTGCCCTCCATCAGGAGCGAACCGAAGGCGAGGGTCTCGCCCATGCCCCAGTCGATCGTGCCGTCCTCGATCATCGCCGCGCGGCGCTGGATCTGCGGCATGAGCCGCGGGTGCACCGTGACGTGGTCGGGGATGTTGACCTGCGACTCGGCGACCCGCTTGACGACCTCCTGGGAGACCGCGGTCTCCACGGCCACTGGGAACGCCGGCTGCGGCTGCGGGACGTGCGCCTCGGCGGGGGCCTGGGTGGCCTCGCGGACCTCGACGAAGACCTTCTCCAGCTGGCCCTGGAAGTCCTGGAGCGCCTGCTCCGCCTCTTCCATGGTGATGTCGCCGCGGCCGATGAGGGACTCGGTGTACAGCTTGCGCACCGAGCGCTTCTTGTCGATCAGCGTGTACATCTGCGGGTTGGTGAAGGACGGGTTGTCCGTCTCGTTGTGCCCGCGACGGCGGTAGCAGATCAGGTCGATGACGACGTCCTTGTTGAACGCCTGACGGAACTCGAACGCCAGACGCGCCACGCGGACGCAGGCCTCCGGGTCGTCGCCGTTCACGTGGAAGATCGGCGCCTCGATCATGCGGGCCACGTCGGTGGCGTACATCGAGGAACGCGCGGACTCCGGCGAGGCCGTGAA
The DNA here is from genome assembly GCF_050947155.1 of Streptomyces sp. CA-294286. Taxonomy (NCBI): domain Bacteria; kingdom Bacillati; phylum Actinomycetota; class Actinomycetes; order Kitasatosporales; family Streptomycetaceae; genus Streptomyces; species Streptomyces sp. CA-294286. The sequence continues at coordinate 1,575,347 of NZ_CP192005.1, read as the reverse complement.
GCCGACCTGGTTGTTGATGACGATGTGGACCGTGCCGCCGGTGCGGTAGCCGCGCAGCTGCGACATGTTCAGGGTCTCGGCCACCACGCCCTGGCCCGCGAAGGCCGCGTCGCCGTGCAGGGCGACGGGCAGGACGGTGAAGTCCGTGCCGCCCTTGTTGATGATGTCCTGCTTGGCGCGGGCGATGCCCTCGATGACCGGGTCGACCGTCTCCAGGTGGGACGGGTTGGCGGCCAGCGACACCTTGATCTGCTCGCCGTCCAGGCCCGTGAAGGTGCCCTCGGCGCCCAGGTGGTACTTCACGTCGCCCGAGCCGTGCATCGACTTCGGGTCGAGGTTGCCCTCGAACTCGCGGAAGATCTGCGCGTACGACTTGCCCACGATGTTCGCCAGGACGTTCAGCCGGCCGCGGTGGGCCATGCCGATCACGACCTCGTCCAGGCGCGACTCGGCGGCGGAGTCGAGGACCGCGTCGAGCAGCGGGATGACGGACTCGCCGCCCTCCAGGGAGAAGCGCTTCTGGCCGACGTACTTGGTCTGGAGGAAGGTCTCGAACGCCTCGGCGGCGTTCAGCCGGCGCAGGATGCGCAGCTGCTCCTCGCGCTCCGGCTTGGAGTGCGGGCGCTCGACGCGGTCCTGGATCCACTTGCGCTGCTTCGGGTCCTGGATGTGCATGAACTCGATGCCGGTGGTGCGGCAGTACGAGTCGCGGAGCACGCCGAGGATGTCGCGGAGCTTCATCATCGACTTCGACGCGAAACCGCCGACGGCGAACTCGCGTTCCAGGTCCCACAGCGTCAGCCCGTGCTCGTTGATGTCGAGGTCGGGGTGCTTGCGCTGCTTGTACTCCAGCGGGTCGGTGTCGGCCATGACGTGGCCGCGCACCCGGTAGGAGTGGATCAGCTCGAAGACGCGGGCGGCCTTCGTGACGTCGTCGTCGTGGCTGGTGTCGATGTCCTTGAGCCAGCGGACGGGCTCGTAGGGGATGCGCAGCGCCTTGAAGACGTCGTCGTAGAAGCCGTTCTCGCCCAGCAGCAGGTTCGCGACGATGCGCAGGAACTCGCCGGAGGCCGCGCCCTGGATGACCCGGTGGTCGTAGGTCGACGTCAGCGTCATGACCTTCGAGATGCCCAGCTTGTTCAGGGTGTCCTGGCTGGTGCCCTGGAACTCGGCCGGGTAGTCCATCGAGCCGACGCCCATGATGACCGACTGACCGGGCATCAGACGCGGCACGGAGTGGACGGTGCCGAGGCCGCCCGGGTTGGTGAGGGAGACCGTCACGCCCGTGAAGTCGTCCATCGTCAGCTTGTTGTCGCGGGCGCGGCGGACGATGTCCTCGTACGCCTGCCAGAACTCGAAGAAGTCGAGCGTCTCGGCCTTCTTGATGCCGGCGACGACGAGCTGGCGGTCGCCGTTCGGCTTCACCAGGTCGATCGCGAGACCGAAGTTGATGTGCTCCGGCTTCACCAGGGTCGGCTTGCCGTCCTTCTGGGTGAAGGAGTAGTTCATCGACGGCATGGCCTTGATGGCCTGCACCATCGCGAAGCCGATGAGGTGGGTGAAGGAGATCTTCCCGCCCCGGGCCCGCTTCAGGTGGTTGTTGATGACGATGCGGTTGTCGAAGAGCAGCTTCACCGGGACCGCGCGCACGGACGTCGCCGTGGGCACCTCCACGGAGGCGTTCATGTTCTTCGCGACGGCGGCGGCGGGGCCGCGCAGGGTGACGTACTCGGGGCCGACCGGGGCGGAGTCCTCGGCGGATGCGACGGGCTTCACGGGTGCGGCCTTCTGTGCGGGTGCGGATGCGGACGCCTTGGCGGCGGGCTTGGCTGCCGGGGCTGCGGCGGGCTGCGCCTTCGCGGCGGCCGGAGCGGCTGCCTTCGGGGCTGCGGCGGGCTGCGCCGGGGCCTTGGCTGCCGGGGCCGGGGCGGCGGGTGCTGCCTGTGCCGGTGCGGCGGCGGGTGCCGCCTGCGCGGCGGGGGTCAACTTCTCTGCCGTACCGGCGGAGGTGCCCGGCTTGTAGTCGGCGAAGAAGTCCCACCAGGCGCGGTCGACGGAACTGGGGTCCTGGAGGTACTGCTGGTAGATCTCGTCGACGAGCCACTCATTGGGACCGAAGGATGCGGCAGGGTTCTTCCCCTGCCCGTCCTGGTCGGTCGACGAGAGACTTGAGCTACTGGGGGACTGAGACGACACGGCGTTAACCGCCCTCTTCCGCTTCGCAAGGTGGTGGACAGCGGAAATAAAGGCTACGCCTCCCCGGCCGGGAGATGCAGACCGGGCGGTGCATCCGTCGCGTAAGTCACACCGGAGAGCCGGTTTCGCCGCACGTTTTGGCGGGAAACAAGCGTGGTTCCGCTGTGGACTGCGCGTCAACCGGGTGCGAGCCGGGTGCATCCGACCGAGGATGCGAGCAATGCTTCCGCATCCTGGCAGGACGGACGCAGAACGTCCGTATCTGGTTCGAACCCTACGTCAAGCCGTAGGGCGGGCGGTCCCCGGAAGGGTGACCTGGATCCGGCAACCGCGTTCGGATTCGGCCACGCCGATCCGGCCGCCGTGCAGATCCACCGCCCACCGCGCGATGGCCAGGCCGAGGCCCGTGCCACCGTCGCCGCCCGAGGGGTGCTGGGCAGGCGCCTTCCCCTGATTGAACCGTTCGAACACGCGGTGCCACTCCGACTTCGGTATCCCCGGACCCTCGTCCAGGACCTCCAGCTCCAGGCCGCCGGGACTCTCCCCGGCCCGCGCCCGGACCGTGACCCGGCCGTGCGGAGGGCTGTGCTTGACCGCGTTGTCGATCAGGTTGGCGACCACCTGGTGCAACCGCTCCTGGTCCGCGTGCGCGGTCAGCTCGGGCGGGGAGACGTCCAGGTGCAGATGTACGTCCTTGCGCGTATGACGTCCGGACCCGGAGACCAGACCGCGCTGCGCGGCGGCCAGATTGGCCTCCTTCAGCACGCCCGACAGATACGGCCACACCTCGAACCGGTGCGCCTTCAGAGGTACGACACCGTTGTCGAGCCTGGCCAGGTCCAGCAGCGTCTCCACCAGCCCGCCGAGCCGCTCGGTCTGCTTGAGCGCGGTCCGCATGGTCTCCGGATCGGCGGCGACGACGCCGTCCACCACGTTCTCCAGTACGGCGCGCAGCGCGGCGATCGGAGTGCGCAGTTCGTGCGAGACGTTGGCGACCAGCTCCTTGCGGTTCTCGTCGACTGCCTGGAGGTCCTCGGCCATGCGGTTGAGCGTGGTCGCCAGGCCGCCCAGCTCGTCGCGCCGGTCCGTGCCGCCGACCCGCTGGGTGTAGTCGCCGTGCGCCATCGCGGCGGCGACCTGCCGCATCTCGTCGAGCGGCTTCGTCAGGTTGTGCGCGACGAACTGGGTGATCAGCATGGACGCGATGATCGAGAAGACGGTGATGAAGCGCAGTTCGGTCTTGGTGGCCAGTGCCACCATCACCAGCCCCGTGGTGAGCGCCACCGAGACGACGACCAGCGAGATCAGCTTCGCCCGGATCGTGAAGGGCCTCAGCACGAAGGGGCGCAGGGAGCGGGGCAGCGTGCGCGCCACCCTGCGCAGGAGGCTCCTGGTGAAGGATCCGTCCCGCGCGGAGCCGCCGGCCGGGCGCAGGATCCGGCGGAGCCCGCCGGCGGAGCGCCGGGGGCGGTGCCCGCAGGTGGGGCAGTCGGGGACGGCGGCGTCCGGCCGCCGCCGCGGGCCCGGCAGGTTCCGTCCCGGGCTCCCGCCCCCCAGTGCCCGCGCCCCGGCCGTACCGCTCACGGCGCCGGGGTCTCCAACGCGTAGCCGACACCGTGCACGGTACGGATGCGCTCCGCGCCGATCTTGCGGCGCAGCGCCTTGATGTGACTGTCGACGGTCCGGGTGCCGGAGGCGTCCGCCCAGTCCCACACCTCGGCGAGCAACTGCTCCCGGGAGAGGACGGCGCGCGGTGTGTTCGCCAGGCAGACCAGCAGGTCGAACTCGGTGGGCGTGAGGTGCACGTCCTCGCCGTTCACCCGCACCCGGCGCTGGGCGTGGTCGATCTCCAGTTCGCCGAGGCGCAGGATCCCGCTGCGGGGAGTGGACGCGGCGATGGTGGCGCGCTCGACCCGGCGCAGCAGGACGTGCACCCGGGCGGCCAGCTCCCGCATGGAGAACGGTTTCGTCATGTAGTCGTCGGCGCCGACCCCGAGCCCGACGAGCATGTCGGTCTCGTCGTCGCGCGCGGTGAGCATCAGTACCGGTACCGGACGCTGTGCCTGGACCCGGCGGCAGACTTCGAGCCCGTCGAAGCCGGGGAGCATGATGTCGAGGACCATCAGGTCCGGCTGCCAGGCCTCGGCGGTGTCCACCGCCGCAGGGCCGTCGCCCGCCGTCTGCACCTGGAAGCCCTCGGCCCTCAGGCGGGCCGCGATGTTGTCCACGATCGTGGCATCGTCCTCGACGACCAGTACCCGGCGCTGTGCACCGGGAGTGGCCGCGAGGCCGTTGTGGCTGGTGTGTGTCTGCTCCATCGCCCCGCCCCTGGAGTGCGTTCGTCTGATCCCGCGGTCAGATGGCAGCGTAAGGGCACTGACCAGCCCACGGCTACGCGGTGCGACGACCGCCGGACGGGACCAAAGCGCAGGGATCGGGCATTGCGCACCTCTCCTGTCGAACCTTGCCGAAAGCGACATTAAGCAAGGACTTTTCGAAACTCGACGCAGGACAACTCGCGCTGTGCACAGTGAAGTAGACGTTGCGTAGGCGAAGTGCCGCGCTGTGTCGTCACGGTGACTCGTTGTCCACCCGGGTCATGGTTGTATGTGCAAACGTGAGGGAGCTGTGAATGTTGTCTCGCGTGCGGTCGCCGGACCCGCGCGGGCGGTGGGGGCGCAGGCCCGGGACGGTGCGTGTGCCCGGAGTCGGAGCGATCAGTGCTCGCAGAGCGAGAATTCCCGTTCGTAGAGCTGGTCGTTGTGCTCGTCGACGAAGAACTTGCGTTCCCGCATGAGCTGTTCGCGGTAGTCGCGGGCCTGGGCGAGCGTCATGGTCGACGTGCCGGACCAGGGTTGCTGCGGCGGCACGTCGGACGTCGAGACGATCCTCTCCGAGGGGTCGACCAGGAAGAACGCCAGGATCTTGCGGTGTCCCGGACGGGTCGGGTCGGCGAGCCGGAACGAGCCGACGCGGTGTTGCAGGACGTTCGGGAACGCCAGGCAGCGGCCCGCCGGGGTCGCCACCGAGCCCAGCACCTGGTTCAGCGCGTCCTCGTTCTCCAGGCCGTAGACCTCGCGCACGCCGTTGTCGTCGCTCTGCTCGTACTCGAGGTCGTCGAGCGCGGCCCGGAAACCCAGTCGGCTCTCGGTGATGTTCTCGCTGTCCCAGTAGTAGATGCCGGTCGAGACGATCCGCTCGTTCAGCATCCCCTCGACGTGCCAGGAACCGCCGGAGTACTCGGGTTGCTCCGGGGTGAGGTGGATGGTCGCGAGTTTGACGATCACCTGGAGGCTCCGGCCGCGCAGGTCGACGCGGTCGGATGCGCCGGGCAGCGCGGGCGGGCTGAAGACGGGGGCGTCCGGGACCACGGGGCGCCGGTTGTCCCACCAGTCGTCCTGGGCCATCTGGTACGCGTCGACAGCCCTCGTGAACGCCTCCTTGTCGGGGTACGCGGAGCTGTCCGGGTACTGGGGCTGCGAGTCGTACCACCCGTAGGGATCCGCCTCGATCCGCAACGGCCGCGGATGGCGCAGATCGGTCAGGACGTTCTCCAGCAGCGGGCGCATGCGCGCGAACAACTCCGGCAGCACGTCGGCGAGTTCGCGATGGGTCTCGGGGTGCACGTTGTTGACGTACGAGCGGAGGACGGCGGTGCCGTCCTCGCTGACGTCGACGTCCGTGGGCAGCCACTGGAACTTCTCCGAGAACTCGTACCGCGCATAGTGGTTCGTCGGATTCCGCCAAGCCCGCTCGGGCTCTCCGCTCACCCCTCTCACCAGGCAGAACAGCGAAGGATGCACCAGGTCCAGCACCTGCCCGCCGGAACCGGGATGCCAGTCCCGGTCCTCCTCGGGAACCTGCTCCAGCACCCGGACCGCCGCGCTCAGCCGGGACCTGAGCCCTTCGTCGACCAGGGTGTCCGACTGCCACACCCCGTCGACGGCGGACACCTCGGCACCCGTCCGCCCGTCCCGCAGCGCGGCGTAGTGCCGCAACTCGTCGAGCACGTAACGGACCTGCGCCTCGGTGAGCCCCTGAGCCAGCGCCTCCCGCGTCCACCTGCCGACGATCTCCGCGTCGTTCCTCTTCTCGAACCACCGCGGCTTCGACCGGATGAGGGCGCTGCACCGCATCATCTGAAGCTCGCGCAGAGTCCGTGGTGTCGCGAGGGATATGGACCGGGCGGTGCGAAAGGGCAGCGGGAAAGCAGACAGCTCGGACAATTCTCTCGGTCCTTCGACTCGGCGTGCGGTGGCGGGAGAATACTTCAGCCGACCGACAGTGGACCGACACCGGAGTGGGGGCGTGCGATGCCGCGGGCCGCGGAAGCGGTCGGTCGCGTGCGTGCGTGCGTGCGAGGCGTCGACCAGCGCCGGGGAGAGAACCGGCGGGCCCTAAGCCCGGTCCGAGCGCGCACCGCGCCCCACGTACAGCGCGCCGCCGACGGCGAACACGGCCAGCGCCGTCGCCCACGCCCCGGCCTCCGAGCCCGGCTGTACCGGCCAGGCCCAGACCGCGGCCCACCCCCCGGGACAGCGAGGGGCCGCGAGGCCGACGGCGCTTGCGTACGCGGTCATCGGCAGCCAGCTCAGCCGGGCGCCGAGCAGAGTCGCGCCCGCGGCGGCGAGGCCGGTGGCGCCGAGGACGTTGCGGATCATGGCCGAGGGGCCGAACTGGTCCGGGTGCCCGAGCACCGTGCAGGCCAGCAGGCCCGCCGCGAGTGCGCTCAGCCCGGCCAGGTGCATGAGGCGCCGCCGCCACCAGGGGGCGACGGCCGTGCGGTCGAGGGCGTCGGTGTGCGTGTGCAGGCCGGTACCGATGATTCCGGACGCCAGGAGCGAGCCCAGGAGCAGCACGGGGACCCCTGCTCCGGGGTCGACCTGAGCGGTCGGCCGGAGCCAGTCGGACGCCCATGCGCAGAATGCCGCGAGGACGACGAGAGCAGCCAGAGCACCCGGGAGAGCGCGTGAACGGGCGTAGAGAACGAGGGGGTGGGGCAAGGAGGGGCGGCGGGCGAGGGTGGGGGCGGCTTTCATAGCGACGGTACGTCCTTCGGGTCGCAGCTCGTGTGCGTGGCGAAGTAGGAGCTGAGCCAAGCGCGTCGCCTTTCCGGTTCCATGGCCTCGATCCGGGAGACCAGGACGGGCCTGCGGGGCGCCTCCACCCGCTGGAAGTCGAGCGGGGTCAGCCAGGCGTGCACGGCTTCATCGACCTCGTGCGCACGCGACGCCTCCGGGTTGCCCGCCACGTCGTAGCGCCAGGCGCACTCCCGGCGAAGGAGGCCGGCTGCGGCTTCCCACGCGAGTCCCCGGGGGTCGGTGAGGCTGCCCCGTACGACGTGATGGCCGTACGGGCGCAGCATGGGCTCCACCGGCCCGGCGGGAAGATTCTCCACCCCGGCGAGCCGTTCGGTGAGGCCCGACATGGCCCGCGTCACCTCCGGCAGAAGCCGCGAATCCAGTGCCGGGATGCACACCCGGGGCCGGGAGTCGTCGCACACCCGTCGCGCGGCGGCCGGGTCGGGCCGGAAGATGCTGCCGCTGGACTGCACCAGGACCGCGAGAGCCGCCACCGCGACCGCCGTCGGGAGCAGCACGGCCACGGTCCGGCGCCCCGTCGGAAGCTCTGCGCTCAGGTGCAACAGGAGTACGGCGACGGCCGCGCCGCCCGTCCAGAGCGCGACCAGAGGCCCGTACCACCAGGCGGGGTGCTCGTACCCGAGGTCGACGTCGGACGCCGGGCTCAGATGGCGCAGCTCGGAATCGAGGTACACGGGAAAACTCAGGGCGACGTACGAACAGGCCGCGAGTACCGGCGCGGTGAGCCGCCACGGTGCGACGCGCCCCGCGACGAAGCCGAGCGTGGTCGCCGACGCGAGGAAACATGCCTCCGCCAGGGCCAGTCCCGCGTGCGGGGTGCCCGGCGCGGTGGCGACGAACCAGGTGGCGACCAGTGCTCCGGCGAAGGTGGCGGCATAACCGGCCAGCACCCACAGCACGAGCGCCGCCAGTGGCGGTACCGCCCGGCCGATCGGGGCGCGCGCCGTGGAAGCCAACAGCTCGACGGTGCCGCGCCGCCGTTCCCGGCCGCCCTGCCAGCACCCGAGGGCGACGGCGAGCGGACCGCCGAGCAGGCCCGCCGCGACGTGGAACTCGTCCTGGAGCGTGTCCCAGCCGCCCAGCCACCGGTGGTGGTTGGACCCCATGGCGGTCCCGAGGACGGCCAGGACGGCGAGGCCCGCCCAGGGGGCGAGGCCGCGTCGGAGCTCGGTACGGAAGGCCGACGGGGCGGAGGAAGCCCGGGGGAGGGGTGGGCGGGGCCGCGTGGCCGGGAGGCCGGTCGACTCCTGCTCAGGGGTGAGCGTGCTCATCGGCGGGCCTCCGTGCGGTGCGCTTCGGTGGTGGGGCGGTGTGCCTCCTGACGGTGGGCGCGCAGGACCGTCGTGTAGCCGCGCTCGATCGGGTTGTCGCCGACCGCGTCCGGCTCCGGGCCCGCGCCGCCCTCGCTGCCCAGCGCGCTCAGTTCCGCCGGGGTTCCCCGGTAGGCGACGCGGCCGGCTTCCAGGAGGGTCACCTCCGTGCAGGCGGCGGCCACGTCCTCCACCAGGTGGGTCGAGACGATCACGGTGGAAGCGGTGCCCAGATCGCGGAGCAGGGCGCGGAACGCGACGCGCTGCTCCGGGTCGAGGCCCGCGGTCGGCTCGTCGAGCAGCAGGAGCGCCGGGTCGTTGACCAGGGCCTGGGCGATGCCGACCCGGCGCACCATCCCGCCCGACAGCGACTTGAGCTTGGTGTCGATGCGGTCGGCGAGACCGACCCGCTCGACAGCGCGTTCCACCGCCTCCGCCGACTCGTCCCTGCCCATGTCCTTCAGCCACGCCACGTAGGCGACGAACTCCCGCACCGTGAAGCCCGGGTAATAGCCGAACTCCTGCGGCAGATAGCCGAGCCGGCGTCGCACGGCGGCGCGCTCCCGGTGCCCCGAGATGTCGCTGTCGAGGAGGTCGACCCGGCCCGAGGCGGGTTCGGCGACCGTGGCCAGCACCCGGATCAACGAGGTCTTGCCCGCCCCGTTGGGACCGAGCAGCCCGTGCACGCCCGGTCCGAAGTCCAGGTCGACGGAGTCGAGAGCGGTGGTACGGCGGTGCCGCACGGTCAGCCGGGAGACCGAGGCCCCCGTGCCCGTGGCCGGTGTGTTGCTGCTGTTCACGAGTTCTCCAGGCGATCGAAAGAGGTACGGCGTACGACGAGCAGCCCGGCGCACACCACGACGGCGGCGGCCCAGCCGTTCTGCGCGCCGGGGGAGTCCAGGTACGGGGCGATGTGAACCGGAAGCTGTCCGACCGGACCGTCGCCGTCCGCGCCCCAGCTGCTCACCGCCGGAAGCGTCACCGCCAGCGCCCAGCCCGTCGCCACGGCTGCGGCTGCCGTACGGCAGCCGAGCCAGCTCCCCAGGACCAGCGCGGTCAGGGTCAGCGCCAGCCCCGGCAGTAGCCAGGCAGCGGCCCCCGGAACGCCCGGGGCGTCCGGCAGCACCGCCCCCGCGACGGTCAGCAGCGGCACGCTCACCCCGAGCACGACGGCCGTCCGCAGCAGGAGCAGCCGCAGTCCGCCGCCCGGGGTGGAGGCGTTGATCTCGTGCATCGGGTCGGCGTGCCTGCCGTACGAGGCGGCCACCCCGGCCAGTGGCACCAGAGGCGCGAGCGTGAGCAGCAACGGGCGTGCGGCCGGCCCGACGGCCATCCCGCCCGCGTACGCCAGCAGCACGGCCCCGATCGCCACCAGTACCACCGACGCCAGCCAACTGCGCCGCGGCGCCGGACCGAAGGCCCAGAGGCGGAAGAGGGGGCGGGGCCGGGGGAGGGCGTCGAGAAGGGGGCCTGCGGGGTGGGGTGCGTTCCCTTGGGGCCGGGGAAGGGGCGCGTGCACTTGGGCCTGGACGGGGGGCGCGACACGTGTGGCTTCCGGGGCCTGTGCGGTGTGGGGGACCCCCTCCGCCTCCACCGCCGCCAGCAACGCCGCCCGGCCGGCCGCGAGGTCCCCGCCCGACGGGCCGGCCCGTACCGCCGCCGACACCCGGCCCGCGCAGGTCCGGCACGACTCCACGTGCTTCTCCAGCGACCACGCGTCCGGCTCGGTGGCGCTCCCGTTCGCGTACCGGGCCGCAAGGTCCTCGCCCACGTGCCACGCACGTCGTTCCGCAGCCTTCATGTCGTGACTCCCCACACTTCGCCGCGTACGGTCAAGTCGGCCAGAGCCGCGCGCAGTTCGCGGCGCGCCCGCAGTGCGCGGGTCTTCACGGTGCCTTCCGGTATGCCGAGCAGCCGGGACGCCTCCCGGGTGGTCAGGCCGTCGACGACCGTTGCCCGCAGTACGTCGCGCAACTCCGGCGAGATCCGGTCCAGGGCGGTGCCCACGTCGCCGAACTCCAGTCCGGCCAGGGCGTGTTCCTCTGCCGAGGGAGCCACGCCGGCGGCGGGATGCTCGACGTGCTCGACGCGATCCGCACGGCTTTGGGCCCGCTGGGCGTCCACCAGCCGCCGTGCCGCGATCACCCACAGCCAGCCGCCGGCCTCACCGCCCCGGTGCGCGGCGGCGGACCGCCACACCGTGACGAAGGTGTCCTGGAGCACGTCCCGTACCGTCTCGGGATCGGCGCACCGCCTGGTCAGCCGGGCGTGCAGCCAACCGGCGTGCCGGTCGTGGAGCGCGCCGAGCGCTGCCGCGTCGCCCTGTGCGACGGCACGCAGCAGTGCGGCGTCGTCGTCGGGCCGTTCTGCCCCCGAGGGGCGTATCCGTCTCACGTTTCTCTATCGCTCGGTGGAGGGCGGACGGTTCACCCGAGGGTCGTGGGACGCGGGAGCGCACGGTTCGGTGGGAGGCCGTGGGACGCGGGAGGTGCGAGGAAGGTTGCTTCGAAGGGGTGTGATGTGAGGTGAGTCATAGGTGTGCGGGGATATCCGGAGGGAAGGTGGGCGTTGTCCGTATCGGAAGCAGTTGATCCGGTGCTGTGCAAGCACCAGCAGACGAAGCAAGTGAACGCGAGAGACGCGGCCGAGGGACACGGGCGTGGCTTGACGATTCCGGCCGCCCGCCCCGAGCGCGGTGCCCGGGGGAATGGGGCCTCACGCAGTGCACCGAGCAGCGACGAAGGCGAAGCCGCAGCGGTCGGCCGTCCCGGAGCAGGGGTCGGCCGTCGCCGCGCCCCGCCCGGAGGACCGGGCGGCCAGTGTCTCCCGTACCCCTGGACCGGTCGGCGTGTCCTGCTCGGAGGACCGGGCGGCTGATGTCGTCCGGACCCCTGGACCGGTCGGTGTGTCCTGCTCGGAGGACCGGGCGGCCGGTGTCTCCCGTGCCCCCGGGCCGGTCCGCGCGGCCGGAACGGGCGGAACGGCTCGTACGGACCCCGCACCGGAGGCGCCCGGCTCACCCGGCGCCTCCCGGGCGCCCGCTCCCGGCAGTCCCGGCCCGGCCCGTCGCTGGCACCTCTGGCATCTCCTCCCGACCCCCACGGGCACCCCCTTCACCTTCGGCTACGCCCTTCTCCTCCTCGCCACCTCCCTCTACGCCCAGTTCGGCGACCCCGACACCGTCTCCGCGATGCTCCGGGCCTCCAGTACGGATGTGGACCACCTGACCCGGGCCCCGCTCGTCGCGCTCGTCGGCAGCGCGCTGTGGGTGGCCGGAGGGCCGGCCTCTCCGTACGCCCTCGGGTTCCTCGTGGTGCTCACCGCGCTGGAGCGCCGCATCGGTGGCCTCCGCAGCGCCGGGGTGTTCGCCTTCGGGCACGTGGTGGCGTCCCTCGCCACCGAGCTTCCGGTGGGCTTCGCGGTCGCGCTCGGGCACCTGCCCGAGACCTCGCTGTACCGCCTCGACTTCGGGATCAGTTTCGGGCTGATGGCGTGCGTGGGAGCACTGGCCGGGGTGCTGCGGCTGCGGTGGCTGCGCTGGGGGCTGCTGGGCGCCGTCGGCCTCGTACTGGCGCAGGACCTCATCGCGTACGTCGACCCGCTGACCGCGCTCGGTCACCCGCTGGCCCTGTGCCTGGGGCTGGCGACCTGGCCGCTCGTACGCCGGTGGAAGGCGGAGCGCGACGCGCCGTCGTACCTCTGAACGCGCCGCGCCCTGAGCTGTACGGCTCCGCGCCGGTGGGGTCGCGCACATGGCGGCCGAGTCGGACGGTTCGGCGTGCGTGCAGCTCCGCTCCCGCGCGTGCGCTCGCGTCTGCGACATCGTCCGCAACCATCCCGCGACCACTACGGATCGAGTGCGGGCAGCGCCGCGATCACCCGGTCCAGTCCGGGGACCTTCCTCGTTCCGTCCGTGACGACCTCGCGTCCCCGGTACGCCACCGCCGTCATGATCCCGTCCGCGACCGGTGGGTCGGCGACGGACATCCGGGGGAGCGAGGCGAAGTCGGAGGCGGCGAGGGCGTCACGGAGTTCGGTCAGGGCGGCGGGTCTCATCCGGCCCTTGTCGGCGCCCTTGCTCCGGTCGAGGGTCGTGTACGACCCGTCGGCGTGCACCAGGACGCTGCGGTGCCGCCCGTCGATGCCGCCGCTCACGGTGGCGGTGACCAGGAGCCTCCCCTTGCCGGGGACGGAGGGGGGCGGCGACGGCGTGCCGGACGGCGGAGGTGAGCCCGACGGTGGAGGTGTGCCCGACGGCGGGGGTGAGCCGGGCTGCGACGGAGGGGCGGAGGGGGAAGCGGTAGGGGACGGCGGTGCTCCGTTTCCGGTGGGGGGCGTCGATCCGGTGGGCTGCGTCGGACTGGCGGCTTCCGTCGTCGTGCCCGTCTCCGTCGGCCCGCCGTTCCCGGTCCCGCACCCCGCCAGCAGCACCCCGCTCAGGACCGCCGCCACCACTGCCGTCGCCGTTGTGCCCACGCGTCGCATGATGCTCCCGTCGTCCGCCGTGTCGTCCGCTCCTCGCTTCGACGTACGGACCACCCCTACGCGTTCCCCCGGCCCCCGTGCGCCGGATGCCCGAACCGCACCAACACGTGCCACAACTGCTTGACGTACTGGAGCACTTCGTCCTGGGCGCCCCACTCCGCCCACGCGGCCGGCTCCCGTACGACCGAGGCCGCGGCCCGCCCCAGCACCTCGGCGTCGAGGACGCCGCGGCGTGCGTAGGAGGAGCAGATCCGGGCGGCCAGCGGGACCATCACCGGGCCGCGGAACTCCGCGTCCACCTCCTGCGGACGCAGGGCGAAACCGGCGTGCCACTCCACCCCGGTCCCCGACCGTGCGGCGAGTTCCGCGAGCAGCCGGCCGGTCTCCGTACCGTCGAAGGACGGGTCCAGTACGAGGGCTTCGGCGTCCTCCGCGAGGGAGAGCGGTCCGTGCACCTGGGCCTCGACGTACGCGTCGAGGGAGCGGCCGGGGGAGACGGGCGCGGCGGCGTGCGGCAGCGCGCGGACGAGGTCGGCGGCGTCGGGCTGTTCCGCGAGCAGGGCGGCCAGGACCGGCGCGAAGGAGTCGGCGGTGCCGACGTGCGCGGGGCCCAGGTGGCTGTCGTGGTGGCAGAACGTGGCGCGCGCGTTCACCGCCGAGCGCAGCCGCACGTGGCAGGAGCCGAAGCGGGGGGCGGCGCCGTCCGGGTGCTGACGCAGGTTGAGCGCGCCGTACTTGGGGCGCTCCGCGGGGCGCACCCCGGCCGCGTGGTACGCCCCGCCGAACAGGGCCTCCTCCCAGCCGTCGCGCAGCCCGCCGGGGAAGGCGGTGCGGCTGCCGTTGGACAGGCCCGTCTCGTACTGGCTGCGGTAGACGCCGTCGTCGGCGAGCGAGGCGGCGAGGGTGCGGCCGTCGGCGAGGAGCCGGTCGGGGTGGAAGTTGAGGGTGATGCGGGCGTGGTCGCGGACCGTGACGAGGAGCTCGGCGGCGTCCGGCGGAAGGGCCCCGGGCGGTGGGGCGTCGGCCCGTGCCACGCCCCGGACGTGCCGGAGGGCGGCCCGCTGGGCGTCCGTGAGCCGGGCGGGTGCGGGGCTGCCGGTGGCGTCGCTCGTGTGCGCGGTGGTGGCCAAGGCGTTGCTTCCCCCGGGGGGGCGGCCGATACCGGCGCGCCCGTTCAGTGTCCGTCGGTTTCCGCGACCCTACGGAACACGCCGGTCAGCGGCGAGACCTTTTCCCAGCCCAGGGTGGTGTACAGGGCGTGGCCGTCGTCCGTGGCGCCCAGCACGCCGCCCCGGGCGCCCTGTTCGGCGGCGTACGCCTGGAGGGTGCGCATCAGCAGGGTGCCGAGACCCCGGCGGCGGTGGGCCCGGCCGGTCTCGACCTGGTCGACGACCGCCGTTCCTCCGGTGACCGCGACCTGGCCCCGGGCGCCCAGGCTGCCGTCGGCGGCCAGGATCAGGACGCGGGTCAGCCCGGCCCGGGTCCAGCTGCGGCGGAGGTAGCCGGTGGGGACGTCGGGGGCGGCGGCGTGCCCGGTCAGCGGCAGGGTCATGAGGTGGCCGGGGGTGTCGTACTCCCAGCCGTCGACCATCCACGGGGCCACCACCTCGGGCGGCTCCAGGAACTTGATCCAGGTGCCGGGGGCGGCTTCCGCGTTCAGGAGCTTGCGGACGGCGGCCCCGTCCTGCGCGGAACCGTCGAGGAGGACGTGCCGGGTGACCGCGTTCGGCAGCCCGATGTCGATCGTCACGCCCCAGGGCTGCGGAACGGGGGCCGCGGCCCCGCGGGAGAGAGCCCAGCCCTCGGTCCAGGCGCGGGCGGCGTCGTTGACGGTGGCGAAAGCCATCGCGGTCCTCCATGTGTAATAGATGATCGTCGCTATGGATCATTACATCCGCGAGGTTGTCCCGCCGTCGAGCGCTGATCGCTCAGAGCGAACACGGATCGGGGAACACTGGGGAGCTCATATGCATTGAGTCCATACAGCTCAACTTCACTGCCCAAGGGGAGATCATGGCATCGACGTCCACACCGCTCACCCTGCCCGTGCTGCCGCTCGACGACGAGGTCGTGCTGCCCGGGATGGTGGTGCCGCTGGACCTGTCCGACACCGACGTACGTGCCGCGGTGGAGGCCGCGCAGGCCGCCGCGCACGCCAGTACCAGCAAGCCACAGGTGCTCCTTGTTCCGCGCGTCGACGGCGTCTACGCCAGCACCGGCGTCCTCGGCACCGTCGAGCAGGTCGGACGGCTGTCCGACGGCGACCCCGGCGCCCTCATCCGGGCCCGCGGCCGGGTGCGGATCGGGGCGGGCACGACCGGCCCCGGCGCCGCCCTGTGGGTGGAGGGGACCCGGATCGACGAGGCCGACCCCGACCCGGTCCCCGGCGCGGTCGCCGAACTGGTCAAGGAGTACAAGGCCCTCGCCACCACCTGGCTGAAGAAGCGCGGGGCCTGGCAGGTCGTGGACCGGGTGCAGCAGATCGAAGGGGTCTCCGCGCTGGCCGACAACTCCGGGTACTCGCCCTTCCTCACCACCGCCCAGAAGGTGGAACTCCTGGAGACCGCCGACCCGGTGGCCCGGCTGCGCCTGGCGCTGGCCGCCCTCAGCGAGCACCTGGCCGAGCAGGACGTCGCCGAGACCATCGCCAAGGACGTCCAGGAGGGCGTGGACAAGCAGCAGCGCGAGTTCCTGCTGCGCAAGCAGCTCGACGCCGTGCGCAAGGAACTGCGCGACCTGAACGGTGAGAGCGAGGGCGAGGAGTCCGACGACTACCGCGCCCGCGTGGAGGCCGCCGACCTGCCCGAGAAGGTGCGCGAGGCCGCCCTCAAGGAGGTCGAGAAGCTGGAACGGTCCAGCGACCAGTCCCCCGAGGGCTCCTGGATCCGCACCTGGCTCGACACCGTGCTGGAACTGCCGTGGAACGAGCACACCGAGGACCAGTACGACATCAAGGGCGCCAAGGAGATCCTGGACGCCGAGCACGCGGGCCTCGACGACGTCAAGGAGCGCATCACCGAGTACCTCGCGGTGCGCAAGCGCCGCGCGGACCGCGGGCTGGGCGTCGTCGGCGGGCGGCGCGGCGGCGCGGTGCTGGCGCTGGTCGGCCCGCCCGGCGTGGGCAAGACCTCGCTCGGCGAGTCCGTCGCGCACGCCATGGGCCGCAAGTTCGTGCGGGTCGCCCTCGGCGGCGTACGGGACGAGGCAGAGATCCGGGGGCACCGGCGCACGTACGTCGGCGCGCTGCCCGGCCGTATCGTGCGCGCCATCAAGGAGGCCGGGTCCATGAACCCGGTCGTTCTCCTCGACGAGATCGACAAGGTCGGCTCCGACTTCCGCGGCGACCCGGCGGCGGCCCTGCTGGAGGTGCTGGACCCGGCCCAGAACCACACCTTCCGGGACCACTACCTGGAGGTCGAACTGGACCTGTCGGACGTGGTGTTCCTGGCCACCGCCAACGTCCTCGAAGCGATTCCCGAGGCGCTGCTCGACCGTATGGAACTGGTCCGGCTCGACGGCTACACCGAGGACGAGAAGGTCGTCATCGCCCGCGACCACCTCCTTCCGCGCCAGCTCGACCGGGCCGGCCTGGAGCCCGGCGAGGTCATCCTCGACGAGTCCGCCCTGCGCAAGCTGGCGGGGGAGTACACCCGGGAAGCAGGCGTACGCAACCTGGAGCGCGCCGTCGCCAGGCTGCTCCGCAAGGTCGCCGCCCAGCACGAACTCGGCGACCGGGAACTCCCGTTCACCGTCACCGACGCCGAACTCCGCGAGCTCATCGGGCGTCCGCACCACGTGCCGGAGTCCGCACAGGACCCGGCGGAGCGGCGCACCGCGGTGCCCGGCGTGGCGACCGGCCTCGCCGTGACCGGGGCGGGCGGTGACGTCCTCTTCGTCGAGGCGTCCCTCGCCGACGCGGAGACCGGTGGCGCGGGGCTGACCCTGACCGGTCAGCTCGGCGACGTGATGAAGGAGTCCGCGCAGATCGCGCTGTCCTTCCTCCGCTCGCACGGGGCGGAACTGGAGCTGCCGGTGGCCGACCTGAAGGACCGGGGCGTGCACATCCACTTCCCGGCGGGCGCCGTGCCCAAGGACGGGCCGAGCGCGGGCATCACCATGACGACCGCCCTCGCCTCCCTGCTGTCCGGCCGGCTGGTCCGCACCGACGTGGCCATGACCGGCGAGGTGTCGCTGACCGGGCGCGTCCTGCCCATCGGCGGCCTGAAGCAGAAGCTCCTCGCCGCCCACCGGGCGGGCACCACCACCGTGGTCATCCCCAAGCGGAACGAGCCCGACCTCGACGACGTACCCGCCGAGATCCTGGAGAAGCTGGAGGTCCACCCGGTGACGGACGTCCGCCAGGTCCTGGAGATCGCCCTGGCTCCGGCCCGGGTCGCGGCGGAGGCGGTGGCCGCGTAGCCGACGCGGGCGCGCCCTTGGGCGGGGGTATGGATCGCGCCGCCGCGGCAGCGGTGCGCAGCACGTCGTCCCCGGCAGCGGTGCGGGACGCCGCAGCTGACGGAGCGGTACGGGCAGGGCCCCGCGCGGTGGATCGCGCGGGGCCTTCCCCGTGTGCGTACCCCCTGTCCGTCGACGGGAGGGAGGTACGCACCGTGCCGGTGACGTTACGGCTGGAAGCCTCCGTACGGCACCGTGATGACCTCCAGGCCGTGGCCGGACGGGTCCGGGAAGTAGACGCCCCGGCCCCCGTCGTGGTGGTTGATCTCGCCGGGCTGCTTGCCGTGCGGGTCCGCCCAGTGGTCCACGCCCCCGGCCTTGATACGGGCGAGGACTTCGTCGAATTCCCGCTCCGTCACGAGGAAGGCGTAATGCTGTGGGAAGACGTCCTGCGAGGGCGGGAGCGACGCGAAGTCCAGTTCGACGCCGTTCGCGAGGGCGACCGCAATGAACGGGCCCCATTCGGCGCCCACTTCGAGCCCCATCACGTGGGCGAAGAACTCTGCGGATTCCCGGTTGTCGCGGGAGAGGACGATCGTGTGATTCAGCTGTACCGACACTGTGGAATGCCTCCGAGGGCACACTCACGGGCTACCTCCACGCCCCACCCGGTCGGTGGCCGACGCGCGATGCCGTCCGGTGAGAGTAGGGGACGGGGCCGGGCGCGGCCAGATCGTTTTCGGCCAGGAGCCCGTGATCCGCGACCCGCCGCCCCCGCCCCTTCCGCGGTCCCGCAAGTCCCCCTCAGCCCAGCCACCCCCGTACCGCCGCCTGTGCCCCCGCCTGGAAGCGGGTTTCCGCGTCCAGCGAGTCCAGCAGTCGGGAGATCCGGCGGCGGGCCGTGTGGACGTGCACGCCGAGGCGGCGCGCTATCGCCTCGTCCTTGAGTCCGGCCGCCAACAGGCCGAGCAGTTCCCGTTGTTGGCCGGGGACGGGGTTCTCCCGCGCGTCGGCGCTGTCGCTGCCCAGGGGGACGGAGCGGTCCCACACCGTCTCGAAGAGCGGCAGCAGTGCGTCGCGCAGGAGCGCGTCGTCCACCACCAGGGCGGTGGCGCCCGGGTCCGCGGCCTCGGACGGTGGGAGCAGCGTGATCCGGCGGTCGATGCCGATCAGTCTGGTCGGGACGCCCGTGGTCACCCTGGCCCGCAGGCCGCGGCCGGTCAGCGCGGTCAGGGAACGCATTCGGCCCGGGTGGGACAGGCCCTCGCGGTCGATCACCGCGCGGACCGTGACGCCCCGGTCGAGCAGAGCCGCGATGCCCGATGCGGCCGGCCGGCCGGGGTGGGCGGCGTCGCTTCCCGCGTACGGCGGCCGGTCCAGGATGACCACCTCGTGTTCGGCGGACGCGAGCAACGACTCGGCGCGCGCGTCGATCTGCCGAGGGCCGGTGACGATTTCGATGCCGCCCTCGGACGCCGACTGCGATCCGGCCGTGAGGCGGTGCGCAATGCGGTCGGCGGACATCATCAGCCGCTCCAACTCGGCTGACCGAATGTGGAGTTCTGCTTGACGGCGGTGGATCAGTGTGCGGATGGCGGCGGCCGGAGCGGCGGGGCGGGGAGCGCCGTCCGCTGTCGGCTCGGTGAATCCGGATGCTTCGAGGCTGGTCAGTGCCTCATTGATCCGTGAAGTGGGGAGTTCCAGCAGAGCCGCCAATTCGCTTTCGCAGGAGGCCCGTTCTTTCAGCAGGGCTTCGTAGACGCGTCCCTCGACCTCCCCCAGGCCGAGGCTGTGCAGTTCTTCCCCCTCGATCATGGGCCGGATTCTTTCGTGGACACACCATGCACACAAGTGTGCGTGTCCACTTCTGAACACAGAGGACACATTGCCGACTTGAACATTCAGCGACTTGCATGAGGGGGCCCAGAGATCGTCCGTTCCGTGGGAGGGGAAGCGTGCACAACACCCAAGTGCGTGCAGCAAGATCTGGCATCACAAGTGCCGGCATATCCAAGGGGGTCGCCGCGGCATTCGCAGCGGCCGCCCTCCTCGTCGGCGTCGTTCCCGCCGCGCAGGCCGCCCCCGCGGCACCCGCCGCGGAGGTGATTCCCGGCACCGACACCGCGACCCCGGCACTGGTCGACGGCATCAACGAGCCCGCCAGGGCCACCGGCAGCCCCGCCGCCGCCGCCGTCGGACACCTCGCCGACAAACAGAGCCGCTACCGCATCGGGAACCCGGGCGCCAACCTCAAGGCCGTCGCCGCGCAGAGCTCGAAGTCGGGCTCCGAGACCGTGCGCCTCCAGCAGAAGTACAAGGGCCTGGACGTCCTCGGCGGCCAGTACGTCGTGCGGATGGAGAACAAGGGCGGCAAGCGCAACGTCGTCGGCACCTCCGGCAAGTACTTCACCGAGCTCTCCACCTCCACCACCGTCACGGTCTCCGAGAAGACCGCCGTGGAGCGCGCCGTCGCGGCCGTGAACCGCGAGCTGAACGGCAAGAACCTCAGCGCGAAGGACGTGCGCAGGGCCGAGGGGAAGAAGTCCCGGGCCGCCGCCGCCCTCACCGGCACCGTCGGCAAACTCGTCGTCCTCCCGCAGGGCAAGGGCGTACTGACCCGCCAGGTCACCGTGCGCGGCACCCACCCGGTGACCGGCGAGGCCGTGCTCCGCGAGGTCTACATCGACGCGCGCGCCGGGTTCCCGGTCCTCCAGTACAGCGGCATCAAGACCTTCGGCACCCAGCAGGCCGCCGGCGCCAAGCCCGCGGCGGCGCCCGGCGCTTCGAGGGCGGCGGCAGGCGCGCAGGGCGTCGGCGACACCACCGGCACCGGCGTGCGGACCGACGGGACCAAGGTCGACCTGAACCTGTACTACGACACGTCGCGCAAGCAGTTCACCCTCAGCGACCACGTCCGCATGCAGGACACCAGCAAGAACCCCATCAGCACCTGGGACGCACGCGGCGTCGAGGCGAACGACGCGGCGGGCAAGTGGCCCTCCGGCATCAAGGTCTTCGGATCGCCCGTCCAGGAGTTCGGCAAGGACGCCACCGAAGCGGGCGCCATCGACGCCCAGTGGGCCGCCACCCAGGTCTACGACTACTACAAGGCCAAGCACGGGCGCGACAGCCTGGACGGCCGCGGCATGACCATCAACTCCCTCGTCGGCGTCACCAACGGCGGACAGCCGTGGGTCAACGCCTTCTGGGACGGCCAGAAGATGGTGTACGGCGTCGGCGACGAGGAGTACAAGCCGCTCGCCTCCGACATCGACGTCGTCGGTCACGAGATGACGCACGGCGTCATCGAGAACACCGCGAACCTGGTGTACGTCGGCCAGTCCGGCGCCCTCAACGAAGCCGTCGCCGACTACTTCGGCAACGCCATCGACACCGACTCCTCCGGCACCTCCATGGACGCGCCGGACTCGGGCCTCCTCGGCGAGGACCTGTGCCGCACGCTCGCCGCGCGGGACTGCGCCCTGCGTGACCTCAACGACGGCCGCACCACCTCCAAGGACTTCCTCGGCGTCTCCTACAACGTCGACAACGGCGGCGTCCACCTCAACTCGACGATCTTCTCCGGCGCCCTGTGGGACATGCGCCAGGACCTCGACAAGAACCTCGCCGACGCCATTGTCTACAAGGCGCTCACCGAGTACCTGACCCCGCTGGACGGCTTCACCGAGGGCCGCAACGCGATCGTCGCCGCCGCCAAGGACCTCAAGGCCAACGCGAAGCAGCTCAACGTCATCCAGCGCTCCTTCAACGCCCACGGCATCGTGCGGGGCTGGGAGAACGCGCTCGGCATGGACTCCGACACCCTCTTCGGCAAGCTCAACACCGCGGGCACGGGTACGGGCGCCGGCGGCGGCTGGTGGACCACCTCGAAGTCCAACGACGACGGCTCCGAGCCGTACTCCGTCTACGCGGGCCGCACCGACGGCAAGGGCGCGCCCAAGCTGATCAGCCCCAACGACGGGCGGTTCCACGTCTACCCGGCGACCGACGGCAAGAACGTCGTCTGGGCCGCGTACGGCACCACCACCGTCGACGTCATGGTCCGGCCGCTCGCGGGCGGCCCGGCGAAGAAGGTGTGGTCCTCCTCCACCGACCTCCAGGGCCTGCGCATCGACGGTGACCTGGTGGTCTGGGAGGAGAACGACCCCTTCGGCGGGCGCCACGCCGCGTACAAGAACCTGAAGACCGGCGCGCAGGCGTACGTCGACGGCGGTCGCTACCACCTCCTGACCGCCCTGCCCTCCGTGAAGGACGGCAAGATGGCCTACGCCAAGCTGTGGCCGGTCCAGGGCCAGTACAAGCTCGACGTGGAACTCCTCGACACGAGGACCGGGAAGACCAGCATCCTGCCCCAGAAGGCGGAGGTGAACGGCCTCGGCCAGACCGGCCTGTCCACGACGCACGTCTCCTGGCTGGTCGACGAGGTCGAGGACGCCGGCCAGATGGCCGTACGGCGTGCCAACCACGACGGCAGCAAGCTGCTCGACCTCAGCCCCGAGACCGGCGACAAGGCGCTCTACGCCTTCGACCTCACCGCGTCGGAGGAGGCCGTGACGGTCAACTCCCAGCTCCCGGACACCCAGTACCGCAACGAGTCGCTGCCGAAGCTGTGGCAGTTCGAGGCGGCGGGCACCCGGGAGGGCGAGCGGGTCTCCTGCAACCGCGGCGACCAGTCGTACGCGTCCGCCGACACCGGCAGGCGCGTCGTGTGGATCGACGGCACGACCAGCAACACCGACCTGGTGGTCCGCGACCGGCCGGCGGGCCGCTGCTGACCCCTCCCGCGCGATCCCACCGATCCGGACCCCCGGCGCCCGTGCGCCGGGGGTCCTTCGCGCCGGAAGACCGTCCGCTGCGGAATACTGGCTGCGCCGCGACAAGGACGGCCGACGGGGGGGACGTACGGGTGGATCAGGAATTCCTGGCGCTGGAGCGGGAACTGGCGCTCTTCCTGCGCAGGGCGCGGGCCTCGTCGGGCGACATGGCCCGCGAGGTGCACCCCGACCTGGAGCCCGCGGCGTACGGCCTGCTGGTCCGGCTCGACGAGGTGGACCGGCAGCGGGCGACGGAACTGGCGGCCTGGTTCGGCGTCGGCAAGGCGACGATGAGCCGCCAGCTGCGCGCCCTGGAGGAGCTCGGACTGGTCGCCCGGGAGCCGGACCCCGCGGACGGGCGCGCCTCGCTGATCCTGCTCACCGAGGAGGGCCGGGCGCGCTTCCGCCGGGTACGGGACGCCCGCCGGGCCCGCTACGTGCGCAAGCTCTCGAACTGGGACCGGGCCGAGGTGGCGGAACTGGCCCGCCTCCTGCACCAGCTCAACACCCAACCCGACTCCTGACCCCACCCCCGTGCCCTTCCCTGGGCCACGACCCCGCCCGCCGCAGTCCGCTTGGGCGGCGAGGCCGCCCCACCTCCCCCGCAGTCCCCTTGGGCGGCGGGACCGCCCCACCTCCCCCGCAGCCCCCTTGGACGGCGGGACCGCCCCACCTCCCCCGCAGTCCCCTTGGGCGGCGGGGCCGCCCCCGGGGGCGGAACGGGCGGGCAAGGGGGCGGCCCCTCACCGGAGGTGCACGTCTCCCACCCGACGCCCCCGCACCGCACGCGCCCCCGCACCCCCCACCGCCCGCGCCCGCGCACCGTCCTGCTCAACGCCCCACCCACTCGCATGCGCACCCCGCGCCGCACGCGTACATCCGCAGCGCACGCGCCCCCGCACCGCACACGCCCCCCGCACCGCGCGCCCCCCCCACCCCCTCAAAGCTCCACATAAACCACCGCCGCATCGTCATGCCGCTTCCCCCGCCCAGCCCCGCCCCCACCGCACTCCAACTCCCGCACCCGGGAGATCAGCCCCTGCGCCCCCTCCTTGCGCAGCACCCCCACGCAGTCCCCCCAGTCCCCCTGCCCGAACATGTCCACCCATCGGGTGACCCCGTCGGTCATGGCCGCCACCGCCCTGACCTCCGCCCGCGGGGTGGCTCCCACGACGGCCCGTCCGGCCACCGCCGGATCCGCCGCCGCGGTGAAGAATCCGTCCGGCGCGTTGCGGTACACGTCCGCCGTCGCGTGCGTACGCAGCGCCTCGCGCGGAATACGGTCCAGCCGGTCGTCCAGTACCGCGCGCACCGTTCCGTCCGCCCCCTCCAGCAGCAGCGCCGAGTCCGACAGCACGAGGTGTTCGACCCATGCCGCCCCCCAACGCACCACGACCACCGTCGCCTGAGGCGTCCGTACGTGAGAAAGATCACAGCTGTCGCGGTGGGCTTCCGCGGTCCGTTCGATCGCCGTGGCCAGTAGCTCGGTGAGCGGCGAATCCTGCCGCGATCCGGACAATTCGATCAGTGCGCCGCCGAGCCGGGCCGTGAACCAGGGCACCGAGTGCGCACACCCCGTTCCGCTCGGTGGCGGAGTCACTCCGTCCAGTACGACGACGGTGCCGCTCTGTCCTGCGGACCCCCCGGCGGGAACGGCGACGGACGCCCAGTCCTCGTTGGGGCGTTCGGGGTCGCCGGGGGCCGTGGCGAGTTCGATGCGCATGGCGGCCAGTCTGCCCGAGTCCCCCGTGCCTCCCGCCGGGTGCGCGAATTGGCCCATACCAGCAGGTCAACCGCCTGCTTTGGGGCGGAATGATCCACTCCGGGAAGCTGCGGGGGTGCATCTTGCCAAAGCCCGCGCCGAACTTCCAACCGGCTCACCGGGGCGGGACCTGACGGGCCGTGACAGGAGTTGTTCGCCAACTCCTGAGTGATGTTCACTCGTTCGGGTGGCGGGTCGGTTGATGCGCCACTCCCTCCCCCGGGGCGCTGGAAGGGTCAAGGGCTGAATCAGGGGTGGGGGTGGGGGCACTCGGTCCGTACGTACCAGAAGTACCAGTCGTCACCTCGGCCAGCTGGGCGGACGAACTCAAGGATGCGAGCACCGGTGCAGAAGAAGCGGCCTCGGGGCGGCAGCGGCGATGAAGGCTCCACGCGCGGCGACGCGGAGCAGCAGACGCCCACCTCACAGCAGGAGCCGCCGAGCGGCCGGACCCGGCCCAAGCGGGTACGCAGCCGCCTCGTCGCCTCCGTCGCGGCCGTCGGCGTGGTCGTCCTGGCAGCCGGCGCGCCCTCCCTCGTCACCGCCTCGGACGAACTGAAGCGCTCCCAGCGACTGCTGGATCTCGCGGAACTCAACCGGCAGGCGCTCACCCTGGCCCATTCCCTCGCCGACGAACGCGACGACACCACCGTGCGCGCCGCCGGCACCGCCGCGAGCGGCTCCGCCGGCGACGGCTCCGGCGACGGCTCCGGCGACGTGACCGGTGGCAGCGACGGGACCGACGACGGCGACGCCTCCGGCCGCGACAAGGGCGCCGCCCGCACCGACCGCACCTCCCGCGTCGACCGTCAGATCGCCGAACTCACCGACCCGGCCACCCGGGCCGCCGAAGTCCCGGCCGCCCTGCGCGACGCCCTCGCGAAGATCCCGGCGATCCGCCGCGCCGCCGAGGGCGACGCCCGGTCCGGCACCGGGGCGGGCGCCGCGGCCGGCACCACCGCAGACCCCACCCCCCTCGACACCCACAAGGCGTACTCCCAGGCCATCGACCAGTTGCGCGCCCTCGCCCGCGAGCTGGCCCGCAGGACCCCGCCCCGCGCGGGCGGCCCCGGCCCCGCGCCCGCCACGCTCGGCAACGCCGTCGACCAGGCCACCGCCTCCCGCGGCCTGCTGCTCGCCGCTCTGGCCGTACCGGGCGGCAAGAGCGCCACCACCCGGGTCGACCCGGCCACCGGGCTCCTCGTGCGGGTCGAGGGCGAGGGTTCCGGCAGCGCCGCCCGCGTCCGCAACGCCCTCAGCGCCGCCGCCCAGCAGGCCCGCTTCCGGGAGGTCGCCGCCCTCGCCGACTTCGACCTGGCGGCCCCGGTGAAGGCCCGCGACTCGTTCGCCGCCACCGTCAGCGGACCCGAGGTCAAGACCGCCGAGCGCTATCTCGGCGTCCTCACCGACCAGCCCACCCTCAGCTCCGACGAGCGCCGCATCGACGCGGACCGGGTCGGCTCCGCGCTCACCGCCCGCATCGACCGGATGCGCGGCGCCGAGGCCGCCCTGGCCACCGCCCAGGTGGAGAACCTGGCCGCGCTGCGCGACGACGACGTCTCGGCCCTCGAACTGCGCATCGCGCTGCTCGCCGCCTGCTTCCTGCTGGCCGTCGGCATCTCCACCGCCGTGGCCCGCACCCTCACGCAGCCGCTCGCCGTGCTGCGCCTGGGCGCCGCCCGGATCGCCGCCGACCCGCAGGCCGAGGAACCGGTCCGCTACACCGGCCGCAACGACGAGTTCGCCCAGGTCGTGCGGTCCCTGAACAGCCTGCACGGCAAGCTGCGCGACCTCGGCGCCCGCACCGAGCAGCTCGCCGGGGACCGCACCCACCTGGTCGGCCAGCGCGAGACCCTGGACGCCCAGCGCCGCGCCCTCACCGACGAGCGCGATCAACTGGCCGCCGAGCGCGCCGAGCTGCTGGCGCGCGCGCAGGACACCACGGTCAGACTGGAGGAGCTGCGCACCACCGTGCACTCCTCCTTCGTCAAGCTCTCCCTGCGCACGCTCGGCATCGTCGAGCGCCAACTCGCGGTCATCGAGAGCCTGGAGGAGCGCGAGCAGGACCCCGACCGGCTGGCCACCCTCTTCAAGCTCGACCACATGGCGACCGTCATGCGCCGCCACGGCGAGAACCTCCTCGTCCTGGCCGGTACGGACCACGGCGTCGCACACAGCGGCCCCGTTCCCCTCGTCGACGTCACCCGTGCCGCGATCAGCGAGATCGAACGGTACGAACGGGTCACCCTCCAGACCCTCCCGCCGCACGCCCAGGTGGCCGGATACGCGGCCGACGACCTCAGCCACCTCCTCGCCGAGATCCTGGAGAACGCCACCTCGTTCTCGCCGCCGGACGCGCACGTCCAGTTCTCCGGCTGGCTGCTGGAGAGCGGCGAGGTCATGCTCTCCGTGCAGGACAGCGGGATCGGCATGGCACCCGACCGGCTGGCCGACCTCAACGCCCGGCTCGCCGACCCCGCGACGTACACCCCCGGCGACCACGGCGACGACGGCGCCCAGGGCCTCGGCCTCCAGGTCGCCGCGCTGCTCGCCGCCCGGCACGGGGTCCGCATCGAGCTGCGCGAGCAGAAGCAGGGCGGCATCACCGCCGTCGTGGTCCTGCCCAAGGCCCTCCTGCCGGACGAACTGCCCGTCACCGCCGCGGCGTCCGCCACCCCGCACCAGCTCCCGGGGTCGGTCGCCGAAGCCAACTCCAACACGCTGCCCGGCCGCAGGAGCGGGGCCGGCACGGCCCCGGAGGACGCTCCGGCCCCCGAGGCCGATCCGCTGATCGCGCTGGCCGAGAAGGCGGTCGAAGCGGCCGAGTTGACGCAGACGGCGGCGGGCGCGGAGGCGGACGCGGCGGAGCACGTCCGCGCACCCGACGAGACGCCTGCCCGCGGGGCCGACGAGACGCCTGTCCGCCGGGCCGACGAGCCGTCCGTACGGGCGGACGAGCAGCCGCCCGTACGGGCGGAACTCGCCCCGGTCGACGAGCCCACCCGAGAGATCCGCTTCCCCTCACCGATCCCCTCGGCACCGGAGACGGGAAGCGCTCCGGAACCCGCGCACGGGCCGGAAGGCGGAACGGAACCGGGGCCGACCACTCCGGCCGTGACCGCCAAGGGCCTCCCCAAACGCACCCCGAACATCGTCAGGCCCGCGTCCGACGCCACGCCGCAGCGCGCCGGCGCGGTGGACGCCGACGCGCTCCGTCGCCGCCTGGGCGGATTCCACCAGGGGGCGAAGGACGGCAGGCGCGACGTCGAAGCCGAGATCACACGGAGTGGTAGCAACGGGATTCACGGGGTAAGCGCCGAATCCGGGGACCCGGCCACGGCCGGGACGAGCACCACACACACCACGACGACCACGACGACCACGACGCAGAGCACCACCGACCGCACCGACAACGAGGGGGACACAGTCGAGGAGGCACGCAGTTGACCGCGCCGATCACATACGGGCTCAGCACCGAAGCCCGTAATCTGCACTGGCTGTTGACCAACCTGGTGGAGGAGGTGCCCGGCCTCGTCTCGGTCGCCGTCGTGTCCTCCGACGGGCTGCTCCTGCTGTCCTCCGACCCGGACCACATGCTGCCGGGCGCCGCTCCCGTCCTGGCCGGCCCCAAGGGTTCCGCAGCGGACCTCGCCACCATCGTCTCCGGCCTCGGCTCCCTCACCATCGGCGCCGCCCAGCTGATGGACGGCGGCGGCGTCAAGCAGACGATGGTCGCCATGGAGTACGGCAGCCTCTTCGTGATGTCGATCAGCGACGGCTCGCTGCTCGGCGTGCACGCCGCCCCCGACTGCGACATGAGCGTCGTCGCGTACCACATGGCGCTCTTCGTGGGCCGGGCCGGCCACGTCCTCACCCCCGAACTCCGCAGCGAGCTGCGCACGTCGTTGGAGAGTGCCCGTTGAGCCCACAACGCCCGAAGAAGGCGCCCGTCCAGGCGCCGGCCGGGGCGGTCGCGACGCCGACCCGCCTTCCGATACGCGGCGAGGGCCGCCGCCCGGCCCGGGTGCGCCCGTACGCCCTCACCGGCGGCCGGACGCGCTTCACCCACGTCCTCCTGGTGGAGACGTTCGTGGCCGCCCTCGACACCCCGGCCATCGAGGCGGCCCCCCGGCGCCCGGAGCTGACCGGGCGCACTCCGGGAAACCGGGTGAGCCCCGAGATGCAGGCCATCGTCGAGCTGTGCCGCCGCATGCGCACGGTCGCCGAGATCGCCGCCCTGCTGAAGATGCCGCTCGGTGTGGTCCGCGTCCTGCTCAGCGACCTGGCCGACCAGGGAAAGATCCGCGTGTACGGGACCGGCCACGGCGCCGGACGCCCCGATCGCGCACTGCTGGAAAGGGTCCTGAATGGGCTCCGTCGCCTCTGAGGCAACCCCCGTAACCGCCCCTCCCCACCCGACTGCCACGGCCACGGAGCAGCTCGAAGAAGCCGTCCCCGCCTGGCAGTTGGACACCACCCGCGCACCCACCGCCACCAAGATCGTGGTCGCGGGCGGCTTCGGCGTCGGCAAGACCACGTTCGTCGGCGCGGTCTCCGAGATCACTCCGCTGAAGACCGAAGCGGTCATGACCACCGCCAGCGAGGAAACGGACGACCTCGCCGCCGTCCCGGACAAGACGACGACCACCGTCGCCATGGACTTCGGCCGCATCACGCTCGACGACGACCTCGTCCTGTACGTGTTCGGCACACCGGGCCAGCAGCGGTTCTGGTTCATGTGGGACGACCTGGTGCGCGGGGCGATCGGCGCGATCGTGCTCGCCGACACCCGCCGTCTCACGGACTGCTTCCCGGCCCTGGACTACTTCGAGAGCTGCGGCATACCGTACGTGGTCGCCGTCAACCACTTCGAGGGCACCGAACGTTACGAGAGCGAGGACGTACGGGAGGCCCTGTCCGTACCGCCGCACGTACCCGTGACGATCATGGACGCGCGCAGCAAGATCTCGGTGGTCGAAACGCTCCTCGGCATGGTCGCCCACGCCTGGGACGTCACCCCCGCCTAACCCCTTCCCCCGAAAGAGCCGCCCATCCCATGCGCAAGATCCTCATAGTCGGCGCCGGCCAGTCCGGCCTCCAGCTCGCCCTCGGCCTCCAGTCCAAGGGTTACGAAGTGACCCTGATGTCCAACCGGACCTCCGACGAGATCCGCGCCGGCAAGGTCATGTCGACGCAGTGCATGTTCCACACCGCCCTCCAGCACGAGCGCGACCTCCAGCTCAACTTCTGGGAGTCGCAGGCCCCCCGCATCGAGGGTCTCGGCGTCTCCGTGGCCGCCCCCGACAGCTCCCGGGCCGTCGACTGGGTCGGCAGGCTCGACGGGTACGCGCAGTCCGTCGACCAGCGCGTGAAGATGGCCGGCTGGATGGACACCTTCGCGCAGCGCGGCGGGCAGCTCGTCATCCACGGCGCCGCCGTCTCCGACCTGGACTTCTTCTCCCGTACGTACGACCTGGTCCTCGTCTCCGCGGGCAAGGGCGAACTCGTCCAGCTCTTCGGCCGGGACGCCTCGCGCTCCCCGTACGACGCCCCGCAGCGCGCCCTGGCGGTCGCCTACGTGCACGGCATGGGTCCGCGCCCCGAACACCCCGAGTTCGACGCGGTGCGCTGCAACCTGGTGCCCGGCGTCGGCGAGCTCTTCGTCATGCCGACCCTCACCCTGTCCGGCCGCGCCGACATCCTGTTCTGGGAGGGCGTCCCCGGCGGGCCCGTCGACGCGTTCCAGGGCGTCAAGGACCCGGCCGAGCACCTCTCCCTCACCCTCTCCCTGATGGAGAAGTTCCTGCCCTGGGAGTACGCCCGCGCCACCAACGTCGAACTTACCGACGCGAACGGCACCCTGTCCGGCCGCTACGCGCCCACCGTCCGCAACCCGATCGGCCGCCTCCCCGGCGGCGGCGCGGTCCTCGGCGTCGCGGACGTCGTCGTCGCCAACGACCCGATCACCGGCCAGGGCTCCAACTCCGCCTCCAAGTGCGCCGCCTCCTACCTCGACTCGATCCTCGCCCACGGCGACGGCGCGTTCGACGAGACCTGGATGCAGCAGACCTTCGACCGCTACTGGGACACCGCCCAGCACGTCACCAAGTGGACCAACGCCATGCTCGGCGTCCCGCCGGAGCACGTCCTGAACCTGATCGGCGCGGCAAGCCAACTCCCCGCCGTCGCCCACCGGTTCGCGAACGGCTTCAACGACCCGGCCGACTTCGAGAACTTCTTCTACGACCCGGAGAAGACGAACGCGTACCTCGCCGAGGCCGGCGCGGCGGGCCCGTCCGCCTGAGCCGTCGCCCTATCCGGGTGCTTCCTCCGACCCGTACCCCGCGTCCGACTCGTTGCCCTCGTCGTCCGTCACCACCGGCAGGTCCGGCGGCACGTACGACGAGAGCGAGGGCAGCGCGGGGTCGGGGCGGACGGCGCCCAGGACCGGATTCGACGCGATCGGCGAGACCTTGACGCGCGCGCCCGGGCGCGGCGCCTGCACCACCTGCCCGTTGCCCAGATAGAGCGCCACGTGGGTCGCCTTCGGGAAGTAGACCACGAGGTCCCCGGGACGCAGCCGGGACAGCGGCACCCTGGGCAGGTACCGCCACTGCTCCTGGCTCGTGCGCGGGATCGTCCGCCCGGCCGCCGCCCACGCCTGCTGCGTCAGCCCCGAGCAGTCGAAGGCACCGGGCCCCTCCGCGCCCCACACATAGGGCTTCCCGAGCTGCCGGGTCGCGTACGCCAGCGCCCGCGCGCCCTGCCGCGACGGTGCGCGGCCGGCCCGTACCCCGCCCGGCCCGAACGCTCCCGACCCGATCAGCTCCTGCTGCGCCCGGCCCACCGCGCGCTCCTCCTGCCGCGCCAGCGCCGTCAGCTCGTCGTCGCTGAGGTTCGCCAGCAGCCCCTCCACCCGCTTCAGCCGCCCCTGCACCGCGTCCCGCTGCTTCCTCTGCTTGCCCGCCAGGGTCTGCTGCACGTCCAGCGCGCCCCGCGCCTTCGTGGCCAGCTCGTCGGCGCGCTTCTCGCCGCCCTCCAGCCGTGCCACCTTCACCGCCCGTGCGGCGGCGGCACGGCGCAGCGTGTGGCCCTGCATCAGCGCGTGTTCCGGGTCCTTGGCCGTCAGCAGCCGTACGAGTGAGGAGTACGCGGTGTCGCTCCGGCCCTTGTACTGTTCGCGCGCGAGCTGCCCGGCGGCCCGCCTGCTCTCCGCGAGGGCGGTGCGCACCTTGCCCAGTTCCGCGCCGACCCGGGCCACTTCCTTCTGCTGGGCCTTCAGTTTCTCCTCGGTGGCGTTGAACGCCTCGGTGGCCTCCTCGGCCTCCCGGTAGAGCCGCTGGAGGTCGGCGAGCAGCTTGCCGACGCCCTCCGTGCGGTCGGCGCCGACGGGGGCGTCCCCGGCGTCCTCGACCTCCCCGGCGTCCTTGGCCTCCCCGGCGTCCGGCGCCTCCCCGGACCCAACGGACTCCGCACCCGGGTCCACCGGATCGCCGGGCGCGGCCGACGCGCTCCCCGTGACGGCCAGTACCGTCGCCGCGGCCACCAGCCCCACCGCAGTCCCGAATCTCCCCGACACTCCATCACCTCCGGCTGCCGACCGGGCGAAGGGCCCGGCTCAGCCCGATGGTGTGCCGTCGCGCGACCGGGGACACGGCCGGTGGCCGAAGTGGCGCAGCTCAGTCACCCGTACCGGTCGACGTCGTACCGTCCCCGGCGCGGCGACTGGACCACGGCCACTTCGGGCTCCACGGCTCGCGGCCCTCGGGTACGTACACGTACTTCCAGCCGCGCTGGAGCCCGAGCCGCTTGCTGTGACCGGCGGGCCGGCGCTCGTACGCGTGGACGGTCGGCGCGCCGCCCGCCCCGTCCGGCACCGGGACCTCGTACCACTTGGGCGGATTGCCGGTCGGGCCGGTCAGTACGGGCAGGGCCTGACCGTCCAGGGGGCCGCCGACGAAGGGGGTCTTCTCGCTTCTCACCAGCCCAGTGTCACAGCACGCGGGCGGCCTCCGCGCCTCCGGCCGCTGGTGGAGGGACGCCGTGCCCTCGCCGCCCCGTTCCTCGCCGCCCCACCGCAGACGGGTCGCCGCCCCGCCGCCCCGCCCGTCAGCCGGCCAGCAGCCCCGAGCGGACCCACAGCCTGCGCCCCGGCCCCCGCAGGACGCCGATGTCGTCGAGGAAGTCGGTCAGCCGCTTCGCGCCGCTCTGCATGACCTCGGTCCGGTGCCCGCTCGCCTTCACCTGGGCGACGGCCTCCCGCCGGTCGAGGCCCACGTTCTCGTACACCTGCGGGTTGATGAAGCAGGTGGAGAAGACGCGTGCGGCCTCACCGCAGCTCAGCCGGGTGAGCTCCCGCTCCCAGCGCGGCGCGGTCACCATCTGCCGACGCAACTCCTCCCGGGCGTACCGCACATGCCGGGCCTCCTCGATCACGTGGATGCGCGTCACGCCCCGTACCAGTGTCTGGATGCGCTCGTCCGGGAAGGTCAGCCGCTGCATCCAGTCGAGTATCTCCTCGCCGAGCAGGGTGGCGGCGAAGGAGCCGGGTGTCGTCGAGACGGTCTTCAGCACCCGTGCCAGGTTGTGGTAGACGCGCGGTACGGGGTAGGCGGGCGCCCCGCCCTTCTCGATCATCTTCGCGAACATCATCGAATGACGGCACTCGTCCGCGATCTCGGTGAGCGCGTACCGCACGTGGTTGCTGGTCACGGACTTGTCGTAGATGTGCCGGACCAGCAGCTGCATCAGGATGATCTCGAACCAGATGCCCAGCGACGCGATGGACGCGGCCTCGTGCCGGGCCAGCTCCATCCGCTGCTCCTCGGACATCCTCTTCCACATCGGGGTGTCGTACAGCGACACCAGCTCCGGCGGCCAGTACCACTTGCCCTCGTCCGCCGGGGCGTCCCAGTCGAGTTCCCGGTCGGGGTCGAAGGAGTGCCTCGCCGAGGACTCCAGCAGCCGCTCGGCGACCTGCTCCCGGTCCTTGAGCGTTCCGAGGGCGTCGCGGAGGGCGGTGAAGTCGGTCTCGCTCGGCTCGGCTGTCCTGCTCGGCGCGGTCGTCATCGTCGGAGCACCTCGTGATTCGGGTTACCGGGGGTCACCTCTTATAAGACTCTTTGTCAGCAAGGCAGTCAATCCCTTGCGCGGCACTTCTTCACCTCCTCGTCGACCGTGCTTGTTGACCGTGTGTCCACCTGCGTGTGAGCCTGCCAACCAGCGGGACGAGCAAGCCTGTTGGGTAAGCGAAGGGGTCGCACATGTCGACGCACGAGCTGTACACGAAACGCCCGGCGGAACCGACCTGGCAGGTCCCGGCCGCCGGGGCGGCCCGCTTCTCCTGGGAGTACGACGAGGGTCGCGAGCGCCTTCTGGCCCTCTACCAGAAGGGCAAGGACAAGCAGTGGGACGGCGCCACCCGCATCGACTGGTCACTCGAAGTCGATCCGATGGACCCCCTGGGCACCCCCGACGAGGCCCTCAACCTCCACGGCACCCGCTACTGGGACCGGATGACCGACAAGGACAAGGGCGACCTGCGACGCCACTACGCCGCCTGGCAGTTCAGCCAGTTCCTGCACGGCGAACAGGGCGCGATGGTGTGCGCGGCCCGCATCGTCGAATCCGTCCCCGACCTCGACGCGAAGTTCTACTCCGCGACCCAGACCATGGACGAGGCCCGGCACGCCGAGATCTACTCCCGCTTCCTGCACGAGAAGATCGGCATGCTCTACCCCGTCAACGACAGCCTCCAGGCCCTCCTCGGCGACACCCTGCGCGACTCCCGGTGGGACATGCCCTACCTCGGCATGCAGGTCCTCATCGAGGGACTCGCGCTCGCCGCGTTCGGCATGATCCGCGACACCACCAACAAGCCGCTCCCCAAGCAGATCCTGGCTTACGTGATGCAGGACGAGGCCCGTCACGTCGCCTTCGGACGGATGGCTCTGCGCGACTACTACAAGCAGCTCACCGACGCCGAACGCAAGGAACGCGAGGACTTCGTCATCGAGGGCTGCTACCTGATGCGCGACCGCCTGCGCGGCGTCGAAGTCCTGGAGAACTTCGGCGTCCCCCGGCAGGAGGCGTACGAGCTGACCGAGCAGAGCGAATTCCTGCACCTGTTCCGCAAGTTGCTCTTCTCGCGCATCGTCCCCTGCGTCAAGGACATCGGCCTGTGGGGCGAACGCCTTCAGCAGGCGTACGTCGACATGGGCGTCTTCGAACTCGGCGACTCCAACCTCGACCTGCTGATGTCCCAGGACGAGGAGATAGCCGAACAGCTCGACCGTGAACGCTTCGCGGCGGAGGAGGCGGAACGGGTGGCGGAAGTACGGAACGCCATCGCGGACGGCACAACGGCTTAGGTCCGCCGCGCCCGGCCCCGGCCCTTCGTGCGGAACTCCGCCCAGACGGTGCGACCGTCGGGCATCAGGCGCTCGCCCCACCGGTCGGCGAGCGCTGCGGTGATCAGCAGCCCCCGCCCGTGCTCCTGCTCGGGCCCGGGTTCCGCCCGTACGAGGGCGAACGCGTCGGCGTCCCGCCCTTCGTCGGTCACGCCGACCGTTACCCGGTCCTCCGCGACCGCCAGCGTCACCGCCACCTCGCCACTGTCGCCGTGCTCCAGCGCGTTGGCAACGAGTTCTCCCGTCACCGTCTCCAGCGTGTCGATGACGTCGCCGGGCACGCCCCAGGCGCGGGCGGTGGCCCGTACGTGCTGCCGGGCGGCCGGCGCGGAGGAGAGGACCGTGCCGGGCAGGGCGAGCAGGGCCAGCCGGTCGGGGGAGTGCGGGTGGGAGGCGCGGACGGCGGCGAGGAGAGGACCTTCCGGCCGGTCCAGGCGCTTCCAGCGGCTCTCGGCGATCCGTAGCGCGTCTCCGAGTGCGTCGGTCAACTGGCGCACGAGGTGAGTGTGTTCGTCGTCGACCACCCGCGCGCTGTCGAGGGCCTCCCGCGCCCGGCGGTGCAGTGTGGCAGCGAGCCCGAGCTGAAGTGCTTCGATCCGGTCGGCGTACCGGGTGATTGGGCCGGTCCCGTCGGTGGAGAGGTAACAGGGCCGGCCGCCCTCGCCGGTCCAGGGGAGTAGTCGGTGGGGGTGGTTCATCGGGGACCTCCGTGAGGTTTCGTGGAGGAAAGCCTGTCATTGGAGTCCAATGGCGGGAATGAGTCTGGATGGAATCCACTCGTGTGGGTGACGTGGTCACCGACGCAGGTAGTGGCGCTGAACAGGCCCATAGCATCGTCGTGTGGGAGCAACAGAGCCGGAGGCGCACAGATGACCGCCACGTTGACAGGCCCAGCGGGACGTATGCAGATCGCTCGCGGGCTCGCCGAACTGCGGGGGCGTTGCGGCCTTACCCAGGGGCAGGTGGCCGAGCGTGCCGGAGTGAGCAAAGCGACGGTGAGCCGCTACGAGATGTGGCAGGACCGGGCGCGCATCCGCTGGGCCACGGTGAAGGCTCTCGCAGATGCTTGCGGAGCGACCCGGGCCGAGCAGGACGCGCTGGTCGCCGTGGCCAAGTCGCAGGCCGACGGCTGGTGGGTGGGCAACAGTGCCGTACCGCAATGGATGGACCCGCTGGTCTCGTTCGAGGCCGAGGCGCAGTACGAGCACCTCTACGCGAATACCGTCATCCCCGGCCTGCTCCAGACGCGGGACTACGCACTGGCCATCCATCAGGCGCGCGAGGTACGTAGCCCGAACGACGTGATCGAGCGGATGGTGGAGGCGCGCATGCAGCGACAGACCATCCTTGAGCGCACGCCTCCGCTGCACCTGTGGGCCGTTCTGGACGAGGCGGTGCTCCGGCGTACGATCGGCGATTCGTCCATCATGGCCGCTCAGCTGAAGCACCTCCACGAGGTGTCGCAGAGCCCCACCGTCGACCTTCAGATCCTGCCATTCAGCGCGGGCGCGCACGCCGCAGGGGCGGGGCATTTCATCATCCTGGGCCGGGACGACGAACGGAATCCGCTCAACTCCATGGCCGTGGTCTACATCGAGATGCGCCGACAGGGCATCTACCTGGATGACGCCGACGACGTAGGTGGCTATAAGTTGACGTTCGACTACCTTCGTTCGCAGGCAGCCGACACGTCCACCTCGCAGCGGCTGCTGGCCACCGCGCTAAAGGAGCTGCCCCGATGAAGGACCGCAATTCCCGCTCCGTCGAGCCGACGGACGCGCTCTGGTTCAAGAGCACCTACAGCGGAGGCGAGGGCAACGAGTGCGTCGAGGTCGCTCTCGCCGGGCAGGTGACCGGCGTGCGGGACTCCAAGGCCGCCGGAGGGCCCGAACTGGCCGTCACCACAGGCGCGTTCGCCGTCTTTCTCGACGGGCTCAAGTCCGGCCGGCTCGACACTCCCCGCTAGGTCCTGACTCGGGGGAGGGGCCGTCCCCGTCCGGTGCTGGGGCAGCCCGTCACACACGTATCTCGGAGCCTGCTGGACTGCCCCACGCTCCCGCCCCCTCGCTACCTGACCCCGGCCGCGAACTCTCCGATAGCCGACGCCACCTTCTCCGGCTCCTCCAGCAGCATGGCGTGCGTGCCGTCGAAGCCCGTCACGGTGACCGTCTGCGGCCGGTCCTCGCACAGTCCGGCGAGGCTGCGGGTCAGCTCTTCCCGGTACTCGGCGAGGAACGCTTCGAACCACTCCATCCCGGGCGGGCCCGGCGGTTGCGCCCGCTCGGCCCGTACCAGGAGAAGCGGGCACTTCGCCCGGCGGAACAGGGCGAAGAGATCGAGTGCGTCCAACGCGTCGTACAGGGCGAGGGCGGTGTCGCGCTCGGGCAGCGTCTGCCAGCGCCCGTCGGGGAGCTGCCGGGCGGCGGCCCGTGCGGTGCGCTCGGCGCGCTCGGCCGCGATGCCGAACCGGCCGGCATGCGCGCGCTGCTGCGACAGGTACTCGGCGGGCGCGACGGCCCCCGCCGATGCCCGGACGATCTCGCCGATCCGCTCGCGGTCCTCGTCGCTCCCGGTTCCGCCCCACCAGAAGCCGTCGAGGTTGACGGCAGCGGGAGTGCCCGGCCGGTTCGCCGCGAGGTGGGCCGCGACTATGCCGCCCAGGGAATGGCCCACGGGAAGCGCATCCGCCGCACCGTGAGCGCTCAATGCGGCGTCGACGGCCTCGGTGGTCGCCTCGAAGGACCAGCCACCGGGCGCACAGGCGGGCGAAGCGCCGTGTCCGGGGAGGTCCGCCGCGAGGACCCGGTGGTGGGGGAGGAGCGACGGCACGGCGTCGTCCCAGTCGGCGTGCGAACGGCCCGCGCCGTGCAGCAGGAGAAGCGGCGGGCCCTCGCCGCCGTGATCGCGCACATGGAGCTGGAGATCGGTCATGGCCCAACCGTAGGGCTGTGCGGGGGAGTTGAAGATCGTCCTGGCGGAGGACGGAAAAGACCTGCTCCCCGGCCCATAATGGAGGTACGCCGCTGCACCGCCCGGGGCAGGATTCCCCCATGACAGCCGACCCCGCCCCCTCGGCCGACCCCCGGGCCGCCCGCGACAGTCTCGAAGCCCTGGCGCTCGGCGATGCCTTCGGCGAGCGGTGGTTCCCCCTGTTCCGCTTCCGCGAGGGCCTCGTGCCGGAGGACGCCTACGCCGACGTACACGCCCGCCGCCTCCCGGCCGGCCCGCTCTGGCCCTGGACGGACGACACGGCTCTGGCCCTCGCCCTGCACCGCGTCCTGGTCGCACACGGTCGCGTCGACCAGGACCGTCTCGCCGCCTGCTTCGCACTCGCCTACGACGCCGACCCCGGCCGCGGCTACGGACACGGCATGCACACCCTCCTCCCCGGCCTCCTCGCCCGCCCGGCGGACTGGCGCACACTCGCCCCCACTCTCTTCGAAGGCGGCGGCAGCCTCGGCAACGGGGCGGCCATGCGGGTCGCGCCCCTGGGTGCCTGGTTCTCCGCGGACCTCGAACTCGTGGCTGCCCAGGCCGAATTGTCGGCCGCGGTGACGCACGCGCACCCCCAGGGTGTGGCGGGTGCCGTCGCGGTCGCGGTGGCCGCCGCCCTGTCCGTAAGGGGCGAACTCAGCCTCGGGGAAGTGGCAGCCCGCACCCCCGCCGGAGAGGTACGGGAGGGCCTGCTCCGCGCCGACGGCCTCCCCTTCGCCACCCCGCCCCGCGAAGCCGCCGCCCTTCTGGGCAACGGCCGACGGATCCGCGCCGACGACACCGTCCCCTTCGCGGTGTGGACGGCGGCCCGCCATCCCTCCTCGCTGGAGGACGCGTTGTGGGCCACGGCCGGGGGCTTCGGCGACGTCGACACGACCTGCGCGATCACGGGCGGGATCGTGGGGGCGCGGGTGGGCGTGCGTGGGATGCCCGGGGAGTGGCTGGAGAGGCGGGAGGGCCTGGGCGAGCACGTGCCGCGTGCATGAGCGGGCGGGCCCCCTCGGGCCCCGCCTCCCTCGTCACGGCCGGGCGTGCGGATTCCGCCTCGCCGCGCCGCTGCCCCCGTGCGCGTGCCGGTCAGTTCTCCAGGTGGACCGGCATCAGCATCGAGAAGTCCGTCCCGGAGTCGGTCCTGCGGACGGCCAGGGGTGCCCTGGGGGCCCCGAACTCCAGGATCAGTTCGTCCCTGGCCCCCGCGTCGAGGGCGTGCAACAGGTACTCGCGGTCGACGGCGACCCGGTCCCGGCTGTCGTCGTCCTCGTCGCAGACGGCCACCGCGCTGTCGGCGGTCACCTTGAGCACGCTCAGGACACGGGACGCGCCGTCCTGCGCGCACCCACCCGTCTGCTCCGGCGGCCCGCTCATCACCACGGGGCCGGACTCCACCGCCCGGCGGAACGCCGGGACGTCCACCAGGACACGGCGCCCGGCCGGCAGGTGAACGAGACGGCGGTAGTCGGGGAAGTCGTGGTCGAGACGGCGGCCGGCTGCTTGGCGGTCGCCCGCCTCCAGTGCGATGCGGTCACCGTCCACCGTCAGCCGCGCCGCGCCCTGCTCGTCGTTCAGCAGCGCCCGCATCGCGTCCACCAGCGGGGACGGCACAACGGCCTGCACGCGAGGCCCGTCGTACCCGTCGGCGTCGGTCCGGGCGACCGCCATCCGGTAGCGGTCGCTCGCCACCACCCGGAGGCCACCGCCCTCGACGTCGAACAGGACCCCGCCCAGCACGGGCAGTTCCGGATCGGTCCCGGCCGCGAACCGGACCGCGTCGAGCGCGGCGGCCAGTGCGGGCGTGGACACGGTCAGCCGTACGGGCGAAGCAACCGGCGAAGTCATGGGTCTCTCCCTGTGATCGAGTAGCGCTCGGATCGCGGAGAACTCGCTGCGCGCGTCCGACAGGCCCCGTTCCAGGCGGCGCAGATGCGCCGTGAGCAGCCCCCGCACCAGCTCGGTGTCGGCACCTGACCAGCCCGCCAGCACCAGCCGCACGTCCGCCAGCGGCATGCCCGTACGGCGCAGCCCGGCCAGCAGCCGGGCCTCTGCCATCTGCTCGGGCCGGTACCAGCGGTAGCCGCTCACCGGGTCCACCCACGCCGGGACGAGCACCCCGGCCCGGTCGTAGAACCGCAGGGCACTCACACCGAGCCCACTGTCCCGGGCCATCTCGCCGATACTGCGCATCTCGCTCTCCACACCCGGAACCCTGTGCCCTCCACCAGGTCGAGGGTCAACCGGCCCCGTCGCCCGGCCACCGCTGCTCCGCTCCGGTGAGCCCGGAGGGAACCTCAGCCCGGATCTGTTCACCTGCGCGAGTGCAAAGGTGGTGTGGGCCATGGCGGCACGCCGGCCGCTGCCCGCACCAGCAGTGACTCCGCTCTGAAATCCGAGACGAGTTGAAGCCCGACCGGGCAGCCGTCCGGGGTGAAACCCGCCGGGATGCTCACCGCGGGATGTCCGCTGACGTTGAACGCCCAGGTGAGCGCGGTGGAGAACCGTCCGTCCGGTCCGTCGTGGCCGTGCGGGGGGAAGGGCGTGGTCGGGGTGGCCAACAGCGGTGTCCGGGCGAAGAGCCGGCCGAGGCGGGCCGAGTTCTCCGCCGCCGTCGCGCCGGGCCCGCGGCCGGCCCGCATCGCGAACCACTCCTCCCTCGGGTCCAGCAGAGCGAACCCCGGGACCTCCTCCAGGCGCACGATCCGCTCCGCCGCCCGCCGTGCGACCTCGACCACCTCGGGATCCAGGTCGGGGCCCGCCGCGAACCCCAGGTCCGGTGACCACACGGCACGCAGTGGCTCCTGGCTCTCGGGCTCGGGTGCGTAGCCGTCCACGACGCACCGCAGGTAAGCGTCCAGTTCCGCCGCCGAGCGGCCCAGCACCCCTGCCGTGGCGAGGCCGGTCCGGTCCGGGGACGGCAGCAGCCCACGCGTCGTCTTCAGCCCGAACACCCCGCACCAGGCCGCCGGTATCCGCACCGAACCGGCGCCGTCGCTCCCGGTGGCGAGGGGCACCATGGCGGCCGCGACGGCGACCGCGGACCCCGCAGAGGACCCACCGGGCGTCCGGTCGGGCCGGTAGGGGTTACGGGTCGGGCCCCGCGCGCCGAGACCCCAGGTCTGCCAGTACGTACCGGGGCCGGGCACGGAGGTCGTCCCGACAGCGACGGCACCGGCCGCGGAGAGGCGGCGGGCGGCGTACGAGCGGATCCCCGACCGCCCCCTCGCGGCGAACGGCACGCCGCGCAGCGGGAGAGGCGGACCCACCTCGTCGGCAGCGGCGTCCTTGCGTACCTCCAGGAACGCACACAGGAGCGGATCGGCCTCCGCGATCCGGCTCAACGACTCTTCGACGTCCACCCGTACCGCCTCCGCGATCCGGCTCAACGACTCTTCGACGTCCACCCGTACCCCCCTCTCGTCGTCAGGACAACGCGGCCCGCATCACCCCCCGCGCGATCGGCGCCGCCAACCCGCCTCCCGTGACCTCCCCCCGCGCCGCTGTCGCATCCTCCACCACCACCGCGACCGCCACTCCCGCCTGCCCCGCGTCCGCCTTCTGCGCCCAGGAGATGAACCATGCGTAGGGAATGCCCGCGTTCCCCACCCCGTGCTGCGCCGTGCCCGTCTTCCCGCCGACCGTCATCCCGGGAATGGCCGCGTTCCGCCCGGTCCCGTTCTCGACGACGTCGACCATCATCCGCTGCAACCTCAGGGCGGTGGAAGGGCTCATCACCTGCTGGTACGTCCGGACCCCCCGCTGCGAGACCACGCCTCCGGACTTCGTGCCCGTGCTCTCCACCAGATAGGGACGGTTGAGGTCGCCGCCGTTGGCGACCGCCGCCGCCACCATGGCCATCTGCAACGGCGTGGCACGGGTGTCGAACTGGCCGATCGACGACAGTGCGAGCTGGTCGGCCGTCATCCTCTTGTCGAAATTGCTCACGACCACCGGCGACGGGATCCGGATCCCCCGGTCGTTGAAGCCGAACCGTCCCGCGGTGTCCCGCATCCTGGTCAGCCCGACCTTCACGCCGAGGTTCGCCATCACGGTGTTGCACGAGACCCGGATGGCGTACGCCAGAGACGCCCGCTCGCAGCCGCTCGACTCGTTGGGCAGCGTCGTGCGCGTGCCGGGCAGGACGTACGGGTCCGGTGTGTCCGTCGGCGCGTCCACGTCGGTCACCACGTCCGTGTCCAGGGCCGCCGCCGCCGTCACGATCTTGAAGGTGGAACCGGGCGGGTACGTCTGCCGGATCGCCCGGTTCAGCATGGGCCGGCTGCGCGACGCGTTCAGCCGGGACCAGGCGTTCGCGACCGACGCGTCCGTGCCCGACAGCAGACCCGGGTCGTACGAGGGGCTGCTGACCAGGGCGAGGATGCGTCCCGTCGCGGGTTCGATGGCCGCGACCGCACCGCGTCGGCCGCCGAGGCCCTCGAAGGCGGCCCGCTGCGCCGCCGCCCGGATCGTGGTGGCGACCTGCCCGCCCGGCTGCCGCTTGCGGGTGATCTCGGTCCACAGCGGGAGCGGGGAGAGCATGGGGTCGGTGCCCGAGAGCACCTCGTCCTCGGCGGCCTCGACGAAGGCGGTGCCGTACGTCTGCGAGGCGTAGCCGGTGACCGGGGCGTACAACGGGCCCTGGAGGTAGGTGCGTTCCCACCTCAGCTGCTCGCCGGTGTCCTTGGAGCCCGTCACGGGCCTGCCCTCGACGAGGATGTCCCCGCGGGGCTGCTCGTAACGGACGATGTTCTTGCGCCGGTTGGCCGGATTGTCGTCGAGCACGTCCGCCTGGAAGACCTGGACGCGGGCGGCGTTGAGGAGGAGGGCGACGAGGAGCAGCAGGCAGCAGGCGGCGGCTCGCCGGATGTAGCGGATCACGGCTTCGGGGCCTCCCGCTTCGACGGCTTGCGCTGCGCGGGGTTGACGTCGGCCAGCTCGCGGACCCGCACCGTCGCGACCTCGCCGGTCTCCGCCGTCACCGGCCGTGGGCTGCGTGCCGAGTCGCTGACCCGGATCAGCAGCGCCACGATGATCCAGTTGGTGACGACGGAGGAGCCGCCCTGCGCCAGGAAGGGCATGGCCATGCCGGTCAGCGGGATCAGGCCCATCACGCCGCCCGCGATGACGAAGACCTGGAGCGCGACGATCGAGGCGAGGCCGATGGCCAGGAGGCGGCCGAAGGGGTCGCGCAGCGCGAGGCCCGCGCGGTAGCCGCGGGCGACGAACAGCGCGTACAGCAGGAAGAGGGCGGTGAGGCCGGTCAGGCCGAGCTCCTCGCCGGCCGTCGCGAGGATGAAGTCGGACTTGGCCGCGAAGCCGATGAGGATCGAGTGGCCGAGACCCAGGCCCGTGCCGAGGATGCCGCCGGCCGCGAACGCGAAGAGGGACTGGGCGAGTTGACCCGGCCCCTGGCCCGCTTCGATGGACGCGAAGGGGTTGAGCCAGTCGGCGACCCGGCTGTGCACGTGCGGCTCGAACGAGCCGACGGCGTACGCGCCCACCGCCGCCAGCAGCAGACCCACCGCGATCCACCCGGTCCGGCCGGTCGCCACGTACAGCATGATCACGAACAGGCCGAAGAAGAGGAGCGAGGTGCCGAGGTCGCGCTCCAGGATCAGCACCCCCACGCTCAGCAGCCAGATCGCGACGATCGGGCCGAGCACCCGTCCGGTGGGGAGCTGAAGGCCCTTGAGGAGGAAGGTGCGGCCGGTGTACGCGAGCGCGTGGCGGTTCGCGGCGAGGTAGGCGGCGAAGAAGACGGCGAGCAGGATCTTCGCGAACTCACCGGGCTGGAAGGAGAATCCGGCCACCCGGATCCAGATCTTCGCCCCGTTGACCGCCGGGAAGAAGATCGGGATCGCCATCAGGACCAGGGCGGCGGCGCAGGAGAGGTAGGCGTAGCGCTGGAGGACGCGATGGTCGCGCAGCAGGACCACGACGGCGATGAACAGCGCCACGCCGAGCGTGGACCAGGTCAGTTGGGTGAACGCCGCCTGGTCCTCGGGGGTCTCCAGGTCCAGGCGGTAGATGAGGACCAGCCCGATGCCGTTGAGGAGGACGGCGATGGGCAGCAGCAGGGGGTCGGCGTACGGGGCGCGGAAGCGGACCGCGAAGTGCGCGAGGACCGCCAGGACGCCCAGGCCCGCCCCGTACCGCAGGGCATCGGGAGGTGCGGCGCCGGTCTTGCCCAGGCCGGTCGCGCAGTAGCCGAGCACGGCGATGAAGACGGCGCCGACGAGGAGCGACAGCTCCACCCCCCGGCGCTTGGCGAGGCGGACGCCGGGCGGGGGCACTGCCCCGCCCGGCTCGGGCCCGGCCGGTCTGTCGCTGCCCGGCCGGTCCGTCGGCGTGACCTTCATGCCCGGCAACGTAGCAAGCGTTCGGGCTGAATGTCCGTAAATGTCATCGAGGGGGTACGGGAGTCCCGGGGCCGTCCGCGCCGGTCGGGGGCCCGGTCAGCACCAGCGCGGGTGGTGGCCGTTCCTCGGGACGATGTACCGGGCGGATCCCCAGGCCCAGGTGCCGTCGGTCAGCTGGTACCACTGGTCGTTGCCTCCGACGTGGTCGCCGCGGGTCTTGCAGAAGATGTGGACGATCGCTCCGTACGGCTCGGTGCGGATGACGCGGCTGCTCCGGGTGGGCTTGTCGCGGAGCTTGAGGCCCGACTTGGCGATGACGCGGCCCTCGGTGCGCCGGGGGTGCTCGGCCGCCGGGGCGCTGTCGGCGGCCGGGGGGGCGGGGGCGGCGACGGCGGGGGCCGCAGCGACCGCGCCGGTGGCGGCCATCGCGCCCGCGGTCAGGAACAGCGCGGTCTTCTTGAGGATGAGCATGTTGCCTCCTAGGGAGGAGAGGCTGTGCCCCGGTGCGGGACGCAGCCCTCAACTCGCTTGGTCCACCCTAGAATCGACACTTATTGATCGCAAAGTGTCACTTTGCGTTGCTTTTTCCTGGTGTGTCCTCCTCGGTACAGGTGGTGGGACCGCCGTACTCGGGCAGTGCGAGCGTCGCCACCGCTCCGCCGTCCGGCGCGTTGTGGAACGTCAGCCGGGCCCCGATCGCCTCCGCCTGGCCGAGGGCGATGGTCAGCCCGAGGCCGTGTCCGCCCTTGCTGCCGCCCGCCTCGGTGCGGAAGCGCTGGGGACCGTGTTCCACCAGGTACGCCGGATAGCCGTCCCCGTGATCACGCACGGTGACCTCCGGGCCCTCGACGGTCACCAGGACCGGGGCGCGGCCGTGCTTGTGCGCGTTGGCCACGAGATTGCCCAGGACGCGTTCGAGGCGCCGCCGGTCGGTCTCCACGTGTGCGTCCCGCACGATCCTGACCTCGGTGGCGGGCGCCGTGCCCAGCGCGGACGCCGGATCCGGCGTACCCGTCGCGCCGATGCCCCGTACGGCCCGCTCGGCGAGCGGACCCAGTGGGTGCACGTCCAGCTGGAGCCGCTCGTTGCCCGAGTCGAGCCGGGAGATCTCCAGCAGGTCCTCGG
The DNA here is from genome assembly GCF_050947155.1 of Streptomyces sp. CA-294286. Lineage (NCBI taxonomy): Bacteria > Bacillati > Actinomycetota > Actinomycetes > Kitasatosporales > Streptomycetaceae > Streptomyces > Streptomyces sp. CA-294286. Next base: position 1,530,381 of record NZ_CP192005.1, on the reverse strand, counting down.
TCAGCCGTCGCAGCGTGGCCACCCGGTCCCGCACCAGCTCGGACGGGCGGCCCGGCGGCAGCAGTTCGGCGGCGGCGGTCAGACCGGTCAGCGGCGTCCGCAGTTCGTGGGCGACGTCGGCGGTGAAGCGCTGCTCGCTGAGCAGCTTGCCCTGGAGGGTCCCGGCCATGGTGTCGAGCGCTCCGGACACGGTGGAGACCTCGTCCTGGTGCCGGCCGGGGTCCCGGTTGCGCGGGTCGTTCACCCGGGCGTCGAGGTCGCCCGCACCGATCCGCCGGGCGACGCGGGCGGTCTGGTGCAGCCTGCGGGTGACCCGCGTGACGGCGAACGCGCCGACCAGGAGCGTCGCTCCGATGGCCAGGACGGACGAGCCGATGATGGCCCGGTCCAGGCCGGTGATGGTCTCGACGCTCTGCCGGTAGTCCATCGCCACGGCGAGCGCGCGCCCGTCCGCGGGCCTGGCCGCCCACATCCGGGGACGGCCTTCGAGGTCGTCCCCCACCTGGCTGCCCTGCCGGCCCCGGAGGGCGAGATCGCGCAGCGAGGAGGGCAGGCCCGGCAGGTCGAGCCCGGCACCGCGCGGCAGCGCCTCACCCGCCTCGTACGCCTCACTGGCCCGCTCCAGCTTGTCCAGCACCTTCTCACGGGCCTGCTCGACGGTCTGGTGCGTCACCGACACGTGCACGAGCGTGCCCAGGAAGAAGGCGAGGAGGCAGCAGATGACGGTGAGGAAGGCGAGCGCCTTCCAGGTCAGCGACGCGGTCCAGGCGGGCCACCGCAACCGCACCCGTCTCACCGGTCCCACCGCCCCGCATCGCGCGCGGAGCCGCGCCCGGCTCGCTGCGACTCCGTTCCCGTTCCTGCCGTCGGTGCACTCCCGTCACCGGGTCCCGGCCCTGGCTCCGGCTCCGACCCGGGTTCCGGCCCCGGTCCCCTTCCCGGTCCGGTGCCCGGTCCCGTCCCGGGGCCCGTTCCGCTGTCCGTTCCGGGCTCGGGTCCTGTCCCGGGTCCCGTTCCGCTCTCCGTCCCGGTCTCCGGAGCCGTTCCGCTCTCCGTTCCCGGCGACCAGCCGCTGTGCACGATCTGGTCCTGGGTGGCGAGCATCGCGTGCTGGCGGGCGTCCCATGTCCACGCCGTCCGGTACTCGTAGCCGGAGATCCCGGCGGGCACCCTCAGTACCAGGTCCCGGCCCGCGAAGGCCACGCTGATCACGGCGTCCGACGTGCCCAGGATCCGGGTCAGCCCGCCCTCCTCGGCGAGGTACGCGCGTATCGCCAGCTGTCCCTCCGGCATGGTGACGCCGATGATCAGCTCGTCGCGTCCGTCGCCCGTCAGGTCGCGGTAGTACGGCGGCAGCACCGGGCACTCCCGCGGCTTCTCCCGGCAGGCGTCCAGCTTCGTCACGGTGTCCTTGTAGAGGCCCGTGGGGCCGCTGTACGTGTCGGGGTGGGCGGCCGTCTCCGCCTTCACCACCGCCACCGGGTCCACCTTGCGCACATCGCCGTCCGGCACCTCGATGCCCTCTGCCCGCTCCGTTTCCCCCACCCCGTAGTCCTCGGCCGGAGCCTTGGCGGGCGGCAGGGTCGGCCACAGCCGCACCGGCCCGACGGCCGTCGGAACGGCCCCCGCGCTCTTCAGCTCGCCCGCTTGCGCGCAGCCGACGGCCGCCCCGGCGAGGAGCACCAGCGCCGCGGCAGCCCGCACGGCCCGTCCCGGCGGCACGCGCGGTGCCGGGACGGCGCGCTCCGGGGGACGGGCGCGAAAGGCGGGCCCCGCCCTTCGGGCCGGGCCCGGACGTCGACCGGGCCGACGCGGTTGGCGGATCAAGGACTCCCCTCCCTGCCGGCCCGCTACTGCACGAGGTCGGCGAAGAAGATGATGTTGTCGGAGCGATGGCCGTTCTTGATCGGGCCTCCGCAGGTGATGAGGCGTAGCTCGGGGCGGTCGGTCTTCCCATAGACCTTATTCGTCGGGAAGTCCTTTTTGTCTACTTGCTGGATCTCGCGGATCCTGAACCTGACCGTGCTGCCGTCCGCCCGGTCGACGGTGATCGGGTCGCCGACCTCGACCTCGGCGACGTTGCGGAGCAGCGCCGGGCCTCTCGCGGTGTCGTAGTGCGCGACCAGGATCGAGGCGCCCGTCTCGCCGGGGGTGACGGAGCCGGTGTACCAGCCGGGCTTCCCGGCGTCGGGGACCGCTGGAACCTCCAGTTCCCGGTTCCCGTCCAGCCCCAGCTCCAGCATGGCGCTCGCGTGCACCCCCGCGGAGGGGACGGACAGTCCGGTCGGCCGGGACGCCTTGAGTGGGGCCCTGTTCCCGGGTTGATCCTGTCCCTGCTTCTGTCCTTGCGTCCGGCCCTGCCCCTGGCCCGGGGAGGAGGGCCCGGGGGAGGCGGGGGCGGTGGTGGCGTTCTCGACGTGCACGTCCGGGGCCGCCGAGGTGCCGCTTCCACCGCAGGCGACGAGTCCGCCGCCGAGGAGGGTGAGAGCGGCGATGAGCGAGGTCGCGAGCCCGGGCCTGCGGGGCCGCTGCGTGCTGGGCTCGATCGTCGCACTCATGCGATAAGACTAAATGTCCGCCCTTGTGGAAGCTCACCCCTCTTGTCGCGACTGGCCGCCGGTGCTCGTCGCCGCTCTGCGAGTCCCGTCCAGGGGTCCCTCGGGGCTACTGGTAGGGGTTCTGCTGCCGAGTCGCCCCGCCGGGCCCCTGGCCGTACGTCTGCTGCCCGCCGTGCGGTCCCGGCCCCTGTGCGCCCGGGTCTCCCTGCGCGGCCTGCGCCTGGAGGCGCTCGGCCTCCTCGCGCTCCACGCGTCGCTCGGCCCCGCAGAACGTGCACTGGGTGGCGTACTTCGACGAGACCGTGAACAGCGGGACGAAGAACAGCGTGAACTTCGTGACTCGTTTGCGCAGCGCGTGCGCCGCCGGATTGCCGCACTGCCCGCACAGCAGCATCAGCATCGCCATCTGGTGGACGTATCCCTTGGTGCCAAAGATGATCATCGCGCCCCCGATCCCCGGACGCGGACTCCGCGCCTCGGCCGGTACCGCTCCGGCCGTACCCGGAGAACGACCGGCGCGCCCGCAGGGTTCCCGCCGGTCGCCGGAAACGGCCGTGCAACGGGCGGACTCGGTCGACTCCCGGTCAACTCCTCTCCGTGGCCGTTCAGTTGTTGCCGCGAAGCCCCTTCTCCTGTTCCCATGTCAGGGGGTGATGGACGATGAAGCCACTGCGCGTCGTACCCGGCCGCGGTCCGGTCGGCGCCCGCCTGTACGTCGGTCTCGCCGACGGCCGCAGCCTCGCCTGGTACGACCGGGACACCGGCCGGGTGAGTCTGCTCGCGGACGGGCGGCGCGAAGACGTGCTGGCCGCGCTCGCGCCGTACGTCACCGGCCCCGTCACCGTCGGCCCGCCGCCCGTCCCCACCCCCGCCGACCTGGTGCGCCTCGCCCTTCACCCGGACGACGACCTGGCCCCCAACCGTCCCGGCGAGGCCCTGCACACAGCCCTCGCCGACACCCCGCCCACCCGCCGCCTCCGCCCCGACCCGCAGCGTGAACGCCTTGCCGCCCTCCAGGCCGTCGGTGACGAACTCGACACCCTGGAGCGGGCGGGCTGGCGCGTCCTGCACAGCGTTCCGCTTCCCGGGCAGGCGCACCTGGACCACCTCCTGATCGGTCCTGCCGGTCCCTTCTCGGTCCACACCGTTCCGTGTCGCCGCCGCTTCCGCGCCGACGCGCCCGCGGCCGCGATCCACCTGCGCCGAGCTGTCCGCGACGCCGAACGCGCCTCCTTCGTGCTCGCCGCGGCCGTCCGCCCGGTGCTGGCCGTGGCCGGGACCTCCCGCATCGACGGCCTGCCTTCCTTTGACGACGTACTCCTTCTCTCCGAGGGCGACGCCCGGACCGTGTTGGCCCGCCTGGGCGGCGTACTGAAACCGGCCGACATCGAGTCCCTGTACGCGTCGGCGCGCGACCGGCACACCTGGCTGCGGGCGTAGGTCTTCGCTCCACGGATGCGGCAGGGCCCGCGGTGTCCAAGGGATGCGGCAGAGCTCGCGCTGTCTCAGGGGCGGTGGGCAGGGGTGCGGCGTCTCGCGGGGACGCTCACCGGTCCGGCAGGGCCCGCGCCCGGTTGGGGTTGAGCAGCGGTCCGAGGAGGTCCCCGTGTCTCTTCAGCCGTGCGGGGACATCCGGCGCCCGGAAGACCAGCGACGCCGGGGCCGTGCGCCCCGCCTCCACCTCCTCCCAGGTCACCGGCGTGGACACGGTCGGCTCGGCCCTCGCCCGGAGGGTGTAGGGCGCGGCGGTCGTCTTCGCCGCGGAGTTCTGGCTGAAGTCCACGAACACCCGCCCCTTGCGCAGCGCCCGCGTCATCCGGTGCACCACCAGCCCCGGCAGGGACGCCTCCGCCTCGACCGCGAGCGCCTTCGCGTACGCGCTCACCTGCTCCGACGGCGTGGGCTCCACCGGCACCAGCACGTGCAACCCCTTGGACCCCGACGTCTTCACCCAGGCCCCCAGTCCGTCGGCGCCCAGCCGCTCCCGCAGCCACAGCGCCACCTCGCAGCACTCCGCCACCGTCGCCGGCGCACCGGGGTCCAGATCGAACACCATCCGGTCGGCGATGCCGGGGCTCTCCGCCCGCCACTGCGGAACGTGGAACTCCACCACCAGGTTCGCGGCCCACATCAGCGTCGAGAGGTCCGCCACCAGCACCTGCCGCGACACCACCCCCTCCGAACGGGTGACCTCCACCGTCCGCACCCACGAGGGCTTCCCCGGCGGCGGATTCTTCGCGAAGAACGTCTCGCCCTCCACGCCGTCCGGGTAGCGCAGGAAGGACATCGGCCGGTCGTGCACATGGGCCAGCAGCGCCCCGGCCGTCGTGGCGACGTAGTGCAGCACCTCGCCCTTCGTCGTGCCGGTGGCCGGATAGAGGACCTTCTCCAGATTGCTGAGGGCCAGTCGCCGACCCTCCACCTCCGTCATGGGGGACATAACATAAGAATCCCACCGAAAGGGATCACGGGCATGAGGTCGATCTGGAACGGCAACATCTCCTTCGGGCTGGTGAGCATCCCGATCAAGCTCTTCAACGCGACCGAGAGCCACGCCGTCTCGTTCCGCCAGATCCACACCGCCGACGGCGGACGCATCCGCTACCGCAAGGTGTGCGAACTGGACAACGAGGAAGTCGAGTCCGCCGAGATCGGCAAGGGGTACGAGGACGCCGACGGCTCGATCATCCCGATCACGGACGAGGACCTGGCCGCCCTCCCGCTGCCCACCGCCCGCACGATCGAGATCGTCGCCTTCGTTCCGCTGGCCTCGATCGACCCCCTCCAGATGGGCCAGGCGTACTACCTCTCCGCCAGCGGGGTCCCGGCCGCCAAGCCGTACACCCTCCTGCGTGAGGCACTGTCCCGGAGCCGCAAGGTGGCCATCGCGAAGTTCGCCCTGCGCGGGCGCGAACGCCTGGGCATGCTCCGCGTCGTCGACGACGTCATCGCCATGCACGGGCTGCTGTGGCCGGACGAGATCCGCCGTCCGGAGGGCATCGCACCCGAGACCGACGTCACCGTGCGCGACGCCGAACTCGACCTGGCGGACGCCCTGATGGACACCCTCGGCGAGATCGACCTCGACACCCTGCACGACGACTACCGCGAGGCGGTCGAGGAACTCATCGCCGCGAAGTCCGAGAACGGCGGGGCCATTTCGCCCGCCGAACCGGACTCCGGCAGAGGCGGCGCCCAGGTCATCGACCTGATGGCCGCCCTGGAGAACAGCGTCCGCGCGGCCAAGACCTCCCGGGGCGAACACGCGGACGGCGAAGGGGACGCGGACGGCAAGGACGCCGAGGTCACCGACCTCAAGTCCCGCAAGAAGGCGTCGGCCCGGAAGTCGACGGCGGAGAAAACGGCCGACGCGCCGACGAGGAAGAAGTCCGCGGCCTCCGGAAGCAAGAAGACGGCAGCCAAGAAGACGGCCGGCACCAAGGCGGCCGGCACCAGGGCGACCAGTACCGGGGCGACGGGTACCAGGACGGCGGGCGCCAAGGCGACGGGAACGGGCACCAGGGCGGCGGCCAAGAAGAAGACGACCGCGGCGAAGAAGACGGCGGCGAAGAGCACGGCGACGAAGAAGGCCCCGGCCGCGAAGACCTCCGCGAGGAAGCGGGCGTCCGCCTGACCTGCGGGGACGGGGACGGCACCCCGCACGCGTGACGTGCGACCTTGGCGCGCACCTCGCGCACCTTCTCGGGTCACGCCCGCGCACCTCGCGCACCTCGCGCACCTCGCGCACCTCGCGCACCTCGCGCACCTCGCGCACCTCGCGCCCTCTCGGGTCGCGTCCTCGGGCAGGGCCTCTGGGGCGCCCCGGAGCAGGGCTTCCGGGTCGCCCCGGGTCGCCCCGGGTCACCCCCTGCGGGTCGGCTCCTGCGGGTCGGCCCCTCGGTCCACTCCCCTCGGGTCGCGCCCCCGAGCAGGCTCCTCCGGGTCGCTCCCCTCGGCCCCCGGTCAGGTTTTTGCGGTCAGGTCTCCACGGTCGTTTGCAACACCTGTACCCCCCCCCCGGGTTCCCGGGCCCCCTTCGGGTCGCCGCTTACGGGCCACTTCCTGCGGGTCGCCCCCTCGCGGCCACTCCCTACAGGCCGCGGTCAGGTCTTCGCGGTCGCTTGCGGCACGTGGTCGCCCCTCGGGCCCCCGTCCTCCAGCGAGCCCCTCCCGCTCGCTCCGTCCCCGGTCGGCGTCGGCGTCCTGCTGTCCGACCAGGCCGACCAGAGCGTGGCGTACCGCCCGCCCGCGGCCACCAGCTCCTCGTGCGTTCCCGTCTCGACGATGCGGCCGTCGTCGAGCACCACGACCCGGTCCGCCGTCGCCGCCTGCGGCAGCCGGTGCGCGACCAGTACCCCCGTACGCCCCTCCAGCGCCCGCGTCGCGGCCGTCTCCAGGACGCGCGCGCCCGCACTGCCCGCGTCCGCGGTGGCCTCGTCGAGGATCGCGATCGGCGGATCGGCGAGCACGAGGCGGGCCAGCGCCACCTGCTGGGCCTGGGTCACGGTGAGCCGGTGGCCCCCCTCGCCGACCGTCGTCGCCGTCCCGTCGGGCAGCGCGTCCGCCCATTCCAAGGCGCCGACCCGGTCGAGCGCGGCGCGCAACTCCCCGTCGGTGGCACCGGGCCGGGCCAGCCGCAGATCCTCGGCCAGCGGCCCGGCGAACACGTGGACCTCCTGGCTGATCAGCGTCACCGTCCGCCGTACGCCCTCGGGCCCGAGGTCCCGGGCGTCGACGCCGCCGAGGGCCACCGTCCCGGAGTCCGGCCGGTGCACGCCCGCGATCAGCTTCGCGAGGGTGGTTTTGCCGGCGCCGCTCGCACCGACGAGTGCGACCCGCTCTCCGCTGCGTATCTCCAGGTCGACGTCGTGCAGCACGGGATGTCCGGGTGCGTACGCGTGGCCGAGTGCGGAGACCCGTATCGAGCCGTCGTCCGGCCGCGCGGCGGCACGGCCGTGCCGCGCCTCGCGCTCGTCGGGCAGTTCCGTCACTCCCACCAGCCGCGCCAGGCTCGCCCCCGCCGACTGTGCCTCGTCGATGAGGAACAGCGCCGCGTTGACCGGGTTGAACAGGCTGTGGAAGTAGAGGGCCGCCGCGGTCGCCGTGCCGATGCTCACGGCCCCGTCCTCGACGAGCACGAAACCGGTGGCCAGGACGGCGGCCAGACCGACGTACTCGGCGATGTTGAGCCGCGAGAAGAACCCGGAGACGAGCCGGATGCCGCGTACCGCGATGTCCACCGACTCCTGCGAGCGCTGTTCCAGCTCGCGCGTGTGCACGGCGTTCAGCCGGAACGCCCGCACGGTCCGCACCCCGCCCACGCTGTCCAGGAGCTGATGTTGCAGAGCGCCCGCCGCCACCCGGTGCGCGGCGTACACAGGCGTGGAGCGCGGCAGGTACCACCGCACCGTCAGTACGTGGATCGGGACCACCACCAGCACGGCGAGCAGGAACCGCCAGTCCAGTACGGCCAGTCCGACCAGCGTCAGGACGATGGTGAGGGCGGCGGTGCCGAACTCAGGCAGCGCCTGCCGCACCGCCTTCGCCATCAGTGCCACGTCCCCCGTCACCCGGGACGTCAGATCGCCCGAACCGGCCTTCTCCACGCGTTCGAGCGGAAGGTGCAGCGCCCGCTCGACGAATCGTTCCCGCAGCCCGGCCAGTACGGTCTCGCCGAGCCGCGCGACCAGCGAGGTGCCGACCGCGGTGGCGATGCCCCGCGCCACCGCGACGACGAGCAGCAGCACCATCGGCAGCACCAGCGAACCCGCGCCGCGCCGCTCCACGACCAGGTCGACGATGCGGCCCAGCAGGGGAGCGGTCAGCAGCCCGATGGCCGTGCCGACGACCAGCACGGTCACGGCACCCACGGCCGCGAGACGATGCCGCCGCAACAGCGCACCGACGGCGGCCCGGGTCTGCCCACCGGTGGCGATGGGCAGCAACTCCCGCTCCGACGCGCCGGCTTCCTCGCCCCCGGGACCGTCACCCGAGTCCGGGTGCGCGTCACCCGGACCGGAGCCCGGAGATGCGCTGCCCCGGCCCGGCGTCGTGTCGCCGCTTCCGTGACGCTCGGCGTCCGGCCCCGCGCGGCCGTCGTCCTCCGCCGTGCCCGCGCCCTTCTCGTACGTCATGCCCGCGCCCTTCGCCCTGCTCGTGCCCGTACCTGCCCCTGCACCCGAGGACGCGGCGCATGCAACCGCATCCGTTCCCGCCCCCGAAGCTGCCGCGTCCACACCCGCGCCCGCACCCGGCCTCGCACCCGCACCTGGGCCCGCCCCCGAGCCCGAAGCTGCCGCGTCCGCACCTGGCCCCGCACCCGCACCTGGCCCCGCCCCCGTACCCGCACCTGACCCCGCCCCCGAGCCCGTAGGCGCCGCCCCCGCTCCCGTCCCCGCGTCCCCGCGTGCGCGTCCGTCCGTCATGCCAGCACCGCCGAGCGGTACGACGCGTCGGCAGCCACCAGGTCCGGGTGGCGGCCCTCCGCGACGACGACGCCCCTGTCGAGGACCACCACCCGGTCGGTGACGGCCAGCAGGGCGGGGCTGGTGGTGACCAGGAGGGTGGTGCGCCCGTGCCGGAACTCCCGGAGCCGGGCGGCGATCCGGGACTCGGTGACCGTGTCCACGGCCGTCGTCGGGTCGTGCAGCACCAGTACGGGACGGTCCGCGGCGAACGCCCTCGCGAGCGCCACCCGCTGCCGCTGCCCGCCGGAGAGCGACCGTCCGCGTTCGGTGAAGACGGTGTCGACGCCGTCGGGCAGAGCGGCGGCGACCTCGTCCGCTGCTGCGGCGCCCATGGCCGCGCCGAAGGCCTCCGGGCCGAGGGAGGTTCCGGCCCGTACGTTGTCGAGCATGCTCCGTTCGAAGAGGTCCGCGTCGTGGTGTGCGACGAGGATGGACCGCCGTACGACGTCGGGATCGAGCGAGGTCAGCGGCACCCCGTCGAGTTCCACCGTGCCCGCTTCGGGGTCGCGCTCCCGCCCGAGGCACAGCAGCAGGTCGTCCGCCGCCGCCGGGTCCTTGGCGACGACGCCGACGAGGCTGCCGGCCGCGACGTCGAGATCGACCCCGCGCAACGCCCCCTGCGCCACCCCGCACAAGCGCAGCGCACCGACAGCCGCACCACTCGCACCATCCGCGCCAACCCGTCGCGCCTCCGACGCCTCCTGCGCGCCAACCGCCTCCGACGCCTCCCGCGCACCGACCGCCCCAGTCGTCCCGCGCACCACGGCCGTCCCTATGAGCCCGGCCGACCCGGAGATCCCCACCGACCCGGGGCTCCCAGCGACAGCAACCACGGGGACTCCATCCACCCCGGTACCGCCCACCGCCGCCGGCGACCCCAGCACCTCCGCGATCCGCCCGGCCGACGCACGTCCCTGGGCGAACTCCCCGTTCACGTACGTGAGCAACTGGAAGGGCCCGAGCAGGAACTGCGCGAGCCCCACGGCCGCCACCAGTTCGCCGACACTGATCGTCCCGCGCATCGCGAGGTGCGCGCCGACCAGACCGATGGCCGCGATGAAGATCCCGGTCAGCGCGAGGATCGCACCGTCGTGCCACGCCCTGCTCCCGGCGGCCCGGAGCGCCGCCGCGAGCGAGTCCCGGCTGGTCCGCCGGTACCGGGCCACCGCGGCCGACTCCGCACCGATCCCCTTGAGCACCCGCAGTCCGGCGACCAGGTCGGCGGCCACGCCCGAAGCGTGCGCGGCCCGTTCCTGCTCGTCCTCGCTGCGCCGTTCCAGAGGCCGGCTGATCCGATGCCCGAGCCACATCAGCGGCGGTATGCCCACCAGCACGAGCAGCCCCAGCGGCACCGAGATGCGCAGCAGCGCCACCGCACTGACGACCAGCCCGGCGACCGCGGACACGAAGTACGGCAGTACGCCCACCACCCCGCCCACCCGCTTCGCGTCCCCGGTGGCGACGGCGGTCAGCTCGCCCGGCAACCGCCCCTTGTCCGCCCCGCCGCGTGGGTCGAGAACCCGCGCGCCGAGGTCCAGCCGCAACTGGTGGGCGGCCTGTTCACCGGCCTGTTCGGCGATCCTGGCGGAGGTCCGGTAGCACGTCGAGAGGACGAAGAAGAGCGCGGCCAGGACCAGCAGCCAGCGCAACAGGGCCCCGGAGGCACCGGTGGCCACCGCGTCGTCGATGACGACGCCGATGACGACGGGCACCATCGCCTCCGACCCCTGATGGCCCACGGCGAGCAGCGAGGCCGCCGCGACCTGCCGCCGCCGTCCCCCGATCGCCTTCCGGAGGACATGACTCCCCGCCGGTCCTGCGTCGCGCATGCGGATCTCCCACTGTGACGGCCATGTGCCCGGACGCCGGTCGTCCGGCGATCGGCCGAGGCCATGGTGCTGCCCCATACGATACGTTCGGTAAGCCTCACCTAAGTGACCGGCTGCCGCCTGGACACCGGGTCCCGTCCCGGGTGCCGGCTTCCGTCGGCGCACGCGGCAGAGCGCAACCGTTCCACCGGTCGACCGGGGGGCCGCTGTCGGGCGACTTCGATCCGCACTCACGCAAAAAGCTGAGGGCCGGTCAGGGAAATCTGACGGCCCTCAGCGTAAAGCTCTGCCCCGCCTGCTCCACCACCTGTGCGGCCACGCCCTTCGGACCGCCGCTTCCCGGCATCCGTACGGTGTGGTCCCCGAAGTCCGCCACGAGATCGAGGCGGCCACCGAGAGCTTCGACGTAGCGTGCGAGCACGTCCAGAGCGGCCACTTCACCATGCTCGATCCGGGAGACGCGCGCGATGCTCACGTGCATCCGGGTGGCGACCTCACGCTGCGCGAGACCGTAGCTCTTTCGCGCCTCGGCCAGTTGGTTGGCGACCACGCGCTTCTGCGAGCAGTAGACGGGTGCCTGCCTGCACTTCGGCGGGGTCGGCACCGGCCGCGTACAGCTGCTCCTCCAGGGGTTCCCAGTCCTGCGGCGTCTTCTTCGGCATTCCGGCTCCCAGGTCCCCTCGGCGTACTCGCGGGAGAGAGCCTCTGCCACGGGGATGTCCTCCCGGTACCAGCGCTCGCAGTTTCCGGCTTGTCGCCGCCGAGGAGGAGCAGAGCGGAGCGCGTCGGATCGAATGCGAAGACGATCCGGATCTCCGAGAGCCCTCCGGAACCCTCGTACGGATGAGGCCGGGTGATCACAGCTGCCCGTCGGCTTGAATGGTCCGCGTGAAAATTTACGTGGGCTTCAGCGAGACCGATCTGCGGCGCCTGGCCGGGCCCCGCTCCTTCGAGCGCGGCCAGGGCTATCGGGACGCTGTGAGCCGTCTGGAGGTGGAGGACGGCTGGTTCTCCGCCCGCGTCCAGGGCACAGAGGTCTACGAGGTCGAGATCACCGTGGACGGCGCGGGAGCCCTGTCCGGCGCGTGCTCCTGCCCGTACGGGCAGGAGGGGAACTTCTGCAAGCACTGCGTCGCGGTGGGACTGGCAGTCCTCAACAGGGCGTCGGACGTTCCGCGCCAGCGGTCGGCTGCCGCTTCCCGCACCAAGGGGCTCGCACGGTGGCTGGAATCCCTGCCCCGCGAGGAGCTGCTCGCGCTGGTGCGTGAGCAGGTCGAGCGGGACCGCGGGTTGCGTCGTCGCCTGGAACTGCGCGCGGCGACCGCTCGCCGCGACGACCCCGTCGTACGGGAGCGAGTCCTCGCCCTCCTCGATCCGACGCCCTTCGCGAGTTACGGGTACGTCGAGTGCGCCGACGCCCACGCCTACGCCCAGCAGGCGTCCGAAGCCGTCACCGCACTGCGCACCCTGACCTCCGACGGCCGGGCCGCACTGGCCGTCACCCTGGCGCGCGAGGCGATGGCGGCGCTGCACCGTACGTACGAGGACATCGACGACTCCTCCGGAAGCGTGGGCTCCGTCGCCGAGGAGCTCTCCGAGGCCCACCTGGAGGCCTGCCGGTCGGCATGCCCCGACCCGCTGGAGACGGCCGAGTGGCTGGCGCGGCACCTGCTGGGCAGCGACTACGACGCCTTCGACACCGACCCGTACGACTACCGCGAGAGCCTCGGCACGGACGGTCTGGCCCGGCTGCGGCAGCTGGCAGCCGAGGCCTGGCGGCGCAAGCCGTCCGGCTGGGCCGAGAAGTACCTGATGGAGCGACTGGTCAAGTCCACCGGCAACGTGGACGAGCTGATCGCCGTCCACGCGGCAGACCTTTCCCCCACGGGCGACACCCACCTCACGATCGCCCACGAACTGGAAGCGGCGGGCCGCCCCGGTGAGGCGCTGGAGTGGGCGGAACGCGGACTGCGCGAGCTGACCGAGCCGCATCGCGGCGGCAGCGCCCTGGAGGACTACCTCTGCGAGCGTTACACCGCAGCCGGTCGTCCCGCCCGCGCGACCTCCGTGCGCCGGGACGGCTTTCGAGCCCGCCGCACACTCGCCGCCTACAGGCTGCTGCGCGAGTGCGCGCGAGCCGACGGCACTTGGGAACGCGAGCGCCCGGCAGCCCTGGAACTGCTCCGCGAGGACGCCGCCCGCTCCCGTCCCCGCTGGTACGGCGCCCCGGTGCTGATCGACGCCCTGATCGACGACGGCGACCTGGCCACCGCCTGGCAGACAGCCATGGAAGGCCGGGCCACCGAGCACCAGTGGCTGACTCTCGCCGACCTGGTACGGAAAGACCGGCCCGCCGACGCGCTGCCGGTGTACCTCCGTCTGATCGAACCCCTCAAGAAGGTCACCGGCAATGCCAACTACCAGCAGATCGCCCGCCTGCTGCTCGGCGCCCGGGAGTGTCACCGACGTCTCGGAACACGACAGGAGTTCGCCGCCTACCTGACTGCCCTGCGCGCCGAACAGAAACGCAAGCGCAACCTGATGAAGGTCCTCGACCAGCACGGTCTGTGAGGGCGCTGCCGGAAACTCGTGCATCGACGGCGGGCCGTGCCGGAGCGTTGCCCCAAGAGCCCGTTGCCGCGCTGCGGCGATGTTTACGGAAAGCGGCCCGGAGGTCGCGGAACGGGCGGCCTCGTCCTTGGGCGTGCTCCTGCCGCGGCGAAACCGGCCCTCAGACCTTGTTGACAGTGACCTGGCTGCCGCACAGGGCGGTGAGGTCCTCAGGGGCGGAGGTGAGAACGGTGACGGGGCCGGGGGCGGCGAGGGCCGTGGCACCGAGCATGGCGTCGATGGCGTACTTGTGCCCGTGCAGACCGGCATCGGCCAGAAGTGCGGCGGCGCGGCGGCGAGGAAGGGCGACGAACAGTGCGCTGGGCGGAAGCGGTGTTCCTGTGCTGCGGTCGCCCCGGGAGCGACCACCCGCGCGGGATCCTCGAATCGCCCGACCCGCACCAACGCACAAGAACTGAGGGCCAGTCAGGAATCTGACTGGCCCTCAGTGTGGAGCTCTGCCCCATAAGTGCACTGACCTGCAAAATGCCGAACAGGTAAGTGCCCCCGGCAGGATTCGAACCTGCGCACCCGGCTCCGGAGGCCGATGCTCTATCCCCTGAGCTACGGGGGCGTGTCACGCGGTGTGTCGGCGACGTGGTGAACCTTACCAGCTCCTCGCCCGTGCCCGTGAACGGATAACCGCACGCCACGCACGTCGCCGTCGCGTCAGCAGCCCCTCCGCACCTCCCCGGCACGGTGCGGAAGTGGAGAAAAGCCGGACGCGGCAAGGGAGTCCGACCTACTCTCGAAGGGTGTCGGGCGCGTTCGGCCGGGTCCTCGTCGTCGACGACAACAAGGTCATCCGGCAACTGATCAAGGTCAACCTCGAACTGGAGGGCTTCGAGGTCGTGACCGCCTCCGACGGTGCCGAATGCCTGGAGGTCGTGCACCGGGTCCGCCCGGACGTGATCACGCTGGACGTGGTGATGCCCCGGCTCGACGGGCTCAGCGCGGTCGCCCGGCTCCGGGACGATCCTCGGACCTGCGGGCTGCCGGTGGCCATCGTCAGCGCCTGCACGCAAGGAGAAGTGGAGAGCGGCCTGGCCGCCGGGGTGGACGCCTTCCTCTCCAAGCCCTTCGAGCCCGCCGAACTGGTGCGACTGGTGCGCAGGCTGGCGGGTCAGGAGGATGACCCGCCGTCGGACGACGGCGGGTACAGCGCCGGATACGGCACGGGGCTCAGGGGCGGCTACGAGGCCGGGCGCAGCGGCAGGTACGACGCCGGGCGCGCCCGGTGCGGCCGGGCCGACCTGCGGCTGGGAGGCCGCTCGCGTCCTGGTGGGTGCCCGGGAACGCCGTCCGCGCCGCCCAGATACTGAAACCGGTTCGCGGGAGGACCCCCCTCCTCGCCTAGGCTTGGCGCGTGACCCCCGCAGAGCTCTCCCGTACCGTGCTGCGCGTCGTGCGCCGCGCCGTCGAGGAGGACGTACTGCCCGCTCCGGTGCCCGAGCGGGTCGCCGTCGAGCGCACCCGCCCCGGCGGTACGGGGGACTACGCCAGCAACGTCGCCCTGCGTGTCGCCCGGGAGGCCCGGATGCCGCCGCGCGAGGTCGCCGAGTTGCTGCGGGCACGGCTGACCGGCACCCCCGGGATCGCCGCCGTGGAGGTCACCGGCCCCGGCTTCCTGAACTTCCTCCTCGCCGCGGACTCGGCGGACGAGACCGTACGGGAGCTGCTGCGCCGGGGGCCGGTGCGGACCGACGCGCTGCCGCTTCTCGAGCCCGGCCCCGAGGCGCTCGCCCGGCTCGGGCACGACGCCGCCGTGTGGGGGGCGCTGCTGCCCGCTCCGGACGCCGAACTCCTCGCCCAGCACGAGCGGAACCCTCTCTTCCGGGTGCGGTACGCCTACTCCCGCACGAGGGCGCTGCGGAGGAACGCCGCCGACCTCGGCTACCGCGCCGCGTACGAGACGCCCGTGCCCGCCCCGGAACTGATCGGCCTCCTCGGCGGTTACCCCGTCGAGCTGGACGTCGCCGTCCGGCTGCGTGCGCCCGAACGTCTCGCCCGGCACCTGGTCGCCGTCGCCGACGCCTTCCTGCGTTTCCACGACACCCGCTTCCCCGGCGCGCACCGCGAGGGCGCGCGGTACGTCCTGCCGCTCGGCGACGAGAAACCCTCGGCCGCCCACCGCTCCCGGCTGGCAGTCGCCGAAGCCGCCGGGACGGTGCTGGCCGGTGGCCTGTCCCAGCTCGGCGTCAGTGCACCGGACCGTTTGTGACGTGCGCCAAGGCGTACGCGGAGAAGTGAGAGAAGAAGCATGAGCCGTTCCGCCCACCCCGCCGGGCCCCGCCACGCCGACGTCTACCCGGAGGGCCACTACACCGCCCCGGCCGACGACCTCAACGCCCTCGACGAGAAGGTCTGGGCGCGCACCGTGCGCCGGAACGAGGAGGGCGTGGTCAGCGTCGGCGGCAGGGAAGTCACCCGGCTGGCCGAAGAGTTCGGAACTCCCGCCTACTTCCTCGACGAGGCCGACTTCCGTGCCAGGTGCCGGGCCTGGGCCGACGCCTTCGGCACCGAGGCCGACGTGTTCTACGCGGGCAAGGCGTTCCTCTCGCGGGCCGTGGTGCGCTGGCTCAAGGAGGAGGGGCTGAACCTCGACGTGTGTTCCGGCGGAGAGCTGAGCACCGCCCTCGACGCCGGCATGCCCGCCGAGCGGATCGCCTTCCACGGCAACAACAAGTCCACCGAGGAGATCGTCCGCGCCGTCGAGGCCGGGGTCGGGCGGATCGTCCTCGACTCCTTCCAGGAGATCGTCAGGGTCGCGCACATCGCGCAGGAGCGCGGCAGGCGTCAGCGGGTGCAGATCCGGGTGACGGTCGGCGTCGAGGCGCACACCCACGAGTTCATCGCCACCGCCCACGAGGACCAGAAGTTCGGCATCGCGCTCGCCGGGGGACAGGCGGCGGAGGCCGTGCGCCGGGCGCTGAAGCTGGACGGGATCGAGCTGATCGGGATCCACTCGCACATCGGGTCGCAGATCTTCGACATGGCCGGTTTCGAGGTGTCCGCGCGGCGCGTCGTACAGCTCCTCGCGGAGGTGCGCGACGAGCACGGCGTCGAACTGCCCGAGATCGACCTCGGTGGCGGCCTCGGCATCGCGTACACCTCCGAGGACGACCCCCGTGAACCGCACCACATCGCCAAGTCGCTGACCGAGATCGTCACTCGCGAATGCGAAGCGGCGAAGCTCAGGACCCCGCGGATCTCCGTCGAGCCGGGCCGCGCGATCGTCGGCCCGACCGCCTTCACGCTGTACGAGGTCGGCACCGTCAAGCCGCTGGAGGGCCTGCGCACGTACGTCAGCGTCGACGGCGGCATGTCGGACAACATCCGCACCGCGCTGTACGACGCCGAGTACAGCGTCGCGCTCGTCTCGCGCCGCTCGGACGCCGAGCCCATGCTGGTACGGGTCGTCGGCAAGCACTGCGAAAGCGGTGACATCCTGGTACGGGACGCGTTCCTGCCCGCGGACATCGCCCCCGGCGACCTGCTCGCGGTGCCGGCGACCGGCGCGTACTGCCGGTCCATGGCGAGCAACTACAACCACGCGTGCCGCCCGCCCGTCGTCGCCGTCAAGGACGGCGCGGCGCGGGTGATCGTACGGCGCGAGACCGAGGAAGATCTCCTGCGGCTCGATGTCGGCTAGTGGAATCCTCGTCTCACGCACTGGACGGGGGATAGAAACACCCGTCCGGTGCGTGAGACTGGTCGAACCGTAAGAAGTATGAGGAGTGAGGTCGGATGATGCGTACGCGTCCGCTGAAGGTGGCGCTGCTGGGCTGTGGTGTGGTCGGCTCAGAGGTGGCGCGCATCATGACGACGCACGCCGACGACCTCGCGGCCCGCATCGGCGCCCCCGTCGAGCTGGTCGGGGTGGCCGTACGGCAGCCCTCCAAGGTGCGCGCGGGAATCGACCCCGCGCTCGTCACCACCGACGCGACCGCCCTGGTCAAACGGGGCGACATCGACGTCGTCATCGAGGTCATCGGCGGCATCGAGCCCGCCCGCACCCTCATCACCACCGCGTTCGAGCACGGCGCCTCCGTCGTCTCCGCGAACAAGGCCCTGCTCGCCGAGGACGGCGCCGCACTGCACGCCGCCGCCGAGCAGAACGGGCGCGACCTGTACTACGAGGCGGCCGTGGCGGGGGCCATTCCGCTCGTCCGGCCGCTGCGCGAGTCCCTCGCGGGCGACAAGGTCAACCGGGTGCTGGGCATCGTCAACGGCACGACCAACTTCATCCTCGACAGGATGGACTCGTCCGGAGCCGGTTACTCCGAGGCGCTCGACGAGGCCACCGCCCTCGGGTACGCCGAGGCCGACCCGACCGCGGACGTCGAGGGCTTCGACGCCGCCGCGAAGGCCGCCATCCTCGCCGGGATCGCCTTCCACACCCGGGTGAAGATCGGCGACGTGCACCGCGAGGGACTCACCGAGGTCACCGCCGCGGACATCGCTTCCGCAAAGCGGATGGGCTGCACCGTCAAGCTGCTCGCCATCTGCGAGCGCGCCGCCGACGGCAACTCGGTCACCGCGCGCGTGCACCCGGCGATGATCCCGCTGACGCACCCGCTGGCCTCCGTCCGCGAGGCGTACAACGCGGTCTTCGTGGAGGCTGAGGCAGCGGGTCAGCTCATGTTCTACGGCCCCGGCGCGGGCGGCCCGCCCACCGCGTCCGCCGTGCTCGGCGACCTGGTGGCGGTCTGCCGCAACAAGCTCGGCGGCTCCACGGGACCCGGCGAATCCGCGTACACCCGGCTGCCGGTCAGCCCGATGGGCGAGGTCGTCACCCGGTACCACATCAGCCTGGACGTGGCCGACAAGCCCGGTGTGCTCGCCCAGGTCGCCACAGTCTTCGCCGAACACGACGTGTCCATCGACACCGTCCGTCAGTCGGGGAAGGACGGCGAGGCATCCCTCGTCGTCGTCACCCACCGCGCGCCCGACGCGGCCCTCTCCGGGACCGTCGAAGCGCTGCGCAAGCTCGACACCGTCAGAGGTGTCGCCAGCATCATGCGTGTTGAAGGGGAGTAAGGACCCATGACCATCCAGGGCACCCACCAGTGGCGCGGCATCATCGAGGAGTACCGGGACCGGCTCCCGGTCACGGCCACGACGCCCGTCGTCTCGCTGGGCGAGGGCGGCACGCCGCTCGTCCGCGCTCAGGTCCTCTCCGAGCGCACCGGCTGCGAGGTGTACCTCAAGGTCGAGGGCGCCAACCCGACCGGGTCCTTCAAGGACCGCGGCATGACCATGGCGATCACGCGGGCCAAGGAGGAGGGCGCGAAGGCCGTCATCTGCGCCTCCACCGGCAACACGTCGGCGTCCGCCGCCGCCTACGCCGTACGGGCCGGCATGGTCTGCGCCGTCCTCGTACCGCAGGGCAAGATCGCGCTCGGCAAGATGGGCCAGGCCCTCGTGCACGGCGCGAAGATCCTCCAGGTCGACGGGAACTTCGACGACTGCCTGACGCTGGCCCGCTCGCTGTCCGACAACTACCCGGTGGCGCTGGTCAATTCGGTCAACCCGGTGCGCATCGAGGGCCAGAAGACCGCCGCCTTCGAGATCGTCGACGCGCTCGGCGACGCCCCGGACATCCACGTCCTGCCGGTCGGCAACGCGGGCAACATCACCGCGTACTGGAAGGGGTACAAGGAGTACGCGGCCGACGGCCTGGCCACGCACACCCCGCGGATGTGGGGCTACCAGGCGTCCGGCGCCGCACCCATCGTGCGCGGCGAGGTCGTCAAGGACCCCTCGACGGTCGCCACCGCCATCCGCATCGGCAACCCGGCGTCCTGGGACTTCGCGCTCGCAGCGCGCGACGAGTCCGGCGGGCGCATCGACGAAGTGACGGACCGTCAGATCCTCTCCGCGTACCGCCTGTTGGCCTCCCAGGAGGGCGTCTTCGTGGAGCCCGCCTCCGCCGCTTCGGTCGCCGGTCTGCTGAAGGCCGCCGAGGAGGGCAGGGTCGACCGGGGCCAGCGGATCGTCTGCACGGTCACCGGCAACGGCCTCAAGGACCCGGAGTGGGCCACCGCCGGCGCCCCGCCGGCGACCGCCGTACCCGTCGACGCCGTCATCGCCGCCGAGAAGCTCGGCCTAGCCTGAGCCGCACGCCGGACGCGCCCCCGGGGCGCGGGGTGCGCGCGCGACCAGCCACAGCGGTCCCGCGCGCACCCCGCGCCCCGGAGGGCCACCCCCACCCCGTCGAGGCAACGCGCGACACGTGCGCCCTATGTCCCCCGGGAACCTTCCTTCGATAGGCTGTACCGACACTCCCGCGCCGCATATGCCGCGGTGCCTGTCGCCGTCAGGCCGCACGTGTCGCAGTACCCACTGCCCCCCGCCACACAAGGAGATCGTCGAGCGATGGCCGGTCCCGCGTTCCGAGCCGCCCCCGTGCGCGTGCGTGTCCCCGCCACGAGCGCCAACCTCGGGCCCGGCTTCGACGCCTTCGGCCTGTCCCTGGGGCTGTACGACGACGTGGTGGTGCGCGTCGCCGACTCCGGGCTGCACATCGACATCGCGGGCGAGGGCGCCGACACGCTGCCCCGCGACGAGCGTCATCTGCTCGTACGGTCGCTGCGCACCGCCTTCGACGCCCTCGGCGGGCAGCCGCGCGGCCTGGAGATCGTCTGCGCCAACCGCATCCCGCACGGCCGCGGCCTCGGCTCCTCGTCCGCCGCCATCTGCGCCGGCATCATGGCCGCCCGCGCGGTGACCACGGGCGGCGACGCCAAACTGGACGACGAGGCCCTGCTGGAGCTCGCCACCGAGATCGAAGGCCACCCCGACAACGTCGCCGCCTGCCTCCTCGGCGGCTTCACCGTCGCGTGGATGGACGGCGGCGCGGCCCGTGCGATCCGGCTGGACCCCTCGGATTCCATCGTTCCGGTGGTCTTCGTCCCGTCCCGGCCCGTCCTCACCGAGGCCGCCCGCGGCCTTCTTCCCCGTACCGTCCCCCATGTGGACGCAAGCGCCAACGCCGGTCGTGCCGCCCTGCTCGTGGAAGCCCTGACCAGGCGTCCCGAACTGCTGCTGCCCGCCACCGAGGACCGGCTGCACCAGGAGTACCGCACTCCCGCGATGCCCGAGAGCGTCGCGCTCGTCAACCGGCTGCGCGCGGACGGCGTCCCCGCGGTCGTCTCCGGCGCGGGCCCCACGGTCCTCGCACTGGTCGAGGAGCCCGCGGCCGACAAGGTCGTACGGGCGGCGGGCGACGGATGGGCCGCGGAGCGGCTCTCCCTCGACGCCGCGGGCGCGAGCGTGCTGCCGCTCGCACCTCAGAACGCGTCCGGCTAGGACAGCCGGCAGGACCTCACGCGATTGCCGGTGGAAGAGAGGGGGAATGTTTGTTGGAGCCGGTAGTGTTAATCTCAAGTCTGCATCCGACGCCCTTGCGGCGCGGTGCATCGTGTCCCCTTCGGGACCGTCTTCTTCCGGGAGCCTCCCCAAACTGCCAGAGCAGCCTGCCTGAGCCGTTTTGAGCACGCTCCGGAACCGGCACGACACCCCGCGTTCTTCCCAGAGGGGGCACTGGGGACTTCGGGTCGGAACCCCACGCACTTTTGTCTCTCCGCCACATCCGGCGGACCACCGCCCCGGCACGGCTCTCCTCAAGGAAGCCGCCGGCACAGCACAACCGGTCGCCGAGCCAGACAGGCCGACGTCCGCTCCAGGGAAGGACCCTTCGTGAGCGACACCACCGATCTGATGGGCGTGACTGCCGACAAGAATGTCGACAATGCGTCCGACGCAGGTGCTGCCACCGGCAGTGCCCCGCGGCGCCGCCGCTCCGGCACCGGCCTGGACGGCATGGTCCTGGCCGAGCTGCAGCAGGTCGCGTCCGGCCTCGGGATCAAGGGCACCGCGCGCATGCGCAAGGGCCAGCTGATCGAGGTCATCAAGGAGACGCAGGCAGGCGGCGGCAAGGCCGCCCCCGCCAAGAGCGCCGTCTCGGGCGACGCCGAGAGCAAGCCCAAGCGCCGCGCCACCTCCAAGGCGCGCACGGACAATGCCGAGGCCGCCGCCCCGGCCGAGGCGAAGGCCGAGAAGGCCGTCAGCCAGCAGCAGATCGACATCCCCGGCCAGCCGGCTCCGAAGCTGTCGGCTCCGCCCGCGCAGACGGGCGCCTCCGGCGACGAGCAGCCGGCCGGCGAGCGCCGCCGCCGGCGTGCCACCGCAGCGGCCGGCAGCCCCGAACAGGGCGTCGCCGCAGGCGAGGTGTCGACCAGTCAGAAGTCCGACGTCAAGACCGAGGTCCGGGCCGAGGCCAAGACCGACGTCAAGGCGGAGGCGCAGACCGACACCAAGAACAACAACGACGCCAAGGCGGAGCAGTCGGCGGACAACGCCGAGGGCCGCCGGGGCCGCGACCGCGGGGACCGCCAGGGCCGCGACCGGGGCGAGCGCGGTGACCGGGGCGACCGCCAGAGCCGCCGGGACCGTGACCGCGGTGGCAAGGGCGCCGACGACCAGGGGCGCCAGCAGCGCCAGGGCGGCAACCAGGGCAACCAGGGCGGCGGCAACCAGGGCAACCAGAGCCAGGGCCAGGGCCGCGACAACGGGCCCCAGGACGACGACGACTTCGAGGGCGGCCGTCGCGGGCGCCGTGGCCGCTACCGCGACCGCCGTGGCCGCCGAGGCCGCGACGAGTTCGGCAGCGAGGCCCCGCCGCAGGTCAACGACGACGACGTACTGATCCCCGTCGCGGGCATCCTGGACATCCTCGACAACTACGCGTTCATCCGGACGTCCGGCTACCTGCCGGGCCCCAACGACGTGTACGTCTCCCTCGCCCAGGTCCGCAAGAACGGCCTGCGCAAGGGCGACCACACCACCGGTGCGGTCCGCCAGCCCAAGGACGGCGAGCGCCGCGAGAAGTTCAACGCGCTGGTGCGCCTGGACTCCGTCAACGGCATGGCGCCGGAGAGCGGCCGCGGCCGCCCCGAGTTCCAGAAGCTGACCCCGCTCTACCCGCAGGACCGGCTGCGCCTGGAGACCGACCCGGGCGTCCTGACGACCCGGATCATCGACCTCGTCGCGCCGATCGGCAAGGGCCAGCGCGGTCTGATCGTGGCCCCGCCGAAGACCGGCAAGACCATGATCATGCAGGCCGTCGCCAACGCGATCACGGTCAACAACCCCGAGTGCCACCTGATGGTCGTCCTGGTCGACGAGCGTCCGGAAGAGGTCACCGACATGCAGCGGTCGGTGAAGGGCGAGGTCATCTCCTCCACCTTCGACCGTCCCGCCGAGGACCACACCACCGTCGCCGAACTGGCCATCGAGCGCGCCAAGCGCCTCGTGGAGCTGGGCCACGACGTGGTCGTCCTGCTCGACTCGATCACCCGCCTGGGCCGTGCGTACAACCTGGCGGCCCCGGCCTCCGGGCGCATCCTGTCCGGTGGTGTCGACTCGACCGCCCTCTACCCGCCGAAGCGCTTCTTCGGTGCGGCACGCAACATCGAGGACGGCGGCTCGCTGACCATCCTGGCCACCGCGCTGGTCGACACCGGCTCGCGCATGGACGAGGTGATCTTCGAGGAGTTCAAGGGCACCGGCAACATGGAGCTCAAGCTCGACCGCAAGCTCGCCGACAAGCGCATCTTCCCCGCGGTGGACGTCGACCCGTCCGGCACCCGCAAGGAAGAGATCCTGCTCAACGCCGAAGAGCTGGCGATCGTCTGGAAGCTGCGCCGGGTGCTGCACGCGCTCGACTCGCAGCAGGCCATCGAGCTGCTTCTCGACAAGATGAAGCAGACGAAGTCGAACGCCGAGTTCCTGATGCAGATCGCCAAGACGACCCCGTCCGGCAACGGCAACAGCAACGACTAGCCGCTTCCGTTCAGGAACAGCGGTACGAGCCCGGGGGCGGGTCACGAGGGATCGTGACCCGCCCCCGGGCTCGCGTCGTCCGCGCGAAAGCACGGCGGGGCGGGCGGCAGACCCCCGGAAGCGGACCGGAGAAGCGGACCACGGAGGCGGAACCGGGGAGTCGAGGGCCGGACGGCGGTCTTGCACCGTGACCCTTTCGAGACGTGCGCCACACCCGCCCCAGAGAGCACTCAGCTCCCCGGGGCGCCGTGGGCCTCGTAAAGCAGCAGCTCAACCGGGATAAGAGTCCCTCTTAGAGCTGTCCGGCAGCATGCGCACCGAACCCCTCTTCCGCCGGGCACGCAAGAGCGCTGTGCAACCCTTCTGGGTGATTCAACGTCTGACAAGTGTCGACATACCGTGCCTGATCCACCACGGCAGGGGGTACGCGGGATTCCACGAGGGACTGAGGAGCACATGAGCGACACGGGCAGGAGCGGCCGAATACGGGCCACCGGCAAACGCCGCAAGGCACCGGCCAAGGGCCGCCGGGCCACCACGACGCTGTCGTGGGTCGCCGCGGGCGTGGTCCTGGCCGGCGGCAGCGGACTCGGCTACGTGTACTTCAAGCTCGACGGCAACCTCAAGGGCGTCGACATCAACAGCGCCCTCGGCACGGACCGGCCCGACGAGGTCGACAACGGCTCTCAGGACATCCTCGTCCTCGGCTCCGACTCCCGCGACGGCGACAACGCGGAGTACGGCACGGACGAGGGCGGCGCCCGCTCCGACACCGCGATGATCCTGCACGTGAACGAGGGCCACACCAAGGCCAGCATCGTCTCCATACCGCGCGACACCCTCGTCTCCCGCCCGGAGTGCGTGTCCGACAAGGACGGCAGGTCGACGGTGCCCGCCGCACAGCGGCAGATGTTCAACACCGCGTACGAGGTCGGCGGGCCCGCCTGCGCGGTGAAGACCGTGGAGCACATGTCGGGCATCCGCATGGACCACTACGTCGAGGTCGACTTCACCGGCTTCAAGAAGCTGATCGACGAACTCGGCGGCGTCCCGGTCACCACCAACAAGGCGATCAAGGACACCAAGAGCCACCTGGACCTGCCGCCCGGCACCCACCAGCTCAACGGCGAGCAGTCCCTGGCCCTCGTCCGCACCCGCAAGAGCGTCGGCGACGGCAGCGACCTCGGCCGCATCCAGCTCCAGCAGGCGTTCATGAAGGCCCTCATCGGCCAGGTCAAGAACGTCGGCGTCTTCACCAACCCGAAGAAGCTCTACGACCTCGCCGACGCCGCCACCAAGGCCATCACCACCGACTCCGACCTCGCCTCGGTCAACCAGCTCATGTCCTTCGCGAACGGCCTCAAGGGCATCGGCGCACAGGACATGAGGATGGTCACCCTGCCCGTCCAGTACGACCCCCGGGACCCGAACCGCGTCATCCCCCTGGACACGCAGTCCCAGCAGCTCTGGCAGGCACTCCGGAGCGACGCGCCCATCCCGGCGTCCGTCACCGAGGGCTCGGCGGGCGACAAGGGCGACGCCGGCACGATCGTCAAGGGCGACTGAGACCCGCCCGGCCCGGTCTCGCGCCGGGCCCGCAGGGGACCGCGGAATACATCCGGGCCCGTCCCCGTTGAGACGATTACCTTCGAATTTTGAAGCGCGGGCCTGCCCTGGCAGACTGGTCCGTCGGCCCCGGTTCACGTACCCGCAAATCCGCGGATGCGACCCGGTGCCCTCCCGAAACTCTAGGAGTCACCTTGAAGCGCGATGTTCACCCCGAGTACGTCGAGACCCAGGTCAGCTGCACCTGTGGCGCGGCGTTCACCACCCGTAGCACCCTGACCGAAGGCCGCATCCGCGCCGAGGTCTGCTCCGAGTGCCACCCGTTCTACACGGGCAAGCAGAAGATCCTCGACACCGGTGGCCGCGTGGCCCGCTTCGAGGCCCGCTTCGGCAAGGCCGGCTCCGCCGCGAAGTAGCGAGCCATCGCGCCGGTCCTCGACCGCTCCGTACCGGAGTGGGGGAGGACCGGCGCTTTGTCGTGACGCAGGCTGCTCATTTCGTAACTCACGCACCCCAGGAGCCCGAAGATGTTCGAGGCGGTCGAGGACTTGATCGGCGAGCACGCCGATCTTGAGAAGAAGCTGGCCGACCCGTCTGTCCACGCGGACCAGGCGAACGCGCGCAAGCTCAACAAGCGCTATGCCGAGCTGACCCCGATCATCGGCACCTACCGGACCTGGAAGCAGCTCGGCGAGGACATCGAGACGGCCCGCGGGTTCATCGCGGACGACCCCGACTTCGCCGCCGAGGTCAAGGACCTGGAGCGGCAGCGCGAGGACGTCACGGAGAAGCTGCGGCTCCTCCTGGTCCCCCGGGACCCCAACGACGACAAGGACGTCATCCTGGAGGTCAAGGCGGGCGCGGGCGGCGACGAGTCCGCCCTGTTCGCCGGCGACCTGCTGCGCATGTACCTGCGGTACGCCGAGCGCGTCGGCTGGAAGACCGAGATCATCGACGCCACCGAGTCCGAGCTGGGCGGCTACAAGGACGTCCAGGTCGCCGTCAAGACCAAGGGCGGCAACGGCGCCACCGAGCCCGGCCAGGGCGTCTGGGCCCGCCTGAAGTACGAGGGCGGCGTGCACCGCGTGCAGCGCGTGCCCTCCACCGAGTCGCAGGGCCGCATCCACACCTCCGCCGCCGGCGTGCTCGTCACGCCCGAGGCCGAGGAGGTCGAGGTCGAGATCAACATGAACGACCTGCGCATCGACGTCTACCGCTCCTCGGGCCCCGGCGGGCAGTCCGTCAACACCACCGACTCCGCGGTGCGCATCACGCACCTGCCGACCGGAGTCGTCGCCTCCTGCCAGAACGAGAAGAGCCAGCTCCAGAACAAGGAGCAGGCCATGCGCATCCTGCGCTCCCGTCTGCTGGCCGCCGCGCAGGAGGCCGCCGAGCGCGAGGCGTCGGACGTACGTCGCAGCCAGGTCCGTACGGTCGACCGTTCCGAGAAGATCCGGACGTACAACTTCCCGGAGAACCGGATCTCCGACCACCGCGTGAACTTCAAGGCGTACAACTTGGACCAGGTGCTCGACGGCGACCTCACCGCCGTCATCCAGGCCCTCGTCGACGCGGACTCCGCGGCGAAGCTCGCTGCTGCGCAGTAGGCCACGACCGTCCCACGTCCAGCTGTCCCTGCAAGCCGGAGGATCCGGATGAATCTGCTGCTCGCCGAGGTGGCGCAGGCCACCCAGCGGCTGGCCGACGCCGGCGTGCCCTCACCGCGCTTCGACGCGGAGGAGCTCGCCTCGTTCGTCCACGGTGTCAAGCGGGGAGAGCTGCACCGGGTCCCCGACAGCGACTTCGACGCCCGCTACTGGGAGGCCATCGCCCGCCGGGAGGCCCGCGAACCCCTCCAGCACATCACCGGCCGCGCCTTCTTCCGCTACCTGGAGCTCCAGGTGGGGGCCGGCGTCTTCGTGCCCCGGCCGGAGACCGAGTCGGTCGTCAGCTGGGCCATAGACGCCGTACGCGCCATGGACGTCGTCGAACCGCTGATCGTCGACCTGTGCACGGGCTCCGGCGCCATCGCGCTCGCCCTGGCCCAGGAGGTGCCGCGCTCGCGCGTGCACGCCGTGGAGCTGGACGAGGGCGCCCTCAAGTGGACCCGCAAGAACGTCGACGGCTCCCGGGTCGTCCTGCACCACGGGGACGCCCTGACCGCGCTCCCCGAGCTGGACGGCCAGGTCGACCTGGTGATCTCCAACCCGCCGTACATCCCGCTCACCGAGTGGGAGTACGTGGCGCCGGAGGCCCGCGACCACGACCCCGAGATGGCGCTGTTCTCCGGCGAGGACGGCCTCGACCTGATCCGCGGCATCGAACGCACCGCGCACCGTCTGCTGCGGCCCGGGGGCGTCGTCGTCATCGAGCACGCCGACACCCAGGGCGGCCAGGTCCCGTGGATCTTCACCGAGGAGCGGGGCTGGGCGGATGCCGCCGACCACCCCGACCTCAACAACAGGCCGCGATTCGCCACCGCACGCAAGGCGATGCCGTGACCGGCCCACCGCATCCCGGGTACGGCCCGTACCACCCGTATCTCTCGTACAACCCGATGTTCCTGCCCGAGGGGGACCGTTAAATGGCACGGCGATACGACTGCAACGACGCGACCGACCGCAAGACCGGTCTGCGCGAGGCCGCCTCGGCCGTCCGCCGGGGCGAGCTGGTCGTCCTGCCCACCGACACCGTCTACGGGATCGGCGCGGACGCGTTCAGCAGCGAGGCGGTCGGCGACCTCCTCGAAGCCAAGGGCCGCGGCCGGAACATGCCCAGCCCCGTGCTCATCGGCTCCCCGAACACCCTGCACGGCCTGGTCACGGACTTCTCCGAGCAGGCGTGGGAACTGGTCGACGCGTTCTGGCCGGGCGGGCTGACCCTCGTCGCCCGTCACCAGCCGTCCCTCCAGTGGGACCTCGGCGACACCCGCGGCACCGTCGCCGTCCGCATGCCGCTGCACCCGGTCGCCATCGAACTGCTCACCGAGGTCGGCCCGATGGCCGTCTCCTCCGGCAACCTCACCGGCCACCCGGCCCCCGAGGACTGCGACGCGGCCCTGGCGATGCTGGGCGACTCCGTCTCCGTCTACCTGGACGGCGGCCCCACGCCGGGCAACCTCCCGTCCTCCATCGTCGACGTCACCGGCAGGACACCGGTCCTGCTGCGGGCCGGCGTGCTGAGCGCGGAGGAGCTGCGCAAGGTCGTACCCGATCTTGAGGTGGCGAGTTGACCGCCCTTGACGGGCGTGGCACAGCAGAAGGCATATCGGGGACCACCTTCCGTATCCTCCACGTCAGCACCGGCAACGTCTGCCGCTCGCCCATCACCGAGCGGCTGACCCGCCATGCCCTGGCGGAACGCCTCGGCGACCCCTCCTACGGCGGCCTGATCGTGGAGAGCGCCGGCACCTGGGGCCACGAGGGCGCCCCCATGGAGGCCAACGCCGCCGCCGTCCTCGCCGACTTCGGCGCCGACGCGGCGGGCTTCACCGGGCGCGAACTCCTCGACGAGCACGTGATCCGCGCCGACCTCGTCCTCACCGCGACCCGCGACCACCGCGCCCAGGTCATCTCGATGGGCCACAGCGCGGGCCTGCGCACCTTCACCCTGAAGGAGTTCAACCGCCTCGTCAGGGCCATAGACCCGCTCACCCTCCCGGACCCCCTGGAGGACGGCGTCGTCGAGCGCGCCCGTGCCCTGGTGCGGGCCGCCGCCGCCCTGCGGGGCTGGCTGCTGGCACCCACGGAGGAGGCGGACGAGGTCTACGACCCGTACGGGGCTCCGATCACGTTCTTCCGGTCGGTCGGCGAGGAAATCAACGCGGCGCTGGACCCGGTCGTCACGGCGTTGACGGGGGCTCCGGCCAGGCACTGAGCCGTGGGGGGCGGGGGTCCCCGGCGGACGGAGTCCGGCGCAGCGGCTCGAAGCCCGGGAGGCCCCTTGGGGCCGAGCGGCGCGAGGGGTGCGTGGGGGAGGGGCCCGGTCGTCACGGCGTTGACGGGGGCTCCGGCCAGGCACTGAGCCGTGGGGGGCGGGGGTCCCTGGCGGACGGAGTCCGGCGCAGCGGCGCGAGGCCCGGGAGGCCGCCCGGGGCCCAGGGGCGCGAGGGCGAGGGGCCCCGTAGGGCGGCGCAGACCGGGCGGGGCGGGCATGGCGGGCCTACATTGGGGGACACGGCACTGAAGTCCCCCTCCTCCCAGGCCCCGGAGCCCGAGATGCCCGCCATCGCTGCACCCGCATCCGTATCCGCACCCGCCGCCCCCGTGACGCCCGGGGCGGACTTCGAGGCACTCGCCCGCCAGGACCCAGAGATCGCCGACGTCGTACGCGCCGAGGTGCGCCGGGAGGCGCAGGGGCTCCAGCTGATCGCCGCCGAGAACTTCACCTCGCCCGCCGTGCTCGCCGCCCTGGGGTCGCCGTTGGCGAACAAGTACGCGGAGGGGTACCCGGGGGCCAGGCACCACGGCGGGTGCGAGGTGGTGGACGCCGCCGAACGGATCGCGATCGACCGGGCGAAGGGCCTGTTCGGCGCCGCGCACGCCAATGTGCAGCCGCATTCGGGGTCGGCGGCCGTGCTCGCCGCGTACGCCGCGCTGCTCAAGCCCGGGGACACCCTGCTGGCCATGGGTCTGCCGTCGGGCGGCCACCTCACGCACGGGTCGCCGGTCAACTTCTCCGGGCGCTGGTTCGACGTGGTGGGGTACGGGGTCGACGCGGAGAGCGGTCTGATCGACTACGAGCAGGTGTCCGCCCTCGCGCGCACCCGCAGGCCCCGGGCGATCGTCGTGGGCTCCATCTCGTACCCCCGCCATCCCGACTACGCGGCCTTCCGGGCCATCGCCGACGACGTCGGGGCCTACCTGGTGGCGGACGCCGCGCATCCGATCGGACTCGTGGCCGGAGGGGCCGCGCCCAGTCCCGTGCCGTACGCAGACGTCGTCTGCGCGACCACGCACAAGGTGCTGCGCGGGCCGCGCGGCGGGATGCTGCTGTGCGGCGAGGAGCTGGCGGAGCGGATCGACCGGGCGGTCTTCCCGTTCACGCAGGGCGGCGCGCAGATGCACACGATCGCGGCCAAGGCGGTGGCGTTCGGCGAGGCGGCCGGACCGGCCTTCGCGACGTACGCCCATCAGGTGGTCTCCAACGCGCGGGTGCTCGCCGAAGGACTGGCGGGCGAGGGCTTCGCCGTCACGACCGGCGGTACGGACACCCACCTGATCACCGTCGATCCGGCTCCGCTGGGCATGGACGGACGCGAGGCGAGGGCGCTGCTGGCGGCGGCGGGTGTGGTGCTGGATACGTGCGCGCTTCCGTACGGAGAGGGCCGTGGCCTGCGGCTCGGCACGGCGGCGGTGACCACGCAGGGCATGGGCGAAGCCGAAATGGCGCGTATCGTCGCCCTGTTCGCGCTGGCCCTGCGCGGTGAGCGGACCGCGCCGAGCGAGGTACGGGAGCTGGCGCGGAGGTTTCCCCCTTACCGGGGATGAACGGGCCGTGCGGAACCATCCACAGGGACCCGAGTGTCCTCAACCCCGTGGCCGCGAAGCTAGGGTGTGGGGCTGAGATGGCCAGAGACAACTGTGGGGCAGCCCGTGCGTGAATACCTGTTGACGCTCTGCGTCACGGCCGCGGTGACGTATCTGCTGACGGGCCCGGTGCGGAAGTTCGCCATCGCGGCCGGGGCGATGCCGGAGATCCGCGCCCGTGACGTCCACCGGGAGCCGACGCCTCGGCTCGGCGGCATCGCCATGTTCGGCGGTCTGTGCGCCGGGCTGCTGGTGGCGGACCACCTGGAGAGCCTCAACGGCGTCTTCGAGCTGTCGAACGAACCGCGTGCCCTGCTCTCCGGGGCCGCCGTGATCTGGCTGATCGGCGTCCTGGACGACAAGTTCGAGATCGACGCCCTGATCAAGCTGGGCGGCCAGTTCATCGCGGCGGGCGTCATGGTCATGCAGGGCCTCACGGTCCTCTACCTGCCCGTCCCGGGCGTCGGCGGCGTCTCGCTGACCCCCTGGCAGGGCAACCTCCTCGCGGTCGCCCTGGTCGTCATCACCATCAACGCGGTCAACTTCGTCGACGGCCTCGACGGCCTCGCGGCCGGCATGGTGCTCATCGCGACCTGCGCGTTCTTCCTGTACGCCTACCGCATCTGGTTCCGGTACGGCATCGAGTCGGCCGCCCCCGCCACCCTCTTCGCCGCGATCCTGGTCGGCATGTGCCTGGGCTTCCTGCCGCACAACATGCACCCGGCCAGGATCTTCATGGGCGACTCCGGTTCCATGCTCATCGGGCTGGTCCTCGCGGCCGGCGCCATCTCCATCACCGGCCAGGTCGACGGGGACGCCCTGCGCCTCTTCGCCGGCGGCGAGCGCAACGCCACCCACGCGATGCTGCCGGTCTTCATTCCGCTGCTGCTGCCGCTGACGATCATCGCGATCCCGTTCGCGGACCTGGTGCTGGCGATCGTACGGAGGACCTGGCAGGGCAAGTCGCCGTTCGCGGCCGACCGGGGTCACCTGCACCACCGGCTCCTGGAGATCGGGCACTCGCACAGCAGGGCGGTGCTGATCATGTACTTCTGGTCGGCGCTGATCGCGTTCGGGATGGTCGCCTACTCGGTGTCGCGGGAGAGCATGTGGATCGTGCTGCTCATCGTCGTGCTGAGCGCCCTGGGGCTGGTGCTGCTGCTGCTTCCTCGCTTCACGCCGCGCGCCCCGCGCTGGATGGAGGCTTTCGTGCCGCCCCGCTACCGGCGCCGACGGACGCGGGCTGCGGCGCCGGCCGCTCCGGAACCGTCCGAGTCGAGCGGAGCGACGACCGGAGCAACGGCTCAGGAGACGGCAAGGACGGAGACGGCAGGGACGGGAGCCGGGACGGAGCCCGTGGCGACGGCCGGGACGGCGGGCCGGGAGCCGGAGGGCACCGGGGACGGGACCGGCGAAGCGGACCGCGCACGGGTGGCGGCGGGCGTCAACGGCGCCACCGCCCTGGGATCCCGTTCGCGTTACCACTGAGGTACCCGCGTTGACGATTACCCCAACGCGGCTCAATATCAGACAAACCGTCGACGCGCACTGCACACACGGGCGGGGTCACTCTCATGTGTGACACCAGCCACACTTTTAGGGTAAAGACTGCATCAAATAGTTTGTGATACCGTTCACGAGACCCGGCGACAGAGCCGCAGGACCGCGATACGCCGGTCCGGCGGCCCGAGAGCCCTTCTCGATCCGGGCTTACGCTCGTCCATGACGACACCCACTGCCCCACCAAGCAAAGCGGAGCTGCCGCCATGCCGTCCCACGACGTCCGGAGTCTCCTCCAGACCGCCGTCCCCACCGCTGCCCTCGGCGTAGTCGCCGCTGTGGTCGGCGGCGTGGCCGTCGGCGGCAAGGGGGCTGTCGGCGCGGCTGTCGGGGTGCTGGTGGTGATCCTCTTCATGGGGCTGGGCCAGGTCGCGCTGCAGTACGTGGCCAAGGCCATGCCGCAGCTCTTCTCGGGGATGGGGCTGGTGGTCTACTCCGTCCAGCTCGTGCTCCTGCTGTTGTTCATCATGGCGTTCAGGAACACCACGCTCTTCCATCTCCAGGCCTTCGCGATCAGCCTCGTGGCTGCCACGATCATGTGGATCGTCGCGCAGACCTGGTCGCACGTGAAGTCGAAGACGCTCTATGTCGACCCCTCCCAGGAAGACGTCACCGCCTCCGGGGCAGGGACGTCCCATGACAAGTAGGGCCGGTATAAGTTCACGTTCGACGGACTGCTATGGTCCGATCCAAACTGCGGCACTGCGGGCGCGGGCACCAGAGCTGACGCCTGTCCTTCGCGAGGCTCTGCGCCTGTCCGCCGCCACCACCCTGTAAGACCAGACCGGTGCCGTACTGCGGCTGCCCTGCCGCTCAGACTCAACGAGGTTGCCGTATCCATGCGCCATGCAGAAGGAGCTCCTGGTGACTGCTGACGCCCAGACGCTCGCCTTCGAGGTTGACTGCCATCTCTTCCAGGGCTGCGGTTTCCCCGCCCCGAGTGCGTGGTCATTCATCTTCGACCCGATCTTCACCATCGGGCCTGTCGAGTTCAACAAGCCGATGCTGTTGGCGATCATCGGTACGTTCGCCATCCTTGCCTTTTTCTGGGCCGGCTTCTCCAAGCCCCAGGTAGTGCCCGGCAAGCTCCAGATGGTCGCCGAGGCCCTGTACGACTTCGTGCACCGAGGCATCGCCAAAGAGGTCATCGGCAAGAAGGGCGAGCCCTTCGTCCCGCTGCTGGTGTCGCTGTTCTTCTTCATCTGGATGATGAACCTCTGGGCGCTGATTCCGCTGGCGCAGTTCCCGGTCAGCGCGCTCATCGGCTACCCGGTCGGGCTGGCACTCCTCGTGTGGGTCATCTACATGACGGTGACCTTCCGGAACCACGGTTTCGTCGGTGGCATCCGCAACCTGTGCGTACCGAGCGGCCTGCCGAAGCCGATCTACATCATCCTGACGCCGCTCGAGTTCATTTCGAGCGTCTTCGTGCGGCCGTTTACGCTGGCGGTCCGACTCTTCGCGAACATGTTCGCGGGGCACATCCTGATCCTGGTCTTCACGATCGCCACCTGGTACATGCTCGGTACCGTTCTCGGCACGGTCTACGCCACCGCGTCCTTCGCGGTGACGATCGTCCTCACGGTCTTCGAGCTGTTCATCCAGGCGCTGCAGGCATACGTCTTCACCGTGCTGACCGCCACGTACCTGTCCCAGGCGCTCGAAGAAGCGCACTGAGAGACACCCGGACCACCCCCGGTCACCCCACAGACGTCCGGCGGACACAACTCCACCGGCCATTCAAGAGAAGGAACCACAGAGCAATGTCTGAGACTCTCGCTGCTGTCACGGGCAACATCGGCACCATCGGCTACGGCCTGGCCGCGATCGGCCCCGGCGTCGGCATCGGCATCATCTTCGGTAACGGTGTGCAGGCCATCGCCCGTCAGCCCGAGGCTTCCGGCCTCATCCGCCAGAACATGCTTCTCGGCTTCGCGGTCATCGAGGCCCTGGCGCTGATCGGCTTCGTCGCCCCCTTCATCTTCCCGAAGGCCTGACAGTTTCTTTAAGACGAAAGGTCCATCATGTTGCATCTTGCAGCTGAGGAGCCGCAGTCGCCGCTGTTGCCGGTCTGGCCCGAGATTCTCATCGGTCTGATCGCGTTCGGCATCGTCTTCTTCGTCTTCTCCAAGAAGCTCCTCCCGGCCATCAACAAGGTTCTGGAAGAGCGGCGCGAGGCCATCGAAGGCGGCATCGAGAAGGCCGACGAGGCCCGGATCGAAGCCGAAAGCGTCCTGGAGCAGTACAAGGCTCAGCTCGCCGAGGCCCGCCACGAGGCCGCACGACTGCGCCAGGAAGCTCTGGAGCAGGGCACTGCGCTCAAGGAAGACCTGCGCGCAGAGGGCCAGCGGCAGCGTGAGGAGATCATCGCTGCCGGGCACGCCCAGATCGAGGCCGACCGCAAGCAGGCTGCACTGACGCTGCGACAGGACGTGGGCAAGCTCGCCACCGACCTGGCGGGCAAGCTCGTCGGTGAGTCCCTTGAGGACCACGCCCGACAGAGCCGTACCATCGACCGTTTCCTCAGCGAGCTTGAGGAGAAGGCCGAGGCCGCCCGATGAACGGCGCGAGCCGCGACGCACTGGGCACCGCCCGGAACAGCCTCGACGCGCTGACGGACACCCCGTCCGTCGACGCGACGAAGCTGGCCGGCGACCTGTCCGCCGTCACCGCGCTGCTGCACCGCGAGGTCTCGCTGCGCCGGGTCCTCACCGACCCGTCGCAGCCCGGCGAGGCCAAGGCCGAGCTGGTCGGACGACTGCTCGCGGGTCAGGTGGACGGCTCCGCCGTCGACCTGGTCAAGGGCATGGTCCGGTCCCGCTGGTCGCAGTCCCGCGACCTGGTGGACACGGTGGAGGAGCTGGCGAACACCGCCGACCTCACCGCCGCCCAGCAGGCCGGCAGGCTCGACACCGTCGAGGACGAACTGTTCCGCTTCGGCCGGATCGTCGCGGCGAACGCCGCGCTCCGGTCCGCGCTCACCGACAAGGCGGCCACCACCGCCGCCAAGAGCTCGCTGCTCCGCAGCCTGCTCGGGGGTCGGGCCGAGCAGGTCACCGAGCGACTGGTCGTCCGTCTGGTGACGCAGCCCCGTGGACGTAGCCTGGAATCGGGACTCGAATCCCTGTCCAAGCTCGCCGCGGAACGCCGTGACCGGAGGGTCGCGGAGGTCACCACCGCGGTGCCCCTCACCGATCAGCAGAAGCAGCGCCTCGGCGCGGCCCTCGCGAAGATCTACGGTCGTGAGATGCACCTGAACATCGACGTGGACCCCACGGTCCTCGGCGGCATCCAGGTCCGCGTCGGCGACGAGCTGATCAACGGGACGGTCGCGGAGCGCCTCGACGAGGTCTCCCGGCGTATGGCGGGCTGACGTCAGTCACGCAGCGCAGCACCAAGCATTGCCAGCAATACGCATTGCCAGCGGCCCGGTTGGGCCGCAGAGGATTCCTGGGGGCCGACCCCAGACCCCTAGAAAACTTCGGGCCCAACAAGGAGAGCAGGGAACCCAGATGGCGGAGCTCACGATCCGGCCGGAGGAGATCCGGGACGCACTGGAGAACTTCGTCCAGTCGTACCAGCCGGACGCGGCCTCGCGCGAGGAGGTCGGAACTGTCAGCGTTGCCGGCGACGGCATCGCGAAGATCGAGGGTCTTCCCTCGGCCATGGCGAACGAACTGCTGAAGTTCGAGGACGGAACCCTCGGTCTCGCCCTCAACCTCGAAGAGCGCGAGATCGGTGCGGTCGTCCTCGGCGAGTTCAGCGGAATCGAAGAGGGCCAGCCGGTGCAGCGCACCGGTGAGGTGCTCTCCGTCGGCGTCGGCGAGGGTTACCTCGGCCGCGTCGTCGACCCGCTCGGCAACCCGATCGACGGCCTCGGCGAGATCGAGACCGAAGGCCGCCGCGCCCTGGAGCTCCAGGCTCCGGGCGTCATGGTCCGCAAGTCCGTGCACGAGCCCATGCAGACCGGCTACAAGGCCATCGACTCGATGGTGCCGATCGGCCGTGGTCAGCGTCAGCTGGTCATCGGCGACCGTCAGACCGGCAAGACCGCGCTGGCCGTCGACACGATCATCAACCAGCGTGACAACTGGCGCTCGGGCGACGTGAACAAGCAGGTGCGCTGCATCTACGTCGCCATCGGTCAGAAGGGCTCCACCATCGCCTCCGTGCGTGGTGCGCTCCAGGAGGCCGGCGCGCTCGAGTACACGACGATCGTCGCCGCCCCGGCGTCCGACCCGGCCGGCTTCAAGTACCTGGCCCCGTACACCGGTTCGGCCATCGGCCAGCACTGGATGTACGCCGGCAAGCACGTCCTGATCATCTTCGACGACCTGTCGAAGCAGGCCGACGCCTACCGCGCCGTGTCGCTGCTGCTGCGCCGCCCGCCGGGCCGCGAGGCATACCCGGGCGACGTCTTCTACCTGCACTCGCGTCTCCTTGAGCGCTGCGCGAAGCTGTCGGACGACATGGGCGCCGGTTCGATGACCGGTCTGCCGATCGTCGAGACCAAGGCGAACGACGTGTCGGCGTTCATTCCGACCAACGTCATCTCCATCACCGACGGCCAGTGCTTCCTGGAGTCCGACCTGTTCAACGCGGGCCAGCGCCCGGCGCTGAACGTGGGTATCTCGGTCTCCCGCGTCGGTGGTTCGGCCCAGCACAAGGCCATGCGCCAGGTGTCCGGCCGACTGCGTCTGGACCTCGCCCAGTACCGCGAGCTGGAGGCGTTCGCCGCCTTCGGTTCCGACCTGGACGCGGCCTCCAAGGCGGCGCTGGAGCGCGGCAAGCGCCTCGTCGAGCTGCTGAAGCAGGGCCAGTACCAGCCGATGCCGGTCGAGGAGCAGGTCGTCTCCGTCTGGGCCGGCACCACCGGCAAGATGGACGAGGTTCCGGTCGAGGACATCCGCCGCTTCGAGAACGAGCTGCTGGACTACATGCGCCGCGAGCGCAAGGACCTCCTCACCTCGATCGCCGAGGGCGCCAAGATGAACGACGACACGCTCCAGTCCATCGCCGACGCGATCACCACGTTCAAGGGGCGGTTCGAGACCTCGGACGGCCAGTCCCTGGGCGAGGACGCACCGGCCGTCAACGTCTCCAAGTGACGACGGAAGGGACCTGACTCATGGGAGCGCAGCTCCGGGTCTACAAGCGTCGCATCCGCGCCGTCACCGCGACCAAGAAGATCACCAAGGCGATGGAGATGATCGCCGC
This sequence comes from Streptomyces sp. CA-294286, assembly GCF_050947155.1. Taxonomy (NCBI): domain Bacteria; kingdom Bacillati; phylum Actinomycetota; class Actinomycetes; order Kitasatosporales; family Streptomycetaceae; genus Streptomyces; species Streptomyces sp. CA-294286. Next base: position 1,493,200 of record NZ_CP192005.1, on the reverse strand, counting down.
CGCCCGTATCGTCAAGGCCCAGCGCAAGGTCACGGCTTCCATGCCGTACGCCAACGAGCTGAACCGCGCGGTGTCGGCGGTGGCGACCGGATCCGACGCCGACCACCCGCTGACGACCGAGGCGGAGAACCCGACCCGGGCCGCGATCCTGCTCGTCACGAGCGACCGCGGTCTGGCCGGCGGCTACTCCTCCAACGTCCTCAAGGCGGCGGAGAAGCTCACCGAGCGGCTTCGCGGCGAGGGCAAGGAGGTCGACACCTACATCGTCGGCCGCAAGGGCGTCGCCTACTACGGGTTCCGTGAGCGCAAGATCACGGACTCGTGGACCGGCTTCACCGACAGCCCCACCTACGCGGACGCCAAGCGCGTCGCAGCGCCCCTCATCGAGGCCGTCACCACGGAGACGGCCGAGGGCGGTGTCGACGAGCTGCACATCGTCTTCACGGAATTCGTGTCGATGATGACGCAGAACCCGGTCGAGAACCGGATGCTGCCGCTCAGCCTCGACAAGGTGGAGAAGGAGGAGGGCAAGAAGGCCGAAATCCTTCCGCTCTTCGAATTCGAGCCCTCGGCGGAGGACGTCCTCGACGCCCTGCTGCCGCGATACGTCGAGAGCCGTATCTACAACGCACTGCTTCAGGCCGCCGCTTCCGAGCACGCCGCCCGTCGTCGTGCGATGAAGTCGGCGACCGACAACGCCGGGGATCTGATCAAGAACCTCTCCCGGCTTGCCAACGCGGCCCGCCAGGCCGAAATCACCCAGGAAATCAGCGAGATCGTCGGTGGCTCCAGCGCCCTCGCCGACGCGAACGCGGGGAGTGACAAGTAATGACGACCACTGTGGAGACGGCCGCCGCCACGGGCCGTGTTGCCCGTGTCATCGGCCCTGTCGTCGACGTGGAGTTCCCCGTCGACGCCATGCCGGAGATCTACAACGCCCTCAAGGTCCAGGTCGCAGACCCGGCCGAGGACGGCCAGCTCAAGACGCTGACCCTGGAAGTCGCCCTGCACCTGGGTGACGGCCTGGTCCGCGCGATCTCGATGCAGCCCACCGACGGTCTGGTCCGCCAGGCCCCGGTGACCGACACCGGCGAGGGCATCACCGTCCCCGTCGGCGAGATCACCAAGGGCAAGGTGTTCAACACCCTCGGCGAGATCCTGAACAAGCCGGAGGCCAACGCCGAGGTGACCGAGCGGTGGCCCATCCACCGCAAGGCCCCGTCGTTCGACCAGCTTGAGTCGAAGACCGAGATGTTCGAGACCGGCGTCAAGGTCATCGACCTTCTCACCCCGTACGTCAAGGGTGGAAAGATCGGTCTGTTCGGTGGTGCCGGTGTCGGCAAGACCGTGCTGATCCAGGAAATGATCTACCGCGTGGCCAACAACCACGACGGTGTGTCGGTGTTCGCCGGTGTCGGTGAGCGCACCCGTGAGGGCAACGACCTCATCGAGGAAATGGCCGAGTCCGGCGTCATCGACAAGACGGCGCTCGTCTTCGGTCAGATGGACGAGCCGCCGGGCACGCGTCTTCGCGTCGCGCTCTCGGGTCTGACCATGGCGGAGTACTTCCGCGATGTGCAGAAGCAGGACGTGCTCTTCTTCATCGACAACATCTTCCGCTACACGCAGGCGGGTTCCGAGGTCTCCACGCTCCTCGGCCGCATGCCGTCCGCGGTGGGTTACCAGCCGAACCTGGCCGACGAGATGGGCCTCCTCCAGGAGCGCATCACGTCGACCCGTGGTCACTCGATCACCTCGATGCAGGCGATCTACGTCCCCGCGGACGACCTGACCGACCCGGCGCCGGCCACCACCTTCGCCCACCTGGACGCGACGACCGTGCTGTCGCGTCCGATCTCGGAGAAGGGCATCTACCCGGCGGTGGACCCGCTCGACTCCACGTCGCGCATCCTGGACCCCCGTTACATCGCGGCGGACCACTACGCGACGGCGATGCGTGTCAAGGGGATCCTGCAGAAGTACAAGGACCTCCAGGACATCATCGCGATCCTCGGTATCGACGAGCTGGGCGAAGAGGACAAGCTCGTCGTCCACCGCGCCCGTCGCGTCGAGCGCTTCCTGTCGCAGAACACCCACGTCGCCAAGCAGTTCACCGGCGTGGACGGTTCGGACGTACCGCTCGAAGAGTCGATCCGTGCGTTCAACGCGATCTGCGACGGGGACTACGACCACTTCCCCGAGCAGGCGTTCTTCCTGTGCGGTGGCATTGAGGACCTCAAGGCCAACGCCAAGGAGCTCGGCGTCAGCTGACGCCAGGCATCCCCTGCAGTGCCGTACGTGTGAGAGGGGCGGGCAGGCCCGCCCCTCTCCCGTACACCCCCTAGACTTTGACCTGACACCCGGCAGCAGTGCCGGGTGGTGACCCGAGGAGCCACCCTTGGCTGCTGAGCTGCACGTCGAGCTGGTCGCTGCGGACCGTAACGTCTGGTCCGGCGAGGCCACCCTGGTCGTCGCGCGCACCACGTCCGGCGACATCGGCGTCATGCCCGGTCACCAGCCGCTTCTGGGTGTGCTGGAATCGGGCCCCGTGAACATCCGTACGAGTGACGGCGGCACCGTCGTCGCCGCCGTGCACGGCGGTTTCATCTCGTTCGCCGACAACAAGCTGTCTCTGCTCGCGGAGATCGCCGAGCTGGCCGACGAGATCGACCAGGCCCGTGCGGAGCGGGCGCTGGAGCGTGCGCAGTCGGAGGCCGACGCGGCCGCCGAGCGCCGCGCCGCCGTCCGGCTGCGCGCGGTGGCCGGACACTGAGTCCCGCCTCACGCCACGTGAACCACCCTCAGCCGCGGCTCGTACTGGATACTTCCAGGACGGGTCGCGGCTGAGGCGATGCGGATGCTTTTCTGTTGTTTCGCGGTTTCTGTTGTCCTGGTGGTACTGGATGAGGCGAGGAGGTCGTAGGAGATGATCCTCGCTCTGCTTGTGTGCGGCTCGGTAGTCCTGCTGGTGCTCGTGGGACTGTTCGTCTTCGGGCTGCGCCGGAGGCTGATCCAGCGTTCCGGCGGCACCTTCGACTGCTCCCTGCGCTGGGGCGTCACGGAGGAGCTGGACACCTCCGGCAAGGGCTGGGTGTACGGGGTGGCCAGGTACGGCGGCGACCGGGTCGCCTGGTTCAGGGTCTTCTCGTACGCGCCCAAGCCGCGCCGCGTTCTGGAGCGCTCGGCCATCGAGGTGGTCACGCGCCGTTCGCCGGAGGGCGAGGAGGAGCTGGCGCTGCTGTCCGACGCGCACATCCTGGGCTGTGTCCACCGCGGTACCCGGCTGGAGCTGGCGATGAGCGAGGACGCGCTGACCGGATTCCTCGCGTGGCTGGAGGCGGCGCCGCCGGGACAACGGGTGAACGTCGCGTAGCGGTTGCCGCCGGAGCCGGACGCACGGGCACCGGCAGCGCGGGCTGCCGGAGGTGCGGGAGATCGGCCGGACAGGTGGCGGGCCCCACGGCCGGGTGTACGAGAGGCCGGCGGCATGGGTTGCCGGACGCACAAGGGGTCAGCCGTGCAGGTTGCCGGTGGTGCAGGAGGCCGGCCGCACAGGTGGCGGGCCGCACCGCCGGGTGTACGAGAGGCCGGCGGCATGGGTTGCCGGACGCACAAGGGGTCAGCCGTGCTGGCTGCCGGAGGTGCAAGAAGCCGACCGCACAGGTTGCCGGCCGCACATGAGGGCCCCCGTGCAGGTTGCGGGACGCGTTCGAGGTCGGCCGCACAGATTGCCGGACGCACAAGAGGCCGGGAGACGGGGGCGGACCCGTCTCCCGGCCTTTTCCCGTGGGGGCCGGTGGTGCCTCGCACGGCCCGCGGAGCGGGCGCGTGCTGTCGGCGGGTGCTACTTCAGGCCGGAGTCGATCGCCGTGACCAGCTCGCCGTTGGCGGTGTCACCGCTGAACTCCCAGAAGAAGGCGCCGCCCAGGCCCTGTGCCTTGGACCAGGCCATCTTGGAGTTGATGGTGGCCGGGGTGTCGTAGCTCCACCAGTCCGTGCCGCAGTGCGCGTAGGCGGTGCCGGCGACGGTTCCGTTGGCCGGGCACTTGGCCTTGAGGACCTTGTAGTCCTCGATGCCCTGCTCGTACGTGCCGCCTGCCGGGCCGGTGGCGGTGCCGCCCGGCTCCTTCTGGGTGACGCCGGTCCAGCCGCGGCCGTAGAAGCCGATGCCGAGCAGGAGCTTCTTGGCCGGGACGCCCTTCGCCTTCAGCTTGGCGATGGCGTCGGCGGAGTTGAAGCCGGCCTGCGGGATGCCCGGGTAGGAGGTGAGCGGGGAGTGCGGGGCCGTCGGGCCCTTCGCCGCCCAGGCGCCGAAGAAGTCGTACGTCATCACGTTGTACCAGTCGAAGGACTTGGCCGCGGTGGCGTAGTCGGCGGAGTCGATCTTGCCGCCGTCGGAGGCGTCGGCGGTGATGGCCGCGGTGACCAGGTTGTTCGCGCCGAACTTGGTGCGCAGCGCGGAGGCCAGGTTGCCGAGGGCGGCCGGGCCGCTGGTGTCGCAGGTCAGACCGCAGGCGTTCGGGTACTCCCAGTCGATGTCGATGCCGTCGAAGACGTCGGCCCAGCGCGGGTCCTCGACGAGCTTGTAGCAGGAGTCCGCGAAGGCGGCCGGGTTCTTGGACGCGTCACCGAAGCCGCCGGACCAGGTCCAGCCGCCGAACGACCAGATCACCTTGATGTGCGGGTACTTGGCCTTGAGCTTGCGCAGCTGGTTGAAGTTGCCGCGCAGGGGCTGGTCCCAGGTGTCGGCCACGCCGTCCACGGCCTGGTCGGCGGTGTACGCCTTGTCGTAGTCGGCGAAGGCGTCACCGATGGTGCACTTGCCGCCCTGGACGTTGCCGAAGGCGTAGTTGATGTGCGTGATCTTCGCCGCGGAGCCGGACGTCACCAGGTTCTTGACGTGGTAGTTGCGTCCGTAGACACCCCAGTTGGTGAAGTAGCCGAGCTTCACCTGGTCACCGGGCCCGGGGCCCGGGTCGGTGCCGCCGCCGGTGGTCTTGACCGCGACGGAGCCGCTGGCCGGGCCCACCTGGTCGGCGGTGTCGCGGGCCTGTATCGCGTAGGAGTAACTGGTGCCCTTGGTCAGGCCGTTGTCGGTGTACGTGAGGCCGGTGACGGTGGCGACCTTGGCTCCGTCGCGCAGGACGTCGTAGTTCTTGACGCCCTTGTCGTCGGTGGCGGCGGTCCAGGTCAGCTTGGCCGAGGTGTCCGTGACGTTGCTCGCCACGGGGGTGCCCGGGGCGCTGGGTGCGGCGTCGCCCGGCTGGGTGTCACCGTCGCAGGAGCCGCCGTTGAGCTTGCAGCCCGTGGGGTTGCCGGAGCCGGTGCCGTTGAAGCCGAAGGTGGCGGAGGCGCCGGGGGCCAGGGTGCCGTTCCAGGAGAGGTTCTTGGCGGTGTAGTGGTTGCCGTTGGAGGTGAGTGCGGCGTCCCAGGCCGAACCGGCCTTGGTGCCGGTGGGGAAGTCCCACTCCACGGTCCACGAGGTCAGGGTGGTGGTGCCGGTGTTCTTGACGGTCCACGAGCCTTCGAAGCCCGAGCCCCAGTCCGACTTCTTGGTGTACGTCGCGGTCGCCGCGGGGGCTGCCTGGGCGGGGGAGGCCAGGCCGACCATCGCGGCGAGCGGGACGACGAGTGCGGTCAGGGTCGCCGCGAAACGTGTTCTGCGGCGGGATCGTTGGGGGGTGGTGGTTGTGCTCAAGGGGTGCTCCCGTGAGAGAGGTCCGACATGACGGTGGTGGGACCTGCGCCGCCAGGTGAGCACGCCGTACTACGGGGAGGTGGGGTTGTCATGGCGTGCTCACCACTGCAGTGCGGCGAGCGTGCCAAGGTCTGGACCAATCGTCAAGAGGTCTGGACCAAAGTTGCGAGGTGTGTGTACGGGCCCCCTTCCCGCCCCGCCGCCGAACCTCGGCCCCTTTTGCTCAGACACCCAACTCCTGCGCGAGTACGGCCGCTTGCACCCGGCTTCGCAGACCGAGCTTGCCCAGAAGACGGCTGACATGCGTCTTGACGGTGGCCTCCGCCATGCCGAGCCGCACCGCGATTTCCGCGTTCGAGAGCCCTTCGCCCAGCCTGGAGAGGACCTCGCGCTCCCGCCGGGTGAGCGGATCCAGCACCGAGAGAGCGGCGGCGCCCTCGCGCCGGGCGGCCGCCGGTGCCGCGAACTCGGCGATCAGCCGCCGGGTCACGGCCGGGGAGATCAGGCCCTCGCCGCGCGCCACCGTCCGTACCGCCTCCAGGAGGTCCTTGGCCTCGGTGTTCTTCAGGAGGAAGCCCGAGGCGCCCGCGCGCAGTGCCCCGAACACGTACTCGTCGAGGTCGAAGGTGGTCAGGACCAGGACGTCGGCGAGCTGCTCGGCGACCACCTGCGCGGTGGCCGCCACTCCGTCGAGCCGCGGCATCTGTATGTCCATCAGCACGAGGTCCGGCCGCAGTTCGCGGGCGAGACGCACCGCCGCCTCGCCGTCCGCCGCCTCGCCGACGACCGTGATGTCGGGGGCGCTGTCCAGGATCAGGACCAGCCCGGCCCGTACCGCCGACTGGTCCTCGGCGATCAGTACCCGGATGGCCCCTGCGGGGTCCGTGCTCACGTGGGAAGCTCCTCGTTCTCGTTCTCGGCGGGCAGCAGGGCCCGCACCTGCCAGGTCTTGGTGCCGTCGTCGAGGGTGACCGGGCCTGCCTCCAGCTCGCCGTCCAGCAGGCTCACGCGCTCGCGCATGCCCACCAGTCCCGCCCCGGAACCGGGTGCCCGCGGCCCCGCACGCCCGCCGCCGAACGTGCTGGTCACGGTCACGTGCAGGGTGCTGTCCGCATACGAGAGGCGGACGGCGACGGGCCCCGGGGAGGCGTGCTTGAGCGCATTCGTCAGGGACTCCTGGACGATCCGGTACGCCGCCAGCTCCACCGGCGCCGGAAGCCGCAGGCCCGCGGGGCGGTCGTCGGCGAGCGTGAAAGTGAGCCCGGAGTCGGTGCCGGACGCGCGGGACGTCTCCAGCAGGGCGTCGAGGCCGTCCAGGGAGGGGGCGGCGGTGGGCTCCCCGCTGCCCTCGCTCTTCCGAAGCAGCCCGATCAGACGGCGCATTTCGGCCAGGCCCTGCACGCTGTTCTCGCGGATGACGGACAGCGCCCGGGTGGACGCGTCGGGGGTGTCGAGCGACAGCGCGGCCGTTGAGTGGATGGCGATGGCGGAGAGGTGGTTGGCCACCATGTCGTGCAACTCCCGCGCCATTCGCGCACGTTCGGCCGTCACGGCCTGGGCGCGGTCCATCTCGGCGAGCAGTGCCGTCTGTTCGGCGCGCAGCCGGGCGGCGACGGCCGCCTCCCGGTGGTTGCGCAGGATGGAACCGGTGAGAGCGGGCGCGAAGCTGATCAGGCCGGCGACCATACCGATCAGCAAGGCCTCCGGTTTGCGGAACCAGGCCAGGAAACCGACGGTGAGCGCCAGGGTGACAAGACCGGTGGTGATCGGGATGCGGCGGGCGGCCCGGGGGGTGCCGTAGACGACGGCCGCGTACACCAGGTCCGCGAAGATGACGACCGTGGCGAGGCTGCCCTGGGTGAACTGGTCGCCGATGACGGCGAGAACGCCGCCGGCGAGGGCGAACTGAGGGGCGCTGCGGCGGACCAGTTCCAGGGCGGAGACCGTGCACAGGGGCACCAGGGTCGCCCAACCGGGCAGGAGCAGCCGGCTGCCCTGCGTGTGCAGGCCCAGGGACCACAGCAGCAGTCCGGCGAGCAGGCTGGACACCGCGAGGAGCACGTCGTCCCGGTGCGGCTGGAGGACCGGGTGGCGGAAGCGGGGCACGACCCCATCCAACACGGGCTCGGCGCGCGCGTCCTCCGCGTGCGGGCGGAATCCGCACTACATCGAAGGATGCAGTGCGGGTTCGCCCCTGGTGACGATGGCCCCGGGACGGGCGCGGGCGAGGATGAGGAGTGCTTACGGAAGGAGCCGCGTCGTGATCGTCGCGTTGATCATCGCTTGTGAGGTCGCGTTCTGGATCCTGCTGCTGGGCGGCCTGTCGCTGCGGTACCTGGCCAGGATGCCGCGCACGGGAGCGGCCGTGCTGCTCTGCGAGCCGCTGCTGGAGGTGGTGCTGCTGGTGGTCACCGTGATCGACCTGCGGAACGGGGCCGCACCGGACTGGAAGCACGGGCTCGCGGCGGTCTACATCGGGTTCACGGTCGCGATGGGGCACCGGGTGATCACGTACATGGACGTGCGCTTCGCGCACCGGTACGCGGGCGGGCCGGCGCCGGTGCGGCCGCCGAAGTACGGGATGGCGCGGGCGGTGCACGAGTGGAGGACGGCGGCGCGGTGGATCCTCGCGTGCGGGATCGCGGCGGGGCTGCTGCAGGGGGCGGTGTGGTTCGTGGGGGACGGCGGGGACGCGACGTCCTTGCGGTCGTGGCAGGTCAAGGTGGGGGTGGTGGCGGTGATCAACGTGGTGATCGCGGGGAGCTACACGGTGTTTCCGAAGCGGGGGGTCGAGGAGGGGACGGAGGCCCGTCCGGGTGCGGGCGGCGGTCCGCGGGCGGGTTCGGGGGAGCGGTGGGGGGAGTCGTTGACGAAGCGGTGAGGGCAGGGTGGGTGGGGCGGGCGTACGTCGGGGTGACGGGGCGTGGGGCGGGCGTTCGTCGGGGTGGCGGGACGTGGGGCGGGGGCGGCGCCGCCCGGTGGGGGCAGCGCCCCTGCCCGCCCTCCCCGAGCACTCGGCTTCGCTCGTGCAGGGAGGCACCCCCGCGCCCCCGGGGGCGGCCCCGCCGCCCGGGGGCGCTGCGGGGAGGAGGGGTGCACGGCCCCGCCGCCCCGGGGAGCTGCCGAGGAGGGAAGGGCGCTGGGGCCCCGCCGCCAGAGAAGGGCGTACAGGGCGTACTGCGGTGGGGTTACCTTTCGCCGCCGGGGACCCAGAGGACGTCGCCCACCGACTTGTTCGCCGTTCGGGCCAGGATGAACAGCAGGTCGGAGAGACGGTTGAGGTAGGTGGCGGTGAGCGGGTTCATGGTGTCGCCGTGGGCCTCGAACGCCGCCCAGGTGGAGCGTTCCGCCCGGCGGACGACCGTGCAGGCCTGGTGCAGGAGGGCGGCGCCCGCAGTTCCCGCCGGCAGGATGAAGGAGCGGAGCTTCTCCAGTCCCTCCAGGTAGGCGTCGCAGTCCGCTTCGAGCTTGTCGATGTACGACTGCTCCACCCGCAGCGGCGGGTACGCCGGGTCCTGGACGACCGGGGTGGACAGGTCCGCACCCACGTCGAAGAGGTCGTTCTGGATACGGGTGAGGACCTTGACCACGTCCTCGTCGAGGTCGCCGAGCGCGATCGCGGTGCCGATCACCGCGTTCGCCTCATTGGCGTCCGCGTACGCCGCGATCCGCAGATCGGTCTTGGCGGTGCGGCTCATGTCGCCCAGCGCCGTGGTGCCCTTGTCGCCGGTACGGGTGTAGATGCGCGTCAGATTGACCATGGGGACGAGCGTAACCAGGCGCCGGGCCGCCGGGAGAGCACCTTCGGCCGGGTCGGCAGGCGCAGCGGGCCTCATCGACCGCATCGCACCGCACCGGACCGCACCGCACCGCACCGCACCGGGCCGGGGCGCGGGAGCAAGGGCGAAGGGACCGCGCGAACCGCGCGGAGGCGCTGTGGAGCCGACCGCTGCTCAACTGGGCCCCGCAGGGCACGAGGTGACTCGCACTCCGGTCGGGTCCGGGGCCGTACCGGTGTGACGTCCGTCATTTGAGACGTGACGCGCATCTCTTCGCCGCCACAGCGACCCCATCCGGCGATAGCCTCCGCCACAGGACAACGAATACGCGGTAGCGCGCAGTGATCAGGGAGAGTGTGCAGTGGCCAGGAAGCTTGCCGTCATCGGTGCCGGTCTCATGGGATCGGGCATCGCCCAGGTCTCGGCGCAGGCAGGCTGGGACGTGGTCCTGCGCGATGTGACGGACGCGGCTCTCACGCGCGGCACCGACGGCATCAAGGCTTCGTACGACAAGTTCGTGAGCAAGGGGAAGCTGTCGGCCGAGGACGCGGAGGCGGCGCTCGCGCGGATCACGACCTCGACCGAACTGGACGCCGTCGCCGATGCGGACATCGTCGTCGAGGCCGTCTTCGAGAAGCTTGAGGTCAAGCACGAGATCTTCCGCAACCTGGACAAAATCGTGCGGGAGGACACCGTGCTGGCGTCCAACACCTCCGCGATCCCGATCACGAAGATCGCGGCCGTGACCGAGCGGCCGGAGCGGGTCGTGGGGGCGCACTTCTTCTCGCCGGTGCCGATGATGCAGCTCTGCGAGCTCGTGCGCGGCTACAAGACCAGCGACGAAACCCTCGCCGTCGCACGTGAGTTCGCCGAGTCCGTCGGCAAGACCTGCATCGTCGTCAACCGGGACGTCGCCGGCTTCGTGACGACGCGTCTCATCTCGGCGCTCGTCGTCGAGGCCGCGAAGCTGTACGAGTCGGGCGTCGCCAGCGCCGAGGACATCGACATCGCGTGCAAGCTCGGCTTCGGTCACGCCATGGGTCCGCTCGCCACCGCGGACCTGACCGGCGTCGACATCCTGCTGCACGCCACGAGCAACATCTACACCGAGTCCCAGGACGAGAAGTTCGCGCCGCCGGAGCTGATGCGCCGCATGGTCGACGCGGGGGACATCGGGCGCAAGAGCGGCCAGGGTTTCTACAAGCACTGATCGAGCGCTGCGGGAATGTCCGAACCGCCGTCACCCCATGGGGTGAATTACGTGCCGATTTACTGACAGGCGGCAACTTCTCGGCCTGTTCGGCAGTCAGTTGAGAGAACGCGAAAGAGAAGCCGTCAGCACGCACTCGTGGGGAGCGCACATGCACATCAGGGGCGATCATGTCGAGCTGGTCGTCGGGGGCCGCCTCGACGTGCGCAGCGCGGCGGACGCCCGTACGGTCCTGCACTCGGCGGTCGACGACGGCATCGGCGACCTGGTGCTCGACCTGACCGAGCTGGACTCGTGGGACGCCACCGGACTCGGCGTCATCATGGGCGCGCACCGGCGGGCCGGCCGGTGCGGGCGACGGCTCGTGCTGCGCGGCGTACCGCCGCAGATGCAGCGGCTGCTGGTGGCGACCAGACTGCACCGGATCCTGTCGATCGAGGGCGGACTCGCGGTGGACGCGCTGCCGCGGGTCTGACCGCCCCGGACGCCCCCGGAAAGGGCGCGACGCGGATACGCCGCGGGCGCGCAATCCTCACACGACTGTGACTTCCCGGGGCGCCCAAGCCCCCGGACCTCAGAGATAATGTGCGAAGGTCTAGGGTTCGGTCGCCTGCCGCTTGACGAGCCCACGCAATGGATGCACCCACGTCGGCGGGCACCGGACCAGAAGCGACAGCGAGCGTGCGAAAGGCCGGGAGGGGCAGTCAGCACGCAACGCATCTGGGGGGCTTTGACCATGGACCCGATACACCGGGGACCTGTTGAGTACGGCCAGGACGACAACGGCAACCACAACGAGCAGAGCAGTCGGGACGGCGCGCGCGAGCGCGACCAGACGACCCGCGACCTCGGTCCGGGCGCAGCGCCCGCACCGGCACGCACCGTCCAGTTCACGTCCGGCGACTTCCTGCTGACCATCAACCCGGTGGACGGCAGCGAAATCGAGACCTGCCCGCCCGGCGAGCGCCCCGCGGCGCCCGTACGGCACCCGGCCGCCGACCGCGCGGAACGCGCCCGCGCCGCGAAGCCGCCGCTGCCACCGGGCCCGGCCGGGCCTGAACTGCCGCTCCTGGAGCGTCAGGAGGAACGCCGGCGACTGGCGGACCTGCTCTCGCGCGGCCGTTCCGTACGGCTGGTGGGAGCCGAGGGCTCGGGGCGCAGCGCACTGCTCGACGCCGTCGTCGCGGACTGCGCGGACCTCGCGCCGGACGGTGTCGTACGGCTCTCCGGCCACCGCCGCACCACGACGGAACTGCTGCACGACTTGTTCACGGCGGTCTACCGGGCGCCGCTGCACCGCCCCGACCGCGAACAACTCCTGCGCTGCGTCCACGAGATCGGCGCGGTCGTCGTCGTCGACGACCTGGAGTTCGGCGGGACGGCACTGGAGGAACTGCTCGACGCGACGCCCGAGTGCGCGTTCCTCGTCTCCACCACCTCCGAGGTCGCCGCCGCGTCACCGGCCGGGCTGATGGAGGAAGTGCTCATCGGCGGGCTCGGCCGAGAAGCGTCGCTGGAACTCCTGGAGCGCGCGGTGGACCGCCCGCTCAGCGAGGAGGAGGCGAACTGGGCGGGGGACCTCTGGTTCGAGTCGGAGGGTCTGCCGCTGCGGTTCGTGCAGGCCGGCGCGCTGCTGCGGCAGCGCGACGCGCTGCGTGCCGACCCGGGCGCCTTCGACGACTTCGCGTGCTTCGCCGAGGCGCCGCAGGACGCCGCCTCGCACGCCGAGGACGGGCAGGACGTACCGCTGCCCACCCTCGCGGAGGGCATGGCCCCGGTCGCGCCGCTCGCCGCCCGGCTGAGCGGGTCCGCCCAGGACACCCTGCGGATCGCGCTGGCGCTCGGCGGCGAGGTGCCGCACCAGGCCCATCTGCCCGCCCTGGTCGGCGACACCCACGCGGACGCCGCGCTCGGTGAACTCCTCGCCTGCGGGTTGCTCTCCGCGGCCGGTGCGCGCCACCGGCTCGCCCCCGGGGTCGCCGTACAGCTGGAGGACGCCGGATACGCCGAGGACGCGGAGGAGCACGCGCTCAACGCGGCCCAGCACTACACCTGGTGGGCCGGACACCCCTCGGTCGGCTCGGAGCGGATCTCCGCCGAGGCGGACGCCGTGCTCGCCGCGCTCTCGGCCCTCGTACCGGGGACCGAGGACCGGCACCCGGGCGCCGCCGTGCTGCTCGCCCGTACCGCCGCCCCCGCCTTCGCGGCGGGCATGCAGTGGGGGGCCTGGGAGCGGGCGCTGCGCACGGGCGCGGAGGCGTCCCGGCTCGCCGGAGAGGTCGCCGAGGAAGCCTACTTCCACCACGAGCTGGGCGTTCTGGCGCTCTGCGGCGACCGGCTCGACCGTGCGCGCGCCGAGTTGGAGACGTCGATCGGGCTGCGGGGTGCGCTCGCCGACAAGCGGGGCGCCGTCGCCGCCCGGCGTGCGCTCGCCCTGGTCACGGACCGCAGCGGGGACGCTCCGGGGCCCGTGCTGGTGTCCGGCGGGGGTCTCGCGGTCGCCGGTGCGACCGCGGTCTCCCCGGCGCGCTCGCCCTTCGACACGCCGTACGACCCGTTCACCGAGCGTGCGTCGGCCGGCGAGGAGATACCGGCCGCACGGTACGAGGAGTCGGCCTCGCCCCCCGCCGGGGTGTCCACTCCGGCGGTGCTGAACGAATTCCCGGACGTCCGCGAGCAGTTGGTGACCAGGACGGTGCCGGCGAGCGGGGGGCGGCCCCCGTCGCGGCGTGCCATGCTCCACGGCGCCCGGCGCAACGTGGTCGCCGCCGGGGCGGGCGCCCTGCTGGTGGCCGTACTGGGCACCGTGGTCACCCTCGGCGCGACCGGCAACGGGCTGGGCGGCGAGGGCGGCAAGGTCGCCCCGGAGCAGTCCGCCAACCTGGATTCCGGCAAGGGCGGTCTGAACGCCGACACGGCGGAGGGTTCCGAGGGCAGCCGCTCGGGCGGCGGCGGAGCCACGGACAGCGGCGCCGGTGATCCCGGCCTGCCGGGCCTGCCGGACGCCGCCTCCACCAGCCGCGGCAAGAACACCGGCACCCCGGATCCGAACGCCACCGGGTCCGGTGAGCCGGGCGGCGGCGGAGCGACCACCACGCCGACCGACCCGGGGAGCACGCCACCGGGGGGTACGCCGCCGCCGGGCAGCGAGCCGCCGACGACCGAGCCGCCCACGACGCCGCCCGACCCCACTCCGCAGCCGCCCACCGACCCGCCGACGAAGCCGCCGACGTCCCCGGACCCCGACCCGTCGCCGCCCAGGCCGGACCCGCCGACCTCGCCGGACAAGCCCCCGCCGACCGACGACAAACCTCCGCCGACCTCGCCGGAGAAGCCCCCGCCGGCGGACGAGCAGCCACCGCCGTCCTCGCCGGGAATCACCGTGAGCGCGACCGCGCCGACGGACACCGAGCCCGCCTAGGTCTCCTGCCCGCCGCGTACCGCGGGGACCAGTACGGCCACCCGCGGGGCCCGCACCACTCGCATGGCCCGCACATGACTGTGGCGGCCCACCTGAGCAACAGGGGGGCCGCCACAGGCGGTTGTGGACCGGGTGGGGTGACGCACCCCCGGCGGGCCTAGAACAGCCGCAGCTTGTCGTCCTCGATGCCGCGCATCGCGTTGTAGTCCAGGACCAGGCAGCGGATGCCGCGGTCGGTCGCCAGCACGCGGGCCTGCGGCTTGATCTCCTGCGCGGCGAAGACACCGGTCACCGGGGCCAGGTGCGGGTCACGGTTGAGGAGTTCGAGGTAGCGGGTGAGCTGTTCGACGCCGTCGATGTCACCGCGCCGCTTCAGCTCGACGGCCACCGTCGCCCCGTCCTTGTCGCGGCACAGGATGTCGACCGGGCCGATCGCCGTCATGTACTCGCGGCGGATCAGGGTGTAGCCCTCGCCGAGGGTGTCGATGCGGTCCGCGAGGAGCTCCTGAAGGTGTGCTTCCACGCCGTCCTTGATGAGCCCCGGGTCGACGCCCAGCTCGTAGGACGAATCGTGGAGGACTTCCTCCATCGTGATGATCAGTTTCTCGCCCGCCTTGTTGATCACGGTCCAGACACCGGCGTCGTCGCCCGTGCCCTCCTTGAGCGTGCAGGGCGGGGACATCCAGTTGAGCGGCTTGTACGCCCTGTCGTCCGCGTGAATGGAGACGCTGCCGTCCGCCTTCACCAGGATCAGACGGGGGGCGGAGGGCAGATGGGCGGTGAGCCTGCCCGCGTAGTCGACGGAGCAGCGGGCGATGACGAGACGCATGGGGCGCAACGCTACTCGACGAGGAGGGGTGGGCGCGATTCGCCCTGTAAGACCCCGTTCGCAGGGCCTGCGAGACCCTCTGTCAATGGCCGGTTGTATGCGCAATCCTCTGTTGCGGCAGGGGTGCCGCCCTTACCGTGGATGCAGGAGGTCGCCGTGCGTGCACGCTGCGTCGCGGCTCTCCTGCCCTGCCCGGAAGACCCCGTCTCGGTGCGGGGTCGCGAGAGGAGAACCCATGTCGCTCGACGTCTCACCGGCTCTGTTGGAACAGGCCGAGCGAGGCGAGGTCGACGAAGCGGAATTCGTCGACTGCGTCCGGACCTCCCTGCCTTTCGCATGGGAGATGATCAGCTCTCTGGTGGCCCAGCTGAAGGTCGACGGTGGACAGTTCGCCGACAACCAGACGCCGCCGCCGGACGAGCAGGCCCGTGGCCAGCTGCTGCGCGCCCTGGCGAGTGACGCCATCCGAGGTTCGCTGGAGCGTCACTTCGGAGTACGTCTCGCCTTCCAGAACTGCCACCGTGTCGCGGTGTTCCCGCTGGACTCCTCGGTCGACGAGCGGCTCGCCCGCTTCACCTCGATCCGCGGCCAGTTGCTCAACCAATCGCCGGGACTGCGGGACTGCTGACGTCCGAGGCTGCCGCTCCCGTATCGCGGGAGGTGTGACAGATGCAGGGGCGGCAGCCCTCCGCACCGCATCCTGCGCAGCGCGCTCACGACAGCAGCTCCCGGACCTCCGAGCCCAGCCGCCGTACGTTCTCCTCCGTGCCGGCGAGGTCGCCCGAGCCCTCGGTGAGCAGCGCGAAACGGGTGATGCCGGTCCGCTCCGAGGTCACCGCCAGCCGGTCCGCCGCCAACTGCGCCGTGCCCACCGGGTGCAGGGCGCACAGCTTCTCCGTGTACGCCACCGGATCGCGCATCGCGCGCAGCCGTCCGTCGACCGTGACGTGGGCGTCCAGGCCCTGCTTCAGCCAGCCGGGCATCGCCTTGGTGAGCGTCTCGCAGGCGTCCTCGACGGTGTCGGCGATCTGCGCGACCCCGGCCGAGACGTGCGCGGCCGTCGCGATCTCCTCGGCGCTGCGGCCGGCGGCGCGTGCGTGCCGCCGCCACAGGGCGGTCATCTCCGCCTTGTCCTCGTCCCCGCAGTGCATGCCGAGCAGCATGGGCAGCCCTCGCTCGGCGGCGAGCTTCACACTCCGGGGTGACGTGCACGCGACGACGACCTCGGGCCCCGGCACGCCCTCCCACTGCTCGTCCGGCCGGGGCACGACGGCCACCTCACGGAACCGGTACCGCTCGCCGTCCGCGCCCACCCGCGGCTCGCGCAGCCAGCGCAGCAGCAGGTCGAGCGATTCGGGGAAGCCCTCCTCGTACGCCTTCAGCGAGCTGCCGAAGACCTCCAGGTCCACCCACGGTCCGCCGCGCCCCACCCCGAGCGAGAAGCGCCCGCCGGAGGTCAGGTGCAACAGGGCGGCCTGCTCGGCGACGTTGACCGGGTGCGCGGTCGGCAGCACGGTCACCGCGGTGCCGACCCGGATCCGGCGCGTGCGGCCCAGCATCACGGCGGCCAGCGTCACGGCCGACGGACAGACCCCGTACGGCACGAAGTGGTGCTCGGCCAGCCAGACCGAGTCGAGGCCCGCCTCCTCGGCGACGTCAGCCGTCCGCAGCGCCCGGTGCAGTGCTTCTCCCTGCCCCTGACCCGGGAACTGCGCTGCCAGTACAAAAGCTCCAATGTGCATCGCCCTCTGCCTCCTTGGGCTTCGTGAATCGGCGATCCCCCACTGGCAATAACGTCTGACAAGTGCCAAAGGCACGGGCCCCCAGCCAAGTTCTTGTGATTTTCCGGCTACTCGTGCACCAGGAGTACCGCAGGGCCTCCCTCAGTGGTACGCCTACCCCTGCCGGATGGGCCTAGGCTGTGGGAAAACAGTCCGTACGGCCCCATGAGGTGCTACGTGTCCCCGCGCCGCAACCGCCCCAAGGGCGGGACGAGTCCCACCACGCACACCGGGGGCGGCGGTGGCTCCGCGGAATTCCCGGACCGGTACGGACTCCAGCGCTCCGAGTCCTGGCAGGGCGAGGAGTGGCTCGTACGACAGGTGAGCGGGGCGAGTGCGCAGGGCAAGCGCTACCGCTGTCCCGGCTGCGACCAGGAGATCCCCTCCGGCGTCCCGCACGTGGTGGCCTGGCCGGACTACGGCGGCGTCGACGACCGCCGGCACTGGCACAAGGCCTGCTGGAACGCGAAGGACCGCCGCACCACGAAGGTGCAGCGGTCCCGCAACGCGCCCCGCCACTAGCGGGGCCGGCCGGCCTAGACGTCCCGCTTGTGCTGGACGAAGAAGGCCAGGCCCAGCACGACGGCGACCAGTGCCCCCATGAGGCCCAGGGACTCCCAGCCGGTCGGGCCGTCGTCCCCCATCGGGGTCCCGTAGAAGATGGCGAGCTGACTGGGGATCGAGTACTCCAGCAGGAACTGCTGCACGTCGCGCAGCCCCTCGGACATCATGAACAGCGCCATCACCAGCGGCAGCAGCACGACGCCGATCATGATGGTGATCGCACCCGCCGAGTGCCGGATGAGCGAGCCGACGCCCAGCGCGAGCAGCCCGAGCAGCGCGACGTAGGCACTGACGCCGACGGTCGCGCCCAGCCAGACGCTCCCCGCGGTGCTGCCGCCCAGGATGCCGGTGATCGCGGCGGAGACCAGAGCGGTGGCGACCAGGGTGATCACGAAGGTGAGCAGGAAGAAGACGATCGCCTTCGCCGCCAGTACGCGCGCCCGGCTGGGGCACGCGGTCAACGTCGTGCGGATCATGCCGGTGCCGTACTCGGAGGCGATGGTCATCACGCCGAGGGTGATCACCGGGATGATGCCGAGCAGGACGCCGACGAAGCCCAGCGAGACCGGCGACTCGCCCTCCGGGAGGTCGACGCTGCGCAGGGCGAGGGCGATGAGCGCGCCGAAACCGACGACGAGCACGACCATCACCCCGAGCGTCCAGATCGTGGACCGGACGGACCGGATCTTGGTCCACTCGGAGGCGAGGGCGTCCAGGAGCGTCGCGCGGCGCAGCGGAACGGGCGAGACGTACCCCGGGACGCCGGGGTGCGGCTGCTGCTGGTGCTGCTGGTACGAGGCCGGGGCCGGGGTCGAGGGTGTCGTCATCGGGCGTCCTCGGGGGTGTCGCTGCCGGGGGTGGAGTCGTCGTTCTTGGTGAGGCCGGGGCCGGTCGGCCCGGCGGGAGCCGGAGGCGCGGCCGGCGCGGCCTCCGGGGCCTGCCGGGCGTACGGGTTCTCGTCCGCCGGTACGGGGACGGGCGGGGCCGGCGCGGAACCGGGCACCCCGGGGTGCGGCTGCCCCGGCTGGGGCGGCGGCGGGGCGTACCAGCCGTGCTGCGGCGCGCCCTGCGGCACGACGGGCGTGCCGGGGGCGGTTCCGGGCGGCAGCTGGCCCGGCTGGGCGCCGTGCGGGCCCTGCTGGAAGCCCGCGAGCTGGTCGTCGGTGGAGCGGTAGTCGACGGCGGCCTGCGTCATCTGCATGTACGCCTCCTCCAGCGACGCCTGGTGCGGGGCCAGTTCCCACAGCCGTACGTCCGCCTCGTGGGCGAGGTCGGCGATCTGCGGCAGCGCGAGCCCGGTGACGCGCAGTGCGCCGTCGGGCTCGGACATGACCCGGCCGCCCGCCTCGGTGAGCACGGTGGTCAGCTTCTCCCGCTGCTGCGGCTCGGTCTGCGGGGTGCGGACCCGGGCGAAACCGGCCGAGTTGGCGGCGATGAAGTCACGGACGCTCATGTCGGACAGCAACTGCCCGCGACCGATCACGATCAGGTGCTCGGCGGTGAGTGCCATCTCGCTCATCAGGTGCGAGGAGACGAAGACGGTGCGCCCCTCGGACGCGAGCATCTTCATCAGGTTGCGGACCCAGAGGATGCCCTCGGGGTCCAGCCCGTTGACCGGCTCGTCGAAGAGCAGCACCTGCGGGTCGCCCAGGAGGGCGGCGGCGATGCCCAGCCGCTGTCCCATGCCCAGCGAGAAGCCGCTGGAGCGGCGCTTCGCCACGTCCTGGAGGCCGACGACGCCGAGCACCTCGTCGACCCGGGAGGCCGGGATGCCGGAGAGCTGGGCCAGCGACAGGAGGTGGTTGCGGGCGCTGCGGCCGCCGTGCACGGCCTTGGCGTCGAGCAGGGCTCCGACCTGGCGCGGAGCGTTGGGCAGCTCCCGGAACGGGTGGCCGCCGATCGTGACGTGGCCGGCGGTCGGCCGGTCGAGCCCGAGGATCATGCGCATGGTGGTCGATTTCCCGGAGCCGTTGGGCCCCAGGAACCCGGTCACGGTCCCCGGTCGTACCTGGAAGGAAAGGTTGTACACGGCCGTTTTGGCGCCGTAGCGCTTGGTCAGGCCGACTGCCTCGATCATTCTGCAGCCCCATCGACAGATCGTCGGGGCACGGTTCACGTGCGGTGATCCTGTGAGCCCCCGTAAGCAGTGAGAGCTTAACCAGGGGAAGGGGGTTCCGGCCAAGAACACAGGTTCGGATGCGCCGGGCGCGGTCTCAGGCGTCCCGCTTCTTCAGCACCAGCCAGCCGCAGACCAGCGCGGCCAGCACCCAGAGCACCATGATCCCGAACCCGCCCCAGGGCCCGTACGGGGCGATGTCCCCCTCCGGGGCGACGACCTGCATGACCTTGCCGCCTGCCTGGTCGGGGAGGTACTGGGCGACCTTGCGGGTCGCCGGCACGTTGCCCAGGATCGGCGTCAGCAGGAAGAAGAGCGGCATCAGGATGCCGAGCGAGAGCATCGGCGAGCGCAGGATCGCCGTCACCCCCATCGCGAACAGGGCGATCAGCGTCAGGTAGAGCGCCGCGCCGATCACCGCGCGCAGGACGCCCGGGTCGCCGAGCGAGGCCCTGTACGGGCCGAGCGCCGCCTGTCCGACGAAGAACGTCACGAAACTCGTGACGAGTGCGACCACGAAGGCGAGCAGCGTCGCCACGGCGATCTTGCTGAAGAGGAATAGGCCGCGGCGCGGCACTGCCGCCAGCGAGGTGCGGATCATCCCGGTGCTGTATTCGCCGCCGACCACCATCACGCCGAAAACGATCATTGCGAGCTGGCCGAGGCTGATCCCCACGAAACTGATGAACGTCGGATCGGCGAACTGGAGTTCGTGCGCGTCCATCTTGGCGAACTCGTTCTTGGACAGCGCGCTGATAAGGAATCCGAGACCGATGGTGCACACCGCGGCGAGAGCGAGCGTCGTCCCGGTGGACCGGACCGATTTGATCTTGGTCCATTCCGACTTCCATACGTATCCGGCATGCATCTCAGGTCCGCCATTTCGTCGGCTGCGCGTGTGCGTGGTACTCCACCGACTCCGCGGTGAGCTGCATGAACGCCTCCTCCAGGGACGCCTGCTGCGGGCTCAGCTCGTGCAGGACGACCTGGTGCCGCGCGGCCAGCTCGCCGAGTTCCTCGGCGCCCACGCCGTCCACTTCGAGGGCGCCGTGGCCGACGGTCACCGCGGCGATCCCGGCCCGGTGCAGCACGTCGAGCAACTGCTCCTGCTGCGGGCTGCGCAGCCGCACGTACGACCGGGAGTTGGTGCGGATGAACTCCGCCATGGACGTGTCCGCGAGCAGCCGCCCCTGTCCGATCACCACCAGGTGGTCGGCGGTCAGCGCCATCTCGCTCATCAGGTGCGAGGAGACGAAGACCGTACGCCCCTGGGCGGCGAGGGACTTCATGAGATTGCGGATCCAGTGGATGCCCTCGGGGTCGAGCCCGTTGACCGGCTCGTCGAACATCAGGATCTCCGGGTCGCCGAGCAGCGCGGCCGCGATGCCGAGCCGCTGGCCCATGCCGAGCGAGAAGTTCTTGGACCGCTTCCCGGCGACCGCGGTCAGTCCGACGACGTCCAGGACCTCGCCGACCCGGGAGGCCGGGATGCCGTTGCTCTGCGCCAGGCACAGGAGGTGGTGGTACGCGCTCCTGCCGCCGTGCAGGGCCTTCGCGTCCAGCAGCGCCCCCACGTACTTCAGGGGCTCTCTCAGCTCCGTGTAGCGCTTGCCGTCGATCCGCACGCGGCCCGCGGTCGGGCGGTCCAGGTCCAGCATCATCCGCATCGTGGTGGACTTGCCCGCCCCGTTGGGGCCGAGGAAGCCGGTCACGATGCCCGGACTCACGTGGAAGCTGAGGCCGTGCACGGCGACCTTCTCGCCGTACCGCTTCGTCAGGCCCGATACCTCGATCATGCCCGCCACGCTAGATGCGGACAAAGCCCCCCGCCACCGGGGGAGTGGCGAGGGGCTTCGGCGCCGTACCGGAGGTACGACGGGGTGGTGCTAGCGGGACTGCTGGGCCGGGACCCCGCGCGAGATCGGCTCGTCGTCCGCCGGGGCGCCCGCGGCGGCCACGGCCGCGCCGGTCAGCGTCGCCAGCATCTCGCGGACGTTGGTGAGCTGGGCGTTGATGGAGTCGCGGCGGTTGGTGAGCGCCGCCAGCTCCCGCTCGGACTCGCTGCGGATCCGGTCGGCCTTGGCGTTGGCGTCGGCCACGATGTCCTCGGCCTGGCGCTGCGCGGTCTCCACCGTCTGACGTGCCCGGCGCTCCGCGTCCGTACGCAGCTTCTCGGCCTCCAGGCGCAGCTGCTCCGCCCGGTGCTCGATCTCCGCGAGGCGCTTCTCCGCCTTCGCCTGCCGCGAGGCCAGGTCGCGCTCGGACTGCTCGCGGCGCTTGGCCAGGTTGGTCTCGAAGTCGGCCGCGGCCTGGGCGGCCTTGGCGCGGGTCTCCTCGAAGAGCGCGTCGGCCTCCTCGCGCTTCGACTGCGCGTCCTTCTGCGCCTCGGAACGGAGCGTGGTGGCGTCGCCCTTGGCCTTCTCGACGATGCGGACGCCCTCGTCCTCCGCCTTCGACTTGCGCTCGGCGGCGAACGACTCGGCGTCGTTGCGCACCTGCTGGGCGGCCGACTCGGCCAGCTCGCGGTGCTGCTCGGCGGCGCGACGGGCCTCCTCACGCAGGTCCTTCGCCTCCTCTTCGGCGAGGCGGAGGATCTTCTCCACACGGGCGCCGAGGCCGGCGTACGACGGCTCGGCATCGTTGACCTGGGCCTGGGCGTTCTGCGTTTCGAGGTGGAGCTCCTCGATGCGCTTCTCCAGGGAGGTGATGCGGGCGAGGGCACTGTCACGGTCGGCGAGCAGCTTGGCGATGCGGTCGTCCACCTGACCGCGGTCGTAACCACGTCGCACCTGCTCGAAGCCGTAGGGGGAGGCGGAAGTGTCGCTCATGGGGTTCCTGTCGAATGAGACCGGTGAGGTGATAGGGGGAATCCTAGGGGCCCAATGGGCGTGTCATCGAGCCAATGCGGTTTTGATCTGGAGAATGACACCCCTTTCGAGTGGCTGACCAGCAGACCGCTTGCCACTCGCACGGATGAACACCTCGTCAAACTCGGTTCAAACATGGCCGGTAATCACAGATCAATCACCACTGCGTCCGTACAAGCGGTGATCACTTGTGAGCACCGCCGACCGGTTCCTACCCGTCCGAAGACTTGCCACCCGATCGATTTCCGCCCGCAGCCGCACCGGCCTTGACACCGCCCGCACCCGAGCCGCCGGCCGGCTTGCCGCCCCCGGACGGTGCCTCGAATGATTCCAACGCCTCAAGTACGTCCTGGACACGGGAGATCTCGGTCTGAATGTCCTCGCGCCTGCGCACCAGGACGTCCAGCTCGCGCTTGCCCTCGGCGACCGTGCGCTCCGCCTCGGCCTTCGCCTCGTCCCGCAACTTCGTCGCCTCACGGACGAGTTCGGCCTTCTTCTGCTCGGCCTCCTTGAGCAACTGCTCGGCCTTCTTGACCGCCGCGATCCGGACCTTGCCGGCCTCGGAGCTCGCCTCGGACACCATCGCCCTGGCCTTCGCCTCGGCCTCCGCCTGCTGGTCCGTGGCCGCCTTCATCAGCTTGTCGACGCGCTCGCCCGCGGTCCTCATCTGCTCGGCGGTCTCGCGGCGCGCACGCTCGTGCAGCTCCTCGATCTCGCTCTCCAGCCGGGTCCGCAGCTCCTCCGCCCGCTCCCTTATGGCGGTGGCGTCCCGGCGCGCCCCGACCAGCAGCTCGTCGGCGTCCGTACGGGCCCTCTCCACCAGGGAGTTGCCCTCGACCTTCGACTCCGCGACCAGCCGCTCGGCCTCCTTACGGGCCGCGCCGACCATCGTGTCGGCCTGCTCCTCGGCCCGGGTCGCCGCCAGCAGCGCCTCCTCCTGGGCCTTCGCGACGAGCGTGTCCGCCTGCTCGGCCGCGTCCGCCCGCCGCTTGGCGGCAGCCTCGCGGGCCTCGTCCAGCAGCCGGTCCGCCTCGGCGCGCGCCTCGTTGCGCACCTGCTCGGCCGCCGCGTCGGACTCCTCACGGTGCTTGGCGGCCTCACTGCGGATGCGCTCGGCGGCCTGCTGGGCGGAGCCCACCGTGTCCGCGGCCTCGGCGCGCAGCCGCTCGGCCTCGTCCGTCGCCGCGGACAGCAGCTCCTCGGACTTGGCGGTGGCCTCCGCCACCAGCTTCTCCGCCTCGCCCGCGGCCTCCGCGACGAGCTTGTCGGCCTGCTCGGCGGCGTCGCTGCGCCGCTTGTCGGCCGCCTTGCGCGCCGCGTCGAGCACCTGCTCGCCGTCCGCGCGCGCAGCCGCCCGCAGCCGCTCCGCCTCCGCCTCGCCGTCCGCCCTGACCTGCTCCGCCTCGCTGCGCAGCTGCCGGGCGTCCTGCTCGGCGGTGCCCAGAACGGCGTTCGCCTGCGCGGTGACGCGCTCGGCCTCGGCGGTCGCCTCGGCGAGGGCGCGCGCGGCGTCCTCGCCGGCCTTCGCCCGTACCTCCTCGGCCTCCGTACCGATGCGCTCGGCCTCCGTACGGGCCTCGCCGATCAGCAGGTCCGCCTGCGCGGCCGCGTCGTTGCGGATGCGGTTGGCGTCCTCGCGGGCCTCCGCACGCGACTTCGCCGCGGCCTCCTCGGCCGCCGCCAGCGCGTCGGACGCCTCCGTACGGAGCTGCTGGGCGCGTTCCTGGGAATCCGCCCTGAGCCGCTCGGCCTCGGCGATGGCGTCGCCCACCGTGCGGTCCGCGAGGGCCTTCGCCGCCTCCGTCTCCTCCTGGGTACGGGCGCGCAGCCGGCTCGCGTCCTCGCCCGCCCGTTCCCGCTCGGCGTGCGCGTCGGCGCGGACCCGGTCCGCCTCCTCCTGCGCCTCCGCCGTGGTGCGCTGCGCCGCGTGCTCGGCGGCACTGCGCAGCCCCGCGATCTCCTCCTCGGCCTGCTCCTGGAGCCCGGCCACCGCGTCCCGCACCTGCTGGGCGGTCTGCTCGGCCGTCGACACCAGCTCCGAGGCCCGCCGGTCCGCGTCCTCGACCAGGCGCTGCGCCTCGGCCTGCGCGTCCTCGACCCGCTTGCGGGCGGAGGCCAGCAGCTCCTCGCTCTGCTCACGGGCCTGCGTGCGCTCCTGCTCGGCCTCGGCGCGGGCGCCCTCCAGCGTCTCGGACGCCTCGCGCCGTCGCCGTACCGCCTCCTCCTGCGCGGCGGCCAGCGTCTCCGCGGCCTCCGACGACACCCGCTCGGCGGCGGCCGCCGCCTCCGCGCGCACCCGGTCGGCCTTCTCCTGCGCCTCCGCCTTGAGCCGCTCCGCCTCCGCGGACGCCTCGTCGCGCAGCCGCGCCGCGACCGTTTCGCCCTCCGCACGGGACTGCGAGGCGTCCGACGCGGCCTCGGCCCGTACCCGCTCCGCCTCCTCCTCCGCCTGCGCCTGGAGGACCCGGGCGCGCTCGGCGGCCTCGCCGCGCAGCCGCTCGGCCTCCTCGCCCGCCTCGCGCCGGATCCGCCCGGCCTCGTTCCGGGCGCCGGTCAGCGCCTCCTCGGACGAGGCGAGCCGCTGCTCGGCCTCCGCGCGCAGCCGCTCCAGCTCCTCGTCGGCCTCCGTCCGACGCGCGGCGATGGCACGGTCGGCGTCCTCGCGCAGCGCCCGTACGGACTCCTCGGCCTCCGCCTTCGTGCGCTCCGACTGCTCCTCGGCCTCCGCCCGCAACTGCTCGGCCTCGGCGCGAGTGCGCTCCAGGGTCTCCTCGGCCTGCCTGCGCAGGGCGTTCGCCCGCTCAGTGGCCTCGGTGCGGACCCGCTCGCCGTCCGCACCGGCCGCCGCACGCAGCTCCTCGGCGTCCGTGCGCGCCTTGGTCAGCAGTTCCTCGGCGGTACGGGCGACCTCCTCGATCTGCTGGACGGCCTCCCGCCGGGCCTCGCCACGGATCCGCTCGCCCTCGGCCACGGCCTCCGAGCGCAGCTGCTCGG
The DNA here is from genome assembly GCF_050947155.1 of Streptomyces sp. CA-294286. Lineage (NCBI taxonomy): Bacteria > Bacillati > Actinomycetota > Actinomycetes > Kitasatosporales > Streptomycetaceae > Streptomyces > Streptomyces sp. CA-294286. The sequence continues at coordinate 1,467,941 of NZ_CP192005.1, read as the reverse complement.
CCTCTCCGCGCAGCCGCCTGGCCTCCTCCTGGAGCTCGACCGTCCTGGCCCGGTACTCCTTGGTGTCGTCCTTGGCGGCGCCCTTGAGCTCGTCGGCCTGCTCGGCGGCGTCCCCGCGCAGCCGCTCGGCCTCGGCCTCCGCCTCGCGGCGGATCCGCTCCGCCTCCTCGGCGGCCTTGCGGGTGGTCTCCCGGGCGTCCTCGGACGCCTTGGTGAGGACCTCCTCCGCCGTCCGGGCGGCCTTCGCCAGCTGCGCGGCGGAGTCCTCGGCGGCGGCGGTACGGGCCTTGTCGGCGGCCTCGGCGACCATCCGCTCGGCCTCCGCGCGGGCGTCGGCGAGAGCCTGTTCGGCCTCCGCCTTCAGCGCCTCGGAGTCCTTCGTCGCCTCGCCGACGAGGCGGGCGATCTCCGCCCTGGCCGTGCGGGTGCGCTGCTCGTTGACGGACTCCGCGCCGGCCAGCTGCTTGGCGGCGGCCTCCTTCGCCTCGGCGAGGACCTTCTCCGACTCCAGCCGCGCCTCGCGCAGCGCGGTCTCCGCCTCCTGCATCCGCGCCTCGGCGGTACGGGACAGCTCGGCGGCCTGCTTGCGGGCCCGGTCGGACTCGGTGGTCGTGGTCGTCCGGAGCTGCTCGGCGTGGGTGGTGGCCTCCTGCGCCTGCGTGGACGCGGCGTTCAGCAGGCGCTCGGCGTCCTTGCGGGCGCGCAGCAGGATCGACTCGGCCTCGCTGCGGGCGGCCTCCGCGTCGGCGCCCAGGCGCTGGCGGGCCTCCTCGGCGATCCGGGTGGCCTCCGCGCGGGCGGCGGAGAGCGCCTGCTCGGCCTCGGCGCGGGACTCCTCGATCAGCCGGCGGGCCTGTGCCTCGGTACGGGCCCGGAGCTGCTCGGCCCACGCCACGTTCTCGTTGACGTGCGACTCGACGGTCTGCCGGCGTTCCGCCAGCTCCTGGTCGAGCCGCTGGCGGCGGGTGACCGCCTCCTGGTGCAACTCGGCCTGCAGGCGCGCCTGGTGCTCGGCGTGCTCCTGGAGGATGCGCTGCGTCTGGGCGCGGGCGTCGCGCAGCTCGCGCTCGGCGTCGGTGCGGAGCTGGTCCGCCTGGATCTGGGCGTTGCGGAGCAACTGCTCGGCCTGGTACCCGATGTCCGCCGCGTCGTAGGCGGGACGGGACGCGAGGTTGCGGCGCGCCTCGTGGAGCTTGGCGCGCAACACCTCGACCTGGTAGCCGAGGTCCTCGGCATGCTGGACCGCCTTCTCCCGCTCGGTCTTCAGCCGGTCCATCTCGGCCTCGAACCGCGAGAGATGGTCGGATTCAGCCCGCTGAGGGCTCTCCTGGCTTTCGTAGCCCCGCACTGCGCGGTCCCATCCGTCCCCTGGTCGCAACGTGGTCGTCGTGACTCTCTTGTCGTACGTCACCGTCGTCGTACGTCTTTTCGCCGTACGCCGTCGTACGTCTTGCCGTCCGGCCCCACCCTGTCAGCAGGCGGGCCCCCGGGGGAATGGTGTCAGATCGACAGCGGGCCACAACTCGCAGGCCCCGATCCCGGCCCCGGCCCGGAACGGCCCACTCTACCGGCCGGGTCGGGGATGGGTCAGTGGTCCTACTCGGAGGCCTCCGCGGGCGCCGGTGCGGACGTGACCAGTTCGGTCAGCACGCCGTGGCAGTCCTTCGGGTGCAGGAACGTGATGCGCGACCCCATGGAGCCGATCCGGGGCTCGTCGTACAGCACCCGCACGCCCTTGCCGCGGATGTCGTCCGCGTCCCCGTCGACGTCCCCGGTCCCGAAGGCGATGTGGTGGACCCCCTCGCCGTTCTTCGCGAGCCACTTGCCGACGGCGGAGTCGGGGCGGGTGGGCTCCAGGAGCTGGAGGTAGGTGGCGCCGCCGTCGGAGGTCCCGTTGACCCTGATCATGGCCTCGCGGACACCCTGCTCCTCGTTGACCTCGGTGTGGTGGACCTCGAATCCGTAGGTGGCGCGGTAGAACTCGACGGTCCTGTCGAGGTCGTGGCAGGCAATTCCGATGTGGTCGATTCGCGTCAGCATGGGTCAAGTGCAGCGTGCGGGAGGGCGGTTACGCAACGTGCGCGCCGTCACACCCGATGGCCGATGACGTGCGGGTACCGCGTCAGTACATTCATGTAAACCCTCGTTCACTCCCAACCTCCTAGGGGCCGAGCTTCATGCCTGGAACTCCCGGAACCACCTCCGTCATCGTCGCGGGCGCCCGTACCCCCATGGGCCGTCTGCTCGGATCCCTGAAGTCCTTCTCCGGAGCCGACCTCGGCGGCTTCGCGATCAAGGCGGCCGTCGAGCGTGCGGGCATCGGCGGCGACCAGGTCCAGTACGTGATCATGGGCCAGGTGCTCACGGCCGGAGCGGGCCAGATTCCCGCCCGCCAGGCCGCCGTCAAGGCCGGTATCCCGATGAACGTGCCCGCGCTCACCGTCAACAAGGTGTGCCTCTCCGGCCTGGACGCCATCGCCCTCGCCGACCAGCTGATCCGCGCCGGCGAGTTCGACATCGTGGTGGCCGGCGGCCAGGAGTCCATGACCAACGCCCCGCACCTGCTGCCGAAGTCCCGCGAGGGCCACAAGTACGGCGCGATCGAGATGCTCGACTCCATGGCGTACGACGGCCTCACCGACTCCTTCGACAACATCCCCATGGGTGAGTCGACCGAGAAGCACAACGCCCGCCTGGGCATCGAGCGCGCCCCCCAGGACGAGTTCGCCGCCCGCTCCCACCAGCGCGCGGCAGCCGCCGCCAAGAACGGGATCTTCGAAGCCGAGATCACCCCGGTCGAGGTCCCGCAGCGCAAGGGCGACCCGGTGCTGGTCAGCAAGGACGAGGGCGTACGCCCCGAGACCACCGCGGAGTCCCTCGGCAAGCTGCGCCCCGCCTTCGCCAAGGACGGCACGATCACGGCCGGCACCTCCTCGCAGATCTCCGACGGCGCGGCCGCCGTCGTCGTCATGAGCAAGGCCAGGGCGGAGGAGCTGGGCCTGGAGTGGCTCGCCGAGATCGGTGCGCACGGCAACGTCGCGGGCCCCGACAGCTCCCTCCAGTCGCAGCCGTCGAACGCCATCCGGCACGCCCTGAAGAAGGAGGGCCTGGACGTCGAGGACCTCGACCTCATCGAGATCAACGAGGCCTTCGCTGCGGTCGGCGTCCAGTCAATGAAGGACCTCGGCGTGTCCCCGGAAAAGGTGAACGTCAACGGCGGCGCCATCGCCCTGGGCCACCCCATCGGCATGTCCGGCGCACGCGTCGTGCTGCACCTCGCCCTGGAGCTGAAGCGGCGCGGCGGCGGAGTCGGCGCGGCGGCACTGTGCGGCGGCGGCGGTCAGGGCGACGCGCTGATCGTCCGCGTACCGGGGAAGTAACCCCCCGTACGCCCTTCCCACCTGGTTGATCGAGCGGAGCTGAGCGATGCAGGACGTCCCCACGCTGGTGGAACAGGCCCGGGAAGGGCGGCCCAGGGCCGTGGCCCGGCTGATCTCGCTGGTCGAGGGGGCGTCCCCGCAGCTCCGCGAGGTGATGGCAGCACTGGCGCCGCTGGCGGGCAACGCGTACGTGGTGGGCCTGACCGGCTCCCCGGGAGTCGGCAAGTCGACGTCCACCTCCGCGCTGGTCGCCTCCTACCGGCGCGCGGGCAAACGGGTCGCGGTACTCGCTGTCGACCCGTCCTCGCCCTTCTCCGGCGGCGCACTGCTCGGCGACCGCATCCGCATGGCCGACCACGCGTCCGACCCCGGCGTCTACATCCGCTCGATGGCCACCCGCGGCCATCTCGGCGGCCTCGCCTGGGCCGCCCCGCAGGCCATCCGCGTCCTGGACGCGGCCGGCTTCGACGTGGTCCTCGTCGAGACGGTCGGCGTCGGCCAGTCGGAGGTGGAGATCGCCTCGCAGGCGGACACGTCCGTGGTCCTCCTCGCCCCCGGCATGGGCGACGGCATCCAGGCGGCCAAAGCCGGAATCCTGGAGATCGGCGACGTGTACGTGGTCAACAAGGCGGACCGGGACGGGGCCGACGCGACCGTCCGCGAGCTGAACCACATGCTGGGGCTCGGCGAGTCCCGCGGCCCCGGCGACTGGCGTCCGCCGATCGTCAAGACGGTCGCCGCCCGGGGCGAGGGCGTCGAAGAGGTCGTCGAGGCGCTGGAGAAGCACCGGGCGTGGATGGAGGAGCGAGGGGTGCTGGCGGAGCGGCGGGTGGCCCGCGCCTCCCACGAGGTGGAGACGATCGCGGTCACCGCGCTGCGGGAGCGGATCGGGGACCTGCGCGGGGACCGGCGGCTGGACGCGCTGGCGGCGCGGATCGTGGCGGGGGAACTGGACCCCTACGCTGCGGCGGACGAACTGGTGGCGGGGGTCACGGAGGGCTGACGTCAGTCGTCGGTGCCGGCGGAGTCCGACGTCCGGGCCGAGTCCGACGTGCGGGCCGAGTCGGGTGCCTTCGCGGCGCCCGGTGCGTCCGCGGTGCCCGACCTGTCCTCGGTGTCCGACCTGTCCGTGGTGCCCGACGTGTCCCCCGCCCGGTCGTCGGGCCCGTCCGCGGAGTCCGCCGCCGGTTCGTCGGTGGCGTCCTCCGCCCGGTCGTCCGACGCGTCGTCGTCCTGCTGCTCCGGGACGACGACCGCCCTGCCCGTCCTCGCGTCCACGGTGACGTCGTGCCCGGCGCCCTTCGCGTCCTGGATCTCGACCTCCCAGTGGCCCCGTTCGAGGTCGGCTTCGGTGACCGAGCCCGGCGTCGCCCCGAGAGCGGCCTCCATGGCCTTCTGCACGGCGACGGGGGCGCTCTTCGGCGCGTGCCGGTCGCGGTCGTCGGCGCCGGTGCCGGTGTCGACGTGGTCGCGGAGCACCTTCGTGCCCGCCGCGTCGAGGGTCACCTCGTGCCACTCGCCGTCCTTGCCGAACACGTCGACGTCCCACTCGTGGCCGTCGTCCTCCAGCTCCAGGCCGGTCACGGTGCCGGGGACGGCCGAGGCGGCCTTCGCGACGGCCCTGTTCGCGTCGGCGGCGGTGACAGCGGCGGCGGGCCGGGGAGCGCTGTCGTCGGCCGGCAGGCTCAGTGCCGTCGCCGTACCCCCTGTGACCAGTACGGCGGCGACGGCGGCGGCGATGACGGTCTTGCGCTTCATGGGGTTCCTCCGGAAGTCGTGCCCTGCTCGGTACGTCCACCAACCTGGACCCGCGGACCTGAACGGCGGCTGAAAGCGCCTGAAGGCCGTTTCAGGTTCGTCCTGCGACCCTTGTCCCCATGCGTCTGTTGATCGTGGAGGACGAGAAGCGGCTCGCGGTGTCCCTGGCAAAGGGGCTCACCGCCGAGGGCTTCGCCGTGGACGTGGTCCACGACGGGCTGGAAGGGCTGCACCTGGCGGGCGAGCACGCCTACGACCTGCTGATCCTCGACATCATGCTGCCCGGGATGAACGGTTATCGGGTGTGTTCGGCCCTGCGCGCCGCGGGCAACGACGTGCCGATCCTGATGCTCACCGCCAAGGACGGCGAGTACGACGAGGCGGAGGGGCTGGACACGGGCGCGGACGACTACCTCACCAAACCCTTCTCGTACGTCGTGCTGGTGGCCCGCATCCGCGCGCTGCTGCGGCGGCGGGGCGGCGCGGCGTCCTCCCCGCTGCTCGTCGTCGGCGCGCTCACCCTCGACACCGCCGCCCGCCGCGTACACCGCGAGGAGGTGGAAGTGCCGCTGACGGCCAAGGAGTTCGCGGTACTGGAACAGCTCGCGCTGCGGCCCGGGGCCGTCGTCAGCAAGGCGGAGATGCTGGAGCACGTCTGGGACTTCGCGTACGACGGCGACCCCAACATCGTCGAGGTCTACATCTCCACACTGCGCCGTAAGCTGGGCGCCGCACGCATCCAGACGGTGCGGGGCGCCGGGTACCGGCTGGTGGCGATCTGATGCGCTCCGTACGGGCCAGGGCCGCCCTCGGGGCCACCGCCGTCGTCGCCGTCGCACTGATCGCCGCGGGGCTCGCCGTGCTGCTCGTCCTGGGCGCCAAGCTCACCGACCAGACCGACCTCCAGGCCGAGGTCACCGCCCAGGGGGTCGCCTCGCAGCTCGCACTGGGTGTGCCGTACGACAGCCTGGACCTGCCCGACACGGAGGACAGGCCGGTACAAGTCCTGAATGAAAACGGGGAGTTGGTGCTCGCGAGCGACAAACTGGAGGCGATCTCGGGCACCGGGAGTGCCCGGGTGCGGCCGGACCGGCGGCCCGGGGAACAGCCCCCGGGCGAGGACGGCGACGACCCGGGCGAGCGTGCGGATGCCGGCCACGGCGAGGTCTCCCGCGACGAGCCGCGCTTCACCACCGGTACCGCCACCGTCGACGGCGACACCGCCGACTACCGGTTCGCCGCGGTCGAGGCCACCACCGGCTCGGGTGCCACGGTCACCGTGTACGCGGGGGTGCCGCTCACCGACGAGAAGGACGCCGTGGGCACGGTCCGGTCCGCGATGCTGGTGGGGCTGCCGGCGCTCCTGGTGGTCGTGGGCGGGGTGACGTGGCTGGTCACCCGGCGTGCACTCCTTCCCGTGGAGGGCATCAGGCGGCAGATGGCGACGATCACCGCTTCCGAGGACCTGTCCCGCCGGGTTCCCGTCCCCGGCACCCGGGACGAGGTGGACCGGCTCGCCGTCACCACCAACGAGACCCTGGCCGCCCTGGAGACCTCCGTCGAGCGCCAGCGACGCTTCGTCGCGGATGCCTCGCACGAGCTGCGCAGCCCCATCGCCTCGCTCCGCACGCAACTCGAAGTCGCCTTCGCGCACCCGGAACTGCTGGACCTGGAAGGCGCCGTGCAGGACACCGTCCGGCTCCAGGACCTGGCGGCCGATCTGCTGTTGCTGGCCCGGCTGGACGCGGGCGAGAAGCCCGGGACGGCGCGCGTGGACCTGTCCGCCCTCGTCCGGTCGGAAGCAGGGCGGCGGGAGGCCGCCGGGCGGGCGACCGTGGTGGCGGAGGCCGCGGACGCGGTGCACGTCACTGGCTCGCGCGGGCAGTTGACCCGGCTGCTGGGCAACCTGCTTGACAACGCGCAGCGCCACGCGGAGAGTTCGGTCACGGTGGCGTTGCGAACGGAGGCCGGGCGGGCCGTCCTGGAGGTCGCCGACGACGGGGCGGGGGTCCCGCAGGCCCAACGGGAGCGGATCTTCGAGCGGTTCGTCCGGCTCGACGACGCGCGCAGCCGGGACGACGGCGGGGCGGGGCTGGGCCTCGCCATCGCCCGGGACGTGGCACACCGGCACGGCGGCACACTCACCGCGGGTCGGGCGGCGGGCGGGGGAGCGGTGTTCACCCTCGTGCTGCCGGTTGCCTGACGTGGGTCTGTCGTAGCGGGGTGGCTCACGTCCGGTCCGGCGAGCGGTGTTCGTCCTCGTGCTGCCGCTTGCCCGACCCACGTGCTGTCGTAGCGGGGCGGCTCAAGTCCCTTCCGGTGGGCGGCGTTTCCCTCGTGCTGCCGCTCGCCGGACCCACGTCCTGTCGTAGCGAGGTGGCTCCGGCCCGTCCGGCAGCTCCGACGACGGCCCGCGGTACGGCACCGCCGCGCCGACGCGCTCTGCCGCGTCGGGCCTGCCCCGGCCTACGCCTAAGCCTTGCCGCGACGGCCGCGCAGTTCGTCGGTGATGGGGGCCAGCACGGTGCGCAGGTGCAGGAGTTCCTCCGCCGACATCATGTCGATGAAGTGCCGGCGCACGGAGGTCACGTGGTGCGGGGCGACCTTCTGCATCACCTCGCAGCCCTGGTCGGTGAGGACGGCGTACAGGCCGCGGCGGTCTGACTCGCAGTTCTCGCGGCGAACCAGGCCCGCGGTCTCCATGCGGGTGATCTGGTGCGAGAGACGGCTCTTGGACTGGAGGGTGGCGGAGGCCAGGTCGCTCATCCGCATCCGCTTCTCGGCGGACTCGGAGAGGTTGACGAGGATCTCGTAGTCGTTGTTCGTCAGCCCGAACGGTTGGAGGTCCTTCTCCAGCTGGTGCATCAGCAGTTTGCTGGCGTCCAGGTAGGTGCGCCAGGCGCACTGCTCGGCATCGCTGAGCCAGGGAGTGGCGGCATTCTCATCGGAGGAGCTGTCCATGGAGGGCATGGTGGGATTCTACCTAAGAAGTTGAATGCTGGACAAAAAGGGGGAGTCCGTGAGTGTGATGCGAGGCACTCGCAACAGCCCGGCCGTCGCATCACACTCCGCAGACTACCGCTCACAGTCCGAAGCGCCGCTGGAGGTCCCCGAGTTGGCCCGGCATGCGGGGCGCGGAACCCTGGGAGCCGCCCTGCCCGCCGCCGCCCGGCACCCCGGCGTTCTGCCCGCCGCCGCCGACCGCGCCGACCGCCTGCTCGGCCATCAGCTGCTCGGTCGACTGGAGCAGTACCGTACCGGCTCCGACGAACTCGAACTGGTGCTCCTCGCCGGAGGCCCCGCCGACGCCCGTCATGGCGCGCAGCCCGCCCAGGACCCCTGCCATGTACCCGTGGTCGTAGTGGTGGCAGGGGGAGGGGCAGTCCGCCCAGCCCACCAGGGCCTGCGGGTCGACGCGGATCGGCGGCTCCATGAAGACGACCGGCCCGTTGGAGGCCGCCACGAACTTGCCCGTGCCGATCAGGGTCAGGAAGCCCGGCACGATCGACTGCTTGAGCGCGAGGGTCGGCTGATACGCGAGGAGGTTGCCCGCCCGGATGGTCAGGTTCCCCTCCTCCAGGTCGAAGGAGTTCACGTCGAAGGCGCGGTCGGCGAGCAGCATCTTGCCGCTGCCCTCCGCCACCACCCAGTCGCTCGCGTGCAGCGGCGAGTGGAAGGACGTGCGCATCAGCCGGTCGAAGCGGCCGTGCCCGATCCCGTTGAACTCGATCTGCCCGTAATAGGCGATCATCTTGCCCTTCTGGAGGAACCACTGGCTCCCCTTGAGCTCCACGCAGAAGGTGTAGGAGTTGACGTTGTCGTCCGCGGGCAGCGTGTGCGGGTCGAAGACGGTGGGCCCGCCGGCCGTAGGGGTACTCACAGCTTCTCCTCCGAGGCCTGTACGAACACCGTGCCGCTGCCGGACAGCTCCAGCTGGAACGCCTCGCCCGAGCCGCGTCCCACCATGTCGCGCCAGCCCAGCGCCGTCGACAGCTTGTTGCGCACGTCGCCGTGGTGGGCCACGTACGCCTGCGGGTCCACGTGGATCGGGCGCTGCGGGGTGATCGGCAGCTCGATCACGCCGCCGTGCGCCATGACGGCGACCGCGCCCTGCCCCTTCAGTGTCGTCGTGAAGAGGCCCTGCCCGGTGACCTGGCCGCGCACCATGCCCATCACGCCGCCCTGCGAGCCCATGAACATCGTGCCCTGCTGGAGGGTGCCGTCGAAGGCGAGGAGACGGTCGGCCTCCACGTACAGGGTGTCCCCGGCGAGGTTGATCACCTGGATGTGGTGGCCGCCGTGCCCGAACATCACCGTGCCGCTGCCCTCGACCGTCATGAGAGGGGTGGACTCGTTGGCCACCCGGCGGCCGATCATCGACATGACGCCGCCCTGGCCGCCGCTGATGTTGGGGGTGAAGGACACCTCGCCCCGGTACGCGAGCATCGCCCCGCGCTGGCTGTACATCTTCTGGCCGGGCGCGATCTGCGCCTCGACCATCCGGGAGTTGATCTCGCGGAACGGCATCAGACGTCGCCCCCGACGGTGTTGCGCTCGCTGGGCTGGACGTACACCAGACCGTCGCCCTCGAAGCGGATCTGGAAGGCCTCGCCGGAGCCCTCGCCGATGAGGGTGCGGAAGTTCACCCCGGACTGGAAGGACTGGCTGAGGTTGCCGAGGTGCGCGATGTACGCGCCCGGGTCCACCTGGAGCGGGTACTGCGGGGTCACCCGCAGCACGACGGCCTGGCCGTCGGAGAGGATCGCGGCCTGGCCGTGCCCCTCCACGGTGGTGGTGAACAGACCGTTGCCGGTCGCCCCGCCGCGCAGCCCGGTGAACGACGTGCCGGTGCGCAGCCCCGCGTCGGTGCACAGCAGGTTGCTGGACTCGACGTAGAGCTTGTCACCGGTGAGGTTCACCAGGTTGATCTCGCCGGCGCGGTCGGCGAAGAAGCACGTGCCGTGCCCCTTGGCCTCCATCACCGTCATCTGTTCGCCGGTGAGCCGGCGGGTCACCATGCCCCGCACACCGTCACCGCCGCCGGACATCTTCTTAAAGGCGATCTGGCCGTCGTACGCCACCATGGAGCCGTTTTTCGCCTTGACGGCGTCCCCGGTCATGTCGACGGCGAGCACCTTGCTGCCTTGGAGTCGGAACTGAGCCACGGGCTCGACGGTATCGGGCGCGCGTCGCGGCTGCCAGGGCCCGCGGAAGGAGTCCGCCCCCGACCGGACCCTGAGCCAAGGGTTGGCAAAGCCGGATGCCACAATGTCCGGAGCGCTTGTGCATACGTTCACAAGATCGCCGCCGCTGCTGTTCGCTCCCGACGACGAAGGTTGCCCTTCCGTGGATCTCAAGACCGCTTCCGCCCTCCGCCGCCTCCGCCTGGTCTCCGCCCCCGAGGCGGTGTCGTTCCTGCTGCTGCTCGTCTGCTCGGTCCTCAAGCGCACCACGGACTTCAACGCGGTGCCGGTGATGGGCGCGGTCCACGGCCTGCTCTTCGTGCTGTACGTGCTCTTCTGGGCGGACGCCTGGAACCGCACCAAGTGGTCGCTGAAGACCGCCGCCTTCTACTTCGTGATGTCGGTGCTGCCCGCCGGCGGCTTCTTCGCGGAGCGCAAGCTCAAGGACGAGGCCGAGAACGCCGTGATCGCCGCCCGCGCCCGCAAGGAAGGAACGGTCGCCGCATGATCCTCGCCTTCTCCGTGACACCGCTGGGCGTGGGCGAAGACGTCGGGGAGTACGTGGCGGACGCGGTCCGCGTGGTGCGTGAGTCGGGGCTGCCCCACCGCACGGACGCGATGTTCACCTCCGTCGAGGGCGAGTGGGACGACGTCATGGCGGTCGTCAAGCGCGCCGTGGCCGTCGTCGAGGCGCGGGCGCCGCGGGTGTCCGTCGTGATGAAGGCAGACATCAGGCCGTCCGTCACCGACGGGCTGACGTCCAAGGTCGAGACGGTGGAGCGGTACCTGTCCTCCTGACGCACCTTTCCCGAGCAACCCGAGCAACCCGAGCAACCCGAGCAACCCGAGTATCCCGAGCAACCCCTGGTCAGCGGGCCAGGGGTTTTCTCGTACCCGGGGTTGAGCAGTCGCTCAAAAGCGCGTACCTTCCGTTTGAGCAGTCGCTCAAACAAGCCGACGACCGGGGTGAGGACATGAAGCAGGCGAAGCCGCTGTACGTGGAGGCGCTGATCCGCGCCGATCAGGAACTCCTCTGGGAGCGCACCCAGGAGCCCGCCCAGCACCAGCGGTGGGACCTGCGGTTCACCGAGATCGACTTCCTGCCGCGCCGCTCGCCCGACGAGCCGCAGCACTTCCGGTACGCGACCCGGGTACTGCCCTTCGTCACCGTCTCCGGCACCGGGATCAGTGCGGGCGAGCGCCACCGGCCCGACGGCACCCGCACCTCCGCCCTGCGGTTCGCCTCCGCGCACCCGCTCTCCCTCCTCGCGTGGGGCAGCGGCTACTGGCGGTACGTGCCGACGCCCGACGGGGTCCGCTTCGTCACCGGATACGACTACCGGACGCGCTGGGGCCGCTTCGGGGCGGTCGCCGACCGATTCGCGTTCCGGCCGTTCATGGGGTGGGCGACCGCTTGGTCCTTCGACCGGCTGCGGCTGTGGCTGGAGCGGGGGACGAGCCCGGCGCGGCTGCTGGGACGGGCGGTGGGCGAGTTGGCCGCCCGTACCGCGGTCGCCGTCCTCGCGGTCGTACTGGCGGGCAGCGGACCCGCGCTCGCCGTCCACGCGCCCGCACTCGCCGGCGGCGCCCCCGTCCTCGCCGCGGCGCTCCTCGCGGCGGCCGTCCTGCTGCCGCCCCTGCCCGGCACGCCCGCCGCGCGCCGCTGTTCGCGCACGACGTCCGCCCCGGCCCGTACGCCCTCGATCCTCGCCACCCTGGAGCCCCGATGACCCCCGCCCGCCACGCATCCGTCTTCCGCACCGCCATGGGCGACGACGCCTTCGACCGGCTGCACCCCATGCTCCAGCGACGCTTCTCCGTCGGCCTGGACAGCGGGGAGGCGTGCGTGGGGCGCGGGGTGATGGACCGGATATGGCACGGGCCCGGTTTCGTACGGCCGTTCCTCCGGCTCGGGGCGAAGCGCAACATCCTGGTGCCGGAAGCCGGACGGCACGTGCCCTTCGTCATCGAGAACGTCCCGTACACCGACTCCCACGGCCGCGAGACCGTCACCTTCGTGCGGACCTTCCACTTCCCCGGCGGGCCCCGCCGCTTCGACGCCACCATGATCCACAGTCCGGAGCGCGACTGCGTCCTCGACTACCTCGGCACCCACCAGCACCTCGCCAGCGACCTCCACTTCTCCGCCGACCGGCACGGCGGCCTGGTGATCCGCTCCGGCGAGCACCGCTTCCGGGAGGGCCCCGTCGACGTCCGCGTCCCGCACCTGATCGGCGGCGACGCCGAGGTCAGGGAGTCGTACGACGAGCGGACAGGGCGCTTCCTGATCCGTGTCAGGGTGACCAACCGGCGGTTCGGCCCGCTCTTCGGGTACGAAGGGTCCTTCCGGGCCGCCTTCCTGGACGCGACAGCGCACGGCATCCGGCCGGGGCTGCGCCCGATACGCGAGGAGGTCCGCGCATGAGCGCCACGGAGACCAGGGAGAAACTGCTGGCGGGGGCGTTGCGGACGCTCTCCGAGCAGGGCATCGCCAAGACGTCGGCGCGCAGCATCGCGACGACCGCCGGGGTGAATCAGGCACTCGTCTTCTACCATTTCGGGTCGGTCGACGAACTCCTGGCCGCCGCCTGCCGGTACGGCGCCGAGCAGCGTGTCGCCCGCTACCGGCTGCGCCTCGCCGCGATCACCACCCTCGCCGAACTCCTCGAATTCGGCCGGGTCATGCACGAGGAGGAGAAGCGCGGCGGCCACGTGGCCTTCCTCGGCCAGCTCCTCGCCGGGGCACAGACCCAGCCCCGACTGGCCCCGGCGACCGCGGCCGGCCTCGACCTGTGGATCGAGGAGATCGAGAAGGTGCTCGGCCGGGTCCTGGAGCACAGCCCCGTCGCCGAGTTCACCGACCCGGCGGGCCTCGCCCGCGCGGTGGCCGCCGCGTTCATCGGCCTGGAGCTGTACGAGGGCGTGGACGAGATCGGCGCCGCCGGCGCGCTGGACGCACTGGAGCAGCTGGCCGGGCTCATCGGCGTACTGGAGGACCTGGGTCCGGTGGCCCAGCACGCCGTCAGGCTGGGGCTGCGCAGGGCGAAACGCCAGAACACCCCGTCGGACCGGCGCATCCCGTAGCGCGGTCCGGTGCGGTAGCTCCATCGGACGCCCCGAGTCGACACGACCTCATATCTGACGTTTCGTGGCTTTCGTGGGGTATGGGCCTCACGGGATCAGCTTGGAGGCCGCGTGTTGCCGGAGGGCTACGACTACGAGAAGCACAGCCGTCTCGCCGGGCCGCTGACGGACCCGGGGAAGGGTTCCTACACGGTCCAGTACACGAGTCTGCTCTCGAAGGAACCCCACCGAATACGAGCCGTCCTCCTGATGACGCTCGCGCCGATCCTCTCGCTGGTCCTGCTGGCGTACTTGGTGTGGCCCTCGCACTGGACCGAGCGGGAGAACGCCGACCCCTGGCTGGTCCGCGCCGACCACGTGATGCTGGGCTCCATCGCTCTGATCATGTTCTTCATGTTCATGAACGTGGCGTCCATCGCGCACGCGACGATGGTCGCCCGCGACCCGGTCCCGGTGCACGCCCGCAAGGGAACCCGCGTCGCGTTCCTGACGACGTACGTCCCGGGCAAGGAGCCCCTCGCCATGGTCCGCGCCACGCTCGAAGGCGCGGTCAAGGTCCGCCACCGCGGGCGGTGCGACGTCTGGCTCCTCGACGAGGGCGACGACGCCGAGGCGAAGGCCCTCTGCGCCGAGCTGGGCGTGAAGCACTTCACGCGCAAGGGCGTCCCCGACTGGAACCAGAAGAAGGGCCCGCACCGCGAGAAGACCAAGCACGGCAACTACAACGCCTGGCTGGCCATGCACGGCAAGGGCTACGACTACTTCGCGTCCGTGGACACCGACCACGTCCCGCTGCCCAACTACCTGGAACGGATGCTGGGCTACTTCCGCGACCCCGACATCGCGTTCGTCGTCGGCCCCCAGGTGTACGGCAACTACCGGGCCTCCGTCACCAAGGCCGCCGAGTCGCAGCAGTACCTCTTCCACGCCCTGATCCAGCGCGCCGGGAACCGCTACCGCGCCCCCATGTTCGTCGGTACGAACAACGTGGTGCGCGTCAGCGCGCTGACCCAGGTCGGCGGACTGTACGACTCGATCACCGAGGACATGGCGACCGGCTTCGAGATCCACCGCCGCAAGAACCCGCGCACGGGGCACTTCTGGCGCTCGGTCTACACCCCCGACGTGCTCGCGGTGGGGGAGGGCCCTTCGTCCTGGACGGACTTCTTCACCCAGCAGATGCGCTGGTCCAGGGGCACCTACGAGACGGTGTTCAAGCAGCTCTGGAAGGCGCCCTTCCGGGTTCCGCCGGGGCGGCTGCTCAACTACGGCCTGATGCTCCTCTACTACCCCATGACCGCGGTCAACTGGCTCCTGGGCATTCTGAGCTGCGTGCTGTTCCTGTGGTTCGGCGCGTCCGGCACCCAGGTCTCCACCTCGGTCTGGCTGATGCTCTACAGCGACGCCGTCGCCCTGCAGATCGGCCTCTACCTCTGGAACCGCCGCCACAACGTCTCGCCGCACGAGCCCGAGGGCTCCGGCGGCCTGGCCGGCATGGCGATGTCCGCGATCTGCGCACCGATCTACCTCAAGTCGCTCGGCGCGGCGGTCGTCGGCCGCCGCGGCAAGTTCGTCGTGACCCCCAAGGGCGGCGAGGTCAGCCCCGACCGGCTGCTGACGTTCCGCATCCACTTCTTCTGGGCGGCGATCCTGATCGCGTCGCTGTGGGCGTCCGTCCAGTACGGCAACACGCACGCCGCGATGCGCACCTGGGCCGTACTGGCGCTGATCATCACGCTCGCCCCGGTGACGGTCTGGCTGTGCGGCAAGTACGCCGAACGCGGCAGCAGGAAGGATGCGGCAGCCGGAGCCGTCCGCCGACGCGAGCGCCGCAGGAGGCCCGCGCGGGCCTACGCCACGATCGAGCCGGAGGGCACGGCAGCCGCCACCGCCGGCTCACCGGCCGCCGTCGGAGCCACCACCACCGGAGGGAAGTGACATGGCAGACCGCCCGACCAGCAGGCCGAAGAAGGGGCAGAACGGCCCGGCCGCCCCGACCGGCGCGGCGGCGAGCAGCGCGAAGAAGCCCAAAAAGCTGAAGAACACCCTCCTCGGCGGCGGCGCCGTCATCCTCCTCGTGGGCCTCAACGCCCCCGCCGCCCTGGACTTCGCGCAGGAGAAGTACCACGCGTACAAGATCGCCCAGCCCGGCTACAAGGCGGAGTTCGGTTCCTGGGCCGTGCTCGACGTCCCCAGCGAGTACAAGGTGAACGCGATCCACGCCGCCCTCCTCCGCACCGGCAAGGTGCTCCTCATCGCGGGCTCCGGCAACGACCAGAAGAAGTTCGACTCCGGCACCTTCGACACCGTCCTGTGGGACCCGAAGAAGAACACCTTCAAGAAGATCCCCACCCCGGAGGACTTCTTCTGCGCCGGGCACGCCCAGCTCCCCGACGGACAGCTCCTGGTGGCGGGCGGCACCGCCCGGTACGAGGTGCTGGACGGCAAGGTGTCGCGGGCGGGCGGCGGCATGCGGGTCAAGAACGAGAACCCCGACAAGGCCGTCACCCTGAAGAAGGGCACCCGCTTCCGGTCGCCCTCCGGGGTCGAGTACGTGTCCAAGTTCGACGTCACCGTGCCCCGGGCCAAGCGCGAGTTCAAGGTCGGCTACTTCGCGTCCGGGCAGATGAAGCCCTGGGAGACCAAGGTCACGGCCGCCGAGTCGCGCGTCTTCGTCGAGGCCGCCAAGGAGGGCCCGGGGGCGCTCACCACGCAGGCGGCCCAGTACGAGATCGTGGGCCTGCCGGAGAAGGACGCCGACGACGTCTACGGCCTCGCGCAGCGGATCACCACCGAGAAGCAGGACTTCCAGGGCATCAAGGCGGCCTACGAGTTCGACCCCGTGGCCGAGAAGTACGTCCCCGTACAGCCCATGAAGGACGCCCGCTGGTACCCGACGCTCGCCACCCTCGAAGACGGCAGGGTGCTCGCCGCATCGGGCCTGAACGACGTCGGCGACGTCGTTCCCGGCGACAACGAGATCTACGACCCCAGGACGAAGAAGTGGAGCAAGGGCCCCTTCCGCTACTTCCCCACCTACCCGGCCCTCTTCCTGACCAAGGGCGGCAAACTCTTCTACTCCGGCTCCAACGCGGGCTACGGACCGGCCGAGAAGGGCCGCGTCCCCGGCCTGTGGGACGTGAAGACCAACGCCTTCACCAAGGTCGGCGGCATGGCCGACCCCGACCAGCTGGAGACCTCCGCGTCCGTCCTGCTGCCGCCCGCCCAGGACCAGAAGGTGATGGTGCTCGGCGGCGGCGGGGTCGGCGAGTCCGAGAAGGCCACGGCCCGCACCGCCATCGCCGACCTGAAGGCCGGCAAACCCGCCTTCACGTCCGGCCCGCCGCTCTCCCAGGGGACCCGCTACCTGTCCTCCGTCCTGCTGCCCGACGACACCGTCTTCACCAGCGGCGGCTCCCGCGACTACCGGGGCCGGAGCGCCAGCGACCTCCTCACGGCCCAGTTCTACGACCCGAAGGCCAACGCGTTCCGCGACGCCGCCGAACCCACCGTCGGCCGCAACTACCACTCCGAGGCGCTGCTGCTGCCCGACGGCCGCATCGCCACCTTCGGCTCCGACCCGCTCTACGGCGACGAGGACAACACCAAGCTCGGCGCCTTCGAGCAGCGCGTGGAGATCTTCACGCCGCCCTACCTGGAGAAGGGCAGGGCCCGACCGGTCCTGGAGGAGGGCCCCGACGCGTTCCAGGCGTCCCGCGCCTCGTACCGGACCAAGGACGCCGACCGCATCGTCAAGGCGCGCCTCATGCGTCCCAGCGCCGTCACCCACACCACCGACGTCGAACAGCGCTCGGTCGAACTGGGCCTGAAGAAGGACAGGAACGGCGTGACGGTCACCGTGCCCGCCGACCGGACCCTGGTCCCGGCCGGCTGGTACATGCTCTTCGTCACGGACAAGGACGGAGTACCGTCCGAGGCCAAGTGGATCCAGGTGAAGTGAGAGCCGGACACCGCGACCCGTGGGATCCGGGCAGGGTGGCCGCCCGCGAGCGGGAGGCGTGGTGTCCGGGCCGGGGGCGCCGGCCATGGGGAGGTGAGGGGTCCGGGCCGCGTAGCCACCCGAGGGGTCCGGCCGCGCGGCCGCCGGGCATCGGAGGTGAGGGGGCGGGGTCGCGTGGACACCCGCCCGGGAGGTGAGGGGTCCGGGCCGCGTGGCCGACGGCCATCGGGTGGCGACCGCCCCGGTCGAGTGACCGCCGATCGCCGGGCCCCGACGGGCTCGGGTCGGGCGACCGCCGGTCAGCGGGACCGGCGCGCCAGCCCCAGCGCGTAGTCCGGCCACCACGTTCCCGCGCTGGGACCGCCCCGGCACTCGCCGTCCGAGTCGCCGGGGCGCTTGATCCACAGGTACGCGTCGAGCAGCGGGTCGCCCGTCCTGTCGGTGGGCGGGGTCCCCAGCGCCCGTCCGGTCGGATTGCACCAGGCGTCCGCCCGGGAACCGGGCAGCGGGCCCGCTCCGTTCCGGCTCGTGTCGACGAGGTAGTGCGTACCCCCGAGCAGCCCGGACAGTTGCGACCCGTACGCCTTCACCACGTCGTTCCGCTGGAAGTTCGACACGTTCAGCGAGAACCCGTCGGCCCTCGCGATGCCGGACCGGGTCAGCGGGTCGACGAGCTTCCCCGGGTCGTCGATCCACGCCGGATTCCCCGCGTCGATGTACACCTTCGTCCTGGGCTGCCGCTTCAGCCGCTCGACGGCCTGGGCGAGCAGCTGGGTCCGCTCGTCGTGGTTCTCCGGCGGTGTGCAGCCGTCGACGATGTGCGGGACGGCGTCCGGTTCGAGGACGACGGTGGCGGAGGCGTTCCCGATCGCCTGCGCGAAGGAGTCCAGCCAGGCCCGGTACGCGTTCCCGTCCGGTGCCCCGCCGGCACTGTGCTGGCCGCAGTCGCGGTGCGGGATGTTGTACGCGACGAGGACGGCGGTGCGGCCCTCCTTCGACGCCTCCGCCGTGACCCGCCGGACGTCCGGCACGGGATCGTCCCCGGCGGGCCAGTCGGCGACGGGCCGGTCGGCGATCTTCCGGAGCGCCTTCGCGTCCTCGGTACGCCCCTGCGCGGTCCACTCCCTGACCTGCCGGGCGGCGCTGGAGTCGGGATCGACCCAGAACGGTGAGGCCGAAGCCGGAGCCGACGGGGCGGAGACGGTCTCCTCGGCGGGGGCCGGAGTGTCGGGCGACGAGCACGCGGCGACGCCGACCACCAGGAGCGCGGCCACCACGGAGTGGGCCTTAAGGAAGAACCTTCGGCCGGACATCCAGCCTCCTCGGGACGAGTGACGACTGCTCACGGCGGAAACGGACCCTGTTGCCGCGCAGGCACGGAACCGCACAATCCTGACATAACGCACAGTTCGCACGGGGTTACGACCCGGCGGCGAGTGCGATCTGCGGCCGTGTGCATCCGACGGTGCCGGATGCCGGGCTCCCGGATGCCGCAAGCCGCGCGCCGGGTTCACAGGGCTGGTCCGCACGTGCGAACGGATTCCCGGAGGCACGGCGGACCGGCCCCCGCGCAGGAGCCCCGCGGCTCGTGGACCCCCGGGCGCCCCGTGGCCTCCGCGGCGCACGGAAGTCCGCGTACCGAACCGCGAGACACAGCTGACCGGCATGTGACCGACCGGTAGGGTCGATCTGTGCCGAAGCCGCTCAGCCTCCCCTTCGATCCCATCTCCCGCGCCGACGAACTCTGGCAGCAGCGCTGGGGTCCCGTGCCGTCGATGGCCGCGATCACCTCGATCATGCGCGCCCAGCAGATCCTGCTCGCCGAGGTCGACGCAGTCGTCAAGCCGTACGGGCTGACCTTCGCGCGGTACGAGGCGCTGGTCCTGCTGACCTTCTCCAAGGCGGGCGAGCTGCCGATGTCGAAGATCGGCGAGCGGCTGATGGTCCATCCGACGTCGGTGACCAACACCGTCGACCGGCTGGTCAGGTCGGGGCTCGTCGACAAGCGCCCGAACCCCAACGACGGGCGCGGAACCCTCGCGTCCATCACCGACAAGGGCCGCGAGGTCGTCGAGGCGGCGACCCGGGACCTGATGGGGATGGAGTTCGGGCTCGGGGTGTACGACGCGGAGGAGTGCGCGGAGATCTTCGCGATGCTGAGGCCGCTGCGGGTGGCGGCAAAGGACTTCGACGAGGGCTGAGCGCCCGCCCCGTACCGGCATCCGTCCCCCTTTCCGCGTCCCTCGCGCGGGCCGTCGCGCCCGCCCGGCCCGCCCGAAGATCGCCCGGCCTGCCCGGTTACGCTCGACGGCATGAAACAGAGCGTGCTGACCCGTTATCGGGTGATGGCCTACGTCACCGCCGTGTGGCTCCTGGTGTTCACCGTCGCCATCGTCCTGAAGTACGGCTTCGACACCGGCGACACCATGCTGATCTCCCAGATCCACGGTGTGCTCTTCATCGTCTACGTGATTTTCGCCTTCGACCTCGGCTCCAAGGCGAAGTGGCCCTTCGGCAAGCTCCTGTGGGTGCTCGCGGCCGGCTGCATCCCGGTGGCCAGCTTCTTCGTCGAGCCGAAGATCACCCGTGAGGCCAAGCTGCTCGTCAAGGACGACGGCCCGGTCATGAGCAAGCCGTAGCGCGTTTCGCCCCGCCGCCGTACGGATCCGAACCGTACGGCGGTTGTCCATCGACATTTACTAGGACGTCCTAGTAAATTGGCGGTATGGACGCCGACGCGATTGAACAGGGCCGCCAGCGCTGGCAGGCCCGGTACGACAGGGCCCGCAAGCGAGACGCCGACTTCACCACCCTCTCCGGCGACGAGGTCGAGCCGGTCTACGGTCCGCGCCCCGGCGACACGTACGAGGGCTTCGAGCGGATCGGCTGGCCCGGCGAGTACCCCTTCACCCGCGGCCTGCACGCGACGGGCTACCGGGGCCGGACCTGGACCATCCGCCAGTTCGCCGGCTTCGGCAACGCCCAGCAGACCAACGAGCGCTACAAGATGATCCTCGCCGCCGGCGGCGGCGGCCTCTCCGTCGCCTTCGACATGCCCACCCTCATGGGCCGCGACTCCGACGACCCCCGCTCGCTTGGCGAGGTCGGCCACTGCGGCGTCGCCATCGACTCCGCCGCGGACATGGAGGTCCTCTTCGGGGACATCCCCCTCGGCGACGTCACGACCTCCATGACCATCAGCGGCCCGGCAGTCCCCGTCTTCTGCATGTACCTGGTCGCCGCCGAGCGCCAGGGCGTCGACCCCGGTCTCCTGAACGGCACGCTCCAGACGGACATCTTCAAGGAGTACATCGCCCAGAAGGAGTGGCTCTTCCAGCCCGAACCGCACCTGCGCCTGATCGGCGACCTGATGGAGCACTGTGCGGCGGGCATCCCCGCGTACAAGCCGCTCTCCGTCTCCGGCTACCACATCCGCGAGGCCGGGGCAACGGCCGCACAGGAGCTGGCGTACACCCTCGCCGACGGCTTCGGCTACGTGGAGCTGGGCCTGTCCCGCGGCCTGGACGTGGACGTCTTCGCCCCCGGCCTCTCCTTCTTCTTCGACGCGCACCTGGACTTCTTCGAGGAGATCGCCAAGTTCCGCGCCGCGCGCCGGATCTGGGCCCGGTGGATGAAGGAGGTGTACGGAGCCAGGACCGACAAGGCGCAGTGGCTCCGCTTCCACACCCAGACCGCCGGTGTCTCCCTCACCGCGCAGCAGCCGTACAACAACGTCGTCCGCACGGCCGTGGAAGCCCTGTCCGCCGTCCTCGGCGGCACCAACTCCCTGCACACCAACGCCCTCGACGAGACCCTCGCCCTGCCGAGCGAGCAGGCGGCGGAGATCGCGCTGCGCACCCAGCAGGTCCTCATGGAGGAGACCGGCGTCGCCAACGTCGCCGATCCCCTCGGCGGCTCCTGGTACGTCGAGCAGCTCACCGACCGCATCGAGGCCGAGGCGGAGAAGATCTTCGACCAGATCCGGGAGCGCGGCCTGCGCGCCCACCCCGACGGCCGGCACCCCATCGGTCCGATCACCTCGGGCATCCTGCGCGGCATCGAGGACGGCTGGTTCACCGGCGAGATCGCCGAGTCCGCCTTCCAGTACCAGCGTGCGCTGGAGAAGGGCGACAAGAAGGTCGTCGGCGTGAACACCGCGACCGGTTCGGTCACCGGCGACCTGGAGATCCTGCGGGTCAGCCACGAGGTCGAGACCGAGCAGGTGCGGGCGCTCGCCGAGCGCAGGGCCCGCCGCGACGACGCCAAGGTACGGGCCTCGCTGGACGCCATGCTGACCGCGGCCCGCGACGGCTCCAACATGATCGAGCCGATGCTGGAGGCGGTACGGGCCGAGGCCACGCTGGGCGAGATCTGCGGAGTGCTGCGGGACGAGTGGGGCGTCTACGTCGAACCCCCGGGTTTCTGACGGGAGTCGGGTCCACGGGCGACGCTTGACCTCAACCGCCCTTGAGGTCGTAGCGTCGCCCGCATGACCACCGCTTCCGCATCTCCCGCCGTCGTCCCCGCCGACCCCTCGGCCGCCGACGCCGACCTCGCCTCCCAGCCCGTCGCCTACTGGACGGGCATCGCGAGCAACGCCGTCAAGAACCTGCTGCGCGACTCCATGGCCCGCTACGACGTCACGCAGCCCCAGTGGTGGGTGCTGAACCGCGTCGACGCGGCCCCCGCCACTCGCCCCGAGGTGATCGCCGCCCTCGCGGACGTCGCCGACAACCCGTACGACATCTCCCGCGTGATCGACCAGCTCCTGCACCGGGGCTGGCTCGCGGCGGACCCGCAGGACCGTCTCTCCCTCACGGAGTCGGGCCGGGCGGGAAAGGCGGAGATCAAGCAACTGGTCACCCGGCTGCGCGCCCAGGTCCACGAGGGGGTGAGCGACGAGGAGTACGTGGCCGCGCTGAAGGTCCTGCGCCGTATGACGGCCAACGCGAAGCAGGGCACACAGCCCTGGCAGTAGACCGCCACCGGCCGTCCCGGCGGCCCGCACCCGCGCCTCGCCGTCCCGGCGGCCCGCGACCCCAGCCCCGTCGGCCGTCATCGTGGTCCGCCCCGGGCCGAACCACCGGCCGGGGCGGGCGGCAGCCGTCAGGCCGGGACGGCGTCGGGCGACGCCAGCAGCGCCCTTTGCGCCGCGGTGAGGCGCAGCGAGGCGGCGGCGACGTTCGCCGCCAGGTGGGCGGGGTCGCCCGTCCCCGGAATGGCCAGCACGTGCGGCCCCTGCTGGAGGGTCCAGGCCAGCCGGACCTGCGCGGGCGAGGCGTCGTGGGCACGGGCTACGGCGAGGACCCGCTCCTCCTCGATGCCCGTCGCACCGGTCTCGCGGCCCGCGCCGGCGATGGCGTAGAAGGGGACGAACGCGATCCCCTGTTCGCCGCAGCTGTGCAGCAGCGCCGTGTCCTCGGCCGCAGCTCCCGGGCCGTACGGGTTCTGTACGCAGACCACCGGCGCGATGCTGCGGGCCTCCGCGAGGTGGGCGGCGGTGACGTTGGAGACGCCGAGGTGCCGGATGAGCCCGGCCTCGCGCAGGTCGGCAAGGGCACCGAAGTGCTCGGCGATGGAGCCGGTCGACCGGCTGCGCGGGATGCGCAGGTTGACGACGTCGAGGTGGTCGCGGCCGAGTTGGCGGAGGTTCTCCTCGACCTGGCCGCGGAGCTGATGGGGCTCGGCGTACCACCAGTCCCCGGCCGGGGTGCGGGCCGGCCACACCTTCGTGGTGATGACGAGTTCCTCGGCGTACGGCGAGAAGGCGGCGCGGAGCAGTTCGTTGGCGGAGTGCGCGGAGGAGAAGTAGAAGGCCGCGGTGTCGAAGTGGTTGACGCCGAGGTCCACGGCCCGGCGCAGCAGAGCCACGGCCTGGTCGCGGTCGCGCGGCACGGAGGTGGTGTCGAGCGCCGGCCCGATCTGCGGCAGGCGCATGGTGCCGTAACCGAGACGGCGGACGGACAGCTCACCGCCGAGTTTCCAGGTCCCGGCGGCGGCTGCGGCGGGGGTGGGGCGGTCGGGCATGCAGTCCTCCGGGTGGGCTTCACGGGGGCTTCCTGGCGGATGCCGACTCGGAGTATGGGGGCACGGCGGGGCGCGGGGGAAGGTGGGAGAAGTCGGTGAAGAGTCACATCGGAATCGGGAATGCCGCGGCACACCCGGGGAGTTGACACATGTGTCACCGGACGCAACCGGGTGCCGGATCCGGCGCCCCGGCCTGCTCAGGCGGCGCGCCCCTCGAACCGGAACTCCGGGGTCGAGCCAGGATCGGTCCGGCCCCCGCACCCAGGGCGGCGGCGAGCCGCTCGATGAGCTCCAGGGTGGGATCCACCGCGCTCTCCTCCACGGACTCGATGTCCGCCTCGGCCATTCCGGCCCGCCGGGCCAGTTCCGCAGTGCGCCGGCCCACGACGGAACGCCGGTCGTAGACGGCCTGCGCGAAGTCCATCCGGCGGCCCGCGGCACGGTACGCGGGATCTTCGCGGTGCTCGGGCGGGATCTTCTAGCTGGTGTGACACCCGGTGCTCGTGAGTCTTCCTCCGGCCTTCTTGCAACAACCCTCCCGCTCGCGGCGGTCCGGGCGGCGACTGGTTCCGTGATCATTCGTGCGTACGCTCCCCGAACCGCAGGCGGAACAACGCCCCGCCGCCCGGTGCCTGTTCTGCCGTCAACTCCGCGCCGTGGGCGCGGGCGATCTGGCGGGCCATGGCGAGGCCCAGGCCCGAGCCGGGCAGGGCGCGGGCGGCCTCCGCGCGGTAGAAGCGGTCGAAGACGTACGGGAGGTCCCCGGGCGCGATCCCGGGGCCGTGGTCGCGGACGGTGAACTCCAAGTGCGCCCCTGACACGACGAGTTCGACCTCCACCGGGGCCTTCGGCGGGCTGAACTTCGCCGCGTTGTCGAGCAGGTTCGTCAGAAGGCGGGTCAGCCGGGCAGGGACGCCCGGCAGGGTGACCGGCACGGCTTCGGGGGCCACGTGCAGCGGAAAGGGGGTGGCCGGCCAGTGGGCGGCGGCCGCCGCCACCGCGTGCTCGACGAGGGCGGCCGGGCGGACCTCCTCCAGCAGCGGCTGCGGCTCCTCGTCGCGGGCGAGTTCGATCAG
The DNA here is from genome assembly GCF_050947155.1 of Streptomyces sp. CA-294286. NCBI lineage: Bacteria > Bacillati > Actinomycetota > Actinomycetes > Kitasatosporales > Streptomycetaceae > Streptomyces > Streptomyces sp. CA-294286. The sequence goes on along the minus strand of NZ_CP192005.1, from coordinate 1,443,472 downwards.
GTCGTTGACCAGGCCGGTCACCTCGCGGAGCTGCCGGCCCAGCGCCCCCGACGCCCGGTCCCGCTGCTCCGGACTCAACCGGTCGGCGCGGGCCAGGAGTTCGGCGTTGGTGCGCAGGGCGGTGAGGGGGGTGCGGAGTTCGTGAGAGGCGTCGGCGACCAGGCGGCGTTGGGCGGAGACGGACTGTTCCAGTTCGCCCAGCATGGTGTTGAAGCTGGTGGCGAGGCGGGTGACCTCGTCCTCGCGGGAGGGCGGGCCCGGCGGGAGCTCGATGCGGTGGCGCGGGTCGCGGGTGGCGGCGATGCGTTCGGCGGTGGCGGTGAGGCGGGCCACCGGGGCCAGTCCGGTGCGCGAGACCCAGTAACCGAGCGCGGCGGCCAGCAGCACACCGGCCGCGCCCACCGCCGACAGCAGCAGGGCGGCCTGCCGGATGCCCCGCTCCACCGAGTCGGCGCGCAGGGCCAGCTCAAGGGCTCGGCCGCCGCCGATCGGCGTGACCGCGAGACGGGCCGGGTGGCCCTCGTAGGTGAAGTTCGAGAAGTACGGGGCGCGCTGTCCCGACGCCACCTCGCGGACCGGTGGCGAGACCGGCAGGACGTACCGCTCCCGGGGGTCCTCCGCCGGGTCCGACGGCACGACCTGGGCGCACGCGGGCGCGGACAGGTAGCGGCACTCGCCCGACAGGACCCCGGTCGCCGGATGGCGGTCCGACTGCACGAGGCGGGTCGCCGACTGCGTCAGGTTCAGGTCGAGCTGGTGGTACATCTCGTACCGGATGACGAAGTACGCGGCCGTGCAGATCCCGATCGCGACCAGGGCGACCGCGGCGGACGCGGAGAGGGCGAGGCGGGTGCGCAGCGGGCGGTGGCGGCGCCAGCGGGCCCCGAGGGCGCGACGGCGACGTCCGCCGCTCACGCCAGGTCCAGGCGGTAGCCCACGCCGTGGACGGTGTGGACGAGACGGCTCCCGCCCGCCGCCTCCAGTTTGCGGCGCAGGTAACCCACGTACACCGCGAGGGAGTTGGAGTCCGGGCCGAAGTCGCGGCCCCAGACCAGTTCGAGGATCAGCTCGCGGGGGAGCACCTGGCCGGGGTGGCGCAGGAGGAGTTCGAGGAGGGCGAACTCCGTGCGGCTGAACTCCAGGGCGCGCCCGGAACGGTGGCCCGTGCGGGTGGCCGGGTCGACGACCAGGTCCGCGTACGCGAGGGAGTCGTCCTCCTCCGGCAGCGGGGCGGCGCGCCGCAGCAGTGCCCGTACGCGGGCCACCAGCTCGTCCAGCGCGAACGGTTTGACCAGGTAGTCGTCGGCGCCCGCGTCCAGGCCGTCGACCCGGTCGCTCACCGCATCGAGGGCGGTGAGGACGAGGATCGGCGTGCGGTTGCCGACCGCGCGCAGTCGGCGGCACACCGCGAGGCCGTCCAGCACCGGCATCATCACGTCCAGCACGAGCGCGTCCGGCTGCCAGGAGCCGATCGCGGACAGCGCGGCGAGGCCGTCCGGGGCGCCCCGCACCTCGTACCCCTCGATGGTCAGGCCGTCCTCGACCGCGGCCCGCACTTCCGGCTCGTCGTCGGCCACCAGGATCTTCGTCATGGCATGAATCATGCCGAACCGGGCTCTTAGAACCTTCTTAAGGATCTTCGTGAGTGTGGCGGCCATGCGCACACCACTCTCAGTCGTGATCGGGGCGGGCGGCACCGGGGGACACATCTACCCGGGGCTCGCGCTCGCCGAAGCACTGCGCCGGGCTGTGCCCGACGCCGTCATCTCCTTCGTCGGCACGACCCGGGGCCTGGAGACGGACCTCGTACCGGGGGCCGGGTACCGGCTGCACACCGTCGACATGATTCCGTTCGACCCTTCGCTGGGGGCGAAGAGATACCTGCTGCCCGCGGCGCTGCTGAAGTCGGGTGCGCAGGCCCGCGCGATCCTCAAGGCGCAGGGCGCGCACGTCGCCGTCGGCATGGGCGGCTACCCCAGCGCCCCGGTGATCGTCGGCGCGAGGACGGCCGGGCTGCCGAGCATCATCCACGAGTCCAACGCCGTCCCCGGCCGGGCCAACCAGTTCGCGGCGCGCCTCACCGGCAACATCGCCGTCGCCTTCGACCGCAGCCGCTCCCACCTCGCGGGCGGGCAGGACGCCCTGACCGTCGGCATGCCGATCGCCGCGTCCCTCGCCCGCCTCGACCGGGACGGCCTGCGCGCCGAGGCGCGGCGCGCGTTCGGCGTGCCGGCGGGCGCACGGCTCGTGCTCTTCAACGGCGGAAGTCTCGGCGCCGCACGGCTCACCGAGGCGGCGACCGGACTCGCCGAGCGGTGGCGCGGGCGGGACGACGTACATCTGCTGATCAAGACGGGGCCCGCCAAGCTGGCCGAGACCCGGCGGCGGACCGGCGGCAATCCGGTCGCGACCGTCGTGCCGTACCTGGACCGGATGGACCTCGCGTACGCCGCCGCCGACCTGGTCGTGTGCCGGGCGGGGTCCGCGACCGTCGCCGAGCTGGAGACGGTCGGCGTGCCCGCCGTGCTGGTGCCGTATCCGCACGCCCCGGGCGACCATCAGACCCACAACGCCCGGGTGCTCTCGGACGCGGGCGCCGCCCACCTGGTACCGGACGCGGAGACCACCGCCGAGCGGCTGGCCGCGCTCGTCGATCCGCTGCTCGCCGACCCGGCGCGGCTCGCCGCGATGTCCCGCGCGGCCGGCCCCAGCACCCACGCCCAGGCCGCCGACCTGCTCGCGGCACAGGTGCTGCGCCTCTCCGGCCTTCCCGAACACGCCCACCGAGCCATGGAGTTCACCCGATGAGCACGAACGAGTACGGCAACCCCGCCGGGCACCGCACCCGCACCGGGCACGGCAACCCCACCGGGAGCATCGACCGCGTCGACTGGAACGGCCGCAAGGTCCTCGTCACCGGCGCCGAGGGCTTCATCGGCTCCACCCTGGTGGACCTGCTCGTGGAACGGGGCGCGGACGTCCGGGCCTTCGTGCACTACAAGCCGTACGCCGAGAAGGGCTTCCTCAAGCACCACCTGGCCGACCCCGGGGTCGAGATGTTCGCGGGCGACGTGCGCGACGCGGGCCGGGTGTCGGACGCCGTCGCGGGCACGGACACCGTCTTCCATCTCGCCGCCCTGATCGGCATCCCGTACAGCTACGCCTCACCCGGCGCGTACGTGCAGACCAACGTCGTCGGTACGGAGAACATCGCCGAGGCGTGCCGCCGTCACGAGGTGCGCCGGCTCGTCCACACCTCCACCAGCGAGGTGTACGGCACCGCCCGCACCGCGCCGATCAGCGAGCAGCACCCGCTCCAGCCGCAGTCGCCGTACTCCGCCTCCAAGATCGGCGCCGACATGACGGCGCTCAGCTTCCACCACGCCTTCGAACTGCCGGTGACGGTCGTCCGCCCCTTCAACACGTACGGCCCCAGGCAGTCCGCGCGCGCTGTCATCCCCGCCATCCTGGCCCAACTCCACTCGGGGGCACGGGAGATCAAGCTCGGGTCGCTCACGCCCACCCGTGACTTCACGTACGTCACCGACACCGCGCGCGGCTTCCTCGCGATGGCGGACTGCGACCGTGCGCTCGGCGAGACGGTCAATCTGGGCACCGGGCGCGAGATCGCGATCGGGGAGCTGGCCGCCGCGCTCGTCGCCGCCTCCGGCCGCGACGCCGAGGTCGTCGTCGACCCGACGCGGCTGCGGCCCTCGGGCAGCGAGGTGGAGCGCCTGCTGTCCGACAACACGAGGGCGCGCGAGTGGGCGGGCTGGCAGCCGCAGACGTCCCTTGAGGACGGGCTGCGGCGGACCAGCGAGTGGGTGGCCCAGAACGTCCACCTCTTCGCGCCGGACCGCTACCAGGTCTGACGCCTACCGGCCCTGCGCCCCGCCCAGACCGCTCACCAGCAACGACGTGAAGCTGTGCGCCCACGCCTCGTCCACCGGTTCCGCGCTCACCAGCGCCCGGTGGACGACGGCGCCCGCGATCACGTCGAAGATCAGGTCCGCGTTGCGGGCGGCCTGTACCGGGGACTCCTCGTACGGCAGTTCGCCTCGGGCCTGCGCGCGTTCCCGGCCCAGCAGTACGAGGCGCTTCTGACGCTCGACGATCGCCGAGCGGATCCGCTCGCGCAGGGCGACGTCCCGGGTGGACTCGGCGACCACCGCCATCAGCGCGGTCTTCGTCTCGGGGCGCTCCAGGAGTGCGGCGAACTGCAGGACGACACCCTGCACGTCCTCCAGCAGGCTTCCCCGGTCCGGGAGTTCCAGCTCGTCGAAGAGGACGGCGACCGCGTCGACGACCAGCTCGCTCTTGTGCGCCCACCGCCGGTACAGGGTCGTCTTGGCGACCCCGGCGCGCCGCGCCACATCGCCCATGGTCAGCTTCGACCAGCCCAGCTCCACCAGCGCCTCCCGGGTGGCGACCAGGATCGCGGCGTCCGCGGCGGCACTGCGGGGCCTTCCGGTCCGGGGGTGCGGCGGGGTGGCGGGAAGCGACATGACCGAGACCATACCGGCGGGTACGCGGGGATCCGCCGCGACTCGTGAGGCGGATCACTGTCGTCCGCCCGGCCGGCCGAGTTACGCTACGGCCCGTAGCGAAAGCCTGCGCCGGTCACCCGGACGTCGGCCGAGCGACAACCACCGGCGCCGGGTGGGGACCCGGCACCAGCCAAGCAGTACCGCCCTCGGGCCCTCGTGAGAAGCCCGCGTGCGGGCGGAGGGTCCTCTCGGGCACTTCCGGTTGCTTTCGGACACTTCCCGAAGGCAACCGGGATGCTTTGCGGGCGCTTTTCCGAACGGGCCGCCGAGGGGGGAGGATGTACGCATGCAGCCTAGGAACATGTCCATGAGCGGCGTCGTAGACCTCGCCGCGGTGAAAGCGGCCAACGAGGCCCGGCAGAAGGCGGAGCAGGCACGCGCCGAGGCCGCCCGGCAGGGCGGAGCGCCCGCCGCGCCCGCCTCGCACCTCGTCTTCGACGTCGACGAAGCCGGTTTCGAGACCGAAGTACTCCAGCTCGCCTCCGAGGTGCCGGTCGTCGTGGCCTTCTGGTCGCGCCGCTCCGAGCAGAGCGAGCAGCTCACGCAGCAGCTGGCCCGTCTCGCCGAGGAGTACCGGGGCCGGTTCGTGCTCGCCAAGGTCGAGGGCGAGACGAGCCCGATGCTGTTGCAGCAGTTCGCCGTCCAGGGCGTTCCGGCCGTGTTCGCCGTCGTCGCGGGGCAGGCCCTGCCGCTCTTCCAGGGCGTCGCGCCCGAGGAGCAGATCCGGGCCACCCTCGACCAGCTCATCCAGGTCGGCGAGGAGCGTTTCGGGCTGACCGGCATCCAGGTCACCGACGGTCCCGCGGCGGAGACGCCGGCCCCGGTCGGCCCGTACGACGCGCTGCTCGACGCGGCCATGGACGCGCTGAACGCCAATGACTTCGCGGGCGCCGTCCAGGCGTACAAGAACGTCCTGGCGGACGACCCGGCGAACCCGGACGCCAAGGCCGGTCTCGTACAGGCCGAACTGCTCGCGCGGGTCACGAAGCTGGACCCGCAGCAGACCCGCAAGGACGCCGCCGACCGGCCCGCCGATCCGGCCGCGCAGATCGCCGCCGCCGAGCTGGACCTCGCGGGCGGCCATGTCGAGGACGCGTTCTCGCGACTCGTCGACACGGTGCGGGTGACGGCAGGGGACGACCGGGACGCGGCGCGGGTCCGGCTGCTGGAGCTCTTCGAGGTCGTCGGCTCCGACGACCCGCGGGTGAGCGCCGCCCGTACGGCGCTCGCGCGGGTGCTCTTCTAGCAGCCCGCCCTTCTTCCCGGACCGGGGGCGGGGGACGAAACCCGTTCCACCGCTCCCGCACCCGCGATGTCCCTCCGCATCGCGGTGATTTGGCGACACAGTGATAAAACGCGGCCGCGCTTTGCCGAAACTTGGCAATCGCGGCCGCTGTTACTTGAAGTAACAGGGGCTCGACATTCTGTCCGCCTTGTTGCGGCAATCACCCGGTTTTCCGGGTCACCGGCCGCACCCGCCCACCACCCTGCGAGACCGCACGGCAGCGCCCTGGTGATCACGGCATTACCAGTGAGTAACGGACCTCTTGTGCCCGCGCCCGTGCATGCACCACGATCGGCGACGCCCGGTCCTTCGCACACGTCCCGGAAGCCACTCGGGGCGACGGTCGTGAGGGTCCCCACCGGGTGGGCCGACAGCAGCGCTGCCGGCTCCGGACAGGGGGGTCTCCGCCACCACGGCGGGGCCTGTCCAGCAGGTTGCGCGAACGCGCGGCCCAGTGGTTGTCGCTCGGGGGTGGGCGCCGGTGCTTCGGACGTGGCTCACGCCTGACGGCCGAAGCGGGCTCTCGGACTCCGAGGACGTAGCACTTCTCCCCTCCCGGTACGGGTCCTGCCCGTACCGGAGATGTACGTCCGAGAAGGAGGAAAGTACATGAGCTCCCCAGTACGCGGTGGAACCAGATGGCGTCGCTTCGCGGTCGTCATGGTGCCGACCGTCGCCGCGACCGCCGCGATAGGCGTCGCCATGGCCCAAGGTGCGCTGGCGGCTTCGTTCAGCGTCTCCGGTCAGGACTTCAAGGTCACGGCCGACAGGCTGGACGGCAAGGGCTTCGTGCAGTACGGCAGCCTCGCCGAGGGAAATGACCTCGAAGGCAAGCCGACCCTGCACCCGGTCGCGGTCTCCGGCTTCAAGTCGGCCGACATCACGAACATGTGCCAGTCGGTCGTCACACCCAACGTCCCGGTCTTCGGCAGCGTCAGCCTGATGCTGAGGGCCGGCACCGGCGGCACGCCGGTGAAGGCCGAGAACCTCTACCTGGACGTCGCCGAGCTGGACGCCGACGCCGAGTTCAAGAACATCGACATCGGCGTCGCGGCCGGCAGCGCCGACAAGGGTCCGGGCATCCAGCCCAAGACCGAGGCGAACAAGTTCGGCTTCGCCCAGCAGGCCGACGAGGCCGTGCTGACCAAGGTGAAGCAGCGCGCCTGGGCGACGTCGGCGGGCACCTTCAAGCTCAGCGGCCTCAACCTGCGTCTGCACAAGGGCGTCAAGGAGTGCTACTAGGCACCCCGTTGCGGGCGGAGATGCCGTTGCGCGTTCCCCCGGCGTCCCGCCCGCTCCCCTTCCTCCCTCCTCTTCTGTACAGCAACACCGGTTCCAGGGAGCTGTTTTCATGAGCGCCGAGACCACGGTTCCGAGTCAGGGCCGCGATGTCCACTACTGGCGGCTGCGCTTCCGCGCCTGGCGGGGCGTGCGGCCGTTCTGGGCGGGACTCCTCACCCTCGTCGGTGGCGTCCCGATCATGTATTTCCCGTACAACGACGTGAAACTGGGCGCGCTCACGATCACCATGGCGACCACGGCGGGCGCGGGCTCGCTCATCATCGGCGTCCTGCTGGTCACGCTGGGGCTCACGATGTGGTTCCACTCCATCGTGCGGATCTTCGCGGGCGTCGCCTCGATCCTGCTCGCCCTCGTCTCCATACCGGTGTCGAACCTCGGCGGCTTCCTGTTCGGCTTCCTGTTCGCCATGGTGGGCGGCGCGATGTCGATCGCGTGGGCTCCGGCGCGGACGGACCTTTCCCCCTACGCCGCTGCGCCGGGTACGGAGCCGGCCGGATACGCCGGATACGGCGGCCCCTCTCCCGCTCCGGCCACCGGCCCCGCGCCGGTCGCCCCCGGAGCCGGGCGGACGACGGCGATCGACCTCTCGAAAAGCGAGGAACCCCCCGCCGGCCCGCACGCCCCTGCTCCGCCCCCGTCCCTTCGGACGGACACGAACGACACGTCCGGCGACGCCGATGGCAGGAGGAACAGTGCGGGGTGACGAGGCCCAGAGGGCCGCGGGCGGGGGAGCGGCGGCCCGTCGGAGAAGCGGCCCGCGACACGCGGCCCCCAGGAAGTCGCTGCTGACCAGGTTCCAGCTGCCCGCGGGCAAGGCCCTGGCCCTGGCGGCGATGCCGACCGCGGTGTTCGTCGGGATGAGCCTGACGCCGAAGCCGGCGATGGCCGCCGGTGAACCGGCCAACCCGTTCGCCCCGGGCCCGTGCGTGACGCAGCCGGACGAACCGGACAAGGACGGCGACGGCGAGCCGGACAAGGGCGTGCCGGACAAGGGCGCGGATCCCTCGGGCACGGCGGACGCGGACGCCGGGAACAAGGCGGGCGCGGACAAGGACGCCGACGCCGACGGAGGCGCGGACAGGGAGGCCGGCACGGGCAAGGGCACTCCGGCCCCGGACCCCGGCACGTCCCCCGCCGGTACGGACGCCGGGGCTCCGTCGAGCGGTCCCGCCACCGGGGGCGGCCCCCCGGCCGCCCCACCCGCCTCCACCCCCACGCCGCCCCCCGCCGAGACGCAGAGCCACCACCCCCTCGACCCGCTCGGCGTGGGCCCCAAGATCAAGGACTTCTTCGACGGCCTCGGCGGCAAGAAGGACGAGCCCCCCACCCGCCCGTCGTCCCCCGCCCCGACGGGCAGCGCGAAGCCGACCGCCCCCGCGGGCGGCACGGCCGGCGATGCCGCGCCCACGCCTGCGACGACGGAGGCCCCGGCCGGCGCCGTCCCCGACAAGGGCGCGGCGAAGGGCAGGAAGAGCGCCGACGCCAAGCCCGGCACGGCAACCCCCGACGCAGCGGGGGCAGCCGGGGAGGCGAGGAAGGCCAAGGAGGCCGAGGACGCCCGGGACAAGGCGGCCGAAGAGGCGAAGCAGCAGGCGGAAGCCGCGGCGGCCAGGACCGGGAAGGCCATCCGCGACGCCGCCGCCAAGCTCGGCATCGAGGTCGCGGACTTCGACCAGGACGGTGACGGCAAGCCCGACCTCGTCCCCCACGCCGACGGCACGATCCCCTACCCGTGCCCCACCGCCGACCCCCGGGCGCTCGCGGACGCCGAGCTGGAGCCGGGCATTCCGGACCTGCCGGACGACTCGTGGGTCCTGGAGACCTCGATGCTCACCCTGCGCGGCCTGGACTACGCGGGCGTCGTGGAGGTCCGGACGGCGAGCGGCAGGACCAAGAAGGTCCTGAAGTTCACCGCGAAGGAGACGGACATCAAGGACCTGCACCAGATGACGGTCGGCCCGGCGGGCACCACGGGGCACGTCGAGGCGCGCAGGGGCTCCACCTCCACTCTCCGCCAGGGAACCGTGACGATGTACACGGAGGAGCTCAAGGGCAACCTCTTCGGCCTCATCCCGGTGACCTTCAGCCCCCGGACCCCGCCGCCGCTGAACGTCCCGATCGCGATGTTCACCGACGTCAAGGTCACCCAGGCCGGCCAGTTCGGCGGCACGCTGACCGTCCCCGGCCTGCATAACTACTTCACGGGTCCCGGCACGGGCCGGGCGGCCCGCTGAGCCCCGTACGCCTCACGCGCGGAGTGCGGGCCCCGGGGAGAAACCCCGGGGCCCGCCCTCCGCCGCTCGCCTACGGGTTCCTCCCGTCGGACGGAAACGCCGACTGCGCTCAGGCAGCGGCCTCTTCGCCGCCCAGGTGGTGCACCCGGACCATGTTCGTGGTGCCGGGGATGCCGGGGGGCGAACCGGCAGTGATCACCATGGTGTCGCCGTTGTTGTAGCGCTGGAGCTTGAGGAGTTCGGCGTCGACGAGATCGACCATGGCGTCCGTGTTGTCGACGTGGGGGACCACGAAGGACTCGACGCCCCAGCTCAGCGCGAGCTGGTTGCGGGTGGCCTCGTCGGTGGTGAAGGCGAGGATCGGCTGGGCCGCGCGGTAGCGGGAGAGACGGCGGGCCGTGTCACCGGACTGGGTGAAGGCGACCAGCGCCTTGCCGTCCAGGAAGTCCGCGATCTCGGCCGCGGCGCGGGCGACGGAGCCGCCCTGGGTGCGCGGCTTCTTGCCGGGCACCAGGGGCTGGAGTCCCTTGGAGAGGAGTTCCTCCTCGGCCGCGACGACGATCTTGGACATCGTCTTGACGGTCTCGATGGGGTACGCGCCGACCGAGGATTCGGCGGAGAGCATGACCGCGTCCGCGCCGTCCAGGATCGCGTTGGCGACGTCGGACGCCTCCGCGCGGGTCGGCCGCGAGTTGGTGATCATCGACTCCATCATCTGGGTCGCCACGATCACCGGCTTGGCGTTGCGGCGGCACAGCTCGATGAGGCGCTTCTGCACCATGGGGACCTTTTCGAGCGGGTACTCGACGGCCAGGTCGCCACGGGCGACCATGACGCCGTCGAAGGCCGCGACGATGCCCTCCATGTGCTCGACGGCCTGCGGCTTCTCCACCTTGGCGACGACGGGGACCCGGCGGCCCTCCTCGTCCATCACCTTGTGCACGTCCTTGACGTCGTCCGCGTCGCGCACGAAGGACAGCGCGACCAGGTCGCAGCCCATGCGCAGCGCGAAGCGGAGGTCCTCGACGTCCTTCTCCGAGAGAGCCGGGACGTTGACCGCCGCGCCGGGCAGGTTGATGCCCTTGTGGTCGGAGATGACGCCGCCCTCGATGACGATCGTCCTGACCCGCGGGCCCTCGACCGAGACCACCTTCAGCTCGACGTTGCCGTCGTTGATGAGGATCGGGTCGCCCTTCTGGACGTCGCCCGGCAGGCCCTTGTACGTGGTGCCGCAGATGGACTTGTCGCCGGGGACGTCCTCGGCCGTGATGGTGAACTCGTCACCGCGGACGAGTTCGACGGGGCCCTCGGCGAACTTCGCCAGGCGGATCTTCGGACCCTGGAGGTCGGCGAGCACGCCCACCGCACGGCCCGTCTCGGCGGCGGCCCGGCGGACGCGGTCGTACCGGCCCTGGTGCTCCTCGTGGGTGCCGTGGCTGAAGTTGAATCGGGCCACGCTCATGCCGGCTTCGATCAGAGCGACGAGCTGCTCGTGGGAGTCGACGGCGGGGCCAAGGGTGCAGACGATTTTGGAACGGCGCATAAGGCGGATCCTATCGGTTTGTTTCTCTGCGGAATATTCCGTCTGGTGGAATGTACAAATGGGCGCGCGGGTGCTCAGACGCGCTCAGTCGTCGTCACGCACCAGGTCGTACGCCTGGTGCGCGATTTCCAGTTCCTCATCCGTCGGTACAACGGCCACGGCAACCCGCGCGTACTCCGGGGAAATGATCCGGGGTTCGTCGGAACGTACGGAATTGAGGGCGGCGTCCACGGCCAGGCCCAGCTCCTCCAGGCCCTTCACGGCCGCCTCGCGCACCGGCGCGGCGTTCTCGCCGACACCCGCGGTGAAGGCCACCGCGTCCACCTTGCCCAGGACGGCGGAGTACGCGCCGATGTACTTCTTCAGCCGGTGGATGTAGATCTCGAAGGCGAGTTCGGCCTGTTCGTCGCCCTCGTCGATACGGCGGCGGATTTCCCGCATGTCGTTCTCGCCGCAGAGACCGACCAGGCCGCTCTTCTTGTTGAGGAGCGTGTCGATTTCCTCGCTCGACATTCCGGCCACCCGCTCCAGGTGGAAGATCACCGCCGGGTCGAGGTCGCCCGAACGGGTGCCCATGACGAGTCCTTCGAGCGGGGTGAGGCCCATCGAGGTGTCGACGCAGCGTCCGCCCGCGACGGCGGACGCGGAGGCGCCATTGCCCAGGTGCAGGACGATGACGTTGACCTCGGAGGGGTCCTTGCCGAGCAGCGCCGCCGTCTTGCGCGAGACGTAGGCGTGCGAGGTGCCGTGGAAGCCGTAGCGGCGGATGCGGTGCGCGTCGGCCGTCTCCACGTCGATCGCGTAGCGGGCGGCGTACTCCGGCATCGTCGTGTGGAAGGCCGTGTCGAAGACGGCGACCTGGGGGAGATCCGGGCGCAGCGCCTGCGCGGTCCTGATGCCGGTGATGTTGGCGGGGTTGTGCAGGGGCGCTACGGGGACCAGGCGCTCGATCTCCGCCAGCACCTCGTCCGTGACGACGGTCGGGGCGCTGAACTTCAGCCCGCCGTGCACGACCCGGTGGCCGATCGCCGCCAGCTCCGGGGAGTCCAGGCCGAGTCCGTCGGCGGCGAGTTCGAGGGCCACCGCCTGGAGTGCCTCGTCGTGGTCGGCGAACCGGGTCTCCTGCACGCGCTTCTTGCCGGCGCCCCCGCCGAGGAGGGGGGTGTGGGTGAGCGCGGACGTCTGCTCGCCGATCTTCTCCACGAGGCCGAGGGCGAGGCGGGAGCGGTCGCGCATGTCCAGGAGCTGGTACTTGAGGGAGGAGGAGCCGGAGTTGAGGACGAGGATGCGGGTGGGGTGGGAGGTCACGGGGGCCTTCTCGTACGGGGGTGGGTGTGGGTGACGGGGTGGGGGGTGCGGAGGTGGGGCGGCCGTAGGAGGGCGGGCGGGATGCTCCGCGTGGGGTCGCCCCCTTGCCCGCTCCTCCCCGAGCACTCGGCTTCGCTCGTGCAGAGGGACCCCTGCGCCCCGGGGCCGGGAACGCCGCCCGAGGGGGCTACGGGGGGCGGGGTCGGGCCGCCGCCCGAGGGGCCGCCGGGACGGTCAGGGGGTGGGGGACTGGGCTTGGATGGCGGTGATGGCCACCGTGTTGACGATGTCCTGGACGAGCGCGCCGCGGGACAGGTCGTTGACCGGTTTGCGCAGGCCCTGGAGGACCGGACCGACGGCGACCGCGCCCGCCGAGCGCTGCACCGCCTTGTAGGTGTTGTTGCCGGTGTTGAGGTCCGGGAAGATCAGCACGCTCGCCTGGCCCGCGACGGCGGAGCCGGGCAGCTTGGTCGCGGCCACCGAGGGCTCCACCGCCGCGTCGTACTGGATCGGCCCCTCGACCAGCAGGTCGGGGCGCGAGGACCGGACGAGTTCCGTCGCCTCCCGCACCTTGTCGACGTCCGCGCCCGCGCCCGAGGTGCCCGTGGAGTACGACAGCATCGCCATCCGCGGGTCCACGCCGAACCGGGCCGCGGTGCCCGCCGACTGGATCGCGATGTCCGCGAGCTGCACGGCGTTCGGGTCCGGGTTGACCGCGCAGTCCCCGTACACCAGGACCTTGTCCGCCAGGCACATGAAGAAGACCGAGGAGACGATCTTGGCGTCCGGTTTGGTCTTGATGATCTCGAAGGCGGGACGGATGGTGGCGGCCGTGGAGTGCACCGAGCCGGAGACCATGCCGTCGGCGAGGCCCTCCTGGACCATCAGGGTGCCGAAGTAGTTCACGTCGGCGACCACGTCGTACGCGAGTTCCACCGTGACGCCCTTGTGGGCGCGCAGTCCGGCGTACCGCTCGGCGAAACGCTGCCGCAGCTCGGAGGTCGCCGGGTCGATGAGCTCGGTCGAGGAGAGGTCGATGCCCAGGTCGGCGGCCTTCTTGCGGATGACGTCGACGTCGCCCAGGAGGGTCAGGTCGCAGACGTCGCGGCGCACGAGCACGTCGGCGGCGCGCAGCACGCGTTCCTCGGCGCCCTCGGGCAGGACGACGCGACGGCGGTCGGAGCGGGCCTGTTCCAGCAGCTCGTGCTCGAACATCATCGGCGTGACGCGTCCGCTGCGGGCCACCGACATCCGGTCCAGCAGATCCGACGTGTCGACATGTCGCTCGAAGAGGCCGAGGGCGGTCTCGGCCTTGCGCGGGGTCGCGGCGTTGAGCTTGCCCTCCATGGCGAACAGCTCGCCCGCCGTCGGGAAGGACCTGCCCGGAACGGAGATCACCGGCGTGCCGGGCGCGAGCCGCGAGGCCAGGGTGAGGATCTCCTTGCCCGGACGCTCGTCCAACGTCAGCAGGACGCCAGCGATGGGCGGCGTCCCGGCGCTGTGTGCGGCCAGCGAGCCGACCACCAGGTCGGAGCGGTCGCCGGGGGTGACGACCAGGCAGCCGGGGGTCAGCGCGTTGAGGAAGTTCGGCAGCATCGCGCCGCCGAAGACGAAGTCGAGCGCATCGCGTGCGAGGCCCGCGTCGTCGCCGAGCAGAACCGTTCCGCCCAGCGACTGGGTGATCTGCGCGACCGTCGGCGCCGCCAGCGCGGGCTCGTCGGGGAGCACGTACGCCGGAACCGGCAGGCGGCTGTCGTTGAGGCGCTCGGCGATCTCGGCGCGGTCGGCGGGGGCGACCCGGTTCACGACCAGCGTCAGCACGTCGCAGCCAAGGCTCGCGTACGCGCGAAACGCGTTGCGCGCCTCGGCGCGGACCGACTCGGCCGGCTGCTTCCGGCCGCCGACCACGGGTATGACGGACGCCCCGAACTCGTTGGCCAGCCGTGCGTTCAGCGCCAGCTCGTCCGGGAGCTGGGTGTCCGCGAAGTCCGTGCCGAGGACGAGCACCACCTCGTAGTCCCGGGCCACCCGGTGGAAGCGGTCGACCAGCTGGGAGACCAGTTCGTCGGTGCCCCGCTCCGCCTGGAGTGCGGAGGCCGGCCCGTACTCCATCCCGTAGACCGTCCCCGGATCCTGGGAGAGCCGGTAGCGGGCCCGCAGCAGCTCGAAGAGGCGGTCGGGGCCGTCGTGCACGAGGGGGCGGAAGACACCCACTCGGTCCACCTGGCGGGTCAGGAGTTCCATGACTCCCAGCTCGACGACCTGGCGGCCGTCCCCCCGGTCGATGCCGGTCACGTACACGCTGCGCGTCACGCGTGCTCTCCGTCTCGTCGTCGGTCCGCCACTGCGGCTCGTGCGGGACTCGTACCCCGTCTGCCGCTCCCTGCCGCAGTGAGCAGTGAATTTGCTGAGTTTGTACGGATAGGGTGGTCTTGCACCCTTGACAATACCTTTGGGCATGGCTAGAGCGCCCACTCGGGCGAGGCCCCTGCGAGTATCCGTGAGCGCGAGTGTCATGCGGATCGTGGAACAATCGAAATCGGGCTCACCAGTACCACCAAGAGCAGGAGAGACAGCACGATGCGTATCGGAGTTCTCACGGCAGGCGGCGACTGTCCCGGGCTGAACGCAGTGATCCGGTCGGTCGTGCATCGCGCCGTCGCCGGACACAACGACGAGGTCATCGGGTTCGAGGACGGCTTCAAGGGCCTCCTCGACGGTCACTACCGCCCCCTGGACCTCAACGCGGTCAGCGGCATCCTGGCGCGCGGCGGCACGATTCTCGGCTCGGCCCGGCTGGAACGCGACCGACTGCGCGAGGCCGCCGAGAACTGCGCCGAACTGGCCACCAAGTACGGCATCGACGTCCTCATCCCGATCGGCGGCGAGGGCACGCTGACCGCCGCCCGGATGCTGTCCGAGGCCGGCATGCCGGTGGTGGGCGTACCGAAGACCATCGACAACGACATCAACGGCACCGACCGGACCTTCGGCTTCGACACCGCCGTCGGCGTCGCGACCGAGGCCATAGACCGTCTGAAGACGACCGCCGAGTCGCACCAGCGCGTCATGGTCGTCGAGGTCATGGGCCGGCACGCGGGCTGGATCGCGCTGGAGTCCGGCATGGCGGGCGGAGCCCACGGCATCTGCCTGCCCGAGCGGCCCTTCGAGGTCGACTCGCTGGTCAAGATGGTCGAGGAGCGCTTCGCACGCGGCAAGAAGTTCGCCGTCGTCTGCGTCGCGGAGGGCGCACGACCGGTCGAGGGCACCATGCCGTACGAGAAGGGCGTCATCGACCAGTTCGGGCACGAGCGCTTCACCGGCATCGGCACCCGTCTCGCCGTCGAGCTGGAGGCCAGGCTCGGCAAGGAGGCCCGCCCCGTCATCCTCGGTCACGTCCAGCGCGGCGGCACGCCCACCGCGTACGACCGCGTCCTCGCGACCCGCTTCGGCTGGCAGGCGGTGGAGGCGGCGCACTCCGGGCAGTTCGGCAGGATGACGGCGCTGCGCGGCACGAACATCGAGATGGTGCCGCTCGCGGAGGGCGTCCACGAGCTGAAGAGGGTCCCGGCCGACCGGATGGACGAGGCGGAGTCGGTCTTCTAGCACCGGGCCAAGGGTCCAGGCTGCCCCGGTCGTCCCTCACCCGGCGGACCGGGGCCGTGCCGCGTCGGCCTGGCTCACGCCTATCAGCCCGGCCCCACGCCTGTCGGGTCGCCCGGCCTCACGCCTGTCGGCCCGGCCTCACGCCTGTCGGGTCGGCCCCACGCCTGTCGGGTCGCCCGGCCTCACGCCTGGCGGGTGGCCTCCGCGCGCTCCCAGAAGCGCTGCACGATGCTCTCCAGGAACTCCCGCCCGGCAGCGCCGTCGCCCGCGTCCCCCACACCGCCTCCCCACCCCAGCGTCGCCACCATCCGTGACTGGTAGTCGGCGTGCAGCCGCAGCAGGACGTCCTCCAGCGTGTTCGGGAGCGCGGCCCGCCCCCCGGGGAGCAGCTTGGTGAGGGGGCGTACGTACGCCTGCCAGCGTGTCGTCACCGCGCTCCGCAGGAGTTCGGCGAGCTCCTCCTCCCTCCCGGCCGCCGTGATGAACTGGGCGGGGGACAGGCCGAGTTCGGCGACGAGCGCGGCGGTCTGCCGGTCGTTGCCCCGCCACCGACCGGCCTCCTCCATCCTGAGGTACGCGTCCAGCCCGAGTCCGACCCGGCGTGCCATGTCGTCGGCGCCGAGCCCGTGCGCCGTGCGGTGCTCACGCAACGTGCGCGCGGCGAGCAGCAGCTCGGCGGGGGAGCACCACAGCACCCCGGCCAGCGCGGTCACTTCGCGACCGGTGGGCGTGCGCAGTCCGCGTTCCCATGCGGCGACCAGGTCCGGGCCGATGTCGAGTCCGTACTGCGACTGCAGCCCGTACGCGACATGGCCGTGCGTCATCCCCAGCGCCTCCCGCAGCCGTCGTGCGGCGAGGGCGTCGAAGGGCGGCGGGGCGTCCGGGGCGGGAGTGGCGGAGGGCTGGGGCACCGGGCCCACGGTAGGGCCCGCGGCGGCCCCTGGCTACGGTGCGTTCCCACGAGATCACCCGTCGTGGGAACGTCCGGTGTGCCAACCCGGGGCCTTTTGTGAACTCAACGACCAAAAGGGAACGGCGGGAGGCGTGTGGGTGCATAGTCGCCGGGACGTGCGCCGACGCGTGCGTGGCGAAGACGACGAGGAGGGCTTCCAGTGGCCGGAGCGGGAACAGGATCGGAAGCGGAACGGACGGCTCGGCCTCCGTCGTCGGTCCCCAGGAAGCGGGACCGGTCGCACTACCTCTACATCGCGGTGATCCTCGCCGTCGTCCTCGGCATCGCCGTCGGCTTCGTGTTCCCGGGCGTGGCCAAGGACCTGAAGCCCATCGGCACCGGCTTCGTGAACCTGATCAAGATGCTGATCTCGCCGATCATCTTCTGCACGATCGTGCTGGGCATCGGCTCGGTCCGCAAGGCCGCCAAGGTCGGTGCGGTCGGCGGACTCGCACTCGGCTACTTCATGATCATGTCGACGGTGGCGCTCGGCATCGGGCTGCTGGTCGGCAACATGATCCACCCGGGCACCGACCTCGACCTGGACGCGCACAAGGGTGCGGGCGCCAAGCAGGCCGAGGGCGCGAGCGAGGGGACGGCCGACTTCCTGCTCGGCATCATCCCCAAGACGCTCGTGTCCGCGTTCACCGAGGGCTCGGTCCTCCAGACGCTGTTCGTCGCCCTGCTGGTGGGCTTCGCGCTCCAGGCGATGGGCAGGTCCGGCGAACCGGTGCTGCGCGGCATCGGACACCTTCAGCGACTGGTGTTCCGGATCCTCGCGATGGTGATGTGGGCGGCACCGGTCGGGGCGTTCGGCGCGATCGCGGCGGTCGTCGGCGAGACGGGCGCGAAGGCACTGCAAGCCCTCGCCGTCATCATGATCGCCTTCTACGTGACGTGCGTGCTGTTCGTGTTCCTGGTGCTCGGGGCGATTTTGAAGCTGTGCACGGGCATGAACATCTTCAAGCTGCTCAAGTACCTGGGCCGGGAGTTCCTGTTGATCCTGTCCACCTCGTCCTCGGAGACGGCCCTGCCGAGGCTGATCGCGAAGATGGAGCACCTGGGGGTCAGCAAGCCGGTCGTCGGCATCACCGTGCCGACGGGGTACTCGTTCAACCTGGACGGCACGGCGATCTACCTGACGATGGCGTCGCTGTTCATCGCGAACGCGATGGGGGACCCGCTGAACCTCGGCGAGCAGGTCGCGCTCCTCGGGTTCATGATCATCGCTTCGAAGGGCGCGGCGGGAGTGACGGGGGCCGGGCTGGCCACTCTGGCGGGCGGGCTCCAGTCGCACCGGCCCGAGCTGGTGGACGGGGTCGGACTGATCGTCGGCGTCGACCGGTTCATGAGCGAGGCCAGGGCACTGACGAACTTCGCGGGGAACGCGGTGGCGACGGTCCTCGTCGGGACGTGGACGAAGGAGATCGACCGCGAACGGGCGGGACTGGTCCTGGGCGGCACACTGCCCTTCGACGAACAGACGCTGACGGAGGAAGGGCCCGACGCGGACGCACACACCGCCGAACGCCCGGCACCGGACCTCGTCAAGTCACCGAACTGATCCCCACCCCCGCCGCCGGTCCCGGCCCACGCGGCCCCGCACCCCGACAAGGCGAACGTCTGCCCCCGCCCCGGCCGTCCGCCATCGGTAGCCCCCGGGCGGGGCCGTCCGCCCCCCAGGGGTAGAGCCCTCTCGGGCGAGGTCGCCCACCCTCCTCCCACGGGTGGCCCCTTCGGGCGGGGCCGTCCCCCTCCTCCCGTCGGCAGATCCCTCGGGAGACGGGGCCGCCCCCGGGGGCGCGGGGTTCCCCTGCAAGAGCGAAGCCGAGTGCGGTGGAAGGGCGGACAAACGGGCGGCCCCACCGGAGGACCCGCCCCACGCGCGCCCTCCCCGCACCCGCGCCCCGCACCCCCCGCGACCAGCCCGCGCCCTACGGTCCCCGCCCCGCAACCCCCGCGCCCCGCAACCCCCGCGCCCCGCAACTCCCGCGCCCTGCAACTCGCGCCCTCGGCAACAGCCCGCGCCCCGCAATCCCCGCCCCGCAACCTTCTCGGCCGGCCCGCGCCCACGCCCCAGCCCGCGCTCCCGCCCCGCAACCCCCTCGGCCGCCCCGTCCTACTCCCCGTCCCCCAACAGCTCCGCCACCCTCTCCTCCCGGACCCCCGCCGCCCGCAGCGCCGTCTCCGCCGCCGCGCGCCCCGCGTCCTCCGCCGGGAGAAGGCCCTCGTTGACGGCCTCCATCAGGCCGAAGAGGGACTGCTCGTGGACGTACGCCAGCGCCGCCGACGGCACCCGGGAGGCGAAGACGCCCTCCTCCTGGCCGCGCCGCAGCAGGGCCACGCAGTCCTCCCGTACCGGCGTCAGCCGCTGCTTGATGCCTTCCATCGTGACGCTCCGCTGCGCCATGGCGACCAGCAGCCGGTAGCGGTCGGCGATCCTCCAGACCGCGAGCATCGCCCTGGCCAGCGCCTCCGCCGGGTCGTCGACCCCGGCCCGCGCCGCGGTGTGGGCGGCGATCACCGCTTCGGCCGCTCCGTCGGTGAGCGCGGCGATCAGCGCCTCCCGGCTGGGGAAGTGCCCGTACACCGTCCGCCGTACGACGCCCGCCGCCCGCGCGATCTGGTCCATGCTCGCGTCCGGATCGCGCAGCAGTTCCATGAGTGCGACGTCCATGATGCGGCGGCGGTTCGCGTCCGCCCTGCTTGAGCCGGCGCCGTTGCCTGAGCTACCCGTGGTCATGCCTCCATTTTGCACATTGCTGTGCAGTCACGTAACTTGCACACAGCTGTGTAATTGCACAACGGTGTGCAAAAGAGAAGTCATGTGGGAACAAAGAGGTGGAAAAGCGTGCGTCGTCTGTTCGCGACCCGGCCGGTCGAGGAGATGGACCGGCCCTATCCGAAACGCTGGTGGGCCCTGCTCGTCCTCTGCCTCAGCCTGTTGATCATCGTGATGGCGAACACCGCCCTCACCGTGGCGGCTCCGGACATGACCAAGGACCTCGGGCTGAACAGCGCGGACCTCCAGTGGGTCGTCGACGGCTACACCGTCCCGTACGCCGCGCTGATGCTGCTCCTCGGTGCGATCGGGGACAAGTACAGCCGGCGCGGCGCGCTCGTGCTGGGCCTGCTCGTCTTCGGCGGCGGCGCGGTGGCCGGGTCGCTCGTCGGCAGCGCGGACGGTGTCATAGCCGCCCGCGCGGTGATGGGCGTCGGCGCGGCGATGATCATGCCCGCGACGCTCTCCCTCCTCGCCGCGACCTTCCCGCGCGGTGAACGCGCCAAGGCGATCGTCATCTGGACCGCCACCGCCGGCCTCGCCATCGCCGCAGGACCGCTGGTCGCGGGCGCGCTGCTGGAGAACCACGGCTGGGCCTCCACCTTCCTGATCAACGTGCCCGTCGCCGCCCTCGCGATCGTCGGCGCGTTCACCCTCGTACCGCCGTCCAAGGCGTCCGTGCACGGCCGGATCGACTACGTCGGCGGGCTGCTCTCCGTCGTCTGGGTCGCCGCGCTGATCTACGCGATCATCGAGGGACCGCACTTCGGCTGGGGCGCCAAGGCCATCGGCGCCGCCGTCGTCGCGGGCGTCGGTCTGCTCCTGTTCGTCCTGTGGGAGCTGCGCCATCCGCGTCCCGTGCTCGACGTCCGCCGCTTCCTCGACCGCGGCTTCGCGGGCTCCAACCTCGCCGTCGCGCTCTTCTTCCTGGCGGTCTTCGGCGCGTTCTACTTCCTGACCCAGCACCTCCAGTTCGTGCTCGGCTTCAACGCGCTGGAGACGGGCGTACGGATGCTGCCGCTGGCCGGAGCGGTCTTCGTGGGCTCCGCGCTCACCGGCTTCCTCACCCCGCGACTGGGCATGAAGGTCACCGTCACGGCCGGAATGGTCGGCGGCACGGTCGCGCTCGCCCTGCTCACCCGCGTCGACGCCGCCTCCTCGTACGGCGACTTCGTCCTGCCGCTGGTCATCCTCGGCCTCGCCATCGGACTGGCGCTCTCGCCGTGCACGGACGCGATCATGGGCGCCTTCCCCGAGTCGGAACTCGGCGTGGGCGGCGCGGTCAACGACACCTCGCTGGAGCTGGGCGGCTCGCTCGGCATCGCGGTCCTCGGGTCGGTACTGGCCGGTTCGTACTCCTCGCACCTGGCGGACGGGGTGAACGGTACGAAGCTGCCCGCCTCCGCGCTCGACACCGCGCAGGACTCCGTGGGGGCCGGGTACGCGGTCGCACAGGGCATCGGCGAGAAGGCGCACGCACTCGCCGGGCAGGCAGCGAAGGCGGCCTCCCCCGAGCAGGCCGCACAGCTCAAGGGGCAGGCCGGTCAACTGGCCGACGGGGCGAGGGACATGGCGGACGCGGTCGGCTCCGCCTTCTCCGACGCGGTGGCGCACACCAGCCTCGTCGGGGCGGTGGTGCTCGGCGCGGGTACGGTGCTGGTGGCGCTGCTGCTGCCGGGCCGCGCGGGCCGGAAGTAGCGGCACCCCGGCAACGGGGCGCCCGGCCCGGCGCGACGCGTCGGGCCGCCCGCCCTCGGCAAGGTCCGGCGCCCGGTGCGACCGGAACGCCGCGTCAAGTGAACCGAAGGATATTCACTCGTACGGGCCGATCCTGTATGGGTAACCGATTCTGCTTCGAGTCGAACGCATACGTTCGTGGGGGCCATCCCAGACCCCGGTGAGTCCGCCAGAGAGTGCAGCAGTCGCCGATCACCTGGGGTGGAACCATGCCGGAACCCGTTGCCCACACGTCCCTGGAAGCGCTGCGGACGGGCGATGCCCTCGTCCTCAGGATCACCGGCGAACTGGATCTCCACGCCGCCCTCCACCACGGCCCCCGGATCGACCGGGCCCTGGTGGCCCGACCGTCGCGCACGGTGGCCGACCTGCGCGGGCTCACCTTCCTGGATTGCAGCGGGCTGAGCCTGCTGATCCGGGTGCGGCGGCAGGTCGCCCGGTGGGGAGGGGAGTTCACGGTGTACTGCCCGAACCGGAACGCCCTCAGGATCCTGCGGTACGTGGACGTGGGGCCGCCCCTGGATTTCGTCGAGCAGCTCCCGGAGCCCTCGCTGTCCTGACCCCGGCCCCGAGCCTGACCCCGGCCCCGAGCCCGCCGCTCCGGATGCGTCCCGGGCGGGAGTCCGGGGCGAAAACAGAAGTACCCCGGCGCGTTGACAGCCGGGGTATTTCTCTGCGTATATTGGACGTTTCCATGACTGAACTCGAAAAAGGCCATGGAGAAGCGCCATGACCAGAGACTAGCCCAGTGGGGGAAGCCTTGTCAACCGAGGAATTGTCAACCGGTGAACTGCGGCAGGAACAGCAGTTCATCGACGGCCTCTACGCACGTCTCGACGAGCTTCGCGGCGAGGCCGAGGCGCTGGTGCAGGGGTCGTTCGCGCAGAGGGGCAACGGCCTCCAGGCACGCGTCGAGCGCGAGGTGACCGTCCAGGAACGCTCCGGCGAACTGGCCGCGCTGAACTCGGTCGAATCGGGCCTGTGCTTCGGCCGCCTCGACTTCGGCGGCACCGAGGGCGGCACCACCCACCACATCGGCCGTACGGGCATCCGCCGGGACGACGCCGAGCGCACCCCGCTGCTCGTCGACTGGCGCGCCCCGGTGGCCCGCCCCTTCTACCTCGCCACCGGCCACACCCCGATGGGGCTGCGCCGCCGCCGGCACCTCACCACCCGGGGCCGCACCGTCACCGCCCTGCACGACGAGATCCTCGACCTCGGCGACACCACCCGCACCGGGCACGAGGACCCCAGCGGCGACGCCGTGCTGCTCGCCGCCCTCAACTCCGCCCGCACCGGCCGGATGGCCGACATCGTGCAGACCATCCAGGCCGAACAGGACCGCATCATCCGCGCCCCGCACCGCGGCGTCCTCGTCGTCGAGGGCGGCCCCGGCACCGGCAAGACCGCCGTCGCCCTGCACCGCGCGGCCTACCTCCTGTACGCGCACCGCGAGCAGCTCGCCCGCCGCGCCGTCCTGATCGTCGGCCCCAACCCGGCCTTCCTCGGCTACATCGGCGACGTCCTGCCCTCCCTCGGCGAGACCGGCGTCCTCCTCGCCACCACCGGCGAACTCTTCCCCGGCGTCACCGCCACCGGCACCGACACCCCGGCGGCGGCAGCGGTCAAGGGCCGCGTCGGCATGGCGGACGTCCTGGCCCGCGTCGTACGCGACCAGCAGACCGTCCCGGACACCGCGCTGGAGATCCCGCACGAGCAGTGGACGCTCCACCTGGAGCGCACCATGGCCGAGGACGCCCGCCACCGGGCCCGCGCCACCGAGCTCCCGCACAACCTGGCCCGCCCGCACTTCGGCCGGTACGTCCTGGACGCGCTCACCGCGCAGCTGGCCGACCGCGTCGGCCGGGAACCGTACGAGGCCATCGCCGAGGAACTGGGCGAGGAGATCCCCGAGGGCAACATCCTCAGCGCCGCCGACATCGAGCAGCTCGGCAAGGAGATCGCCGCCAACCCGGACGTGACGGCCGCGATCGACGGCCTGTGGCCGGAACTCACCCCGCAGCAGCTCGTCACCGACTTCCTCGCCGACCCCGGCGCCCGGCTCTCCGCCGAGGACGCGGCGGCGGTCCGCCGGGAGGGCGGCGCGTGGACCCCCGCCGACGTTCCCCTCCTCGACGAGGCCGCCGAACTGCTCGGCCAGGACGACCACGCGGCCCGCGCCGCCGCCGCCCGCGAGTACGAGGAACGGGTCGCCTACGCACAGGGCGTGCTGGACGTGTCGTACGGCTCGCGCACCTACGAGTTCGAGGACCTCGACGACGAGGAGTCCGAGGTGCTCTCGGCACACGACCTCATCGACGCCGAACGGTTCGCCGAACGCCACGACGAGGCCGACCACCGCAGCGCCGCGCAGCGCGCCGCCGCCGACCGCACCTGGGCGTTCGGCCACATCATCGTCGACGAGGCGCAGGAGCTGTCCGCGATGGCGTGGCGGCTGCTGATGCGCCGCTGCCCCACCCACTCGATGACCCTGGTCGGGGACCCCGCGCAGACCGGGGACGCGGCGGGCTGCGGCTCCTGGAAGGAGATCCTCGACCCGTACGTCGGCAACCGCTACGAACACACCCGGCTCGGCGTCAACTACCGCACCCCGGCCGAGATCATGGAACTCGCCGCGCACGTCGTGCGCGCCGCCGACCCGTCCTTCGTGCCACCGAGTTCGGTCCGCTCCACCGGCGTGCCCCCGTGGACCCGGCGGACCACCGCCGAGGATCTGCCGCGTGCGGTCGCGGACGCGGTCGCTGAGGCGCGGGCGTCCGTGGAGGCGGGCGGACGGCTGGCCGTCGTCGCCCCGGCCGCCCTGCTCCCCGCCCTCGCCGAAGCGCTGCCCCACGCCTCGTGCGGCACGGAGCCCGACCTCACCGCCCCGGTCGTCCTGCTCGCCCCGCACCAGGCCAAGGGCCTGGAGTTCGACACGGTGATCGTGGCGGAGCCGGACCTGATCGGGTCCGGCTCCCCGCGCGGCACGGGCGACCTCTACGTGGCGCTGACCCGGGCCACGCAGCGGCTCGGCCTGGTGCACACCGAGCCGCTCTCCTTCGCGCGGGCCGTCACGCCGGCCTGAACCAGACCGTCGCCAGCGGCGGCAGCGTGACCCGCAGGGAGGCCGGCCGGCCGTGGTGCCCGGTCGCCTCCGGCTTCAGCGGTTCCGTGTGCTGGATGCCGCTGCCCCCGTAGCGGGCGGCGTCCGTGTTGAGGACCTCCGCCCAGGCGACCACGTCGTCCGGCACGCCGATGGGGTAGTCGTGCCGGACGACCGGCGAGAAGTGGGACACCGCGAGCAGCGGGCTGCCGTCGGCGTCGTACCGCAGGAAGGCGAACACGTTGTCCTCGGCGGCGTCGCCGGCCACCCAGGCGAACCCCTCGGGCACGGTGTCCCGCTCCCACAGGGCCGGGGTGGCGGAGTACGTCGTGTTGAGGTCGCGGACCAGGTCGCGCACGCCCCGGTGCTCGGCCTCCGCCCCGTACGAGGGGTCCAGCAGCCACCAGTCGGGCCCGTACGCCTCCGACCACTCGGCGCCCTGCGCGAACTCCTGCCCCATGAAGAGGAGTTGCTTGCCGGGGTGGGACCACATGAAACCGAGGTACGCGCGGTGGGTGGCGCGCTGCTGCCACCAGTCGCCGGGCATCTTGCTCACCAGGGAACGCTTGCCGTGCACCACCTCGTCGTGCGAGATGGGCAGGCAGTAGTTCTCGCTGTACGCGTAGACCATCGAGAAGGTCATCTCGTGGTGGTGGTACTTGCGGTGCACCGGCTCCTTGGCGACGTAGCCGAGGGAGTCGTGCATCCACCCCATGTTCCACTTCAGGCCGAAGCCCAGGCCCCCGAAGCCGCCGGGGCCGGTGTGGTGGGTGGCACGGGTGACGCCGTCCCAGGCGGTGGACTCCTCGGCGATGGTGACGACGCCCGGATTGCGGCGGTAGACGGTCGCGTTCATCTCCTGGAGGAAGGCCACCGCGTCGAGGTTCTCACGCCCCCCGTGCTGGTTGGGCACCCACTGGCCCTCCTCGCGCGAGTAGTCGAGGTAGAGCATCGAGGCGACCGCGTCCACGCGCAGGCCGTCGACGTGGAACTCCTCGCACCAGTAAGTCGCGTTCGCCACCAGGAAGTTGCGCACCTCCTTGCGGCCGTAGTCGAATTCGAGCGTGCCCCAGTCGGGGTGCGCGGACTTCAGCGGATCCTCGTGCTCGTACAGCGGGCGGCCGTCGAACTCGGCGAGCGCCCAGTCGTCGCGCGGGAAGTGTGCGGGCACCCAGTCGACGATCACCCCGACCCCGGCCCGGTGCAGGGCGTCGACGAGGAAGCGGAAGTCGTCGGGGCCGCCCATCCGGGAGGTCGGCGCGTAGAACCCGGTGACCTGGTAGCCCCAGGACCCGCCGAAGGGATGCTCGGCGACCGGCATCATCTCGACGTGGGTGAAGCCGAGGTCGGCGACGTAGGCCGGAAGCTGCTCGGCCAACTGACGGTACGTCAGTCCCGGACGCCAGGAGGCCAGATGCACCTCGTACACGGAGAACGGCGCCTCGTGCACCGGACGCGCCGCCCGCGTCGCCATCCACTCGGCGTCCTGCCACTCGTAGTCCGAGTCGGTCACCACCGACGCGTTCGCGGGAGGCACCTCGGTACGCCGGGCCATCGGGTCGGCGCGCATCGTGAACGAGCCGTCGGGCCGGGTGATCTGGAACTTGTACAGCGCCCCCTCGCCGACCCCGGGCAGGAACAGCTCCCACACCCCGGTCCCGCCGAGCGAACGCATCGGGTACCCGGTGCCGTCCCAGTAGTTGAAGTCGCCGACGACGCGCACCCCGCGGGCGTTGGGCGCCCATACGGTGAAGCGGGTGCCGGTGCAGGACTGGTGGACGAGCGGCTGCGCGCCGAGCGCCTTCCACAGTTCCTCGTGCCGGCCCTCGCCGATCAGATGCAGGTCGAGGTCGCCGAGCGCGGGCAGGAAGCGGTACGGATCGTCGACCTCGATCTCGTTGTCGTCGTAGGTGATCAGCAACCGGTACTCCGGCACGGCGTCCAGCGGCACCACCCCGGCGAAAAACCCGTCGCCCTCGTCCAGGAGCTGGGCGCGCATTCCGTCGGCCAGGACGGTGACGGCCTTCGCGTACGGCCGCAGCACCCGGAACACGACGCCGCCGCCGGTCTCGGGACGCGCGCCCAGGACGCCGTGCGGCTCGTGGTGGGTTCCGGACAGCAGTCGGCCCCGGTCGTCGGCGCCGAGCGGAGGCGCGGGCTGCACGCCCTGGCCGGGGGCGGGCGCGTGCCCGCCCTGTTCGGGAAGGGGCGCGGGGGACGCGCTCCGGCCGGGGAGGGGCACGGGCGCGTCGGCGGGGCCCGGCTTGGCGGGCGCGACGGCGACGGCGCCGGGTTCGGTGGGAGCGGTGACGGTGGCAGGGCGTTCGGCGGGTGCGGGTGCGGTGGCCGCGGGAGTGAGGTCCGAGGCGGCGGGCGCGGGGCCCGTGGCGGGGGCTTCGTCGGCCGTGGGACCGGTGGCGGTCCCGGCGGCGGCGGGGTCCGGCTTGGCGGCCTTGCCCGTCCCGGCCTTGGCCGACCTCGGCTTGGGGGCCTTCGGCGCCTTGGCGGCCTTGGGCACCTTCGGGGCCTTCGGTGCCTTGGGTGCGGCGGCGGGCGTGGCCGCCGCGGGTGTGGTGCGGCGGGTCGGCCGGGGGGTCTCCTCGCCGGGCGGCGGGGTGGAACGGGGGGTCACGGGTGCATCCTCCTCAGGAGCTCAGCAGAGAGGTCGTGCCGGGGGGTCAGGTGGTCGCCAGGCGCTGGACCGCCGCCATCGGCACCGCGAGCCAGTCGGGCCGGTGCCGGGCCTCGTAGAGCACCTCGTACACCGCCTTGTCGGTCTCGTAGGCCCGCAGCAGTTCGGGCATGGAGCGCGGATCGGCGCCGGCGACGGCCGCGTACCCCTCGCAGTAGGCGGCGCGGCAGCGCTGGGCCCACTCGGGGTTCCACGGCTGGTTGGTGCGGGCCGCGTAGTCGAAGGAGCGCAGCATTCCGGCCACATCCCGGACGACCGGCTGCGGGCGGCGGCGCTCAGTGATCGATTTCGCCGGCTCGCCCTCGAAGTCGATCACCGACCACTCGCCGTCGCCGTTGCGCAGTGCCTGCCCGAGGTGCAGGTCGCCGTGCACCCGCTGGGCGGCGACCGCGGGACCGGCGCTGCTCAGGCTTCGTAAGGCGTCGAAGGCCCGTCGCAGGCCCGGCGCGTACGGGAGGAGCGCGGGCACCGCCTGGACGACCGTGTCCAGGCGTTCGGTCATCTGGTCGGCGAGCAGGTCGGTCTGCGGGCGGCCCAGGGTGAGCGTCGGCAGCGCGTCGGCGAGCGCGGTGTGCACCTCGGCGGTGGCCCTGCCCAGCGCGTGGGCCTCGTCGGTGAAGTCCCGCCCGTCGGCCAGGTGGCTGAGGGCGAGCTGCCACCCGTCCCGGGCCTCGCGCAGGAAGGGTTGCAGCAGGCCCAGGGTGTACGGCTGGTAGGGGTCGTCCGGATTCGCGCCCTCGAACCAGGCGACCGGTTCGGGGACCCGCGCGCAGCTCTGCTGGGCGAGAGCGAGCGGCAGCTCCAGATCGGGGTTGGCGCCGGGGTGCAGTCGCCGGAAGATCTTGAGGATGAACGTATCTCCATAGACCAACGAGGAGTTGGACTGTTCGAGCCCCAGGACGCGCGGAGCGAGTCCGGCCTGTACGTCGGCCTTCGGCTCCTTCTCGAAGCGGAGCGACCCGAGCGGACCCGGCACCCGCAGCCGTTCGAGCAGCAGGGTGGCGAGTCGTGGATCCTCCATGGCCTCGTACACGCTGTGTCCGGACAGCGGCCCGTCCGGCACCTGACCGATGAGCGAGGACGCGAGGGAGGGCGGCAGCGACCGGCGCACGCCGAGCAGGAGCTGGTAGCAGTCGGCCGGCGGTGGCGCACCGCGGGAGCCCGACGGCGGCGCCGTCTGCGGCTGATGCGCCCGTACGAGGAGATGCAGCAGCCCGGGGGAACCGGTCAGGGGCATCAGCTCGGTCGCCGACACCAGGGTGAACCGGTCGACCGGGCGCCCCTTGCCCGCGAACCACCGCTGCCTGGGCAGCCACTCGTGGAGCAGTGGGGCCAGAGAGGCGAGCAGGGCGGACGAGGCGTGCGGGGGGACCGAGGGAGCGGTGAGCGGCGGGACGGCTGTCGGCAGGGAGGTGTGCGGCGAGGCGGAGGGTGCCTCGGACATGGCATCGCGTCCTTTCCCCGGGCACACCTGGGAATGTGCGGAGTGTCCCGGATCGCGGCAAAGCTGTCCGGCTGTACGGGACTTGACGGGTACGCGGGTGACGTCGTCGGTGCGACGTGCGAAATCTGTGCGACGTACGAAAGTGAGGGTGCCCCCGGCGGGACGGGGAAAACGGTACCGCCGGGGAGCTGACTTTCCGTAGCGGCTCGCCGCTGCCCTCAGAGCTTCCGCTTCGGCGGCCGGACCAGCGAGGTCTGCGCCTTCCGCAGCCGGAACCAGTAGAAGCCGTGCCCCGCCAGGGTCAGCAGATACGGCAGCTGGCCGATCGCCGGGAAGCGGACCCCGCCGATCAGCTCGACCGGATGGCGGCCGTTGAATGCCTGGAGGTCGAGTTCCGTCGGCTGGGCGAACCGCGAGAAGTTGTGCACGCACAGCACGAGGTCGTCCTCGCCGTCCCTCGTGGAGGGGGCCTCGCGGAGGAAGGCGAGCACGGCCGGGTTCGACGAGGGCAGTTCCGTGTACGACCCCAGTCCGAAGGCCGGGTTCTGCTTGCGGATCTCGATCATCCGCCGGGTCCAGTGCAGCAGGGACGACGGCGAGGTCATGGACGCCTCGACGTTGGTCACCTGGTAGCCGTACACCGGGTCCATGATCGTCGGCAGGGACAGCCGGCCCGGGTCGCAGGAGGAGAACCCGGCGTTGCGGTCCGGCGTCCACTGCATCGGCGTGCGCACCGCGTCACGGTCGCCGAGCCAGATGTTGTCGCCCATGCCGATCTCGTCGCCGTAGTAGAGGATCGGGGAACCCGGGAGCGACAGCAGCAGCGCGGTGAACAGCTCGATCTGGTTGCGGTCGTTCTCCAGCAGCGGCGCGAGGCGACGGCGGATGCCGATGTTGGCGCGCATCCGCGGGTCCTTCGCGTACTCCGCGTACATGTAGTCGCGCTCCTCGTCGGTGACCATCTCCAGGGTCAGCTCGTCGTGGTTGCGCAGGAAGATGCCCCACTGGGCGTTGTGCGGGATCGCCGGGGTCTTGGCGAGGATCTCCGAGACCGGGTACCGCGACTCGCGCCGCACCGCCATGAAGATCCGCGGCATCACGGGGAAGTGGAACGCCATGTGGCACTCGTCGCCGCCCTTGGAGAAGTCGCCGAAGTAGTCGACGACGTCCTCCGGCCACTGGTTCGCCTCGGCCAGCAGCACGGTGTCCGGGTACGAGGCGTCGATCTCCGCCCGTACCCGCTTGAGGAAGTCGTGGGTGCGGGGCAGGTTCTCGCAGTTGGTGCCCTCCTCCTGGTAGAGGTAGGGCACCGCGTCGAGCCGGAAGCCGTCGATGCCGAGGTCCAGCCAGAACCGCAGCGCGGAGATGATCTCCTCCTGCACCCGGGGGTTCTCGTAGTTGAGGTCCGGCTGGTGGGAGAAGAAGCGGTGCCAGTAGTACTGCTTGCGGACCGGGTCGAAGGTCCAGTTGGACGTCTCGGTGTCGACGAAGATGATCCGGGCGTCCTGGTACTGCTTGTCGTCGTCCGCCCAGACGTAGTAGTCGCCGTACGGCCCCTCCGGGTCGCTCCTGGACTGCTGGAACCACTCGTGCTGGTCGCTCGTGTGGTTCATGACGAAGTCGATGATCACGCGCATGCCGCGCTGGTGCGTGGCGTCGACGAACTCCACGAAGTCGGCGAGGTCGCCGAACTCCGGCAGCACCGCAGTGTAGTTGGAGACGTCGTAGCCGCCGTCGCGCAGCGGCGACATGAAGAACGGCGGCAGCCAGAGGCAGTCGACGCCCAGCCACTGGAGGTAGTCCAGTTTGGCGGTGATGCCCTTGAGGTCGCCGACTCCGTCTCCGTTGCTGTCCTGGAAGGACCGGACGAGGACTTCGTAGAAGACCGCGCGCTTGAACCACTCGGGGTCGCGGTCCTTGGCGGGGGTGTCCTCGAACGTGTCGTGGACGGGCTCGTTGACGATCATGTGGGTGACCCTCCGGTCAGCGGGGACGGTCGCAGGGTGACGAGGTGCCCGGGCGTCCTGCCCGGCTCCAGGCGCACGTACGTGGCCCTGCCCCAGTGGTAGGTCTCGCCGGTGAGCTCGTCGCGCACCGGGACGGTCTCGTGCCAGTCGTGGCCGAGCGCCGGCATGTCCAACGAGACCGTGGCCTCCTGGGTGTGGTGAGGGTCGAGGTTCACGACCACCAAAACGGTGTTCGATTCCCCGTCGCCTCTGGTGCCGCTCTTCGAATAGGCGAGGACGTGCTCGTTGTCCGTGTGGTGGAAGTGGACGTTCCGCAACTGCTGGAGGGCGGGGTTCCTGCGCCGCAGCCGGTTCAGCTTGGTGATCAGCGGCGTGATCGTGCGGCCCTGGCGCTCGGCGGTCTCCCAGTCCCGGGGCCTGAGCTGGTACTTCTCGGAGTCGAGGTACTCCTCGCTGCCCTCCTTGGCCGGAACGTTCTCGCACAGTTCGTAACCCGCGTACACGCCCCAGGAGGGCGACATGGTCGCGGCCAGCACCGCCCGCACCTCGAACGCCGGACGGCCGCCGCGCTGGAGGTAGGCGTGCAGGATGTCGGGGGTGTTCACGAAGAAGTTGGGGCGCATGTACGCGGCCGTCTCGTGCGCCAACTCCAGCATGTACTCGGTCAGTTCCTGCTTGGTGTTGCGCCAGGTGAAGTAGGTGTACGACTGCTGGAAGCCGACGGCGGCGAGGGTGCGCATCATCGCGGGCCGGGTGAACGCCTCGGCCAGGAAGATCACGTCGGGGTCGGTGCGGTTGATCTCGCCGATCACCCGTTCCCAGAAGACGACCGGCTTGGTGTGCGGATTGTCGACACGGAAGATCCGCACGCCGTGGCCCATCCACAGCCGCAGGATCCGCAGCGTCTCGGCGACCAGCCCGTCCATGTCGTGGTCGAAGGCGATCGGGTAGATGTCCTGGTACTTCTTCGGCGGGTTCTCGGCGTAGGCGATGGTGCCGTCGGGCCGGTGGTGGAACCACTCCGGATGCTCGGTGACCCACGGGTGGTCGGGGGAGCACTGGAGGGCGAAGTCCAGGGCGACCTCCATGCCCAGGCCGCGGGCGACGGACACGAAGTGGTCGAAGTCCTCGAAGGTGCCGAGGGCGGGGTGGACGGCGTCGTGCCCGCCGTCCTCGGAACCGATCGCCCAGGGCACCCCGGGGTCCGAAGGGCTCGCCGAGAGGGTGTTGTTCGGGCCCTTGCGGAAGGTCCTGCCGATCGGGTGGACCGGCGGCAGGTACACCACGTCGAAGCCCATGGCGGCGACCGCGGGAAGCCTCTCGGCGGCGGTGCGGAAGGTCCCGCTGACGACGGGCCCCGGGGCGGCCCGCGCGGCCCTCCCGCGGCCGGCGACGCCCGCCTCGGGCACGTGCGCGCCCTCGGAGCGCGGGAACAGCTCGTACCAGGAACCGAAGAGCGCCCGCCTGCGCTCGACGAGCAGCGGCAGCGGCGCGGAGGCGGACAGGGGCTCGCGCAGCGGGTGGCGGCTCAGCGCGGCGTCCACCTCGGGGGTGAGGGCGGCGGCGAGCCGGGCGGCGACCGGACGGTCGGTGTCGCGCAGGGCGTCCACGGCGGCCAGCACCGCCTCGCGGCCGTCCCGCTTCGGCACGCCGAGCGCGGCCCGCTCGTACAGCTCTGCGCCCTCGGCGAGGACCGTCTCGGTGTCCTGCCCGGCCGGGATCTTGATCCGGGCGTGATGTCGCCACGTCGAGACGGGGTCCCCCCACGCCTCCACGACGTACGACCACAGGCCCTCGGCGTCCGGGGTCACGTCCGCGCCCCACCGGTCGGTGCCCGGGGCCAGCTCCCGCATCGGGGTCCAGGGGCCGGGCCGGCCCCGGGGATCGAGCAGCACCACGTTGGCGGCCACGGCGTCGTGGCCTTCACGGAAGACGGTGGCGGAGACCTGGAACGTTTCTCCTGCCACCGCCTTGGCCGGCCTTCTGCCGCCGTCCACGGCGGGAAGGACGTCCAGGACGGGGATACGACCGATCATGGGCTCACCTGTCCGTGATCACTGGGCTGACGGGGGTGGGGCGGGGGCGGAGCGGGGCACCCGTTCAGACGTTCTTCTGATGAGTACCGGGGGGAGACTTCCCCTACACATCGGGGGATCAATCCGGTGCCCTGTCAACTACTGGCGCGTAACGGCGCGTGCCCCGGACGGCGCACCGAAAACGGCCGGACCTCGCCGGAAGCGACGGGACTCGTTCACTCAACTGCCTTTTCCGGTCAGTCATTTGTTGGCTCGAAGGCGAGGCCGGGCAGGCGCCGCCGGAGCCCTTCGCCCCCTCCCGGTCACCCGGCCGGTGGACACACCGCTCACCTCGGCGGGCGCGGTCCATCCGTGGTCGGCCGGGGGACGCCGCACCGTCGGCGGCACCCGGACGGCCGCGCCGGGACCCCGGGGCCGAATGGACGACGCGCCGAACGGCACGTGCCCCGGTCGAACCGATCGGACCCCTTCCGGGCAGCGGGTTCCCGCGGGCCGCACCGCCGCCCCCGATGCGCCCCCCGACCGCCCCCGCCCCCGGGAAATGCGGCCCGCGCGGGCCGGGTGCCGCAGCGGCGGAACCGGTCGCCGCGTTCGGGAAGGGGTGCGACCGGCACCGGGCGGAGAGCCCGTCGCCCCCGCCCGCCGGTCGTGCGCCGTGGATCGTGGACGGAGAACGGCATTACCTTCGGAGGGGGAAACCACGGCCGCGCCGTCACCGCGCGTCCGTGCCCCCGTGCTGCCCGGAACCCACTGACCCTGCTGCTCCTGCGAAGGTGGTCACGTCACGTGAAGGCAATTCGTCGGTTCACCGTCCGTCCCGTCCTCCCCGATCCGCTCCGCCCGCTCAGCGACCTCGCCCGTAACCTGCGCTGGTCCTGGCACTCCGAGACCCGGGAGCTGTTCCAGTCCATCGACCCCGCGGGATGGCAGGCCTCCGGCGAGGACCCGGTACGGCTGCTGGGGAGCGTCTCCGCCGCCCGGCTGGCCGAGCTGGCCGAGGACCCGCGGTTCCTGCGGCAGCTGGAGACCGCCGCCGACGGCCTCGCCGACTATCTGCACGGCAGGCGCTGGTACCAGAGCCAGGAACACGAAGGCGGTGAACTCCCGCGCGCCCTGGCCTACTTCTCGCCCGAGTTCGGCGTGACGGCGGCCCTGCCGCAGTACTCGGGAGGTCTCGGCATCCTCGCCGGGGACCACCTCAAGGCGGCCAGTGACCTCGGGGTGCCGCTCATCGGGGTCGGCCTGCTCTACCGGCACGGGTACTTCCGGCAGTCCCTGTCCCGGGACGGCTGGCAACAGGAGCACTACCCGGTGCTCGACCCCAACGAGCTGCCGGTGAGCCTGCTGCGCGAGGACGACGGGACGCCCTGCCGGATCTCCCTCGCGCTGCCCGGCGGACGCGCGCTGCACGCGCACGTCTGGATCGCCCGGGTGGGCCGGGTCCCGCTGCTCATGCTGGACTCCGACGTCGAGGAGAACGGACCGGGGGAGCGGGACGTCACCGACCGGCTGTACGGGGGCGGCAGCGAACACCGGCTCCTGCAGGAGATGCTGCTGGGCATCGGCGGGGTGCGTGCGGTACGGGCGTACTGCCGCCGCACCGGGCACCCCGAGCCCGAGGTGTTCCACACCAACGAGGGCCACGCCGGCTTCCTCGGCCTGGAGCGCATCCGCGAACTCGGCGAACAGGGGCTCGACTTCGACGCCGCGCTGGAGTCCGTGCGGGCCAGCACCGTCTTCACCACCCACACCCCCGTCCCGGCCGGCATCGACCGCTTCGACCGCGAGCTCGTCGCCCACCACTTCGGCGACGATGGGGAGTTGGCGGGGGTCGACGTGGCGCGCGTCCTCCAGCTCGGGATGGAGACGTACCCCGGCGGCGAGCCGAACCTCTTCAACATGGCAGTGATGGGCATGCGGCTGGCCCAGCGGGCCAACGGGGTCTCCACGCTGCACGGTTCGGTCAGCCGCGAGATGTTCTCGGGTCTGTGGCCCGGCTTCGACCCCGACGAGGTGCCGATCACCTCCGTGACCAACGGGGTGCACGCCCCGACCTGGGTGGCTCCCGAGGTCGTCCGGCTCGGGGCCCGGCAGATCGGGGCGCGCCGCACCGAGGACGCGCTGTCCGTCGGCGGTTCCTCCCGCTGGGACGCCGTCGCCGACATCCCCGACGCCGAGGTGTGGGAGCTGCGCCGGGCGCTGCGCGCGAACCTGGTCGACGAGGTGCGGAGCAGGCTGCGCGCCTCCTGGCTCCAGCGGGGCGCGGTCGACGCCGAACTCGGCTGGATCGACGGGGTGTTGGACCCCGACGTCCTCACCATCGGCTTCGCGCGCCGCGTCCCCTCGTACAAGCGGCTCACCCTCATGCTGCGCGACCGCGACCGGCTGATGGAACTGTTGCTGCACCCGGAGCGGCCCATCCAGATCGTGGTGGCGGGCAAGGCGCATCCGGCGGACGACGGCGGCAAACGGCTCGTGCAGGAGCTGGTGCGGTTCGCCGACGACCCGCGCGTCCGCCACCGCATCGTCTTCCTCCCCGACTACGGGATGCGGATGGCGCAGAAGCTCTACCCCGGCTGCGACGTGTGGCTGAACAACCCGCTGCGCCCGCTGGAGGCGTGCGGCACCAGCGGGATGAAGGCCGCGCTCAACGGCTGCCTCAACCTGTCGGTGCTGGACGGCTGGTGGGACGAGTGGTTCGAGCCCGACTTCGGCTGGGCCATCCCGACCGCCGACGGCCTCGCGACGGACGAGGACCGCCGCGACGACCTGGAGGCCAACGCCCTGTACGACCTGATCGAACAGCGCGTCGTCCCCCGCTTCTACGAGAAGGGCCGCGAACAGCTTCCCGACCGCTGGATCGAAATGGTCCGCCAGACCCTCACCACCCTGGGGCCCAAGCTGCTCGCGGGGCGGATGGTGCGCGAGTACGTGGAACGCCTGTACGCGCCGGCCGCCCGCGCCCACCGGGCGCTGAACCCGGACGCGGCCCGGGACCTGGCCCGGTGGAAGGCACGGGTGCGGGCCGCCTGGGCCGGGGTCGCCGTCGACCACGTGGAGGCCGTCGCCGCCACCGCCGTCAACGGGACGGCGGAGCTGGGCTCCACGCTGTCGCTGCGGGTACGGGTCGGGCTCGGGGACCTGGCGCCGGACGACGTGGAGGTGCAGGCCGTCGCGGGCCGGGTGGACTCCGAGGACCGGATCACCGGCGCCCAGGGCTTCCCGCTGAAGCCCGCCGCCGGTCCCGACCTGGAGGGCCGCTGGACGTACGAGGGTCCGCTCGCCCTCGACCGGACCGGCCCGTACGGGTACACGGTGCGGGTGCTGCCCGCGCACCGGCTGCTGGCGAGCGGCGCCGAGACCGGGCTGGTCGTGCTGCCCACCGAGGCGACGGGCGAGGGCGCGGGCGTGCTGATGCGCTGAGCCGGTGCCACCAGTGGTGCCCGGGACCGCCGTCGGCCCCGGGCACCACTGTCGGTCGTGCGTCGTGCGTCCTGCGAGAAGCGACCGGCAGGATCAGAAGGTCAGCTTCCACCCGTTGATGTAACCGGTGTCCTGCCGTGCCACGTCCTGCACCTTCAGCTTCCAGGTGCCGGCCGCGGGCTTCGCGGAGGCGTTGACGGTGTACTGCGCCTTCACGTTGTCCGCGGAGTCGCCCGAGCTGGAGTTCTTCAGGCGGTACGCGGTGCCGTCCGGAGCGATCAGGTCGACGACCAGGTCACCGCGCCAGGTGTGGACGATGTCCACGTCCACCTTGAGGGCGGCCGGGGCGTTGCCCGCCCTGTTGACCGCGATCGAGGACGTCACGGCCGCACCGGCGTCCGGGATCGCCACGTCGGTCTGGTTCTCGAAGACGTTGCCGCCCGGGTCCGGGTCGCCGCCGCCGGGACGGGAGCCGACGTTCACACCCGCCCAGGCGTGCTCGACGCCCTTGACCTCGGCGCTGCCCGCGCCGTAGAGCTCGGTCGCCGCGGCCACCGTGCCGACGCGGGCGTTGGCGTAGTTGGTGTTGGCGGTGAACTTGGTGGTCAGCGCCCTGAACCAGATCTTCGCGGCCTTCTCGCGACCGATGCCGACGACCGGCTGGCCGTCCGAGGTCGGGGAGTCGTACGAGACGCCGTTGATGGTCTTGGCGCCGCTGCCCTCGGACGCCAGGTAGAACCAGTGGTTCGCCGGCCCCGACGAGTAGTGGACGTCGACGTTGCCGATGCCCGCGTACCAGTAGTCCTTCGACGAGCCGTCCTTGCTCGGCTTGTCCATGTAGCGCAGCGGAGTGCCGTTGCCCCGGATGTCGATCTTCTCGCCGACCAGGTAGTCGCCGAGGTCCTTGGAGTTGTTGGCGTTGAACTCGACGGCCGCCGCGAAGATGTCGGAGGTCGCCTCGTTCAGGCCGCCGGACTCGCCGCTGTAGACCAGCTTGGCGGTCACCGAGGTCAGACCGTGCGTCATCTCGTGCG
The DNA here is from genome assembly GCF_050947155.1 of Streptomyces sp. CA-294286. Lineage (NCBI taxonomy): Bacteria > Bacillati > Actinomycetota > Actinomycetes > Kitasatosporales > Streptomycetaceae > Streptomyces > Streptomyces sp. CA-294286. Next base: position 1,406,477 of record NZ_CP192005.1, on the reverse strand, counting down.
CGGCGACGTCGATCGAGGTGAGCGGCTTCTGGTTGCCCGCGCCGTCGCCGTACGTCATGCAGAAGCAGGAGTCCTGCCAGAAGGCGTTGACGTACGCGTTGCCGTAGTGGACGCGGGAGTACGCGCCGACTCCGTCACCGCGGATGCCGCTTCGGCCGTGCACGTTCTTCAGGTAGTCCCACGTCAGACCCGCGCCGTACGCCGCGTCCGCGCCCGCGGTCTCCCGGTTCGACGGGGTGCCGTCGCCCCAGGTGTCGTCCGCGCCGGAGAACAGCGTGCCGGTGCCCGACGTACCGCCCTTCAGGTCGTACGTCCTGTGGTTGCCGCGGCCCGCGTCGGTGAGGGTGTACGTCGAGCCCGACAGCGTCGAGCCGAGCGTGACCTGACCGCTGTACTGGGTGTTGCCGACACCGTTGTGGACGGCCTGCCACTCGTGCAGCTTCTCGCCCGTGGCGGCGTCGGTGACGACGTGCAGCTCGTTGGGGGTGCCGTCGTGCTGCAGTCCGCCGACGACCGTCTCGTAGGCGAGGACCGGCGCGCCCGAGCCCATCCACACCACCTGGCGCGGGGCCAGCGACGGCTTGGTCGCCTTGGAGCCCTCCGCCTTCGCCCGGCCGAGAGCCTGCTTCTCGGCGGCGACGGCGGCCACCTTCGGCGCGGCGGCTATGCCCTGGAGCTTCGCGGTCGTCGACCGCGAGACGCCCTGGGTCCTGTCGGCCTTGCTCTTCTCCACGATCAGGTCGCCACCGAGGACGGGGAGTCCGTCGTAGGTGCGCTCGTAGCGGGTGTGCGTGGTGCCGTCCACGTCCTGGGTGACGTCGCGGACGACGAGCGCTTCCTTCGCGCCGAGGCCGAGTTCCTTGGCGGTGGCCGCCTTGGTCTCGTTCGCCTTGGCGAGCAGGGCCGCGCGCTGCGCGGGGGAGAGCTTGGCGGGCACGGCCCCGGGGTTGCCCGCCGCGGCTGCGCCCTGAGTGGCGGCGGCCCGGCCGGTGTCGGCGGTGGCCGATCCCGTCTGGACGCCTACGGCGAGCATCGCTGCGGCGGCGACAAGGGCGCCGGTCGCGGTGGCGCGCTTGTGAAGCGTGGATCTCACGCGGACTCCTTCTGCGAGGGGGGTACCGGCCGGCTGGGTGAGGTCGGCAGGGCTGAACTTGCAGAGCAGGCAGAGCAGTTGGTACGCGTGGTGCAGGGGGCCGCGGCATCTCGGTGCCGCGGTGTCCCGCGGAGAGACACGTCCGCGGAATGGTCGGAAGAGTGGCAGGTGGCGGCGGGTGCTGTCAGGACCGCGTCAATAAGTTGGCCGGTTTCGTCTCCTTCACCGGATGGTCGTGTTCGGTATGCGGACCGTTTGCCCGTGCGTAAGACAAAGGGGGCCGACCGGGGGCGGAGGGGTGATCGCCGTGCCCGGAGACGTGGATTGCGGCGCGCCTTCGCAAAGGGGTGATCGGGAGGTGGGAGCGCGGGGGCCGGGAAGGCGTTTGCTGTGCGGGGTGGCCGACGGACGGCCGAGTGGCTGGATTCTTTCGGTCCGGTCCGGTCCCTTCCGGTTTTGCTCCGTTCCGGTTCCGGTCGCGGAGGCGGGTCGCCGCGGCACGTGTCTCGTCGGCAGCGGCAATCGACCCGCTGCCTCCGGTCCAGCCCCTCCCGGATGCCGTCCCGTCTCCATGGGCGGCGGGGCGGAGCAGTACGCGGGGCACGCGACCTGCCGCGTCGGGCGGGTCGGGAGTAGATTGGAGGAGAAGACCCCTAGGGAAGGGCGATTCGATGCCGTGGTACCTCTGGCTGCTCGCGGCCTCGGCACTGGGTGCCGTCGAGTTCTTCACACTGACGCTGGTCTTCGGGCTGCTCGCGGGGGCGGCGCTGGTGGCGGCCGTGGTCGCCGGTATCGGCATCGGCCTGCTCGGCCAGATCGTGGCCTTCCTCGTGGCGGCGGGCGTGGGACTCGTCGTCATGCGCCCGGTGGCGATGCGGTACGTGGCGAGGCAGCCCCTCGCCCGGGACGGCAGCGACGCGCTGATCGGCAGGCGGGCCGAGGTCGTGCAGGAGGTGACCGGATCGCGTGGCCTGATCAAGCTGTCCGGCGAGGACTGGTCCGCCCGTGCTCTCGACGAAAGCCTGGTGATCCCGGTCGGCTCGTTCGTGGACGTGATGGAGATAGAAGGTGCGACCGCCATCGTCTATCCACGCGAACTGCTGCCCTGACCCGGGGCAGCGGCGCACGGACCGTGCGCCGTGGAGCCGCCGCACACCGCGGTCCTCGCGTCGTACGCCTCCCTCCCGCCGTACGCCTCCCTCCCGCCTCGTCGCTTTCGCAGACCCGCAGACCCGTCGTAGACCCTCAGCAAGCCCGTAGCAACGGAGGACGCAGTGGATCCCGTGGTCATTCCCCTCATCGTGGCGGCCCTCGTCGTCGTTCTCCTGGTGGCCTCGTCCGTGCGGATCGTGCCGCAGGCGCGCCGCTACAACATGGAGCGGTTCGGTCGGTACCACCGGACCCTCCAGCCCGGCCTCAACCTGGTCCTGCCGGTGGCGGACCGCGTCAACACCAAGCTCGACGTGCGGGAGCAGGTCTACTCCTCCGCCCCCAAGCCGGTGATCACCGAGGACAACCTCGTCGTGAACATCGACACCGTCCTCTACTACCAGATCACCGATCCGCGCGCGGCGGCCTACGAGGTCGCCGACTACCTCCAGGCCATCGACCAGCTCACCGTGACCACCCTGCGCAACGTCATCGGCAGCCTGGACCTCGAAGGCACCCTCACCTCGCGCGAGGAGATCAACGCCCGGCTCCGAGCAGTTCTCGACGATGCCACCGGCAAGTGGGGCATCCGCGTCAACCGCGTCGAGATCAAGGCCATCGACCCGCCGCAGAGCATCAAGGAGGCGATGGAGAAGCAGATGCGGGCGGAGCGTGACAAGCGGGCGGCCATCCTGCACGCGGAGGGCGAACGGCAGGCCAAGATCCTCACCGCGGAGGGCACCAAGCAGAAGGACATCCTGGAGGCACAGGGCACGCAGCAGGCCATGGTCCTGCGCGCGGACGGCGAGGCGAAGGCGGTGGAACTGGTCTTCCAGTCGGTCCACCGCAACAACGCCGACCCGAAGGTCCTGGCCTACAAGTACCTGGAGACGCTCCCGCACCTGGCGAGCAGCGACAACAACACGTTCTGGGTGATCCCCGGCGAGCTCACCGAGGCGATCCGCACCGTCACCGGGGCGTTCGGCGACCAGACGGCGAGCGCCCCCGCGCCGCCGGCCCCCTCCGTACGGCCCGAGCCGACGGCCACCGGGGACGGCACGCCCGACGAGGGCCGCACCCCGGAGCTTGAGGCGCGGTCGCCCGGCCCGACGGGCGCGGCCGGCCCGTCGGGTTCGCTCGACGCCGCCGCGGTCGCCGACGAAGCCGTCAAGCAGGCCGACGCCGCGGTGCGGGGTGCCAAGGCGGAGGCGGCCGAGGCGGCGAAGTCCCCGCGCAGTGCGTGAGGCGTTCAGGAAGCGGGAGGCCGCTCGCCGTGCCATGAGCGCCAGAGCGCCGCGTACGCGCCGTCGGCCGCCACGAGGTCGTCGTGGGTGCCGAGTTCGGTGAGCCTGCCCTCCTCCATCACGGCCACCCGGTCGGCGTCGTGGGCCGTCTGGAGCCGGTGCGCGATGGCGATGACGGTCCGGCCTTCGAGCACGGCGGCCAGCGCCCTTTCCGTGTGCCGGGCGGTCCTCGGGTCCAGGAGTGCGGTGGCCTCGTCGAGTATCAGCGTGTGCGGATCCGCCAGGACCACGCGTGCCAGGGCGAGTTGCTGCGCGCGGGCGCCGTCCGGCCGGTGTTCCGGGTGGCCCAGGTCGGTGTCCAGTCCGTCCGGCAGTTCGTCGGCCCAGTCCGCGCCGACGGCGGCGAGCGCCTCGCGCAGTGCGGCGTCCGAGGCGCCGGCGGAGGCGATCCGCAGGTTGTCCCGGACCGTTCCCAGAAACACGTGGTGCTCCTGGGTGACGAGGACGACGTGTCGGCGCAGTTGGCCGGGATCCAGGTCGGCGACCGGCACCCGTCCCACCGTCACCGAACCGGTGTGCGGTCGGTCCATGCCCGCCAGCAGCCTGCTCAGGGTGGTCTTGCCCGCGCCGGACGGACCGACGACCACCAGCCGCTCGCCCGGCCGGACCGTGAGGTCCACGCCGTGCAGGACGTCGTCCCCGCCCTCGTAGGCGTAGTGGACCCCGACCACCTCGATCCGGTCGTCGGCAGGAGCGGGCGCGGCGGCCGGTGCCGCCTGCACCGCCGTGCCGAGCCCTTCGACCCTGGCGAAGGAGGCGCTGCTGCTCTGGAGTTGCTCCATCTGCTGGAGGATGACGTCCAGGGGCTGCGAGAGCTGCCGCAGGTACAGCGCCGAAGCGACCACCGCGCCCAGACTCACGGCGCCCTGCGCGTGCAGCGCCCCGCCGACCAGCAGCACGCCCACCACGGGGACGACGTACGAGATGTCCACCGCGGGGAAGAGCACACTGCGTAGGAACAGGGTGCGCGCCCTCGTCGTCCTGCACCTGTCGATCTCGCGCTCGCAGGCGGCGATGCGGCGCTGCTGCAGCCCGAGCGCCTCGATGGTGCGGGCCCCGGCCGCGGTGGTCGCGAGCTGCTCCGCGAGCGCCGAGTTGGCGGCCCCCTCGGCGAGGTAGGCGGTGAGCGCCCGGCGCAGGTACCAGCGGGCGGCGAACCAGATGCCGAGCAGGCCCAGCACACCGCACGCGCCGAGCAACGGATCGAGCACGAAGACCGCTGTGAGGATGAACAACGCCTGGACCCCGGCGATGAGGACCTGCGGTCCCGCGTCCCGGAGGGTGGCGCCGACCGCGGCGACATCGGTGGTGCCGCGGGTCGTCAGGTCGCCCGTCCCCGCCCGCTCCACCACCGAGGCCGGCAGCGCGAGCGCCCGGTCGGCGAACTGCTCGCGGACGCGTGCCAGCGTCCGCTCGCCGAAGCGGTGCCCCAGGTGTGCCGCGTAACGGGCCAGGAGGAGTTGCGCCAGGGCGAAGACGAGGATGGCGAGGGCGAGGCGGTCGACCGCGGACACCGCGGCTCCGGCCCTGACCTCGTCGATGATGCGGCCGAGCAGCCAGGGGCCGACGAGCCCGGCTCCGGCGGCCAGTGCGTTGAGGGCGAGGACGACGGCGAAGGCGCGGCCGTCCAGCCGGATCAACCGGAGCGCGGCCCGGCGTACGCGCGCGGGCCCGGCGACGGGCAGGGCCCGGTCGTCCGGCGGGGAGTCGACGGTCATCGCACGGCCTTCCGGAGCGGCGGGAGGGGGTCTTCGCCGGTACGGCCGGCAGGGGTGCCGGCCTCGCCCGTGCGCGCGAGGTCATCGACGTGGTCGGTGGTGCCGTCGTGGTCCCCGTCGGCGCGGGCCGGGCTCTCCGTACGGTCGGCCGTACGGGCGTGACCCCCACCCGCGCGTTCCTCGTCCTCGTCCTCCGCGCCGCGGGAGACCAGACGGCGGTAGTCGGGCCGGCGTTCCAGGAGTTCGCGGTGGCTGCCGCTGGCGGCGACCGTCCCGCCGACCAGGTGGTGCACGACGTCCGCCCGAGCCAGCAGCAGCGGCGAGGTGCTGGTGACGAGCGTGGTCCGGCCGGTCCGTGCGGTGCGCAGCCGGGCCGCGACGGCCGCCTCCGTATGCGCGTCGACCGCCGACGTGGGCTCGACCGCCAGCAGTACCTCGGGATCCGCCAGCAGGGCACGGGCCAGCCGGACGCGCTGTCGCTGGCCGCCGGAGAGATTGCGGGCCTGCGCGTCGACGGCGGAGTCCAGCCCGTCCGGCAGACCCCGCACGACGTCCTGCGCCATGGCCGCGCCGACGGCACGGGCGATGGTCTCCTCGTCCCGGTCCCCTCCGCCGATCACCTCGCGCAGCGGACCGGCGAACAGGTCGGCCTCGTTGTCCGCGACCAGGATCCGCCGGCGCACCTGCGTCAGGTCGATGTCGTCGAGGCGTATCGCACCCCAGGTCGCGGCCGACCCGGCGAACCGGCCGAGGCGGTCGATCACCGCCGCGGAATCCGACGGCCGCGCGCTCGCCAGCGCGGTCAGCCGTCCGGGCGCCACCTCGACGCCGGACCGCGGGTCGCGGAGCGTGGACGGCGACGCGGGCGCGTCGCACGCGGCCCCGCTGCCCGCCGAAGCGGGCTCCAGGGACAGGAAGCGTATGACCCTGCGCGCGGCGACCAGCCCACGGCTGAGGTCGTGGCCGCCCTCGACGAAGAACGAGACCGGCACGACGAGCACCGCCGCGTACCCGTACACCGCGACCAACTCGCCGACGGTGATGTCCCCCTGCGCGGCCATCCGCGCCGCCAGCCACGTCACGACCCCGAGGAACAGCGTGGGAAGCCCGACCCCCAGGGCCTGCACCCAGCTGGTCACCGACCCGACGCGGTACCCCTCGTCCCGCAACGTGCGCGAGCCGCTCCGGTACCGTTCGGCGTACACGTCCTTGCCGCCGATGCCGTTGAGGACGCGCAGTCCGCCGACGATGTCCTCGAAACGGGAGGCCAGCGCGCCCTGTTGCTCGCGGTAGGTCGCCTCGGCCCCCTGGAGGCGACCCAGCAGCGGACCGACCAGCACCGCGAGCAGCGGCACGCCGAGCAGCACCACGACCGCGAGCAGCGGCGAGACGGTCAGCAGCAGCACGGCCACCACGACGTAGGCGAGCACGGCGCCGACACCGGGGCCCGTGATCGTCAGCGTGTTGGCGATCCCGGCGACGTCGCCGAAGCCGATCGTGACGACCTCCCCCGCCGTGACACGACCCGGCAGCGACCCGCCGAGCCGGGTCGCCTGCCTGATCACCACCTGCACGGAACGGAAGACGGCGTCCAGCCGCACGCGGGTCATCGTGCGGTGCCGCATGATGGCCAGCCACGCGTTCAGCACGCCCACGCCGAACAGCGCCGCGACCCAGCCGACGAGCACGGGCCACCGGCCCGGTTCCAGCCCGTCGTCGATGGCACGGGACAACAGGTACGGCGGCAGCGTCAGACAGACCATCCAGGCGGAACCCAACAGGGCACCTGCGGTGATCCGACGGCGCTGGCGGGTGACCAGCCACCACAGGTACCGCAGCGGGCTCCGGCAGTCCGGGGTCCCCGGATCCGTGTGCGAATCTTTCATGCGCCCCACGTTAGTGATCCACGTCCGCTCCCTCCGGGCCGACAAGCCCTCGCCCGGACCAACAGGCCGCCACCGAAGCCTGCTTGGCGCGGACCCGCGTACGGCCGTCCCCCCTGGGCACGCGCACAGGCGCGGGCGGCTTCAAGATCACGCGCGGGGGGTATCCCCCGGGGTACGGGTATGCGGTGCGGCCGTCCCGTTCGGGACCGCGTGCGGACACCTCAGACCAGACTGTCCCGCCAGGCCCGGTGAAGATCCGCGAACCGCCCCGCACCAGCGATGAGTTGGGCGGGCGAGCCGTCCTCCACGATCCGGCCGTGCTCCATCACCAGCACCCGGTCCGCGACCTCCACCGTCGACAGCCGGTGCGCGATGACGACGGCGGTGCGGCCGCGCAGCACCGTGTGCATCGCCCGCTGAACCGCGCGCTCGCCCGGGATGTCCAGGGAACTGGTCGCCTCGTCGAGGATGAGCACCGCCGGGTCCGCGAGCAGCGCCCGTGCGAACGCCACCAACTGCCGCTGCCCCGCCGAGATCCGGCCACCCCGCTTGCGGACGTCCGTGTCGTAGCCCTCCGGCAGCCCCACGATGAAGTCGTGCGCGCCGATCGCCTTCGCGGCCTGCTCGATGTCCTCGCGGGAGGCGTCCGAACGGCCGATCGCGATGTTCTCCGCGACGGTCCCGGAGAACAGGAACGCCTCCTGCGTGACCATGACGACGCCCCGCCTCAGCTCAGGTGTCGCCAGGTCCCGCAGATCGGTTCCGTCGAGGAGCACCCGTCCCTCGGTCGGGTCGTAGAACCGGGCCAGCAGCTTCGCCAGCGTCGACTTGCCCGCGCCCGTCGACCCGACGACCGCGACCGTCTCCCCGGCGGCCAGCGTCAGGTCGAAGCGCGGCAGCACCTCGCCACCGGTGCGGTACGCGAACCGCACCCCCTCGAACCGGACCTCGCGCCCCGGGTGTTCGGAGTCGTGGACGGGCAGCGCACGCGGCTCGGACGGTTCCGGGACGGCCGGCGTCTGCGCCAGCAGGCCGGCGATCTTCTCCAGCGACGCGGACGCCGACTGGAAGGAGTTGAGGAACATCCCCAGCCGGTCGATCGGGTCGTACAGCCGCCGCAGGTACAGCGCGGCCGCGGCGAGGACGCCGAGCGCCAGCGAACCCGAGGCGACCCGGTAGGCACCCCACAGCACGATCGCCGCCACCGCCGTGTTCGCGACGAGCCGGGATCCCGTGACGTAGCGCGCCATCTCCAACAGCGAGTCCCCGTTGGAGAGTTCGTGCGTACGGTTCAGGCGCGCGAACACCTCGTCGTTGGCGCGTTCCCGGCGGAAGGCGCGCACCGGGCGGATGCCGTTGAGTGTCTCCGTGAACTTCACGATCACCGCGGCGACCGCCGACGACCGGCGGGCGAACACCACGCCGACCCGCCGCTGGTACAGCCGGATCAGCAGGTACAGCGGTACGAAGGACGCGACGGCGACCGCGCCGAGACCCAGGTCCAGCCACAGCAGCATCGCCGAGATGTACACGAAGGCGAGAACGACCGCGATCAGCTCCTGGAGCCCCTCGGACAGCAGCTCGCGCAGCGACTCCACGTCCGTCGTGGCCCGCGAGATGAGCCGCCCCGAGGTGTACCGCTCGTGGAAGTCGACACTGAGCGCCTGCCCGTGCCGGAAGATGCGCCCGCGCAGATCGAGCAGCACGTCCTGGCTGACGCGCGCGGACATGCGGAAGAAGGCGTACTGGAGGCCGCCGGAAGCCACCGCGCACAGCAGGTAGCCGACCGCGACGGCGATCAGCGGCCCGTAGTTTTCCTGCCGGAAGGCGGGCACACCGCGGTCGATGGCGTACGCCACGAGCAGTGGCCCGGCCTGCACGGCGGCCTGCTGGAACAGCAGGAGCAGCACGGACGCGACGACGTACGTTCGCCGAGGCCGCAGCAGCGACCCGAGCAGGCGCATGGTCGCGCCGGGCGGTGAGGGCAGCTCGTCCCGGTCGAAGGGGTCCCCGACGGCCGGAGCGTGGCCCTCCGGGGGACCGGACGCGGCAAGCGGGGCATCAGAGGTGCCGGACGCGCCGCGGACCTTGGCGGTACGGACGGTGGCGCCGGGACCGGACGTCCCGGGCCTTTCGGTGGTTGCGGGTGTGGTGGTGTTTCCGGACACCCTGATGGCTCCGCCCGTACCGTCCGATGCGGTCGCACCTGTCCGTTCTGTCGTCCCGGAAGTAGGGGAAGCAGTGCCGGACGCCGCCGGTGTCCCGGAAGCCCCGGAAGCCCCGACAGTCCCAGGTGTGTCGGACGTCCCGTCGGCTTCGTCCGTACCGTTCGAATCGGTTGCAGGCGTGGCCGCATGCGTCCCGGACGTCCCGGTGGTCGCGTCGTTCGTCCCGGACGCCACGGACGCCACGGACGTCACGGACGCCCCGGTGTTCGTGCCCGTACCGTTCGGTGCGGTCGTCCCGGGCGTGGCGTTCGCTGCGGTCGCGTCCCCCGCCGGGGCGGCAGGCGGCTTGTCCTGTTGGTCGACGGCCTTCACGCGTCCACTCCCTCTCGTACGTTCCCGTGGGCCGACGTCGTGCCCTCGCCCGCACGCGCAGCCGCCGGACCGGCGTCCGCGCCCGACATCAGCCACGCGTACTCGGCGTTGTCCCGCAGCAGTTGCTGATGCGTGCCGACGGCGGCTATCCGACCGCCGGACAGCAGGGCCACCCGGTCGGCGAGCATCACCGTGGACGGCCGGTGCGCCACGACGAGCGCGGTCGTGTCCGCGAGCACCCGCCGCAGCGCCGCCTCCACCAACGCCTCCGTGTGCACGTCCAGCGCGGACAGCGGATCGTCCAGCACCAGGAAGCGCGGTCTGCCCACCACCGCCCGTGCCAGCGCGAGCCGCTGGCGCTGACCGCCCGACAGGCTGAGCCCCTGCTCGCCGACCTCGGTGCCGACCCCGTCGGGCAGCCGGTGCACGAAGTCGGCCTGCGCGATTCCCAGCGCGCGCCGCAACTCCTCGTCCTCTGAAGCCGCTGCACCCGCTCCCATCAGTACGTTCTCCCCGACCGTCGCCGAGAAGAGCGTCGGCTCCTCGAACGCCATCGACACCAGCTCGCGCAGCTCGGCGCGCGGCATGGCGGTGACGTCCCGCCCGTCGAGCGTGATCCGCCCGCCGGTCACCTCGTGCAACCGGGGCACGAGCGCGGTCAGCGTCGTCTTGCCACTGCCCGTCGCGCCGACCAGTGCGAGGGTCTCACCGGGCCGTACGTGCAGATCGACGCACCGCAGCAGGGGTACGGAATCGGCGGGCGCGTCGGGATACCGGAACTCCACGCCCTCGAAACGCAACCCGCCGGAGGCCGGTCGCCCGGCGTGAGCAGGCGACTCGGCGGACCCGGAAGCCGAGTCCGGCACGGGTGGCGCTGCGGGGCTGCGGGGCCGCGTGTCCTTCGCCCCCGTCGGGCCCTCTTCGCCCGCCGAGCCCCCTTCGCCCGTCCCACCCTCTTCCTCCGGCGCGTCCATCACCTCGAAGTACCGGTCCGCCGCCGTGGCCGCCTCCTGGCTCATCGCCAGCAGGAAGCCCATCGAGACCACCGGCCAGTGCAGCGCCAGCGCCGTCGACAGGAATGCCACCAGCGTGCCCGCAGACAGTTCGCCGTCCGCGACCTGGACCGTGCCGAGCACCAGCGCGGCCCCGATGGCCAGCTCCGGGATGACCGTGATCAGCCCGAGGATTCCGGCCAGCAGCCGCGCCTTGATCAACTCGGTGCCGCGCAGCCGGTGCGACAGTTCGCGGAACGCCGCCGCCTGCGTCCGGTGCCGGCCGAAACCCTTGATGATCCGAATGCCGAGCACGCTCTCCTCGACGACCGTCGTCAGGTCGCCCACCTGGTCCTGCGCCTTGCGCGACACCAGCGCGTACTTCGTCTCGAACACCGCGCACAGCACCATCAACGGAATCACCGGCACCATCAGCACCAGTCCCAGTGACCAGTCCTGCATCAGCAGGATCACGAAGCCCACCAGGATCGTCGTTCCGTTGACGATCAAGAACGTCAGCGGGAACGCCAGGAACATCCGGATCAGCATCAGGTCCGTCGTGCCGCGCGACAGCAACTGCCCGGACGCCCACTTGTCGTGGAACGCCACCGGCAGCCGCTGCACGTGCCGGTACAGGTCCGCCCGCAGCGCCGCCTCCACACCCGCCAGCGGCCGGGCGACCAGCCAGCGCCGGAAACCGAAGAGCACCGCCTCGACGATGCCCAGCCCGAGCAGGACCGCCGCGCCGAGCCACACCCCGGCCGGATCGCGGTCGGCGATCGGGCCGTCCACCATCCACTTCAGTACCAGCGGAAACACCAGGCCCAACGAGGAGGCCACGATCGCGACCACCGCCGCACTGCCCCAGCGAGCCCGGACGGGGCGGACGTACGGCCACAACCGCAGCAGGCTGCGCACCGCGGACCGCGCGGGCGGAGCGGGAGCCGAGTCCGGGGGAGGCGGCGGGATCGGTACGGCCTTCGCAGCGGGATCGCCGCCCGGGGAGCCGGACTCGGGGGAGGCATGTGTATCAGTCATCGGGGGTGAGCCTAAGAGCCCGCCGCCCGCCACGCCCAGTGAGTATTTCGGCGTAGGACCCCGCTCCGTGTGCGCCCCGACGGGCACTTGACGGCCGCCGCGGCCCCGGCCGAGGGCCCACGACGAGGCGTGCGTAGGCCGCCGAACCCCTACGGGAAGCAGAGCGCCGTACGCATCCCGAGGTGTCCTCAAGCATCGGACGGTGCTGTACCTGTCCCTCGGCGCCGCACGCATCCCACGCCGTCGTACGCCTCGCACCGCGCGGCACACCGCCCGGCCCGTGCCCTACGAGAGGGCCCCGCCGCCGACCCGTACGAGCACGCCCCACACCGTACGGATCTCAGGGTGTCGTACGGGTACCCTCCCCCGACCGGCCGTCCCCTCAACCGATCGGTTGATGCCCAGGACGAGCGCGATGGCCGATGCCGCCGCACCCCGACCCGCGCGACGCTCTCACCATGCAACGGACCACGCCGCTCATCGAAGTCACCGACCTCCGCAAGACCTACGCCGGCCGCCCCGCCGTCGACGGCGTCTCCTTCACCGTGGAGGAGGGCGAGATCTTCGGCATCCTCGGCCCCAACGGCGCGGGCAAGACCACCACCGTCGAGTGCGTGGAGGGCCTGCGCGTCCCCGACTCCGGCACCGTCCGCGTCGCCGGGCTCGACCCGGTCACCGACCACCAGGAGGTCACCCGCCTCCTGGGCAGCCAGCTCCAGGAGAGCGAACTCCAGCCGAAGATCCTCGTCCGCGAGGCCCTTGAGCTGTACGCGGCTCTCCACCCGAACCCCGCCGACTGGCGCGCGCTCGCCGAACGCCTCGGTCTCGTCGACAAGTTGAGCACGCGGTTCGGCAAGCTCTCCGGCGGTCAGAAGCAGCGACTGTCCATCGCCCTCGCCCTCATCGGCAACCCCGAGGTCGTCGTCCTCGACGAACTCACCACCGGCCTGGACCCGCGCGCCCGCCGTGACACCTGGAAGCTCATCGAGGACGTCCGGGACTCCGGTGTCACCGTCCTGCTGGTCACGCACTTCATGGAGGAGGCCCAGCGCCTCTGCGACCGTATCGCCGTCATCGACAAGGGGCGGGTCGCGGCCATGGACTCACCGGCGGGCCTGATCCGCCGCTCCGCCGGATCGACTGTCATCACCTTCGTCCCGTCCCGTCCGCTCGACAACGCGGACCTGGTGGCCCTCCCCGAGGTCGCGACCGTCGACCACAAAGGCGAGCAGGTGACCCTCACCGGCACCGATGCCACCGTCAACGCCGTCATCACGCTCCTCGCCCAGAAGCGCGTGACCGCCCGGCAACTGCGCGTTCTGGACGCCACGTTGGACGATGCCTTCCTCGACCTCACCGAAGAGCACGAGTCCACCACGCCTGAACGGGCCGCCTGAGCCACGACCACCGCCGGCTCCCGGGAGTCCGCCCGAGCAATACGACCACCCCACCCCCGCGAAGCCCGCCCGAGCATGACGCCACCCCACCCCCGCGAAGTCCGCCTGAGCATGACGACCATCCCACCCCGCGAAGTCCGCCTGGTGGTCATGGCTCGGGCGGACGCGTCCACCGGAGCCATGGCCACCACACCCCCCCCGAGAGTCCGCCCGAGCATGTCCGCCACCACCACCCCCCGAAGGGCCGCCTGAGCCATGACCGCCGCCACCCCCGCCCGCACCCCTCGCACCCCACCCACCCCGCGCGCCCCACGCACCCCTCGGCCCCTCCCCGGCGGGCCCGCGCTCGCCGCCGTACTCAAGGCCGAGGGCCGTCTCTTCCTCCGCGAGCCGGGCTCGCTCTTCTGGATCCTCGGCTTCCCGACGGCGCTCCTGGTGATCCTCGGCCTCATCCCGTCCTTCCGGGAGAGCGATCCCGCCCTCGGCGGACGCCGGGTCATCGACCTGTACGTGCCCGTCGCCGTGCTCCTCGGGATGATCATGGCGTCCATCCAGGCGATGCCGCCCGTCCTCACCAGCTACCGCGAACGCGGCATCCTGCGCCGCATGTCCACCACCCCGGTGCGTCCGCTCACCATCCTCGGCGCGCAGATCGCCCTGCACGGAGCGGCGATGATCGCTTCCGCGCTGATCGCGATCACGACGGGGCGCCTGGCGTTCGGCGTCGCGCTGCCGTTCTCCCGGCCCGGTTACGTCCTGACGATGCTGCTCATGATCGGCTGCGCCCTCGCGCTCGGCGCGACCCTGGCCGCCATCGCCGCCACCACCAAGGCAGCCACCGCGATCGGTTCCGTCGCGTTCCTCCTGATGATGTTCACCTCGGGCGTCTGGCTGCCCGTCCAGGCGATGCCGGACCTGCTCCGCACCGTCGTCGGCCTCACCCCGTTCGGCGCCGCGTCACAGGCGCTCGACCAGGCCATGCTGGGCACCTGGCCGAGCTGGTCGTACCTGGGGATCATGGCCCTGTGGGCGGCGGGTCTCACCGGGGCCGCGTCACGCTGGTTCCGCTGGGAGTAGGCGCGTGGACACGGGGGCGCAGGACATGAACATCGAGGGCGAGTTGCAGAAGCGGTTCCTGCGGTGGGGGCCGTACGCGCTCCTGGCCCTTGCCACCGGCATCGCCCTGTTCACGGTCGACGAACTGATGACCCGGGCGGAGCTGTACGCCACCGGCCCCGCGGTCGCGGCGGCGGTCGTCCTGCAGCTCTGGGCCGGGCGCACCGGAGCGTCCCTGCCGGACGGCAAGCCCTCCCAGGCGCGTGCGTACTACCTCGTCCGCACCCCGCTCGCCTTCGTCCTCACCTGCCTCAACCCCTTCTACTCCATCTACGCGGTGCTCGGATACTTCGACACCGGTCACTACCAACTGGGCATCCGGTGGGGCCGGATGAGTCTCCTGGCCACGGCCGTGACCATGGCGTACGGGCAGTCCGCCGGTTACCTGCCCCTCTTCGCCGCCCTGTTCGTCCTGCACGCCTCGCTCACCCTGGTCTTCGAGCACATGGGCAAGAAGGCCGAGGAGGACCGGGAGGCCAAGGCCGCCACCATCCTGGCCCTGGAGGACGCCAACGCCCGTCTGGAGCAGGCCCTCGCCGAGAACGCCGCCCTCCACGAACAGCTCGTCGTCCAGGCGAGGGAGGCCGGCGTCTCCGACGAGCGCCGCCGCCTCGCCGCCGAGATCCACGACACCATCGCCCAGGCCCTCACCGGCGTCGTCACCCAGCTCCAGGCCGCCTCCGACACCGAGAACCGCACGACCGCGCAGACCCACATCGGCCGGGCGACCGCCCTCGCCCGCAAGGGACTCGGCGAGGCCCGCCGCTCGGTGCGCAATCTCAGCCCCGCCGCGCTGGAGCACGACGACCTGCCCGAGGCACTCAGAAAGACGGTCGACGACTGGTCGCGGCAGGCCACCACGCGCGCCGAGTTCACCCTCACCGGCACCGTCTCGCCCCTCCACGACGAGATCCAGGCGACCCTCCTGCGCATCGCCGAGGAAGCCCTCACCAACACCGCGAAGCACGCCCACGCCACCCGCGTCGGTGTCACCCTCTCCTACATGGACGACGAGATCACCCTCGACGTCCGCGACGACGGCCGCGGCTTCGACCCCGCTTGCGACCGCACGATCGGCTTCGGCCTCTCCGGCATGCGCGCCCGCGCCGAACGTCTCGCCGGAACCGTCGGCATCGAGTCCGAACCCGGCTACGGCACGGCGATCTCCGCCCGCGTACCGTTGGTGCACCATGCCTGAGAACCGAGCCGACGCCGCCGCCCCGATCACCCTCCTCCTGGTCGACGACCACCCCGTCGTACGGGACGGCCTGCGCGGCATGTTCGAGGCGGCCCCCGGCTTCGAGGTACTCGCCGAAGCCGAGAGCGGCCCCCAGGCGGTCGAGCTGGCCGCCTCGCTGGCCCCCGACGTCATCCTCATGGACCTGCGCATGCCGGGCGGCGGGGGAGTGGCCGCCATCGCCGAACTCTCCCGCCGCGGCCTGTCCTGCCAGGTCCTCGTCCTCACCACGTACGACACGGACACCGACACCCTCCCCGCGATCGAGGCCGGCGCCACCGGCTACCTCCTCAAGGACGCCCCCCGCGACGAACTCTTCTCGGCGGTACGAGCGGCCGCCGCCGGCCGTACGGTCCTCTCCCCGGCCGTCGCGGCCCGTCTGGTCACCCAGGTCCGCAATCCCCGCCCCGCGCCCGCCGCCTCGGCGTCCCCGCTCTCCGCACGCGAACGCGAAGTCCTCGCGCTGGTCGCCAAGGGCACCTCCAACCGCGAGATCGCCCGCATCCTGTTCGTCAGCGAAGCCACCGTGAAGACCCACCTCACCCACCTCTACGCCAAACTCGGCGTCAACGACCGCGCCGCAGCCGTCGCCTCCGGTTACGAACGCGGCATCCTCGGATGACCTCCACCGACAGGCGTCCGACCAGGGCGAGCGTGACCGGTGCCGTCGTCGCCGCCCTTGTCGCGACGCCCGCGGTGGTCGCCTTCGGGGGCAAGGCGGGCCTGCCGTGGTGGGCCGTGGGAGCGGCCGCCCTGGTGACGGCCTGCCTGGCGGGCTGGACGGGAGCCCGGATCGGCCGTCGCCAGAGCGTCCGCGACGCCGTTCTGGAGCCGGGCGAGACCGTGATCGGCACGTACGCCGTGCGGCCGCCCTACACCCTGCACACCCCGCCCGCCGCCCATGAGGGCCCGCAGTACGAACTCCTCCTGACCACCCACGGCCTGCAACTGTGGGAACGCGCAGCCCTGTTGTGGCGTCACCCGTGGTCGGAACTCCGCGTCACCACCGACGGCCCCCGGCTGCGCGTCCACCACCACGGCCAGGAGGCAGGCGTGCTGCTCCTTCAGCGCGCCGGCGCCGAACAGGAGGTCCGCCTCGCCGCCCGGCGGCACGGCGCCGGCTGAGCGAAGGAGCGGGCGTGCGCGGACGCGGGCCGTCCTCACCCGCTCCCTTCACCTCTCCACCCGCAGCAACAACACCGTCCGCCCCGGCACCGTCAGCACCGCGCCGCCCTCGTGCCGTGTCCCCTCCGCGTCCTGCTGTTCCTCACGGGACGTGTCCACCACCACGTCGTACGCGACCGCCCACGGCGGGCCCGGCAGTACGAAGTCCACCGCGTCCTCCCCGGCGTGCAGCACCGCCAGGAAGCTCTCGTCGGTCACCGGCCGGCCCTGTTCGTCCCGGCCCGGGATGTCCGTTCCGGAGAGGTACATGCCGAGCGTCGCCGCCGGTGCGTACCAGTCGGCCGGCGTCATCTCCTCGCCCCGCACGGTGAACCACGCCAAGTCCCGTAGTCCGTCCGCGCCTTGGGGACGGCCGGAGAAGAACGCCCGACGCCGCAGCACCGGGTGGGCGTGCCGCAGGGCCAGCAGCCGGGACGTCAGGTGGAACAGGGATTTCCACTGCGGGTCGTCCAGCAGCGACCAGTCCACCCAGCTCGTCTCGTTGTCCTGGCAGTACGCGTTGTTGTTGCCGTGCTGCGTGCGCCCCATCTCGTCGCCCGCGACCAGCATCGGCACTCCGGTGGAGAGCAGCAGGGTCGTCACCATGTTCCGCAGCTGCCGCCGGCGCAGGGCGGCGATGCCCGCGTCGTCCGTCTCGCCCTCCACCCCGCCGTTCCACGACCGGTTGTCGTTCGTGCCGTCCCGGTTGCCCTCCCCGTTGGCCGAGTTGTGCTTCTGCTCGTAGGTGACGAGGTCCCGCAGCGTGTAACCGTCGTGCGCGGTGACGAAGTTGACCGAGGCGTACGGCCGCCGGCCGCCCCACGCGTACAGGTCGCTCGACCCCGACAGCCGGTACCCCAGGTCCCGCACGTCCGGCAGCGCACCCCGCCAGAAGTCCCGTACCGCGTCCCGGTAGCGGTCGTTCCACTCCGTCCACAGCGGGGGGAACGCGCCGACCTGGTAGCCCCCGCTGCCCACGTCCCACGGTTCGGCGATCAGCTTCACCCGGCGCAGCGTCGGGTCCTGCGCGATCACCGCGAGGAACGGCGACAGCATGTCCACGTCATGCATCGACCGGGCCAGCGCCGCCGCCAGGTCGAAGCGGAAGCCGTCCACGCCCATCTCGTTCACCCAGTACCTGAGCGAGTCGGTGATCAGCCTCAGCACCTGCGGCTGCACGACGTGCAGCGTGTTCCCGCAGCCCGTGTAGTCCGCGTACCGCCGCGGGTCGGCCTGCACGCGGTAGTAGCCCCGGTTGTCGACGCCCCGCAGCGACAGCGTCGGCCCCAGCTCACCGGCCTCCGCGGTGTGGTTGTAGACCACGTCGAGGATCACCTCGATCCCGGCCGCGTGCAGCGCCTGCACCATCCGTTTGAACTCGCCGACCTGCTGCCCGGCCGTACCCGACGCCGCGTAGCCCGCGTGCGGGGCGAAGTAGCCGATGGAGTTGTAGCCCCAGTAATTCCTCAGCCCGCGTCGCAGCAGATGGTCCTCGTGCGCGAACTGGTGCACCGGCAGCAGCTCCACCGCCGTCACCCCGAGCCGTACGAGGTGCTCGATCGCCGCCGGGTGGGCGAGGCCCGCGTACGTGCCGCGCAGCTCCGGAGGGATGTCCGGATGCCGCATCGTGAAGCCCCGCACGTGCAGCTCGTAGATCACCGAGTCCGCCCAGGGCGTCTTCGGCCGCCGGTCGTCCACCCAGTCGTCGTCGTCATGCACGACCACGCCCTTGGGCACGTACGGGGCCGAGTCCCGCTCGTCGCGGACCGTGTCGGCCACCTGTTGCTGCGGCCAGTCCCGCACGTGCCCGTACACCTGGGGCGGCAGCGACGCGAAGTCACCGTCCACCGCCCTCGCGTAGGGATCGAGCAGCAGCTTCGCCGGGTTCCAGCGGGCGCCCGTCCACGGGTCCCACCGCCCGTGCACCCGGAATCCGTACCGCTGCCCCGGCCGTACCCCCGGCACGAAACCGTGCCACACCTCGTGCGTCAGTTCGGTCAGCGGGCACCGGACCTCGACGCCCTCCTCGCCGAAGTCGAACAGGCACAGCTCGACGGCCTCCGCGCCCCCCGCCCACAGCGCGAAATTGGTGCCCGCCACCCCGTCCGGACCGACCCGGAACCGGGCGCCCAGGGGATTGGGAGCCCCCGGCCACACGGGTGGCCGGGGGCTCGGAGCGGGCTGCGACGCCCGGCCGTTGCCCAGGGCCCTGGTCCCGGCCCCGGTCGCAGGACCCGTGAGGGCCCTGCCCTCCCGTACCACTTGCAGGTTGTACTCCGGTGCGCTCGACACCTGTCAGCCTCCCGCGGCTCGTCGGGACCGGCGAGTCGAGAGGCACAGCGGCGTCCCGGCCGCCAGGCTCTCCACATGAGGTCCTCCCTGCTGTCATGCCCACCGTGGCGCTCGCACTCACGTCCCCTCCGCCGTCCGATCGCCGCCGCCGTGGTGCTGGCGGCCCTCGCCGCCCTGACCGGCTGCTCCTCGGGCCCCCTCACCACCTGGTTCGACGGGGCGCCGCCCACCGCCGAGGAGGCCATCCGGATCAGCCCCGCCGACCGGGCCAGGGGCGTCCGGCCCGACGACCGCATCGACGTCAGCGCCCCCGACGGCACGCTGGAGCGGGTGAGGGTGGAACGCGTCGAGGACGCCGAGCGGCAGGAGGTACGGGGAAGCATCAGCGCCGACGGCAGCTCCTGGCAGCCCGACGCCGCCGCAGGCAGACTCGTCCTCGCCGCCAAGTACCGCGTCCACGCGGTCGCCCTCGACGAGGACGGCAAACGGCACGCCCGTACGACGTCCTTCACCACCCACGTCCCCGACGAACGGTTCATCGGCTACTTCAAGCCGGAGAACCGCTCCACCGTCGGGACCGGGATGATCGTGTCCTTCTCCTTCAGCCGGCCGATCGAGGACCGGGCCGCCGTCGAGCGCGCCATCCGCGTCACCTCGCGGCCCGCGGTGCCGGTGGTCGGCCACTGGTTCGGCAAGGAACGTCTCGACTTCCGGCCGCGCACGTACTGGAAGCCCGGCACCCGCGTCACTACCGACATCCGGCTCCGCGACGTCCAGGGCGCCCCCGGCGTCCACGGCATCCAGAACAGGACGGTCGGCTTCACCGTCGGCCGCCACCAGACCTCCCTCGTCGACGCGGACGACCACACCATGACCGTCACCCGCGACGGCGAGGTCCTCTCCACCCTGCCGATCAGCGCCGGCAGCGCGAAGAACCCCACGTACAACGGGAAGATGGTGGTCAGCGAGATGCACGACGTGACCCGCATGAACGGCCGCACCGTCGGCTTCGGCGGCGAGTACGACATCGAGGACGTCCCGCACGCCGTCCGCCTCACCACCTCCGGAACCTTCCTGCACGGCAACTACTGGTCCCGGGGCGTCTTCGGCTCGACCAACACCAGCCACGGCTGCATCGGTCTGCGCGACGTGAAGGGGGGCAGCGGCGGCACCCCGGCCGGCTGGTTCTTCGACCGCACCCTGATCGGCGACGTCGTGGAAGTCGTCGACTCCTCCGACGCGAAAGTGGCTCCCGACAACGGCCTCGGCGGCTGGAACATGGGGTGGGAGCAGTGGACGGCGGGCTCCGCCCTGCGCTGACCCCCCGCACCTGCCCGCCGAACCCCCGGCATCCCGCGCACTTGGGACGGAACGGTGACATACGCGGGGGACTCCCACCGCACCCGGTGTGATTATCTAGCGCACAGTGCGCGGTAGTTGCGTGCGGGGGTGCGGGCCTGGTCAGGGCCGGTGCGCGAGGGGAGAATTCCACATTGAACAGGCAGCCGATCCCGGTTCGGACCGGGCACGGGGCAATAGGTCGGCGCGGCAGCGGAACGGGGCTGCTCGCGCTCGTACTCGGCGCACTGCTGCTGCTGGTCACCGCCTGCGGGGGCGGCGCGGACAGGACCAGCAGCACCGACGACCGGCAGCCGGCCGCCGGGCAGGCCGACACCAAGGCATCGCAGGCGGTCGTCACCGTCGCCCCGAAGAACGGCGCCAAGGACGTCGCCACCAGCGGCGCCCTGAAGATCACCGCTGACAAGGGCAAGCTGTCCGAGGTCAAGGTCACCGACTCCAAGGGCAACGAGATCGACGGCCGGATCGCCCCCGACGGCGCGGCCTGGGAGCCGTCCCACCACCTCGCCGCCAGCACGACGTACAAGGTGCACGCCCTCGCCAAGGACGCGGAGGGCCGGGTGTCCGCGCAGGACACCACCTTCACCACGCTCGTCCCGAAGAACACCTTCATAGGCGAGTTCCGGCCCGAGGACGGCAGCACCGTCGGCGTCGGCATGCCGGTGTCCTTCCGCTTCACCCGGGGCATCACCAACCCGGACGCCGTCGAGCGGGCGATCAAGGTCACGGCGGAACCGTCCGTGCCGGTCGAGGGCCACTGGTTCGGCAACGACCGCCTCGACTTCCGCCCCGAGAAGTACTGGGCGGCCGGCACCAAGGTCACCGTCAAGGTGAACCTGGACGGCGTCGAGGGCCGCCCCGGCGTCTACGGCAAGCAGTCCAGGACCGTGAAGTTCACCGTCGGCCGCAGTCAGGTCTCCACCGTCGACGCCAAGGCCCACACGATGAAGGTCGTCCGCGACGGCAAGCTCGTCCGGACGATCCCGATCACCGCGGGCGCCCCGGCCACGACGACGTACAACGGCCAGATGGTCATCAGCGAGAAGCTCAAGGTGACCCGGATGAACGGCGCCACCGTCGGCTTCGGCGGCGAGTACGACATCAAGGACGTACCGCACGCCATGCGTCTGTCGAACTCCGGCACCTTCATCCACGGCAACTACTGGGCCTCCTCCGGCACCTTCGGCTCCGCCAACGTCAGCCACGGCTGCGTCGGCCTGCGCGACCGGCGCGGCGCGGGCGACAGCGGCACCCCGGCGGCCTGGTTCTGGAACGGCTCGCTGATCGGCGACGTCGTCGTCGTCACCAACTCCCAGGACAAGCAGATCGCCCCGGACAACGGCCTGAACGGCTGGAACATGTCCTGGACGGAGTGGACCAAGTAACTCCCGATACGCGAAGAAGGCCGGGCCCGGCGCACTGCACCACGTGCGCCGGGCCTTCCGCCTACGGGGCCTTCCGGGGGGTCGCTCCCGGGCCCGCGCCGACTAACCTCGCCCGTATGACAGTCACTCTCGAAGTCACCTCAGGCGTCGGCACGATCCTCCTCCAGCGCCCCCCGATGAACGCCCTCGACGTCGCCACCCAGGAC
Organism: Streptomyces sp. CA-294286; assembly: GCF_050947155.1. Lineage (NCBI taxonomy): Bacteria > Bacillati > Actinomycetota > Actinomycetes > Kitasatosporales > Streptomycetaceae > Streptomyces > Streptomyces sp. CA-294286. The sequence goes on along the minus strand of NZ_CP192005.1, from coordinate 1,384,601 downwards.
CGCCTGCGCGAGCTCGCCGAGGAGGCGACGCGCCGCGAGGACGTACGCGCGGTGGTCATCCACGGCGGCGAGAAGGTGTTCGCGGCAGGTGCGGACATCAAGGAAATGCAGGCCATGGACCACACGGCGATGGTCCTGCGCTCCCGGGGCCTCCAGGAGTCCTTCACCGCCGTCGCCCGCATCCCCAAGCCCGTCGTCGCCGCGATCACCGGCTACGCGCTGGGCGGGGGCTGCGAGTTGGCGCTCTGCGCGGACTACCGCATCGCCGCCGACAACGCCAAGCTCGGCCAGCCGGAGATCCTGCTCGGCCTGATCCCCGGCGCGGGCGGCACCCAGCGCCTGGCCCGCCTGGTCGGCCCCTCCAAGGCCAAGGACCTCATCTTCACCGGCCGCATGGTCAAGGCGGAGGAGGCCGCCGCGATCGGTCTCGTGGACCGCGTCGTACCGGCCGCCGAGGTGTACGAGCAGGCACACGCCTGGGCCGCGAAGCTCGCCCAGGGCCCGGCGCTCGCCCTGCGCGCCGCCAAGGAATGCGTCGACGTGGGCCTGGAGACGGACCTGGAGACCGGACTGGCCGTGGAGCGCACCTGGTTCGCGGGCCTGTTCGCGACCGAGGACCGCGAGCGCGGAATGCGCAGCTTCGTGGAGGAGGGCCCTGGCAAGGCCAAGTTCCTCTGACCGGAGGCTAGTTGGCGAGCAGTCGGCGCACGGTCAACGCCGCGCACCGTCACGCTCTGCTTAGCTCAGGCTTAAGGGAGGCTTAAGGCGGCCCTTTCCGCGCACTGCCCGTGATCACCCGTGGTCGCCGGGTAGTCGCAGGTCAGGTCCGGGCTACCGGCAAGTCTGTGCCGTCGTCATATGCCGTAAGCCCTGGTGGAGGGGGCGGGCTCCGGGGGGTGTATTCCCCCGGAACGCCCCCGGACCGCGAAGGCGCCCGCCATGATGGGGGGCATGGCGGGCCTGGAAGGTGTGGAGGAGCCGCGGCAGCAGGGGCAGGCGACCGCTGCGCGGTGGGTGCCGGCCGTCGAGGACGAACGGACTCATCCGGCGCTGGCGGAGTTCGGGAGTCCGGCGGACGCGGAAGTGCGGCTGCCGTCGCGGCCGGAATCGGCGGGTACGGCCCGCCGCCTGACGCAGTGCGTCGTGCAGCGCCAGTGGGGGCTCTCCTCGCAGGTCTCCGAATTCGCCGTCCTGCTGGTCTCCGAGCTCGTCGGGAACGCGGTGCGGCACACGGGCGCCCGGGTCTTCGGGCTGCGGATACTCCGCCGCCGGGGCTGGATCCGCATCGAGGTCCGCGACCCCTCGCGCGGCCTGCCGTGCCTGATGCCCGTGGACGTGCTGGACGTGAGCGGCCGGGGGCTTTTCCTGGTGGACAAGCTGTCCGACCGATGGGGCGTGGATCTGCTGCCGCGCGGCAAGACGACATGGTTCGAAATGCGGGTCGTCGACCGCGACCGGTGAGGACCGCGAACCTGCCCGCGGAACGCCAGAAGCCCCCAGGCGCCGGGGTGGGGCGCACTACGGGGGCTTCCGAGGGGGCCGTGGAGCGAAAGGGGTGTGCTCCAGGGCCTGAAGTACGAACGCTCGGGTCAAGGGGAGTTCGTGCCTCCGACTATGGCAGACAGGAGGCTTCAAGCCAAAAGCGCCTACTCGGGCAAAGCACCCCATAACCTCACACTTTAGAAGTGAATCGTTGGTGAGGTGAGCCACTGGCCTCGCATTCACTGCATAAGTATGGGATTCGTTGCGTGATTCCTTGATCCGCAGGAAAACTGATCATGGCGTTTCGGTGGCGTTCCGCCGTCGCGGGGGTGACGTCCCCGAAACGCCCTGAATGCGGCAATGGCCCGCTTCGTCCTTTGCCGCATCTATGGTGCTCACCCGGGGCAGCTCCCGCCCCCCACCCGGCGAGGTGAGCACCATCGCACGACCGACCGCACCCCGCACGCCACCGCATCCGCACCCACCACCGGCCACGGCACCCCACTCCGCCCGCCGTGCCTGGCTGCGCGCAGGGGCGGGAGCAGCCCTGACGGGGGCGCTCGCCGTGGGGTGCGGGGACCGGGGCACGAGCGGAGCCGATGGCTCGGCGGAGTGGGGGAGGGGGACGGATTCCGGACCGGGTTCCGGGGCGGGCACGCGTTCCGTCCCCGGGACGGGTTCGGACACCGGCTCCGGGCCGGACACGGGCTCCGTCCCCGGGGCGGGTACCGGCACGGACCCGGACGCCGGCTCCGGACGCCGTTCCGGCTCCGGCTCCGGCTCCGGGGAGGAAGCCGCCGCCGGTCGCACCGGAGACAGCCCCGCCCCCCGTACCGCCGCCGCACCCGCCCCCCGCCGCTTCCCCGGCCACCCCGTCCAGATCGAACACGGCCCCCGCGACCGCGCCCGCGTCGCCCTCACCTTCCACGGCCAGGGCGACCCCGCCATCGCCACGTCCCTCCTCGCCGAAGCCGAACGCGCCGGAGCCCGCGTCACCGTCCTCGCCGTCGGCAGCTGGCTCGACGCCCACCCCGCGCTCGCGCGCCGCATCCTCGACGGCGGCCACGACCTCGGCAACCACACCCAACGCCACCTCACCGTCTCCGAGATGCCCGAGGGGGAGGCGTACCGCGAGATCACCGACTGCGCGCGCCGGCTGAAACGCCTCACCGGATCGATCGGCACCTGGTTCCGGCCCTCCCGCACCCCGTACGCGACCCCGCTCGTCCAGCGCCTCGCGCGCCGGGCGGGCTATCCCCACGTCCTGTCGTACGACGTGGACTCCCTCGACTTCACCTCGCCCGGCGCGACGGCCGTCACCCGCAAGGTCGCCGGAGAGATCCGTAACGGATCCGTGGTGAGCCTGCACTTCGGGTACGCGGACACGGTCGCCGCGCTGCCCGCCCTCCTCGACGACCTCGACCGCCGCAAGCTGCGCGCGGTGACCACCACGGAGCTGCTGACGCCATGACCCGTCCGACCCCCGCCCCCCGCACGTCCGCCTCCGGCGCCCCCGCCGCGGACGCCCTCGCCCGTGCTCGCACCCGTACCCGGTGTGCGGCCACCGTCCTGCTCGCCGCCGTCACCGTCACCGCCCTCGCCGGCTGCGGAGCCGAACCCTCCACCGGCAAGACCGGCGTCGAAGCGCTCGGTTCCCGGGCCGCCACTTCGCCCGACCAGCAGAAGAAGGCCGCTCCGGCCGGCCTGCCCGGCATGCCCCCCGTCCAGGACCCCAACGACATCTACGCGGCCAACCGCCCCGGCAACATCGCCCCGGTCGCCCGCAACTTCCCGTCCCGCGTGTACGTCCCGAACACCAACTCCAACACCGTCTCGGTCATCGACCCCAAGACGTACAAGGTCATCGAGACGATCCCGGTCGGCATCCAGCCGCAGCACGTCGTCCCGTCCTGGGACATGAAGACCCTCTGGGTCAACAACAACCGCGGCCACTCCCTCACCCCGATCAACCCGGCCAACGGCAAGGCGGGCAAGCCGGTCGAGGTGCACGACCCGTACAACCTCTACTTCACCCCGAACGGCAAGCACGCCGTCGTCATGGCCTCCATGGACCGCGAACTCGTCTTCCGCGACCCGCACACCATGAACCGCGTCAAGACCGTCCCGGTCACCTGCGCAGGCGTCAACCACGCCGACTTCTCCGCCGACGGCCGCTACTTCATCGTCTCCTGCGAGTTCTCCGGCGAGCTGCTCAAGGTCGACACCGAGAAGATGAAGGTCATCGGTCAGCAGAAGCTGCCCTTCCAGGGAGCCATGCCGCAGGACGTCAAGATCTCCCCGGACGGCAAAACCTTCTACATCGCCGACATGATGGCCCACGGCATGTGGGTGCTGGACGGCGAGAAGTTCACCACGCCCAAGCTCCTGCCCACCGGCAAGGGCTGCCACGGGCTCTACATCTCCCGCGACTCCAAGGAGATGTACGTTCCCAACCGGGGCGAGGGGTCCATCTCCGTCTTCGACTTCGCGAAGAACAAGCTCACCAAGAAGTGGCGCCTCCCGGACGGAGGCAGCCCGGACATGGGCGGCGTGTCCGCCGACGGCAAGGTCCTGTGGCTGGCGGGCCGCTACGACTCCGAGGTGTACGCCATCGACACCACCTCGGGCCGCCAGCTGGCCCGCATCCCGGTCGGCGACGGCCCCCACGGCCTCGCGGTCTACCCGCAACCGGGCCGCTACTCCCTCGGCCACACCGGAATCTTCCGCTGACCCACCCCACCGGGCCGGTTGCCCCTCGGCGGGGTGCCCCCCCGCGCGAAGGGCCCTGCCCCGAATAGGATCGCCCCCACCCGCAGAGCCCTGCTCGCCCGCCCCGTCTCCACACCACCACCCCCACCGGCTCCCGGAGGCCGCCGAAGCCGGAGGCCCCGCGTGCCGTCGCCCGCGTACCGCCCCTCCGCACCGTGCGTCCGCCACAGACAGGTCTCCCCGCGGCCCACCACAACTGCCCGTGGCCCCGCCGGAAACCCGATGCCAAACCCGCCCCACCCGGCTGCCCGCAGGGCCGCTAACCTGACGCCGTATCGACGGACACGGCCGAGATCGTCCGGCTGACTGCACCAAGGGGTGGACCACGTGGCGGACATCGACATCGAGTCGGCGCGCAAGGCGTTCGACCAGTTCGACAAGAACCAGGACGGGGTCATCACGGCCGCCGAGTACAAGAGCCTGATGGCACAGCTCGGCGACTTCCACGTGACCGAGACGGTGGCCCAGGCCATCATCAAGGCCCACGACGGCGATGGCGACGGCCGGCTCGACTTCGACGAGTTCTGGGCGTCCCGCAACCGGGTCTGAGTACGAACGAAAGGCCGGGCCCGCAAAGGACCCGGCCTTTCGTTCGTGCGTACCGGAGGGCGCCCTGCCCTTCCGTCATCCGTGCCCCCGAGGACCCGGCTCCGCCGTCACGCGTGCCGGACCGCCCCTCCGCGCGAGTCCGGCGCCCTACCCGTCCAGCTCCCGCAACTCGGCCGCAGCTTCCTCAAGCCACCCCACCCAGAAGCGCTCCATCTGGATTCCGGCCCGCAGCACCAGGTGCTGCAACCGCTCCTCCCGCCCACCCACGCGCTCGGCGGCACGACCGCCGGACCGCCCCTCGGGCCGCTCCTCGGCTCGGCCGTCCGGCCCCCCGACCAGGTGCCCGAAGTCCCGCTTCTCGATCTCCTGGTAGGTCGCCAACTGCACCCGGTGCAGGCCGAGATGGCGTCCGACCTCGGCCAGCAACTCCCCGGTCCCGACCATTGCCGCCGCCCGTAGCCGCAGCCCGAACGCGTCCCGCAGCGGCTTGGGGTCCTCGCTCTTGGCGACCCACGCGACCAGCTCCTCGCGCCCCGCGGGCAGAACCTCGTACTCGCGTTTCTGCCCCCGCGTCGGCACGTCCTGGGGAAGCGCCCGGATGAACCCCGCCTGCTCCAGTTTCCCCAGCTCGCGGTAGATCTGCTGGTGCGTGGCCGACCAGAAGTACCCGATGGACATGTCGAACCTGCGGGTCAACTCCAACCCCGAGGAGGGCTTCTCCAGCAGGGCGGTCAGGATCGCGTGGGGGAGTGACATGAGCGCATCCTAGGCAGCGGACGAAAGAACGGACGGACAGGATCCGGAAGGCCCTGCCCGTACGCCGACCGGCCGACCCGCGCACACAGCACCCCCACACATAGCCCCGGCACACTCCTACAAAGCCGCCGCGAGTTCCGTCCCCTGCCGGATCGCGCGCTTCGCGTCCAGCTCGGCGGCCACGTCGGCACCGCCGATCAGGTGCACCGGCACGCCCCCGGCCACCAGTTCCTCGTACAGGTCCCGGCGCGGCTCCTGCCCCGTGCACAGCACCACCGTGTCCACGGCCAGTACCCGCCGCTCACCGCCCACGACCACGTGCAGGCCCTCGTCGTCGATCCGCTCGTACGTCGCACCGGGGACCATGGTCACGCCGCGCTGTGCGAGTTCGGTGCGGTGGATCCAGCCGGTCGTCTTGCCGAGCCCCGCGCCGACCTTGGTCTCCTTGCGCTGGAGCAGGTGCACGGTCCGGGTCGCCTTGGGCCGGTCCGGCGCCCGCAGTCCTCCCCGCGCCTCGTACTCCATGTCCACGCCCCACTGCCGGAAGAAGACCTCCGGCGACAGGCTCGCCTCTTCCCCCTCGTCCGTCAGGAACTCCGCGACGTCGAAACCGATGCCGCCGGCGCCGAGGATCGCCACCCGCTCGCCGACCCGCACCTCGCCCCGCAGCACCTCCAAGTACCGCACGACGCTCGGATGCCCGATCCCCTCGATCTCGGGGACGCGCGGTGTGACCCCGGTGGCCAGCACCACGTCGTCGTACGCCCCCGCCGCAAGCACCGCGGGCGTCACGGCGGTGGAGAGCCTGACCTCCACCCCGTACTCCGTCAGCCGGTTACGGAAGTACCGCAGCGTCTCGTTGAACTCCTCCTTGCCCGGCACCTGACGTGCCACGTTCAGCTGCCCGCCCACCACGTCCGCCGCGTCGAACAACGTGACCGCGTGCCCGCGCTCGGCCGCCGTCACCGCGCACGCCAAACCGGCCGGGCCCGCGCCGACCACCGCCACCCGCTTGCGCAGCCTGGTCGGTGACAGCACCAGTTCCGTCTCGTGACAGGCCCGCGGATTGACCAGGCACGAGGTGACCTTGCCGCTGAAGGTGTGGTCCAGGCAGGCCTGGTTGCACCCGATGCACGTATTGATCGACTCGGCCCGCCCGTCCGCGGCCTTCGCCACGAAATCCGGGTCCGCCAGGAACGGCCGCGCCAACGACACCAGATCCGCGAAGCCGCCGGCCAGCAACTCCTCTGCCAGCTCGGGGGTGTTGATCCGATTCGTCGTGACGAGCGGAATGCCCACCGATCCCATCACCCGCTTCGTCACCCACGCGTACGCCCCGCGCGGCACGGACGTCGCGATGGTCGGGATGCGTGCCTCGTGCCAGCCGATCCCCGTGTTGATGATCGTCGCCCCGGCCGCCTCGACGGCCTTCGCCAGCTCCACGACCTCCTCGAACGTCGAACCGCCCGGCACCAGGTCCAGCATCGACAGCCGGTAGATGAGAATGAACTCCGGCCCGACCCGTTCCCGTACCCGCCGCACGATCTCCAGCGGGAACCGCACCCGGTTCTCGTACGACCCGCCCCACAGGTCGTTCCGCTTGTTGGTGTGCGCGGCGATGAACTCGTTGATCAGGTACCCCTCGGACCCCATGATCTCGACACCGTCGTACCCGGCCTCCTGCGCGAGCCCGGCGGCGCGTACGAAGTCCTCGACGGTCCCCTCGATCTCCTCCGCGCTCAGTTCCTTCGGAACGTACGGGCTGATCGGCGCCTGGAGCGCACTCGGCGCGACGAGCTCCGGGTGGTACGCGTACCGGCCGAAGTGCAGGATCTGCATCGCGATCCGCCCCCCGGCCTCGTGCACGGCGTCCGTCACCACACGGTGCCGCGCCGCCTCCTCGGACGTCGTCAGCATGGCTCCGCCGGGGTACGGGCGACCGGCCTCGTTCGGCGAGATGCCGCCGGTCACCATGAGCCCGACGCCGCCCCGCGCCCGCTCCGCGTAGAACGCGGCCATCCGCTCGAACCCGCGCTCGGCCTCTTCGAGACCGACGTGCATGGAGCCCATGATCACGCGGTTGGGAAGAGTGGTGAACCCCAGGTCCAGCGGTGCCAACAGGTGGGGGTACTGGTTCGACGGAACTTCACTCGACGGGCTCATCCGACGCCTCCGGGCGCTCATGCGACGACTCTTCTGCAACTAGTTGCATAATAAGCCTCGGCGGCCGGACGGCCCATGAGCCGTGAGTCACACGAACATCCGCAGACGTCCCCCGCCTCCGCGCTCGCGCCCGCCCTTGCCCGGCGGGCGCGCGCCTGCCTTCCGCGCTCGCGCCCGCCCTCCGCCCGGCTCGCGCCGCCTCCGACGAAGGCAGAGGTACAGCGCCCCACAGGCCCCGAGGCCCGACCGGGCGGACGCACCCGCGAGTCCGCCCGATCCCTCCACCAACCCCCCGCCCCGGGGCCCGACCGATTCGATCCGGCCCATCCGGCCCATCCGACCCAACTCGACCCGACCCACCCGACCGACTCGACCCCTCCGTTCGTCCCTGCCCGGTAGATCATCCGACCCGACCGGGCGGTCCGAAGACCTCGTCTCAGAGCGACGCGTACACCGCCTCCACCAGCGCCATCTTCCGAGGGTCGTCCGCGATGTGCGGGCCCATTCGGTTCATGACGTAGCCGAGACTCACCTCGGCCTCGGGGTCCGCGAGCCCGCACGAGCCGCCGAACCCGTCGTGCCCGACCGCCCGGGGGTTCGGCCCGTACGAGGCGTTCGCCCCGCTCAGCCACAACCCGAGAGCCACTTCCGTCTTGTGCGCGAAGCCCAATCCCAGCACGAGGTCCCGGCACGCGCCCTGCCCCTGGCGCACCCGCTCGGCCGCGTCGGCCGACAGCACCCGCCGGTCACCGGACCGCCCCTGCCGCGCGAAGACCTCATACAGGGCGGCCACCCCGCGAGCCGTCCCGTGCCCGTTGGCCGCCGGGATCTCCGCAGCCCGCCACTCCGGGGAATTGCCCTCGCGCGCACCCGTCCCGGGATTGGTCAACGCGGCCAGTGCGACCGGCTCCAGCTGCGCGAACAGGGCAGCCTGTTCACTGGAGGACGTCACCGGCACATGGACGAGCTCGGCGGTGCGCCCCGCCTCCTTCTCCGGCAGTCCGATCGTGAAGTCGATACCCAGCGGCACGGTCACCTCCCGCTCCAAGAACTCAGCGGGCCGCATCCCGCTCACCCGTCGCACGACCTCGCCGACCAGGAACCCGTAGGTCAGCGCGTGATACCCGGACTTCGACCCCGGCTCCCACCACGGCTCGGTCGCCGCGAGCCGTTCACAGGACAGGTCCCAGTCGTACAGCTCCTGCACGGAGTGCGGCACCCGCAGGCCGGCCAGCCCCGCACGGTGCGACAGCAGATCACGTACGAGCACCTTTTCCTTGCCGGCCGCCGCGAACTCCGGCCAGTACGCGGCCACCGGCGCGTCCAGGTCCAGGGCGCCCCGGTCGGCCAGCATGTGCGCGCAGAGCGCGGTGGCCCCCTTGGTCGTGGACCAGACGTTGACGAGGGTGTCCCGTTCCCATGGGCGTTCGTGCCGCGGGTCGGCCCAGCCGCCCCACAGATCGACCACGACCTCCCCTCCTACGCGCAGGGTGACGGCCGCCCCCAATTCCTCGCGCTGCCGGAAGTTCTCCTCGAAAGCCTCGCGCACAGCGGCGAACCGCTCGTCGCAGCGGCCCTCCACGCGCGGAACGACGGGCGGGGACTGGGACATGGGGGCGCTCCTCGGAACGGCAGCAGCAGGGGACTGAGCCGCAACATACCGACTGGTCGGACCGACCGGAAGACCCGGCGCACCCCCCGGTTTGACGGCGGGCGGCCCCATCCGTAAGGTTCTGCGGGTTGTCCTATGTGAGCACCGGTTCGCACCGGCCCGGGGCAGCCATCCCGCAGAATCCATGAGCAACGAGCCGACGTCCGTCGTACTCGTTTTCATGCGCCTTTGCGAAATGAGGAAACCGCGTTCGACAGGACGCACCCCGAT
>NZ_CP192005.1:1090000-1372500 GCF_050947155.1 Streptomyces sp. CA-294286 | reverse complement strand
AAGTGAAACATCTCAGTACCCGCAGGAAGAGAAAACAACCGTGATTCCGGGAGTAGTGGCGAGCGAAACCGGATGAGGCCAAACCGTATGCGTGTGATACCCGGCAGGGGTTGCGCATGCGGGGTTGAGGGATCTCTTTTCTGTCGTCTGCCGGCGACAGGACGAGTCAGAAACCGTTGGTGTAGGCGAAGGACATGCGAAAGGTCCGGCGTAGAGGGTAAGACCCCCGTAGCTGAAACATCAACGGCTCGTTTGAGAGACACCCAAGTAGCACGGGGCCCGAGAAATCCCGTGTGAATCTGGCGGGACCACCCGTTAAGCCTAAATATTCCCTGGTGACCGATAGCGGATAGTACCGTGAGGGAATGGTGAAAAGTACCGCGGGAGCGGAGTGAAATAGTACCTGAAACCGTGTGCCTACAAGCCGTGGGAGCGTCGCTGTCATTCTTTCGGGAATGGCAGTCGTGACTGCGTGCCTTTTGAAGAATGAGCCTGCGAGTTAGCGGTGTGTAGCGAGGTTAACCCGTGTGGGGAAGCCGTAGCGAAAGCGAGTCCGAACAGGGCGATTGAGTTGCACGCTCTAGACCCGAAGCGGAGTGATCTAGCCATGGGCAGGTTGAAGCGGCTGTAAGAGGTCGTGGAGGACCGAACCCACCAGGGTTGAAAACCTGGGGGATGACCTGTGGTTAGGGGTGAAAGGCCAATCAAACTCCGTGATAGCTGGTTCTCCCCGAAATGCATTTAGGTGCAGCGTCGTGTGTTTCTTGCCGGAGGTAGAGCACTGGATAGGCGATGGGCCCTACCGGGTTACTGACCTTAGCCAAACTCCGAATGCCGGTAAGTGAGAGCACGGCAGTGAGACTGTGGGGGATAAGCTCCATGGTCGAGAGGGAAACAGCCCAGAGCATCGACTAAGGCCCCTAAGCGTACGCTAAGTGGGAAAGGATGTGGAGTCGCAGAGACAACCAGGAGGTTGGCTTAGAAGCAGCCACCCTTGAAAGAGTGCGTAATAGCTCACTGGTCAAGTGATTCCGCGCCGACAATGTAGCGGGGCTCAAGCGTACCGCCGAAGTCGTGTCATTCCAGCACATACCCCCAACGGGGGCTGGGATGGGTAGGGGAGCGTCGTGTGCCGGGTGAAGCAGCCGCGGAAGCGAGTTGTGGACGGTTCACGAGTGAGAATGCAGGCATGAGTAGCGATACACACGTGAGAAACGTGTGCGCCGATTGACTAAGGGTTCCTGGGTCAAGCTGATCTGCCCAGGGTAAGTCGGGACCTAAGGCGAGGCCGACAGGCGTAGTCGATGGACAACCGGTTGATATTCCGGTACCCGCTTTGAAACGCCCAATACTGAATCAGACGATGCTATGCCCGTGAAGCCGTTCCGGACCCTTCGGGGAAAGGAAAGTGGTGGAGCCGGCGACCCAGATCTGTACTAGGTAAGCGATGGGGTGACGCAGGAAGGTAGTCCAGCCCGGGCGGTGGTAGTCCCGGGGTAAGGGTGTAGGCCGTGTGATAGGCAAATCCGTCACACATTGAGGCTGAGACCTGATGCCGAGCCGATTGTGGTGAAGTGGATGATCCTATGCTGTCGAGAAAAGCCTCTAGCGAGTTTCATGGCGGCCCGTACCCTAAACCGACTCAGGTGGTCAGGTAGAGAATACCGAGGCGTTCGGGTGAACTATGGTTAAGGAACTCGGCAAAATGCCCCCGTAACTTCGGGAGAAGGGGGGCCATCACTGGTGATCCGTTTTACACGGTGAGCTGGGGGTGGCCGCAGAGACCAGCGAGAAGCGACTGTTTACTAAAAACACAGGTCCGTGCGAAGCCGTAAGGCGATGTATACGGACTGACGCCTGCCCGGTGCTGGAACGTTAAGGGGACCGGTTAGTGCACTTTTGGGTGTGCGAAGCTGAGAACTTAAGCGCCAGTAAACGGCGGTGGTAACTATAACCATCCTAAGGTAGCGAAATTCCTTGTCGGGTAAGTTCCGACCTGCACGAATGGCGTAACGACTTCTCGACTGTCTCAACCATAGGCCCGGTGAAATTGCACTACGAGTAAAGATGCTCGTTTCGCGCAGAAGGACGGAAAGACCCCGGGACCTTTACTACAGTTTGATATTGGTGTTCGGTTCGGCTTGTGTAGGATAGGTGGGAGACTGTGAAGCTGTGACGCCAGTCATGGTGGAGTCGCCGTTGAAATACCACTCTGGTCGTGCTGGATGTCTAACCTCGGTCCGTGATCCGGATCAGGGACAGTGTCTGATGGGTAGTTTAACTGGGGCGGTTGCCTCCTAAAGAGTAACGGAGGCGCCCAAAGGTTCCCTCAGCCTGGTTGGCAATCAGGTGTTGAGTGTAAGTGCACAAGGGAGCTTGACTGTGAGACCGACGGGTCGAGCAGGGACGAAAGTCGGGACTAGTGATCCGGCAGTGGCTTGTGGAAGCGCTGTCGCTCAACGGATAAAAGGTACCCCGGGGATAACAGGCTGATCTTCCCCAAGAGTCCATATCGACGGGATGGTTTGGCACCTCGATGTCGGCTCGTCGCATCCTGGGGCTGGAGTCGGTCCCAAGGGTTGGGCTGTTCGCCCATTAAAGCGGTACGCGAGCTGGGTTTAGAACGTCGTGAGACAGTTCGGTCCCTATCCTCTGTGCGCGTAGGAATATTGAGAAGGGCTGTCCCTAGTACGAGAGGACCGGGACGGACGAACCTCTGGTGTGCCAGTTGTCCTGCCAAGGGCATGGCTGGTTGGCTACGTTCGGAAAGGATAACCGCTGAAAGCATCTAAGCGGGAAGCCTGCTTCGAGATGAGTATTCCCACCCCCTTTGAGGGGTTAAGGCTCCCAGTAGACGACTGGGTTGATAGGCCAGATGTGGAAGCCCGGTAACGGGTGGAGCTGACTGGTACTAATAGGCCGAGGGCTTGTCCTCAGTTGCTCGCGTCCACTGTGTTAGTTCTGAAATAACGAACAGTCCTGTGTTTACAGCCAGGTGTTCAGTGTTTCATAGTGTTTCGGTGGTCATAGCGTTAGGGAAACGCCCGGTTACATTCCGAACCCGGAAGCTAAGCCTTTCCGCGCCGATGGTACTGCAGGGGGGACCCTGTGGGAGAGTAGGACGCCGCCGGACAATTATTGCGAAGAGCCCCGTGCCGGGGATACCGGTACGGGGCTCTTCTGCGTTCAGGAGCAGGATACGGCGGACGCCGCCCCTGCGCGCGAGCCGGCTGAGGCCAGACCGAGCCAGGTGTGCGGGTTGCCTTCCCAGCACCAACCGAGCTTCGGAGCACCCTTGCTGATCCAGAGTGCCGGTACGCGCCTGTCCTTGTTGCCGAGGCGGGTACCGGAGAGGGAGTAGCACTTGTTCTTGGCGAGTGTGGCGGGAAAGTGGGTGAGGAGGGCGATGCCTTCCTCCATGGTGAGGCCGGTGCGGTTGCGCGCTGCGACTGTCGCCATGGCGTCCAGCGGGACCACCCCGCAGAACTCCTCCCCCCGGTCGACGTCGAAGACGACGTACACGGCCTCGTCGGGCAGGGAGAGCGACTTCAACGCGACAAACTGCTCCAGCTCGCCGGGCTTGTAGAACCGTTCGATGACGCCGGGCTTCTGCTTTCCCGCGAGGGTGGTCAGGGGAACGGACTCCTCGATCGGTACGAGGGCACGCGTCACGACGAGGACGAACGGAACACGGCCCTCGGTCGGTGCGGTCATGGTCGACGCTCGTTCCAGTACCGGCTTGCGCAGCGGTTCCAACAGTTCGCGGAACCCGAGATCGCTCCGGTCTGCCAGGGCGGGGTAACCCTTGCTGAGCATCGTCTGGACCTGACGGTCGAACTCGGAGCCTGCGTCGAACTCGATCACGTATGGGTGACCTCTCCTCGGAAATTTACGACGGACGCAAAAGTAGTCTCGACGACTGAGGTATGTCAAGGGTAATTTTACGTCGGAGGTAGGATCGCTTGTGTCGCGTGTGGCGGCAGTAGTTCGGCCGCAGGGGCGACGGGTGGCCGACTGGGAGACAGAACGAGTCTGCGCAGGGCGCGTCAGAGACAAGGAGATCGGACAGTGACAGCAGTGGCGACGGGACTGCGTGAGTCCAAGAAGCAGGAGACCAGGCAGCTCATCTCCGACCATGCGACCAGGCTCTTCGTCGAGAACGGCTTCGAAGAGACGACTATCGCGGAGATCGCGGCGGCCTCCCGGGTCGCGAAGAAGACGGTGACCAATTACTTCCCTCGCAAGGAGGACTTGGCGTTCGACCGTCAGGAGGAGTTCGTCGAGGGGCTCGCCCGTACGGTCGCCGGGAGGCGGGAGGGCGAGTCCGCACTCGGGGCCTTGCGGCGGGCGTTCCAGGCCGGAGCCGAGCGGCAGGACCCGGTGCTGGGGTTCGCGGGGGAGAGGTTCACGCGGATGATCACCGAGAGCCCCACGCTCACGGCCCGGCTGCGGGACCTGCACGAGCGGCGTGAGGAGGCACTCTTCCGCGTACTCGCGGCGGAGGTGGGGGCGGTCGAGGGGGATCTCGGCCCCCGGGCGGTGGCGGCCCAACTGGGCTCCACAGGACGAGTGTTGTTCCAGCGAATCATGGAGCTGACGCTGGACGGCCAGCCGGACGACCGTATTGGCGCGATCATCGCCGACGACGCTCGTCAGGTGTTCGACCTCCTGGAGAGGGCGCTCGGCGACTACGCGGTCAAGTGAGGTGTACCGGGGCGGCAGTGGTGGGTGCCCTCGGCGGAGTCAGCCGTCGGACGGGCGCGTGCGTTTGTCGTGCGTGGGGTCGCGAAGCGCTGCGACCGACGCGAGTTGCGCCGGCAGGCCGACCGTCCACGGCGGTGTCGGTGTCCACCTGCGCAACTCGGCCCCCGTAGCGCATTCGGCCACCTGGTAGTCCCGCCCGGCCGCCGGAGCGTGCACACCTCGTGGGAAACGACGTGCAGATCACACCACGGCGCGGGTCCGAGGCGGCCAGGTGCCGGAATGCGTTGCGGTGGACGTAGCAGAGACAGGTCTCGCGTCGGTCCACCCTCATCGCGCTGCTGTGCGCGGTGGTCCGGGGCAGTTGCGCTCGCTGTCGGCGTGGGTGGGTGCGCGTCTCGCCGTTGGCGGCGGGCTCGAACGCGCATCATGACGTTCGGCACGCTGTGCGTCCTGCCGTTCGGCCTGGTCGAGCGACCGAAGCTCACGGGCATGCGGTACGTCCGGCAGTTCCTCGCCCTCATGACGACGTACGCCATCGGCAGCAGAAAGGTCCGAGGTACTGGTCTTCGGGTTCGCTCTGGCGATGCTCTCCTCCCTGGGGCCTGCCGTACACCTGTGAGAGGGAGACCCCGCGCCCTGACCGCGCCGGTCGTCCGGGGCTGGTGAGTCCGGAGCCGGCGATCGGAGCCGGTCGTCACTCTCGTCGCCATGGGCGGGCCCTTCGCTCTGCTCCAGGCGCTCGGGTCGGTGGCGGCCGTCACCGCATTGATCGGCGTCGACCGAAGCGCCCGCGCCTCGCCGCGGAGCCGCCGCCTGCTCCAGGGACGCCGCATAGGCACACTGCCGGTGCGAACACTGGAGTCACGCAGCGATCGGCGCGGGGAGAGGGCGGTGTCGGCAGGCCGTACCCGACGGCTCGGCAGGGCTCCGGGGCCTGCCTGACGCCCGGCTCGGCAGGGCTCCGGAGCCTGTTCGACGTTCACGCCCGGCTCGGCAGCGGTCCGGAGCGCCGCTCGACACCGCGCTCAGCGTCCCGGAGGACGCCTCGTGCACCCGCGGCCAGTGCCCTGCGCGAGGTGCTGGGCGTAGCCTCGTCTCAGCACTCGATGACGTTGACCGCCAGCCCGCCCCGCGCCGTCTCCTTGTACTTCACCTTCATGTCGGCACCGGTCTCCTTCATGGTCTTGATGACCTTGTCGAGGGAGACCTTGTGGCTGCCGTCGCCGCGCATGGCCATCTTCGCGGCGGTGACGGCCTTGACCGCGGCCATGCCGTTGCGTTCGATGCAGGGGATCTGGACCAGGCCGCCGACCGGGTCGCAGGTGAGGCCGAGGTTGTGCTCCATGCCGATCTCGGCTGCGTTCTCGACCTGTTCGGGGGTGCCGCCCAGGACCTCGGCGAGGGCGCCTGCCGCCATGGAGCACGCGGAGCCGACCTCGCCCTGGCAGCCGACCTCGGCGCCGGAGATGGAGGCGTTCTCCTTGAACAGCATGCCGATGGCGCCCGCCGCGAGGAGGAAGCGGACGACGCCGTCCTCGTCGGCGTTGGGCACGAAGTTCATGTAGAAGTGCAGGACGGCGGGGATGATGCCGGCCGCGCCGTTGGTGGGGGCGGTGACGACCCGGCCGCCGGCGGCGTTCTCCTCGTTGACGGCCATGGCGTACAGGGTGACCCATTCCATGGCGTGAGCCTTGGGGTCGCCGTCGGCGCGGAGCTGACGGGCCGAGTTGGCGGCGCGGCGGCGGACCTTGAGGCCGCCCGGCAGGATGCCCTCGCGGGACATGCCGCGCGAGACGCAGGCCTGCATGACGCGCCATATCTCCAGGAGGCCCTCGCGGATCTCTTCCTCGGTGCGCCAGGACTTCTCGTTCTCCAGCATCAGGGAGGAGATGGAGAGGCCGGTCTCGTGCGCGAGGCGCAGCAGCTCGTCGCCGGTGCGGAAGGGGTACTTGAGGGCTGTGTCGTCGGGGACGATCGGGTTCTCGCCCGCGACGGCGTCCTCGTCGACGACGAAGCCGCCGCCGACCGAGTAGTAGGTCTTTTCCAGGAGGGGGGCGCCCGCCGCGTCGTACGCGAAGAGGGTCATTCCGTTCGCGTGGTACGGCAGGGAGCGGCGGCGGTGCAGGATCAGCTGGTTGGGCTCGTCGAAGTCGATCTCATGGGCCTCGCCGATGTCCGCGCCGAGCAGGCGCAGGCGGCCGGAAGTGCGGATCCGCTCGACCTCGGCGTCGGCGTTCTCGACGTCGACGGTGCGCGGGGAGTGCCCCTCCAGGCCGAGGAGCACGGCCTTGGGCGTGCCGTGGCCGTGGCCGGTGGCGCCGAGGGAGCCGAAGAGCTCGGCCCGCACGGACGTGGTCTGGGCGAGCAGGCCGTCCTTCTTCAGGCGTCCCACGAACATGCGGGCGGCCCGCATGGGGCCCACCGTGTGGGAGCTGGACGGGCCTATGCCGATCGAGAACAGGTCGAAGACCGAGATGGCCACAGCAGAACTCCTCAGAAGGGTGGCGGACGCCGTTGTCCGTCGGGCGGAACAGGTGCGCTTCTCGTGTTCCCCGCACGCCTCGGACAATGAGGCGCAAGGGACGGGGCACCGCACTCACTGTCCAGTGTGCGCGGTGCCCCGTTTTTACGTATTGCTGGATTTGGGCGTACAGGTAAAGCCTACGGAACTGTTCCGTGCGGCTTCGGCCCGGGTTACTTCAGGCCCGGGTAGAGCGGGTGCTTGTCCGCCAGCGCGGAGACCCGGGCGGAGAGCGCCTTGACGTCGTACGAGGGCTTCAGGGCCTCCGCGATGATGTCGGCGACCTCGGTGAAGTCCTCGTTCCGGAATCCGCGGGTGGCGAGGGCGGGGGTGCCGATGCGCAGGCCCGAGGTGACCATCGGGGGACGGGGGTCGTTCGGGATGGCGTTGCGGTTGACCGTGATGCCGACCTCGTGGAGGCGGTCCTCCGCCTGCTGGCCGTCCAGGTCCGAGTTGCGCAGGTCCACCAGGACCAGGTGCACGTCGGTGCCGCCGGACAGGACGGACACGCCGTGCTCGGTGACGTCCGACTGCACCAGGCGCTCGGCGAGGATGCGGGCGCCGTCCAGGGTGCGCTGCTGGCGCTCCTTGAACTCGGGCGTGGCGGCGACCTTGAAGGAGACCGCCTTGGCCGCGATGACGTGCTCCAGCGGGCCGCCCTGCTGGCCGGGGAAGACCGCCGAGTTGATCTTCTTGGCGAGTTCCTGGGTGGAGAGGATCACGCCGCCGCGCGGACCGCCGAGGGTCTTGTGCGTCGTGGTGGTGACCACGTGGGCGTGCGGGACCGGGTTGGGGTGCAGCCCGGCCGCGACGAGACCCGCGAAGTGCGCCATGTCGACCATCAGGTACGCGCCGACCTCGTCCGCGATCTCGCGGAACTTGGCGAAGTCCAGCTGGCGCGGGTACGCGGACCAGCCGGCCACGATCAGCTTCGGCTGGTTCTCCTTGGCGAGGCGGGCGACCTCCTCCATGTCCACGACGCCGGACTCGTCGACGTGGTACGGCACCACGTTGTAGAGCTTGCCGGAGAAGTTGATCTTCATGCCGTGGGTCAGGTGACCGCCGTGGGCCAGGTTCAGGCCCATGATCGTGTCGCCCGGCTTGAGCAGCGCGAACATCGCGGCGGCGTTGGCCTGCGCACCCGAGTGCGGCTGGACGTTCGCGTGCTCGGCGCCGAAGAGCGCCTTGATGCGGTCGATCGCGATCTGCTCGACGACATCGACGTGCTCGCAGCCGCCGTAGTAGCGGCGGCCCGGGTAGCCCTCGGCGTACTTGTTGGTGAGGACCGAGCCCTGGGCCTCCATGACCGCGACCGGGGCGAAGTTCTCCGAGGCGATCATTTCGAGGGTGGACTGCTGGCGGTGGAGCTCGGCGTCGACTGCGGCGGCGACGTCCGGGTCCAGCTCGTGGAGGGAGGAGTTCAGAAGCGACATCAGACGAGTCCCTAGGGGTTCGGGCGTTTCAGGTGCCGGCGTTCTCAGCTGCCGGAAAGCGCGGTGTACTCGTCGGCGGAGAGCAGGTCCTCGGGCTTCTCCGTGACGCGCACCTTGAACAGCCAGCCGCCCTCGAACGGGGCGGTGTTCACCAGCGACGGGTCGTCCACGACGTCCTGGTTGGCCTCCGTGACCTCGCCGGTCACCGGGGCGTACAGGTCGCTGACGGACTTCGTCGACTCCAGCTCGCCACAGGTCTCGCCCGCGGTGACCGTGTCGCCGACCTCGGGGAGCTGGGCGTAGACGACGTCACCGAGCGCGTTGGCCGCGAACTCCGTGATGCCGACCGTCGCGACGCCGTCCTCGGACGTCGCGACCCACTCGTGCTCCTTGCTGTAACGCAGCTGCTGGGGGTTGCTCATGGCTGAATTCTCCTGGATGCGGGGGAGTGCTGAGGAACAGGGTCTTACGTGATGAGACGGGCGTACGCCTCCGATGATGCGGCGTGCGTCACTTCTGGCGCTTGTAGAACGGCAGCGCCACGACCTGGTACGGCTCGTGCGTGCCGCGGATGTCGACGCCGACGCCCGTCGTGCCGGGAGCCGCGTGCGCGGCGTCGGCGTACGCCATCGCGATCGGCTTGCCCAGGGTCGGGGAGGGCGCGCCCGAGGTCACCTCGCCGACGACGCGGCCGTCGGCGACGACCTGGTAGCCGGAGCGCGGGACGCGGCGGCCCTCGGCGATCAGGCCCACCAGCTTGCGGGGCGGCGCGGACTCGGCCCGCTCGGCGGCAGCCTCCAGGGCGTCGCGGCCGACGAAGTCGCCGTCCTTCTCGAACTTGACGACCCGGCCGAGGCCCGCGTCGAAGGGGGTGAGCTTCGTCGTGAGCTCGTTGCCGTACAGCGGCATGCCCGCCTCCAGGCGCAGTGTGTCGCGGCAGGAGAGACCGCAGGGGATCAGGCCGACGCCCGCACCCGCCTCGGTCAGCGCCCGCCAGAGCTTCTCCGCGTGCTGCGGCTCGACGAACAACTCGAAGCCGTCCTCGCCGGTGTAGCCCGTACGGGCGATCAGCGCGGGGACGCCGGCCACGGTGCCGGGAAGGCCCGCGTAGTACTTGAGGCCGTCCAGGTCGGCGTCGGTGACGGACTTCAGGATGCCGGAGGACTCGGGGCCCTGAACGGCGAGCAGGGCGTACGCGTCGCGGTCGTCCCGTACGACGGCGTCGAAGCCCTCGGCGCGGGCCGTCAGGGCGTCCAGCACGACCTGGGCGTTGCCGGCGTTGGCGACGACCATGTACTCGGCGTCGGCGAGGCGGTAGACGATCAGGTCGTCGAGGATGCCGCCGTCCTCCTGGCAGATCATCGTGTACCGGGCGCGGCCGGGGCCCACGGTGCCGATGTTGCCGACGAGGGCGAAGTTCAGCAGGTCGACGGCCTGCGGACCGGTCACCGTGATCTCGCCCATGTGGGACAGGTCGAAGAGCCCGGCCTGCGTACGGACGGCGTTGTGCTCGTCGCGCTCCGAGGCGTACCGCAGCGGCATGTCCCAGCCCGCGAAGTCGGTCATGGTCGCACCGAGAGAGCGGTGCAGGGCGTCGAGGGCGGTCTTGCGAGGGGCAGCGGTGCTCATGAGGAAAGACTCCCAGGGCATGACGACGAGGACTGTCCTCCCCATCTGTCATCGGAACCTGAGAGGTTCGCCGCCGCATCCGCATGCGTCCGGCTTGCACCTTGGGTGGGGCCGCCCGGGGCGGCCCGCTTTTCAGATCTGCCTCGCCCGCGCGGTACGGGGCCTGAGAGATTCAAGGGAGGAGCTTGCTCCTTCGGCGTCCGGGGCACTGCTGCCCCGAACTCTCCCGCGCGGGTTCATTCGGCCGTTGTGAAGTTGGGTGATGCGCAGGGGGTGCCTGGCGCGCACATCATTGCACGCCCCCCCACGTCGGCAAATCGCTTGTCCCGTATTGCCTTTTCTTTACACTTCTTGGGCAAGGGTGAGGGTGTACCCGGCAGGGGGAGGGGTGAGGGCGTTGCAGCAGTCCAGCGGTCTGGCATGCGGGGTCGCCACGGCGGGGGTGGAGGCCGGCCTGCCGGCGGGCGCGAGGACGGTACGGCCGGGCCCGGCTCCGGTGGTCCGCGACCTCAGGGAACGGTCGGGGCGCAGCCCGCGCCGACTGATGTTCACGACCGGTGACGTGGTGGTGGTGTCCGGGCTGCCCGGCAGCGGCAAGTCCACGCTGATCCGGCGCGCGGCGACCGGGGTGCGGACGATCGACTCGCAGGACGTGCGGGAGCGCTGGGCCGAGCGGGTGCCGGACCGGCTTCCGTACGCCCTCTACCGGCCGCTGGTGCGGCTCGCGCACTACGCGGGGCTGCGGAGCGTGCTGCGCTCCGGGGCGAGCGTCGTCGTGCACGACTGCGGCACACAGGCATGGGTACGGCGGTGGCTGGCGCGCGAGGCGCGGCGGCGGGGCCGCGGGCTGCGCCTGGTCCTGCTGGACGTGGCGCCGGAGGTGGCCAGGGACGGACAGCGGGAGCGCGGACGCGGAGTGTCCGGCTACGCCTTCGCCCGGCACCGCAAGGCCGTCGGCACCCTGGTGCGCGACGCGGAGAACGAACGGCTGCCCGCGGGATGCGCCTCGGCGGTACTGCTCGACCGGGAGGCGGCGGCGGCCCTGCGGGAGATCGGCTTCGAGGGGGCCTGAGGGGTACGGGGACGGGGGCGGCCGGACCCCGGCTAGGCTCGTTCGCGCAGCGTGGGAGCGGGTGGAAGCCGAGAAGGGGAACGGTCCGTGGAGATACCGGAGACGAACGGCGCGTACGACGGAGCGGGGCCGGGCCCGTACGGCACCCCGGGTCCGTACGGCGTGCCGGAGGCGGGCGGCACATCGGGCCCGTACGGCGTGCAGGAGGCGGACGGCACGCAGGGCCCGTACGGCGCACCCGACCCGTACGGCGTGCAGGAGACGGGCGGAGCGCAGGGCGCGTACGGCACGCCGGGGCCGGGCGGGGCGCAGGGCGGGCCCCCCGCGGATGCCGACTGGCCCGGCAACGAGCTCGAAGAGGTGCTCGTCGCCTCCCTGGGCAGTCCCGCCGCCGGCCCCCGCATCGTCGAGGTCCTCGCCCGCAGCTCCCTGTGGGTTCCGCTGCCCAACGGCGGCGGCCCCGACAGCGGACCCCTCGACCTGCCCACCACGGAACTCGACGGCCAGGCGTACGTCCCCGTCTTCAGCTCCGAGCAGCAGTTCCGCCGCGTCGCCGGCCCCCGCATGCCGTTCGCGGTCGCGCCCGCCGTGCAGTTCGCCCGGGGGCTGCCGCCGCAGCTGGGCATCGTGGTGAACCCCGAGGGCGCCGTCGGCGTGCCGCTGCCGCCGCCCGCCGTGGCCGAACTGTGCAGGGCGGGACGTACGCCGCTGGACGGGCCGGCCACCGGGGGCCGGGTGCGGCTCTTCGAACCGGACTGGCAGGACGAACCGGTCGACTTCCTGGCCGCCGCGGCAGGCGAGTTCCAGCAGAGCGGCACCGTGGTGACCGCGCGCCGGACGCTCGCCAGCGTCGAGGGCGGGGATCCGGAGCTGTTCGTCGGCGTACAGCTCTCGTCGTGGGAGGCGGCGGACCGCAACGCGCCGATGGACGCGCTGGGCCGGGCGCTGGGACGCGAGTCCGTGCAGTGGCCGGTGCACCTGCTGCTGCTCGACATGGCGCAGGACCCGGTGGCCGACTGGATGCTGGAGCGGGTGCGGCCCTTCTACCAGAGGGAGAACTGAGCCGGGACCGCAGCTGCGGCCGCCCGGCGCGCGAGGAGGGCCGACGCGGCTCGGGGGAGTGCCGAGCCCGGCCCGCGGGGAGCGTGCGCCCGGCTCGGGGGAGCGCGTGTCCGACCGGGAAGGCCCCGGGCCCGCCGTACGGGAGCACCGTCGTCACCCCGGTTCACGGAGAGGACCGAAGACTT
The DNA here is from genome assembly GCF_050947155.1 of Streptomyces sp. CA-294286. Lineage (NCBI taxonomy): Bacteria > Bacillati > Actinomycetota > Actinomycetes > Kitasatosporales > Streptomycetaceae > Streptomyces > Streptomyces sp. CA-294286. Next base: position 1,359,894 of record NZ_CP192005.1, on the reverse strand, counting down.
CGGTGCGGACTACGGCCCGGTGTCAGCAGAGCCGCTTAAGCTGGTTGGATGACCTCGCCACACGGGGCGATCCGTTCGCGTGTGGCCGGCGTCGACACGGTGAATCGAAGAGGGGCGGGACCCAGGGTGAGCGCGTCAGGCACCGCGGCGGCCGGACAGGTCGAGCACATGCTGCGCCAGGTGACCCCCGGGCGGTTCGACGCGTACGAGGCGCTGCTGCACGCCCTCGGTGACGGCAAGCTGTGGATGCTGCTCTGGCACGGCACCGCGGGGTCCCCCGACGCCCAGTACGGGAACATGGAGGTCGACGGCTACGGTTACGCGCCCTGCGTCACCTCTGCCCAGGAGCTCGCCGCGAGCGGCTGGAACCGGGCGTACGAAGTGTCCACCGGCATCGACCTGGCCCGCGCGCTCTACCCCGACCGCTGGGGCGTCTGGCTCAATCCGCACGCCCCCGGCGGCGGCGTCGGCATCCCCTGGCTCGACCTGCGGCGCATCGCCACCGGTCTCGACCGGATGCCCGCCGGACCCCTGCGGATGTCCGAACCCGCTCTGGACATCCCGCAGTTCTATGCCCAGCTGTCGCAGAACGCCCATCGCACCCCGGCGGTCCGGGCGCTCAGCCGCGCCTGGGTGCAGCCGGCGCTCGGCGCCCCCTACCTCGCCATCGGCCTCGACCTGTACGACACCGGCCGGCAGTCGGTGGAGGCGGTGCGGGCGATGATGCAGCAGTCCATCGGCGTCGTCCCGGACGGGCTGCCGGTGTCCACGGTGGCGATGACCGACGAGCACGACCCGGTCGGCATGTGGCTGCGCGCCAACGCCCGCCCGTTCTACGACCGCGACGCGCACGCCCCGGCTCCGACCGGTGCTCCGGGGTACGGCTACCCCCCGTCGCGGGCGTACTGAGACGCCTGCCCAAGCCCTCCCGCAGGACAGGACCCGGGGTGTGGCGCGCAGTTGACGCCTGTGCCAAAGCCCTCCCCGCGGGACGAAGCTCCCTGTACCCGGCGTGCAGTTGTGACCTGTACCCAAGTCCTCCCCGACGCCTTGGAACTCCCTGCACGGCGCGCAGTTGCGACCTGTGCCAAAGCCCTCCCCGCGGGGCAAAACCCCTTGCGCGGCGTGAAGTTGGTGTCTGTACCAATTTGACTGCTATGCGCGGCAGTTGAGACGTCATGCAGGATGTTGATCCCAATTGCCCCCTGTTCGCCCGGCGTTATTGCCCGTCCGGATACCGGAACACCGCAGAAAGCGTCACGGTTGCGCATCCTTTGGCCGGGGGGTCTGGCGGGGCGGTGCGCCCGCGTTGAAGACTCCCCGCAGCAAGGGGCGTTCGCCCTGTGTTCGACAGACAGCTTGGCCGCCACCAGCGGCAGCAAGGGCCGGTGACCGCTGGCCGAGAGGGGTCGCTACCACGATGACGACACCACTGCACGACGCACCCGCGGCTGAACCCGCGACGGCGGACGTCGTGACCGGTGCGCCGGCGAAGAAGATCGAGGGGCGCTCGCTGTGGGCCATCGCCTGGATGCGCTTGAAGCGGGACAAGCTCGCGCTCACGGGCGGTGTCGTCGTCCTGCTCCTGGTGATCATCGCCCTGCTCGCGCCGGTCATCTCCTCGCTGACGGGCCACACGCCCGAGGCCCGCAACGAGGGCCTCATCGACCCGCTGTTCGGTACTCCCCTCGGTTCGTTCGGCGGCATCAGTGGTGACCACTGGCTGGGCGTGGAGCCCACCAGCGGCCGGGACGTCTTCATCCGCATCGTCTACGGAGCCCGGGTCTCCCTGCTCGTCGGCTTCCTCGCCGCGGTCGTCGCCGTCGTCTTCGGCACGCTGTTCGGCACGCTCGCCGGCTACTTCGGCGGCTGGGTCGACACCGTGATCAGCCGCGTCATGGACATGCTGCTGGCCTTCCCGCAGCTGCTCTTCGTCATCTCGCTGATCTCCGTCATGCCGAGCACCTTCCTGGGATTCACCGGAAGCGGCGTGCGGCTGCTGGTGATGATCCTGGTGATCGGCTTCTTCGGCTGGCCCTACATCGGACGCATCGTCCGGGGCCAGGTGCTGTCGCTGCGCGAGCGCGAGTACGTGGAGGCGGCGCGCAGCCTGGGCGCCGGGCGCGGTTACATCGTGGTCAAGGAACTGCTGCCGAACCTGGTGGCGCCGATCACCGTCTACACGACGCTGATGATCCCCACCAACATCCTGACCGAGGCCGCCCTCAGCTTCCTGGGCGTCGGCGTCAAGCCGCCCACGGCCTCCTGGGGAGCGATGCTCTCCGACGCGGTGGCGTACTACCAGTCGGATCCGATGTACATGATCGTGCCGGGTGTGGCCATCTTCGTCACCGTGCTCGCCTTCAACCTGTTCGGCGACGGCGTACGGGATGCGATCGACCCCAAGGGGTCCCGCTGAGCACCCCGCCCCCTTCCCCTTCATTCGAGCCCAGGTCTTCATTCGAGGCACGGCAGACCAGCCCTGTTCGCAAGGGCCGCATTACTCACGGAGGTTGCGAGACAGTGAAATCAACCGGTATGCGCATGCGGAGGGTCGCGGCCATCGCGACCGTCGCGGCCACCACGCTCCTGGTCACCACGGCCTGTGGCGGTGGCGGCAAGGACGGCAACGGCGGCGGCAACGGCGGCAGCAACGCCAAGGGCGCGGGCTTCAACGCGGGCGTCGAGAAGATCGCCAACCCGTCCGACAAGAAGGGCGGGACGCTGAAGTTCGTCGGCGTCCAGGACGCGGACTCGTGGGACACCACGATGATGTACTACGGCTTCGCCTTCGACTTCGCGCGCTTCTACAGCCGTCAGCTCGTGAGCTACAGCCCGGCGCCCGGTCAGAAGTCCATCGAGCTGCAGCCCGACCTCGCCAAGGCCAAGGCCACCGTGAGCCCCGACGGCCTGACCTACACGTACGAGCTGAAGGACGGCGTGAAGTGGGAGGACGGTAAGGAAATCACCTCCCAGGACGTCAAGTACGGCATCGAGCGCCAGTGGTCGCAGGAGGCGCTGTCCGGAGGCCCGGTCTACCTCCGCGACATCCTGGACCCGGACAAGAAGTTCCAGGGCCCCTACAAGGACCCCAAGGGCACCGACGCGATCCAGACGCCCACGGACAAGAAGATCGTCTTCAAGCTCCCCAAGGCGAACGGCGACTTCGAGCAGATCCTGGCGATGCCGACGAACTCGCCGGTCCGCAAGGACAAGGACACGAAGACCAAGTACGGCCTGAAGCCGTTCTCCTCGGGTCCGTACAAGTTCGACAGCTACAGCCCCAACAAGGGCCTGAAGCTCTCGCGCAACGCGAGCTACGACGCGAAGACGGACGGTCTGCGCAAGGCGCTGCCGGACAACATCGAGGTCACCCTCCTCACCAACGCCGACGAGCGCGACAAGCGACTGCTCAACGGCGACGCGGACCTCGACCTGAACCAGCGCGGCATGAACACGGCCGGCCGCACCACCGCGCTGCAGAAGCACAAGGAGAACGTCGACAACCCGCAGACCGGATTCATCTCGTACGTGGCGATGCCGCAGAGCGTGAAGCCGTTCGACAACATCGAGTGCCGCAAGGCCGTCATCTACGGCACGGACCACAAGTCCGTCCAGAACGCGCGCGGCGGCCCGATCGCAGCCGGTGACATCGCGGTGAACATGCTGCCGCCGGTCATCCCGGGCTACGACGAGAAGGACGACCAGTACGGCCTGCGCACCAACGACGGCGCCGCCGACGTCGCCAAGGCCAAGGACGCGCTGAAGAAGTGCGGCCAGCCGAACGGCTTCAAGACCACCCTGGCCGTCCGCAACACCGACGAGTCCGACAAGAAGGCCGCCGAGGCCATCCAGGCCTCGCTCGGCAAGGTCGGCATCCAGGTCGAGATCGACCAGTTCAACGGCAAGGAGGGTTCGTCGATCGTCGGCAACCCGGCCAACGTCGTGAAGAAGGGCTACGGCCTGGTCCTCTACGGCTGGGGCCCGGACTTCCCGACCGGCCAGGGCTACGGCCTGCCGCTGTGGCACAGCAAGTACATCCTTGACAACGGCAATAACAACTACGCCCTGATCAAGGACAAGGCGATCGACGAGGGCTTCGACAAGGCCATCGCCGAGCGCGACCCGGCCAAGGCGGCCTCGCTCTACGCGGACATCAACAAGAAGGTCATGGAAGGCGCGTACTACCTTCCGCTCGTCAACATCAAGGTCGCCAACTGGCGTTCGCCCCGGCTGACGAACGTCTACGCCTCCGACGCCTTCAGCGGCTGGTTCGACTTCGCCCAGCTCGGCGTCAAGTAACCGCCACCCGTACGTACATCACCATCTGACGGCGTCACCCGCCGCTGGCACGAAGGGCAGGTGAAGGCAGCCGCCCCCACGAGGGGCGGCTGCCGGGCACAGTGCTGACATATCTGATCAGGCGGCTGTTCGCCGTCGCAGTGATGCTGATCGTCGTGATCCTCGCGGTCTTCAGCATCTTCTTCCTGATCCCCCAGTGGACCGGGCAGGACCCCGCGCTCATGTTCGTCGGGAAACAGGCCGACGCGGCCGCCATCGAAGGCGTACGCGAGAAGCTGGGCCTCGGCGAGCCGATCCTGGTGCAGGCCGCGGAGTTCATCAAGGGAATCTTCGTCGGTCGCACGTACACCGGTGGCGGCGACACCATCGAGTGCTCGGCGCCCTGCTTCGGCTACTCCTTCCGGTCCCAGCAGGCGGTCTGGCCGGTGCTCCTCGACCGGCTGCCCGTCACCCTCTCCCTGGCGCTGGGCGCGGCCGTCGTCTGGCTGCTGATCGGTCTGACCGTGGGCGTCCTGTCCGCGCTCAAGCGCGGCACCTTCTGGGACCGCTTCGCGATGACCACCGCGCTCGCCGGCGTCTCCCTGCCGGTCTACTTCACCGGTCTGCTCTCGCTGGCGGTCTTCGCCTACCAACTGGGCTGGGTGAACAACGCGTTCACGGAGTTCGGCCAGGATCCCGGCGCCTGGTTCAGCGGCATGATCCTGCCCTGGATCACCCTCGCCTTCCTGTTCGGCGCGATGTACGCCCGTATGACCAGGGCGTCCATGCTCGAAGTGATGGGCGAGGACTACATCCGCACCGCCCGCGCCAAGGGCCTCGGCGAGCGGACCGTCATCGGCAAGCACGCCATGCGCTCGACGATGACCCCCGTGCTGACGCTGCTCGGCATCGACCTCGGCGCCCTGATGGGCGGCGCGATCCTCACCGAGACCACGTTCAGCCTGCCGGGTCTCGGCCAGGCGGTGCTGACGGCGATCAACGACAAGGACCTGCCGATCATCCTGGCGGTCACCCTCGTCACCGCCAGCGCGGTCGTGCTCGCCAACCTCCTCGTGGACCTCCTGTACGCCGTGATCGACCCCCGAGTGAGGCTCACGTGACAGACATGACCAAGACGGGAGCCGTCGGGGAACCGGTGGCCCAGCCGCCCGCCTCCAGCGCCTTCCTCGACGTGCGCGATCTCAAGGTGCACTTCCCCACCGACGACGGCCTGGTGAAGTCCGTCAACGGCCTCTCCTTCCAGCTGGAGAAGGGCAAGACGCTCGGCATCGTCGGCGAGTCGGGCTCCGGCAAGTCGGTGACCTCCCTCGGCATCATGGGGCTGCACACGGCCGGCCAGTACGGGCGGCGCAAGGCGCAGCTCAGCGGCGAGATATGGCTGGACGGCAAGGAGCTGCTGAGCGCCGACCCGGAGGAGGTGCGCCGGCTGCGCGGCCGCGACATGGCGATGATCTTCCAGGACCCGCTGTCCGCGCTGCACCCGTACTTCACCATCGGCCACCAGATCGTGGAGGCCTACCGCATTCACCACGACGTGACCAAGAAGGCCGCTCGGGCACGTGCGGTCGAGATGCTCGACCGGGTCGGCATCCCCGAGCCGGACAAGCGGGTGGAGAGCTACCCGCACGAGTTCTCCGGCGGCATGCGCCAGCGCGCCATGATCGCGATGTCGCTGGTCAACAACCCGGGCCTGCTCATCGCGGACGAGCCGACCACCGCCCTCGACGTCACGGTCCAGGCGCAGATCCTCAGCCTGATCACCGACCTCCAGAAGGAGTTCGGCTCGGCGGTCATCATCATCACCCACGACCTCGGCGTGGTCGCCGAGCTCGCGGACGACATCGTGGTGATGTACGGCGGGCGCTGCGTGGAGCGCGGCCCCGCCGAGAAGATCTTCTACGAGCCCCAGCACCCGTACACCTGGGGCCTGCTGGGCTCGATGCCGCGCATCGACCGCGAGGACACCGAGCGCCTCATCCCGGTCAAGGGCTCCCCGCCCAGCCTCATCAACGTGCCGGACGGCTGTGCCTTCAACCCGCGCTGCCCGTACGCCGACAAGCCGGCCGACAACGCCAGCCGCACCGTCGTGCCGGAACTCCGTGAGGTCGGCAGCCGGCACTTCTCCGCCTGCCACATGAACCAGGAGCAGCGGACGCGGATCTGGACCGAAGAGATTGCGCCGAAGCTGTGAGCGAGACGGACGCTGTGAGCGAGACAAAGGAACCCGCGATGAAGGTCCCGGAGCAGAGCACCTCCTCGCCCGAGCCGCTGCTCCGGGTCTCCGGCCTGACCAAGCACTTCCCGATCCGCAAGGGACTGCTCCAGCGGCAGACCGGCGCGGTGCGGGCGGTGGACGGTCTGGACTTCGACGTGCGGCCGGGGGAGACCCTCGGCGTCGTCGGCGAGTCCGGCTGCGGCAAGTCGACCATGGGCCGGCTCATCACCCGGCTGCTGGAACCGACCGGCGGGAAGATCGAGTTCGAGGGGCAGGACATCACGCACCTCAACGTCGCGAAGATGCGCCCGCTGCGCCGCGACGTCCAGATGATCTTCCAGGACCCGTACTCGTCGCTGAACCCGCGGCACACCATCGGCACCATCGTCAGCGCGCCCTTCCATCTCCAGGGCGTCAAGCCCACGGGCGGGGTCAAGGCCGAGGTGCAGCGGCTCCTTGAGGTCGTGGGCCTCAACCCGGAGCACTACAACCGCTACCCGCACGAGTTCTCCGGCGGCCAGCGCCAGCGCATCGGCATCGCCCGCGCGCTCGCCCTCAAGCCGAAGCTGGTCGTCGCGGACGAACCGGTCTCGGCGCTGGACGTCTCCATCCAGGCCCAGGTGGTCAACCTGATGGAGGACCTCCAGGACGAGCTGGGCCTGACCTACGTGATCATCGCGCACGACCTGTCGGTCATCCGGCACGTCTCCGACCGGATCGCGGTGATGTACCTCGGCAAGATCGTCGAACTGGCGGACCGCACGTCGCTGTACAAGGCGCCGATGCACCCGTACACCAAGGCGCTCATGTCCGCGGTGCCGGTGCCGGACCCGAAGCGGCGCGGCATGAAGAGCGAGCGCATCCTGCTCAAGGGCGACGTGCCCTCGCCGATCGCGCCGCCGAGCGGCTGCCGGTTCCACACCCGGTGCTGGAAGGCCACGGATATCTGCACGACGCAGGACCCGCCGCTGCTGGAGCTCAGGACGGGCCAGCAGGTGGCCTGCCACCATCCGGAGAACGCGCCGGACCAGGCGCCGGGCGAGACGGTCCTGGCGGGGGCCGAGGGCGCGGCGACGGTCGTGGACGTCGCCAAGGACGCCTGAGCGAGGGGCGTCGGCGGGAGCCGGGGGAGTCGGTCCGTACCGGCCGCCCGGCTCCCGGCTGCGGCGCCCTCCGCGCGGGCTCTGTGGCGGTGTCTGCTGAACGTCCGTGCGAAGCCCGGCGACAGGTAACAATGTCGGGTGCTCCAGGAACTCTTCAGCCCTTCCGTCCAACACGTGACCGACCTCGTCGGGATCTTCGTCTTCGCGATCTCCGGCGCCCTGCTCGCCGTGCGCAAGAACTTCGACGTCTTCGGCATGGCGGTGCTCGCCGAGGTCACCGCGCTCGGCGGCGGGCTGTTCCGCGACCTCATCATCGGGGCGGTGCCGCCCGCCGCGTTCACCAACCTCGGGTACTTCGTGACCCCGCTGGTGGCGACCGTGCTGGTCTTCTTCCTGCACCCGCAGGTCGAGCGGATCCAGCGCGGCGTGAACGTCTTCGACGCGGCGGGGCTCGGGCTGTTCTGCGTGACGGGCACGGCCAAGGCGTACGACTACGGGCTCGGACTGACCGCGTCGGCGACGCTCGGACTGGCCTCGGCGGTCGGCGGCGGCGTGCTGCGCGACGTACTCGCCAACGAGGTGCCCTCGCTGCTGCGCTGGGACCGGGACCTGTACGCGGTGCCGGCGATCGTCGGGGCGGCGATGGCGGCACTGTGCATCCGCTTCGGAATACTCAACCCCCTCACCAGCACGCTGGCCGTGCTCACCGCGTTCTCGCTGCGTCTGATGGCGCTGAAGTACCACTGGCGGGCGCCCAGGGCCTGGCACCGGTCGTCGGTGGCGACGGAGGAGCCGGAGCGGGTGATGCCGTGACGGGCCGCGTCAGCCGGGAGCGACCGGCTGCGGACGGGTCGACGGCGACGGAGCAATAAGCTACCGCTCAGTAATGAATCGGTGTAGCGTGCCGACATGGCACAGACATCGAACGGGACCCTCGCGGAGGTCGCCGCGGCTTCCACCGCCGGTCCGGCGGGCCTTCCGGCCGGGACCATCGGGGACAGTGAATTCGACCGTGACACCGCGGTCGTACGGCGTGCGGACGAGCCCGGTGTGTACGACGCGGAGCTCTCCGCCGGCTGGACGATCATCAACGCCGTCAACGGGGGCTATCTGCTCGCCCTCCTCGGCCGCGCCCTCTCCGACGCGCTGCCGCACGCGGACCCGTTCACGGTCTCCGCGCACTACTTCTCGCCGTCCCAGCCGGGACCGGCCGTCATCCGCACCGAGAGCGTGCGCTCCGGGCGCACCCTCTCCTCCGGCCAGGCGTCCCTCTTCCAGTACGACGCGGAGGGCCGCGAGGTCGAGCGGATTCGCGTACTGGCCTCGTACGGGGACCTGGGCGCCCTGAGCGACGAGGTGCGGACCGCGGCCGAACCGCCCGCCATGCCGCCGCGCGACCACTGCCTCGGGGCGAGCGACGGCCCCTCGCCGAAGATCCCCGGCTCCAGCGCCATCACCGACCGGCTCGACCTCAAGCTGGACCCGGCGACGGCCGGCTGGGCGCTGGGCGCCCCGTCGGGCAAGGGTGAGATGCGCGCCTGGTTCGGTCTGGCGGACGGCCGCGACGCGGATCCGCTGTCGCTCCTGCTCGCCGTCGACGCGCTGCCCCCGACCAGCTTCGAGCTGGGCCTCAAGGGCTGGACGCCGACCGTCGAACTGACCGTGCACGTGCGGAGCCGGCCCGCGCCCGGACCCCTGCGCGTCTCCATCGTCACCCGCAACCTGGCGGGTGGCTTCCTGGAGGAGGACGCGGAGGTCTGGGACAGCGCGGACCGGCTGGTGGCGCAGTCGCGGCAGCTCGCGCGGGCCCCGCGGTCCTAGATCCGCGCCGGGCGCGGGGACCGGCTGCCGCGCCGGGTGTCAGCGCCGGGTCCGGCCTCCGCCCCAGCCGGACCCGATGCCGCCCACGTGCAGGGCGACCAGGGCGAGTCCGAGCAGCATCAAGCTGGTCGGCATGAAGATCTCGTGCGCCGAGATGTCCGCTGCGTTGATGATGAACGCGATGACGAAGAGTACGGCGCCCACGATTGCCAGCATCTGAAGTCCCCTTCCGTGCCTACCGGTCGACCCCGTTTACGGAATCCTTATGTTCCTGGTGCCCGGTCCTGGGGCAGTCATGCGGACGGTGGGTGCCGGAGTGCGGAGGAGCGGGCCCCCACCTGGAGTGCGACGCCCCGGACGGGGCGTGCGGTCGCCCCCGCGCTCCGGCCGGGGCCCGGCCCCACGCCCCGGCCCGCCGGTCCTCGTACAATCACCCACACCATGGCTTACCTCGACCACGCCGCGACCACGCCCATGCTGCCGGAGGCGGTCGAGGCGATGACCGCCCAGTTGACCGTCACCGGCAACGCCTCCTCCCTGCACGCCGCCGGCCGCCGGGCCCGCCGCACCGTCGAAGAATCGCGCGAGGCCTTCGCCGATTCGCTCGGGGCGCGGCCCAGCGAGGTGGTCTTCACCGCGGGCGGCACCGAGGCCGACAACCTCGCCGTCAAGGGGCTGTACTGGGCGCGGCGGGCGGAGGACCCGCGCCGCACCCGGGTGCTGGCCAGTCCGGTCGAGCACCACGCCGTGCTGGACGCCGTGGACTGGCTCGCCGCCCACGAAGGCGCGCGCGTCGAGTACCTCGACGTCGACGCCTACGGACGGGTGGACCCGGAGACCCTGCGCGCCGCGATCGGCCGCGCACCGGACGAGGTCGCCCTGGCCACCGTCATGTGGGCGAACAACGAGATCGGCACGGTCCTGCCGGTGCGTGAACTGGCCGATGTGGCAGCGGAGTTCGGGGTTCCGCTGCACGCGGACGCGGTCCAGGCGTACGGGCAGCTGGAGGTCGACTTCGCCGCCTCCGGGCTGGCCGCGATGACCGTCTCCGGGCACAAGATCGGCGGACCGTACGGGATCGGCGCACTGCTGCTCGGCCGCAGCCACGCCCCCGTGCCCGTCCTGCACGGCGGCGGGCAGGAACGGCACGTGCGCTCCGGGACGCTCGACGTGCCCGCCATCGCTTCCTTCGCGGTGGCCGGTGTCCTCGCCGCCGAGCGCCGCGAGGACTTCGCGCGGACCGTCGGCGCTCTCCGCGACGACCTGGTCAAGGCCGTCCGGGACGCCGTCCCCGACGCGATCCTCGGTGGTGACCCGGCCCCCGGCGGACGGCTGCCCGCCAACGCGCACTTCACCTTCCCCGGCTGCGAGGGGGACTCGCTGCTGCTGCTGCTCGACGCCCAGGGCATCGAGTGCTCCACCGGCTCCGCCTGCACGGCGGGCGTGGCCCAGCCCAGTCACGTGCTGCTCGCCACCGGAACCCCTCCCGACCTGGCGCGCGGCACTCTGCGCTTCACGCTCGGGCACACGTCGACGGCGGCGGACGTGGACGCGGTCGCCACGGCGATCGGCCCGGCCGTGGAGCGGGCACGGACGGCCGGACTGTCGTAGCGGAGCCGGTCCGGAAACCGCGGGCGGAGGGGGTCTCCGCTTTGTGTAACGCTAGTCACGCTCAACCCTGCGGGCACAGAATCGCTCTTTATACTTGTGGCCCCCGAAGTTTCTCCGAAATCCCAAGAAATCCCTGCTCAATCAAGGAAGTCCGCGCCGCGCGTTTGGGCCGCACGACGACCCATGGAGTTCACGTTGAAGGCGACCCTCCGTTCCCGCATCACCGCGCGGGTCGGGCGCATGTACCTGGCCAGGATCCAGAAGCACGGCATCAGCTCCTCGCTGATCAACCGTCTGCCGGAGAACCTGCTGCTGCCCATGCGCCGCGACGGCCTCGATCCGGTGGCCAAGCTGTCCGCCCGGCAGGAGCAGACGCCTCTGTACCAGGTGCCGCTGCCCTTCGGCATGGACGCGTGGGTGGTGACGGGATACGAAGAGGTGAAGGCGGTCCTGGGGTCCACCGACGGCTTCAGCAGTGACTTCACCAACATCGCCGGGAACGCGGGCGTGGTCGCCGAGCACAATCCCGGCGGCCTCGGCTTCAGCGACCCGCCGGTCCACACGCATCTGCGCCGCATCCTCACGCCGGAATTCACCATGCGCCGGCTGCGCAGGCTCACCCCCCGCATCGAGGCCCTCGTCGAGGAGCAGCTCGACGCGATGGAGGCGGCCGGGGCGGACGGCGGACCGGTCGACCTCGTGCAGAACTTCGCCCTGCCGATACCCTCGCTCACCATCTGTGAGCTGCTCGGCGTGCCCTACGAGGACCGGCACGACTTCCAGCAGCTGGCGATGGAGCGCTTCGACCTGTTCAGCGGGGCGACGGCTCCCTTCGGCGCCATGTCGGAGTCGCTCGCGTACTTCCGTGACGTGGTGAAGAAGCAGCGCGAGAACCCGGGCGACGGACTGATCGGCATGATCATCCGGGACCACGGGGACACCGTCGGCGACGAGGAACTCGCGGGCCTCGCGGACGGCGTCCTGACCGGCGGCTTCGAGACCACTGCGAGCATGCTGGCGCTGGGTTCGCTGCTCCTGCTCCAGAACGAGGAGGCCTTCGGGCGGCTGCGCGACGACGACGCGGCCGCCGCGCCCTTCGTCGAGGAGGCGCTGCGCTACCTCACCGTCGTGCAGGTCGCCTTCCCCCGGTTCGCGCGGGAGGACACCGAGATAGCCGGCGTCCGGATTCCCAAGGGGGATCTGGTGCTGTGCTCGTTGGCGGGGGGCAACAGGGACGTCTCGTACACGCCCGACAAGGGGGGCTTCGACCCGGACCGCAAGGCGGCCGGGCACCTGGCGTTCGGATACGGGATCCACCGGTGCATCGGGGCGGAACTGGCGCGGATGGAGCTGCGGGCGGCCTACCCGGCCCTGGTGCGGCGGTTCCCGCGGATGCGGTTGGCGGTCCGGCCCGAGGAACTCGACTTCCGGAAGCTCTCGATCGTCTACGGGGTGGACAGCCTGCCGGTGCACCTGCGCTGACCCCCTCCCTCACTCCTCGCGTCGTCGTTCGTGCGGCCCGTGCGGTGACCGCTCAGGTGCGGGACGTGGCGGCCGCGCGGACCAGGCGGAGGTAGCGGTCCCAGTCCCAGTGGGGTCCCGGATCCGTATGATCGGTGCCGGGGATCTCGACGTGCCCGATGATGTGCTCGCGGTCGATGGGGATGCGGTAGCGGGCGCAGATCCCGGCCGCGAGGCGCGCCGAGGACCGGTACATCACCTCCGTGAGGGTGCCCTTGCGGTGGGCGTACGCCTCGTGCTCGATGCCGACGCTGCGTTCGTTGAAGCTCCGGTTGCCCGCGTGGTACGCCACGTCCAGCTCCCGGGCCATCTGCGTGATGTGGCCGTCCTTCGCGCGGATCACGTAGTGCGCCGCCGCCGCGTGCAGCGGGTCGCGGAAGACCCGTATCGCCGAGTCGTAACTGCCTTCCGTGGTATGGATCACGATCCGGTCGATGGTGTAGTCGTCCGGCCGGTCGGCGGTCCGCAGATTGCGCGCCGACGCCGCCATCCACCGCACGCCCGGCTGGTCCACCGCGCCGTCCGTGCGCTGCTTGTCGACCCCCGGCACCTTCCACCACAGCCGGGACGCCTCGTCGTGCCACACCACGGCGGCACCGGTCACCACCAGCCCCGTACCGATCAGGAAGGCCCGTCTGCCGGGCCTCCCGCCGCCGGGTTTCTTCCTCGCCGTGCTGCTCACCCGCTGCTGCCCCTCTGCCGTCCTGCCCGGCTAACGCTTGGGAGTCCCGGGATGGTTCCGATTACCCTGGACGAGCTATGACCGATACCCCGCGCCCCCGCCCCCTCCGCGTCCTCGCCGCCATGTCCGGCGGGGTGGACTCCGCCGTCGCCGCCGCCCGAGCCGTCGAGGCGGGCCACGACGTCACCGGCGTCCACCTCGCGCTCTCCGCCAACCCGCAGTCCTTCCGTACGGGAGCACGCGGCTGCTGCACCATCGAGGACTCCCGGGACGCCCGCCGGGCCGCCGACGTCATCGGCATCCCGTTCTACGTCTGGGACCTCGCCGAGCGCTTCCGCGAGGACGTCGTCGAGGACTTCGTCGCGGAGTACGAGGCCGGCCGCACCCCCAACCCGTGCCTGCGCTGCAACGAGAAGATCAAGTTCGCCGCACTGCTCGACAAGGCGCTGGCGCTGGGCTTCGACGCCGTGTGCACCGGTCACTACGCGACGGTCGTGGTGAACGAGGACGGCAGCCGGGAACTGCACCGCGCCTCCGACATGGCCAAGGACCAGTCGTACGTCCTGGGCGTACTCGACGAGAAGCAGCTCGCGCACGCGATGTTCCCGCTCGGCGACACCCTCACCACCAAGGAGGAGATCCGGGCCGAGGCCGAGCGCCGCGACCTGGCGGTGGCGAAGAAGCCCGACAGCCACGACATCTGCTTCATCGCCGACGGCGACACCCAGGGCTTCCTCGCCTCACGCCTCGGCGGCAAGGCCGAGGGCGACATCCTCGACGAGGAGGGCGCCAAGCTGGGCACGCACGACGGCGCGTTCGGCTTCACCATCGGCCAGCGCAAGGGCCTGCGCATCGGCCACCCCGCGCCCGACGGCAAGCCCCGCTACGTCCTGGACATCTCCCCGGTGAACAACACCGTCACCGTCGGCCCGGCCGAGGCCCTCGACGTCACGTCCCTGACGGCGATCCGCCCCCGCTGGTGCGGCACGGTTCCGGTCGCGCCCGGCACGTACACCGCCCAGCTCCGCGCCCACGGCGGCGAGAGCGAGGTGTACGCGGAACTCGTCGGCGGTGAGCTCCGCGTGCGCTTCCAGGAGCCGGTGCGCGGGGTCGCGCCCGGCCAGGCGATCGTCCTGTACGACGGCACGCGCGTGGTCGGCTCGGCGACGATCGCGACGACCTCGCGGCGCGCCGCCACGGAGGCCACGGCCTGATCCGGCCTCGCCGTCGCCCCGGGAGATCCCTCACACGGCGGCGAAGAACTCCGCCAGGACCGGGGCGAGCGCGCGCGGGTCCACGTCGTGGGTCTGCCGGGGAAGGGTGTGCCGGCGTCCGTCCGGCAGTGCCTCCGCCGTCCGGCGGGCCGCGTCGCGCATCAGGGGCGGACTGGCGCCGCCGTCCACCACCAGGACCGGCCGGGTGATCCGCGCCAGCCGGTCGCAGGGGACGGTTCCGTCGCCCATCAGCGCGTCGTCGTACGCCAGGGTCGGCGCGAGGGACTCGAAGGAGCGCCACACCGGGGCCCTGCGCATCTGGGCGACGAACTCGGCGGGCATCCCCACCACGGACAGGAAGAGCTCCACCGCCTCGCCCCTGCGGCCGTCGTCGAGCGCCTCGTTCAGACGCCGGGTGTACGCGGTCTTCTCGGCGCGGGTGTCCTCGCCGACCGTGAACGGCGGCTCGTAGACCGCGAGCCGGGGCACCCGCAGTCCGGCCGCCGCCGCGCGCAGCACCAGCGCGCCGCCCGACGACATGCCGTACAGGCAGGCGCTGCCGCCGACCTCGTCGACGAGCGCCGCCAGGTCCTCGACCTCACGGGCCACCGCGTACGGGGCCGTGTCGCCGCTGGCGCCGCGGCCTCTCCTGTCGTACGTGACGACGTCGAAGGCCGGGGCGAGGAGACCGGCGAGCGGGCCCTCCGCGGTACCCGTGCTGAAGGCGCCGCCCACCAGGATCAGGGGCTCGCCCGTACCCGTGCGCGCGTAGGCGATCGGGGTGCCGTCGCGCGAAATCACTTTGCTCATACCGACTTGGACCGCGGTCGCGCACGGAACTCATCGGCCGGGCGGAAAAGTTTTCGCCGGGGGCCGGGAACGTCCCCACCGACGCCCCGGACGTAGGTTTGTGCCCATGAACATCTGTGTCTTCCTCTCGGCCGCCGACCTCGACGAGCGCTACACCCGGCCCGCCCGGGAGTTCGCCGAACTCCTCGGCAAGGGCGGTCACACCCTGGTCTGGGGCGGTTCCGACGTCGGCCTGATGAAGGTCGTCGCCGACGGAGTGGAGGCGGCGGGCGGGAGGCTGGTCGGGATCTCGGTGGAGTTCCTGCACACCAAGGCGCGCGCCTCGGCCGACGAGATGGTCATCGCGAAGGACCTGGCGGAGCGCAAGGCGCTTCTGCTGGGCAGGTCCGACGCCGTGGTGATCATGGTCGGCGGGACGGGCACGCTCGACGAGGCGACGGAGATCCTGGAGCTGAAGAAGCACGGACTGACGGACAAGCCGGTGGTGCTGCTGAACACCGACGGCTTCTACGACGGGCTCAAGCAGCAGTTCCAGCGGATGGAGGACGAGGGGTTCCTGCCCGTTCCCCTCACTGACCTGGTGTTCTTCGCGGAGGACGGAGTGGGGGCGCTCGCCTTCCTGGAGGAGACCGCCGGGATCCGGTAGGGCGTGCGGCGGGGCGTCCGAGTGCGAGCATGGGACGCATGACTACTCATGTGATCACCGGGGCGGGTTCCGGCATCGGAGCCGCCGTCGCCCGCCGGCTCCACGCGCGCGGCGACGACGTCGTACTGCTGGCACGCGACGCGGGACGGGCGAAGGAGTTCGCGGCACGGCTTCCCGGCGCCCGCACCCTGGTCGGCGACCTGGCCGACCCGGACCGGCTGTCCTGGGCCTTCTCCCACCAGCCGATGCCCGAACGGGTCGACACCCTGCTGCACATCGCGGGCGTCGTCGACCTCGGCAGGATCGGCGACCTCGGCGTGCGCGCCTGGCACAGCCAGCTCAACGCCAACCTGATCGCCCCGGCCGAACTCACCCGGCTCCTCCTGCCCCAGCTGCGCCTGGACAAGGGGCACGTGGTGTTCGTGAACTCGGGCGCGGGACTGCACGCGCACGCCGAGTGGGGGGCGTACGCCGCCAGCAAGCACGGCCTGAAGGCGCTCGCCGACTCGCTGCGCGCCGAGGAGCACGCAAACGGGGTGCGCGTCACCTCCGTCTACCCCGGGCGCACCGCCAGCCCCATGCAGGAGAAGGTGCACTCGCAGGAGGGCAAGGACTACGACCCGGCGAAGTTCATCGACCCCGAGTCGGTGGCCACGACGATCCTGATGGCCCTCGACCTGCCGCGCGACGCCGAGGTCAACGACCTGACGGTGCGGCCCGGACGATGAGCGAGCAGACCGAGGAGAAGTGGTGGGGCCCGGCCACCGGCATCGGCTCCATGCCCGGCGACGACGCCCGGGAGACCGCCAGGACCGTCACCGGCAGTTTCGAGGACTTCCCCCACCTCGCGGAACTGCCCGCGCGCGGACCCGGCGCGGACATGATCGGCCGCACCGCCGGAATGCTCGCGGACATGTACGTCCACCTGGAACCCAGCGGCTGGCGCTTCAGCGACCGGCCCGGCCGGGACACCCGCCGCGCCCGCTCCTGGCTCGGCGAGGACCTGGACGCCCTGGAGGAGTTCACCCAGGGCTACCGGGGACCGGTCAAGGTGCAGGCCGTCGGGCCGTGGACACTCGCCGCCGCGCTCGAACTGCGGGGCGGCGAGGCGGCCGTGGGCGACCCCGGGGCCTGCCGCGACGTGGCCGCTTCGCTGGCCGAGGGGCTGCGCGCGCACCTCGCGGAGGTGCGGCGCAGGATCCCCGGAGCGCGGTTGGTGCTCCAGCTCGACGAACCGTCCCTGATGGCGGTACTGCGCGGGCAGGTCAGGAGCGCGAGCGGATACCGGACGTACCGGGCCGTGGACCGGCAGGTCGTGGAGGGTGCGCTGCGGGACGTCATGGGCGTCCACGGCGGGCCGGCCGTCGTGCACTCGTGCGCACCGGACGTGCCGTTCGCACTGCTGCGGCGGGCGGGCGCGGCCGGGATCTCCTTCGACTTCCAGCTGCTCACCGAACGTGACGACGACGAGATCGGTGAGGCCGCCGAGGCCGGTACGAAGCTCTTCGCGGGCGTGGTGCCGGGCGTGGACGGCCCATTGTCGGACCCGGGCGGTAGCGTCATGGGTGTCAGGTCGCTGTGGCGCAGGCTGGGGCTGAAACCAGGACTTCTGTGCGAGTCCGTGGTGATCACTCCGACGTGCGGGCTGGCGGGGGCTTCCCCGGCATACGCCCGTGCGGCGCTCGCTCACTGCAACCGGGCGGCGAAGTCGCTCGCGGACAACCCTGAGTGACGGTCAAGCAGTTGTTCCCCTACACGGTTCCCGACGGGACCAAGGGCTAACGGGAGGAAGACACGGTGGCTGGCGAACAGCACGCAGCGGTACCCGCAGAGGCACGGGAGAAGCACGCGCGGCTCGCTGAGCAGATCGAGGAGCACCGCTTCCGGTACTACGTCAAGGACCAGCCGGTCGTCAGCGACGCCGAGTTCGACCAGCTGCTGCGCTCGCTCGAAGCGCTGGAGGAGGAGTACTCCGAGCTGCGGACGCCGGACTCGCCCACCCAGAAGGTCGCCGGCGCGTACGAGACGGAGTTCACGGCCGTCCAGCACCGCGAGCGGATGCTCTCGCTGGACAACGCCTTCGACGACGAGGAACTGGCGGCCTGGGCGGAGCGGGTCGCGGGCGAGCTCAGCGGCATCGACTACCACCTGCTGTGCGAACTCAAAGTGGACGGTCTCGCCGTCAACCTCACCTACGAGAAGGGCCGGCTGACCCGGGCGGCGACCCGCGGCGACGGGCGCACCGGCGAGGACATCACGCCCAACGTGCGCACCATCTCGCAGATCCCGCAGCGCCTTCAGGGAGACCTCATCCCGGACCTGGTGGAGATCCGCGGCGAGGTGTACTTCCCGATGGAGGCATTCGGCGAACTGAACGCCCGACTGGTGGAGGCGGGCGACAAGCCGTTCGCCAACCCGCGCAACGCGGCGGCCGGTTCCCTGCGCCAGAAGGACCCCAGAGTCACCGCGAGCCGCCCCCTGCGGATGGTGGTGCACGGCATCGGCGCCCGCGAGGGGTTCGCCATCGACCGCCTGTCGCACGCCTACGACCTGCTCAGGGAGTGGGGCCTGCCGACCGCCGGGCAGAACCGGGTGGTGGACTCGCTGGAGGGCGTACGGGAGTTCATCGCGCACATCGGCCGCAACCGGCACTCCGTCGTCGAGCACGAGATCGACGGGGTGGTCGTCAAGCTGGACGAGATCCCGCTCCAGGGCCGGCTCGGTTCGACCTCGCGGGCGCCGCGCTGGGCGATCGCCTGGAAGTTCGCCCCCGAGGAGGTCAACTCCAAGCTCGTCAACATCCGCGTGGGCGTGGGGCGTACCGGCCGCGTCACCCCGTACGCGCAGGTGGAACCGGTGACGGTGGCCGGCTCCGAGGTCGAGTTCGCCACCCTGCACAACCAGGAGGTGGTGAAGAAGAAGGGCGTCCTCATCGGTGACACCGTCGTGCTGCGCAAGGCGGGCGACGTCATCCCGGAGATCCTCGGCCCGGTCGTGGACCTGCGCGACGGCACCGAGCGGGAGTTCGTGATGCCCGCCGAGTGCCCCGAATGCGGAACGGAGCTGCGCCCCATGAAGGAGGGCGACATCGATCTGCGCTGCCCCAACGCGCAGACCTGCCCCGCCCAGTTGCGCGAGCGCCTGTTCTACCTCGGGGGCCGCAAGAGCCTCGACATCGAGAACTTCGGGTACGTCGCCGCAGCGGCCCTGACCAAGCCGCTGGAGCCCGCAGAGCCGCCGCTGCTCGACGAGGGCGACCTCTTCGACCTCACCATCGAGCAACTGCTGCCCATCAGGTCCTACGTCCTGGACCCCGACTCCGGACTGCCCAAGAAGGACCCCAGGACCGGCGAGGACAAGACCGCCACCATCTTCGCCAACAAGGAGGGCGAGCCCCGCAAGAACGCCCTGGCGATGCTGGAGAACATCCGGGCGGCGAAGGAGATGCCGCTGGCCCGCATCCTCACCGGCCTCTCCATCCGGCACGTCGGACCGGTCGCCGCCGAGGCGCTGGCCCGCGAGTTCCGCTCGATCGAGCGGATCGAGCAGGCGAGCGAGGAGGAGCTGGCGGGCGTCGACGGCGTCGGCGGGATCATCGCGGCCTCCCTCAAGGAATGGTTCGCCGTCGACTGGCACCAGGAGATCCTCCGCAAGTGGCGGGCCGCAGGGGTGCGCATGGAGGAGGAGGGCTCCGCCGAGGACCGGGGGCCGCGCCCGCTGGAGGGCCTGACCGTCGTCGTCACCGGAACGCTGGAGAAGTACACCCGGGATGGCGCAAAAGAGTCCCTCCAGAACCTCGGAGCGAAGGTGACCGGTTCCGTTTCCAAGAAGACGTCCTTCGTCGTGGTCGGTGACAGCCCCGGTTCGAAGTACGACAAGGCCATGCAACTGAAGGTGCCGGTGCTCGACGAGGACGGCTTCGGGGTGCTGCTCGCACAAGGGCCGGAAGCCGCACGTGAAGCCGCGGTTCCGGTGGAGCAGTAACGGGAAGAACAGCGGCCTGAGGGCCACCCGTTCGGCGCATAGCAGACGTCTGCGGGTGGCTGGGTCGCATTCGGGCAACAGCGGAGGACCGCTGCCCGGGAGAGCCTGCTGCGGCCTACTGTTGGGATGTGCGCCTGTCGTGCACGGCTGGGGAACCGCTGCCCGGCCCTGAGGTGTCTGCTCTTGAGGAGGCCGCCTGAGGAGTCGGGCGTCCGGGGGCGAGTCGTGGTGGCATGACAACGGGGCCATCGCGCGTGACATGGGCACCGCCGGCTGTGAGAGGGACGGAATGAAACCGACCGAGAGTGCCGACACGGCCTCGCGGCTGCGCGGCCGGTCCGGGCTGTCCGGCAAGTTCGGGCCGTCCGGTCCCGGCCGGCTGTTCGGACTGTTCGGCCGTCGGGGCGCCGGCTCCCCGCCACCGTCGGCCGCACCCCGGCCCGGCGCACCGGCATCGGCCGTGCCCCAGCCCGTCGCGGCGCCGTCGGCCGCACCACAGCCGCTCGCGCCGCCGGCCGACCCGCAGCAGCCGTACCCCGCGCATCCGGCACTGCCGGGCCGCCCGCCGCCGTCGGGCGGACCACGCCTCGCGAACGGCGCCCCCGCGCCCCCCGGCCCGAACGGTGCGCGCACCGCGTACGGCCCGCCCCTCCCTCAGCACGTTCAGCTCACGCACGATCCGCACACCCCGCAAGCCGCTCGGACCGCGCACGACCCGCACAGCCCCTTCAGCGACCCCACACCGCTCGGCGGGCACGCCCCCCAGGGCGCGCACATCCCGCACGGTGCGCACCTCCCGGCCGGCGCGCACACCGCGCACAACGGCCACCCGGCGTACGGCCCGCACGCCGCGCAGGTCGGGCACCCCGCGTACGGCCCGCGTCCGGCGCAGGGGCCGGGGGCGGTGCCGCAGGCCGTCAGACACGGGGAGGTCCGGGGAGGCCGCTGGGGGCCCCTGCTGCCCGCCGCCCTCGCGGGAGCGGCCGCCCTCGTCCTGGCCGCCGGTGTCGTCCAGACCCTCGGCCAGCACCGCGCCCTGTTCCCCGGCGGCACCACCGGCTGGTCGCTCGCCCTGCTCACCGCGGCCATCGTCGGCTACCTCGTCGTTCTCGGCAGGGACAGGTGGTGGGGCGGCACGGGCTCGGGGGCGGCGCTCACCCTCGCCGTCCTGCTGCTGTACGGATGGGTTCCGGCCGGGCTGGTCAGCCTGGCCGTCGTCGTGCTGGTGGGCAGTGCGCGCAGACGCCGCTGGCGGCAGGGCGTGCTGCACGGCGCCGCCGACATCCTCGGCATCGCGGCGGCCGCCCTCACCCTGGCCGTCCTCGGCGAGGTCCCGACCGTGGAACAGCCCTGGCAGCCGGTCGGCTGGGACTGGGGTGTGGTGCCCCAGGTGGTGCTGGCGGCGACCGTGTACCTCCTCGTCACCCGGCTGCTGCTGTGGGCGGTGGCGGTCCCGCAGCCCGGCCGGATGCCGTCCGCCACCCGAACGGCCCTGGTGAGGCTGGGACTTGCGTGCGGCGCCCTGCTCGGCATCGCCCCGTTGATGTGCGTCGTCGCGCTCGCCCTGCCGGTGCTGATGCCGCTGTTCGCGGTACCGCTGATCGCCCTCGACTCCACGCTGTGGATAGCGCGGGCGCGGGCCGAGGAACAGTTGCGGGACCCGCTGACCGGGCTGCCCAACCGGCAGTGGCTGCTGGAGCGCGCCCGGCCTGCCCTGGAGGAGGCCGAGTCGGTCGGGACGCGCTCCGCGCTCGTCCTCATCGACATGGACCGGTTCCGCTCCGTGAACGACACCCTCGGGCACCTCGCCGGCGACCGGCTGCTGCTCCAGATAGCCGACCGGCTGCGCAGGGCGCTGCCCCGGGGCGCGGAGGCGGCCCGGCTCGGCGGCGACGAGTTCGCCGTACTGCTGCCCCGGACCGAGTCCGCGACGAGCGCGCAGCGCATCGCCCGGCACCTGGTGGCGGAACTGGGGTCGCCCCTCGACCTCGACGGGCTGACGCTGGTGCTGGAGGCGAGCGCGGGAGTCGCCGTCTTCCCCGATCACGCGCTGGACGCCGAGGGGCTGCTGCGGCGGGCGGACGTGGCGATGTACCAGGCGAAGCGGGACCGCAGCGGTGTCGAGGTCTACGAGTCCAAGCGGGACTCCAACACCCCCGACCGGCTCGGCCTGCTGGGCGACCTGCGGCGGGCGCTGGACGCGGGGGACGTGGAGCTGCACTACCAGCCCAAGGTGCGCTTCGACGGGCAGGTCGCCGGTCTGGAGGCGCTGGTGCGGTGGGTGCATCCGGAGCGGGGACGGGTCCCTCCCGACGAGTTCATCGCGATCGCCGAGTCGTCGGGGCTGATGCCGCACCTCACGGAGTACGTACTGGAGACGGCCCTCGCCCAGGTCGCGAGGTGGCGGGCGCAGGGCCTCGACGTGCCGGTCGCGGTGAACGTCTCCCCGCGCGACGTGCACACGCCGGGCTTCGCGGGAGCGGTCGCCGGACGGCTGGCGCGGCACGGGGTGCCCGCCGGATCCCTCCAGTTGGAGATCACCGAGCACGTGCTGCTGGAGGACCCGCAGCGCGCCGCCGACACCCTCGCCGCGCTCACCGGGCACGGGGTGAAGATGTCGCTCGACGACTTCGGAACGGGTTACTCGTCGCTGGTGCACCTGCGGCGGCTGCCGGTGAGCGAGCTGAAGATCGACCGGTCGTTCGTGGCGCGGCTCGCGGTGGACACGGAGGACGCGGAGATCGTGCGGTGCACGATCGATCTGGCGCACTCGCTGGGGCTGCTGGTCGTCGCGGAGGGCGTCGAGGACGACGAGACGTGGGAACGGCTGCGGGACCTGCGGTGCGACGCGGTGCAGGGCTGGCTGGTGGCCGCGGCGATGCCCCCGGAGGAGGCGACGGCCTGGCTGCTGGCCCGTGGGTCGCGGGGGTGGCAGCGCCCGGCGGAACTGGCGGCCGCCGCAGAGGCGGTGGGGATGGAGCAGGAATAGGGGCCACAGGTGTGGCGCGGGGCCCCGGCGGAACTGTTTCGCGGGCAGGGGGCCGCGCCCCATAGGATTGGGCCGCCCACCACACCGCACACCAACCCCTGAGGATCGCTGCATGCCTGGCATCACGCGCGAGGAGGTCGCACACCTCGCACGGCTGGCGCGTCTGGAGCTGAAGCCCGAAGAGCTTGAGCACTTCGCCGGTCAGCTCGACGACATCATCGGCGCGGTCGCCCGCGTCTCCGAGGTCGCCGACCAAGACGTACCGCCGACCTCCCACCCGCTGCCGCTGACCAACGTCATGCGCGCGGACGAGGTACGCCCGTCGCTCACCCCCGAGCAGGCGCTCTCCGGCGCCCCGGCCCAGGAGCAGCAGCGTTTCAAGGTGCCGCAGATCCTGGGGGAGGACTAATCAGCATGACGACCGACATCATCAAGCTCACCGCGGCCGCGACCGCCGAGAAGATCGCCTCCGGCGAGCTCACGGCCGTCGAGGTCACCGAGGCCCACCTGGCCCGGATCGACGCCGTCGACGAGAAGGTGCACGCCTTCCTGCACGTCGACCGCGAGGGTGCGCTCGCGCAGGCCCGCGCCGTCGACGCCAAGCGGGAGGCCGGCGAGAAGCTGGGCCCGCTGGCCGGCGTCCCGCTCGCGCTCAAGGACATCTTCACCACCGAGGGCATCCCGACCACCGTCGGCTCGAAGATCCTCGAAGGCTGGATCCCGCCGTACGACGCGACGCTCACCAAGCGCCTCAAGGCGGCCGACATCGTCATCCTCGGCAAGACCAACATGGACGAGTTCGCCATGGGGTCCTCCACCGAGAACAGCGCGTACGGACCGACGGGCAACCCCTGGGACCTCACCAAGATCCCCGGCGGCTCCGGCGGCGGCTCCTCCGCCGCCCTCGCCTCCTACGAGGCCCCCCTGGCCATCGGCACGGACACCGGCGGCTCCATCCGCCAGCCCGCCGCCGTCACCGCCACCGTCGGCGTCAAGCCCACCTACGGCGCGGTCTCCCGCTACGGCATGGTCGCCTTCTCCTCCTCCCTCGACCAGGGCGGGCCCTGCGCCCGTACGGTCCTGGACGCGGCGCTCCTGCACGAGGTCATCGCCGGGCACGACCCGCTCGACTCGACCTCCATCGACGCCCCGGTCCCGCCGGTCGTCGAGGCCGCCCGCAACGGCAGCGTCGAGGGCATGCGCGTCGGCGTCGTCAAGCAGTTCCGCGGCGAGCACTACCAGGCCGGCGTCCTCCAGCGCTTCGACGAGTCCGTCGAGCTGCTGACGAAGCTCGGCGCCGAGATCGTCGAGCTGGACTGCCCGTCCTTCGACCTGGCGCTCTCCGCGTACTACCTGATCGCGCCGTCCGAGTGCTCCTCGAACCTGGCCCGCTTCGACGCCATGCGCTACGGCCTGCGCGTCGGCGACGACGGCACCCGCTCCGCCGAGGACGTCACCGCCCTCACCCGCGAGGCCGGCTTCGGCGACGAGGTCAAGCGCCGCATCATCCTCGGCACGTACGCCCTGTCGAGCGGCTACTACGACGCCTACTACGGCAGCGCCCAGAAGGTCCGTACGCTCATCACGCAGGACTTCGAGAAGGCCTTCGAGCAGGTCGACGTCATCGTCTCGCCGACGACGCCCACCACCGCCTTCCCGATCGGCGAGCGCGCCGACGACCCGATGGCGATGTACCTCGCCGACCTGTGCACCATCCCGACGAACATGGCGGGCAACGCCGCCATGTCGCTGCCCTGCGGCCTCGCGCCGGAGGACAACATGCCGGTCGGGCTCCAGATCATCGCCCCCGCCCTGAAGGACGACCGTCTGTACAAGGTCGGCGCTGCTGTCGAGGCCGCCTTCGTGGAAAAGTGGGGGCACCCGCTGCTTGAGGAGGCACCGTCGCTATGAGCCCCATGCCCATCAAGGCCAAGGGATTCAAGAATTCCAAGGCCGGTACGTACCTGTCGATCGGCTCCACCGCCTTCGGCGCGATCAGCGTCGCCAAGCAGGCCAGGATGGCCCGCAAGGACAATGACACGCTCCGTCTCGTCGACGCCGTTGTCTCCGCCGCCGCCATCGTCACCGGCCTCGCTCTGCTCTACCGCGAGCTGAAGAAGCTCGGCGACGACGACGTCCTGCTGGGCTGAGAGGGAAAGTTACACCGTGACCGTCACTGAACTGGTGTCGTACGAGGACGCGCTCGCGACCTACGACCCCGTCATGGGCCTGGAGGTCCATGTCGAGCTCGGCACAAAGACCAAGATGTTCTGCGGCTGCTCCACCGAGCTGGGCCAGGACGCCAACACCCAGACCTGCCCCACCTGTCTCGGACTGCCCGGCGCGCTGCCGGTCGTCAACGAGATCGGCGTGGAGTCCGCCATCAAGATCGGCCTCGCGCTGAACTGCGAGATCGCCGAGTGGTGCCGCTTCGCCCGGAAGAACTACTTCTATCCGGACATGCCGAAGAACTTCCAGACCTCCCAGTACGACGAGCCCATCGCCTTCAACGGCTACCTCGACGTACAGCTGGAGGACGGCGAGATCTTCCGCGTGGAGATCGAGCGCGCCCACATGGAGGAGGACACCGGCAAGTCCACGCACGTCGGCGGCGCGACGGGCCGCATCCACGGCGCCTCGCACTCCCTGCTCGACTACAACCGCGCGGGCATCCCGCTCATCGAGATCGTCACCAAGCCGATCGAGGGCGCGGGCGAGCGGGCTCCCGAGGTCGCCAAGGCGTACGTGGCCGAGCTGCGCGAGGTCATCAAGGCGCTCGGCGTCTCCGAGGCCCGGATGGACAAGGGCCAGATGCGCTGCGACGTCAACCTCTCGCTGCGCCCGCACGGGCGCGAGGCGTTCGGCACCCGCAGCGAGACGAAGAACGTCAACTCGCTGCGCTCCGTGGAGCGCGCCGCCCGGTTCGAGATCCAGCGGCACGCCGCGGTGCTCAACGGCGGCGGCACGATCATCCAGGAGACCCGGCACTTCCACGAGGAGGACGGCTCGACGACGTCCGGTCGCATCAAGGACAACGCCGAGGACTACCGCTACTTCCCCGAGCCGGACCTGGTGCCGGTCGCCCCGGCCCGTTCCTGGGTCGAGGAACTGCGGGCGGCCCTTCCCGAGATGCCGCGCGTGCGCCGCAACCGCCTCCGCGAGGAGTGGGGGGTCAACGAGCACGACATGCAGTCGATCCTCAACGCGGGCGCGGTCGACCCGATCGTCGCCACCATCGAGGCGGGCGCCGACTCGGCGTCGGCCCGCAAGTGGTGGATGGGCGAACTGGCGCGCAACGCCAACGAGACCGGCCGGGCGCTCGACGAACTGCCGATCACCCCGGCCCAGGTGGCCCGGGTCGCCGCTCTGGTCGCCGCAGGCGACCTGAACGACAAGCTGGCCCGTCAGGTGATCGAGGGCGTCCTCGCAGGTGAGGGCGGCCCCGACGAGGTCGTCGAGAAGCGCGGCCTGAAGGTCGTCTCGGACGACGGCGCGCTCGGCGCTGCGGTCGACGAGGCCATCGCGGCCAACGCTGCCATCGCGGACAAGATCCGCGGCGGCAAGGTCGCGGCCGCGGGCGCCCTGGTCGGCGCGGTCATGAAGACCACCCGGGGTCAGGCGGACGCGGCGCGCGTGCGCGAACTGATCCTCGAACGGCTGGCCGTGAGCGAATGATCGGGTACAGCCCGGAGAGGCTGGGCGTCGAGGACTGACGTTCCGTCGTACGAGTCGAGGGGCCCCGGTCGAGATTCCGCGACCGGGGCCCCTCGGCGTACGCGGGGCCGGTGCGGGCCGGTGAACCACGGGACCCGCGCACGGCGTCCTCACCCGGAACGGTGCACGGAGCGACGGGGGAGCGGTGGCCAGAACACGCGGGTACGACCAGGACGAGCGCCGGGAAGCGGACGAAGGCGGTCCGGACAGCGAACGGAGCGCGCACGATGCCGGGCCCGCGTACGACGCCGGGGGAGCGCACGATGCCGGGCCCACGCGCGAGGCCGGGGGAGCGCGCGACGCCGAAGGGCCGCACAGGAGCCGCAGCTCCCGCCGTACGAGCGGCAGCCGTGCCCCCGACGGCAGCGGCGACCCCCGTCCCCCGACCGGCAGCCGTGCCCCCGGCGGCAGTCACGACCCCCGCCCGCCGCGCGGCAGCCACAGCCCCCGTCCCCCGACCGGCAGCGGCGACCCCCGCCTGCCGCGCGGCAGCCGAGACTCCCTCGACCCGCGCGCCGGCCGCGATCCCCGCGATCCCGGCCCTCCGTACGGTCGAGGGGAATCGGCCGGCATCCGGTACCGCGAGGAGGACTACAGGCCGGTGCCGTCCCGGGTGCGTGCCTGGCCGGACGGCCGTCACTGGGGCGAGGACGGGCGGGGGCGCGGCGCGTGGCAGCGGGGGCGGATCGTCGCGCTGTGCGCGGTGGCGCTCGGACTCCTGCCCGTGCTCCACCCCCTCGTTCCCGACGCCCGCGGTCTCGGCAGTTCCCTGGAGACCTTTCTGCCCTGGCTCGGGCTGCTCGTCCTGCCGGTGCTGGCGTGCGCCTGGCGGCGGAGATCGGCGTTCGCGGTGCTGGCTCTCCTGGTGCCGGTCGGCGCGTGGGGCGGGATGACCGGCGGCGCCGCCGCCTTCGCGTTCGCCACCGGTCAGGAGCACTCCTTCGGCGTCGTCCAGCACAACATCGCCGACGACAACCCCGACCCCACCGGTGCGGTACGGACGCTGGCGGCGACCGGCCCCGGGCTGATCGCCCTGCAGGAGGTCACGGCCGGGGCGGCGGCGAAGATCGACCGCGAGCTCGCAGCGGCGTACCCGCACCACGCGGTGCGGGGCACGGTCGGCCTCTGGTCGCGGTACCCGCTGAGTGACGTACGCCCCGTGGACATCAAGCCGAAGGGCATCACCGAGCCGTGGCAGCGTGCCCTGCGGGCCACGGCGCTGACACCGCGGGGGTTCGTGGCGGTGTACGTCGTGCACCTGCCGTCGGTGCGGGCGGCCTGGCCGCAGGGCCTGAAGACCG
This sequence comes from Streptomyces sp. CA-294286, assembly GCF_050947155.1. Taxonomy (NCBI): domain Bacteria; kingdom Bacillati; phylum Actinomycetota; class Actinomycetes; order Kitasatosporales; family Streptomycetaceae; genus Streptomyces; species Streptomyces sp. CA-294286. The sequence goes on along the minus strand of NZ_CP192005.1, from coordinate 1,331,981 downwards.
GGTGGCGCGACGAGGCCGCCCGGCGGCTGGGGGAGGTGCTTGCGGCGGAGACCGTGGACCGCGTGATCCTGCTCGGCGATCTGAACGGGTCGGCGGACGACCGCGGGCTCGATCCGGTCGCGTCCCGGTTCGACGACACCGGTCGCGGCTTCGGCTTCAGCTGGCCGCGGAGTTTCCCGGTGGTGCGGCTCGACCACGTGATGGTGCGGGGCGGGGAGATCGTCCGGTTCGGGACGACGGCGACGACCGGGAGCGACCACGTACCGGTGCTGGCCGGCGTGCGGTTCTAGCCGGAGGCACCCGGAGCGGCCCGCGGAGCGCTTCCGCTTCCCGGCGGCCGCCCGGACGTTCACCGCCGGTCCTGTCACGGGCCTTCTCCCCGTCACCGGGGCTCAGTAGTTTCCCGGCATCACCACTGACTCGGGAGGCTCCCTTGGCCACTGACCTCACTCGGCGCCGGCTCTTCGCGATCGGCGGCGGGGCGCTCGGAACCGCTGCGGCGGGCTCGCTGCTGCCGCCGTCCCTGCAGGCGGCGATCGCGGCGGGACGCCCTCCGGAGGGCGGGCTGCGGGCGCTCAAACATGTGGTCGTGCTCATGCAGGAGAACCGTTCCTTCGACCACTACTTCGGGACGCTGCGCGGCGTGCGCGGGTTCGGCGACCGCAACGCGATCGAACTCCCGGGCGGCAGGCCGGTGTACGAGCAGCCGGGCCCGCTGAGCACCGTCCTGCCCTTCCCGGTGCGCGACGCGGCGGACGCGCAGAAGAAGGACCTCCAGTACATCGGCGACCTCGACCACTCCTGGGGCGGCGGCGCGAAGGCCTGGAACCAGGGCTGGATGAACGGCTGGGTGACCGCCAAGACCGGCGCCACCATGGCGTACTACGACCGCCGCGACCTGCCCCTGCACTACGAGCTCGCCGACACCTTCACCATCTGCGACGCCTACCACTCCTCCATCCACACCTCCACCAGCCCCAACCGCAACCACCTGTGGAGCGGCTGGACGGGGTACGAGGCCGACGGCAGCCGCGCGGTCACCAACGCCGCGTACGCCGAAGGCACCCACCCCGGCTACCCCTGGCCGACGTACGCGGAGCGGCTCCAGAAGGCGGGCCGCAGCTGGCAGACGTACCAGGAGTGGGAGAACTTCACCGACAACAACGCCGAGTTCTTCACCACCTTCAAGAACGTGGCGCGCAAGGCCCTGGCGAAGACCGGCGGCTTCACCTTCATGGAGGGCTTCTACGCGAAGGTGCGCGGGACGCAGGACGCGGCCGAACGGGCACGGTTGCTGGACCTGTTGGAGGAGGGCGTCGCCACGCTCACCGGCCACGAGCGGCAGCTCTTCGAGCGGGGACTGCGACGCGGCGAGACCGGCAGCCTGGCCGAGAACTTCCGTGCCGACGTCGCCGCCGGGAAGCTCCCCGACGTGTCCTACCTGGTGCCCTCGGCCGTCGACTCCGAGCACCCGGGCTCCTCCTCGCCGATCGCCAGCGCCTCCCTCGTCTACCGGGTCCTCGACGCGCTGGCCTCGCACCCCGAGGTGTGGCGGCACACCGCCGTCCTCATCAACTACGACGAGAACGACGGCTTCTTCGACCACGTGCCGCCGCCCGTACCGCCCGCCGACAACACCGACGAGCGCTGGAAGGGCCTGCCCACCGGGCTCGGCATCCGTGTCCCGATGCTGGTCGTCTCCCCGTGGACGGTCGGCGGCTACGTCTGTTCCGAGACCTTCGACCACACCTCGGTGATCCGCTTCCTGGAGCGCTGGACCGGCATCCGCGAACCCCACATCACCCCCTGGCGCCGCCAGGTCACCGGCGACCTCACCTCCGCCTTCGACTTCCACCGCGCCCACCGGCAGCCCGCCGTGGACCGGCCCGGCGCTATCCCGCCGTTCAGCGGGCGGTGGCGTCCGGTGCCGCCCGCCGTGCAGCGCATGCCCGTGCAGGAGCCCGGAAGGCGGCGCGCGCGGGCCCTGCCGTACCAGCCCGACGTGGACGGGAGGCTGTCCGGCGGGAAGGCCGTGCGGCTGTCCGCACGGAACTCCGGGCGCGCGAGCGTGCACTTCGCGCTCTACCCGTACGCGGGCGAGTTCGCCGTGCCGCAGCACCTGGACGTACGGGACGAGGAGACGTGGACCGTGCCGCTGGCCGGGGACGCGTACCGCTTCACCGTCACCGGGCCGAACGGCTTCCGGCGCGAGTTCGCGGGCGCCGCGACCGGGACCGCGGAGCTGACCAGCCGGATCGAGGCACGCGACCGGGACCTGCACCTGACCCTCACCAACCGGGGGCGGCGGCCGGTCACCTTCACGGTGCAGCCGCTCGCGTACGCCGACGAGGAGGACCTCGACGTGCGGCACCCCCGCCGCGTCACGGTACGGCCGGGGCGCAGCCGGCGCGTCGTCCACTCGGCGGCCGACGCGCACGGCTGGTACGACCTGGCGGTCACCGTCGACGCCGAACCGGGCTTCCGGCGGCGCCTGATGGGGCACATCGAGAACGGGCGGGCCAGCGTCTCGGGGTGAGGCGGGAGCCGTCGGACGGCTGTGCGAAGATCCCGTCACCTGAGTGGGCACCACCGGCAAGGGAGAGCGGGATGTTCGGCACAGACCTCAACGGCGACGGCTCGGCGGTGCTGGGGCCGCTGGAACCGTGGCAGGCGGAGGAGTTCCTGGCCCACGTCGACCGGGGCCGGGAGTACATCGGGCAGTACGTCGGTCTGCCGGACGCCAACAAGGACCTCCCGGCCGCGCGGGCCTTCCTCCAGCGGTACGCGGACAAGGCCGCCGCCGACGCGGGCCGGATCCTCGGCATCCGGCTCGACGGGACGCTCGTCGGCGGCGTCATGTTCCGGCTCTTCGACGCGGCCGCGGGCACCTGCGAACTCGGCTGCTGGCTGGAACCGACCGCCGCCGGACGCGGGCTGGTCACCCGGGCGTGCGGGGTGCTGATCGACTGGGCGGTGGATGTGCGGGGCATCCACCGCGTCGAGTGGATCGCCGACGCCGAGAACACCGCGAGCATCAACGTCGCCAAGCGGCTCGGCATGCGCAAGGACGGGGTGCTGCGGGAGGCGTACCTCTACCGGGGGGCCCGCCGGGACGAGGAGATGTGGTCCGTGCTCGCGCCCGAGTGGCGGGCCCACCGGGCGGCCGAAGCGGCTCGTTAAGGGGTCTCTCAGACGCGGCCCCTAGCGTGCGGCGCATGAAGGCCACCACCCGTACTGAGACCGTGCCCGCGAACGACACCGAGAACGAGAACGAGACGCCGCCGGAGACCACGGCTGCCACGGCCGGGGCGCACACCGCCGCCGACGCCGGGGCCGCGGACGAGTCCGACGGCGCGGACGACGCGAAGCAGACGCCCGCCGGGGAGGAACCGGTGGGAGCCGGGCCCGGGGAAGAGGCCGCCCGCCCGGGATCCACCGGGACGGCCGCGGGCGTCGCGGGGGTCGTCTCCGGCGGGCTCGGCCTGGTCGCCCTCGTCGGCGGCTGGCCCAGCAGGGTCCTCGCCGAGCGCGAAACCCTGGACGGCCAGCTCCACCTCACCCAGGGCAGTGCCCCCGGCGCCCAGATCGACGGCCTCTACGGCAACGCCTGGCACATGACCGCCCTGGTCAACGGCGGCTTCGCGCTGCTGGCCGTGCTCGCGGGAGTGGGGGCGCTGCTGGCGCTGCGGACGTCCGCCTCACGTGCCGCGGCCGGGGCGGTGCCGCGTCCGACGTGGATGCGGGTGGCCGCCTGGGGTGGTGTGGTGCTGGGCATTCTGGGCCTGGTGATCTCGGCGGGGCTGTACTTCGACCTGTTCGCACCGATGCCGACGCCCCCGGTGGCACAGGGATAGGGCGGTCGGTCGGGGCCTTGGCGGCGGCGGCGCGGTCCTAAGGCCCCGACCCGCCCCTAAGCCCCCACCTCACCCCCGCCCCTAAGCCCCGTACGACCCGCGCACCCCCGGCACCTTCCCGATGTGCCGGCACCCCCTGGGAAGCGAGAGTTGAGGCATCGCAAGGCGCACCGGCCTTGTCGAGCAGGACCCACGCAACGCCCAGGAGCCCCAGATGTTCGAGTACGAGATCCACCAGAACCGCAGCGCCGAACTCATCGAGCAGGCCGCCCGCGTGCGGCTCGCCCGGCAGGCTCTCCGGAAGGAGCGCAGGAACCACAAGAACCCGAGCCGACAAGGGAGTTCGTACCGGAGCCACTTCACCCGCGCCGCCTGACGGGTCGCACCCGTGCCCGCCATGCGGACAAAGGGTGAGCCCGCGTCGAAGCCCTGTGCGATGCTCGGCGTCGTGGAGACCAGGTCTGTCAGTCCCGTGTTCGTCGGCCGTACCGGCGAACTGAGCACGCTCACCGATGCGCTCGCCCGCGCCACCGCGGGCGAGCCACAGGCGTTGCTGCTCGGCGGAGAGGCGGGGGTCGGCAAGACGCGGCTCGTGGAGGAGTTCCTCGGCACACTCCACGGCGACGACCGGTCCGAGCGCGACCACGGCCACGCCGAAGACAGCGCCGCCGCCCTCACCCCTGCCCCCGTCGTCGCCCTCGGCGCCTGCGTGGAGATCGGCGCCGAGGGCCTCCCCTTCGCCCCCTTCTCCGCCGCCCTGCGCGCCCTGCACCGGCTCCTTCCCGACGAGCTGGCCACTGCCGCCGCCGGACAGGAGGACGAACTGGCCCGACTGCTTCCCGAGTTGTACGAGGCACCCGGCTACGTCCCGCACCCGACCCGTACCGCGGCCCCCGCCGAGGACGCCACCGCCCGCCTGTTCGAGCTGGCCGTCCGGCTGCTGGAACGACTGGCCGCCGACCGGACCGTCGTCCTCGTCCTGGAGGACCTGCACTGGGCCGACGCCTCCACCCGCAACCTCCTCGCCTACCTCTTCCGGACCCTGCGCACCGGCCGTCTCCTCGTTCTCGCCACCTACCGCGCGGACGACATCCACCGCCGCCATCCGCTGCGGCCCCTCCTCGCCGAACTCGACCGGCTGCGCACCGTCCGGCGCATCGACCTGCCCCGGTTCACCCGCGACGAGGTCGACCGCCAACTGGCCGGGATCCTCGCCTCCGTACCCCAACCCGCGGTCGTGGACGAGGTGTTCGGTCGGTCCGACGGCAACGCCTTCTTCGTCGAGGAGCTGGCCGTGTCGATGTGCGCCGGCTGCCGCACCGGCCTCACCGACTCCCTGCGCGACCTCCTCCTCGTGCGGGTCGAGGCGCTGCCCGAGGACGCGCAGAAGGTGGTGCGGGTCGTCGCGGAAGGCGGCTCCACCGTCGAGTACCGGCTGCTGCTGGCCGTCGCGGGGCTCGACGAGGACGAGCTGCTCGGGGCGCTGCGCGCCGCAGTCGGCGCCAACCTCCTCCAGGTCGCCCCGGACGGCGACAGCTACCGCTTCCGGCACTCCCTCGTACGGGAGGCGGTCAGCGACGACCTGCTGCCGGGGGAGCGGTCACGGCTCAACCGGCGCTTCGCCCAGGCACTGGAGGCCGACCCCTCGCTCGTGCGGAGCGGCGAGCGCTCCACCCGGCTCGCGAGCTACTGGTACGCCGCCCACGACCCCGCCAAGGCGCTGCCCGCCGTGCTCGTCGCCGCCGTCGAGGCCCGCAAGCGGCACGCCAGGGTCGAGCAACTCAGCCTGCTGGAGCGGGCATTGGAGCTGTGGGAGGACGTACCGCAGGAGGTGCGGGCGCAGCTGCGGCCCATCGACTTCGCCGAGGTCTACCCGCCGTGCGGCTGCGACCCGGCCACCACCCCGCTGCGCTACCTCGACCTGATGGCCGAGGCCGCCGTGGCCGCCCGCCTCGGCGGCGAACGCGAACGCGCCCTCAAGCTCGCCAAGCGCGCCCTGCGCCTCCTGGACGAGGAGTCGGGACCCGAGCGCTCGGAGGCCGACGCCCTGCGCGCCGCCTGGTTCTGGATCCAGCGCTCCAAGGTGGTGCTCGGACTCGCCAGGGGCGACGGGCGCGCCGAGCTCGCCACCGCCCAGGAGCTGGTGCGCGGGCTGCCGCCGTCCGCCGTGCACGCCGACATCCTCGCCCAGGTCGCGGGCTGGCAGATGCTGTACGAGCCGGGCCCCGAAGCCATCACGATCGCCGAGCAGGCCGTCTCGTACGCGCGGATGGTCGGCGCCGAGGACACCGAGCTCAACGCCCGCATCACCCTCGGCGGCCTGATGATCGACTCCGGTGACGTCGAGGCCGGGCTGGCCGACCTGCGGGCGGTGCGCGACCGCGCCCGCGAGCTCAACCTGATCACCGTCGTCAATCGCTGCTACACCAACCTCCCCTCCCACCTGGAGGCCGTCGGCCGGTCCCGGGAGGCCGCCGAGATCTGTGCCGAAGGAGTGGCGTACGCCCGCGCGCACGGCTTCGCCGACGCCGAGCACTGGGTGCTCGGCAACCAGGCGGAGTCCTTCTTCGCGCTCGGCCGCTGGAGCGACGTAGCGGCGATCTGCACACTCGCCGAGGGTGCCGCCCCCAGCGCCCGGCCGCGCGGCCTTGTCGCCGTCCGGCAAGCGGAACTCGCCCTCGGCACCGGCGATTTCGCTTTCGCCGCCGAGCGGTTGACCGTCGCGACGAACTGCTTCGGCCCGTACGACGTGATGCCCCAGCACATGCTGCCGCTGCACCGCATCGCCCTCGCGCTCGCCGCCCACGAGGGCCGCATCCTCGACGTGCGTGCCGAATTCGCCCGCGCCGCCGACGGCGGCTTCCGGCTCGGCACCCACCGCTTCGCCTGGCCGGTCCTCCTCGAAGCCGCCACCGCGGAGGCCGACGCGCGAACCGTGCCCGCCGCGGACCCCGGCCGTTCCGAAGCCCTGGCCCTGATCCGCTCCCACGCGAAGCGGCTGGCCACCGGGGTGCCCCTGTGGCGCGCGCACGAGCTGTGGGTGCGGGGCGAACTCCGGCGCGCGGAGGGCACCGACACCCCCGCCGACTGGGCGGAGGCCGTCACCGCCTTCGAGGCGCTGGAGCGTCCGTACGACCTGGCGCGCGTCCGGCTGCGCTGGGCGCACTCCCTCCTCGTGGCGGGCGCACGGGCCGCCGACCGGGACCGGGCCGCCGAGCTGCTCCGCCTCGCCGGGGCGGTCGCCGGCCACCTGGGGGCCAGGCCGCTCGCCGAGCAGGTCACGGCCCTCGCCCGACGTACCCGGACGGCGTCGGCCCCCGCCCTCACGCACGAGACCGCCGGCGCACGGACCCCGGCCTTCCGGCTCACCCCGCGCGAGCGCGACGTACTGCGGCTGGTCGCCGCGGGCCGCAGCAACCGGCAGATCGCCGAAGAGCTGTACATCTCGCCCAAGACCGCGAGCGTCCACGTCTCCAACATCCTCGCGAAGCTGGAGGTGACCGGGCGGGGCGAGGCGGCGGCCCTCGCCCACCGGCTCGACCTGTTCAAGGAGGAGTCGGCGACTAGGTGAGGGGCTCGTCCGGGGAGGGCGCCGGCACGGGCGAGCAGCCGCCGACCCGGCCGGGTCGGCGGCCGGGCGAAGGTGCCGGCTACTTGACGGTGACCTTCAGGATCCGGTCGTCGCCCGGTTCCGGCGTCCCCCGCGAGTCCGTCTCGCTGGTGACGAGGAGGAGCTGGTCGCCGCCGACGGCGAGGACCGTGCGCAGCCGCCCGTGCTTCTCCGTGAGGAAGGCCTGCGGTTCGGCGACCGGCTTCGCGCCGGCCAGCGGCACCCGCCACAGCCGTTCGCCGCGCAGCCCGGCCACCCACACCGACCCCTCGGCGAACGCGATCCCGCTCGGTGAGGCCTCGGACGTCCTCCACTGGGCGACCGGGTCGACGAACCCCTCCTTGCCGCCCTTGCCCTCCACCGTCGGCCACCCGTAGTTCCGGCCCGGCTCGATCAGGTTCAGCTCGTCCCAGGTGTCCTGGCCGAACTCGGCCGCCCAGAGCCGGCGGTCGGCGTCCCAGGCGAGACCCTGGACATTGCGGTGGCCCAAGGAGTACACGACCGAATCCGCGGACGGGTTGCCGTGCACGGGCTGCCCGTCGGGCGTCATCCGCAGGATCTTCCCGGCGAGCGACTTCGGGTCCTGCGAGAGGCCGCGTTCGCCGGTCTCGCCGGTCCCCGCGTACAACATCTTGTCGGGGCCGAACGCGATCCGCCCGCCGTTGTGCGTCACCCCCTTGGGGATGCCCTTGAACACCGTGTCCGGGGCGCCGAGCTGCTGGCCGGGCGGGCGCTTGTCGTCGTAGCGCATGCGGGCGATGCGGTTGTCCGACGCGGTGGTGAAGTACGCGTAGACCTGCTGGTCCTTCGCGTACGACGGGGACAGCGCGAGCCCCATCAGGCCGCCCTCCCCGCCCGGGGACGCCCCGCCGACCCTGCCCACCGGGGTGAGCTTGCCCGTCTCGGCGTCGACCCGGGTGAGGGTGGTCTCGTCGCGGGACGAGACCAGGAGGTCGCCGTCGGGCAACGCGGCCACGCCCCAGGGGGACTTGAGGCCCTCGGCGAGCGTGCCGGTCACGGTGGCGGAGCCCCGGGCGGGGGGACCGGAGGGGGAGGCGGGGGTGGCGGGGCCGGATGCGGGCCCGGACGCGGAACTCGTGCTCGTGCCGGGGGACGCGGCGCCGCCGCCGGGGCCCTGGCCGGAACACGCGGCCAGGCACAGGAGCGCTCCGGCCGTGACACCGGCCACCATCTGGGGATGTCGCACGATGGGATTCCTTCCACTCAGCGGACCCCCATGCTCCTACAACCCCACCCCGCCACCACCGCGCGCAACGCCCCCGAACACCCCCGCGGCCCCGGACCCCGCCCCCTCAGTCCCACGACCCACGCGCCCCCGGCAGCCCCGCGATCTCCGCCAAGTCCCCCTCCGTCAGCACCAGATCCGACGCCCCCGCGTTCTCCCGCACCCACTTCTCCCTCTTGGTCCCCGGCACCGGAATCACCCCCCGCCCCCGCGACAGCACCCACGCCAGCGCCACCTGCGCCGGGCTCACCTCCGGCCCGTGCCGTCGGGCCACCCGTCGCAGGCCCGCGACCACCGGCTGGTTCGCGGCCATCATCTCGGCGGTGAAACGCGGGTGCCGGGCCCGCACGTCGTCCGGCTCGAAACCCCCGCCCGTCGTCAGCGTCCCGGTCAGGTAGCCGTTGCCCAGCGGCATCGCGGCCAGCAGGCCGACGCCGCGCGCCTCGCACCACGGCAGGAGCCGTTCCAGCGCCTCGGGCGACCAGACCGAGAGCTCGGCCTGCACCGCGCTCACGGGAAAGACCTGCTGCACCCGGTCCAGTTGGCGGATCGTTCCGTCGTGCAGTCCGCCGACAACCGGCCTCCCGACACCCGTGCCCGACCGCCGGGACGCCCGTGCGCCCACCGCGCACAGCCCCAACGCCCGCACCTTGCCCGCCCGTACGAGATCCGCCATCGCCCCCCAGGTCTCCTCGATGGGGACCTCGGGGTCGGCCCGGTGCAGCTGGTAGAGGTCGATCACGTCCGTCTGGAGGCGGCGGAGCGAGGCGTCGCAGGCCCGCCGCACGTACGCGGGGCGGCCGTTGGCGACGACGTGCTGATCCCCGACGAGCAATCCGACCTTCGTCGACACGAAGGCATCCGCCCGCCGCCGGCGCAACACCCGTCCCAGCAACAGCTCGTTGGTGAACGGACCGTACATGTCGGCGGTGTCGAGCAGGTTCGTGCCCCGGTCGAGCGCCGCGTGCAGGGCGCGCACCGACTCCTCGCCGCGCTGCTGCGAGCCGGTGTAGGCCCAGCTCATCGGCATGCAGCCGAGCCCGATCGCACCCACTTCGAGCGCCGTTGCCCCGATTGTCCTGCGCTCCACGTTGGCCCGTACCCCTCCGTCTGCACCCCCCGACCGCACCTCCCCAAACTAACCGTTGCTGGTCAGGGCAGTTCGCATAGCCTCCTGAGCATGACGAACGACATGAGCCGCAAGCCTGCCGCCGACGTGTGGCTGCCCATGGAACCCGCCGGGATAGGCGGTCTCCCCGACGCCGCCGCCTCCGGCCTCACCTACCGTGTCTGGGACGGCCTCCAGGACTACCCGGCCGACCCCGCGGACTGTGCCTTCTACGTCGTCCCGTACATGAAGGGACCCGAGATCGCGATGCGGCCCCTGCCGCTGATGAGCCGCCTGCGGGCCGTGCAGACCCTCTCCGCCGGCGTCGACCACGTCCAGGGCGGCCTGCGGGCCGGCCTGCACTCGGGCGTACGGCTGTGCAACGCCCGCGGGGTGCACGAGGCCAGCACCGCGGAGCTGACCCTCGCGCTCGTCCTGGCCTCGCTGCGCGGCATCCCCGGCTTCGTGGAGGGACAGCGGAAGGAGGAGTGGCGGTCGGGGTTCTACCCGGCACTGGCCGACAAGTCCGTACTGATCGTCGGGTACGGGTCCATCGGCGCGGCCATCGAGGACCGGCTCGCCCCCTTCGAGTGCGCGCGGGTGGCGCGGGTGGCGCGCTCGGCACGCACCACCGCGCGCGGCGACGTGCACGCGTTCACCGAGCTGCCGGCGCTGCTGCCGGACGCGGACGTGGTGATCCTGTCCACCCCGCTCACCGACGCCACGACCGGCATGGCCGACGCCGCCTTCCTGGGACGGATGAGGGACGGCGCGCTGCTCGTGAACGTCTCGCGCGGGCCCGTCGTCGACACCAAGGCCCTCCTCGTGGAACTTCAGGCGGGGCGGCTGCGGGCCGCGCTCGACGTCACCGACCCCGAGCCGTTGCCGCCCGGCCACCCGCTGTGGCACGCGCCGGGCGTCCTGATCAGTCCGCACGTGGGCGGCAGCACCTCCGCGTTCATGCCGCGCGCCAAGCGTCTGCTGGCCGCCCAGCTGACGCGGTACGCCGCCGGTGAGCCGCTCGACAACATCGTCCAGACCGTCGACTGAACCCCCGCGAACCCCGCCGCCGGACGGCTCCCGAATGCCGGGAAACCCTTCCTTCGAACACTCTCCGGAGTCGTCCGGGCGCACCCGGTTTCCGCAACGCCGCAGGTAGTTACGGAGCGTAGAGGGACTATGTCCCTGAGTGACGAGACTGGTGTATCGTCCCGACCTAGGGGCCGCGCCGTGGACCACACCCACGGCGCCGGGGAGCACGACGGACAGGGCAAGGGGGGCGACGGACGATGCACGGCCGATGGAGAGACGATCCGACGCGGCGGAGCCACCGGCAGAGGTGCCGCCCGAAACCCCCGTCCAGGGAGGCCCGGTGAGCACCCCCGGAGCCTTGATGGCCCACCCCCCCGCGCCCGAAGGAACGGGCAGCGGCGACAGGACCGGCCCGGACGGCGGCGTGGACGGGGGCGGCGCCGGTTTCAGTCTGCTGACCCAGCTCGGGCTCGCCGTGCTCTGCGGAGGATATGCCGCCGGCTCGGCACTCGGCTGGGGCTCGCCGGAACTGGCGCTGATCATGGGCGACTTCGGCCTCGCCGCCGCCGCCCTGGTCGCCGCCGTCTCCTGTCTCCTGTACGCGCGCTCCAGGGAGAGCCGCTTCCGCCCCGCCTGGCTGCTGTTCGCGCTCTCCTCCCTGATGGCGGCCGGCGGGAACGCGGTGTGGGGCTGGTACGAGGTGGTGCTCAGGCGCCCGGTGCCGGCCCCCTCGCTCGCCGACTTCTTCTTCCTCTGCTTCGGGCCGCCCGCCATCATCGGCCTGCTCGTGCTCGCCAAACGGCCCGTCACCCGGGCCGGCTGGATCTGCCTGGCGCTCGACGCCTGGCTGATCGCGGGCTCCCTGCTGACGCTCTCCTGGAGCCTGGCACTCGCGCACACCGCGGACCTCAAGGGTGCGAACACGGCGCACGCGGCGCTCTCGCTGGCGTACCCGCTCCTGGACATCGCGCTCGTCAGCATGGTCCTGGCGCTGCACTTCCGGCGCTCCTCCGCCAACCGGACCGCCATCAACACGGCGATCGCGGCCCTCGCGATGACCGTGCTGTGCGACGCCCTGTTCACCTCGCCACTGCTGCGCGAGAACTACCACTCCGGGCAGATCCTCGACGCGGGCTGGTTCGCCGGGTCGCTGCTCCTCGCGTACGCCCCGTGGGGGGTGCGCAGGACCGCCCCGCGGTGGTCCGAGCCGCCGCCGCACGGGCCGGCCCACGGCCCGGGGCGTGGGCACGGCCACCCGCGTGCGCACGGCCCGCACACCGCCCGCACCCCGCACGCGCGGGCCGTGCGCGGCAACCTCAGCCGCCCGATCGCCGGTTCGCTCGCCGCGCTCACCCCCTACCTCGCGGCCGCCGTCTGCGTCCTGGGCATCCTCTACAACGTCATGGACGGCCACCGGCTCGACCGGGTGGTCCTCTTCACGGCCTGCACGGTCGTACTGGCCCTGGTGGTCCGCCAGGGCATCATGCTCGTCGACAACATCTCCCTCACCCAGGAGCTCGCCCAGAAGGAGAGCCACTTCCGCTCCCTGGTCCAGGGCTCCAGCGACGTGATCATGATCGCCGCCCCCACGGGGATACTGCGCTACGTCAGTCCCGCCGCCAACGGCGTCTACGGACGCGACGCGGAGGAACTCGTCGGCTCCGAGCTGGCGTCGATCATCCATCCCGAAGACCTCGGCTCCGTCGTCCACGAGGTGCGGCGCTTCCTCGCCGCCTCACCCGTGGAAGAGCCCACCACCCGCATCGAATGCCGCTTCAAGTCCGGTTCGGGGGACTGGCTCAACGTCGAGTCCACCGTCAACCGGCACCAGGGCGGCCTCATCTTCAACAGCCGCGACGTCACCGAACGCGTCCGGCTCCAGGCCCAGTTGCAGCACAACGCCGAGCACGACCCGCTCACCGACCTCCCCAACCGGGCCCTGTTCACCCAACGGGTGCGGCAGGCGCTGACCGGACGCCGGGCCACCGACCCCGGCACCGCCGTCCTGTTCATCGACCTCGACGGCTTCAAGGCGGTGAACGACCGATTGGGTCATCAGGCCGGTGACGAGCTGCTGATCCAGGCGGCCCACCGGCTCCAGGACTCGGTACGGATCGGGGACACCGCCGCCCGGCTCGGCGGCGACGAGTTCGCCGCGCTCATCCTCGGCGACGGCACCCGCGACCAGACGGCCCGCGAGCACCAGGTCCGCGAGATCGCCGACCGGCTGCGGCTCATGCTCTCCCAGCCGTACAAGGTGGACGGCAACGATGTCCGGGTCGCCGCCTCCATCGGCGTCGCCTTCGCCGAGCCCGGCATCACCCCCACCGACCTCATGCGCAACGCGGACCTCGCCATGTACCGCGCCAAGGCGGGCGGCAAGGACCGCGTCGAGCTGTACGCCCCGCAGATGCAGGCCGAGGTGGTGCGGCGCACGGAACTCGCCACGCGCCTGCGCTCCGCACTGCACGACGGCGAGTTCGCACTCCTGCACCAGCCCGTCGTCAGCCTCGCCACCGGACGGGTCGCCGCCGTCGCCGCACAGGCCCGCTGGCGCTCGGCGCAGGGCATCCTCTTCACCCCGGCCGAGTTCCTCCGCGTCGCCGACGACAGCGACCGCACCGCCGAACTCGGCCGCTGGCTGCTCCAGGAAGCCGTGGAGCAGGCAGCCGAACGCAACCGGGCCGGGCACCCCGTCCCGGTCTCCGTCCGTCTCCCCGCCCGCCGCCTCGTCGACCGGTCGCTGCCGCTGGGCTCCGTCGAAGCCCTCCTCACCCGGCACGGACTGCCCTGCGGCGCCCTGGTCATCGAGATCGCCGACAGCGACCCCCGGGTCTCCTTCGACGACCTGGAACAGCGCCTGTCCGCGCTGCGCCGGCTCGGCGTACGGATCGCCCTCGACGGCTTCGGCAACGGGCACGGAGCCATGCACGCGCTGCGCCGACTGCCCGTCGACGTACTGAAGCTCGACCGGAGCCTCGTGGAAGGAGTGGTGGAATCGGCCCGGCTGTACAAGATCACCAGCGGTCTGCTGCGCATCGCCGACGACCTCGGGATGCAGTCCGTCGCGGACGGCGTGGACCTCCCCGAACAGGTGACCGCACTGCGGGCGATGGGGTGCACGCACGGACAGGGCATGGCCTTCTCCGGCCCGCTGGACGAGTACCGGCTGCGTCGCGCCCTGGTGCGCGGCGCCTACCCGGTCCCCGGCGCTCCGGGTGTGTCCGGCGCCCCGGGCGCACCCGGGGGTCCTGGCGGGCTCGGCGGGCTCCGGGTGCCCGGCGGAGCGGGCCTCGGCAAGGGGGCTCCGCTGCCGGTCCTGAGCGGCGGCCCGCTTCCCGTACGGCATGCCGGAGCGTCCTCGGTGGACTCGTTCACACATCCGCCATTGCGCTCAAATACTGAGACGTCCGTCCCACCCACTTGACACACCCCGTGCGCCGGAGGGAGGGTCAATGCCATGCGCACCCGAATTCTCGTACTTGGAAAGCGCGTCGGCTGAAGCACGGTTCACCGCTGAACCTGCTTGTCCCGCCCCGACGCGCTCCCCTCGCTTGCCTGACGGCACGGGGGGTTTTTTGTTGCACCTGTGCCGCCCGAACCGCCGCCCGAAACCTCTCAAAAGACTCGTCTCCCACCCTCAGCTCACACCCTCAGCTTCGAGAAGAGAACGCCGATGACCGAGCAGGCCACCGGGGCCCACCATCCGCAGCCCCGACCCCGAAACAGCGGACCCCAGAGCAGCCCCGTCGAGCACGTGACGGGCGCCAAGTCCCTCATCCGGTCGCTCGAAGAGGTCGGGGCCGACACGGTGTTCGGCATTCCGGGCGGCGCGATCCTTCCGGCGTACGACCCGATGATGGACTCCACCCGGGTCCGCCACGTCCTGGTCCGCCACGAGCAGGGCGCGGGCCACGCGGCCACCGGCTACGCCCAGGCCACCGGCAAGGTCGGCGTCTGCATGGCGACCTCGGGCCCCGGCGCCACCAACCTCGTCACCCCGATCGCCGACGCCCACATGGACTCCGTGCCGCTCGTCGCGATCACCGGGCAGGTCGCCTCCAAGGCCATCGGCACGGACGCCTTCCAGGAGGCGGACATCTGCGGCATCACGATGCCGATCACGAAGCACAACTTCCTGGTCACCGACCCGGCCGACATCCCGCGCACCATCGCCGAGGCGTTCCACATCGCCTCCACCGGCCGGCCGGGCCCCGTCCTCGTCGACATCGCCAAGGACGCCCTCCAGGCGCAGACCACCTTCTCCTGGCCGCCCGCCAACGACCTGCCCGGCTACCGGCCCGTCACCAAGCCGCACGCCAAGCAGATCCGCGAGGCCGCCAAGCTGATGGCCGCCGCCAAGCGGCCCGTCCTGTACGTCGGCGGAGGCGTCCTCAAGGCGCGGGCCACCGCCGAACTGAAGGTCCTCGCAGAGCTCACCGGAGCGCCCGTCACCACCACGCTGATGGCGCTCGGCGCATTCCCCGACAGCCACCCGCTGCACGTCGGAATGCCGGGCATGCACGGTGCGGTCACCGCCGTCACCGCGCTCCAGAAGGCCGACCTGATCGTCGCCCTCGGCGCCCGCTTCGACGACCGCGTCACCGGCAAACTGGACAGCTTCGCCCCGTACGCGAAGATCGTCCACGCCGACATCGACCCGGCCGAGATCGGCAAGAACCGCGCCGCCGACGTCCCGATCGTCGGAGACGCCCGCGAGGTCATCGCCGATCTGGTGCAGGCCGTCCAGGCCGAGCACACGGAAGGCAACAGAGGCGACTACAGCGCCTGGTGGAAGGACCTGAGCCGCTGGCGGGACACCTACCCGCTCGGCTACGACCTCCCCGACAACGGCCAGCTCTCCCCGCAGCAGGTCATCGAGCGCGTCGGCCGACTCGCCCCCGAGGGCACGATCTTCGCGGCGGGCGTCGGCCAGCACCAGATGTGGGCCTCGCACTTCATCCAGTACGAGCAGCCCGCCACCTGGCTCAACTCCGGCGGCGCCGGAACGATGGGCTACGCGGTCCCGGCCGCGATGGGCGCCAAAGCCGGCATGCCGGACCGTACGGTCTGGGCGATCGACGGCGACGGCTGCTTCCAGATGACCAACCAGGAACTCACCACCTGCGCCCTGAACAACATCCCGATCAAGGTCGCCATCATCAACAACGGCGCCCTCGGCATGGTCCGTCAGTGGCAGACCCTGTTCTACAACCAGCGCTACTCCAACACCGTGCTGCACAGCGGCCAGGACTGCGAGGGCAACGAGGCCAAGGGCACCCGCGTCCCGGACTTCGTCAAGCTGTCCGAGGCGATGGGCTGCTACGCGATCCGCTGCGAGCGTCCCGAGGACCTCGACAAGTGCATCGAGGAGGCCAACGCCGTCAACGACCGCCCCGTGGTCATCGACTTCATCGTCCACGAGGACGCCATGGTGTGGCCGATGGTCGCCGCCGGCACGTCCAACGACGAGGTCATGGCCGCCCGGGGAGTCCGCCCCGACTTCGGCGACAACGAAGAGTGAGCCGAGAGAGCAGAGAGAGAAACAGCCTCATGTCCAAGCACACGCTCTCCGTCCTGGTGGAGAACAAGCCCGGCGTCCTCGCCCGGATCACCGCCCTCTTCTCCCGGCGCGGATTCAACATCGACTCCCTCGCCGTCGGCACCACCGAGCACCCCGAGATCTCGCGCATCACCATCGTGGTCAACGTGATCGAGGCGCTGCCGCTGGAGCAGGTGACCAAGCAGCTCAACAAGCTCGTCAACGTCCTGAAGATCGTCGAGCTGGAACCCGCCGCCGCGATCCAGCGCGAACTCGTCCTGGTGAAGGTCCGAGCCGACAACGAGACCCGCTCCCAGGTCACCGAGATCGTCCAGCTGTTCCGCGCCAAGACCGTCGACGTGTCGCCCGACGCGGTGACCATCGAGGCCACGGGCGGCGCCGACAAGCTCGAAGCGATGCTCAAGATGCTGGAGCAGTACGGCATCAAGGAGCTCGTCCAGTCCGGGACGATCGCCATAGGGCGCGGTGCACGGTCCATCACGGACCGCTCGCTGCGCGCCCTCG
This sequence comes from Streptomyces sp. CA-294286, assembly GCF_050947155.1. NCBI lineage: Bacteria > Bacillati > Actinomycetota > Actinomycetes > Kitasatosporales > Streptomycetaceae > Streptomyces > Streptomyces sp. CA-294286. The sequence continues at coordinate 1,315,064 of NZ_CP192005.1, read as the reverse complement.
ACCGCTCCGCGTAAACCCCCGGCCTCTCGGATACCGAGACCCGAAGACCTCCCTTCCGAAGCCCGCCGTACGGTGGGTCGCACAACCCGCACACATAGGAGAAACCCAGTGGCCGAGCTGTTCTACGACGCCGACGCAGACCTTTCCGTCATCCAGGGCCGCAAGGTCGCGGTTCTCGGTTACGGCAGCCAGGGCCACGCCCACGCGCTGTCGCTCCGTGACTCCGGCGTCGACGTGCGCGTCGGTCTGCACGAGGGCTCCAAGTCCAAGGCCAAGGCCGAGGAGCAGGGCCTGCGCGTCGTCACCCCGGCGGAGGCGTCCGCCGAGGCCGACGTCATCATGATCCTCGTCCCGGACCCGATCCAGGCCCAGGTCTACGAGGAGTCCGTCAAGGACAACCTCAAGGACGGCGACGCCCTCTTCTTCGGCCACGGCCTGAACATCCGCTTCGGCTTCATCAAGCCGCCGGCCGGCGTCGACGTCGCCATGGTCGCCCCGAAGGGTCCGGGCCACCTGGTCCGCCGCCAGTACGAGGAGGGCCGCGGCGTTCCCTGCATCGCCGCCGTCGAGCAGGACGCCACCGGCAAGGGCTTCGAGCTGGCCCTCTCGTACGCGAAGGCGATCGGCGGCACCCGCGCCGGCGTCATCAAAACGACCTTCACCGAAGAGACCGAGACCGACCTCTTCGGCGAGCAGGCCGTCCTCTGCGGTGGCACCGCCGCCCTGGTCAAGGCCGGTTTCGAGACGCTGACCGAGGCCGGTTACCAGCCGGAGATCGCCTACTTCGAGTGCCTCCACGAGCTGAAGCTCATCGTCGACCTGATGTACGAGGGCGGCCTGGAGAAGATGCGCTGGTCGGTCTCCGAGACCGCCGAGTGGGGCGACTACGTCACCGGTCCCCGCATCATCACCGCCGACACCAAGGCCGAGATGAAGAAGGTCCTGACCGAGATCCAGGACGGCACCTTCGCCAAGCAGTGGATGGACGAGTACCACGGCGGCCTCAAGAAGTACTCCGAGTACAAGAAGGCCGACGAGGACCACCTGCTGGAGACCACGGGCAAGGAGCTCCGCAAGCTCATGAGCTGGGTCAACGACGAAGAGGCGTAAGCCCCGAGGGGTGGGGGCCGCGGCGCGGGAGCGCGCGGCCCCCGCCCCGCTCCCGCCGCTGCGGGCACCCCGTCCCTTCACGGACGGGTGATCGTTGCGCGCGGGCGGAGAATGCGGGCGCCCGCACCACTACACTTCTGAACCAATACACGCGTCAGGCCCACAGCGTCGTGCGTCTTCCACGCGGCTAGCCCCCTCCACGCCTGCGGCCGTCGGGACGGCCGTCCGCAAAGGACCAGTGAGGACTCACGTGAGCACTGCCAAGCCTGTCGTACTCATCGCTGAAGAGCTGTCGCCCGCCACCGTCGACGCCCTCGGGCCGGACTTCGAGATCCGGCACTGCAACGGGGCCGACCGCGACGAACTCCTGCCCGCCATCGCCGACGTGGACGCGATCCTCGTCCGCTCGGCGACCAAGGTCGACGCGGAGGCCATCGCCGCCGCCAAGAAACTGCGGGTCGTCGCCCGTGCCGGCGTCGGCCTCGACAACGTCGACGTCTCCGCCGCCACCAAATCCGGCGTCATGGTCGTCAACGCGCCGACCTCCAACATCGTCACCGCCGCCGAACTCGCCTGCGGCCTCATCCTCGCCACGGCCCGCAACATCCCGCAGGCCAACTCCGCCCTGAAGAACGGCGAGTGGAAGCGCTCGAAGTACAGCGGCGTCGAGCTGGCCGAGAAGACCCTCGGCGTCGTCGGCCTCGGCCGCATCGGCGCGCTGGTCGCGCAGCGCATGTCCGCGTTCGGCATGAAGGTCGTCGCCTACGACCCGTACGTGCAGCCCGCCCGCGCCGCCCAGATGGGCGTCAAGGTCCTCACCCTCGACGAGCTGCTCGAAGTCTCCGACTTCATCACCGTGCACCTCCCCAAGACCCCCGAGACCCTGGGGCTCATCGGCGACGAGGCCCTGCACAAGGTCAAGCCGGCCGTCCGCATCGTCAACGCCGCGCGCGGCGGGATCGTCGACGAGGCCGCGCTGTACTCGGCGCTCAAGGAGGGCCGCGTCGCCGGGGCGGGCCTCGACGTGTACGCGAAGGAGCCCTGCACGGACTCCCCGCTCTTCGAGCTCGACCAGGTCGTGTGCACCCCTCACCTGGGCGCTTCGACCGACGAGGCCCAGGAGAAGGCGGGCGTCTCCGTCGCCAGGTCGGTACGGCTGGCGCTCGCCGGCGAGCTGGTCCCCGACGCGGTCAACGTCCAGGGCGGCATCATCGCCGAGGACGTACGGCCCGGCCTGCCGCTCGCCGAGAAGCTCGGCCGGATCTTCACCGCGCTCGCGGGTGAGGTCGCTGCCCGGCTCGACGTCGAGGTGTACGGCGAGATCACCCAGCACGACGTGAAGGTGCTCGAACTCTCCGCGCTCAAGGGCGTGTTCGAGGACGTCGTCGACGAGACCGTCTCCTACGTCAACGCGCCGCTCTTCGCCCAGGAGCGTGGCGTAGAGGTCCGCCTCACCACCAGCAGCGAGTCCCCCGAGCACCGCAACGTGGTGACGGTACGGGGCACGCTCACCGGCGGCGAGGAGGTCTCCGTCTCCGGCACCCTGGCCGGCCCGAAGAACCTTAAGAAGATCGTCGCCATCGGCGCTTACGACGTCGACCTGGCCCTCGCCGACCACATGGTCGTACTGCGCTACCAGGACCGTCCCGGTGTCGTCGGCACCGTCGGCCGGGTGCTGGGCGAGGCCGGCCTCAACATCGCGGGCATGCAGGTCGCCCGCGCCGACGCCGGCGGCGAGGCGCTCGCCGTGCTGACCGTGGACGACACCGTCCCGCAGACGGTGCTCACCGAACTGGCCGCGGAGATCGGCGCGGCCTCGGCCCGCTCCGTCAACCTGGCGGACTAGCGCGCCCGCCGACCCCGGGATCCCCCGCACCCCCGCCCTGACCGTCTGTCCCGCACAGGCGTCCGGGGCGGGGGTGCGGTGCGTGGCCGTCCGCCCCGCCGATCTTGGGCCCGGGGTGGGGCCCAGGGGCCCATGACGCCCACCCCGCACCGCCCTAGCGTGAGCCGCTCCTCCGTACGCAGAACGTGGGCGGAGTACGGCAGTTGGGGTGGTGCATGTCTGCGGTCGGTGGCATACCCGCGGGACCGGTCCCGGCGCGTCCCGGACGGGTGCCCCGGCCGCCGTTGCCCGGGTCGCTGGTCGCGGTCCGGGCCCTGGTCCTCCTCCTCTTCGCGGTCACCGTGCTGGGCGGACTCGGTCTGCTCGGGTCCGCGCTCGCGGCGGACGGGCCGTTCGCCGGGGTGCTCGGTCTCGTGCTCTACGGGGCCGCGCCCGGCGTCGCCGGGTACCTGCTCTCGCGGCGGTTGCAGACCGGCGGGCGGCGGGTGTGGGGCGGGCTGCTCGGCGTACAGGTCTGGCTGGTCCTCGGGGGCATCGGCAGCATCGCCGGCGGATCCCTGCGGGGCTTCAGCCAGTTACTGGTGCCGCTGGTGGTGCTGTGGCTGCTGACGCGGGCGGAGAGCCGGAAGTGGTTCGACCGCCCGGACCGGCCCGCGCCGCCCGCCCGCCGCTGGGACTGGCGCTTCTCACTGCCCCGGATGATCACCTGGCGCCGGGACCGGGGGCAGTCCACGGTCGAGTACGCCGGTCTCGTCGTGATCCTCGCGGGAATCGTGCTGGCGCTGACCCTGTCCGGGTTCGGCGGCCGTATCGCGGAGGGACTCGGGCAGGCGGTCTGCTCGATCACGGGCGGGACGGACTGCGGGGGCGGCGGCGAGCAAGGGGCGGCGGAGCCGCCGACGGGCGGGACGGACGGGGGAGCCGGGGGACCGGCGGGCAAGGGTGCCGGCGGGGCGGACGGTGCGGGTGGTGCGACTGGTGGTGCTGACGGTGCCGGTGGTGCGGCCGGTGGAGCTGGTGGTGTCGCTGGTGCCGGTGGTGCGGCCGGTGGGGCCGCGGTCGGCGGTGCGGGAGGAGCCGGAGGTGCCGACGGCGGGGCGGGCGGTGCGGACGGCGGGGCGGGCGGTGCCGGGGGAGCGGGTGGCGCCGGGGGTACGGCGGGTGAGGGTGGGCCCGGTGGAACCGGCGGCGTCGGGAACCCGGGCGACACGCAGATCAACGCGGGCCCGGAGCCCGAGGCCGAGTACGACGACATGCCCGCACCGGGCGAGGAGGCCGAGGAGCCTCCGCAGCAGGAGAAGAAGGACGACGCCGAGGCCGAGGAGAAGGAGGACTGCTCCGGCTGGGGCTTCTTCGGCTGTGCCGGCGACCGCGTCACCCAGGTCTTCAAGGGCGTCGTGGTGGACGGCGTCTGGGGAGACGTCACCGGATTCGTCGACCTCTTCAAGGGCGAGACCTGGGAGGGCATCGGGGAGTACGGCGAGCAGCTCGGCGGTCAGTGGCTCCAGGACTCCAAGGACGCGGCCGGCAAGTGGGGCGACGGCGACTACTTCGGCGCGATCGGGGACTGGGGGAAGGCGTCCTGGAACACCGCCTTCCGAGTCGGCGACGACCTCTTCGTCGGTGACGAGGTACGCCGGCGCTGGAACAACGGCGAGAAGACCCGCGCCGTCACCGACGTCGTCTGGAACGTCGGGTCGCTCTTCATCCCCGGCTACGACGTCGCCAAGGTGGTCGGCAAGTTCTCCCACCTGGGCAAGGCGGCCAAGGGAGTCGCCGAGGCGGCGGAGGCGGCCGACAAGGCGGGCGATGCGGCGACCCGCGCGCGCAGGGCCGCGGACGCGGGGGACGTCGAGGGAGCCCGTAGGGCCGCCAAGGAGGCGGACGAGGCGGCGGACCTCGCGGAGGACCGGGCCCGCAGCGCGGGGTGCCCGATCGCGAGCGGTCCGGGCTTCGGTGGGGCCCCCGGCCTCGGTGGTGTGCGCGGCTCCGGTACGGGGCTGATCGCGGCAGGTCGCGCCCCCGGGATCCGCTACCTCGCCGCCGACGGCTGCGACAAGACCGCCAAGGCCGAGGCGGAGGCGGCCCGCAAGGCGGAGCGGGACGCGTGGGTGGCCAAGAAGCGTGCGGAGGAGCCGGCGCGGGCGGCCAAGGCGCTCAAGGACAAGCAGGCGTACCCCGAGCCGAAGCGCGGTGACACCAGCGACCCGCGCAACTACGAGAAGCCCGACTGGGCCAAGGACCTCGACACCCCGAAGCTCGGAGACGCGGACAAGGGCGACGGCTACTGGGCCGGCCGTGACCGCAATCCCGTCCCGAACTGGGGCAACGAGTCCTGGCTCCGCTATCAGGAACAGGTGACCGGCAAGACCCGGGGCAACGAGTACGTCGTCCCGCATCCTGAAAAGGGCAAGAAACCGGTCGAGTACGACGGCTGGGACTCCTCGCGGCAGACCTACCTGGAGGCCAAGAACGGCTACGACAGCTACCTGACCGCGGGGCGGGACAAGCTCACGGACTCCGGGAGGGAGAAGTTCCTGAAGGAGGCGACCGCTCAGGTCAAGGCAGCAGGAGGCCGCACCGTGGAGTGGCACTTCTCCAACGCCGAGGTCGCGGAAGCGGCCAGGAAGGCGTTCAGAGGAGCAGGACTGAAACAGATCAAGGTCGTCTCCCAGCCGAAGGACCCGACCCAGAGCGCCCGGAAGCCCGGTGCGTTCGACTGACCCGGCTACCTTGGCCCACGACGGCAGGGCCACCTCCAGGGAAACGAGGAGCAGATGGAACGATTGGTGCGGGTCTTCTGGGGCCCTCGTGCGGAGAGCTTCGAGGAGCAGGCGGCGCGCTGGGAAGCCACGCTGGGCCGCGTGGCCGTCCTTCTTCCACAGGTGCGGCCGCCGGGTTCCGGTGCTCTCTGGACCTGGCAGCGCGTCCGCGACGGGTCGGCCGTTCCGCTCACGCCGACCCCCGCAGCGCTGGACGCGGCGCTCCGGGAGGGGTGGGAGGACGACGGCGGGCTGTTCCTCGTCGTCACGGGCCCCGCAGGCTGGAAGCTGGACCTGTACGGCCTGGTGGGCCAGGAGAGCGAGTACGTGTCCAACTCGATGGTCATCACCGTCAGGTCGCCCGACGACGCCGCAGTCCCGGAAAGTGAACTACTGGCCGCGGTCGCCGAGCTGTGGGACCCGGACACGGGCAACGTCCTCGACGACGACGTCTTCGACCTGCTGGAGGACCACGCCGACTACGAGACCGGTGATCCCGCCGCGGGTTGGCTCACCTACCTCTCCCCGGCCCGTGCCGCCCGCGTTCCGGACGACCTCAAGGCCGTACGCACGCAACTGCCCACCGGCGGAGTGCTGCTGGACATCGCCGCGCCGGGCGACCACGACGCCCTGCTCGCCGCTCATCTGCGCCTGCGCGAGTCGGGGGCCCTCCAGCCGCTGCCCACTCCCATGGACCGGAGCACCCTGTGAACGCACGCGGAGGCGAGACCTTCGAGGCCGCTCGCGCCCTCGCCGAGATCGACGTCCTGCTCGCCGGGGAGGTCCCGGCGAGCGGGCCGCCGGAGTACGACAGCCTGCCCCACACCGGGGAGACCCTGTCGGTGCGGGGCGAGGGGTACGCGATCGCCGAACTCTGGTCGGGCGAGGACCTGCAAGGGGTGTACGAGAAGGAGTGGGAGGAGGCACAGGAGCGGGCGTACGGGCACGGCGACGTGCTGGTGGAGCAGCTGGACGCCCGCTGGGGCGCCCACCGGGACATCGACAACCGCGTGGCCGTCTGGTGGACGGAGGGCGACCCGGCCCTGCCGCCGCTCTACGGACAGCTGCGCGATCTGGACGCGTTGGGAACCCTGCACGTCTGGGGTCCGGTACGTCCGCCCGGAGGTGACGCGGACCGCTGGGTGGCTCTCTCCGTCAACCAGATCGACGGCGACTGCCCGTTCTTCCTGATCGCCGTGGTGACCGACCGGCCGATCGAAGAGCTGGAGGACTGAAGCGGACGCCTGGCGGACCCCCTACAGCTTGGCGGCCTTCAGCGACATGTGCAGCAGCAGCCGGTCCTCGCCGTCGTGCAGGTCCAGGCCGGTGAGCTGTTCCACCCGGGACAGGCGGTAGTAGAGGGTCTGGCGGTGGATGCTCAGGGCGGTCGCGGTACGGCCCGCCTGGCCCGCGCAGTCGAGGAACACCTCGGCGGTGCGGGCCAGTTCGCTGTGCGCGGGGGTGAGGAGCGGGCCGACGGCCGGGTCCACCGGGTGGCCGGGGCCGCTGTCCGGGAGTGCGGCCAGGAGGCGGTACGGGCCGATGGCGGACCACTCGGCCACCGGGCCCAGGTGCGGGCGGGCCAGTGCGGCGCGGGCGGCGGCGGACGCCTCGCGCCAGGCGGCGGGAAGGTCGGCGAGCGTACGCGCCGCGGTGCCGATGCCGACGGCGGTGGACGCGGGGGCGGCGGTGAGCGCGGTGGGGGACGGGGGCCCGGGGGTGCTCGCCAGCAGCGCCTTCGCCGCCGCCCCGGCCGGCCCCAGGTCCGCTCCCGCCCCCAGCCTGACCAGCACAGCGAGCCGGGGCCCTGCGGCCCCCGGCACCGGTACGAGGGTGAGTGCCGAGGCCCCCGGCACCGTGCGCAGGCCCGGCGGGGAAGCGGTCCAGGGCACGGCGCACAGCAGGGTGTAGGGCCCGCCCGCGCCCAGCGGGCCGGACAGGGTGGTCAGCGCGGCCTCCCTGCGGTCCTCGGAGTCCGAGGTGAGCAGGGTGTTCAGGTGCGGGCCGAGGTCGGCGCGGGCGCGGGCCTCGTCGGCGAGCTGGGCCCCGATCCGGGCGCACACCGCCATCGCCGCGTCCAGGTCCGCGTCCGCCAGTTCCGTATAGGGAAGCCTCGGCACGGGGGCGTCGCCGGCCAGCAGCCACACGTACCCGAACACCGTTCCCCGGTGCCGGACCGGCAGGCACAGCCGCGCGCGCAGCACCCCGGCGCCCGGGTCCGCGGGGATGCGCACCGGGCCGGTGGCCGTCGCGATGCCGAAGCGCTCGAACCACGCCTTGACCTCGGCCGTGGAGCGGCGGGTCAGGATCGAGCGGGTGCGGACCGGGTCCATCGCGCCCGCGTCGTCGCCGTCGTGCGCGCCGAAGGCGATCAGCCGGAAGTCCCGGTCCTCCAGGGTCGCGGGCGCGCCCAGCAGGGCGGAAATCTCATCGACCAGGTCTTGGTAATCGGCGTTCACGGTGCCATTCTCGCACCGCTTCAGACATATGTATGAGGTGGTGTCCCCGGATGCGTGACAGCTGTCGGTAGTCCAAGGTCGGCGCGATACCTAGATTTCACCGTGGTTATCCGTGCCGTCCCAGTTCCGTTACAAAAGTGCTGGTCACGGCCCCTTCTATTGCTTTCCGTGGAGGTGCCCCGTGTTGGGTCCCGTGATCCTGGCCGCATCGCGCAGCGACCGGATGCGCCGCTTCGTCTCGGTCGCCCCGGGCACCAAACAGGTCGTCGACCGGTTCATCGCCGGTGAGACCGTCGAGCACGTCGTGCCGATCGTCCTGGACGCCACCGACAAGGGCCTGGAAGTCACCCTGGACGTCGTCGGCGAGGACATCACGACCCGCGAGCAGGCCGGTGCCGCCCGCGACGCGTACCTCGACCTGATCGCGCACCTCAAGGACCTGGGTCTGGGCACCCGGGCCGAGATGTCCGTGAAGCTGTCCATGTTCGGGCAGGCGCTGGAGGGGGGCCACGAGCTGGCCCTCGCGAACGTGCGTCCCGTCGTCGAGGCCGCCGCCGCCATCGGCACCACGGTCACCCTGGACGCCGAGGACCACACCACCCTCGACTCGATGTTCGCCATCCACGAGGAGCTGCGGAAGGACTTCCCGCAGACCGGCTGCGTCATCCAGGCGTACCTCTTCCGCACCGAGGCCGACGCCCGCAGGCTTGCCGCCGCCGGCAGTCGCGTACGTATCGTGAAGGGTGCGTACAAGGAGCCCGCGTCCGTCGCCTTCCAGGACAAGGGCGAGATCGACAAGGCGTACGTGCGGATCACGAAGATCCTGATGGAGGGCGACGGCTACCCGATGATCGGGTCCCACGACCCGCGGCTGATCGCCATCGCGCAGGAGCTCGCGCGCCGCGCAGGGCGCAAGCTGGACGAGTACGAGTTCCAGATGCTGTACGGCATCCGCAGCGACGAACACGTCCGGCTCGCCGCCGAGGGACACCGGATGCGTGTGTACACCGCGTACGGCACGGACTGGTACGGGTACTTCATGCGCCGCCTGGCGGAGAAGCCCGCGAACCTGCTCTTCTTCGGCCGCTCGATCATCACCAAGAACTGATCGCCCCGACGTCATCGCACCGAACTGCCGCACCCCCGGCAGACTGATTCAAGGAGCTATGGAACCCATGGACGCTGTGACCCAGGTCCCCGCCCCGGTGAACGAGCCGGTGCACTCCTACGCCCCCGGCTCGCCGGAGCGCGCCCGCCTCGAAGCCAAGCTCAAGGAGCTGGCCGAGAACCCCATCGACCTCCCGATGACCATCAACGGTGAGAAGCGAATGGGTGGCGGCGACACCTTCACCGTCGTACAGCCGCACCGCCACAAGGCCGTGCTCGGCACCGGCGCCCACGCCACCCAGCAGGACGCCCAGGACGCCATCGACGCCGCGCTCGCCGCCGCCCCGGCGTGGCGTGCGATGTCCTTCGACGACCGCGCCGCGATCATCCTGCGCGCCGCCGAGCTGCTCTCCGGCCCGTGGCGCGAGACGCTGGCCGCCTCCACCATGCTCGGCCAGTCGAAGACCGCCCAGCAGGCCGAGATCGACACCCCGTGCGAGCTCATCGACTTCTGGCGCTTCAACGTCAAGTACGCCCGCGACCTGCTCGCCGAGCAGCCCCCCGCGAACGCGCCCGGCGTGTGGAACCGACTGGACCACCGCCCGCTCGAAGGCTTCGTCTACGCGATCACGCCGTTCAACTTCACGGCCATCGCGGGCAACCTGCCGACCGCCCCGGCCCTGATGGGCAACGTCGTCGTGTGGAAGCCGTCCCCGACGCAGACGCACGCCGCGGTGCTGCTCATGCAGCTCCTCGAAGAGGCCGGTCTGCCCAAGGGCGTCATCAACCTCGTCACCGGCGACGGCATCGCCGTCTCCGAGGTGGCGCTGAACCACCGCGACCTGGCCGGCATCCACTTCACCGGCTCCACCCCGACCTTCCAGTACCTGTGGAAGACCGTCGGCGAGAACATCGCGAAGTACCGCACGTACCCGCGTCTGGTCGGTGAGACCGGCGGCAAGGACTTCGTCGTCGCCCACCCGAGCGCCGACCGCGCGATCCTGAAGACCGCGCTGACCCGCGGGTCCTTCGAGTTCCAGGGCCAGAAGTGCTCGGCCTCCTCGCGCGCCTACGTCCCGGCGTCGATCTGGAACGACGGCTTCAAGGAAGAGTTCGCCGCCGAGGTCGACTCGATCACCATGGGCGACGTCACCGACCTGGACAACTTCATCGGTGCCGTCATCGACGCGCGCTCGTTCGCCAAGAACAAGGCGGCCATCGACCGCGCGAAGGCCGACGACTCCTGCACGATCGTCGCCGGTGGCACCTACGACGACTCGGTCGGCTACTTCGTCCGCCCGACGGTCATCGAGTGCACCGACCCGGCCAACGAGGTCTTCACCACCGAGTACTTCGGCCCGATCCTCGCCGTCCACGTGTACGAGGACGACAAGTACGACGCCATGCTGGAGCAGATGGAGTCGGTCTCCGACTACGCGCTGACCGGCTCGGTCATCGCGGGCGACCGCGCCGCCGCCGCCCACACGATGGACAAGCTGCGCTACGCCGCGGGCAACTTCTACATCAACGACAAGTCGACGGGCGCCGTCGTCGGCCAGCAGCCGTTCGGCGGAGGCCGCGCCTCCGGTACGAACGACAAGGCCGGCGCTCCGCAGAACCTCCAGCGCTGGACCCTGACCCGCGCCATCAAGGAGACCCTGGTCCCGCCGACCGACTACCGCTACCCGCACCAGGGCTGAGCCCGACGCTGCCACGGCGGCCCCTGATCCCCGCCCCCGTCCGACCCCACATCGGACGGGGGCGGTGTCACGTCCGGCGGCCCGTGCGGTCGACGTACCCCCACACGGAGAATGTCTCGCTTACAGGAGTAAGCGAGACATTCTCCGTACAGATACCCCCGGACACCCGGCGCTAGAGCTTGCGCCACCGGGCCATCGCGAAGGAGAACACGCCGAACAGGATCAGCCCGACGGCCAGCGCCACGAGCAGCCAGGGTCCCACCGGGGTCTCCCGGAAGCTGCGGATCGTGTCGTCCATGCCCTTGGCCTTGTCCGGGTCGTACGTCACGGCCGCGGCCAGGGCGAAGCCACCGGCCACGGCGAAGACCAGACCGCGGGCCACCCCGCCGCCGACGCCGGTGACATCCACCAACTGCCGTGTGCGGCGCGACATCGCGCCCATCTTCATTTCCTTGTGGTACTTGCGCCGCGCCGCCTGGATCGCGATCCACACCCCGGCTCCGACGATGACCAGCGCCACCACGCCGACCAGCCACCGCCCGGCCGGGAGTTCCATCGCCTTCGCCGTGACGTCCTGCGACTCCTTGTCGCTCGAGTTGCCGCCACTGCTCTTGCTGCCGACCGCGAAGGCCAGCACCGAGTACGAGACGAAGCCGTAGAAGACGAACAGGGCGCCGGCCAGCAGTCGCTTGCGCGGCTTGTGCCCGTCGGGGCCCACCGAACCGAACAGGGCCTCCGTCAACTGCCACAGCGCCATCGCGATCAGCCCGATGCCCAGTGCCCACAGCAGGACCTTGCCGAAGGGCTTCTCCGCGATCTCCGCCAGCGCCCCGCCCTGGTCGGCCGACTTGTCTCCGCCGCCCACGGCGATCTGCATCGCCAGCACCCCGATCAGCAGGTGAATGACGCCGCGGGCGGCGAACCCCGCGCGGGCGGCGTACTTCATGGTGTCGCTGTCGGCAGCCTGCCGGGCGGTGCCCTTGGCCGTCCGTTGTCCGGTTCCGCTCACGCGCTTCTGCCTCCCTCTGGTCCCCTGGGGGACCGTCGGCAGGCGTGTGCCCCCGGTGCACGTGCGGAAACGAATCCGTGTGCGGGAGAGTCCGGGCGGGCGGCCGGTCACGGCGGCGGTCACGTGTGCCATGCCGTTGGGTTCGGGGCATGGTGCGGCGCGTGCGCCCGGCCATCGGTTCGGATCACGGGTGCGGATGCGTGCGCCGTGCCTCGGTTCCGGTCACGGGGCCAGGTCCAGCACCAGCTTTCCGTACGTGCGCTCCGTCTCCACCAGCGCCGTCGCCTTCGCCGCCTCCTCGAAAGGCAGCGTCGCCTCCACGTGCACCTGGACCCGTCCGTCCGCCAGCAGGACCGCGATCTCCGAGAGCTGGGCGCCGGACGGGGTCGCCAGGAGCGGGGCCCACCGCGCCCCGGCCACCCGCGCCGCGGTCTCGCCGAAGCCCGGGTCCGAGACGACCGTCGAGACCAGCAGCCCGCCGGGGAGCAGAGTGGCCAGGGTGCGCGGGCCGTACTCGCCGCCGATCAGGTCCAGGGCGATGTCCACGTCCCGGGCGACCGCCACGAAGTCGTCCGCGGTGTAGTCGATCGGTTCGTCCACACCCAGCGCGCGCAGGAAGGCGTGCTTCGGCTCGCGCGCGGTCCCGTACACGAACGCGCCGCGCGACTTGGCCAGCTGCACGGCGATGTGCCCCACGCCGCCGGCCGCCGCGTGCACCAGCACCCGGTGCCCCGGACGCACCTGGCCCAGTTCCACGAGCGCCTGCCACGCGCCGAGGGCCGCGACCGGAGCCCCGGCCGCCTCGACATGGGAGATGCCGGGGGGCTTCGTGGCGAAGGAATCGGCCGGGGCGACCAGGTACTCGGCGTACGCGCCGCCGGGATGCATCCCGAACACCTCGTCGCCGACCCGGAAGCGGGACACTCGCGGGCCCAGCTCCTCGACCGTGCCCGAGGAGTCCCAGCCGGGGACGTACGGCGGGCCGCCCGGCGGTGGGGCAGCCCCCCGACGGGTGCGCGCGTCGACGGGATTGACACCGGCCGCGTGCACCCGGAGCAGGATCTCGCCCTCGCCTGGCCTCGGACGGTCCGTCTCCTCCAGTTGCAGGACCTCGGGCCCGCCGAAGGTGCGATGGACCCACTGCCGCATGCGGGGTCCGGCGGTGGAGGTGGCGTCCGGGGTGCCTCGGGAAGCAGTCATGCGGTCGAGTCTGCGTGCTCCGTGGGGCAGTTGAGAAGACGGCCGGTGCCCCAGGGCCCGGCGCCGCCCTCCCCCCTCCCACGGACGCGGCCGGTACCGCGCATGCTCCGGTCGGCGGCCGGTACCGCGCATGCTCCGGTCGGCGGCCGGTACCGCGCATGCTCCGGTCGGCGGCCGGGCGGAGTCTGCGAGAGTGCTCCCCATGAGTGAGACCACTGTCCGGAGCGCCCTGCGCACCGTCCACACCGCACACCTCGCCCCCGCCGAACTCACCGCCGTCCGCGTCCTCCTCGACGGCGCCTTCGACGGGGACTTCGCCGACGCCGACTGGGAGCACAGCCTCGGCGGCCTGCACGCGCTGGTCACCGAGGGGCCCGACGAGGAGATCGTCGCCCACGGCAGCCTCGTCCAGCGCCGGGTGGTGCACCGGGGGCGCTCGCTGCGGGTGGGGTACGTGGAGGCGGTGGCGGTACGCGGCGACCGCAGGCGGCAGGGGCTGGGCGGCCGGATCATGGCCGCCCTGGAGGAGGCCGTCGACCGGGCGTACGACTTCGGCGCCCTGTCCGCGTCGGACGCGGGAGCGGCGATGTACGCGGGGCGGGGGTGGCAGGTGTGGGCCGGGGGCCTGGCGGCGCTGGGACCGGCCGGGGTGCTGCCGTTGCCCGAGGAGGAGGGGTCGACCTATGTGCGGGCGGCCGCGGGCCGCGCGCTGCCGGACCCGGAGGCGGCGCTCTTCTTCGACTGGCGGGAGGGAGACGTGCTGTAGGGGGCTCTACTCCTCGACGCCCTTCGCCACGTCGCGTTTGGTGCCGTACCAGCCGCCCAGGCCGCCTGCGACGCCCGCCGCCGCGAACACCGCGAGCGACCAGGGGTGTTCGGCCACGAAGTCGCCGTAGTCGAAGCACACGAGGGCCACCGCGGCCGCCAGTGCCATCAGACAGGTGGCCACCAGCAGGCGGCGCACGCGGCTGCCGAACATCACGTGCTCCGCGGGCCTCCGGGCCAGCGCGTCCAGGGCTGCCGCCGGACCCGCGCTCGCCGCCCTCGGCCGCTTGAAGTACATGTAGAACGCCCAGTGCCCGCACGGCTCCCACGCGTCCGGGGCCAGTTCGGCGGTGCGGGCGGCACGCTCCGCCGCCCCGTTCGCCATCGCGCGGCAGTACTCCCAGCGCAGGGCGGTCGCGGGGTCGCGGCGGCAGACGAACCGGCCGAGGCGGTCGAGGCTTTCCACCTCCCAGCCCTGGTCGCCGTACTGGTTCAGGAGCCTGCGGTCGTGGTAGATGTCCGTGGTCCACTTCCACGTCTCGGCGCCCGGGGCGGGATCCTCCACCTCCGTGCCCCCGGTCAGCCGGGCGGCGAAGTCCTCGGGTGCGCCGAACTCCTCCACCGGGTCGGCGCCGTCCGCGTCGGCCAGGTGGGCGGCGAGTTCGGCGACGGTCGCCGCGACCTCGTCCGCGGGCCTGCCGTTCGCCCGCAGGAGGGCTCCGAGCCGGTCGAAGTAGGTGGCGTGAGCGGTCGTCATCATGATTCCCCCGTGGTGAGTGACGCGGTGAGCGTCTTCCGTACGGTCGTGTGGAACTCCAGCCAGGCGCCGGTCTGCCGGGCCAGTGCGGCACGGCCGTCCCCGGTGAGCCGGTAGTAGCGGCGGCCGGGGCCGCGTGCGGCGGCCCGGAACTCGCCGACGACGTGGCCGGCCTCCTCCAGCCGGTTGAGGACCGGGTAGAGCGTGCCGCCCTTGATGTCCCCGAGTCCCGCCCCGGCCAGCGCCTTGGAGATTTCGTATCCGTAGCTCTCGCCCTCGGTGAGACAGGAGAGGACGAGGAGATCGAGGACACCCTTGAGCCAACTGGATCTGCGGTCTGCGGCCATGCAGAGAGTTCACCACTACCTAGGTAGGAATGCAACCTAGGTGACATGCCGACCGCCCGTGGAGCACGGGCTCCTCAAGATCGCGTCTCAGATAGTAGGAAGTCCGAGTAATTGTGGAGACAGCTGCCCGTACCTGTCCTAGCTTTGTAGGAGCCGAACGTCTCGCTCCATCAGCGACTGGCGGTCGCGGGCCGGTGCCCCCGAGCAGGCAACCCCTGCCGCACCCGCTCCCCGCCTCATTCCGGCGCCTCACAGATGCAGCAACTCCCTGCGCGTGCACGGCAACGCACTGCGCGTACCTCCATGCCTCTGAAGGAGTCGATTCCCCGTGTCCGAGACCTCGATCACCCTGCACGCGACCCCCTCCCGCCGGGTCCGCCACAGCTCCCGCTCCGCCGACGCCGCCGACCGCAAGCAGGCCGCAGCCGCCCTCCAGCGCGCCCTGGACCGCCGCGACAACGGTGGCGAGACCGGCCACTGAGTCGATCGGGGTGACGCGTCGCGTCCACATGGCGGACGCGACGTGTCATCCCCTGGGACGCGGAGTAGGGTCCCCGACATGTCTCGCAGCATCAATCTCGCAGTGATCCCCGGTGACGGCATCGGCCGGGAGGTCGTGGCCCAGGGCCTGAAGGTCCTCAACTCCGTCCTCCCGCAGGACGTGAAGCTGGAGACCAAGGAGTACGACCTCGGCGCCCAGCGCTGGCACCGCACCGGGGAGACCCTCCCGGACGCGGAGCTGGACGCGCTCAAGCGGCACGACGCGATCCTGCTCGGCGCGATCGGTGACCCGTCCGTGCCCTCCGGGGTGCTGGAACGCGGTCTGCTCCTCAAGCTGCGCTTCGCCTTCGACCACTTCATCAACCTGCGCCCCTCGAAGCTCTTCCCGAACACCGCGACACCGCTCGCCGGCCGCCCGGAGATCGACTTCGTGGTCGTACGGGAGGGCACCGAGGGCCCGTACACCGGCAACGGCGGCAGCCTCCGTACGGGCACCGCGCACGAGGTGGCCACCGAGGTCAGCCTCAACACGGCGTACGGCGTGGAGCGCGTGGTGCGCGACGCCTTCGAGCGCGCGGCGGCCCGTCCGCGCAAGAAGCTCACGCTCGTCCACAAGAACAACGTGCTCGTCTACGCCGGCCACCTGTGGAAGAACACCTTCGACCGCGTCGCCGCCGAGTACCCGTCCGTCACCACGGACTACCTGCACGTCGACGCAGCGACGATCTTCTTCGTCACCCAGCCGGAACGCTTCGACGTCATCGTCACCGACAACCTCTTCGGCGACATCCTCACCGACCTCGCCGCCGCCGTCTCCGGCGGAATCGGCCTGGCCGCCTCCGGCAACATCAACCCGACGGGCGCCTTCCCGTCCATGTTCGAGCCCGTGCACGGCTCCGCGCCCGACATCGCGGGCCAGGGCAAGGCCGACCCGACGGCGACCATCCTCTCCGTCGCGCTCCTGCTGCGTCACCTCGGACACGAGTCCGAGGCCGCCCGCATCGAGACGGCCGTCTCCGCCGACCTCGCCGAGCGCTCCGCCGACACCGTCCGCACGACGGACGAGATCGGCGACGCCCTCGCCCTGCGAGTAGCGGGCTGACCCGACGGACTCTCCCTCACGACAGCCGCCGGGTCTCCAGACCCGGCGGCTGTTCCTCTGCGGCCACCGGGTACGAGACCATCAAGCCGGGCCGCGCACACCGCACGCCGCACACCGTTTCGTACCTGCCCCCTCGCGCGCGATAATCGAACGCAGGGTCGCGGTATGAGAGGAAGCTCGGACGTCCTACTTGTGACGGATGGCGTGCGCGGCCCTTCCCAGCAACCGGTGAAGGACACGCACTCATGACGACGCCCACGACGATCGAGCTCAAGCCCTCAGCCAGCCCGCTGGGCGCCGCGGAGCGCGAGGCGAACATGGCCAACCCCGGGTTCGGCCGGTATTTCACCGACCACATGGTGACCATCAAGTGGACGGAGGGCCGTGGCTGGCACGACGGGCAGCTCGTCCCGTACGGACCGCTCTCCCTCGACCCGGCGAACATGACCCTGCACTACGCGCAGGAGATCTTCGAGGGGCTCAAGGCGTACCGCAGGCCCGACGGCTCCGTCGCGACCTTCCGGCCCGAGGCCAACGCCAAGCGCTTCCAGGCCTCCGCACACCGGCTCGCGATGCCGGAGCTGCCGGTGGAGACCTTCATCGAGGCCTGCGACGCGCTCGTCAAGCAGGACGAGGCGTGGGTCCCGCCGCACGGCGGTGAGGAGTCGCTCTACCTGCGCCCCTTCATGATCGCCACCGAGGTCGGGCTGGGCGTCAAGCCCGCCAACGAGTACCTCTTCCTGGTGATCGCCTCACCGGCCGGCGCCTACTTCCCGGGCGGCGTGAAGCCCGTCTCGGTCTGGCTCTCGGAGAACTACGTCCGCGCCGTGCCCGGCGGCATGGGCTACGCGAAGACCGGCGGCAACTACGCGGCCTCCCTGCTCGCCCAGGCCGAAGCCGCCGAGAAGGGCTGCGACCAGGTCGTCTGGCTGGACGCCCTCCACCACAAGTGGGTCGAGGAAATGGGCGGCATGAACCTGTACTTCGTGTACGGGGACAAGATCGTCACCCCGGAGCTGACGGGATCCCTGCTGGCCGGCGTCACCCGGGACACCCTGCTCCAGCTCGCCGGTGACCTGGGCTACGCGTCGGAGGAGGGCCGCATCTCCAAGGAGCAGTGGCGGGCCGACGCGGAGTCCGGCGCGCTGACCGAGGTCTTCGCCTGCGGCACCGCGGCGGTCATCACACCGGTCGGCCACGTGAAGTCCGCCTCCGGGGAGTGGACGACCGCGGACGGCCGGCCGGGACGCGTGACGATGGCACTGCGCAAGGCGCTGCTGGAGATCCAGACGGGCAAGGCCGAGGACGTGCACGGATGGATGCACGAGCTGGCCTAGGCAGCCGCCGGTCGTTCGGCCCCGCGGAACCGGGGCGGGGGCGGTGCGGGGCGGGCTCGCGCCCGCGGGACGCCGCCCCCTGCCCGCCCTCCCGCTGACGGGCGGGCCCACGGGGACGGGACCGCATCCCCGCGTCCGGCCGGACCGGCTCCCCGGCCCTCAGCGCAGCACGCCCGTCTCCAGGTCCGCCCGTACCCCCGCATGGTCGGAGGGCCACACCCCGTCCACCGGGCCGTGCCCGAAGCGGGCGACCGAGCGCACCGCGCCGAGCCCGCCAGGGCCCGGCACGCCCAGGAACACGTAGTCGATCCGGGTGCTCGGCCCCGGGGTGTGGTAGCCGTTCGTGGCGTCCCAGGTGGCCCACGGAGCTTGCGGTGCCGCGTACTCCCACGCGTCCACGAAGACCTGCCCCGGCACGGGGGGCGCGGTCTTGTACCCGCCCATCAGCCGTATCTCGTCCGAGTCGGGCCAGGCGTTGAAGTCCCCGGCGACCACCGCGGGGAACGCTCCGGCGCCCCGGTGCTCCGCCACGAAACGGCTCAGGGCGCGCACTTGCACGCAGCGCGTGGCGGAGTCGTACACGGCCGAGTTGAGGTGCGTGGTGAACACCGGGACGGGGCCCGCGGGGGAGTCCACCCGGGCGTACAGCGCCATCCGCCCGTTGTCCACGGCCCCGTCCGCGGGCAGCCGCACCGACGCCCGCTCGCCGATCGGCCACCGGCTGAGGACGGCCACCCCGATGTCCGACGCGTCCCCGTCGGTCCGCCGCTGCCAGTAGTGCGGCTCCGCGAACCGCACCCACGTCCAGTGGTCGAGCCCCAGCTCCCCGGCCAGCCAACCAGCCATGTTCTCCCGGTCGTTGGCCCACACCTCCTGGAGCAGGATGACGTCCGGTCGCTGCTCGCGCAGAACGGCGAGGATCGCCTTCCGGCGGGCGTCCCAGGGGCCGAACCGCCACCACAGGTTCCATGTCAGTACGCGCATGCGCCGAACCTACCCGGCCGTCCGCTCGCCGGAATGCGGAACCGGCGGGGCGGCGAGCGAACCAACCGCCCCGTGCACGCGTCCTTCACTCCAGTACGGTCCAACAACCGCACCACCACGGGGAGTTCCAGCAATGCGCACCATCTCACGCACCGCGATCGGCGCGGCACTCGTCGCCGCCCTCACCGCACTGACCCTGCCCACCGCCTCCGCCGGGCCCCTCGCGCCCCGCACCGAGAAGGCCAGCACCGCACCCGGCGGCGCGCAGGCGGACGACTCCTCCGGGGACCCGGTGCTCAGCGGCGACGGCAAGGTGCTCGCCTTCCAGTCGTACGCCTCGAACCTGGTCGCCGGGGACAAGCCGGGTACCGAGGACGTGTTCGTACGCCCCGCGCCCGGCGCCCCGCTCCAGCGGGTGACCGTGCCCGGCGCCACGACCTCGGCGGCCGCGCTCAGCCGCGACGGCCGTTTCCTCGCGTTCTCGTCCACCAGCGAGACCCGGACGCACGGCGTCCACGTCCGGGACGTGCGGACCGGCCGCACCGAGCGGCTCGCCCCCGTCCTCGGCGACGCGTACGCCGTCTCCCCCGGCCGGTCGGCGCTCAGCGCCAACGGCCGGTACGTCGCCTTCGGGGCCGACGCGACCGACGCCACCCCGGCCGCCGCCGACGACGGCCCCCGCGTCTACCTGTACGACCGCGCCACCGGGAGGACCGAGCGGATCAGCCACTCGCCCGACGACGCGGACGGGGCGCGCGGCTGCTTCGTCGGGTCCGTCAGTGACGACGGCTCGAAGGTCGTCTACCAGGACTCGTACACCAACGGGCCCCGGGGCGACGACTGGGGCGACGTCCTCGTCCACGACCGCACCACCGGGAAGACCGTGCAGGCGGACGCCACGCACGACGGGGCCGAGGCGGACAAGGCGTCCGTCGAGCCGCGGCTGGGCGGCGACGGCACCACAGTGGTCTTCCACTCCTACGCCACCAACCTGGTGCCCGGCACCGACCCCAACCGGGGCTGGAACCCGTTCGTGTACGACCTGCGCAGCAAGAAGCTGACGCGGATCGACGCCCCCGTGCCGACCGACATCACGACGGCGTCCGGCCTCTCGGCCGACGGGCGCAAGGTGCTGTACTCGCGCTCGGGCAGCTCCCAGGGACAGTGGGTACGCGATCTGCGCACCGGCAGGGACACCCTGGCCACCCCCGGGCTGGACGGCTCCCCGCGGGGCGTGGGCAGCTCCGCGCTGAGCGCCGACGCGTCGACCGTCGCCTTCTCCGGCTATGACGAGGGCACCTTCGTCGCGGGCGACACCAACGGCGAGCCGGACGTCTTCGTACGCCGTCTCCGCTGACCGTCGTCGACGTCCTCGTCGACCGCGGCCGGCCCTCTCGTCGGCCGCGGTCGGCCGTGTTCGCCGGCCGTTCCGGCCGTCCTCGCTGCTCGCCCCCACGAGCGCCCGCATCCTGAGACGCCCTGAGACACGGGGGCAGCCGTGTGCCAGACTGCCCCCGTGTCCTCGTTCGCCATGATTATCGGCAGCAGGCGCGCCGGTCCGCGGTGACCGTCCCGTACACCCACCACCCCGTACGGCACGGCCGCCCAGCCACGACCCGCGCGCAGACCTCTCGCACCCGCGAGAGGTTTTTTCGTTTTACGGCCCCACCCCGGCCCGAGGGACGAGGCGCGCGCGAAGATGGGGACAAGTGGAACCAGCCATTCCGGCTGAGTGCATTCACCGCCTGGAACGTGAGCCCAGGATCCGACAGGAGTCAGAGAGCATGACGACCGCAGACAGCCTTGACGACAGCTTCCACGTCTTCGACACCACGCTGCGCGACGGCGCGCAGCGCGAGGGGATCAACCTCACCGTCGCGGACAAGCTGGCCATCGCCCGTCATCTGGACGACTTCGGGGTGGGGTTCATCGAGGGGGGCTGGCCCGGCGCGAACCCCCGGGACACCGAGTTCTTCTCCCGCGTGCAGAAGGAAGTCACCTTCCGCAACGCCCAGTTGGTGGCGTTCGGAGCCACTCGCAGGCCCGGGGCCAGGGCCGCCGACGACCCGCAGGTGCGGGCGCTGGTGGAGTCAGGGGCGCCGGTGGTCACCCTGGTCGCCAAGGCGCACGACCGGCACGTCGAGCTGGCGCTGCGCACGACGCTGGACGAGAACGTCGCGATGGTCCGCGACACCGTGTCGTACCTGCGCGAGCAGGGGCGGCGCGTCTTCGTGGACTGCGAGCACTTCTTCGACGGGTACCGGGCGAACCCGGAGTACGCGAAGGCCGTGGTGCGGGCGGCGAGCGAGGCGGGGGCGGACGTCGTCATCCTGTGCGACACCAACGGCGGGATGCTGCCCGCCCGGATCCAGGCGGTCGTGGCGACCGTCCTGGCCGACACCGGGGCCCGGCTCGGCATCCACGCCCAGGACGACACCGGCTGTGCCGTCGCCAACACCCTGGCGGCCGTCGACGCCGGCGCCACCCACGTGCAGTGCACCGCCAACGGCTACGGCGAGCGCGTCGGCAACGCCAACCTTTTTCCGGTGGTCGCCGCGCTGGAGCTGAAGTACGGGAAGAAGGTGCTGCCCGAGGGCTCGCTGCGGGAGATGACCCGGATCTCGCACGCCATCGCCGAGGTCGTCAACCTCACGCCGTCCACGCATCAGCCGTACGTGGGCGTCTCGGCGTTCGCGCACAAGGCGGGTCTGCACGCCTCCGCCATCAAGGTCGACCCCGACCTCTACCAGCACATCGACCCCGATCTGGTCGGCAACCGGATCCGGATGCTCGTCTCCGACATGGCCGGCCGCGCCTCGATCGAGCTCAAGGGCAAGGAGCTGGGCGTCGAGCTCGGCGACGACCGCGAGCTGGTGGGCCGGGTGGTGGACCGGGTCAAGGAGCGCGAGCTCAGGGGTTACACGTACGAGGCCGCCGACGCGTCCTTCGAGCTGCTGCTGCGCGAGGAGGCGGAGGGGCGGGCCCGCCGGTACTTCCGGGTCGAATCCTGGCGGGCCATCGTGGAGGACCGCCCGGACGGCACGCACGCCAACGAGGCGACGGTGAAGCTGTGGGCCAAGGGCGAGCGGATCGTCGCCACGGCCGAGGGCAACGGTCCGGTCAACGCGCTGGACCGGGCCCTGCGGGTGGGGCTGGAGCGGATCTACCCGCAGCTCGCCAAGCTGGAGCTGCTGGACTACAAGGTCCGCATCCTGGAGGGCACGCACGGCACCGAGTCCACCACCCGCGTCCTGATCACCACGGGCGACGGCGCGGGCTCCGGGGAGGACTGGTCGACGGTAGGGGTCGCGGAGAACGTCATCGCGGCGTCCTGGCAGGCGCTGGAGGACGCGTACACGTACGGACTTCTACGTGCGGGCGTCGAGCCGACGGAATGACGGCGGGGAGCCCTTTCGGCCGGAAGAACTTGAGCATGTGACCAATCACGTTTAATGAACAACTAGTAAGCGCTCGTTCACCCTCCGTCAAGGGGGGTGATCTCGTCACGTGTGCAGGTGATCAAGCCATCTCCGAGGTCCGGGGGTGCACATGAGTGCGAAGAACAGATCAACTGTTCCCGGCCGTCACGGAGTTCACGCGGTGCACATGGTTCACATGTTCCGCACCGCGCACTCCCGTCACGGCCGTCTCATTGCTCGGTGCATCCCTACTTACGGAGAGGACGTGACGATTATGAAGAAGACCTATGTCAAGCCGTCGCTGTTCAACCAGGGCGACTTCAGCAAGAAGACCGCGGGCATGTTCTATGCCTCCTGCAAGGAGTACTGGTCCCGTCGGCTCTGCATCTGATCCGGCGGACGGCTGAGTGATGAAGATGCCCGGTCACCTGCGTGACTTCTTTGTTGTCCTCCCGGACACCGCCGAAGGCGAGGCAGCGGCCGGGCATCTTCGCTCGGCGGCGCCGGCCTCCCCGGAGGCCCCCGGTGCCTTCGAGACCGTTTCCCACCCCTCCGGCCGGCCCTGGATCCTGGCCCGCCTCCTCGTACGGAACCTGGTCCAGGTCGTGCGGGGCGACGACGCCCTCGTCCTGATCGGCCCGAACAAGACCTCCGCCGCGGAGCTGGACGCCGTCCTGCGCCCGGCCCGCGACACCCTCGACCTGCACCGCAGGCTCACCGCGCTGCCCGGCCTCGGGCACGTCGTCTCCCGCGTGGACGGCGAGACGTGCGTCCGCGGCACCGCCTCCGGCCACCGCCGCGTCTACCACGCCGACCTGGCCGGCTCCCGGCTCGCCTCCGACCGCCCCGCCGCCCTCGCGCACCTCACCGGGGCCGCGCTCGACGACGGCGCGCTCGCCCTGCGCCTGCTCGACTTCGTCCCGCACCCGCTGCGGGAGCGGCCCGTCTGGCAGGGCGTCCGGGAGGTCGACCCCGCGTACGCGCTGGTCCTGCGGGACGCCGCCCGCTCCTGCTCCGTACGCCGCTGGTGGCAGCCGCCGCAGCCCCGCCTCACCATGGCCGAGGGCGCCCCGCTGGTCGCCGCCGCGCTCGCCGCGTCCGTCGCCGCGCACCTGAGCGGCCGCACCCGCGTCAGCGGCGAACTCTCCGGCGGCATGGACTCCACCTCCGTCACCTTCCTCGCCCAGCACGCCGGGGCGCCCGACACCACGCTCCTGACCGTCGCCGCCCGCGACAGCCGCTCCGAGGACCAGCTCTGGGCGGAACGGGGAGTGCGCGCGGCCCGGCAGGCCGCGGAGCGAGACGCCGGCGCACGCAAGATCGAACACGTCGTCGTCCCCGCGGACGACGCCCCGCTCTTCTACGCCGACCTGCCCGCCACCGCGGGCGAACTCCTCGACGAGCCCTTCCCCGTCGCCCCCGCCCGCGCCCGCGCCGCCATGCTGCTCTCCCGCGCCGCCGCCACCGGCTCCGAGTACCACCTCACCGGATACGGCGGCGACGAACTGTTCAACGGCCTCGCCTCCGCCTGCCAGGACCTCCTCCCCGGCAAACCGCTCAAGGCGTGGAACCGAATCAGCGCGCTGCGCCACCAGTCCGGCTGGCCACTGCTGCCCACCCTGCGCGGCATGCTCCTCCCGCCCGCCTTCGGCACCTGGCTCGCGGGCTCCCTCATCGACACCGCCACCGCCGACTCCCGGACGCCGCAGGTCTCCTGGGGCATGCGGCAGGCGATGCGGCCCTGGTTCACACAGCGCGCCAGGGACCTGGTCCGCGAGGAGTTCCGCAGGGCCGCCGCCACCGCCGAACCCATCGCGCCGCGCCCCGGCCGCCACATGGACATCGACACCGTCCGCCTCGGCGCCCGGTACTTCCAGGCCATGGAGGACGTGGGCGCCGGGCTCGGGCTGCCCGTCGCCGCGCCCTTCTTCGACGACCGCGTGGTGGAAGCGGTCCTGGCGGTACGGGTCGAGGACCGGGTCGTGCCCTGGCGGTACAAGCCGCTGCTCGTCGAGGCCATGCGCGGGGTGGTCCCGGACGCGCTGCTCTCCCGCACCACCAAGGACCACATGTCCGCCGACGACGTCCAGGGGCTGCGCGTGCACGCCCCCGGGCTGCGGGACCTGTGGACCGGGTCCCTCCTCGACGAGCGGGGCCTCATCGACGCGGGCCGGCTCCGCCGCCTCGCCGACGACCCCTACTCGCCGCTCCTCCAGCAGCACCCGATCGACTCGACGGTGTCCTGCGAGGCGTGGCTGCGCACCGCGCAGAACGCCTGGCCGCCCGCCGGGCCCGCCGCCGCGACGCACACCGCTCCCACGACGAACAGCGAGGCAGCCCCATGAGCCGGACCGACCCCACCGCGCAGCTCGCCCTCCGCAAGGGCATCGCCGTCACCACCACCGAGTACGGCGGCGTCCTGCTCGACGAGAAGGACGGCACGTACTGGCAGTTGAACGAGTGCGGCACCCTCGTCGTGACCGCGATCTCCGAGGGCCGCTCCCCGTCCGACGCCGTCGAGCAGCTCCTGGCCGAGTACGAGGTCGACCGCGCCGAGGCCGAGGCCGACGTCGCCGAACTGACCGACCAGCTCATCAGGGCGAAGATCGTCACCCGGGTCGGAGCGGCCCGATGACCACGGAGATGACGATGCCCCGGCGCGGGGCGGGGCCGGGGGGTCTCCGCCTGCGCGCCGCTGTCGCCGCGGCCCTCCTCCTCGCCAAGCTCAAGCCGGGCCGACTGCGCAAGGTGCTGACCCGGCTCAGCGCGGGAGCGCGCCCGGCGACGTACGACCAGACCCTGGAGACGTACGAGCGCGTCGTCGCCACCAGCCGCAAGTGCGCCGGCTGGTACGGCTGCCTGCCCCGGTCGATCGCGATCGCCCTGGTCTGCCGCATGTCCGGCACCTGGCCCGACTGGCACGCGGGCGTCCGCAACGCACCGCCCTTCCAGCCGCACGCCTGGGTCGCCGCCGAGGGGCGCACGGTGGGCGAGCAGAACGTGAGCGACTTCCGGCCACTGATGAAGGTGGCCGCGGGTGGCGGGTGAGGTACCGGCGGCGCGGGGCACGTCGTGGGCGGCAGGTGAGGCACAGGACGCGTCGGGGGTGGCAGACGAGGCACCGCCGGCGCGGGGCGCGTCGCGGGTGGCAGGTGAGGCAGCGGCGGCGCGGGGCGCGTCCCGCCCCCTGACGCTGCTCCTGTCCCGTACCCGCCCGCACTGGAAGCTGCTCCTCTGCGGCGGACTGCTGTCGCTCGCCGGGTCCGGGGCCGGGCTCGTCATGCCGATGACCGCGAAGTACGCGGTCGACGCCTTCGGCAGCGGGCGCTCGACCACCGGGCCGCTCGTGGTGCTCACCGCCGTGGTGATCGTCGGCGCGCTGCTCGCCGCCGCCGGACGCTACCTGCTGGCCCGTACCGGCGAAGCCGTCGTACTGCGCGCCCGGCGACGGCTCGTCGACCGGATGCTGCGGCTGAAGGTCGCCTCCGTGGACCGGCTGACCCCCGGCGACCTGCTCTCCCGCGCGACCGGTGACACCACGCTCCTGCACACCGTGCTCTCCCGCAGCGTCGTCGAGGCGGTCGGCGGCGTACTGATGCTGGTGGGGACGGTCGTGCTGATGGCCGTCGTGGACGCGCTCCTGCTGGGCGTCACTGTCCTCGTCCTGCTGCTCAGCGCGGGCGTGCTGGCCCTGCTCATGCCGCGGATCCAGCGCGCCCAGCTCCAGGCGCAGGAGGCGGTGGGCGAGATGGGCTCGCTGCTCGACCGTTCGCTGCAGGCATTCCGTACGGTCAAGGCCAGCGGCATCGAGGACCGCGAGGCGGCCGGCATCGGTGCGGCGGCACGCACCGCGCACGACCGGGGAATCGCGGTCGCCCGCTGGACCTCGGCCTCCGAGGTCGCGATGTTCCTCGCCACGCAGCTCGCGTTCCTGGCCGTGCTGGGCGTCGGCGGCGCGCGCGTCGTCTCCGGCGCGATGGAGGTCTCCTCGCTCATCGCGTTCCTGCTGTACGTCTTCGGCCTCATGGGCCCGCTCAGTCAGCTCACCGACGGCTGGACCGGCCTGCAGACGGGACTCGCGGCCGTCCGCCGCATCGACGAGGTCGAAACGCTGCCGGGGGAGGGCGGCCGGGGACCGGCGGACCCGCCCGCGCCCGGCCGCGCGTCCCAGCACCTCCCGCCGCTGGGAGTCCGGTTCGAGGACGTCGTGTTCGGGTACGGCGACTCCCGCTCGCCCGCCCACCACGGCGTGACCTTCGCCGCCCCGCCCGGCGGGCTGACCGCACTCGTCGGGCCGTCCGGCGCGGGCAAGACGACCGTCTTCGCCCTCCTGGAGCGGTTCTACGACCACGACGCCGGCACCCTCACCGTGGGCGGCCGGGACATCCGCGACTGGCCGCTGGCCGACCTCAGGGCCGCCCTCGCGTACGTCGAACAGGACGCCCCCGTTCTGGCCGGCACCCTGCGCGACAACCTCCTCCTGGCCGCGCCCGCCGCCACCCCCGGCGAACTCGCGCACGCCGTCACCCGCACCCGCCTGGACGACCTGGTGGCCCGGCTCCCGGAGGGACTCGACACCCAGGTCGGCCACCGCGGTGTCACGCTCTCCGGCGGGGAACGCCAGCGCATCGCCCTGGCCCGCGCGTTGCTCCGCAAGCCCCGGCTGCTGCTGCTCGACGAGGTGACCTCGCAGCTCGACGCCGTCAACGAGGAGCGCCTGCGCGAGGTGATCGTCGAACTCGCCGCCGACACCACGGTGCTGGTCATCGCCCACCGGCTGTCCACCGTCGTACGGGCGGACCGCATCGTCGTCATGGAGGCGGGGCGGGTGCGCGCGCGGGGCACCCACGACGAACTCGTGCGCACGGACGCTCTGTACGCGGAGCTGGCGGCCACCCAGTTCGCCACCGGGGAGAAGATCGCGGTGGGTTGATCAGCGGTGACGGAAAGCAACACGTGCGTGTTCGAACAGTTCGGGTAGCGTCGAATACATGAGGACCAGGTCGTTTTCCGTCATATCGGCCCTTGCCGGGTCGACGCTGCTGCTCCTGCTGCCGCTCGCCCCGACGGCCCTCGCCGCCACCGGGACGACGGAGGCGGGCAACGCCCTGAAGGAGGGGCCGGTCTACGTCGCGCCGGAGGCCAGGGGGCAACTGTCCCGGGCCGACCAGGACGCGCTGGCGAAGAAGATCAAGGACGCGGACAAGCCCCTCTTCGTGGCGGTCCTGCCGCGCAACGAGGAGTTCCCGCCCGAGACGGTGCGCCGCAACCTGCGCAACGCCACCGGCGTCACCGGTGTGTACGCGGTCCGCCTCGGCGACGGCTTCGAGGCCGGCGCCGACCCGCGCGCACTGCCGCACCGGTCGCTCCGCAACCTGGTCGCCGCCGCCAAGACCCCGGCGGGCCTGGACGCGGCCACTCAGCTCAGCACCTTCGTCGACCAGACACTCCCGCAGGTCAAGGGCCACGCCCCGGCGTCCTGGGGCGGCGGCACGGACGACGGCGTGAACACCGGCGCGCTCGTCGGGGTCGGCGCGGTCGTGCTCGTGGCGGGCGCGGGCGGCTACGCGCTCGTACGCCGCAACCGCGCGCGCAAGGAGGCCGAGCGCCTCGAAGCGCTCCGCAAGCTGACGGTCGTCGTCGACGAGGACATCACCGCGTACGGCGAAGAGCTGGACCGCCTCGACTTCCACCCCGCCGAGCCGGGCGCGACCGACACGATGCGCACCGACTACGAGCGGGCGCTCGACCTGTACGAGACCGCGAAGTCCCGGATGGCGTCGGTCCGCGAGCCCAACGACGTGCGCGGGGTCACCGAGGCCCTGGAGGACGGGCGCTACGCGCTCGCCGTCCTGGACGCCCGCCGCTCCGGCCGCCCCGTGCCCGAACGGCGCTCGCCCTGCTTCTTCGACCCCCGGCACGGGCCCTCGGTCACCGACGCGACGTGGACGCCGCCGGGCGGTGGGGCCCGCGAGGTCCCGGTCTGCGCGGCGGACGCCACCCGTCTCGCCGACGGGCGGGACCCGGCCGTCCGCACCGTCGACACGGCCGACGGCCGCCGCCCCTACTACGACGCGGGCCCGGCCTACGGGCCCTGGGCGGGCGGCTACTTCGGCGGTGGCATGCTCCCGGGCCTGCTGATGGGCACCATGCTCGGATCGATGCTGGCCACGCCCGCGTACGCGTCGGACTACGGTGCGGGCACCGGCTTCGACACCGCCGGATCGGGCTTCGAGGGCGGCGACGTCTCGGGCTCGGACTTCGACCCCTCCGCATTCGGCGGGGGCGACTTCGGAGGCGGGGACTTCGGAGGCGGGGGCGACTTCGGGGGCGGAGGGGACTTCGGCGGCGGCAGCTTCTGAGGCGCTCGCCGCCCCCGGCGGGGCTTGCTCCTCACGCGACGTGAGGTTCTACCGTCCGTGCCATGAAGATCCTCGTGCACGACACCGCGTCCGCCATGTCCGACCTCCTCGCGCTCCCCGTGCCCCAACGCCCCGATGCGCTGCGGGAGTTGCTCGCCCCGTTCCAGGAGGTGCTCGACCGGGTGACGGGCGGCGGCATGGACGCGGTGCAACTGCACAGTACGGGCAGCGGTTTTCCCCTCGACCGTGACGACCCGCGCCTTGCGGCGGCCCTTCGGCAGATGCGCGGGGCCCGGGTGTGGGAGCGGATCGAGGACTCCCTCGCCGCCGCCCGGGAGCGGCTGGCCGCCGAGGCACCCGACGCGGCGCGCGCCGAGACCGTCCACGTCGTCCTCGTCCTCGGTGACCCCGACGACGAGCACCTGACCGTGCGCAGTGAGGGCTACTTCGGAATGGGGGGCTTCCCCGGTGGCATCCACCTCGCCATGTGGCCCACCGACACCAGCCTGGCCAAGATCCACCACACCGCCGCGCACGAACTCCATCACAACGTGCGCTATGCCAATGTGGTCTGGGATCCCGCGACGGTCACCGTCGGGGAGCACGTCGTGGCCGAGGGCCTGGCCGAGGCGTTCGTTCGGGAACTGGCGGGCGAGCGGGCCATGGGCCCGTGGGCCACGGCGGTCTCCGGCACGGACCTCGACGACGCCTACGAGAAGATCACCGATGCGGTCGACCTCGCCGGAATGCGGTATCTGCCGCCGTACGTCTTCGGGGACGCCACGGCGAAGCTCATGGGTCTCGCCCCGGTGGGTCTCCCGGACTTCGCCGGGTACACGGTGGGCCTTCGCCTCGTGGACGCCCACCTGGCGGCCACCGGCCTGACCGCCGGGCAGAGCGTCGCGCTGCCGGCGGGCGAGATCCTCAGGAACGCGGGGGTGCGGACGAACACCTGACCGCCCCCCGCGACCGTCTCCCGCTCAGGCCGCCTTCTTGATCGCGGAGATGTCGAAGTTCAGCTTCACCTTGTCGCTGACCATGACGCCGCCCGTCTCCAGTGCCGCGTTCCACGTCAGGCCCCAGTCGGAGCGCAGGATGGTGGCGCTGCCCTCGAAGCCGACGCGCTCGTTGCCGTAGACGTCGGTGGCCGTGCCGTTGAACTCCAGGTCGATGGAGAGGGGGCGGGTGACGTCCTTGATGGTGAG
This sequence comes from Streptomyces sp. CA-294286, assembly GCF_050947155.1. Lineage (NCBI taxonomy): Bacteria > Bacillati > Actinomycetota > Actinomycetes > Kitasatosporales > Streptomycetaceae > Streptomyces > Streptomyces sp. CA-294286. The sequence goes on along the minus strand of NZ_CP192005.1, from coordinate 1,285,092 downwards.
GTCGCCGGTGATCCGGTAGTCGTCGCCGCCGAGCTGCTCGGCCCCGGTGGAGCGGAAGGTCATCTCGGGAAAGGTCTCCGCGTCGAAGAAGTCGGCGCTGCGGAGGTGGTTGTCGCGGTCCGCGACGCCGGTGTCGATGCTTGCGATCCGGACGGTGATCCGCGCCTCGGAGTCGGCCGGGTTCGAGCCGTTCAGGCGCAGGGTGCCCTCGTGCTCGGCGAAGGTGCCGCGCACGTTGGTCACCATCGCGTGGCGGACGGTGAAGCCGATGCTGCTGTGGCTCGGGTCGACCGTGTACTCGCCGGTGAGGGCGGCCAGGGCCGGGTCGACGGCGACCGGGGCGGTGGTGGTGTCGATGGTGTCGTTGCGGCGGCCGAAGAGACCCATGGCGTTCCTCCTGGGAGAGATGCGGACGTATTGGTTGAACGTTCAACCTGTTCAGCAAGAACGACGATAGCGCGACGATGTTCAACATTCAACCTTTACGGATCGGTAGTCTTGGGATTCACCCGCGGGGACGAGCGGACCCACCGCGGGCCCGGGTCCTGCGCGTCGTCCATCCGGACCGGACGGACCGGAGAAGTGGGCTCTTCCGGTACGGGAGTTGACGTTCCCCACGCAGTAAGCGACACGAATGCGCTACGAAGTCCCCCGTGCGCGTCCACGCCCTGGGGGGTTGCCCGTGTCCGGCGTATCCTCGGGCGGCATGGGGGCCACGGGGAGCGGTGGGAGGCACGACTTCTACGCGGACTGGCGGTTACGGCTGAGGCTGGGCGACGCGCGGGGACGCGTGTGCGGAGCGGGGATACTGCTCACCAGGAACCGCGTGCTCACCTGCGCCCACGTACTGGGGGAAGCCCAGCAGCGGATCTGGGTGGAGTTCGCCGAGGGCCACGGCGTGGCACCGGTCGGCGCGCGCCTCGCCCCGGAGCCCGGAAGCTGGATCCCCCCGGTCCCGCACGCCCCGGAGTCCGGTCTCGACGTCGCGGTGCTGGCACTGGAGCAGGACCGCCCCCATCTGGACCCCGCCCTCCTCGGCCGCGACCTGCCCGCCGACCGTCGCACGCTCCGGGCCACCGGATACACCGTCCACCACGAAGCGGGCCTGACGCTCTTCGCCACCCTCGGCGGCCCGCACGGCCGGTGGGTGCAGCTCGACCCCGTCAACGATCCCGTGGAGGAAGGATTCAGCGGCGGGGCGGTGTCCACCGTCGCCCAGGACGGCGCCCCCGCCGAAGTCCTCGGGATGACGGTCGCCCAGGTCGGCACCGCGACGGCCGGCCAGGAACGGTCGTACATGCTTCCCGTGGCCGCGCTGGCCCGCGAGGTGCCCCTGGTGGACGAGCTGAGCACGCCCGGCGCCTGGGACGTCGCACTGCGCCGGCGGCTGCGCGACTGGTTCGAGGGCGACCGCCGGCCGCCCGTCGAACTGTGCCTCGTGCCCGAGGGCGGCGGCCGGGACCGCACCCTGGAGCACGCCCTCGCCCGCGCCCAGCTCGTCCACGACTGCGCCACCCGCGACCGCAGGCGTCTCACCGAACAGATCGCCGCCCAGCTCCCCCTCGGACACGGCGGGCTGAGCGCGTTCCGCACCTGGCTGCTGTACGGCGGCGAACCCCCGCCGGGGATCGCCGCACTGCCCGGCAGGCCCGTCGACCTCGCCGTCCTGGGCCTCGACCGGGACCCCGCCCCGCACCGGACGCTGCCCGTCCTGGCCCGGGTGCGCCACCTGGGCCTGCGGGTCCTGGTCGTCGTACGCGGTGACACGCCCCGCTCCGAGGAGACCTGGCGGCGCACCGAGAGCGACCTGCTGGCCCCCGGTCTGGAGCACCACGTCCGCGCCCTGCTCGCCGAACTGCGCGAGGCCGAACGGTACGCACCCCCGCACCGCGCGCGCCTCGCCGACCGGTACGCCGCCGAACTGCGCGGCATCGCCCCGCGGTGGACCGACGCGCACACCCGGGTGGGACTGCTGGCGACCCTGGCCGAACGGCTCAGGGCCGCCGTCCGGGAGCCGTACGCGCCATGACCCGCTGCGCCCACCGGCTGCGCACCGGAGCCCGCTGCCCCGGCGACGTCCTCGCCACCGGGTACTGCGACCACTGCGGGCTGGCCGCCGACGAGCGGCGGTTCGGACCGCTCACCGCGAAGGACCGGCCCGCGCGGTTCCTCGAACTGCCCAGGCAACGGCCCAGTTCGGCAGGCGAACGGCTGCGCCGGCCGGGCGACCCGCTGCGCGCCGTCATGCGCTGCTCGTCGCTGGAGTGCCGCACGGTCATCGGCCCGCCCCTCACCGAGGGGCCCGTTCCCCTGGACGGCTACTGCCCGGTGTGCGGGCAGCGCTACTCCTACCGGCCCGACCTGGACAGTTCGAAGGACGAGGCCGACTGGCTGGCCGGCCAGTACGAGGTGCTCGGGCCCATCGCGCAGGGCGGCCAGGGCTGGGTCTACCTCGCCGTCGACCACCACCTCGACGAACACGTCGCCGTCAAGGGCCTGCTCAACCGGTACCTGGAGGGCGGCCCCGCACAGGCCGACGAGGAACGCCGCCGGCTCACCGCCATCCGGCACCACCGCATCGTCCGCATCCGGGACTTCGTCCGCAAGCTCGACGCCGACGCACACACCGTCTCCGGCGCGTACATCGTCATGGACGACGTAGGCGACCGCACCCTGGAGGCGATGATCGACGCCACCCGGCGCGGCGACTTCGTCCTCGACATCGAGCACGTCCTCACGTACGGCTGGCAGATCCTCGAAGCGCTCCAGGCCCTGCACGCCTCCGGGCTCGCGTACATGGACATGAAGCCGTCCAACGTCGTCCACCACCAGGACGGCGTCAAGGTCATCGACCTCGGCGCCCTGCGCGAACTGGGCCGCCCCCACCGCAGACCCGACGACATCCTCACCACCTCCCGGTACGCCTCGCCCGAGATCAACCGCACCCGCGTGCCGAGCGTCGCCCACGACCTGCACACCGTCGGCGCCACCCTGCGCGAACTCGCCGAATGGGCCGTCGACGACGAGCCGCGCGGCCGGGGGGTCGGCGCCGCGTCCTTCCGCGCGGCCCTCGACCGGGCCACCGCCCGCGACCCCGAACGCCGCTTCCGCACCGCCAGGGACATGGCCGACCAGCTGCGGGGCGTGCTGAGGGAGATCAGGGCGCTGCGGCCCGGCGAACAGGACCCGCCCGAACCGTCGCCCTGCTTCACCCCCGCCACCCGGCTGCCCGGCGCACGCCTGGGCGCCGTGCCCGAGCCCGCGCACTGGCTGCGCCGCCCCCTGCACGGACGCGGCCGCGCACCGCGCTCGCCCGTGCTGGACACCGCGGCGCCCACTCCCGCGGAGGTGGCGGCCGGGCTGCCGGCGCCCCGCCCGTACGAGGACGATCCGCAGGCGGCCCGGTTCCAGGTCAGCAGCGGGTACGACCCCGCCCAGTACCTCGCCCAGGCCCCGGGCCGCCGCCCCTCCGTGGAGATCTGCCTGCACAACGTGCGCGTGTCCGTCGCCCTCGGCACCCCCCGGGCCCTCGTCGACGCCCGCGCCCAGCTCGCCGAGGCCCGCCGCATCCGGGCTCCCCGGGACGCCCACGGCTGGCGCCTGGAGTGGCACCGGGCCCTGGTGGCGCTGGCGGGGGCGGACGAGGACGCGGAGGGCGGTGCGGCGGGTGAGGGGCTGCGCACCGCGCGGCTGCGGGAGGCCCGCGGCCGGTTCACCGTCGTCTTCCGCGCCCTGCCCGGCGAGTACGCGGCCAAGCTGGCCCTCGCGCACTGCGCCGAACTCCTCGACGAGGAGGGCCTGGACGGGTACGCCGCCGCCCCGCTCTACCGGGCGGTGCACGCCCGCAACCCCTCGCACGGCGGGGCCGCCCTGGGCCTGGCCCGCCGTGCGCTCGCCGCGGGGGACCGCGCGGGCGCCCTCGACGTGCTGGCCGCCGTCCCCGACTCCTCGCGGGACCGGGCCGTCGCGCGGATCGCCGCGCTGCGGATCCGGGCCGCCCGGCTCGGCCCCGACGGGGCGCGCGCGGCCGAGTCCGCCGTCAACGAGGCCCTGTTCGACCTCGCACAGGCCGAGCAGGACCCGGCGATGCGGCTGTCCGGCGACGACGTGCTGAGGCTGCGCACCGAACTCCTGGAACGCCGACTGGACGCCGTGCTGGGCACGGCGGGGGAGCGGGCCGTACGCGAAGGGCTGGAGGAGAACTACCGCCGCCTGGCCCACCAACGCCAGGACCGGGCGGAGTACGAGCACCTGATCGACCTCTCCCACGAGATACGGCCCCGCACCCGCTTCTGACCCACCCGCCCCGCGGGCCCCCGGGCGTCCACCGGGAACAGCCCCGGCCGACCGCCGAACGACGAAGGTGACGCACATGGGCACATCCGCCGCAGCACCGGGTCTGAGCTTCGACCTGCACGTGGAGACGCGCCGCGAGCGGACCCCGCGCCCCGGCACCGTCGTCAAGGCCGTCCTCCAGGCCGAGGCGCGCGCCGTCGGCGCGGACCCGACGGGCGAACTCCCCGCCGCGCACCTCGCCGTGGCACTCGCCGTCGACCTCGCCCCCGACCGCGATCCGGGCACCAGGGAAGCCCTCGCGCACACCCTGCTGGCGCTGCCCGACGGGGCCTCCTTCGCGCTGATCGGCACCGGCGGCGGCTACCCCTTCGACGGGGGCTGGGCCGTCGCCGACGCGGACACCCGGGGGGAGGCCGCCTTCACCGCCGTCTCCCGCAAGCCGTACGACCCGCCGGGAGCACAGGGCGCGCAGGACACCGGGCTGGCCGGGCTGCTGGCAGCCGCCCGTGCCCGCTTCGCCGTCCGCCCCCTGCCGGTACGGCACCTGCTGCTGTTCTCCGACGGCACCGCCCCCGTCGGCCCGCTCGACGACGAGATAGCCCGCTGCGCGGGGGAGTTCACCTGCGACGTGCTGGCTGTCAGCGGATCCTGGGACCCGCACGCGCTGGTGACCGTCGCCCGGAACCTGTACGGGGAACGCGGCCTGGCCCCCGAGGCGTTCGCCCCGTACGCCACCTCGCTGATCGCCGCGCGGCGCCGCATCCGCAGCCCCGAACTCACCCTGGAACTGACCCTGCGCACCGGAGTCCGACTGCTCGAACTCCAGGAAACGGAAGGGCAGTTGCTCTCCACTGCGGTACGCCCCAACCCCGGCCGGCCGGGCCGGTACCAGCTGCCCACCTACCAGTGGGACGTCGGCAGACGCGAGTACCTCCTGCAACTGGGCGTCGACGCCCACACGGAACCGCTCGGCGTCGACCTGCAACTCGCCTCGGTCGCCCTCGGGGACGCCGTGACCCCGGTCGTCGTCCGCTGGGAGACCCGGCCTCGCTTGATGTCCGCCGAGGAGCGGGTCAGCACCGACGACAACCTCACCGTCACCCTCGCCGACGCGCTCGGCCGGCTGCGGCAGGAACTCGACCGCGGGCAGCTCGCCGCGCACCGCAATCGGCGCGACTCCGCCGAACGCCACCTCGGCGCGGCCGCCCAGCTCGCCCACCAGCTCGGCATCAGCTGGCCCCTGGACCGCATCCGCGCCATCGCGGACATCGACGACGCGGCCCGCGGCATCGTGCGCCTGCACGAGAGCTACGACCAGGACCGGCTGCGCGCCGACATCCTGACCGGCGGCGACGCGGGCACCGCCCAGGACCTCCTGCGCGACTACGCCCACGGCGTCGAACGCCGCTGCCCCCGTCCGAGCTGCCGCAAGCTCGTGGGCCTGCCCGCGGCGTACTGCATCACGTGCGGAGAACGCCTGCGATGACCGACCAGCCCTCCCCGCCCGCGACCGCGCCCGCGACCCCGCCCGCCCCCGGCCGTCTGCGCCGCTGGGGGCACGCCCGGCGCACCGGCTCGCGCACCCGCCACCTCCTGGAACGGCACCTGGCGCTCGCCCTGGTGCTCTCCCTCGTCGGCGCCGGATCCCTGCTGGTCTCCTACCGCGCGGCCGACCGTGCCGCCTACGAGCTGCGCACCGCCGCCGCGCCCGCCGTCGTCGACGTGGCCTCCACCCGTCTCGCCCTGCTGCGCTCCTACGAGGAGGCGCGCGCCTCGGTGGACTCGGGACTGGCCCCCGTCGTCGACGCGGGGGAGGAGTACCGCGCCCAGTGGGCCGTCGCCTTCCAGGGCCACGCCAGGCTCGCCCGTAACCAGATCGACGGGTCCCGCGGCAAAGCGATCATCGAACCCCTGTACGGCCTGATGGGGGCGTACGCCCAGTCCGTCAACCTGGCCACGACCCGGCAGGTCGACGCGACGCACGCCGACGAACTCCTGCGCGAGCAGCGGCTCCGCGAGGCCGACTACGTGCTCCGGCGGCCCGTCACCGGGATGGTGTCGCGGCTCGACCTGCTCCAGGCGAACCAGCTGGAGAAGGTGGAGGCCGACGTCTCGTTCGGACCCGCACGGTACGCGGGCTGGGCGGTCGCCGAACTGGCGCTGGTCGCCCTGTTCGTGACGGTCCTGTCCGCCCTGCGCGTGCTGCGCCGCCGCTGCGGGAGACGCTACGAGCTCTCTCTCGTCGCCGCACTGCTGCTCACCGCCGCCCTCGCGGTCCTCCCGCTCTGGGCCGCCGCCGTCACCCACCACCGGCTGGACGCATCCCACCGGGCCCTGCGCGCGCTCGCCACCGACGCGGTGAGCGCCTCGCCCCGGGTCGAGAGCGCCCAGCAGACCCTCGCCGACCGCATTCCGCGGGTCCACGCCGGGCTCGCCGACGACGGCCGTCCCCCGTGGGTCCACTACTCGATCCTCACCGGCGGCGTCCTGGTCTGCGTACTGCCCGTCGCAGGCTGCGCCCGCAGGCTCAACGCCGACTACTGGAGGGCAGCCGGATGACTCCGCACCGCACCCGTCCCGCACGCGAGGCCCTGCGCGGCGTGGTCCTGCTCCTCGCGCTGCTGCTGCCGGTCACCGCCTGCGCCCTGGCCGCGCCGGGCGACCCGGCCGACGGTGAGAAGGTCGTCGTCCTCGGCCCGTGGACCGACAAGCAGGAACACCAGTTCACCGAACTGCTCAAGGGCTTCGGCATCCCGTTCGCCTACCAGGGCACCGCCGCCCAACGCGAGATGCTGCTCTCCCAGGTCCAGACGGGCACCGCGCCGCACGTCGCCATCATGCCCGGGGTGGGCGAGCTGGCCGAGTACGCCGAGACGGGCCGGCTCAAACCGCTGGACGAGCTCCTCGGCGAGGAGGAGCTGAAGAAGTACGGACCGCCCTGGCAGCCCCGCACCGCCGACGGCATGACGTACTGGGTCCCGGTGAAGGCCAACCTCAAGAGCATCGTGTGGCACCGCAGGGGCGTCGTCCCGCCGGCCGGACCGGTCGGGATGGCGGCCTGGTGCACGGGCATGGGCGACGACGGGGCGTCCGGCTGGCCCGGCAGCGACTGGATCGAGGACATCGTCCTGCAGTCCCAGGGCCGCGACGTGTACGAGAAGTGGGCGACGGGCCACGTGGACGTGCCGTGGACCCACGAGCGGATCGTCCGCGCCTGGCGGGCCTGGGGCGCGATGGCCGCCGCCGACCCCGAGGCCGCCGAGCGCGCGCTGCACACCGACCACCGGGGCCGCACCCCCCGGGGCGGCGGACTCCTCTTCGACGAAGGAGGCTGCTCCCTGGAGCACCAGGGCTCGTTCGCCCCCGCCTTCTACGGCGAGCGGACAGCCGAGGCGGACTTCACCGACTCCGCGCCCCTGCTGCCCGGCGGCCCCTACCGGCAACGGGGGTACGAGGTGTCCGCCGACTTCGCCGTCCTGTTCGACGACACCCCCCTCGCCCGCGAACTGCTGAAGAAGCTGGTCTCGCAGAAGGGGCAGGCCCGCTGGGCGGGCACCGGCGAGGGCGGCGTCTTCTCGGCCCGTTCCGACGTCGCCCCCAAGGGCGGCGGCCCGGACCAGCAGACCGCCCTGCGGCTGACCGGCGGCACGGGCAGCGTGCGCTGCCTGGACGCCTCGGACGTGATGTCCCCCGCGGTCCGGGACGCCTTCTACGACGCCACGCTCCTGCACCTTGCGGACACCGAACCCGACCCCGGCGACCGGCGCCTGAAGCAGCGGCTGGCCGACATCCAGAAGGTGCAGGAGGAGCACAAGGAGAAGCGAGAGCGGGAGGGCAGGCTGGGGACGAGCCTGTCCGGGGTGTGCGAACCGCGCTGACGGACCCTTCCGTGTGCAGGAAGCCACACCGGGCGCCCTTTGTGACCTCTTTACAAAGAGCCCCCGGCGCGAACAGGGACTTCCCTTCCTCCCCGACACGGTTCTGTCCGTCCCCCACAGGGATACGGCCCGGAGACTGTGCAGAGTCGACGGACCGTTTTCTTGTCGTTCTTCGTAGGGTCGACACATGACCGTTTTGGATACTCCGGGCGCTCCGGGCGAGCCCACCGACTCCCGTGGCCGGGTGGCCGAGCTGCTGGCGCTGCGTGAGCAGGCCGTACAGGGCCCGAGCGAGCGGGCCACCGAGGCGCAGCACGCCAAGGGCAAGCTGACCGCCCGCGAGCGCATCGAGCTGCTTCTCGACCCGGACTCCTTCCGTGAGGTCGAGCAGCTCCGGCGGCACCGGGCGACCGGTTTCGGCCTGGAGAGCAAGAAGCCGTACACCGACGGTGTGATCACCGGTTGGGGCACGGTCGAGGGCCGGACGGTCTTCGTGTACGCGCACGACTTCCGGATCTTCGGCGGTGCGCTGGGCGAGGCGCACGCCACGAAGATCCACAAGATCATGGACATGGCCATCTCGGCCGGCGCCCCGCTGGTCTCGCTGAACGACGGCGCGGGGGCCCGCATCCAGGAGGGCGTCTCCGCGCTCGCCGGGTACGGCGGCATCTTCCAGCGCAACACGCGCGCCTCGGGTGTCATCCCGCAGATCAGTGTGATGCTCGGTCCGTGTGCGGGCGGCGCGGCCTACAGCCCGGCTCTCACGGACTTCGTGTTCATGGTCCGCGAGACCTCCCAGATGTTCATCACCGGCCCGGACGTGGTCCGCGCGGTGACCGGCGAGGAGATCACGCAGAACGGGCTCGGCGGGGCGGACGTGCACGCCGAGACCTCGGGCGTCGCGCACTTCGCGTACGACGACGAGGAGACCTGCATCGCCGAGGTCCGCTACCTCATCTCGATGCTGCCCTCCAACAACCGCGAGAACCCGCCGACGGTCGCCTCCGAGGACCCCGCGGACCGGCGCGGCGACGTCCTCCTGGACCTCGTCCCGGCCGACGGCAACCGCCCGTACGACATGCGCAAGGTCATCGAGGAGCTCGTCGACGACGGCGACTTCCTGGAGGTCCACGAGCGCTGGGCCACCAACATCCTCTGCGCACTGGCCCGCCTGGACGGCCAGGTCGTGGGCATCGTCGCCAACCAGCCGCAGTCCCTCGCGGGCGTCCTGGACATCGAGGCCAGCGAAAAAGCTGCCCGGTTCGTCCAGATGTGCGATGCCTTCAACATCCCCCTCGTGACGCTCCTCGACGTCCCCGGCTTCCTGCCCGGCGTCGACCAGGAGCACGGCGGCATCATCCGGCACGGGGCGAAGCTGCTGTACGCGTACTGCAACGCGACCGTGCCGCGCATCTCGCTCATCCTGCGCAAGGCGTACGGCGGTGCGTACATCGTCATGGACTCCCAGTCCATCGGCGCGGACCTCACCTACGCCTGGCCGACCAACGAGATCGCCGTGATGGGCGCGGAGGGCGCGGCCAACGTGATCTTCCGCAAGCAGATCGCGGAGGCCGAGGACCCCGAGGTCATGCGGGCGCGCATGGTCAAGGAGTACAAGGCCGAGCTGATGCACCCGTACTACGCGGCAGAGCGCGGGCTCGTGGACGACGTGATCGACCCGGCCGAGACCCGCCAGGTCCTCATCTCCTCCCTCGCGATGCTGCGCAACAAGCACGCGGACCTCCCCTCGCGCAAGCACGGCAACCCGCCCCAGTAACTTCCTTCCCGCACCTCGGTGCCGCACCATGACGATACGGAGACCACGAAACCGATGAGCACCCCCGCCGATACGGCTGCCACGAAGAACCTGCTGCGCGTCGAGAAGGGCGAGGCCGCCCCCGAGGAGCTGGCCGCGATCACCGCGATCCTGCTCGCGCGGGCCGCCGCCCGCCCCGCCGAGGTCTCTGCGCCGCACGGCCGCACCGCTGCCGGCTGGCGCCGGCTGGAGCGCACGCCGGGCTTCCGCGCACCGCACAGCTGGCAGGGCTGAGCACACCCGTCGCGCAGGCCGAATGGCCCGGCCCCCCTCGAAGCGAGGGGGGCCGGGCCATTCGGCGTACGTCCGCGGGCCAGTGCCTGGGGAGCGCGGGGGACTCGGCGACCGGCCGCCGCCCGCCGCGCCGAGACCGCCCCAGGGGCGCACGGGCAGGGCCCGTCCACCCCAGGAGACCCCGGGACGACGGGCCCTGCCCACAGCCTGTGCGGCAGTGCTACCGCAGCCGGGCCATCAGCGCGTGCTCGACCAGCGTGATCAGCGCGCTCTTCGCGTCGGCCCGGTGCCGGGCGTCGGTGGTGATGATGGGGGTGTCGGGCCCGATCTGGAGGGCCTCGCGGACCTCCTCCGGGTTGTACGGCTGGTGCCCGTCGAAGCCGTTGAGGGCGATGACGAAGGGCAGGCCGCTGTTCTCGAAGTAGTCGACCGCGGGGAAGCAGTCCGCGAGGCGGCGGGTGTCGACCAGGACGACCGCGCCGATCGCGCCGCGCACCAGGTCGTCCCACATGAACCAGAAGCGGTCCTGACCGGGCGTGCCGAACAGGTACAGGATCAGGTCCTGGTCCAGCGTGATGCGGCCGAAGTCCATGGCGACGGTGGTCGTCGTCTTGTCCCCGGTGTGGGTGAGGTCGTCGATCCCGGCCGAGGCGGAGGTCATGACGGCCTCGGTACGCAGCGGGTTGATCTCCGACACGGCTCCGACGAACGTCGTCTTGCCGACGCCGAAGCCGCCCGCCACCACGATCTTCGCGGAGGTTGTGGAGCGGGCTGCTCCGCTGCTAGAGCTTGCGAAGTCCACTGAGCACCCTTTCGAGCAGTGTCACGTCTGGCTGACCACCCGCGGCTTCGTCGCCGCCGGGCTGGTGGATGGCGACGAGTCCGGCCTCTGCCAGGTCGGCGACGAGGATTCGGGCAACGCCGAGGGGAATGGAGAGCAGTGCGGAGATCTCGGCGACCGACTTGATCTCACGGCACAGTTGGCAGATCCGCTGGTGCTCGGGCAACTGCCCTTGCAGCCGTGCCGGTTCCGCCGTGGTGTGCACCAGCGCCTCGATGGCGAGCTGGTAGCGGGGCCTGGTACGGCCGCCCGTCATGGCGTACGGGCGCACCAGGGGATTGTGGGTGCCGCCGCCCGAGGACGCGGGCGAGCCCGCGCCCCGGACACCGCCCGCCCGCGGCGGGGCCGAGCGGTTGCCGGGCTGCTGCGGTGCGCGGTGCTGCCCCCCGTGGTGCGGAGGCTGCGGGGGTTGCTGCTGGTAGGGGTGCTGCTGGTCGTACCGCCGACCGGACCCGTCCGGGCGCCCGTTCTGCTCGTACGGTGAACGGCTGGGCGTGGAGGGGAAGTTGAACCGGTTCTGGGAGGGGTCGCCGGGACCCCCCTGCTGACCTCCCTGGCCCTGGACCGGGCCACGGCCATAGGGCCAGTCGGCCGACGAACCGTTTGGGGGCGTTGCCACGTTCTCCTCCTCCGACTGCACTGCGGGCGCCATTCACTGTGGGGCCACGTCCCCGAACCCTAAAGCCCGGGGACGCCCATGCGCACGGGGTGTCTGCTAGTTGAGAACACTTGTGTCCGCTTGTTCGACCGTTTGCGAAACGGTCGGCAGTGGCTGTGCGCTAGTTGAGCAGACTCCCCTGGAGCTCTGCCCGGAGGTCCGGGGTGAGGACGGTTCCGGCCCGGTCCACGAGAAGTGCCATCTCGTAGCCTACGAGGCCGATGTCGGCGTCGGGGTGCGCGAGCACCGCCAGCGAGGATCCGTCGGAGATGGACATGATGAAGAGGAAGCCCCGCTCCATCTCCACCACGGTCTGGTTGACGGCGCCGCCCTCGAAGATCCGAGAGGCGCCGGCCGTCAGCGACGTCAGACCGGAGGCCACGGCCGCCAGCTGATCGGCACGGTCGCGGGGGAATCCTTCGGACATCGCCAGCAGGAGTCCGTCGGCGGAGACCACCACCGTGTGGGAAACACCGGGGGTGTTGTCCACGAAGTTGGTGATCAACCAGTTCAGATTCTGCGCCGCCTGGCTCATCGGGCTCACACTAACGCTCCTGGTTGTAGGTACTACCCGGTCCACTGTGCTGATCGTAAGTGGCCGCTTGGTTCTGGTCTGTTCCCGCGCTGCGTCCCTGCTGGACACCGCGCCGCAGGTTGCTCAGCCTGCCCCGTACGTCCTCGGGTGCGCGGGAGACCTGGGGGCCGCCCTGCGGAGCCTGCTCCGCTGCGCCCTCGACCAGGTTGGCCTTGGGCACCCGCTTGGGGAGTCCGGAGGGAGTGATCCCGCCGGCCTTCGGGTCCTTGAGCTTCTCGGCCCGCGACCAGCGCTCGTCGTTCGACGTGCGCCAGCCGCCGTCACCCGTGCCCGTCGCCGTGCCCGGGTCCGCACCGTCCTGCCCTGCGGCGGGCCGCTGCGGGAGCTGCGCCCGGGGCGCCTTCTCCTGCTGCTCCGGCTCGGTGCGGCCGGCGGACTTGCTGTGCCGGCTGAGCATCGACTCCTGGCCGGGCTGGCTGCCGCGGCGGGGGAGGCCGGCGTCGGTCAGCCCGTGACCGGCACGCGGTGCGGGAGAAGCGGTTCCCTGACTGTCGAAGCCTACGCTCTCCGCGTCCGCCCCGGCAGGGGCGGACGAAGACTGCGCGGATTCCGCTTCGGACTCGTACGAGGGTTCGTATGCGGCCGGGAAACCTTGCCGCTCGGGCCAGTTGGCCTGGTGGGACGAGGAATCGAAGTTCTCGTACGCAGGTTCCGCGTTGTCGTACGTGGGTTCCACATACCCCTGTTGCGGCTGCTGCGACTGCTGTTGCGGAACGTAGCGCTCGGTCGAGCCGAAGGAGTCCCGCGGGCCGAAGCCGTCGAAGCCGGGCGTGGGGGTCTGGGGCGCCTGCGCGGCCGGGAAGCCGTTCTGGTCGTACGAGGGCTGCTGCGGCTGACCGTACGGGTCGTACGCCGCCTCCTGGTACTGCTGCTCCCCGTACTGCTGCTCCCCGTAGCCGGGCGAGGGCTCCGGGTAGCCCTGCGGCTCCGCTGCGTCCTGCACCTCGTCGCGGAACAGCGGGCGGTCGTCGTCCGCTCCGCCGCGGCCTTCCAGGGCGGCCCTGCGCTCCTCACGGATCCGCGAGCGGTTCACCGGATCGAGCGGCATGCGGCCGGACTCGTCCTGCCCGCGCTCGTACTGCGAGTCGTCGAAGCCGAGTTCGGCGGCGGTACGCATCGTGGAGTGGTCGGGGCCCGGCTGCTCGGGGGCCGGCTGCTGGGCCGCCATGATCGACGAGACCGTGAAGTCGTCCGCGTGGACGTCCTCGCCGCCACCGCCGTGCGTGATCGCGTCCGGAAGCATGACCAGCGACGTCGTGCCGGCCTGCTCGCCCGAGGGACGGAGCTGGACGCGGATGCCGTGCCGGTCGGCGAGGCGGCCGACCACGAACAGGCCCATGCGCTGCGAGACGGCGGCGTCCACCGTCGGCGGGTTGGCCAGCTTGTGGTTGATGTCCGCGAAGTCCTCGGCGGTGAGGCCGATGCCCTTGTCGTGGATCTCGACCATGACGCGGCCGTCGGGCAGCCGGGTCGCGGTGACGCGGACCTTGGTCTGCGGCGAGGAGAACGTGGTGGCGTTCTCCAGCAGCTCGGCGAGCAGGTGCACCAGGTCGGTCACGGCCTGGCCGTGGATCTCCGACTCGGGCACACCGCTCAGCTCGATGCGCTCGTAGTTCTCCACCTCGGAGGAGGCGGCGCGCAGCACGTCGACGAGGGGGACCGGCTGGTTCCAGCGGCGGCCCGGCTCCTCGCCGGCGAGGACGAGGAGGTTCTCGCCGTTGCGGCGCATGCGGGTGGCCAGGTGGTCGAGCCGGAACAGGCTCTCCAGCTGGTCGGGGTCGGCCTCGTTGTTCTCCAGGTCGGTGATGAGGGTCAGCTGGCCCTCGATCAGCGACTGGTTGCGGCGCGAGAGGTTGGTGAAGATCGCGTTGACGTTTCCGCGGAGCATGGCCTGCTCGGCGGCGAGCCGCACGGCCTCGCGGTGCACCTGGTCGAAGGCGCGGGCGACTTCGCCGATCTCGTCGTGCGAGGTGATCGGGATGGGCTGCACGCGGGTGTCCACGCGGCCCGGCTCGGTGCGCGACAGCTGGTCCACGAGCATCGGCAGGCGCTGCTCGGCGACGGCGAAGGCCGCCGTGCGCAGGCGCTTCATGGAGCGGCTCATCTGGCGGGCGATCATCCCGGCCAGGACGAACGCCGCGAGGAGCGCGATCACGACGACGGCGCCGTTGATGATGGCGTCGTTGCGGGCGTCGGCGGAGATCTGCGCGGCCTCGTCCACCGCCTTGGTGACGAGCTGCTCCTCGACCTCGGTGTAACCGTCGAACTTCGCGGTGGAGGCGGCCATCCAGGTGTCGGGCACGATGCCCTTCCTGGCCAGCGCCTGCTTGCCCTTGCCGGTGGCGATCTCCTGGCCCATGCCGGTGAGGATCGAACCGTCGGCGCCGCGCGGCGGCGTCGGGAAGTCCTGCCCCGCGGCGGTCGCGCGCGCCTTGGCGGTGGCGAGCTTCTGCTCGCCGTCCCGGGTCTTGCCCGCCATGACGTCCTTGAGCAGCTGCTCGTCGGCGGCGGTGCTGCCCGAGACGAACTCGCCGAGGGCGATGCGCTCCAGGTAGGTGTACGAGGTGAAGGCGACGGTCTGCGCGGCCTTGACGTCCTCCTCGCCGCTCGGGCGCACCAGCAGGTGCATGCCGATGGAGCGCTGGAGGGAACCCGCCGCCTTGGCCAGCTGGATCGCGTAGACGGACCGGCCGTAGCTCGTGACGTTGCCCGTGTCCAGGCTGAGCTCGTTCGCCAGCTCCATCAGGGAGTGCTGGACGACGACGTAGCCCTCTTCGGTGGCGACCGGGCCGATGCCCTTCGCCTCGTCCTTGCGGGCCGCCTCGACCTGCGCGGTGAAGGCCGTCTTGCGGATCGAGTCGAGCTTCGGCTCCTCCTCCTGGAACTTCTTCAGCCGCCGCTTCAGCCCGTCGCTGGGCAGGTCCGTGGCGACTTCCCTGAACTTCCTGGCCGCCTCGTCGGTCGCCGCGTAGGCCTTCTTGACCTCCGGGCTGTCGCGCTGCCCGCTGAGCAGCGGCTGGGCCGTCAGGTCGCGCTCGTTGAGCAGCGCGTGCCCGTACTCGGCGGCGGAGCGCACGATGAGTGCGGTCTTCTCCGCGTCCTGGGCCTGCCGCCAGGTCTGCACGGAACCGTTCACCTGGAAGCCGCCCATCACGAGGGCGACCAGGACGGGTATGAGGAGAATCGCGTTCAGCCGGGTGGCCACCCGCCAGTTGCGGGGGGACATCCGGCTGGAGCTGCCACCCGCCGGCGCGGCGGACGCCTCAGCGACAGGCGGCGCCGCGGCGTGCGACGGCGGCGTGAAGTTGCCCCGCGCCTGCTGCTCTGCGGAGCCGTTCTTGCTTCGCCTCACTCGACCAACAACCTCTCGGCGTCGGCACCTACGCTGTGCCGGTTTTCGTTCAGGGCTGTACTTACGGCTGTGCCTGTTCAGGACGGCTGTACCTACTCAGGAGTTTCGCCGAATTCCAGCACGCCCGACGGTTCCGGGCCAAACAGCCGGAAGGCAGCGTTCCTAGTGGCCCATCCCTCAGATAAAACGGGCATAAAGAACGAGCCCCGCCAAAAGGCGGGGCTCGTGTGAGCGCAGCGACACCGTACGACCGCGCCGGGTTGCCTTGCTCGTGCAATTCTCTTTCGAAACGTTATGAACTCCGTGACCAAACAGGGGCGGAGAGTGTCGTACGCCACAGTCCGTCCCTGTTTGGCTACGGCAACTGCCGTACGCCGCGCCCCACTTGTGCCCTACTTGAGCCGGGCCATCAACGCGTGCTCGACCAGCGTGATCAGCCCGCTCTTCGCGTCGGCCCGGTGCCGGGCGTCGGTGGTGATGATGGGGGTGTCGGGCCCGATCTGGAGCGCCTCGCGGACCTCCTCGGGCGTGTACGGCTGGTAACCGTCGAAGCCGTTGAGGGCGATGACGAAGGGCAGGCCGCTGTTCTCGAAGTAGTCGACCGCGGGGAAGCAGTCCGCGAGGCGGCGGGTGTCGACCAGGACGACCGCGCCGATCGCGCCGCGCACCAGGTCGTCCCACATGAACCAGAAGCGGTCCTGACCGGGCGTGCCGAACAGGTACAGGATCAGGTCCTGGTCCAGCGTGATGCGGCCGAAGTCCATCGCCACCGTGGTGGTGGTCTTGCCCCCGGTGTGGGTGAGGTCGTCGATGCCCGCCGAGGCGGAGGTCATGACGGCCTCCGTACGCAGCGGGTTGATCTCGGAGACCGCACCCACGAACGTCGTCTTGCCGACGCCGAAACCGCCCGCGACCACGATCTTCGCCGAGGTCGTGGAGCGGGCCGCTCCCGTCGCGCCGTCCGAACTAGAGCTTGCGAAGTCCACTGAGCACCCTTTCCAGCAGCGTGACGGCCGGCGTTCCGTCGGCGTCCGCGCCCTCGCCCGGCTGGTGGATGGCCACCATCCCGGCCTCCGCCAGGTCGGCGACGAGGATGCGCGCGACGCCGAGCGGCATCGAGAGCAGCGCCGAGACCTCGGCCACCGACTTGACCTCGCGGCACAGGTGGCAGATCCGCTGGTGCTCGGGGAGCAGCGTGGACAGGTGGGCCGGATCGGCGGTGGTGCTGACCAGCGCCTCGATGGCGAGCTGGTAGCGGGGACGGGTCCGGCCGCCGGTCATCGCGTAGGGGCGAACCAGCGGCTGATCGCCCTCGTACTCGTACGGGGCGTCGAGATGCGCGCCACCGTACGAATCGTGTGAGGCGGGGGGCGGGGTCATGGGTCCTCCGGGCATGACAGCAGGGGGTCGGCGTGCCGTCTGACTGGGCCGGTGGGGGATTCGGTTGACGGCCAGGCGGTGTGAGGGGCTGGGGGGAAGCCCCTCCTGATGAGGGGTACTGCGGGGGTACGGCGGTGCGCGGCTAGTGCAGCAGGCTGCCCTGCAGTTCCGCGCGCAGGTCCGGGGTGAGGACCGTCCCCGCCCGGTCGACGAGCAGGGCCATCTCGTACCCCACCAGACCGATGTCGGCGTCGGGGTGCGCGAGCACCGCCAGCGAGGAACCGTCCGAGATCGACATGAGGAAGAGGAAGCCGCGCTCCATCTCCACCACGGTCTGGGCGACCGGGCCGCCCTCGAAGATCCGGGACGCTCCGGCCGTCAGGGAGGTCAACCCCGAAGCCACGGCCGCGAGTTGGTCGGCTCGGTCACGCGGGAAACCTTCGGACATAGCCAGAAGGAGTCCGTCGGCGGAGACCACCACCGTGTGGGACACCCCTGGGGTGTTGTCCACGAAGTTGGTGATCAACCAGTTCAGATTCTGGGCCGCCTGGCTCATCGGACTCAACTAACGCTCCTGCTGGTGAGTGGGGTCAACGGTGCGGAAGGTGCCAGTGGTTCCGTTGGAACCGGCCTGGCGGCCCTGCTGGATGCCCCGACGAAGATTGGTCAGCCGGCCGCGTACGTCGTCGGGCGCACGGGAGACCTGCGGACCTGTCTGGTGGTTCTGTTCCTGCGCGGTGCCCGGGACCAGGTTGGCCTTCGGGACCCGACGCGGAAGTCCTGAGGTGGTGACACCGCCGGCGGCGGGCTTGCGGACCCGCTCGGCCTGCCGGACGAGTTCGTCGTTCGGCGAGGGCCGCCAGCTGACCTCGCCGGCCGGTTCCCGTTCGGGAGCGGCGGCGGGCTGCTGCGGCACGGCGGGGGACTGCGCCTGCGCCTGGGCCTGCTGAGGCCGACCCGGCTGGCCCTGCTCGCCGTGGAACCAGTTCGACTCCAGCGTGTCGAAGAGCGGCGTACGGCCGTCCCCCGGACCCGCGGCAGGCGGCAGCGAATCGGGGCGCTGGGGGGACCTGCCGCCCTGCGGCTGACGCTGCTGCGGAGCGAACTGGGCGGATCGACCGGGCTGCTGGGGCGGCACCGGGAGGCTCGCGACGGGACGCGGCGCGTCCGGCGTCTGCGGCATTCCGGCGGGCGGGGCCGGCAGGGGGCCGTCGAGCTCGGAGAGCCCGTACTGGCCGGCCTGCGGCTGCGCCGGGAACTGTCCCGTCCGGTGCTGACCGGTGTCGTACGGGTCGACCCGGTGCTGACCGGTGTCGTACGGGTCCAGCTGGTGCTGCCCGGTGCTGCCGCCGTCCTGCGCGCCGCGCACGTCGGGACGCTCGAACTGGCCGGTGGCCGACGAGAGGTCGCCCTGCGGGAACTGTCCGGTGGACGCGGGGTCCTGCCCGCCGCGCCGGCCGTCCTGCGGGGCCTGCGGCTGCGGGGTCTGCGGGAACTGCCCCGTCGACGCCGGGTCCTGGTAGCCGGCGCGCGACTGCGGGAACTGGCCCTGGGGGAACTGGGGCTGCGGGAACTGACCGGTGGCCGCCGGGTCCTGCGGTCCGCGGGCGTCGACCTGCGGGAACTGGCCCGTGCTGCCCGCTCCCTGCGGTCCGCGCACGTCCGCGCGCTCGAACTGGCCGGTGGCCGCCGGGTCCTGCCGTACGTCGGGACGCTCGTACTGTCCGGTCGTCGACGAAGCTTGGCCGGGCGGGGGCCCGTTGAAGTCCGGGCGGTCGAACTGGGCGGTGGCGCCGGGACCCTGGCGGTCCTCCGCCTCCTCGTGGCCGCGCGGCGCGTCCGGGTTCTGGTGCGGCCGGGCGCCCCACCCCGCGGCCTGGGCCTGCTGCGGGGGACGGGGGGCCTGCGGCGCAGCCGGGTTGCCGCCGGGCAGCTCCGCACGCGGACCGCCGGCCCGGGGGAGCGGCGCCGGGCCGCCGTGCTGGTCCTGCGACGCGGTCTGGCGTACGTCCTCGCGCCCGCCGCGGCCCCCGCCGAAGGCGCCGGCGAGACCGCCGCCGCCCCGCTTCGGGGGACCGGCCGGAGCCGGGTTCGCGGCGAGACCGGCGCCGGGCGTACGGCCGGGCAGCGCGGTCCGCGCACCCGAGCCCGCGCCGACCTGGGGGCGGGACGGCTCGGCGCCGATCGCACCCTGACCGGCCTGCGGCCCGCCGGGACGGCTGCCGGGACCGCCGCCCGCGCCGGGGCCGCCGGGCAGTCCCGCACGCGCACCGGAGGGACCGGCGGGCATCTGCGGAGCGCCGCCCTGACCGCCCGGGCCGCCGGGCTTGCCGGGAAGCTTCTTGCCGCCCTGGGCGACATCGACCGGCAGCATGACCAGCGCGGTCGTACCGCCGGAGTCCGAGGGACGGAGCTGGATGCGGATGCCGTGTCGCAGGGACAGCCGGCCGACCACGAACAGACCCATGCGGCGGGACACCGAGACGTCCACCGTCGGGGGAGCGGCGAGCCGCTCGTTGATCGCGGAGAGGTCCTCGGGGGAGAGACCGATGCCGGTGTCGTGGATCTCGACGAGCACCCGGCCGTCGGGCAGCGCGTGACCGGTGACGCGCACCTTGGTCTGCGGCGAGGAGAACGACGTGGCGTTCTCCAGCAGCTCGGCGAGCAGGTGCACGAGGTCGTTGACGACGCGGCCGGCGACCTCGGTCGACGGCACCGAGGAGAGCTCGATGCGCTCGTACTGCTCCACCTCGGAGGCGGCGGCGCGGAGCACGTCGACCAGCGGCACGGGCCGGGTCCAGCGGCGGCCGGGCTCCTCGCCCGCGAGGACGAGGAGGTTCTCGCCGTTCCGGCGCATGCGGGTCGCGAGGTGGTCGAGCTTGAAGAGGGAGGAGAGCTGGTCCGGGTCGGCCTCGCGGGACTCCAGTTCGGAGATGAGCGAGAGCTGACGCTGGATGAGGCCCTGCGAACGCCGCGAGAGGTTGGTGAACATCGCGTTGACGTTGCCTCGCAGCAACGCCTGCTCGGCGGCGAGTCGTACGGCCTCGCGGTGCACGTCGTCGAACGCGGAGGCCACGCGGCCGATCTCGTCCCGGCTGTGCACGCCGACGGACTCCACGGAGGTGTCCACGTCCTGCGGGTCGGACTCGGAGAGCGCCTTGACGAGTTCGGGCAGCCGTTCCTGCGCGACCCGGGTCGCGGTGTCCTGGAGGCGGCGCAGCGAACGGATCATGGAGCGGGCCACCACGAAGGCGCCCACGAGCGAGACGCCGAGCACGAGGAGGATGACCGCACCGGAGATGATCGTGGAGCGCTCGGAGTCCGCCTGGAGCTCGCGTGCCTTCTGCTCCATGTCGTTGAGCAGCGTGGCCTCGATGCGCTTCATCACCTCGATCTCCATGCTGGCCTGGTCGTTCCAGTCCTGGTACGACCGCTTGGGGGCCGCCTTCATGGCGCCCTCGGTCGACAGGACGAGGCTCGCGTACTTGTCGGCGCGCTTGGAGTCGGGGTTGGAGTTCTGCAGGACGTCCAGCAGGGGCAACGACGCGTCGCCGTAGATCCGGCGGAACGTTTCGAGCGCCGCCACCTCGTTCAGCAGGGCGGTGTGACCGGAGAGACGGTCGCTCTCCACGAGGCGGGTGTCCGAGTTGGGGCCCTCGGGCGTGGCCGGCAGCGCCGCGGCGATGATGGCGCGCTGCACCGAGGCGTATTCCTTGGCCGAGGAGAACGCGGCGAGTGCGCGGGTGCGGGTGATCATCTCCGGGCTGGAGGTGGCCTGCGCCATGTCCTGGGAGAGGCTGAGCAGGGCGGTGATCATCCCGCTGTAGGCGCTGACGGTCTGGGCGTTGCCCGCGCCCGCGCCGGCCTGGAACGCGTCGGCCCGCACCGACTGCAGGGAGTTCAGCCGGACCGAGATCTCGCGGAGGCTGCCTCGGATGCTGTTGAGGGCCTGGTCGGACTCGTCGCCCGCCGCGACCTCCTTGGTCCCGCGCAGGAACGCGGCCCGGACGCGGTCGGTCTTGTCCGTCTCGGCCTTCACGACCGGAGCGGTGCGGGGCGTGCCGTTGGCGAGCGGCCCCGCGGTCTTGTCGCGCTCGTTCTGCAGTGCCGCGGCGAGGTCGGTCGCCTGCCGCGTCATGTCGGTCAGCAGCTGCATGTGCTCCAGCTGCTGCATGTCGTTGAGGGACTCGTTGATGCGGAGCGCACCGAGCGAGGTCGCCGCGACCACGGGAAGGGCAAGCAGCGAGACGAGGCGGGTGCTGATGCTCCAGTTGCGCAGGGATATTCGGGTGCCCGCGCTGATCGGCTTGGGAGCCTTGGCGGCCTTCGGCTTGGCACCGCCGGCCGCGCTCGCGGACTCCTGGCCGCCACCGCCGCCGAACGCGTTGCCGCCGCCGAACGCACCGCTGCCGCGGTCACCGCCCGAACCGCCGTGCTGGGCGGCCCCGGGTGCTCCGCCGGCCTGCGCCGGGTCCCTGTCCTGGGGGGTCCGGGCGTGCTGGGGCTGGGGCGATGAGCCACGGTCGGTCCCGCCGCGCGGCTCCTGCTCCGCCGCAGCGCTGCCATCCCTCTTGAAACGTCCCTGCACTAGCGTCGCAACCTCTGGACCAGGCGTTCCGCCGCAGAGCGGCCGAACGGTGTCGAGTCGTGGGGTACCGGATCGTCCCCATTGGGTGGTCGTGAGTGACCGCGGTCCGGGGAATTCCAGCACAGTGCAGGATCTCCAACAAGGCCCGTGTTTCGCGGTACGGCCGGAGTGACGCTTTGTGTCGACCGGGTCACCAGTCGTAGAGTCCTTATCGGTATCAAACGGGCAATTACTGACGAGTCACTTAGGGGTGGGGGGTGCCCCGGTCGCGCCCCACACGGGATGATCGGGAGCGGAATGGTGCCTTCAGGCATGCAATGTCCGTTTCCCTCCGCAAGATCAACAGCCCGAATTGCGACATTTGCCCAACAACCCGTGAGCAAACTCACACGAAGATCCCCGCACATTCCCGGCTTTGGCCGGGAAGCGGATGTTTAGCCTGACGCTTTACAGGGATTGCGAATCCGACCATCGGCGCCCGCGCGGCGCCCTCACGAATAGGCGCGACCTGCACATGACGACGAAGACGGCGAAGAAGTCGGCCCCTGCGATCCGCAACCTGGCCAACCCGCAGCGCACGACGCTCGCCCACCTGGACTCCTCCGCCACGCCCAAGACGGCCGCCCTGCCCCAGTACGCCCAGGAACTGCCCGCCGTCACCGCGAACGCCCGCCGCACCGTCCTGATGGTCGCCCCGGAGGCCCAGCAGCTCCCCGAGGCCGTCTCCGCGTAACGCGGCCCCGCGCCGCGCGCCGGAGCCCCGCACGCCGAACGGGGCGAAGTCGCCACCCCCACCCGCGTTAGCCTGGAGCGTCAGACTTCCGCCAGCTCAGTGAGGGGCACAGGCACACCGTGCGCATCGCCAGATTCTCCATCGACGGCAACGTCGCCTTCGGCGCGGTCGAGGGCGACGGAACCGTTGACTCCGGTGACCTCGTCCTCGACATCATCAAGGGCATCCCGTACGCCGACTTCGAGCTGTCCGGCGTCAAGGTCCCCCTCAGCAAGGTGCGCCTCCTGCCGCCCGTGCTGCCCAGCAAGGTCGTGGGCATCGGCCGCAACTACGCGGAGCACGCGGCGGAACTCGGCAACGAGGTGCCGGACCTCCCCCTCGCCTTCTTCAAGCCGTCCACCTCGGTGATCGGCCCCGGCGACTCGATCGCGTACCCCTCCTTCTCCTCCGAACTGCACCACGAGGCCGAACTGGCCGTGGTCATCGGCCGCATGTGCCGCGAGGTCCCCGCGGACCGCGTCAAGGACGTGGTCTTCGGCTACACCGCGGCCAACGACGTCACCGCCCGTGACGTCCAGCAGCGGGAGAAGCAGTGGGCCCGCGCCAAGGGCTTCGACACCTCCTGTCCGCTCGGCCCCTGGGTGGAGACGGACCTCGACCCCGCCGACCTCACCATCCAGTGCACGGTCAACGGAGAGCAGCGCCAGCTCGGCCGCACCAGCGACATGGTCCGCTCGGTCGGCGACCTGGTCTCGCACCTCTCCGAAGCGATGACCCTCCTCCCCGGAGACGTCATCCTCACCGGCACCCCCGCGGGTGTCGGACCCCTGAACGTCGGCGACGAGGTCGCCGTCACCATCGAAGGCATCGGCACTCTCACCAACAAGGTGATCAAGCGTGGCTAACGCACCCTCCGTCCCCGTCCGCGTAAGGTTCTGCCCCTCCCCGACGGGCGACCCGCACGTGGGCCTCGTCCGTACCGCCCTCTTCAACTGGGCCTACGCCCGGCACACCGGCGGCACCATGGTCTTCCGCATCGAGGACACCGACGCCGCGCGCGACTCCGAGGAGAGCTACCAGCAGCTCCTGGACTCGATGCGCTGGCTCGGCCTCGACTGGGACGAGGGCCCGGAGGTCGGCGGCCCGCACGCGCCGTACCGCCAGTCCCAGCGCATGGACCTCTACAAGGACGTCGCCGGGAAGCTGCTGGCGGCCGGTCACGCGTACCACTGCTACTGCTCCACCGAGGAGCTGGACGCCCGCCGCGACGCCGCCCGCGCCGCCGGCAAGCCGTCCGGCTACGACGGGCACTGCCGCGACCTCACCGACGAGCAGAAGGAGGCGTACGAGACCGAGGGCCGCCCCGCGATCGTCCGCTTCCGGATGCCCGACGAGGCCATCACCTTCACCGACCTGGTCCGCGGCGAGATCACCGTCCAGCCCGAGAACGTCCCGGACTACGGCATCGTGCGCGCCAACGGCGCCCCGCTCTACACGCTCGTCAACCCGGTCGACGACGCGCTGATGGAGATCACCCACGTCCTGCGCGGCGAGGACCTGCTCTCCTCCACCCCGCGCCAGATCGCCCTCTACCGGGCGCTGATCTCCCTCGGCATCGCCAAGGAGATCCCCGCCTTCGGCCACCTCCCCTACGTCATGGGCGAGGGCAACAAGAAGCTCTCCAAGCGCGACCCGCAGGCGTCCCTCAACGTCTACCGCGAGCGCGGCTTCCTCCCCGAGGGCCTGCTGAACTACCTGTCCCTGCTCGGCTGGTCCTTCTCCGCCGACCAGGACATCTTCACGGTCCCCGAGCTGATCGAGAAGTTCGACGTTGCCGACGTCAACGCCAACCCGGCGCGCTTCGACCTGAAGAAGGCCGAGTCGATCAACGCGGACCACATCCGCCTCCTCGACCCCAAGGCGTTCGCCGACGCCTGCGAGCCCTGGCTGGCGGCCCCGCACGCCAACTGGGCCCCGGAGGAGTTCGACCGCCCCGCCTGGGAGGCCATCGCCCCGCACGCCCAGACCCGCGTCACGGTGCTCTCCGACATCACCGCCAACGTCGACTTCCTGTTCCGCGCGGAGCCGGTCGAGGACGAGGCGTCCTGGGCCAAGGCCATGAAGGGCGACCCGGTCGCTCTCCTCACCAGCGCCCGCGCCACGCTGGAGGCGGCCGACTGGTCGGACCCGGAGTCCCTCAAGAACGCGGTCCTGGCCGCCGGTGAGGAGCACGGTCTCAAGCTCGGCAAGGCCCAGGCCCCGGTCCGCGTCGCCGTCACCGGCCGCACGGTCGGCCTGCCCCTCTTCGAGTCCCTCGAAATCCTGGGCAAGGACAAGACCCTGACCCGCATCGACGCGGCCCTGGCGAAGCTCGCCGGGTAGGTGCGGCACCGCACGAACGGCAGGGGACGGCGACCGCACGGTCGCCGTCCCCGCTGGTTTTCGGCCGCACGAATGCGCGAATACTGCTTCCATGCCCCTCCGCGCCGTCCTCTGGGACATCGACGACACGCTCTTCGACTACGCCTCCGCCGACCGCATCGGGATGCAGCGGCACTTCGCCGCCGAGGGGCTGCCGCACGGGTACGAGAGCGCGGAGCACGCCCTCGCGCGGTGGCAGGAACTCACCCGGCTGCACTGGGGGCGGTTCGCCGCGGGGCACTCCACCTTCGAGGAACAGCGCCGCGACCGGATCCGAGACTTCCTCGGTGCGGACGTGCCCGACGCCGGCGCCGACGACTGGTTCGCCCGGCACGTGGCCCACTACGAGGCCGCCTGGGCGCTCTTTCCGGACGCGGTGCCCGTCCTGGACGCTCTCGCAGACGGCTATCGGCACGCGGTCCTGTCCAATGCGAGCATCCGCAACCAGGACCGCAAGCTGCGCGTCCTCGGCGTGCGCGACCGTTTCGAGGCGGTGCTGTGCGCCGCGGAGCTCGGGGTGGCCAAGCCGGCCCCCGAGGCGTTCCACGCGGCCTGCGACGCCCTCGCGCTGCCGCCCCACGAGGTGGCGTACATCGGGGACGAGCCGGACATCGACGCCCGCGGAGCGGTCGCCGCCGGGCTCACCGGGATCTGGCTGGACCGCCGCGGGGCGGGCGGGCATCCGGAGCTGGTGAGCGTCTCGGGGCTGGCGCAGCTCCCTGACCTGCTGGCGGGCAATACCCGTTTTGGTGCCCCGGGAACCTTCGGGTAATGTTCTTTCTGCGCCGCCCGAGCGGGCCGAAAGGTCCGGCCGGAAGGCGCAGACCGAACAGAAACCCCCGATCGGGGGGTTGTGTTCTGGTGGGCTATGGTGTAATTGGCAACACTACGGTTTCTGGTACCGTCATTCTAGGTTCGAGTCCTGGTAGCCCAGCTCGCGAGAGCTGTTGAAGTTCGTAGAGCATGAAGCAGCTCAGCTAGGGCCCCCGTTGTGTAGCGGCCTAGCACGCCGCCCTCTCAAGGCGGTAGCGCCGGTTCGAATCCGGTCGGGGGTACAGATCCTTTCTTTCCGACACCTTCAGGTCGCTCCTGGATGTATCGACGCGAGGATCGCTAGGGCCCCCGTTGTGTAGCGGCCTAGCACGCCGCCCTCTCAAGGCGGTAGCGCCGGTTCGAATCCGGTCGGGGGTACTGGTTGTCAACCAACTCAAAATGGTCTCAACCACCATGGGCTATGGTGTAATTGGCAACACTACGGTTTCTGGTACCGTCATTCTAGGTTCGAGTCCTGGTAGCCCAGCGCAAGTTGATTCCCTTGGTCCCTTCGGGTGCGCAAGAGGAAGACCAATCTGCAGTTCACAGGCCCCCGTTGTGTAGCGGCCTAGCACGCCGCCCTCTCAAGGCGGTAGCGCCGGTTCGAATCCGGTCGGGGGTACGTACGAGAAGAGGCCCTCCGCATCCTGGTGATGCGGAGGGCCTCTTCGCATGTCCGGCCCCGCGTCGCACGGATCCGCCGCGTCGTGGCCGGGTGCCATCGGCCCTCGGTGGTCCGCGAGTGCGGTCACGGGTGCCGCGCTCGCCGTCCGTGCGTACGGCGCCTGCCGCTTCGCCGCGCGACCCCTGAGATCCTTCGCCTCCGACCACCCGGAGCGATGGCGCGGAACCCCTCGTACGCACCGCGGAACCACGCGTCATCCGTCCGCACCAGCCGCCCGGCCTGCGGGTCGAGGGGATCGTGGACGTACACAGCCACCGCCACCTTGCTCGGCACCGGCCGGATGGTCGGCGCTGCGACGACCGGGCGAATCCGCCGAAGTGCGTGACGCGCGGGGCCGGTTGAAGCTCAGCGGTGGTTCGCGGGAACCGGGGGAGCCGAGCGGTGGTGGCCGGCCCCCCGCCGGGGACCGGCAGCGGTGTTCAGCCGCCCGAGCGGCGCAGCGACTCCGAGAGGCGGGCCGCCGCGTCGATGACCGCCTGGGCGTGCATCCGGCCCGGGTGGCGGGTCAGTCGCTCGATCGGTCCGGAGACCGAGACGGCGGCGACCACGCGGTTGGACGGGCCGCGCACCGGGGCGGAGACCGAGGCCACCCCCGGCTCGCGCTCGCCGATCGACTGGGCCCAGCCCCTGCGGCGCACCCCCGAGAGCGCGGTCGCCGTGAAGCGGGCGCCCTGCAGTCCCCGGTGCAGTCGCTCCGGCTCCTCCCAGGCCATCAGGATCTGGGCGGAGGAACCGGCCTTCATGGTGAGCGTGGAGCCGACCGGGACGGTGTCCCGCAGCCCGGACAGCCGCTCCGCGGCGGCCACGCAGATGCGCATGTCGCCCTGGCGGCGGTAGAGCTGTGCGCTCTCGCCGGTCACGTCGCGCAGATGGGTCAGTACCGGTCCGGCCGTGGCCAGCAGGCGGTCCTCGCCGGCCGCCGCCGAGAGCTCGGAGAGCCGGGGGCCGAGGATGAAACGGCCCTGCATGTCCCGGGCCACCAGCCGGTGGTGTTCCAGTGCCACGGCCAGCCTGTGGGCCGTGGGTCGTGCGAGCCCGGTGGCCGCGACCAACCCCGCGAGGGTGGCCGGACCGGACTCCAGGGCGCTCAGCACGAGCGCCGCCTTGTCGAGAACGCCGACGCCGCTAGAGTTGTCCATGCGTCGATACTCGCGTCTCACTCTGTGAAACGCAAGTTCAATTTTCCAACGAACTTGTCACGCTGTACCCGCGGCCGTACAACGGCCCGCGGTCACCGCCCCGTACGGGGGTCCGGCGGGGCGGACCGACATCTCTAGTTGAGCCGGCAAAGCCGCCGGCCGGAGGGAAAGCGATGGGTAGGACACTCGCGGAGAAGGTCTGGGACGACCATGTCGTCCGGCGCGCGGAGGGAGAGCCCGACCTGCTCTTCATCGACCTTCACCTGCTGCACGAGGTCACCAGCCCGCAGGCCTTCGACGGACTGCGCAAGAGCAACCGCGCGGTACGGCGTCTCGACCTCACCATCGCCACCGAGGACCACAACACTCCCACCCTCGACATCGACAAGCCGATCGCGGACCCCGTCTCGCGCATCCAGCTGGAGACGCTGCGCAAGAACTGCGCCGACTTCGGAGTGCGGCTGCACCCGCTGGGCGACGTCGAGCAGGGCGTCGTCCACGTGGTGGGACCGCAGCTGGGACTGACGCAGCCGGGCACCACCGTGGTCTGCGGCGACTCGCACACCTCGACGCACGGCGCGTTCGGCGCACTGGCCTTCGGCATCGGAACCTCGCAGGTCGAGCACGTACTGGCCACCCAGACCCTGCCGATGGCCCGTCCCAGGACCATGGCCATCACGGTCGAGGGCGAACTGCCGGACACCGTCACCGCGAAGGACCTGATCCTGGCGATCATCGCGAAGATCGGCACCGGCGGCGGCCAGGGCTACGTCCTGGAATACCGCGGCTCCGCCATCGAGAAGCTGTCGATGGAAGCCCGCATGACCATCTGCAACATGTCGATCGAGGCCGGCGCCCGCGCGGGCATGATCGCCCCGGACGCCACCACCTTCGACTACCTGAAGGGCCGCGACCACGCCCCGCAGGGCGAGGACTGGGACGCCGCCGTGGCGTACTGGAAGACGCTGAGGACCGACGACGACGCGGTCTTCGACGCGGAGGTCGTCATCGACGCCGCCTCGCTCGCCCCGTTCGTCACCTGGGGTACCAACCCCGGTCAGGGCGCGCCCCTCTCCGCGAACGTCCCCGACCCTGCTTCGTACGAAGACGCTTCGGAGCGCCACGCCGCGGAAAAGGCCTTGGAGTACATGGGGTTGGCCGCGGGGCAGCCGCTGCGCGACATCCGGGTCGACACCGTCTTCGTCGGCTCCTGCACCAACGGCCGCATCGAGGACCTGCGCGCCGCCGCCGCGATCGTCGAGGGCCGTTCGGTGGCCGACGGGGTGCGGATGCTGGTCGTGCCGGGTTCGGTACGGGTGGCACTGCAGGCCATCGAGGAGGGCCTGGACAAGGTGTTCACGCAGGCCGGGGCCGAATGGCGGCACGCGGGCTGCTCGATGTGCCTGGGCATGAACCCCGATCAGCTCGCTCCCGGTGAGCGCTCCGCCTCCACCTCCAACCGGAACTTCGAGGGCAGGCAGGGCAAGGGAGGCCGTACGCACCTGGTGTCGCCGCAGGTCGCGGCCGCGACCGCCGTACTCGGCCACCTGGCCTCGCCCGCCGACCTGTCCGACGCAGACGCAACCGCCCTCGTGGAGGCCTGAGAACCATGGAAGCTTTCACCGCGCACACCGGCCGGGCCGTCCCGCTGCGCCGCTCCAACGTCGACACCGACCAGATCATCCCTGCCCACTGGCTCAAGAAGGTGACCAGGGACGGCTTCGAGGACGGGCTCTTCGAGGCATGGCGCAAGGACCCGGAGTTCGTGCTCAACAAGCCCGAGCGGGCGGGCGCCAGCGTGCTGGTCGCCGGCCCCGACTTCGGTACCGGCTCCTCCCGCGAGCACGCCGTCTGGGCACTCCAGAACTACGGTTTCAAGACAGTTGTGTCCTCCCGCTTCGCGGACATCTTCCGGGGCAATTCGCTCAAGAACGGCCTGCTGACCGTGGTTCTGGACCAGCAGGTGGTGGACGCGCTGTGGGAGCTGGTGGAGCAGGACCCGACCGCCGAGATCACTGTTGACCTCCAGGACAGGCAGGTGCGGGCCGAGGGCATCACCGCCGACTTCGAGTTGGACGAGAACGCCCGCTGGCGTCTGCTCAACGGCCTGGACGACATCAGCATCACGCTCCAGAACGAGGACGCGATCTCGACGTACGAATCAAGCCGCCCCTCCCACAAGCCGAGTACCCTGCGCGCCTGATCCCCTCCCGGGCCTCGTTCTCCGTGCCGCGATAGCCCGTTCGGCCTGAGATCCATGCCTCACTTTCGGCGCCCCCCGCCATTCGTGGCGGGGGGCGCCGAACTGTGTTCCGGGTCTCAACTACGCTTGTGAGTCCGGAAGTTGGACACCGGGGTTGGAGTGACTGGTGGGGCTGATGGAGCCTGGAATTCCGCTAGTTGCCCCCGGCGGAGGCGACAACTCGCCCCAGATGGCACAATCGGTGCATGGACCGCGACAGCCAACTCAAGCTCTACGGCGCGGTCGCGGACCGATTGAAAGAAGCACACACAAGGGTGCGTGCACTGCAAGTCCCGGAGGGCGTACGGATGGCGCTGTCCCGGAAGCTGCTGGTCATCACGGCCGCGGCGAAACACGATCTCGCCGATGCGGCTAGACGTCTCGACAGGTTCACTCAGGACCTCGACGAGGGTCGATTTCCGGAAGGCAACTAGGTCTGTCAACAGGTCTACGGATCTCCCGCAAGACCTACTTCGTTGCGGCACTAGGGTGATTAGCCCGTTTCGTGTTTGATTTGCGGTATATATCTGCCTAACGTGCGAAAAAGCCTGGACATTTCGTTCCGGCAATGTCTCCGAAGGGGAAGACGTGAACAAGGCCCAGCTCGTAGAAGCGATTGCCGACAAGGTCGGCGGCCGTCAGCAGGCCGCGGACGCCGTGGACGCCGTCCTGGACGCGATCGTGCGTGCCGTCGTCGCGGGCGACCGCGTCTCGGTCACCGGTTTCGGCTCGTTCGAGAAGGTCGACCGTCCCGCCCGCTACGCCCGCAACCCGCAGACGGGTGAGCGCGTTCGGGTCAAGAAGACCTCCGTGCCGCGCTTCCGTGCGGGTCAGGGTTTCAAGGACCTGGTCGCCGGCTCGAAGAAGCTCCCGAAGAACGACGTCGCCGTGAAGAAGGCGCCCAAGGGCAGCCTCTCGGGCGGTTCTTCCACCCGCACGACCGCCAAGGCCGCCGCCAAGAAGGCCACCGCCAAGAAGGCGACCGCCACCAAGAAGGCCACCGCGGCGAAGAAGACGACCGCGACGCCCGCCAAGAAGACCACGGCGACGGCGAAGAAGACCACGGCCAAGAAGACCACCGGCGCCGCCGCCAAGAAGGCGACCCCGACGACGGCGAAGAAGGCCACCCCGGCCAAGAAGGCCGCCACGACCACCAAGAAGGCCGCGGCCAAGAACACCGCTCCGGCGAAGAAGGCCGCCGCCACCAAGGCGCCCGCCAAGAAGACCACTGCGCGCAAGACCACGGCGAAGAAGACCCCCGCCAAGAAGAAGTAGTTCACGGCAGCGCGGTACTCACACGCCGGGCCGGGCTCCCTCCGGGGAGCCCGGCCCGCGGTGCGTTCCGGGGCCGGGCAAGGCGCCTCCGGCGCGCGTTCCGCGGACGGACGCAGCGGAGTTACGGCTGGGAAGCGGGGAAACACGTGCCACAAGAGCATCAGGAGGCCGCACGGGCCCCGCTCAGAACGTCTGGAGCGTCACCAGGGTGATCCGCCGGGACGCGTCCTGCCCGGCCGTCTCGATCCGCACCCGCTGGCCCGCGCGCAGCAGCCGCAGGCCGCCGGCGTCGAAGGCCGCCGCGTCGAAGGGGACCGGGGTGCCGTCGTCGAGCAGCACGCTGCCGTTGCGGGTTTCGGGGTCGTATGTGTACGCGGTCGCCTGCATGACCGCAGCGTAGCGGGAGCCGCCCCGTCGCGCCCTCAGCACTGTGGCTGGTGCAGGGCGTCCGCGAACGCGCCGCGCAGGGCAGCCGTGCGCGGGCCCGTTCCCAGGGCGAACGCGGCCCGGAGATCGTCACCGGTGTCGACGTCCTGACGCACCGAATCCACGAATTCGAGCAGGAGTTCCTCGGCACCCGAAATGAGGTGCCGGATACGGGAGGGTCCCCCGAACGAGGGCCGCAATTCCACTTCTGGCGCAGCGGAAAGGAATGTAGTTCCGATTCCGGCCGCGTCCGTCAGAAATGCACGCGGAAATTCCGCCGCCCGGGACAGCACCCGCCGCAATTCGGCCGGTCGCAGCGCGGGCAGGTCCGCGTTCAGCGCGGCGACCGCCGCGTCCGGTCGCCGCGCCCGCACGGCCCGCGCCCCGTACGCCAGCGCCGCGTTGAGGCCGGCGGCCGGCACGTCGGGCACGATGCGCGCCCCCAGCGCGGCCAGCGCCGCTCCCGCCGCCTCGTCGTCCGTGACGACCACCACATCCCGTACCTCCGCGACGGACAGCGCCGCCGCCACGGTGTCCTGCGCGAACGCCAGGGCGAGCCCCGGCCGGAGGGTGTCTCCGGCGGCGGGCGCGAGCCTGCTTTTCGCCCGCGCCAAGGGTTTCAGCGGGACGACCAGGGACCAGGCGGGGGGCCGGGGCGGGTTCAGAACGGGCCTTTCGTCCGGTGCGGGTCGGGACCTTCGTCCCGTGGTCGGCGACGGAACGCGGACCATTGTCGCGCGCGGCGCCCGCAACCAGGAGGCCCGGCCCCGGGCCCGGGGCGTACGGTGTTCTCGACAGACGAGGGGCCCGGGGCGACACTTGTCCGCCTGAACCAGGCGCACAGGTGCACACGGGGTGCAGTGGCCAGGGTCCCAGAGGAAGGTGTCCCGAGTGTCCCGCCACAGAATCGGCTTCTGGTACCGCCTGGCCGCGGTCATCGCCAAACCCCCGCTGCTGGTTCTGTTCAAGCGTGACTGGCGTGGAATGGAGCACGTTCCGGCGGAGGGCGGATTCATCACCGCCGTGAACCACAACTCCTATGCGGACCCGCTGTCGTACGCGCACTGGCAGTACAACACCGGCCGGGTGCCGCGCTTCCTCGCCAAGGCGGGCCTGTTCAAGACCCCGTTCGTCGGCATGATGCTGCGCGGGACCGGCCAGATCCCCGTCTACCGCGAGACCACGGACGCGATGAACGCCTTCCGCGCCGCCATCGCGGCCATCGAGAGCGGCGAGTGCGTCGCCTTCTACCCGGAGGGCACCCTCACCCGCGACCCCGACATGTGGCCGATGGCAGGCAAGACGGGGGCCGCACGCGTCGCGTTGCAGACCCGAGCGCCCGTGATCCCGGTGGCACAGTGGGGTGCGAACCTCGCCATGCCGCCGTACGCGAAGGGCAGGAAGACGCACTTCTTCCCGCGCAAGACCCTTCGGGTGCTCGCCGGACCGCCGGTGGACCTGGAACGGTTCTACGGCAAGGAACCGACGCCCGACGTACTGCGCGAGGCGACCGAGGCCATCATGGCGGCGATCACCGAACTCCTCGCCGAGCTGCGGCAGGAACCGGTGCCCGCCGAGGTGTACGACCACCGCAAGGCACGCGCCGAGCAGCGGCGCAGGGCGGCGGCCGCGAAGGCCGCGGCGAGGACGACGACGGGTAAGGAAGAGAAGTGACGACACGGGTCGCCGTCTTCGGCAACGGTTCATGGGGCACCGCGTTCGCGATGGTGCTCGCCGACGCGGGCTGCGAGGTGTCCCTGTGGGGACGCCGCGCCGCCCTCGCGGACGCCATCAATTCCACCCGTACGAACCCCGACTACCTGCCGGGGGTCGAACTCCCCGCCGGGATCACGGCGACCGCCGACGCGGCGCGGGCCGCCGCGGGCGCGGACTTCGCGGTGCTGTGCATCCCCTCGCAGACGCTGCGCGAGAACCTCGTCGGCTGGACCGGTCTGCTGCCCGCCCGGTCGGTCATCGTCTCCCTGATGAAGGGCGTCGAACTCGGCACCGCCAAGCGCATGAGCGAGGTCGTCGCCGAGGTCGCACAGGTGTCCGAGGAGCGGGTGGCCGTGCTCAGCGGCCCCAACCTCTCCAAGGAGATCGCCGCCCGGCACCCCGCCGCCGCCGTGGTCGCCTGCCGGGACGAGGACGCCGCCGTACGGTTCCAGGCGGCCTGCCACACCCCGTACTTCCGCCCCTACACCACGACCGACGTGGTCGGCGTGGAACTCGGCGGCGCGGTCAAGAACGTCATCGCGCTCGCCGTCGGCATCGCCAACGGCATGGGCCTCGGCGACAACACCAAGGCATCCCTCATCACCCGCGGCCTCGCCGAGACCACCCGGCTCGGCCTCGCGATGGGCGCCGACCCGCACACCTTCGCCGGACTCGCGGGCATGGGCGACCTGGTCGCCACCTGCTCCTCGCCGCTGTCCCGCAACAACACCTTCGGCATGAACCTGGGCCGCGGCATGACCCTCCAGGAGGCGGTCGCCGCAACCAAGCAGACCGCCGAGGGCGTCAAGTCCTGCGAGTCCGTGCTGGATCTGGCGACGCGCCACGGCGTCGAGATGCCGATCACCGAGACGGTGGTGAGCATCGTCCACGAGGGCAAGCCGCCGCTGGTCGCGGTCAAGGAACTCATGTCGCGCAGCGCGAAGCCCGAGCGCTGATTCCGGCGGGCGCAGCGGGTACCCTCAAGCCGATATGAGCAGCCAGAACCTCCCCCAGAGCCCTGACCAGGACCAGGTGCCCCAGGAGCCGCGCAAGCCGCGCGTGGCCGTCGTCTTCGGCGGCCGAAGCTCCGAGCACGGGATCTCGGTCGTCACGGCCGGTGCCGTCATGCGGGCCATCGACCGCGAGAAGTACGACGTGCTGCCGATCGGCATCACCTCGGACGGGCGGTGGGCGCTGACCGCCGACGAGCCCGACCGCATGGCGATCACCGACCGCAATGTCCCGAACGTCGAGCAGCTCGCCGAGTCCACCGAGGGCGGCGTGGTCCTGTCCGTCGACCCCGCCAACCGCGAGGTCGTCCACAGCGAGCCGGGCTCGGTGCCCAAGGCGCTCGGCGAGGTCGACGTCGTCTTCCCCGTGCTGCACGGCCCGTACGGCGAGGACGGCACGCTCCAGGGTTTGCTGGAGCTCTCCGGGGTGCCCTACGTCGGCTCCGGCGTCCTCGCGTCGGCCGTCGGCCAGGACAAGGAGTACATGAAGCGCGTCTTCCTCTCCTTCGGGCTCCCGGTCGGACCGTACGAGGTGATCCGGCCGCGCGAGTGGGCCGCCGACCCCTCCGCCGCCCGCGCGCGCATCGTCGACTTCGCGGGCGAGCACGGCTGGCCGCTCTTCGTGAAGCCCGCCCGCGGCGGCTCCTCCATGGGCATCACCAAGGTGAGCGACCTGGGCGGGCTGGACGAGGCGATCGAGGAGGCGCAGCGGCACGACCCGAAGGTGCTCGTCGAGTCGCTGCTGACCGGGCGCGAGATCGAGTGCGGGGTGCTGGAGTTCGAGGACGGCCCGCGGGCGAGCGTGCCCGCGGAGATCCCGCCGGTCTCCGCCCACGACTTCTACGACTTCGAGGCGAAGTACATCGACTCCGCGGCCGGGATCGTCCCCGCGCCGCTGACCGACGCGCAGACCGCCGAACTCCAGCGGCTCGCCGTCCGGGCCTTCGACGCGGCGTCCTGCGAGGGGCTCGTCCGCGCGGACTTCTTCCTCCAGGACGACGGCGAGTTCGTGATCAACGAGATCAACACGATGCCCGGCTTCACGCCCATCTCGATGTACCCGCGGATGTGGCAGGAGAGCGGCGTGGACTACGCGGAGCTGATCGACCGGCTCATCCAGGCGGCGCTGCGGCGTCCCACCGGACTGCGGTAGTACCCGTACGGGTGGCGGACACCGCCCCTGGACGACCGGCCGGACCCCCGGGCCGGCTAGTCGTCCAGGGTCTTGGGGATCGACTTGTCGACGGGCTTCGCGAAGTCGACGAGGATGCCCGCGTCCGCGTGGTAGGAGGCGGGGACCAGCAGCTCCACGTACGCCTCGCGGTAGCGCGAGATGAACCGCAGCCCGTCCTCGCCCCGGTCGTCGACCACCCAGCCCACCCCGTTCACCTCCGCGCCGTGCAAGGACGGGTCGGCCACCTCGGCGGGCCGGTCGATCCCGCAGCGCAGTACGATCGCCGGGTCGCCCCAGGCCGCGGTGTACGGGGACTCGGGCGACGCGTCGCGGCGTGCCACGTCCTCAAGGACCTTCGCAGGGAGCTCCTTGTGGAGCGCCCTGCAGTACCCCGCGATGTCGGCGGGCGGCGAAGGAACCGCCACGGCCTGCGAACCGTCGGTGGGAGAACAGGCAACGGCCGCCGACAGCAGAAGCGCTGCGGCGGCCGAGGTGCGGCCGAGCCGGTGGGTCGAGGACTTCATCCGGCCAAGCGTAGACGGGGCTACAGGTGGACGACCGGGCAGGTCAGTGTGCGTGTGATGCCGTCCACCTGCTGGATCTTGGCAACCACCATGCGGCCGAGTTCGTCGACGGTGTCCGACTGGGCCCGCACGATCACGTCGTAGGGTCCGGTCACGTCCTCGGCCTGGACGACTCCCGAGATTTTGCCGATCAGGTCGGCGACGGTCGACGCCTTGCCGACTTCGGTCTGGATGAGGATGTACGCCTGTACCACGGAACCTCCAAGGCGGCCACGAGGATCATGTGGGGTGGGGGAAAGAGACGCCACCGTACCGTGTCGCCGCGGGCGGTGGGGAGACCTGCGCGACCGCCGGGACAGGGGCCGCCGCGCGTCCGAAGCCGTACGGCAGTCCGTACGGCACGTCGTACGAAGAACAGAAGTTGACGTACGTGTTGACGGTACCTACAGCAGTGTCGGCTCGCGACCGCAAGCGCACTGGGGCAGAAGGGGCACATACATGAAGGGCACCGTGGGCGAGCTGGGGGAGTTCGGCCTCATCCGAGAGCTGACCTCCCGGCTCACCTCCACCCCGGCCGTACGGCTCGGGCCCGGCGACGACGCGGCCGTGGTCGCCGCACCGGACCGGCGGGTCGTCGCCAGTACGGACATCCTGCTCGAAGGCCGGCACTTCCGGCGCGACTGGTCGACCGCCTACGACGTGGGCCGCAAGGCCGCCGCACAGAACCTCGCCGACATCGCCGCGATGGGCGCCGTGCCGACCGCCCTGCTGCTGGGCCTGGTCGTGCCCGCCGAACTCCCGGCGACCTGGCCGACCGAGCTGATGGACGGACTGCGCGACGAATGCCAGGTGGCGGGCGCCGCCGTGGTCGGCGGGGACGTCGTACGCGGCGAGACCATCACCGTCGCGATCACCGCGCTCGGCGACCTGCGCAACCACGACCCGGTGCTGCGCTCCGGCGCGCAGCCCGGCGACGTCGTCGCGGTGACGGGGTGGCTGGGCTGGTCGGCGGCCGGGCACGCGGTGCTCTCCCGCGGATTCCGCTCGCCGCGCGCCTTCGTGGAGGCCCACCGACGGCCGGAACCGCCGTACCACGCGGGCCCCGCCGCGGCCGGGCTCGGCGCGACCGCGATGACCGACGTCAGCGACGGACTCGTCGCGGACCTCGGGCACATCGCGGAGGCCAGCAAGGTCCGCATCGACCTGCGCTCCGGCCTCATCGACATCCCCACCCAGATGTCGGACATCGGGCAGGCGGTCGGCGTCGACCCGCTGCAGTGGGTGCTCACCGGGGGAGAGG
The DNA here is from genome assembly GCF_050947155.1 of Streptomyces sp. CA-294286. Classification (NCBI taxonomy): domain Bacteria; kingdom Bacillati; phylum Actinomycetota; class Actinomycetes; order Kitasatosporales; family Streptomycetaceae; genus Streptomyces; species Streptomyces sp. CA-294286. The sequence goes on along the minus strand of NZ_CP192005.1, from coordinate 1,247,996 downwards.
ACCACGCGATCGTGGCGACCTTCCCCCCGGACGTGAAGCTGCCCGCCCGCTGGAAGGTGATCGGCGAGGTGCTGAACCCGTCCGCGCTGCCCCAGGTCACCGTCGACGGGGCGCCCTGGACGAACAAGGGCGGCTGGGACCACTTCGGCGACATCGAGGGCTGACCCGGCGGCGCCTTCGCCGCCCGGCGCCCGCGTTACATTCGCAGGTATGCGAATAACTCCTGCCGCACGTCACGGCGTGCTCCCCTGCGTGCTCACCGTCGCCGGTTCGGACTCCGGCGGCGGTGCGGGCGTCCAGGCCGACCTCAAGACGATGCTCGCCCTGGGCGTGCACGGGATGAGCGTGCTCACCGCCGTCACCGCCCAGAACTCCCTGGGCGTGCAAGGGGTTTGGGACCTCCCGGTGGCGGCGGTGCGGGCCCAGTACCGCAGCGTCGTGGACGACATCGGCGTGCAGGCCGTGAAGACCGGCATGCTGTCGTCCGCGGAACTGGTCGAAGAGGTCGCGGACCTGCTGGCGGGCACGGACGCCCCGGTGGTCGTCGACCCGGTGGGCGTCTCCAAGCACGGCGACCCGCTGCTCGCCGCGTCCGCCGTGGAGTCGGTACGCAAGTTCCTGCTGCCGACGGCGACCGTCGCCACCCCGAACCTCGACGAGGTGGCCCAACTCACCGGTGTACGCGTCGAGTCGGAGAAGGATTTGCGGCGCGCCGCCGACGCCGTGCTGGCCTGCGGGCCGCGCTGGGTCCTCGTCAAGGGCGGTCATCTCCCGGGCGACGCGGTCGACTTGCTGACCGACGGAACCGACGAGCACTGGCTGCGCTCCACCCGCTACGACAACCGCCACACCCACGGCACCGGATGCACCCTGGCCTCCGCCATCGCCTCCGGCCTCGCGAAGGGGCTGGACGTGCCGCAGGCGGCACGGGCGGCCAAGGAGTATGTGACCGAGGCCATCGCGGCGGGGTTCGCGCTGGGCGCGGGGATCGGCCCGGTCGACCACGGCTGGCGGCTGCGGGACTCGCAGGACCGGTGAGCGGATGCCCGCCCGTGCCGGACCGGGGCCGTGCCGGGCGGGCGGTCGCCATCCGGCTGCTCGGCGCTGCTCACGCGGTGCTACTCACGCGGTGCTGCTCACGCGACGCCGATCACGCGGCGATGCTCACGCGGTGCCGCTCACGCGGTGCCGATCACGCGGCGATGCTCACGCGGCGCCGATCACCCGGCGCTGCTCACTCGATGCCGATCAGCAGCATCGACGCCTGCCGACCGCCCGCGTAGATCACCGTGTCCACCGCCAGGTGCCGTTTGCGCACATGCGACTCCAGCGCCTCCGCGAGCCCGTCCGGCACGTCTTCACCCAGTACCAGAGTCACCAGCTCGCCGCCCGCCGACAGCATCCGGTCCAGCACCGTACGCGCGGTCGCCGCGACGTCCGTGCCGATGACGGCGACGTCCCCGTCGATCAGGCCGAGGACGTCGCCCGCCTGGCAGACCCCCGCCATCGTCCAGGACTGCCGTTCCGCGACGGCCAGTTCGGCGTACCGGGTGGCGCCCGCGGCCGAGGTCATCGCGACCACGTCCTCGTCGAACCGCCGGTCCGGCTCGTGCACGGCGAGGGCCGCGATGCCCTGGACCGCCGCCCGCGTGGGGATGAGGGCGACCCGTACCCCCTCCGTACGCACCTGCTGGGCCGCCGCCGCGGCCGGGTGCCGCAGATCGGCGTCGTTGGGCAGCAGCACCACCTCCCGCGCGTGCGCCCGCCGGATCGCGTCGACCAGCTCACCACTGGCCGGCGGCTCCCCGGGCCGCGCCAGCACGGTGGTCGCCCCCGCCGCCGCGCACAGTTCCCTGAGTCCCTCGCCCGGGACGACCGCGACGACCGCCCGCTGGGCCCGCTCGCGCGGCGGGGCGAGGCGGTCCGCACCGAAGTGCGTGATCCGGATCCGGTACGGGCGGCCGGCCTCCACACCCGCCTCCACCGCCGCTCCCGCGTCGTCGACGTGGACGTGCACGTTCCACAGCCCGTCGCCGCCGACGACGACCAGCGAGTCGCCGAGGGAGTCCAGCCGCGCCCGCAGCCGGTCCACGGCCGCGTCGTCCGCCTCCAGCAGGTAGATCACCTCGAAGGCGGGGCCGCCCTCGTCGGCGTGGTCGGCGGAGCAGTCGTCGACGAGCAGACCGTGCGGCACGCGCGGGCGCGAGGCGACCGCCTCCCCGGTCAGGGCCTCGACCAGCGCCCCGAGCACCGCCACCAGACCCCGGCCGCCCGCGTCCACGACACCGGCCCGGCCCAGGGCGGCCAACTGCCCGGTCGTCCCGGCCAGAGCCTTGCGGGCGCCCTCGTACGCGGCCCGCGCGGCCGCCGCGGCCGTCGTGCCGGCCGCCGCGTCGGCCGCCGCGGTCGCCACCGTCAGCACCGTCCCCTCCACGGGATGCGCCACCGCCCGGTACGCGGAGGAGGCGGCCCGGCGCAGTGCCCGGCGCAGATCGGCACCGTCGGCGCTCTCCGCGTGCGCGAGGTCCTGCGCCAGCTCCTCGGACATGCCGCGCAGCAGCTGGGAGAGGATCGTGCCGGAATTGCCGCGGGCCCCTATCAGCGCGCCGTGCGCCATCGCCTGCACCGCGTCGGACAGCAGGGGAGCGGACGGGGGAGGGCCGACGACCGTCGCGTGCGCGGCGAAGACCGCTTCGAGGGCCTGCGCGGCGGACTCCATCGTCAGGAAGAGGTTGGTGCCGGTGTCCCCGTCCGCGACCGGATAGACGTTGATCGCGTCGATCTCCTCGCGTTCCGCGCCCAGCGCCTCCAGGGCCAGCGAGCACCAGGTGCGTACCGCGACGGCGTCGAGATCGTCGGGGGACTGCGGCACCTGGGCCTCCTCCTTGAGCAGCAAGAACTCCCGCAGAGTAGTCCCCGGCAGGCAGCCGGCGGGAGAAGGGGCCGGGGCGTGGGTCCCCGGGACCGTGGTAGTTTCGTTGTACGAGAGCAGCCGTTGTATGCTGCTCCGGTTGCCCGATGAAAATCGGGACATTCCCCCGGCAGTGCCACAGGATCCCCGGATCTTTCGGCCTGCCGGAATTCACTGTAAGTGCATCTGAAGTCTTTGGAGTGACCGTGGCTGCCAACTGCGACGTCTGCGGCAAGGGGCCGGGCTTCGGCAACAACATTTCGCACTCGCACCGCCGTACTTCGCGTCGCTGGAACCCCAACATCCAGCGCGTGCGTGCAGTGGTCGGTCGGACGCCGAAGCGGCTTAACGTCTGCACCTCGTGCATCAAGGCCGGCAAGGTCTCGCGCTGACGTCTCGATAGCGCGGCCACCTAGCTGGTTGCTTAAGGAACCGGTCCACCCTCGGGTGGGCCGGTTTTTTTCATGGACGCCTGCGGTGCGGGGCCGGTCCGGGCGGTTTTCCACAGGATTGCCGCGCTGTCGGACCCATGGTGTCCAATGGATCTCGTGCCCTCGCTCGACGAACCACTCAAGAAGACACTCGGCGGCACCACCGCGAAGGTGATGGCCGAGCACCTCGACCTGCACACCGTCGGTGACCTGCTGCACCACTATCCCCGGCGGTACGCCGAGCGTGGCGAGCTCACCCAGCTCGCCGACCTCCCGCTCGACGAGCACGCCACGGTGGTGGCCCAGGTCGCCGACGCCCGCGTCCTGCGGTTCAACAACGGCAAGGGCCAGCGCCTGGAAGTCACCCTCACCGACGGCAGCGGGCGGCTCCAGCTGGTCTTCTTCGGCAAGGCGCTCTTCCACCACCAGAAAGAGCTGCTGCCGGGCCGCAAGGGCATGTTCTCCGGCAAGGTCGGCATGTTCCGCAACATCCGCCAGCTCTCCCACCCGGCGTACGAGATGCTCGGCAAGGACGCCGGAGCGGACGCCGCGGAAGCCTGGGCCAACCAGCTCATCCCGCTCTACCCGGCCTGCGCCCAGATGGAGAGCTGGAAGATCGCCAAGACGGTCGACCTGGTGCTCGCCACGATGGAGGCGACCCGGTGGACCGAGATCGTCGACCCGCTGCCGACCGCACTGCGCGAGGGCCGCGGACTCGTCCCCCTCCCCGAAGCCTTCCGCAAGATCCACCGGCCACGCACGAAGGCGGAGATCGCCGAAGCCCGCGACCGGCTCAAGTGGGACGAGGCGTTCGTCCTGCAAGTCGCCCTCGCCCGCCGCAGGTTCGCCGAGAGACAACTGCCCGCGGTCGCCCGCGAACCGGTCTCCGACGGCCTCCTCGACGCCTTCGACGCCAAGCTCCCCTTCACCCTCACCGACGGCCAGCAGAAGGTCTCCAAGGAGATCTTCGACGACCTCGCCACCGAACACCCGATGCACCGCCTCCTCCAGGGGGAGGTCGGTTCGGGGAAGACGCTGGTCGCCCTGCGCGCCATGCTGGCCGTCGTCGACGCCGGCGGGCAGGCGGCCATGCTCGCGCCCACCGAGGTGCTCGCCCAGCAGCACCACCGCTCCGTCACCGAGATGATGGGCGAGCTGGCGGAAGGAGGCATGCTCGGCGGGTCCGCGCTCGGAACCAAGGTCGTGCTCCTCACCGGATCCATGGGGACGCCCGCCCGCAGGCAGGCCCTCCTCGACCTGGTCACCGGGGAAGCGGGCCTGGTCATCGGCACCCACGCGCTGATCGAGGACAAGGTGCAGTTCCACGACCTCGGGCTGGTCGTCGTCGACGAGCAGCACCGGTTCGGCGTCGAGCAGCGCGATGCGCTCCGCTCGAAGGGCAAGCAGCCCCCGCACCTCCTCGTCATGACGGCCACCCCCATCCCGCGCACGGTCGCGATGACCGTCTTCGGCGACCTGGAGACCTCCGTCCTGGACCAGCTCCCCGCCGGGCGCTCCCCGATCGCCACCCATGTCGTCCCCGCCAAGGACAAACCGCACTTCCTGGCCCGCGCCTGGGAACGGGTGCGGGAGGAGGTGGAGAACGGGCACCAGGCGTACGTGGTGTGCCCGCGCATCGGCGACGGCGAGGACGAACCGAAGAAGAAGACGAAGAAGGCCGCCGAGGACGCCGAGGACCCGGAGAAGCGTCCGCCGCTCGCCGTGCTGGAGATCGCCGACCAGCTCCGCGCCGGGCCGCTGAGCGGATTGCGCGTCGAGGTGCTGCACGGGCGCATGCAGCCCGACGACAAGGACGACGTGATGCGTCGCTTCGCCGCCGGTGAGGTCGACGTGCTGGTCGCGACCACCGTCATCGAGGTCGGCGTCAACGTCCCCAACGCCACAGCAATGGTGATCATGGACGCGGACCGGTTCGGCGTCTCCCAGCTGCACCAGCTGCGCGGGCGGGTCGGCCGCGGTGCGGCCCCCGGACTGTGCCTGCTGGTCAGCGAGATGCACGAGGCGAGCCCCGCCCGCGCCCGGCTCGCCGCCGTCGCCGCCACGCTCGACGGCTTCGAGCTCTCCCGCATCGACCTCGAACAGCGCCGCGAGGGCGACGTGCTCGGCCAGGCCCAGTCCGGCGTCCGCTCCTCGCTCCGGGTGCTGGCCGTCATCGAGGACGAGGAAGTGATCGCCGCCGCCCGCGAGGAGGCCGTCGCGATCGTCGCCGACGACCCGGGCCTGGACGGGCTCCCGGAACTGCGCACCGCGCTCGACGCACTCCTCGACAAGGAGCGCGAGCAGTACCTCGACAAGGGCTGACCGGCCCGTACGCCATATCGTGGGAGGACAGAGCACCGCACGACCGCCGACCCGACAGAGGAATCCATGACCCGCGTGATCGCAGGCACCGCCGGCGGACGACGCCTGACAGTCCCGCCGGGCAACGGCACCCGCCCGACCTCCGACCGGGCGCGCGAGGGCCTCTTTTCCACCTGGGAGGCCCTGCTCGGCACCCTGGAGGGGCTCCGGATCGCCGATCTGTACGCGGGCTCCGGGGCCGTCGGCCTCGAAGCGCTGTCCCGCGGCGGTGCGCACGCCCTGCTCGTCGAGGCCGACCAGAAGGCCGTACGGACGATCCGGGACAACGTGCGCACCCTCGGGCTGCCCGGTGCCGAGGTGCGGGCCGGCAAGGCCGAGCAGGTCGTGACGACGGCAGCCCCCGCCACCCCGTACGACATCGTCTTCCTGGACCCGCCGTACGCGGTCACCGACGACGATCTCCGCGAGATTCTCCTCACACTCCGCGCCCAGGGCTGGCTCGCCCGGGACGCGCTGGCCACCGTGGAACGCAGCACCCGGGGCGGAGAATTCGCGTGGCCCGAGGGCTTCGAGCCGCTGAGGGCCCGTCGCTACGGCGAAGGGACGCTTTGGTACGGTCGCGCCGCGTCACCGCACGACGACGCACGACCGTGCGAAGACGCACGATGACCGGACCGCAGAGACGGGGACCACAGATGCGCCGAGCAGTCTGCCCGGGGTCGTTCGACCCCATCACCAACGGCCACCTGGACATCATCGGCCGAGCCTCCAGGCTCTACGACGTGGTGCACGTCGCGGTGATGATCAACCAGTCGAAGAAGGGCCTGTTCTCCGTCGAGGAGCGGATCGGGCTGATCCGGGACGTCACCGCCGACTACGAGAACATCGTGGTGGAGTCCCACCACGGCCTCCTCGTCGACTTCTGCAAGGACCGCGACATCCCCGCGATCGTCAAGGGCCTGCGCGCCGTCAGCGACTTCGACTACGAGTTGCAGATGGCCCAGATGAACAACGGCCTCTCGGGCGTCGAGACCCTGTTCATACCGACCAACCCCACCTACAGCTTCCTCTCCTCCAGCCTGGTCAAGGAGGTCGCGGCCTGGGGCGGCGACGTCTCCCACCTGCTGCCGGAGATCGTCCACACGGCGCTCACCGAGCGACTCGCGGAGAACAAGTCCGCCACCCAGGACGGCTGACGGCCCGTCAGCAGGTGTCGGGCGGGAGCCGACTGGCCGTACAGTCGTCCCGTCCGTCTCCAAACCAGGCCGAGAGAGTGGCGAGCACACGGTGGACGTGCAGAAGAAGCTCGATGAGATCGTCGAGGCGATCGGCAGCGCCCGATCCATGCCCATGTCGGCCTCGTGCGTGGTCAACCGCGCCGACCTGCTCGACATGCTCGAAGAGGTGCGCCGCGCCCTGCCCGACTCCCTCGCCCAGGCGCAGGAGCTGATCGGCGGGCGCGAGCAGCTGGTCGAGCAGGCCCGCCAGGAGGCGGAGCGGATCATCGAGTCCGCCCAGGCGCACCGCGGCGACCTGATCTCCGACACCGAGGTCGCCCGCCGCTCCCAGGCCGAGGCCGACCGCATCCTCGCCGAGGCCCGGCGGGACGCCGAGGAGATCCGCGCGGAGGCCGACGAGTACGTCGACTCCAAGCTCGCCAACTTCGAGGTCGTCCTCACCAAGACCATCGGCTCCGTGGGCCGCGGGCGCGAGAAGCTGCTGGGCCGGGGTCCCGGCCTCGACGAGCAGGGGTACGCCGACGAGGACGCCCCGGACTACAGCCCGGACCCCTCCACCCTGCTGCACCGCGCCGACGAGTACGTCGACACCAAGCTGGGCGCCTTCGAGGCCGTCCTCGCCAAGACCCTCGACGCGGTCGGCAAGGGCCGCCAGAAGCTGCACGGCCGGGTCGCCTCCGACGACCTCGGCGCCCACATGGCCGCCCAGGACGACCTGGAACGCTCCGGTCTGCGCGGCAGCGACGCCGACTTCCTGGCCGACCTCGCCGAGCCCCAGCCTGCCGCCGTCCCGGACCCGTCGCCCGCCGACCCCCGCATCCCGGCCCAGCAGCCGTACGACCCGTACGCGGGCACCTCGTACCCGCAGCAGCCGCAGGGCCAGGACGTCTACGCCGCCGCCCCGTACGGCCAGCAGCAGGATCCGTACGGCTACCAGCAGGACCCGTACGCCGCCTCGTACCCGCAGCAGGGCTACGACCCGTACGGACAGCAGTCCGCCCAGTCCGCACAGCAGCACCAGCAGCAGCCCGCGCAGCCGGGGCACCCGCCCCAGCAGGGCGCGCTCGACGAGACGAGCATGTTCGACACGAGCATGATCGACCTCGACCGGCTGCGCGAGTACGAGCAGGGCCGCTAGCTCCGGACGGACGGGTCGCCGGGGCCGGATTGGGCCCTGGGCGAAGCGTCCAGTATCCTGGCCATTCGTCGCGGACCACGTCTGCGATTTCGGCTGCCCGATTCGCCATGGACCCTCGGTCCGGCCACGCACAGGGCAGTCCCTCCACAGCAATCCGAAGGCGGGAAATCCCCTGAGTACGCACCTCGACCACCGCAACCCCCTCGTGTTCGACACGCACGAGCTGGGCCGGCGTCCCGGTGCGCTCCAGCGGCTGACCCGCACCGCGGAGGCCCCCAAGGACTTCGGTGTCGAAGGGGTCATCGGCGTACCGGAAGGTGCGCCCTTGGAGATCAGGCTCCGCCTCGAATCCGTCATGGAAGGGGTGCTTGTCACAGGCACCGTCCGTGCGGCGGCCGAGGGGGAGTGCGTAAGGTGTCTGGAGCCGGTGCAGCTGAAGGTTGCAGCGGACTTCCAGGAGATGTTCTCGTACCCTGACGCCGACGACCGGGGCCGCGCGAAAGCGGAACCGGGCGACGACGCCGAGGACGACGAGGACACGCTCTTCCTTGAGGACGGCTTGTTCGACCTCGAACCCGTGCTGCGTGACGCGGTAGTGCTCGCACTTCCGATGCAGCCGGTGTGCCGGGAGGACTGTGCAGGCATGTGCTCGCAGTGCGGGATCAGCCTGAACGAGAACCCCGACCACCACCATGACGCCGTCGACATCCGTTGGGCGGCGTTGCAGGGACTCGTCGAGACCGGCCAGGTCGACGAGAAGGACAACGTGCACGACGCCGGTACCGGCGTCGACGAGAAGCAGGAGAAGTAGCCGTGGCTGTTCCGAAGCGGAAGATGTCGCGCAGCAACACGCGCCACCGCCGGTCGCAGTGGAAGGCTGCGGTCCCCACCCTGGTGTCGTGCGAGCGCTGCCAGGAGCCGAAGCTCCAGCACATTGCGTGCCCGAGCTGCGGCACGTACAACAAGCGCCAGGTCCTCGAGGTCTGAGCGGCTGGTGAGAGGCACCATGTCTGAGTCATACAAGACGGACAATGCCTCGTCTCACACGCTTCTGGAAGGGCGGCTCGGGTATCACCTCGAGTCCGCCCTTCTGGTGCGTGCGCTGACGCACCGTTCGTTCGCGTACGAGAACGGCGGTCTGCCCACCAACGAGCGGCTCGAATTCCTCGGGGATTCGGTGCTCGGCCTGGTGGTCACGGACACGCTGTACCGGACCCACCCCGACCTCCCGGAAGGCCAGTTGGCCAAGCTCCGGGCCGCGGTGGTCAACTCTCGTGCGCTCGCGGAGGTGGGCCGCGGCCTCGAACTCGGCTCCTTCATCCGGCTCGGCCGGGGCGAAGAGGGCACGGGAGGCCGGGACAAGGCATCCATCCTCGCCGACACCCTGGAAGCGGTGATCGGTGCGGTCTATCTCGACCAAGGTCTGGAAGCGGCTTCCGAGCTGGTGCACCGGCTCTTCGATCCGCTGATCGAGAAGTCGTCCAGCCTCGGCGCCGGCCTGGACTGGAAGACCAGTCTCCAGGAGCTCACCGCGGCCGAGGGGCTCGGGGTTCCCGAGTACCTGGTCACGGAGACCGGCCCGGACCACGAAAAGGTCTTCACTGCTGCCGCCCGCGTCGGTGGTGTCTCGTACGGCACCGGCACCGGCCGCAGCAAGAAGGAAGCGGAACAGCAGGCGGCGGAGTCCGCATGGCGTGCGATCAGCGCGGCTGCGGCGGAGCGCGAGGCGGCGGCGAAGGCCGAGGCCGAGAACCCGACGCCGGCTGACCCGGCGGTCTCCGCCACCGCGGCCGTCGCTCCGGCGGCCCCGGCTGCCGAACCGGCGGCCACGGTCGCCGACGCGGTGGCTCCGGCCGCCGGGTCGGCGGACGACAGCAGGTCGTCGGTCGCCTGACCCGCAGCACACCGTCCGGCCCCGGTGCCACCCCTCGCGGGGTGGCACCGGGGCCGGACGCGTACCCCCGACGCGACACACGCATCACATGAGGAGTGCCCTGTGCCCGAGCTGCCCGAAGTGGAAGTCGTCCGGCGTGGACTCGAACGCTGGGTCACCGGGCGGACCGTCGCCGAGGTCGAGGTGCTGCACCCCCGTGCGGTACGCCGCCACCTCGCCGGCGGCGCCGACTTCGCCGCCCGGCTGCGCGGCCACCGCATCGGGGCGGCCCGGCGACGCGGCAAGTACCTGTGGCTGCCCGTCGAGGACGCTCCGCTGGCCGTGCTCGGACACCTCGGGATGAGCGGGCAGCTCCTCGTGCAGCCCGAGGAGGCGTCCGACGAGAAGCACCTGCGGGTCAGGCTGCGCTTCGACGACGCGCTGGGCACCGAGCTCCGCTTCGTCGACCAGCGCACCTTCGGGGGGCTCTCGTTGCACGACACCGCCCCCGACGGCCTTCCCGACGTCATCGCGCACATCGCCCGCGACCCGCTCGACGAGGAATTCGACGACGCCGCCTTCCACACGGCGCTGCGGCTGCGGCGCACCACCCTCAAGCGGGCCCTGCTCGACCAGTCGCTGATCAGCGGAGTCGGCAACATCTACGCGGACGAGGCACTGTGGCGCTCCAGGCTGCACTACGACCGCCCGACCGCCACCATGACCCGGCCCCGTTCCACCGAACTCCTGGGCCACGTGCGCGACGTGATGAACGCGGCGCTCGCCGTCGGAGGCACCAGCTTCGACAGCCTGTACGTCAACGTGAACGGGGAGTCGGGCTACTTCGACCGGTCCTTGGACGCGTACGGACGCGAGGACGAGCCGTGCCGCCGGTGCGGCACCGCCATGCGCCGTCGCCCGTGGATGAACCGCTCCAGCTTTTTCTGCCCGCGCTGCCAGCGCCCGCCCAGGGCCGTCACCGCCTGAGCGGCTGCGGGGCCGTACGCGGCGCATGAGGGCGCACGGCCTGCGGGGGCGCCTTTGCGCGCGAAGGCTGGCCGGACAGGGGGACGCCCCGCTCGCGCAGACTCAGAAGCCGAAGTTCTGCGTCCACCACGGGCCGCCCTCGGCCATGTGCACGCCGACGCCCAGAGTCGTGTACTCGCAGTTCAGGATGTTCGCGCGGTGGCCCTCGCTGTTCATCCAGGCGTCCATCACCGCCTGGGCGTCCGCCTGGCCGCGGGCGATGTTCTCACCGCCCAGGTCCTTGATGCCCGCCTTGGCGGCGCGGTCCCACGGGGTCGCGCCGTCCGGGTCGGTGTGCGCGAAGAAGCCGCGCGCCGCCATGTCCCGGCTGAAGTTCGCGGCCAGCGTCGCCAGACCGGTGTCCGGGCGGACCGGACGGCAGCCGGCCTTCGCGCGCTCCTGGTTCACCAGGGAGAGCACGGCGGCCGCGGCGTCGTTCGCCGAGGCGGGCGCCTTGCGCGGCGGCGGAGTGGCGGCCGGGGCCCGTTCGGTGGCGGGCGCAGTGGTCCGCGGGGGCTTCGGGGCCGCCTTCGTCGGGGGCGTCGTGGTCGCGGGAGCCTCGGTGGTGGGTTCCTTCGTTGCTTCGTCGCGCGTGTGCTTCTGCGAATCGGAGGCGGGTGCTCCGGTCGGCTCGGCTGCCGGGGACGACTGCTCGCCGGTGCTCTGCGAGGGGGTCGGCGCAGGCCCCTGTGCCCGCTCCTCGCCGCGCGCGGCGGCGGGGGAGGAGGCGCGCTCCGTCGGGGTTTCGACGGCGCCGCCCTGAGCTCTCAGGTCCACCGTGCCGCCCGCGGACGCCCGGTCCCCGGAGCTGCCGGAGCCGCCGCCGAAGGTCAGGGCGTCACCGCCGGGAAGGATCCCGGACGCAACGGCGACGGCACCGAACGCCACGGCTGCGGAGACTCCGAGCAGTCCGCTCCGCACGGGGGCGGAGCGCTTCCGCCGGCGGCTGTCGCCCCGGTGCCCGCCGACCTCGACGGGAGCGTGATCATCCGTGGCGGGCCCGGCGGCGGTGCGTCGATGGCGTCCCATCTGCTGTGCCTTCCTCAGGAATTCGACGGTCAATGCGTTCACCCGAATGGATGAGCCTCATTGCGTCGGGACTGTACGGCATGACGGGTGGGGGCGAAGTGCCTCGTGAGCAATTGACCGGTTAGCGTGCGGTCATGAACGGAGACGCACAGCCGGACGCCCGGCTCACCGCCTGGGTACGCGGCCGCGTGCAAGGAGTTGGCTTTCGCTGGTTCACCAGGGCAAACGCGCTGGAGATCGGCGGCCTTTCCGGCTTCGCCCTCAACCTCGACGACGGCCGGGTGCAGGTCGTCGCGGAGGGTTCGCGTGAGAATTGCCACCGTCTGCTGGAGTGGCTGCACTCGGACGACACTCCCGGCCGGGTCGACGGTGTCACTGAGATCTGGGGCACACCGCGCGGGGGATACAAGGGCTTCGCGATCCGCTGAACGGGTGCACCGGCCTGCTCTCCGCAGGGCGCGAACGGTCACTGCGCGCGGCGCCCCGGTCACCGCCCGCGAGGAGAAACGCCCTGGTGGTTGCCAGAATCGGGTTGCCATGGAAGGCTGCCCGTACGAGGATGATCTCTACGCCCCCAGGGCCCCGCAGGTCGAGCGACGCCGGTGAGTGCACGGCGGAACGCCCCCGGGCCGCCCGGCGATACGGCGTGTGATCGTGTTGACCGTCAAACTTTTTGGTGAGACTCTGGAATCCCCGCGCACCTTAGCTGTTTGGCAGCAAGAACCGCAGTGGAACAACAACACTGCCAAGCACCGCGGGTGCGATTCCCTCACGACCCACACCGCTCTCGGTCGGTCACTCAGTGTGGAGGACCACTCATCATGGCAAAGGCGCTTCTCGGTTACGTCGGCGGCTCCGACCCGCGACTCCTCGCCGAGATGCGACGGCTTCAGCAGCGCGTTCAGGATCTCGAATCCGAGCTCAACCGGATTCAGAACGAGAACGACTCGCTCACGGCCGCCGCTCAGCACCGCGGAGACTCTTCTCTGCTCGACGAGGACTTCGACATCGACGTCCCCCGTGCGGAGCCCGCACTCACCTGATTCCGTTGCAGGCCCCTCCTGTACCGGTCTCACTTCTGCGGCACTCCCGTACGGACACCACCGTCGGCGCCTCACTGCCGCAGCATCTCCAAGGGACGTTTCGGCGTCCCTTTTTCCTTTCCTCGGACATCGACCGTCCGGCCTGCGTCCGGCGTTTTCTTAACGTCTGATGTGCCCTGCACGTTCATCGGTGAAACCGCGACGGCCCGGTAGAGTCGGGCTGCGTGCATCTCAAGGCCATGACCCTCCGAGGTTTCAAGTCGTTCGCCTCCGCCACGACGCTCCGCTTCGAACCCGGTATCACCTGCGTCGTGGGGCCCAACGGGTCCGGCAAGTCCAATGTGGTGGACGCGCTCTCCTGGGTCATGGGGGAGCAGGGCGCCAAGTCGTTGCGCGGCGGCAAGATGGAGGACGTCATCTTCGCCGGCACGACGGGGCGGCCCCCGCTCGGCCGGGCCGAGGTCTCGCTCACGATCGACAACTCCGACGGTGCGCTGCCCATCGAGTACGCCGAAGTCACCCTCACGCGGATCATGTTCCGCAACGGCGGCAGCGAGTACCAGATCAACGGCGACACCTGCCGACTGCTGGACATCCAGGAGCTGCTCTCCGACTCCGGCATCGGCCGGGAGATGCACGTCATCGTCGGGCAGGGCCAGCTCGATTCCGTCCTGCACGCCGATCCGATGGGCCGCCGCGCCTTCATCGAGGAGGCGGCGGGTGTCCTCAAGCACCGCAAGCGCAAGGAGAAGGCGCTGCGGAAGCTGGAGGCGATGAAGGCGAACCTGGCGCGCGTGGAGGACCTCACCGGCGAACTCCGCCGCCAGCTCAAGCCGTTGGGACGGCAGGCAGCCGTGGCGCGACGGGCCGCCGTCATCCAGGCCGATCTGCGCGACGTACGGCTGCGGCTGCTCGCCGACGACCTCGTCGCGCTCCAGCGGGCACTGGGCGCGGAGATCGCGGACGAGGCCGCATTGAAGCAGCGCAAGGAACGCGCCGAGAGCCGGCTCAAGGCCGCGCAGCAGCGCGAGGCGGAGCTGGAGGCCGAGGTGCGGCGACTCGCGCCGCGCCTCGGCAGGGCACAGCAGTCCTGGTACGGGCTGTCGCAGTTCGCCGAGCGCGTGCGCGGCACGATCTCCCTCGCCGAGGCACGCGTGACCAGCGCGAACGCGGCCCCGCAGGAGGAGCGGCGGGGGCGCGAGCCGGAGGACATGGAGCGGGAGGCGGCCCGGATCCGTGAGCAGGAGGCCGAACTCGAAGCCGCCCTGGAGGCCGCGCGGCACGCACTGGAGAACACCGTCGAGCACCGCGCCGAGCTGGAGCGCGATTTGGCCGCCGAGGAGCGCAGGCTCAAGGACCTGGCGCGGGCCGTCGCCGACCGCCGCGAGGGTCTGGCGCGGCTCAACGGCCAGGTCAACGCCGCCCGCGGCAGGGCGGGTTCGGCGCGGGCGGAGATCGAGCGGCTGGCCGAGGCACGGGACGCGGCGCAGGACCGCGCCGTCACCGCCCAGGAGGAGTACGAGCAGCTCAGGGCCGAGGTCGACGGGCTCGACGCGGGCGGCGAAGAGCTGTCCGTACGGCACGACGAAGCCAGGCGGGAACTGGCGGCGGCGGAGAACGAGTGGGGTGGTGCACGGGAGGAACTGACGGCCGTCGAGCGTCGGCGGGCCGCGACGGCGGCGCGCCGCGAAGCCCTGGCGCTCGGGCTGCGGCGCAAGGACGGAACCGGTGCGCTGCTGGGGGCGGACCGGCCTACCGGGCTGCTCGGGCCCGCGGCGCAGCTGTTGACGGTCGCGCCGGGGTACGAGGTGGCGGTGGCGGCGGCGCTGGGAGCGGCGGCCGACGCGGTCGCGGTGGCGAACCCCGCGGCGGCCGCCGAGGCGATCCGGCTGCTGCGCAAGCAGGACGCGGGGCGGGCCGCACTGCTGCTGGCAGGGGAGACCGGAGCCCCCGCCACGCGGCCGGAACCCGTGCGGCCGGACCCTGCGCGGCCGGACCCCACGCAGGCGGACCCCACGCAGGCGGACCCCACGCAGGCGGATCCCGTGCGTCCGGACCCCGTGCGTCCGGACCCCACGCAGGCGGATCCCGTGCAGGCGGATCCCACGCGGCCGGACCCCGTGGAGCCCGGTGCCGCCGCGCCGAACGCCGCCGCGCCGTACGCGGTGCACTTCGTACGTGGGCCGCAGGAGCTGATGCCCGCGGTGCGGCGGCTGCTGCACGGCGTGGTGGTCGTGAGCACGCTGGAGGACGCCGAGGACCTCGTCCACGCGCGTCCCGAACTGACGGCGGTCACCGCCGAGGGCGACGTGCTCGGGGCCCACTTCGCACAGGGCGGTTCGGCGGGGGCGCCGAGCCTGCTGGAGGTGCAGGCGTCGGTGGACGAGGCGGACGCGCAGCTCGCGGAGCTGTCCGTTCGGTGCGAGGAGCTGGCCCGGCGGCAGGCGGAGGCCGGGGAGCGGCGGGACCGGTGCGCCGCGCTGGTCGAGGAGCTGGGGGAGACGCGGCGGGCCGGGGACCGGGAGCGGTCCGCGGTCGCGCAGCAGCTCGGACGGCTGGCCGGGCAGGCACGCGGGGCGGCGGAGGAGGCGGAGCGGTCGGCCGCCGCCGCGGCCAGGGCGCAGGAGGCACTGGATCGTGCCACCGAGGAGGCCGAGGAGCTGGCGGAACGGCTCGCGGTCGCGGAGGAGGCGCCGGTGGCGGAGGAGCCCGACGCCTCCGTCAGGGACCGGCTGGCGGCGGACGGGGCGAACGCGCGGCAGACCGAGATGGAGGCGCGGCTCCAGGTCCGTACCCACGAGGAGCGGGTGCGGGCGCTCGCGGGGCGGGCCGACGCGCTCGACCGGGCCGCACGTGCCGAGCGGGAGGTACGGGCCAGGGCCGAGCAGCGGCGGGCCAGGCTGCGGTACGAGGCGGAGGTGGCGGCAGCGGTCGCGGCGGGCGCCCGGCAGCTGCTCGCGCACGCCGAGGTCTCTCTCGTCCGGGCCGACCGGGAGCGTGCGGCGGCGGAGGCCGCCAAGGCCGAGCAGGAGCACGAACTGGTCACCGAACGGTCCCTCGGCCGGGAACTCAAGGAAGAACTCGACAAGCTGACCGATTCGGTTCACCGCGGCGAGGTACTAGGAGCGGAGAAGCGGCTGCGCATCGAGCAGCTGGAGACCAGGGCACTGGAGGAGCTGGGCGTGGAACCGTCGGCGCTGGTGGCGGAGTACGGGCCCGAGCAGCCCGTGCCCGCGTCGCCGGCCGTCGACGGGGAGGCTCTGCCGGAGGATCCCGGCGATCCGCGCAACCGTCCCCGCCCCTTCGTCCGTGCCGAGCAGGAGAAGCGGCTCAAGGCGGCCGAACGGGCGTATCAGCAGCTCGGAAAGGTGAATCCGCTGGCGCTTGAGGAGTTCGCGGCGCTGGAGGAGCGGCACCAGTTCCTCTCCGAGCAGCTGGCGGACCTCAAGCGGACCCGCACCGACCTGCTACAGGTGATCAAGGAGGTCGACCAGCGTGTGGAGCAGGTGTTCACCGAGGCGTACCGGGACACGGCGCGTGAGTTCGAGGGCGTCTTCTCGCGGCTCTTCCCCGGTGGGGAGGGGCGGCTGATCCTGACCGACCCGGACAACATGCTGGCGACCGGGGTCGATGTGGAGGCGCGTCCGCCGGGCAAGAAGGTCAAGCGGCTGTCGCTGCTGTCCGGCGGCGAGCGCTCTCTGACCGCCGTGGCGCTGCTGGTGTCGATCTTCAAGGCCCGGCCCAGCCCGTTCTACGTGATGGACGAGGTGGAGGCCGCGCTGGACGACACCAACCTCCAGCGGTTGATTCGGATCATGAAGGAGCTCCAGGAGAGCTCCCAGTTGATCGTGATCACTCACCAGAAACGCACGATGGAAGTGGCGGACGCCCTGTACGGCGTGTCCATGCAGGGCGACGGGGTCTCCAAGGTGATCAGCCAGCGCCTGCGCTGACTGTCGCAGGCCGTGCGGGGAGCCCCGCCGCTAGCTTCAAAAGTTGAAGGATTACGATCGCTCCCGTTCCTTTTGGCTTCAAGTAGCGTCAATGGTGCTGAAGGTGTCGAGTGGTGAACGGTACGGACCCGTGCCCCACTGGAAGCCACCTGAAGTGCCTGCCCCCCACGGACATGCCCGGCGACGCGGCCGGGCCCAGGAGTTCACGTGACCAGCACAGCGCAGACGCCGTCGTCGTCGCCCGGAGGCAAGCAAGCCGCCCCGGAACATCTCGGCCATGTCGTCTTCATCACCGCCGCGGCCGCGATGGGCGGTTTCCTCTTCGGCTACGACAGCTCGGTGATCAACGGAGCCACCCAGGCCATCGGTGACAAGTGGGACATCGGCGCCGGCACGCTCGGACAGGTCATCGCCGTCGCCCTGATCGGCTGCGCGGTCGGCGCCGCCACCGCGGGCCGCATCGCGGACCGCATCGGCCGTATCCGCGTCATGCAGATCGCCGCCGTGCTGTTCACCGTCAGCGCGGTCGGTTCCGCACTGCCGTTCGCGCTGTGGGACCTCACCATGTGGCGCTTCCTCGGCGGTATCGCCATCGGCATGGCCTCCGTGATCGGCCCGGCCTACATCGCGGAGGTCGCCCCTCCGGCCTACCGCGGACGGCTGGGCTCCTTCCAGCAGGGCGCGATCGTCCTCGGCATCGCGATCTCCCAGCTCGTCAACTGGGGCATCCTCAACTGGGCGGGCGGCGACGACCGCCACAAGGTCTTCGCCGGCCTGGAGGCCTGGCAGGTCATGCTCGGCGTGATGGTCGTGCCCGCGGTGATCTACGGGCTGCTCTCCTTCGTCATCCCCGAATCCCCGCGTTTCCTGGTCTCCGTCGGCAAGACCGAGAAGGCCAAGAAGATCCTGGCCGAGGTCGAGGGCGAGCACATCGACCTCGACGCCCGGGTCGCCGAGATCCAGGACGGCCTGCGCAGCGACCACAAGTCGACCTTCAAGGACCTGCTCGGCAGCAGGTTCGGCTTCCTGCCGATCGTCTGGGTCGGCATCGGCCTCTCCGTCTTCCAGCAGCTCGTCGGCATCAACGTCGCCTTCTACTACTCGGCGACGCTGTGGCAGTCCGTGGGCATCGACCCGAGCGACTCGTTCTTCTACTCCTTCACCACGTCGATCATCAACATCATCGGCACCGTGATCGCGATGATCTTCGTCGACCGGATCGGCCGCAAGCCGCTGGCCCTGATCGGCTCGGCGGGCATGACCCTCGCCCTCGCCTGCGAGGCCTGGGCCTTCTCCGCCGACATGGTGAACGGCAAGCTCCCGGACACCCAGGGCATGGTCGCCCTGATCGCCGCCCACGTCTTCGTGCTCTTCTTCGCCCTGTCGTGGGGTGTCGTGGTCTGGGTCTTCCTCGGCGAGATGTTCCCGAACCGGCTGCGCGCCGCCGCCCTCGGCGTGGCCGCCGCCGCCCAGTGGATCGCCAACTGGACGATCACCGCGACCTTCCCCTCCCTGGCGAGCTGGAACCTCTCCGGGACGTACGTCATCTACACGTTCTTCGCGGCCCTCTCGATCCCCTTCGTGCTCAAGTTCGTGAAGGAGACCAAGGGCAAGAGGCTGGAGGAGATGGGTTAGGCGCCGCCCGTCTCCGGTGCGCCGCCCGCCTCCGGCGCGTCACCCGTCCCACCCGCTGCCCCGGTCCGCTCCGCGAGCCGGGGCAGCACCCTCTGCGCGAACAGACGCAGACTCTCGTGCCCCTCCGCCACCGGCATGCCGCCGCACAGCGGGTGCAGGACGAGACTCTCCCCCGCCAGGCGCACGCACTGTTCCGGGGTGAGGATCCGGTAGACGCCCTCGGCCCGCAGGTCCTCGACGGTGTGCGCGGTGGAACGCACCGCCGAGCTGATGTCCTTCGACTGCCAGGAGGCGTACGTCCGCGCCTCGTGCAGGAAGTGCTTCCCGTACGTCGCCCAGGCGCGCTCCGGATCCTCGCTGACGTGCAGCAGCGGAGTCCTGGCGGCCGGCATCATGCAGAAGCCGCTCGTGCCGTGCGCCGCGCACTGCTCCTCGTAGTACGCCGCCAGCTCCGGCAGGTGCGCGCTCGGGAAGAACGGCAGCCCCAGCCGGGCCGCGCGCCGGGCCGCCGCCTTCGAGCTGCCGCCGACCAGCAGCGTCGGATGCGGCCGGGTGTACGGGCGCGGGGTGACGTGCACGGTACGGCCGCGGAACGCGAAGGGCTCGCCCGACCAGGCCGTGAGCAGCGTCTCCAGCAGCTCGTCCTGGAGCTTGCCGCGCCTGCCCCAGTCGGCGCCGAACTGTTCGTACTCCTCAGGGCGGTAGCCGATGCCCGCGACGGTGACCAGCCGGCCGCCGCTCAAGAGGTCGAGCACGGCGATGTCCTCGGCCAGGCGCAGCGGGTCGTACAGCGGGCCGATGACCGCGGAGATCATCACGGTGAGGCGCCGCGTCGCACCGAGGGCCGCGCCCGCGAAGGTGAAGGGGGAGGGCAGCCAGCCGTTGGCGGCGCCGTGGTGCTCCTCGGTCTGGAGCGTGTCGACGCCGTGCTCGTCGGCGTAGCGGGCCATCTCCAGGGCGGCGGCGTAGCGCGCCCGCGCGGAGGTGCGCGTGGCGTCGGGATCGGCCAGGTTGAAACGGACCACCGAGTAGGTCATGGCGAAACGTCCCCCTCCGCCGGGTGTGTGACCGGCGGAGGGGGACGTTAGCTGACGTCGCGTCAGATGGACAGGGTGTCGGCCCCGCGGGTCTCGCGGGCCTGCGGCGCCTGCGCCCGCGGCAGGACCGCGTACAGGACGCCCGCCACGACGGTGGTGACGACCCAGCCGAGGCCGTTCTCGCCCAGCCAGGTGGTGGCCAGCGGGCCGGTGAACCACTCGACCTTGGTGAAGAGCAGGCCGATCACCAGGGCGACGGCCCACGCGATCATCGCGGACCAGGCGAAGCCGCCGCTGTACCAGTAGGCGCTGGTGCGCGTGGTGTCCATCAGCGCCTCGCCGTCGTAGTCGCGGCGCTTGAGCATGTCGATGCCGAAGACGCCGATCCACGCCGAGAACGCGACCGCGAGCAGCGTCAGGAAGGAGATGAACGAGCCCATGAAGCTGGTCGCCACCACCATCAGCAGGAAGCCGAAGACGAGGCTGATGATCGCGTTCACACTGACGGCCCAGGCGCGCGGGACGTTGATGCCGAGGGTCTGTGCGGTGAAACCGGCCGAGTACATCGACATCGAGTTGATGAGCAGCATGCCCACCAGTGCGATGACCAGGTACGGGACCGAGATCCAGGTCGGCAGCAGCTCACCGATGAAGGACACCGGGTCCTGCGCCTTGGCCAGGTCCGGGGTGGAGACGGCCATGACCGCGCCCATCAGAACCATCGGGACGATGACGATCCCCGCGCCGCCGATCGACGCCGTGACCATCCGCTTCGCGTTGGCGGTGCGCGGCAGGTAGCGGGTGAAGTCCGGGCCGGTGGGGACCCAGCTGATGCCGCCCGCCGCGATGGTGCCGATGCCCGCGATCAGCATCGCCGTCGAACCGGCCGGCTTGGCGAACACGGACGCCCAGTCGGTGTTGGCGATGAGGTAGATCAGGACCAGCACGCTGAACACGCCGAAGAGGTACGTCGACCACTTCTGGCAGACCTGGAGCGCCGTGATGCCCAGGCCCGAGACGACGAACGTGCACGCCACGAAGAGCAGCAGGGTGACGATGACGAGCGGGGTGCTGCTCTGCACGTCGAAGAGCAGGTCCAGCACGGTGAGCACCGCGTAGGCGCCGGTGACCGCGTTGATCGTCTCCCAGCCCCAGCGGGCCACCCAGATCAGCGAGCCGGGGAAGAGGTTGCCGCGCTGGCCGAAGACCGCGCGCGAGAGCGCCATGCCGGGAGAGCCGCCGCGCTTGCCCGCGATCGAGATCAGACCCACCAGGCCGTACGAGACGGCCGGGGCGACGACGGCCGCGATGAGCGCCTGCCAGAAGTTCAGCCCGTTGAAGACGACCAGCCCGGCGCCCATGGTGAGCAGCAGCACGCTGATGTTGGCAGCCACCCACGTGGGGAACAGCTGCCCGACGTGCCCGTTGCGTTCGCTGTCGGGAACGGGTTCGAGGCCCCGGGTCTCCACCGCGCCCTCGGCTGCGGGTTGGGTGGCTGCGGGTTCGGCGGTGGTGCTCATGGGTGGGGGTTCCATGCCTCTCGCTCGGAGCGCGACGTTGCGGCCCGGTGGGGGAGTGACGAGTGATCGGTCAGGACTCTACGCGCGTGGACTGCGATGCGACCATCGTACTTTGACCCGAGTGCACCGCTGCGTGAGGGTATGTCTCTTGGAGGAAGCCCCAAGAAGGGCCCGCGGGCGCACCGTGGCCGATACTGATGAGGTTATGGACATCCTCATCCTCGCTGTAGTCATCGCCCTGGTCGCGGTCGGCGCGATCAGCGCGCTCGTGGTCGGCAGCCGCAAGAAGAAGCAGCTGCCTCCCTCGGCGCCGTCGAGCACGCCGACCATCACTGCCCCGCCCGCCGAGCCTCAGGTCGGCGACGACGCCGCTCCGCCGAAGGACGAAGCGCGCCGCACCATCGAGGAGGTCGACCTCCCGGGCGCCCCCGAGGCTCCCGTCGTCGTCGAGGAGCCCGTCGTCGGGGCTCCCGCACTCGACGTCCCCGAACCCACCGCCGGCCGTCTGGTGCGCCTGCGCGCCCGGCTCGCCCGCTCCCAGAACTCGCTCGGCAAGGGCCTGCTCACGCTGCTCTCGCGCGACAACCTGGACGAGGACACCTGGGAGGAGATCGAGGAAACCCTCCTCACCGCCGACGTCGGCGTCGCCCCCACCCAGGAACTCGTCGAGGCGCTGCGCGAACGCGTCCGCGTGCTCGGCACCCGTACCCCCGACGAACTGCGCACCCTCCTCCGCGAGGAACTGCTCGCCCTCATCGGCACCGACGTCGACCGCGCCGTGAAGACCGAGAGCGGCGTCGACACCCCGGGCGTCGTCATGGTGGTCGGCGTCAACGGCACCGGCAAGACCACCACCACCGGCAAGCTCGCCCGCGTCCTGGTCGCCGACGGCCGCTCCGTGGTGCTCGGCGCGGCCGACACCTTCCGCGCCGCCGCCGCGGACCAGCTCCAGACCTGGGGCGAGCGGGTGGGCGCCCGGACGGTACGGGGTCCCGAGGGCGGCGACCCCGCGTCGATCGCCTTCGACGCCGTCAAGGAGGGCATCGCCGAGAACGCCGACGTCGTCCTCATCGACACCGCGGGCCGCCTGCACACCAAGACCGGGCTCATGGACGAGCTCGGCAAGGTCAAGCGCGTCGTGGAGAAGCACGGCCCGCTGGACGAGGTACTGCTCGTCCTGGACGCCACCACCGGGCAGAACGGCCTGGTCCAGGCCCGGGTGTTCGCGGAGGTCGTCGACATCACCGGCATCGTGCTGACCAAGCTCGACGGCACCGCCAAGGGCGGCATCGTCATCGCCGTCCAGCGCGAACTGGGCGTACCGGTCAAGCTGGTGGGCCTCGGCGAGGGCGCGGACGACCTGGCTCCGTTCGAGCCGGAGGCGTTCGTGGACGCGCTGATCGGGGACTGAGTTCCGGACGCGCACGTACGAGGGAGGCACCGCGGGACGTCCCGCGGTGCCTCCCTCGTACGTACGGGCGTCAGGCCGGGTGGCGGTGGCAGATGTACGCCAGGGTGCCCAGCAGCAGCCGCGCCTGCGGGGGCTTTCGCGCCGTGTCGAGCGACGGCGGGCGCAGCCAGCGCACCTGGCCCAGGCCCGCGTGGTCCGACGGGGGAGCGGTGACGTACGCCCCCGGGCCCAGGCAGCGCAGGTCGAGGTCCGCGTCGTCCCAGCCCATCCGGTAGAGCAGCTCCGGCAGGGCGGCCGAGGCGCCGGGCGCGACGAAGAAGTGCGCGCGGCCGTCCGGCGTCACGGTCACCGGGCCCAGCGGGATGCCCATCCGCTCCAGCCGGACCAGCGCCTGCCGGCCGGCCGTCTCCGTCACATCCAGCACGTCGAAGGACCTGCCCACCGGCAGCAGTACGGCCGCCCCGGGGAACCGGCCCCAGGCGGCGGCGACCTCGTCCAGGGTCGCCCCGGCCGGGACCACCCGCGCGAAGTCGAAGGGGTGCGCGCCGGGGGCCTCGCAGGCCGGGCCGCCGCAGGAGCAGACTCCCTCGGCCGCCCTCGCGCCCGGGACCACGTCCCAGCCCCACAGCCCGGTGTACTCCGCCACCGCTGTGCCCTCTGACGTACGGCTGCGGCGCCGCGTGCCGGAGCGCATGTCCCGGATGCCGCCGATCGTGAAGCCCATGCCCCCTCCAACGGGTCGAACTCGCCGGTGGTTACGACACGGAGCGCTCCCGTGACGCTGCGTCAGCGAGGTGCTGCCGTCGGTCCGGCTCCGGCGGCGTATCGGGACGCCGGGGGTGGTGCGCGACGCGGCACACGCTCCGGCGTGCGTCGTTACGCCGATTCCTGACCGTCCTGTGTCAAGTGAATCGCTTCTGCTCGCAGGGGAGTTCACTCGGAGGGGTGGCGAATGGTGGCGTTTCTGTAAGTGCCCTCGCCGGACGGGTGATCGTGGGGCTACTTTCGGTGCATGAACTCCGGGAGTGCGCACGTTCGTGGGTATGCCGGGGGCAAGCCGGATTCCTGTTCGAGGGGGTGCGTCCTGCGGACAGGAGGCCCCTACCGGCGGCATCCTGTAAGGGGTTCATGCGGAGGACGTGCGTGAGCACAGGATTTCCGGAGCGCGGTGTGCGGCCCGCTCCGGGCGACGGAATGGGGGCGTTCGACGTGGGCGGCAGCGACGGGAGCGGCGGTCACGCCGGCAAGCGCCCGAACGAGCAGCTCGGTTCGTGGTTCGCGCGCAGCGGCTGGTCCAAGGGCGAACTGGCCCGCCAGGTGAACCGCCGGGCGCGGCAGATGGGCGCCCACCACATCAGCACCGACACCTCCCGGGTGCGCCGCTGGCTGGACGGCGAGAACCCGCGCGAACCCATCCCGCGCATCCTGTCCGAGCTGTTCTCCGAGCGCTTCGGGGCGGTCGTCGCCATCGAGGACCTCGGTCTGCGCGCGGCGCACCGCTCGCCCTCGGTGTCCGGGGTGGACCTTCCCTGGGCCGGACCGCAGACCGTGTCGCTGCTGAGCGAGTTCTCCCGCAGCGACCTGATGCTGGCCCGCCGCGGCTTCCTCGGCTCCTCGCTCATGCTGTCCGCCGGGCCCACCCTCATCGAGCCCATGCAGCGGTGGCTGGTTCCCGCCCCCGCCGGCGATCCCGCGCCGCAGGAGTCGGCCGCCGCCGCCCGCCGCCCGTCCCGGCTGTCCGAGCCGGAACTGCAACTCCTCGAATCGACCACCGTCATGTTCCGCCGGTGGGACGCCCAGTGCGGCGGCGGGCTGCGCCGCAAGGCCGTCGTCGGCCAGCTGCACGAGGTCACCGACCTCCTCCAGGAGCCCCAGCCCTACGCCACCTCCAAGCGGTTGTTCCGGTGTGCCGCCGAACTCTCCGAACTGGCCGGCTGGATGAGCTACGACATCGGCCTCCAGCCCACCGCCCAGAAGTACTTCGTCCTCGCGCTGCACGCGGCCAAGGAGGCCGGGGACAAGCCGCTCGGCTCGTACATCCTCTCCAGCATGAGCCGCCAGATGATCCACCTCGGACGGCCCGACGACGCCCTGGAACTGGTCCACCTCGCCCAGTACGGCAGCCGCGACTGCGCCACCGCGCGCACCCAGGCCATGCTGTACGCGATGGAGGCACGCGCGTACGCCAACATGGGCCAGCCCAGCAAGTGCAAGCGGGCCGTGCGGATGGCCGAGGACACCTTCGTCGACGCGGGCCTCGACGACGAGCAGGACCCCGACTGGATCCGCTTCTTCTCCGAGGCCGAACTCAACGGCGAGAACTCCCACTCGTACCGCGACCTCGCCTACGTGGCCGGGCGCAGCCCCACCTACGCCTCACTCGCCGAACCCGTCATGGAACGCGCCGTGGACCTCTTCGGGAAGGACGACGAGCACCAGCGGTCGTACGCGCTCAACCTCATCGGCATGGCCACCGTGCACCTTCTGAAGAGGGAGCCCGAGCAGGCCGTCGCCTACTCGCAGCGGGCCCTCGGCGTCGCGGAGAAGGTCCGCTCCGAGCGGGTCAACAACCGGCTGCGCAAGACCGTCGAAGGCGCGGTACGGGAATTCGGCGACGTGGCCGAAGTGCACGACCTGACCGACCAGTTGGGAGCGAAACTGCCCGAAGCCGCAGAGGCGGTGTAAGGCCCCCCGAACCCGGCCGCGACAGCGACCCCGTGAACCCCGACTCGGCTCCCCCGCGCCTGGTCATCCGGGTAGCTGCCGCGGCCGGCCCCTGTCCGCTCCCCGTACGCCGGACATGATCGGCGTGTTCATTCCCGCGTAACACGCACGACGCCATCGTCACTGCGGCGAAACACGGAGGGGCATCTTCCGAAACGGCGCTCCGCCACTCTCGGGGTCCATAACCAGCCACCCCGCACTGGCCGCACCGAGGACGAGGAGACGCCGATGCCCCCAGGCATCACGACAGACGCGATGACTTCCTGGACGGATCCCGGGCTGCCGGTGACGCTCGCCGCGGAGGCCCCGACGCTCTCCGCCGCCAACACCGGTTTCATGCTCATCTGCTCCGCCATGGTGATGCTGATGACGCCCGCCCTCGCCTTCTTCTACGGAGGCATGGTCCGCGTCAAGTCCACCCTGAACATGCTGATGATGAGCTTCATCAGCCTGGGGATCGTCACGATCCTGTGGGTGCTCTTCGGCTTCAGCCTCGCCTTCGGTGACGACATCGGCTCGGTCATCGGCTGGAACGCCGACTTCGTCGGGCTGAGCGGCATCGGCGTCACCGAACTCTGGGACGGCTACACCATCCCCGTCTACGTGTTCGCCGTCTTCCAGCTCATGTTCGCGGTCCTCACCCCGGCCCTGATCAGTGGTGCGCTCGCGGACCGCGTGAAGTTCACCGCCTGGGCGCTGTTCATCACGCTGTGGGCGGTCGTGGTCTACTTCCCCGTCGCGCACTGGGTGTGGGGCGCGGGCGGCTGGCTGTTCGAGATGGGCGTCATCGACTTCGCGGGCGGCACCGCCGTCCACATCAACGCCGGTGCGGCGGCCCTCGGCGTGATCCTCGTGATCGGCAAGCGGATCGGCTTCAAGAAGGACCCGATGCGCCCGCACAGCCTGCCGCTGGTGATGCTCGGCGCGGGACTGCTGTGGTTCGGCTGGTTCGGCTTCAACGCCGGTTCCTGGCTGGGCAACGACGACGGCGTGGGCGCGGTCATGTTCGTCAACACCCAGGTCGCGACCGCCGCGGCGATGCTGGCCTGGCTGGCGTACGAGAAGATCCGGCACGGCGCGTTCACCACGCTGGGCGCCGCCTCGGGCGCGGTCGCCGGTCTCGTCGCGATCACCCCGGCCGGCGGGTCGGTCTCGCCGCTCGGCGCGATCGCCGTCGGCGCCATCGCCGGTGTGGTGTGCGCGATGGCCGTGGGGCTCAAGTTCAAGCTGGGGTACGACGACTCCCTGGACGTCATCGGCGTCCACCTGGTCGGCGGCGTGATCGGCTCGCTGCTCGTCGGGTTCTTCGCCACCGGCGGCGTACAGTCCGACGCCAAGGGCCTCTTCTACGGCGGCGGCCTCGAACAGCTCGGCAAGCAGGCGATCGGCGTCTTCGCCGTCCTCGCCTACTCCCTGGCCGTCTCCGCCCTCCTCGCCTTCGTCCTCGACAGGACGATGGGCATGCGGGTGGACGAGGACGTCGAGGTCTCCGGCATCGACCGGACCGAACACGCCGAGACGGCGTACGACTTCACCGGCGCGGGCGGCGGCACCGCCCCCCGTACCCCCGTGCCCGGACCCCCTGTCGAAGCGAGCAAGAAGGTGGACGCATGAAGCTGATCACTGCGGTCGTCAAGCCGCACCGGCTCGACGAGATCAAGGAGGCCCTGCAGGCCTTCGGGGTCCACGGGCTGACCGTCACCGAGGCCAGCGGGTACGGGCGCCAGCGCGGCCACACCGAGGTCTACCGGGGCGCCGAGTACACCGTGGACCTCGTGCCGAAGATCCGCATCGAGGTGCTCGTCGAGGACGACGACGCCGAGCAGCTGATCGAGGTGGTCGTGAAGGCCGCCCGCACCGGCAAGATCGGCGACGGCAAGGTGTGGAGCGTGCCCGTCGAGACGGCGGTCCGGGTACGGACCGGCGAGCGCGGACCGGACGCGCTGTAGCGAACCGGACGAACCGCGGGACGTTCTGCTGAACGGCAAGGGAGCTGCTGGGTGACGCGTGTGGAAGAGACCGAAGAACAGTCCGGCGCGCGACCCGGCGGCTACGCGGCGGCCCGGCTGCGACTCCTGACCCAGGAGTCGCGGTCCGGGCCGCCGCGCCGCTCCGGCCTCGCGAAGCTCACCGACACCTGGGTCGCAGAACTGTTCGACGCCGCCGCCGCACAGGCCGGCGTACGGAACGCGGCACTGGTCGCCGTCGGCGGCTACGGGCGCGGTGAACTCTCCCCGCGCAGCGACCTCGACCTGCTCCTGCTGCACGACGGATCCGACCCCAGGGCGATCTCCGCCCTCGCCGACCGCGTCTGGTACCCGGTCTGGGACCTCGGCCTCGCCCTCGACCACTCCGTGCGCACTCCCGCCGAGGCCCGCAAGGTCGCCGGGGAGGACCTCAAGGCCCACCTCGGCCTCCTGGACGCCCGGCACATCGCCGGGGACCTCGGCCTCACCGCCGCACTGCGCACCACGATCCTCGCCGACTGGCGCAACCAGGCGGTCAAACGCCTCCCCGCACTCCACGCACTCTGCCTCGAACGGGCGGAGCGCGCGGGCGAGTTGCAGTACCTCCTGGAACCCGACCTGAAAGAGGCGCGCGGCGGTCTGCGCGACGCCACCGCGCTGCGCGCCGTCGCCGCCTCCTGGATCGCCGACGCCCCCCGCGAGGGCCTCGCCGAGGCCCGCCGCACCCTGCTCGACGTACGCGATGCCCTCCACCTCGCCACCGGCCGGGCCACCGACCGGCTCGCCCTCCAGGAACAGGACCAGGTCGCGGCGGCGCTCGGCGTCCTCGACGCGGACGTGCTGCTGCGCAAGGTGTACGAGGCGGCCCGCACCCTCTCCTACGCCGGTGACGTGACCTGGCGCGAAGTGGAACGGGTGGTGCGGGCCCGGTCCGTGCGGCCACGGCTCAAGGCCCTGCTGGGCGGGCGGCCCGCGGGCCCGGAGCGCACGCCGCTCGCCGACGGCGTCGTCGAGCAGGACGGCGAGGCGGTCCTGGCGCGCACCGCGCGCCCGGAACGGGACGCGGTCCTTCCGCTGCGGGCCGCCGCCGCTGCCGCGCAGGCCGGTCTGCCGGTCAGCATCCACGCCGTACGGCAACTCGCCAGGGTGACGCCGCACCTGCCGGTGCCGTGGCCCGCCGAGGCCCGCGAGGAACTGGTGACGCTGCTCGGGGCGGGCGAGTCGGCGGTACCGGTGTGGGAGGCGCTGGAGGCCGAGGGACTGATCGCACGGCTGCTCCCCGACTGGGAGCGGGTGCGCTGCCGGCCGCAGCGCAACCCCGTGCACACCTGGACCGTCGACCGCCACCTCCTGGAGGCGGCGGTGCGGGCCGCCGGATTCACCCGGCGGGTGGGACGGCCCGACCTGCTGCTGGTGGCCGCGCTGCTGCACGACATCGGCAAGGGGTGGCCCGGCGACCACTCCGTGGTGGGCGAGACCATCGCGCGGGACATGGCGACCCGGATCGGCTTCGGTGAAGCGGACGTGGCCGTGGTGGCCGCCCTCGTACGGCACCACCTGCTGCTCGTGGACACGGCGACCCGGCGTGACCTCGACGATCCGGCGACGGTACGGGCGGTGGCGGAAGCGGTCGGCACGGCGTCCACGCTGGAACTGCTGCACGCGCTCACCGAGGCGGACGCCCTGGCCACCGGGCCCGCCGCCTGGTCGGCATGGCGCGCGTCCCTCGTGGCCGACCTGGTGAAACGGGTGGGCGCGGTGCTGGCGGGGGGCCCGATCCCGGAACCCGAGCCGGGGGCGCCGACCGTGGAGCAGGAGCGGCTGACACTGGAGGCGCACCGCACCGGCGGGCCCGTGCTGGCGCTGCGGGCACGGGAGGAGGACGACGCGGGCGACGCGGCGCTCGGGGTGGAGCTGACGATGGCCGTGCCGGACCAGCCGGGGGTGCTGCCCGCGGTCGCCGGGGTGCTGGCGATGCACCGGCTGACCGTGCGGACCGCGGAACTGCGTGCGGCGGAGCCGCCGTTGGAGGGGGCTCCCGCGCTGCTCCTGCTGTCCTGGCGGGTGGCCGCGGCGTACGGGGGCCTGCCGGGAGCGGCGCGGCTGCGGGCCGACCTCGTACGGGCGCTGGACGGGTCGCTGGACCTGGCGTCCCGGCTGGCCGAGCGGGAGAAGGCCTACGCGAGCAGGGCGCGCCGCCGGTCGGGCGTACCGCCCGCGCGGGTGACCGTCGCCCCGGCGGCCTCACGGCACGCGACGGTCCTGGAGGTGCGGGCCGAGGACGCACCGGGGCTGCTGCACCGGATCGGCCGGGCGCTGGACGAGGCGGGGGTGCGGGTGCGCAGTGCGCACGTCTCGACGCTGGGTTCCAGCGCGGTCGACGCGTTCTATGTGACGGGGAAGGACGGGGAGCCGCTGGGCGCCGGGGAGGCGGCGGAGGTCGCACGGGAGGTGGGAGTGGCGCTGGGGCAGGGGTAGGCGCTGCGCGGGGGGAGGGGTGCGCCCCCCCGAACTTGTGGGCCGCGTGCGGGCGAACACCCTTCGGGCGGGCCGTTCGCCGCCGGGCGGGGCCGTGCGGGGGTGCGGGGCCGTGCGGGGGTGCGGGGCCGTGCGGGGGTGCGGGGCCGTGCGGGGGTGCGGGGCCGTGCGGGGGTGCGGGGCCGGGCCGCGCGCTTCCCCGCCCCCCGACGGCACGCTCCGCGGCCGTCGTTCGCCGGACTCCGGCAGGCGGGGGCCGACGTTTTGCCGGGCCGGATACTCTGGGGGGCCAAGGACTCCGCCCCCAACCCGAGGATCTGCGACCACAGTGTTCGATACCCTCTCCGATCGCCTTTCCGCGACTTTCAAGAATCTCCGGGGCAAGGGCCGCTTGTCCGAGGCGGACATCGACGCCACCGCCCGCGAGATCCGCATCGCCCTGCTGGAAGCGGACGTCGCCCTGCCGGTCGTCCGGGCCTTCATCAAGAAGGTCAAGGAGCGCGCCGCCGGCGCCGAGGTCTCCAAGGCGCTGAACCCCGCCCAGCAGATCATCAAGATCGTCAACGAGGAACTGGTCGGCATCCTCGGCGGCGAGACCCGTCGCCTGCGCTTCGCCAAGTCCGGCCCGACCGTGATCATGCTCGCGGGTCTCCAGGGTGCCGGCAAGACGACCCTCGCCGGAAAGCTGGGGCTGTGGCTCAAGGGCGAGGGGCACTCCCCGCTCCTCGTGGCCTGCGACCTCCAGCGTCCCAACGCCGTCAACCAGCTCAGCGTCGTGGCCGACCGCGCCGGTGTCGCCGTCTACGCTCCCGAGCCGGGCAACGGCGTCGGAGACCCGGTCACGGTCGCCAAGGACTCCATCGAGTACGCGAAGACCAAGCAGTTCGACGTGGTCATCGTCGACACCGCCGGCCGCCTCGGCATCGACCAGGAGCTGATGCAGCAGGCCGCGGACATCCGCGACGCCGTCAGCCCGGACGAGATCCTCTTCGTCGTCGACGCGATGATCGGTCAGGACGCGGTCAACACCGCAGAGGCCTTCCGCGACGGCGTCGGCTTCGACGGCGTGGTGCTCTCCAAGCTCGACGGCGACGCCCGGGGCGGCGCCGCGCTCTCCATCGCGCACGTCACCGGCCGTCAGATCATGTTCGCCTCCAACGGCGAGAAGCTCGACGAGTTCGACGCGTTCCACCCGGACCGGATGGCCTCCCGCATCCTCGACATGGGTGACCTGCTCACCCTCATCGAGCAGGCGGAGAAGACGTTCAGTCAGGAGGAGGCCGCCAAAATGGCCTCCAAGCTGTCCTCCTCCAAGGGCGGCAAGGACTTCACGCTGGACGACTTCCTGGCCCAGATGGAGCAGGTCCGGAAGATGGGCTCGATCTCCAAACTGCTCGGCATGCTGCCGGGCATGGGGCAGATCAAGGACCAGATCAGCAACATCGACGAGAAGGACGTGGACCGCACCGCGGCCATCATCAAGTCGATGACCCCTGCGGAGCGCGCCGAGCCGACGATCATCAACGGTTCACGCCGTGCCCGTATCGCCAAGGGCTCCGGCGTCGACGTCAGCGCCGTCAAGAACCTGGTGGAGCGGTTCTTCGACGCCCGCAAGATGATGTCGAAGATGGCCCAGGGCGGCGGCATGCCCGGCATGCCGGGGATGCCCGGGATGGGTGGCGGTCCCGGCAAGCAGAAGAAGCAGGTCAAGCAGGCCAAGGGCAAGCGCAAGTCCGGCAACCCGATGAAGCGCAAGGCCGAGGAGCAGGCGGCGGCCGAGCGGCGCGAGCAGGCCGCCCAGCAGGGCGGCGGCGCGTTCGGGCTGCCCGCGGGTCAGGGCGGCAAGGACTTCGAACTGCCGGACGAGTTCAAGAAGTTCATGGGCTGATCGACCGGTCCCGTCGACCGTGCGCCGTGGCCGCCCACCCGCGTGGGCGCCCACGGCGCACGTGCGTCAGCACGTACGGAGAAGCACCACCCCGTACCGCCGCCCCGGACGCGCGGGCCGCCCCGGGGACGTCCCGCTGCCCCGGTGCTCGGCCGCGCGTGCTCCCGCGAGAAGCCGAAACGTTACGGCTTACGGGCGATCAGATACCGGAAGACGTTCGGCATCCACACCGTCCCGTCCTCCCGCAGATGCGGATGCAGCGCCTCCACCAGTTCCTTCTCCACCTGAGCCGGGTCGGTCGCCCGTATCGCCGCGTCGAAGAGACCGGTGGACATCAGGCCCCGCACCGCGCTGTCCATGTCGCTGTATCCGAAGGGGCAGGCGACCCGCCCCGAGCCGTCGGGCCGCAGTCCCGCCCGCGCCGCCACGTTCTCCAAGTCGTCCCGCAGCGGGGCCCGCCAGCCGCCGGACGCACGTTGCGGGTTGGTCAGCCGGGAGGCCACCCGCAGCACCGCCGAGGTGGCGCAGCGTTCCGGCGGCCCCCAGCCGGTCAGCACGACCGCGCTGCCGCGCCGCACCAGTGGCACCGCCTCGGCGAGGGTCGGGGTGAGGCAGTCGGTGTCCCCGGCCGCGCAGCCGATCGGCTCGAAGGCGGTCAGCAGGTTGTACGGAGTGCAGTCGGCGTCCGCGGTGTCGGCCGGGCCGCCGCAGACCACGGCGGCCGTCCCGGTCCCGGGTGTCGCCTCGTCGTGGAGCCGGGTCCTGGCGAGCGCCACGCGCCCGGGGTCGTCGTCCACCCCGGCGACGCACGCGCCCCGCGACGCGGCGACGAGCAGGGCCAGACCCGACCCGCAGCCGAGGCCGAGCAGCCGGGTGGTGGGGCCCACCTCCAGCCGCGCGTACACCGCTTCGTAGAGCGGCACCAGCATCCGCTCCTGGATCTCGGCCCAGTCACGCGCGCGCGTGCCCCTGGGACCCGAAGCCGCGCTCGGGTGGTGCTGGACGAGCGTTGGTGTCATCGAAAGCGCCCCAATCCGCAGTGAGGTCGGTCGTGCCCCGTTATGGCCACCCCCGTGCTGTGTGTGCGCGTCGGCACTTCCCCCGTATGTCAGGGAACTCCGCATCCGTCCCCAAGTCCAGTGGGCGGCGGGGCAATACTTGCGTGCTCCGGGCGTGCGCCCCCCATGTCCGGCCCCGCGTGCGCCCCGTACGGGCGAGTCGTCGCGCGTAGTCCATTCGGGTGAACCCCGGCCGGGGCGCGGACCCCGCCGGGGCCCGTGCGGGCGTCGCGCGGCTCGTGCGCCGCGCCTGCGACAGGGCCCGGACCGGGGACGGCACCCGGGCGCCGGCCGCCCGCCGCCGCCCCGAGCGGGACCGTCGGCGGGTGCGCGCGAGGGCGTACCGGCCGATACGCACCGCCCTGGCGTGCGTCGCGCCGGTTCTCCGCGAATCGGCGCACCCGCCCCTCGTCGCGCGGCATCAGCGGGAACTGACTGGTACGTGCAAATTATTTGGGATGCCCCGGAATAGGAACACGGGGGCCCTCCGGCTCGTTGTCACGTCGTGAGCACGACACCACCTGTCCTCGCCGCAGAACTGGCGCAGGCGTGGGCCGACATCCAGCGGTACCACCCCGAGCTGCCCGATCTAGCCGCGCCCGAGTCCCTGATCGGAGAGTCCTCGTCCGCCTGCGGCGTGGCTCTCTCCTTCGAAAGACTGCTGCACGAGGCAGTCCACGGCATCGCCGCAGCCCGCGGCGTCCGTGACACCTCCCGCGCCGGTCGCTACCACAACCGCAGATTCCTTGCGATCGCCGAGGAGTTGGGCCTGGACCACCCCGAGGAGCCGCATCCCAGCAGCGGGTTCTCCCTGGTCGCGCTCAACCCCGAGGCCAAGCGTCGCTACCGTCCCACGATCGAGCGGCTGACCCGTGCCCTGAAGGCGCACACGGTCGCGACGGCCGCCGACACCAAGCGTTCCTTCCGCGGCCCCGCCGCACGGCACGGGTCCTCCGGGGGAGGGGTGCGGGTCAAGGCCGTCTGCGACTGCGGGCGCAACGTCCGCGTCGTGCCGTCGGTGCTGGCGCAGGCCCCGATCGTGTGCGGCGGCTGCGGCAAGCCGTTCCGCATTCCGGACGTGGTGGCCGCCGCCGGCTGAGCCAGCAGAGCGTGACCAGGGCCGGGGAACGGCGTGTGCCGCAGCTGTGGCACAATGGACAGCTGTACTCGACAGCCGCACAGGACCCCTCTCTCCTCCGGCTGACGCGTCCATCGGGCACCCCGAGTACCGCAACCCCACGTGGCATCCCGTTGTGCCCAACCACGTCAATTCCAGGAGAGACCACTCCAGTGCTCAAGATCAAGCTGAAGCGCCTTGGCAAGATCCGTTCGCCGCACTACCGCATCGTCGTCGCCGATGCCCGTGTGCGCCGTGACGGCCGTGCCATCGAAGAGATCGGCCTGTACCACCCGGTGCAGAACCCCTCGCGCATCGAGGTCAACGCCGAGCGTGCGCAGTACTGGCTGTCCGTCGGCGCCCAGCCGACCGACGCCGTTCTCGCCATCCTGAAGCTCACCGGCGACTGGCAGGCCCACAAGGGCCTTCCGGCCCCCGCGCCGCTGCTCCAGCCGGCGACGAAGGAAGACAAGCGCGCTTCCTTCGACGCCTTCGCGAAGGCTCTTGAGGGTGGCGACGCCAAGGGCGAGGCCATCACCCCCAAGGCGAAGAAGGCCGACAAGAAGGCGGACGAGGCCCCGGCCGACGCTGCCGCTGAGTCGACCGAGGCCTGAGCATGCTCGAGGAGGCTCTTGAGCACCTCGTGAAGGGCATCGTGGACAACCCCGACGACGTGCAGGTCGCCTCGCGCACCCTGCGTCGCGGACGCGTTCTCGAAGTCCGGGTGCACCCCGACGACCTCGGCAAGGTGATCGGCCGCAACGGCCGTACCGCCCGTGCCCTGCGTACCGTCGTCGGGGCCATCGGTGGCCGTGGCATCCGCGTCGACCTCGTCGACGTGGACCAGGCCCACTGATCATCGGGCAGTCGCCGAGCATCAGGCAGTAGAGCATTACCGGCAGGGGCCGGGGAGGGCTGAGGCCCGCCCCGGCCCGTTGTCGTTTTCCGTACGCTTGCCGACGGACTGTGTACGCGCGGGTCCGCCGTACCCGCACCGGGCGGGTCGTGCCGTACCCGTACGAAGAGGAGAGAACGAGAGTGCAGCTGGTAGTCGCGCGGATCGGCCGCGCCCACGGGATCAAGGGCGAGGTCACCGTCGAGGTGCGCACGGACGAGCCGGAGCTGCGGCTCGGCCCCGGAGCCGTCCTGACCACGGACCCCGCAGCGGTGGGCCCGCTGACCGTGGAGACCGGCCGGGTGCACAGCGGCAGGCTGCTGCTGCGCTTCGAGGGCGTGCACGACCGCACGGCGGCCGAGACCCTGCGCAACACCCTCCTGATCTCCGACGTGGACCCCGAGGCGAGCCCCGAGGACCCCGAGGAGTTCTACGACCACCAGCTGGTCGACCTCGACGTGGTGCTCGCCGACGGCACGGTGATCGGCCGGATCACCGAGATCACGCACCTGCCCTCGCAGGACCTGTTCATCGTGGAGCGCCCCGACGGCAGCGAGGTGATGATCCCGTTCGTGGAGGAGATCGTCACCTCGATCGATCTGGACGAGCAGCGCGCGGTGATCGAACCGCCGCCCGGCCTGATCGACGACAGCGAGGCGGTCGTGGCGTCCAGCAGGGAAGACGAAGAGGACGCGCGCTGATGCGGCTCGACGTCGTCACGATCTTCCCCGAGTACCTGGAACCGCTGAACGTCTCCCTCGTCGGCAAGGCACGCGCGCGCGGCGTCCTCGACGTCCAGGTGCACGACCTGCGGCGGTGGACCCACGACCGGCACAACACCGTCGACGACACCCCCTACGGCGGCGGCCCCGGCATGGTCATGAAGCCCGACCCGTGGGGCGCGTGCGTCGACCAGGCGCTGGCCGACGGGTACGAGGCGGGCGCCCACGGCCCCGTCATGGTCGTGCCCACGCCCAGCGGCCGCCCCTTCACCCAGGAGCTCGCGGTCGAACTCTCGGCGCGCCCCTGGCTGCTCTTCGCGCCCGCCCGGTACGAGGGCATCGACCGTCGCGTGATGGACGAGTACGCGACGCGGATGCCGGTGTACGAGGTCTCCATCGGGGATTACGTCCTGGCCGGCGGCGAGGCGGCGGTCCTGGTGATCACCGAGGCGGTCGCCCGGCTGCTGCCCGGCGTGCTCGGCAACGCGGAGTCCCACCAGGACGACTCGTTCGCCCCCGGCGCGATGGCCGACCTCCTGGAGGGGCCGGTCTACACCAAGCCCCCCGAGTGGCGCGGGCGCGGCATCCCGGACGTGCTCCTCAGCGGGCACCACGGGAAGATCGCGCGCTGGCGGCGGGACGAGGCGTTCCGTCGTACCACCGCCCACCGGCCCGACCTGATCGAGCGCTCGGACCCCGCCGCCTTCGACAAGAAGGACCGCGAGATGCTCTCCATCCTGGGCTGGCGGCCGGGCCCCGACGGCCGATTTGGGCGCGACCCCGAAGCCGTGGAAGAATAAGCAGCTGTTGTCCGTCCGCGTGCGCCCCTGCCACAGGGGGAACGACGCCCGTCCGACGCGTGCAGCATCCCCTTTCATCTCCGAAATGCCGCTGATGACCTGTGGCATCAGTGAAGAAAGCAGACTCACATGTCTCACCTGCTCGACTCCGTCGACGCTGCCTCGATCCGCAGCGACGTCCCCGCCTTCCGCCCCGGCGACACCGTGAACGTCCACGTGCGCGTCATCGAAGGCAACCGCTCCCGTGTGCAGCAGTTCAAGGGTGTCGTCATCCGCCGCCAGGGCGCGGGCGTCCGCGAGACCTTCACGGTCCGCAAGGTCTCCTTCTCCGTCGGCGTCGAGCGCACCTTCCCGGTGAACTCCCCGATCTTCGAGAAGATCGAGGTCGTCACCCGCGGTGACGTGCGTCGCGCCAAGCTGTACTACCTGCGCGAGCTGCGCGGCAAGGCTGCCAAGATCAAGGAGAAGCGCGACAACTGATCGCGCCCCAGGCGTCCGGAACCCGCCGGATAGGCTCGGGTTCCGATGGACACCGAAGCAGCACAGCACCCGGAGCGCGACCGCTCTCCCGACCCCGGCGACGGGGACGGCGAGCGGTCGCGCTCCGCGCGTTTGTCCGGACATGACGAACTCACCGAAGACGCCATGTCCGGACAAAGTCACCGGCCCCTGTGGCGGGGCCCCCTGCTGTACACCGCGGCCTGCCTCACCTTCCTGCTGCTGCTCAGCGGCTTCGTGATGCAGCCCTTCCTGATCCCCAGCACCTCGATGCAGCCGGCCCTCGACGTGGGCGACCGGGTGCTCGTGAACAAGCTGGCGTACCGTTTCGGGGCCGTGCCGCAGCGCGGGGACGTCGTGGTCTTCGACGGGACGGGCTCGTTCGTACGGGAGGAGCCCTCGGCCGACCCCGTGACGGGGGCCCTGCGCTGGGCGGGCTCCGCCCTCGGACTGACGGAGCCCGCCGAGACCGTTTTCGTGAAGCGGGTGGTGGGGGTGGGCGGTGACCGGGTGGTCTGCTGCGACAAGCGGGGGAGGCTCCGGGTGAACGGCCGGGCCGTGGACGAGACGTACCTCCACCCCGGGGACAGCGCGTCCCGGGTGCCCTTCGACATCGTGGTGCCGCAGGGCAGGTTGTGGATGCTCGGCGACCACCGGTCCCGCTCCAGCGACTCCCGCGACCACCTGGGCAGCCCGGGAGGCGGCATGGTGCCCGTCGAGCGGGTCATCGGCAGGGCGGACTGGACGGCGTGGCCGTTCGGGCGGTGGGGTGCGACGGCACCCACCGGGGCCTTCGACGGCGTACCGGACAGCGCGCACGCGCGGGACGCACGACCACCGGCCGGGTCCCGTGGGTAGCCGCGGGCGGGGTCGCGCGTCGTACGGGCAGGATGCCCCGCTGCCGACGGGGAGCAGGCCCCCCGCGCCCGGAGCCCCGGCGGAGGGGGCCGCGCCCGAGGGGCGGAGCGCGCCGGGCCGGGCCGAGCGGCGCAAGCTGGCCCGTCGCGTCAAGCGGCGGCGGCGCAGGTCCGCGGTCAGGGAGATACCCGTCCTCATCGGCGTGGCGCTGCTCATCGCGCTGGTGCTGAAGACCTTCCTGGTGCAGGCCTTCGTCATCCCGTCCGGCTCGATGGAGCAGACGATCCGGATCGGCGACCGCGTGCTGGTCGACAAGCTGACCCCGTGGTTCGGCTCGCGTCCCCAGCGCGGCGAGGTGGTCGTCTTCCGTGACCCGGGCGGCTGGCTGGAGAAGGAGGCGGCCTCCGGGAAACCGGACCCCGTCGGGATCAAGCAGGTCAAGGAGGGGCTGACCTGGATCGGGCTGCTGCCGTCGGCGGACGAGCAGGACCTCATCAAGCGCGTGGTCGCGGTCGGCGGGGACACCGTGAAGTGCTGCGACAGGAACGGACAGGTCACCGTCAACGGCGTGCCGCTCAATGAACCCTACGTCTTTCCGAACGACCGCCCCTCGAAGATCCCCTTCGAGGTGGAGGTGCCCCAGGGGCGACTCTTCGTCCTGGGGGACCACCGGTCGAACTCCGCCGATTCCCGGTACCACTTGAACGAGAAGCACCGCGGAACGGTCGCGGAGGAGGGGGTTCTGGGCCGGGCCGTCGTCATCGCCTGGCCGATCGGGCACTGGCGCAAGCTGGAGGTCCCCGAGACCTTCGCCCGCATCCCCGAACCGTGAGCGGGGCGGTCGCCGCGCCCGGACCGTCGAATAGGGTGGCCTCCCAGGACCGCCAGGTCCTCCTCCCGAGCCCAGGGGAACTCCCGCTCGTTATGGGAGTGATGGGCCTGCGCCTTCTCGGGTGCGGGCGGTGGCACGGAATGAGGAGTGGACGTGGGGGATGTGGCGGTCGGGGCCCGGTCCGGGCACGACGGACCCGAGAAGGAGCCCGAGCCCGAGCGGCGCGCCGACGCGCCCCCGCCCACGACCCGGGGCCTGGTGACGGAGCAGCAGAACGGTGAAGCAGCGGTGAGCGACGCGGAGAACGGCGACCGGAACGACGGCAGCAGCGAGGACGAGGGGACGAAAACCCCGCGCAAGCCGCGCTCCTTCTGGAAGGAGCTGCCCCTGCTGATCGGCATCGCACTGGTCCTCGCCCTGCTGATCAAGACGTTTCTGGTGCAGGCCTTCTCGATCCCCTCGGAGTCCATGCAGGAGACGCTCCAGAAGGGCGACCGGGTACTGGTCGACAAACTGACCCCGTGGTTCGGCGCGGAGCCGAAGCGCGGCGAGGTCATCGTCTTCCACGACCCGGGCGACTGGCTCACCAACACCGTGGTTGCCGAGCCGAACGTCTTCCAGAAGGCGCTCAGCTTCATCGGCCTGATGCCGTCCGCCGAGGACAAGGACCTGATCAAGCGGGTCATGGCGGTCGGCGGCGACACCGTGGAGTGCAAGGCCGGCGGGTCCGTCACGGTCAACGGCAAGGCGCTCGACGACAAGTCGTACATCGCGCCCAAGGGCGCCCCGTGCAACGACAACCCGTTCGGGCCGCTGAAGGTGCCGGACGGCAAGCTCTGGGTGATGGGCGACAACCGCTCGGACTCCATGGACTCCCGCTACCACGAGGAGCTCACCACCAAGGGGTTCGTCAGCACGGACGAGGTCGTCGGCAGGGCCTTCGTCGTGGCCTGGCCGATCAACCGGTGGTCGACGCTGCCCGTGCCGGACACCTTCGAGCAGCAGGGCCTGGCCGGCGGGGCCGCCGCTGCCGCCGCTGCCGCCGCTGCCGCCGCCTCGGCGGCGCCCGGCGCGCTCGGACTGGCGGCGGCGGTGCCGCTGGTGCTGTGGCGCCGCCGGAGGCTGACCGACGGGCGTACCGCCGGGTAGGGTGCCGTCCCGGATCGTGTTCTCCGAGGCGGGGGTGCGCTGGGATGGGCGGAACAGGACGTACGGACGACGGCCGCGGCCGCCTCGGCAGTGTGCTGTCGGGGCTGGCCGTGGCCGTCGGCTGTGTGCTCTTCCTCGGTGGATTCGCCTGGGGAGCGGTGGTGTACAAGCCGTACACCGTGCCCACGGACTCGATGGCCCCGGCCATCGGGACCGGCGACCGGGTACTCGCACAGCGGCTGTCCGGCGAGCCGGTGCGGCGCGGGGACGTGGTGGTCTTCAGCGATCCGGTGTGGGGGGACATGCCGATGGTGAAGCGGGTGATCGGCGTCGGCGGCGACACGGTGGCCTGCTGCGACAAGGACAACCGGCTGACCCTGAACGGAACGTCAGTCGAAGAACCGTATCTGCGCTCCGGGGACGGCGCGGGATCCCGGCCCTTCGGCGCCACGGTGCCCGACGGCGAACTCTTCCTCCTGGGCGACCGGCGCCGGACCTCGGTGGACTCCCGGGGACATCTCATGGACGCCGGCCGCGGCACGGTCCCGGTCTCTAAGGTGACCGCCAGGGTGGACGCCGTCGCCTGGCCCGTCGGCGGCGTGCTGGAACGGCCGCAGACCTTCGCGGACATGCCCGGCGGAATCTCCGAGCCGGGGCCGGTGCGGACCGTGGTGACGGCGATCGCGGCCGGTGTGGTGCTCATCCTCGGCGGCGCGGCCCACGGGCCCCTGTCGAAGCTGGTCGGACGACGACGGAAGGCGCGCGCATGACCACGGCGAGCGGGGCCGGGGGAGCCGAGAGGCCGCCCGCGGACACCGGGGCGCACGGCGCCGCGGGCCGGCGGCGCAGGGTCGCGCGGGTCGTCCTGCTCGATCCGCAGGACCGGATCCTGCTGATGCACGGCTTCGAACCCGAGGACCCCGGCCGCATGTGGTGGTTCACGCCCGGCGGCGGTCTGGAGGGCGAGGAGACGTGGGCCGAGGCGGCGCTGCGTGAACTCGCCGAGGAGACGGGGATCACGGACGTGGAACTCGGACCGGTGCTGTGGCAGCGGAACTGCTCGTTCCTCTTCGACGGCCGCCGCTGGGACCAGGACGAATGGTTCTATTTGGCGCGCACGCGGCAGACCGCGACCGTGCTGACGGGGCTGACGGAGCTGGAACGGCGCAGTGTCGCGGGACTGCGGTGGTGGTCCTCCGCCGCACTGTCCGCGACGCGTGAGACGGTGTACCCGACCAGGCTCGCCGAGTTGCTGCGCACGCTGCTCGACGAGGGTCCTCCGAGTACGCCGATCGTCCTGGTCCCGGAAATCGCATAGGGGCGTACGGGGCTGGCGCACAATAGGGGGACGCACGGCTGAAGGGGAACATGCCATGAGCGCCGAGGACCTCGAGAAGTACGAGACCGAGATGGAGCTGAAGCTCTACCGGGAGTACCGCGATGTCGTCGGTCTGTTCAAATACGTGATCGAGACCGAACGGCGCTTCTACCTCACCAACGACTACGAGATGCAGGTGCACTCGGTCCAGGGCGAGGTGTTTTTCGAAGTATCCATGGCGGACGCGTGGGTCTGGGACATGTACCGGCCCGCCAGGTTCGTCAAGCAGGTGCGGGTGCTCACGTTCAAGGACGTGAACGTGGAGGAGCTCAACAAGAGCGACCTGGAGCTGCCGGGCGGCTGAAGGACCGCGTCGTCCGGCTGAGGCTTCGAGGACACTGTCCGGCCGAGGATCCCGGGCAACGTCCGACGAAGACTTCCGGGTGACCGGGTTTTCCACAATCGCGGAGTTCTCCACCAAGATCCACCAGCCCGCGGGGATTGCGTCACATTCGGTTCCGGAGGTGGAATCGAAATGAACGCGAAGAGTGAACGCAAGCCGCGCACCGCACGCGGAAACCTCGGCCGCTACGGCGAGGACCTGGCGGCCCGCTGGCTGGCCGAAGTGGGAATGACCGTCCTGGAACGCAACTGGCGCTGCCAGGCGGGCGAGATCGACATCGTGGCACGGGACGGCGACGCGATCGTCGTCTGCGAGGTCAAGACCCGGCGGTCGGGACCCTTCCAGCACCCGATGGAAGCCGTCACGCCCAGGAAGGCCGACCGGCTGCGGACCCTGGCCGAGCTCTGGCTGTACGAGCACGGCGGGCCGCCGCCCGGCGGCGCCAGGATCGACCTCGTGGGCGTCACACTGCCCCGGCGCGGGGCCCCGGTCCTGGAGCATGCGCGGGGGGTGGCCTGATGGGCTTCGCACGTACCTGCTCCGTGGCGCTGGTCGGCGTCGAGGGCGTGGTGGTCGAGGTGCAGGCCGACCTGGAACCCGGTGTCGCCGCCTTCACCCTGGTGGGACTGCCGGACAAGAGCCTGGTGGAGAGCAAGGACCGGGTGCGGGCCGCGGTGGTGAACTCCGGGGTCGCCTGGCCGCAGAAGAAGCTCACGGTGGGGCTGAGCCCCGCCTCGGTCCCCAAGAGCGGAAGCGGCTTCGACCTGGCCGTCGCGGTCGCCGTGCTGAGCGCGGCGGAGCGGATCGACCCCAAGGAGATCGCCGACCTGGTCCTGGTCGGCGAACTCGGACTCGACGGCCGGGTCAGACCGGTGCGCGGCGTCCTGCCGGCGGTGCTCGCCGCCGCCGAGGCCGGATACCAGCAGGTGGTCGTTCCCGAACAGAGCGCTGCGGAGGCCGCATTGGTGCCGGGCATCTCGGTACTGGGCGTACGCAGCCTGCGCCAGCTCATCGCCGTACTCGCCGGGGAGCAGGTGCCCGACGAGGAACCGGTGGAGGGGGGACGGCCCGACGCGATGCTGGCCGGGCTCATGGTGCCCGGCGCCGGGGCGGGCACCGGGCTGGCGCCCGGTCGCGAGGACGCGCTGCCCGAGCTCGCGGACGTCGGGGGGCAGGAGGCGGCGCGGCAGGCCCTGGAGATCTCCGCGGCGGGGGGACACCACCTGCTGCTGCACGGCCCGCCGGGGGCGGGCAAGACGATGCTGGCCGAGCGGCTGCCGGGTCTGCTGCCGCCGCTCACCCGACGGGAGTCCCTCGAAGTGACCGCCGTGCACTCGGTGGCGGGCATCCTGCCCCCGGGCGAGCCGCTCGTCACCAGGGCCCCCTACTGCGCACCACACCACTCGGCGACGATGCAGTCGCTCATCGGCGGCGGCAACGGACTGCCGCGGCCGGGCGCGGTGTCCCTGGCCCATCGGGGCGTCCTCTTCATGGACGAAGCACCCGAGTTCGCCGGAAAAGCGCTCGATGCGCTGCGGCAGCCGCTGGAATCCGGGCACGTGGTGGTGGCGCGCAGCGCGGGCGTCGTGCGGCTGCCGGCCCGCTTCCTGATGGTTTTGGCGGCGAATCCCTGCCCCTGCGGCAGGCACGGCTCGAAGGACTCCTCCTGCGACTGCGGCTCCCAGGCGGTCCGGCGCTACCAGGCACGGGTGTCGGGGCCGCTCATCGACCGGGTCGACCTCAAGGTCCGGGTGGAGGCCGTGACCCGCGCGGACCTCACGACCCGGGGAGGACGCGGCGAGCGGACCGAGGCCGTCGCCGCCCGGGTGCGCGAGGCCAGGGGGCGGTCCGCCGCCCGGCTGGAGGGGACACCGTGGAGCAACAACAGCGAGGTACCCGGGTACGAACTGCGCACCCGCTGGCAGCCGGTGCCCGGAGCCCTCAGGGCGGCGGAACACGACATGGACCGGGGGCTGCTGACCGCACGCGGCTTCGACCGGGTGCTGCGCGTCGCCTGGACCGTCGCCGACCTCCGGGGGCACGACCGGCCCGACGAGGCGGACCTGGCGGTGGCGCTCCAGCTGAGGACCGGCATCGAGCGGGGAGCGATCAAGGACCGCGGCGGCCTCGTGGCCGGAGGCGTACGGTGAGCGCGGGCACGGCCGGGGCCGAGCGGCTGGCCAGGGCGGCACTCACCGGGATCGTCGAGCCGGGGGACGAGACCGGCGGGCGCTGGCTGCGTGCACACGGCCCGGTGGAACTGATGCGACGGCTGGCAGCGGGCGCACCGGGGCCGGACGAGGTGTTGACAGGGGCGAGCGAGAAACGCCTCGCGGGCTACCGGAACCGGGCGTCCGCGGTCGACCCGGCACGCCTCCTGGCAGCGGCCGAGGCAGTCGGAGGCCGGCTGGTGTGTCCCGGGGACGAGGAATGGCCGAGCCAACTGGACGATCTCGGCGACGCCAGGCCGGTCGGGCTCTGGGTGCGGGGCGCGCCGAACCTGCGGATGTGGGCGCTGCGCTCCGTCGCCGTAGTCGGCGCCCGCGCGTGCACACCGTACGGGGCGCACATGGCGGCGACCCTCGGCGCGGGGCTCGCGGAACGCGGCTGGGTCGTGGTGTCGGGCGCGGCGTACGGCATCGACGGGGCGGCACACCGCGGCGTGCTGGGCGCGGGCGGTGCGACGGTCGCCGTCCTCGCCTGCGGAGTCGACGTCGACTACCCTCGCGGCCACGCCGAACTGATCTCCCGCATCGCCGAACAGGGCCTGCTGCTCAGCGAGTTGCCTCCGGGAAGTCATCCGACGCCCAGCAGGTTCGTCCTGCGCAACCGGGTCATCGCGGCGCTCACCCGCGGCACCGTCGTCGTCGAGGCCGAGTACCGCAGCGGGTCGCTGGTGACCGCACGCGGCGCCCAGCGCCTCGGCCGCTTCAGCATGGGCGTGCCGGGCCCGGTGACCAGCGGACTCTCCGCCGGGGTGCACGAACTGCTGCGCGGCGAGGCCGTCCTGGTCACGGACGCCGCCGAAATTGTCGAACTGGTCGGCGAGATCGGCGACCTCGCACCCGCCAGACGCGGCCCCGTACTGCCCCGCGACCTCCTGGACCCCGCTTCCGCACGGGTACTGGAAGCGCTGCCCGGCCGCACCTCCGCCGACACGCGGAGCGTGGCCCGCGAGGCCGGGACGACCGGTGACGAGGCGCTCGCCAGGCTGTACGAACTGCACTCCCTGGGGTTCGTCGAACGCCACGGCGACCGATGGCAGTTGGCGCCGCGTGCGGCACGGGGCGTCCCGCCCCGGCGAGGCGGTGCTTGACCAGGGGCGTCCGGGTGAAAGGGTGAAGAAGATGACCCTTAAATCGTGTACCGGAACACGGCCGGAGCAACCGTGTGAGGCGGCGGCCGGGCCGCGGGGGCACGGTCCGGGGCTGTCAACCGGACGATGCGGTCCCATATCCTTCGCGCACCGCTACCTTGCAGTCACGCTACGCTCGCAAGGTTTTCGTCCGCTCCGGACCTCGTCGCACGTCTTCCGGGCACCGGCACCACGTCAAGTCCCCCTCACGTCACAGCAGAACGGCTCAAGGCAACGCATGCCCCAGCACACCTCCGGGTCTGACCGCGCGGCAGCACCCCCCGCCGCCCGCGGCCCCGCACGACCCCCGGCGCCCTCGTC
Organism: Streptomyces sp. CA-294286; assembly: GCF_050947155.1. Lineage (NCBI taxonomy): Bacteria > Bacillati > Actinomycetota > Actinomycetes > Kitasatosporales > Streptomycetaceae > Streptomyces > Streptomyces sp. CA-294286. The sequence goes on along the minus strand of NZ_CP192005.1, from coordinate 1,203,046 downwards.
CGTCGACGAGCTGTGGCGGTCGTACAAGACCACGGGCGACGAGCGGCTGCGGGAGCAGCTGATCCTGCACTACTCACCGCTGGTGAAGTACGTCGCGGGCCGGGTCAGCGTGGGGCTGCCGGCCAACGTCGAGCAGGCCGACTTCGTGTCCTCCGGCGTCTTCGGGCTGATCGACGCCATCGAGAAGTTCGACATCGGGCGCTCCATCAAGTTCGAGACGTACGCCATCACCCGCATCCGCGGCGCGATGATCGACGAACTGCGCGCCCTGGACTGGATTCCGCGCTCGGTCCGGCAGAAGGCCAAGGCCGTCGAGCGGGCCTACGCCACACTGGAGGCCAAGCTGCGCCGCACCCCCTCCGAGTGCGAGGTCGCCTCCGAGATGGGCATCGCGGTCGAGGAACTGCACGCCGTGTTCAGCCAGTTGTCGCTCGCCAACGTGGTCGCCCTCGAAGAGCTGCTGCACGCCGGCGGCGAGGGCGGCGACCGGCTGAGCCTGATGGAGACGCTGGAGGACACCAGCGCGGACAACCCGGTCGAGGTCGCCGAGGACCGTGAGCTGCGCAGACTGCTCGCCCGCTCCATCAACACCCTCCCCGACCGGGAGAAGACCGTGATCACCCTCTACTACTACGAGGGCCTCACCCTCGCCGAGATCGGCAACGTGCTCGGCGTCACCGAGAGCCGGGTCAGCCAGATCCACACCAAGTCGGTCCTCCAGCTCAGGGCCAAACTCGCGGACGTCGGCCGCTGACCCGGCGGACCCCGTCGGCGGTCGCTGAATCGTCCCTGCCGGGTGCACCCGTCGTCATCCGCGGCGCACGTCCGTAGAGTGGAGGCGTGCCAAGGATTCGAGCGGCCTCCGTGGCCGAGCACCGGACGATGCAGCGCAGTGCCCTTCTGGACGCTGCCCGATCCCTCCTGTCCGAAGGCGGTACGGAGGCATTGACCTTCCCCGCCCTCGCCGAGCGCACGGGCCTTGCCCGCTCCTCGGTCTACGAGTACTTCCGCTCCAGAGGCGCGGTCGTCGAAGAGCTGTGCGCCGTCGACTTCCCCGTATGGGCCGCCGAGGTCGAGACCGCGATGGCCTCCGCGGACACCGCCGAGGGCAAGGTCGAGGCGTACGTCCGCCAGCAGCTGACGCTGGTGGGCGACCGCCGTCACCGCGCGGTGGTCGCCATCTCCGCGAGCGAGCTGGACGCCGGTGCCCGTGAGAAGATCCGGGCCGCTCACGGCGGGCTCGTCACGATGATCGGCGACGCCCTGCGGGAGCTGGGCCACGAGCAGCCCCGGCTGGTGGCGATGATGCTCCAGGGCGTGGTCGACGCGGCGGTGCGGCGCATGGAGCTGGGCGGCGCCGCGGAGGACCCGGGTGTCATCACGGAGGCCGCCGTGGCCATGGCCCTGCGCGGCGTCCGGGGCTGACCACCCGGCGATCCCGGCACCACGTCCCTTCCCTCGGCCGCTCCGAAGCCGCCTGCCCGCCCTGGGGTCTCGGCACGGTGCCCCCCTCGGCCGCCCCGAAGCCGCCTGGCTGCCCCGGGGCCTCAGTACCGCGCCCCTCCCCCCAGCCGGCCCGAAGCCTCCTGCCCGCCCCGGGACCTCGGCATCGCACCTCTTCCCTCGGCTGACGCGAAGCCGCCTGGCCGCTCGGGGGCTCCGAAGCTGCCGGCCCGGCCTCGTCGCGTCGGCCCGGTGCCGCGCCACCGCCGGGCGGCTCCGCGGCTGCCGGCCGACCACCGGCCCCGCCCCGCCCCCTGACCGGCCCCGAACCGTCCCACCGCCCGGCAGCGGCGGAGCAGTCGGCCCACCCGGCACCCCGATACCGCCCTGCCCGCCCGAAGCCGCCGTGGCCGCCCCCCTTCCGGAGCGAGCCCCCTTCCCCTCGGCCGCGCCGGGCCGCGAAGCCGCCGCTGCGCTGTGTACGCCAGTCCGACCGAGGCGCTCAGCAGCAGTGCGTGCAGGGCGTCGGGTGCGAGTGCCGCGACCTTTCGCGGCGGCACGAACACGGCGCCCGGCGTCGGCGGCGGGACGCCGAAGACCGGCAGCAGCCGCGGCGGCCCCCGGTGCAGCAGACCGGGCGGCAGCAGCGACAGCGGGTCGAGGTACTCGGCGCCGCGCAGCAGCCCCCAGTGCAGGCAGCCCGTCGCCGGGCAGTGGTACGCACCCGGCTCCAGCACCGCCACCACCTGGCCCGCCGTCACCGCCGTCCCTTCGGCCACCAGCGCGCGCACCGGCTCGTACGTCGTCCGCAGCGGTGGCTCGCCGGTCGCGGTCAGCGTGACCGACAGCACCCCGCGGCCCGCCACCCGGCCCGCGAACGAGACCCGGCCCGGCGCGGCCGCCCGTACCTCCGCACCGGCCGCGGCCGCCAGGTCCACGCCGCGGTGCCCGGCCGCGTACGGCGACGGCGGCGGCTCCCAGCCCCGTACGACGGACGGGCGCACCCCCACCGGCCAGGCGCGGTCCGGCCCCTGCGCGCCCTCCGCGGCGAGGGACGCGGGCGCCTGCCACAGCAGTGCGGCGACCAGCGGGAACAGTGCGCACAGGGCGGCGCTCACGAGTCGGTACATGACGAAAACGGTCCCGCAACGGACGCGTTCGCGGGGATCATGGACCGTTCCTGTGGACGGCCGGACGGTTGTGGACAACGCCGTCACCCGGCACTGTGCGGGTCCCGTACACTTCTTGTGGCGATCCGGGTCACCGGGTCGACTTCGCACGTCCCGCCACCACCCTTCTCAGCGGTCAGTGGCAGTGCTGCTCGGTCCTCAAGGATTCCGTCCCCATGGGCACAGCACGAGGGGCGTCAGGCGCGACCGCCGTCCGGCGGGAGCGATAACCGAGTACCTCAAGGAGTACGGCCATGGCCGTCGTCACGATGCGGGAGCTGCTGGAAAGCGGCGTCCACTTCGGTCACCAGACCCGTCGTTGGAACCCGAAGATGAAGCGTTTCATCTTCACGGAGCGCAACGGCATCTACATCATCGACCTGCTCCAGTCGCTGTCGTACATCGACCGCGCCTACGAGTTCGTCAAGGAGACCGTCGCCCACGGCGGTTCCATCATGTTCGTCGGCACCAAGAAGCAGGCGCAGGAAGCGATCGCCGAGCAGGCGACGCGCGTGGGCATGCCCTACGTCAACCAGCGCTGGCTCGGCGGCATGCTGACCAACTTCTCCACCGTCTACAAGCGCCTCCAGCGCCTGAAGGAGCTGGAGCTCATCGACTTCGAGGACGTGGCCGCGTCGGGCCTCACCAAGAAGGAGCTCCTGGTCCTCTCGCGCGAGAAGGCCAAGCTGGAGAAGACCCTCGGCGGTATCCGCGAGATGTCGAAGGTTCCCAGCGCCGTCTGGATCGTCGACACCAAGAAGGAGCACATCGCCGTCGGTGAGGCGCGCAAGCTCCGCATCCCGGTCGTCGCGATCCTCGACACCAACTGCGACCCCGACGAGGTCGACTACAAGATCCCGGGCAACGACGACGCGATCCGCTCCGTCACCCTGCTCACCCGCGTGATCGCCGACGCCGTCGCCGAGGGCCTCATCGCCCGTTCCGGTGCCGCCACGGGCGACTCCAAGCCGGGCGAGAAGGCCGCCGGCGAGCCGCTCGCCGAGTGGGAGCGCGACCTGCTTGAGGGCGACAAGAAGGCTGACGAGGCTCCGGCCGCCGACGCCGACGCCGCTGCTCCGGCCGCCGAGGCTGCTCCGGCCGCCGACGAGGCCCCGGCCGCCGAGGCCGAGAAGCCGGCCGAGGCCGCTGCCGAGGCTCCGGCCGCGGACGCCGAGCAGGCCTGACCCAGCCCCAACGGCTGACTGACGGCGGGGGAGGGTGCGCCACCAGGCGTCCCGCCCCCGCCGTTCACCCGTAGATCACGTGGATCACGGCGATCGCGCAGGCCACGAGCTCGTGCGGATCACCTCGATCAACGACCTCCGACTTTCGAGAAGAGATTCACAGACTCATGGCGAACTACACCGCCGCTGACGTCAAGAAGCTCCGCGAGCTCACCGGCGCCGGCATGATGGACTGCAAGAAGGCCCTCGACGAGGCCGACGGCAGCGTCGACAAGGCCGTCGAAGCCCTCCGTATCAAGGGCCAGAAGGGCGTCGCCAAGCGCGAGGGCCGCTCCGCCGAGAACGGCGCCGTCGTCTCCCTGATCGCCGACGACAACACCTCCGGTGTCATCGTCGAGCTCAAGTGCGAGACCGACTTCGTCGCCAAGGGCGAGAAGTTCCAGGCCGTCGCCAACGCGCTCGCCGCGCACGTCGCCGCCACCTCCCCGGCCGACATCGCCGCGCTGCTCGCCTCCGAGATCGAGGCCGGCAAGACCGTCCAGGCGTACGTCGACGAGGCCAACGCCAACCTGGGCGAGAAGATCGTCCTGGAGCGCTTCGCCCAGTTCACCGGCGCCTACGTCACCGCATACATGCACCGCACCATGCCCGACCTGCCCCCGCAGATCGGTGTTCTGGTCGAGCTGGACAAGGCCGACGCGGACCTGGCCCGTGGCATCGCCCAGCACATCGCCGCCTTCGCGCCGAAGTACCTGGACAAGGACGACGTCCCGGCCGAGGTCGTCGAGGCCGAGCGCCGCGTCGCCGAGGAGACCACCCGCGCCGAGGGCAAGCCCGAGGCCGCCCTCCCGAAGATCGTCGAGGGACGCGTCAACGGCTTCTTCAAGGAGGCCACCCTCCTCGGCCAGCCGTACGCGCTGGACAACAAGAAGTCCGTGCAGAAGGTCCTGGACGAGGCCGGTGTCACCCTGAAGCGCTTCGCGCGCATCAAGGTCGGCATCTGAGTCCGTCCGTCGGACCCTGTCGACGCAACGCGAACATCGCCAGACCCGGCTAGGGTCTGATGCAGTCGCCCGGCGCACGCGCCGGGCGGCGGCAGATCTGACGAGGAGGCCATTGCCGCTGAGGAACCGCAAGGATCCACCGGCAATGGCCTCCTTCGTATGTGCACGAGGAGAAAGCCCCCCATGAATCAGGCGAATCAGGACAGCGGCAAGAGGACCGGGCGCTTCATGCTGAAGCTCTCGGGCGAGGCGTTCGCCGGCGGCGGGGCACTCGGTGTCGACCCCGACGTCGTGCACGCCATCGCACGCGAGATCGCCGCGGTCGTACGGGACGGCGCGGAGATCGCGGTCGTCATCGGCGGCGGCAACTTCTTCCGCGGCGCCGAACTCCAGCAGCGCGGCATGGACCGGGCGCGCTCGGACTACATGGGCATGCTCGGCACCGTCATGAACTGCCTCGCCCTCCAGGACTTCCTGGAGAAGGAGGGCATCGACTCGCGGGTCCAGACGGCCATCACCATGGGCCAGGTCGCGGAGCCGTACATCCCGCTGCGCGCCGTGCGCCACCTGGAGAAGGGCCGCGTCGTGATCTTCGGCGCGGGCATGGGCATGCCGTACTTCTCCACCGACACCACGGCCGCCCAGCGCGCCCTGGAGATCGACGCGGAGGCCCTGCTCATGGGCAAGAACGGGGTCGACGGCGTCTACGACTCCGACCCCAAGAAGAACCCGGAAGCGGTGAAGTTCGACGCGCTGGAGTACAGCGAGGTGCTGTCCCGCAACCTGAAGGTCGCCGACGCCACCGCCATCACGCTGTGCCGCGACAACGACCTGCCGATCCTGGTCTTCGAGCTGCTGGCGGAGGGCAATATCGCCCGCGCGGTCAAGGGTGAGAAGATCGGCACGCTCGTCAACGCCCAGGGCACCCGCGCCTGACCGGATCCGCGTTCGCACCCCCGGCCCGGCCGGGGGATGGACAATGGCCTGCCGGTCGGACACCGTGCAGGACAAGACGCACGCAGTGCACGCAGCAGTTCCAGACATGCAGGAGTACGTGGTGATTGAAGAAATCCTCCTCGAAGCCGAGGAGAAAATGGAGAAGGCCGTCGTGGTCGCCAAGGAGGACTTCGCCGCGATCCGCACCGGTCGTGCGCACCCGGCGATGTTCAACAAGATCGTGGCCGACTACTACGGCGCGCTGACGCCCATCAACCAGCTGGCCTCCTTCTCGGTGCCCGAGCCGCGGATGGCCGTGGTGACCCCCTTCGACGCGAGCGCCCTGCGCAACATCGAGCAGGCGATCCGCGACTCCGACCTCGGCGTCAACCCGAGCAACGACGGCCGCATCATCCGAGTGACGTTCCCGCAGCTGACCGAGGAGCGCCGCCGCGACTACATCAAGGTCGCGCGCAACAAGGCCGAGGACTCGCGGATCTCGATCCGCGCCGTCCGCCGCAAGGCCAAGGAGACCCTCGACAAGCTCGTCAAGGACAAGGAGTCCGGCGAGGACGAGGTCCGCCGTGCGGAGAAGGAGCTCGACGACACCACCGCGAAGTACGTCGCGCAGGTGGACGAGCTGCTCAAGCACAAGGAAGCCGAGCTGCTAGAGGTCTGATGAACGACTCTCCCTGGGGGGCCCGGCCTGGGGCGGGCTATGCCGGTGAATGGGGAACTCCCGATCAGGGGTCCCTCTCGGCGGGTCCCGCGTACGAAGGGCATGACGCCCAGCAGACTCGGCCCATGCCCATCGTGCCCGAGACAGGCCCCGTGCCGGGTTCTGAACCTGGACCCCGGACAGGCAGAGGCGCCGACGACCGCGAGGACCGGATGCGGGGGGCCGCTTCCGCAGGGCAGAGCGAAGGCCAGTACGCGGGCCAGAGCTTTGCCGCTGCGGGCAGCGGCCCCCTGTTCCGCGACGAGAAGCAGCAGGAGCCCATGTCCACCCCGTCGACTCCGGCCCCGCCGCCCCCCGAGAAGAAGCGTGCGGGCCGTGATCTGCGTGCCGCGATAGGGGTCGGCGTCGGGCTCGGCGCGCTGGTCGGCGCGTCGCTGTTCATCTGGCCGCCCGTCTTCGTCGGCGTCATAGCGGTCGCCGTGGTCGTCGGGCTCTGGGAACTCACCAGCCGGCTGGAGGAGCGCAAGGGCATCAAGGCTCCGCTGGTCCCACTGGCGGTCGGCGGGGCGGCGATGGTCGTCGCCGGTTACGTACGGGGCCCGGAGGGCGCCTGGGTCGCGATGGCGCTGACGGCGCTGGCGGTGCTGGTGTGGCGGATGACGGAACCGCCGGAGGGGTACCTCAAGGACGTCACAGCGGGGGTGTTCGCCGCCTTCTACGTGCCGTTCCTGGCGACGTTCGTCGCGCTGATGCTCAAGGCCGAGGACGGGCCGGAGCGCGTGCTCACCTTCCTGCTGCTGACGGTCGTCAGCGACACCGGCGCGTACGCCGTGGGCTGGCGCTTCGGCAAGCACAAGCTGGCCCCGCGCATCAGCCCCGGCAAGACCCGGGAAGGTCTGCTCGGGGCGATCGCGTTCGCGATGGCGGCGGGCGTGCTGTGCATGACGTTCCTGATCGACGGCGGCACGTGGTGGCAGGGCGTCCTGCTCGGCCTCGCGGTCGCCGCCAGCGCGACCCTGGGCGACCTCGGAGAGTCCATGATCAAGCGGGACCTCGGGATCAAGGACATGGGAACGCTGCTGCCCGGCCACGGCGGCATCATGGACCGGCTGGACTCGCTGCTGCCGACCGCACCGGTGGTCTGGCTGCTGCTGGTGATCTTCGTCGGATCGGCCTGAGCTGCTGTTTCGTCCCCAAGAGGCCCGCCGTCCACAGGACGGCGGGCCTCTTGTCGTACATCTGCCACACTGGTATGACCATGCCTGTACCCGGAGAACTCACTTTCGTCGCGCCCCGCGGAGCCAAGAAGCCCCCGCGGCACCTCGCCGACCTCACGCCCGCCGAGCGCAAGGACGCCGTGGCCGAGATCGGTGAGAAGCCGTTCCGCGCCAAGCAGCTGTCCCAGCACTACTTCGCGCGGTACGCGCACGACCCGGCGGAGTGGACCGACATTCCCGCCGGATCCAGGGAGAAGCTGCGCGAAGCGCTGCTGCCCGAACTGATGACGGTCGTGCGCCACCTGTCGACCGACCAGGACACCACGCGCAAGACCCTGTGGAAGATGCACGACGGCACGCTCGTCGAGTCGGTGCTGATGCGTTACCCGGACCGGGTGACGATGTGCATCTCCTCGCAGGCGGGATGCGGCATGAACTGCCCGTTCTGCGCGACCGGGCAGGCCGGGCTCGACCGGAACCTGTCGACCGCGGAGATCGTGCACCAGATCGTGGACGGCATGCGCGCGCTGCGTGACGGCGAGGTGCCCGGCGGCCCGGCACGGCTGTCCAACATCGTCTTCATGGGCATGGGCGAACCGCTCGCCAACTACAAGCGCGTCGTCGGCGCGATCCGCAGGCTGACCGACCCGGAGCCCGACGGGCTGGGGCTGTCGCAGCGCGGCATCACCGTCTCCACCGTGGGTCTGGTGCCCGCGATGCTGCGCTTCGCCGACGAGGGCTTCAAGTGCCGTCTCGCCGTGTCGCTGCACGCGCCGGACGACGAGCTGCGCGACACCCTCGTCCCGGTCAACACGCGCTGGAAGGTACGGGAGGTGCTGGACGCCGCGTGGGAGTACGCGGAGAAGTCCGGCCGCCGCATCTCCATCGAGTACGCGCTGATCAGGGACATCAACGACCAGGCGTGGCGCGGCGACCTGCTTGGACGGCTGCTGAAGAACAAGCGGGTGCACGTCAACCTGATCCCGCTGAACCCGACGCCCGGCTCCAAGTGGACCGCATCCCGGCCCGAGGACGAGAAGGCGTTCGTCGAGGCGATCGCCGCGCACGGCGTGCCGGTGACCGTACGGGACACGCGCGGTCAGGAGATCGACGGCGCCTGCGGGCAGCTGGCGGCCACCGAGCGGTAGAGCCCACTCGAACAGTGCGCTGTAGTGTGGGCCGCACATTTGCATATTCCGACAGGGGAGCGCCACAGCGCTGAGAGTGCGGCACCGCTCGTAGCAGCGGGCCGCAGACCCTCTGAACCTCGCCCAGGTCATTCTGGGTAGGAAGTTCGGACACTACTCGAGCTGTTGCGCCCTGCCCGCGTTTCCCGTGCGGGCGGGGCCGCGTCTCTTCCTGGTCATGTCCAGGAGGATTTCTGTGAACAAGACGATGAAGCTCGCTTCGGGCGCGCTGGCCGCGGCGCTGGGCGTCTGCACGCTCACCGCGTGCGGCGGTTCCGATTCCGGTACGGGCGAGAAGAAGCAGGCCGGGGGCGGGTCCAAGACCGTCACCCTGGTCAGCCACGACTCCTTCGACGCCTCGCCCGCCGTGCTGAAGGAGTTCACCCGGCAGTCCGGCTACACGGTCAAGGTGCTGGAGAGCGGAGACGCCGGCAGCGCCCTCAACCAGGAGATCCTGACCAAGGGCTCGCCGCGCGGCGACGTGTTCTTCGGCGTCGACAACACCCTCCTCTCGCGTGCGCTCGACAACGGGCTCTTCCAGCCGTACGAGGCCAAGGGGCTGGCCCGGATCCCCGACGCCCTCCAGCTCGACAAGGCGGAGCACCGGGTGACGCCGGTCGACACCGGCGACGTCTGCGTCAACTACGACAAGAAGTACTTCGCCGACAAGAAGCTGGCGCCGCCGAAGACGCTCGACGACCTGACCCGGCCCGAGTACAAGAACCTCCTCGTCACCGAGAACGCCGCGAACTCCTCGCCCGGCCTCGGCTTCCTGCTCGCCACCGCCGCGCAGTACGGCGACGACGGCTGGCAGGGCTACTGGCAGAAGCTCAAGGACAACGGCGTCAAGGTCGTGGACAGCTGGGAGCAGGCATACAACGAGGAGTTCTCGGGGTCCGCGGGCGGCAAGAAGGCCAAGGCCGACCGGCCGCTCGTCGTGTCGTACGCCTCCAGCCCGCCCGTCGAGGTGCTGTACGCCGAACCGCGGCCCACCGAGGCGCCCACCGGGGTGGCGACCGGGACCTGCTTCCGGCAGATCGAGTTCGCCGGACTGTTGCAGGGAGCGAAGAACGAGGCGGGCGGCAAGGCACTCCTCGACTTCCTCATCGGCAAGGAGTTCCAGGAGGACCTGCCGCTGAAGATGTTCGTGAACCCCGCGGTCCAGGGCACCGAACTGCCCGAGGTGTACAAGAAGTTCGGCGCGACGGTCGACAAGCCGCTGACCGTGGAACCGAAGAAGATCGCCGACAGGCGTGAGCAGTGGGTCAAGACGTGGTCCTCGCTGGTGATCAAGTAGAGGGCGAGGGCCGGACCGCCCGCCGGGGCGCCCCGGCGGGCGCCCCCGCGCGGCCCCCTCGGCGTGGGGGCCCCGGGCGTGGGGGAGCGGGTCGGCGGTGGCGGGGGAGCGCCGTGCGGCTCGGGCTGATGGCGGCGTCCGTCGCGTTCTTCGCGCTGTTCTTCGCCTACCCGGTCGCCGCGATCGTGGGCCGGGGACTGAGACCCGGCGGCACGTGGCAGCTCGGGCGGATCGCCGAGGTGCTCGGTGACCCGGACATCCGCGGGGTGCTGTGGTTCACCACGTGGCAGGCGGTCGCCTCCACCCTGCTCACCCTGCTGATCGCCCTCCCGGCCGCCTACGTCTTCGCGCGGCTCGACTTCCCGGGCAAGCAGGTGCTGCGGGCGGTGGTGACCGTGCCGTTCGTCCTGCCGACGGTCGTGGTGGGCACCGCCTTCCTGGCCATGGTGGGGCGCGGCGGCCTGCTGGACGAGCTGTGGGGCGTACGGCTGGACACCACCGTGTGGGCGATCCTGCTCGCCCACGTGTTCTTCAACTACGCCGTGGTCGTCCGGACCGTGGGCGGGCTGTGGTCCCAGCTCGACCCCCGGCAGGAGGAGGCCGCGCGGGTCCTCGGCGCGGGGCGCTTCGCCGCCTGGCGGCGGGTGACGCTGCCCGCCTTGGCGCCCGCGGTCGCCGCCGCCGCCCTGATGGTCTTCCTGTTCACCTTCACCTCCTTCGGCGTCGTGCAGATCCTGGGCGGTCCCGCCTTCTCCACCCTGGAAGTGGAGATCTACCGGCAGACCGCCACCTTCCTGGACCTGCCCACCGCCGCCGTGCTGACCCTGGTGCAGTTCGCGGCGGTCGGCGCGATCCTCGCCGTGCACGCCTGGACGGTACGGCGCCGGGAGACCGCGCTGAGACTCGTCGACCCCGAGCAGACCTCGCGCAGGCCGCGCGGGTCCGCGCAGTGGGCGTTGCTCGGCGGTGTGCTGGCGACCGTGCTGCTGCTGATCCTGCTGCCCCTCGGCGTGCTCGTCGAGCGGTCGCTGGACGGGCCCGACGGGTACGGATTCCTCTACTACCGGGCGTTGCGAGGGGCCGTGGACGGCGGCGGCGCCTTCCTCGTGCCCCCGCTGGAAGCGGTGTGGAACTCCCTGGAGTACGCCGTCGTCGCGACCGCCATCGCGCTGGTCGTGGGCGGACTGGCCGCCGCCGCCCTCACCCGGCGGGCGGGACGGCTGGTGCGCGGCTTCGACGCACTGCTGATGCTGCCGCTCGGGGTGTCCGCGGTGACGGTGGGCTTCGGCTTCCTCATCACGCTCGACAAGCCTCCGCTGGACCTGCGGACCTCGTGGATCCTGGTGCCGCTCGCGCAGGCCCTGGTCGGGGTGCCCTTCGTCGTACGGACCATGCTGCCGGTCCTGCGGGCCGTCGACGGGCGGCTGCGGGAGGCGGCGGCCGTGCTCGGAGCGTCGCCGCTGCGGGCGTGGCGGGAGGTGGACCTGCCCCTGGTACGGCGGGCGCTGCTCGTGGCGGCGGGGTTCGCGTTCGCCGTGTCGCTGGGCGAGTTCGGGGCGACCGTCTTCATCGCACGGCCCGACAACCCGACGCTCCCGGTCGCCGTCGCACGGCTCCTGGGGCGGGCGGGCGACCTCAACTACGGGCAGGCGATGGCCCTGAGCACGATCTTGATGGTGGTGTGCGCGGTGTCCCTGCTGGTGCTGGAGCGCCTGCGGCCCGCCCAATCCGTATCCGGGGAGTTCTGACATGACCGACTTCGCCGACCGCGCGGGCGCCGACGCGCCGCCCGCCGCCGACGCGCTGCTGGACCTGGAGGGCGTCACCGTACGGTTCGGGGCGCGGCCGGCCCTCGACGCGGTGGACCTGCGGGTCGCCGCGCACGAGATCGTGTGTGTCCTCGGGCCGAGCGGCAGCGGCAAGTCGACGCTGCTGCGGGTGGTGGCCGGGCTCCAGCGGGCGGATGCCGGACGCGTGCTGCTGGACGGCGCGGACCAGACGGGAGTGCCGGTGCACCGCAGGGGGGTGGGGCTGATGTTCCAGGACCACCAGCTCTTCCCGCAGCGGGACGTGGCCGGCAACGTCGCCTTCGGGCTGCGGATGCGCGGCGCCGGGCGGACAGAACAGACCCATCGCGTCGCGGAGCTGCTGGAACTCGTCGGGCTGCCGGGAGCCGGCCGGCGGGCCGTGGCCACCCTCTCCGGCGGCGAACAGCAGCGGGTCGCCCTCGCTCGGGCACTGGCTCCGCGGCCCAAGCTCCTCATGCTCGACGAACCGCTCGGCCAGCTCGACCGCAGCCTGCGCGAACGGCTCGTCGTGGAACTTCGGCAGCTGTTCGGACAGTTGGGCACGACCGTCCTCGCGGTCACCCACGACCAGGGCGAAGCCTTCGCACTGGCCGACCGGGTCGTCGTCATGCGCGACGGCCGCATCGCCCAGGCGGGCACCCCCCTCGACGTCTGGCAGCAGCCCGCCTCGGAGTTCGTGGCCCGCTTCCTCGGCTTCGACAACGTGGTGGCGGCGACGGTCAGCGGGGAGGCCGCGGACACGGTGTGGGGCAAGGTGCCCGTCCCGGCCGGCTCCCCGCAGGGCGCGGGCCGACTGCTGGTGCGCCCCGCCGGGGTGCGGCTGGTGCCCGTGGCGGACGGACTTCCCTGCACGGTGCTCGCCCGCACGTTCCGCGGCCACCACGTCGCCGTGCAACTGCAGCCGGCGGACGGCGGCCCGCGCCTGGAGGCGGAGTGCCCGCTGCGGGACGCCCCGGCCGAAGGCGCCGAAGTGGGCGTCGCGTTCGCGGCGGACGAGGTCGTGCTGCTGCGGGAGTGAGCGCCCCGCGGGCCGGTCCGCCGCGCGGCGCGTCTGGTCCGTGTCGTGCCACGGGGTGACACGGAGCTTGGCACCACGGTGTGACGCGCGGGCGCCGGGGCGTCGCCGATCGTGCGGCCATGGTCGACACGACGGCATGTCTCGACGGTGAAGGACCCGGCCGGGCAAGGGAGCCGAAGGGGAGGCCGGCGGGACGCCGGCCGGCTTCCTGGGCCGGGCCGGCCGGGTGGGCGGGGTGCGCCGTCGCCTCTCTCGTGTTCGGTCTGGTGTCGGGGCTCGGACCGCACCGGATGTGGGGGTTGACGGCCGCGTTCGGGTACGGGGCCGCGGCGTGGACGGCCGCGCGTCCGGTGGCTCTGGCGGGTCGGCGGGTGCGTCCGGCGCTCGTCGCGGCGGCGGGAGCGGTGGTGCTGCCTCTCCTCGTCCTCGTCCTGCTCGGTCAGGGGCAGTTGGAGGTGCGCGTGGTGGAGAGGTCCGCGGGGCTGCTGCTCGCCACGGGCAGTCCTTACGTGCCCGATCCGGCCGTCATCGCGGACTTCAACCCGTACCTGCCGGGAATGGCCGTCTTCGGGCTGCCGCACGTCCTGTTCGGCGACAGCCCGCTGGGGGACGCGCGCTGGTGGATGGCGGCCGGGTTCCTGGCGGTGCTGCCGGTGGCGGCCCGGCGCGGCGCGAGGGCGTGGATCGCGGCCTGCCCGCTCGTGGCGCTGCCGCTCGCCGTCGGCGGGGTGGATCTGCCGGTGGTCGGGCTGATGTGCCTGGGGCTCGTGTGCGCCGGACGCGGCCGGGTCGGCTGGGCCGGGGCGGCGCTGGGGGCGGCTGCTGCGTTGAAGTGGACCGCCTGGCCCGCGGTGCCGGTGGCGCTGGTGCTGCTGGCCGGGTGTGCGGGACGCAGGGCGGCGGGGCGTTGCGCCCTGGTCGTGGCGGGGGTCGCGGGGGCGCTCGTGGTGCCGGCGGCGTGCGCGGATCCGGCGGCGTTCTTCCGCAACGTGGTCGCGTTCCCGCTGGGGCTGAGCGGTGTCGAGTCCCCGGCGGCGAGCCCGCTGCCGGGGCGGCTGCTGGCGGAGTACGTGCCCGGCGGCGCGGCCCTCGCCACCGCCCTGCTGGCGGTCGGTGCCGTAGTGGTCGCCGGCTCGCTGCTGGTACGGCCGCCCCGGTCCGTGCGGGCGGCGGCCGTACGGCTGGCGTACGGGCTGGCCCTCGCCATGGCGCTCATGCCGGCCAGCCGCTTCGGCTACGTCGTCTATCCGCTGGTACTGCTCGCGGCGCTGGGGCGTGCCCCGCTACCCGGGCGCGTCCACCAGCTGCAGAGGCCGCTCCTCGGCCGCCGTGTCCGACTCCTCGCCGTGCTTGCCGAACCAGGCGACGGCGACCGCGCCCGCCACGGCGAGCAGGAAACCGACGATCGCGACCCACCCGAAGCCGGGGCGGGAGGCGTCGCCCAGCCACACGACGCCGATCGTTCCCGGCAGCACGGTCTCGCCGACGACCAGGGCGGCGGTGGCCCCGTTGACCGAGCCGATCTGCAGCGCGACCGTGTGCAGGTACATGCCGCCGATGCCCGCCACCAGGATGGCGTACAGGGCCGGATCCGACAGGAAGGTCACCAGGTCGAAGGGGTCGACGCCGTCGAGGATGCGGACGCCCACACCCAGCGCGCCGAAGCCGAGGCCCGACAGCAGACCCGCCAGGATCGCCGCACCGGCGCCCATCAGACGGACGACGACGGTGCCGCCGACCATCAGCAGCACCGAGATCGCCAGCAGCCACCAGTGGGTGGCCATGTCGGTCTGTCCACTGCCCTCGTGCCCCGCCGCCGTCGCCAGCATGACGAGTGAGCCGCAGACGACCGCGATCGACGTCCATTCCCTGCGGGAGAGCTTGATGCCGAGCATCTTCACGCTCAGCACCGCCGTGACCACCAGGTTGGCGCTGATGACCGTCTGGGAGAGGAACAGGGGGAGCATGCGCGCGGCCAGCGCACCGAGCCCGAAACCGACGAAGTCCAGGATGGTTCCGACGATGAACTCCCACGTCATCGCCGCCTTGGCGGTGGACGACAGGCTGGGGCCGCCGTGCTGGGTGACACCGGCGGTGGACGCCTTGGCCGCCTCCCGGCGGGCGGACTTGCGCGATCCGACGGCTTGCAGGACCGAGCCTGTGCCGTAGCAGATCGACGCCAAGACGGCGGTGATGAGGCCGATGAGCACCAGAAGCTCCGTTCACGGATGTACAGGTCGCACGAGTCGCGTGCGGGAGACGCGTGTCGTTCTCCGACTGCGAGACGTGGGATTCGACGAGTACGTTGCCTCCGGCACGCGCCGATGTGCCGCGGGCGGTCAGCCGGTGCGCTCGGCGGCGCTGCGCTCGACGCAGAACTCGTTGCCCTCGGGGTCGGCGAGCGTCACCCACCCCCCGCCGCCGGGCTTGCGGTGGTCGCCGACCAGGGTGGCCCCGAGGGCGAGGATGCGGTCGACCTCCTCGTCGCGCGTGCGGTCCTGCGGCTGGACGTCGAGGTGTACCCGGTTCTTGACGGTCTTGGCTTCCGCGACCCGGATGAAGAGGACCCCGACGCCCGGGGCGTTCACCAGGGCCTCGGGGTCACCGGGGAAGTCGTCGTCGGCAAGGGGGGCGTCGAGCACCTTCGCCCAGAAGCTCGCGAGCTGGTAGGCGTCGGCGCAGTCGATGGTCACGTGGCGTACGAGAGAGGACATGGGCGCCACTATGGCGGGCCGGGCGGCCCGGAACCACCGGGTTTACCCGGAGGCTGTGGCCGCCCGCAGCCGCGCCAGGGCCTCCGGTGCTTCGGCGACCGTGTCGACCAGAGCGATCCGGGGCTCCATCGAGCGGCCCCGGGCGAGGGACTGGAGGAGAGGCCAGGCGGGCAGGCGTTCGGTCCAGTGGGCGCGGTCGACCAGCACCATCGGCGTGGGTTCGCCGCGCGACTCGTAGTAGTTCGGGGTCGCGTTGTCGAAGATCTCCTGGACGGTGCCGGCCGCGCCCGGGAGGAAGACGACGCCCGCGGTGCAGCGGGCCAGCAGTCCGTCCTCGCGGGTGGCGTTGGCGAAGTACTTGGCGATGTGGGTGGCGAAGACGTTCGGCGGTTCGTGGCCGTAGAACCAGGTGGGGATGCCGACCGAGTCGCCGCCGGCCGGCCAGCGGGACCGGACGGCGAAGGCCGCCGACGCCCACTCCGTGACGGACGGGACGAAGGAGGGGATCCTGCCGAGGAGGACCAGGGCCTCGTCGAGCATGTCGTCGGGGTGCGGGGACGCGTACGCGCCGAGGTTCGCGGCCTCCATCGCGCCGGGGCCGCCGCCGGTGGCGACGGTCAGGCCCGCGCGGGCGAGGGTGCGCGCGAGGACGGCCGCACCTCTGTAGGCGTCGGTGCCGCGGGCCATCGCGTGCCCGCCCATGACGCCCACCACCGGGACGTTCCTGAGGTGTTCGTCGAGGGCGTCGGAGATCGCGTCGTCGTGGATCGAGCGCAGCATGGAGGCGAAGATGTCGCCGTCGGTCCTGGTGCGCCCGAACCAGGCGTAGCCCAGGGCGTCGGGGGTGGCCTCGTAGCCGTGCTGCGCGAGCCCTTCGAAGAGGGCCTCGGGCGTGTAGAGGAGCCCCCGGTACGGGTCGAAGGGGAGGTCCGGCACCGGCGGGAAGACGAGCGCGCCGTCCGCGCGGACCTTGGCGGTGGCCTCGTCGGCCATCGGGCAGCCGAGGAAGACCGCGTCGGCGGCGTCGGTGGCGAGAAGTGCCGCGGTCCGGTCCGTGAGGTCCACGGACTGGACGCGGTATCCGTTGAGCGGACCGCGGGCGACCGCCTGGTCGAACTCGGCCAGGTTCTCGATCTCGTGGTCGTGATCCGGGTGGTGAGGCACGGGGACATCGTAGGGGGACCCGCCGAACGGGCGACCGCACGGGGTGGGGCGCGGGAGCCGCCGGACGCGGGGCGGGCCGGAGGCCGGGAGGCCGACGGGGCTTTCGTCAGGTCGCCACCGCGGAGGTGAGCGGGGCGCGGGGCTGCGGGGCGGGCCGGACGTCAGGAGGCCGGCGGGGCTGCCGCCTGGGTGGCCACCGCCCACGTCAGCGGGGCGCGGGGCTACGGGGCGGGGGCGGCCGGGTGTCCGGACGTCAGGAGGCCGGCGGGGCTGCCGCCTGGGTGGCCACCGCCCACGTCAGCGGGGCTGCGGGGCGGCCGGAGGTGCGAGGCCGGCGGAGCTTTCGTCAAGGGGTCACGGCCCAGGTCAGCGGGGCTGCGGGGCGGGCCGGACGGCAGGAGGCCGGCGGAGCTGCCGCCAGGATGGCCAGGGCCC
This sequence comes from Streptomyces sp. CA-294286, assembly GCF_050947155.1. Taxonomy (NCBI): domain Bacteria; kingdom Bacillati; phylum Actinomycetota; class Actinomycetes; order Kitasatosporales; family Streptomycetaceae; genus Streptomyces; species Streptomyces sp. CA-294286. The sequence continues at coordinate 1,185,791 of NZ_CP192005.1, read as the reverse complement.
AGATCAGCGGGGCGCGGGGCGGGGTCGGCCGGATGTCCGGACGTCAGGAGGCCAGCGGGGCTGCCGCCAGGGAGGCCACCGCCCACGTCAGCGGGGCGAAGAGCGCCAGGAGTGCCAGGGTCCGGACGAGGGCTGCGACGCGGAGGGTGCGGGTGGGTGCACCCTGGCGGACGAGGGCCTGGGTCAGGGGGGCGCGGGACTGTTTCGTCTCCAGGGCCACGGTGAGGAGGGTCGCCGTCGTGCAGGCCAGGACCAGGCCGGCGCCGAGGCCGGTGAGGGGGCCGAAGGAGGGAGCCGCGTCGGTGCCGGTGTAGAGGGCCCTGGCCGCCAGTACGCCGGAGGCCGTGGCGCAGACCACGCCGAGTGGGCGGCCGATGCGGCGGGCCTCGCCCTGGAGCGTGCGGCCGGCGAGGAGGCGCACCGCCCCGGGACGGACGGCCTGGAGGAGGAAGCCGCACAGGTGCACCAGTCCGGGCCCGGCCAGCGCCAGTCCCAGCGCGGTCAGCGCCCAGCCCGCGAGAACCCCGGCCGGAACGATCTCCGGGTGGCCGGGGAGCGGAAGAGGGCGGGAGGAACCGGAACCCCGGCTCGCGTACGTCTCGACCGCGAGACCGGCGGCGGTCAGCGCGACGCCCCAGGGAAGCCCGGCGGGGGGAGAGGAGGGGGCGGCAGCGGTGGAGGCGGGCGACCCGGCGGCGGAGGCCCTGGCCGGATCGCCGGAGCCCGAGCCCGCAACAGGTCCTGAGCCCGAGATCGAGCCGTAGCCCGAGCCCGCAGCCGGTCCTGAGCCCGAGGTCAAGTGGAAGCTTGAGCTCGCAGCGGATCCGGAGCCCGAGGTCGAGCCGTAGCCCGGGCCCGCAGCCGGTCCGGAGCCCGAGGCCGAGCCGAAGCCCGAGCCCGCAGCGGGCCCGGAGCCCGCGCCGGGCGTGAAGGCCGGGCCGGGGAAGGACCCGGCAGCGGAGCGCGGGCGCAGGGTCAGGGCGGTGGCCGCTGCGGCGGCGAGGGGCGCCAGGGCGAGCAGCGTGAGCACCGCGGCCAGCGGCAACGGGCGGCCGGCGGCGAGGGATTCGGCGGCCTTGCCGTCGAAGGGGAGTCCCGTCAGATCGCCTCGCAGGTGGAGGAAGACGAGGAGGGCGAGCATGCTGCCGACGCCGCAGGACAGGGCGGAGGACGCGGCGGCGACGGCCGCGACCCGGGCGGGTCCCAGGCCCACCGCGGAGAGACCGGGGCGGGGGCGGGCGGTGGGATCCGTACGGGCCACCACCGCCGCGAGCTGGACGGTGGCGGCGAGCGGCGCCAGGCACCACAGGAGCCGCAGGGCCGAGGAGCCGGTGTGGTCGGGGCCCGGGTGGGAGAGGGCGTGGCCGAGGGTGCACAGGAGCAGGAAGCCCACGCCGGCGGAGGCCGCGGCGACCAGGAGCCGACGCAGCAGGACCAGCGGGCGGGAGCCGCGGACTAGACGAAGAGCGAGCACGCCGCCCGGCCTTCCGCGTCCGTGGCCTGCGCGGCACTCACCCGGCGGCCGTCCAGCAGGGACACCGTGCGGTCCGCGAGCGCGGCGGCCCTGGCGTCGTTCGTGGCCAGGACCACGGTGGTGCGGTGCGAGCGGGCCGCCGCGGTGAGGGTGCGCAGGACGTGGACGCCGTCGGCGCGGTGCAGCGGTGCGGTCGGCTCGTCGGCGAACAGGACGGTGGGGGCGGAAGCCAGGGCGCGGGTGATCGCGACGCGCTGGCGTTCGGCCTGGAGGAGGGCGGCCGGGCGCTTGCGGGCCAGGGCCCCGATGTCGAGGCGCTCCAGCCACTCCAAGGCCGTCGTCTTCGCGGCACGGTGGCCTTCGCCGCGCAGCAGGAGGGGGAGGGCGGTGTTCTCCCAGACGGTGAGTTCCGGCACGAGGTCGGGTTCCGGGGAGATCCAGGCGAACCGGTCCCGGCGCAGCCGTTCCCGGGAGAGCGCCCCCATGGTGTGCACGGGGACGCTGTTGAACCACACCTCGCCCTGCTCGGGGACGATCCGGCCGGACAGGCAGCCGAGGAGGGTCGTCTTGCCGCTGCCGCGCGGGCCAGTCACCGCGAGGATCTCGCTCTGGCGGACGCCGAGCGAGACATCCGTGAGCGCGGGGGACCCGCTGTGGGTGTGGTGCAGTGAGCGTGCCCACAGGACGTCGTTGTCCGGTGGGGCGATGTCCGGCGGGACCGCCATGGCGTACACCTCGGTTCACGGGTTCCTGGTTCGGTGACAGACCTCATTTTCGTTCCCCCCGGCGGGGGAACGAAAGTCGGAGCCGGTCGGTCACTGGGCACCGTAAGGATTTCGTGGTCCGCGGGGCGCGTCGGCGCGGCACGGGGACGGCCCGGAGGCGGCCGTTCTCACTGGAACGGGCGCATCCGGGCCGCAGGGGCTCGTTCCGCCGGTCGGGTGGCCCGAGGGGCCCGGCCGCTCAGAGCTTGGTCCAGGCCTCCGTGAGCACCGCGCGCAGGATGCCCTCGATCTCGTCGAAGGTCTCCTGGGTGGAGATCAGCGGCGGGGCCAGCTGCACGACCGGGTCGCCGCGGTCGTCGGCCCGGCAGTACAGGCCGTTCTCGTACAGCGCCTTGGAGAGGAAGCCGTACAGGACGCGCTCGGTCTCCTCGTCGGTGAAGGTCTCCTTGGTGGCCTTGTCCTTCACCAGCTCGATGCCGTAGAAGAAGCCGTTGCCGCGGACGTCGCCGACGATCGGCAGGTCGTGCAGCTTCTTCAGGGTGTTGAAGAAGGCGCTCTCGTTGTCGAGGACGTGCTGGTTGAGGCCCTCGCGCTCGAAGATGTCGAGGTTGGCGAGGCCGACGGCGGCCGAGACCGGGTGGCCGCCGAAGGTGTAGCCGTGCAGGAAGGTGTTGTCGCCCTCGTAGAACGGCTCGGCGATCCTGTCGGAGATGATGCAGGCGCCGATCGGGGAGTAGCCCGAGGTCATGCCCTTGGCGCAGGTGATCATGTCCGGCACGTAGCCGAACTTGTCGCACGCGAACATCGTGCCGAGGCGGCCGAAGGCGCAGATGACCTCGTCGGAGACCAGCAGCACGTCGTACTTGTCGCAGATCTCGCGGACCCGCTGGAAGTAGCCGGGCGGCGGCGGGAAGCAGCCGCCGGCGTTCTGCACCGGCTCCAGGAAGACCGCGGCGACGGTGTCCGCGCCCTCGAAGAGGATCTCCTGCTCGATCTGGTCGGCGGCCCAGCGGCCGAAGGCCTCCGGGTCGTCGCCGTGGATCGGCGCACGGTAGATGTTGGTGTTCGGGACCTTGTGCGCGCCCGGTACGAGGGGCTCGAACGGGGCCTTGAGCGCGGGCAGCCCGGTGATGGACAGGGCGCCCTGCGGGGTGCCGTGGTAGGCGACGGCACGCGAGATGACCTTGTACTTGGTGTGGTGGCCGCGCAGCTTCCAGTACTGCTTGGCCAGCTTCCACGCGGTCTCGACGGCCTCGCCGCCGCCCGTCGTGAAGAAGACCTTGTTCAGGTCGCCGGGCGCGTAGTCCGCGAGCCGCTCCGCCAGTTCGACGGCCTTCGGGTGGGCGTACGACCAGATCGGGAAGAAGGCCAGTTCCTGGGCCTGCTTGTACGCGGTCTCGGCGAGCTCGTGCCGGCCGTGGCCGGCGTTCACCACGAACAGGCCGGACAGGCCGTCGAGGTAGCGCTTGCCCTTGTCGTCGAATATGTACGTTCCCTCGCCGCGCACGATGGTCGGCACGGGGGCGTTCTCGTACGACGACATGCGGGTGAAGTGCATCCACAGGTGGTCGTACGCGGTCTTCGAGAGGTCCTTGCCGGTGGCAGGGTTGCTGGTGGCACTCACGGCTATCGGGTTCCCCACATGTAGGTCTGCTTCTTGAGCTTGAGGTAGACGAAGCTCTCGGTGGAGCGCACGCCGGGAAGGGTCCGGATGCGTCTGTTGATCATCTCCAGGAGGTGGTCGTCGTCCTCGCACACGATCTCCGCGAGCAGGTCGAAGGAGCCCGCCGTGACGACGACGTACTCCACCTCCGCCATGTCGGTGAGCGCGTCGGCGACCGGATCGAGGTCGCCCTCCACGTTGATGCCGACCATCGCCTGACGCCGGAAGCCCACGGTGAGCGGGTCCGTGACGGCGACGATCTGCATCACGCCCTGGTCGAGCAGTTTCTGCACGCGCTGGCGCACGGCCGCCTCGGAGAGGCCGACCGCCTTGCCGATGGCGGCGTACGGACGGCGGCCGTCCTCCTGGAGCTGTTCGATGATCGCCAAGGAGACGGAGTCGATCCCCGGGGAGCTGCCGCTGCCGGGCCTGGGTTCTGCGCTACGACTGACCACGGAGCCACTGTGCATCACGTATCGCCCGTCCCGCAAGAGCAGACCGATGAAATTCGTTGTTCGTGGCCTGCGATTTAACTGAATCCGAAGTTGCTGCCCAGTGGGTATGTCGAAAGCGTCAAGTCTCTGACTAATGTGGGTGTCTCACCCACCGGACATCGACACATCGACAAGGGAGAGTGGCCGTGACCACCGAGCTGCGCCGTCTGCGCAACTACATCGCCGGGGAGTTCCGGGACGCCGCCGACGGCCGGACCACCGACGTGATCAACCCGGCGACCGGCGAGGCGTACGCGACCGCGCCGCTCTCCGGCCAGGAGGACGTCGACGCCGCGATGGCCGCCGCCGCCGAGGCGTTCCCGGCCTGGCGCGACCAGACGCCCGCCGAGCGTCAGAAGGCACTGCTGAAGATCGCTGACGCCTTCGAGGAGCGTGCGGAGGAGCTGATCGCCGCCGAGTCGGAGAACTGCGGCAAGCCGCTGGGCCTGACCCGCACCGAAGAGATCCCGCCGATGGTCGACCAGATCCGCTTCTTCGCGGGCGCGGCGCGGCTCCTTGAGGGCCGCAGCGCGGGCGAGTACATGGAGGGCCTGACCTCCATCGTGCGCCGCGAGCCGGTCGGCGTCTGCGCGCAGGTCGCGCCGTGGAACTACCCGATGATGATGGCCGTGTGGAAGTTCGCCCCGGCGCTCGCCGCGGGCAACACGGTCGTCCTGAAGCCTTCGGACACCACCCCCGCGTCGACCGTCCTGATGGCCGAGATCATCGGATCCATCGTTCCGCGGGGCGTTTTCAACGTCGTCTGCGGCGACCGCGACACCGGCCGCGCGATGGTCGAGCACAAGGTCCCCGCGATGGCCTCCATCACCGGCTCCGTACGGGCCGGCATGCAGGTCGCCGAGTCCGCCTCCAAGGACCTGAAGCGGGTCCACCTGGAACTGGGCGGCAAGGCGCCGGTCGTCGTCTTCGAGGACACCGACATCGCCAAGGCCGTCGAGGACATCTCGATGGCGGGCTTCTTCAACGCCGGCCAGGACTGCACGGCGGCGACCCGCGTGCTCGTCCAGGAGTCCGTCCACGACGAGTTCGTGACCGCGCTCGCCAAGGCGGCGGCCGACACGAAGACCGGCCTGCCGGACGACGAGGACGTGCTCTACGGCCCGCTCAACAACGCCAACCAGCTGAAGCAGGTCGCCGGCTTCGTCGACCGGCTGCCCGCGCACGCCAAGGTCGAGGCGGGCGGCCACCGGGTCGGCGACAAGGGCTACTTCTACGCCCCGACCGTCGTCTCCGGCCTCAAGCAGGACGACGAGATCATCCAGAACGAGGTCTTCGGCCCGGTCATCACCGTGCAGTCCTTCACCGACGAGGCGCAGGCGCTGGAGTGGGCGAACGGCGTGGAGTACGCCCTCGCGTCCTCGGTGTGGACCAAGGACCACGCGCGCGCCATGCGCATGTCCAAGAACCTCGACTTCGGCTGTGTGTGGATCAACACGCACATCCCGCTGGTCGCGGAGATGCCGCACGGCGGATTCAAGAAGTCCGGTTACGGCAAGGACCTGTCGGCGTACGGCTTCGAGGACTACACCCGGATCAAGCACGTCATGACGTCGCTGGACGGCTGAGACGCGTAGCGGGGCGGGCGGTAGACGAAGTGTCTATTGCCCGCCCCCGCGCATCGGGGAAGGGTGGGCCCCATGGGTGATCTTGGTCGCGTCTCGCGTCGTCTCTCGCGCCGTACGGTGCTCCGCGGCATCGGGTACGGAATCGGCACGACGGGCGCGCTCGCCGCGCTCACCGGATGCGGCGTCCCCGCCGCCTACGTGGAGCCGGAGGACCGTGCCGGCACGGACACCTCCGACCGGGACAAGAGCCTCCAGTTCGCCAACTGGCCGCTCTACATCGACACGGACGACGAGGACGAGTCCAGGCGCCCCACCCTGGAGGAGTTCCAGAAGCGCACCGGGATCTCCGTCCGGTACACGGAGGAGATCAACGACAACGACGAGTTCTTCGGCAAGATCAGCCCGGCCCTGATGAACCACCAGGAGACCGGCCGCGACCTCGTCGTCATGAGCGACTGGATGGCGTCCCGCTTCGTGCGCCTGGGCTGGGTGCAGGAGATGGACCGCGCCAAGCAGCCGAACGTCGCCAAGCACCTGGACCCGCAACTGCTCTCGCCCGCGTTCGACGAGGGCCGTCTGCACACCGTCCCCTGGCAGTCCGGGATCACCGGCATCGCGTACAACCGCAAGAAGCTCGGCCGCGAGATCAAGCACGTCGCAGACCTGTGGCGGCCCGAACTCAAGGGCCGGGTCACGCTCTTCTCGGGACTGGACGAGAGCTTCGCGCTGCTCATGCAGGGGCAGGGCGTGGACGTCACCCGGTGGACCGCCGACGACTTCCACCGCATGTGCGACCGGGTCGGCAAGCTGGTGGCCGGCAAGCACATCCGCCGCTTCACCGGCAACGACTACGTCAAGGACCTGTCCTCGGGCGACGTCCTGGCCTGCCAGGCGTACTCGGGCGACGTCGTCCAGCTCCAGGCCGACAACCCGGACATCGAGTTCGTCGTCCCGCAGGAGGGCGCGGAGCTGTGGGCCGAGTCCCTGATGATCCCCAACCGCGCCAAGCACAAGCGCAACGCCGAGAAGCTGATCGACCACTACTACGACCCCGAGATCGCCGCCGAACTGGCCACCTGGGTCAACTACGTATGCCCGGTACCGGCCGCCCGCGACATCATCGCGTCCTCCAAGGACGAGGAGACCGCCGCCCTCGCCGAGGACCCGCTGATCTTCCCGGACGACGAGATGCGCAAGCGGCTCGCCATCGCCCGGGACATCACTGCCGAGGAGCGGCTGGAGTTCGCGAAGACGTGGAACGGGATCGTGGGGCTCTGACGTCAGGGTCTCGCACGAGGCCTGACCCGGCCGCCGGGGTCGCGCGGGGCCGGGCCCGAGCGCGGGGTCTCGCGCGGGGCCGGATCCGACCGCCGGGTCGCCCGGGGGACGGTGGCCGTCACCGGTGCTTGACGGCCACCGCGCCGAACTGAGCCACCGGCGGCTCCTCGGCCCGCCACCGCGCGCACGACACGATCCCGGGCTCCAGGACGTCGAGGCCCTCCAGGAACGAGGCGAACTCGGCGCGGGTGCGGGCGGTGATCGGGGGCGTCGCGTTCTCGTTCCAGAAGGCCATGGCCGCCTCGTTGCCCTCGCCGCCCAGTTCCAGCGTCGGGTGGGTGAGGACGAGGTGACTGCCCGCCGGGAGCGCGCCCAGCAGGGTCCGCACGATCGAGCGGGCCTCGTCCGTGTCCTGGACGAAGTTGAGGATGCCCAGCAGCATCACCGCCACCGGGCGGTCCATGTCGAGGGTGTCCGCGGCGGCTTCGAGGATCCCGTGCGGGTCGCGGGCGTCGGCGTCCAGGTAGGCGATCCGGCCGCCGGGGGAGCCGGTCAGCAGGGCGCGGGCATGGGCCAGGACGACCGGGTCGTGGTCGACGTAGACGACGCGGGCGTCGGGGGCGGCCCGCTGGGCGACCTCGTGGGTGTTCTCGGCGGTGGGCAGACCGGTGCCGATGTCCAGGAACTGCCGCAGCCCGGCCTCCCGCGCCAGGTACGACACGGCGCGGCCGAGGAACCGGCGGTCGGCGCGGGCCACTTCGCCGATGCTCGGGTAGAAGGCGCTGACCCGGTCGCCCACCGCGCTGTCCACGGGATAGTGGTCCTTGCCGCCGAGCCAGTAGTTCCAGACACGGGCGTTGTGGGCGACGTCGGTGCGTATCGCTTCGGACATGGGGTGCGCTCTCCTCCGCTGCAAGGTGGTGAGCGGTCATCATGCCGGACGTGTCAACTCCGTCGCGTTCCGCGGTACTTGGCCACTTCCTCGGTGAGCGCACGGAGCCGGTTGGTGGTGATGGCGTCGACGCCCGCGGCGAGCAGCCGGCGCATGGTGCGGCGGGTGTCCGCGGTCCACGCGCCGACCAGCAGGCCGCCGGCGTGCGCGCGGTCGACGAACGCCCGGTCGATCAGCGCGAAGCGGCAGTTGAGCCGGCGCGGGCCGATCGCCGCCAGCACTTCCGGGCGGGGCGGCGCGGTGGACTTCCAGGTCAGGGCGATCTCGGCGTGCGGGTCGGCGGCGCGGACACGCAGCATCGCGGCGGGGCCGCCGCAGTAGTGCATGCGCTCGCCCGCCCCCGCCAGGTGCAGGACGTCGATCACCTCCCGCACCAGCGGTTCGTGCGCGCCCGGCAGGTCGATCAGCAGGCGACGCGCCCCGACGGCGAGGACCGCCTCGCGCAGGGTCGGCACCTCGCCGCCGGTCAGCGCGTCGAGTTCGGCCCTCGTGAGGTCGGCGAGCCACCGGTCGTGACCCCACAGCCGCTCCAGCGTCTCGTCGTGCAGCAGGACCGGGACGCCGTCACGGGTCAGCCGTACGTCGACCTCCACCGCGTCTGCGCCCAGGGACAGCGCCGAGCGGATCGAGGGCAGGGAGTTCTCACGGAAGCGGTACGGATCCCCGCGGTGCCCCACGACGAGGAAACCGCGGCTGTCGGTGCTCATGAGGTCATTGTTGGGGAAAAGGGGGTACGCCGCTCAACGGACGCGCACGGTGCGGACGCCTCGCCCGGCGGTGCTCAGCCGGCGAGCCACTGCGCCGTGTAGGAGTCGATCTCCGCAGCGAGCGCCGCCTTGCCCGCCGGGTCCAGGAAGGACGCCTCGACGGCGTTCTTGGCCAGCTCCGCCAGGCCGCGCTCGTCCAGGTCCAGGAGGCGGGCGGCGACTGCGTACTCGGTGTTCAGGTCGGTGCCGAACATCGGCGGGTCGTCGCTGTTGATCGTGACCAGGCAGCCCGCCGCGACCATCGCCTTGATCGGGTGCTCGTCCAGGGAGGCGACGGCCCGGGTGGCGATGTTCGAGGTCGGACAGACTTCGAGCGGGATCCGGTGCTCGGCGAGATGGGCGAGGAGCTCCGGGTCCTGGGCGGCACTGGTGCCGTGGCCGATGCGCTCGGCGCGCAGTTCCCTCAGCGCGTCCCAGACCGTCCCGGGGCCCGTGGTCTCGCCCGCGTGCGGGACGGAGTGCAGGCCCGCCGCGATGGCCCGGTCGAAGTACGGCTTGAACTGCGGGCGGGGCACGCCGATCTCGGGGCCGCCCAGACCGAACGAGACCAGGCCCTCGGGACGGTGCTCCAGCGCGAGCCGCACCGTCTCCTCCGCCGACTCCAGGCCCGCCTCGCCCGGGATGTCGAAGCACCAGCGCAGGACGACGCCGAGTTCGGACTCGGCGGCCTTGCGGGCGTCCTCGATGGCGTCCATGAACGCCTGCGCGTCGATGCCCCGGCGGGTGGAGCTGTACGGGGTGACGGTCAGCTCGGCGTACCGGATGTTCTGCCGGGCCATGTCGCGGGCCACCTCGAAGGTGAGCAGCCGTACGTCCTCGGGGGTGCGGATCACGTCCACGACCGACAGGTACACGTCGATGAAGTGCGCGAAGTCGGTGAACGTGAAGAACTCGGCGAGCGCGGCCTCGTCGCTGGGCACCTTGGAGTCGGGGTGCCGGGCGGCCAGTTCGGCGACGATGCGCGGGGAGGCGGACCCGACGTGGTGCACGTGCAGTTCGGCCTTGGGCAGGCCCGCGATGAAGGGGCGCAGGTCTGACATCGGATCCTCCTGGAGCAGCGGGGCGGTACGGGGGTGCGGTGACGCCCGTGGGACGCGGTGCCGGCCGCCGGCGACGGTACGCACGGGGTGCGGGGCGGTCGGCCGGAGAGCGGGCCACGGAGTGGCTGGGGATCATCGTAGGCGGGACACTGGGCCATGTGGGGTACGCCGTAGCATGACGGGGGAACCGCGATCGGGAGGGCCCATGTCAGACAACACGCCGCAGTATCCGGAGGCACCGGATCCCTGGGCGCCGCCGGAGAACTCCGGGCACCGGGTGCCGCTGGACAAGCCGGGCGCGTCCGCGCCGGGCGGGCCGCCGCCGAACCCGGTGCACGACCAGCCGACGGTGACGTCGATGCCGGCCGCCCCCTCGGACGCGGTGCCGGGCGTGCCCACGGCGCCCGGCACGCCGGGCCCCACCGCGGCCTACGGATACCCCGCGGGCCAGAGCGTGCCCGGCGGCACGCCCGGGGCCTACGGCTACCCGCCCGCCTCGCCCTACCCCACCGGCGGCGCGTACCCGGGGTACCCGGGCTACGCCACACCGGGTGGCTGGACGGGGCAGCCGCGGAACGGCTTCGGCATCACGGCGATGGTGCTCGGGATCGTGTCGATCCCCCTGTTCTGCATGTGGGGCATCGTGAGCATGGTCCTCGGCATCATGGCCGTGGTCTTCGGGGTCCTCGGGCGCAAGCGGGCCGCACAGGGGGAAGCGACGAACGGCGGCATGGCGCTGGCCGGGATCATCACCGGATCGGTCGGCATCCTGATCGGGGCCGTGTTCCTCGCCTTCATGATCTGGGCGATCGTGCAGAGCGAATCGCGGGCGAGCGCCGACCCGTGGGACGCGGACTCGCAGCGCGCTTCCGCCGGTGTGGTGGCGGCAGCCGCCCGCTAGACCGGCCGACGCCGGAGCCCGCTCCGGCCCGGCTCCGGCCCGCTGTCCGTCCGAGACCTCGCCCCCTGTCGGTCGGGGCGTCAGGGGGCCGGCGACCCCTGGGCCGCCAGCAGGTCCCTGACCTCCATGAGTGCGAAGCCCAGGAGATTCTGACCCTGCCACTGCGCGGGGTCCGCGGCCCGCGGGTCGTCCGCCGTCAGGCCGATGCCCCAGACCCGGTCCATCGGGCTCGCCTCGACCAGCACGCGGCCGCCCGTGCCCAGCAGGTACGCACCCAGGTCCGGATGCCGGGCGAACTTGTGGACGTTTCCCTCGACGACGATGTCGAACCGGCGGTCCTGCCAGCGGGCGTCCTCGAAGCCGCGGACGAGGCGGCCGGCCTTCTTCGCGGCGGCGGGCGAGGTGGCCTCCAGCGCCGCCCGCCGCGCCTCCTCGTCGCCGAAGAGCTCCGCCTTGCGGGCCATCATCCAGTGCTCGGCGGTCGCGTACCGCACGCCGTCCACGGTGAACGGGGACTGCCACCACTGGCTGAAAACGCTCGGCCCGAGCGAGCCGTCCGGTTGCGGACGGTGACCCCAGAAGTAGAGGAACTTCACCCTCTCGCCCCTGTTGACCTGCGCCGTCAGCTCTTCGATCCGTCCCATGCATGCGAGTCTGGCATCCGCCACTGACACTCCGTACGGTATTTCCGCGCCGACTCGACACACGGTCGACCGAATCCGTCGCGTAACCAAAAGGCAACAACGGAATCACTTGTTGGCGGCGTCCGGCTCTGTCAGGATCGGCAATCAAATCAAGCTGGAGCTACGCCGACCCCCGTATGACGGGGTGAACGGCGGAGGAGAGCGCATGGGCAACCGCTTCCAGGTGCAGGACCGTTTCGCAGACGGCGCACAGTACATCGGCGGGCAGTTGCGTCCCGGTACCTCGGGTCGTACTCACACGGTCGTGAACCCCGCCACCGGCGAGGGGATCCACACCTACGAGCTGGCCGGAACCGAGGACGTCGACGCGGCCGTGGCAGCCGCCAAGGCGGCTTTCCCCGGGTGGTCCGGCGCGACCCCCGCCGAGCGTTCCGACGCGCTGCACAGGTTCGCGGCCGTCCTCGCCGAGCAGGCCGAGGACTTCGCGTACGCGGAGTCGTTGCAGTGCGGCAAGCCGATCAAGCTGTCCCGGGAGTTCGACGTCCCCGGCACGATCGACAACGCGGCCTTCTTCGCCGGTGCGGCCCGGCACCTGGAGGGCAAGTCGGCCGGCGAGTACGACGGTGACCACACCTCGTACGTCCGCCGCGAGGCGATCGGTGTCGTGGGTTCCATCGCTCCCTGGAACTATCCGCTCCAGATGGCCGCCTGGAAGGTGCTGCCGGCCATCGCGGCGGGCAACACCATCGTGCTCAAGCCCGCCGAGCTGACCCCGTTCACCTCGCTCATGTTCGCCCGGGCCGCCACGGAGGCAGGGCTGCCGGACGGCGTCGTCAACGTCGTCACGGGCGCGGGCAAGGAGGCCGGCGAGCACCTCGTCGGCCACCCCGACGTCGCCATGACCTCGTTCACCGGCTCCACCCCGGTCGGCAAGAGGGTGGCAGAGATCGCCACGGCGAGCGTCAAGCGGCTGCACCTGGAGCTGGGCGGCAAGGCTCCGTTCCTGGTCTTCGACGACGCGGACCTCGAAGCCGCGATCCACGGCGCGGTCGCGGGCGCGCTCATCAACACCGGCCAGGACTGCACCGCCGCCACGCGCGCGTACGTGCAGCGTCCGCTGTACGACGCCTTCGTCAGCGGGGTCGCGGAGCTGATGGAGTCCGTCCGGCTGGGCGACCCGTTCGACGAGTCGACCGACCTCGGCCCGCTCATCAGCTTCGCCCAGCGCGACCGCGTCGCCGCCGTGGTCGACCGGGCACGTGCCTACGCCCGCATCGTGACCGGCGGCGAGGCCCCGCAGGGCGCCCTCAAGGACGGCGCCTACTACCGCCCGACCCTGATCGCCGACGCCGCCCAGGACAGCGAGGTCGTCCAGGACGAGATCTTCGGCCCGGTGCTCGTCGTGCTGCCCTTCGACAGCGACGACGAGGGCATCGCTCTCGCCAACGACACCCCGTACGGTCTGGCCTCCTCGGCCTGGACCCGCGACGTGTTCCGCGCCCACCGCGCCACCCGCGAGATCAAGGCGGGCTGCGTCTGGGTCAACGACCACATTCCGATCCTCAGCGAGATGCCGCACGGCGGGTACAAGGCCAGCGGCTTCGGCAAGGACATGTCGGCGTACTCGTTCGAGGAGTACACCCAGGTGAAGCACGTCATGTTCGACAACACCGCGGTGGCCCGCAAGGACTGGCACCGCACGATTTTCGGGGACCGATAAAGAGTCCGCCTGACCAGCGGCGACCCACCCGGAAGGGCGATTGCGCATGGAGCAGTTCCAGCACGGGAGATTCTCCGTACCGGGCCCCGGCGACCCCGTGGCGAATGCCGTGCGGCGCAGCATCACCAGCGGCCGGGGTGCTCTCACCCGCCGTTCGCTGCTGCGCGCCGCCGGCGGTGGCGCCCTCGCCGTCGGCGGCGTCGGCGCGCTGAGCGCCTGCGGCATTCCGGCCGCGGGCAGCAAGGACCGGGAAGCGGCGGTCGCGGACGACTTCTCGGCCAGGGAGAAGCAGGTCGTCTTCTCCAACTGGACCGAGTACATGGACGTCGACGAGAAGACCAAGAGGTATCCGTCCCTGGACGCCTTCACCCGGCGCACCGGGGTGTCCGTCAAATACACCGCGGACATCAACGACAACAACGAGTTCTTCGGCAAGATCCAGCAGCAGTTGCACAACGGCCAGGACATCGGCCGCGACCTGATCTGCGTCACCGACTGGCTGGCCGCCCGGCTGATCAGGCTCGGCTGGGTGCAGAAGCTGGACCCCGCACACCTGCCGCACGCGTTCGCGAACCTCAGCGCCCAGTTCCGCGACCCCGTCTGGGACCCGGGCCGGGCCCACTCGTACCCCTGGACCGGTATCGCCACGGTCATCGCGTACAACGAGAAGGCCACCGGCGGCCGCACGGTCGACTCCGTGACGCAGCTGCTCGACGACCCGGCCCTCAAGGGGAAGGTCGGCTTCCTCTCCGAGATGCGCGACAGCGTCGGCATGACGCTCCTGGACCTCGGCAAGGACCCCGCGAAGTTCACCGACGACGACTACGACGCGGCGATCGCCCGGCTCCAGAAGGCCGTCGACCGCCAGCAGATCCGCCGCTTCACCGGCAACGACTACACCGCCGACCTGGAGAGCGGGAACCTGGCGGCGTGCGTCGCATGGGCCGGTGACGTCGTACAGCTCGCCGCGGACAACCCGGCGGTCAAGTTCGCCGTCCCCAAGGCCGGCTACCTCTCCTCCTCGGACAACCTGCTGGTCCCCGCGAGGGCCCGGCACAAGGCCAACGCCGAGAAGCTGATCGACTACTACTACGAGCCCGGCCCCGCCGCGCAGCTCGCCGCGTACATCAACTACGTCTGCCCCGTCGACGGCGTCCGCGAGGAACTCGCCAAGATCGACGAGGAGCTGGCGAAGTCGCCGCTGATCCTCCCCGACAGGGCGATGGCCGCGCTGTCGCACTCCTTCCGGCCGCTCAGCGAGGCCGAGGAGAAGTCGTACGAGGAGAAGTTCGCCAAGCTCATCGGCGCGTAGCCGCCCGTCGCACCGCCCCCCCGCGCGCGTACAGGAAACGCCGGCCCCGCCGCACGACGCTTCGGCTGCGCCCCGCCGCGTACGCACAGAGGCGCCTCCCTCCCCGCACGCATCCCCGCATCTCCGCACCCCCGCATCCCGCATCCCGCATCCCCGCACCCCGCACCCCCGCACCCCCGCACCCCCGCACCCCCGCACCCCCGCACAGAGGCTCCGCCCCCGCACTCCCCGACGCACCCCGACTCCCCTGGGACCGCAACCCATGACTCAGCAGACCGAAGGCGGCGACGTCCGCCTCGCCGGGATCAGCAAGACCTACGGCTCCTTCACGGCCGTGCACCCGCTCGACCTGACCGTCCCGCAGGGCTCCTTCTTCGCCCTGCTCGGCGCATCCGGCTGCGGCAAGACGACCACGCTGCGCATGATCGCCGGCCTGGAGGACCCCTCCACCGGCACCGTCTCGCTCGGCGGCACCGACGTCACGCACCTGCCGCCGTACAAGCGCCCGGTGAACACCGTCTTCCAGAGCTACGCCCTCTTCCCGCACCTGGACATCAGCGAGAACGTCGCCTTCGGGCTGCGCCGACGCGGCATCAAGTCCGTGAAGAAGCAGGTCGACGAGATGCTGGAGCTGGTCCAGCTCGGCCAGTTCGCGCACCGCAAGCCGCACCAGCTCTCCGGTGGCCAGCAGCAGCGGGTCGCCGTCGCCCGCGCGCTCATCAACCACCCGCAGGTGCTTCTCCTGGACGAGCCGCTGGGTGCCCTGGACCTCAAGCTGCGCCGCCAGATGCAGCTGGAGCTCAAGCGCATCCAGACCGAGGTCGGCATCACCTTCGTGCACGTCACCCACGACCAGGAGGAGGCCATGACGATGGCCGACCAGGTCGCGGTGATGAACGGGGGCCGGGTCGAGCAGCTCGGCGCCCCCGCCGACCTGTACGAGAACCCGAGGACGACCTTCGTCGCGAACTTCCTGGGCACCTCGAACCTCATCCAGGCCGAGATCGCCGCATCCACCGCCGACGTCACCACCGTGACCTGCGGCGACGTCAAGCTGAAGCTTCCCGCCGACCGATGTCGGGCGCGGACCTCCACCGGCGACCGCATCCTCATCGGGGTACGCCCGGAGAAGGTGTCAATCGCGCACGCCGACGCCGCCGCCACGATTCCCGACGGCCGCAACCGCCTCACCGGGCGCATCGTGGCCTCCAGCTTCATCGGCGTCTCCACCCAGTTCATCGTCGACAGCCCCTCCTGCGCGGACTTCGAGGTGTACGTGCAGAACGTCGAGCGGGACGCCCGGCTGACCCCCGGCACCGAGGTCGTCCTGCACTGGAACCCGGAGCACTGCTTCGGCCTCGACGCCGACCAGGCCATCGACGCGGGCGTGCAGTCGGTGGAGGACGCCTCGTGACACTCACCCCGGCACGGCCCGTCGAGACGGATCCCCCCGTGCACAAGCCGTCGACGCGCAAGCGCCTGGTGCCGTACTGGCTGCTGGTGCCCGGCATCCTGTGGCTGCTGGTCTTCTTCGCGCTGCCGCTCGTCTACCAGGCGTCGACCTCCCTCCAGACCGGCTCCCTGGAGGCGGGCTTCAAGGTCACCTGGCACTTCCGGACGTACCTGGACGCGTTCGGCGAGTACTGGCCGCAGTTCGTCCGCTCGCTGCTGTACGCGGGCACCGCCACGTTCCTGTGCCTGCTGCTCGGCTACCCGCTCGCGTACCTCATCGCGTTCAAGGCGGGCCGCTGGCGCAACCTCGTCCTGGTGCTGGTCATCGCGCCGTTCTTCACCAGCTTCCTGATCCGCACGCTGGCCTGGAAGACGATCCTGGCCGACGGCGGACCGGTGGTCGACGTCCTCAACACCCTGCACATCCTGGACCTCACCGACTTCCTCGGCTGGACCGAGGGGAGCCGGCTGCTCGCCACACCGCTCGCGGTGGTCTGCGGTCTGACGTACAACTTCCTGCCGTTCATGATCCTGCCGCTCTACACCTCGCTGGAACGCATCGACGGCAAGCTCCACGAAGCTGCCGGGGACCTGTACGCGAGCCCCGCGACGACGTTCCGGAAGGTGACCTTCCCGCTGTCCATGCCGGGTGTCGTCTCCGGCACGCTGCTCACCTTCATCCCGGCGGCCGGCGACTACGTCAACGCCGAACTGCTGGGCTCCACCGACACCAAGATGGTCGGCTCGGTCATCCAGTCGCAGTTCCTGCGGGTGCTCGACTATCCGACGGCCGCCGCGCTGTCCTTCATCCTCATGGCGATCGTGCTGGTCATGGTCACCGTCTACATGCGCAAGTCCGGGACGGAGGAACTCGTCTGATGACGCAGCTCTCGAAACGACCCGTCACATGGCTCCGGCGCAATCTCGTCGTGATCGCGGGACTGCTGACGCTCGCCTACATGATTCTGCCGAACGTCGTCGTGATGGTGTTCTCGTTCAACAAGCCCAACGGGCGCTTCAACTACGCCTGGCAGCAGTTCTCGCTGGACGCCTGGAAGGACCCGTGCGGCGTCGCCGACCTGTGCGGCTCGCTCGCCCTCTCCCTCCAGCTCGGCTTCTGGGCGATGCTCGGCGCGACCGTGCTCGGCACGATGGTCGCCTTCGCGCTGGTCCGCTACCGCTTCCGGGCACGCGGCGCGATCAACTCCCTGATCTTCCTGCCGATGGCGATGCCCGAGGTCGTCATGGCGGCCTCGCTGCTGACGCTCTTCCTCAACATGGGCGCCCCGCTCGGCTTCTGGACCGTGCTCATCGCACACATCATGTTCTGCCTCAGCTTCGTGGTGACGGCGGTCAAGGCGCGCGTGATGTCCATGGACCCCCGGCTGGAGGAAGCGGCCCGCGACCTGTACGCCGGGCCCCTCCAGACCTTCCTGCGGGTGACCCTGCCGATCGCCGCCCCCGGCATCGCGGCCGGTGCGCTGCTCGCGTTCTCGCTGTCGTTCGACGACTTCATCATCACGAACTTCAACGCGGGCTCGACGGTCACCTTCCCCATGTTCGTCTGGGGCTCCGCCCAGCGCGGCACACCCGTACAGATCAACGTCATCGGTACAGCCATGTTCGTCATCGCTGTGCTGGTGGTCCTCGGCGGTCAGCTCCTCGCGAGCCGCCGCAAGAACAGTGCGGCGCCCAAGTAGGGCCGCCGCACCGCCCGAGCAGTTCCCCGAAGGAGTTGGAAACCATGGCCCCGGTAGCCATGCGTAGTGCCGCACAATCCCTTTCCGGCGCGAAGCCGCTGTCGTTCTGGCTCGACGACCCCGCACGCCCTGCCCCCGAGAAGTCCCTCACCGGGGACGAACGCTGCGACCTGCTGGTCGTCGGCGGCGGCTACAGCGGACTGTGGACCGCGCTGATCGCCAAGGAGCGCGACCCGCAACGCGACGTCGTCCTCATCGAGGCGCACGAGGTGGGCTGGGCCGCCTCCGGGCGCAACGGCGGTTTCTGCGCCGCCTCCCTCACCCACGGCCTGGGCAACGGCATCGCCCGCTGGCCCGAGGAGATCGGCAAGCTCGAAGAGCTGGGGGCGCGCAACCTCGACGCCATCGAGGAGGCCGTCGCCAGGTACGGGATCGACTGTGCCTTCGAGCGTACGGGCGAGATCGACGTGGCCACCGAGCCGCACCAGCTCGACGAACTGCGCGAGATGTACGAGGAGGCCGAAGGACTCGGTCTCGCCGCGCACAGGGAACTCCTCGACGCGGACGCCGTGCGCGCCGAGGTCGACTCGCCGACGTTCCTGGGCGGCCTGTGGGACAAGCGCGGCGTGGCCATGCTCAACCCGGCCCGGCTGGCCTGGGGACTCAAGCGGGCGTGCCTGGAACTCGGGGTGCGCGTCTACGAGAACACCAAGGCCACCCAGCTCGCCTCGGACGCCGACGGGACGGCCGTCCGTACCTCGTACGGGCGGGTCTTCGCCCGGCGCGTGGCGCTCGGCACCAACGTCTTCCCGTCGCTGGTGAAGCGGCTGCGGCACTACACGGTGCCGGTCTACGACTACGCCCTGATGAGCGAGCCGTTGACGGACGAGCAGCTGGCCGCCGTCGGCTGGCGCAACCGGGCGGGGCTCGGGGACAGCGCCAACCAGTTCCACTACTTCCGGATCTCCGAGGACAACCGGATCCTGTGGGGCGGCTACGACGCGGTCTACCACTTCGGCGGCAGGCTGAGCGCCGAGCTGGACCACCGCCCGGAGACCTACCTCAAGCTGGCCGAGCACTTCTTCACGTGCTTCCCGCAGCTGGCGGGCCTGCGCTTCACGCACGCGTGGGGCGGCGCCATCGACACCTGCACCCGCTTCTCCGCCTTCTTCGGCACCGCGCACGCGGGCAAGGTCGCGTACGCGGCCGGCTACACCGGCCTGGGCGTGGGCGCGACCCGCTTCGGCGCCGAGGTGATGCTCGACCTCCTCGACGGGAAGAAGACGGAGCGCACCGAGCTGGAGATGGTGCGCAGCAAGCCGCTGCCGTTCCCGCCGGAGCCGGTCGCCTGGGCGGGCATCGAGATCACCAAGCGCTCGATGGCCCGCGCGGACGACAACGGCGGCAGGCGCAATCTCTGGCTCAAGGCCATGGACAAGGCGGGCCTCGGCTTCGACAGCTGAGCCCCCGGCCGGACCCCGGCGCCCGCGCTGTGCGCCCCCGGCCGCTCCGGGGGCGCACCACCGCGCGTGCGCCGACGTCGGATTCACCCCTACGGGTGAGCGCAACCCGCGTCATGACGGCGTCCGGCCGCCCTCTCTCCCTGTGTACGCACCGTCCGACAGTGCACGGGGAAACGAGAAGGAGGCCGAGAGCGATGGTTGGCTCGGAAGCGAAGACCGCGGTGGAGTGGCTGGCCTCGGCCGCCCCGGACCCCGGGGCCTGCCGCTGGGAGTGGGAACGCAACCCGCTGGGTGTCGCCCTGCTGCCCGCCGGCCGCCGTTGGGACGTGCTGATCCTGCCCGGCGGACTGGGCTGCCCCACCCTCGACGTGCTGACCCGGCTGGTCGAGCGGCCCGGCCCGGTCCTCGCCGACTTCGGCGACGCGCGGATGGGCTTCTTCGTCCCCGCGGGCACGGCCGCCCGCTGGCTCGGCACGGGGGTGCGGGGCGCGGGCCGCGGCACCTGGATCGTGGTGCCCTACCCGGGCAGGACCACCGGCGGCGTCCGCTGGGTGGTCGCCCCGGACGGCCGGGGCACGCTCACCGATCCGGCGCTGCTGGAGCTCGCGATGCACGAGGCGGCGAGCCGACGGCCCCGGGACGACTGAGCCACCGCGCCGGGGCGAGCAGGATCACCCCCAGGCAGCCGGCGGCCAGCACGTCCAGCGGCCAGTGGTACCCGCGCAGGACGAGGCCGGCGCCGGTCGCCAGGGCGAGCACGAGCGCGACGGGCAGCGGCCACCGCGGACGCCCGCCGTGTGCGTGGGCCAGCAGCAGCGCGGCCCCGCCGTACGCGACGGCCGCCGTCGCGCCGTGCCCGGACGGGAAGTAGCCGGTGGCGGCCGGGTCCAGCGGCGACGGCCGGTCGGTCAGCGCCTTCAGCGGGACGACGACGGCGGGCACCGCCGCCGTTGCCAGCGCGACGGCGAGCGCGGGCAGCCGCACGCCGCGCCACAGCGCGTACCCGAGGGCGACGGCCAGGGCCGGGAGCGCGACCTGCACGTTGCCCAGGTCGGCACAGAACTCGGTGAGGATGCGGGGCCCGCGGCCGACCAGCAGGCGGTCCAGACGGATGTCGGCGTCGACCAGGGGGCCTCGTACGAGGACCTGCCAGGTGCACAGCGCGCACAGCAGCACGGCCGACAGCAGCGTCCACGGGAATGCCGATCGCCCCGGAGCAGGGGGGGTGGCTCCGGGGCGATCGGTCGGACCGGAGGACCGGCCGCCCCGGGGGGTGTGGGGCGGGCCGTCGTCCGATCGAGGAGATCCGGAGCCCGAGGCTCCGGGGGTGTGCGCGAAGGCACGGCCAGGGAAGTGCTGGGGAAGCGCCGCCCCGGATCCGTTCGCAGTCCCCTGCGAGCGGGGTGTTCCTCTCATCTGCCAGGAACCGTACGACAGGAGGGAGCGGGCCGACAACGGGACTGCGATCCCGCCATCGGCTTCCCACAGCTTCTTCACAGGGACAGTGTCCCCCGGAGGCGGATCAGATCGCGGCGAACGCGCCTTCCAGGATGTCCAGGCCCTCGTTGAGCAGGTCCTCGCCGATGACCAGCGGCGGCAGGAAGCGCAGCACGTTGCCGTAGGTGCCACAGGTCAGGACCAGCAGGCCCTCCTGGTGGCAGGCCTTGGCGAGCGCGCCGGCGGCAGCCGCGTTCGGGGTCTTCGCGCCGTCCTTCGTGCCGGACTCGACCAGCTCGATGGCGATCATCGCGCCGCGGCCCCGGATGTCGCCGATGACGTCGAACTTCTCGGCCATCGCGGCGAGGCGGCCCTTCATGACCTCCTCGATGCGCTTCGCCTTCCCGTTGAGGTCCAGCTCCTTCATCGTCTCGATCGCCCCGAGCGCGCCGGCGCAGGCCACCGGGTTGCCGCCGTACGTGCCGCCGAGGCCGCCCGCGTGCGGGGCGTCCATGATCTCGGCGCGGCCGGTCACCGCGGCGAGCGGCAGACCGCCCGCGATGCCCTTGGCGGTGGTGATCAGGTCGGGGACGACGCCCTCGTCCTCGCACGCGAACCACTGGCCGGTGCGGCAGAAGCCGGACTGGATCTCGTCGGCGACGAAGACGATGCCGTTGTCGGTGGCGAACTTCGAGATCGCGGGCAGGAAGCCCTTCGCGGGCTCGATGAAGCCGCCCTCGCCGAGCACCGGCTCGATGATGATCGCGGCGACGTTCTCCGCGCCGACCTGCTTGTTGATCATGTCGATGGCCTGGGCGGATGCCTCGGCACCGGCGTTCTCCGCACCGGTCGGCCAGCGGTAGCCGTAGGCGACCGGGACGCGGTAGACCTCCGGGGCGAACGGACCGAAGCCGTGCTTGTACGGCATGTTCTTGGCGGTCAGCGCCATCGTCAGGTTGGTCCGGCCGTGGTAGCCGTGGTCGAAGACGACGACGGCCTGGCGCCTGGTGTACGCGCGGGCGATCTTCACCGCGTTCTCGACGGCCTCGGCACCCGAGTTGAACAGCGCCGATTTCTTGGCGTGGTCGCCCGGGGTCAGCTCGGCGAGCTGCTCGCAGACCTCGACGTAACCCTCGTACGGCGTCACCATGAAACAGGTGTGCGTGAAGTCCTGGAGCTGCGCGGAAGCGCGGCGCACGACGGCCTCGGCGGATGCGCCGACCGAGGTCACGGCGATGCCCGAACCGAAGTCGATCAGTCGGTTGCCGTCGACGTCCTCGATGACGCCGCCGCCCGCGCGGGCCGTGAACACGGGAAGCACGGAACCCACCCCACCGGCGACCGTGGCCGTGCGGCGGGCCTGAAGCTCCTGCGACTTCGGGCCGGGGATGGCGGTGACGACGCGGCGCTCCTGCGGGACTGCGCTCATGAGGGGCTCCTCGGAGAAAGGGGTGTGGGGTGAATCCGGCGGAGGTGGGTCCGACGGGGTGAAACCGCCTGCGGCGATCCGACGGGGACGCATCCGGCGCTCGGGCTACTTCGCAGGCTAGGGGTGGGCCAGGGATGCGGGCATGTTCCGTCTCGGAGAAGTACGGGCGCCGCCTTGTCCGGTACGGACATAGCGGGCCCACGGCGTGCGGGAACGGCGCGACGGCGGGTCCGGCCACTAGATTGGCCGCCTGTGGGCAGGACGTACAGCTGGTTCGTGGGGACGAGGGGCACACATGAACACCGGTGACAGGCACGACGGAGCGCACACCACCCGGGCCGCGGGCCCGGTGCCGCGCCCGGCCGGGCCACCGCCGCCGGACCTGCCGCCCGTGCCGCAGGCCGCCCCGCCGCTGTCCCCGGTCGAGGACTGGCTGACCACGCCCCGCCCGGACGCGGAGCCCGGCTACTGGAGGCTCGGCCACCGGCCGCGCCCCGAGCAGCCCGCACAGGACGGGGCCAGTGACCGCTCCCTGATGGTCGGCGCGGTCATCTCGCTCCTGTCCGGGCTGCTGATCTGGTCGCTGTGGTGGAACAACTACATCCCGTACTGGCTCGTCCCGATGAAGCTCGTCACCCCCAGCGACTGGTGGAACGCGGGGATGTACGGCGGCCCCAGGACCCCGGAGGCCTCGGACGGCGTCGTCGTCTACACGGGGATCTTCGGGGCGCTCCTCATCTACTGGTTCGGCCGTCTCGGCAACTGGACGGAGGTCTTCCGGCGCTTCGTCCGAAGCCGCGAGCAGCCCTTCCGGGCGCTGACCGCCGCCTCGCTCGCCTTCCTGGTGCAGGTGCTGGTGTGGACGCGGAACCTCCCGGTGCTCGACCCGGTGCTCATCCTGCTGCCCGACGCCTGGCTCGGCGGCGGCGGCAACCGGCTCGTGGCCACCCTCGTCAACTACGCCGTCTACGCGGGGATCACCGTCGCCCTGCTCTGGCCCTTCGCCAGGATGGGCGGCTGGGCGGGCGCGCTGCGCCGTACCGCCGCCGCGCAGCCGCCCCCGCTGCCCGCGCACCCCGCCGCCGACCCCGCCCGCTGGCCCGAGCTGCGCGCGGCCGGTGAACGGGAGGCCGCCGACCTGCTCACCGCCGAGGTGCGCGGAGGGCGGATGAACGACGTCGACCTCGTACGGATCAAGCGGGCCTGGGCGGCCGTCGGCGACGACCCCGAGCGCCGCGCCCTCTTCGCCGCCACCGTCCGGCGCGACGGCGCCGCCGCCTTCACCCACCCCTCGGGCGCCCGCGACCTGCCGCACCGCACCGCCCGCCACGACCTGCTCACCGGCCAGGTCCGCGTCGGCCACTACGTCGACGGCGACCCCAACCCCTACCGGCGCGGCGGCGCGGGCACCGCCCTCGAACCCGCCGTCCTCGGCACCTCGCTGCTCGCCGTCGGGCCGCCGGGCGCGGGCAAGACCGACCGGCTGACCGTCCCCGTCGTCGAGTCCCTCGCCCTCCAGGCGCTCGCCGGGAAGTGCAGCGTGATCGTCGTGTGCGCCGCCGGGGCCGACCCCCTCGGCGACGGGACCTACGACGTCGTGGTCAAGGTCGGCGACCCGCGCTCGGTCCACGACCTCGACCTGTACGGCGGCACCACCGACGCCGAAGCCGCCTCCACCGTCCTGGCCGAGGGCCTGGTCGGCGACCTCGACGCCGCCGACACCGGGCGGGCCGCGACCGCCCTCGCCCAGCTCATCGGCCCCTACCGGGAGGTGCACGGCCGCTTTCCGGGCGTGCCCGAGCTGTACGAACTCCTGCGCGGCGACCCGGCCGCTCTCCAGCGCCTGGCCGCCGAGCTGGACGCGGCGGGAGCTTCGGCGATGCTGCGGGACCTGTCCTCCCGGGTCCGCCAGATGGGTACCGCCGCCGACCCCTGCCCCGCCCTCGCCGACCGGCTCGCCCTCCTGGACCGGCCCGCCTTCGCCGACTTCTTCGACACGTCCGAAGCGGCCCGCCCGTTCTCCCTGCGCGCGCTCCAGCACCACCCGATGCGGGTCCGCGTCGAACTGCCCGAGCCCGGCCACGCGGAGGCGTCCCGGCTGCTCGCCCGGCTGCTGCTGGCCCAGTTCCTGCTGTCCGTCACCACCCGCGCCGACCGCTCGCTGTTCAGCTGCCTGGTCCTGGACGACGCGACGGCCACGCTGACCGCCGAGACCGTACGCGGAGTGAGCCGTCTGCGCTCCGCCCACGCGGGCGTCGTGCTGAACCTCCGTACCGTCGACGACGTACCCGAGCCGCTGCACATCCCGCTGCTCGGCGCGGTCGGCTGCCACATGGCGTTCGCCGGAGTCAGCACCTGGGACGGGCGGCGCTTCACCGAGGCGTGGGGGACCGAGTGGGTGGAGACCAAGGAGGTCGCGCAGCACACCGTCTTCGCCCACCAGCCGCTGACCCGGGCCCTGCACGCCCTGCGCAAACTCGTCACCGGCAAGGCGGTCGTCACCAACGCGGTCACCATCAAGAAGGTGGAACGGGAACGCTGGTCGGCCTCGGAACTCGCGCGCGGGGTGCCCGCCGGACACGCGGTGCTGTCGCTGACGACGGTACGGGGCGAGCACGCGCCGCCGCTGCTGGTGGACCTGCGCGACTGAGCAACCTCGCGGAGACGCGCGCCTTACGTACGTCCTGGCAGAATCGGAGGAGCCGTTCGTACGGGACGGCACACTTCCCTCCCGGAGAAGGTCCCCCGCACTGATGCCGCCCACCCTTGCCTCCCTCGTCCACCACACCGCGCTCAAGCTCGTCGTGCGCGCCGGGGAGGACCGGCTGGAGACCCCGGTGCGCTGGGCGCACGTCAGCGAGCTGGCCGACCCCGTCCCCTACATGGAGGGCGGCGAACTCCTCCTGATCACCGCCATGAAGCTCGACGCCGAGGACCCGGAGGCGATGCGCCGGTACGTGCGCAGGCTGGCCGGCGCCGGAGTCGTCGGCCTGGGCTTCGCGGTGGGAGTCAGCTACGACGAGATCCCGCAGGCCCTGCTCGCCGCGGCCGAGGCCGAGGACTTCCCCCTCCTGGAGGTACCGCGCCGCACCCCCTTCCTGGCCATCTCCAAGGCGGTCTCGGCCGCCATCGCGGCCGACCAGTACCGCGCCGTCACGGCCGGCTTCGAGGCCCAGCGCGAACTGACCAGGGCGGCCCTGGCGGGCCCCGCCGACCTCGTCGCCAGACTGGCCGCGCACGTCGACGGCTGGGCGGCCGTCTACGACGCGTCCGGCGCGGTCGTCGCGGCGGCCCCCGACTGGGCGGGCCGCCGCGCCGCCCGCCTCACCGCCGACGTCGAACGGCTCCGGGAACGGCCCGCACCGGCCAGCGCGGTGGTCGGCGGGGCCAGTGGCGACGACGACGGCGCGGACGACCGGGTCGAGCTCCAGTCGCTGGGGGCGGGCCGGCGGGCGCGCGGCGCCCTCGCCGTCGGCACGGCGGCCCCGCTGGGGACGGCGGAGCGGTACGCGGTGCACTCCGCGATCGCCCTCCTCACCCTGACCACCGAGCGGACCCGGGCCCTCCAGGCGGCCGAGGCGCGGCTGGGCGCAGCCGTCCTGCGCATGCTGCTCGCCGGGGAACCCGACCACGCCCGCGCGGTGGCGGGCGACCTCTACGGCAGCCTGCTGGACGCCCCCTTCCGCATCCTCATCGCCGAAGCGGCCGGTGAGGGCACGGACGGCGCGGAGCCCCTCCAGGCCCTCGTCGACGCCCTCGAATCGGCGGCGGCGCGGGCGGGCGAGGCCGTCCTCGTCGTGCCGGACGGGACCCGGGTGGTGATCCTCGCGGCCGACGGCGGCGAGGCGGTCGCCGCGTGCACCCTGCACACGGCGGTACGGCGCGGGGACGCGGCCCGGCCCCTGGAACCGGCCGAGGCGGACGACCTCGTCGTCGGACTGTCCGCCCCCGCCGGGCCGATCGCCGCCGCGACCGCCTTCAAGCAGGCGGAACAGGCGCTGTCGGTGGCGCGGCGGCGAGGACGCGCGCTCGTCGAGCACGAAGAGCTGGCGACCGGCTCGGTGCTGCCCCTCCTGGCGGACGACGCGGTCCGCGCCTTCGCGGACGGAATGCTGCGGGCGTTGCACGAGCACGACGCGACCGGGCGCGGCGACCTCGTCGCCTCGCTGCGGGCGTGGCTGTCGAGGCACGGCCAGTGGGATGCGGCAGCGGCCCAGCTGGGGGTGCACCGGCACACGCTGCGGTACCGGATGCGCAGGGTCGAGGAGATCCTCGGGCGCTCCTTGGACGATCCGGACGTGCGGATGGAGCTGTGGCTGGCGCTGAAGGCGACAGGGGGGCAGTAGGGCGCCGTGGTGTGCGGGGCGTGGACGTGCGGGGGCGTGGGCGTACGTCGGGGCGGCGGTGCGTGGGGTGTGGGGGTGCACCTCCGGGGGAGAGCCGCCCCCTTGCCCGCCCTCCACCGACACTCGGCTTCGCTCGTGCAGCGAGCTGCCCCCGCGCCTCCGGGGGCTGACGTGGGGGGCGGCCCCGCACCCCGAGCGGGCTGCACGTCGGGCGGCCCCGCTGCCCGAGGGAGCTCACGGGGTGCCAATACGGAGCCTCGGTACGGGGCAACACTCCACGCCGGACAAGCGACGGCGCTCCGCCCCCGTCCTACGGTGGGACCCGTAAACCCTCAGTCCCCCCACCTCTCGGAAGGGCCGGAACCCCCTATGACTTCCACTTCCACCCACGCCTTCTGGCTCGCCGGCCGCCAGGCCACCGGCGACGAGACCTTCGACGTCACGTCCCCGTGGGACGGCCGGACCGTCGGCACGGTGGCCGTGCCGACCGACGCGCAGGTCGAGGAGGCCGTGGCCGCCGCGTACGCCGTCAAGGACGAGTTCGCCGCGACCCCCGCGCACGTGCGCGCCGCCGCCCTCCACCACGTCGCCGACCGGCTCGGCGAGCGCACCGAGGAGATCGCCCAGCTGATCTCCGCCGAGAACGGCAAGCCGATCAAGTGGGCCCGCGGCGAGGTCGGCCGCGCGGTGTCGGTCTTCCGGTTCGCCGCCGAGGAGGCCCGCCGCTTCAACGGCGGCGAGGCCCAGCGCCTCGACACGGACGCGGGCGGCGTCGGCCGGCTCGCGCTGACCCGCCGCTTCAGCCGCGGCGTCGTCCTCGGCATCGCGCCGTTCAACTTCCCGCTCAACCTGTGCGCCCACAAGGTGGCCCCCGCGCTCGCCGTCGGTGCGCCGATCATCCTGAAGCCCGCCCCTGCGACGCCGCTGTCCGGTCTGATCCTGGGCGAGCTGCTCGCCGAGACCGACCTTCCGGCCGGTTCCTGGTCGGTGCTGACGGTCGCGAACGACAAGATGCCCGCCCTGGTCCAGGACGAGCGTCTGCCGGTCATCTCCTTCACGGGCTCCGACAAGGTCGGCTACGCGATCATGGACTCCGTCCCGCGCAAGCACTGCACCCTGGAGCTCGGCGGCAACGGCGCGGCCGTCGTCCTCGACGACTTCTCCTCGGAGGAGGACCTGGAGTGGGCCGCGACCCGTATCGCGACCTTCTCCAACTACCAGGGCGGCCAGTCCTGCATCTCCGTGCAGCGCGTGATCGCGGACGCCTCGGTCTACGACCGCCTGGTCCCGAAGATCGTCGCGGCCGTCGAGGCCCAGGTCACCGGCGACCCCTCGGACGCCGCCACCGAGGTGGGCCCGCTGGTCGACGAGAACGCCGCCAAGCGCGTCGAGTCCTGGGTGGACGAGGCCGTGGAGGCCGGCGCCCGGCTCCTCACCGGCGGCAAGCGCGACGGCGCGTCCTACGCCCCCACCGTCCTCGCGGACCTGCCCGCCGACGTCACCCTCTCCTGCGAGGAGGTCTTCGGCCCGGTCCTGTCCGTGCAGAAGGTCGACGGAGAGAAGGAGGCATTCGAGGCCGTCAACTCCTCGAAGTACGGACTCCAGGCGGGCTTGTTCACCCACGACATCCAGGCGGCCTTCCGCGGGCACCGCGCCCTGGAGGTCGGCGGCGTGATCGTCGGCGACGTTCCGTCCTACCGGGCCGACCAGATGCCGTACGGCGGCGTCAAGCAGTCCGGCGTCGGCCGCGAGGGCGTCCGCTACGCGATGGACGACTACACGTACGAGCGCGTCATGGTCCTCACGGGCATCGACCTGTAGGCGGCGCGGCGGGAACGTCCCGCGGGAAGCAGCCCGGGGACCGTACCGGGACCGCCCGCGGAAAATTCCACAGCGGGTGAACCCGCCCGGGGAGGCCAGTAGGCTCGTCAGCACCATGACGATCAGCCCACCGGCCTCCCCTTCTGGTTCCGCCGCGCACTCCGGGAAGCCGCCCGCGCCGCGCTCCCTCGGCGCCAAGGCCGACAAGGACACCGTGCGGCGCAGCAACCTCAGCCTCGTGCTGCGTGCCGTGCACGACACGGGGGAGAGCACCCGCGCCCAGGTCGCGGCCCGGGTGGGGCTGACCAGGGCGGCCGTGTCCTCGCTCGTCGAGCAACTGCTGGAGGGCGGGTTCCTCGCCGAGTACGGCAAGACGTTCAGCGGGCAGGCGGGTCGTCCCGGCACGGTGCTGAAGGTGGCCCGCACCGGGGTCGCCGGGATCGGTGTCGAGATCAACGTCGACTACCTCGCCGTGTGCGTCGTCGACCTCGCGGGCACCGACCGGGTCCGGCTCACCGAGCACCTCGACAACCGCACGAGGCGGCCCTCCGACGTCCTGTGCCGGGTGGCGGAGCTCGCCCTGCGTGCCATCGA
The DNA here is from genome assembly GCF_050947155.1 of Streptomyces sp. CA-294286. Lineage (NCBI taxonomy): Bacteria > Bacillati > Actinomycetota > Actinomycetes > Kitasatosporales > Streptomycetaceae > Streptomyces > Streptomyces sp. CA-294286. Next base: position 1,156,993 of record NZ_CP192005.1, on the reverse strand, counting down.
CTCCGCGGCTGCGCAGGAACTGCGCCCGGTCGGCGTGCAGTTGGCGCTCCCCGGTCTGATCTCCGAGGGCACCGTCCGGCACGCCCCCAACCTGGGGTGGAACGACATCACCGTCGTCAGCCGCTTCCACCGGATCCTCGCCGTGGAGCGCCGCCCCCTCCCGCCCCTGCCGGTCAGCGCGGACAACGAGGCCAACCTCGCGGCACTCGCCGAACTGTGGTTCGGGGACCCGCAGGAGACCCCCCGTTCCTTCCTCTACCTCAGCGGCGAGGTCGGGGTGGGCGGCGCACTCGTCCTCGGCGGCGGACTCCTGCGCGGGGCACACGGGTTCGCCGGGGAGATCGGGCACGTCGTGGCACAGGCCGACGGCCCGCCGTGCCGCTGCGGAGCGCGCGGCTGCCTCGAACAGTACGCGGGCCAGCGCGCCCTGCTGCGCAACGCCGGCCTCGACGAGGACGCGGGCGTCCCCGGCGTCGAAGAACTCGAACGCCGGGCGCTGGACGAGGACGGCCCCGCCCTCACCGCCCTGTACACGGCGGGCGAGAAGCTGGGCCTGGTCCTGTCCGGGGCGGTGAACCTGATCGACCCGGAGGCGGTGGTGCTGGGCGGCGCCTACCGGGGGCTCGCGGAGTGGCTCGTCCCCGCGGCGGAGGCGGTGCTCGCCGAGCGGGTGGTGTCCGGCCTGTGGCGCGTCGGCTCCGGCCGGGTGCGCGCCGCCTCCCTGTGCACGGACGCGGCCCGGGGCGCCGCCGCCCAGGCCGTCCAGGCGGTACTGAACGACCCGCTGGCGTACGCCTAGCGGGCGGTCGGCGTACGCAGGCGCCGACTCGCCGACCGGGCGGCGTCCACGCACGCCACCACGGCGGCCTCGCCCGGAACGAGCCGCTGCGTCCCGGCCGGGCGGGCGGCAGCGTTTTCCGGAGGGTGTCGGGATCGCGGGCGGCCCCGGCGTCACCGCACCGCGAGCAGGTGCTCCATCGCCAACTGGTCGAGACGCTCGAAGGCCATCGACCGCTCGGCCGCCGCGGTCACGTCGAAGTCCTCGTAGGCGCCGCGGTCCGCGAGCAGCCCGGAAAGGCCGTCCTCCGCCGTCGGCTGCGCCAGCTCGTGCAGCCGCGAGTCCCGCAGCGCCTGCCGCACCGCCGGGTCGGCACGGAAGGCCGCCGCCCGCTCCCTGAGGATCAGGTAGTTGCGCATGCAGCCGGCCGCCGACTCCCACACGCCGTCGAAGCCGTCCGTGCGGACCGGCTTGAAGTCGAAGTGGCGCGGCCCCTCGTACCCGGCCGTCTCCAGCAGGTCCACCAGCCAGAACGCCTGGCGCAGATCGCCCGCGCCGAAGCGGAGGTCCTGGTCGTACTTGATCCCGCTCTGGCCGTTGAGGTCGATGTGGAACAGCTTCCCGGCCCACAGCGCCTGCGCGATGCCGTGCGGGAAGTTGAGGCCCGCCATCTGCTCGTGCCCGGTCTCGGGGTTGACACCCACCAGCTCCGGCCGCTCCAGGCGCTCGATGAACGCCAGGGCGTGACCGATCGTCGGCAGGAGGATGTCGCCGCGCGGCTCGTTGGGCTTGGGCTCGATGGCGAAGCGCAGGTCGTAGCCCTGCTCCGTGACGTAGTCGCCCAGCAGGTCGAAGGCCTCCTTCATCCGGTCCAGGGCGACGCGCACGTCCTTGGCCCCGCCGGACTCGGCGCCCTCCCGGCCGCCCCACGCCACGTACGTGGTGGCGCCGAGCTCCACGGCCAGGTCGATGTTGCGCAGCGTCTTGCGCAGTGCGAAGCGCCGCACGTCGCGGTCGTTGGCGGTGAAGCCGCCGTCCTTGAACACGGGGTGCGTGAAGAGGTTCGTGGTCGCCATCGGCACCTTCATGCCGGTCGCGTCCAGCGCCTGCCGGAACCGCTTGACGAGGGCCTCGCGCTCGCCGTCGCCCGCCCCGAACGGGATCAGGTCGTCGTCGTGGAAGGTCACCCCGTACGCCCCGAGGTCCGCGAGCCTGCGCACCGACTCGACCGGGTCGAGCGCGGGCCGGGTCGCATCGCCGAAGGGATCGCGCCCCTGCCAGCCGACGGTCCACAGACCGAAGGTGAACCTGTCGCCGGGGGTGGGGGAGTAGCGCTCCGTCATGCCGACACCTTTGTCCTCGGGGTGATGCTCACCAATTTGTTTGTTGACATGACGAATACTGCACGAGTGGGCGGTGGAAGACCAGGGCCGGTGCGTTCCGCTCCTGGGCGCACGCATTTGTTCTGTGTACGATCCAAGCCGCCCTACCCGCCCGGCACCGCGCTCCTTCCGCCCGCACCCCCCACCGCACCCGAGGAGTTCCCCCCGATGGCAACCGCCCCGCACGCCCCCGTCGTCATCGGCGTGGACAGCTCCACCCAGTCCACCAAGGCCGCCGTCGTCGACGCGGGGAGCGGCCGCATCCTGGGGCTCGGCCGCGCCCCGCACACCGTCACCGGCACCGACGGAGCCCGCGAGAGCGACCCCGAGCAGTGGTGGCGGGCGCTCGGCGACGCCGTCGCCGCCGCGCTCCGGGCAGCGGGCGTACGGCAGGACCGGATCAGCGCCCTCGCGGTGGCCGGTCAGCAGCACGGCCTCGTCGCCCTGGACGCCCACGGCCGCCCGCTGCGCCCCGCGGTCCTGTGGAACGACACCCGTTCCGCCCCCCAGGCCGCCCACCTCGCCGACGCCCGCGGCCCGGACTGGTGGCTGGCCCGCACCGGCTCCGTCCCCGTCGCCTCGATCACCGCCACCACCTGGCAGTGGCTGCGCGAGAACGAGCCGCACCTCGCCGCCGCCACCGCCGCGGTGCGCCTCCCGCACGACTACCTCACCGAACGCCTCACGGGCGTCGCCGCCACCGACCCCGGCGACGCCTCCGGCACCGGCTGGTACTCCACCGCCGACGGCGCGTACGACCCGGAGATCCTCCAGCTCCTCGGCCTCGACGGGAAGCTGCTGCCCGAGGTCGCCCCCACCGGCGCCACCCGCGTCGGCACCCTCACCCCGCAGGCCGCCGCGGCCCTGGGCCTGCCCGCAGGGCTCCCCGTCGCCGCCGGGACCGGCGACAACATGGCCGCCGCCGTGGGACTGGGCCTCGGCGGCGAAGGACTCCTCGACCACCCCGTCGTCTCCCTCGGCACCTCCGGCACCGTCTTCGCCGCCACCCGCGCCCGCCCCATGAGCCCCGGCATCAACGGCTTCGCCGCCGCCGACGGCACCCATCTCCCCCTCGGCTGCACCCTCAACTGCACCCTCGCCGTCGACAGGGTCGCCGACCTGCTGCGCCTGGACCGCGAGGACGCCGCCCCCGGCGAAGGGGCCGTCCTCCTGCCGTACCTCGACGGCGAACGCACCCCCGACCTGCCGCACGCCAGCGGCCTGCTCACCGGCCTGCGCCACGCCACCACCCCCCAGCAGATCCTCGGCGCGGCCTACGAGGGCGCCGCCTTCACCGTCCTGCGCGCCCTCGACGAACTCCTCGCCGCCTGCGGCGCCGACCCGCACGCCCCGGACGTCGCCTCCCGCCCCCTGCGCCTCATCGGCGGCGGAGCGCAGGGCCGGACCTGGGTGAACACCGTCCGCCGCCTCTCCGGCCGCCCCGTGGTCCTGCCCGCCGCCACCGAACTGGTCGCCCTGGGCGCCGCCGCCCTCGCCGCCGGAGCGGCCACCGGCGCGGACCCGGTCGCCGTCGCCGTCGGCTGGGGAGCCGACAAGGGCACCGAACTCCCCCCGCTCACCAGGGACTCGGCAGCCTGGGACCGCATCGACGGCGTGCTCCGGCAGGCCGCGCGGAGCTGGACCGCGCCCCCCGCGGCCGACCGGCCGTAGGGCGAGCGCGCGGGGCGAGGGCTGTGCGAGGACTGGTGGCGACGGGCGCGATGGGGTACATACGATCGGGTAGCACCGGTCGGTAGCCGTACCGGCAGATCGCTGCGGTACGCAGTCGTCCGGGCCCTTGATCCCGACTCGCGGCGAGGTGAGCCTCATGTCCGCACCACACGCGCACCACGAGCCCCAAGGTCAGCCCAAAGTCACCGAACGCGAAGCCCGCCGGGTCGCGGAGGACGCCCGCGAGCAGGACTGGCGCAAACCGAGCTTCGCCAAGGAACTCTTCCTCGGGCGCTTCCGCCTCGACCTCATCCACCCGCATCCGATGCCGCCGTCCGAGGACGCCGAGCGCGGCGAGGCCTTCCTCGCGAAGCTCCGCGTCTTCTGCGAGAACGAGATCGACGGCGCCCGCATCGAGCGCGAGGACCGCATCCCCGACGAGACGGTCAACGGGCTCAAGGAGCTCGGCGCGCTCGGCATGAAGATCGACCGGAAGTACGGAGGACTGGGCCTCACCCAGGTGTACTACAACAAGGCGCTCGCCCTGGTGGGCTCCGCCAGCCCCGCCATCGGCGCGCTGCTCTCCGCACACCAGTCCATCGGCGTGCCGCAGCCGCTGAAACTGTTCGGCACCCAGGAACAGAAGGACGCGTTCCTGCCCCGGCTGGCCCGCACCGACATCTCCGCGTTCCTGCTCACCGAGCCGGACGTCGGCTCCGACCCGGCACGGCTCGCCACCTCCGCCGTACCGGACGGCGACGACGCGTACGTCCTCGACGGCGTGAAGCTGTGGACCACCAACGGCGTCGTCGCCGACCTCCTCGTCGTGATGGCCCGGGTACCGAAAACCGACGGGAACAAGGGCGGCATCACCGCGTTCGTCGTCGAGGCCGACTCCCCGGGCATCACCGTCGAGCACCGCAACGCCTTCATGGGCCTGCGCGGCCTGGAGAACGGCGTCACCCGCTTCCACCAGGTCCGCGTCCCCGCCGCCAACCGCATCGGACCCGAGGGGGCGGGGCTCAGGATCGCGCTGACGACGCTGAACACCGGCCGCCTCTCGCTGCCCGCCATGTGCGTCGGCGCGGGCAAGTGGTGCCTGAAGATCGCCCGCGAGTGGTCCGCGGTCCGCGAGCAGTGGGGCAAACCGGTCGCCCACCACGAGGCCGTCGGCTCGAAGATCTCCTTCATCGCCGCCACCACCTTCGCCCTGGAAGCCGTCCTCGACCTGTCCTCGCAGATGGCCGACGAGGACCGCAACGACATCCGCATCGAAGCGGCGCTCGCCAAGCTGTACGGCTCCGAGATGGCCTGGCTGATGGCCGACGAACTGGTCCAGATCCGCGGCGGGCGCGGCTTCGAGACCGCCGACTCCCTCGCCGCGCGCGGCGAACGCGCCGTACCCGCCGAGCAGATCCTCCGCGACCTGCGGATCAACCGGATCTTCGAGGGGTCGACGGAGATCATGCACCTGCTCATCGCCCGGGAGGCCGTCGACGCGCACCTGAAGGTGGCCGGCGACATCATCGACCCCGACAAGTCCCTCTCCGACAAGGCGAGGGCGGGCGTGCAGGCGACCGGCTTCTACGCCCGCTGGCTGCCCAAACTGGTCACCGGCCCGGGTCAACTCCCGCGCACCTACAGTGAGTTCCACCCCGAGGGGCACACCGACCTGTCCGGCCACCTGCGCTACGTCGAACGCACCTCCCGCAAACTGGCCCGCTCCACCTTCTACGCGATGTCGCGCTGGCAGGGCCGGATGGAGACCAAACAGGGCTTCCTGGGCCGGATCGTCGACATCGGCGCCGAACTCTTCGCGATGAGCGCGGCCTGCGTGCGCGCCGAACTCCTGCGCACCACCGAGGAGTACGGCCGCGAGGCGTACCAGCTCGCCGACGCCTTCTGCCGGCAGTCCCGCATCCGCACCGAGGAACTCCTGGACCGGCTGTGGACCAACACCGACGACCTCGACCACAAGGTCGTCAAGGGCGTCCTGTCCGGTACCTACACCTGGCTGGAGCGCGGCATCGTCGACCCGAGCGGCGACGGCCCCTGGATCGCCGACGCCACCCCCGGCCCGGCGAAGAACGACAACGTCCACCGCCCCGTCCGCTGAGCGCCCGCCTCCCGGGGCGGGTGAGGGTTCGGAGCGGGTGACACCGCACCTTCCCGTGCCCCACGATGTGCACATGAACAAGGGGTACGGGAAGCACGCGGTGGTACGGACGATGGCCGGGGCGCTCTGCTGCGCGGCGGCCCTGACGGCCTGCGCCGGTTCCGCCGATCTTTCCGGCCCCGCCGACGGCAGGCCCGCATCCGGCCCGCGGCCCCTCACCCAGAGCGCGCTCAACGTCCGCGCACTGAGCCCGGGGGAGGCCGTCGGCCCGTACCGCACCGGCGAGTTCACCGTGTCCGGCGGCCCGTTGAGCGACGGCTACTCGGCCACTCCGTCCGCCTGTCAGCCCCTCGTCGGCCTCACCTCCGTCCGGGGCGGCCCGGTCGCCCAGGTGCACCGCCGGCTCGGCGACCCCGCGAAACCGCAGGGCGTGGCCGTCGCCGTGCAACTGCGCGCGTACGAGGCCGGACGCGCGGCCGAGGTGATGCGGGAGCTGCGCACGGCCGGCGCCGAGTGCCGGGGCGGCTTCGCCGAGAGGCGGGGCAGCACTGCCGGGGACGCGGTCACGGCGAGGTACACGGCCGTGCAGAAGCTGCCCGCCCCGGCCGGGTTCGGCGACGAGGCACAGGCGTACCGGCTGAGCCTGCGCGACGTACGGGACGCCGGGCGCACCACGTACGAGTACCTGACCGTCCTGCGGGACGGCGCGAGCCTCCTGTCCTTCCGGGCCGAGGCGCTGGCGGCGGCCGACCCCGGCGGGGTGCCGAAGGACGTCGTGGACGCCCAGTGGGAAAAGTGGTCCACGACGAGCGAATAGGCACGGGGCCGACGGGGCCGGGTGGCAGACTCACGCCGGTGACAGGCGACGCCCGGCAACCCCCGCGCACACCCGACGGCCGGTACATCGTGGTGAACGGCAGACGCTGGCGGGCGACCGACCCCCGCGTTCCGGAAGAGGCCGGCGCCCGGCTGCGCTCGCACCTCATGGCCGCCCGCCGTGCCGTCGCCGCCGCCCACCGGGCCGAGGACCCCGAGGCCGAACGCGCCGCACGGGCCCGCGTACAGACCGCGAAGGTCGCCCTCGGTGAGCGCGGCACCCCCTGGTGGGAGCAGAGCGAAGCCGAGCGCCGGGCCCGCTGGGAAGAGGGGCTGGCGGCACTGGACGCGCAGAGCTGAGCGCCGGGCCGGGCCGCTCGCGCCACCGCGCACGACGAGAACCGGCCATCGGCCGCGGCGGGCGACGGCCGGGAAGCGACCCGTGCGGGGGATCCCTGTCCACCGGCCCCCGCGCGCGGGACACAATGGGGGGATGACCGACAGTCCAGCCCCCCTCGCCGACCCGCACCTCCGCTACGGAGCCGTGACCGAAGGGCCGCGCGACGTCGTCGTCCTCGGCTCCACCGGCTCCATCGGCACCCAGGCCATCGACCTGGTCCTGCGCCATCCCGACCGCTTCCGGATCACCGCCCTCTCGGCGGCCGGCTCCCAGGTCGGCCTGCTCGCCGACCAGGCGCGGCAGCTTCGGGTACGCGCGGTCGCGGTCGCCCGCGAGGAGGCCGTGCCCGCGCTGCGCGAGGCACTGGAGGAGCGGTACGGCAGCGACCCGCTTCCCGAGATCCTGGCCGGCCCGGACGCCGCCAGCCACCTCGCCGCGTCCGACTGCCACACCGTCCTCAACGGCATCACGGGCTCCATCGGTCTCGCCCCCACGCTCGCCGCCCTCGAAGCGGGCCGCACCCTCGCCCTCGCCAACAAGGAGTCGCTGATCGTCGGCGGCCCCCTGGTGAAGGCCCTCGCGAAGCCGGGCCAGATCATCCCCGTCGACTCCGAACACGCCGCCCTCTTCCAGGCGCTGGCCGGCGGCAAGCGCAGCGACGTGCGCAAGCTCGTCGTCACCGCCTCCGGCGGCCCGTTCCGCGGCCGTACCCGGGCGGAGCTGGCGGGCGTCACCCGTGAGGACGCGCTCGCCCACCCCACCTGGGCGATGGGCCCCGTCATCACGGTCAACTCCGCGACCCTCGTCAACAAGGGCCTGGAGGTCATCGAGGCGCACCTCCTCTACGACATCCCCTTCGACCGCATCGAGGTCGTCGTCCACCCCCAGTCCTACGTCCACTCCATGGTGGAGTTCATCGACGGCTCCACCCTGGCCCAGGCCACCCCGCCGGACATGCGCGGCCCCATCGCGCTCGGCATCGGATGGCCCGAACGGGTACCCGACGCGGCCCCCGCCTTCGACTGGTCCAAAGCCTCCACCTGGGAGTTCTTCCCGCTGGACACCGAGGCCTTCCCCTCCGTGGGACTCGCCCGCCACGTCGGAGAACTCGCGGGCACGGCCCCGGCGGTGTTCAATGCCGCGAACGAGGAATGCGTCGACGCGTTCCTCGCAGGACGGCTGCCCTTCACGGGAATCGTGGATACGGTCGCTGACGTGGTCGCCGAACACGGCACACCCGCTCCGGGAACTTCCCTCACGGTCGCGGACGTCCTGGAAGCAGAGACCTGGGCGCGCACCCGCGCCCGCGAACTGGCAGCCGGCAAGGCAACGAAGGCAACAGCGGAGGCCCGCGCATGACGTCCATCCTGTTGACGGTCCTCGGGATAGTCATCTTCTTCGTCGGGCTGCTCGTCTCGATCGCCTGGCACGAACTCGGCCACCTCTCCACCGCCAAGCTCTTCGGCGTACGGGTGCCGCAGTACATGGTCGGCTTCGGCCCCACCCTCTGGTCGAAGAAGAAGGGCGACACCGAGTACGGCGTCAAGGCCATCCCGCTCGGCGGCTACATCCGCATGATCGGCATGTTCCCGCCCGGCAAGGACGGCCGCATCGAGGCCCGCTCCACCTCGCCGTGGCGCGGCATGATCGAGGACGCCCGTTCGGCCGCGTACGAGGAACTGCAGCCCGGCGACGAGACCCGGCTCTTCTACACGCGCAAGCCGTGGAAGCGCGTCATCGTGATGTTCGCCGGCCCGTTCATGAACCTGATCCTCGCCGTCGCCCTGTTCCTCAGCGTGTTCATGTTCGTCGGCATCAACAAGTCGACGACCACCGTCGAGTCCGTCGTCCCCTGCGTGGTCTCGCAGAGCGACAACCGCGACTGCACGGCTGCGGACAAGCCGTCCCCCGCCAAGGCCGCCGGGCTCCAGCAGGGCGACCGGATCGTCGCCTTCGACGGACAGCCGATCGCCGACTGGGCCACCCTCTCCGACCGGATCCGCGCCACCAAGGGCGCGGCCACCCTCACCGTCGAGCGCGACGGCGAGCAGAAGGTCCTGAACGCCACCCTGACCACCAACAAGGTGCTCAAGAAGGACGCCAACGGCGACCCGGTGAAGGACGAGTACGTCGAGGCCGGCTACCTCGGCTTCGGTCCGGCCAGCGCCACGATCCCGCTCACCTTCACCGAGTCCGTCGACCACATGGGCGTCATCGTCCAGTCCGGTTTCGACTCGCTCCTCGCCCTGCCGTCCAAGGTCCCCGACCTGTGGAACGCGGCGTTCCTCGGCGAGGAGCGGCAGGCCGACTCCCCGATGGGCGTGGTCGGAGCGGCCCGGGTCGGCGGCGAGATCCTCGGCCTCGGACTGCCGATGGAGAACACCGTCGCGATGATGCTGTTCCTCGTCGCGGGCTTCAACCTCTCCCTGTTCCTGTTCAACATGCTGCCGCTGCTCCCGCTCGACGGCGGCCACATCGCGGGAGCCCTGTGGGAGTCGCTGCGGCGCAACGTGGCGAAGGTGTTCCGGCGGCCCGACCCGGGCCCCTTCGACGTCGCGAAGCTCATGCCGGTCGCGTACGTCGTCGCGGGCCTGTTCATCTGCTTCACCGTGCTGGTGCTGGTCGCGGACGTGGTCAACCCCGTCCGTATCTCCTGACGCACCCGGGGCCCCGGTACGCACCGGGACATCCCGTAACGCTCCATTGAGTGGATTTGTCGACGTGGTGTACTCCGGTCGTGCAGGGTGACGTACGCTCGAAGCCCTGTAAGACCGGAGCCCGCCGATCGTCCCGGGACCTAGATCCACACTTGGGGTTGCACAGCAGATGACTGCAATTTCTCTCGGAATGCCGTCCGTTCCGACGAAGCTCGCCGACCGGAGGGTCAGCCGCAAGATCCAGGTCGGTACCGTGGCGGTCGGCGGGGACGCACCGGTGTCGGTGCAGTCGATGACGACCACCCGGACGTCCGACATCGGCGCGACGCTCCAGCAGATCGCCGAGCTGACCGCGTCCGGCTGCCAGATCGTCCGCGTCGCCTGCCCCACGCAGGACGACGCCGACGCGCTCGCCACCATCGCGCGGAAGTCGCAGATCCCGGTGATCGCCGACATCCACTTCCAGCCGAAGTACGTCTTCGCCGCGATCGACGCCGGCTGCGCGGCCGTCCGCGTCAACCCCGGCAACATCAAGCAGTTCGACGACAAGGTCAAGGAGATCGCGCACGCCGCGCGCGACAGCGGCACCCCGATCCGCATCGGCGTCAACGCGGGCTCCCTCGACGCCCGCCTGCTCAAGAAGTACGGCAAGGCCACCCCGGAAGCCCTCGTGGAGTCCGCCCTGTGGGAAGCCTCCCTCTTCGAGGAGCACGGCTTCGGCGACATCAAGATCTCGGTCAAGCACAACGACCCGGTCGTGATGGTCAACGCCTACCGCCAGCTGGCCGCGCAGTGCGACTACCCGCTGCACCTCGGCGTCACCGAGGCCGGGCCCGCCTTCCAGGGCACCATCAAGTCAGCGGTCGCCTTCGGCGCCCTGCTCTCCGAGGGCATCGGCGACACCATCCGCGTCTCGCTCTCCGCCCCGCCGGTCGAGGAGATCAAGGTCGGCATCCAGATCCTGGAGTCCCTCAACCTCCGCCAGCGCCGCCTGGAGATCGTCTCCTGCCCGTCCTGCGGCCGCGCCCAGGTCGACGTCTACAAGCTCGCCGACCAGGTCAGCGCCGGTCTGGAGGGCATGGAGGTGCCGCTGCGCGTCGCCGTCATGGGCTGCGTCGTCAACGGCCCCGGCGAGGCCCGCGAAGCCGACCTCGGCGTCGCCTCCGGCAACGGCAAGGGCCAGATCTTCGTCAAGGGCGAGGTCATCAAGACCGTCCCCGAGTCGAAGATCGTGGAGACCCTCATCGAAGAGGCGATGAAGATCGCCGAGCAGATGGAGAAGGACGGCATCCCGTCCGGCGAACCCGAGGTCTCCATCAGCTGACCCCGCCGCGTTCCCCGAGGAGCCCCGCCCCGGCATCGACCGGGCGCGGGGCTTTTCCGTCCGGGTGGGTGCTTTCGAACGGCGCGGGTACAGTGCGGAGATCAGCGAATTCGTACCGGTGAGGCCCCCACGTGTTGACGACGACCACCACCCGCGTCCTCGCACCAGCCGATCTGGACGAGGCCATGGCCCTGTTGGAGAGCGAGCCCGTCAACAACGCGTTCGTGACCTCCCGGGTCAGGGTCGCGGGCCTCGACCCGTGGCGGCTCGGCGGCGAGATGTGGGGCTGGTACGAGGGCGGGAGGCTGCGCAGCCTCTGCTACTCCGGCGCCAACCTCGTGCCGATCTGCGCCACCCCCGAGGCGGTACGCGCCTTCGCGGAACGGGCCCGGCGCACCGGCCGCCGCTGCTCCTCGCTCGTCGGCCCCGCCGAGCCCACCGCCGAACTGTGGCGGCTGCTCGAACCCAGCTGGGGCCCGGCCCGCGAGGTCCGCGCCCGCCAGCCGCTCATGGCCGCCGACCGGATGCCCGACGACATCACGCCCGACCCGCTCGTCCGCCGCGTCCGCAAGGACGAGATGGACGTGATCATGCCCGCGTGCGTCGCCATGTTCACCGAGGAGGTCGGCGTCTCCCCGATGGCCGGCGACGGCGGCCTCCTCTACCAGGCCAGGGTCGCCGAACTCGTCGGCGCCGGACGCGCCTTCGCCCGCACGGAGGACGGCAAGGTCGTCTTCAAGGCCGAGATCGGCGCCGTCACCTCCGACGCCTGCCAGATCCAGGGCGTCTGGGTCGCCCCCGAACACCGCGGCCGCGGCCTCTCCGTCACCGGCATGGCCGCCGTCCTGCGGCACGCCCTCGCCGAGGTCGCGCCCGTCGTCAGCCTCTACGTCAACGACTTCAACGCCCCCGCCAGGGCGTCCTACCGCCGGGTCGGTTTCCGCGAGGTCGGCGAGTTCATGAGCGTCCTGTTCTGAGGCGCGGACGCCGCGGCGGCTAGGGTGCGGCCATGACGGATGACGTACGGGTCGGCCCCCTCGACCTCGCCGCCCACGTGGACGAGGCGCTCGCCGTGCAGGCGGTCGCCTTCGGGCTCGGCGCGGACGAGGTGGGGGTACGCCGCCACATCGTCCTGCGCCACATGACGAACCCCGGGGCGCGGGCGCTCGGCGCGACGACGCCCGACGGACGGCTCGTCGGGTTCGTGTACGGGATGCCGAACGACCGCACGCACTGGTGGTCGACCGTCGTCGAGCCGTACCTGCGCCGGTACGACCGGGACGGGTGGCTCGACGACTCCTTCGTCATCACCGAACTGCACGTCCACCCGGACTTCCAGGCGCGGGGGGTGGGGCGGTCCCTGATCACGGCCCTCACCGACGGTGCCGCGGAGCCGCGGTCGATCCTCTCCGCGATCGACATCGAGAGTCCGGCGCGGGCGCTGTACCGGTCGCTGGGGTACACGGACCTCGCCCAGCAGGTCCTCTTTCCGAGCGCGCCGCGCCCGTACGCGGTGATGGGCGCGCGGTTGCCGCTGCGTCGCCGCGCGCGGCCCGGCGACGGACCGGCCCCCTCCGTAACCGATTTCCGCCCGCCCCCACCCCCCGGCTAACCTCCTGACATCACCCTTCCGAGCAGGAGTTCACCATGGCCCAGGTCCAGCGCATGTCCCGTTTGATGGTCAAGACATTGCGCGACGACCCGGCGGACGCCGAGACCCTCAGCCACAAGCTGCTGGTCCGCGCCGGTTACGTACGTCGCAACGCGGCCGGCATCTGGACCTGGCTGCCGCTCGGCAAGAAGGTCCTGGACAACATCTCGCGCGTCGTGCGCGAGGAGATGGACGCCATCGGCGCGCAGGAGGTGCTGCTGCCCGCCCTCCTGCCCAAGGAGGCGTACGAGGCGTCCGGCCGCTGGGAGGAGTACGGCGACCTGCTCTTCCGCCTCAAGGACCGCAAGGGGGCCGACTACCTCCTGGGCCCCACCCACGAGGAGATCTTCACCCAGACGGTCAAGGACCAGTGCACGTCCTACAAGGACCTGCCGGTGATGCTCTACCAGATCCAGACGAAGTACCGCGACGAGGCCCGCCCCCGCTCCGGCGTCCTGCGCGGCCGCGAGTTCCAGATGAAGGACTCGTACTCCTTCGACACCACCGACGAGGGCCTCGTCGAGTCGTACCGCCTGCACCGCGAGGCGTACATCAAGATCTTCAACCGGCTCGGCCTGGACCACCGCATCGTGTCCGCCGTCTCCGGCGCCATGGGCGGCTCGGCCTCCGAGGAGTTCCTCGCCCCGGCCGCCGCCGGCGAGGACACCTTCGCGGACTGCCCGCACTGCGACTACGCCGCGAACACCGAGGCCGTCACCTTCCCCCTCAAGGCCGTCGAGGGCGTCACGCACCCGGCCGCCGAGGACCTGGACACCCCCGACACCCCCACCATCGAGACGCTCGCCGCACAGCTCGGCGTCGACGCCTCGGCGGCCCTGAAGAACCTCCTGGTCAAGGTGGACGGCGAGATCGTCGCCGTCGGCGTGCCCGGCGACCGCGAGGTCGACCTGGGCAAGCTGGGCGAGCACCTGGCCCCGGCCGTCGTCGAGCTGGTCACCGCCGAGGACTTCGAGGGCCGCGACGACCTCGTGCGCGGCTACGTCGGCCCGCAGGGCCTCGCCAAGGTCCGCTACCTCGCCGACCCCCGCGTGGCCCCCGGCACCGCCTGGATCACCGGCGCCAACAAGGCCGACACGCACGCCAAGAACGTCGTCGTCGGCCGTGACTTCGAGGTCGACGACTACCTCGACGTGGTCGTCGTCGAAGAGGGCGACCCGTGCCCCGCCTGCGGCACCGGCCTCAAGCTGGACCGCGCCATCGAGATCGGCCACATCTTCCAGCTCGGCCGCAAGTACGCCGACACGTTCTCCCTCGACGTGCTGGGCCAGCAGGGCAAGCCGGTCCGCGTGACCATGGGTTCCTACGGCATCGGCGTCTCGCGCGCGGTGGCCGCCCTCGCCGAGCAGTCCGCCGACGAGAAGGGCCTGTGCTGGCCCGCCGAGGTCGCCCCGGCCGACGTGCACGTCGTCGCCGCGGGCAAGGCCCTCCAGACGGAACTGGCCGTCGAGGTCGCCGAGAAGCTGGCGGAAGCGGGCCTGCGCGTCCTGGTCGACGAGCGCCCCGGCGTCTCGCCCGGCGTGAAGTTCACCGACTCCGAGCTGATCGGCGTCCCGAAGATCCTGGTCGCGGGCCGGCGCGCCGCCGACGGCGTCCTGGAGCTGAAGGACCGCCGCACCGGCGAGCGCGAGGAACTGACGGTGGACGAAGCGATCGCCCGCCTGACCGCCCAGTAGCCCGCTACCGGCGCCTCAGTACGGCCGAGGGCCCCGCACCGGCATCCGGTGCGGGGCTTCGGCCGTACGTGCCTGGACCGTACGTAGGCCGTACGAGCTCAGGCCGCGCGCACCGCTTTGCGCGCACCCGCCCTACGCGCACCGCCGTCCCACGTACACCCGCCCGACACGCACCGCCGTCCGACGTGCACCCGGCCTACGCGCCCCTGGGCCCCGGGGCCGGGTGCGCTGTACCACCAGCTTCGGACGGACATGTTCCGGACCTGCCCGACCCGTTGGCTGCACGCCCTACAGCCAGCTCGCGAACTCCAGCAGCATCTCGCCGTCCTGCGTCCGCCCCGCCGCGAGGGCGCGGGTGCCCGATTCCACCGCGCGGAACAGGGTCCAGCCGTGCAGCCGCTCGCGGTCCACGTCGAGGGAGTCGGCGAGGCGGTTGATCCGGCGGCGGGTCGCGGGGGAGCCGGCGGCGGTGGCGATCTGGTCGTCGATGCGGTCGCGGACGAGCCGGGCCAGGTCGTACGCGCGCTCGCCCACCAGCGGGTCGGGGCCGACGGCGAGCCACGGGGTGCGATCCCCGCCGAGGACCTTGCCCTGCCGGAAGTTGCCGTGCAGGAGCAGGACCTCGGGGGCGGAGGACACCAGGGAGTCGCGGGCCGCGAGGGCCGCGTCGACCAACGGCGTCAGATCCCGCGGCGCCTCGCGCATCGGGCCGCACTGGCGTCCGGTGCGCTCCTCGACCGTTTCGAAGGGGTGCCCGTCGGCCGGGGCGACCCACAGCTTCCGTACGAGGCCGGCGGCCTCCAGCAGCGCCTTCGCCTCCGGCAGCGAGCGCAGCGACACCTCGCAGTGGAGGCGTTCCAGCAGCAGTGCGCCGTCGGGGGACTCGTCCTCGGCGAGCTGTACCGCACCCCAGCCGTTCCAGTGCGCGAGCGCGGCCCGTTCCCGCTCGGGGTGCGCCGCCTCCGGGGCGAGCTTGAGCGCGCCCTGGGTGCCGTCGGGCCGTCGTACCAGCACCACCATGCTGCTGCGGCCTCCCGGCGCCTGGACGCGTTCGACCGTCAACTCCCGTCCGGCGAGAGCCTCCTGAGCCAGTGACGGAAGCCGCTCCAGCCAGTCGGCTGCGGCCGATTCCCCCTGCGCCTCGCCCAGCGCCCTCACCAGGCGTTGCGACGGTTCGAAAGCCATAGGTGGCGTGCTCTCCTTCGATTCGTAGGGCTTACACGCCTTCGCGTACCGAAGTGGTCAGTTCGGCGAGCCCAGGAAAGGCTACGCTGCTGCCCCGCCAGCGGACCGCCCGCACCGCTGCCTCCCGCAGCGCCCCGGCGGCCTCCCGCCGCAGCGGGCCCCGGGCGGCGCGTACGAGGTCCGAGTACACCCCGGCGATCCGGTCCTCCAGTACCGCGGCCAGCCGCGCCGCCGTCGCCGCGTCCGGCACCGGGAAGGGCAGGGCGTACGCCGCCTCCGCGACGGCCGGCGTGCCGCCCAGGTCGCGCACCGTGCGGACCAGGGCGTCGCGCCGTGAGCGGTGGGCGTCGTACGCCTCGCGGGCCTCGGCGCGGCGCTCGGCGCCGATCCGTCCGCCGACCACCCCGTAGCCGTACAGGGCCGCGTGCTCGGCGGCCAGCGCCGCCTGTACCGCCGTCAGCGTCATCGCTCGGCTCCGTTCGTCAGCAGGTACGCGTGGGCGGCGCCCGCAGCCGCCACCGACGCCAGCAGGCGGGCGAGTTCGGGGGTGGCTCCGCCGAGGGCGGCCAGATGGGCGTCACTGGCGCGCTGTTCGGCCGCCGCGAGCTCCTTGACGGCGGCGCGGGGGTCGGCGGCCACCGTCACCGGGGCCCGCCCCGCGACGGGTCGGCCCTCCCCGCGCAGCACGTCCGCCTGGCGGGCCACCTGGGTGCGCAGCGGTCTCAGCCGGGTTGCCTCGGCGGGGTGTGTCTTCAGCAGGGCGTCGTAGTGGGCGAGCAGGTCCAGGCTCGTCCGTGCGGAGGACTCGCGGATCCGGACGGCTGCCTTCCGTGCGGTCGAGCCCGTCTCCGTACCGGCGGAGCCGGCGGGTCCGGAGCCGTCCGAGCAGCCGGCCAGGAGGCCCGCCGCGGCGGCTGTGCTCCAGGCCAGCGCACGTCTGCGAGTGGTGGGCGTGCGCACGTGTCCGTCTCCCTCGGTTCCCGGGTGATCACCGCAGGCGAGCGTACCCGCGGTGTCCGGTGGACGGACGGCAACACCCCTCCGGACCGGATACCCTTTGATCTGACACACGACGAAACAGACAACAGCACACGCGGCCGAGGAGTCACCCGGATGAGCACCACCCAGAGCGACAGGCTGCGCGAACTGCTGGAACCGCTGGTCGCCGCCCAGGACCTGGACCTCGAAGAGATCGAGGTGGCCAAGGCCGGCAGGCGCCGCGTGCTGAGAATCGTCGTGGACTCCGACGAGGGCGTCGAACTCGACGCGTGCGCCGAGGTCAGCCGGGCGATCTCGCAGAAGCTCGACGAGAGCGACGCGATGGGCGACGAGGAGTACGTCCTCGAAGTCGGCTCCCCGGGCGCGGACCGCCCGCTCACCGAGCACCGCCACTACGTACGGGCCACCGGCCGCCTCGCCCGGCTCACGCTGAGCGACGGCGCCGAGCTGACCGCCCGCATCCTCGTCGTCGACGAGGACGGGCTCGACCTGGAGGTGCCGGGCGTGAAGGGGCGCAGGCCCACCGCCCGCCGCGTGGAGTTCGCCGACATCGCGAAGGCCCGCGTCGAGGTCGAGTTCAACCGCAAGGACAAGAACGAAGACGTGAACGACGAGAAGGAAGAGGAGGCGTAGCCGTGGACATCGACATGAGCGCCCTGCGGGGTTTGGTACGGGAGAAGGAGATCTCCTTCGAGGTACTGGTCGAGGCGATCGAGCAGGCCCTCCTCATCGCGTACCACCGCACCGACGGCAGCTTCCGCCGTGCCCGGGTGAAGCTCGACCGTGAGAGCGGAAAGATCACAGTGTGGGCGAAGGAGGACCCGGCGGACCTCGAAGAGGGCCAGGAGCCCAAGGAGTTCGACGACACCCCGGACGACTTCGGCCGCATCGCCGCCAGCACCGCCAAGCAGGTCATCCTCCAGCGGCTGCGCGACGCCGAGGACGACCAGACCTTCGGCGAGTACGCCGGCATCGAGGGCGAGGTCGTCGTCGGGCTCGTGCAGCAGGGCAAGGACCCCAAGAACGTCCTGGTCGACATCGGCAAGCTGGAGGCCATCCTGCCGGTGCAGGAGCAGGTCCCGGGCGAGGAGTACACGCACGGCCTGCGCCTGCGCGCCTTCGTCGTACGGGTCGCCAAGGGCGTCCGCGGTCCGTCCGTGACGCTGTCGCGCACCCACCCCAACCTGGTGAAGAAGCTGTTCGCGCTGGAGGTCCCGGAGATCGCCGACGGTTCGGTGGTCATCGAGGCCATCGCCCGCGAGGCCGGCCACCGCACCAAGATCGCGGTCCGCTCGACGCGCTCCGGCATCAATCCCAAGGGCGCCTGCATCGGCCCGATGGGCAGCCGTGTGCGCAATGTCATGGCCGAACTGCACGGCGAGAAGATCGACATCGTGGACTGGTCCGACGACCCGGCGGAGATGGTCGCCAACGCGCTGTCCCCGGCCCGCGTCTCCAAGGTCGAGGTCGTCGACATGTCGACCCGTTCGGCCCGGGTGACCGTCCCGGACTACCAGCTCTCGCTGGCGATCGGCAAGGAGGGCCAGAACGCCCGCCTGGCCGCCCGCCTCACGGGCTGGCGCATCGACATCCGCCCGGACACCGAGGAGCTCGCCGAGGGCGAGGAGCCCGGTGAGTACCGCCGTGCCAACGGTGACGGCCGTGACCGCCGGGACGACCGCGGCTGAGCGGGACGGACGTCGCGAGGTGGGCCCGGCTGAGACCCGGGCCACATCTTTTTTTGACGAACAGCTTGTCGATCCTTGCCCCCAAGGGGTGAGGTCGGTGCGGGGAGGTAGACTTAGTCGTGTCTGGCCAAACGCAGACCGGCGCACGCCCTGAGCGAACCTGTGTGGGTTGCCGGGAGCGAGCGGCCAAGAGCGATTTGCTGCGCATCGTGGTGGTCGAGGGTGAGTGTGTCCCTGATCCTCGCGGTACGCTGCCCGGCCGGGGTGCCTACGTGCACCCCGCCTCTGCCTGTTACGACCTGGCGGTCCGCCGCCGGGCGTTCCCCCGGGCCTTTCGGGGTCAGGGACCGCTCGACACCGCGCCACTGGAGAAATACGTGGCGCGCGACGTCGGGCAGGCGACACCGTAAGACGCAACAAACGAACGGCACGGGTCCCCGTGCGGTCAGGTACCTCGCGAGTTGGAAGTAGGTCGAGATTGCGATGAGCACTCGATGAGTACGCGATGAGTACGCCCATGAAGTAGCGACGGTCCGGCGTTCAACCCGGACCTAAAAGGAGCGAAGTGGCTAAGGTCCGGGTATACGAACTCGCCAAGGAGTTCGGTGTGGAGAGCAAGGTCGTCATGGCCAAACTCCAAGAACTTGGTGAATTCGTACGTTCGGCGTCCTCGACGATCGAGGCGCCAGTGGTACGCAAGTTGACTGACGCACTGCAGGGCCCCGGCGGCAACGCCGGCAAGTCCGCAGCAAAGCCCGGCGCGCCCCGCAAGGCGACGCCTGCCAAGCCCGCGGCACCGTCCGCGGACACCCCGGCACCGGCGGCTCCCCGCCCCGGCGCCCCCAAGCCCGGCGCACCGGCCCCCAAGCCGGCCGCGGCCGAGGCCCCCAAGAGCGAGCCCACGGCCCCCGCCGCGTCCCCGGCTGCCGCCGGTCCGCGTCCGGGCCCCAAGCCCGCCGCGGCCAAGCCGGCCCCGGTCACCCCGGTGCCGCAGGCCGAGTTCTCCGCACCCGCACCGGCCCAGAACGCACCGGCCCAGAACGCCGCTCCGGCAGCGCCCCAGGCCCCGCGTCCCGCCGGCGCCACCCCCGGTCCGCGTCCGGCCCGTCCGGCCCCGGCCCAGCGTGACAGCGCCCCCCGTGAGGGCGGCCAGCGCGACAACCGCGGTGGCGAGCGCGGCGGAGAGCGTCCCGCACGTCCGGCCGGTCAGGGCGCCCCGCGCCCCGGCGGCGCCCGCCCCTCGGGTCCCCGCCCCGGCAACAACCCCTTCACCTCCGGCGGTTCCACCGGCATGGCGCGCCCCCAGGCGCCCCGTCCGGGCGGCGCGCCCCGTCCCGGCGGTGCCGGTGCGCCCGGTGGCGCCCCGCGCCCGCAGGGCGGCCCCGGCGGCGCTCCGCGTCCGCAGGGTCAGGGCGGCGCAGGCCGTCCGAGCCCCGGTGGCATGCCCCGCCCGCAGGGCGGCGCACCGCGTCCCGGCGGCGCCGGTGGCGCTCCCTCCGGCAACCGCCCGAACCCGGGCATGATGCCGCAGCGTCCGGCTGCTGGTCCCCGCCCTGGCGGCGGTCCCGGTGGCGGCGGTCGCGGTCCCGGCACCGGCGGCGCGGGTCGTCCCGGTGGCGGCGGCGGTCGTCCCGGCGGCGGCGGCTTCACAGGCCGTCCCGGTGGCGGCGGCGGCGGCTTCGCAGGCCGTCCGGCCGGTCCCGGCGGCGGTGGCGGCGGCTTCGCCGGTCGCCCCGGTGGCGGCGGCGGTGGACGTCCCGGCTTCGCCGGCCGTCCCGGTGGTCCCAACGCACGTGGTGGTACGCAGGGCGCCTTCGGCCGTCCCGGCGGTCCCGCGCGCCGCGGTCGCAAGTCGAAGCGTCAGAGGCGCCAGGAGTACGAGGCCATGCAGGCCCCGTCCGTGGGCGGCGTGATGCTGCCTCGCGGCAACGGACAGACCGTCCGCCTGTCGCGCGGTGCCTCGCTCACCGACTTCGCCGAGAAGATCAACGCCAACCCGGCGTCGCTCGTCGGCGTGATGATGAACCTCGGCGAGATGGTCACTGCCACGCAGTCCGTCTCCGACGAGACGCTCAGGCTGCTCGCGGACGAGATGAACTTCGTCCTGGAGATCGTCAGCCCGGAGGAGGAGGACCGCGAGCTGCTGGAGTCCTTCGACATCGAGTTCGGCGAGGACGAGGGCGGCGAGGACATGCTCGTCTCCCGTCCGCCGGTCGTCACCGTCATGGGTCACGTCGACCACGGCAAGACCCGCCTCCTCGACGCTATCCGCAAGACGAACGTCGTCGCGGGCGAGGCCGGTGGCATCACCCAGCACATCGGTGCCTACCAGGTCGCCACCGACGTCAACGGTGAAGAGCGCGCCATCACCTTCATCGACACCCCCGGTCACGAGGCGTTCACCGCCATGCGTGCCCGTGGCGCGAAGTCCACCGACATTGCGATCCTCGTGGTCGCGGCCAACGACGGTGTGATGCCGCAGACGATCGAGGCGCTGAACCACGCCAAGGCGGCCGACGTGCCGATCGTGGTCGCGGTCAACAAGATCGACGTCGAGGGCGCCGACCCGACCAAGGTGCGCGGTCAGCTCACCGAGTTCGGTCTGGTGGCCGAGGAGTACGGCGGCGACACGATGTTCGTCGACATCTCCGCCAAGCAGGAGCTCAACATCGACTCCCTGCTGGAGGCCGTGGTCCTGACCGCGGACGCGTCGCTCGACCTTCGGGCGAACGCGGAGATGGACGCACAGGGCATCGCGATCGAGGCCCACCTCGACAAGGGCCGCGGCGCCGTCGCCACCGTCCTCGTCCAGCGCGGTACCCTCCGCGTCGGCGACACGATGGTCGCGGGCGACGCCTACGGCCGTGTGCGCGCCATGCTCGACGACCGGGGCAACAACGTGCAGGAAGCGGGTCCCTCGACCCCCGTCCTGGTGCTGGGTCTCACCAACGTCCCCGGCGCGGGCGACAACTTCCTCGTCGTCGAGGAGGACCGCACGGCCCGTCAGATCGCCGAGAAGCGTGCCGCTCGTGAGCGGAACGCGGCGTTCGCCCGCCGTGGCGTCCGGTTCTCCCTGGAGAACCTGGACGAGGCCCTCAAGGCCGGTCTGGTGCAGGACCTCAACATCATCATCAAGGGCGACGCGTCCGGTTCGGTGGAGGCTCTCGAGTCCTCGCTGCTCCAGCTCGACGTCTCCGACGAGGTCGACATCCGCGTCCTGCACCGTGGTGTGGGTGCGGTCACCGAGTCCGACATCGACCTGGCGACGGGTTCCGACGCCATCGTCATCGGATTCAACGTCCGTGCGGCCGGCCGTGCTCAGCAGATGGCCGAGCGCGAGGGCGTCGACGTCCGCTACTACTCGGTGATCTACCAGGCCATCGAGGAGATCGAAGCAGCGCTCAAGGGCATGCTCAAGCCGGAGTACGAGGAGGTCGAGCTCGGTACCGCGGAGATCCGCGAGATCTTCCGCTCGTCCAAGCTCGGCAACATCGCGGGTGTCCTCATCCGCTCCGGCGAGGTCAAGCGCAACACCAAGGCGCGCCTCATCCGCGACGGCAAGGTCGTCGCGGAGGACCTCAACATCCAGGGCCTGCGCCGCTTCAAGGACGACGTCACCGAGATCCGCGAAGGGTTCGAGGGCGGTATCAACCTCGGCAACTTCAACGACATCAAGATCGACGACGTCATCGCGACGTACGAGATGCGGGAGAAGCCGCGCGGCTGACAGCCACGCAGCGAGAACCGTGACCCGGGGCACAGCCCCTGATGTCAGCAGTGGTCGGGGCCGCTCGGCGGAGATTATTTCCGTCGAGCGGCCCCGGCCGTTGCGTGTACGGTTCTGGTGTCCCTGCCAAGCAGTGGCAGCGGCACATGAACCCGAACCGGCGGGACATCCGGACACACATGTATGTGGGGACTCTGTCCTTCGACCTCCTGCTCGGCGACGTACGGTCGCTGAAGGAGAAACGCTCCGTCGTCCGTCCGATCGTCGCCGAGCTGCACCGCAAGTTCGCGGTCAGCGTGGCGGAGGTCGGCGACCAGGACCTCCACCGCAGGGCCGAGATCGGCGTGGCGGTGGTGTCCGGCGACACGGGGCACCTCGCAGACGTACTGGACCGGTGCGAGCGCTTGGTCGCCGCCCGGCCCGAGGTGGAGTTGCTGTCGGTACGACGGCGGCTGCACAGTGACGAAGACTGAGCACGTAATCAACAAGGAGAAGGACCAGTGGCCGACAACGCTCGGGCGAAGAAGCTGGCGGACCTCATTCAGGAGGTGGTCGCCCAGAAGCTGCTGCGCGGCATCAAGGACCCGCGGCTGGGAACGCACGTGACCATCACGGACACCCGCGTCACCGGTGACCTGCGGGAGGCCACGGTCTTCTACACGGTGTACGGCGACGACGAGGACCGCGCCAGCGCGGCCGCCGGCCTGCAGAGCGCCAAGGGCATCCTGCGCTCGGCGGTCGGTGCGGCGGCGGGCACCAAGTTCACGCCCACCCTCACGTTCGTCGCGGACGCGCTCCCGGAGAACGCCAAGACGATCGAGAGCCTTCTCGACAAGGCGCGGGCCAACGACGCCAAGGTGCGCGAGGTGTCCTCGGGCGCCACGTTCGCCGGCGACGCGGACCCGTACAAGAAGCCCGGTGACGACGACGAGGACGACGCCACCGCATGAGCGACACAGCAGTGAGCAGGACGCCGGACGGACTTGTCATCGTCGACAAGCCGTCCGGCTTCACTTCGCACGACGTCGTCGCCAAGATGCGCGGGATCGCCAGGACCCGCCGCGTCGGCCACGCCGGCACGCTCGACCCCATGGCCACCGGTGTCCTCGTCCTGGGCGTCGAGCGGGCCACCAAGCTGCTCGGCCACCTCGCGCTGACCGAGAAGGAGTACCTGGGCACCATCCGGCTCGGCCAGGACACCCTCACGGACGACGCCGAGGGCGACGTCATCACCTCCACCGACGCCTCCGCGGTGACCCGTGAGGGCATCGACGCGGGCGTCGCCAAGCTGTCCGGCGACATCATGCAGGTGCCGTCCAAGGTCAGTGCCATCAAGATCGACGGCAAGCGGTCCTACAAGCGGGCCCGCGAGGGCGAGGACTTCGAGATCCCGGCCCGTCCGGTCACCGTCTCCTCCTTCCAGGTGTACGACGTGCGCCCGGCGGTCGCGGAGGACGGCACGCCCGTCGTGGACCTGGTCGTCTCCGTGGTCTGTTCGTCGGGCACGTACATCCGTGCCCTGGCCCGCGACCTCGGCGCCGGTCTCGGCGTCGGCGGGCACCTCACGGCGCTGCGCCGCACCCGGGTCGGCCCCTACGGACTCGACGCGGCCCGCACCCTGGAGCAGCACCAGGAGGAGCTGACCGTCATGCCGATCGCGGACGCGGCGGCGGCGGCGTTCCCGCGCTGGGACGTGGACGAGAAGCGCGCCGGACTGATCATGAACGGGGTGCGCATCGACATGGCCGCGCACCCGCGCAACCCGGTCGCCGTCTACGGGCCCGACGGGCGCCTCCTCGCCCTGGTCGAGGACCAGCGGGGCAAGGCGAAGAGCCTGGCGGTCTTCGGCTGACCCGTCCGCTCCGCGCGGACCGGGCGAAACCGTGGAGCGGGCAGACGACGTACTGCCCGCTCCACGATCCCCTCCCGCTGCCTCCCCCTGCTCCAGGGTCTGTCCGTTCCCGGCCTCCGAATCACCCCTTCGGGCGGGCGCTCGGAGTGAATACGGGGAGTGACGGGGGGCGCTTTCGTCAGGCGTCCTTCTTTCGCTGATCACCCCCTGCCTACGGTCGTGGCAGGGGGTGCTTCTCTATGGCGTCGGTTCCACCGGCCGGGCCCGCAGAACCGGCCGCACAGGCGGCACCGGTCGCCCAGGCCGTGCTCGTACGGATCTGTGACCCGGCCGGACGGCCGCGCGGCACCGGTTTCGTCGCGGACCACCTGGGAACCGTCGTCACCGGCCACGAGGTCGTCGACGGCCTGAGCGGACTGCTGCTGTGCGCCCCCGGCGACCGGACCTGCCGTGTCGCGGCCGACGCCCTAGTGCCGCTGCCGGAGGCGGGGCTCGCTCTGGTACGGACCGAGGGGCTCGGAGTGCGGCCGCTGCCGGTGACCGCGCGGGCCTCGGTGCCCGTCGGGTCGTACGTGCGACTGGCCGCCGGGGGGTGGCGGCAAGCGCGGGTGCTGGGGGTCGCGCCCGTCACGCACACCGCCACGGACCGCGTCCACCTCCTCGACCGTGCGCTGGAGCTGGCGATGGGCACGGCGGGCAGCGACGCGCTGCGGCAGGGCGGGGCGGCGGCCGGGGGGCCGGTGCTGGACGCGGAGACCGGGGCGGTGCTGGCGGTGCTCGCCACGTCCCTGCTTCCGCACGCCCCGGGCCGGGTGCGGGACGGGGAGGTCCCCGCCGTCCACCGGGCGGCGGGTTTCGCCGTGCCGCTCACCGGCGGGCAGACGGGGGGCGGGCCGCTCGGCGAACTGCTGCGGCGGAACGCGGCGACCGTGCCCGCGTACGGGAGGGACCTCAACCTGGCAGGGGCGCTCCAGCTGACGGCGACCTCGGTGGGGTCGGCGGGGCCGGACACCTGGCGGGAACCGGTGGAACGGGCCTGGCTCGTCGCGGAGTTCGAACGGTTCGAGGCGGCGCAGCAGTGTGTCCTCGGGCTGGTCGGGATGCCCGGGACCGGGCGGAGCACCGAACTGGCGGCGCTGGCCGCGCGGCGGGCGCGCGGACCCGCGCCCGCCCCCACCGTATGGCTGCGCGGAGCCGACCTGCGCGACGGGGACGCGTCCGTCGCCGACGCGGTGGGACGGGCGCTGAGGCGGGCGGGGCGGATCCTCGCCGCCTCGGGAACGCCGGGGGACATGGGGGTGGCCACGCCGGAGCGGGTGGCCCGGCTGGCACGGGACGCCGGGAGGCCGCTGCTCGTCCTCCTGGACGGGCCGGAGGAGATGCCGCCCGTGCCGGCGCACCGGACGGCCGAGTGGACGGCCGGGACGGCGGGCTGGCTGCGGGAGTGCGGGGCCCGGCTGGTGGTCGCCTGCCGTCCCGAGCACTGGGAACAGGCGGGGGCCCTGTACCCGGCGGAGGCACTGCACCCGGGGGCCGCGGAACGGCTGCCGCCGGCGGTGGCGCTGGGTGATCTGGCCGAGCCCGAGGCGGTGTGCGCGCGGGAGCGGTACGGGGTGCCGGAGGGGGCGTTGGGGGAGGCCGACGCACGGCATCCGTTGACGCTGCGGCTGCTCGCGGAGGTGCGGGCCGCGGTGCCCGGGGGAGTGGTCGACGGATGCCCGACGCGCGAGGACGTGTTCGAGGCGCACCTGGGGCTGGTGTGTCTGCGAGTGGCGGTACGGGTGGCCGCCGCGCACCGCCCGTCCCTGCGCGGTACCGCGGTGCGCAGGCTGGCGGCGGAGGTGTCCGGGCGCCTGCACGAGGCGGCGCGGCGGTGCCTGGGGCCGGGGCAGGGGGAGTTGGGGCGGGAGGCGTTCGAGGAGATCTTCCCGTGGCGGAGCGGATGGGCGTCGGCGGTGCTGACGGAGGGCGTACTCGTGCCGGCGGGCGGCGGGTACCGGTTCGCGCACGAGGAGGTGGCGGACTGGGTGCAGGGGGCGCACCTGGATCTGGGCGAGGCGGTCAGGCGGCTGGTGGGGGCCGGGGCGGCCGCGGGCCCGGGACGAGTCCCCGCCCAGGTGGCGAGGCGGGGGGCGGCGAAGAGCGCGGGTCCCGCCGCACGCGGCGCTCCTGAACCCTCCCCTTCTCCCGGCTGTGCGCAGCAGGGGGGCCGGCCGGCCGGGGCGAAGCGGGGGCTGCCCGTGCCCCGGCACCGGATCGGGCCCGTCGTCGAGGCGATGCTTCTGCTGGAACGGCACCACGGCCCCGGAGGTCTCGCGGCCCGGATGCGCGCGTTGATCCGCCGTCTCGAAGTGCTGGACGGGCCGGAGAGCGCGGACGCCCAGTGGTGGGCCGCCCACCTGATCGGCGACACCTTGGCCCGGGTGCCCGACCTCGGCCCGTATCGCGGTGTCCTGCGGGAGCTGGCGGAAGCGGTGACCGCGCGGTCGCTGCGGGCGGGCGGGCCACAGGGGCTGGGCTGCGGGCTGGGCGTCTTCGGCCCCCGGTTCTGGGAGCGGCTGGGGGTCGACCAGGCCGAGCGGGTCGACCTGCTGCGGGTACTGGTGCTCGCCGACGGGGCGCCGGAGAGCGCGGCAGGACGCGGCGGGCGGCCCCCCGACCGCTACCTCGACGCCGTCGTACGGCTGCTGCGGGGCGACGTGCGGCGGGTGCAGATGCTGCTGTGCGGGTGGTTCGACGACGAGCGCGTCCTGCCCGGCGGGGCCGCGGCGACGGTCGCCGAAGTGGCACAGGCCCTGCTGCACACGCACCGCGGCCCGGCCGTCGACGACCTCCTGGAGGCGCTCGCGGAGGCCGGACGTCCACGGGCCGACGAACTGTTGCACGCGCTGGCGGCGGACGAACCCTCCGCGCTGTGCCGCGCCGTGGCCCGGTGGGCGCACGACGACCGGGTGGAACGGCGCGTGGCAGCTGCCGCGTACGGGCTGGTGGCCGCGTCGCACGCGGCGGCGGAGGCGGACCGGGAACTGCTGCGGTGCGCGGCGCTGGCACTGCTGGGGCGGACCGCGGACGTGAGCCTGCACGGGAAGGCGCTCGCCCTGCTCGTAGCGGACCCGGACACCCGGTCGCGGTACCTGCCCCGCGCGATGGCCGCCTTCGTGGTCGGCGAGCCCCGGGTCCCCGCCGATGCACTGGTCCGCGCGCTGGCCACCCACCCGGAGCCGGTGCTGGCGACCCTTCGCACCGGGTTGTACGACGTGGACGCGCGGGCCCGGGAGGTGCTGCACGCGCTCGCCGCCGTGACCGCGCCCGCCCTCGCCCGCCGGTCGGCCGCCCTGGTCGCCGAGTACGTGGCACGACGCCCCGAGGACGCGGTGTACGCCGCGGAGTTCGTCCGGGCCCGGCTGGAGAGCGGCCCGGCGGCGCGCACGGAACTGCTGCCGCTGGTGCGCGGACTGCTGCGGGGGAGCCCGGAGGAGCTGCGCAGCGCTCTCGCGACCGTACTCGCCACGCCCGGCGGCCCCGCCTCCGCCCCGCTGCGGGCGGAACTGCTCGACGTACTCCTGGAGTACGAGGAGCACGCGCGCCACGACGCCGCCCGGGACCGGGACGCGACCGCCCTCGTCGCCGTGCTGCGGGCGGCGGCGCTCGGCTCCGGGCAGCGGCCGGACAGCGGGACCCGGGACCTCGTGCGGCGCACCGCGGCGCTCCTCGTACGGACACCCGAGGGCGCGGCCCGCTTCGACCGGCGACTGGTGGCCCTGGCACGCGAGGTACCGGGCTTCGCGCGACGCCTCGTGTGCTGGACGGCCCAGGCGCCGCAGGACTGGGCGGCGCTGGTCGGCCCGAGCGCGCGACGCACGGTCGAGGCCCTGGCGGAGACGGAAGCCGGACCGGAGGGGGCGGGCGGGCGGCAAGGGCCGGACGACGGGCCGACCGGACCGGTGGACGGGCCGCCGGGAAGCGGGACGGCCGCGGCGGAGCCCGCCCGGAGGAGCACACCGGGGAACGGCCGGGAAGGCTGCCGGACCGGCGGCCGATGAGAGCGGGAGCGCGCCCGTACGCCGCGGGAGGCACCGGGAGAGGGGACATCCGGCGGGCCGTGCGTCCCGGACGGCCCGCAGGCGGCGGAGAGGCGGCCCGGTAAGGGCACCGATGCGGGGCGCCGGGCGTGGGCATGGCAGTCTTAGACCTGCGTAAGAGCAGGCTTCCGGGTCCGTCCGGACCCGTGGGGCAGCCAACATCACGTACCAGAGACGTACAAGGAGCGGTCACAGTGCAGCGCTGGCGCGGCTTGGAGGACATCCCCCAGGACTGGGGACGCAGCGTCGTCACCATCGGCTCCTACGACGGCGTGCACCGTGGGCACCAGCTCATCATCGGGCGGACGGTGGACCTCGCCCGCGAACTGGACGCACGGTCCGTCGTGGTGACCTTCGACCCGCACCCGAGCGAGGTCGTCCGCCCCGGCAGCCACCCGCCACTGCTCGCCCCGCACCACCGGCGCGCCGAGCTGATGGAGGGCCTGGGCGTCGACGCCCTGCTGATCCTCCCCTTCACGAGCGAGTTCTCGAAGCTGTCACCGGCCGAGTTCGTGGTGAAGGTGCTGGTCGACAAGTTGCACGCACGCCTGGTGGTCGAGGGCCCGAACTTCAGGTTCGGGCACAAGGCCGCCGGAAACGTGCAGTTCCTGGCCGAGCTGGGCCCCACGTACGACTACGACGTCGAGGTCATCGACCTGTTCGTGAGCGGCGAGGCGGGCGGCGGCGAACCGTTCTCCTCGACACTGACGCGGCGGCTCGTCGCCGAGGGCGACGTGGCGGGAGCGGCCGAGATCCTGGGCCGCCCGCACCGCGTCGAGGGCGTGGTCGTACGCGGCGAACAGCGCGGTCGCGAGCTGGGCTACCCGACCGCGAACGTGGAGACCCTCCCGCACACCGCCATCCCCGCCGACGGCGTGTACGCGGGCTGGCTGACCGCCGACGGCGAGCGGATGCCCGCCGCGATCTCCGTCGGCACGAACCCCCAGTTCGAGGGCAAGAAACGGACGGTCGAGGCGTACGCCATCGACCGGGTGGGGCTCGATCTGTACGGGCTGCACGTCGCCGTCGAATTCCTCGCGTACGTACGCGGTATGGCCAAGTTCGAGTCGATCGACGCGCTGCTCGAAGCGATCGCCGACGACGTGAAGCAGGCCCGGGTCCTGACGGCCGACGCGGAAGCGGAATAGCAGTCGACCGGCCCGCCTCGACATGCGGAACGCTCCGAGCTGCGGCAACGTGGTCCCGGAACGCGTACCCCGGCGAAAGGCGGAACCCCGTGTCCGACAGCGAGAGCACGTTCGACAAGCTCAAGGGCAAGGCGAAGGAATTCGGCGGCAAGGCCACCGGAGACGACCGCATGGAGACCGAGGGCCAGACCGACCAGCTGAAGGCGAAGGCCGAGGGGCTGGGCGAGAAGGCCAAGGACAAGCTGGGCGGCGTCAAGGACTCCCTCTCCGGCAAGAAGGACGACGACGCCTGAGGCGGTTCCTTCTCAGGTACGGCGGTGGAGGGTTCCCGGCGCGCCGGGGCCCTCCACCGCCGTGGTCAGCGGCCGTCTCGTCGTTGCCCCTGCTGCTCCTCCCGTGTCCGCCCGGTGGCCGCCCAGTGACAGGCGACCCGGGGTTCCTCGCCGCCCGCCGCGAGGACGGGCAGCTCTTCCGTGCGGCACCTTGCGGCGACACCCGCAGCGTCCGCCTCGCCCGAGGCGAGGATCTGGCAGCGGGCGTGGAAGCGGCAGCCGGATGGGATCCGGGAGGGGTCCGGGGGCTCTCCGCCGAGCACGACCGGCTCGCGGCCCGCCTCCGGGAGTACCGACAACAGAGCTTGCGTGTAAGGGTGCTGAGGGCGCGTCAGGACGCTTTCCACCGGCCCCGACTCGACGATGCGGCCCAGGTACATGACCGCGACGCGGTCGGCGATGTTCCAGGCGAGGCCGAGGTCGTGGGTGACGACGAGGGCGGAGAGGCCGAACTCGTCGCGCAGCCGGAGCAGCAGGGCCAGGATCTCGCCGCGCACCGAGGCGTCGAGGGAGGCGACCGGCTCGTCGGCGACGACGAGTTCCGGGTCGAGGACGAGGGCGCCCGCGATGACGACGCGCTGACGCTGACCGCCGGAGAGCTCGTGCGGGTAGCGCAGGAAGAAGCGCTCGGGCGGGCGCAGCCCGGCCCGCGAGAGGGCCTCGGCGACGGCGGCGCGCTCGTCCCCCTCGTACCGGTGGATGCGCAGCCCCTCGGCGACGGCGTCGTAGACGGTGTGCCGGGGATTCAGGGAGCCGCTCGGGTCCTGGAGAATCAGCTGGACGCGTCTGCGGTACGCCTTCAGGGCGCGCGAGCGGTAGTCCAACGGCACGTCGGCGAAGGCCACTTGGCCGGAGGTGGGCCGGACCAGACCGAGCAGCGCGCGGGCGAGCGTCGTCTTCCCGCAGCCCGACTCGCCGACCAGAGCGAGGATTTCGCCGGGGCCGAGAGCGAGGTCGACCCCGTCCACGGCACGGGCCGGGGGAGCGTGGTGACGCCCGGGGAACGTGACGTGCAGGGAGGTCGCCGTGAGCAGGGGGGCGGCGGGTGAGGGCCGTGCGGTGGCCGCCGGGGCGGTGGTCATGGGCGTGACTCCGTTACGGGGATCGGGCGGACGTCGGGAGGGGCGGTCGGTGTGGGTGATGAGGGGGCCGGACGGTGGCTGAGCAGCTCCGGGGGCGCCGGGCGGGCGTTGAGGGTGGTGAGGGACCGGGGGGTGCCGGGCGGGCGTTGAGGGTGGTGAGGGGACCGGACGGTGGCCGGGCGGCCGGGGCACGTCGGGCGAGCGGACCGGACGTGAGAGGCGGTCGCTGGCCGGGCGGGCCGGTCGCGGGAGCGTCGGGCGGGCCGGGTCCGGCGAGCGGACCGGCCCCGGGGCCGGTCCGTCAGTCCGGTCCGGTGTGCCCGGAAGTCCCCCGCGCCTCCACGTGCACGCAGGCCGCCCAGTGCCCCCGCCCCGCCTCCCGCAGCTCCTGGTCCTCCGTCGCGCACGCGTCCAGCGCCACCGGGCACCGGGGATGGAAAGTGCACCCGGACGGAAGCAGCGCCGGGTCCGGTGGATCGCCCGGCAGCCCGCGCGGCGCCCGCCGGGACGCCGGGTCGCCGATGCGCGGAAACGCGGCGGCGAGGGCGAGCCCGTACGGATGCTGGGTCGCCGTGTGGACGGTGGCCGCCGGCCCCTCCTCGATCACCCGTCCCGCGTACATCACGGCGAGCCGGTCGCAGGTGTCCGCGAGCACCGCCAGGTCGTGACTGATCATGAGCAGCGAGATGCCCTTCTCAGCGACCAACTGTTCGATCAGCCGCAGGATCTGCGCCTGGATCATCACGTCCAGGGCCGTCGTCGGCTCGTCGGCGACGATCAGCTGCGGGTCGCACGCCAGCGCCATCGCGATCATGACGCGCTGACGCTGGCCGCCGGAGAGCTCGTGCGGATAGGCGTCGGCGCGCGCGGCGGGCAGGCCGACCTGTTCGAGGAGGTCGGCGGTGCGCCGCCTTGCCGCGTCCGGGGTGGCCAGGCCGTGCACGAGGAGGGGCTCGGCGATCTGGTCGCCGATGCGGTGCACCGCGTTGAGGGAGTGCATCGCGCCCTGGAAGACCAGGGAGGCGCCCGCCCAGCGGACCGCGCGCAGCCGGCCCCACTTCATGGTGAGCACGTCCTCGCCGTCGAGCAGGATCTCCCCGGACAGCCGGGCGCTCGCCGGCAGTAGCCGCAGCAGGGCGAGCGCCAGGGTGGACTTGCCGCACCCGGACTCGCCGGCGACGCCGAGCTTCTGCCCGGCCGGGAGGGTGAGACTGACCCCCCGGACGGCGTGCACGTCCGTGCCGTACGTCACGTGTAGGTCCCTCAGTTCCAGGAGGGGCACGGTACCGGTGTGCGTCGAGGTGCTCAACGGGCCACTCCCAGCTTGGGGTTGAGCACGGATTCGATCGCCCGCCCGCACAGCGTGAACGCGAGGGCGACGACCGCGATGGCGATGCCGGGCGGTGCCAGGTACCACCAGTGCCCGGACGACACCGCGCCCGTCTCGCGTGCGTCCTGGAGCATGCCGCCCCAGGAGACGACGTCGGGATCGCCCAGGCCGAGGAAGGCGAGGGTGGCCTCGGTGAGGATGGCGCTGGAGATGCCGAGGGTCGTCTGGGCCAGGACCAGCGGCATCACGTTGGGCAGGACGTGCCGGGTCATGAGATGGGCGTGGCCACCGCCGAGGGCGCGGGCGCGTTCGATGTACGGGCGGGACTCGACGGCGAGGGTCTGGGCCCGTACGAGACGGGCGGTGGTCGGCCAGGAGGCGACGCCGATGGCGAGGACGACCGTCCAGATGCTGTGGGACAGGACCGTGGCCAGGACGATCGCCAGGACCAGCGAGGGCATCACCAGGAACCAGTCGGTGATGCGCATCGCGACGGTGGCGAACCAGCCGCCGAAGTGCCCGGCCAGGATGCCGACGAGGGTGCCGATGGCCACCGACAGGGCCGCCGCCATCAGTCCGACGGCGAGCGAGACCCGGGTCCCCCAGAGCAGCAGTCCGAGCAGGTCGCGTCCGAACTGGTCGGTCCCCAGCGGGAACCGGCCGCTCGGCGATTCGAGCGCGTCGCCGGGAGCGTCGGTGACGTTCTGCACGTCGTCGCCGACCAGGAGGGGGGCCGCGAGGGCCAGTACGGCGATCAGTACGAGCGCGGCGAGCCCGAACAGGCCGGACCGGTGTGCCCGGTACTGCTTCCAGAAGCGGGCGGCGGACCTGCGGCGGCGGGCCCGCGCGAGGGCCTTCGCGCTTCCCGCCGGCGCCGCGACGGGCGGGTCGGACGCGCTCTGCGGAGGAGGCTTCGGCGCGGACTCGGTCGTCATCGGGCCACCCTGGGGTCGAGCAGCGGATAGAGGAGGTCGGCGAGCAGGTTCATCAGGATCATCGCGCCCGCGAACACCACGAACAGGCCCTGGACGAGCGGCAGATCGGGCACGCTGAGCGCCGCGTAGAAGAGACCGCCGAGTCCGGGCCAGGAGAACACCGTCTCGACGAGGATCGAACCCGCCGCCACATGGCCCAGATTGATGAAGATCATGGTGACGGTGGGCAGCAACGCGTTCGGTACGGCGTGCCTGCGGCGTACGAGGGCGTCCCGCAGCCCCTTCGCGCGTGCCGTCGTCAGGTAGTCGCTGCCCATCTCGTCCAGCAGCGAGGAACGCATGACCAGGAGCGTCTGCGCGTAACCGACCGCGACGAGGGTGGTGACCGGCAGCACCATGTGATGGGCGACGTCCAGCACGTACGCGAAGCCCGTCTCGTTGCCGGATTCCATGCCACCGGTCGGGAAGAGGCCCGGGAGCGGACCGACACCCACCGAGAAGACGATGATCAGCAGCAGTCCGAGCCAGAAGGCCGGGATCGACCAGAGGGTCAGCGCCACCCCGGTGCTGACCCGGTCGCCGAGGCTGCCGTGCCGCCATGCAGAGCGGGTGCCGAGCCACAGACCGAGCGTCGAGTAGACCAGCACGGCGACCCCGGTGAGCAGCAGCGTCGCGGGGAACTTCGCGGCGATCAGCTCGCCCACCGGGGCGTGGAACTGGTACGAGGTGCCCAGGTCGCCGCCGAGTGCCCTGGCGCAGTATTCGGTGAACTGCTGCCACACCGGCAGGTCGAGCCCGAACTGACGTCTCAGCGCGCTGAGTTGCTCTGCCGAGACCTGGCGGCCGTGCGTCATCGCGCGTACCGGGTCGCCCGGGATGATTCGGAACAGGAAGAAGCTGGTGACCAGCACGGCGAAGAGCGAGACGGCCGCACCGCCCAACTTTCCCGTCCCGTACCGCAGATAGGCGACCCGGGGACCCGGGCCGCGCGTCCCGGTGCGCGACGCCGGCCCGGGCTGCTCGGGGCCGTCGCCAGGCCCCCGCCCCTCGGCCGGAGGGCGTGTGGCGCTCATCGCAGCGGTTTCCCTCGGTGCGGCGCCCATGGAAGCGGAGCCCACGGAGGCGGAGTCGCCCGGTGCAGAGTCCCTCGACGCGGGGTCCCTCGACGCAGGGTCCATCGGCTACTCGCGGTCCTCTGCGGTGGTGCGGCGGCGCATGGCGACGACGACGCCGACCGCGGCGAGCAGCAGTACGCCGATGCCGACGACGATCCAGAGCGTGGGGCCGGAGCCGCCGCCCCCGTCCCCGTCGTCCCCGACGGCGGGTTCGGCGGACCACCAGCTCCAGTAGCCGTCCTGGCCCCAGATGTTGCCCGCCGCCTCCGGCATGGTCTTGATCGACTTGATCTGGTCGGTGCGGTAGGCCTCCACCGCGTTCGGGTACACCATCACGTTCATGAACCCGGTGTCGTACAGCCGCGACTGCATCCGCTTGACGAGGTCGACGCGCTTCGCCTTGTCGTACTCGACGATCTGCTGGGCGTACAGGTCGTCGAACTGCTTGTCGCAGATGAAGTTGTCGGTCTGCCCGGTGGCCCTGGGACCGGACGGCAGTGCCGCGCAGGTGTGGATGGACAGGACGTAGTCCGGGTCGGGGTTGACCGAGTAGCCGTCGAAGGCGAGGTCGTACTCGCCGGCCTGCCAGGGGTCGGTGACGTTGTCCAGGCACTGGACCTGCAAGCCGATGCCCAGCGCGCCCCACCACTCCTGGAGGTACTTGCCGATCGCCTTGTCGTTGGGGTCGGTGGCGTGGCACAGGATGCGGAATTCGAGCGGTGTGCCGTCCTTGCCGACGCGCTTGCCCTCCGCGTTCTTCTTGTACCCGGCGCTGAAGAGGAGCTTTTCGGCGGCGGTCGGGTCGTAGTCGATCCTCTGGTCGGCGGACGGCTGCCAGTGGTAGTCGGCGAAGCGCGGCGGGATGTAGCCCTGCCCCTCCACCGCGTGCCCCTGGTAGACCTTGTCGACGATGGCCTTGCGGTCCACGGCCGCGAACAGGGCCTTGCGGACCTGCGGGTCGAGGAGCGCAGGATGCCCGTCGCCGAACTTCCGGCCCTTCCTGTCCTGCGCGCCGGGATTGACGGCGAGCGCGAGGAATCGCCGGCCCGGCGCGTCGTTGACCTTGATGTCCGGCGCCGACTTCAGGGACTTCGCCTGGGCGGGCGTCAGGTTCTGTACGAAGCCGACCTCGCCGGTGCGCAGGGCGGCCACCGCCGCGTCGTTGTCCTTGTAGTACTTCAGGGTCAGTTCGTCGAACTCGGGGGCGCCCCGCCAGAACGTCTTGTTGGCCTTCAGCTTCACGTACTGGTCGGGCTTGTAGGCGGTGATGACGTACGGCCCGTTGCCGACGATCGGGAACGTCTTGTCGTTGTTGAACTTCGAGAAGTCGCCGACCTTCTCCCACACGTGCCGGGGCACGATGGGCACGTCCAGCGCCGTCATCGTCGCCTGCGGCTTCTTCAGTTCGACGACGAGGGTCTCGGCGTCGGTGGCCGTGACCTTCTTGAAGTTGGCGGTGAAGCTTCCGTTGGCCGTGGCGGCGCCCTCGTCCGTCATCATCTTGTTGAACGTGTAGGCGGCGTCCTCGGCGGTGGCCTGCTTGCCGTCGGACCACTTCGAGTTCTTACGGATCTTGTACGTCCACGTCAGCTTGTCCGGGGACGACGTCCACTCGGTGGCGAGGGCGGGGACGGTGCGCGCGTCCTTGACGTCGTAGTTCGTCAGGTACTCGTACACCAGGCGGTGGATCGTCGTACTGACGAGACGGCCGGCGAGGAACGGCGAGAGCGAGTCGACGCTCTGGGAGACGGCGACGGTGAGGGACCGGCCGCCCTCGGCAGCCGCGACCGGGGAACCGGCGGCTGCGGCCTTTCCCTCCTGCGCTGCCTTCGCCCCCTGCGCGGCGTACGGCACCTGCGCGCCCTGCGGAGCGGCGGCCGTCGCCAGCAGGGCGAAGGCGGTGGCACCGGTCGCCACGAGGCGGCGCACCCGGGCACGGGCGGGGCGGGGTGGGGCGTGGGGCGGCGGAACGTCGGTGGTGGTGCCCTTTGTGTCCATGGTCGGAGACCTCGCGTCGTCACTGGCTCGTCTGCCGGCTCGTCTGTCTGCTCGTACATGCCCATCAGGCGGGTGGATCATGGGTGGCATGTGATGTGGCGCAGGTCTACCAGCGGGCTTCCGGACATGTCAACGGCTCATCAACTCCTGTGCTGGCAAAGGGAAAAGGTCCCGTACCAGTGGTTTGGGGGAGAGGTCGGCGCGCCATGGGGGGCGCGGCCGAGCGTTCGCCGGTTCATTCGTTCGTGTGTACGTCCGGACATGCGGGAGGCCCGCGTCACGGTCGTGGTGACCGTGGCGCGGGCCTCCAGTGGTCCGAACCCCTGACGCCCTACTGCTGAGGGGCCGGCGGCGGCTGCGGGGGTTGCTGCTGCGACCAGTCGCCCGGCGGTGGAACGATGCCCTCCGGTGCAGCGGGATACGGGTCGCCGGGCTGCGCGGGAGGCATCGGCTGACCGTGCTGCCCCGACGGAGCGGGCTGTCCGGGCTGGCCCGGCTGATCCGATGGGCCGGGCTGCGCGGGGATCGGCGCCCCGTCTGTCCGGGGCTGCGCGGACGGGAGTTGGCCCGGCGCGCCGGGGAACTGCTGGGCGCCGGGCGCGGGCTGCCCGTGGGGAGCCGCCTGCCCCTGGGGAGCAACCTGTCCCTGAGGAGTGGGCTGGGCGTGGACGGGGGGCTGCCCTTGCGGGGCGGGCTGCCCTTGCGGGGCGGCTGAACCCTGCGGAACGGGCTGCCCTTGCGGGGCGGCTGAACCCTGCGGAACGGGCTGCCCCTGCGGTGCGGGGGCCTGCTGCCAGTTGCCGTGGGACTGGGGTTGCTGCGGGTGCTGCTGCGGGTCCGGGTGCGCGTGCGGGTGGTGCTGCGGGTCCGGGTACGGCTGGGGGGTGGCGCCGGGGAACTGCTGCCCCGGCCGACCGGGCGTTCCGTGCGGCGCGGAGTGTCCGGAGGACACCTGGCCGGGCTGCTGCGGCCATGGCTGACCCGGCTGTACCTGCTGACCGGTGTGCCCCGGCTGTGCGGGTGGTACGTGCTGCCCCGGCTGTGCGTGCGGTGCGGCTTGCCCTGGCTGTACGTGCTGCGGCTGTACGTGCTGCTGGGCCGCGTGCTGCTGGGCTGCGTGCTGCTGGGCTGCGTACGGCTGTTGGGCTGAGTACGGTTGCTGGGGCCGGCCCGAGGGCTGGCCCTGGGCCTGTCCCTGTCCCGGCAGCGGTGGTGCCAGGTGCGGGGGCGGGTTGCCGTCCGCCGTCCACAGGCCCTGCGCCTGCTGCGCCCGTACGAAGTCCTCCGCGACCAGCGCCGACAGGTGGAAGTACGCCTCGCGCGTCTTGGGCCGCATCATGTCGAGGTCCACCTCGGCGCCCGCCGCCAGGTGCTCGTCGAAGGGCACGACCACCACACCACGGCACCGCGTCTCGAAGTGCTGCACGATGTCGTCGACCTTGACCATCTTCCCGGTCTCTCGCACCCCGGAGATGACCGTCAGCGAACGCTGCACCAGCTCCGCGTACCCGTGCGCCGACAGCCAGTCCAGCGTGGTCGACGCACTGCTCGCACCGTCCACGGACGGCGTCGAGACGATGATCAACTGGTCGGCGAGGTCCAGCACTCCGCGCATCGCGCTGTACAGCAGGCCGGTGCCCGAGTCCGTCAGGATGATCGGGTACTGCTTGCCGAGCACGTCGATCGCGCGCCGGTAGTCCTCGTCGTTGAAGGCGGTCGAGACGGCCGGGTCGACGTCGTTGGCGATGATCTCCAAGCCGGACGGGGCCTGCGAGGTGAACCGCCGGATGTCCATGTAGGAGTTGAGGTACGGAATCGCCTGGACGAGGTCGCGGATGGTGGCCCCGGTCTCGCGCCGTACACGACGGCCCAGCGTGCCCGCGTCCGGGTTGGCGTCGATCGCGAGGATCTTGTCCTGCCGCTCGGTGGCGAGGGTCGCTCCGAGCGCGGTCGTCGTGGTGGTCTTCCCGACGCCGCCCTTGAGGGAGATGACCGCGATGCGGTAGCAGGACAGCACCGGGGTACGGATCAGTTCGAGCCTGCGCAGCCGCTCGGCCTCCTCCTTCTTCCCGCCGAACTTGAAGCGGGAGGCACCGGACGGGTTCCGGCTGGACTTGGGCTTCGGCTTGTTGTTGCGCAGCAACCGCTCGGAGGACAGTTCGACTGCGGCGGTGTAGCCGAGGGGGGCGCCGGGGTGCGACTGCTGCCGCTCGTCGTGTGCGACGGGAGACGGCCAGGCGGCCCCGGTGCGGGGGTCGACGGGCGCGCCCGGCGCACCGCTCGCCTGGGGCTGCTGTGCAGGCTGTTGCTGCTGGGGCTGCTGTACGGGGGCCGGTTGCGCGTCCGGTGCCCGGGACGGCTGCTCCGCCGGCAGGCCGCCGGGGGCGGAGGGCTGCGGGAACCCGTAACCGCCCTGCTGGTGGGCGTCGCCGGTCGTGCCGTACACGGGGACTCGGGGTTCTTCCAGTCCGGCGACGGAGGGAGCGCCCGGTGCTGCGGGCTGCTGGGGGAAGCCGTACCCGCCTTGGGGTGCGCCGGGAGCCGCTTGCTGGGGGAAGCCGTACCCGCCTTGGGGTGCGCCGGGAGCCGCTTGCTGCGGGAAGCCGTCCTGCGCCTCGTGGGTGTGTGCCGCGAACGGCTGCCGGGGGACGCCGGGCTGCTGCGGCTGTACGGGCTCGGGTGCACCGGCGGCAGGGGGCGCGGCTGCTGCGTGCGGCAACCCGCCGCCCTGCCCCGTGGGAACGGGGCCCTGCTGCGGGAAGCCGTACGCGCCCGGCTGACCGGCTTCTGGCTCGGGGGCGGTGGGCTGGGGGGCGGCGGGCTGGGAGGCGGCCTGGGCGGCTTCGGGCTGATGCGGGAATCCGTAACCGGCCTGAGGCGCGCCGGGAGCGTGGGTCTGCGGGAATGCGCCCTGCGGGAATGCGCCCTGCGGTGCCGGGGGCTGCGGTGCCGGGGGCTGCGGTGCGAGGTGACCACCCTGCTGGGCGGGCGAACCGGAGGAGTGCGGGTCCTGCGGCGGCTGCGGGAATCCGTACGCTCCCGGCTGTGCCGCTGCGGGGTTCTGGGGAAATCCGGGGGACCCCTGCGCCTGCTGCCCGGACGTCTCGCTCGACGGTGCGGGCGGGGACCAGGACTGCGGAGGGGCAGGGGCCGGCCACTGCGGTGCGGTGGGGGGCGCCGCGGGCGGGAAGGACGGCGGGAGCGGCGGAAGGCTGCCCTGCGGCGGAGCCGGGGGAGTCCACGACTGGCCGACGGGCGCCACGGCTGCGCCGGACGGCGGTGTGTCCCTCGGCTCGTCCTGCGGCTCGCCTGCGCCCGGAGGAACGGCGTCGCTGATCCCGTCGTACGGAAGGGCGTCCGCCGTGTCGAGCGTGTCCGAGCGCGATGTGTCCGTGCCGGGCGCGTCTGTGCCGGGCGTGTCCGCGTCCGAGGTGCCCGCGCCGGACGTGTCCGAGCCGGGCGTGTCCAAGTGCGAGGTGTCCGTGCCCGAGGTGCTCGTGAGGACGTCGCGGGGTACGGAATCGCTCGGCGCGAAGTCCTCGTCCGTCGACGTGCCGTCCGCCGTGTAGTTGCTCGGAACGGAGTCGCTCGGCTCGTCCTCGCTCCGCACGCCACCGGTGCCGCCACCGGCTTCCGCCCCGTCAGTGGGGGAGTTCCAGGCGTCGACGTCCGTGCTGCCGGGGTCACTTGGCCCGGCTGCGTTCACGTCCGGGCCGGCCCCGCGACCCGACGGCGACCAGCTCTCCTCGGCGGAGGCGTAGCCGTGACGTTCGGCAGGAACGGCAGCTTTCGCGGGGGCCTCGGCGGATTCGGCCGGGGCGTGTGCGTCAGTGGTGTCCGTGACGTCGCCGAACCCCGCCGAGGCGGCGGACCCGGCGTCGGAGCGGCGGTCGGCGTCCTGCCTCACGGGCCCGGACCCGTCGTCGATGCGGGCCTCGGCGTCTGCTGCCGTCCCGGCACCGGCCGGTACGTCCGAGGTGGTGGAGTCGGCGGCCGAGGCCGCAGGGCCGTCCTCGTTGCCGAGAGGGCTTGGGCGGACGTCAGCCCCGGGGGCCACGCCGGCAGCGTCCGCGTTCTCCGCGTTCTCCGCGTTCTTCGCGTCCTCCGCGCCGGTCGCCCTTTCCGAGCCCGCGGCGGTACCCGCTCCGGTCTTTGCGGCGTCCGCGAGATTCTCGAACTGCCGTCGCAGAGCGGCGGGGGAGAACCGCATGGTCGCCCCGCTCTCCAGGTCGCCGTTCCGAGCCGGTTCCCGCGCACTGTCACCGGCGTCCGGCGAGGGCGCCGGGATCGCACCCGCGACGTCGTCGCCTGCCGGACCCGACGGATCGGCCGCGCTCGCTGGGCCCGAAGGGGTCGCGTGCTGGGTGTACCAAGCGGGCGGCGTGTAGTCGATGGTGAACTCACCCGTGCGGTCGGCCTCCGCGTCGGGCGTCTCGTCGACGGGCACGTTCCAGTCCTCGCGGATCTCGTCCCGCTCGCCGTTCACATTGCCTCCTGCTGTGGTCGAGCACCCTGGTGCCGTGCGTGGTGGGTGGGGTGACCGCTTCCGTCGTCCGATCCGCTCGGCACTTCCCCGTACTTCCCCGTCTCCTGCGTGCAACTACGGGGCGCAGGACCGCTCGGCGGCCCGTATGTGCCGCAGGTCCGCCGGAGTGCACCTGTCGCGCCCAGGCGTCAGCCTAGTCGTCAGCACCACCGGTAGGGCAGGCCCGATCGCCCGACGAACCGCGCATCTGCCGTCACATGACGCCCACAAGCGGTCTTCCTGCGCCGCTTCCCGGCGAACAAAACGGTCATCGCCTGACATCTCCCTACGGGATACGGGCCGTTCCCATACGGGCCGTTCACATACAGGGGGCTCTCACACCCCGGCACCCAAGTGCCCCCGCTGTGGCGAGCGTCATCATGAGGTCACGCACTCCTGCACCGCACACATGACGGAGCGGCCCGACCCGGTTGCACCGCCCCCGGGGTGGACCGCTCCGTCATCTGCGTACGATCACCCGCAGGTGACCGTCAGCGGCCGGTCACGTGAGGTCGAACTCGCCGTCACGCGCGCCCAGCACGAAGGCCGTCCACTCCGCCTCGGTGTACCGCAGCACCGTTGCGGGGTCCGCCGACGACCGCATCGCCACCGCACCCTCGGGCAGGTACGCGATCTCCACCCGCTCCTCGGCATCCTCGGTGCCCGGCGCACCGAGCCACTCCACGTCCGAGATGTCGAGGGCGTACAGGGCGTCCTTCTCCTGCTGCGTTCCCATTCCGGTGTCCCTTCGCGTCCACTTGGTCCAGCTCTTCGCCCATGGTGCCCGATGCGCCGGAGGGGGGTTGCGCGATCGCGCCGATCGTGGTGGGGGGGAGGAGTCCCCGACAGGCCCCGACGGTGCGGTTCGGGGGCTCCTGCCGGTGGGCGTCGGCAGGTGTCCGTGGGTGGTCGTGTGCCGGGCCACGGGTTGGCGCCTGAGAGTGGTGGGAGTGGCGGGGCGTCCGCGCAGCTCCGTGCCGCGGCCGGCCGCACGAGGGTGCGAGTTGCCGCCTGTGTCCGCTTGCCTGCCGACGCCTTCGCCCAGGTTGCTGTCTGCGTGCGTTTGTGGCCGGTCCCGCGAGGGCGCGTGGTGCCCCCGCCGGGCGGTGCCCGCTACTGTCGACGCCTTCGCCCGGGTTGCCGGCTGCGTCCGTTTGTGGCCGGTCCTACGAGGGTGCTTGGTACCGCAGCCGGGCCGGTGTAGGTGCCGCCTACCGCTGACGCCTTCGCCCGGGTCGCTGCCTGTGTCCGCTTGTGCCCGGGTCCCGCGAGGGTGCGTCGTACCCCCGCCGGGCCGGTGAAAGCGTCCCTTGCCGCTGACGCCTTCGCCCGGGTGGCTGCCTGCGTCCGCTTGTGCCCGGTCGCCCGTGGGTGCGTCCGTGGCGCAGGCGACGGCCCCGCGCAGCCGCCCGCACCCCCGAGGACTTCGCCGAGACGCCGCGCCCGCCCACCGGCAGGTCGGTCCAGCCACGCGCCCGAACCGGTCCGGGGTCCTCCGTCGCGTGCGCATCCGACGTCCTCGGCAGCGAGGTGATGCGGAGCCTTACCGCACGCCGGACACGTGCGCGCCGAGCAGGCCGACGTTCCGGTTGCTGCTGGCGTTGTTGCCGCTGCCGCTGCCGCTGCCGCTGCCGTTCCTGTGTCCTGACCGGTTCAGGGCCGGGGGGCCGGTTCCGTCCTGCGAGGCGGCCCCAGCAGCGCCTCCTCGCCCCCGACGGGCACGGTCGAGACCCACTGCTGGTCGTGTCCCGCACACCACAGCGTCACCCCGTCGTCCAGGCCCGG
Source organism: Streptomyces sp. CA-294286 (assembly GCF_050947155.1). Taxonomy (NCBI): domain Bacteria; kingdom Bacillati; phylum Actinomycetota; class Actinomycetes; order Kitasatosporales; family Streptomycetaceae; genus Streptomyces; species Streptomyces sp. CA-294286. Next base: position 1,114,721 of record NZ_CP192005.1, on the reverse strand, counting down.
CAGGGCCGCAGTCTCCTCGGTCGACAGCCCCAGCAGCCGCCCGAGCCGGGCCGCCTCCTCCGGAGACACCTGCTGTACGCCGACGAGCGCCGACTCCCGGATCAGCCGGGGCGCCACCGGACTCAGGTACGGCAGCAACGTCACCACCGTCTGCCACGGGGAAGGCCGTACCCGGCCCCTCGGCGGACGCATTCCGCAATCCCGCACCACCAGTACCGGTCGGCCCTCGATAGCCCCCAGCACCGGCACCCGCCCCACCTCGAACAGTTCCACCCCGGCTGCGCCCTCGCACTCGCCCCCGTGGGCTTCCGCCGTACCGCCCACCTGCGCGACCCCTGCCCAAGCCGGGGTCCTCGCGGTCTCGACGGCCACCCGGACTCCCGCACCCGACCGGGCCGTACGCAGCGCCAGCACCTGGGCGGTCCACAGCCCTCCGATCAGCAGCACGTCGTACGGAGCAGGCCGGTGCACCCCGAGGAAGAGTTGCCGTCCTTCCGCGTCACTCCCGACGAGGATCCCGTCACCTCCTACAGGCAGACCGGCGCGGGAGGAGTCGACGGGCGTACCTCCCGCGACGGCCACACCTGCTCCGACGGGCGTACCTCCCGCGACGGCCACACCTGCTCCGACGGGCGTACCTCCCGCGACGGCCACACCTGCTCCGACGGGCGTACCCACTCCGATAGGTGTGCCCGCCCCGACGGCCGTGCCCGCCCCGATAGGCGTACCCGCCCCGACGGGCTCACCCGCTCCGACGGAAGCGAACGAAACGTCTGCCGGGAACGCCCCCGCAGCCCCGGCCTCCGTCCCCGACTCGGCCGCCCCCGCCGAACCGTCCCGCACATCCGCATCACCCGGCGCGGCCGACACCGCTGGATCCCCGCCCCTCCGCCCCGTCCCGCGAACCCTCCACGCGCCCCTCACCGCGCCACGCCTCCCTGCGGCAGCTGCTCATGCCCCTGCTCCTGCCTCTGCCCCTGCCTCGGAACCGGAACCCGCTCCACGTGTCGTTCCCGGCCCGGCCCCTGTCCGCGCCCACTTCCCAGCGGCAGCGTGGCGAGCATCCCGGGCCACTGCTCCCGGTCCAGCCGTACGAGACGAACTCGCGACGCACCCAGGTGACGTTCCAACTCCACTCCTGTCGAGATCAGTTCGCTCCTACTCGACCCCGTGACCCGAACGTGTGAGGTCATTTCCACCGTCCCCCGTTGCGCGCCGCGCCGCACCGTGAGACCGACGGTGGCCGCCCGGCCGGGCAGCGCACCGAGCAGGGTGCCGGCTCCGTCCCGCCACCCGTGCACCGCGTAGACGGTGTGCAGCCGACTCCCGTACTGCCAGGTCCGCACGGACTCAGTGCCGCGGATCCCGCCAGCCCCCGACGCGCCTTGTGGCGCACTCGGCCCGCCTGTGCCGTCCACCTCGCCCGCACCGCTGGTTCCGCCTGCACCGTCCGAGTCGAGCGCACGAACGGTCCCGTCTGCACCGTCCGAGCCGCCCGCACCGTCCGCCCAGCTCATGCCGTTCGCCGTGCCCGCCACGTCCGCCCCGTTCGCGTCGATAGACGTACTCGCATCCGCACGCGCACCACTCGCACCCGCACCAATCGCCCCGCCCGCAGCCTCCCCCGACTCCGCGCAAGCCGCCGCCCGCAGTGCCGAGTGCACTTCGTCCTGGTCCAGCACCTCTGCCCGCAGCCCCGATCCCGCGAGCCGGCTCGCCACGTGGTCGGCCACCCGCACCAGACAGCGCTGCGCCCCGCCGAGTCCACCCCCGCGCGCCGCCACCGCCTCCGGGCACAAGTCCGGTTCCAGCCGCAATGCCACCCACGTCAGACGCATCGCAGGCGTAGAGATGCCCATGGCGTACAGGTCCGGGTCAATGGAAGGCTCCCGCGTCCGGTCGTCGCCCCCACGCCAACCGCCGGACCGCCCGCCACCCCGCTCCCCACCCCGGCCGCCGGACCGCCCGCCACCCCGCCCTCCACTCCGGCCACCAACCCACCCACCAACCCACCCACCAACCCACCCACCAACCCACCCCCCACTCCGACCGTCAGACCGACCCCCGCGCCGACCCGCACCCCGCCCCTCGTCCCGCCCGTCGAACCCCCCGCCCACCCCGTCGCCTCCAACCGCGTATCCACCCCGCACCTGCTGCACCCACTGCGCCGAGGCCAGTGCGATGCCGTCCACCTCCAACGCGTCCGCCAGCAACGGAAGCGGCAACTGCCGTGCGCCCCCCGCCGGTTGCAGCCCTCCGCCCCCGCCCGCCCCGACGCGCACCACCGCCGTCAGGAACGTCCCGTCGCCGATCATCCCGACGACCCGCCGGTCCCTGGTCTCGTACGGGTACGGCCGCAGCCCCGGCATCCCGTGGAGCCCGCGCTCCTCGGGGCCTCCGTAAGCGGAATGCGTCCGCGCCCCCGGGGCCTGCCGGTGGCGCCGCACTCTCACCCGATGTGCGACCGTCACCGCGAGCCACGCCCAGGCGGCCCTGCCGCGCCTGCGCGGCAGCGCGAGCGCCAGCCCGGCGGCTGCGCACCCGAGTGCCGGCGCGCGCCACGGCGACCCGTTCGCAGCGCCCGCCGCCGCCACCGCGAGCGACACTTGGCAGATAACCAACTCCCGCACGCCGTAAGGGAAGTTGAACCCCCGCACACGCATCCCCATCGCCGCCCCACCTCCTGCGACCGTAACCCCCGCCCACCTGCGGAAGTTGACCGAGCGTTCACCCTATCCGAGCTGAGAGTGACGAATCGTACGGCCGGAACCGGACCGGCGAGAGCCGGAGAACGGGTGCCGACAGCGGCGACAGGGGAGAGTGGCGGCGGTCCGATGGCCTCACGACGGGACGAACTCAATGCGTACACCTTCGCCAAGCGGAGGCTGGTCGCACAGTTCCTCCGGCCCAGCCCCACCGGTTCGGAGGAAGGCGCACCGCGACCGCTGCGCGCGGTGCTGCCGGGGGTGCTCGTCGGTGCGGTGACGCTCGCGGGCGCCGCGGCATGGGGGCTGTTCCAACCGGCCGCACCGGCCGACTGGAAGAAGCCGCGCGAGAACGTCATCGTCGCCGGCCGGTCCACCGCCCGCTACGTGGTGCTGGATCTCGACGGAACCAAGCGGCTCCACCCCGTCCTGAACATGTCCTCGGCACGCCTGCTGCTGCTCAAGGACAGCAGGAAGGGCTTCGTCAAGGTCGACGAAAGGGTCCTGGACACGAGCGGTCTGGACCGCGGCCCCGCCGTCGGCATCCCGTACGCCCCCGACCGGCTGCCGGACCCGGGGGAGGCCGTCGCGCGCAAGAGCTGGGCCGTGTGCGAGAGACCAGGGCCCGGCGCCGGGCGCACCGTCCAGCGAGCGGTCTTCGTCCTCGCGGGTGAGGAACGCGTCCCCCTCGCCGACGCACGACGGCTGAAGGACGGTGAACTCCTGTACGTCAGGGCCCCGGACGGGTCGCATCACGTGGTCGACGCGACAGGCACCGCGTACCGCCTCGCGCCGGCCCGAACCCCCGGGCCGGTCCGAGCCCCCGGGTCGGTCCAGGCCCGCGCGGGCGCGAAGACCGCGGACCCGCACGCCCCCGACCCGGGCCTCCTCAGCCAGGTCGTCGGTCCCCGACGCGCGCCGCAGCAGGTGTCCGCGCGCTGGCTCGCGACGCTGCACAGGGGCGGCACGATCGGCTTCCCGACGATCGGTGCGAAACCCGGCGTCCGCACCCACGCCCCGCGCGTGCTTCCCCCTTACGACGAGGTCGGCGCGGTCGTCACGGCCGGGGTCGCCGGCGGACGGCGGCAGCACTACCTCGTGCTTCCCGACCGCATCGCCCCGGTCTCGGACCTCATGGCAAGGCTCCTGGTGACGAGCCCGGAGCTGTCGCGGCTCCATCCCGGCGGGACCCCGTTCCCCGCGAACGGCGGCTTCGCCCCCGGCGCCCCGTTCGAACCTCCCGGCGGTGCCGAGTGGCCGCAGCACACCCGTGCTTCCGTCAACTCGCCGAGCCCGGTGCCCGGTAGCCGCAACACCGTGTGCAGCGTCCTGCTGGGCGTCGACGGCAAGGGGGCCGCGCGGCTCGGCGTGTGGGCCGGCGCACACTTCCCCCAGTCCCTGCCGACCAGCGACGCCGCCGTCCGCGTCACCCCCGGATCCGGCCAGTACTTCCGCCAGTTCAAGGGCAAGCAGACCCGCAGCGGCACGGACTACCTGCTCACCGACACCGGCCTGCGCCACGCGCTGCAGAACAACGCGGACACCCCGACGGGCACGTCACGCCCGCCACGCCCGTCACACAAGGACGCCGCCGCCGCGTCCGGCCCTCCGATGACTGCCGCACAGCTTCTCGGGTACGGGGAGAAGCGTCCCGTACCCGTCCCGGCCGCCTGGTCGGAACTGCTGCCGACGGGGCCGCGACTGTCGACAGGTGCGGCGCAGCAGCCGCAGGGCTCATGAGAAGCGGAGGACGGGTGTTCCGTACGAGGCGGGGGAAGAGGCCCGGTGCGCACCGCGGCCTCGCCCGCTGCATGGCGACCGTGGCCCTGGTCACCCTCTGCGCGCCCGCCGCACAGGCCGAGGGCGACCCGGCTGTGGACAGCGGCCCCTGCACCTTCCCGAACAAGCCGTACGCGGGCCGCCCCTGGCCCCTGCAACGCGTCCTGCTGGACGAACTCTGGGCGCAGGCCACCGGCAAGGGCGTCACGGTGGCCGTCATCGACACCGGAGTCGACGTCACCCACCCGCAGCTCAGGACGGCGGTGAACACCACCGGCGGACACAACTTCCTCGGTGCGGCGGGCAAGCGGAGGAACCCGACCCGCAACGGCACCGCCGACCCGGTCGGCCACGGCACCAAGGTCGCCGGCATCATCGCCGCCCGCCCGCACCCGGACACCGGCTTCACCGGCCTCGCCCCGGACGCCACCATCCTTCCCCTCGTCCAGAACGACGACGACAACAACGGCGACGCGGACACGCTCGCGGCGGCGATCGAGCACGCGGTCGCCCGCAAAGCGCAGGTCATCAACATCTCGCAGAACATGGCGGCGTCCCAGCAGCCCACCTACAAGCTGCGTCGGGCGCTCGACCTGGCCCTCGGCCGGAACGTGGTGGTCGTCGCCTCGGCCGGAAACGACGGAGCGGACGGCGCACCGAAGTCCTCCTACCCCGCCTCCCACCCCGGCGTGCTCGCCGTCGCCTCCTCCGACCGCAACAACGAACGGGCGTACTTCTCCCAGTCCGGAGGCTTCGTCGGCATCGCCGCCCCCGGCACGGACATCGTCTCCACCGTCCCGCGCGGGGGCCACTGCACCGACAGCGGGACGAGCTTCTCCGCGCCGTACGTCGCGGCGGTGGCCGCACTCCTCAAGGAGAAGCACGGAGGGTGGAGCGGGAAGCAGGTCGTCACCCAGCTCCAGCAGACGGCCGAACGTTCCGGCCCCGGCCCCGACCCGCTGACCGGCTGGGGAGTGATCGACCCGGTGCGCGCCCTGACGGAGGACGAACCGGAGCCCGGCGCCGGCCCGGTGCCCGACAGCGGTCCGCCGCGGCAGCGGGCCGCCCTCCTGGCCCCCGCCCGGCAGGGCGAGACACCGCAGGAACGCGCCGCGCGACTTGCCACCTACACCCTTCTGGGTACCGGCGCGGCCGTCGCGGCGCTGGTGGGCGGCGCGGTCGCCCTGCGCGACGCGAGGCGACGCGGACGACGTACGCCGGGGGACCGCCCGGCCTGACGCCACCCGCCGAACGGGTGTCGGAAGGCCGTCCCGTACACGCGGAGATCGCGGGCCATCACCGGCTCCGACCAGCTGCTCGGCCGGATCCGCCGGACCGGGCCGGTGGCACGCTCGGGTGAGTGCACGGCCGTACGAGCCTGTGCCGACCGCGCACTTCGCACACCCGGCCACCCACGCGGGACGCACCGCCCCGGCGGCGCCGTGCGTGGCCGCTCAGCACCACGACCCCGAGTGGAACGACCTCCTCGGCAGGACACTCCCGCCGCAGGACCCGCAGGACCCGCAGGACCCGCAGGACCCGCAGGACCCGCAGGACCCGCAGGACCCGCAGGACCCGCAGGACCCGCAGGACCCGCACCAGGACGAAAGGAGCAGCACCGTGCCCGACACAGGCGGCCCGCCCGGCGGCACCGGCGACCTCGAACGGGGCGTGGGCGCACTGAAGAAGTTCCGTACCCGTGTGCACGCGATACTGGCCGCCTTCGAGGACGGCGACGCCGGTACGAGGAAGGCCGCGACGCTCACCCTCTCCCGCGCCCACTTCGGCGCGCCCGGCGTCCCCTTTCCGGAAGCCGACGAACTGCACGCCCAGTACCGCCGTGTGCACTCCGGTCTCGTACAGCTCTCCCGCTCCCTCACCGAGCAGATCGAGTCCCTGAGCATCGCCGTGCACGGCGCGGAGGTCGGCTTCGACAACGTGGAGGAAGACCTCCGCCGCCGCTTCTGGGCCATCCGCACCCGCGCGGAAGCCTCGCGCATCCGTGCGGAGCACGAGGGCGGCACGGACGAGAGCCGGAGGGCCCCGCGATGACCCGGTTCGAGTCGTACGAACTCGCCACCATGGTCGACCTGGTGGCGGCCGGAAACCCCCGGGCCCTGGCACGGGCGGGCCGTGGCCTCACCGACATGAGGGCCGCGTTCCTCGACGCCTCCCGGGAACTGCGGGGCCACCTGGACGCGGCGGAATGGCGGGGCGAGGCGGGCACCGAGTTCCGCAGGTTCGGCAGCCGCCTCGCGAGGCACGCCGAAGACCTCGGCACGTACGCGCACGTCGTCGGCGAGCAGCTCACGGAAGCGGCGACGGGACTGGCTTCGGTACGCAACTCCATGCCCCCGAAGGGGGTGGCCGGGGCTGTCGCCCCGGAACCGGACCGGCAGGAAGCCATCAACCAGCTCAACCGCCTGACCTCCTACTACACGATCACGACGGCGGTCCTGAGGGAGCAGAACCCCCCGGCCTTCGACGCCGACCTGAAGGCCGCGGTGCCCCGCCCGACGACCCCCACCCCGTCGGGAACCGGCCCCGGGGCGTCCGGCCCGGCGGGTGCGGGCTCCGGCGCACCCGGCTGGGCGGGCGCCGTCCCGGCCCACCCGGCGGAAGGGCCCGCCCGACCGACCGAAGGTCCCGCCGCGACCCCGGCGGCCTTCGACGTCCCGGCGGGCACCACGCCCAGGTGGGTGCCCCCGGGAGCGGACGAGCCGGGCCCGGGACGGCATCCGGCCATGCCCCCGGCCTCCTCCCCGCAGCCCACGGCAGCCCCTCCCGCCATGGAACTCAACAGCCTCGCCACTCCCCACGCTCCCTGTACCACCGCAGCTCTCCCCGGCACCCCGCCCGCTACCGCCGCTGCCCCTGCCGCGCTCTCCGCGTCCCTCCCGCCCCCGCTCCCCGGAATCGTCGGCGGAATCCCGGGCGGCCCCACACTCCCACCCCGGGTCCCCACCACCTCCGGGTACGCCTCCTCGCCCAGCGCTGCGAACGGCCGCCCGGGTCCCGCCACGTCCGCCCGCGCCTACGGAGTGATCGGCGGCACCCCTATCCCGCTCAGCTCTCCGGCGCCCGTGCGGACAGCCCCCGTCGGCCCGCCCGCATCGGCCTCCACCCCCGGCGGCCGCGGCTTCACCCCGGGCGGCACGGGCCTGGTGCGCCCGGGTCCCCCGCCGCTGCACCAGCCGCCCACCCCCCGCAGGCCCACACGTCCTCGGCGCGGACAGCAACACCCCAGGACCGACCGCCCGACGGAGGAGCAGGAAACCTGGGCCACCACCCCCGGCCGGGCTCCGACGCCGCCCGTCATCACCCCGCCCCCGACTCCCGCCCCACCACTCCACTGAGGAGACCTGTCCATGGCAATCCAGAAGGTCAACGGAGTAGCACTCGCCCAACTCCAGACCGAGCTCACCCACAACTTCCTCAGCGTCAAGGGCCAGTTGTCCCGGCTCCACGCCACGATCGACAACCTCGAAGGCCAGTGGCGGGGTATCGGAGCCGGCGCCTTCAACGCGAAGCAGACGCAGATCAACAACAACATGGTCGGCATCGGAAAGCTCCTTTTGAAGTTCCAGGAAGCGATCGAAGCGGCCCGCACGATCTCCGGCAACACGGAGGACGCGGTCAGCGCCGCCATGCGGGGAATCGACGTCGTCGACGGGTACGCGGGATCCTCCCCGCCGCCCCCCGCGACCACCCCCGCCTCCAAGCTCAGCAGCTACTGACAAGGAGTTCCACCATGTCCCAGAACGACGGCACCATGCTGGTCACCTACGCCGCACTCGACGAGGCCGCCCGCACCATCAGGAGCCAGGCGAACGCACTCGACGAAAGCCTGCGCGCGATCAAGACCAAGATCAGCTCGGTCTCCGAGCTGTGGTCGGGCGACGCCCGCGAGGCCTACAACATGGCCCAGGCGGACTGGGACCGCCAGGCCAAGGCCATCCACACGTCGCTCACGCAGATCGCCCGCGCCGTCCAGGAAGCGGCCCCGGCCTACCGCGCGGGCGACAAGAAGGCCGCCCAGGGCTTCATGTAACGGCCGTTGGGCGACGAGCGGGTGCGGTCCCCGGCGACCCGACCGGGTACCGCACCCGCCACCGACGTACCGCCCGTCCCTTTGCCCTGCCTCGTGCGCGGCCGACCCCGTCGGGGCCCCGGAGCGCCGACCAGCGCCGACCTGCCGGCTCGGCCGCCGCCCAGGAACCCCCGGGAGACGTCAGGCCGGGGAGGCTGCGGGGCCCGGGGGACCCACCGTCCCCGTCCGCCCGACCAGCCCCGTCTGCACCAACGTGGCCCCCCGCCTCCGCGACACCACCACGCCCCGCCCCGTCGGCATCGGACGCGGACGCACGCCGCCGAAGACATCCCCCTCGTTCGGGTCGCCGGACAGCACCACGCCCTGCGCCCCCAGCTCCACCATCCGCTGCACGAAGGGTTCGTACGCGGCCCGGCCGGCGCCCGCCGTGTTGCGCGCCACCACGAACCGCACCCCCACGTCCCGCGCGAACGGCAGCAACTCCGTCAACGGGGCGAGCGGGTTGCCGCTCGACGCCGACACCAGGTCGTAGTCGTCGACCACGACGAACACCGTCGGCCCCTGCCACCAGCTCCGCTCCCGCAGCTCGTGTGCCGTCACGTCCGCCGACGGCGTGCGCCGCTGCATGAGCTCGGCCAGCGCCGCCACATGGTGGTCCATGGCGTGCGACATCGGCACGTACTCCGCCAGGTGCGTCGTCGGCGTCACGTCCAGCAGGCCGCGCCGGTTGTCGATGACGAAGAACTTGCACTCCTCGCCCGCGTACCGTTCGCTCAACTGCGCGATCAGCAGCCGCAACAGGTTCGTCTTGCCGGACTCGGCCTCCCCGAACACGAGGAAGAACGGATCCCGCTCGAAGTCCACGAACACCGGGTCCAACCGGTCCTCGTCGAGCCCGAACGCCACCCCTTCCGCGGGCCGCGACCCTCCGGAGGGCAGCTCCTCGGCCGCCAACCGCCGGGGGAGCAGCCGCACCTGGGGCGCCGCGTGCGGCCACCGTGCCGCGACCTCCCGCACCAGTGCCGCCGTCCCCTCCGACAGCCCGTCGCCCGACCCCACCCCGTCGGCCCGCGGCACCGCAGCCATGAAATGCAGCTTCTCCGGCGTCAGCCCCCGCCCCGGCACCCCGGCCGGCACCTGAGCGGCCGCCTTCCGGTCCAGTTCCGAGTCCATGACGTCGCCGAGCCGCAGTTCCAGGCGGTTCATCAGGAGGTCCTTGAGCTGTGCCCGCACCTCCATCGACCGCGAGGCCGTCAGCACGACGTGGATGCCGTAGCCCAGCCCCCGCGCCGCGAGGTCGGCCACCACCGACTCCAACGCCTCGTACTCCGTACGGAAGTTGCCCCAGCCGTCGATCAGCAGGAAGACGTCTCCCCACGGCTGCTCGGCCGCCGGGATCGCGCCGCTCGCCCGCATCGCCCGGTACGTCGCCACCGAATCGACGCCCTCCGCCCGGAAGTACTCCTCGCGCTCCGCCAGCACCCCGCACACCTCGGCGACCGTACGGCGCACCCGCTCCGGGTCCAGCCGGGACGCCACCCCGCCCACGTGCGGCAGCCCGGCCACCGCGGAAAGCCCGCCGCCACCGAAGTCCAGCGCGTAGAACTGCACCTCCCGCGGCGAGTGCGTCAGCGCGAAGGACGCCACCAGAGTCCGCAGCAGCGTCGACTTGCCGGACTGCGGTCCCCCGACGATCTGCATGTGCCCGGCGGCCCCGGAGAAGTCCCGCCACAGGGCGTCCCGCCGCTGCTCGAACGGCCTGTCCACCAGCCCCAGCGGCACCGAGAGCCGTGCCGCGGCTGCGGCGGACGTCAGCGCGTCCAGTGACGGCGGGTTCTCCAGCGGCGGCAGCCATACGCGGTGCGCCTGCGGCCCCTGCCCCTCCAGCCGTCGCACGATCACGTCCAGTACGGAATCGGACAGCGCGGATTCCCCCGGTGGAGAACCCTCCGGTGCCCCACCCGCCCACGTGTCCTCCGTCGGCGCCGGATCCGTCGGCACGCCGTCGGCGGGCACGGCAGCGGCCGACGCCCCGTCCCCGGCGGCCCGTGCCCCGGGCACGGACGGCGCCACGGTCGCCCGCACGTCCGACACCGCCCGTCGCCCCTCCACCGGGCCCGCCGTGAACAGCACCGGCCGCCGCTCCACCGCCGCCGTACCCGCCGCGGCGTCGACGGCCGCCGCCACCTCCGCATCCCGGTACGGCCCCGACACGTACGCCGCCTTGAAACGCACCAGCTCGTCCGTGCCGTGCTTCAGATAACCCGAACCGGGCACGTTCGGGAGCTGGTAGGCGTCCGGCACCCCCAGCGCCGCCCGCGACTCCGCCGCCGAGAAGGTCCGCAACCCCACCCGGTAGGACAGGTAGGTCTCCAGCCCGCGCAGCCGCCCCTCCTCCAACCGCTGCGAGGCCAGCAGCAGATGCACGCCCAGCGAGCGGCCGATCCGCCCGATCTGCACGAACATCTCGATGAAGTCCGGCATGGCGCTCAACAGCTCACTGAACTCGTCGATCACCAGGACGAGTGAGGGAACGGGGTGCAGCGCCGCCCCGCCCGCCCCCTTCGCCCCCGCCGCGCGCGCCCGCTCGTAGTCGTGCACGTTCGCGTAGTTCCCGGCGTCCCGCAGCAGCTCCTGCCGCCGGTTCAGCTCACCCCGGATCGAGTCGCCCATCCGGTCCACCAGCGACAGGTCGTCGGCCAGGTTGGTGATCACCGCCGCCACGTGCGGCAACTGCGCCATCCCGGCGAACGTCGCCCCGCCCTTGAAGTCCGCCAGCACGAAGTTCAACGTCTCCGACGAATGCGTCACCGCCAGCCCCAGCACCAGTGTCCGCAGCAGCTCCGACTTCCCCGAACCCGTCGCCCCCACGCACAGCCCGTGCGGCCCCATCCCCTCCTGCGCCGCCTCCTTCAGGTCCAGCAGTACGGGAGCGCCGTCCTCGCCCACCCCGATCGGCACCCGGAGCCGGTCGGCCCGCGCCCGGGGCCGCCAGGTCCGTGCGACCTCCACACCGTCCGCGTCACCCAGCTCCAACAGATCCGTGAACTCCAGCTCGGCCAGGAGCGGTTCGCCCTCGTCCACCCCCGCGGGCACCCGCAACGGCGCCAGCTGCCGGGCCAGCGCCTCTGTCCCCGTCCGGCCCAGCGCGTCCGCCACCCCCTCGTACACGACCCCGTCCCCCGCCTCCAGCCGCAGCGCCCCGCCCTCGCGTACGACCACGCCCAGCCCGCCGCGTACCTCCCCCTCACCCAGCTCACCCGGCACGACCTCGACGACCGTCACCCCCTGCAACCCCTCGGCGGCGGCCAGCGCCGCGCCCACGGGCACGGTCACGCCGTCCAGCACCACCACCACGTGCGGCCGGTCGAGGGCCGCGGGCCCGTCCGCCCGGAACCGCGGCCGCCCCTCCAGCAACCTCCCCAGGAGCCCCTCCAGCTCCCGCACCCCACCCGCGAAAAGCCGCGGAGTCCCCGCCGCGTCCGGCACGCCCGCGCGCTGTGCGTGCGGCAGCCACTTCACCCAGTCCCACTCCGCCGTGCTCCGCCCACCAGCGGCGACCGCGACGACCAGGTCGCCGGGGGAGTGGAGCGCCGTCAACGACGCCACCATCGCCCGTGCCTCACTCCGCACACGGTCCGCGTCCCCGCTCACCACCACGTGGTAGAAGGCCCGCAACGACACGGCGATCGGCAGCGCGGCCACCGTGCTGTGCGTCTCCAGGAACTGCCGCAGCGCCCCCGCCGCCAACGGCTCCAGCTCGTCCACCGGCGCGGTCTCCGGAGCCACCAGGGGAGTGGCGAGCCCCTGACTTCCCAGCCCCACCCGCACCTGCCCGAAGTCGGCGTCCCCGGGCCGCCGCTCCCACAGCCGGCTCCCCTCGGCGACCAACGCCCACAACTGCTCGGGCGACGGATGCAGCCAGTACTGCACGTCCCGCTGCTGCCGGGCGGTCCGCAGCACCTTCCTCCGCGCCGAGGCCAGATGTCTCAGATAGTCGCGCCGCAGTTCCGCCAACTGCCCCTGTGCGCCCCGCCGGTGCCGGACGAACATCGCCACTGCCATGGCCACGGTCGACACGATCATCAACCCGCCCATGAACCTCATGAGCGAGTTGTTCCCCATGAGCAGGAAGACGACCGAGCCGCCCATCCCCAGCATCGGCAGGAGCTGCATCAGCATCCCCTCCTGCTGTTCCCGGGGCAGCTCCGGAGGCGGCGGCAACTGCACCGGCTCTCCTGCGCAAGCCGGCGGCACGACACGAGGCGGACGCTTCACGACGATCTGGCCCACGATCCCCCATTCCCCAACCGAACAGCCGTGTTGCACCCACATCCCAACGATCCGGGCCCCGGCCGCGGCCGGATCCTACTGCCCCAGCCCACCCGCCCCGCCCTCGACGTCAACCCACCAACCCCCGCGCCTCCCGACGCTCCGGGACCCGCCACCTTCCCGCCCGCGCGGCGTTTGACGAACAGGCGAACCCTGCCAACCACCCGGGATGAGCACTTCACTTGGCCCTCCACCGGAGCCCCTCGCCCGCGCCCGCGACCCGTAGAGCCCCTGGCTCAGTCCCGAGGTGCCGGGACCCGCCACCTTCCCGCCCACGCGCCGTTTGACGAACAAAAGAGCCCTGCTGACCCCCCTTGAGGAGCAGTCCACTTGACCCCCCACGGGATCCCCTCGCCCCCGCCCGCAGCCCATACAGCCCCTGACCCAGCCCCCTCGCCCCCGCCCGTAACCCGTAGAGACCCTGGCTCAGCCCCCACGACCCTTGACCCAGCCCCCGTTCCCGCCCCGCTCCCCACCCCCGTCCCCCATACCCCGCATCGACCCCCCGCCTCCCACACCCCCTCCCGGCCCCCCACCTCCCTCACTCCCCACCGCGTGCCCACCCACCCCACCGGCTTCCGCCGCCTCACCATCACCACCCCTCACTCACGCATCGACGTAGCCCTCCCCGACGACCTCCCCCTCGCCGACCTCCAGCCCGAAATCCTCCGCCTCTCCCGCCAGCGCCCCGTCCCCCACGCCCCCGTGGGCCACCACCTCGTCCGCCGCGACGGCTCCGTCCTCGACAGTTCCCGCAGCCTCGCCGCCCAGCGCGTCCTCGACGGCGAGATCCTGGCGATGCGCCCCTTCGCCGAGTCCCTCGCCCCGCCCGTCTTCGACGACGTCACGGACGCCGTCGCCTCCGCGGTGATCCGCGACCGCACCCTCTGGGGCGATCAACTCACCCGCACCACCGGCCTGTTCGCCGGAGCCGCGCTGCTCGTGCTGCTGGCCTTCATCCTCTGGGACGCCCCCGGCCACGGCACCCACGGACTCCCCGGCGCCCTCGCCGCGGTGGCCGCCGTCCTCCTCCTCGCACTCGCCGCCGTCCGCACCCGGGTGTACGACGACCAGGGCTCCGCCGTCTCCCTCGGCCTCGCGGCCCTCGCGCACGCGGCCGTCGCCGGGGCCGCGCTCGTGCCGGCGGCACCCGGCACAGAAACGGGGCAGCTCCGCCTCCTGCTCGCCTGTGCCGCCGTCCTCCTCTCCTCCGTGCTCCTCCTCATCGCCTCCCGCCGCGGCGACACCGCCACCACCGCCTCGCGCAGCACTCACCACGGCCCCCTCAACCCCGCCGACCCTGTCCACTCCCCACGTCACTCGGTTCGCGGCACCCCCCTCCCCACCAGCACCCCCACCGACGCCTCCTTCGTCGCCACCACCGTCGCCTCCGCCACCGGTCTCCTCCTCGCCTTCCTCGCGACCGTCGCCGACCTCACGCCCTCCCGCGCCGCCGCCCTCTGCGCCCCGCTCGTGGCCGGCGCGCTCGCCTTCCTTCCCGGACTGTCCGCCCGCTTCGCCCGGCTCCCGGTCGGCTTCGCCCCGCCGCCCACCCCGGCCGCCGACGGCTACGCGGCAGACCCCGACCCGGACCTCGACGCCGGAGAATCGCGCCGCGACCCCGTCGACCCGGTGCGCATCGCCGCCCGCACCCGCCGCGGTCACGAACTCCTCACCGGCCTCATCGGCGGATGCGCCCTCGTCGCCGTCGTGTCCGCCGCCGTACTCGGCTTCTCCGGCGAGGCCCACGCCCAGCTGCTCGCCCTGGCCCTCGGCGTCGCCCTCCTGCTGCGCGCCCACCTCTTCCGCTACACGGCCCAAGCAGGCTGCGTGCTGGCCGCAGGACTCACCGCCCTTCTGCTGGCAGGTCTGGGCCCGGCCCTCCGCCCGCCGGCCGTCCCGATCGCCGGAGCCCTCGCCCCCGGCCACGCGGACCTCCGTACGGTGACTCTCACCGCGGCCCTCGCCTTCGCCGCCGCCGTGCTGACGGCCATCGCCCTGATCGTCCCGAACAAAGGGGTCACTCCCTTCTGGGGCCGCTTCCTGGAGATCGCCGAGGCCTGCGTCCTGCTCACCCTCGTCCCGCTCTGCCTGGCCGTCTTCGACATGTACCGTCTGCTCCGCACCGGCTTCCGGTAGTCCGCGCCGCGTCCCGGCGCCCGGCACCCCTCACGCTCACCCTGCGAGGACCGAACCTCCGGCCTGGTACTCTGACCTACGGCCGTTTGTGTACGCGCCCATCGGAGACTCCCCGGAGCTCTGCGGGCTGCGCCCATCGGATCCCCGCCTCCCGAGTAACGGAAGCTCCCCTGAGAACGAGACCAGGGGCACTCGGTGGCAATCACTTCATCACGAGGAGCACGCATGGCGCTCGACGCCGCTGTCAAGAAGCAGATCATGTCCGAGTTCGGCCAGAAGGAGGGCGACACCGGCTCTCCCGAGGTCCAGGTCGCCATGCTTTCCCGCCGCATCTCGGACCTGACCGAGCACCTGAAGACGCACAAGCACGACCACCACTCCCGCCGGGGTCTGCTGATCCTGGTCGGCCAGCGTCGTCGCCTGCTCCAGTACCTGGCCAAGAAGGACATCCAGCGCTTCCGTGCGCTGGTCGACCGCCTCGGCATCCGCCGCGGTGCGGCCGGCGGCGCCAAGTAAGACGCCACGAAGGGAGCGGTTCCCGCCTACTGGGACCGCTCCCTTTGCCGTACGTGCAGAACTTGTACGTGCGGGACGTACCGGACCGCATCTAGTCTGGGACGCGTAGGACCCCGCTGCACGGGAAAGACGCAGCACCAGCTCGACGCTGCACGCACGACGTGGCGCGCAGCGCGTACGTCGTACGGGGCACCCCGCACGCCGTACGACAAGCACGACGCAGGAAACAAAACGAAGAGCGAGAAGCGGCGCGCCGCCCAGCCCGCCGGTCCTCGGTAGTGGCCCCCGGAGAAACACGACCCCGGGTGCTTCGATCGAAGACCGGCCCGCACCAAGTCGCAGCGCACGCTTCTCCGCCACCGTCCCACCGCCACACGGGCGACTGGGGACGAAGACGAGGAGAAAACGCTAGTGGAGAACGAGACCCACTACGCCGAGGCCGTCATTGACAACGGCACTTTCGGCACCCGCACCATCCGCTTCGAGACGGGCCGCCTGGCCAAGCAGGCCGCCGGCTCCGCCGTCGCGTACCTGGACGACGACACCATGGTGATGTCGGCCACGACCGCGTCGAAGAAGCCCAAGGACCAGCTCGACTTCTTCCCCCTCACGGTGGACGTCGAAGAGCGCATGTACGCCGCCGGCAAGATCCCCGGCAGCTTCTTCCGCCGCGAGGGCCGGCCCTCCGAGGACGCGATCCTCACCTGCCGCCTGATCGACCGGCCGCTGCGCCCCTCCTTCAAGAAGGGCCTGCGCAACGAGATCCAGATCGTCGAGACGATCATGGCGCTCAACCCCGACCACCTGTACGACGTGGTCGCGATCAACGCCGCGTCCTGCTCCACGATCCTGGCGGGCCTGCCCTTCTCCGGCCCGATCGGCGCCACCCGCGTCGCCCTGATCAAGGGCCAGTGGGTCGCGTTCCCGACGCACACCGAGCTTGAGGACGCCGTCTTCGACATGGTCGTCGCCGGTCGTGTCCTGGAGGACGGCGACGTCGCGATCATGATGGTCGAGGCCGAGGCCACCGAGAAGACGATCCAGCTCGTCAAGGACGGCGCCGAGGCCCCGACCGAAGAGGTCGTCGCTGCCGGTCTCGACGCGTCGAAGCCCTTCATCAAGAACCTCTGCAAGGCCCAGTCGGACCTCGCCGCCAAGGCCGCCAAGCCCACCGGCGAGTTCCCGGTCTTCCTCGACTACCAGGACGACGTCCTGGAGGCCCTCACCAAGGCCGTCAGGTCGGAGCTCTCCCAGGCCCTCACCATCGCGGGCAAGCAGGAGCGCGAGACCGAGCTGGACCGCATCAAGGAGATCGCCGCTGAGAAGCTCCTCCCGGCCTTCGAGGGCCGCGAGAAAGAGATCTCCGGTGCCTACCGCGCCCTGACGAAGAAGCTCGTCCGCGAGCGCGTCATCAAGGACAAGGTCCGCATCGACGGCCGCGGCGTCACGGACATCCGTACGCTGGCCGCCGAGGTCGAGGCCATCCCGCGCGTGCACGGCTCCGCCCTGTTCGAGCGTGGCGAGACCCAGATCCTGGGCGTCACCACCCTCAACATGCTGCGCATGGAGCAGATGCTGGACACCCTCTCCCCGGTGACCCGCAAGCGCTACATGCACAACTACAACTTCCCGCCGTACTCCGTCGGCGAGACGGGCCGCGTCGGCTCCCCCAAGCGCCGCGAGATCGGCCACGGCGCGCTCGCCGAGCGCGCGATCGTGCCGGTCCTGCCGACGCGCGAGGAGTTCCCCTACGCGATCCGCCAGGTCTCCGAGGCGCTGGGCTCCAACGGCTCCACGTCGATGGGCTCGGTCTGCGCCTCGACCATGTCGCTGCTGAACGCCGGTGTGCCGCTCAAGGCCCCCGTCGCCGGTATCGCCATGGGCCTCATCTCCGAGGAGATCGACGGCAAGACGCACTACGTCGCGCTCACCGACATCCTCGGCGCCGAGGACGCGTTCGGCGACATGGACTTCAAGGTCGCCGGTACGAAGACCTTCGTCACCGCGCTCCAGCTCGACACCAAGCTCGACGGCATCCCCGCCTCGGTCCTGGCCGCCGCGCTGAAGCAGGCCCGCGACGCACGCCTCCACATCCTCGACGTGATGAACGAGGCCATCGACGTCCCGGACGAGATGTCCCCGAACGCCCCCCGGATCATCACCGTCAAGATCCCGGTGGACAAGATCGGTGAGGTCATCGGCCCCAAGGGCAAGATGATCAACCAGATCCAGGAGGACACCGGCGCCGACATCACGATCGAGGACGACGGCACCATCTACATCGGTGCCGCCGACGGACCGGCCGCCGAGGCCGCCCGCGCCACGATCAACTCGATCGCCAACCCGACCATGCCGGAGGTCGGCGAGCGCTACCTGGGCACGGTCGTCAAGACCACCACCTTCGGTGCGTTCGTGTCGCTCATGCCGGGCAAGGACGGCCTGCTGCACATCTCGCAGATCCGCAAGCTCGCCGGCGGCAAGCGCGTGGAGAACGTCGAGGACGTGCTCGCGGTCGGCTCCAAGGTGCAGGTCGAGATCGCCGAGATCGACTCCCGCGGCAAGCTCTCCCTCATCCCCGTCATCGAGGGTGAAGAGAACGACGAAACGAAGGACGACGCCTAAAAGTGACGTCCCGTAGTTCCGTGACGACGGCCCGCACCTCCTCGGAGGGGCGGGCCGTCGCCCGTACCCAAACGCTTCTCCAGGGGGAGAACGGCAGCTTTGCCTCCAAGGACGGAAAATTGAGCAAAGGCGTAGCGAAGCGAAGCGGTACGGTACGCAGGACCACCCTCCCCGGCGGCCTGCGCATCGTCACCGAAACCCTCCCCTCCGTCCGCTCCGCCACCTTCGGGATCTGGGTCAACGTCGGCTCGCGCGACGAGACCCCCTCCCTGAACGGCGCGACGCACTACCTCGAACACCTCCTCTTCAAGGGCACCGCCAAGCGCAGCGCCCTCGACATCTCCTCCGCGATCGACGCGGTCGGCGGCGAGATGAACGCCTTCACGGCGAAGGAGTACACCTGCTACTACGCGCGTGTCCTCGACACCGACCTCCCCCTCGCCATCGACACGGTCTGCGACATGCTGACCGGTTCGCTGATCCGCCAGGAGGACGTCGACGCCGAGCGAGGAGTCATCCTCGAAGAGATCGCGATGACCGAGGACGACCCGGGCGACTGCGTCCACGACCTCTTCGCGCACACCATGCTCGGCGACACCCCCCTCGGCCGCCCGGTCCTCGGCACCGTCGACACGATCAACGCGCTCACCGCGGACCGCATCCGCCGCTTCTACAAGAAGCACTACGACCCCACCCACCTGGTGGTCGCGGCCGCGGGCAACGTCGACCACGCCACGGTCGTACGACAGGTGCGCCGCGCCTTCGAGAGGGCCGACGCCCTCGGCAGCCCCGACGCCACGCCGGTCGCACCGCGCGCGGGCTCCCGCAAGCTCCGCACGGCGGGCCGGGTCGAACTCCTCGACCGCACGACGGAACAGGCCCACGTCGTCCTCGGCATGCCGGGCCTCGCCCGTACCGACGAGCGCCGCTGGGCCCTGAGCGTGCTCAGCACCGCACTCGGCGGCGGCATGTCCTCGCGACTCTTCCAGGAGGTCCGGGAGAAGCGCGGACTGGCCTACAGCGTGTACTCGTTCACCTCGGGCTTCGCCGACTGCGGCCTGTTCGGGGTGTACGCGGGCTGCCGCCCCAGCCAGGTCCACGACGTCCTGAAGATCTGCCGCGACGAACTCGACCAGGTGGCGGCCGACGGCCTCACCGACGACGAGATCTCCCGCGCCGTCGGCCAGCTCTCCGGCTCCACCGTCCTCGGCCTGGAGGACACCGGAGCGATCATGAACCGGATCGGCAAGAGCGAACTCGCGTGGGGCGAGCACATGTCCGTCAGCGACATGCTCACCCGTATCGCCGACGTCACCCCCGACGACGTGCGCTCGGTGGCCCGCGACATCCTGGGCAGCCGGCCGTCCCTCTCGGTGATCGGCCCGCTCAAGGGCAAGCAGGCCGCGCGCCTCGACGAAGCGGTCGCATAACTCCACTCCACCGAAGGAAGCAAAGAGCAATGAGCAAGCTGCGCGTGGCGGTCCTCGGCGCGAAGGGCCGCATCGGCTCCGAAGCCGTACGGGCCGTGGAAGCGGCCGAAGACCTGGAACTCGTCGCCGCGCTCGGTCGCGGCGACACGCTGGAGACCCTCAAGGACTCCGGCGCCCAGGTCGTCGTCGAACTGACCACCCCCGACTCGGTGATGGACAACCTCGAATTCTGCGTGCGCAACGGAATGCACGCCGTCGTCGGCACCACCGGCTGGACCGAGGACCGCCTCGCGCAGCTGAACTCCTGGCTGGACGCCTCCCCCTCGACCGGTGTCCTGATCGCCCCCAACTTCTCCATCGGGGCCGTCCTCACCATGAAGTTCGCGCAGATCGCCGCGCCGTACTTCGAGTCCGTCGAGGTCATCGAGCTGCACCACCCGAACAAGGCCGACGCCCCCTCCGGTACGGCCTCCCGCACGGCCCAGCTCATCGCCGCCGCCCGCGCCGAGGCCGGCAGCGCCCCCATGCCGGACGCCACGGCGACCGCCCTGGACGGCGCCCGCGGCGCGGACGTCGACGGCATCCCCGTCCACTCGGTCCGGCTGCGCGGCCTCCTCGCCCACCAGGAAGTCCTGCTGGGCGCCGAGGGGGAGACCCTGACCGTCCGCCACGACTCCCTGCACCACAGCAGCTTCATGCCGGGCATCCTGCTCGGCGCCCGCCGCGTGGTCACCGCTCCCGGCCTCACCTTCGGCCTGGAACACTTCCTCGACCTGAACTGACGGCGGTCCCCACAGCCATGCGCGCAAAGATCACCTACCTCGTCACGGCCGCCGTCCTGGTCGTCTTCTTCGTCCTGGTCGGCGGCCGTGCCGTCGCCATGATGAAGCTGGGAACCCCGCTCGGCATCGGCCTCGGCACCGCCGCCCTGATCATCCCGCTCATCGGCGTCTGGTTCCTCTGGAAGAACACCGAGTTCGTACGGAAGGCCAACAAGCTCGCCGCGACACTCGACGCCGAAGGCGCCCTGCCCGTCGACGAACTGAGGCGCACCCCGGCGGGCCGGATCGACCGCGACTCCGCCGACGAGGTGTTCGCCAAGCGTCGCGTGGAGACCGAGGACAACCCGGAGGACTGGCGCTCCTGGTTCCGCCTGGCCGTCGCCTACCAGGACGCCCGTGACACCCCGCGCGCCCGCAAGGCGATGCAGCGCGCCATCGCCCTGCACGACGGCAAACCCGTGCGCACGGACTGACCGGACCCGTACATGAGTAAGGGGCGACCTCCAGGAGGTCGCCCCTTACTCAAGTACTCATGCCGTACTCGCCCTGACTACCGCCGGTACTCGGCACCCCACGCCTCGACCGTGTCGGCCGCCCGGTCGAATGCCTCGGGACGGGACAGGAAGTCCGCGTTGTGATCGGTCAGCAGCGGCGGCAGCGGCGACCCGCCCCGCCGCTGCGCGACCAGCGCCTGTCCCTGCACGGTCCGCGGCAGCCCGAGCCAGCGCACCGGCTGCTGCACGGTCCGTACGACCTCGGTCTGCCCCCACGGCACCGTGACGGTGCTCAGGAAACCCACCCGACGGAGGCCCGCCCCGCTGACCCAGACCCCCATCCGCAGGATCCGCAGGGCACAGGCGACCGTGGCCAGCCCGATGCCGAGCACGATCAGCCCGGCGGTCAGCTCCGCGGCGAACGCGATGATCGTCGCAGACAGCAGCACGAACGACGCGAGCAGCAGCAACACCGCGGCGGCCCCGACCCGATAGGGCCCGGGGCGGTACGGACGCCGCCACTGGTCGTGGTCGTCGTACGGCAGCGCGATGTCGTACGCGTCGGCTGCAAAAGCGCGGTCGGCCGTCAAGAAGGGCAGGGGCACGACAGGTCCTCACTCACAAGCACGCTCGGTTGGGCTGTGCCCGGTGAGGCTACCGAGCGGCGTTCCGCCGAGCCACCTCAGGGGGCCCGGAAGAGACCTGACGTGTCGTGAGCTACCCGAATGCCCGAAAGGTCAACGCCCCTGAGCGGCTTCGGACTGCTGCGCCTTGCCCGGCGAGTTCTGCGGATCGAGGGCGGGGAGCCCGAACATCAGCGAGCCCACCAGCCCGGCGACCACGGTCAGACCGACGAGCGAGCGCCCGAAGATCTGCGACGCACTCGGGCGTTCCGGAGGGGGAGGGGTGACGTTACTGCGGAAGCGGTCGGCCTCGGCCACGAAGGCGAACGGGACGGCTTCTCGCCGGCGAAACATGAGTGTCGCTCCTTTGCTTTTTCGAATGTCGGCGCATCGGTGATGCCTCTACAGAGAGAGACGAACGGGGCTGCCACTTGGTGCCCTGTTTCCCCGACTACCTCAAAGAATGTCCTGACGGTCCGTCCGTCCCGGCGACGCCCTCGCGGCCCGTAGAGTGGACGCCGCCCAGAGCGACGCAAGTGGAAGGACCGCCGGTGACCGTGACCCCGGACAGCACCCCCGAAGAGACCCAGAAGCCCAGCTTCCGCAGTGAAGTCACTGTCGAGCTGGTCAAGCACGCCGCGCAGGACTCGGACGTCCTGTGGGCCGCCCGCGTCTCGACGGCCGGCGAGCAGTCCCTGGACGAGCTCACCAAGGACCCCGAGCGCTCGAAGGGCCTCATCAACTACCTGATGCGCGACCGCCACGGCAGCCCCTTCGAGCACAACTCGATGACCTTCTTCATCAGCGCCCCGATCTTCGTGTTCCGCGAATTCATGCGCCACCGCGTCGGCTGGTCGTACAACGAGGAATCGGGCCGCTACCGCCGTCTCGACCCGGTCTTCTACGTGCCCGGCGCGGACCGCAAGCTCGTCCAGGAGGGCCGCCCCGGCAAGTACGTGTTCGTCGAGGGCACCGAGGCGCAGCAGGAACTCACCTCCCGCGTCATGGAGGACTCCTACCGCCAGTCCTACGAGGCGTACCAGGAGATGCTGGCCGCCGGCGTCGCCCGCGAGGTCGCCCGTGCCACCCTCCCCGTCGGCCTGTACTCCTCCATGTACGCCACCTGCAACGCGCGCTCGCTGATGCACTTCCTCGGGCTGCGCACCCAGCACGAGCTGGCGAAGGTCCCGTCCTTCCCGCAGCGGGAGATCGAGATGGTCGGCGAGCAGATGGAATCGCACTGGGCGCAGCTCATGCCGCTCACCCACGCCGCCTTCAACAAGAACGGCCGGGTCGCCCCGTAACGCTGCACAGGCACCTTGCGGGCACAGATGTACGGATGGGCCGCACGAGGTGTCCGTATTGCGGCGTTTCAAGAAGTTCATCTAGGCTGATCAAACGGACCCGGCACTGCTTGAACCCCCGAGCAGGCAGTGCCGGTGTCCTCTTCCCCCGCCGTACACTGTGCCCCCGAGGGGACACCCCGCGCTGAGCAGCGAGTAGCGTGTTACCCATGGCTCCGATCTCCACTCCGCAGACCCCCTTCGGGCGGGTCCTCACCGCGATGGTCACGCCCTTCACGGCGGACGGCGCACTCGATCTCGACGGCGCTCAGCGGCTCGCCGCCCATCTGGTGGACGCAGGCAACGACGGCCTCGTCGTCAACGGCACCACCGGCGAGTCCCCGACCACCAGCGACGCGGAGAAAAACGAGCTGGTACGGGCGGTACTGGAAGCGGTCGGCGACCGGGCCCACGTCATCGCCGGAGTGGGCACCAACGACACCCGTCACAGCCTTGAGCTGGCCCGCACCGCCGAGAAGACCGGCGCCCACGGCCTCCTCGCGGTGACGCCGTACTACAACAAGCCCCCGCAGGAGGGCCTGTTCCGGCACTTCTCCGCCATCGCCGACGCCACCGAGCTCCCGGTGATGCTCTACGACATTCCGGGCCGCAGCGGCGTTCCCATCAACACCGAGACGATCGTCCGATTGGCCGAGCACCCGCGGATCGTCGCCAACAAGGACGCCAAGGGCGACCTCGGCCGCGCCAGCTGGGCGATCGCACGCTCCGGCCTCGCCTGGTACTCGGGCGACGACATGCTCAACCTCCCGCTCCTTTCGGTGGGCGCGTGCGGCTTCGTCTCCGTCGTCGGCCACGTCGTCACCCCGGAACTCCGTGCCCTGCTGGACGCCTACCTCTCCGGCGACGTACGCAAGGCCACCGAGCTCCACCTGCGTCTCCTCCCGGTCTTCACCGGCATGTTCCGCACCCAGGGCGTGATCACCACGAAGGCGGCCCTGGCTCTCCAGAACCTGCCGGCCGGCCCCCTGCGCATGCCGCTCGTCGAGCTGTCCGCGGACGAGACCCACCAGCTCAAGATCGACCTCGCCGCAGGCGGGGTACACCTCTGAACACTGACTTCACAACTGAACAAGCACCACCGAGCAGTACCCCCACAGACAGCAGCAGCCCGTGCAGCCACTGCACGCACACGACATGCCCGCCACGATCCCCGAGATCCATGGCGGGTGTGGTGAGGAGAGTCTTTTGAGTCATCCGCATCCCGAACTGGGCGCCCCGCCGAAGCTCGCCAAGGGCGGCCTCCGCGTCACTCCGTTGGGCGGTCTCGGCGAGATCGGCCGCAACATGACGGTCTTCGAGTTCGACGGCCGTCTGCTGATCGTCGACTGCGGCGTCCTCTTCCCCGAGGAGGAGCAGCCGGGCATCGACCTGATCCTGCCGGACTTCACCTCCATCAAGGACCGCCTCGACGACATCGAGGGCATCGTCCTGACCCACGGCCACGAGGACCACATCGGAGGAGTCCCCTATCTCCTCCGCCTCAAGCCGGACATCCCCCTCATCGGCTCCAAGCTGACCCTCGCCCTGATCGAGGCCAAGCTCCAGGAGCACCGCATCCGCCCGTACACCCTTGAGGTCGTCGAGGGCGACACCGAGCGTCTCGGCCCGTTCGAGTGCGAGTTCATCGCGGTCAACCACTCCATCCCGGACGCACTGGCCGTCGCCCTGCGCACCCCGGCCGGCCTCGTGGTCTGCACCGGCGACTTCAAGATGGACCAGCTCCCGCTGGACGGCCGCCTCACCGACCTCCACGCGTTCGCCCGTCTGAGTGAGGAAGGCATCGACCTCCTCCTCTCGGACTCCACGAACGCCGAGGTCCCGGGCTTCGTCGCGCCCGAGCGCGACATCTCCAACGTGCTGCGCAACGTCTTCGCGAGCGCGGAG
>NZ_CP192005.1:0-1085000 GCF_050947155.1 Streptomyces sp. CA-294286 | reverse complement strand
CGATGGGGTGACGCAGGAAGGTAGTCCAGCCCGGGCGGTGGTAGTCCCGGGGTAAGGGTGTAGGCCGTGTGATAGGCAAATCCGTCACACATTGAGGCTGAGACCTGATGCCGAGCCGATTGTGGTGAAGTGGATGATCCTATGCTGTCGAGAAAAGCCTCTAGCGAGTTTCATGGCGGCCCGTACCCTAAACCGACTCAGGTGGTCAGGTAGAGAATACCGAGGCGTTCGGGTGAACTATGGTTAAGGAACTCGGCAAAATGCCCCCGTAACTTCGGGAGAAGGGGGGCCATCACTGGTGATCCGTTTTACACGGTGAGCTGGGGGTGGCCGCAGAGACCAGCGAGAAGCGACTGTTTACTAAAAACACAGGTCCGTGCGAAGCCGTAAGGCGATGTATACGGACTGACGCCTGCCCGGTGCTGGAACGTTAAGGGGACCGGTTAGTGCACTTTCGGGTGTGCGAAGCTGAGAACTTAAGCGCCAGTAAACGGCGGTGGTAACTATAACCATCCTAAGGTAGCGAAATTCCTTGTCGGGTAAGTTCCGACCTGCACGAATGGCGTAACGACTTCTCGACTGTCTCAACCATAGGCCCGGTGAAATTGCACTACGAGTAAAGATGCTCGTTTCGCGCAGAAGGACGGAAAGACCCCGGGACCTTTACTACAGTTTGATATTGGTGTTCGGTTCGGCTTGTGTAGGATAGGTGGGAGACTGTGAAGCTGTGACGCCAGTCATGGTGGAGTCGCCGTTGAAATACCACTCTGGTCGTGCTGGATGTCTAACCTCGGTCCGTGATCCGGATCAGGGACAGTGTCTGATGGGTAGTTTAACTGGGGCGGTTGCCTCCTAAAGAGTAACGGAGGCGCCCAAAGGTTCCCTCAGCCTGGTTGGCAATCAGGTGTTGAGTGTAAGTGCACAAGGGAGCTTGACTGTGAGACCGACGGGTCGAGCAGGGACGAAAGTCGGGACTAGTGATCCGGCAGTGGCTTGTGGAAGCGCTGTCGCTCAACGGATAAAAGGTACCCCGGGGATAACAGGCTGATCTTCCCCAAGAGTCCATATCGACGGGATGGTTTGGCACCTCGATGTCGGCTCGTCGCATCCTGGGGCTGGAGTCGGTCCCAAGGGTTGGGCTGTTCGCCCATTAAAGCGGTACGCGAGCTGGGTTTAGAACGTCGTGAGACAGTTCGGTCCCTATCCTCTGTGCGCGTAGGAATATTGAGAAGGGCTGTCCCTAGTACGAGAGGACCGGGACGGACGAACCTCTGGTGTGCCAGTTGTCCTGCCAAGGGCATGGCTGGTTGGCTACGTTCGGAAAGGATAACCGCTGAAAGCATCTAAGCGGGAAGCCTGCTTCGAGATGAGTATTCCCACCCCCTTTGAGGGGTTAAGGCTCCCAGTAGACGACTGGGTTGATAGGCCAGATGTGGAAGCCCGGTAACGGGTGGAGCTGACTGGTACTAATAGGCCGAGGGCTTGTCCTCAGTTGCTCGCGTCCACTGTGTTAGTTCTGAAATAACGAACAGTCCTGTGTTGACAGCCAGGTGTTCAGTGTTTCATAGTGTTTCGGTGGTCATAGCGTTAGGGAAACGCCCGGTTACATTCCGAACCCGGAAGCTAAGCCTTTCCGCGCCGATGGTACTGCAGGGGGGACCCTGTGGGAGAGTAGGACGCCGCCGAACAATCATTGCGAAGAGCCCCGTGCCGGGGATACCGGTACGGGGCTCTTCTGCGTTCTGCCCGATCTGCATTCTGCTTGATCTGTTTGCTGGATGGTCGTTGCCGGAGCGGCGTCGCGTCCTCCCGTTGCTGTCGCCAACGGGACCGATCGCAACGGGACGGAGAGGCGGGGCTCAAAGAGGCCCGCGCGCAAGGCGAGAGGTCCGCCCGGGGCGCGCACAAGCACGTACAGGGCCCTGCACAGGGCTACGTCACGTACAGAGTCGTGCCAGCAAGGCCCGGCTGCGTGCGGGCTTGTCGGCGTGCGCGCGGGCTGGTCGGGGTGGCGTGGGCGGGGCGCAGGAGACAGTGGTTCGAACTCCGGCGATTTTATGGGTATGATCTATCTCGTTGCCGCAGCGCAACGAGGCCCCAATAGCTCAGTCGGTAGAGCGTCTCCATGGTAAGGAGAAGGTCTGCGGTTCGATTCCGCATTGGGGCTCAGCGAGAAGGAAGGGCCCCCGCCGTTGGCGGGGGCCCTTCCTGCGTGTCCGGAGCCGTATGAGGCGGAGAGCAACCCGCCCATGCCCACTACTGCTTCAAGGGCTCCGGGACGCGCATGGCGAGGATGGCCATGTCGTCGGAGGCGGGTTCGGCCGCGAAGCGTTCCACGGCGCGCAGGACGCGCGCGGCGACAGCGCCGGCAGTCAGGCCCGTACAACCGGCGAGTAC
Source organism: Streptomyces sp. CA-294286 (assembly GCF_050947155.1). Lineage (NCBI taxonomy): Bacteria > Bacillati > Actinomycetota > Actinomycetes > Kitasatosporales > Streptomycetaceae > Streptomyces > Streptomyces sp. CA-294286. The sequence goes on along the minus strand of NZ_CP192005.1, from coordinate 1,082,603 downwards.
GTCGGCGAGACCGTCGTCGCCGAGCATGCGTGCGCCTTCGCGGCGTTCCGTGATGCCGTCCGTCACGCACAGGAGCACGTCGCCCGGATCCAGGGTGATGGTCTCCTCGTACAGCTCCAGGTCCTCCATGACGCCGAGGAGGGGCTGGGGTTCGGCGGCGGGGGTGACGGTGCCGTCCTGGCGGAGGCGGAGTGGGAGCGGATGCCCGGCGCAGACGATCTTGAGGATCGAGCTGCCGTCCTCCTGCGGCCACAGCTCGCCGTAGAGGAGGGTCAGGAAGCGGCTGCGCTCGCCCTCGTCCAGGATGGCGGCGTTGAGGCGTTCGAGGACGGCGGGGCCGCTGAAGCCCTCGCGGGCGAGCAGGCGCAGGGCGTGACGGGCAAGGCCGGTGACGGCGGCGGCCTGCGGGCCCGTACCGCAGACGTCACCGATGGCGAAGCCGTAGGCGCCGTCGCGGATCGGGAAGAGGTCGTAGAAGTCGCCGCCGACCTCATTGCCCTCGCCGGCCGCCCGGTAGATGACCTCCACCTCGACGTTCGGGACGACCGGCAGCTCCGGGGGCAGCAGGCTGCGCTGGAGGGACTGGCTGATGGCCATGCGCTCCGAGTACAGACGGGCGTTGTCGAGGGCGAGGGCGGCCCGGCGGGAGAGGTCCTCGGCGAGTTCGAGGATCTCCTGGCGGAAGTGGTCGTCGGTGGGCTTGCCGAGGGTCAGCATGCCGATGACCCGGTTGCGGGCCACCAGAGGAAGGACCACCGTCTCGCCGCCGACCGCGGCGGCGGTGGCCAGCGTGGTGCCGATCCCGGAGCCGATGTGCGGGGATGAGGCGAGACCGAGACTGCGCATGGAGGTGCGCAGCGCGGCCTGGTGGGCCGCCTCGCTGGGTGCGTTCCAGATGCGGGCCCCGGGAGTGGGGACAGGATCGGGCGGGCTGATCCTGGAGAGGAGGGCCTTGAGGCCGTCGATGCGTTCCTCGTCCTCGTGCAGGACGTACGAGAGGTACGGGTCCGAGGTGGGGTCGGCGATCGTGTAGACGGCGCACCAGGCGGCCAGGGTGGGGACCGTCATCTGCGCCATGAGGGCGAGGGTCTGGTCGCGGTCCAGGGTGCCGGCGAGCAGGTCGGAGGCCTCGACGAGGAAGGACAGGGAGCCGCGGCGGAGACGTTCGAGTTCGCCGAGGCGGGCGGACTCGACGGCGAGTGCGATGCGGTCGGCCGCGAACTGGAGGCGCAGGGCCTCCTCGTTGGTGTACCGGCCCGCGGCTTCGGCGGCGACGCCGAGGGAGCCGGTGAGGCGGCCCTCGACCTTGAGGGGGACGGTGACGACGGACCGCATGCCCGTGCCGTCGAGGAGCGGGACGGCGCCGGGGACGGCCGTCAGGTCCTCGTGCACGGCGGGCATCCGGGCGGAGCCGTACCTTCCGGTGCCGGCTTCGACGGGTACGCGGGCGAAGCGCTGGCGGGCGGACGGGAGGCCGGTGGTCGCCCGTACCTCAAGTTCCGTCTCGTCGTCGGTGGCGAGCAGGAGGAACGCGGAGTCGGCGTCGAGCATGTCGCGGGCGCGTTCCACGGTGCGCTGGAGGAGACCGTCGAGGTCTTCGGGGGCGGGGGAGCCGATGAAGACCTCGAAGGGGTCCGTGGTCCGGCCTTCGCCGCCGCCGACGGTGTCCGGGGACGGCTGCCGCTGCGGTGTCTGGAGTACGGCGCGCTCGAATTCCCGCACCAGGAGGCAGACCGTGGAGGGCTCGCCCTCGCTGTCCCGTACGCGCAGATGGGAGGCGTAGACGGGAATGACGCGGCCGTCCTCGCCGCGGATGCCGTAACTGCCCTCCCAGCGGGACATCTGGAGGGCTTCGGCGATGCCGGTGCCGATGCCGGGGGTCTGCGGCCAGGCGGTGAGGTCGGTGAGGGGTTTGCCGGTGACCTGTTCGGCGGCGTACCCGAAGAGGTCCTGGGCGTCCTCGCTCCAGGAGGCGATGGCACCGGTGCGGTCTATCTGGACGACTGCGACGCGGATGCGGCCGTCGGCGACCGGGAGGAGGGCGTCCGGGAGGACGGGGCCGGCTACGCGGGTGCCCACCGGGCGCTGCGGCAGGTCGAGTTGGAACCAGACGTGTTTCTGGGTGGGGCTGTACTCGACGCCCCACTTGGAGGCGAGGGCGGCGCACAGAAGGAGGCCGCGGCCGCCTTCGCGGTCCGGGCCGCCGAGGGACATGCCGGTGCCCTGGAGCGGGACCTCGCGCTCCGGATACCGGTCGCCCACCTCGACGCGGATCCCGTCCTCGGTGAGCAGGCACAGGACGTCGGCCTGGGTGCCCGCGTGGACGACGGCGTTGGTGACGAGTTCGCTGGTGAGGACCACCGCGTCGTCGACCAGCTCCGAGTGCCCCCAGCCCTGGAGGGTGTCCCGTACGAACGCACGGGCCGTCGCCACCGACCGTCCGACAGGCTCGAAAGTGGCAGCCGCCCGCGCCGTGATCACAGCACTCCCCATGTGGTGTTCGTCGCTTCCCCGAGTCCTGTGCCCGTTTCTCGCGGCTTCGATACGCCCTGCCCAGGCTAGACCGTCGGCAGGGGCGGCGTGGCACCGCGTCCGGACTGGATACGAGAAGCGGCGCCCGGGGAGGGGAGTGGCTCCGTCGCTGTAGGCTTCAACGATTTGACGCAGGGGGCGTCACGCCTTGACTGTCGGACACGGCGGTGCGCCAAGGTGGAAGACTGGGAACGCTTTAACAAGACCTGGGAAATACGGTCGATCCCTGCGGGAGGGACACGGTGGAGTCTGGCGTGGCGGCGCGGGGCAAGAATTCGCGCGCAAAAGGCGGACGGTCCCGCGGCAATGGGACGACCGAGGTGGACACGGCGGCGCTGAACCGTCTGCTGGCCGCCTTGGTGTCGATGCGGGACGGGAACTTCAGGCGTCGGCTGACGGTCTCCGGCGACGGGGTGATGTCGGAGATCGCCGCCGTCTTCAACGAGGTGGCGGACCGGAACCTGCATCTGACGGGCGAGCTCGCGCGGGTACGGCGCATGGTCGGCCGGGAGGGGAAGCTGGCGGAGCGGCTGGAGACCGGGGCCTGCGAAGGGTCCTGGGCCACCGCGATCGACGCGTCGAACGCCCTGGTCGAGGATCTCGTACGGCCCGTCTCCGAAGTCGGCAGGGTGCTGTCCGCGGTGGCGGAGGGCGACCTGGAGCAGCGGATGGAGCTGCGCTCGCAGGGCGGTGAAGGCACCGGGCACCCGCTGCGCGGCGAGTTTTTGAAGGTCGGCCGTACGGTCAACAACCTGGTCGACCAGCTGTCCGCGTTCACCGACGAGGTGACGCGGGTCGCCCTGGAGGTCGGTACCGAGGGCAAGCTCGGCGGACAGGCACAGGTGCGCGGGATGTCCGGTTCGTGGAAGGACCTCACGGACTCCGTCAACACCATGGCGTACCGGCTGACCGCCCAGGTGCGGGACATCGCGCTCGTGACGACGGCGGTCGCCAAGGGCGATCTGTCGCGCAAGGTCACGGTGCACGTGTCCGGCGAGATGCTCCAGCTGAAGAACACCGTGAACACGATGGTGGACCAGCTGTCGTCGTTCTCCTCCGAAGTGACGCGAGTGGCACGCGAGGTGGGGACCGAGGGCGCGCTCGGCGGGCAGGCGCAGGTCCCGGGTGTGGCCGGGGTGTGGAAGGACCTCACCGATTCGGTGAACCTCATGGCGGGGAATCTGACCTCGCAGGTGCGGGGGATCGCCGAGGTGACGACGGCGGTCGCCAACGGTGACCTGTCGCGGAAGGTCCGGGTGCACGCGCGCGGCGAGGTCGCCCAGCTCGCAGAAACCATCAATCAGATGACCGAGACGCTGCGCACTTTCGCGGACGAGGTGACCAGGGTCGCCAGCGAGGTCGGTGGCGAGGGGCTGCTGGGCGGTCAGGCGCAGGTGCCGGGTGCGGCGGGTACGTGGAAGGACCTGACGGACTCGGTCAACACCGCGTTCCGCAACCTCACGGACCAGGTGCGGAACATCGCGCAGGTGACGACGGCGGTCGCCAACGGTGATCTGTCGCAGAAGGTCACCGTCGACGTGGCCGGCGAGATGCTGGAGCTGAAGAACACCGTCAACACGATGGTGGAGCAGTTGCAGTCCTTCGGTTCCGAAGTGACGCGGGTGGCCCGTGAGGTCGGCGTCGAGGGGCAGTTGGGCGGTCAGGCGCAGGTGCCGGGTGCGGCGGGTACGTGGAAGGACCTGACGGACTCCGTCAACACGGCCTTCCGCAACCTCACCGGGCAGGTGCGGAACATCGCGCAGGTGACGACGGCGGTCGCCAACGGCGATCTGTCGCAGAAGGTCACCGTCGACGTCTCCGGCGAGATGCTGGAGCTGAAGAACACCGTCAACACGATGGTCGACCAGTTGTCCGCGTTCGCGGACCAGGTGACGCGTATGGCGCGGGACGTGGGCACCGAGGGACGGCTCGGCGGCCAGGCGCGGGTCGACGGCGTCAGCGGCACCTGGAAGGAGCTCACCGACTCGGTCAACTTCATGGCAGGCAACCTGACGTCACAGGTGCGGCAGATCGCCCAGGTCACGACCGCGGTGGCGCGCGGTGACCTGTCGCAGAAGATCGACGTGGACGCGCGCGGCGAGATCCTGGAGCTGAAGAACACCATCAACACGATGGTCGACCAGCTGTCCGCGTTCGCCGACCAGGTGACCAGGGTCGCCCGTGAGGTGGGCACCGAGGGGCGGCTGGGCGGTCAGGCCCAGGTGCCCGGCGTCGCCGGTGTGTGGCGCGACCTGACGGACTCGGTGAACGGCATGGCCGGGAACCTCACCGACCAGGTGCGCAACATCGCGCAGGTCGCCACCGCGGTGGCGCGCGGTGACCTGTCGCAGAAGATCGACGTGGACGCGCGCGGCGAGATCCTGGAGCTGAAGAACACCCTCAACACGATGGTCGACCAGCTCTCCAACTTCGCGGAGCAGGTCACCAGGGTGGCCCGCGAGGTGGGCACCGAGGGGATGCTCGGCGGGCAGGCCGAGGTACAGGGTGTGAGCGGTACGTGGAAGGACCTCACCCAGTCCGTGAACTTCATGGCGAACAACCTCACCTCGCAGGTGCGGAACATCGCCGAGGTCACCACGGCCGTCGCCAAGGGCGACCTGTCGAAGAAGATCACGGTGGACGCGAAGGGCGAGATCCTGGACCTCGTCACGACCGTGAACACGATGGTCGACCAGCTCTCGAACTTCGCCGACGAGGTGACGAGGGTGGCCCGCGAGGTGGGCACCGAGGGAATCCTCGGCGGCCAGGCCCGGGTGCGCGGGGTCACCGGCATCTGGAAGGACCTCAGCGACAACGTCAACACCATGGCGAACAACCTGACGTCGCAGGTGCGGAACATCTCTCGGGTGTCCTCCGCGGTCGCCAACGGCGATCTGACGAAGAAGGTCACCGTGGAGGCGCGCGGCGAGGTCGCCGAGCTGGCCGACACCGTGAACACCATGGTCACGACCCTGTCGTCGTTCGCCGACGAGGTCACGCGGGTGGCCCGCGAGGTGGGCACGCAGGGCGAGCTGGGCGGCCAGGCGCGCGTACCGGGAGTGGCCGGTACGTGGAAGGACCTCACCGAGTCCGTGAACTCGATGGCGTCCAACCTGACCGGTCAGGTGAGGCAGATCGCCACCGTCACCACCGCCATCGCGCGCGGCGACCTCACGAAGAAGATCGACATCGACGCGCGCGGCGAGATCCAGGACCTCAAGGACACCATCAACACGATGGTCGACCAGCTGTCCTCGTTCGCCGACCAGGTGACCCGGGTGGCCCGCGAGGTGGGCACCGACGGGCAGTTGGGCGGCCAGGCGAGGGTGCGGGACGTCGACGGCACCTGGCGGGACCTGACGGAGTCCGTGAACGAGATGGCCGGGAACCTGACCCGTCAGGTGCGCGCCATCGCGAAGGTCGCCACCGCGGTGACCCGCGGGGACCTGAGCCTGAAGGTCGACGTGGACGCGGCCGGCGAGATCCAGGAGCTCCAGGACAACATCAACACGATGATCGCCAACCTGCGCGACACCACCCTCGCCAACGAGGAGCAGGACTGGCTCAAGGGCAACCTGGCGCGCATCTCCGGGCTGATGCAGGGCCGTCGCGACCTCGACGACGTGGCCTCGCTGATCATGAGCGAGCTGACGCCGGTCGTCTCCGCGCAGCAGGGCGCGTTCTTCCTGGCGATGCCCACGGGCACCGCCGCGGTCAAGGGCGCCGAGGTCGGGGCGGAGGCGGACAGCCCGTACCAGCTGCGGATGCGCGGGAGCTACGGGTACACCGCCGGTGCGATGCCGACCGTCTTCCGGCCGGGGGAGACCCTGATCGGAACGGCCGCGGAGGAGAAGCGGACCATCCAGATGAAGGTGCCGCAGGGGTACCTGCGGATCGCCTCCGGTCTCGGCGAGGCACCGCCGGCGCACGTGATCGTGCTGCCGGTGCTCTTCGAGGGGCAGGTGCTGGGCGTCATCGAGCTCGCGTCGTTCCAGCCGTTCACGCACATCCAGCGGGACTTCCTGAACCAGATCGCTGAAATGATCGCGACCAGCGTCAACACGATCAGTGTCAATACGAAGACGGAAGTGCTGCTGGAGCAGTCGCAGGAGCTGACCGAGCAACTGCGGGAGCGCAGCGAGGAGTTGGAGAACCGGCAGAAGGCGCTACAGGAGTCCAACGCGGAACTGGAGGAGAAGGCGGAGCTGTTGGCGCGGCAGAACCGCGACATCGAGGTGAAGAACACCGAGATCGAGGAGGCCCGGCAGGTGCTGGAGGAGCGGGCCGAGCAGCTCGCGGTCTCCATGCGCTACAAGTCCGAGTTCCTGGCGAACATGTCGCACGAGTTGCGCACCCCGCTCAACTCGCTGCTGATCCTCGCCAAGTTGCTCGCCGACAACGCCGACGGGAACCTCTCCCCGAAGCAGATCGAGTTCGCCGAGACGATCCACGGAGCCGGTTCCGACCTGCTCCAGCTGATCAACGACATCCTCGACCTGTCCAAGGTCGAGGCGGGCAAGATGGACGTCTCGCCGACCCGGATCGCGCTCGTCCAGCTCGTCGACTACGTGGAGGCCACCTTCCGGCCGCTCACCGCGGAGAAGGGGCTCGACTTCTCCGTACGGGTCTCCCCCGAGCTGCCCGCGACCCTGCACACCGACGAGCAGCGCCTCCTCCAGGTGCTGCGCAACCTGCTGTCCAACGCGGTGAAGTTCACCGACACGGGAGCCGTGGAGCTGGTCATCCGGCCCGCCGGCACCGACGTACCGCACGAGATCCGCGAGCAGCTGCTCGAAGCCGGGTCGCTGAGGGACCCGGATGGCGACCTGATCGCCTTCTCGGTGACCGACACCGGCATCGGCATCGCGGCCAGCAAGATGCGGGTGATCTTCGAGGCGTTCAAGCAGGCCGACGGCACGACCAGCAGGAAGTACGGCGGTACGGGCCTGGGCCTGTCCATCAGCCGGGAGATCGCCCGGCTGCTCGGCGGCGAGATCCACGCGGCGAGCGAGCCGGGCCGGGGGTCGACGTTCACGCTGTACCTGCCGCTGCACCCCAGTGAGCTGCCTCCCCAGGGTTACCCGCAGCTCTCCCCGGGCGGGCTCGAACTCCCGCGCCGGGCGCCGGCGGAGGAGCGTGGAGCCGCGGAGGCCCCCTGCGCCGCGTACGACCTCGGAGCCATGAGGGACGAACCGCAGACGGGGCCGGCCGGGCTGTTCCGGCGCCGGCGCAAGGCCATCGGCGCGGCCGAACAGCGCCCGGCGCTCCCCGGTCAGCCCGCGGCGGCCCCCAGCGGGGCGACGCCGCAGGAGCCGTGGGCGGGGCAGGGAACCGGGGAGCAGGAGACGGCTCCGGAGGAACGGCGCTCCTACGGCTTCTCCGGCGAGAAGGTGCTGATCGTCGACGACGACATCCGCAACGTCTTCGCCCTGACCAGCGTCCTGGAACAGCACGGGCTCTCGGTGCTGTACGCGGAGAACGGCCGCGAGGGCATCGAGGTCCTGGAGCAGCACGACGACGTGACGCTGGTGCTGATGGACATCATGATGCCGGAGATGGACGGGTACGCGACCACGACGGCGATCCGCAGGATGCCGCAGTTCGCCGGGCTGCCGATCATCGCGCTGACCGCCAAGGCGATGAAGGGCGACCGGGAGAAGGCCATCGAGTCGGGCGCCTCCGACTACGTGACGAAGCCGGTGGACCCCGATCACCTCCTCGGTGTGATGGAGCGGTGGATGCGTGGGGAGGAGTGACCCCTGCCGCCGTGCGGTCGCCGCGGTGACCGTACGGTGGTCGGTGCGGACGTCGGACCGGGCTCCGCGCGCTCCGGCCGTCGTGCGCGACGGAAGGTCGGGGGCCGTCGTGCTGACGGAGTGTGGCCGGCGGCGTGTGAGAGCGCGGTAGTCGGGGAACCTTCTGGTTTCCCGATGCGTTTGAGCTACGTGCACAGTGACATCGCGGTGACAGGGTGTGGCGACCGGCGGGGTACAGCTACCATGACCGGCACAAGGACGGGCGACGCAAGGGAGTCGTCCTCCGGGGCGGCGCCCGGTGCACTGCCGGGGCGAGGAGGACGGGCCATGGTGCAGAAGGCCAAGATCCTCCTGGTCGATGACCGGCCGGAGAATCTGCTGGCGCTGGAGGCCATTCTCTCTGCGCTCGATCAGACACTGGTGAGGGCATCGTCAGGGGAGGAAGCGCTCAAAGCACTGCTTACTGATGACTTCGCGGTCATTCTGCTGGACGTTCAGATGCCGGGCATGGACGGCTTCGAGACCGCCGCGCACATCAAGCGGCGGGAGCGGACGCGGGACATCCCGATCATCTTTCTCACCGCGATCAACCATGGTCCGCATCACACCTTCCGGGGCTATGCGGCGGGCGCGGTGGACTACATCTCGAAGCCGTTCGACCCCTGGGTGCTGCGCGCCAAGGTCTCGGTGTTCGTCGAGCTGTACATGAAGAACTGTCAGCTGCGGGAGCAAGCGGCCCTGCTGCGTCTCCAGTTGGAGGGCACCCACCGGGCGGACGCGTCAGCGGTCAAGGAGCCTGCCGGGCTCCTGGCCGAGCTGTCGGCCCGTCTCGCGGCGGTCGAGGAGCAGGCGGAGGCGCTCTCCAAGCAGCTCGACGACGACTCGGCGGACGCCGCGGCCGTCGCCACCGCCGCTCACCTGGAGCGCAAGCTCACCGGGCTGCGCCGGGCGCTCGACGCGCTCGAACCCGGCACCGGTGGCACGGGGACGCTTCCCTCGCAGAACTGACGGCACGGAACACCACACGGCCCCCTTCTGGCGACACGTCAGGAGCGGGGCCGTCGCACGTGTCCGCTGCCCTCCGGCGCCGACCCCGCGTCAATTCCGCACGGGACAAAGGGCGACACGGAAGGGTGAAGCAGGAGGCACACGTGTCCCGGGACGACTCCACCGGTAACCTCTTGCCCCATGGCCTCACGTACGTCCGGCAAGGGTTCTCAGGGCACGACGGGCACCGCGAAGCCGCGCGCCGGCCGTACGCCGGGCGCTGCGCAGAAGGCGGCACCCGCCAAGTCCGGGGCGAAACCCGCCTCGAAAGCTCCCGCGAAGAAGACCGCCGCCAGAAAGCCGCCTGCGAAGAGGGCTCCCGCCAAGAAGGCGGCCAGGCCCGCGCCTCGGCCCGCGCCGTCCCCCACGGGGGGCGTGTACCGGCTCGTGCGCGGGGCGTATCTCGGTGTCGCGCACGCGGTCGGAGCCATGTTCCGCGGCATAGGGCGTGGCGCGAAGGGACTGGACCCGGCGCACCGCAAGGACGGCCTCGCGCTGCTGCTGCTCGGTCTCGCGCTGATCGTCGCCGCCGGTACCTGGGCGCAGTTGCGCGGTCCGGTCGGCGATCTGGTGCAGCTGCTGATCACCGGCGCGTTCGGCCGGCTCGACCTGCTGGTGCCGATCCTGCTCGGCGTCATCGGGGTGCGGCTGATTCTGCACCCGGAGCGGCCCGAGGCCAACGGGCGGATCGTCATCGGCCTCTCCGCGCTGGTCGTCGGGGTGCTCGGTCAGGTGCACATCGCGTGCGGCTCGCCGGGGCGCGGTGACGGCGGCGAGGCGATGCAGGACGCGGGCGGGCTGATCGGCTGGGCCGCGTCGAAGCCGCTGACCTTCGCGATGGGCGAGGTCCTGGCCGTACCCCTGCTGCTGCTCCTCACCGTCTTCGGGCTGCTCGTGGTCACGGCGACGCCGGTCAACGCGATCCCGCGGCGACTGCGGACGCTCGGGATCCGACTCGGCGTCATCGAGCCGAGGCCCGGGGAGCGCGGCATCGCCGACTTCGAGGGGGAGGACGACGAGCGGTACGACGAGCAGTGGCGCGAGGCGCTTCCAGGGGGCGCGCGGCGTCCCTCCGCGCGCCGGAGTGAGATTCCGGAGCACGACCCGGACCTGGCGGAGGAAGAAGCGCTGGGACGCCGCCGCAGGCCGCGCAGGACGTCCAGCGTGCAGCCGTCGTCGTACGGCCGTCCGCAGGACGCGGTGGACGTGGCGGCCGCCGCTGCCGCCGCACTGGACGGGGCCGTGATGAACGGACTGCCGCCTTCGCCGGTCGTCGCCGACCTGACGCAGGGTGTCTCGCAGGAGTCCGAGCGGACCTCTTCCGTGCCCTCGGCACGGGAGGCCGTGCGGCCGGCCGCGGAGGCACAGCCCGTCGAAACCGCCACATCCGCAGAGGCCGCGCCGGCCCCGGAACGGCCGCGTCCGGGCGTGCGCAAGGATCTGGCGGGCACGCCCCGCAAGGCCGCCGACCTCACCAAGGCGCCGCCGGAGGTGCCCGACGCGCTGCCGGCGCGGGCCGAGCAGCTCCAGCTCTCCGGGGACATCACGTACTCGCTGCCCTCGCTGGACCTGCTGGAGCGCGGCGGTCCCGGCAAGACGCGCTCCGCCGCCAACGACGCGGTCGTGGAGTCGCTCTCCAACGTCTTCATGGAGTTCAAGGTCGACGCGGCCGTCACCGGCTTCACCCGCGGCCCGACCGTCACCCGGTACGAGGTCGAGCTCGGCCCGGCGGTCAAGGTCGAGAAGATCACCGCCCTGACCAAGAACATCGCGTACGCCGTGGCGTCCCCGGACGTACGGATCATCTCGCCGATCCCCGGCAAGTCCGCCGTCGGCATCGAGATCCCCAACAGCGACCGCGAAATGGTCAACCTCGGGGACGTGCTCCGGCTCGCGGACGCCGCCGAGGACGACCACCCGATGCTGGTGGCGCTCGGCAAGAACGTCGAGGGCGGCTACGAGATGGCCAATCTGGCGAAGATGCCGCACGTGCTCGTGGCCGGTGCGACCGGTTCCGGAAAGTCCTCCTGCATCAACTGTCTGATCACCTCGATCATGGTGCGGGCGACCCCGGAGGACGTACGGATGGTCCTCGTCGACCCCAAGCGCGTCGAGCTGACCGCGTACGAGGGCATTCCGCACCTGATCACCCCGATCATCACCAACCCGAAGCGCGCCGCCGAGGCCCTGCAGTGGGTCGTACGGGAGATGGACCTGCGCTACGACGACCTGGCGGCGTTCGGCTACCGGCACATCGACGACTTCAACGCGGCCGTGCGCAGCGGCAAGCTGAAGACGCCGGAGGGCAGCGAACGGGAGCTTCAGGCGTACCCGTACCTGCTGGTGATCGTCGACGAGCTCGCGGACCTGATGATGGTCGCTCCGCGCGACGTGGAGGACTCCATCGTCCGGATCACCCAGTTGGCCCGAGCGGCCGGAATCCATCTGGTGCTCGCCACGCAGCGCCCCTCGGTGGACGTCGTCACCGGCCTGATCAAGGCGAACGTGCCCTCCCGGCTCGCCTTCGCCACCTCCTCGCTGGCGGACAGCCGGGTCATCCTCGACCAGCCCGGCGCCGAGAAGCTGATCGGCAAGGGCGACGGGCTCTTCCTGCCGATGGGGGCCAACAAGCCGACCCGTATGCAGGGCGCCTTCGTCACCGAGGACGAGGTCGCGGCCGTCGTCCAGCACTGCAAGGACCAGATGGCGCCGGTCTTCCGCGACGACGTGGTCGTCGGCACCAAACAGAAGAAGGAGATCGACGAGGACATCGGCGACGACCTGGACCTGCTGTGTCAGGCGGCGGAGCTGGTGGTCTCCACCCAGTTCGGATCGACGTCGATGCTCCAGCGCAAGCTGCGCGTGGGCTTCGCGAAAGCGGGCAGGCTCATGGACCTGATGGAGTCGCGGAGCATCGTGGGGCCGAGCGAGGGGTCGAAGGCACGCGACGTTCTCGTGAAGCCCGACGAATTGGATGGCGTACTCGACGTGATCAGGGGAGAGTCTCCCTCGTAGGGCCCGACGGGCCGTACGACTCCGTGGGAGTCACTCGTACGAGAACAGAGGCAACCGTTTCCCTTGCGGTCACGTCCAGTTGAGGGAAGGGAGGTGTCATGGTCCGTCAGCGGTGGATCCGTCGACGTCGCCGTGGTGCTTTTGGGCCTTCGGACCGTCCCGATGGCGTACAAAGACCGGCCTCCCGGTTGCCCCACCCTTTCGTCACCCCCCTAGACTGAACCTCCAGCAGGTGGCTCACGCTCGAAAGGCGCCCCCGTGTCCATCGGCAACTCTCCAGACTCTCCAGGCACCCCTTCCGGCAACGCCCCCGAGGACGACCGGCCCTCGATCGGTCGTGCTCTCCAGCAGGCCCGGATCGCCGCAGGTCTGACGGTCGATGAGGTCAGCACGTCGACCCGGGTGCGCTCTCCGATCGTCCACGCCATCGAAGCGGACGACTTCTCCCGGTGCGGCGGCGACGTGTACGCCCGCGGCCACATCCGGATGCTCGCCGACGCCGTCGGCCTGGACCCGGCCGCGCTCGTCGCCCAGTACGACGGCGCGCACGGCGGGCGGCCCGCGCCGACGCCCGCCGCGCCCCTGTTCGAGGCGGAACGGATCAGGCCCGAACGGCGCCGACCCAACTGGACGGCGGCCATGGTCGCGGCCATCGTCGCCGTGGTCGGTTACGTCGGCTTCACGATGTTCAGCGGCAACGACAAGGAGACGAGCTCCAGGAGCGTCGCGGAGGGCGCGACCGCCACCGCACCCGCTTCGAAGAAGCCCACCGCGGTTCCCGTCAAGCCGGCGCCGCCCAAGCCGGACCGCTCGGACAGCGCCATCGCGGCCGTGCCGACGGACCGGGTGACGGTCAAGATGGTGGTCACCGGCACCAAGAGCTGGGTCTCCGCACGCGCCTACAACGGGCGGCTGCTCTTCGACGGCACCCTCCTGCAGGGCGAGTCGAAGACCTTCACCGACCCGCAGAAGCTGGACCTGGTGCTCGGCGACTCCGGGGCGATCCAGCTGTTCGTGAACGGCAAGGAGGTCCAGGACGACTTCAGTCCCGGCCAGGTCGAGCGCCTCACCTACACCAAGGGAGACCCGCAGGCCGGCTGATCGCGCCCGTCGGCCGAGCCGATCCGGACGCCGCCCCCGCTGCCTGTCCTCTCCGGCGGCGGGGGCGTCTTCGCAGGTCAGCGGGGGCAGTAGTGCGCAGGCGACCGGGACGGCCCCTCGTGGGACGGGTGCGCGTGGGGACAAAGTAGTCTTGAGTCCATGCCCGAACGCCGCACCGTCGCCCTTGTCACTCTTGGCTGCGCCCGTAACGAGGTGGACTCGGAGGAGCTTGCAGGCCGCTTGGCAGCGGACGGCTGGGACCTCGTCGAGGACGCCGCGGACGCGGACGTCGCCGTCGTCAACACCTGCGGATTCGTCGAAGCCGCCAAGAAGGACTCCGTCGACGCCCTGCTCGAAGCCAATGACCTGAAGGACCACGGCCGCACCCAGGCCGTCGTCGCCGTGGGCTGCATGGCCGAGCGGTACGGCAAGGATCTCGCCGAGGCCCTGCCGGAGGCGGACGGCGTGCTCGGCTTCGACGACTACTCCGACATCTCCAACCGCCTCCAGACCATCCTGGCGGGCGGCAGCGTCGAGGCGCACACGCCGCGCGACCGGCGCAAGCTGCTGCCGATCAGCCCCGCGGAACGGCAGAGCGCCGAGGTCTCGCTGCCGGGACACGCGCAGGAGGCCGCACCGGCCCCCGAGGACCTGCCGGAGGGCGTCGCCCCGGTCTCCGGACCGCGCGCGCCGCTGCGCCGCCGCCTGGGGACCAGCCCGGTCGCCTCGGTGAAACTGGCGTCCGGCTGCGACCGGCGCTGCTCGTTCTGCGCCATCCCGTCCTTCCGCGGCTCGTTCATCTCGCGCCGGCCCAGCGACGTGCTCGGCGAGACGCGCTGGCTGGCCGAGCACGGCGTCAAGGAGGTCATGCTGGTCTCCGAGAACAACACCTCGTACGGCAAGGACCTGGGCGACATCCGCCTTCTGGAGACCCTGCTGCCCGAGCTGGCCGACGTCGACGGCATCGAGCGGGTGCGCGTCAGCTACCTCCAGCCCGCCGAGATGCGGCCCGGCCTGATCGACGTCCTCACCTCGACCCCGAAGGTCGCCCCGTACTTCGACCTGTCCTTCCAGCACTCGGCACCGGGCGTGCTGCGCGCGATGCGCCGCTTCGGGTCCACCGAACAGTTCTGGGGGCTGCTGGAGACGATCCGGAACAAGGCCCCGCAGGCCGGCGTCCGGTCCAACTTCATCGTGGGCTTCCCCGGCGAGACCGAGGAGGACTTCGCGGAGCTGGAACGCTTCCTCACCGGTGCCCGCCTGGACGCCATCGGCGTGTTCGGCTACTCGGACGAAGAGGGCACCGAGGCCGTCACGTACGACAAGAAGCTGGACGAGGACGTGATCGCCGAGCGCCTCGCGCACCTCTCCCGGCTCGCCGAGGAACTCACCGCCCAGCGGGCGGAGGAGCGGATCGGTGAGACGCTGGAGGTGCTCGTGGAGTCCGTCGACCCCGAGGACGAGGACGAACCCGCGGTGGGCCGCGCCGCGCACCAGGCTCCCGAGACGGACGGCCAGGTGGTCTTCACCACCGGCCACGGGTTGACGCCCGGTCGTATGGTCGTGGCAAAGGTGGTCGGCACCGAGGGCGTGGACCTCGTGGCCGAGCCGCTGCCCGGTGGGATCGGTGGGGCCGACGAGGTTCCTGAGGAGGCGGCCAGATGAGCGGAATCCCGGCGTCGGCAACGGGCGGTACCGGCAGAGCGCCGGTGACCGGCGCGAAGCCGAGTGCTGCGGGTGCTGCGGGCAGCGGTGGTGCTGCGAGCGCCGGGAGTGCGGTGGGTGCTGTGGTGGTGAGGCAGGCAAGTCTCTGGAACATCGCCAACATTCTGACGATGGTGCGGCTCGTGCTGGTGCCGGCCTTCGTCCTGCTGCTCCTCGCGGACGGCGGGTACGACCCCATATGGCGCGCGTGGGCATGGGCGGCGTTCGCCGTCGCGATGATCACGGACATCTTCGACGGGCATCTGGCGCGCACGTACGACCTCGTGACCGACTTCGGTAAGATCGCCGATCCGATCGCGGACAAGGCGATCATGGCCGCCGGACTCATCTGTCTCTCGGGACTCGGCGACCTGTCGTGGTGGGTGACCGGGGTGATTCTCTTCCGGGAGCTGGGAATCACGCTGATGCGCTTCTGGGTGATCCGGCACGGTGTCATTCCGGCCAGCCGCGGCGGGAAGATGAAGACGCTGGCGCAGGGCACGGCCGTCGGCATGTACGTGCTGGCGCTGACCGGGCCGCTGGCGACGTTCCGCTGGTGGGTGATGGCGGTGGCCGTCGTGCTCACGGTGGTGACCGGTCTCGACTACGTGCGGCAGGCGATCGTGCTGCGCCGGGCGGGCCTGGCGGCGGAGCGGGACGCCGGGTGAGCTCGGGTTCTTCCGGTTCTGGTGCCGGGGCGGCGGCCTCCTGCCCCGCCTCTGCGGTCCTGGCAGCGCTGCGGATGCGTGGCGAGACCCTCGCCGTCGCCGAGTCCCTGACCGGCGGGCTGGTGGCCGGCGAGCTGACGGCTGTGCCCGGGGCCTCGGCGGTCTTCCGGGGATCCGTGACGGCGTACGCGACGGAGCTGAAGCGGGACCTCCTCGGCGTCGCGCCCGGTCTGCTGCGGGAGCGCGGCGCGGTGGACGCCGAGGTCGCACAGCAGATGGCGGACGGCGCGCGCCGGGTGCTCGGCGCCGACTGGGGGATCTCGACGACCGGTGTCGCCGGCCCCGAGCCGCAGGACGGAAAACCCGTCGGCACGGTCTTCGTGGCCCTCGCCGGACCCGCCGGAGTGCGGAAAGTGACGGAGTTGCGGTTGAACGGCAGCCGTTCGGACATCCGTAGGGAGAGCGTGCGGGGCGTTCTCGAACTGTGTGCCGGCGCGCTGGCCGAAGGATCACCTGAGAGGCCCGTGGGTGAACCTGCCGGGAACGCGCGGGCACAGGATACGGAACACAACGGGGGAACCTGATGTTTGCAGCCCTGAGTGAACACGACACCACTCCCCGCACGGCCGCGGCGCGAGGCGGTACGGTGGGGCGTGAAGGATGCGGCTACGCGGTCCGAGGAGGGAGCCACCGATGATTCTGCTCCGTCGCCTGTTGGGTGACGTGCTGCGTCGGCAGCGCCAGCGCCAGGGCCGTACTCTGCGCGAAGTCTCCTCGTCCGCCCGGGTTTCGCTCGGCTATCTCTCCGAGGTGGAGCGGGGGCAGAAGGAGGCATCCTCCGAGCTGCTTTCCGCGATCTGCGACGCGCTTGATGTACGGATGTCCGAGCTCATGCGGGAAGTGAGCGACGAACTCTCCCTGGCCGAACTGGCGGCGTCGGCTGCGGCCGGCGAGACGCCGGTTCGTGCGCCGGTACGACCGATGCTCAATTCCGTCTCCGTGACGTCCGTTCCCGGGGTGACCGGTGTTTCCGGTATGCCCGGGGTGCAGACCGAGCGAGTGACGATCAAGGCGCCTGCGGAAGCGGTGGACGTCGTCGCTGCTTAGCGGGCCGAAGGTGCGGAACGTGCGGTGCATGCCGCACGGGCCGCCACTGGAGCACAGCGTGGGCCGGGGCCCTGACCCACCTCCCGAACCGGGAGGTGGGTCAGGGCCCCGGTCTTCGTGCTGCCCCGCTCTCCGTGCTGCTCGGCGCGTCGCGGGCTCTGCGGAATCTGCACGGTTCGCTGCGACCCGACCCCGAATGACCGAATTGGATCGTTTGTGGCAGGGTTGGTAGGGCTGAGTCAGGTTTCTTCGATGTCTGAGGAGGACACTCCATGTCTGTCGTGAAGAGCACCCTGCCCGAGGCCGACCTCAAGACGGTCGGTGTGGCGCTGCAGGGCGCCCTGGTGGACCTGGTCGATCTGTCGCTGGTCGCCAAGCAGGTGCACTGGAACGTGGTGGGACCGCGGTTCCGCTCCGTTCACCTCCAGCTCGACGACGTGGTCGCCTCGGCGCGGCTGCACTCCGACTCGGTCGCCGAGCGGGCCTCCGCGCTGGGAATCAACCCCGACGGCCGGGCCGCCACCGTCTCCTCGTCCAGCGCGATCCAGGAGACGCCGACGGGCTGGATCAAGGACACCGACGCGGTGCGGACCCTGGTGGACGCGCTCGGCGCCGTGATCCTGCGGATGCGCGAGCGGATCGAGGCGACCGAGGGACCGGACGCCGTCACCCAGGACCTGATCATCGGCCTCACCGCGGACCTGGAGAAGCACGCCTGGATGTTCCAGGCCGAGAGTGCGTGACGCAAGCCCGAGCCGTCCGGGGGCCCGGAGCGCGGCGTAGGGGATGTGGGGCGCGCCGATGGCGCAGGGGGGCACCGAGTGGCTCCCGGTGCTTCCGGTGCGCCCTCCCGTACGAGGAAGCCCGCGTCTAACGTCGGTCGGAGGAGGCAGCCATGGTGTGGCGCGACTTCTTGGGCGACAAAGGTGTGCGGGGCGTGCGCGGAGCGGCGCTGGGAGCCCTGGGGCTGGTGCTCGGCGCGGTGTGGTGGTGGGCAGTGCTGCGACTGGTGCTGATACCCGGGAAAGCGGGTGTGGTGGAGGGAGCGGTGGCGGCCGGGGGGTGGGGGCTGAGCCTGCTGCCGGTGCATGTGGCGGCTCGGGTGCCGGTGGGGCGTGCGGCGGCTGCTCGGGGGGCGAGGGGTGGCGGGGTGGGTGTCTGTACGAAGGGGGAGGGCGCGCGTCGGCCGGCGAAGGGTGCGGGGGCGGGCCCGGGGAGGTTCACCAGGGCGTCGCGACGCCGCCGTGGGGGCGGAGGATCTGGCCGGTCGTGAACGCGGCGGCATCCGAGGCGGGATACAGGATCGCGTGGGCGACGTCCTCGGGTTCACCGACGCGGCCGAGCGGGGTGATGCGGGTCATGGAAGCCTCGGCGCGCTGCTGGAGCGTGGCGTCGTGCCGGGCGGTCATGGGCGTGCGGATCCAGCCGGGCGCCACCGCGTTCACCCGGATGCTGTGCGGGCCGAGTTCGGTGGCGAGCGTCTTGGTGAGCTGGATGACGGTCGCTTTGGCGGCGCTGTAGGCGAACAGGTTCGCTCGGGCCGTGTCGACGGCTCCGGAGGCGACGGTGACATGCTGCCGCGCGGCCGACTCCCGTCGGCGGGGCGGACGGCAGCTGCGTGCTCGGCGGGTTCCGGGCTGTCGGCGCGGAGGGAGAGCATCCGGCGGGCGGCTTCCTGGCAGGTGTACAGGACTCCTTCGAAGTTGACCGCCAGCACACGGTCGAGGTCCTCGTCGCTCATTCCCAGGACGCTGCTGACGTGCATGATTCCGGTGGCGGCCACCAGGATGTCCAGTGCGCCGGCCGACTCCATCGCGGCCTTGAGCCGGGGGCGGGACGTCACGTCGAGCGTGTGCGTGCGGGCTGTCGGCCCGCCCGTTTCGGCCGTCAGACGGGCGGTTTCGGCGAGCCCGGCCGCGTCGCGGTCGGCGCAGTGCACGGTGGCGCCCGCCTCGGCGAGGAGGACGGCGGTCGCGCGGCCGCCGGCGGCGCCGGTGACGAACGCGGTGCGGTCGCCGAAGTCGTACGCCGAACACCGCACGGGCGGCACGCCTCGTTCGCAGCGGGGCATGAGGCGACCGTGCGATTGTACCTGATGGGCCGTCAACTAATGGGGCCCGCTTGGCAGTTCGGGCACCAGTAGGTCGGGCGCTCGCGGGATCCGTCGCCCTGGTCGGCCTTGCGGATCGGGGTGGCGCAACGGAGGCAGGGACGGGACTCCCGGCCGTAGACATAAAGGCGGTCGGTGGACATACGGCGGGGGAGAGGGGCGGTACGCGGAACGGTCGTGGTGCGGTCCGTGCGGTCCTTGTTGACATCCAGGAGGCGGTGGGCGGTGGCGACGAGCCGGACCGGGACGTCGGGAGCGAGTTCGCCGACCGGGAGCCACGGGGTGACGCGCGCGAGGAAGCAGAGCTCGGACTTGTAGACATTGCCGATGCCCGCGACATTGCGCTGGTCGAGGAGGGCTTCGCCCACGGCGCGGTCGGGAACGGCCAGGAGATTACGGACGGCCTCGTCCTGGAGCGGCTCGCCCCAGGAAGGGGACAGGAGATCCGGTCCGAGGTGGCCGACGGCCTTGGGCTCGTCGGCGGTGTGCAGGAGTTCGAGGACCGGGAGACGGTAGCCGACGGCGGTGGCGTCCGCGTTCTGGAGGACGGCGCGGATCTGGTGGGAGGGGCCGCCGCGCCAGGGCTCATGCGGGGCGAAGATGCGCCAGGAGCCGTCCATGCGCAGGTGCGAGTGGAGGGTGAGGCCCCCCTCGATGCGCGCGAGGAGGTGCTTGCCGTACGGGGTGACGTCGAGGACCTCGCGGCCCGTCAGGTCGGAGGTGGCGAAGCGGGGGACGCGTAGGTCGCAGTGGGTGAGCGGGCGACCGGCCAGGGCGGCGTGCAGGCGGTGGGCGGCGAGCCAGACGGTGTCTCCTTCGGGCATGACTCCATGATGCGGGGCGGGGCGGTCCGAAGCAGCCTTGCCGGCGTTCCGGGGCGGGCCCGGTAGCGGAGGGGCGCGGGGCGCTGGGTGGTGAGGCGGGCGGGGTGCGGTGGCGCCGGGGCAGACGTGAGGGCCGCGGTGAGAGGGACACCATGCCGACGTGTGGAGGCCCCGGGGCGCGGGCGGACCACGGGCGCGGTGGGGCGCGTGCGCGGGGAGGGGGTGTGGGCTCCCGGGCCTTGTGCGGGCGGGCGGGCGAAGGTCAGGGGCGGATGCGGAGGCCCTTGGGGGTGGCGTGGAAGCCTGCTGTCTCCAGGCCGCTGCCCAGGGGGGAGGTCAGGGCGGAGGTGTTGTTGATGCGCTCGACGGTGACGGTGCCCAGTGCTCCGGCGCGGGCCGAGGCGGTGAGCGCCTCGGCGGCGGCGCGCAGGCGCGCGTCGGGCGCCCCGGCGCGGTCGGGGGCGTGCGGTGCGCCCGGAACGGGGTCGAGCGCGATGTCCGGAGCGGAGACCGCCGGCTCGTGCTCGGCCCACGCGAGGAGGGTCTTGCCGCCGCGTTCCATGTACAGGGTCAGTTCGCCGTCGACCAGCACGACGAGGGAGCCCGCTTTGCGGCCCGGTTTGTGGGTGACGCCCGCGGGGGGCTCCGGCCAGGGCAGGGCCGCGCCGTACGCGTTGGCGGGGTCGGCGGCGGCCAGGACGACGGCCCGGTGCGGGGCGTCCCCCTCGGTGCGTTCGCGGGCGGTCGCGGCCGCGCGCAGGCGGTCGACCGCGCCGTCCATGGCGAACTGGGCCGCGCCGAGGCCCTCGACGACGTAACCGCGCCTCGCCTGCCCGCTGTCCTCGAACGCGGCGAGGATGCGGTAGACGGCCGAGAAGCCGCCCTCCACGCCCTCGGCGGCAACCGCGCCCCTGGTCACGACGCCGTGCCGGTCGAGGAGCGTACGGGCGAGGGCGTGCGCGCGGTGGGTGGCGTCCGGCTCCTGGGAGGGGAGCAGCGACCAGCGGCCCGCGACCGTGGGCGGGCCGGTGCGGGAGACCGGGCGGGCGGACGCGGAGAGGGAACCGTAACGGCCGCGCGGGATGCTGCGTTTGGCGCGGTGCGCGGTGGCGCCCGCCGTGCGCCCCGAGCCGAGGAGGGCGCGCAGCGGAGCGAGGGTGTCGTTGGTGAGACGGCCGGACCAGGCCAGGTCCCAGAGGGCGTCGGCCAGGTGGGGGTCGGTGGCCGCGGGGTGGGTGGTGGCGCGGACCTGGTCGGCGATCTGGCGGAAGAACAGTCCGTACCCGCCGGAGAGCGTGGTGAGGACGGACTCGTGCAGTGCGGAGAGTTCGAGCGGGTGGGGCGGCGGGAGGAGGAGGGGGGCGGTGTCGGCGAGGTAGAGCGAGACCCAGCCGTCCTTGCCCGGCAGTGCGCCCGCCCCGGCCCAGACCACTTCGCCGGTGGTGGTGAGTTCGTCGAGGAGGGCGGGGGTGTAGCCGGTGACGCGGGAGGGGAGGACGAGTTTTTCCAGGGCGGAGGCCGGGACGGGTGCACCCTGCAACTGCTCCACGCACCGGACCACCCCGTCGATGCCGCGCAGACCACCCGCGCCCGTGCTCCCGTAGTGCTGCCACTGGGGGAGGAAGGTGGCGAGGGCGGCGGGGGCGACCGGCTCCAGCTCCTGGCGCAGAGCGGCCAGGGAGCGTCGGCGCAGGCGTCGCAGGACCGTCGCGTCGCACCACTCCTGGCCGATGCCCGCGGGGTGGAACTCGCCCTGGACAACCCGGCCGTTCGCGGCGAGGCGGTGCAGGGCGCCGTCGGTGACCGCGGTACCGAGGCCGAAGCGGGAGGCGGCGGTGGTGGACGTGAAGGGGCCGTGGGTACGGGCGTACCGGGCCAGGAGGTCGCCGAGCGGGTCCTTGACCGGCTCGGTGAACGCCTCCGGGACGCCCACCGGGAGCGCCGTGCCGAGGGCGTCGCGCAGGCGGCCCGCGTCCTCGACGGCCGCCCAGTGGTCCTCACCGGCGATACGGACCCGGATCGCACGTCGTGCGTCGGAGAGGTCGGCGGGCCACCGCGGGTCCGCGCCGCGGGCGGTCAGCTCGGCGGTGGTGAGGGGTCCGAGGATGCGCAGCAGGTCGGCGACGCCCTCGGCGTCCTTGATACGGCGGTCCTCGGTGAGCCATTGCAGTTCCTGCTCCAGCTGCGTGAGCACCTCGGCGTCGAGCAGTTCGCGCAGCTCCGCCTGGCCGAGCAGCTCGGCGAGGAGCCGGGAGTCGAGGGAGAGGGCCGCCGCGCGTCGTTCCGCGAGGGGGGAGTCGCCCTCGTACAGGAACTGCGCCACGTAGCCGAAGAGGAGGGAGCGGGCGAACGGGGACGGTTCGGGTGTGGTGACCTCGACGAGGCGGACCCGGCGGGCCTCGATGTCGCCCATCAGCTCGGTCAGGCCCGGTACGTCGAAGACGTCCTGCAGGCACTCCCGGACGGCTTCGAGGACGATCGGGAAGGAACCGAACTCGCTCGCCACCTGGAGGAGCTGGGAGGCGCGCTGGCGCTGCTGCCACAGCGGGGTGCGCTTGCCGGGGGTGCGGCGGGGCAGGAGCAGCGCACGGGCCGCGCATTCGCGGAAGCGGGCGGCGAACAGGGCGGATCCGCCGACCTGGTCCGTGACGATCTGGGCGACCTCGCCCTTGTCGAACAGGGTGTCGGAAGCGCCGATCGGGGCCTGGTCGTTGTCGTATTCCGTGCCGAGCGGGCCGAGCGGCGCCGCCGGGGCCGCGTCGTCGAGCGGGTCCAGCCCCATGAGATCGAGCCCCATCAGGTCCGCGTCCGGCAGGCGCAGCACGATGCCGTCGTCCGCGTGCATGACCTGGGCGTCCATGCCGTACTTCTCGGAGAGCCGGGCCCCGAGGGCGAGCGCCCACGGGGCGTGCACCTGGGCGCCGAACGGGGAGTGGACGACGACCCGCCAGTCGCCCAGCTCGTCGCGGAAGCGCTCGACGACGATCGTGCGGTCGTCCGGGACGTGGCCGGCGGCGCGGCGCTGTTCGTCGAGGTACGACAGGACGTTGTCGGCGGCCCAGTCGTCCAGGCCGGCGGCCCGGAGCCGGCTGCGGGCCGCGTCGGGAGCCAGGTTGCCGATCTCCCGGAGGAAGGCGCCCAGCGCCCGGCCCAGTTCGAGGGGGCGGCCGAGCTGGTCGCCCTTCCAGAAGGGGAGCCGGCCCGGCACGCCGAGAGCGGGGGAGACCAGCACCCGGTCGCGGGTGATGTCCTCGATCCGCCAGGACGTCGTGCCCAGCGTGAACACGTCGCCCGCGCGCGACTCGTAGACCATCTCCTCGTCGAGTTCGCCGACCCGGCCGCCGCCCTTCTTCGGGTCGGATCCGGCCAGGAAGACGCCGAACAGGCCCCGGTCGGGGATGGTGCCGCCGGAGGTGACGGCGAGCCTCTGCGCCCCCGGCCGGCCCGTGACCGTACCGGCGATGCGGTCCCAGACGACGCGCGGGCGCAGCTCCGCGAAGGCGTCGGACGGATAGCGCCCGGCGAGCATGTCCAGGACTGCGGTGAACGCGGACTCGGGCAGCGACGCGAAGGGCGCCGCGCGGCGGGCCAGCGCGAGGAGGTCGTCGGCCTGCCAGGTGTCCATGGCGACCATGGCGACGAGCTGCTGCGCCAGGACGTCGAGGGGATTGGCGGGGATGCGCAGGGACTCGATGTCGCCGCTGCGCATCCGCTCGGTGACCACGGCGGCCTGCACCAGATCGCCCCGGTACTTGGGGAAGACGACGCCCGTGGAGACCGCCCCGACCTGGTGCCCCGCGCGGCCCACCCGCTGGAGACCGGAGGCGACGGACGGCGGCGACTCGACCTGGACCACCAGGTCCACCGCGCCCATGTCGATGCCCAGTTCGAGACTGGAGGTGGCCACGACGGCGGGCAGCCGCCCCGCTTTCAGGTCCTCCTCGACGAGGGAGCGCTGCTCCTTGGACACGGAGCCGTGGTGCGCGCGGGCCAGCAGCGGCGGAGCTCCCTGTGCCGCACCCGACTGGCCCATGAGCTCGGCCGGGGAGCTGCCCTCGGGCAGGGCCTCGCCGGTGGCCCTCTCGTACGCGATCTCGTTGAGGCGGTTGCACAGGCGTTCGGCGAGGCGGCGGGAGTTGACGAAGACGATCGTCGAGCGGTGTGCCTGGACGAGGTCGGCGATGCGCTCCTCCACCTGCGGCCAGATGGAGGGTTTGTCGCCCTGGTCGTCCTCCTTGGAGGGCGAGCCGCCCAGCTCGCCCATGTCCTCGACGGGCACGACCACGGACAGGTCGAAGACCTTCGTGGACGGCGGCTGGACGATCTCGACCTTGCGCTGCGGGGACAGGAAACGGGCCACCTCGTCCACCGGGCGGACCGTGGCGGACAGGCCGATGCGGCGGGCGGGGCGTGGCAGCAGCTCGTCCAGCCGCTCCAGCGACACGGCGAGGTGGGCGCCGCGTTTGGTGCCGGCGACCGCGTGCACCTCGTCCAGGATCACCGTCTCGACGCCCTCCAGGGCGGTGCGGGCCGAGGAGGTGAGCATCAGGAACAGCGACTCGGGGGTCGTGATGAGGATGTCCGGCGGCTTCGTCGCGATCGACCGGCGTTCGGCGGGCGGGGTGTCGCCCGAGCGGATGCCGACCCTGATGTCCGGCTCGGGCAGCCCGAGCCGGACGGATTCCTGGCGGATGCCGGTGAGCGGGCTGCGCAGATTGCGCTCGACGTCCACCGCGAGGGCCTTCAGCGGCGAGATGTAGAGCACCCGGCAGCGCTTCTTCGCGTCCGCGGGCGGCGGGTCGGACGCGAGGGAGTCGAGCGAGGCGAGGAACGCGGCCAGGGTCTTGCCGGAGCCGGTCGGAGCCACCACCAGCACGTCCGAGCCCTCGGCGATGGCGTTCCAGGCACCCTCCTGGGCCGCCGTGGGCGTGCGGAAGGCCCCCGTGAACCAGCCCCTGGTCGCGGGGGAGAACGAGTCGAGCGCTGTCCTCACCATGGTCCCCATCGTGCACCCCACCACTGACAATCGGCCGCCCAAACCCCGTCCACAGCATGGACAGGCAGGTCAGAGGCGTGACGGGAAGCGCAGAATGGACGAATGGAGAGGGCAGCGACGGCCACCGGGCGCGACGGCGAGTGGGCGCGCCACTGGCACTGCCCCGGCGTCCCCGGCCTGGACCTGCTGCGGGCCCGCTACGTCCGCCACTCGTTCGTACGGCACAGCCACGAGGGGTACGTGCTCGGCGCGGTCCGCCGGGGCGTCGAGGACGTCCGCATGCCGGACGGCACGATCAGCGCCGTGCCCGGCAGCGTCGTCATGATCAACCCGGAGGTGCCGCATTCGGCCCGCGCCGGCGTTCCCGAGGGCTGGTCGTACGCCACGCTCTACCCGTCGCGGGACCTGGTCGCGGACGTGGCCGCCGAGATCACGACGCTGCGCGGCACTCCGGGGTTCGCCGAGACCCTCGTCGAGGACCACGAGACCTCCCGGCTCATCCACGAGGTGCACCGGGCGGCCGAGGAGGGCAACGCGCTCGCCGCCGACAGCCTGGTCCGGATCGCCCTCGCCCGCATGCTGCGCATGCACGGCTGCTCCCTGCCGGTCCGCAGGTCCGCCGCCGCGGCTGCCCGTACCGCCGCGGCGGCCCGGGTGATCCTGCTGGAACGGATGGCCCGGCCGCCGTCGCTGGAGCACCTGGCCTGCGAACTGGGGGCCGGCCCCTTCGCGCTGCTGCGTGCCTACAAGACCGCGTACGGGCTGCCTCCGCACACCTGGCTCACCAACGCGCGCGTACAGCGAGCGCGGCTGCTCCTGGACGCCGGCGCGACGCCCGCGGACGCCGCCGTGGCGGTCGGCTTCACCGACCAGCCGCACCTCAACCGGCACTTCACCAGGATCGTCGGGGTGCCGCCGGGCGCCTACCGCCGCGAGCGTGCAAGAACGTACAAGACCGGCGGCACCCCGCCCTCGTAGCGTCCCCGGCGTGGCAGATCAGACAGCACCGCAGAAATGTCAGGACATACGGACAACAGGACCTGTGCAGGTCGGAGCCGAGGCCAGGACGGACTCCGCCGTCGTCCGGGACGCGCTCGGCGTCGGTTTCGCCGTGGGGCTCTCCGGTTTCGCCTTCGGAGTGACGTCGGCGGGCGCCGGACTCACCCTCGCGCAGACCTGCGCGCTCAGCCTGCTGGTGTTCACCGGCGCCTCCCAGTTCGCGCTCGTGGGAGCGCTCGCGGCCGGCGGCAACCCGCTCACCGCGGCGGCCGGCGCGTTCTTCCTCGGCGTCCGCAACACCTTCTACGGGCTGCGGCTCTCGCAAGTGCTCGCGCTGCCGCGCCTCGTGCGCCCCCTCGCGGCGCAGGCGGTCATCGACGAGACGGCGGCCGTCGCGCTCGCCCAGCCGACCCGGCGCAGTGCCCGCATCGGCTTCACCGTCACCGGGCTCACCCTCTACGTGCTGTGGAACCTCACCACGCTGCTCGGGGCGCTGGGTGCGGAAGCCATCGGGGACACGAACGCCTGGGGGCTGGACGCCGCCGGACCGGCCGTCTTCCTCGCGCTGCTCGGCCCGATGCTGCGCACGGCGACGGAACGCCTGGTCGCGGGCCTCGCCGTGCTGCTGGGGCTCGGACTGCTGCCCGTGCTGCCCGGCGGCCTGCCCGTGCTGGTCGCCGCGCTGGCCGCGCCGCTGGTGCTCTTCTGCAAGGGGCGCGATGAGCGTCGTCCGCACACCCCGGGGAAGGACGTCCGTTGAGCGTCTGGATCGCCATCCTGGCCACCGCCGCCGGCTGCTACCTCGTCAAGCTGCTCGGCCTGCTCGTGCCCGCGACCGCACTGGAGAGGCCGCTCGTCCGAAAGCTCGCCGCGCTCCTGCCGGTCGCCCTGCTGGCCGCGCTCACCGCGCAGCAGACCTTCGCCACGGGACAGCAGCTGGTACTGGACGCGCGGGCCGCGGGGCTGGCGGCGGCCGCCGTCGCGCTGGTGCTGCGGGCGCCGTTCCTGGTCGTGGTCGGGGCGTCGGTCGCCGTGACCGCGGGGGTGCGTGTCCTCGGCGGCTGAACGCCGCCCCGCGGCGAGGCGCCCCTCAGCCGATCTCCCTGCCGTACGCGCGCAGCGTCAGCAGCGCCTCGATCGTGACGATCGGGCGCGCCTCCAGGCCGGTCCCCGGCGCCCACACCCGCCATCGGACCGGCCAGCCGCCGTCCTCCCGCTGCTCGGCCGCCAGGAAGTCCAGCGAGCGCGCCATCTCCTCGTCGGTGAACCAGCCGCGCGCCAGCGACTGCGGGTCGCGCGCGTAGTCGTACGCGAAGTGGTGCTCGCCCGGGGCGTACCCCGGAGCCACCGGAACCTCCTCGCGCCGCGACGGGTCGAGCACCACGAGCTTCTGGGAGCGCACCAGCCGTCCGAGCCGGTCCGCCGCCGCGCGGGCCCGCGCACGGTCCGGGACGCCGTCCAGGAAGGCGACCGCGGCCTGCACCTCGTACGGGTGGGAGGTCTCCAGCGACTCGACGGCCGCCCAGCAGAAGTCGGTGGCCCGGAACAGCCAGGCGTGCCACACCTCGTTGCGGTGCAGCACGCCCACCACCGGCCCCGTTGCCAGTAGTTCGCTCGGCGGGTCGTCGACCACGGGCACGAACGGCGCGGCCGGATAGCCGCGCTGCGAGGGGTGCACCGCGGGCAGCGCACCGTCCTTCGCCGACACCTCCGTCAGGTAGCGGCACACACGCTCCACGCGCGGGCCGCGGCACCGGCCGATCGTCTCCAGCACCCGCAGCGCGTGCGCCGTGTGCAGCGGCTGGCTCACCGGACCCCGCAGGTCGGGCTCCAGGGCGTGGCCGAAACCCCCGTCGGCACCCGCGTACGCGGCGAGCGCGGTCTCGACCGGATCCGCGCCCCCGTCCAGGAAGTGGTACGCGAAGCGCCGCTGCTCCAGTGCCCGTGCGGTCAACCACACGAACTGTCCGGCACGGGCGAGGGAGGACTCTCCATTTCCAGCCATGAGCCGACGGTAGGGCGGAAAGCGCTTGAGACAAGGGGGGCGGACCGCCGTGCACTCCCAGGGGCGCGATACTGGTGTCATGCGGTTGACGATTTTCTGGGAGCGGATGGCGGCGCACTTCGGCGAGAGCTACGCCGATTCCTTCGCCCGCGACCACGTGATGTCCGCACTCGGCGGCCGTACGGTGCACGAGGCGCTCGACGCCGGCTGGGACGCCAAGACCGTGTGGCACGCCGTGTGCACCGCCATGGACGTCCCGCAGAGCATGCGCTGAACTGCGCGGCGGACGCCGTGAGGTGAGCGCCCGGCCGCCCCCACCTGGCGATACGGGTACGCCCCCGTCGCACTCATGAGTGACACTTGGCCCCGTGGCCCCCACAGATGAGACCGCCCAGGACCGGGCGAAAGCACCGGAACCCGACCGTCCGAGCACCGCGTCCGCCGCGACGGCGCCCGCCGGCTCGGCCCGGATGCCCCGGTGGCTGCCCCGCGCCATGGTGCTCGGCCTGGCCCTCTACGCCTGCTACCAGCTCGGCGACTGGGCCTTCCACCAGCTCATCGGCCTCCTGCTCAACATCGTGATCGCCTTCTTCCTCGCCCTGGCGGTGGAGCCCGCGGTCGGCCGGATGGCGGCCCGCGGCATGCGCCGGGGACTCGCCACCTTCCTGGTGTTCTTCGGCGTCATGATCGTGGGCGTCGGCTTCGTCGTGATGCTCGGCTCGATGCTGGCCGGACAGATCGTGGAGATGGTCGGGGAGTTCCCCAAGTACCTCGACTCGGTGATCAGCTGGGTCAACCAGATCTTCCACACCAGCCTGTCCAGGGTCGAGGTGCAGGACAGCCTGCTGCGCTCCGACTGGCTCCAGAAGTACGTGCAGAACAGCGCGAGCGGTGTCCTCGACGTCTCGACGACCGTGCTGGGCGGCCTGTTCAAACTGCTGACGATCTTCCTGTTCTCGTTCTACTTCGCCGCCGACGGCCCCCGGCTGCGCCGCGCGCTGTGCTCCGTACTGCCGCCCGCCCGCCAGACGGAGGTGCTGCGGGCCTGGGAGATCGCCGTCGACAAGACCGGCGGCTACCTGTACTCGCGCGGACTGATGGCGTTGATCTCGGGGATCGCGCACTACATCCTGCTGGTGGCCCTCGGAGTGCCGTACGCCCCGGCGCTCGCCGTGTGGGTGGGGCTCATCTCGCAGTTCATCCCGACCATCGGCACCTACCTGGCGGGCGCCCTGCCGATGCTGATCGCCTTCAAGGAGAACCCCTGGTACGCGCTGTGGGTGCTCTGCTTCGTGGTCGTCTACCAGCAGTTCGAGAACTACCTCCTCCAGCCCAAACTGACCGCGAAGACCGTCGATATCCACCCGGCCGTCGCCTTCGGCTCGGTCGTCGCCGGTACGGCGTTGATGGGCGCGGTCGGCGCGCTCATCGCGATCCCCGCCGTCGCCACCCTCCAGGCATTCCTGGGGGCCTACGTGAAGCGCTACGACGTGACCGACGACCCGCGGGTGCAGGGCCACCACCGCAGCAGGCGCGCCTCGGCCCTGGCACGGATGCGCACCGCCCTGAACCGCGGCCGCGACGCCCAGCCGCCGCCCCCCGCTCGGGAGGACGGCGACTGAACGACGGGGGTGGCGCCCGTCCTACGGATGGCGTTCGAGCTCCACCTTCGGGAGCAGCCGTCGCAGCGGTCCGGGCAGCCACCACGCACGCCGGCCCAGCAGCTGCATCACCGCGGGCACGATCAGGCAGCGGATGACCACGGCGTCCAACAGGATGGCCACCGCCAAACCCAGACCGAACTGCTGGAGCATCCGGTCCGGACTGAGGACGAACGCCGCGAACACCACGATCATGATGGCCGCGGCCGCCGTGATCACCTTCCCGGTCGCCGCGAGCCCCTCGCGCACCGCACCCTGCGGGTCCTGCGTGCGCTGCCACTCCTCGTGGATGCGGGAGAGCAGGAACACCTCGTAGTCCATCGAGAGCCCGAAGACGATCGCGAAGATCATCACCGGGATGAACGCCTCGACGGGCCCCGCCTGTACCCCGAACCAGCCCCGCTGGAAGACCAGAGTGACCACCCCGAGGGCCGCGCCGATCGACACCAGGTTGAGCAGCGCCGCCTTGACAGGGATGAGTACCGATCGGAAAACGACGAGCAACAGCAGTGCGGACAGGCCGACGACGATCACCACGAAGAGCGGCATCCGGTCGGACACGGTCGCCGCGAAGTCCTCGGTCGCGGCCGTCGCCCCGCCGACCAGCAGCACCGCTCCACTCGCTTCCTCAAGGGGTGGCAGCACCTCCGCGCGCAGCCGCTCCACCAGCTCGGAGGTCGCCTCGTCCTGCGGCGCGGTGTCGGGGAAGGCGATGACGGTGAAGACCTCGCCGTCCTTCGTGGGGACCGGCCCGGCGGCCGCCGCGATGCCGGGGGTGCCGTCGAGCGTCTCGCGCAGCCGCGCGCCCGCCTCCTGGCCGCCGCCGTCGGCCACCACGATCAGCGGACCGCTGAATCCGGGCCCGAAGCCCTCGGTCAGGAGGTCGTACGCCTGCCTGCTGGACGAGGTCCTGGGGTCGTTGCCGGCGTCCGCGAACCCCAGCCGCATGTCCAGCGCCGGAACCGCGAGCGCGCCGAGCGCCACCACGGCCACCAGGAGGGCGGCCACCGGCCTGCGCTGGACGCCGGTCGCCCACCGCCGCCAGCCGGCCCCCTCGACGCGCTTCGACCTCGCCGCGCGCCGAGTGACCTGACGTCGCACTCGCCCGCCGAAGAGGCCCAGCAGGGCGGGCAGCAACGTCAGCGACGCGGCCATGGTCACCAGCACCGTCAGGGCGACGGCGAGGGCCACGCCCTGGAGCGAGCCGAGCCCCAGCACGACCAGGCCCATCAGGGCGATGATCACGGTGCAGCCCGCGAAGAAGACCGTGCGGCCGGCCGCGTCCAGGGCCGTCCTGGTGGCCTGCTCGGGCACGGCGCCCTTGAGCAGTTCGCTCCGGTAGCGGGAGAAGATCAGCAGCGCGTAGTCGATGCCGACGCCGAGCCCCACCAGCATCATGATCGGCGGCGTGAAGTCGGCGACGTTCGCCAGGTGCGAGGCGAGCGCGATCAGGGCGACCGAACTGCCCACCGCGAACAGGGCGGTGAGCACCGGCAGGCTCGCGGCGATCAGCGAACCGAAGAGGAACACCAGGATCACGAGCGCGCCCAGGATGCCCGCACCCTCCGCCGCCCCGCCGCCGCCCTCCTCCGCGTGACGGGCCGCGCCGCCTCCGACGGCCGCCGTGACCCCGTCGCCGTCGGCGGCGTCGACCGCCGCGACGACTCGGCGTACGTCCTCGGCGGGAACGTCCTGCTCCCTTCCGTCCAGGGTCACCGTGGCGTACGCGACGGTCCCGCTCCGGGACACGGCCGCCGGGTCCTCGTACGGGCTGCGCACGTCGGCGACCCGGGGCAGCCCGGAGACCTCGCGGAGCATCCCCTCGACCTTGCCGCGCACCGCGGGGTCGGCGATTCCCCGCCGCGCCTCGACGACGACCTGCACGGTGGCGTCCGCCTGCGCCGAGCCGTGTTCCTCCAGTACTGACTGTGCCCGGTGGGAGTCGGTGCCGGGCAGTGAGAAGTCGTTGTGGTAGGCGCTGCCGACCATCACGGAAGCACCGGTGAGCGCGGCGACCAGCACCACCCACAGGACGAGCGCGCGCCAGCGGTGCGTGTGCGAGAAGGCGGCGAGACGCTCGAAGACACTGTCGCGGCGGGTCGGTGGCGGTTGTTTGCCCAGAATGGTCATGCGAACTCCTCAAGAGAACGGGAAGGAAAAGGGGTGCGGCAGCAAGGCCCGCGGCGTTCGGGCCCGTCGGTTCAGAGGTAGGAGGGCCGGGTCACCCGCTTCCGGAAGGCGTGCCACATCCACGTCTGGACGACGACCATCAGCGCGGTGATCACCAACAGCGAGGGCACGAGCAGCGCGAGCGTCGCGCCGTCCGCCGCGGAGGCGGCCCACGGCAGCCCCGCACCGGCGGACAGGACGACCGCGGCCATCAGGACGGAGGTCAGGGCGAAGGACTGCCACGGACCGCCGCGCCCGACGAGCCGCCGGGCCCGCTCGTACGGCGCGCCCGTCAGGCGCAGCGCCGCGAACCCCAGCCCGTGCACCGCGAACAGCGCGGCCACCGCCAGGGCGCACAGGACGGCGGCCGGCCCCGTCGCGACTCTGCCCGGCGTCTGCGTGAACAGTGCGCACAGCAGCCACCCCCAGGACAGCGCGACGGCCCAGCTCCCGCCCGCCACCGCCGCGTCGCAGACCGCCCGCCACCGCCGCCCGCCGGTGCGCCCGCGCAGCCACAGCCCCGCGTCACGCACCACCCAGCCCGTCAGCAGCGGCAGGACGACCAGGAACTGCCCGCTCAGCAACTCCCCTTCGAGCGTGAGGAAGGCCCCGATGAGCAGCCCGGCCGTCGCGATCAGCCACACCTCGTTGCCGAGGAAGAACGGTGCGAACGAGGCCAGTACGAGACGCCGTTCGGCGTCGCCCCGCCCCAACCGGGGCAGGAGCATGCCGGTGCCGATGTCGGCTCCGCCGAGGACGAAGTAGCCGACGGCGAAGAAGCCGAGCAGAGCGAGGGCGAGGGTTTCCACGACGGGTCTCCTCAGAGAGGGGGGAGGGGCGGAGGATGCTCAGTAACGTGCGAGCGGCAGCGGTACGGCGCAGGCGTGTGCGTGCTCCTCGGTGTCCTCGCGGTCGTCGTGGCCGAGTCCGGCGTCGACGGGGCCCCGGCGCGCGCAGCGCAGCAGCAGCCACCCGTTCACGGCGATCAGCAGCGCGAACAGCACGGTGAAGGTGATCAGGGAGGCCCGCATCGTGCCCGGGGAGAGCCCCGAGACCGCGTCCTCGGTCTTCAGCAGTCCGTAGACCACCCAGGGCTGCCGGCCTGCCTCCCGGAAGATCCAGCCGCTGATCATGGCGAGGTAGGGCAGCGGCACGGCCGCCATCAGGAGCAGGTGCCAGAAGCGGAAGCGGTACAGCGTCGCCCTGAGGGACGCGAGAACGACGTTGCCGATGCCGAGGTACAGCATCAGGGCGAAGGAGATCAGCATCGTCAGCCCGCCGCCCCTGGTCCACGCCTCGGAGGGCACGTAGTCGCCGGGACCGTAACGGGCGGTCAGTTCCGCTTGGAGTCGCGCCATTTCGGCCGCCTGCTGGCTGAACACGGCCGATTTCATGGGTTGCAGCGACGCCAGCTCAGCGAACTGCACGCCACCGAAGGCCGCCGTCACCAACAGCGCGGGCAGCGCCAGGAACACCCCGACGCGCAGGCTCTTCCCGAAGAACTCCCACTCCGACGAGCGCCGGAACAGGTGGTACGCGCTCACCCCCGCGACGAAGAACCCGGCCGTCAGCAGCGCCCCGCCCAGGATGTGCCCGAAGGCCAGCAGGGTGCTGGGATTGGTCAGCAGCGCCCCGGCGTCCGCCAGCACGAGCCGACCGCCCTGCACGGCGTGGCCCACGGGATGGTTGAGGAATCCGTTGGCGACGAGGATCCAGTAGGCCGACAGCAGGGCGGTCAGCGTGACGACCCAGATCATCGCCAGGTGCACCCACCGGCCGAAGCGGTGCCATCCGAAGATCCACAGCCCCAGGAACGTCGACTCCACGAAGAACGCGGCGACCGTCTCCACCGCCAGGGGCGCCCCGAAGACGTTGCCCGCGTAGTGGGTGAGCCCGTTCCAGCTCATGCCGAACTGGAACTCCATCACGATGCCGGTGACGATTCCCACCGCGTAGTTGATGACGTACAACTGCCCCCAGAAGCGCACCATCCGTGCGTGCAGCGCGCTGCGGCTGAACGTCGCCCGGGTCTGGAGGCACGCCACGACGACCGCCAGTCCCAGGGTGAGGGCGACGAACAGGAAGTGCCCGCCCGCCGTGAGGGCGAACTGGAGCCGCGCGAGGTCCACCGTCTCCGGATCCGGTACGGGAGGGGCCTGCGCGAGGAGGTGCCGTGCGACGAGGTCGTGCATGTGTACTGCCACGCCCACAGCGTCGGCGCACGGCGGGGGGTGGGGCGTCGGCCGCTCGGCGACACCTGCGGTACCCCGCTGGTTGCGTCCGGGGCGCCGCACGTACTCCGTGAGTTGTCCCCGGGGGCGGGAGGACCCCGGGAACGTCTCGGGGTCGTCCCCCGGGCGCTACCCCAGCCAGCCCGGCACGATCATCCCCGACTCGTAGGCGAGGATCACCAGTTGCGCCCTGTCCCGCACGTCCAGCTTGGTCATGATGCGGCTGACGTGCGTCTTCGCGGTCGCGGGGGAGAGGACCAGCCGCCGGGCGATCTCGTCGTTGGACAGTCCGGCCCCGACGAGGCCCATGACCTCGCGCTCCCGTTCGGTCAGCGCGTTCAGGCGGGGGCTCGGATCCGGCCGCACGACCCGGCCGGCGAACTCCGCGATCAGCCGGCGTGTGACCGCGGGTGCGAGCAGCGCGTCGCCGCGTGCCACCACCCGGATGCCGTGCAGCAGTTCCATCGGCTCGGTGTCCTTGAGCAGGAACCCGGAAGCCCCCGCGCGCAGCGCCCCGTACACGTAGTCGTCGACGTCGAAGGTGGTCAGGATGACCACCCGCACGTCGGTCAGGCGCGGGTCGGCAAAAATGCGGCGGGTGGCCTCCAGACCGTCCGTGCCGGGCATCCGGATGTCCATCAGCACCACGTCCGGGCGCAGTTCGCGGGCCAGGGCCACGGCCTGCTCGCCGTCGGACGCCTCGCCCACCACCTCGATGTCGTCCTCGTCGGAGAGGATCGAGCGGAACCCCGCCCGTACGAGGGTCTGGTCGTCCGCGAGCAGCACCCGGACCGCCCGGTCCCTGCCCACCGCCCCCGGGTACGCCGTACGGCCCGTCATGCGTGCTCCTCAAGGGGCAGCCGGGCCTCGACCCGGAAACCCTCTGCCGTGTCGTGTGCGGTCAGCTCGCCGCCGAACGCCCTGGCCCGTTCCGTCATGCCGAGGATGCCGCTGCCCGTGGACCGCGCGTCGGGCGCGCCGTCCCCGTCGTCCTCGATCGTCAGGCGTACGGCGTCGTCGGCGTACCCCAGGGTGATCGAGACGCGGCACGCGCGCGCGTGGCGGGTGACGTTGGTGAGGGACTCCTGCAGGATGCGGTACGCGGCCAGGTCGAGCGGCGGGGGGAGGGGACGCGGGGTGCCCTCGACGTGCGTCCGGACGTCCAGGCCCGCGGTCCTGGCGCCGGCGACCAGCGCGTCGAGCCGGTCGAGCCCCGGCACGGGGGCGGTCGGTGCGGCCTCGTCCGCCTGGCGCAGCACGCCCAGGGTGGACCGCAGCTCGCGCAGAGCGTCCTTGCTGGTGGCCTTCACCGCGGTCAGCGCCTCCTCGGCGGCGGCCAGCGCGACGGCGGGGCCGGGCCCCTTGCCGAGCTTGTGCAGCGCGGCGCTCGACTGGACGTTGATCAGCGAGATGCTGTGCCCGAGCACGTCGTGCAGCTCACGGGCGATCCGCAGCCGCTCCTCGGTGGCGCTCTGCCGCGCCCTGGCCTCCTGCTCGCGCTCGGCGGCCAGCGCCCGCTGCTCCACCTCGCGCAGGTAGGCGGCACGGGTGTGCTGCACGCGGCCGAGAGCGACGAGGCTGATCAGCCAGCCGGCCAGCATGGCGAGGGAGACGTTGTCGATCTGGCGGTGGCCCTCGCTCCGGCCCGCCTCGCCGAATCCCACGGCGAGCAGCGTCACGGCGGCGAGGGCGACGGCGGCGACGAGCCTGCCTTCGGCGGACGTCGTGTAGAGGGCCAGCGCGAAGGTGACCATCAGCGGGCCGTCGTAGACGTTCAGCGGGTAGTACGCGGCGCAGGCGAGCAGGGTGACGACCGCCACCGCGACGGGCCACCTGCGGCGGAAGTAGAGCGCGCCGCAGCCCACCGCGGTCAGCGCCCAGCCGATCAGGGCGCGCCCCGTGGTCTCCGTCTCGTACCGCATCGCGACCAGGGTCCAGACGGTCACGAGCAGGACGGCGGCGAGTGTCACCGCGGCGTCCGCCGCGCGCCCGGCGGGCCGTGCGAACGCGCGGAGCCCGCGGACGCGGGAGGGGAGGGCCATGCTCGAAGGATAGGCGGGGACCCGGTCCCGGAGGCCGGGCGTGGCGCGCTTGACAGTAAAATCGAACATCCATTCATATTGGGAGTGCGGCCTGCTGGTGAGCCCAACGGTTCCCACGGGGTTGTCCGGGGTTATCCACAGGTCAGGAGCACGCCGAGGCCGATTGTCAGTGGCAGGCGTTAGCGTCATTGACGTGAAGCGATCGAATCAAGCAAACCGGGTGGAAGCCATGGCAGCAGGCACCGACCGCGAGAAGGCGCTGGACGCCGCGCTCGCACAGATTGAACGGCAATTCGGCAAGGGCGCGGTCATGCGCCTGGGCGACCGCCCCAACGACCCCATCGAGGTCATCCCCACCGGATCGACCGCGCTGGACATCGCGCTCGGCGTCGGCGGACTGCCGCGCGGCCGTGTGGTGGAGGTGTACGGGCCGGAGTCCTCCGGCAAGACGACCCTGACGCTGCACGCCGTGGCCAACGCGCAGAAGGCCGGCGGCACCGTCGCCTTCGTGGACGCCGAGCACGCGCTCGACCCCGAGTACGCCAAGGCCCTCGGCGTCGACACGGAGAACCTGATCCTCTCCCAGCCGGACACCGGCGAGCAGGCCCTGGAGATCGTGGACATGCTGGTCCGCTCCGGCGCCATCGACCTCATCGTCATCGACTCCGTGGCGGCGCTCGTGCCGCGCGCGGAGATCGAGGGCGAGATGGGCGACTCGCACGTCGGTCTCCAGGCCCGGCTGATGAGCCAGGCGCTCCGCAAGATCACCAGTGCGCTGAACCAGTCCAAGACCACCGCGATCTTCATCAACCAGCTCCGCGAGAAGATCGGTGTGATGTTCGGCTCGCCGGAGACCACGACCGGTGGCCGCGCGCTGAAGTTCTACGCCTCGGTTCGGCTCGACATCCGCCGCATCGAGACCCTTAAGGACGGCACGGACGCGGTCGGCAACCGCACCCGCGTCAAGGTCGTCAAGAACAAGGTCGCGCCGCCCTTCAAGCAGGCCGAGTTCGACATCCTGTACGGCCAGGGCATCAGCCGCGAGGGCGGCCTGATCGACATGGGCGTCGAGCACGGCTTCGTCCGCAAGGCGGGCGCCTGGTACACGTACGAGGGCGACCAGCTCGGCCAGGGCAAGGAGAACGCCCGCAACTTCCTGAAGGACAACCCCGACCTCGCCGACGAGATCGAGCGGAAGATCAAGGAGAAGCTGGGCGTCGGCATCAAGCCCAAGCCGGAAGCCGCCGAGGCGGAGCCCGACGCGGCCGTGGCAGGTGTCGCTGCGGCCACCGACGCGAAGTCGGTACCGGCTCCGGCGGCGGCCAAGGCGAAGTCGGCCAAGGCCACCGCAGCCAAGGGCTAGTCCATGACCCGGAGGACGGACTGGCCGGGCAGCACGGACGACGCGCACGAAGGGCGCGGCGGCCATGCCGTACCCGGCGGTGACGCCGGGTACGGCGGACGTGGCGCACACGGCGGCGCGGGGGAGACCGGGGAGCCCGACGGGCCGCCCCGGCTCCCCTGGAGCACTCGGGAACCAGCGGACCACGGACCCTCGGCAGCCTTCCGGGGTTCCGGGGCCCGCGGAACTTCCGGGGAGGACCGGGCATCCGGCGCGCCCGAGGGGTTCGGGACGCCCGGCAGGAGCCGCAGCGGCTCCCGGGGGTCCCGGTCGTCCTGGGCGTCCCGGGGCTCCGGCTCCTCCCGGGACTCCGGCCGCGACGGGGGAAGGGACATGGACAAGCCGGCTCCCCGGGGCCGGTCCCAGGAACCACAGGACCCGGCCGAGCAGGCCCGCGCGATCTGCCTGCGCCTGCTCACCGGCACCCCGCGCACCCGCAAGCAGCTCGCGGACGCCCTGCACAAGCGGGACATCCCCGAGGACGTCTCGGACGAGGTGCTGTCCCGCTTCGAAGAGGTGGGACTCATCAACGACGCGGCGTTCGCGGACGCCTGGGTCGAGTCCCGCCACCACAGCAAGGGGCTGGCCCGCCGTGCGCTCGCCCGCGAGCTGCGGACGAAGGGCGTGGAGCCGAGCCTGATCGACGAGGCGGTCGGACAGCTCGACTCCGACCAGGAGGAGGAGACCGCCCGCGAACTCGTCGCGCGCAAGCTCCGCTCCACCCGGGGGCTCGACCGGGACAAGCGGCTGCGCCGCCTCGCGGGAATGCTCGCCCGCAAGGGCTATCCGGAGGGGCTCGCCCTACGGGTGGTCCGCCGTGCCCTGGAGGAAGAGGGAGAGGACACGGAGGGCCTGGACCCCGAACTGTTCTGACGTCCTGCCGCAGGGCCCACCGCGCTCAGCGGGCCCGCAGCGCGACGCCCGGCGGAGGGACGGCTGCCACGCCCGCGGGGCGGGACAGGCCCTTGGGAGGACGCTTCCGGTGGGACGCGCCTCGGGAGGACACCTTCGGTGGGACGCCTTCGCAGGACGCCTCCGTGGGGTGCGCCCACAGGAGGCTCTCGCAGGGCGTCCGGCGCCCACGGGCACAGGCCGCGCGGACGGAGAGCGTGCGGGGGCCGACGTGCGGACGCGCCCGGAGAACGCCGTTCACGTCCGGGCGTCCGTCCCAGGTCCAGGCGCCTTCCCTGCTTCGGGCGCCCTGCCCTGCTCGGGCGCTCCGCTCTGCTCCGCACGCCTCGCCCCGCTCGCACGCCCTTCCCCGCTTCGGACGCCTCACCCCGCTCGTCCCCCGGCTCGCCTTCCGCTCGGCCTCCCCGCCCGGCCCCCGGATCGGGCCCCTCGCCCCGCTCGGCCCCCCGCCCGCTGGGCCCCCGCCCCGCTCGGCCCTCCGCCCGCTGGGCCCCCGCCCCGCTCGGCCCTCCGCCCGCTGGGCCCCCGCCCGGCCTCCCCGTCCGGCCCCTCGGATCGGGCCCCCCGCCCCGCTCGGCCCTCCGCCCGCTGGGCCCCCGCCCGGCCTCCCCGTCCGGCCCCTCGGATCGGGCCCCCCGCCCCGCTCGGCCCTCCGCCCGCTGGGCCCCCGCCCCGCTTCGGGCGTGCCTTCGACGCCGGACCTGGCTCCCAGGCCCCGGCGTCCGTCTCGCGGCCCCCCGGCGGTGCATGTCCCGCAGATGTCTAGGCCCCGCCCCGTGCCTCTGTGACCGGTAGCCCCGCAGCCCGCCACGCCTGGAAGCCGCCGGTCAGGTCTGTGGCCCGGTGCAGACCGAGTCGGTGCAGGGAGGCTGCCGCGAGGCTCGACGCGTACCCCTCGTTGCAGAGCACCACGATCCGTACGTCGTGTCCCGTCGCTTCGGCCACCCGATGGGTGCCCTGCGGGTCGAGTCGCCACTCCAGTTCGTTGCGCTCGACGACCAGGGCGCCCGGGATCACCCCGTCCCGCTCGCGCAGCGCCGCGTACCGGATGTCCACCAGCAGAGCGCCCGAGGCAGCCGCCTCGTACGCCTCCTGCGGCCCCACCCGCACCAGACCGGCGCGTACCCGCTCCAACAACTCATCGATTCCTACCGGAATATGATGTTCTTCCCCACTGCTCACTGCCACTCCTCCGGGTGCTCGACCTGCTCCAGCCGCAGTACTCCGCCCGTACGGCTGTACCGCCGCATCAGCGGCAGCGGCGGATGGTAGGCGTGCACCGAGATCGCGTGTGTGCTCTGGGACTCGTTGAGTACCTGGTGCACGTGGTGCTCGCCGAAGGACCGTCCGCGACCGGCCGTCAGCTCCCTCTCCCTGTCCACCCCTTGGGCCAGTTCCCATGTCTCCCACCCCTCGGTGGGAAGCCGGGCGGCGAGCGACTGTTCGGTCAGCGCACCTGCCGCCGTGGCGAACGCGCCGTGCGAACCGCCGTGGTCGTGCCACCCCGTACCCGCCCCGGGTGGCCAGCCGATGAGCCAGGCCTCGCTGCCGGCCGGCCCGTCGAGACGCACCCAGGTGCGCCCCTGCGGATCGAGTGGGAGGGAGCCGACGAGCACGGTGTCGGCGGCGATCCGCCGTACGAAGGCGAGGAGGTGGGCCGGGGTCGGCGCGGCCGTCAGGGCGCGCGCAGGGGGGTGCACGGGTTCGGCAAGGGACACGGGTACCGGGAGCGTCACGGGAAAGACCGTCCTGAGAGGTTCGCGAACGCGCACGCGTGCCGCGGCCTCGAAGCTGAGCTCACTGGAAAAGCAGAGCCCGAAGAGGCGGAGGGCGGGACACCGCACGCGGAGGAAGGGGCGAATTCAGCAGAACGGGCGACAGACGCAGCCCGCGTAGCGGACCAGGTCCATATGGACCCTCCGCCACAGGCACACATCGGTGTCGCTCATGCTCCGGAGTACACCACGTGCGCCTGGGCCGGTCAATTGATGTCCGCGGTCCGATCGGTGGGCACGGTGACCACGGAGACGTCCTCCTGCGACGCCTGCGCCTCCTGCGCCTCCGGCGCCTCCGGATCTTCGGGTGCGCCGCCGCGCGCCGCGTCCGCCGCCGCGTACAGCTCCGCCGGACGCACCCCGTCGAAGGCCGCGACGAGGTGCCCGTCCGGGCGTACGAGCAGCACGGTGTGCGCCGTGGCCCCGGGATAGCCCTCCGCGACGAGCAGCTCCGCCGGTACGGGCAGGGCGGTGACCGCCGTCGCCAGCCGCGGCATCACCCCCGCCGTCATCCAGTGCCGCCGGTCCCACACCCCGGTGCCCGGCGCGACCAGCACCACCAGCAAGTGGGCCTGCCCCAGCCGGTCCCGGAGCTGCACGGCGGTGCCGTCGGGCGCGGTGACGCGCACGTCCTCCACGGGTGCGCCGGGCTCGGTGGCGACGGACGCGTCCGCATCCCCGCGCGGCGGGGCGGCCAACGGGGAGTGCCGGTACACGGGCAGAGCGCCCAGCGCGCCGCCGCCCAGGTGCCCGTCCGCCAGCATTCCGTCGTGGCTCCTGGCCGCTCCCGGCAGCACCGCGCGCAGCCCGCCGCCGCCGCGCAGTATCGGAAGTGCCTGGTCGGCGGCGCGCAGCCGGGCGGCGACGGCGGTGCGCCGCTCCTGCTCGTAGCTGTCGAGCAGGATGTCGGAGGCGTCGTGGTGCAGGGCGTGCGCGAGCTTCCACGCGAGGTTCTCGACGTCTCGCAGGCCCTCGTCGACGCCCTGGGTGCCGAGCGCGCCCAACAGGTGGGCGGCGTCACCGGCGAGGAACGAACGTCCTTCGCGCCACCGCTGGGCGAGACGGTGATGCAGCGTGTACACGCCGGTGTCGATGAGCTCGTACGGAGGTGTCTCGCCGCACCACCCGGCGAGGGTGTCGCGGATGCGCGTGATGAGGGCATCGGGGGTCACCAGGTCGCCGCGCGGCGGCAGCAGCCAGTCCAGCCGCCACACGCCGCCGGGGAGGGGGCGGGCCGTGACCTCGGGCCCGCCGCCGCGCCACGGGAGCTGACGGTGCATCACGGCAGTCTCGGGCCACGGGAGTTCGGTGCGCAGCGCGGCGACGGCGTGCCGTTCGACCGCCGTGCGGCCGGCGAAGCGGATGCCGCAGAGCTTGCGGATGGTGGAGCGGGCGCCGTCGCAGCCGACCAGGTAACTGCCGCGCCAGTACAGGTAGCCGGGGCCCCGGGTGTGGACGGTGACGCCCTTGCCGTCCTGCTCGATCGTGTCGACGCGGGCCTTGGTGACGAGTTCGACGAGGGGGTGGGCGGTGGCGGCGTCGTACAGGCCCCGGGTGAGCGTGTGCTGCGGGACGTGCAGGGGAGACAGGTACCCGCTGTCCGGGAATCCGTCGCCGGGGAACTCCACGTCGTCACCGAGCGTGAGTTCGGTGACGATCTGCTTGCGTCGCATCGACCGCCATCCGGACCAATGCGCCCCCTCGTCCCGGGCATCGACGCAACCGAGCCGCTCGACCAGCGCTGCGGTGTCCGGCCGCAGCACGACGGTCCTGGCGGTGCGCGGTTCCACCGTGCCGTCGCCCTCGTCGAGGACGACAGAAGGCACATGCTGTGCGGCGAGGGACAGGGCGAGCGCGAGCCCGACCGGCCCGGCGCCGACGACGATCACCGGGTCCACGACGCGGCCCCTCCGCCCCGTACGAACAAGCGGAAAGCTGCACGACAAACCGCACAAGCGGTAGTGGAAACACGGTGCTCGATCACAGAACGTATGCAACCCACTGCGGGTGCTTGCGTCAAGTGACGGAGGCAGGGGTCGTGGGCCTACCTGCGGCAGATTGCGCGCCGGGGGTCGTACGGGTACGCCGGGGCGGTCCGGGAAGGGGGCCGTGCCGGAGGGGGAACGCGAAACTCCGGTGGTTCACGCGACATCGTACGTCGCGTGAACCACCGGAGTTTCCGGGCGAGTCGGCGTGCCGGGGAGTCAGAGGACGCCGGCGTCCATCGTCGACCTGTCGACCATGGCACCGGTGCTCTTCTTCCCCTTGCGCAGTCGCCCTTCGAGCCAGCCAGCGAAGCTGGTCAGGGCGAAGTTGATGAGGATGAAGATCAGGGCGACCACCGTGAGGGTGGCGATGGTATTGGCACCGTAGTTCGCCGTGATCGGCCGCACCTGGAACAACAGTTCGCCGAATCCGAGGAGGGCACCGCCCAGCGCGGTGTCCTTGACGATGACGACCAGCTGGCTGACCAGGGCGGGCAACATGGCGGTGACGGCCTGCGGCAGCAGTACGAAGAGCATCATCTGGCCCTTGCGCATGCCGATGGCCTTCGCCGCGTCCGTCTGACCGGTGGGCAGGGACTCGATGCCCGACCGAACGATTTCGGCGATGACCGAAGCGTTGTAGAGAACCAGGCCCGTCACTACCGAGTACAGAGGACGGAGCTCGGAGTCGACGGTGGTGAACTGGACGAACAGCGCACTGGCGAACACCATCATGATCAGCACGGGGATCGACCGGAAGAACTCGACCACCACACCGACCGGAACGCGGACCCAGGCGTGGTCGGAGAGTCGGCCGATGCCGAGGATCGCACCCAGCGGCAGCGCGATCACCAGGGAGAGCGCAGCGGCCTTCAGCGTTTCCGCGAGACCCGGCAGCAGGAACGTGGTC
This sequence comes from Streptomyces sp. CA-294286, assembly GCF_050947155.1. Lineage (NCBI taxonomy): Bacteria > Bacillati > Actinomycetota > Actinomycetes > Kitasatosporales > Streptomycetaceae > Streptomyces > Streptomyces sp. CA-294286. The sequence continues at coordinate 1,039,652 of NZ_CP192005.1, read as the reverse complement.
CATACCCGGGAGTCCGTGACGAATGGACTCCACTTCTCCGCGTCCAGCTGCTTCTTTTCCGCCATGATGCCCAGCACCCACCACGCGGCCAGTGCGAAGACCGCGAGGAAGACGACCGTGTAGATGACGTTGCGCCGTTTGGCACCGGGCCCGGGTGCGTCATAAAGGACTGAAGTCATCGCTTGACCGCCACTCGCTTGGACACCCAGCCGAGCAACAGTCCGGTGGGCAGGGTGAGAACGATGAATCCCAGGGCGACGACACCGAAGACGGCGAAGAGCGCGTCGGCTTCGTTCTCGATCATGTTCTTCATCAGCCACGAGGCTTCGGCGACTCCGATCGCCGCTGCCACCGTGGTGTTCTTCGTCAGTGCGATCAGCACGTTCGCCAGTGGGGCGACGACCGAACGGAACGCCTGAGGGAGGACGATCAGGGTCAGCACCTGGGAGAAATTGAGCCCCAGTGCGCGAGCCGCCTCGGCCTGGCCGACCGGAACAGTGTTGATGCCGGAGCGCAGGGCCTCGCAGACGAACGTCCCGGTGTACACGACCATGCCGAGCACGGCCAGGCGGAAACCGATGTCGTCGAAGCTGCTCGCGCCGAGATTGATTTGGAGCGTCTGACTGAGGCCGAGAAGGGCGCCGACGATGATGATCGTCAATGGCGTGTTACGGACCACGTTCACGTAGCCGGTGCCGAAGGCCCGCAGGAGCGGCACGGGACTGACCCGCATCCCGGCCAGCACGGTTCCCCAGATCAGGGAGCCGACTGCCGAGTAGAGGGTGAGCTGAACGGTCACCCAGAAGGCACCGAGCAGGTCGTACCGCCCGGAAGTAAGAAAGTCGAACACGATGCCCCGCGATCTCTCCTTGTTGGATCGTGGTGCGCGCCGCCGACCGGGGCCGGCGGCGCGTCAGTCACTGCTGGCTCAGCCCTTTTCGGTGATGGCCGGCGCCGGGTCGTACTTGTAGTTGGCGGGGCCGAAGTTGGCCTTCACGGCCTTCTCCCAGGAACCGTCGGACTTCATCTTTTCGAGCGCCTTGTTGATCTTGCCCTGAAGGTCCTTGTCGCCCTTCTTGAGCCCGATGCCGTAGTTCTCGTCGCTGAGCTTGAGGCCGACCAGCTTGAACTTGCCCTGGTGCTCCTTCTGCGCGGCGAAGCCGGCCAGGATGGAGTCGTCGGTGGTCAGTGCGTCAACGGCCTTGTTCTCCAAGCCGTTGAGGCACTCCGAGTAGCCGCCGAGCGTCTGGAGGTTCGCCTTGGGGGCGAGCTTCTCCTTGACGTTCTGCGCAGACGTGGAACCGGTGACCGAGCAGAGCTTCTTGGCGTTGAGGTCCTCGGCCTTGGTGATGGACGAGTCGTTGGCACGGACCAGCAGGTCCTGGTGCGCCACGAAGTACGGCCCCGCGAAGTCGACCTTCGCCTTGCGCTTGTCGTTGATCGAGTAGCTGGCGACGATGAACTTCACGTCACCATTGCTGATCATGTTCTCGCGCTCGGCGCTGGGGGTCTGCTTCCACTCGATCTTGTCGGCGGAATAGCCCAGCTCCTTGGCGACGTACGTGGCCACGTCGACGTCGAAGCCGGTGTACTTGCCGTCCTGCGTCTTCAGGCCCACGCCCGGCTGGTCGAACTTGATCCCGATGACGATCTTGTCGCCGTCCTTGCCCTTGTCGCCACCCCCGCCACAGCCCGTGGCGACGAGAGCGAGGGTCGCGGCTGCGGCGACGGCGGTGCTGATCCTGCGGAGCTTCATGGTGAACATCCCTTACGTCGATGAGAGCGCGTAGGTGGTGCTTCGGTCGTCGGGGCCTTCGTGGCCCCAGGGCCGGATCCTGCCCGACAACCGTCGTCGTGCGAACGGCATTCGTCAGTGGTGAAGGATCTTCGAAAGGAAGTCCTTGGCCCGATCGCTACGAGGGTTGCTGAAGAACTGATCCGGCGTGGCCTCTTCGACGATCTTGCCGTCCGCCATGAAGACGACCCGGTTCGCCGCCGAACGCGCGAAGCCCATCTCGTGGGTGACGACCACCATGGTCATTCCGTCGCGGGCCAGCTGCTGCATGACCTCCAGAACCTCGTTGATCATCTCCGGGTCGAGCGCCGACGTGGGCTCGTCGAAGAGCATGACCTTCGGTTCCATGGCCAGTGCCCGTGCGATGGCCACACGTTGCTGCTGACCGCCGGAGAGCTGTGCCGGGTACTTGTCCGCCTGCGCGCCGACGCCCACCCGGTCCAGCAGGGCGCGCGCCTTCTCCTCCGCGGTCTTCTTGTCCATCTTGCGGACCTTGACCTGGCCCAGCGTGACGTTCTCCAGGATCGTCTTGTGGGCGAAGAGGTTGAACGACTGGAAGACCATGCCGACGTCGGCGCGCAACCGCGCCAACTCCTTGCCCTCCTGAGGCAGCGGCTTCCCGTCGATGCGAATGTCCCCGGAGTCGATCGTCTCCAGGCGGTTGATCGTGCGGCACAGCGTGGACTTCCCGGACCCGGAGGGTCCGATGACGACGACGACCTCGCCACGGGCGATGGTCAGGTCGATGTCCTGGAGCACATGCAGCGCGCCGAAGTGCTTGTTGACGTTGCTCAGGACCACCAGGTCCGTCGACGCGGGTACCGCGTCCTCGGCGCCCTTGGTCACTGAAACTCCGCTCATCGGCTTTTGCTCCGTCCTCCTCGGTTGGGAGGACCTTAGTCACCCAGCGCTACCAGCGTCAGTACATCTGAGGGGAAATTGAGCATAACGATCCGGCCTCAACCGGACACTCTGCGTGAACGGGGCACCCGGCGGGGATACCGGCTCCATAACGGAACAAGGCCGTGATGAGAAGGGTCTTGACGGAGAGTGTCCGGATCGGCGTGGATGCCCTGGGGCCACAAAGGCCGGAGACTCGACACCAGCGACACAGCGACATCAGCGACGCGGAAGGGAGGGGTGATGAGACTGCTGCTCGTCGAGGACGACAACCACGTCGCCGCCGCCCTGTCCGCCGTCCTCGCCCGGCACGGCTTCCAGGTGGTCCACGCACGCAACGGCGAGGAGGCCCTCCAGGCGTTCCTCCCCGACGACCGGGCGCCCCTCGGCCAGGAGCCCTTCGGGGTGGTCCTGCTCGATCTCGGCCTCCCCGACCAGGACGGGTACGAGGTCTGCGGCAAGATCCGCAAGCGCACCAGCACCCCGGTGATCATGGTGACCGCCCGCGCCGACGTCCGCTCCCGCATCCACGGCCTGAACCTCGGCGCCGACGACTACGTCACCAAGCCGTACGACACGGGCGAGCTGCTCGCCCGGATCCACGCGGTGAGCAGGCGCACGGTGACCGGCGAGACGCCGTCCGCTCCGGGGGACGCCGGTGTACGGCTCGGTCCGGTGTGCATCGAGCTGTCCACCCGCCGTGTCAGCGTCGACGGTACGGCCGTTCCGCTCACCCGCAAGGAGTTCGACCTGCTCGCCCTGCTCGCGCAGCGACCGGGAGTCGTCTTCCGGCGGGAGCAGATCATCAGCGAGGTGTGGCGCACGAGCTGGGAGGGGACGGGGCGCACCCTGGAGGTCCATGTGGCGTCGCTGCGTTCCAAGCTGCGCATGCCCGCACTGATCGAAACGGTGCGTGGCGTCGGCTACCGGCTGGTCTCCCCGAACGCCGGCGCCCCGCACGCCACGCGGAGCCCGGCCGCACCGGCCGTCCCCGACGCGGTGAGCCCCCCGCCGGGCGCCCCCGACGCGGTGCACCCGCCGGGCGCCCCCGGTGCCGCCCAGGCCCCGTAACGACTCTCCGTGCGCACCCGCCTCCTTCCGCTCCTCCTCATCCTGCTCTCGGGCATGCTGATCGCCTTCGGCTTCCCGCTCGCCGTACGGGAAGCCGCCGGGCAGCAGCAGCACGTGGTCGTCGACCGGATCGACGACACCGCGCGCTTCGCCGCCCTCGCCCAGTTCGTCACCGAGCGCACCGCCGCCAGGAACGAGCGCCGTGACACCCTGATGGCCGAACTCACCCGCTACCACGAGGTCTACGGGATCCAGGTCGGCGTCTTCTACCGCGACGGCGGAGCGATGGCCGCCGCCCCGGGCCACTGGACCGTCGAGGAGGCGGGCGAACCCGGCAAGGATGCGTTCCAGGAGGCCCTCGCCGGGCGCCGCAGCCACGACCCGCCGCAGGTCTGGCCCTGGCAGAAACACACCCTCGTGGTGGCCTCGCCGGTCGTACGGGACGGCGACGTGATCGCCGTGGTGGTCACCGACTCGCCCACCGGACAACTGCGTACGCGCATCCTGCACGACTGGCTGCTCATCGCGGCCGGCGAGTTCGCCGCGCTCTTCGTGGCGATCGGCGCCGCGTACCGGCTGACCGGTTGGGTGCTGCGCCCCGTGCGCGTGCTGGACGCGGCCACCCACGGCATCGCGACCGGCCGGATGAACTCCCGGGTCGCGCCCTCCGGCGGCCCTCCCGAACTGCGGCGCCTGGCGCGCTCGTTCAACGAGATGGCCGACAACGTCGAGGACGTCCTGGAGCAGCAGCGCGCCTTCGTCGCCGACGCCTCACACCAGCTGCGCAATCCGCTCTCCGCGCTCCTCCTGCGCATCGAGCTCCTGGCCCTCGAACTCCCCGAGGGCAACGAGGAGATCGCCTCCGTACGGACCGAGGGCAAGCGCCTCGCCCGCGTCCTCGACGACCTCCTGGACCTGGCGCAGGCCGAACACGCGCCCGCCGACCTCCAGTTGACCGACCTCGGTGAACTGGCCACCGAACGGGTCGCGGCCTGGTCCCCGCTCGCCGACGACAAGGGCGTACGCCTGCGGCGCAGCGGGCCCGAAGCGGTCACCGCCTGGGCGGACCCGGTGGCGCTCTCCAGTGTCCTGGACGCGGTGATCGACAACGCGGTCAAGTTCACGCCCGCCGGGGAACGGGTCACCGTCGAGGTCGCCACCGACGGCGACACCTGCACCGTCGTGGTCGCCGACGGCGGCCCCGGCCTCACCGAGGACGAACTCACCCGGGTCGGGGACCGGTTCTGGCGCAGCAGCCGCCACCAGAACATCAAGGGCTCCGGTCTCGGCCTGTCCATCTCCCGCGCCCTGCTCCTCGCGGGCCGGGGCACGATCCGGTACGAGGCGAACGAACCCCACGGACTGCGCGTGACGGTCTCCGTCCCGCGAACGGCACCCTGAGGACGAGGACAGGGACGACCGGACGGCCCGGACGGCCCGGACGGCCCGGACGGCCCGGACGGCCCGGGGGCCCGGGGCGGCCGGTGCCGACTACTAGGGCTTGGCCGACCGGTAGTAGCGCGCCGCGCCCTCGTGCAGCGGCAGCGGGTCGGTGTAGATCGCCGTCCGCAGATCGACCAGCTGCGCCGCGTGCACCTGCCGGCCGATCCGGTCCCGGCTCCCGATCACCGTCCCGGTGAAGCGCTTCGTCAGCTCAGAGTCGGTGCTGTCCCGGGTCACCAGCAGGTTCGCCACCGCGATCGTCGGCACGGCCTCCTGGTTGCGCACCTTGGCGTAGGCGTCGGGCGGCATCACCGCCGACCGGTAGTAGCGCGCCGTGTCGTCCGGACTCTGCAAGGCCTCCACCAGCTCCGGGCCGAGCGGAACCAGCCGTACCGGCATGCGCTCCGACAGATCCCGCACTGCGCTGGTCGGCAGTCCGCCCGACCAGAAGAAGGCGTCGATGGCGCCCGACTCCAGCCGCCCCGGCATCGTGTCGATCCCGATCGACACCGGCTCCACGTCCCGCTCGGGGTCGAGCCCGGCGGCCTCCAGCAGCCGGTTCGACACCAAGCGCACCCCGGAGCCTGCCTGCCCCACGGCGACCTTGCGGCCCCGCAGGTCGGCCACGGAGCGTACCTTCGAGCCCTCGGGCACCACCAGCTGCACGTAGTCGTCGTACAACCGGGCGCATCCGCGCAGCCGCTCCGCACCCGGCCGCCCGTGCCGTTGGTACGTCGCGACGGCGTCGGCGGTGGCCACCGTGAAGTCGGCCTCCCCGGACACGACCCGGGCCAGGTTCTCCTGCGAACCCTCGCTGGTGCGCAGCGTCACCCCCAGTTCGGGCATGTCCTGCCGCAGCGCCTCTTCGAGCAGGGCGCCGTAGCGCTGGTACACCCCGGTCGGCACCCCCGTGCTGAAGGTGATCGCCCCCTTGGGCGTCGGCGGCCCCGACGGCAGCAGCCACCACAGCAGCAGTCCGCCCACCGCCAGCAGGGCCACTGCCCCCTGGAGGGCACGACGGCGTCCGATGCGGCGCAGGAGGGCAGGCATGACGGTGATCCTGCCAGCTCACCGCCCCCGCCGACCAGAGCGGAGGACCGCGCGACGCCCCGGCGGCCGGCCGCCCCGTACCCTGGTGGGCGAGATGAGCGAGAAGACATACGAGGTGCGCACCTACGGGTGCCAGATGAACGTCCACGACTCCGAGCGCCTGTCGGGCCTCCTGGAGGGCGCGGGATACGTCCGCGCACCCGAAGGGGCCGACGGTGACGCCGACGTCGTCGTCTTCAACACCTGCGCGGTCCGGGAGAACGCCGACAACAAGCTGTACGGCAACCTCGGACGGCTCGCGCCGATGAAGACGAAGCGGCCCGGCATGCAGATCGCCGTGGGCGGCTGTCTGGCACAGAAGGACCGCGACACCATCACCAAGCGGGCCCCCTGGGTCGACGTCGTCTTCGGCACGCACAACATCGGCAAGCTGCCCGTGCTGCTGGAGCGCGCCCGCATCCAGGAAGAGGCACAGGTCGAGATCGCCGAGTCGCTGGAGGCGTTCCCCTCGACGCTGCCCACGCGCCGCGAGAGCGCCTACGCCGCGTGGGTCTCCATCTCCGTCGGCTGCAACAACACCTGCACCTTCTGCATCGTGCCCGCGCTGCGCGGCAAGGAGAAGGACCGCAGGACCGGCGACATCCTCGCCGAGATCGAGGCCCTGGTCGCCGAGGGCGTCTCCGAGATCACCCTGCTCGGCCAGAACGTCAACGCGTACGGCTCCGACATCGGCGACCGCGAGGCGTTCAGCAAGCTGCTGCGCGCCTGCGGGACGATCGAGGGACTGGAGCGGGTCCGCTTCACCTCGCCGCACCCGCGCGACTTCACCGACGACGTGATCGCCGCGATGGCCGAGACGCCGAACGTGATGCCGCAGCTGCACATGCCGCTCCAGTCCGGCTCCGACGCGATCCTGAAGTCGATGCGCCGCTCCTACCGGCAGGAGCGCTTCCTCGGCATCCTGGACAAGGTGCGCGCCGCGATGCCCGACGCCGCCATCTCCACCGACATCATCGTGGGCTTCCCCGGCGAGACCGAGGAGGACTTCGAGCAGACGATGCACACGGTCCGCGAGGCCCGCTTCGCCAACGCCTTCACCTTCCAGTACTCCATCCGCCCCGGCACGCCCGCGGCCACCATGGACAACCAGATCCCCAAGGAGGTCGTCCAGGAGCGCTACATGCGCCTGGTCGCCCTCCAGGAGGAGATCTCCTGGGAGGAGAACAAGAAGCAGGTCGGGCGCACCCTGGAGGTCATGGTCGCCGAGGGCGAGGGCCGCAAGGACGGAGCGACCCTGAGGCTCTCCGGCCGCGCCCCCGACAACCGGCTCGTCCACTTCACGAAGCCCTCGCAGGAGGTGCGTCCCGGTGACGTGGTGACCGTCGGGATCACCTACGCCGCCCCGCACCACCTGCTCGCCGAGGGCGAGACCACGGCGGTGCGCCGCACCCGGGCCGGCGACGCCTGGGAGAAGCGCAACGCCCAGCCGCAGCAGGGTCCCGGCGTCCTGCTGGGCCTGCCGAAGATCGGCGTGCCGGAGCCGCTGCCCGCCGCCACGGGCGGCTGCGCCGTCAACTGACCGTACGGGTGGGGGAAGTCGCCGGGGCCGCTCGTGTCGCCACGGCCTCCCCGCCGGTATGCGGCCGACGGCCCGGCGGGGGCGCCCGCCCACCGCGTTAGGCTGCCGGACATGCTCGTAGCCGCCGCCGTATGCCCCTGCCCGCCGCTGCTCGTACCCGAGGTCGCCGCCGGCGCCGCGCCGGAGCTCGACGTCGCGCGCCGCGCCTGCGCGGACGCGCTGGGAGTGCTCGCCGCGGCCCGGCCCGACCTGCTCGTGGTGGTCGGACCGGCCGGGCCCGAGGGCCGAGGGCCGCACCCGCAGGGTTCGCGGGGGGACTTCCGCGGATTCGGCGTGGACCTCCAGGTGCGGCTCGGCAACGGCGAAGCGGCCTCGGAAGGCGCCCTTCCGCCGTCCTTGTCGCTGGCTGCCTGGCTCCTCGGCCGTACGGGCTGGTCCGGGCCCCTGGAGGGGCTCGGCGTGGGCGAGGACCTGCCGGCCGCCCGCTGTGCCGAAACCGGCCGGGAGCTGGCCGGACGGGCGGACCGGGTGGCCCTCCTGGTGATGGGCGACGGCAGCGCCTGCCGCACCCTGAAGGCGCCCGGCTACCTCGACGAACGCGCCGCGGGCTTCGACGCCGAAGCGGCCCGCGCGCTGGGCGCCGCCGACACCGCCGCCCTGCTCGCGCTGGACGAGGAACTCGCGTACGGCCTCAAGGCCGCGGGCCGCGCCCCCTGGCAGGTGCTCGCGGGCGCCGCGGACGGGGCGGGCATGGCCGGGCAGCTGCTGTACGAGGGCGCTCCGTACGGAGTGGGGTACTTCGTCGCCGCCTGGACGTGAGGACGGGGCCGGTGACTCGCCGGAGGCGGCCCACGGCTGCCTCGCGGAAACCTCGGGGCGCAGGCGGCCCCCGGGTACGGGAACGGCCGCGGAACCGAAGAGGTTCCGCGGCCGTTCCCGTACCCGCCTGTCAGCCCGTCAGGAGGACTTCGGCGGCGGCGGCGGAGTGCCGCCGTCGTCCTTCGTGGAGAGGCGGTCCAAGGCGTCCTTGGCCTTGCCCGTTCCCGTCTGGATCTGGTTGCTGTACTTGCCCTTGGTCTTGGAATCGACGGCCCGAGCGGCCTTGTCGAGGCCCTGCTCGATCTTGCCCCCGTGCTGTTGCGCGAGGTCCGCGGCCTTTTCCTTCGCCGGGGCCAGCTTGGCCTTCACATTGTCCAGAAAGCCCATGGGGCACCTTCCCTCGGGGGACTCCTGGGTTCCGGTCCCACGGGACCGCAACCTAGGTGCGGGCGGTTTCGCCCACCTCATTGTCCGCTGCCTTCGCCGCGGACGGCTGCCCGGGGATCTCCGCGTCCTCCGTGGCGGCGGGCTCGGAGGACGCGGCCGTCTCCGTGGCGGCCTTCGCGTCGGCCTCGTCGTCGGCTTCGGCGGTCTTCGGCTCGGCGGTCACGGGTTCCGCGGTGGCGTCGGCGTCCGGAGCGGGGGTCTGCTCCTCGCCGGTCGGCGCCTCGGCGGATTCCTTCGGCTTGCGGCGAAACATCGCAAAAATATCCATTACCACTCCATACCGTACTCGTGTGGGCGAAATGCCGCGCCGTCCGGTGCGTCCCATTGCGCCGCCCGGAGACGCCGGTCCGAGAACCGGCGCGCGGAACCTCGCAACAGGAACGACCCCGCACGCGCCTCGTCACGTCGCTCGTTCGGGGAAGCGCCGTGGGTTTGCGAGACTTGGCCGGTGAGAACTGCAGCTCCCGCACCGCGGGTCATCGCCGTCGTCGGTCCCACCGCGGCCGGGAAGTCCGATCTGGGCGTCGCCCTCGCCCGGCATTTCGGCGGCGAGGTCGTCAACGCCGACTCCATGCAGCTCTACCGGGGGATGGACATCGGCACCGCCAAGCTGACGCCCAGGGAGCGCGGCGGGGTCCCGCACCACCTCCTCGACATCTGGGACGTCACCGTCACCGCGAACGTCGCCGAGTACCAGCGGCTCGCCCGCAAGGAGATCGACCGGCTGCTCGCCGCGGGACGCACCCCGGTCCTCGTCGGCGGCTCGGGGCTGTACGTCAAGGGCGCCATCGACGTCATGGAGTTCCCCGGCACCGACCCCGAGGTCCGCGCCAGGCTGGAGGCGGAACTCGCCGAGCAGGGCCCCGGAGCCCTCCACCTGCGGCTCGCCGCGGCCGACCCGGGAGCGGGCCGCGCGATCCTCCCCAGCAACGGCCGCCGCATCGTCCGGGCGCTCGAAGTGATCGAGATCACCGGCCGCCCCTTCACCGCCCACCTGCCCGCCCACCGGTCGGTCTACGACACCGTGCAGATCGGCGTCGACGTCGCCCGCCCCGAACTCGACGAACGCATCACCACGCGGGTGGACCGCATGTGGGAAGCGGGGCTGGTGGACGAGGTGCGCGCCCTGGAGGCGCAGGGCCTGCGCGAGGGCCTCACGGCCTCCCGTGCGCTGGGGTACCAGCAGGTGCTGAGCGCCCTCGCCGGCGACTGCACGGAGGAGGCGGCGCGGGCCGAGACGGTGCGCGCCACGAAGCGGTTCGCGCGCCGCCAGGACTCCTGGTTCCGCCGCGATCCCCGGGTCCACTGGCTGAGCGGCGCGGCCGAGCACCGTGCGGAACTTCCGCACCTCGCGCTGGCGTTGCTCGAACGAGCGGTCACAGCCTGATCACGTGATGGCATCGGGACGCCCCGCCCGTCATTCCGGTGCCCGCGCGCGTGCCATCATCGAGCTTCGATCGACCGTTGGAGTCCGAGTGGGAGGGCGCGTGGCGATGGAGGCCGGCCCTCGCGACAGAGCACAGGAAGAACCGGAGCGGTTGAGTCCTGACGGGCCCGAAGACCAGTCCCTGACACCGGGAGAGCTGCCCGACGCCCCGGAGGTTCCCGAGGTCCCCGGACTGCCGGAACCCGAGGCCGAGGTCGAGGTGGAACTGCGTCCGCAGCGCCGGCTGCGGATCTGGCAGCTCGCCCCCATCGTGACGCTCGCCGCCATCGGGTCGCTGATGTTCGCGTTCCCGCTGGCGTTCCAGATCGGCGACGGCGGTGCGGTCGTCGCCATGCTCGGTCTGTTGATCAGCGGCTGCGCGGTGGGCTGGGGGATGACCGCCGCACGCCGCGTCGGCTACACGTGGCCCGGCCTGCCCGCCCGGGGCTCCGGCGCACGCACGGACTGGCGGGTGGCCGCGCTCTACGCGGTGGTGTGCGTGATGCTCGTCGCGCTGGCCGTCTGGCGCGTCGCCCGGCTCCGCTGAGCAGGCCGCTCCGGCTGCCGCGGACGGTCCAGCCGCCGACCGGGCCGGAGATCGTTTGTCGTACCCGGCCCGTACGATGGATCCCGTGACCACCGCACCCGCCGCCCCCGCACCGATCGCCTTCCTCAAGGGCCACGGCACCGAGAACGACTTCGTGATCGTTCCCGACCCGGACAACGCCCTCGACCTGCCCGCGGCCGTCGTCGCCCGGCTGTGCGACCGCCGGGCCGGCATCGGCGGCGACGGCCTGCTGCACGTCGTACGGTCCTGCGCGCACCCCGACGCGCGGGCGATGGCCGACCGGGCCGAGTGGTTCATGGACTACCGCAACGCGGACGGCTCGGTGGCCGAGATGTGCGGCAACGGCGTACGGGTCTTCGCCCGCTACCTCCAGTACGCGGGCCTGACCGACGCCGGCGACCTCGACATCGCCACCCGTGGTGGCGTCAAGCGCGTCCACCTCCACAAGAACGGCGACGTCACCGTCTCGATGGGGCGCGCGGTCCTCGCCGGCGCGGACGTCACCGTCTCCGTCGGCGACCGCACCTGGCCCGCCCGCAACGTCAACATGGGCAACCCGCACGCGGTGGCCTTCGTCGAGGACCTGGCGCACGCCGGCTCCCTGTACGACCCGCCGGCGTTCAGCCCGGCCGCCGCCTACCCCCAGGGCGTGAACGTCGAGTTCGTCGTCGACCGCGGCCCGCAGCACGTCGCGATGCGCGTGCACGAGCGCGGCGCGGCCGAGACCCGGTCCTGCGGAACCGGCGCGTGCGCCGTCGCCGTGGCCGCCGCCCGCCGGGACGGCCACGACCCGGCCGTCACGGGGAGCCCCGTCACGTACACCGTCGACGTCCTCGGCGGGCGTCTGGTGATCACCGAAACGCCGGACGGCGCGATCGGGATGAGCGGCCCGGCGGTGATCGTCGCCGAGGGGCACATCGACCCCTCGTGGCTGGGACCGATCGAATTCCGTGGCGCGTAGTTCTTCGCTCGAACGGGTGATCCGCTTCACTCCGGGCGGGACCCGGTCAGCACCGCGTGGTGGGCTCGGTAGCATCAAGCACCGGCCCGGACGGGACACTCCCGACGAAGGCAGGGGGAGTCACCACCCGCCCACCGCCGGTCGAGGCTGCCGGAGGTGCCCATGAGTGCAGAGGCCACCAATCCCAACAGTGTGTCCCCGGAGATCCGTCCGCCGGCCCAGCCGGCGGCGCTCCAGCGGGCCGCACAGAGCCGCAGGCGCGGCCGACACAGGATCGACCTGCGCCGGCTCGGCAGGGCCGCCCTGCTCGGTCACGCCGCCCGCGGCCGCACCCCCGACGCGATCGCCCATGTGGCCGAGGCCCACCGCGCCCACCATCCGGACGCGGACCTCTCTCTCCTCAGCCGGGCCTACGTCCTCGCCGAGTCGTCCCACCGCGGACAGATGCGCAAGAGCGGCGAGCCGTACATCACGCACCCGCTCGCCGTCACCCTGATCCTGGCCGAGCTGGGCGCCGAGACCACCACCCTGACCGCGTCCCTCCTGCACGACACGGTCGAGGACACCGACGTGACCCTCGATCAGGTGCGCGAGCAGTTCGGCGACGAGGTGTGTTTCCTGGTCGACGGCGTCACCAAGCTGGAGAAGGTCGACTACGGAGCCGCCGCCGAGCCCGAGACCTTCCGCAAGATGCTGGTCGCCACCGGCAACGACGTACGCGTGATGTCCATCAAGCTGGCCGACCGGCTGCACAACATGCGCACCCTCGGCGTGATGCGCCCCGAGAAACAGGCCCGCATCGCCAAAGTCACCCACGACGTCCTCATCCCGCTCGCCGAACGCCTCGGCGTGCAGTCGCTCAAGACCGAGCTGGAGGACCTCGTCTTCGCGATCCTCCAGCCCGAGGAGTACGCCCGCACCCGCACCCTGATCGACGACAACGCCGCGCACGGCGACCCGCTCGCCCCGATCGCGGAGAACGTCCGCGGCGTCCTCAAGGAGGCGGGCATCACCGCCGAGGTCGCCGTCCGGCCGCGGCACTCCGTCTCCGTGCACCGCGTCTCCGTCAAGCGGGGCGCACTGCGCGGCACGGACTTCGGCCGGCTGCTCGTGCTGGTGGCGGAGGACGCCGACTGCTATGCCGTCCTCGGCGAGCTGCACACCTGTTTCACCCCGGTGATCTCCGAGTTCAAGGACTTCATCGCCTCGCCCAAGTTCAACCTGTACCAGTCGCTGCACACCGCCGTCGCGAGCGGCGGCGGAGCGGTCGCCGAGGTGCTCATCCGCACGCACCAGATGCACAAGGTGGCGGAAGCGGGCGTCGTCGCGCTCGGCAACCCCTACGCACAGCCGGACCCCGCCGAAACCGCGTCGGACGGCGAGCGGATCGACCCCACCCGGCCCGGCTGGCTCTCCCGGCTCCTCGAATGGCAGGAGGCCACCCCCGACCCCGACGCCTTCTGGACGTCGCTGCGCGCCGACCTCGCCCAGGACCGCGAGATCACCGTCTTCCGCTCCGACGGAGGCACCCTCGGGCTGCCCGCAGGAGCGAGCTGCGTGGACGCCGCGTACGCCCAGCACGGCGAAGAGGCACACGCCTGCATCGGGGCCCGCGTCAACGGCCGCCTGGCCACCCTCAGCACCGTCCTGCGCGACGGCGACAGCGTGCAGCTGCTGCTGGCCCACGACGCGACCTCCGGGCCCTCGCCCGACTGGCTCGACCACGCCCGCACCCCGGCCGCGCGCATCGCCATCGCGAGCTGGCTCGCCGACCCCTCGACCGCGCACGACGCGGGGCCGCCGAAGGCCGCAGGAGCGGACGCGCAGAGCCCCGGGACCCCGCCGGACGCCCCGACGTCGCCGGGCGCGCCGACGGGCGGCGACAGCGCCCTGCGGGCCGCACCGGAGAACGCGGTCACCGACCTGCCGGACACGAGCGTGCGGATGGCTGGATGCTGTACGCCCGTACCCCCCGACCGGGTACTCGGCTTCGCCGTCCGCGGCGGCGTCGTCACCGTCCACCGCGAGGGCTGCGCCGCCGTGGCCCGCATGCGGGCCCTGGGGCGCGCACCGGTCGCGGTGCACTGGCAGGACACCGCGGACTGCCGGGTCACGCTGATCGCCGAGTCCTTCGGCCGGCCCCACCTGCTCGCCGACCTCACCGAGGCCATCGCCACGGCCGGCGCCGAAGTCGTCTCCGCCACCGTCGAGCCGCCCACGGAACAGCGGGTGCGGCACACGTACACGCTGCAGCTCCCGGACGCCACCGGGCTCCCCGCGCTCATGCGCGCCATGCGCGAGGTCGCCGGGGTCTACGACGTCAGCCGCGCCCAGCACCCCGCGACCGCCTGAGCCGCCCACGAGCACGGCGCGCGGGTCCGCGCGCCCCTCGTTCGGGTGGCCCGGTGCGCGCCGTCCCCACCGCCGGGTGCCCGCGCTGATAGCGGTGGTCCATGCTGCTCACCTCCCGGCGCCTGCGGGCCGCCCTGCTGGCCGCCGCCTCCCTCTCCCTCGTCGGAGCCGTCCTGCCGCCGCCCGCCCCCCTCGGCATCGGCGACCCGCTCTTCCCGTACCTCGGCAACCCCGGCTACGACGTCCTCTCGTACGACATCGCCCTCACCTACAGCGGGGACAACAGCAAGCCGCTGGACGCCGTGACGAAGATCGAGGCGCGCGCCACGGACGACCTGGAGCGCCTCAACCTCGACTTCGCGCACGGCACCGTCCGGTCGGTCGAGGTGAACGGCGCACGGGCGACGTTCACCACCGTCGGCGAGGACCTGGTCGTGACCCCCGCGCAGAAGGTGCGGGAGGGCAGGCGCGCGCACCTCACCGTCAGACACACCAGCAACCCCGTCGGCAACACCGCCGACGGCGGCTGGGTGCGTACCGGCGACGGACTGGCCATGGCCAACCAGGCCGACGCCGCGCACCGAGTCTTCCCCTGCAACGACCACCCGTCGGACAAGGCGTACTTCACCTTCCGGGTGACCGCGCCCAAGGACCGCACGGTCGTCGCCAACGGACTGCCCGCCGCGCCCCGACGGGCGAACGGGCGCAGCGACGCGGCGGACACCACCACCTGGACCTACCGCACCCGCCACCCCATGGCCACCGAACTCGCCCAGGTGTCGATCGGGAGGTCCGCCGTGCTGCGCCGCACCGGCCCGCACGGACTGCCGGTGCGGGACGTGGTCCCGGCGGCCGACGTCAAGGTGCTGGAGCCGTGGCTGAAGAAGACTCCCGAGCACCTCAGGTGGATGGAGGAGCGCATCGGGCGCTACCCCTTCGAGACGTACGGAGTGCTCGTCGCGGACGCCAGCACCGGCTTCGCGCTGGAGACGCAGACGCTCTCGCTCTTCGAGCGCTCCCTGTTCACCCGCACCGGCTACCCGCGCTGGTACGTCGACTCGATCATGGTGCACGAGCTGGCACACCACTGGTTCGGCAACAGCGTCTCGCCCCGCTCCTGGTCCGATCTGTGGCTCAACGAGGGTCACGCGACCTGGTACGAGGCGCTGTACGCGGACGCGCACCGCCCCCTTGAGCAGCGCATGAAGGACGCGTACACCCGGTCCGACGCGTGGCGCAGCACGGGCGGGCCCCCGGCCGCCCCCCGGCAGGCCGAGCCCGGCCACAAGATCAGCATCTTCCGGCCGGTGGTGTACGACGGCAGCGCCCTGGTGCTGTACGCCCTGCGCCAGGAGATCGGTGCGACGGCCTTCGAGAAGGTCGAGCGGCGCTGGGTGAGCGAGCACCGCGACTCGGTGGCCGCCACGGAGGACTTCGTGCAGTTGGCCTCCGACGTGTCGGGACGCGACCTGTCCGGCTTCTTCCGGCAGTGGCTGTACGCGAAGAGGACGCCGCCGATGCCCGGCCACCCGGACTGGCGGAGCGCGGCGGTCGCAAGCGCCGGGAAGGGCTGAGACCCGCGGTGTGCGACCGTCGCGGAAGCGGTGCGGGAGCCGGTAAACCCGTGTGACGACCGGGCCGTGCCGTGCGACCATCATCGGGTCGACGGCACGGCCGGGCGGAAAAGTTTTCGAGTTCCTTCGGGAATCATCCGCAACCGTCACGCGTTGTGACTGTCGACGGAAGTTTTCGGATCCCTCCCGTACGGGCACGGGGAGCCGGGCTTCCCGACCTCCACCTCACCACGACGTAAGGATCCAATGACTCCCTCCACTTCTTCCCCTTCCACGAACGACAACATCACAGACAGCCTGCGGGCCGATGCCCTGATGGAAGAGGACGTCGCCTGGAGCCACGAGATCGACGGAGAGCGGGACGGCGAGCAGTTCGACCGTTCCGAGCGGGCCGCGCTGCGACGCGTCGCGGGCCTCTCCACCGAACTTGAGGACGTCACCGAAGTCGAGTACCGGCAGCTGCGCCTGGAGCGCGTCGTGCTGGTCGGTGTGTGGACCTCGGGGACCGCCCAGGACGCGGACAACTCGCTCGCGGAACTCGCCGCGCTCGCGGAGACGGCCGGAGCCCTGGTGCTCGACGGCGTCGTACAGAGGCGGGACAAGCCGGACCCCGCGACGTACATCGGCTCCGGCAAGGCCATGGAACTGCGGGACATCGTCCTGGAGACCGGCGCCGACACCGTGGTCTGTGACGGTGAACTCAGCCCCGGCCAGCTCATCCACCTCGAAGACGTCGTCAAGGTCAAGGTGGTCGACCGGACCGCGCTGATCCTCGACATCTTCGCCCAGCACGCCAAGTCCCGGGAGGGCAAGGCGCAGGTCGCTCTCGCGCAGATGCAGTACATGCTGCCGCGACTGCGCGGCTGGGGTCAGTCGCTCTCCCGTCAGATGGGTGGCGGCGGCGGTGGCGGCATGGCCACCCGTGGTCCCGGTGAGACCAAGATCGAGACCGACCGGCGGCGGATCCGCGAGAAGATGGCGAAGATGCGCCGGGAGATCGCGGAGATGAAGACCGGCCGCGACCTCAAGCGCCAGGAACGCCGCCGCAACAAGGTGCCCTCGGTCGCCATCGCCGGGTACACCAACGCCGGCAAGTCCTCGCTGCTCAACCGTCTGACGGGCGCGGGCGTGCTGGTGGAGAACGCACTGTTCGCCACCCTCGACCCGACCGTGCGCCGTGCCGAGACGCCCAGCGGGCGGCTCTACACGCTGGCGGACACCGTCGGATTCGTCCGGCACCTGCCGCACCACATCGTCGAGGCGTTCCGCTCCACCATGGAGGAGGTCGGCGACTCCGACCTCATCCTGCACGTGGTGGACGGCTCGCACCCGGCGCCGGAGGAGCAGCTGGCCGCCGTGCGCGAGGTGATCCGGGACGTCGGGGCCCTTGACGTGCCGGAGATCGTCGTGATCAACAAGGCGGACGCGGCCGACCCGGTCGTCCTCCAGCGGCTGCTGCGCATCGAGAAGCACGCCATCGCGGTCTCGGCCCGCTCCGGTCAGGGCATCGATGAACTCCTGGAGCTCATCGACCGCGAACTGCCGCGCCCCTCGGTCGAGATCGAGGCGCTCGTGCCGTACATCCAGGGCGCGCTGGTCTCGCGGGCGCACGCCGAGGGCGAGGTGATCTCCGAGGAGCACACCGAGGAGGGCACCCTGCTCAAGGCGCGGGTGCACGCGGAACTGGCCGCGGAGTTCGAGACGTTCGCCCCGGTCGCGCACTGAGGCGCACGCGTGTGACCGCGTCGGTGCCGCCCACGGCCTGACACGGCCGAAGGCCCGTATCTCCACGGCGGAGGTGCGGGCCTTCGGCTTTGCCGCGGCGGACCGGCGGCCGCGGCGGACCGGTGGCCGTGCGGGTGAGCGGTCATGCGGGCGAGCGGTCGTGCGGAGGCGCGGAGGCGCGCGCCAGGGTGCGTCAGCGGCGGCTGAACTTCTTGCTCGTCGCCGTGTAGAGCTGCTGTGCGCCCGCGCCCAGCCGCGGTCCGGCCAGCCAGCCGTGCGTGACGGGGCCGATGGAGGTGTTGGACACCAGTGCGAGATCGCCGCCGGGCCTCTTGGCGAACCAGCCGCCGCCCGAGGAGCCACCGGTCATGGAGCAGCCGATGCGGTGCATGGGGGGCGTGTTCGGGCCGACCGAGAAGCGGCCAGGCCGGTCGACGCACTTGTGCATGATCACGCCGTCGTACGGGGGAGCCGCCGGGTACCCCCAGGCGCCCATCGCGCCGATCCGGCGGGTGTCGGGGGCGCCGAAGTTCACCGATATCGCGGTGCCGACCGTCTCCTCCAGGGACTTGCCGCCGCGCTCGGGCTTCACGTGCAGCACCGCGTAGTCGTGCGCCGCGCCGGTGCCGCCGGTCGGCCCGCCGCCGCGGATCCACTCGCCGGAGGTCGCCGCCCAGTCGGCCCAGTACACGCCGTACGGGTAGTGCTCCCGGGCCGGGGCGTTGCGCAGCGCGGCCGGGGACCTGCCGTTGTTGTTGTACGCGGGGGCGAAGACCAGGTTGCGGAACCAGCCGCCCGCGCCCCCGGCGTGCACGCAGTGGCCGGCGGTCCACACCAGGTTGGACCGCCCCGGGTTGTTGACGTCCTTGATGACGGTCCCGGAACAGACCATGGGGCCCTTGGGGGAGTCGAAGAAGAGCTTCCCGACCGGGGCGCCGTGCCTGGTGTACGGAGTCTTCTCGCGCACGGCCTGCACCGGGCGCGGCACCGGGTCGGAGACGCTCTGGCCGGCGGACAGGTCGCCGGCCGCCATCGTCCGCGCGGGGTCCTGGGCGGACCGCATCCGCTCCGGGTTCCACAGGCCCTCGATGACCGGGTTGACGAAGTCCTGGGCCTCCCGCAGCCAGGTGTCCCGGTCCCAGTTCTTCCACGCGCCGTTCCGCCACTCCTCGGGGTCGACGCCGTGCTTCTTCAGCTTGTCGGCGAGGTCCTGGGGAAGCGCGAGGTCTGCGCCGCTCTTGTCCGTGGCGGGCGTCGGCGTGGCGGGCACGGGCGCGGACGGCGTGCCGGCGGCCTTGTCCTCGGCGGGGCCGCAGGCGGTGACGGTGAGCGCGAGGGCCGTGGCGAGGCCCACGACGGCAGGCAGCGGTCGTGGCGTACGTATGGAGCGCATGGAAGATTTCCCCCCGGGTGCTTCGAATGTGTCATGAGCGTGTCAGATGCAAGGTCGGGTGCGGAACGCGGCAGGGCCTCCGAACGCGTGCTCCGGAGGCCCTGCGCGCTGCCGCTACTTCTTGCCGGCCCTGTCGTAGATGGCCTTCGCCTCGGCGCCGAGCCGCGGGCCGGCCAGCCAGCCGGCCGAGACCGGACCGATCGAGGTGTTGGAGACGAGCGCGGGCTTGCCGTCCGCGCCCTGAGCCACCCAGCCGCCGCCGGACGAACCGGCGGTCATGGTGCAGCCGATCCGGTACATGGTCGGCTGCGCGGGTTTGATGGCGAGCCGTCCCGGC
The DNA here is from genome assembly GCF_050947155.1 of Streptomyces sp. CA-294286. Lineage (NCBI taxonomy): Bacteria > Bacillati > Actinomycetota > Actinomycetes > Kitasatosporales > Streptomycetaceae > Streptomyces > Streptomyces sp. CA-294286. The sequence continues at coordinate 1,020,212 of NZ_CP192005.1, read as the reverse complement.
GTGTCCGCGCACTGGAACATGCGCTCGCCGTCGAAGGGCGGAGCCGCCGGGTAGCCGGTGGCCTGCACCTGGGCGATCTGCGACACGGCCGGCGCGTTGAACTCCACCGCAAGGGCCGATCCGACCGTCTCCTCCAGGGACTTGCCGCCGGCGCCCTCCGGCGTGACGCTCAGCACCGCGAAGTCGTACGGAGCCCCCGCCCCGCCGGTCGGCCCGCCCTGGGCGATCCACTGGTCGGACGTGAGCGCCGCCTTGGCCCACCACACCCCGTACGGGGCGACCTGCTCGCGCGCGGTCGTCTTGGAGACCGGCTTCGCCTGGTCGTTGTACGACGGGACGAAGGCGATGTTGCGGAACCAGCCGCCCTTGGCACCCGCGTGCACACAGTGGCCGGCCGTCCACACCAGGTTGGACCTGCCCGGACGCTGCGGATCCTTGACGACCGTGGCGGAACAGGCCATCGAGCCCTCGGGGGAGTCGAACAGGAGCCGTCCGGCCTCCGGAGCGGTGGAGTGGTACGGGGCCTTCGCCGCCCGCGCGGGGAGACGGGCGGGCACCGGGTCGGTGACACCGGCGTCGCCCGAGATGTCATTGGCGACCGGCTGCTTGGGCGGCTTCTCCGCCTCCTTCATGCGGTCCGGGTCCCACAGGCCCGCGATGATCGGATTGACGAAGTCCTCGGCCTCGCGCAGCCAGTCGTCCTTGTTCCAGTTCTTCCACTCGCCGCCCTTCCACTTGTCCAGGTCGATCCCGTGCTCCTTGAGCCGGTCCTTCAGATCGTCCGGGATCGTGATCTTGCCGTCGGCGGAACCGCCCGTCGCGCCCGAGGGATCCGTGGCCGCGTTCGTCGGCGTACCGGCGGCATCGTCCTCGCTGGGGCCGCAGGCGGTCGCGGTCAGGGCGAGCGCAGCGACGAGGCCGACGGCGGACAGCAGGGGTGCGCTTCTCCGACGGGCGCTCCTCCCACGTGGCGCGGGGCGGCTCGGGCGTATGGGTCGCATGTCTTGATCCCCCTGGGACTTCGAGCGTGACGGGTCAGGCAGTTGCGGCGACGGAAACAGGTGGGGCGGGCGGAACGATGGTGCGCGTGCGGCCGGTGCGGTGCGGGACCGTACGGCGGATGTGCGGCCCCCACTATGCCGGTGCCCTGGGGGACGGCCAACGGCAGGGCCACGGTTCCGAAGGCGGAAGGATCTTCCGATTTGCCCGTGATCCTTCGGGGGCACTGTCGTTGGTACGTACGAGGAACACCGGGACGGCGTACGGCCCCGCGGGGCCGTACGCCTCCGTACGCACATGCACCAGGGGGAGGACCAGCAGTCGTGGCCGTGACCGAACCTGCCCGGTCGGCGGAACCCGCCGACCGGCCGCCTGCCGACGGACCGGCCGCCGACCGGCCCACCGTCGCCCACGAGGGCATCCTGCGACGGCAGTCGCTGCGCGAGTCCGCCGCCAGGACCTACGCACGGTCGTTGCCCGTCGTCCCCGTGCGGGCCCGCGGTCTGACGATCGAGGGAGCGGACGGGCGGCGCTATCTCGACTGCCTGTCGGGCGCCGGGACGCTCGCGCTCGGGCACAACCACCCGGTGGTCCTCGAAGCGATCAAGAAGGTCATCGACTCCGGCGCGCCCCTGCACGTCCTGGACCTGGCGACGCCGGTGAAGGACGCCTTCACCACGGAGCTCTTCGCGACGCTCCCGCGCGGCCTCGCCGACGACGCGCGGGTGCAGTTCTGCGGACCGGCCGGGACGGACGCCGTCGAGGCCGCGTTGAAGCTGGTGCGCACGGCCACCGGGCGCAGCGGCCTGCTCGCCTTCACCGGGGCGTACCACGGGATGACCGCCGGAGCGATGGACGCCTCGGGCGGCGCCCCGGACGTACGGGTGACGCGGCTGCCCTACCCCTACGACTACCGCTGCCCCTTCGGGACCGGCGGCGGACACGGTGCGGAGCTGTCCGCCCGGTGGACGGAGAACCTGCTGGACGACCCCAAGGGGGGAGTGCCGCAGCCCGCCGGGATGATCCTCGAACCCGTGCAGGGGGAGGGCGGGGTGATCCCCGCCCCCGACGACTGGCTGCGGCGGATGCGGCAGATCACCGCCGACCGGTCGATTCCGCTGATCGCCGACGAGGTGCAGACGGGCGTCGGCCGCACGGGCACGTTCTGGGCGGTCGAGCACAGCGGGATCGTGCCCGACGTCATGGTCATGTCCAAGGCCATCGGCGGCAGCCTTCCGCTGGCCGTGATCGTCTACCGCGGTGAACTGGACGCCTGGCGGCCCGGCGCGCACGCGGGGACCTTCCGGGGCAACCAGCTCGCCATGGCCGCCGGTGCGGCCACCCTCGCGTTCGTACGGGAGAACGCGCTGGCAGACCGGGCCCGCGTGCTCGGGGCACGCATGCTCGGCCGGTTGCGACAACTGGCCGCCGCGCATCCGGTCATCGGCGACGTACGGGGGAGGGGCCTCATGCTGGGCGTCGAACTGGTCGACCCGGAGGGCGGTCCGGGACGCGTGCCCGCGCCGTCGCCCGCCACCACCGGGCCCCTCATCCCCGCCCCCGCGCCCGCCTCCCCCGCACTCGCGGCCGCCGTGCAGCAGGAATGCCTGCGCCGCGGCCTGATCGTCGAGGTCGGCGGACGGCACTCCGCCGTCGTACGGCTGCTGCCCCCGCTCACCCTCACCGACGAACAGGCGGAGGCCGTCCTGGACCGGCTCGCCGACGCACTGGCGGCCGCCGAGCGCGCCCCCCACCGCGCGGGCCGGCACAGCCAGGGAACGAACCCCCGGGACACGTACACCCGGGAACCGACCGGGACGACGTGCTGAAGCCGGTCGGCACCGGAACGACAACCTCACAAGGAAGCCCCCGTGAACCCCACACCCGCACCCGACACCTTTGAGGACAGCCCCCCGGACGACCCCGCCGTCCAGTCCGTCGGCCCCCGGGCCGGGGCGCCCGCCGGGACGAGCGCGGAAAGGACCGACCCCGCGGTCGACGCGGAGCCGGTGACCGTCCCCCGGCAGAAGTCCCCGGCACGCGGGGAACACCACGCCCCGGAAGCCGGCCGGGACCGCTCCGGGCCGGACCCCCTCGACGACCCCGACCCGCAGAGTGCGGCGGACTCCGCCACCGTCGAGAACCTCCTGCGCTGCTGGGTGCGGGAGAACGACCTGCCGCGCCCGGCCGGGCACACCCTGCGCCTTCCGCTCGGCAACAGCGGCACCGCCCTGCTCGTACCCGTCCGGTACTGGTCACCCTGTGGCTGGCACCGCTTCGGCCCGACCGTTCTGGAGAGCGGGCCCCGGGACGCCCCGCCGGTCGATGCGGTCACCCTGGCGGCCCTTCTGGGCAGGGAGGCGGACGGCGGCGGAGCCGTCCGTGGCGAAGGCGCCGACCTGGTCGGCCGGGTCGCCGACTCGGTGCGCCGCACCGCCGGGTTCATCGCCGCACGCCGCCGCGACCCCGGGCCCGCCGACGGCGCCGACCTCTTCCTCACCGCCGAGCAGTCCCTGCTGCTCGGTCACCCCACCCACCCCACCGCGAAGAGCCGTGAGGGCCTTTCGGAAGCGGAAGCACGCCGCTACTCACCGGAGCTGCGGGGATCCTTCCCGCTGCACTGGATGGCCGTCGACCGGTCCGTGCTCGCCCAGGAGTCCGCCTGGACCGAGCGAGGCCGCACCGTCGCGGCCGACGTGCTCGTCTCCCGTATGGCCGCGGGCCTCCGGTTTCCCGAGGGCACGGCGCCGCTGCCCCTCCACCCCTGGCAGGCGCGCGAGCTGGCCCTGCGGCCGACCGTGGCCGCGCTCCTCGACGAGGGACTGCTGCACGACCTCGGCCCGTACGGCGACCGCTGGTTCCCCACCTCTTCGGTGCGCACCGTGCACCGACCGGGCGCCGCGGCGATGCTCAAGCTCTCACTGGGCGTACGCATCACCAACTCCCGCCGCGAGAACCTCCGCAAGGAACTCCACCGGGGCGTCGAGGTGCAACGCCTGCTGCGCGGCGGACTCGCCGAGGAATGGCACGCCGCCCACCCCGGGTTCGACATCGTCCGCGACCCGGCCTGGCTCGCCGTCGACGACACCGAGGGCGCTCCCGTGCCCGGCCTGGACGTCGTGCTGCGGCACAACCCCTTCGGCCCCGACGACGACGCCGTCTGCGTCGCCGGGCTCACCGCGCCCCGCCCCTGGCCGGGCCGCGACGGCATGCACTCCCGGCTCGCCGACCTGGTGGGGCGCCTCGCCGCCCGTACCGGAAGGCCCGCCGGAGCCGTGTCCGCCGAGTGGTTCCTGCGCTACCTCGACCAGGTCGTACGACCGGTGCTCTGGCTCGACGGGCAGGCCGGCGTCGCCCTGGAGGCGCACCAGCAGAACACCCTGGTGCTGCTCGACGGCGACGGCTGGCCCGTCGGCGGCCGCTACCGAGACAACCAGGGCTACTACTTCCGCGAGTCCCGCCGCGAAGCCCTCGAAGCGCGTCTGGCGGGCATCGGCGCCCACAGCGACACCTTCGTCGCCGACGACGTCACCGACGAACGCTTCGCCTACTACCTCGGCATCAACAACGTCCTCGGCCTGATCGGGGCGTTCGGCGCACAGCGCCTCGCCGACGAACGCGTACTGCTCGCGGCACTGCGCCAGTTCCTCGGCAAGGCCACCGGCCTCGGATCGGCCCTGCCCGCCCAGCTCCTGGAAGCGCCGACGCTGCGCTGCAAGGCCAATCTGCTGACCCGGCTGCACGGTCTGGACGAGCTGGTCGGCCCGGTCGACACCCAGTCCGTCTACGTCACCATCGCCAACCCCCTCCGCCCCCGCTGACCCCGTCCCCGACCCCGCCCTCGCGTCCCCGTCGCCCTTTCCGTCCCTGCTGAGAGGAGAGCGCCCGCCGTGCCTCCCACCGATGCGCACACCGCCCCAGGATCCGACACGGGGGTCGCTGCGGCCCCCTGCGCGAACTCCGACAACGAGGAAACCCTCGAACTGCGGCTGCCCGACGAGTTCGTCGCCCTCTTCGGAGGCGGCAGCGCGGCCGGACCCGAAACCGGAGCCCCGGACGAAACGGGAACCAGAACCGGGACTCCCGAGGGAGACCGGTCCCGCCCGGCGAGGGAGAACACCCCGGCCGGAGCGGACCTCCTCGACTTCGTCGCCCACTGGCGGCCCGCCCCGACCCCGGTCGGCACCTTCCGGCTCGTCCCCGTGCGCCCCGAGCACGACCTGTCCCTCGTCAGCGGATGGATGAACGATCCGGCAGTCGCCGCCTTCTGGGAACTCGCGGGCCCCGAGGAGGTCACCGCCGCCCACCTGCGCGGCCAACTCGACGGCGACGGGCGCAGCGTCCCCTGCCTCGGTCTCCTCGACGGCGTCCCCATGAGCTACTGGGAGATCTACCGCGCCGACCTCGACCCGCTGGCCCGCCACTACCCGGCCCGCCCGCACGACACCGGCATCCACCTCCTGATCGGCAGCGCCGCCGACCGGGGGCGCGGCCTGGGCACCCTGCTCCTGCGCGCCGTCGGCGACCTCGTCCTCGACCACCGGCCGTCCTGCGCGCGCGTCGTCGCCGAGCCGGACCTGCGCAACACCGCGTCCGTGTCCGCCTTCCTCAAGGCCGGGTTCCGCCTCTGCGCCGAGGTCGACCTCCCCGACAAGCGCGCCGCACTCCTGATGCGCGACCGCCTGCACCGCCCCCGCGCCGCCTGACCCCCCGTACGACCTGCTGCTCCAAGAACACCGCTCGTTCCGCATCGGTCCCGCCCCGAGGAGTCACCGTGTCGAAGCCGGTCCCTGCCCCCGCCACCACCGCCGGCCCCACCTCCGCGCCCGTGCCCGCCCAGGCCGCGACCCCCGCACCGGACCGGCCCGGCTCCGCGCCGGCCGCGGCCGTTCCGCCGGAACTCACCGCCGCGACCTGGGACCGCGCGAGCCGACGGCTGCTCGCCAAGACCCTCGGCGAGTTCGCGTACGAGGAGATCATCGAGCCGACTCGCACGGCCGACCCGGCCACCCCGGAGGGACACCTCCACACGGTCGGCCTCGACAACGGCGAGATACTGTCCTTCCGCGCCCGCCGCGGTTCCTACGGCAGCTGGCAGGTCGCCGCGGACACCGTCGAGGTCCGCGACGAGGCTGGCGGTCGCCGTCCCTTCCACGACCCCGTGCGGTTCCTGGTCCTGGCCCGGCGACTCCTCGCCCTCGACGGCGCCACCCTCGGTCACCTCGTCCGCGAACTCACCGCGACCCTCGCCGCCGACGCGCGACTCGACCACACCGCACTCCCCGCGGCCCGCCTCGCCGACCTCGGCTACGCCGAACTCGAAGGCCATCAGACGGGTCACCCCTGGCTCGTCCTCAACAAGGGCCGCGTCGGCTTCTCCGCCCGGGACGCCACCGCGTGGGCCCCCGAAGCGCGCGCCCCCGGGCGCCTGCCGTGGATCGCCGTCAGCACCGCGCTCGCCCGCTACCGTGGCGTCCCCTCCCTCGCCGACCCCGAGCAGCTGTACGCCGGAGAACTCGACGCCGCCACGCGCGCGTGCTTCGACTCCGCACTCCGCGACCGGGGGCTGGACCCGGCCTCGTACCTCTACCTGCCCGTGCACCCCTGGCAGTGGGACGAGGTGGTCCTGCCGCTCTTCGCACCCGCCGTCGCACGCGGTGAGATCGTCCCGCTGCCCGCCGACGGCGACCTGCGGCTGCCCCAGCAGTCCATCCGCACCTTCCTCAACGTCAGCCGGCCCGACCGGCACACGGTCAAGCTGCCGCTGTCCGTCCTGAACACCCTCGTCTGGCGCGGCCTGCCCACCGAGCGCACCGTCGCCGCGCCCGCCGTCACCGCGTGGGTGCAGGGGCTGTACGAGGCCGACGCGTACCTCAAGGAGGAGTGCCGCGTCGTCCTGCTCGGCGAGGTCGCCTCCGTGGCGGTCGAACACCCCGTCTACGACCACCTCCCCGAAGTCCCCTACCAGTACCGGGAACTCCTCGGCGCGATCTGGCGCGAGCCGCTGGACCGCCGCCTGGACCCCGGCGAGCGCGCCCGCACCCTGGCCGCCCTGCTGCACACCGACCCGTGCGGCAGGGCCCTCACCGCCGAACTGGTCGCCCGCTCCGGCCTGGACCCGGCCGCCTGGCTGCGCCGCCTCTTCGAAGCGCTGCTGCCGCCCCTGCTGCACTTCCTCTACCGCTACGGCACCGTGTTCTCCCCGCACGGCGAGAACGCCATCGTCGTCTACGACGCGCACGACGTACCGGTCCGGCTCGCGATCAAGGACTTCGTCGACGATGTCAACGTCAGCGCCGAACCCCTGCCGGAACGCGCGGCCATGCCCGAGGACGTGCGCCGCGTCCTGCTCACGGAGCCCGCCTCCTTCCTCCCCCAGTTCATCCAGTCCGGGCTCTTCATCGGCGTGTTCCGCTACCTCGCTCCGCTCTGCGAGTCCCAACTGGGCGTACCCGAAGACACGTTCTGGTCGCTCGTACGCGCGGAGATCCTGCGGTACCAGGCGCGCTTCCCGGAACTGAGGGACCGCTTCGAGATGTTCGACCTGCTGGCCCCCCGGCTGGAGCGGCTCTGCCTCAACCGCAACCGGCTGCACGCCGACGGGTACCGCGACCGTCCCGACCGGCCGCACGCCGCCGTGCACGGCACTGTCCCCAACCCGCTGCACCGGCCGTGACGGCCGTTGTCAGTGGCGCACCGTAGGGTGGTCGGGCTATGACGAAGCCCTCACTCCCCGAGCTCCTCCACGCCGCCGTCGCCGCAGTCGGCGGCGTGGAACGGCCAGGCCAGGTCACCATGGCCGAGGCCGTCGCCGAAGCGGTCGACGACAACTCCCACCTGCTCGTCCAGGCGGGCACCGGCACCGGAAAGTCCCTGGGCTACCTGGTGCCGGCCCTCGCCCACGGCGAGCGCGTCGTGGTCGCCACCGCGACCCTGGCCCTCCAGCGCCAGCTCGTGGAGCGCGACCTGCCGCGCACGGTCGAGGCGCTGAAGCCGCTGCTGCGCCGCACACCGCAGTTCGCCATGCTCAAGGGACGCTCCAACTACCTGTGCCTGCACCGACTCCACGAGGGCGCCCCGCAGGACGAGGAGGACGGTCTCTTCAACCCCATGGAGCAGTTCGATGCCAACGCGCCCAGCAGCAAGCTCGGCAAGGACCTGCTGCGGATGCGCGACTGGGCCGACGAGACCGAGACGGGCGACCGGGACGACCTCACCCCCGGCGTCTCCGACAAGGCATGGGCGCAGGTCTCCGTGTCCTCGCGCGAGTGCCTGGGCGCCAGCAAGTGCGCTTATGGCGCGGAGTGCTTCGCGGAGGCGGCGCGCGAGAGGGCGAAGCTGGCCGACGTGGTCGTCACCAACCACGCGCTGCTCGCCATCGACGCCATCGAGGGCGCCCCGGTGCTCCCCTCGCACGACGTGCTGATCGTCGACGAGGCGCACGAGCTGGTCTCCAGGGTCACCGGGGTCGCCACCGGCGAGCTCACTCCGAGCCAGGTCAACCGGGCGGTCCGCCGCGCCGCGAAGATCGTCAACGAGAAGGCCGCGGACGCGCTGCAGACCGCCTCGGACAGTTTCGAGCGGGTGATGGAGCTCTCCCTGCCCGGCCGCCTGGAGGAAATTCCGGAGGACCTCGGGTACGCGCTGATGGCGCTCCGCGACGCCTCCCGCACCGTCGTGTCCGCCCTCGGCTCGACCCGGGACAAGTCCGTCACCGACGAGGACGCCGTCCGCAAGCAGGCCCTCGCCATGATCGAGAACATCCACGGCGTCGCCGAGCGCATCGCCAACGGCTCCGAATGGGACGTCGTCTGGTTCGAACGCAACGAACGCTACGGAACGGCGTCCCTGCGCGTCGCCCCGCTCTCCGTGTCCGGTTTGCTGCGCGAGAAGCTCTTCACCGAGCGCTCCGTCGTCCTGACCTCGGCCACCCTCAAACTGGGCGGGGACTTCAACGGCGTCGCCGCCTCGCTGGGCCTGGCCCCCGAGGGGCAGCAGGGCGAGGACCTGCCGGTGTGGAAGGGCCTGGACGTCGGCTCGCCCTTCGACTATCCCAAGCAGGGCATCCTGTACGTCGCCAAGCACCTGGCACGCCCCACCCGCGACGCCGGGCGCGAGGACATGCTCGACGAACTGACCGAGCTGATCGAGGCCGCGGGCGGGCGCACCCTCGGCCTCTTCTCCTCGATGAAGGCCGCCCAGACCGCGGCGGAAGCCCTGCGTGGCCGGCTCGACATGCCGATCCTGCTCCAGGGCGAGGACACCCTCGGCGAGCTGATCAAGAACTTCGCCGCGGACCCGCAGACCTGCCTCTTCGGCACGCTCTCGCTGTGGCAGGGCGTCGACGTACCGGGAGCGAGCTGTCAGCTCGTCGTCATGGACAAGATCCCGTTCCCCCGCCCCGACGACCCGTTGATGAGCGCCCGGCAGAAGGCGGTCGAGGAGAACGGCGGCAACGGCTTCATGGCGGTCGCCGCGACGCACGCGGCCCTGCTGATGGCCCAGGGCGCGGGCCGTCTCGTCCGTGCCACCGGCGACAAGGGAGTGGTCGCGGTGCTGGACCAGCGCCTGGCCACCGCGCGCTACGGGAGCTACCTGAAGGCTTCCATGCCCGATTTCTGGTACACCGTCGACCGCAACCAGGTGCGCCGCTCGCTCGCCGCGATCGACGCCGCGGCCAGGGCCGGAGAGAAGTGACGTACGGGTGGGGCCCCGGAACCTTCGCGGTTCCGGGGCCCCACCCGTACGGTCGCCCGAGGCGTCAGACCCGTCGCAGTACCGCGACGACCTTGCCGAGGATGGTCGCTTCGTCGCCGGGGATCGGCTGGTAGGCGGCATTGTGCGGCAGCAGCCAGATGTGGTTGTCCTCGCGCTTGAACCGCTTGACCGTGGCCTCGCCGTCCAGCATCGCGGCCACGATGTCGCCGTTCTCCGCGACCGGCTGGCGGCGTACCGTCACCCAGTCGCCGTCGCAGATCGCGGCCTCCACCATCGAGTCGCCGACCACCTTGAGGACGAACAGCTCGCCGTCGCCCACCAGCTGCCGGGGGAGCGGGAAGACGTCCTCGACGGACTCCTCGGCGAGGATCGGCCCGCCGGCCGCGATCCGGCCGACCAGGGGAACGTACGAGGCGGCGGGCTTGCCGGTGGTGTCGGTGGTCTGGGTGCTCGGCTGGTCGGAGCCGCGCACCTCGTACGCCCGGGGGCGGTGCGGGTCCCGGCGCAGGAAGCCCTTGCGTTCGAGCGCCATCAGCTGATGGGCCACGGAGGAGGTGCTCGACAGGCCCACCGCCTGACCGATCTCGCGCATGGACGGCGGATATCCCCGCCGCTGCACGGAGTCCCTGATGACCTCGATGACCCGCCGCTGCCGGTCCGTGAGACCGGAGCTGTCCGCCCTGATCCCGGGAGGTCGGCCGGGCAGCGAGCGTGTGGGCTTGCCGCCGTCGGGGTTCGTGGCTGCGTCGTTCATGGCATGCACCGGCTCAAGTCGGCCCTGGGAGCGGTCCTGGGCGGCGATCGTGGCACTGTCTGCGGTGGTCGTCATGGTCGGCCCCTCTCGAATGGTCTCCCTGACCGGACAACGGTAGTAGCTTTCGAAAGGTTGCGCCAAACACACGTTCGAGTGAAAAACTGTGGAATGCCTGCACTATTCGTACGGATGGGTGTATAGGCGCGGCGTCGGTGGTGTTTTCCCGCAGTACCCCCGAACGGCAATTCGGTTCATTACGGTAACCTCCTTCGTCGGGTCGAAAGCCGCTCGAAGGGCCCGGTGGCCGTGCGAGCGCTCTCGGCGCGCTCGCGCCGCACCCTCCGCCGCGGTTTCCGCTGGGCCGTCCGGGGCACCGGAAGTCCGTACCGCCCGCCGCGTCCCGTACCCTCGTGGGCGACCGCCGCAGACCCTCCCGGTCGCGCCCCGCGCCCTGGTTCGCCGCGACACGCGCGTAGGGTTGGAAGTCCGGTGAAACACCAGATCTAGTGGTTGAATCTCCGCAGCTACCCACAAGTTGTGGTTCGCGGTCGGGCGGAGCCCGGACATCGTTTATGCTGGGTACCGCTTCGAAGGCCCGTTCCGCGGCCCGCCGGAGCTCTTCAGTCGTGTCGCGAAGGAGGCCTTGGAACCATGCACTGCCCCTTCTGCAGGCACCCCGACAGTCGAGTGGTCGACAGCCGCACCACGGACGACGGGACGTCGATCCGCAGGCGCCGTCAGTGCCCCGACTGTTCCCGTCGCTTCACGACGGTGGAGACGGCCTCGCTGATGGTGGTCAAGCGCAGCGGGGTCACCGAGCCCTTCAGTCGTACGAAGGTGATCTCCGGCGTCCGCAAGGCGTGCCAGGGTCGCCCGGTCACCGAGGACGCCCTCGCCAAGCTCGGCCAGCGGGTCGAGGAGGCGGTGCGCGCCACCGGCAGCGCCGAGCTGACCACCCACGACGTGGGTCTGGCCATCCTCGGACCGCTCCAGGAGCTGGACCTCGTGGCGTACCTGCGCTTCGCGTCCGTCTACCGGGCGTTCGACTCGCTGGAGGACTTCGAGGCCGCCATCACGGAACTCCGTGACGAGCGGCCGCATGCCCAGGAACGCGGGCCCGGCGCACCCCCCGGGGTGCCCGTGCCCGCCGCGGCCACCGAGTAGCACGGCCGGATCGGCCCTCCTGCCGATCGGCTGCCGGGTACGACGACCGGCGGCACACCAAGACCTGTCACGGATGACGCGCTGTGCGCGACTGCCGGGACATCAGACACACAACGTGCCCTGGGAAGAACTGGGCACTTCTGGGCGTTTTAGCCCGATATGGGAGGCGGCATGACCGAGACGACGAGCGGCCCGGCACGAGGTTCCCGCAGCAAGGGAGCCAAGGGCAGCAAGGGTCTGCGTATCGAGCGCATCCACACCACTCCTGGCGTGCACCCGTACGACGAGGTGGTCTGGGAGCATCGTGACGTCGTCATGACCAACTGGCGCGACGGCTCGATCAACTTCGAGCAGCGTGGCGTCGAGTTCCCCGACTTCTGGTCGGTGAACGCGGTCAACATCGTCACCAGCAAGTACTTCCGCGGCGCGGTGGGCACCCCGCAGCGCGAGACCGGTCTCAAGCAGCTCATCGACCGGATCGTGAAGACCTACCGCAAGGCCGGCGAGGACTACGGCTACTTCGCCTCCCCGGCGGACGCCGAGATCTTCGAGCACGAGCTGGCGTACGCCCTCCTGCACCAGATCTTCAGCTTCAACAGCCCCGTCTGGTTCAACGTGGGCACCCCGCAGCCGCAGCAGGTCTCCGCCTGCTTCATTCTGGCCGTCGACGACTCCATGGAGTCGATCCTCGACTGGTACAAGGAAGAGGGAATGATCTTCAAGGGCGGCTCCGGAGCCGGCCTGAACCTCTCCCGCATCCGCTCCTCCAAGGAACTGCTGTCCTCCGGCGGCAACGCCTCCGGCCCGGTCTCCTTCATGCGCGGCGCCGACGCCTCCGCCGGAACCATCAAGTCCGGCGGCGCCACCCGCCGCGCGGCCAAGATGGTCATCCTCGACGTCGACCACCCCGACATCGAGAACTTCATCGAGACCAAGGTGAAGGAGGAGGAGAAGATCCGCGCCCTGCGCGACGCGGGCTTCGACATGGACCTGGGCGGCGACGACATCACGTCCGTCCAGTACCAGAACGCCAACAACTCCGTCCGCGTCAACGACGAGTTCATGAAGGCCGTCGAGGCCGGCGGCAAGTTCGGCCTGCGCGCCCGCATGACCGGCGACGTCATCGAAGAGGTCGAGGCGAAGTCCCTCTTCCGCAAGATGGCCGAGGCGGCCTGGGCCTGCGCCGACCCGGGCATCCAGTACGACGACACCATCAACAAGTGGCACACCTGCCCGGAGTCCGGCCGGATCAACGGCTCGAACCCGTGCAGCGAGTACATGCACCTGGACAACACCTCGTGCAACCTCGCCTCGCTCAACCTCATGAAGTTCCTCAAGGACGACGGCCTGGGCAACCAGTCCTTCGAGTCCGAGCGCTTCGCCAAGGTCGTCGAGCTGGTCATTACCGCGATGGACATCTCCATCTGCTTCGCGGACTTCCCCACCGAGAAGATCGGTGAGAACACCCGTGCCTTCCGCCAGCTGGGCATCGGCTACGCCAACCTGGGCGCGCTCCTCATGGCGACCGGCCACGCGTACGACTCCGACGGCGGCCGCGCCCTCGCCGGCGCGATCACCTCGCTGATGACGGGCACCTCGTACAAGCGCAGCGCCGAGCTCGCCTCGGTCGTCGGCCCGTACGACGGCTACGCCCGCAACGCCGAACCGCACCAGCGCGTCATGAAGCAGCACGCCGACGCCAACGCCGCGGCGATCCACGTCGACGACCTGGACAACCCGATCTGGGCCGCTGCGACGGAGGCCTGGCAGGACGTCCTGCGCCTCGGCGCGAAGAACGGCTTCCGCAACGCGCAGGCCTCGGTCATCGCGCCCACCGGCACCATCGGTCTCGCGATGTCCTGCGACACCACCGGCCTGGAGCCCGACCTCGCGCTGGTCAAGTTCAAGAAGCTCGTCGGCGGCGGCTCGATGCAGATCGTCAACGGCACCGTCCCGCAGGCCCTGCGCCGCATGGGCTACCTGGAGGAGCAGATCGAGGCGATCGTCGCCCACATCGCCGAGAACGGCAACGTGATCGACGCGCCGGGCCTGAAGCCCGAGCACTACGAGGTCTTCGACTGCGCGATGGGCGAGCGTTCCATCTCCGCGATGGGCCACGTCCGCATGATGGCGGCCATCCAGCCCTGGATCTCCGGCGCCCTGTCCAAGACGGTCAACCTGCCGGAGACGGCGACCGTCGAGGACGTCGAGGAGGTCTACTTCGAGGCATGGAAGCTGGGCGTCAAGGCGCTCGCGATCTACCGCGACAACTGCAAGGTCGGCCAGCCCCTCTCCGCCAAGAAGAAGGAGAAGGAGGCCGTCGCGGCCAAGGCCGAGGACACCATCCGCAGCGCCGTCGAGAAGGTCATCGAGTACCGCCCGGTCCGCAAGCGCCTGCCGAAGGGCCGGCCGGGGATCACCACCTCCTTCACGGTGGGTGGCGCCGAGGGCTACATGACCGCCAACTCCTACCCGGACGACGGTCTCGGCGAGGTCTTCCTCAAGATGTCCAAGCAGGGGTCGACCCTCGCGGGCATGATGGACGCCTTCTCCATCGCGGTCTCCGTGGGCCTCCAGTACGGCGTGCCGCTGGAGACCTACGTCTCGAAGTTCGTCAACATGCGCTTCGAGCCGGCCGGCATGACGGACGACCCGGACGTGCGGATGGCGCAGTCGATCGTCGACTACATCTTCCGCCGCCTGGCGCTGGACTTCCTGCCCTTCGAGACGCGTTCCGCGCTCGGCATCCACTCCGCCGAGGAGCGTCAGCGCCACCTCGACACCGGTTCGTACGAGCCGTCGCTGGAGGAGGACGAACTGGACGTGGAGGGCCTGTCCCAGTCCGCGCCGCGCACGGAGACCGCGCAGGCGGTCGCCGAGCCGAGGACGGAGACCGCCGTTCCGGCCCCGAAGCAGGCACCGCACACCTCGGCCGAGCTGGTCGAGATGCAGCTGGGCATCAACGCCGACGCCCCGCTCTGCTTCTCCTGCGGCACCAAGATGCAGCGCGCGGGCAGCTGCTACATCTGCGAGGGCTGCGGCTCGACCAGCGGTTGCAGCTGAGACGGCTGACGCCCCGGTGAGGGCGTGACACGAAGGGCGGCGAACCCGGAAGGGATCGCCGCCCTTCGCCGTGCGTCAGGACGGTGCTGTACGTCAGGACTGTGCCGCGTATCAGGCCTGTGCCGTGCGTCGGGGCCGTGCCGTGGGGCGGGTCCCGTGTGCGGCAGCGCTGCTGTGCGTCAGGAGTATTGTCCGCCCATCAGCCGCGCGAACTCCGCCGGGTCGGCGTCGAATCCGCGCACCAGTTCGCGCAGGCCCCAGCTGCCGGCGGCGTCGCGGACGAACTCGGCGACCGTCGCGGCCGTCGCGTGGGACACCGGGGTGAAGTCGTGGCGCGCGAGCTCGGTATAGCCTTCGAGGATCCGCAGGTCAGCGCTCTGTATGTCGCCGAATTCCTTTCTGCCGTCCCGCTGTTGGATTGCCACGCCGAGCACGACGCGCCCGTACCGGTCTGCCAGCCGGTCGAGTTCCAGCGTCATCTGCTCGTCGGTGCCGAAGCCCTGGCCGGTCTGGCTGTCCCGGTTGAGGGTGATCGTGCCGTCCGGGGAGCGGCTGCCGAAGTGCACCAGGTACGCCGGGCTGCCGTACGGGTCGTCCGCACGGTAGGTCGCGGCGACGATGTCGAGGTCGCTGGCGGCCGTGCCGAACGGGCTCGGGTCCCACTTCAGGGTGACCACGACCTTGGCGATCCCCTTGTTGAAGCTGCTCAACTTGGTTTTCCTCCGCTTCCTTTGTGCGTTGATCCTCACAGGGGATCACAGGACGGGACAAGCGGTTCACGGATTCCCGCGCGGCCGAAGGCCGTTGGGGGCCGCCGGGCGGCTCGGCGGGAAAGCCCGTGCCTCCTCTCGCGGGGTGACCGGGGCCACCCGTCTGGCCGTACGATGGCGCGGTGCTGGTCAAGTGGATTCGTTGCACCGTCGTGGACCGCCGAGGTTTCGAGCGGGGGCAGCGGAAGTGGGCGGGGCAGCTCGGCGAACCCGGATTCCGGGGCCAGAGCGGCGGCTGGAGCAGGCGGCGGGACGGGGTCGCCCACGTCTTCGCCTTCTGGGAGAGCCGCGCCTTCTACGACTCCTTCATGGCGCGCTCGCACGACCGGCTCGCGGCATCCCAGGTGGGCACGTTCAGGAACGTCCAGGTGAAGCTGTTCGACTACCGCTTCGACATCAAGACGGGCTTCGAGCCGCGCTTCACGGACGCCGACGTGGTGCGCGTCGCGCACTGCAAGGTGCGTGCGGACCGCGTCGAACACTTCGCGCTCATGCAGGAGAAGGTGTGGAACCCGGCGATGGCGGGCTCGCCGGGGATGCTGCGGGGGCTGTTCGGCGAGGCTCCCGGCAACGAGTTCCTCGTCCTGTCCATGTGGCAGTCGGCCGCCGAGCACGGCAAGTACCGGGCGGAGCGGGTCGAACGGCTGGCGCTGCGGGCACAGACCGAGGCGGACGTGGCGGCGCTGGCGGGAGACGTCGTGGAACTGCAACCGTCCTGGACGGTGTGAACCCCGCCTGTACGCAGGTCAGTCGGTACCGAGGGTGTACGCCCCGGCCCTGACGGCGGCCAGAACGGCTGCGGCACTCTGGTCCGCCGTCGTCTTGTCGACCGGCTCACGCGTGACGAAGAGGCGGAGGAACAGCGGGGCGGACACCGCCCTGACCACCGCCCCCGCGTCGACGTCCGGGGCGGCCTCGCCGCGGGCGACGGCGCGCGCGAGGACGGCCTCGCAGCGGGTGAACCGCACGGTGTAGAAGTCGCGCAGGGCCGTGGCCGCCTGTGGCGACTGGAACGCGGCGGCGACGAACGCGGTGGGAGCCGCGGCCCGGGCGGGGTCGGCGAAGGAGTCGACGACCTGCCGGGCCAGGGCGCGCAGGTCGCCCTCCAGGCTGCCGGTGTCGGGCGGGGTCCAGTCGTCCTCGCCGGCCATGTCGAGGGCGTCGGCGACCATGCCTTCGAGGCCGCCCCAACGGCGGTAGAGGGTCGTTTTGTGCACCCCGGAGTGCTCGGCCACGTACTCGACGGTGAGGCCCGGGTAGCCGTGCTCCGTGAGTCCGGTGAGGACGGCGTCGCGGACGGCGGCGCGGGTGCGGGCGGTGCGGCCGCCGGGACGGCGGGTGCCGGCCGGTGCTGCTTCTGGAACGCCACTGTCAGTCAATTGCTACTCCTGTTGCATTAAGGGTGTTCCGTGTGCCATGCTCATCATAACGCGACTCAAGTTGCGTTTAACTGCTTGGAGGTGCCCTTGTCTGCTCAGTCCCAGATCTCGCTGCGCGGAGTGACCCTCTCCCGCGGTGACCGGCTCCTGCTCGACGACGTCACGCTGACCGTCCGTCCTGGGGAGAGGCTGGGCATCGTCGGGGAGAACGGCGCGGGAAAGTCCACCCTGCTCGGACTCCTCGCCGGCCTTCAAGTCCCCGACGAGGGCGAGGTGGTGACGGCCGCGGCTCGGGGAGCCGGGCTGCTCGCCCAGACTCCGCAACTTCCCCCCCACCGCACGGTCGGCGACGCGGTGGACGCCGCCCTCGCCGAACTTCGGACCGTGGAAGCCCGGTTGCGCACACTTGAAGCGGAACTCGGCTCCGCCGACGAGGTGACGCTCGCCGAGTACGGTGACCTGCTCACCACCTTCGAACTGCGCGGTGGGTACGAGGCGGACGCCCGGGTCGACAAGGCCCTGCACGGACTCGGGCTGGCCCGCATCGGCCGGGAACGGTTGCTGGGCAGCCTGTCCGGCGGTGAGCAGGCCAGGCTCGGTCTCGCCTGCCTCGTCGCGGCGGCCCCCGAGGTGATGCTGCTGGACGAGCCCACCAACCACCTCGACGCATCCGCGCTCGACTGGCTGGAGGACGCCCTGCTCGCCCACCGTGGGACGGTCGTCGCAGTTTCCCACGACCGGCTGTTCCTGGAACGGATCGCCACCTCGGTGCTCGAAGTCGACGCCGACCGGCGCACGGTCGTGCGCTACGGCGGCGGGTACGCCGGATTCCGCGCGGAGCAGGCGGCCGCCCGGGTCCGCTGGGAACAGGCGTACACGCGATGGTGCGAGGAGCGTGCACAACTGGAGGCGTTCGCCGGCACCACCGCGCACGCCGTCGGCCAGGGGCACGCCATGAAGGACCGCAACAAAATGGCGTACGGCAGGGCCGGCAACCGGGTGCAGGCCTCCGTCTCCTCCCGGGTGCGCAACGCACAGGAAAGGCTGCGGCGACTGGAGGAGGAGCCCGTTCCCAAGCCCCCGGAGCCAATGCGCTTTCACGCCCGGCCGGTGGCCGGGGCGGCCGCGGGAGCCCTGGTGGAGCTCGCCGGGGTACGGGTCGCGGGCCGGCTCGCGGTCGACGGCCTCACGGTCGCCGCGGGGCAGAAACTGCTCGTCCACGGCGGAAACGGCGCGGGCAAGACCACGCTGCTGCGGGTCATGGCCGGCGTCACGGAGCCGGACAAAGGGACGGTGACGCGGCGGGGACGCATCGGCTACCTGGCCCAGGAGATCCCCGTGCACCGCCCCGCCGAGGGCGTCCTGACCACCTTCGGACGGGGACTGGGACTCACCGAGGACGAGCAGGCAGAACTCCTGCTGTCGTACGGCCTCTTCCGCCCCCGCGATCTCCACGTGTCCGTCGGCTCCCTCTCGGCGGGACAGCGGCGCCGGCTCGCGCTGGCCAGGCTGCTGGCCAGGCCCGCCGACCTGCTCCTCCTGGACGAGCCCGCCAACCACCTGGCGCTCGCCCTCGTGGAGGAACTGGAGCAGGCACTCGCCGCGTGGACCGGAGCACTGGTGGTGGTCTCCCACGACCGGCTGCTGCGCCGCCGCTTCACCGGCGACATCCGCCGGATGGAGGCGGGACGGCTGGCCGGTTGAGCCCCCGCTCCCCGTTCGAACTAGGGTTTCGGCATGGCACGACCGCGACGCATCGTCCTCGTCCGGCACGGCGAATCGGAGGGCAACGCAGACGACACCGTCTACGAGCGCGAGCCCGACCACGCGCTGAGACTCACCGACGCCGGCTGGCGGCAGGCCCGGCAGGCGGGAAAGCGGCTGAGGGAACTGTTCGGCGACGAGAGGATCAGCGCGTACGTCTCTCCGTACCGGCGCACCCACGAGACCTTCCGCGCCTTCGACCTCGACCCCGCGCGCGTACGGGTCAGGGAGGAACCGAGACTGCGCGAGCAGGACTGGGGGAACTGGCAGGACCGCGACGACGTACGACTCCAGAAGGCGTACCGGGACGCCTACGGGCACTTCTTCTACCGGTTCGCACAGGGCGAGTCCGGGGCAGACGTCTACGACCGGGTCGGGGCCTTCCTGGAGAGCCTCTACCGGAGCTTCGAGGCCGACGACCACCCCGAGAACGTTCTGATCATCACGCACGGACTGACGATGCGGCTGTTCTGCATGCGCTGGTTCCACTGGTCGGTCGCCGAGTTCGAGGCGCTGTCCAACCCGGGCAACGCCGAGACGCGCGTGCTGGAACTCGGCGAGGACGGGCGGTACGCGCTCGACCGGCCCTTCGAGCGCTGGCGCGCCCCCGAACCCTACGGAATGACCGGGGAGAGCCCCGCGGGCACCGGTTAGAGTGCACAGCGATGACCGCTGACTCCGCTTCCGACCCGCGCCTCGCGCGCGCTCTCGACAGCCTCCGAGGGCTGTCCGTGGGAGACGCCCTGGGCTCCCAGTTCTTCGTCCCCGCCCACTACCCGCTCCTCAAGGAGCGCGCACTGCCGCCCGGCGACTGGCAGTGGACCGACGACACCGAAATGGCCGCCTCCGTACTGGCCGTCCTCGCCGCGCACCACCGGATCGACCAGGACGCGCTCGCGCGCTCCTTCGCCGACCACCACGACTTCGACCGCGGTTACGGCCCTGCCGTGAACCGCATGCTCCGGCTGATCAGGGAGGGCGGCGACTGGCGAGAACTGGCCGCAGCCCTGTTCGACGGCCGCGGCTCCTGGGGCAACGGCGCCGCCATGCGGATCGCACCGCTCGGCGCCTGGTACGCGGACGACCCGGAACAGGCCACCCACCAGGCCGAGATCTCCGCGTACGTCACCCACCAGCACCGCGAAGCCGTGATGGGCGCGATGGCCGTGGCGGCCGCCGCCGCCCTGGCCGCCGACCCGGCGGGCCCGCCGACCCCCGAGGGATTGCTCGACGGCGTCATCGCGCTGGTCCCGCGCAGCGCTGTCGCCGCCGGGCTGCGCCGGGCACGGGGCATGCTCGACTACGACGATCCCGCCACGGTCGCCGCCGTGCTGGGCTGCGGGCGGCGCACGAGCGCCCACGACACCGTGCCGTTCGCGCTCTGGTCGGCGGCTCGCGCTCTCGGTGACTTCGAGCGGGCCTTCTGGACGACCGCGCAGGTCGGCGGCGACGTCGACACGACTTGCGCCATCGTCGGAGGAGTGCTGGCGGGCGCCGGGGCGGGAAGCCCGCCGAAGGAGTGGCAGGAGCGGACCGAGGCGCTGCCGCGGTGGACGCCCACCGGGGAGGCGTGAGCTGCCTCGCTCGCGCGACGGCCAGACGGGATGCGCGGCCGAGCGACGCCACTCAGCGTTTTCGTGCCTGCACGACGGCGGGCAGCACGCGCTCGGTGTGACAACGGGCGTCGGGGTGCGGCCGGCAGCCGGTCGGCGGGGCCCACTGGCCAGCGGGGGCGCGGATGTCCGTGCGGAAGGGGGCGGCGCGTTCCGTGCAGTGGTGTCCGGTGACGCCCGTGCGGCAGCGTCGGGGTGAGACTCGTGCGCCAAGGGAGTGGATGCCGGGGAGCGCGCGGTGAGCCCCGGGCGGCAGGTCGGATTCCGATTCCGTCGCCCGCTGTCGCGGTTCTGTCCTCATGTCGGGGCCGAAGGCGGTCGCCCGCCCGTCCGGGGCTAGTCTGACGGCCATGCCGCCACGCCGGTCTCCACGGGCGTGTGCCGAACGAGCTACCGGGCTCCGATCCGCCACGTACCGCGCGAGGCGCGACGTGCCTGGTCGGGAGGGGGTCCCGTGCCTGACGAAACAGAGCCGACCAGAAGCGCACCGCCACCGCGGCCATTGCCCGCCGCCGTCCCGCCCCCGGGGACACGGCCCGCGGACGGGCCGCAGGACGCAGCCGCGGGGCCGCCCGTCTCGCCCGAACACGCGCATCCGTATCCGCAGCCGCTGACCCCGGACCAGGTGCGGCAGCAGCAGTGGCAGCAGTGGCAGGCCCACCAGTACTGGCAACAGCAGCGACGGCTGAAGGCCGCCGAACCGCCCGCCTGGCGCGCCCGCGTCCGCCCCGCCCCGCCCGCCCGAATACGGGCGGCCTCGCTCTGGTGCGTGCTGGCCACCGCCCTGCTCAGCGGTCTCTTCCTCGGGGACGGACTCGGCCTGAACCTGCTGATCGTCGCCGTGCCCGCCGCTCTCGCCGCGTTCTTCGCCGCCCAGGCAGCCGGCCGCCGGATACGGCCGTGGTCGTTGGTGTGGGGGCTCGGCGGACTCGCGCTGCTCGCGGTGCCGGTGCTGCGGGACGCGGGCTGGCCCACGTTCCTCGCGGTGCTCTCCGCGCTCGTGCTCGGCTCGCTCGCACTGCACGGTGGCCGGACCTGGCCCGGCGTCCTGATCGGCTCGCTCGGCCTCATCGGCTCGGTGGTCCCGGGCATCCGGTGGGGCTGGCGGGGGCTGCGCGAACGTGCCGACGGCTCACGGGACCGGTGGGGGCCGGTGGTCCGTACCGTCCTGATCGCGGCCGTCCTGCTGGTGGTGTTCGGGACGCTGTTCGTGAGCGCGGACGCCGCTTTCGCGAAACTCCTCGGCAAGCTCGTGCCGGACGTCTCCCTCCTCGACGGCCCGTGGCGGATACTGCTCTGCGCGCTGGGACTGATCGGGGCGCTGGCGGCCGCCCGTACCGCCGCCGCCCCCCATCAGTGGGACAAGGCCGAGATCGCCCCGGCGCGTGCCCGCGGCCGCATGGAATGGGCGCTTCCGCTGATAGTCCTGAACCTGCTCTTCGCGGCGTTCATCGCGGTGCAGCTCACCGTTCTGTTCGGCGAGTACGAGGCAGCGCTCGACGCGACCGGACTGAACCACTCCGACTACGCCCGGCAGGGTTTCTGGCAGTTGCTCTGGGCCACCCTGCTGACCCTTGCCGTCATCGCCCTCGCCAGCCGCTGGGCGCCGCGCGCGGACGCCCGTGACGCGACGCTGGTGCGTTCCGTGCTCGGCGTGCTGTGCCTGCTCACGCTGGTCGTGGTCGTCTCCGCGCTGTACCGGATGAACATGTACGTCGGGTCGTACGGCCTCACCCGGCTGCGCGTCTCGGTGACCGCGATGGAGATCTGGCTCGGCGTGGTGCTCGTACTGATCATGGCCGCCGGCGTGTTCGGCTCCCGCTGGCTGCCCCGGGCCGTCGTCGGCAGTGCCGCGGCAGCCGTTCTCGCCTTCGGTCTCGCCTCGCCCGACGCACTGGTCGCCGAGCGCAACGTCGCGCGCTTCAAGCAGACGAAGGAGATCGACGTGGACTACTTCCGCGGCCTGTCCGCCGACGCCGTGCCCGCCCTGGACACCCTCCCCGAGCCGCAGCGGACCTGCGCGCTCCGCGGGATCATGGACGGACGGGACATCGACAGCCCCTGGTACGCCGTCAGCCTCGGCGAACGACGCGCCCGCGAGGCCGTGGAAGCCCGCCCGCTCGACCCCGCCGTGACGGACTGCCGCGGCCTGGACTCGGGCGACAGCGGGGAGTACGGCCGGTAGCGGAGCGCGGGCGTGAGCGGGCTGTGCCTCGTCCGACGGTTGGCGCGTGCGACCTCGGACGGGGCGGGCCCGTACGCACCGTGCGATACCGGGCCACCGACGGTCAGGAGTCTTCGTCCAGGCCCGGTGCGCGAGCGAAGTGACCCCTCGCGTTCCGCGGCCCCGGCGCCTTGACCGGGACCGGGGTGTCGCACCCGGGTAGCGGCGGCGTACCCTGACTGGCGCCATGCCGTACGAACCACCCACACACACCGTCGAGCGCTCACTGCGCGCCACCACCGGAGCCAAGACCGTCGCCGGCGTCGACGAGGTCGGGCGCGGAGCGTGGGCCGGACCCGTCACCGTGTGCGCCGCCGTCACCGGACTGCGCCGCCCGCCCGCCGGACTCACCGACTCCAAGCTCCTCACCCCCAAACGCCGCGGTGACATCGTGCTGCTCCTGGAGGAGTGGGTCACTTCGTACGCACTCGGCCACTCCACGCCCGAGGAGATCGACGCCCTCGGCATGACGGCCGCGCTGCGACTCGCTGCCGAACGTGCGCTAAATGCCTTGCCGGTACGGCCCGATGCCGTCATCCTCGACGGGAAGCACGACTACCTCGGGGCACCCTGGAAGGTCCGTACGGTGATCAAGGGCGACCAGTCCTGCATCGCGGTCGCGGCCGCCTCGGTGATCGCCAAGGTGCGCAGGGACGCGATGATGGCGGAGCTGGAATCGGAGACCGGGGGCTGCGCGCCCTACGGTTTCGCGTCCAACGCCGGCTATCCGTCCCCCGTGCACCAGGCGGCGCTCGCGGAACTCGGGCCGACCCCGCACCATCGCCTCTCCTGGTCCTATCTCGACGGGCTCCCGCAGTGGCGGCACCTCAAGAAACACCGGATCCCGGCAACGGCGGCAGCACTGGAAAGCGGGGGCCAACTCGGCTTCGACTTCTGACTGTTCACGGCTGGATGCCGCATCGCCGGCCGTGCCGCCCGGCAGCACCACTCACATGCCCCGCCCTCACCACTCGCACCACCCGCCGATGTCCCTCGCACCGGCGTTTGATAGATGTTCCAGTCATGCCTCTCATCCCACAGGAGCCCCAGATTTACGAGAGCGCCCAGGGTCCCCGCGCCACCCCGGCTGCCGGCCGCACCGCGCCGACCCCTCGCCCCGTACCCGGCCCGCGCCCTGCGGCGCCGCGCCCCGGTCCCGCCCGTTCCGCCCGCCCCGGCCCTCCGGTCCAGCGGACGCACGCGCCGCAGGCCGCACCCGCCCACCCTGCGGTAAACCGTCCCGCGCCGCAGGCCGCTGCGGCTCCGGCACCCTCCGCACCGACCCCGGACGGGCCCCAGATCCAGTTGGTCCCCGCTTCCGCGAACGGCGCGCTCGACGCCGCGGGTGAAGCGGTGGACCTGCTGCTCGACTCCGGCCGTGCGCCGGGTGACGTCCTGGTGTTCACCACCGGCGAGCAACACCCCTGGGCGGCGCACGAGTTGTCGTTCGGAGAGGCGTCCTACTGGGCGCAGCACGACGCGCGTGACGACGTTTTCTACGCGGACGTCAACGTCGCGGAGCGGGCCGCCGCCCGTCCGGTGGTCATCGTCGCGGTCAACGACGAGACCGCGGGGAACCTGGCCCGCACCCTGCCGGCGGCGCGTGCGCGGGCCGGTGCCCTGCTGATCGTCTGCGGTGACCCGCAGCGCATCAACGCCGGGCTGGGCGCCGGAGTCTGAGCGCGATCGTCCGACGCAGGTGATGCGGTGCGGCCCCGAGGCACGAACAGACCTCGGGGCCGCACCGCGTTGTCGGACCTGTCCGCAGTGCGGCCCGCCTCAGCGGGCCGCCGCCCGCCGCAGCGCATCCGCGGCCCCGCCGCCCGTGCGCTGCAGGGGCGGGTCGGGTTCCGCCAGGGACTCCGCGAGATCCGCGGGCGGGGACCCGGCGGCGGGCCGACGGCCGCCGCGGCCCTCGCCGAGGACCTGCCAACCGCCGCGGGTCAGCGTGATGTACGCACCGCAGCGCAGGCCGTGCAGCGTGCACGCGTCCCGCAGCCCCCACATCCACGCGCCGTCCTCCTCCGTCCAGCGCTCGTCCCCCTCCCGGCAGTAGAGCAGTACGGCGGTGCGTACCGGCGTGCGTCGGCGCAGGTCGTGCGGAACGACGCGGCGCAGGTGTGCCAGCAGCGCGTTGCGCAGCTCCCAGCCGTCCGGCGGGAGCGGCCTGCGGACGAAAGAGGCGCTGGCGGTGAGCCGTTCCTCGGTGTCCAGCACGGCGACGATCGCGGTGGCGGGCTCGGGCCGGTGGCGGGCGTGCAGCCCGCTGACGACCTCACGGGGGTTGCGCAGCAGGGGAATTCCGGCCGAGGCCCACTCGGCCGGTTCCAGCGTCCGGCCCAGGCGGCTGGCGGCATCGGCGGACGACGAGCCGGGCGAGCTCATGGACGGAGCGAATCCGAAGGTCACGGTCCTCCCTTCGCATACGCGCCCACAACTGCGGGCAAGGTCGGGTGGGGGCGCGCCGCGGCACGGCCCTGCGGACCACAGGAAAGCCGTGCGGGAGCGCTTCCAATTCTTCCTGGCGCCGGGGAATGCGGCAACGAGCAATTGGGGCGGTCGGCCGGATTCTGTTGATATGACACTCATATCCCTGCCCAGGCGGACCGCTCCCAATGCCTCTCGTCACCCCTGAACGGCGAGGACCAGGGGAAACACCCCCTCCGCTCCGGCCCTGCGCAGCAGCCGGGCAGCCACCGCGAGTGTCCATCCGGTGTCCGACGAGTCGTCCACCAGCAGCACAGGACCGCTTGCCGTGGCGAGCGCCTCGGCGAGTTCCGGCGGCACGGTCAGTGCCCGGTGCAGCGAGCGGACCCGCTGGGCGCTGTTGGCCTGCGGCAGCGGTGCCCCGCCGGCCTCGGCCGTGTACTCCAGTGAACCCAGGAACGGCATCCGGCCCACCTCCGCGACCCGCGTCCCCAGCGACCTCACGAGCTGCGGCCTGCGGTGCGAGGGGAGCACGACCACCCCCACCGGGCGCGGCGGAGCGTTCCGGTCGCCGCCGGCCCAGCCCCCCGGCCCCTTCGCCCAGTCGGTCAATACGGTCACGACCGCCTGGAACACGTCGTCCGGCACCGGCCCGTCCGGGGCCTGCGCGGCGAGCATGGGACGCAGCCGGTTGCCCCAGCCGATGTCCGACAGCCGCCCCAAGCCCCTTCCCCGGAGGGCGACCTCACCTTCCGGGATGCGGCCCTTCAGGTCGACTCCGACCGCCGGGAGGCCGGTGGGCCACATCTTGCGGGGCTCCACCTCGACCCCCGGGCGTCCCAGCTCCCCGCGCGCCGCGTCCAGGGCGGCGTCCGACACCTTGCCGTCGAACCGGCTCCCGGCGCAGTTGTCGCAACGACCGCAGGGCGCGGCCTGTTCGTCGTCCAGCTGGCGGCGCAGGAACTCCATGCGGCAGCCCGTGGTGGCCCCGTACTCCCGCATCGCCTGCTGCTCGGCGGCACGCTGCCCGGCCACCCAGGCGTACCGCTCGGCGTCGTACACCCAGGGCTGCCCGGTGGAGACCCAGCCGCCCTTCGTGCGATGCACCGCGCCGTCCACGTCGAGAACCTTGAGCATGGCTTCGAGGCGGGTGCGCCGCAGGTCCACCATCGGCTCCAGGGCGGGCAGCGAGAGCGGCTTCGGCGAACCGGCAAGCGTGTCGAGGGTGCGCCGTACGAGGTCCTCCGGCGGGAAGGACACCGACGCGAAGTACTTCCAGATCGCCTCGTCCTCCTTGCCGGGCAGCAGCAGGACCTCCGCGTGCTCCACCCCGCGCCCCGCACGGCCCACCTGCTGGTAGTAGGCGATCGGCGACGAAGGGGAACCCAGGTGCACCACGAACCCGAGGTCGGGCTTGTCGAAGCCCATGCCCAGCGCGGAGGTCGCCACCAGCGCCTTGACCCGGTTGGCGAGCAGGTCCTCCTCCGCCTGGACACGGTCGGCGTTCTCGGTGCGTCCGGTGTACGAGGCGACGGTGTGCCCGCACTGCCGCAGGTACGCGGTGACCTCCTCGGCGGCGGCCACGGTCAGCGTGTAGATGATGCCGGAACCCGGCAGCTCATGGAGGTGGTCGGCGAGCCAGCCCAACCGGGTCGCCGCGTCGGGGAGTTGCAGCACGCTCAGGCTGAGGCTCTCCCGGTCCAGCGGTCCGCGCAGCACCAGCGCGTCCGTCCCCGCGCCCGTGCCGAGCTGCTCCGCCACGTCGGCGGTGACCCGGGAGTTGGCGGTGGCGGTGGTAGCCAGGACCGGCACGCCGACCGGCAGCTCGGCCAGCATGGTACGCAGCCTCCGGTAGTCGGGGCGGAAGTCGTGGCCCCAGTCGGAGATGCAGTGCGCCTCGTCCACCACGAGCAGGCCGGTGGCGGCGGACAGCGCGGGCAGCACGTTGTCACGGAAGTCCGGGTTGTTGAGGCGCTCGGGCGAGACGAGGAGGACGTCCACCTCGCCCGCGGCCACCTCGGCCTGGACGGCGTCCCAGTCCTCGTGATTGGAGGAGTTGATGGTGCGTGCGCGGATGCCCGCACGCGCGGCGGCCTCCACCTGATTGCGCATGAGGGCGAGCAGGGGCGAGACGATCACGGTGGGTCCGCTGCCCTGCGCGCGCAGCAGCGAGGTCGCCACGAAGTACACGGCCGACTTTCCCCAGCCGGTCCGCTGCACCACCAGAGCCCGGCGCTTGTCCGCGACGAGCGCCTCGATGGCCCGCCACTGATCCTCGCGCAGCCGGGCGGTGCCACCGGCATCGCCGACGAGGCGGGCGAGCACGGAATCGGCGGCGGCGCGGAGGTCCGCGGTGTCTGAGGCGTCTGTTCGGGTCATGCCCCCATGCAACCCGATGGCACCGACATCGCGCGAACGGGCGTCCGGCCCTGTGGACAACTTTATTCACAGGGGTGGCGGGGCTGGTGGGAAGTAGCGGAAAGTCGCCCCATGAACACGAACAGTGAGAAGCGCGATCACCGCGACGCCTCCGAAGCGACCGCAGAGCAACAGATCACCCTCCGGGGACCTGCCCAACTCGCCGACGCACTTCCCTATTTGATGGGGTATTACCCGAACGACTCCGTGGTCATGGTGGCGTTGCACGGGCGTAGGGGGAGGTTCGGGGGGCGGCTCAGGCTCGGCATTCCGAAGTCCCCGCAGGAATGGGCGCCGGTCGCCTCCCACCTCGCCGAATCCCTGGTGGCCAACAGCGAGCGCAGCGGCAGCCGCCCGGACGGCATCCTCGTCTTCCTGTGCCAGGACCCCACGGACGGCGCGACCGGCAGGGAGGTGATGGAGCGCTTGCGGGCGTTCGCCCAGCGGCTGCGCACCGCCTGCGGGACGCTCGACGTCCCCGTGCTCGAAGCGCTCTGCCTCTCGGACGGCCGCTTCTGGTCCTACTGCTGTCCCGACGGGCGCTGCTGTCCGCCGGAGGGAACCGCGCTGGCCCTGCCGGGTACGTCCGTGATGGCGGCGGCCGCCGCGTACGCCGGCATTCAGGTGCGGGGCAGCCTGCGGGAGATGGAGGCCCGGCTCACCCCCCGCCCACAACAGCCTGCCGTGCTGCGCGCCCGGGTACGGGCGCTCGACGAGGCGGGCAGCACGGTCGTCCCCAGGATCCTCAGCGACACCGGCCGCGCACAGGTCTGCGAGGAGACGCTCGACCTGGCCCGGGTCCTCATCAGGCGGCTGGGGAGGTCCCCCCTGCCGCGGGGGTCCTGGGTGGCGGCGGACCGCGCCGACGACGAGCTGGTCAGTGACGAGGAGGCCGCCACGGTCGTCGTCGGCCTCCAGGACCGGGACACCAGGGACCGTGCGGCGGAATGGATGGAAGGCCCGGAGGCCGCCTGCGCGCTGAGACTGTGGCGCCTCCTCGCCCGGCGGTGCGTCGGCCCCTACGACACCTACGCAGCTCCGCCGCGAACTCTCGCGGGCTGGGTCGCCTGGTCCACCGGTGACGAAGCGGAGGCGCGGGTGGCGTTGGGCCTGGCGTTGCGGGCGGACGCGGAGTACACCTTCGCGCAACTGCTGCACCAGGCATGCAACGAGGGACTCGACCCGGAGAAGCTGCGGGTCTGCCTGCGCGGGGAACGTTCCGCCCGCACGGGCAGGGCCCGCCCGGGACCAGGCGGGCGCGGGGCACGCCGACGGCAGGCGACGGCGAGGGCGCGACGGGCGGCCCGGGGCAAAGCGGGCAGGTTGGGCGAGTCCCGGGTGCAGGCGGCAGGCCCTCGGGCGGCACGTCCCGGCGTACGCCCCCGGGTCCGGCCGACGGACCGTACGGAAGGTGCCGAACCCGGCCTCACGTCGGGGCGCGAAGGAGTGCGGCCCCGGGAGACGCCGCACCGGGCGCGGCGCGGCACGAGGAGCGGGCGATGACGGGCCGTCGGCCGACTCCGCGACCGGCGTCGCCCCCGCCTGCGCCCCGGTCGACCTCGTACAGCACCGTGCCGCGGCCGGTGCCGTCCCGCACTGCCCCGCCGCGGTCGGCGTCCTCCCGCACTGTGCCCCGGCCCGAGGCGTCCCGCACGGCGTCCCGCATCCCGTTCAGTCCCGCGCCCCCTCCATCGTTCCGGACGACGGCTCGACCGCCGAGGAGACGTACAGCGCCCCGCGCGTCGCTTTTCCCCACGCCCTCCGGCCGTGACCCGGCCGCGTGTGCCGCCGTTCACCTGAGTGGCGTCCGTGCACGCACTGCGCCGCCACACCCGTCGCCATCTTCCGGAGCGCAGAGAAGGCACCACATGGCCCTCACCGTCCCGCCGTCCTCCGACGCCCGCGGCACGCCTCCGGGGCATCGCCGCCCCGCGCAGCACACCGGCCCCGGCTCTGCCCGGGGTCCGGCGCCAGGAGTCGGCCAGCCCACCGAGCTGCCGCCCGTGCACGCGATGATCATCTGCGCCGACCTGCCCAGTCTGGCGCTCTCCGCCGAGCACGGGCAGCTCACCGGGCGCGGGCTGGAGGGCTTCTACCAGGCGGGCCGCAGACTGCTCGCGCGCTGCGAGCTACGGGTGGCGGGTCGTGAACCGACCGCCGTGCAGGGCAGGTCGGCGGGCGCGGGCCGGGCCAGGTTCATGGCGGTCGTCCGCACGCAGGGCGACGGCGGCCCGGACCCCGGGATCGCGGTGGAACGAATCAGGACCGCCGACGGCGGCGAACGGATCACCCTGCGCAGCTCGGCGCCGCACCCGCTCCGGTTTCCGGTGGAGATCACCCTGGGCACCGACCTCGCGGACCTCGGTTCCATCGCCGCCGGCCGTTCCGGCCCCGAACTCCCCGCCAGCGTCCACGGCTCCGGCATGCGCTGGACCACGGGCGGCGCGAACTCCGTGGTGACGGCGGACCCCCCGCCCGGCGATGCCCTCGCCTCGGCCGGCCTGCTGCGCTGGGAGATGGAGCTGCCGCCCGGTGGTTCGCGCACCATCGAGCTTCGGGTCAGGACCGAGAGAGCGGTGCGCTCCGCGGGCAGGACCGGAGGCTGCCCGCTGCCCGAGACGAGCGCGGAGGGCGACGACCCCCGGGTGGGGGACCTGCTGCGTACCAGCGTCGACGACCTGCGGTCCCTGATGATGCGCGATCCCGCCCACCCCTCGGACGTGTACCTGGCGGCGGGAATTCCCTGGCGCTGCGGGCTGGCACCCGCCGAGGCGCTCTGGGCGGCCAGGATGGCGTTCCCGCTCGGCACCCGGCCCGCCGCGGCCGCGCTCCGCACGCTCGCACGCTCCCAGGCGGAGGGCAACGGCCTCGTCCCCGGCCCTTTCCGGGACGCGGGACCGTACCTTCCCCCAGGCTGCACCGGAGTGGAGGCGACCCTGGCGTTCCCCGTGGTGCTCGCCGAGGCCCGCCGCTGGGGACTGCCCGAGGAGGACTTCGAGGAGTTGCTGCCCGCCGCCGAGCGCTGTCTGAACTGGCTGCGCACCACGGTCGGCGACGACGTCTACCTGCGCGATCCGGGGCCCGGCGGACTCCGCCGGGCCGAGACGCAGGCACACGCCCACCGCGCGGCCCTGCTCGGTGCGGAGCTGCTGGAGGCGTGCGGTCGCCGGGGAGCCGACGGCTGGCGTGAATGGGCCGGGGCTCTGCGCAGCGCCTTCCGTCGGGAGTTCTGGATCGAGGACCGGGCGGGCGGCCGCCCGGCAGCGGCCACGACGGCCGACGGGCGACAGGTGCCCCACCTCGGCTCCTGGGCGGTGCACCTCCTGGACACCGGCCTGCTGGGCGCCGGGCGGCTCGCGCCCGGACTGCTCGACAAGGTGCAGACGGAACAGCTGGCACGGCTCTTCGGGAGTCCCGCCATGGACTCGGGGTGGGGGCTGCGCGGGCTCGGCGTGAAGGAGGCCGCGTACAACCCGTTCGGTCACCGCAGCGGCGCCGTGCGGGTGCACGAGACCGCCCTCGCGGTCTCGGGCCTCGCCGCCGCCGGTTTCGAGAAGGAGGCCGGCTCCCTCCTGCGCGGCCTGCTGGACGCGGCAGCGGCCTTCGGTCACAGGCTGCCTGAGATGTACGCGGGGGAGCAGCGCACGGCCGGCGGCTCCCCGCTGCCCCACCCGGCCGCGTGCCGTCCGGCAGCGGTGTCGGCCGCTGCCGGGATCCATCTGCTCGCCGCCCTCGTCGGGATCCGTCCCGACGCCCCTGCGGGCACCGTCCGCCTGGTCCCGCTCGCCAGCGCACCGCTCGGAGCACTGCGGCTCTCCGGGCTGCGGGTCGCTGCGGAACCGTTCGCGGTACGGGTCAGCCGACTCGGGCTCGCCATGGTCGAGGAGGCCGCACCCGGCCTCCAGCTGGGGGTGTGACGACATGGCGGGGAGCAGCGGGGAAGCGACGCGGGAGAAAGACGCGGCGGAGGCCGCGGCGGCGGACGGCGGGAACGGCCCGGAGCTACCCGAAGGGACTGTTTATCGTCAGGAAGACGACTATGATCGCGGCATGTCGCCCTATGATCCGTCGGCCTTTCCTCCCTTCGCCGTCACCGTGGATCTGGCCGTGCTCACCGTTCGCCGTCACGCGCTCTGCGCCCTGGTCGTGCGACGCGGGGAGCAGCCGTTCCAGGGGCGGTGGGCCCTGCCGGGCGGATTCGTGCGTGCGGACGAGAATCTCGCGGAGGCCGCGGCCAGGGAACTGTCCGAGGAGACCGGGCTGTGCGTGTGGCCCGCGGCGGCGGTTCCGGCGGCGGTGGGCGCACCGGACGTACCCGCGTCGGCCGCGCGCGAGTCCACCACCGCCGTTCCGGCCAACGGCGCCCATCTGGAACAGCTCGCCACCTACGGCGACCCGGACCGCGACCCCCGGATGCGAGTGGTGAGCGTGGCCCACCTGGCCCTCGCCCCCGACCTCCCCGCGCCGCGCGCGGGCGGCGACGCCAACAGCGCCCGCTGGGCCCCGGTGGAGGCACTTCTCGACCGCACCCGGGGTTTCGGCGACGAGGGCGACTTCGACGCGGAGGGCGAGAAGGCCGCACCGCTCGCCTTCGATCACGCGCGCATCCTCGCCGACGGCGTCGAGCGTGCCCGCAGCAAAATCGAGTACTCCTCACTCGCCACGGCGTTCTGCCCGCCCGAGTTCACGGTCGGAGAACTGCGCCGGGTCTACGAGGCGGTCTGGGGCGTCGCCCTCGATCCCCGCAATTTCCACCGCAAGGTGACGGGAACGCCGGGCTTCCTGGTGCCGTCCGGCGGCACGACGACCCGTCAGGGCGGCAGGCCCGCACAACTGTTCCGGGCGGGCGGGGCCACCCTTCTCAATCCGCCGATGCTGCGTCCCGAGGTCTGACCGCTGCGACCGGCGCCTCCGGCCGGAATTCCGCTCTGACACCCGCACGTTCTCCGCCTGCGCCAAAAGTCCGAAATGTCGCGTTATCGTGCTGCGGTACCCGTCTCGGTCGGATGCGAGGGAAGAGACGCGAGGAAAACGATGCTCCAGGCCGTCGGACTCACCAGCACGCCCCGCCGGGCACGACCGCCGGCCGTGAACGACCTGACCTTCGCGGCGCGGCCCGGCCACGTCACCGCGCTCCTCGGCGACGCCGGTTCCGGCAAGACGACCGCCCTGCGCCTGATGCTCTCGCTCGAACAGGGCCGCGGTGTCACCTACTTCAGGGGCCGGCTCCTGCACCAAATCGCCCACCCCGCCCGCGAAGTGGGGGCCCTTCTGGGCGACGTGCCCGGCCATCCCTCCCGTACCGCCCGAGGACAACTCCGCATGCTGTGCGCCGCGGCAGGCGTCCCCGCCTCCCGCGCCGACGAACTGCTCGACGTCGTCGGCCTGAGCGAACTCGGCCACCACCGGCTCGGCTCGCTCTCGCTCGGCATGGACCGCAGGCTCGGCATCGCCTCCGCCCTCCTCGCCGATCCGCACACCCTCCTCCTCGACGAGCCCGCCGCCGGCCTCTCTCCTCGCGACACCGCCTGGCTGTACGGGCTTCTGCGTGCCCACGCGGCCCACGGCGGCACCGTGCTGTGCACCACCGCCGACGCCAAGGAGGCCGCCCAGGGCGCCGACCGCGTCGTCACCCTCAAGGAGGGCCGGCTCGTAGCCGACCAGACGGCGGCGGATTTTGCCCGTACCCGGCTGCGCCCCCGCGTCGCCGTCCGTACCCCGCAGGCCGCCCGCCTGGGTGCTCTGATCGGCCAGGAGGCCCGGATCGCCCGGCGCTCCGTCGAGGTCGTGCCCGAGGGCGGCAACCGGCTCCTCGTCTACGGAAGCACCTGTGCGGAGATCGGGGACACGGCCTTCCGCCACGGGGTGCTCCTCCACCAACTCGCCGACGAGACCGGGGACACGGGCGACCGTCCGGTCCTGGTTCCGCACCCTTCGGCCGCCGCCCCACGTTCCTCGGCTCCAGCCCCGTCGGCGTCGGCCCCCGACCTGGACGTCAGCACCCAGACGTACGCCTCCGTGTCCGCCGCCCCACACGCACCGGCTTCCGGCTCCGCACCGGCTTCCGGCTCCGCATCGGCTCCCGGCTCTGCTCCGGCTTCCGGCTCCGCACCGGCTCGCGCCTCCGCACCGGCTCCCGCCTCGGCTTCCGTCCCCCTGGCCATGGCTTCCGGCTCCCCGCGCACACCCACCCCGGCTCCCAGCTCCCCGCAGGCGTCGAGCTCCGCCCCCTCGTGTGCTCCGCCCGCCGCGGCCTCCTCCCGCACCGCTCCTCCGCGCCCCCTCCGCAGCCCACTGCGCCCCCTCCGGTACGAACTCGTCCGCACGTTCGGCACTCGTCGCACCCTCCTCGCCATCGCGACCGCCCTGTGCGTGTCCGCAGTACTGGCCGTCTTCCTCACGCACACCGGTGCGGCGCCCCTTCCGGCCGCGCTGGCCGGTTGGCCCAGTCTGTTGCCGCTTCCTCCGGCCGCACTCGGTGCGGGCCTGCTCGGTGCGCTGGCCTTCGGCGACGAGTTCCGCTACCCGGCACTGACCACCTCCCGAGGCACGTCGCCCCGCCGTTTCGGCCTCCTCGTGGCCAAGCTCACGGTGTCCGCAGGCCTCGCCCTGGTCCTCGCCGCAGGGGCGGTGGTGGTCGACTTCGTTCTCCTGCGCGTGCTGTACGGGGGCGAGCTGGTGGCCGTGCCCGCCGGACCGACCGCCATGGGAGCGAACTGGGCCGCTCTCTGTGTGGGCTGTGCCTGGGCCGGGCTGCTCGGCGCCGGCGTCTTCCGGGTCACGGCCGCCGGCCTGGCCGCCGTACTGGCCGTGCCCGTCGTCGTGGTGCCGGCCGTTCAGCACCTCCTCGCCGGCCCGGCCACACGTTCGATGGTCGGACTCCCGGACAGGTTGCGGGAGCTGATGCTGCTGCGGCTCCCCGGCGGCGCGGATCAGTGGCTGCTCGCTGCGCTGCGGCTCATCGCCCAACCGATGGGTGTGGCGCTGGCGTTGTCGGTCCCTGTGCTCCTGTGCGCATATCTGCTCACCGGCCTTCGCCGCAAGGCCCGTTGGTGACCGAAGGTTTCCGCGGAGCCGTCCGCTCGCCCACAACTTCCCAGGGAAAGCACGTTTCTTTCCGATAAGGCGTCAATTGGGGAGAGAGCGGTGATCACCCTTTCGTGTGCTTTTCACCAAAGACCTCAAGGGGCGGGGAAGTCGCGCCGACAACTGATCCGTGAGTACCCTTGCGCACACCATGATGACCGCCGCCCGCTCCGTCGATTCAGGCATCGCCGGACCTGGCGAACTCGACCGCTACCCCTTCGCGGAGACCCCCGGCGCCGACCGCGTCGGCCCCATCGGCTGGGACAGTCCGGAATCGGACCTGGGCCGGGTCGGCCGCCGATCCGCCGGAAACCGCGGACGCGGGTTGCACGGTCAACTCGTCCAGCAGCTCGGCCAGATGATCGTTTCCGGTGACCTCGGGGCGGACCGTCCGCTCGTTCCCGAGGAGATCGGCCAGCGGTTCGAGGTCTCCCGCACGGTCGTCCGGGAGTCGCTGCGCGTCCTGGAGGCCAAGGGCCTGGTCAGCGCCCGTCCCAACGTGGGTACGCGCGTCCGCCCGGTCAGCGACTGGAACCTGCTCGACCCCGACATCATCGAATGGCGTGCCTTCGGCCCCCAGCGCGACGACCAGCGGCGCGAACTCGCCGAACTGCGCTGGACGATCGAGCCGCTCGCGGCCAGGCTCGCCGCCGGACACGGCCGGGACGACGTGCAGCAGCGCCTCGGAGACATGGTGGAGATCATGGGGCACGCGCTCGCCCAGGGAGACTCCCTCACCTTCTCCCGGGCCGACGCCGAGTTCCACTCCCTCCTCATCCAGCTCGCCGACAACCGGATGCTGGAGCACCTTTCGGGCATCGTCTCGGCGGCCCTTCAGGTGTCCGGCGGGCCGATCTTCGGTTGCGACCGACCCACCGACGTCTCCCTTTCCCACCACGCGCGGATCGCCGACGCCCTCGCGGCGGGCGACGGGTCGGGGGCGGAGTCGGCGATGCGACAACTGCTCACCGTGCACCCGGAAGTGGAACGCGTCGTACCCGCCCCGCGCGAGCACTGACTGCCAGTCACCTCTTCAACGCGCCGTCGAACGCGTGTGGTTGTCCCTCCTGTCGCCGGACCTTCGGGTTCGGCGACACGATTGTGGGCACTCGACATGTCCCCGGGGATCCGCCGCGAGCCGGTTGTGACTCGGCCCACGAAGTCGGGGCGTAACGCTCCGGGAGATCCCGCGATGACCTAAGAGGTGACAGTCGAGGAGGGAAGCAGGTGCCGCTCGCGGCACCGCGGCCCGTCTGCGGTCGTTCGCCCGGTCCGCCGGTGCACCCCCAGCCGGTGGTCGTCGGCTCAGGCCCTCACGGGCGGGGTCGGGCGCCATTTCCATCGTTCCGAGAGGTTGTTCGTGTCGGCCAGCACATCCCGTACGCTCCCGCCGGAGATCGCCGAGTCCGAGTCTGTGTTGGCGCTCATCGAGCGGGGAAAGACTGAGGGGCAGATCGCCGGCGACGACGTGCGTCGGGCTTTCGAGGCCGACCGGATCCCGCCGACCCAGTGGAAGAACGTCCTGCGCAGCCTCAATCAGATCCTTGAGGAAGAGGGTGTGACGCTGATGGTCACTGCCGCGGAGTCACCGAAGCGCGCCCGCAAGGGCGTGCCGGTGAAGAGCCCGGCCAAGCCTGCCGCCCCGCGGACCGTCGCGGCGAGCGCCGCCGCCCCCAGGACGGTCGCGGCGGCCGCCGCCATGGCACCGGAGACCGAGGCCGGGGACGCCGTCGTGGACGAGCACGGCGCAGTGCCCGTCAAGAAGGCCGCCGCCAAGAAGACGACGCCCCGGAAGACCGCCGCGAAGAAGACGACCGCGAAGAGGGCGACGGCCAAGAAGACCGCCGCGAAGAGCGACGACGGGCCCGACGACGCCACGGCCGAAGAGGCCCCGGCCAAGGCGGGCGCGGACGAGGAGGGCGGCGAAGGCGGCGAGGCCAAGGGCTTCGTGCTCTCCGACGACGACGAGGACGACGCACCTGCCCAGCAGGTCGCGGTCGCCGGCGCCACCGCCGACCCGGTCAAGGACTACCTCAAGCAGATCGGCAAGGTCCCCCTCCTCAACGCCGAGCAGGAGGTGGAACTCGCCAAGCGCATCGAGGCCGGCCTGTTCGCCGAGGACAAGCTCGCGAACTCGGACAAGCTCGCGCCCAAGCTCAAGCGCGAACTGGAGATCATCGCCCAGGACGGAGGGCGCGCCAAGAACCACCTGCTGGAGGCCAACCTCCGCCTCGTCGTCTCCCTCGCCAAGCGATACACCGGCCGCGGCATGCTCTTCCTGGACCTGATCCAGGAGGGGAACCTCGGGCTGATCCGTGCGGTCGAGAAGTTCGACTACACCAAGGGTTACAAGTTCTCCACGTACGCGACCTGGTGGATCCGGCAGGCGATCACCCGCGCGATGGCCGACCAGGCCCGCACCATCCGCATCCCGGTGCACATGGTCGAGGTCATCAACAAGCTGGCGCGCGTCCAGCGGCAGATGCTCCAGGACCTGGGCCGCGAGCCCACCCCGGAGGAGCTGGCCAAGGAACTCGACATGACCCCCGAGAAGGTCGTCGAGGTCCAGAAGTACGGCCGCGAGCCGATCTCCCTGCACACCCCGCTGGGCGAGGACGGCGACAGCGAGTTCGGCGACCTCATCGAGGACTCGGAAGCGGTCGTTCCGGCCGACGCGGTCAGCTTCACCCTGCTTCAGGAGCAGTTGCACTCGGTGCTGGACACCCTCTCCGAGCGCGAGGCGGGCGTGGTCTCCATGCGCTTCGGCCTCACCGACGGCCAGCCCAAGACCCTCGACGAGATCGGCAAGGTCTACGGGGTGACGCGTGAGCGCATCCGCCAGATCGAGTCCAAGACGATGTCCAAGCTGCGCCACCCGTCGCGCTCGCAGGTCCTGCGCGACTACCTGGACTGAGGCGCTTCCCGCACCACCGGACCCGATGCCGCCGTACGTCGCCGGTGCGCCACGTGCACGCAGCGACCGGGGCAGCGGTCCGCGCGGGTGCGGGGCGCGGGAGCATCGCTGACTCTGGGTGTGCGAAGTTCCACCCTGAGTCAGGAGGACGTATGCGTCGACCTACCATCCGGTCGCTGGCGGGAACCCTCGCCCTCACCGTGGCAGCGGTCGCACTGCCGGTGGCCGCGGCCGGCCCCGCCGCCGCTGACGGCGTGATCATAGGGGGGCAGCCGACCCGGGCGGAGGACGGCCCGTGGGTGGTGGCGTTGTCCAGCCGTGACCGGTTCGGCGGTACGCGGGCGGGACAGTTCTGCGGCGGAGTCCTGGTGGGCCGCACCAAGGTGGTGACGGCGGCGCACTGCCTGGGCCGGGAGGTGCTCGGTGCACCGCTGCGCGAGGTACGGGACCTCAAGGTCATCACCGGCCGCGCCGAGCTCCGGGGCGAGGGCGGACGGGAGATCGCCGTCCGCAGGGCCTGGGTCAATCCCTCGTACGACGAGCGCTCGAACTCGGGCGACCTGGCTGTGCTGACCCTCGCCTCGGCCGTGCCGGCGGACTCCGTGATCAAGATGGCGGCCGCGGACAGCCGGGCGGCCGAGCCGGGTACGGAGGCCAGGGTGTACGGATGGGGCGACACGATCGGGGACGGGGCCTACGCGGGCTCCCTGCGGTCCGCCCGGGTGCGGGTACTGCCCGACGAGGCGTGCGCGAGGGCCTACCCGAACACCACCGGCGCGGCGTATCTCCCGGCCACGATGCTCTGTGCGGGGGATCCCGAGGGAGGCCGTGACGCGTGCCAGGGGGACAGCGGGGGCCCCTTGGTGGCCAGGGGGCTGCTGATCGGCCTGGTGTCCTGGGGAAGCGGCTGCGGGCAGGCGAGCAGCCCCGGCGTGTACACCCGGATCTCGGCACTGTCCGACGTCTCCCTGCGGAGGAGCTGAGCGGGTCGGAGCCATGCAGAGTCGCCCTCGCCGGGTTCTTGCCCTTGGCAGGGAAGAGCCGCAGGAAGGGCCGGTGCCCTGGAGGCGTCAGGGAACCCTCAGGGGCGCTGTAGCGCTCCTGAGGCCGGTGCCGCACCCTTCCCCTGGCGCTGTGCGGCCGGAGGGCAGCTGAGGGGTGCCTATGCCGGAGGCGGGAGACGCCGTCGGCCCTGCCGCGACGGGGTCACGGATCCGCGCCCAGGTACTCGTGCGGCCGGTGAATGGCGGCTCTGGCACATGAGAACGGGCGGCTTCCCCCGCACACCCGGGGGCAGCCGCCCGTCGACCGGTCAGGACCGGTCCTTGGCTCGTCGTGGACGCTCTCAGGGCGTCAGCGGTCGTCGTCCTCTGACGACGCAGGCGTGACCGTCAGCCGGTCCGTCTCGTCCTGTATTTCCGCGGCGATCTTCTTGAGCTCGGGCTCGAACTTGCGACCGTGGTGGGCGCAGAAGAGCAGTTCGCCGCCGCTGGCCAGGAGAACGCGCAGGTATGCCTGGGCGCCGCAGCGGTCGCATCGGTCAGCGGCCGTCAGGGGGCTCGCGGGGGTCAGAACAGTAGTCACGTCGCCTCTTCTCTAGCTCGACGAGCTGTCGTACCAGGGTCAACATCCAACCAGGCCGAAAACGTTCCCGCTCGTGGCTTTTTCTTGAAACTTCTTCCGAAGGTCGTCCGGAGTGGTTGTCTGTTGCCGGTTGGCGGCGAATGAGCCGTATTGCGTCGCTTTACGG
Organism: Streptomyces sp. CA-294286; assembly: GCF_050947155.1. Taxonomy (NCBI): domain Bacteria; kingdom Bacillati; phylum Actinomycetota; class Actinomycetes; order Kitasatosporales; family Streptomycetaceae; genus Streptomyces; species Streptomyces sp. CA-294286. Next base: position 981,169 of record NZ_CP192005.1, on the reverse strand, counting down.
TTTCGCGTTGCTGGCTTGTCTTCGGGGGACACGTCCACCCGGCTGGATTGCCGGGTTGTTCAAGAGGACGTGCCCGGAGCCTAAATGGTTCATGCCCGGAAAGGAACGTGACATGTGCTTCACTCCAACGAGGGATCGAACACCTGTGCGCCTCTGGACTAGCATGAGTTTTCCCGAGGGTGGCGTGACAACCGCTCTACCAGGCCCCGTTACCCTCTGAGCGGCGACCGACGCCGACCCCGTACCCACTCGGGGCCCATTTGAAATTCAGCGAGGAGCGAACCGCGTGACCGCCGATACGACCGTCCCGTCCACCGCACTGCTGAGCGGTGCGGACCGTGACGGTTCCAATTACACCGCGCGGCACCTGCTCGTCCTCGAAGGCCTTGAGGCGGTCCGCAAGCGTCCCGGCATGTACATCGGGTCCACGGACAGCCGAGGCCTCATGCACTGCCTCTGGGAGATCATCGACAACAGCGTCGACGAGGCCCTCGGCGGCTACTGCGACCGCATCGAGGTGATCCTCCACGAGGACGGCTCGGTCGAGGTCCAGGACAACGGCCGCGGCATCCCCGTCGACGTCGAGCCCAAGACCGGGCTGTCCGGCGTCGAGCTGGTCATGACCAAGCTGCACGCCGGAGGAAAGTTCGGCGGCGGCTCGTACGCGGCCTCCGGCGGCCTGCACGGCGTGGGCGCCTCCGTGGTGAACGCGCTCTCCGCCCGCCTGGACGTCGAGGTCGACCGCAACAGCGCCACGCACGCGATCAGCTTCCGACGCGGCGTTCCCGGCACCTTCACCGAATCGGGCCCGGACTCCGCCTTCGACCCGGGCAACGGCCTGCGCAAGGCCAAGCGGGTGCCCAAGACCCGCACCGGCACCCGGACCCGTTACTGGGCGGACCGGCAGATCTTCCTCAAGGACGCCAAGCTCTCCCTGGACACGCTGTACCAGCGCGCCCGCCAGACCGCCTTCCTGGTCCCCGGCCTCACCATCGTCGTCCGCGACGAGCGGGACCTGCAGGGCGTCGGAAAAAGCGAAGAGACGTTCCGCTTCGACGGCGGCATCAGCGAGTTCTGCGAGTACCTCGCGCAGGACAAGGCGATCTGCGACGTCATGAGGCTCACCGGCACGGGCACCTTCAAGGAGACCGTCCCGGTCCTCGACGATCTCGGCCACATGACGCCCACCGAGGTCACCCGCGAACTGGCCGTCGACATCGCCCTGCGCTGGGGCACCGGCTACGACAGCACGGTCAAGTCCTTCGTCAACATCATCGCCACCCCCAAGGGCGGCACCCACGTCTCCGGTTTCGAACGCTCCCTCACCAAGACGGTGAACGAGTCGCTCCGCTCCGCCAAGCTGCTGCGGGTCGCCGAGGACGACGTCGTCAAGGACGACGCCATGGAGGGCCTCACGGCGGTGGTCACCGTGCGGCTCGCCGAGCCGCAGTTCGAGGGACAGACCAAGGAGGTGCTCGGCACCTCGGCCGCCAACCGGATCGTCGCCAACGTGGTCGCCAAGGAACTCAAGGCATTCCTGACCTCCACCAAGCGCGACGGCAAGGCCCAGGCGCGGTCGGTGATGGAGAAGATCGTCGCCGCCTCGCGGACCCGTATCGCGGCCCGTCAGCACAAGGACGCCCAGCGCCGCAAGACCGCGCTGGAGTCGTCCTCACTGCCCGCCAAGCTGGCCGACTGCCGCAGTGACGACGTGGAACGCAGCGAGCTCTTCATCGTCGAGGGGGACTCGGCGCTGGGTACGGCCAAGCTCGCCCGGAACTCGGAGTTCCAGGCGCTGCTGCCGATCCGGGGCAAGATCCTCAACGTGCAGAAGGCGTCCGTCTCGGACATGCTCAAGAACGCCGAGTGCGGCGCCATCATCCAGGTCATAGGAGCAGGGTCCGGGCGGACCTTCGACATCGACGCGGCGCGCTACGGCAAGATCGTGCTCCTCGTCGACGCTGACGTCGACGGCGCCCACATCCGCATCCTGCTGCTCACGCTTTTCCAGCGGTACATGCGACCGATGGTGGAAGCGGGGCGCGTGTTCGCCGCGGTTCCGCCCCTGCACCGGATCGAACTTGTCCAGCCCAAGAAGGGCCAGGACAAGTACGTCTACACGTACTCGGACAACGAACTGCGGCAGACGCTCCTGGAGTTCCAGCGCAAGAACATCCGGTTCAAGGACGACATCCAGCGCTACAAGGGTCTCGGCGAGATGGATGCCGACCAGCTGGCGGAGACCACGCTCGACCCGCGCTTCCGCACTCTGCGCCGGATCAACATCGGGGACCTGGACTCCGCGGAGCAGGTCTTCGACCTCCTGATGGGCAACGAGGTCGCCCCCCGCAAGGAGTTCATCACCAGCGCGGCGGCCACGCTGGACCGCTCCCGCATCGACGCCTGACCAGCGGCGCGCGCACGGCCTTCTCAACCCGTGGGTGGAGCGAAAGGCTCCACCCACGCTCCGATCCGGGACAACCCGCCGGTCCGTAGTGTCGACGGCATGGGATCGCAGACGAAGCAGTCGCGCGGCGCATTCACCGCCTGGCCCTCCGTGGAGGAGCTGTCGCGGCTCGGGGTGCCCCGGGTGCGCATGGCGATCGACTTCGTCATGTGGCTCGGACTGGGATTCTGGCTCATCTGGGAGGCATACGACTCGCAGGTCTTCGGCGGAGCGGCCGTGGTGGTGCCTCCGCTCGCGATCGCGGCCGTCGTGGGTGCCGCCGAGTTGTACGACCGGCAGACCGCACGGCACCGCCTGGGACCCGCGCTCGGGGTGCTCGGCGCGGTGGCGCTGCTGGCCGCGGGGTCCTACGCGGTGGGGGCGAACACGCCGGGGGCCATCCTGCTGATCGTCTGCTGCGTGCAGGCGGTGCAGCGACTGCCGCTCGCGGTCGGCCTGCCGACGAGCGTGGCGATCATGGGTGTGCACGCACTGGTCAGCGAGGTGAGCCTGCGGGAGATGGCCGTAGTGGGCTGCGGCGTCATCGCCATCGGGTACATGCTGCGACTGGACGCACAGGCGCGCGGTTCGGGTTTCCGCCTCCTCGCGCAGGAGCGGGCCGCCCGGCTGGCCGAAGCCGAGTCGGCCGCCCTGGCGGAGCGGACCCGCATCGCCAGAGAGATACATGACGTCCTGGCGCACAGCCTGTCCGCGCAGATGGTGCACCTGGAGGCGGCGCGGCTGCTGATCGAGCGGGAACCACCCGGTCCGTTCCGCGACGGGGTACTGGAGCGAGTCGTCACCGCACGCGGCATGGCCAGGGAAGGACTCGCCGAGACGCGTCAGGCTCTCTCCGCGCTGCGTGGGGACATGGCGCCGGTCGAGGACTACCTGCGGGAGCTCGCGGCCATGGACGGGGCGGAGGTACGGGTGACGGGGGAGCCCAGGAGCCTGTCGGCCGACGCCTCGCAAGCCGTGCGCCGAGTGGCCCAGGAGGCGCTGACCAACGTACGCAAGCACGCGCCGGGGGCCGCGGTCCGGATCGCGCTCGCGTACGACCGGGACGGAGTGGCCCTGGAGATACGGGACTTGGGCCGACCGGAGGCGGTCGCGCCGGACGCGCGGGAAGAACCGGCCGCGGTCGGCGCCGGGTACGGTCTGCTGGGCATGCGGGAACGCGCGGAACTGCTCGGGGGTTCGCTCTCCGCGGGGCCGGAGGGGGAGGGGTTCGTGGTGAGACTGCGGATGCCGGTGTGAGGGACGTGAGCGAGGCGGCGAACGGCAACGGTGCGGGGGAGGCCCGGATGGACGGCGGCGAGCTCCGCCGGTCCGCCGCGGGACGGGACGGTGTGCCCGCCGCGGGACAGGGCGGTGTGCCCGAGGAGGTGACCGCCCTCCGCGTACTGGTCGTCGACGACCAGGCAATGGTGCGTGAGGGGATCGTGCTGCTGCTGGGTCTGCTGCCCGGTATCGAGGTGGTCGGCTCGGCGGGGGACGGCGAGGAGGCCGTCGCGCTGGTCGCCGCGCACGCCCCGGACGTGGTGCTGATGGATCTGCGGATGCCCCGCTGCGACGGAGTGGAGGCGACGCGCAGGATCCGTACCGGCCACCCGGCGACGCACGTGGTGGTGCTCACGACGTACGCCGATGACGACTGGCTGTTCCGGGCCCTGCGGGCGGGCGCCCGCGGCTACCTCACCAAGGACGCGGACGGCACCCAGATCCTGCGTGCCGTGCGGGACGTCGTGTCGGGCCAGGCCGGGCTCTCACCGGCGGTGCAGCGGAGGCTCCTGGAACAGGTCACCGCGCCCGCACCCGAGATTCCGGCGTCCGGCGAACTGCCCGACGGGCTGACACCGAGGGAGGCCGAGGTGCTGGTCCTCATCGCGGAGGGGATGCCCAACGCCGAGATCTCGCAGACCCTCCGGATCGGGCCCGCCACGGTGAAGACGCACATCAACAACCTCTTCGCGAAGACCGGCGTGCGCGACCGCGCGCAAGCCGTCCGTTATGCCTACCGGCAGGGCCTCGCACAGCCGCCCCGCACGGGCGGGCCCGGCGCAGACGTCACCTGATGGGGTGAAGAGAGGGCATTGCCGAGCCGGGGATCTTTCCGGTCTGTCCATCCTTGGGCGCGCGGTCCGATCAGGCTGCGGACAAGGAGAGTCGTTCGGTGGACAAGCACGAAGGGCGTGAGGCCGCAGCGATGCGGTTCGACGACCCGTGGTATGACGCGCTCGCCTCCGGGTGGGGCGAACTGGACGGCACGGGCGCCCCGGCGCACCTGGTGCCGCCCGCGCGCGACACCGCGGACCGCGAGATCAGCACGGCCGACATCTACCTGGAGGTGCAGCGCAGCCCCGCCTTCCAGGAGGTGCGCAGCCGCTACCGGCGGTTCGTCGTCCCCGCCACCCTCGGCTTCCTCACCTGGTACGTCGCGTACGTCGTCGCGGCCACGGCCGCGCCCGGCCTGATGTCCCGCCCGGTGGCCGGAGCCGTCAACGTCGCGATGGTCGCGGGACTGGGCCAGTTTCTCTCCACGTTCCTGTTGACCTGGGCGTACGCGCGGCACGCACGGCTGCGCCGGGACCGGGCCGCACTGGAACTGCGCTGGGACACGCAGGAGTTGACCCGACTCAGCGGTCCTGCACCCGGGTCGGCGGCGGCCGGGCTCGTCACGGGTTCCGGGGAGGCGCACCGGTGAACCACGGCCAGCAGACTCTCGCCCTGCTCCTGTTCAGCGCGTTCGTCGCGACCACGCTCGCGATCACCACCTGGGTGAGCCGCAACAGGCGCGGCTCGGCGGAGGAGTTCTATGTCGGCGGTCGCCTGTTCTCCCCCATGGAGAACGGTTTCGCCATCGCGGGCGACTACATGTCCGCCGCCTCCTTCCTCGGCATCTCCGGCCTCATCGCCCTCTTCGGCTACGACGGGATGCTCTACTCCGTCGGCTTCCTGGTCGCCTGGCTCGTCGTGCTGTTCCTGGTGGCCGAACTCGTCCGCAACTGCGGACGGTTCACCCTCGCCGACGTCATCGCCTCCCGGATGAGGGAACGCCCGGTGCGGATCGCCTCGGGCACCTCCTCGGTCACGGTGTCCGTGCTCTACCTGGTGGCCCAGATGGTCGGCGCGGGCTCGCTCGTCGGGCTGCTGCTCGGCGGCAGCAGCGGGGCCGCCCAGACCTGGACGGTCATCGGCGTCGGCGCACTCATGGTCATCTACGTGACGATGGGCGGAATGCGGGCCACCACCTGGATCCAGATCGTGAAGGCCGTGCTGCTGATGGCCGGTGCGCTCGCCCTCACCGTGCTCGTCCTGCTGCGCTTCCACGGCGACTTCAACCAACTGCTGACCACCGCCGCGCAGCGCAGCGGTCACGGCAAGGACTTCCTCGCCCCCGGCCTCAAGTACGGCGGCGGCTGGGTGGCGCGCCTCGACTTCATCAGCCTCGGACTGGCCCTCGTCCTCGGCACGGCCGGCCTGCCGCACATCCTGTCGCGCTTCTACACCGTGCCCACAGCCCGCGCCGCCCGCCGCTCCGTGATCTGGGCGATCGGGCTCATCGGCAGCTTCTACCTGATGACGATCGTGCTGGGCTTCGGCGCGGCAGCCCTCCTCGGCTCCGACCGGGTGCGTGCCTCCAACGCCGCCGGGAACACCGCGGTCCCGCTGCTGGCACAGGATCTCGGCGGAGGCAACGGTTCCACAGGAGGAACGGTTCTCTTCGCGGTCGTCGCGGCCATCGCCTTCGCCACCATCCTCGCCGTCGTCGCGGGGATCACCCTCGCCTCCTCGGCCTCCGTCGCCCACGACCTGTACGCGTCCCTGCGCAGCCGGAGCAAGCGTGCCAAGCCGTACAGCGAGGTCGCCGTCGCACGGGTCGCCGCCGGCGGAATCGGCGTGGTCGCCATCGCGCTCGGCCTCCTCGCCCGCGACCTGAACGTGGCGTTCCTCGTCGGCCTCGCCTTCGCCGTGGCCGCCTCCGCCAACCTGCCCGTCCTGCTCTACTCGCTCTTCTGGCGCAGCTTCACGACCCGGGGCGCGGTCTGGTCGGTGTACGGCGGTCTGCTCCCGGCCGTACTGCTCGTCCTGTTCTCCCCGGTCGTCTCGGGCAGCCCCGAATCCCTCTTCCCCGCCGCTGACTTCCAGTACTTCCCGCTCCAGAACCCGGGCCTCGTCTCCATCCCGCTGGGCTTCCTCGCGGGCTGGCTGGGCACCGTCACCTCCTCCGAACCGCCGGACGAGGCCAAGCACGCGGAGACCGAGGTCCGTTCGCTCACCGGAGCCGGTGCGGCCTGACCCACTCCGGCGTCCTCACCGTCGTACCGCCGAAACGTCACGCCCCTCCTGCTCCGGGTCCTGCCCCGGCTCGGGGGTCAGCGCCTCCGGCAGTACGACGGTGAACTCGGCTCCCCCCGAGGCGCCGTCGCCGATCCGCGCCGTCCCACCCTGCCGTTCGGCGAGCCGCCGCACCAGCGCGAGTCCGAGCCCGCGCTTCCCGTGCGTGGGCAGCTCCTTGGTCGACCAGCCCTCCGTGAAGACCGATTCCCGCTGTGCGAGGGGCACCCCCGGCCCGCTGTCCGTCACCCGCAGGACGACCTCGCGCCCCCGCGCGGACAGCGCCACCTCGACGCACGCGTCGGGTGAGCCGGCCGCCGCGTCCAGCGCGTTGTCCACCAGGTTGCCGACCGCGGTGACCAGCCCGCGCGGATCCACCAGCCGGTCGGGCAGCAGCGTCCCGTCCGCGAGCCGCAGTGACACCGCGCGTTCGGCGGCGACGGTCGCCTTCCCGACCAGGAGCGCGGCCAGCAGCGGGTCGTGGATCCGCTGCGTGATCTCCTCGGCCGTGGCCCGGTGGGCCCCTGCGACCTCGGTCACGAACTCCGCCGCCTCCTCGTACATCTCCAGCTCGATCAGCCCGAGGAGGGTGTGCATCCGGTTCGCGTGCTCGTGGTCCTGGGCCCTCAGGGCGTCGATCAGCCCGCGCGTCGAGTCGAGTTCCCGCCCCAACTGCTCCAGCTCGGTGCGGTCGCGCAGGGTGGCCACGGCCCCGCCGTCGTCGGTCGGCATCCGGTTGGCGACCAGCACCCGGGGCCCCCGTACGGTCAGCAGGTCGTCCCCCGACACCCGGCCCGCCAGCACGTCGGCCGTACGCCCCTCACCCAGCACCTCGTCCAGCGGGCGTCCCGCGGCCTCGTTCCCGACGCCGAGCAGCCGCTGCGCCTCGTCGTTGATCAGCCGCACCCGGCCCTCGGCGTCCAGCGCCACCACGCCCTCCCGGATGCCGTGCAGCATGGCCTCGCGTTCCGCGAGCAGCGCCGCGATGTCGGAGAACGCCAGGTCGTGGACCTGACGTTGCAGCCTGCGGGAGATCAGATACGCGGCGAGCGCCCCCATGGCCAGTGCCCCGCCGGCGTACGCGAGCAGCCCGGGTATCGCCGCGAGCAGCCGTCCGCGCACCGTCTCGTACTCGATCCCGACCGACACCGCGCCCACGATCCGTCCATGAGAGTCCCGCAGCGGAACCTTGCCGCGGGCGGACCGGCCGAGGGTGCCGCTGTCGATCTCCATCACCTCACGGCCGGCGAGAGCCGTGCTCGGATCGGTCGACACGATCCGTCCGATCTGCCCGGTCGAGGGGTGCGACCACCTGACCCCGCGCCGGTCCATGATCACGACGTACTCGGCCCCGGTCGACCGCCGGATCCGTTCGGCCTCGGCCTGCACGGGGCCGTTCGGCGCGGCGGGGGAACCGAGGAGGGTTTCCGCGACCTCGGCCGACGCGGTGGTCTGGGCGATGGCCAACGCCCGCCGCATCGCCTGATCGTCGAGCTGTGCCCCGAGCGGCGCGAGGAAGAGACCGGTGGCGAGAACGGTGACGCCGGTCGCGATCGCCAGTTGCAGCAGCAGGAACCGGGAGACGACACGCTGGGGCCAGGTGACGCGGAATCCGGCCCTGCGGGATCTGTTCGTGCGGCCTCTGGTTGCTCCGGCCCGTGTTCCTGTGCCCATGCGCATGAAGAGTAGGAGCAGCACCTTGCCGTGGGTGACCCCTGGGTGCAGCCGGAGGCGGCGCAGCCAGTTCTGACGCCGCGGCTCTACGATCGGAGCCATGTCCAGGCAACAGATTCCGGTCGTCGTCCTCGCGGGGTTCCTGGGGGCGGGCAAGACGACCCTGCTCAACCACCTCCTGCGGCACAGCAGGGGCACCCGTATCGGGGCCGTCGTCAATGACTTCGGGTCCATCGAGATCGACGCCATGGCAGTGGCCGGGCAGCTCGGGGACTCGACGGTGTCCCTGGGCAACGGTTGCCTGTGCTGCGCGGTGGACGCGAGCGAGCTGGACCTCTACCTGGACAAGCTGGCCGAGCCCGGTGCCGGAATGGATGTGATCGTCATCGAGGCGAGCGGGCTGGCGGAGCCGCAGGAGTTGGTGAAGATGCTGCTCGCCAGCGAGAACCCCCGGGTGGTGTACGGAGGGATGGTCGAGGTCGTGGACGCCGCCGAGTTCGCGGCGACCCGGGAGCGGCATCCGGAGATCGTGCGCCACCTGGCCGTGGCGGACCTGGTGGTGCTCAACAAGGCGGACCGGGTGGGGGAGCGGGAGCTTGCCTCTCTCCGGGCGGAGCTGGGCGTGCTGGGGTGCGGTGCCGTGCTGCCGGTGCAATACGGGCGGATCGACCCGGAGGTGCTTTTCGAGCATCGCACCGACGCCGCACACCGGTCGGACGGCTGGCAGTTGAGCTTCGAGGACCTGCGCGCGGAGATCGAGGGCGAGAAGGTCGAGGGCCGGGACGAGGACCACGCCACGCACCTGCACGCGGCGTACGAGAGCGTGGACTTCGTCTCCGGCGAACCGATGGACCCGGGACGGCTGATGACCTTCCTCGACGAGCGGCCCGAAGGGCTCTACCGGATCAAGGGATACGTGGACTTCGGTGCGGCCGACGCGCGGAACCGGTACGGGGTGCACGCGGTGGGCAGGTTCCTGCGGTTCTACCCCGAGCCGTGGGGGAGCGGCGGGGAACGGCTCACGCAGCTCGTGCTCATCGGGGCGGGCATCGACGGGGCGGCACTCCGCACCGGACTGGCGGAATGCGTCGGGGAGGTGGACGCCGAGCAGGACACCCCGGGCGAGCGGGCCATGTGGGGTGTCCTGCGCTACGTGCAGCAGCCGGACGCGGAGGATCCGGAGGCGGAAGGCCCGGCTCGACCCGGCGAGGGCTGAGCCGGGCCGAGCCGGGTCAGACCGACCCGGCCAGCGCCGCCACCGGCTTCTTCAGCGGAACGCCGGAGCCGTCGCGGCGCGGGTCGGGCTCCGGGAGGTCGGCCGGGGTGCCGTTCTTCTGGGCGGCCCGCGCCGGAGCGGAGCCCGCCCACGCCAGCATCAGGGCGTCCTCGCCGCGCAGGAAACGCTGGCAGCGGACACCGCCGGTCGCCCGGCCCTTGCGCGGGTACTGGTCGAACGGGGTGAGCTTCGCGGACGACTCCGCGTCGCCCACCAGGGTGCCCTTCGAACCGGCGACGGTGAAGACCACGGCGTCCGTCGCCGGATCCACCGCGCTGAAGGAGATCACCTTGGCGCCGGCGGCCAGCTTGATGCCGGCCATGCCACCGGCCGGGCGGCCCTGCGGACGTACCTGCGCGGCCTGGTAGCGCAGCAGCTGGGCGTCGTCGGTGATGAAGACGAGGTCCTCCTCACCGGTGCGCAGTTCGGCCGCGCCGACGATCCGGTCACCGTCCTTGAGGGAGATGACCTCCAGTTCCTCCTTGTGGGACGGGTAGTCGGGAACGACCCGCTTCACCACACCCTGCTCGGTGCCGATCGCGAGGCCGGGGGAGGACTCGTCGAGTGTGGTGAGGCAGACGAGGGTCTCGTCCGCTTCGAGCGTGAGGAACTCCGCGACCGGGGCCCCGCCGGACAGGTTGGGCGCGGAGGCCGTGCCGGGAAGCTGGGGCAGGTCGATGACGGCGACGCGGAGCAGACGTCCGGACGAGGTGACGGCGCCGATCTGCCCGCGGGCCGTCGCGGGGACGGCCGAGACGATCACGTCGTGCTTGGTGCGGCGCGCGTCGTCCAGGGCGAGGGGCTCCCCGTTGGGCGTACGGGCGAGCAGGCCCGTGGAGGAGAGCAGGACGCGGCACGGGTCGTCGGGCACTTCCAGGGGGACGGCGGCGACCGCGGAGGCTCCGGACTCCAGCAGCACCGTGCGCCGCTCGGTGCCGAACTTCTTCGCCACGGCGGCCAGTTCGGAGGAGACCAGCTTGCGCAGCTCGGCGTCCGAGTCCAGGATCCCGGTCAGCTCGTCGATCTCGCCGTTGAGCCGGTCGCGCTCCGACTCCAGCTCGATGCGGTCGAACTTGGTCAGCCGGCGCAGCGGCGTGTCCAGGATGTACTGCGTCTGGATCTCGCTCAGCCCGAAGCGCTCGATCAGCCGCTCCTTGGCCTGCGCCGAGTTCTCGCTGGAACGGATGAGCCGGATGACCTCGTCGATGTCGATGAGGGCGACGAGCAGGCCCTCGACCAGGTGCAGCCGGTCCCGGCGCTTGGTGCGCCGGAACTCGCTGCGTCGGCGCACGACCTCGAAGCGGTGGTCGAGGTAGACCTCCAGGAGTTCCTTGAGGCCCAGGGTGAGGGGCTGGCCGTCCACCAGGGCCACGTTGTTGATGCCGAAGGACTCCTCCATCGGCGTCAGCTTGTAGAGCTGTTCGAGGACCGCTTCCGGCACGAAACCGTTCTTGATCTCGATGACCAGGCGCAGGCCGTGCGAGCGGTCCGTGAGGTCCTTGACGTCCGCGATGCCCTGGATCTTCTTCGCCGAGACCAGGTCCTTGATCTTGGCGATCACCTTCTCCGGGCCCACGGTGAAGGGGAGTTCGGTGACGACCAGGCCCTTGCGGCGCGCCGTCACGTTCTCCACGGAGGCGGTGGCGCGGATCTTGAAGGTGCCGCGGCCCCTCTCGTACGCGTCCTTGATGCCGCCCAGGCCGACGATCCGGCCGCCGGTCGGCAGGTCGGGGCCGGGCACGAAACGCATCAGCGTCTCCAGGTCGGCGCCCGGGTGCTTGATCAGGTGGCGGGCCGCGGCGACGACCTCGCCCAGGTTGTGCGGCGGCATGTTGGTCGCCATGCCGACGGCGATGCCGGTGGCGCCGTTGACCAGCAGGTTCGGGTAGGCGGCCGGGAGGGCGACGGGCTCGCGCTCCTTGCCGTCGTAGTTCGGGTTGAAGTCGACCGTGTTCTCGTCGATCGACTCCGTCATCAGCGACGTCGCGTCGGCCATCCGGCACTCGGTGTAACGCATCGCGGCGGGCGGGTCGTCGTTGCCCAGCGAACCGAAGTTGCCGTGCCCGTCGACCAGCGGCAGACGCATGGAGAACGGCTGCGCCATGCGCACCAGCGCGTCGTAGATCGACGCGTCTCCGTGCGGATGCAGCTTTCCCATCACCTCGCCGACGACACGGGCGCACTTGACGTACCCGCGGTCGGGGCGCAGGCCCATCTCGTTCATCTGGTAGACGATGCGGCGGTGCACCGGCTTGAGGCCGTCCCGGGCGTCCGGGAGAGCGCGCGAGTAGATCACCGAGTACGCGTACTCGAGGAAGGAGCCCTGCATCTCGTCGACGACGTCGACGTCGAGGATCTTCTCCTCGAACGTCTCGTCCGGCGGCGGGGTCTTCGTGCTGCGGCGGGCCATCGCGGCTGCGGCTCCTTCTCGTTCTCTGGAATCGTGCTCGGGCAATCGTTCGCTGACCGGCACTGGAGGTCAGGCACTGATGCGGACCATTGTGGACCGCCCCACTGACAACGCCGACCTCGGCCCGCCCGTAGCGGGTCGCGGGGCGTCCTGGGCGGCCCTCCCGCGGCACGTCCCCAAGAAGAGTGCACGGAACGGGAACTTCGCGGACCGTCGGTGCGCTTGCATACAGTGGCAGGACTCAACCGCAGGACTTGTCCAATACGCGATCGAAGGGACGTACATGCCCATGGGTCACACGGCCACAGCGCAGGCCGGCTCCGGCGGCCTGACAGCGACCGAGCACCGGCTTGCGAACGGTCTGAGGGTGATCCTCTCCGAGGACCACCTGACCCCGGTCGCCGCGGTCTGCCTCTGGTACGACGTCGGCTCGCGCCACGAGGTCAAGGGCCGTACGGGCCTGGCCCACCTCTTCGAGCACCTGATGTTCCAGGGCTCCGCCCAGGTGCACGGCAACGGGCACTTCGAGCTGGTGCAGGGGGCCGGCGGTTCGCTCAACGGCACCACCAGCTTCGAGCGCACCAACTACTTCGAGACGATGCCCGCGCACCAGCTGGAGCTGGCGCTGTGGCTGGAAGCCGACCGGATGGGCTCGCTGCTCACCGCGCTCGACGACGAGTCCATGGAGAACCAGCGCGACGTCGTCAAGAACGAGCGCCGCCAGCGGTACGACAACGTGCCCTACGGCACCGCGTTCGAGAAGCTCACCGCCCTCATGTACCCCGAGGGCCACCCCTACCACCACACCCCGATCGGCTCCATGGCCGACCTGGACGCCGCGACGCTGGAAGACGCCCGCGCCTTCTTCCGTACGTACTACGCGCCCAACAACGCGGTGCTCTCCGTGGTCGGCGACATCGACCCCGAGCAGACGCTGGCCTGGGTGGAGAAGTACTTCGGTTCCATCCCCGGCCACGACGGCAAGCAGCCGCCGCGCGACGGCTCGCTGCCCGACGTCATCGGCGGGGAACTGCGCGAGGTCGTCGAGGAGGAGGTCCCGGCACGCGCGCTGATGGCCGCCTACCGGCTCCCCAGCGACGGCACCCGCGAGGCGGACGCCGCGGACCTGGCGCTCACCGTCCTCGGCGGCGGCGAGTCCTCCCGGCTGCACAACCGGCTCGTACGACGCGACCAGACCGCCGTGGCGGCCGGCTTCGGGCTGCTGCGCCTGGCCGGCGCGCCCTCGCTCGGCTGGCTGGACGTCAAGACGTCCGGCGGCGTCGAGGTCCCGCAGATCGAGGCGGCCGTCGACGAGGAGCTCGCGCGGTTCGCCGCCGAGGGCCCGACGGACGAGGAGATGGAACGCGCCCAGGCCCAGTTGGAGCGCGAGTGGCTGGACCGGCTGGGCACCGTCGCCGGCCGCGCCGACGAACTGTGCCGTTACGCCGTCCTGTTCGGCGACCCGCAGCTCGCGCTGACCGCCGTCGGCCGCGTACTGGAGATCACCGCCGCGGAGGTCCAGGCCGTCGCCAAGGCGCGCCTGCGCCCCGACAACCGGGCGGTCCTGGTGTACGAACCGCTCGCAGCCGCCGCAGACGCCGACGTGCAGGAAGACCAGCAGGAAGGGGCGGACCAGTGACGGACACCGCAGCCACGACCGGCCAGAACGCGGACGCGACCGGCAAGGCCGCCGCCGTGACCAGCGCAATGCAGTTCCACCCGCAGCCGCAGGCGGGCCCCGCCACCCCGTGGGCCTTCCCGGCCCCCGAGCGCGGCGCCCTGCCCAACGGGCTGACCGTGCTGCGCTGCCACCGCCCCGGCCAGCAGCTGGTGGCCGTCGAGATCTTCCTCGCCGCTCCCCTGGAGGCCGAGCCGAAGAACCTCGACGGCGTCGCCACCATCATGTCGCGGGCCTTCACCGAGGGCACCGACAAGCACTCCGCCGAGGAGTTCGCCGCCGAGCTGGAGCGCTGCGGCGCCACCCTCGACGCGTTCGCCGACCACCCCGGCGTACGGGTCTCCCTGGAAGTCCCGGTCTCCCGGCTGCCCAAGGCCCTGGGCCTGCTGGCCGACGCCCTGCGCGCCCCGGCCTTCGCGGACGGCGAGATCGAGCGCCTCGTGCGCAACCGGCTCGACGAGATCCCGCACGAGGCCGCGAACCCGTCCCGGCGGGCCGCCAAGCAGCTCTCCAAGGAACTGTTCCCGGCGACCCTGCGGATGTCGCGCCCGCGCCAGGGCACCGAGGAGACGGTGAAGAACATCGACTCCGCCGCCGTGCGCGTCTTCTACGAGGCGCACGTCCGCCCGGCCACCGCCACCGCGGTCGTCGTCGGCGACCTGGACGGCACCGACCTGGACGCCGTCCTGGCCGACACCCTGGGGCAGTGGACCGGCAACACGGCCGAGCCGCGCCCGATGACGCCGATCACGGCCGACGACACCGGCCGCGTGGTCATCGTCGACCGTCCCGGAGCCGTACAGACGCAGCTGCTCATCGGCCGCGTCGGCGCCGACCGGCACGACCGGCTCTGGCCCGCCCAGGTGCTCGGCACGTACTGCCTGGGCGGCACTCTCACCTCCCGGCTGGACCGCGTCCTGCGCGAGGAGAAGGGTTACACCTACGGGGTGCGCGCCTTCGGCCAGGTGCTCCGTTCCGCGGCGGACGGCACGGGCGCGGCCATGCTGGCCATCAGCGGCTCGGTGGACACCGAGTCGACCGGGCCCGCCCTGGACGACCTCTGGAAGGTCCTCAGGACGCTCGCCGCCGAGGGCCTGACCGACGCGGAGCGGGACGTGGCGGTGCAGAACCTGGTGGGCGTCGCCCCGCTCAAGTACGAGACGGCCTCCGCCGTCGCGGGCACCCTGGCCGATCAGGTCGAGCAGCAGTTGCCCGACGACTTCCAGGCCCAGCTCTACGCGAAGCTCGCGCAGACCGGCACCGTGGAGGCGACCGCCGCCGTGGTGAACGCCTTCCCGGTGGACAAGCTGGTCACGGTCCTGGTCGGCGACGCCTCGCAGATCGCCGAGCCCGTGCGCGCGCTGAACATCGGCGAGGTCACGGTCGTCACCGGCTGACCTTCCGTACGGCACGGGTCGACCTTCTGTACAACACCGGCTGACCGATCAAAGGTCAGATGCAGAATCAGCGCAAAGTATGACAAGCAGGGCCCCGGCGTCGAGCAAGTCGCCGGGGTCCTCCCTTATGTCCGTTTTATTGGAGAGGTTGCCTGTCTGGCGTGTGGGCTCCGTTACAAAAACGGCCCTGTGTTTGGAGATTGAAAGAAGTGCCGCTTAGCGTCGGTCCGGCTGTCCGTCAGCTTGCGCCGCAACCGCGGCACCGGGCAGTCATCGCCGAGTCCCCGTCAGGCGCGAGCCTGGGGAGCCGGGGACCCATTCAGTCCCTGGGGTGAATCGGACGCCATCGCCCTTCGCGGGCCGGTGGGGCCCGTAGGAGACCTTCCTGCTCCGAACCCGTCAGCTAACCCGGTAGGCGAGAAGGAAGGAAAGGAAACAGCCACTTCATGGCGTTCACCCGTGCCGCCGGGAAGCACCGGCGTCCCTCCGCCCTGTCGCGTCGCAGCGCGAACATCGCCGGAGTCGCTGCCCTCACCACGACCGGCGTCATCGGAACGCTGGCCCCGCAGGCCTTCGCCGCCGACCAGGACCTGGCCGCCGAGGAGACCGGCAGCATCCGCGCCGTCGTCATGGAGGACTCCGTGACGGAGACCCTCGCCGAGCGCGTCGAGGCCCAGGCCACCGCCCAGCGCGAGGCCTACGAGAAGGCCGAGGCCCAGCGGAAGGCCGAAGAGGCGCGCAAGGCGGAGATCAAGCGCAAGGCGGAGGCCAAGATCCGTCAGGAGCGCGAGGAGCGCGCGCGTGCCGCCCGCGAGGCCGAGCGCAAGCGCCTCAACGCCTACCGCCTGCCGGTCGCCGGCTCGTACGTCTCCACCGGCTACAAGGCCGGTGGCGCCATGTGGTCCTCCGGCAGCCACTCCGGCGTCGACTTCCACGCCTCCTCCGGCAGCTCCGTCGTGGCCGTCGGCTCGGGCACGGTCGTCGAGGCGGGCTGGGGCGGCGCGTACGGCAACAACGTCGTGATCAAGATGAACGACGGCTCGTACACCCAGTACGGCCACCTCGCCTCGATCGGCGTCTCCGTCGGCCAGTCCGTCACCCCCGGCCAGCAGATAGGCCTCTCCGGCTCCACCGGCAACTCCTCCGGCCCGCACCTGCACTTCGAGGCCCGGACCTCCGCCGAGTACGGCTCGGACATCGACCCGGTCGCGTACCTGCGCAGCCACGGGGTCAGCGTCTGACCGCGCCCGCAGCTCCACCGCTTCACCGGGATGCCCCGGCTCGTACGAGCCGGGGCATCCCGCTTTCCTCCCCGGTCCGGCAAGCGCCGCCGTGCGGAGCTGCGGAAGGCCGGGGCAACGCGGAAGCCGCGGGAATGCCGGAGGGACGCGGAAGCCGCGGGTGGGCCGGGGCAGCGCGGGGGTCGCGGGAATGCCTGAAGAACGCGGAAAGTCGCGGCCCCCGCATTCGGGGGCCGCGACTTTCCGCACGGGACTTCGCCCGTACGGGTCAGACGGTCTCGGGGAGCTCGTCCAGGCCCTCGGCGACCAGCTTCGCGAGACGGTCCAGCGCGGCGTCCGCACCCTCGGCCTCGGACGCGAGCACGATCTCCTCGCCGCCCTGCGCGCCCAGGCCCAGCAGCGCCAGCATCGACGCGGCGTTGACCGGGTTGCCGCCCGCCTTGGCGATGGTGACGGGGACGCCGGTGGCCGTGACGGCGCGGACGAAGATGGAGGCGGGGCGGGCGTGCAGGCCCTCGGCCCAACCGACGGTGACGCGGCGCTCAACCATGGTGTAGCCCTTCGTGTTCATGCTTTGGTTGTCTAGACCAGTCTCTCACGGGGTGCGGGCTGCTCTGCCCGGCGGAGGCCCCCGGCGGGAGTCTGCGTCGGAAGTTCTCGCCGGAAGCCCCCGCCGGAAGTTCCCGTTCCGGATGCCGTGGCACCAGGACCAGGACCAGACTGCCCCGCCCCCCGGAGGCCCGCGAGTCGTAGGCTGCTCCCCATGGCCATGGCTGCGGACGATGCGGATCAGGTGAAGCGGGACCCCGAGCACGCGTACCCGGACCACTGGGAGGCCGATGTCGTGCTGCGCGACGGTGGTACCGCGCGCATCCGGCCCATCACCACCGAGGACGCCGAGCGGCTCGTCAGCTTCTACGAGCAGGTCTCCGACGAGTCGAAGTACTACCGCTTCTTCGCGCCCTACCCCCGCCTCTCCGCCAAGGACGTCCGCCGCTTCACCCACCACGACTACGTCGACCGGGTCGGCCTCGCGGTCACCGTCGGCGGGGAGTTCATCGCGACGGTCCGCTACGACCGCATCAACGCCGACGGAATGCCCGCCTCCGGCCCCGAGGCGGACCAGGCCGAGGTCGCCTTCCTCGTCCAGGACGCCCACCAGGGGCGCGGCGTGGCCTCCGCGCTCCTCGAACACATCGGCGCGGTCGCCCGCGAACGCGGCATCCGCCGCTTCGTCGCCGAGGTGCTGCCCGCCAACTCCAAGATGATCAAAGTCTTCACGGACGCCGGGTATCAGCAGAAACGCTCCTTCGAAGACGGGGTCGTCCGCCTCGAATTCGACCTGGAGCCCACCGACCGCTCGCTCGCCGTGCAGCGCGCCCGCGAGCACCGCGCCGAGGCGCGCTCCGTGCAACGGCTGCTCACTCCCCGCTCCGTGGCCGTCGTCGGCGCGGGACGCAGCCCGAACTCCGTGGGCCGGACCGTCCTGCGCAACCTCCTCGCCGGCGGGTTCACCGGCCGCGCGTACGCCGTGAACGCGGCCCTCCCCCCGGACGTCACCGAACTCGACGGCGTCCCCGCGCACCGCTCCGTCGCGGAGATCGGCGAGAGCGTCGACCTCGCGCTCGTCGTCGTACCGGCGGAGAGCGTTCCGGAGGTGGTCACGGACTGCGGCGAGAGCGGCGTACAGGGGATGGTCGTACTGGCCGCCGGGTACGCCGAGAGCGGGGCCAGGGGCCGGGAACGGCAGCGGGAACTGGTGCGCCACGCCCGCTCGTACGGCATGCGGATCATCGGACCCAACGCCTTCGGCATCATCAACACCTCCGACCTCGTGCGTCTCAACGCGTCCCTCGCTCCGCACTCCCCAGAACGCGGCCGGATCGGCCTCTTCGCCCAGTCGGGCGCGATCGGCATCGCCCTCCTTGCCGGGCTGCACCGGCGCGGCGCGGGCGTCTCGTCCTTCATCTCCGCCGGGAACCGCGCCGACGTCTCCGGAAACGACTTCCTCCAGTACTGCTACGAGGACCCCGAAACCGACGCGGTGCTGCTCTATCTCGAATCCATCGGCAACCCGCGCAAGTTCACCCGCCTCGCCCGGCGCACGGCCGCCGTGAAGCCGGTCGTGGTGGTCAAGGGGGCACGCCACAGCGGGAGCACACCGCCGGGGCACGCCGTACCGGTGGCGCGCATCCCTGATGCGACGGTCTCCGCGCTGTTCCGTCAGGCCGGCGTCGTACGCGTCGACACCGTCACCGAACTCGTCGACGCCGGGCTCATGCTGACGGGTCAGCCCCTGCCGCGCGGCCCGCGCACCGCCATCCTCGGCAACTCCGAGTCCCTGGGCCTGCTCACGTATGACGCCTGCCTGGCGGAAGGGCTCCGTCCGCTGCCGCCCCTCGACCTGACGACGGGCGCGAGTCCGTCCGACTTCCAGGAGGCTCTGGCCGCCGCGCTGGCGGACCCGGGGTGCGACGCGGTCGTCGTCACGGCGATCCCGTGGGTGGGCGAGGGCGGAGCGCCGGAGTCCGGCGACGGCGAGGTGCTGGCGGCGGCCCTGCGCGAAGCCGCCGCCACGTCCCCGGCGAAGCCGGTGGCGGTGGTCCACGTGGAGATGGGCGAGCTGGCGCAGGCCCTGGCCGCCGCGACGAGCACCGGGCCGGGCAGGAACCAGGTCGCCGCGCCGTTCCCCACCCCCACGCCGGAGAGCCCGCCGACCGCCGTGTCCCCTGCTTCCCCGGAGCCGGAGCCAGAAGTGGAGCCGGAAACGGGGCCGGGGCCTGAGCGGGGGCCGGGGCCGGAGACCCCGCCCGCCTCCGGGGCCGCACCCACTTCGACGACGCCCCCTTCTGCCCCGACGCCCCCTCCCGCCATGGAAACCGCCCCGGAAACCGGCCCGGGAACCGCCCCCGCCCCCGAGACGCCCCCACGCCGCCGCATCCCCGCCTACCCCGCCGCCGAGCGCGCCGTCCGGGCGCTCGCCGAGGCGGTCCGGTACGCGCGGTGGCGGCGGGAGGCCGCCGAGCCCGGCAGGGTGCCCGAGTACGAGGACATCGACGAGAGCGGAGCCGCCGCGCAGATCGAGGCCCTGCTGGCCGCGGACTCCGATCCGCGGGGTCTGCCCCTGCGGGCGGACGCCACACGTGAGCTGCTCGGACGGTACGCAATCGTCGTGCGGGACGCGCTGCCCGCCCCCGGCCCGGACGCGGCGGTGGCCGCCGCCGCCCGCCTCGGCTACCCCGTCGCCCTCAAGACCACCGCCCCGCACCTCCGCCACCGCCCCGACCTCGGCGCCGTACGCCTCGACCTCGCCGACGAGGAAGACCTGCGGCGTGCGTACGGCGAACTGACCGAGGCGCTCGGCAGGCCCGAGGAGCTGTCCCTCGTCGTGCAGGCCATGGCTCCGCGCGGTGTCGACACCGTCGTACGGGCGAGCATGGACCCGGCGGCCGGCCCCGTCCTGTCGTTCGGGCTGGCGGGGGCCGCCTCCGAACTGCTGGGGGACGTCGCGCACCGCCTCGTGCCCGCCACCGACAGGGACGCGGCCGAGCTGATCCGGTCGATCAGGACCGCCCCGCTCCTGTTCGGCTGGCGGGGAAGCGCGCCCGTGGACACCGCCGCCCTGGAGGAACTGCTGCTGCGGGTGTCGCGGCTGGTCGACGACCACCCCGAAGTGGTCGGAGTCGCCCTGGAACCCGTTGTCGTGGCCCCGGAGGGACTGTCCGTGCTGGGCGCCACGGTCCGGCTGGCGCCCCCGGTCGCACGGGAGGACCTCGGCCCGCGCCGCCTCCCGAGCTACTGAGCCCCGCGGAGCACCGCCCCCGGCACGGCCCGCCGTGCACCGGCTCAGGGGACGCTCCCGCGGGCCGACGAGCGGTCGGGCGGCGTCCGTGCCCCGCGGACCCGCCGGTACAGGGGGCCGTTCCCGGCCGAAGCGCCTCCCCGGCGGGCGCGCTCCGCGCTCTCACCCCGTAGCTCCAGGGTCATCCGCCCCTCAGGGCCCCGTAGGATAGAACGCATGGCGAAGACCGGTACGACGACCCAGGGGCTGCGCGCAGCGATCGAGCGCAGCGGCTACTACCCGGCTCTTGTGGCCGAAGCGGTGGAGGCCGCTGTCGGCGCGGAGCCCGTCTCCTCGTACCTCGTGCACCAGGAGACGACTTTCGACTCGAACGAGGTCCGCCGTCACGTCACCGTCCTGGTCCTGACCGGCACCCGTTTCATCGTCAGCCACACCGACGAGCAGAACGCCGACACCAGCTCCCCGACGCCGTACGCCACCACCTCCACCGAGTCGGTGAAGATCGGCCGCATCTCCTCCGTCGTGGTCAGCCGCGTCGTCGCCAACCCGGAGAAGTACGTTCCCGGCACGCTGCCCCGCGAGGTCGTCCTCACCATCGGCTGGGGCGCCGTCGCCCGGCTCGACCTGGAGCCCGCCGCCTGTGGCGACCCGAACTGCGACGCCGACCACGGCTACACCGGCAACTCGACGGCAGACGACCTCAGCCTCCGCGTGAGCGAGGCCGGGGACGGCCCGGACACGGTCAAGCAGACCCTGGTGTTCGCGCAGGCGCTGTCCGAGGCGACCGCCGCCACCGGCTCCTCCGCCCGCTGATGGCGCTGCCCGCCGCCTGGCAGGACCCCGTCCCCCTCGCACTCGACACGGCACCGGTCCCGGAGTACGGCTCCGGTTCCCTCGCGGACCTGCTGCCCACCCTGGCGGCGGGCATGGAAGTGCCCGGCATGCCGTCCTCACTGGGCGAGTTGACGCCCGCCGACCGGAACTGCGTGTTCCTGATCGACGGTCTCGGCTGGGAGCAGATCAAGGCGCACCCGGACGAGGCCCCGTACCTGCACTCGCTCCTCGGCACCTCCCGCGGCGGCACCGGTCGCCCGCTCACCGCGGGTTTCCCGTCCACCACCGCGACCTCGCTCGCCTCCGTCGGCACCGGCCTGACCCCCGGCGTGCACGGCCTCACCGGGTACACCGTCCGCAACCCCGACACCGACGCCCTGATGAACCAGCTGCGCTGGCGCCCCTGGGCCGACCCGCACGTGTGGCAGCCGTACCCCACGGTGTTCCAGCTCGCGGACGCGGCCGGAGTGCACACCGCGCAGGTGTCGTCCCCCGACTTCCAGCACACCCCGCTCACCAAGATCGCGCTGAGCGGCGGCACCTTCCAGGGCCGCCTCACCGGCGAGGACCGGATGGACCTCGCCGCCCAGCACCTCGCGGCGGGCGACCGCTCGCTCGTCTACACGTACTACAGCGAGGTCGACGGCAAGGGACACGGCTTCGGCGTCGACTCCGACGCCTGGCGCGGTCAGCTGATGTACGTCGACCGCCTTGCCCAGCGCCTCGCGGAACAGCTCCCGCCGCGCAGCGCGCTGTACATCACCGCCGACCACGGCATGATCGACATCCCCTTCGGTGAGGAGTCGCGCATCGACTTCGACGAGGACTGGGAACTGAGCGCGGGCGTCGCCCTGCTCGGCGGCGAGGGCCGCGCACGTCACGTGTACGCGGTCCCGGGAGCCTCCTCGGACGTCCTGGCGGTCTGGCGCGAGGTGCTCGGCGAACAGTTCTGGGTGGCGAGCCGCGACGAGGCGGTCGCACTCGGCTGGTTCGGCCCGCACCTCGACGAGCGCGTGCACGGCCGGATCGGCGACGTCGTCGCGGCCGCCCACGCGGACGTGGTGATCACCGCCTCCCGCAACGAGCCCGGCGAGTCCTCGATGGTCGGCATGCACGGCTCGATGACGCCGGTCGAGCAGCATGTTCCGCTCCTCGAAGTACGCTCGTAACACCCCCTCCCGTCCTTCCCTGCCCGAAAGGCTCAACTCCTCATGTCCGAGCTGGTCTTCTTCTCCGGAACGATGGACTGCGGGAAGTCGACCCTGGCACTCCAGATCGTCCACAACCGTTCCGCGCGCGGGCTCCAGGGGCTGATCTTCACCCGGGACGACCGGGCGGGGCAGGGCAAGCTCTCCTCGCGGCTGGGCCTGGTGACGGAAGCGGTCGAGGCGGCGCCCGGCATGGAGCTGTACGGGTACGTCGTCGACCAGCTGTCGCGCGGCAGCCGGGTCGACTACGTGATCGTGGACGAGGCCCAGTTCCTGGCCCCGGAGCAGATCGACCAGCTCGCCCGGGTTGTGGACGACCTCGACCTGGACGTCTTCGCCTTCGGTATCACCACCGATTTCCGCACCCGGCTGTTCCCCGGCTCGCAGCGGCTGATCGAACTCGCCGACCGGCTGGAGACCCTCCAGGTCGAGGCGATGTGCTGGTGCGGGGCGCGGGCCACGCACAACGCCCGTACGGTCGGCGGCGAGATGGTCGTCGAGGGCGAGCAGGTCGTGGTCGGGGACGTCGCCCGGCCCGCGGTGGAGGTCGGTTACGAGGTGCTGTGCCGACGTCACCACCGCAGGCGGATGACGAGCGCGTCGGCGCAGACCGGCGTGCTGTCGCCGGACGTGCTGCCGGTCAGCGCCCACTGAGCCGCGCCCCGGGCAGGCGCCGCGTTCCGGGTGTCACTCGCCCTTGAGGTGTTCGCTCAGCCGGGCGAAGTCCTGCCAGCCGGACAGGTCGCCGGGGTCGCCCCGGAAGGGGTAGTACAGGCCGTGCCGGGTCGCCGGTCCCAGCGAAACGGGGGCGGCGCCCAGGGGAGTACGTCGGGCCCGGTCGCCGGGCATCGCGCGGACCTCGTCGGCGCCCAGCGCGAAACCGACCGGGACGCCCGGCGGTTCGAAGCGGGGGCGCACGGCCAGGTCGCGGGAGGCCTTGCCGAGCTGGGCCAGCATCGAGACCAGGTGGTGGCGGGTGGCCAGGGCCTCGGCGGCGGCGGGCAGGGCGTCCAGCGGAGGGTCTTCTCCGGCGCCGTAGCCGAAGGTGACGGTCACGTCCTGTTCGACGCCCGCGGTGGTGCGGTGGACGCGCAGGGTGGCCAGGGCGGGCCGGTCCGGGACGCCGGTCACCACGAACCAGGTCGGCTCGGGTGCCCGCTCGCGTGCGAGGTCCGTCAACTGCCGCACCGACCAAGGGGTGTTGGCGGGCTCGGCGGTGCCCCAGCCCGCCGGGGCCCGGCCGGTGAGTTCGCGGAAGACCGCTTCCAGGGGGCCGCCCAGGACGAGGCGGTCGTCGGCGGGGTGGACCGTCCGGAAGGACAGGGTGAGCCGGCGTTCGGCGGTTTCGGTGACCCGCCGGAAGGCGTCCGCCACCGGCGTCGCGTGTCCGTCCTCGCCGGGTACCGGCCGGAACATGCCCTGGTGCCAGTGCAGCACCGCGCCGGTCAGGCCGTCGTAGTACCCGCACTCGTCGTCCTGGACCACCCAGCGCGACGGCGCACGGCTCAGGGAGGGCCGGACCGCGGGGGAGAGGGTGGTGCCCGGCGGGGTGACGACCTGGAGCCCGAGGTCCCCGGCGGCGGTGGCGGTCAGGGCCCCGGAGAGCCAGGCGGTCATGGCGATGACCGGACGGTCCTGGATGACGACGGCCACCTGATCGGTCAGTACGTCGACGGCGGGCTGGGCGTCGGCCGGAGCCAGCGCGGGGCCTGCGGTCCCGGCCGCGGCGGGAGCGACCACGTCGAGGGAGCGGGCGGCCCCCGGAGGCCAGACGCTGCCGCCGTTGAAGGCGGCGATGCGGGAGGCGAAGGTACCGGCGAGGTCCTCCGCCTCCGCGACACCGGTCGTGGCGCGCGCTTCCGTCCACCAGAACGGCACGGGGGGCGCCGCGGCGCCCAGCAGACGTTCGGCCTCGCCCTCGACCTGGATGAGCAGGGATGCCTCGACGGCGATCAGGGGCCGGCCCTGCGCGTCGCAGAGCTGGATGACCGCGCCGTCCCCGGCGGGCCGCACGTGCCGGTCCGGGCCGCCGGAGAGCAGTCCGGCGAGCACGCTCCAGGGGTCGGGCATCTTCGGAGTGAGGGCGACGACGTCCGTGGTCATGTGCGAGGAAGTCCTTCTCGTGCGGGTGTGGGTGCGGGATTCGGCGCCGGGGCTTTCCGGCGGCCCGGACGGGGCACAGTCCTTCGGGATGCGGCCGGGCCCGTACCCGGCCCGGTGCTCCGTGGTGTGCACGGCCGGACGCGTCCCGGCGTCCCGTACGACAGCTCAGCCACCCGCCCGCACCGTCTGGATCAGCCGCGCCGGCTCCCCGCGCCGCACCAGCACCCCGCGCCCCGCTGGCTGCGGGGACGCGTAGACGCCGGAGAACAACTGCCCCTCGCTGCGGTCCCCGGACATCACCAGGGCGGCGGCGCCGCTCTCGCGCAGGGTCTGCACCACCGGCTCGTACAGGCCCCGGGAGGCACCCGCGACCCGGCGGCTGAGGACGAAGTGCAGGCCGATGTCGGCCGCGGAGGGGAGGTAGGGCAGGAAGGCGGCGAGCGGCTGCTGGCCGGCCGTGGTCAGGATGTCGTAGTCGTCGACGAGGACGACGATGCGCGGCCCCGAACCCCAGTTGCCCGGCTCCGTCTCCTCGCTGTCGGAGGCCTCGTCGGGCATCCGCTTGGCGAGTTCGGTGGCGATGCCGCTGGACAGGGCGGAGCAGAGCTTGGTGTGGTACGCGTAGCCGCCCCGGTACTCCTCGGGGATCGCCCCGCGCAGCGAGCGCCGCGGGTCCATCACGGCGAACACCAGATCGTCCTCGCCGTACCGCTCGATCAGTCCCTCGGCGACGACGCGCAGCAGATTGGTCTTGCCGCACTCGCTGTCCCCCATGATCAGCAGGTGCTGGTCCCGGCCGAACAGGTCGAGGTGCACGGGGGAGAGGGCGCCCTGGTCCAGGGCGAACGGCACCCGCTTCGGCTCCGCGACCGGCCCCGGCAGCAGGTGTGCTTCCAGCAGATGCGGCAACACCCGTACCGGACGGGCGACTTCTCCCGCCCAGGTGGCCCGCAGGGAATGGGTGGCGCGCTCCAGTACGCCGCCCAGACCCGCGGTGTCGGGGGTGGCGTCCGCGCGGGGCAGAGCCGTCTGGGCGAAGAGCTTGGTGTCGGTGAGGATGCGCCCCGGCTCGTCGGGGGAGAGGGTCTCGGCGAGCTTGCGGTCGATGCTGGACTCGGACGGGTCGTTGAGCCGGAGTTCCACGCGCGTGCCGAAGGCGGACTGGGTGGCGATCCGCACGTCGTTCCAGCGGAGCATCCCGGCCACCACGTGGATGCCGTAACCGCTGCCCCGCTTGAGGAGGTCGGTGACCGCGTCGTCGAGTGCCTCGAAGTCGTCGCGCAGTGCGCCGAAGCCGTCGATGAGCAGCACCACGTCGGTGCAGGGCAGCTCCGGGTGGCGGCCGGCCGCGCGCAGGTCGCGCAGTTGCTCCACGGAGTCGATGCCGTGCTCCCGGAAGAGATCCTCGCGCTCGGCGAGCATGGTGCGGACCTCTTCGACCGTACGGGCGGCCCGCTCGCGGTCGGCGCGGCCCGCGATGCCGCCGACGTGCGGCAGCCCGCTCAGCGCGGTCAGCCCGCCGCCGACCAGGTCCAGGCCGTAGATGCCGACCTCCTGCGGGGTGTGGGTCAGCGCCAGGGACAGGGCGAGGGTGCGCAGCCAGGTCGTCTTGCCGGACTGGGGGCCGCCGATGAGCGCGGCATGCCCGCCCGCGACGGTGAGGTCCACGTACCACGGGCCCTGCCACTGCTTGGCCGGGTCGTCGAGCAGGCCCATCGGCACCCGCAGCGGACCGCGCCGCCGGGCGAGCTGGGTGCCGCGGGCGCCGACCTCCAGGGGCCCCGCGATCCGGTCCAGGGTGATCGCCTCGGGCAGCGGGGGCAGCCAGATGCGCCGGACCGGGTCGGCGGCGCCCGTCAACTGGGCGACCATCACCCCCAGTTCGGTGGGCCCGCTCTCCCGGCGGCGTATCGCGGGCTCCTGGGCGGCGGAGCCGGTGTCGGGTTCGCCGAGCGTGTTGAACGCCTCGTACCCCAGGGCGAGCGGCCCCGTCTCCTCGCTCTCCCGCAGCACCGGACCCCGGTAGGCCCCCGACACGTAGCCCGCCTTGAAGCGTTCGTACGCCGAGGTGTCGACCTTGAGGTAGCCGAAGCCGGGCAGTGGCGGCAGATGGAAGGCGTCGGTGGTGTCCAGCACCGTGCGCGACTCCTCGGCGGAGAAGGTACGCAGCCCGAGCCGGTAGGAGAGGTAGGTGTCGAGCCCCTTGAGCTTGCCGCCCTCGATGCGCTGGCTGGAGAGCAGCAGATGGACGCCGATGGAGCGGCCGATCCGCCCGATGGAGAGGAAGAGGTCGATGAAGTCCGGTTTGGCGGTCAGGAGTTCACCGAACTCGTCGATCACCACGAACAGGTGCGGCAGCGGTTCCAGGTCGGGGCGTTCGCCCGCGCGCAGCGCCGCGTAGTCACCGATGTCGGCGACGTGCCCCGCGTCCTTGAGGACCTGCTGACGGCGTTTGACCTCACCGGCGAGGGAGGCGTGCACCCGCTCGACGAGACCGACCTGGTTCTCCAGGTTGGTGATCACCCCGGCCACGTGCGGCAGTTCGGCGAACGGGGCGAAGGTGGCACCGCCCTTGTAGTCGATCAGGACCAGCGCCAGGTCCTCCGGCGGATGCGTGGCGGCCAGGGCCAGCACCAGGGTGCGCAGCAGTTCCGACTTTCCGGAGCCGGTGGCGCCGACGCACAGACCGTGCGGGCCCATGCCCAGTTCGGAGGACTCCTTCAGGTCGAGCAGCACCGGCTCGTGCGAGTCGCTGACACCGATCGGCACCCGCAGGAACGCGCGTTCACCGCGCGGTGCCCACAGCCGGTCCAGGTCCAGGTCGGCCACGTCGTCGACGCCCAGCAGACCGGCGAAGTCCACCGGCCCCGACAGCGGGGCGTCCGCCAGGGACTCGGCCGAGAGCCGCAGCGGGGCGAGCATCCGGGCCAGCCCCTCGGCGGCGGGCAGGCTCACCTCGTCGACCGTGCCGTGCGCGAGGACCGGTTCGGGCCCGCGCAGGTCCTCGATGGTCACCTCGTCGCCGTCCACGGTGATCCGTACCGACACCTGGCCCGGCTCCTGGACCCGCTCCGCCAGCAGATGCAGCACGCTCACCCCCATCTCGCGCAGGCCCACCGCCTCGTCCGGACGCGGCAGTTCCACCGCGTCCGCGCCGTACCCGTCGCACACCACCAGCAGCCGCGAGGTCATGGCCAGGGCGTCCTTGCCGGAGAGACCGCGACGCACCTCGGCGGCGTAGGACGCCCGGCGGCGCAGCGCATGGCCGATCAGGCGGGACAGCCGCTGCGGGGAGGACGCGATCCGCCGGGCGGCTACCGGACCGTCGAAATTGTCCGCGTCGAGCACGTGCGGCAGCCACTTGGTCCACTCCCAGTCCGACACCCGCTCCGGGGGGAAGGACAGGGCGAGTGCCACGTCGTCGGGCGCATGACTGACGGCGGTCTGCACGAGCAGGGCGCGCACCACTCGCAGGCAGTCCTCGCGCGGCCCGATCACGCTGATGTCGCCCGCCCGGTCGAGCGGGGCGGTCAGCGGGAGTTCGCTGCCGGAGGAGAAGCGGCCCATCAGCGCCGAGGCCTCGTTCAGCATGAAGCGGTCGGGCGGGGTGAGCACCGAGGACCCCTGTTCGGCCAGAGCGAGGTCCCGCACCGGCATCTCCCCGGCGCCCAGGCGCACCTGGAGGAAGTCGCTGTCCACACGGCGCCGCTCCCACAGCCGGGCAGGATCGCGCACCAGGTCGTAGAGGGCGTCCGGCGGCGGGTTCAGCACCCGGGCCCGCTCCCGCCGCTCGCGCTCCTCGCCCGCCAACTCCTCGCGCAGATCCTCCAGGTACTCCAGATAGGCCTCGCGCTGGGTGCGCCGGGTGCGCTGCGCCTTGCCCTTCTGCGAGAAGACCAGGGCGAGCGAACCGATCACGGTCACCACCAGGATCAGGGCCCCGATCGCCGCGAACTGGCTGTTGCGCAGCACCGTCATCATCACCACGGAGGACATCACGCCCGCCACCGGCAGCAGCGAGGTGGCGATGTTGCCCATCTTGCCCTCGGGCAGGTTGGGCGGCGCCTCGATGCTGCGGGCGGGGGTGGCGACGGGCGGACGGGTGGTCCTGGCGGGGCGGTGGATCAGTCGGGTGGTCATCGTCGTCCGGTCCTGGTCGTCGTCATCGGGAGGGCGGTCCGGTCCTGGCTCGGCGTCGGCCTTCGGCACGGTGCGGACGCCGCCCCCGGGCCCGCCCCGGTGCTGCGTCGGCCCCGGTCAGCGCCGGCTCTGGGAGAGCTGGAGGACGTCGGCGGCGATCCGGGTGGCGGCCTCGCGGGTGGAGCGGGCGAGCAGCTCGGTGCGGATGGCCCCGCCGCCCGCCAAGTGCCTGTCGTGGGGCAGGTGTTGCACCCGGACGCCGAGCTGCTCCAGCTCCTCGGTGACCCGGCCGGTGTCGACGCCGGCGTACGGCATGGGCTCGGTGAGCACGACGACCGTGTTCGCCACCACGTGCGGGGGCAACGTCGCCATCCACCGCAGTACCGAGTGGGTGCTGGCGACGCCCTCAAGGGTGGCGGGCGCCACCACGACCCGCGCCTGGGCGGCGGAGAGTGCGGTACGGGCCACCTCGGCCGGCAACGTCTCGCAGTCCACCACGGTGACCCCGAAGTAGCGGCGCAGCGAAACCATGACCTTCTCGTACGTCGGGGTGTCCAGCATCGCCCCGACCTGACCCCGGCTGCCCGGCAGCAGCCAGGCGTTGTCCGGCAACTGCACCAGGTACCCGGTCACGTCCAGCAGCGACATCTGCGGCTGCACGATCCGCGCCAGGTCCCCGGCGGTCCAGCGCAGCGACTCCACCCCCAGCCGCAACGGCAGCGTGCCGAGCGCCGGATCGGCCTCCAGGACCAGCACCGGGTCCTGCCGGTAGTGCGCGTACGTCGTTCCCAGCAGCGCCGCGACAGTGGTCTTGCCCGCGCCGCCCCTGATCGACGTCACCACGATCTGCCGACCGGTGGTCACCGGCTGCTGCAACGCCTGCGCCGTTCGCGCGGCCGACGCCACCTCGGCCGCCGCCGAGGACGCCACGGTCCGCCGTACCGCCCGCAGCGCCCGCCCGAGCAACGGCTCGCCCCGCCGTGGCTTGCGCCCGGCTGCGGCCAGCGCCTTCTCCACGGCGGGCCGGGACTCGGGGGTCGGCGGATGCGGCTGCGGGACGTAACGGGTGGCCTGGTTCTGGGCGTGCGACAGGGGGCTCTGGGCGGGGGCGGCCTGGGGCACGGGCACGGGGTCCGGCACGGCCCCGGCGGAGGGGCTCGGAGCCGCACCCTTCTGGCGCGCGGGGCTTCGGGCGTACGTCGCCGGGGCCGGCGGCGCGTCGACGGCGGGTCGCGCGTCGGCGGCGGGGCGCGCGTGGGTGGGGGCGGCGTCCGTGGGGGCCGTGCCCGGGTGGGCGGAGCCCGTCGGCGCTGTGCCGGTGGGGACCGTACCGGTGGTGGTCGTGTTCGCGTGCGTCGAGCCCGCTCCGGCTCGCGACGCCTGTTCCGGGCCGGGCGGGGTGGTCTCGCCCGTACCGCTGCCTCTCAGGTCGCGCAGCACATCGCCCTGCCAGTTGTTGCCGTTCGGCATGTCCGTCCTTCTCCCCGCCGCCGCTGGTGTCCTGCCATCGATGTGACCCCTCCCGGAACCCGCTCCGGACGGGGCCGATGTCAAAACCTGTCCAGCAGTTGCCCGTAGATCCCGAAGACGCCGACGGCCAACGGGAAGAGCGCCACCACGCCGATCGATTCGACCAGGTCGGCGATCCTGCGCAGCCGTACCCGCACATGCTCCGGCGGCTGCACCGTCAGCACGAGCAGCGGCAGCACCGCACCCGCGCACAGGACCAGCAGCGGCCCGGCCCCGTTCGTGTGCTGCATCCAGAGCATCACCAGCCGCACGGCCAGCACCCCGGCGGCGACGAACAGCACCACCACCTCGGCGACCAGCGGGAAGGCCCGAGCCCTGGAGAGCAGGACCAGAGCCGTGCACACCGCGAGGAGCACCGTCCAGTACGTGGGCCGCGCGGCCAGCGTGAGCAGCCAGCCGGCTCCGGCAGCCGAACCCGCCAGCACCACGGTCGCCAGCGCCAGACCACGATGGGTGGCGGCCAGCGCACCGGCCACCTGGTGACGGCTGACCGAACTGCCCGCCGAGCGCCGGTCGTCCAGAGCCGTCAGCCCCGACGCCATCAGCGCCAGCCGCGGCAGCAACCCGAGCAGCACCACGGACACCACGGCCATGACCGCGCCGAGCCTCGCCGGATCCCCCTGCACCGCCGCGACGGCCTGCCAGAGACCGGTCGACACCGCGGCCGCCCCGGCCCCGACGAGACCGCCCCGCCCCAGCGGGGAGAACATCCCGAGCAGCAGCAGCGCGACCACCAGCGCGACGGCGGACAGCGCGAGCCTGGCCGTCCCTCCCCAGGCGTACGCGTCCGCCGCCGTCCAGGCCGCCAGCACGCCGAGCACACCGGAGGTGACGAGCAGCGCCGTCACCAGCCCCTTGCCGCCCTTGCCCGTCCTGCCGACCACGGCACCCACCACGGCGAACAGCGCGGACGCGCCGACCAGCACCCCGGCTACCGGCTCCGGAGCGAACTCGCCCCTCGCGAGCAGCGCCGCGATCACCGCGAAGACGACCGTGGCCACCCCCGCGGTGAACCGCCGTGCCGCGGGCCGCCAGCGCCAGGCCCGCAGATCCAGGTCGTCGGCGACCTCGTCGGTGACGTCGTGCACGATCGGCGCCGGGGGTGCGGCATGCGCACGTACGAGGCGCAGCACGGCGCCGTCCGCGATCCGCGCCGAGGCCAGGGTGCTGTCCGGCGGCAGCACGCCGCCGTCGGCCGTGACCAGTTGCCGGGTCATCGGCCGGGACGCCGTCCGGTCGTCGAGCAGGTGGAGGATGTCGGGCAGCAACTGGCCGATCGGGGTGTCCGAGGGCAGGACGGTGTCCGCCCGCCGCCGCTCGCCCACCAGGGTCACCCGGCTCAGCTGCGCGCGGGAGGTCATTGCCGTGTTCGTCACCTGAACTGCTGCTCCTGCCGCTGCTGTTGCTTCTGCTGCTCGGCCTTCTGCTGGGCGAGGGTGTGCTGGATGAAGGACCAGCCGATGCAGCCCGCGCACAGTACGGCCGCGATGACGATCCCGGCGAACACCTTGCCCAGCCGCTCGTCCGCGCTGCGCCGGGCCCGTTGCGCACCGAAGAGCAGGGCGTCCCGCAAGCGGCGTCGGCGTACCGTCACGGACTCCAGCAGCTGGCTGTCGTAATCCCTGGCCATGCAGCCGCCCCGCCCCGTTGCAGAATCCTTTCACTTCGCCTCTGCAACATAAATCATCTGTGAGTGCGCCGTACAACGCGGGGGCGGCGAGATCAGGCAACACCCCGCACGGTCTGCACATTTCGGACCGCCGGGGTGCTCGTGTGCCCGTCCCGGCGGGATACGCTCGCGTGGCGCGCATCACCGACTTCCGTTCTGCAAGGCATCGCATAGGGTGGCGGCGGCATGCGAGTGTGATCACCGCCCATGTGGCACGAGTGACGTGTGTGCCATGCGTGACAGGTGAGGGGGCGCACACGGCCCCGCGGTGATCCGCGCGATCGACGAGTGCACGGGGGAGATTTTCCGATGAAGTTCGACATGGGATCCACGGTCCTCACGGGGCTGACGAAGAACTCGCAGGCAGCGAGCATGGATCTCGGCACGCTGATCCAGCAGCTGATCGCCGCGGCGGAGCCGCTGGAGGGCCGCTTCAACGGCGCGGGCAAGGTCGCCTTCGACCGGTTCAAGGCCAACTCGGACGAGATCACAGTGGCGCTGAACAGCTCGCTCTCCTCGATCCTGGGCGGCCAGTCCGGTATGGACAGCGCCTTCACCTCGGGACAGGGCGAGACCGCGGACAACGCGCGTTCCACCATGGCCGCCGCCAACTTCGACGCCGCCCGCTTCGGCGGCCGCTGACCCACGGGGAGAGAACTCGACATGGCCGGCAACACCGACCGCAACAGCTACGACACCTCCGCCTCCTCGGACGCGCAGCTCAACATCCAGGCCGTCATCGGCCGCCTCGAACAGGTCATCAGCGACCGCGACCGGCAGGTGAAGGCGGCGATGTCCGACTTCCAGGCCGACGGCGTCTCGGACGAGTACCACGGCAAGGAACTGCGCTGGAACCGTGCCTCGAACGAGGTCCGCTCCATCATCCGGCTGCTGAAGTCGACGCTGGAGAAGAACGACGGCACCGCGCAGCAGACCCTGTCCAGGGCGAAGGCAGCCGTCGACAACATCGGCTGAGGAGGGACGGGGCGGCCACGGGCGTGGACCTCGCCCTCACCACGGTGACAGCTGCGGCTGCACGGTGGCGGGGCTCCTCGGCGCCGGGGCTTTCGGGTTGCCGCGCTCCGCTGTGCCGGGTGTGTCGTACCACGTAGCCGTAGCGCCAGGGCACGCAGAAACGTATCGGCAGATCGGGCGGCGGCGGATTGCCGCTGCCACAGGGGGTTGTGGGGCAATGACGGCGTGGGACATCACGTCCTCGGACGTACGGAGGGTGTTGGAAGACACC
Organism: Streptomyces sp. CA-294286; assembly: GCF_050947155.1. NCBI lineage: Bacteria > Bacillati > Actinomycetota > Actinomycetes > Kitasatosporales > Streptomycetaceae > Streptomyces > Streptomyces sp. CA-294286. The sequence continues at coordinate 948,177 of NZ_CP192005.1, read as the reverse complement.
CGTAGGACCGCCTTGTCGATGGGCACGACCGGCGCGGCGCTCGGCAAGACGGTCGAAGGGGCCGGCGAGGCCGCCGGCACCGTCAAGGAAGGCGCCGTCCCGGGGGACAACACCCAGGGCCTGGTCACTTCGGCCCTCAATGAGTACATGGAGAAACGTCAGAAGGACTTCTTCTTCCTGGCGCTGCGCTCCCATGCCTCGATCGTCGGCGCGCGGCAGGCCACCGAGGCGTACGACAACGGGCAATTGCAGATGGCCGCGACAGAGCAGGGCAAGGCGTTCGACGACCCGGACGTACAAGCCGCTCTGGAAGAGGCCAGGAAGCGGGCCCGCCAGTGAGCGACTCCACTCCCGTCCCCGCGGCAGGCGTCCCACAGTTCACCGGGAATCTCGCCACCCTGGAACGGCACATCACCGCCCTGCGCAAGGACGGCACGAAACTCGCCACGCAGGGGAAGAACACACATACGACCTTCCAGGGGCTGTCCGCCTACTACAAGGCCCCTGAAGCGGACCGGCTGTTCGCCACGACCACGCCGGTCTCCACCACGGCCCACGACATCGGCGCCGACATGGGCACCATCGCCGACGCCCTCGACACGTACGCCACCGAGGTACGCCCGCTGGCCAAGCGGCTGGCGGAGCTCAAGGCGGACGCCCAGTCCTTCGCCAACGCGGCCGCGGCCGACGACACCTGGCGCGAGGACGGCGACAAGGTCGAGGAGAACAACGAGCGGCGCGACGAGATCTCCCGCACCCTCGAAGCGTTCTGGACCGCCGAGATCGAGTGCCACTCCAAGATCGTCAAGCTGGTCAACGGCAAGACCTACTCCCTCAACGACGGTTCCAAGAGCGACCACCTCTACGGCTACCGGGCCGACGACCTCAAGGGGGCCGAGGGGCTGCCCTGGGGCGACCCGGTCGTGGAGTCCGTCCGCTGGTACCAGGCATACGAGCACGTCGCCGACTTCGCCACGGGCGTCGTCGTCGACGGCGTCTGGGGCACCGTCACGGGTCTGGGCACCCTGGTCGGCGTGGACGGCTGGGACGCCGCGGGTGAAGCCTGGACCGGTCTGGCCAAACTGGCCACCGGGGTCGCCGTGATGGCGGTACCGGGCGCATCTCTGGCGTTGTCCCTGCAGGGCGGCGAGGAGGCCCGCCGCTGGGTGAAGGACTCGCAGACCGCCCTGAAGGAGACCGGAAAGGCTCTGGTCGCCTGGGACCAGTGGGGCTCGAACCCCGGCCGTGCTGCGGGCTTGGTCACGTTCAACGTCGTCACCACCGTCTTCACCGGCGGTGTCGGTGCGGGGGTCAGCGGCGCCGGCAAGGCGGGCGCGGTCGCGAAGGCCCTCTCCGTCGCAGGCAAGGCGGGCCGCGTCATCGACCCCACGACGTACGTTTTCAAGGCCGGTGCCTACACCGGGATCAAGATCAGCGACTTCTTCGGGAGCCTGAAGAATTCGAAGCAGGTCGACGTCGGTCTGCCGCCCGGCACCATCGAACTTCCCGAGGGCACCCTGCGCAACGCGGACGGCACGGTAACGCTCCCCGCCGACGCCACACCCCCCAAGGGGGCCGTCGAACAGCCCAACGGCACCTACACCCTCACCGACGACGCGGTCCCGGCAGGCTCCCTCAAGAACCCGGACGGCTCCGGCACCTATCTGACCCCCAGGGGCGACGTCATCAACGGCAAGGGCGAGGTCCTTGCCCGCGTCGAGGACGCTCCGGGCGACGTGGTCGATACTCCGGCGACGCGCGCTGAGGCCCCCGACACCCCGTCCCGCGCGGAGACCCCCGCCCCCGAGCGGGTCCTCGTCTCGGTCGGTGCGGACACGGTGCGCGCCACGCCAGGCAGCACCGGACAACTCGGCGACATGGCGCGCCCAGGCGACAACGCGCCCGACCACGCCCCCCGTATGGGCAACGAGACCTCGGGCGGTGCCACTCCCGGAGGCGCCGGAGCCACGAATCCTGGCGACGCCGCAGACCGGGGCGGTGCCCGCGATCTCCCGGGCAACGGCGCGGATGAGCTGTCCCGCGGCGGACCCGGCGGACCCGAAGCGCCGGGTGGTGGGCCGCGGGGCGACGGGCAGGGCGGGGGCCCTGGTGGTGGAGAGCCAGATGCTGTTGGCCGCGCGGACGACAGCACCTCTAGGCACGAAAATGATTCTGTCCACACTGGGCCTTCCCCAGCTCTGTCCCCCGAAGAGCAGGCAGCACATGCCCAGCATCTGCAAAGCATCGAAGAACAGTTCGCGGACGACTTCGACGTGCTCAAGCAGGATCCGGACCATAAGGGGAAGGTGAAGCCGTCCGAGATGGACGAAGCCCGCCTGGCCCTGGACCTTCGTGAACAGGCCAAGGTTCCATCCGACATCCAGCGGCCTCCGGAAGCCAACCAGGGGGACCTCTACTCCCCCAGTACTGGAGTCTTTTACGACATCAAGGGCGTGCACTCCGACTGGCCGCCGCTCAACAACGCGCGCGACAAAACCCTCCCCTTCAAGGGCGCGTATGATCCAGGAAACAATCAGCAGTGGGTGAAGAAGCTGAGAAACCAGATCGTCAACAGGAAGCGCGTGGTGATCCTCGATACGCGAAACGCAAATCAGGCGGCGATCGACGACCTCAAGGCGATAGCGGAACAGAACGGCTGGAGTGATCGAATTGTCTGGTACCCGTAGCCGCGAACGGCACGTTTCTTCCTTTCCTGCTGACCCACAGGCTGCCTCTGTTCTTAGCGAATGGGCAGCGCACGACAGCTCGCTGCTGGACGCCGCAGGATTGGACCTCCGAGGTGCAGATCTGTCGGGCACCGACCTCGCCAACGGATTGCTCACGGAGGCTTGTCTTCACCGAGTGGAGCTTTCCGGAGTGGATCTCTACAGGTCGCACCTCGAAGGAGCTGACCTCCGTGGGGCGAAGCTGGTCGGCGCAATTCTGGTGAAGGCCGTTCTGGATGAATCCACTCTTGTCGACGCGAACTTCGACGAAGCCGATCTCGGAAGCTCCGAGATGTCCGATGTTGACGCTAGCGGCGCAAGCTTCCGAGGAACCAAGTTCGACGGTGCGGGGATGCTCGATGTAGACCTGCGGGGCGCAGACCTCTCCCGTGCAAGTGTCCAGCAGACGACGTTCCAGGTCGTCCTGGACGAATCGACAGTTGTCCGGGGCCTTGCAGGAACAGTGTTCGGCCCGGCTTCACTCGCTGAAGAGGGAGGGTTGCGTGTACTTACCGCAGCAGAACTGGAGGCCTGGCTCCGTTCCCGAGGCGCGGAAGTCCGAGTCCTGAACCCGTAGGCATGGTGCCCGCCTGACGGTGGCGTTGCCTGCCTGGCTCGGGGCCGCGGGTAGCCCGTCGAGTGTCTATTTCGAGTACCTACGCCGGTGCGAAGCGGCGACTTACCAGAAGGTTTCGATAATGGCAGGGAGCACCCCTGAACCCGGTCTGGAGCAGTGGGCTGAGGAAGGGCGTACGGCCATCGCCGATTTGGCGGATATGATCGGGGTTCCTGCGCACATCTACAACGCGGATCCGACTACCCTGGTCCCTGCCCTGCAGAATTATGTATCACGACTTCCGTTCGGTGATTTCAAAGAGTCCGACTGGGTTACAGTGCACAGCGACTTGATTGCTTACGTGGCCGATTATCTTATTCGCAAGCACGGTGCGTGTTGGGCCACAGCTCGCGATACCGGTGTGCCTAAAGGATATCGATACGTCGTCGAAGCGAATGGGTGCGATGGAGAGATCCATCGGGTCGACCCTGCCGATGTCGTGATGAAGGAATTCGGTAAACTCCCCATTGAAATCACTCGAATGTTGGCGAGTGCAGAGCTGACCTTGCGTTTGACGTCTGTAGTCGAGGAATCCGGTTAACGTATGGGTGGTCCAGGTATTGCCCCAGAACAGGGATTCGGACCACTGGGCCTACTCGTCCCGCCAGATCCGCGACCACCCACGCAAGTTGCGCAAGCGTGGCATGTGCGCGGTAGTCCCGGTCCGGGCTGACCAGCAGACAAGCCGGAAGCGGCCCGGACACGCCGGCGTTCTCCGACGGCGATAACAGTGATCGGAAGCTATGGAGTTGATTCGTTCGTGAGGCAGCGAACGCGACAGCCGCCGACTGACCGCGTGTGATGCCGACCGACGAGACGCGCGACCAACCCCCGACAGCCCGGGTCCCGGCGGTGACGTCACACCTCCGCCGGGCCCCTCGACGTCAAGCCCCCGCCGCTCCCGTCGTCCGTACGATCGTGAACACCGCGCCCTCCGGGTCCGCCACGAGTGCCTGGCGTCCGGTCACGCCGTCGCGCGGGGGTTTGAGGACGTGGCCGCCGAGGTCGGTGACCAGGCGGGCCGCCTGGTCGGTGTCCTCGACCTCGAAGTACGTCATCCAGTGCGCGCCCCGGTCGAGCGGCAGCGCGTTGCCCACCCCGTGGAGCGAGGCCACCGGCCGCCGACTGATGAGCAGGGTGGTGAAGTCGAAGTCCGCGGAGAGCACCGGCTCCGCCTCGTACCCGAAGACCGACTGGTAGAACTTCACGATGCTGGACGTCTCACGGGTCACCAGCTCGTACCAGGCGGGCGTTCCGGGCACTCCCACCACGGTCGTCCCCAGGTGGGCCGCGGCCTCCCAAAGTCCGAACACCGCGCCCGACGGGTCGGCTGCGATGACGAGTCGCCCGGCCTCGCCCGCGCGCAGCGGGCCGACCGCGACGGTGCCGCCGCTGCTGGTGACGTGCTGCGCGGTCAGCCCCGCGTCCTCGGTGGCCAGGTAGGGGGTCCAGGCGGTGGGAAGATGCCGTCCGGGTGGCAACTGCCCTATGCCGGCCACGTCTTTGCCGTCGAGCAGGGCCCGGACGTACGGTCCGAGTTGCTCGGGACCCGGTCGGAACTCCCAGCCGAACAGGGCCCCGTAGAACTCCTGGGTGGCAGGTAGCTGATGCACCATCAGACTCACCCAGCAAGGGGTGCCGGGTGTGTGCCGAGCGACAGCCTCGGTCATCGTCTCTTCTCCTCGGACCATTCGTGGTGGCCGTGCGGGATCGTGGGGCGCGCACACCGTTGTGCGGTACGGATCCGTGCCCTGTCCAGATGCTTGCACCGTACGGTGCGCGGTGCGCCCCGGCCGCGCCGCGCGTCCCATTGCGACCTCGTTACGGGGCGGCCCGCCTGCGGTACGGGAGGGTCCGCTTCTGAGGGGAAACAGTCGCGTCCGATCAACTCCGGTCAATAGTGGTTGGTCTGTGCGCGGACGACCGCCCGGCACCGTGACGGGCCGGGCGGAGGCTGCGCGAGGATGGCAGTCATGAACCCCATCATCTCCGCGGCAGACCTCGCGAGCGAGTCGGCCGGACCGCGCCCGCCCGTCCTCCTGGACGTCCGTTGGCAGCTCGGCGGGCCGCATCTGCGACCCGAGTACGAGGCCGGGCACCTGCCGGGCGCGGTCTTCGTCGACCTCGACGCCGAGCTGGCCGCACCGCCCACCCCGGGCGGCGGCCGGCACCCGCTGCCCGACCCGGAGGCATTCGGCGCGGTGATGCGCCGGGCCGGAGTGTCCCGGGACAGCCCCGTCGTCGTGTACGACGGGGGGCTCGGCTGGGCCGCGGCGCGCGCCTGGTGGCTGCTGCGCTGGACCGGGCACCAGGACGTACGGGTCCTCGACGGCGGGCTGGCGGCCTGGCACAGGGAGCTGACCACGGACGTGCCCACCCCGGCCGAGGGCGATTTCCGGCCGACTCCCGGCGGCGTGGGCCTGCTGGACGCGGACGCCGCCGCCGAACTCGCCCGCGAGGGCGTCCTGCTCGACGCGCGAGCCGCCGAACGTTACCGGGGCGACGTCGAACCCATCGACCGCGTCGGCGGCCACATCCCGGGCGCGGTCTCCGCGCCGACCAGTGGGAACGTCACGGCCGACGGCCGTTTCCGCCCCGCCGTCGAACTGACGGAGCGCTTCACCGCCCTGGGAGCCGCGGACGCCCAGGCCGTCGGCGTGTACTGCGGCTCCGGGGTCTCGGGCGCTCACGAGGTGCTGGCGCTGGAACTCGCCGGCATCCCGGCGGCGCTGTACGCGGGATCGTGGTCCCAGTGGTCCTCCGACCCGTCGCGCCCGGTGGCCACGGGACCGGAACCGCAGTAGGCCACGGCACCGGGGAGGGCCCGTACACAGTGTGTGCACGGGCCCTCCCCGGGTGTGCGTACGGGGACTCGCCCCCACGCCGTAGACGGTACGGGGGACTCGCCCCCACGCCGCAGACGGTACGGGGGACTCGCCCCCACGCCGTAGAACGGTCTGCTTCCGCTTGGGAGGCAGCGGGGCCCGGCGGCCCCTGGGTCGTCTACTCCTGCTTCTTCCGGCGCGTGCCGAAGACGATCTCGTCCCAGCTCGGCACCGCGGCGCGTCGGCCCGGACGGACCCCGTCCGCCTCCGCCTGCCGGTCCGTGGTACCCACCAGCCGGTCCCGGTGGCCGGCGACCGCGCGCGGCATCAGTACGTCCGCGTACGCGGCTCCCGCGCCCGCGGACGCCGCGGGCGCTTCCTCCGGAACGGCTTCCGGCTCGTCCAGCTCGATCGGGGACGGCGGCTCCGGAGGCGCGGGCGGAGCGGGACGCTCCGGTACCACCAGGTCGCCGCGGAAACTCGGCACCGCCTCCAGCAGGCTGGTCAGCGAGTCACGGTCGCTTCCGGCCTCGTCCGCCTCCCGGACCGGCGGCACGGGACGCTCCAGCTGCCGGTCCAGGGCGCGGTCCAGCGGCCTTTCCAGCGAACGGTCGAGGGCGCGGTCCAGCGGCCGGTCGCGCGGCAGGCGTGCGATCCGGGGGACGAACGGGAAGCTCGGCTCGGGTGCGGCGGGGATGTCGTCGCTCTCGCCGATCAGCGAGCGCGCCTCGTCGTCCACGGCCGCGACCAGCCGGCGCGGCGGGTCGTAGGTCCAGCTCGCCGAGTGCGGTTCGCCCGCGACCCGGTAGACGAGGAGGACCTCCCAGGTGCCGTCGTCACGGCGCCAGGAGTCCCACAGGACGGTTTCCTTGTCGGCGCCGCGCAGCAGCAGCCGTTCCTGCACGGCCTCGCCGAGCTGGGGTCCGGCGTTCTCGCCGGGGCGGCGGACGGGAGTCTTCCGGGCGCGTTCGGCCATGAACGCGCGCTCGGCGAGCACGGGGCCCTCGAAGCGGCGGACCCGGTCGACCGGGATTCCGGCCATCTGGGCGACCTCTTCGGCCGAGGCGCCTGCTCGTATCCGCGCCTGGATGTCCCGAGGACGGAGGTGGCTTTCCACCTCGATCTCGATCTGGCCGAGACGGGCGCGGTCGTTGCGGACGGCGGCACGCAGTCGCTCGTCGATCGGAAGCGTGTACTCCGTGCTGTCCGCAGCCTTCAAAACCAGCCGTGTGCCGTCGTTGCTGACGGCCACGACACGCAGTTCGGGCATGGGGACCTCCCGGGTGGTGCCTGCCGACGTCACGTGCGTCGCTGCTTCCGCTAGTCGAGTGTGGCCTGCCCGGGTGCAGCCTGCCACTACCTTGCCGTGTTGCCCGGCGTGTCGGGCGTTGCGCCCTGGTTCGCCGTTATGGCACGGTGACCTGTTGTCGACGCAAAGTAACCAGTGGTCACCCTGTGTAGCAGGTACCCGTTCGATGCCGTGGCGCCGCCGGTGCGAGTGCCCTTCGGCCCCCTCCCGATGGTCCGGACACCCATGGGGGAGACCGGATCCAGGGCTCGCCACAGTACTCCATTCGGGCCACATGGGTGGACCGGCGCGCCTTGGAAGTTCTCCCCGCGAAACGGGAGTCGTCGGCTCCCGCGGGGTGGAACCCCATGAGCCCCCTTCTGCCCTGTCGAGGGGGTCATGACGCGGGTGCGTGTCCTGATTCACAGAAAGATCAGAAGTGGAACTATCCACTTCGCCCAAAAGTCTCTAGTTGGTGCAAGGCGGAACGGATATGCAAACAAAGGCTGGAGATGTACAAGAAGCTGGATACCGATGCAGAACCGACGAAACGCCGCATTGACCTGAGCGTGGCGCAGGTCGCCGGCAGCGCGGTGGCCGCCGTGGTCGCGGCCGTGCTGGCGTCCCAACTCGGCGTGTACGGAACGGTCATCGGCGCCGGTGTCGTCAGCGTGGTCGCCACCAGTGGCGGAACGATTTTCCAGCATGTCTTCAGGCGCACCGGCGAGCAGCTCCGCGAGGTCACGGTGCACGCGAAGCCGAAGGGCCGCCCGTCGCACGTCGACGACGCCACGCGCGTGCTGCGCACGGTCGAGGTCCCGGCAGGACTGGGGGAGGGCCAGCTGCCCGGGGGCGGGGAGTTCACCGAGGCCACCGTGCACGGCTCGCGCAAGCGCGGGTGGAAACGATCGGTGCTCGCGGCGGCGGTGGTGTTCGCGGTGGCCATGGCAGGCATCACGACGTACGAGCTGATCGCCTCACCGCTGAGCGGCAACAGCAAGCCGGCGATCGAAAGCGTCTTCAGGGGCGGCGGCGAGAAGAAGACCCCGCCCGCCGAGCAGCCCCCCGCCACCACGGGCCCCGACCGCGGGACCTCCGGCACCGGGGGAACCCCGGATCCGGGCGCCGGCGAGCAGAGCCCCGACCCGGGTACGGCGACCGGCGGGCAGACCCCCGACCCGGGCGCCACCACCACCCCGGACCCCGGCGGAAGCGACGGATCCGCCACGGACGGCGGCGGGACGAAGCCGCCGCCCACACCGCCCGCCAAGGAGACGCCGGGCGACGGCGACCGCGCGGACTCCGGGGGCACGGACGGCAACAGCGGCAACGACGACGGCACGGACGGCGGGAACACGGACGGCACGAGCGGCCAGAACGGCGACCGACAGCTCCGTGACGCGCCGCCCGCCCCCGGTGCCACCAGCGCCCCGTGACGGAGCGCAGGACCCCGTGACGCCCCGTCGGCGGGCACTTCCCGCGGTGCGCCTCAGTCGCCCAGTACGCGCCGCAGGTAGTCGTTGCCGAACAGACGGTCCGGGTCGAGGCGGTCGCGCACCGCGGTGAACTCCGCGAAGCGGGGGTACGCGGCCGCCAGGTACGCGGCGTCGCGGGTGTGCATCTTGCCCCAGTGCGGGCGACCGCCGTGCGCGGTCATGATGCGCTCGACGGCCGCGAAGTAACCGCGGTAGGGAGCGCCCTTGTACATGTGGACCGCGAGGTACGAGGTCTCCCGGCCGGACGCGGTGGACAGCGGGATGTCGTCGGCGGGCGCGGTGCGCACCTCCACCGGGAAGCTGATCTTCAACGGCGACCGCTCGATCATCGCCCGCACCTCGCGCAGCGCCGCGACGGTGGCCTCGCGCGGGATCGCGTACTCCATCTCCACGAAGCGCACCCGGCGCGGGCTCGTGTAGACCTTGTACGGGATGTCGGTGTAGGTCCGCGCGGACAGGGCGCGGCTGGAGACCTTGGCGATCGCGGGGACGGTGCGCGGGACGGCCCGGCCCAGGGAACAGACCAGCTGGAAGAGACCGTTGGACATGAACTCGTCCTCGATCCAGCCCGCGACCCTTCCGGGCGGGGCGGCGGGGCCCAGGCTGCGGTTGTTGCGCTTGGTGTTGCAGTTGCCGGTGTGCGGGAACCAGTAGAACTCGAAGTGCTCGTTCTCGGCCACGAGCGCGTCGAACTCGCCGGTGACCCGGTCGAAGCCCATGGGCTCCTCGCGGGCGGTCAGGAAGAAGACCGGCTCCACGGCGAAGGTGAGCGCGGTGAGGACGCCGAGCGCGCCGAGCCCGACCCGGGCTGCCGCGAAGACCTCCGGGTTCTCCTTCGCGGAGCAGGTCAGGATCCGCCCGTCTGCGGTGATCAGCTCAAGCGCCACGATCTGGGCGGCGAGTGAGGCCGAGGTGCGGCCGGTGCCGTGGGTGCCGGTGCTGGTGGCGCCCGCGACGGTCTGCTCCATGATGTCGCCCATGTTGGTGAGCGACAGGCCCTCGCGAGCCAGCGCCACGTTGAGGCGCTTGAGCGGAGTGCCCGCCTCCACGGTGACGGTGCCCGCCTCGCGGTCGATGTGGCGGATACCGGTGAGGAGGTCGGGGCGGACGTGCACGCCGTCCGTGGCGGCGACGGCGGTGAAGGAGTGGCCCGTGCCCACGGGCTTCACCCTCAGCCCGTCGGCCGCGGCCCTGCGTACGGTCTCCGCGAGTTCCTCGACGGACGAGGGGGTCACCGCCCGCGCCGGGCGGGCGGTGACGTTGCCCGCCCAGTTATGCCACGCGCTGCTCGTCTTCGTGGTGTCGCTCATCGGCGCCGTGCCCTCCCCGAGTCGGTGCCGGCCTGCCCAGCCGGCGGTACCCCAGGAACGCCGTCGCGGCCGCGACGGCCCCCGACACGACGGGCACCACGTACGCCGCGTCGGCCCCCATCCCGTCGATCGCCCAACCCGCGGCGGAGGAACCGATCGAGATACCGACGGCGAGACCGGTGCTGGTCCAGGTCATGCCCTCGGTGAGCCTGGTGCGGGGTACGTGCTGTTCGACGAGGGCCATCGTGGTCACCATCGTCGGTGCGACGGCCAGGCCCGCGACAAAGAGCGCCACGGCCAGGAACGGCAGGTTCCCGGCCAGTTGGAGGGGGATCATACTCACGGCCATCGCACACACCCCCAGCAGCCACCGCTTCGTGACCGAGCCCGTGAGGTGCAGCAGCCCGAACACCGCCCCCGCCAGGCACGATCCGAGCGCGTACGCCGCCAGGACCAGACTCGCCATCGCCTTGTGGCCCTGCTCCTCCGCGAACGCCACGGTGACCACGTCGACGGACCCGAAGACCGCGCCGGTGGCGACGAACGTGGCCACCAGCACCTGCAGCCCCCGGGACTTCAGCGCCGAGCCGCCCCCGCCGCCCGGTTCGCGCGGATGCGGAACGGGTTCCGTGGCCCGCTGAGCGGTCAGCCAGAAGACGCCGACCAGCAGGAAGACGCCCGCGACCAGGGGGCCCGCCTCCGGGAACCAGGCGGTGGACAGGCCGATCGAGACGATGGGCCCGAAGATGAAGCAGATCTCGTCGGCGATCGACTCCCAGGAGTACGCCGTGTGCAGCTCGCGCGGCGAGCCCCGGTGGAGCGCCGCCCAACGGGCCCGGACCATCGACCCGACGCTGGGCACCGTGCCCGCGCCCGCCGCGCACACGAACAGCGTCCAGTCGGGCGTGCCCTGCTGGGCGCAGATAAGGAGTCCGGCGACCGCGACGACGGCCACCAGCGTCGCCGGGCGCAGCACCCGGCTCTGCCCGTGCCGGTCGACCAGCCGGGAGATCTGCGGACCGAAGACGGCGGCCGACATCGCGAGGGTCGCCGCGAGCGCCCCCGCGAGCCCGTAACGGCCGGTGAGCTGGGAGATCATGGTGACGATGCCGATGCCCATCATGGACAGGGGCATCCGGCCGAGCAGGCCGGCCGCCGAGAAACTCTTCGTTCCCGGGGTGGCGAAGAGGGCGCGGTAGGGACTGGGCAAGGAAGTGCTCCGCCGATCGGGCGCGCGCGGGGGACCGAGCGTCACACCGCGGGTGAATGGTCCGTACAGGTTACGTAACGGAGCCGTGGAGCGGCACGAGGATCCACGGCGCGCGCGGACGCGGCACGTGCCGGACGCGGCGTTGTCGGAGGCGGGTGGCAGGATCGGTACATGCCTGATCAGCTCGATGCAGTCACCGACACCACCGCGCACGACGCCGCTCCGTACGACGCCCTGCTGCTGCTCTCCTTCGGCGGGCCGGAGGGCCCCGACGACGTGGTCCCGTTCCTCCAGAACGTGACGCGCGGCCGGGGCATCCCCGAGGAACGCCTCAAGGAGGTGGGGCAGCACTACTTCCTCTTCGGCGGCATCAGCCCGATCAACGAGCAGAACCGCCACCTCCTGGACGCCCTCCGCGAGGACTTCGCCGCACACGGGCTGGACGGACTGCCGGTCTACTGGGGCAACCGCAACTGGGCCCCGTACCTGACCGACACGCTGCGCGAGATCACCCGCGACGGCCACCGCCGCGTCGCCGTCCTGGCGACCAGCGCCTACGCCTCGTACTCCGGCTGCCGCCAGTACCGCGAGAACCTCGCCGAGTCGATCGCCCTGCTCCAGGAGGAGGGCCTCGTCCCGCCGCGCGTGGACAAGCTGCGGCACTACTTCAACCACCCCGGATTCGTCGGCCCCATGGTGGACGGCGTCCTGAGGTCCCTGGCGGAGCTGCCCGAGGAGGTGCGTGCGGGCGCCCACCTCGCCTTCACCACGCACTCCATCCCGACCGCCGCCGCCGACACCTCCGGCCCGGCCGAGGCGCACGGGGAGGGCGGGGCGTACGTCGCCCAGCACCTGGACGTCGCCCGGCTGATCGCCGACGCCGTGCGGGAGGCGACGGGCGTCGCCGACCGCCCCTGGCAGCTCGTCTACCAGTCGCGCTCGGGCGCCCCGCACATCCCGTGGCTGGAACCCGACATCTGCGACCACCTGGAGACCCTGCACGGCGAGGGCGCTCCCGCTGTCGTCATGGTCCCCATCGGCTTCGTCTCCGACCACATGGAGGTCCTCTACGACCTCGACACGGAGGCCACCGCCAAGGCGGCCGAACTGGGCCTGCCCGTCGCCCGGTCCGCGACCGTCGGCGCGGACCCGCGGTTCGCCGCCGCCGTGCGGGAACTGCTCGTGGAGCGCGCCGCGTCCGAGCGCGGCCGTACGGTACGGCCCTGCGCCCTCGGCGCGCTCGGCCCCAGCCACGACCTGTGCCCGGTCGGCTGCTGCCCCGCGCGGGCCCCGAAGCCCGCCGCCGCGGGGGCCGACAGCCCGTACGCCTGACCCCGGCCCTCCCGTACGGACGACACCCGTACGCCCCTCCGTCCGCACCCCGTACGCCTGGAGAACCATGACCGACGCCCTCCGGACCGCACTCCTCGCCGTCGCCCTGGAAGCCGCCCGCCGGGCCGGTGAGCTGCTGCGCGACGGCCGCCCGGACGACCTCGCGGTGGCCGCCACCAAGTCCAGCTCCGTCGACGTCGTCACCGAGATGGACCTCGCCGCCGAGAAGCTGATCACCGGTTTCCTCGCGGCTGAGCGTCCGGACGACGGCGTGCTCGGCGAGGAGGGCGCGTCCACCGAGGGCAGCAGCGGCGTCCGCTGGGTCGTCGACCCGCTCGACGGCACCGTCAACTACCTGTACGGCCTGCCCACCTGGGCCGTCTCCATCGCCGCCGAGTACCGGGGGGAGACCGTCGTCGGCGTGGTGGAGGCCCCGATGCGCCGCGAGACCTACCGCGCCGTGCGGGGCGGCGGGGCGTACTGCGACGGCCCCTCGGGCGCCGGCCGACCCCTGGCGGTCCGCCCGGCCCCGTCACTGGAGCGGGCCCTCATCGGCACCGGCTTCGGCTACCTGACCGAGCGGCGACGGCGACAGGCCGACATCGCGGCCCGGCTGATCCCCGGTTTCCGCGACATCCGGCGCGGCGGCTCCGCGGCGATCGACCTGTGCGACGTCGCCGCCGGACGGCTGGACGGCTACTACGAGCGCGGGCTCCACCCGTGGGACTACGCGGCCGGGGAGCTGATCGCCCGCGAGGCCGGAGCGCTGACCGGCGGGCGACCCGGCCAACGGGCTTGCGGCGAACTCACCGTCGCCGCCCCGCCCGGCGTCTTCGAGCCGCTCCAGGGGCTCCTGGACGAGCTGGGCGCCTGGCACGACTGAGGCGCCGGGCGGAACGAAGGACGCCGGGCACGCCCGAGGGGGCCGCGGCACGGCGGAGGGCCCGGTTCCGCAGTGCGGAACCGGACCCTCCCGTGTCTGGTGACGGCCGGATCAGGCGGCGGCCGCGGTGTCGATCCGCACGCCGTGCTCGGCGGCGATCCTGTGCAGGTCGTTGAGCTCTTCCTGCTCCACGTCCACGAGGAAGTCGTCGCCCGCCTCACGCGCCCGGGTCAGGTCCGACTGGGCGTCCTTTATGCGGCTCAGCAGACTGGTGGTGAAAGCGTCCATGTGCGCCCCCTCGTCATGGGTCGGTGGCACGGGGGTGTGCCGGGGGTGGTCCGATCACGCACACGTCTTCTGGGCACGCACTCCCTCTGGGGGACAGAGCGGGCGGTGGCGTGCCCCCTACAGGGCGTGATCGCGGGTGTTCTGTCGTCCTCCCCGCACCGTCCCCGGGGGAAACCTCAACTTCCCCGGGAATCATGGCATTCGCCCGCCCGCAACCCGCCCGCAGGACCGTCCCCGGAGCCCTCGCAGGCCGCCTTACAGCCGGTTTACGGCGGAAACGGGCAGGATGGAGGTCCACGAACACTCCGCCCCCCACGGGCACCACAGGAAGGAACCGACGTGCGCGTACTCGTCGTCGAGGACGAGCAGCTGCTCGCCGATGCGGTGGCCACCGGACTGCGCCGGGAGGCCATGGCCGTCGACGTCGTGTACGACGGCGCCGCCGCTCTCGAACGGATCGGGGTCAACGACTACGACGTGGTCGTCCTGGACCGCGACCTCCCGCTGGTGCACGGCGACGACGTCTGCCGCAAGATCGTCGAGCTCGGCATGCCCACCCGCGTCCTGATGCTCACCGCCTCCGGTGACGTCAGCGACCGGGTGGAGGGCCTGGAGATCGGGGCGGACGACTACCTGCCCAAGCCCTTCGCCTTCACCGAACTGACGGCCCGCGTGCGCGCCCTGGGGCGCCGTACGACGGTCGCCCTGCCTCCCGTGCTGGAGCGCTCCGGCATCAAGCTCGACCCCAACCGGCGCGAGGTGTTCCGGGACGACCGGGAGATCCAGCTGGCCCCCAAGGAGTTCGCGGTCCTCGAAGTGCTGATGCGCAGCGAGGGCGCCGTGGTCTCCGCCGAGCAGCTCCTGGAGAAGGCGTGGGACGAGAACACCGACCCCTTCACCAACGTCGTGCGGGTCACGGTGATGACCCTGCGCCGCAAGCTGGGCGAGCCTCCGGTGATCGTCACGGTGCCCGGCTCCGGCTACCGGATCTGAGGCGCCGGTGAAGACCACGCCCGCACCGCCGGCGGCCCCACCGAAGCCCTCCTGGGACCCCCGGCAGCCGGAACAGGCCTTCCCGTGGATCCGCTCCACCATCCGGATACGGCTCACGCTGCTCTACGGCGGCATGTTCCTGATCGCGGGCATCCTGCTGCTGTCGATCATCTACCTGCTGGCCGCGCAGGCGCTGCGCGACGGCAGCGCCGTGCCGTTCCAGCTGGTCCCGGAGAGCAAGGTCAAGCTGACCGACAACTCCTGCACCGCGCTCAACTCGGGCATGTCCGCGGACGAAGCCAACGCCGCCCTCCAGGCGTGCATCGACAAGCAGCGCCAGCACGCCCTCAACGACCTGCTCAACCGGTCCCTGCTGGCGCTGGTCGGCCTCAGCGTCATCGCCTTCGCCTTCGGGTACGCGATGGCGGGCCGCGTCCTGTCGCCGCTCGGCAAGATCACCCGGACCGCCCGGCGGGTGGCCGGCACCGATCTGTCCCGGCGGATCGAGATGGACGGCCCGGACGACGAGCTGAAGGAGCTCGCCGACACCTTCGACGACATGCTGGACCGGCTGGAGCGCGCCTTCACCGCCCAGCAGCGCTTCGTCGCCAACGCCTCCCACGAGCTGCGTACGCCGCTGGCCATCAACCGGACCCTGTTGGAGGTCCACCTCTCCGATCCCGGCGCGCCGGTGGAGCTCCAGCAGCTCGGCAAGACGCTGCTGGCCACCAATGAGCGCAGCGAACAGCTGGTGGAAGGACTGTTGCTGCTGGCCCGCAGCGACAACCAGATTGTCGAGCGCAAGCCGGTGGACATGGCCGAGGTCGCCACCCGCGCCCTCGACCAGGCCCGCGGCGAGGCTCAGGACAAGGGGGTGGAGCTGCGCGGGGAGCAGAAGCCCGCGGTGGTCCAGGGCAACGGCGTGCTGCTGGAGCGGATCGCGCTGAACCTCGTTCAGAACGCGGTGCGCTACAACGTGGCGGAGACTGGATGGGTCGAGGTGACGACGGAGGTCCAGCACGGGCAAGCGGTGCTGGTGGTGTCGAACACGGGTCCAGTGGTTCCCGCGTACGAGATCGACAACCTCTTCGAGCCGTTCCGGCGGCTGCGTACGGAGCGAACGGGCAGCGACAAGGGCGTCGGCCTGGGGCTGTCCATCGCGCGCAGCGTCACGAGGGCCCACGGAGGCCGTATCATCGCGGAGCCTCGCGAGGGCGGTGGCCTCGTCATGCGTGTCACGCTTCCGGTGTGACAGGCGGCCGGGGCCCGGATCGAGCAGATCCGAGCCGCCAATGCGTTCGCTTTAAGCGGAATCCCCGGGACGGAACCCGGGCGGCTCCGTGTGTGATCGATCACAGGTCGCACTTTCCTGCCACCTACTCTCCGTGATCATCAACCCCCCGTAAAACCGGGAAAAGTCCGGGTTTCCAGGGGGTGGGATCACGGGAAGTACACGGGGTGGCGCTCAGGCAGTGCGACATTCGGACCGTGTACGGTCCCGATCGCCATCCCGGACCAGCACTCCCCGGAGTGCGTCTGAGGTGTCGATTGAGTAACAGACCTTGATGTGAGGCAAAATCTCCGCCTCAGGTCGGGCACAAGTCCGGCCTCTCACGCGTTACTGCGCCTGAGACACCGCAACCACCCAGAGGGGGAGAGCGACATGGCCACGGATTACGACACCCCACGCAAGACCGATGACGACCTCAACGAGGACAGCATCGAAGAACTCAAGGCGCGTCGGAACGACAAGTCGAACACGACCGTCGACGTCGACGAGTTCGAGCAGGCTGAAGGGCTGGAGCTGCCCGGAGCGGACCTTTCCAACGAGGAACTGTCCGTCCGCGTGCTGCCCCGTCAGGCCGACGAGTTCACCTGCATGAGCTGCTTCCTGGTCCACCACCGCAGTCAGCTGGCCCGTGAGAAGAACGGTCAGCCGATCTGCCGCGACTGCGACTAGGACGGGGTCGGCCGTGACTGGCGCGACACCGTTCAGGAAGCGGCCTTTCCGGCGCAAGAAGGCGTCGGAGGCACAACCGGGCGGCAGTGTCCCGACGGACGCCACGCAGGCGTCCGCCGAGTCCACCGCCCTCGTGCCGTCCTCCCACGGGGAAGTCTCCCGGCGGGAAGACGGCGACTTGAGTGACGCCGCCGGCGCACATGACGGCGAGCGGGGCCTCGCGGCCCGGCTCGACGGCACGAAGGGGTCCGTGACCGGGACCCGGCGTCTGGCGGCCCTCAGGCAGGGCGTCCGAAGGAGTGGCGAGGGCGCGAAAGCGGCGCTCGGCCACCTCACCGACCGGGTCATCGAGAACGCGCCGCGCGTTCCGGTACGTGACCTGGCGACCCTGCGCGAACAGTTCCCCGGACTGACCGCAGAGCAGCTCGCCGACAAGCTCGTGGCAGGCGCCGCCAACGGCACCTCGACCGTGGGCGCGGGCGTCGGAATGGCCGCCATGATGCCCGTACCACCCGCCATGCCGGCCGAGCTGGCCGCCGAGATCACCGGCGTCGCCGCGATCGAGCTCAAGCTCATCGCGGAGCTGCACGAGGTCTACGGACAGCGTCCGCCGGGCAACCTCAAGCAGCGCACCGTCGCCTACCTGGGCTCCTGGGCCGAGGAACGCGGCGTCGACCTCACCAAGCCGACCACGCTGAACGCCGCCCTCGGCGGGCAGATGAAGCGCGAGCTGCGCCAGCAGATCATGAAGCGCATGGTGCGCAACCTGCCGAACCTGATGCCGTTCATGGTCGGAGCAGCGGTGGGCGCGGTGATGAACCGGCGCGACACCAGGAAGATGGCCGAACACATCCGCGAGGACCTGCGCGCGAAACAGGTTCCGTGGGACGCGTTGCCGGAGCTGCCGCCGCTGGACCACGCAGCGGAACTCAAGGAGCTGGAGAAGGGCCGCAGGGAACTGGACCCCTAGCAGCCCCTGGGCCCCCGCGGGCCGGCCGTGTCCGGTCGAGCGGCGCCCCGGCGCGCCTTCCCGCTAAGGGGTGCGCGCTGCCGCCAGGACGTCCGCCAGTTCCCGGGGGTGCCGTGTCGAGAGATAGGCGTACGGGGTGGGGTCCTGCGGGTCGGTGATCCGTACCCGTAGTGCGGTGGGCACGTACGCGCGCAGCAGCATGAAGGCGCGCGGGTCGGCCTTGTGCGTGCGCCAGGCGCGGGCCTCCTCGGCGTCCAGCACCTCTGCCTCGCCGAGTGCGGAGAGCGGAATGCGGGCGTCACCCGCGACGAGCGAATCGGCCACCACACGGATCCGCGCCGAACCGTACGCACTCACCACCACGCCCGCCAGGACGATCCCGCCGATCACCCCGCCCAGCATCGGCAGCGGACCGAGCGGCAGCAGGATCAGCCCGCACGAGACCCCCACCAGCACGGTGATGAACCACCAGGAGCGGGGCGCGGTCAGGCGTTCTTCGTAGGACTGCATGACCCTTAGCTTGGCACGGCGCGGCCCGCGCTTCCCTACGCGGGTAAGGTCTGCGCCTGTGAGTACTGACAACCCCCGGGAGGCCACTCCCGGACGCCCGGCCGGCTCGCCGGCCCTGACGCCCCCGGCCGAGGCCATAGCCCCGGTCCGGCACCCCGACGCACCGGCCCCGGGAGAGCTTCTCGGCGCCCACTACGAGCACTGCTTCGGGTGCGGCGGGGAGCAGCCGCACGGGCTGCACCTCCAGGCGCGGGCCGGCGCGGGGCCCGGTGTACGGGTCACGGCCGAGTTCACCGTCAAGCCAGCCCACCAGGGCGCTCCCGGACTCGCGCACGGCGGCGTCCTGGCCACGGCGCTGGACGAGACGCTTGGCTCCCTGCAGTGGCTGCTGCGGGTGATCGCGGTGACCGGACGGCTGGAGACCGATTTCGTGCGGCCCGTACCGGTCGGCACCGTGCTGCACCTCGACGCCGAGGTCACCGCCGTCCACGGGCGCAAGATCTACTCCACGGCGACCGGACGGATCGGCGGCCCCGACGGGCCCGTCGCGGTCCGCGCGGACGCCCTCTTCGTCGAAGTCAAGGTCGACCACTTCATCGACAACGGCCGCCCGGAGGAGATCCAGGCGGTCATGGCCGACCCCGATCAGGTCAGGCGCGCCCGCGCCTTCGAGGTGAACCCATGAGCCGTGCCCCTGTGGATGTGCTGATCCGACGGGTCGACCCCGACGTCCCGCTGCCCTCGTACGGACACCCCGGCGACGCCGGAGCGGACCTGGTCACCACCCGGGCCTGTGAACTCGCCCCCGGTGAGCGGACCGTCCTGCCGACGGGTGTCTCGATCGCGCTGCCCGACGGGTACGCGGCCTTCGTGCACCCGCGATCGGGGCTCGCCGCACGCTGCGGTCTGGCCCTCGTGAATGCCCCCGGGACGGTCGATGCCGGGTACCGTGGGGAGATCAAGGTGATCGTGGTCAATCTGGACCCGCGCGAGAGCGTGCGGTTCGAGCGTTTCGACCGGATTGCCCAACTGGTCGTCCAGCAGGTCGAGAAGGTGCGCTTCCACGAGGTCGCGGAGCTTCCCGGCTCGGCGCGGGCCGCGGGCGGCTTCGGGTCGACCGGCGGCCATGCCGCGGTGGGGCCTGCTGCCGGCGTCACCGTTGCCGGTGGACCGGTGGGCGGCTCGGTGGATGACGCAACGGGTGGGAACTCATACGCTTCGGTCGTAGTCGACCGGGAAGGACAGTGACGTGTTCGGACGTCGCAAGAAGAGCGAATCCGCCGAGGACGAGGCGGGCGTGACCGAGCAGGTCGCCGACGAGGTCTCGGCCGGCGAGGAACTGGAGGACGAGGACGGCCGGGTGCGCAGGGTGAACCTGCCGCCCGCCCCTCGCCCCGACGGCCCCTGGGACGTCTCCGAGGTCTCCCAGCCCGGCGAGGGCCGGGTCGACCTGGGCGGCATCTTCGTGCCCGGGGTCGACGGCATGGAACTGCGGGTCGAGGTCGCGGGCGACGCGATCGTGGCGGCCACGGTCGTACTGCGTGACAGCGCCGTCCAGCTCCAGGCCTTCGCGGCACCGAAGAAGGAAGGCATCTGGGGCGAGGTCCGGGAGGAGATCGCCACCGGCATCACCTCGCAGGGCGGCGTCATCGACGAGGTCGAGGGTCCGCTCGGCTGGGAACTGCGCGCCCAGGTCCCGGTGCAGCTGCCGGACGGCAACAGCGGGGTGCAGCTGGTGCGCTTCGTCGGCGTGGACGGTCCCCGCTGGTTCCTGCGCGGTGTGATCTCCGGGCAGGGCGCGGTGCAGCCCGAAGCGGCGGGCGTGCTGGAGCAGATCTTCCTGGACACCGTGGTCGTACGGGGCGACGGGCCGATGGCGCCGCGCGACCCGATCGTCCTGAAGCTCCCCGACGACGCGCAGATGGTCGCCGAGGGAGTCCAGCAGGAGGAGCAGGGGGAGTCCCGCTTCTCCGGCGGCATGGGGCAGTTGCAGCGTGGCCCGGAGATCACCGAGGTCCGCTGACCCCCTCTCGCGCACGGCTTCGGCCCTGCCGTCGGGCCGGTGGCCCGCACCCCTTTCGAGGGGCGCGGGCCACCGGCCTTCGTGCTGCCGGGGACGACCCGTCGACTTCCCTGCCGCGATCGGGAGTTGATCGCCGCCTGTGCTGTCCGAGGAGCGGCGCGTCCCCGCGTGCGGACGGACCGCGGGCAGGGTGCGCAGTGCGTCCCAGTACCGGGAGCGGCTACGCCGGAGTCCGGCCCGACCTGCCGAAACCCCGCCGGGAGGCGGCAATCCGCCGGTCGGACGACCGTTGTCGGACCCGTCGGCAACAATGGGCGCACGGACAGCGTTACGAGCGGGGGAGCGGGACATGACCGAGAGCGCGCAGACCAGCACCGGCACCGGCACGGTGCTCCAGGACAGTCCCATGGTGCGCGTCGAGGACCTGCACCGCTCCTTCGGAACGGGCGCCGCCGCCGTGCACGCGCTGCGCGGCGTCTCCTTCACCGTGCCGCGCGGCGAGCTCGTCGCGCTCAAGGGACGGTCGGGCTCCGGCAAGACCTCCCTGCTCAACCTCGTCGGCGGGCTCGACAAGGCGGACGAGGGCAGGGTCGTCGTCGACGGCACCGACATGGGCTCCCTCGGGGAGACCGGCCTGCTGGAGATGCGCCGCGACCGCATCGGTTTCGTCTTCCAGTCCTTCGGCCTCATACCGATTCTCAGCGCCGCCGAGAACGTCGGGGTGCCGCTGCGGCTGCGCAGGACCGACCCCAAGGAGCGGGAGGAGCGCGTCGCCCTGCTGCTCGGCCTCGTCGGCCTCGCCGACCACGCGACGCAGCGCCCCGGCGAGCTCTCCGGCGGTCAGCAGCAGCGCGTCGCCATCGCCCGCGCGCTCGCCAACCGACCCGCCCTGCTGATCGCCGACGAGCCGACCGGACAGCTCGACGCGGAGACGGGTCTGGCGGTCATGGAACTGCTCCGCGCCGTCGTGCGCAGCGAAGGCGTGACGGCCCTGGTCGCCACGCACGACGCCCAACTGCTCGGCCTCGCCGACCGCGTGATCGAGCTTCGCGACGGCCGCATCCACGAGAGCGACTGACAGCCACCGCCGCCGACGCGGCCGGCCGACGCAGTCGGGGCCGGGGCACCGACGGGCCGCGCGCGGTCGGCCGGGTGCTGACGGGCCGGGTGCTGTCGGACAGGGTGGCGGGGAGAGTTCCGGACGGGCGCGGGGCGCCTGGCCGGTGTGCGGGACGCGGGCGCGGTCGGACTGGGCGTGGGGCGGCGCGGGCCGCTTGGCCGATTCGCGACGGCGAGTTCTGCCGGACCGGTGTGCGGGACGCGGGGCGGCGCGGTCGGACTGTGCGCGGGGCGGCGCGGGGCGCGGTCGGACAGGGCTCGGGCAGGCGCGGGGTGCCTGGCGGATTCGCGACGGCGAGGTCCGCCGGACCGCGGGCGGGACGCGGACGCGGGGCGGTCGGACAGGGCTCGGAGCGGCGCGGGGTGCCTGGCGGATTCGCGACAGAGAGTTCCACCGAACCGGCGGGCGGGACACGGACACGGGGGCGGCGCGGGGCGCGGTCGGACAGGGCGCGGCGCGCAGGTGCGGGTGCCGGGCGCATCAGAATCCCGTCAAGGCGTTTCCACGACCTGCACCCTGTCCGATACGTCCCGTTCGCTGGACGTAGGGTCGATCCCAGCACACAGGCCGCCTGGGTCGACTGCGAAAGACAATGAGGCCATGGGACGCGGGACACGCGGCACACTCCGGATCTACCTCGGCGCGGCGCCGGGCGTCGGCAAGACGTACGCCATGCTCGCCGAGGCCCACCGCCGGGTGGAGCGCGGCACCGACTGCGTGGTGGCGTTCGTCGAACACCACGGGCGGCCGCGCACCGAGGTGATGCTGAACGGCCTCGAAGTGGTCCCGCGCAAGGAGATCACCCACCGGGGCACCACCTTCACGGAGATGGACCTCGAAGCGGTCCTGGCCCGCGACCCCGCCGTCGCCCTCGTCGACGAGCTCCCGCACACCAACGTTCCCGGCTCCCGGCACGCCAAGCGCTGGCAGGACGTCGAAGCGCTGCTCAGGGCCGGGATCGACGTCATCTCCACGGTCAACATCCAGCACCTGGAGTCGCTGGGCGACGTCGTCGAGTCCATCACCGGCGTGCGGCAGCGCGAGACGGTCCCCGACGAGGTGGTCCGCCGGGCCGACCAGCTCGAACTGGTCGACATGTCGCCGCAGGCCCTGCGCCGTCGCATGGCGCACGGCAACATCTACCAGCCCGACAGGATCGACGCCTCCCTCTCGCACTACTTCCGCCCCGGCAACCTCACCGCCCTGCGCGAACTGGCCCTCCTGTGGGTCGCCGACCGGGTCGACGAGCACCTCCAGCAGTACCGCGGCGAACACGACATCCGCACCACCTGGCAGGCCCGCGAACGCATCGTCGTCGGAATCACCGGCGGACCCGAGGGCCGCACGCTCATCCGCCGGGCCTCCAGGATGGCCGCCAAGGGCTCCGGCAGCGAGATCCTTGCCGTGTACATCGCCCGCAGCGACGGCCTCACGTCCGTGTCCCCCAAGGAGGTCGCCCTCCAGCGCACCCTCGTGGAGGACCTGGGCGGAACCTTTCACCACGTCATAGGCGACGACGTGCCCAGCTCCCTGCTGGAGTTCGCGCGCGGCGTCAACGCCACCCAGATCGTGCTCGGCTCCAGCCGCCGCAAGACCTGGCAGTACGTCTTCGGCCCCGGCGTCGGCCAGACCGTGGCCCGCGACTCCGGGACCGACCTCGACGTCCACATCGTCACGCACGAGGAGGTCGCCAAGGGGCGCGGGCTGCCCGTCGCCCGGGGTGCGCGGCTCGGCGCGTCCCGCATTCTGGCGGGCTGGCTGACCGGCGTCGTCGGCCCGCCGCTGATGACGCTGCTGCTGCTGGGCATCCACCACGGTCCCGGCCTGGCCAACGACGTCCTGCTCTACCTGTTCCTGACCGTCGCCGCCGCCCTGCTCGGCGGTCTGTGGCCCGCCCTCGCCGCCGCCGCCTCCGGCTCCCTCCTCCTCAACTTCTTCTTCACGCCCCCCACCCGCACGCTCACCGTCGACGACCCCAAGAACATCGTGGCCATCGCGATCTTCTTCGCGGTCGGCGTCTCCGTCGCGTCCGTCGTCGACCTCGCCGCCCGCCGCACCCAACAGGCCGCCCGGCTGCGTGCGGAGTCCGAGATCCTCTCCTTCCTGGCGGGCAGCGTCCTGCGCGGCGAGACCACCCTCGACGCCCTCCTGGAACGCGTCCGCGAGACCTTCGCCATGGAGTCCGTCGCCCTGCTGGAACGCGCCGGCGGCGTCGATCCGTGGACCTGCGCGGGCAGTGTCGGCCCGAAGCCCGCCGAGCGCCCCGAGGACGCCGACGTGGACATGCCCGTCGGCGACCACATGGCACTCGCCCTCTCCGGGCGCGTGCTGCCCGCCGAGGACCGCCGGGTGCTCGCCGCCTTCGCCGCCCAGGCCGCCGTCGTGCTCGACCGGCAGCGCCTCGTGGGACAGGCCGAGGAAGCGCGCCGGCTGGCCGAGGGGAACCGGATCAGGACCGCGCTGCTCGCCGCCGTCAGCCACGACCTGCGTACCCCCCTCGCCTCCATCAAGGCCGCCGTCACCTCCTTGCGGAGCGACGACGTGTCCTGGTCGGAGTCGGACGAGGCGGAACTCCTCCAGGGGATCGAGGAGGGCGCCGACCGGCTCGCCCACCTCGTGGGCAACCTCCTGGACATGTCCCGCCTGCAGACCGGCACCGTCACCCCGCTGATCCGCGAGACCGACCTCGACGAGGTCGTCCCGATGGCACTCGTCGGGGTGCCGGACGACAGCGTGGAACTGGACATCCCGGAGACCCTGCCGATGGTGGCCGTCGATCGCGGCCTGCTGGAGCGCGCCGCCGCCAACCTCGTCGAGAACGCCGTCAAGTACAGCCCGCCCGGCGTGCCCGTCACGGTCGCCGCGAGCGCGCTCGGCGACCGTGTGGAGGTACGGGTCGCCGACCGCGGCCCCGGTGTCCCCGACGACAGCAAGGAACGCATCTTCGAGCCGTTCCAGCGGTACGGGGACGCCCCGCGCGGCGCCGGAGTGGGCCTCGGTCTCGCGGTCGCCCGAGGCTTCGCCGAAGCCATGGGCGGCACCCTCGCCGCCGAGGACACCCCCGGCGGCGGCATGACCATGGTCCTCACCCTCAGGATGGCCCCGGGGCAGTCACCCGTGCGCCCCGAGTTCCCGGCCCAGGCCCTCTCATGACCCCACCGACGACAGCCCAGACAGCAGTGAGGAAGGTCCCCATGACCCGGGTGCTCGTGGTCGACGACGAGCCGCAGATCGTGCGCGCCCTCGTGATCAACCTGAAGGCGCGCAAGTACGAGGTGGACGCCGCCGCCGACGGCGCCTCCGCCCTCCAGCTCGCCGCCGCCCGCCACCCCGACGTGGTGGTGCTCGACCTGGGCCTGCCCGACATGGACGGCGTCGACGTCATCAGGGGACTGCGCGGCTGGACCCGGGTGCCGATCCTGGTGCTGTCCGCCCGGCACACCTCGGACGAGAAGGTCGAGGCGCTGGACGCGGGCGCGGACGACTACGTGACCAAGCCCTTCGGCATGGACGAACTCCTCGCCCGGCTGCGGGCCGCCGTCCGCAGGACCGAACCCGTCGGCGCGGCCGAGGAGGGCGACGTCCTCGTCGAGACCGAGGGCTTCACCGTCGACCTCGCGGCGAAGAAGGTGCACCGGGACGGCCGCGACGTGCGTCTCACCCCCACCGAGTGGCACCTCCTGGAGGTGCTCGTACGCA
The DNA here is from genome assembly GCF_050947155.1 of Streptomyces sp. CA-294286. Classification (NCBI taxonomy): domain Bacteria; kingdom Bacillati; phylum Actinomycetota; class Actinomycetes; order Kitasatosporales; family Streptomycetaceae; genus Streptomyces; species Streptomyces sp. CA-294286. The sequence continues at coordinate 922,928 of NZ_CP192005.1, read as the reverse complement.
ATACCGGCCGGCTCGTCAGCCAGAAACAGCTCCTCCAGGAGGTCTGGGGGCCCTCGTACGGCACGGAGACCAACTACCTGCGCGTGTACATGGCCCAGCTCCGCCGCAAGCTGGAGACCGACCCGGCCCACCCGAAGCACTTCATCACCGAACCCGGGATGGGATACCGCTTCGAGCGGTGAGCCCCCGGGGCCGGCCGCGGGCGGCGCTCCCGCACGGGGCCGCACTACGGCGGGTGACCACGCCGGTCCACTCCCCGGTACGCTTCCGGTATGAGTGCCGTACCTCGCCCCGAGAAGCCGACCGGGCGATTCCGCCGGATGCTCGACCGCCTGTCCACCTCCCAGGAGGACCTGCACTGCACGGAGCTCCAGGAGGACGCCCACGCCGTCGGCTGCACCCCCATTTCGGCCTGCGACGACCGGCAGATCGTCAAGGTGACTGGTACGTTGCGCACGGTCACCCTGCGCCCGCGCGCGGGGGTGCCCGCCCTGGAGGCCGAGCTGTTCGACGGAACGGCACCGCTGGACGTCGTCTGGCTGGGCCGCCGCTCCATCGTGGGCATAGAGCCCGGCCGCAAGCTGATAGCCACCGGCCGGATATCCATGAGCCACGGCCGCCGGGTCCTCTTCAACCCCAAATACGAACTCCGACCGCTCGGACAGGAGTAGCCGGTGACGTCATTCGACAAGCCGACCACGACCCCCCACCAAGGCGATGACGCCTCCCCCCGGGCCGCCGCCCCGGGTGCCGCCGTCGAGTCCGCCCTCCGCGAGGCGCCGGACTCCCCGCAGCCCTACGTCGTCCCGCAGGACGCGCCCCCCCAGGACCCCGCCGCGAAGGCGGCCACCGAGGCCGCGCTCTTCGAGGCGTTCGGCGGCGTGCGCGGCATGGTCGAGACGGTGCTGCCCGGCCTGCTGTTCGTGACGGTTTTCACGATCAACAAGGACCTGCACACGTCGGCCATCGCGGCGCTCGGCGTCTCGCTCCTGATGGTCGTGGCCCGTCTGGTCCGCAAGGACTCCATGAAGCACGCCTTCAGCGGGGTCTTCGGCGTCGCCTTCGGTGTGGTCTTCGCGATGATGACGGGCAATGCCAAGGACTTCATGCTGCCCGGCATGCTCTACACGCTGGGCCTCTCCCTGGCGTACCTGATCTCCGCGGCTGCCGGGGTGCCGCTGATCGGCCTGATGCTCGGCCCGGTCTTCAAGGAGAACCTCTCCTGGCGCACCCGCAACCCCGGTCGCAAGAAGGCGTACACCAGGGCCAGCTACGCCTGGGGCCTGATCCTGCTCACCAAGTGCGCGATCCTCTTCCCGCTGTACTGGTGGGCGGACACCACCAAGTTCGGCTGGGTCGTCGTCGCACTCAAGATCCCGCCGTTCCTGCTCGCCGTCTGGCTGACCTGGATCTTCCTCGCCAAGGCGCCCGCGCCCATCGACGTGTTCGCGGAGATGGAAGCCGAGGAGAAGGCCGAGAAGGAGCGCAAGGCGGCAGCCGGCGCGCAGCGCAACGAGGCGTAGCCGCCCGACGAGCACATGTCCTGACATATATGTCCTGACATGACGACCGGATGCACCTGTACGTCCTGACATGCAGGTCGGACACGAGAACACGGGAGGGGGCCCCGCACCGAACGGTGCGGGGCCCCTCCTTTTGCGCGCACTCAGCTCTTCGGCACGTCCTCATGGCGTACCGACAGAAGGTCCTCCAGCTGTTCCTCGCGGGCCTGAGCGGCCACGAACAGGAGTTCGTCACCCGGCTCCAGCGTCTCCTCGGGCGTCGGCGTGAGCACGCGCGAGCCTCGGATGATCGTGACGAGCGAGGTGTCCACCGGCCAGTCCACGTCCCCGACCTGCGTACCCGCCAGTGCCGACTCCGGCGGCAGCGTCAGCTCGACCAGGTTGGCGTCGCCGTGGCTGAAGCGCAGCAGCCGGACGAGATCGCCGACGCTCACCGCCTCCTCGACCAGCGCCGACATCAGCCGCGGCGTGGACACGGCGACGTCGACGCCCCACGACTCGTTGAACAGCCACTCGTTCTTCGGGTTGTTGACCCGGGCCACCACCCTCGGCACCCCGTACTCGGTCTTCGCGAGCAGCGAGACCACGAGATTGACCTTGTCGTCACCGGTCGCCGCGATGACGACGTTGCAGCGCTGCAGGGCCGCCTCGTCGAGCGAGGTGATCTCGCAGGCGTCGGCCAGCAGCCACTCCGCCATCGGCACCCGCTCCACCGAGATGGCGGTGGGCGCCTTGTCGATCAGGAGCACCTCGTGCCCGTTCTCCAGGAGTTCGCCCGCGATGGAACGCCCCACCGCGCCGGCCCCGGCAATCGCGACCCTCATCAGTGACCTTCCTCGGGGCCCAGCGAACAGGCCGCCTCGACCTTCACGATCTCGTCCGTACGCATCATCACGTGCACCAGGTCGCCCTCCTGGAGCACCGTCTGGGAGGTCGGCAGGATCGCTTCGCCCAGTCGCGTGAGAAACGCGACACGCACGCCCGTCTCCTCCTGCAGCTTGCTGATCTTGTGCCCGATCCAGGACGGCGCGATGTGCACCTCGGCGAGCTGCACACCCCCGCTCGGGTCCCGCCACAGCGGCTCCGCCCCGGAGGGCAGCAGCCGGCGCAGCATCTGGTCGGCGGTCCATCGCACCGTGGCGACCGTCGGGATGCCCAGTCGCTGGTACACCTCGGCCCGGCGCGGGTCGTAGATGCGCGCGGCGACGTGCTCGATCCCGAACATCTCCCGGGCCACCCGGGCCGCGATGATGTTCGAGTTGTCGCCGCTGCTGACGGCGGCGAACGCGCCCGCGTCCTCGATGCCCGCCTCACGGAGGGTGTCCTGGTCGAATCCGACACCGGTGACCCTGCGGCCACCGAACCCGGAGCCCAGTCGGCGGAAGGCCGTGGGGTCCTGGTCGATCACGGCGACCGTGTGCCCCTGCTGTTCCAGAGTCTGCGCGAGAGCGGCTCCCACTCGCCCGCAGCCCATGATGACGACGTGCACGTCCGTCCTTCCGGCCGTTAAGAGTCCATCAATAGTTTTCGTGTGCTTTTTGTCCGACTCACTAGAGTCGCAGACCGCCGCCAAAGCTACACACGCGCGGTGGCCCGCGGGGACTCCTGGTGGCGACCTTCAACGTTGTGCAAAAGACGAATCGAGGATTCCCGGCGGGCCGGGGGTGGTGGACGAGCCACGCCCTTTCGACCGCTTACGATCCTCTGCGTGTCCAAACTGACCGACGTGCCCAAACGGATCCTGATCGGGCGGGCCCTGCGCAGCGACAAGCTGGGAGAAACGCTCCTCCCCAAGCGCATCGCACTTCCCGTCTTCGCCTCCGACCCGCTCTCCTCCGTCGCCTACGCGCCCGGAGAAGTCCTGCTCGTGCTCTCCATCGCGGGTGTCTCGGCGTACCACTTCAGTCCGTGGATCGCACTGGCCGTCGTCGTCCTGATGTTCACGGTCGTCGCCTCGTACCGGCAGAACGTCCACGCCTACCCCAGCGGCGGCGGCGACTACGAGGTCGCCAACACCAACCTCGGTCCGAAGGCGGGACTCACCGTCGCCAGCGCCCTGCTGGTCGACTACGTCCTGACCGTCGCCGTGTCGATCTCCTCGGGCATCGAGAACCTCGGCTCCGCCGTCCCCTTCGTCGTCGAGCACAAGGTCCTCTGCGCGGTCGCCGTCATCGTCCTGCTGACGCTGCTCAACCTGCGCGGGATGAAGGAGTCCGGGAAGCTCTTCGCGATCCCCACGTACGTCTTCGTCATTGGCGTGTTCATCATGCTGGCCTGGGGCGCCTACCGCGCCTTCACCGGCGACGACATGACCGCGCCCACCGCCGAGCTGGAGATCAAGCCCGAGCACCCGGGACTGGCCGGCTTCGCCCTGGTTTTCCTCCTGCTGCGCGCCTTCTCCTCCGGCTGCGCCGCCCTCACCGGCGTCGAGGCGATCTCCAACGGCGTCCCCGCCTTCCGCAAGCCGAAGTCGAAGAACGCCGCCACGACGCTGGCCATGATGGGCACCCTGGCCGTGATCATGTTCTGCGGCATCATCGCGCTCGCCATGGAGTCCGGGGTCAAGATGGCCGAGAAGCCGGCCGTCGACCTGGTCCGCGACGGAGTGCCGGTCGGCGACTCGTACGTCCAGAACCCGGTCATCTCCCAGGTCGCCGCCGCGGTGTTCGGCCAGGGCACGTTCTTCTTCGTGCTGCTCGCCGCTGCCACCGCGCTCGTCCTGTTCCTGGCCGCCAACACGGCGTACAACGGCTTCCCGCTCCTCGGCTCGATCCTCGCCCAGGACCGCTACCTGCCCCGCCAACTGCACACCCGCGGCGACCGACTCGCCTTCTCCAACGGCATCGTCCTCCTCGCGGGCGCCGCCGTCCTGCTGGTCGTGGTCTACGGAGCCGACTCCACCAAGCTCATCCAGCTCTACATCGTCGGCGTCTTCGTGTCCTTCACCCTGAGCCAGACCGGAATGGTCCGGCACTGGAACCGGCACCTGAAGAGGACCAGGGACCAGGCCAAGCGCCGCCGCATGATCCGCTCGCGCGCGATCAACGCCTTCGGCGCCTTCTTCACCGGCCTCGTCCTCGTCGTCGTCCTCGCCACCAAGTTCACCCACGGAGCCTGGGTCGCCCTGCTCGGCATGGTGATCTTCTACGGAACGATGACCGCCATCCGCAAGCACTACGACCGGGTCGCCGACGAGATCGCCGCCGCCGACGGCCCCTCCGACGACAGCCTGCGCCCTTCCCGCGTGCACTCCATCGTCCTCGTCTCCAAGGTCCACAAGCCGACGCTGCGGGCGCTCGCATACGCCAAGCTGATGCGTTCGGACCGCCTCGAAGCGCTCTCCATCAGCGTCGACGCGACCGAGACGAAGGCGCTGCGCGACGAGTGGGAGCGGCGCGGCATCAACGTCCCGCTCAAGATCCTCGACTCCCCGTACCGCGAGATCACCCGCCCCATCGTCGAGTACGTGAAGGGCCTGCGCCGCGAGAGCCCGCGCGACGTGGTCTCCGTGTACATCCCCGAGTACGTGGTCGGCCACTGGTACGAGCACCTCCTGCACAATCAGTCCGCCCTGCGCCTCAAGGGCCGCCTCCTCTTCACCCCGGGCGTGATGGTGACCTCCGTCCCGTACCAGCTGGAGTCCTCCGAAGCGGCCAAGAAGCGGGCCAAGCGGCGCGCCGACTGGAACGCCCCGGGGGCGGTACGGCGGGGCCCGGTCGACCGACGTCCCAAGGAGACCTCGAAGGGCTGATCCGCTCACCCGCGGGGAGAGGCTCGCCCCGCCCGGCGGGTGAGGGCCTGCCGACCGCGTCGCGGCCAGGCTGGCCAGGCTGGTCAGGCTTGCCTTGGTAGGACGGCCGGACGACACCCACGTAGACTGGTGGGCTGTTGTCCGGCCGTTTCCCTTTGATCCCCTGGAGCCACCCCACCATGCAGTCCGAATCCCAGGCATCGAAGGAAGCGGCCGCCCCGCAGGAGCACCAGGCCGCGCCGCTCGGCACGGAGCCGGACGCCGCGTCCATCGGCCACGAGCGGAAGGCCGCGTCCGCCGCCCAGGAGCCCACGACCTCCCCCGTCGGGCAGGAGGAAAAGGTCTCCCTCGTCGGTACGGAGTACGAGGTCGAGGTCGGTCCCGTCGCGCACGGCGGCCACTGCATCGCCCGTACCGCCGAGGGCCAGGTCCTGTTCGTACGGCACACCCTCCCCGGCGAGAAGATCGTCGCCCGTGTCACCGACGGCGACGAGGGCGCCCGCTTCCTGCGCGCCGACGCGGTGACGATCCTGGAAGCCTCCAAGGACCGCGTCGAAGCCCCCTGCCCGTTCTCCGGCCCCGGCAAGTGCGGCGGCTGCGACTGGCAGCACGCCAAGCCCGGCGCCCAGCGCCGCCTCAAGGGCGAGGTCGTCGCCGAACAGCTCCTGCGCCTCGCGGGCCTCACGCCCGAGGAAGCCGGCTGGGACGGTACGGTCATGCCCGCCGAGGGCGACAAGCTTCCCGCGGGTCAGGTCCCGCAGTGGCGGACCCGCGTTCAGTACGCCGTCGACGCCGAAGGCCGGGCGGGCCTGCGCAAGCACCGCTCGCACGACATCCAGCCCATCGACCACTGCATGATCGCCGCCCCCGGAGTCTCCGAACTCGGCATCGAGAAGCGCGAGTGGCCGCAGATGGCCTCTGTCGAAGCCATCGCCGCCACCGGCTCCAGCGACCGCCAGGTCGTCCTCACCCCCACCCCCGGCGGCCGCCTCCCCCTCGTCGAACTCGACAAGCCCGTCTCGGTCCTGCGCGTCCACGAGAAGGACGGCGGCGTCCACAAGGTGCACGGCCGCGCCTTCGTCCGCGAGCGCGCCGACGGCCGCACCTACCGCGTCGGCATGGGCGGCTTCTGGCAGATCCACCCGCAGGCCGCCGACACCCTGATGCGCGCGGTCATGCAGGGCCTCATGCCCCGCAAGGGTGAGACCGCCCTCGACCTCTACTGCGGCGTCGGCCTCTTCGCGGGCTCGATCGCCGAACGCGTCGGCGACCAGGGCGCCGTCCTCGGCATCGAGTCCGGCAAGCGCGCCGTCGAGGACGCCCGCCACAACCTGGCCTCCATGCCCCACGTGCGCGTCGAACAGGGCAAGGTCGAGCAGGTCCTCCCGCGCACCGGCATCACCGAAACCGACCTGATCGTCCTCGACCCGCCCCGCGCGGGCGCCGGCAAGCAGACGGTCAAGCACCTGGCGACGCTGGGAGCGCGGAGGATCGCGTACGTGGCCTGCGACCCGGCGGCGCTGGCGCGGGACCTGGGGTACTTCAAGGAGGGCGGGTACAGGGTGCGGACGCTGCGGGCGTTCGACTTGTTCCCGATGACGCACCATGTGGAGTGCGTGGCGATTCTGGAGCCGGTGAAGAAGGACGATTGATCTGCTGTTTCTACGACATGTGTAGCTCTCGGCTCGGTCGGTCGACCTTTTTCCTGGAGTGCGTCACGTGGAGCGCCTCTGCGGGCCTTGAAAGGCCGGCAGAGGGTGTCTGACGTGGTAGTTCGAAATGTGCCCTTCTGGGTGGTGCGGTAGTTACACGCGATATCGCCTTGCTGAAATGATGTTCTGTCGCGAATGGTGACGCTCGTTCGACGCATACGTTGACGGGTCATCAGGAGGGCGGTCACAGCGTGACTAGCGTGATCGCAGGGGTTGCGGCTGAGGACGGCAGCTTTGGTGGTGCGGGACGGTGGCATCGGTGTTGGCTGAGATCACCGGGCGGCAACAGGCCCGTGAGTTGTGCGCTCCAAGGGGGAGGCCTGGCCGGGTGGGCCAGCATGGTGTATGGCTGGTACTCAAAGCCCACGGCAACGACCCCGAGCCGCCCGTTACCGTGCTGTCATTACTTCTGGAGTTTCCCACGGAAGCCATCGAGGAGGTCCTGGACACCGAGTTCGATTCCGGCGTCTGCGAACTGGTGTCGAGGCACCGCAGGCTGACCGCTTGCGGGTACGGGTTTTCCGGACGTCGGCTCATCCGTGCTAGCAGTCGGAAGGTGCTGGCGTTTCACAGCCCTCGTTGGCATTCAAGCTGCTGGTAGCGGGGATCCCCATGGTCCGCCACAAGTCATCGACCGATCAGTTGCGAGGCCTCGAGTGCCTCGTCTGCCCACGTGACTTCCTCCACTCCAACCGTTAGACCGGCTGAACGGAACTGGTCGCTCGCACCTCGGGGTGAAGCAGCGAGCGGAGTTTGGCGCGGGTCTCCGAGTCGGTTGAGTAGATGACTGTTCCGACCATGCCGCGTGTCAGCAGGACCTTGTAGGTGTTGCGGATCAACCGACTGATGTCCTTCTCCGGAGTGACAATCTTGCCAGTCCGCTTCGTCAACGCGGGGTCCTTGGAGGCAGTGCGGTCGGTGACCCAAGCGTCCTCTCTCCAGACCAAATCAGGGCCCATGATCACCCCACTCCAGTCGTACTCGAAACCCTGTGCCGTATAGACACAGCCGATCTGACCAAAACCAGCTGGATCTGTGGCCCAGAGAGCAGAGGGCGGAGCGCCCATGATCGACCGGTCCCCTTTGACGTTCCATGGGCGCAGCCAGTCTCCGATTCGCACATCGGCAGGGAGCGGTTCTCCGGGTTTGGGGTCCGACCAGGGCCAGCAGAAGCCGGCTGAGATTCTGGCCGTGTAGCCCTTCTCCTGCTTTTTCCGCAGAAAGTCCTCCATCGCGGAGGGTGAGTCGGCGACTTCGAGTTCCATACGACCGTCCGGCTCCCAGGGTTCCGGACCGTTGTTCTCGAGCGCAAGCAGATGGACCACCCACCGCAGGTAGGCATCACTGCCACCGCAGCGGAACTGGCTGTCCAGCGCCACTACACGGCAGCGAAGATCCTTCTGGGCTGCTGCGGCTTCGATCTCCTCGACAGTGCCTGTTTCCCCCGGCCGTACCGTCTGATGCTGGTCCAGGAGGAAGACGGGTACGCGCGCGACGTCGATCAGTTCCTCGAGCTGCCGTTTTCCTGTCCGTTGTGCCGCCGGAGTGAAGCGGCTGGCCGAGGTTTCCCGGATTCGATGGGCCTCGTCGCACACCAAAACATCAAGGCTATTGCGTTCGGCGGCCCCGAAGCTGTTGAAGTACTTGAAGAGCTCACGCACTTCCGGTTTGCGCGCGCCCGCTACCTTGCGCATGGTCTTGGTGAACGACTGCGAACCGGTGGCATGCAAAGCCGGAACACCACGCCGGTACATTTCGCCGAGCACAGACAGTGCGATGACGCTCTTGCCGGTTCCGGGGCCGCCGGTGATGACGACGATCTCCTTGTGGTCCGATGCGCGGGCTCGGGTAACTGCCTTCAGCACCGTCTCATACGCAATCCGCTGTTCGTCGAGAAGTACGAACTGCTCGCGTTCGCGCACCTCTTGTGCGGCAACGCTCAGCAACTGCTTTGACGGTTCAACTTTGGCGACCAGCAACTCGTCGGCCGCCGCCGCTCCCGAGGCGGGCGCCAACTTCGTCTGCAGGTAGGTAAGGAATTCGCCCCGGCGGTCGGCCGTGAAAAGTCGGCCCCGCTCGTCGAGCGGGACCTCGGCCAGACCGGAGGCGCCGAACTCGGTCGCGTTGTGAAGGTACGCAGCACCGTAGATGCGCTCGGGGTGCTGTGCGAGTGCTCCATTGAAGGCGACCAAGTAGTCGCAGTAGCCGCGTACTTGTTCAATGGGGTTCAGGACTGGTCGCGGATACCCGTCGACACGGCACAGCAGGGGGTCGATGTCGTCGTCGGGGTGTGCTTCACTCCACTGTTTGAGCTCGACAACGACGTATGACGGCTCTCCTGTCTTCGGATGCACTCCGGCGAGTACGGCGTCCGCACGCTTGCTGGTGAGCGGAAGTCCGAATTCGATGAGAACTTCGACCTGGCCGAGCCCGGCATCGAGGAGAACGTTGGCAAGGGCGGGAAGACTGCGCGCCCAGGAGCGCACCTCCGAGGCGCCGGGGCGATGCCCGTGGACGTGAGTGAACTGCTCGACGAGGTGGAGGGGCAATGACCCTTCGAGAAGTCGCGCAGCAACAGCAGTGGCCGAGTCACGAAGCAGCAAGACATGCCCCCAGGCAGCACGAAGTATCTCGTGCGGGTGGGGGCATGTCCTGCGGCGGAAGCCCGGCGGGCCGCATGAATGATTGATCGAATGCTATCGAAACGATTCATGGGCTCACCGCCGGGTTCGCGACGTCAGTGCTGGACGATCTTGCGCATGCTGCTGGGCAGTGGATGCTGCACCGATGTGATCAGGTGCCCACGCAACGCGTCTCGCGTCTCCTCGTCCGTGGAGTGGACGACAACCCCCATGATCCCGCGGGTCAGAAGGACGTGGTACGCGTTGCGGATGCATCGTTCGATGTCGACCTGAGAGATGCTCTTCGGTTTCAGTTCCGGGTCGAAGGTCGCCGTTCGATCCGTGATGAACTGCCCTTCCCGCCACAACAGGTCAGGACCGAGGATGACGCCCACCCAGTCGAACTCGAAGGTCTGAGAGGTGTAGACGCAGCCGACCTGGTGAGATCCGCGGGGGTCCGTGGCCCAGAATTCGGCGTCCGGCGCCCCTTCCACAGCGAACCCCGGCTTCACGTTCCAGGGCTTCCGCCACTCGCCGAGCGTGACGTCGGGAATCAGCTCGCCGTTGGTGTCGGGCTTGCTCCAGGGCCAGCAGAAGCCCGCGACGATCCGGGTACTCGCCCCTTCGAACCGTCGCATGGAGAGAAAGTCCTCCATTTCCTGAGCAGTTTCAGCGAGCTCTACTTGCATGCGGCCGTCCGGGACCCAGGCCTGAGGCGTGCGGATGCCCACGCTGAGCAGTCGCAGCACCCAGTCCCGGTAGTACGCGCTGCCCTGTGCCCGGAACATTCCGCCCAGGTCGATCAGGGTGTGTTTCAGCCCGAGCGCCCTGGCGCGTTCCACCAGGTACTCCGCAGTGCCGACCTCGCCCGGCCGCAGGGACTGCCAGTCGTCCAGGAGAAACACGGGGACACGGGCGGCTTCGATGATCTCGTCGGCCTGCGGGCGTGGGTTTTCCCGCTCCTCCCGCGACGTGTACTGGTCGATGGAGTGTCGCCGGATCCGGTGGGCCTCGTCGCAAATCACCACGTCACAGCTGTCGGAGGAAAGCTTCTTCAGCTGGTTGAAATAGGTGAACAGTTTGGTCGCTTCCCGGTCGAACTTCCCCTTCATCCGGGGCGGGGCCTGCTGAATGTGGCCTTCTCGCAACGTCTTGGTGAGCGCCTTCGCGCCGGACGCGTGTCGGACATCCAGACCGGCTGAGGCCAGGGTGCGCCTCAGCTCCAAAGCGATCGCGCTCTTGCCGCTGCCGGGGCCGCCGCGGACGATGATCACTTCTTTGATCCCGCCGTTGCGTACACGTTGCACTGCCTCGTGGACGTCTTGGTGAGCGAGTTCCTGATCATCCAGCAACTCAAACAGGTGGGCGGATCCTCCGTGCAGGGGCTGGTTGACGTCGGTGATCTTCGGCAGTGGACGGTCGGCGGAGTCGACGAGTGCCTGTGCCGCTTCGGCACCGGGTCGCGGGGCCAGTCTTGCGCCCAAGAACCTTCGGAACGCTGCCATGCGGTCGGCGGTGTAGAGCCGACCATGGTTGCTGGCTGGGAGCTCGAAGAGTTCTCGCACATCGTCGTCGTGAGCGTTGTGCAAGAGCACAGCGCCAGCCGTACTATCCGGCTTGCCGTTCAGCACGACTTTGTACTGAACCATGTAGTGGCAGTACTTCTGCACCTGCCGGACGGGGTGGAGTTTCCACTTTGAGTAGCCAAGATCGACCGCAACCGACCGCTCGGGGTGCACCGTAGCCTTCCGCTGCTGTTTCAGCTCGATCAGCACATAGGAGGGCATACCGCTGCCAGGGTGCACTCCTGCGAGCAGTACGTCGACATCTCCGTCCGTGTGCGGCAGTCCGAACTCGATGAAGACCTCTACATCGTCCAGGCCGAGCTCATGGAGGGAGCCGATCACCGACGGAAGGCTGTTCTCCCACGCCTCGACCAGAGTTTTCCCCGGGGGCGTACCCTCGTCGTCCGGTTTGGTGCTCCGCTTGTGCTGGTCCTTGTATGCCTGAATGAGGCGTTCGGTCAGGGGGCGGTGGCTCATCCCGGGCTGTCGCTCGATCTCCTTGACCAAAGCGGAAGCGGATTCCCGGAGCAGATACAACGGCAAGGACTTCTCCCACGGCACGCGAAAACTCGTGCGGGTGGAGGCGTGTCCTGCAAACGGAAGCCTGGCGGGCCGCGATGACGAGAGGAACGCTAGCCCGACTTTCGGGGCGAGGGGGCGGATCGCGCCAAGCTCTCACGGAAAACGGACAGGGGGCCGCTGTGGCCGGTCCATGAAGGGGCCTACCTGCGAGGTAGGCTCTCACAGGATTTTTCATGGCAGGGCATACGCACAGGGATTTGCTGGGCGCGGCGGAGGCCGGATCGTGACACCAGGAAGCGCAGCCGCGGTACCCGAGCGGGGCCCGCCTCCGAGGCCCGAGAATCAGTGGGAATCAGTGGGAACAGGAGCGTCCCCCGCCGTATCCCTGGGAGCGGGACGCGCTGGATCATGTGCGTCGGCTGATGCCGTCGGCCGAACCGTACCGGGCCTGGGCCACCTTCTCCTTCACCGCGCAGTCCGTCCGCATCAACGAGTGCGACGTGCTCATCGCCGTCCCGGCCCGGCTGTACCTGGTCGAGATCAAAAGGTATCCCGGCCGCCTCCGCATCTCAGGCTCGACCTGGAATGCGGCGCTGCCGCCCCGACTCGCGGAGAAGACCCTGGCGACGCAGCTGGCGGACCTGGAGGGAGCCACTGTCGCACTCCAGGAGAACGTACGGTGCACCCGCCGACCCGATTGATCCTCACGGCCGCGGGTTCAGTAGGGCTCAACTTTCTGCTCAATTACGAAGAGGAAGAATCCGGTCCAGAGAACGCCGCCGCAGTGGCCAGGTCGAGCGCGGAACCCTGGTGGGGGACGCCGGTCGACGGCGCGGTCACTGACGGGACGGCCGGGGTGAAGAGCGTGCGGGCAGAACGGTGCCCGCGTGCATCGGACACCACCACTCCTCCGGTCCACTTTCCCGTCGGCGACTCGTAGCGGTGCTGCAGTTTGGCGATCCGAGGGCAGTGCCGGTCGCGTACGTCCACGAACCCCGGGTCGCAGTGAACATTGCCGACGGCTGCCAGGTCCCCGGCATAGGTCACGGCGGCGGCGGGCGCCAGCACTGCGCTCACCAAGAGATCGGCGATCTGCAGACCGAGGTGGGTGCTGCTGTGGCCGAAGACGGGGGACTCGGGGAGGTGCGGCAGAGGGTCACCGCCCTTGGCGAACTTCCTGGTCGTCACGCAGTGCACATTTTCAGTGTTGTCCCGGGGGTTGCGGCTGTCCAGGATGACGATTCCGCTGCTGGACCGTTCGGCGAGGAAGTGCTCGAAGTTGCCGCACAGTGCGTTCACCGATGCTGCGTACATGGCAGTGTCATCGTTGACGACACCGTCCTGCTTCACCCAGATTCGAGCCATGACCCGGCAGTCGCGCCGCTCCAGGATGGTCAGTAGGTGATCGAGGAAGCCATGCGCCATCCGCCGCTGGTTGCGACCAGGCCGACGGAAGGACTTGCGGATCGTCTCACCCTTGATCTCGTGATGGACGACCTCGCTCAGGGTGGGAACCTTGCAGAGCTCGGGGCGGAACTTCTTCTTCAGCGCAATGAAGTCCCAGGCAAGGCCCCTGAGTTGACTCTCCGGAACGGTGAAACCGCCGATCGCCATGACCGGGACCGAGTCTGCCACCGCAGGGTTGAGTACCTGCCCGGTCCCGGACTCGTCGAGGTAGCACAGGTGCAAGACGTTCCCCCTGAAGCACAAACAGCTATGGCCGACCCCAAATCCTTGGGGGACGGCCATAGGAGGTTCCACGCCCAGCAACGCCGGGTCGCAGAGTGGTGTTCGTTCTGATCGCAGCGTAATCCAGCCGGTACCTGCAGGCAATGTCGGGGCCGGCGCCTTCGAGAGCAGGTGGCTCCCCGACGCACGGGTATGTGCCTGCTGGGTCGGCCGAACCCGCGGGCGGAGCCGATCTCGCTGGCCTGGGAGCGTGCAGGAGGTACGAGACAAGGTGAAGATCCGATGTCGGTGCCCCCGTGCCCCCGTGCCCCCGTGCGCCCTCCCGGACGGGGTGGGTCGAAGACGCACTGGCCGGGAAGGGACTTTCCCGATATCGACGAAGGTGAGATCGGGGAACGGGGGCGATGCTGATTGTCGTGGCATCTACTGGTGTTCGGCGGGGCCGTGCGGGTGCCGCGCTGTGGAGGCGTGGGCCACTCTGCACACGCGTTTCCGCCGGGGCCAGCGCGAGGACCGGCTGGACCGGCTCCACGAGCTGACCGGTGGCTGGCTGCGGCTGGTCGACGACGCCCATCGGCTGCACCGAGACCTGGACGACCCCGATGAGGCACTGCGCCGCCTGGCCGGTCTGCGCACCGACCGGGCACGGGCCCTCGCCTTTGCCAAGGACACGGGACTGTACGCGGGACCCGTTGATCGTCTCCGGCTACCGGGCCTTGGCCGACGAGTACGGGGACGGATCGTTCGACTGGGAGATCGCCCTCACCGCTGTGGCGGTCAGGACCAAGGTCGACGAGGACGATGCTCGGTGGATTGTGACGTGCCTCGATGCCCTCCAGGTCTTCGACCGCGAGGGTGCATGGCTGCGGCTGGAATCCCTGCTGCGTGAGTGCGTGACGCTCCACTCGTAACGCGGGCGGTCACAGTTCCCTCGCAGGCGACCGGCCGATGACGGCCGGACGGACCTGCGGCCCGACAGCTCCACCGGCCCGGTGGACCACTTGAGTGCTTCACCGGCCGGCCTGCGCGTCGACCAGCAGGAGGCCACGGCATGACCGGCCTCCGCGCCTTGTGAGTGGGACTTGAGGCGATGGGCTCCGTCCGGTGGCGGACAAGCAAACGTCGGCGCGGTGGCCGAGCCAGGTCAGCCCAAGGCCAGGGGCAAGGTGCTGAGGCCCCGGGTGAGGCGGGTTCGGCGCCAGGGCAGGGAGTCTTCGGGGAGGGCCAGGCGTGTGTTCGGGAAGCGGCTCAGCAGGGTGCGGAGGGCGATTTCCGCCTCGGCTCGGGCCAGGGGGGCGCCCGGGCAGCGGTGGATGCCGTGGCCGAAGGAGAGGTGGCCGCCGGCATCGCGGTCGAGGTCGAGGCGGTGCGGGTCGGGGAACGCCGCCGGGTCGCGGTTTGCGGCTCCGGGGGCGATGAGCACCGGGAAGCCCGCCGGGATGTCGATCCCGCCGACGCGCAGGTCCTCCGTGCTGTGACGGAAGGTGGCCACGCTCACCGGGGAGTCGAAGCGGAGCAGTTCGTCGAGGGCGCCGGGGATCAGGTCCGGGTCCCGGCGCAGTCGCTGGAGGGCCTCCGGGTGCCGGAGCAGGGCCAGGACGGCGTTGCCGATGAAGTGGGTGGTGGTCTCGTGCCCGGCGACGAGGAGGAGGGCGGCCAGGGAGACGGTCTCGTCCCGGTCGAGCCCGCCCTCGTCGCAGTCCCGCAGCAGGGAGTGGAGCGCGCCGTCGCCGGAGTCGGCGCGGGCCGTGTCGACGAGGCGGGTCAGGTATGTGCCGATCCTGTGCGACGCGGCGTCGACCCGGTCGGTGTCGGTTGCGTCGAAGAGGTCGTGGGACCAGCCGGCGAGCGTGGAGCGGTCGGATTCCGGGACCCCCAGCAGCTCGCAGACCACGGTGACCGGCAGAGGTACTGCGAGTTCCGCCACCAGGTCGACCACCGTGCCCGGCCGCCACGCGGCCACGAGGTCCTCGACGACCCCGGTGATGTACGGGCGCAGCGCCCGGACGCGTCCGGTGGTGAACAGCGGCGTCGCCACCCGCCGGTGGCGGGAGTGCGCGGGAGGGTCGCTCGCCAGCATGTTGCGGGCGATCGCCGGGTGCAGGTCGCGGTTCGAGGGACGATCGGCGAAGAAGCGGGCCGTGTCCTTGGAGAGGCGGGGATCGGTGAACGCCTCGCGGGCCTCGCGGTGGCCGGTGATCAGGTACGCCTGGTGGCCGCCGGAGCCGGTGGGGATCCGCTGGACCGGGCAGCTTTCGCGCAGCCGGTCGTAGGTGGGGTAGGGGTCGGCGAAGAAGCGGGGGTCGCGCAGGGGGTCCTGCCGCGGGGCGGTCACGGCGCCACGCCTGTCTTCGCGGGCGCCGACTGCCGCGGGTAGGCGGCCGCCACGAGCAGCAGCCACGAGGTCTCCGCCTGGAGGTCGCCCTTGCGGGAGGCGGTGCCGGTGGCGGGTGGGGCCTCGTCGCCTTCGGAGGTGGCTCCGGCGTGCTTGGCGGCGACGGACGCGGCGATGACCGCCGCCTCCACCTCGGCGTCGCCCTCGGGTGTGCCGGCCGTGCCACGGCGGGCGACCTCGGCGGCTGCGGCGTCGCGTACCGACGCGGGGCGGTACCGGCGCAGGGCCAGCACGCAGTCGTTGATCTCTATGACCCTGCGGTGCAGGTGGAAGTCGAGGTCGTGGGTGTCGGCCCCGGTGTTCCCCGGGTCGAGCACGACCTCGGGGACCGCCGCGGTGACCGCCCGCCACAGGGGTTCCAGCGCGGTGAACGAGTTCCGTTCCCAGCGGCGCCGGCGCAGTTGACTGAGCGGCCACAGCAGGGCCGGGAGGGTGAGCCCGACGGTGATGAGGAGGACGGCGACGGCGGGCGCGGTCACGCTGAACGCGCAACGGAAGGGGGTCAGCGGGGTCGAGCAGCGCGCGCCGTCGGGAACGAGCCCCAGGCCGAGGCCGATGGAGACCAGGGCGAAGAGCTTGTAGGCGGCGTAGACCAGGGCGAAGCCGCAGCCCACCGAGGTCGTGCGCAGGCCCCAGCGCTGACTGCGGCGGGTCGAGCGCTTGGACTGGGCCCAGGTCTGCAACAGGAAGTCCTTGGCCGTGTACCCCAGGTAGGAGATGTAGATCAGCACGTAGCACGCGTACAGCACCGGGTTGCGTCCGGTGAGTTGTTCGGCGACGAAGAAGGCGGTCATGCCGGCGACGGAAAGGGCGAGGGCGATGACGCGCAGTCGGATCTGCCGATGGGCCCGTTCGCGGTCCAGATTGAGCTGGAAGAGGAAGGCGAGGACCGAGGTGGCCGCCGTCAGGGTGAAGGAGTTGCTGAGGAGTCGGGCGACGTGGGGCACCACCGATTCGACCGCACGCTCCACGGCGGGCGCGTAGGAGGCGAAGGCGAGGGCGAACGAGGTCAGCAGCGCCGCCATCGCCCAGGTGCCGGTGGGGCGGTGCCCGCCGCGTCCGCGCACCCAGTAGGCGGCGAAGCACAGCAGTACGACGGCCGTGCCCGTGAAGAGGATGTTGATCATTTTCGGTGGCGTTTCTTCCTGTGCGGCTTGGCGAAGAGCGCGTCCCAGCTCTCGGAGCCGCTGGCGGGCCGGCTCGACGGGCCTTCGCGTCCCCGGTACATGAGTTGGCGGATCACGCTGGCCATCACCTCGGCCTCGCGTTCGTCCTCGCTGGTGTAGCTGGTCCGGCCGGACATGCGCCGTACGAGGGTGGGGTGGAACCCGAGCGCGCGCAGGTTGTCCTGGTCCAGTTCCAGGCTGCCGGGGTGGTCGCAGATGATGTGGCTGATCTCGTGGGCCAGGATGTGGTTCTGGTGGAGCGGGGAGGTGGCCTCCTCGTAGAACAACAGGTCGGCGTCCGGGGTCTCCAGGCGGATGCCGCACGGGGCGTCCCCGGCGCCCAGCGTGCTCAGGGGCCGCAGGATGATGGGGCGTCCGCGCTGTTGGGCGACGGCGTCGCGGAGGTCGCGGGTGCTGAAGCGGTGCGGGAGCCGGAGCGCCTCGACGCGTGCCTCGCACGCGGCGCGGAGCTGCTCGAAGTCCATGTCCTCACTTCGCTGACGCCGGTCGGGGGTCGGTCGGCCGTTGCGGGCCTCGCCCTGGAAGCCCGGTGTGCGCGCCCATGCTGACATGTTCGCGACTGAGCGGTCAGGGCGGGGTGTTGCCGCGCACGTGCCGTGCGGCCCGGGATGCCGGGCCTGTCCCGGGAAACGGCTGATGCCCCCTGCCGATGGCCGGCCGCGGAGGGCCGTCGGGGCGGGGATCGCGCGATCGCCGCCCGGTGCGCGGCTCAGTCGTCCAGGTCGAGATCCTGCGCGGGGTCGTCCGTGCTGAGCCCTTCGAGTTTCCGGGCCTGCTCGATGACGGTGGACAGCATCTTCAGGCTGTCGACGCTCAGGCCGTTGGCGCGCAGGGCCACCTTGCGGACGTCCTGATCGCGCATGGCGGCGAGGAGGCCGATCTCCGCCTTGGTGCGTTCGGCCGCCGCGCTGTCGACGAAGTAGCCCGCCGGTACGCCGAAGAAGTCGGCCAGGGCCTTGATGGTGTGTCGCGTCGGGTTCCGCTTGGCGCCGGTGCGCAGCTGCTGGATGGCGCTCGCCGTCACCCCGCGCCCCTCACCGGTCGCGGCCTTGCGGATTCCCTCGGCGACCTCCGCGTAGGTGTAAGGCCCCCGGGAAGGGGGGTGCACCTCGCGGAAGAGGTGATCCAGGAGTTGGGCGAAGGTGAGCGACTGGTCATCCTCCACGTGCACGACCTCCTTGACGTGATGTCGGGTGTTCGCCCACCACAGTGTTTCTCGAAGCCCTGGGGGCCGGTGCCGGCAACACTTTGGTTGACGCCGGGCAGTCACTCTGGTGTACGTTACCAATGCTTCGTCGCCACTGAAGTGTCGAGGGGGGCGCGGTGCCGTCCGGGTCGGGGTCGAGCTTCACGGGGGTGAGCTCGGCCGACGGCCCGGAGCGCCGTGGCCCCGTCGCACGGATTCGCGTCGAGCCGACGTAGAGTCCTGCGGGGTCACCGCCTCCACCGCGTGAACCGCGCGCTCCGGCCCTCGGCGCCGTGCGCTGCCTCCCGAACGCTCCCCTGGCGCACACGCTCAGGAGGCCCTTCCGTACTTCGTCGACCGTGACGCACCCGGGCACCAGCTGCCGGGCGGATGGGGGCGTGGACGGTTCTTGCGACGCCCCCGTCCGGCTACTCCCCGCCGACACCCTGCTTCTCCAGTTCCCTGCGCAGTGCCCGCACGGCGTAGAACGCGCGGCTCTTGACCGTGCCGGGCGGGACGCCGAGGTGCTCGGCCGCCTGGGCGACGCTGCACTCCAGGTAGTACATGAGACGGATGACGGTTCTCTGCTGCTCGGTCAGCTCCCGCAGGGCCCTCAGCAGCGCGTAGGCGGTGAGGGTGGATTCCGTGCTGTCCCAGGAAGCGTCCAGGTCCTCGACCGGCATGAGTTCGAGCGGTCTGATCTGCCGGGTCCTGAGGTGGTCGATGACCAGGTTGCGCGCCACGGTGTACAGCCACGGCCGTATCTGTTCGCCGCGAGGGCGCAGGTACCGGGCGTTCTTCCAGGCGCGGGCGGCGGTCTCCTGGAGGATGTCCTCCGCCTTGTGCCAGTCACCGTCCAGCAGGCGTGCGGCGTACCGGACGAGCAGGGACCCGTACTGCTCGTAGATGTCCCGGACGAAGGCGTCCGCGTCGGCGTCCGGTGCGACGGGGCGGGCGTGCGCCCGAGTGGGGGCGAGGAGGGTGGTCCCCGCTGCGGTGATCGCGCTCATGGGTGGTGCCCGTTCCTGTTCAAGTGTCTGCGGCACGCTCGCCCGCCTGCGCGGGGGAGCGGTGCCACACTCGAAGAGAGCCCTTGCCCGGACCTTGTCGCTTTCTTGTCGTTGCCGGCCGGCAGTGGTGACGACGACCTGCCCGGCGAGGAAATGTCGCTCGTCTGCGAGGCAGATGAACCGAGGCGCCGTTCCGAGCGTTCAGCAGGCGAGGGACGCGCGTGCGGAGGGCGGAGCGGACAACTCCGCGACCCCGGCTTCGGGGAAAGCAGGGAGGATGCCGGTGTCCGCTCGCTCTGAGCGGATGCGTGGAGATATGGCCGTGCGCCGTCGCAGCCCGGCCGTGGTCCTAGTGGGCGGGGTCAGCGGTTCGCGGCACCGGCAGCTCGTGGTTCCCGGCCGCCCTTTCCGGTACGGCAGGCGTGGGGTCCGCGTCCATGTCCAGTGCGGTCAGCCGGTCGCGGGCCTGCTGGGCGGTATGGGGCATCGCTCGTGCGTCGGCGCTTTCGAGGGAGTGCAGCCAGTCCGCTCGGGCGCCTTCCCGGTCACCCTGGGCCAGCCGGGTGTCGCCCAGCCGCATCGTCGTCCCGATGGCGTTGCGGTGGTCGCCCAGTTCCTCGAACGCCCGGGTCGCCCGCTGGTAGGTGGCCACGGAATCCTCGTAACGGCCGAGCAGGCGGAGGGTGTGGCCCAGGATGTCCCAGGCCTGGGCCAGCTGCCACGGCGCGTTCAGGCGCCGGAAGAGGGCGATGCCCTCCTCGCTGTACCGGAGGGCCTTGTCGAGGTTGCCCAGATTGGCGTGGAACCAGGCGAGTTCGACGAGACACTCGGCCAGCCACAGCTCCTCGCCCAGCTGCCGGGACAGTTCCAGTCCCCGCTCGGAGCCCGTCACGGCCTCCTGGATCCGGCCGAACAGGAACAGCGCACACGCCATGAGGTAGTGGGTCCTGGCCTGTTCGCCGATCTCGCCGAGGTCTTCGAAGATCGTGACGGCGCGGCGCAGGTGGTCGAGGGCTTGCTCCCGGTGGTCGAGATAGCCGTGGATGCTGCCGAGGTGGCGCAGGCAACGGCCCTCTTCGAGACGGTTGTCGCGGCGTCGGGCCACTTCGAGGGCGGGGGCCAGCGCGGCGACGGCCTCGGGCCAGAACTCCTGCCGGTTGAGGTGTTCGCTGAGCGCCCAGGCCAGCCCGGTGGTGTGGTGGTCCAGTTGTCGGCCGGCGGCGGTGTGCAGCAGGCCGGACAGCACCCGGTGCTCGGCGGTGAGCCAGCCTGTCGCCTGCTTGACGGTGGTGAGCTTCTCCGGGGTGACGCCCGCGTGGGGTGCACCGAGGTCGAGGTCGCGCGACCTGTCCTGCTTGAGCAGCCGGTTGGCCTCGTAAGCGGTGAACATGTAGTGGTCCAGGACCCGGAGGGTGGCCCGGTGGCGTTCCTCGGCGGTGTCGTGGGAGTCGGCGAGTTCGTCGGCGTAGCCGCGCAGCAGGTCGTGCAGGCCGTAGCGGCCGGGCAACGGTTGTTCCACGAGGCAGGAACCGACCAGTTCGGCGAGTGCGCGGCGGGTGAGGGGGAGGGGCAGGCCGACGAGACTGGCGGCGGCCGGGGCGGTGAGGTGCGGACCGGGATGCAGAGCCAGGAAGCGGAAGAGCCGGGCGGCGGACTCGTCCAGGGCCCGGTACGACCAGGAGAAGACGGCGCGTACGTCGGTGGTGGTGTCGGAAGCGGTGAACGCGTCGAGACCGCCGTGGGCGTCTCGCAGGTCGTCGGCGATGGCGTGCAGCGGGAAGGAGGGATCGAGCTCCGCGCGGGCGGCGACCACGGCCATGGCCAGGGGAAGCCGTCCGCACATGCGGATGATGTCGGCCGTGGCGGTGGGCTCGGCGTCCAGCCGTTCCGCTCCCAGCCGACGCTCCAGGGCCTGGCGGGCCTCCGTCTGCGAGGGCAGCGGCAGGGAGAGGGATTTGGCGCCGTCGCTGGTGATCAGGCCGGGGAGGCGGTTGCGGCTGGTGACCAGCGTGAGGCAGCCCGCCCCTCCCGGGAGCAGGGGGCGAACCTGCTGCTCGTCGCGGGCGTTGTCCAGGACGAGGAGGATCTGCCGGTCGGCGAGGAGGCTGCGGAAGAGCGTGCTGCGGCCGGGGGTGTCCTCGGGGATGCGCGGGGCGGGCACGCCGAGGGCGGTGAGGAACCCGTGCAGGGCGTTGCCGGGCGGGACCGCGGGCGCGTGGGGGTGGACACCGCACAGGTTGACGAAGAGCTGTCCGTCGGGGAAGGAGGAGGCGATGCGGTGGGCGTGGTGGACGGCGAAGGTGGTCTTGCCGACGCCGGGAGTACCGCTGATGACCACGACGGGGGCCTCGGCCGGCGCGGGTCGGCCCGGTGCACCGCTCACCGCCGACAGCCAGGCGCTCTCGGCCGCCCGCCCCACGAACACCGGGAGGCTGCGCGGCAGCTGTGCAGGGCGTATCAGGGGAGGCGCCGGGGCTTCCTTCTCCTTGGTGGCCGGACGGGCCGTCGCCCCGGGCGGGTCGGCCGGGGCGACGGCGTCGGGGCCGACGGATGCGGTCGTCGCGCCCCCGTCGGATGCTTGCGACCCGGCGGTGGCGAGGGAGCCGCGGCCGTGCCCGGTGTCCCGGCCGGGGGTGCTCGCCGCGCCGAACCCGCCCAGGGCGCCGACCGAGTGGAGGGGCGGCAGGTCGTGATGGAGGATGCCGTGGTGCAGGGCGCGTAGGGAGGGGCCCGGTTCGAGGCCGAGTTCGTCGGCGAGAAGGCGGCGCAGGTCGGCGTAGCGCTGCAGGGCTTCCGGGTGCCGACCGGCGAGGTACAGGGCGCGCAGCAGCAGGCCCCAACCGGTCTCCCGCAAGGGGTGCTCGGTGGTCATGTCCTGTGCCGCGTCCAGGGCCTCGGCAATCCCGCCTCGCAGGAGCAGGGCGGTGGTGCGGACTTCGCGGGCCGTCTGCCGCAGCTCTTCCAGGCGGGCCGTCTCGTGGGTGGCGAACAGGTGGTGCGCGGCGTCGGCGAAGGCGCTGCCGCGCCACATCTTCAGGGCTCTGCCGGTCTCCTCCACCACGTGCTCGGGCCGGCCCTGTTCCAGGGACCGGCGTGCCTGGGCGAGGGCCCGTTCGAAACGTACGGTGTCACGGCTCTCGGGCGGCACCCGCAGGGCGTAGCCGAGGGGTTCGGTGACCAGCACCTCGAAGGTGCCCCGTCGGCGCAGGTGCTGGGGTTCCAGGACCGCGCGGACCTTGCTGATGTGGGCGTGCAGGGATCCCAGCGCCCCGCCGGGAGCCCGTCCCGGCTGCTGCGGCCACAGTTCCTCGCACAGGGTTTGCGCGGAGACCGCCCTGCCGTCGGCGAGCAGCAGGCGGGTCAGCAGCAACCGCTGCCGGCGCCGGCCCGGATCGATCTCCGCGCCCGCCCGGCGTACCACCAGCGGACCCAGCAGTGCGAAATCGAGACCCTGCCCCACAGCTGTCACCGTACCCACCCGGAATCCCGCTCGGCGCTGCCGCTTTCGGGGGCACACGCATGATCATGTCCTGCGGACATGCGGGCGGCCCGCTCCCGCGGTGACGGGAACCGGCTGCCGGTACGCACGGCATCCGGCCGTTCCTCGTCGCGACGGCCTCCCCGCCGAGCGAGCGGCCGACGCGGATGACCAAAGCGGTGAGGACCCCGTCGTCCGCCTCCCCCGTACCGGACAGGACATTAGCAGGACGCCACCTGGCTCCGCGCCGGGCGCCGTGCCGACGCAAACCCTCCACCTGCGGCGATGTGTGAACCGGAGGGGCGTCCATTCCGTTGGGTGAGCGAACGGTCGTCGTCTGGAGTGAGGGAAACCATGGTCAACGTCGAAGGAAAGAGCACCGCCCGGTTCGAACCGGTCCGCGCCGCGCTGGCGGCGCACCTCGCGTCCGGCGAGGAGTTGGGGGCGTCGCTCGCCGTCGATGTCGACGGGGTCATGGAGGTCGACCTGTGGGGCGGTCACGCCGACGAAGCGCGGACCGTCGCGTGGGAACAGGACACGCTGGTCAGCCTCTGGTCGACGACCAAGACCCTCAGCAGCCTGGCGGCTCTCGTCCTCGTCGACCGGGGGGCACTGGACCTGCACCGTCCGGTCGCGCACTACTGGCCCGAATTCGCCGCCCAGGGCAAGCAGGACATCGAGGTGCGGCACGTGCTGGCGCACACCTCGGGGCTCTCCGGCTGGCAGCAGCCCTTCACCATCGACGATCTGTACGACGGGCCGACCGCGAGTGCCCGGCTGGCCGCGCAGGCGCCCTGGTGGGAACCGGGCACGGCCTCCGGCTACCACGTGCAGACGCAGGGACAGCTGGTGGGGGAACTCGTGCGGCGGGTCAGCGGCCGCTCCCTGACCGAATTCGTCGACACCGAGATCGCCAAGCCGTCACGGGCCGACGTCCAGATCGGCGCGCGGCAGGCGGACTGGCCGCGCATCGCCCCGCTGGTGGCCCCGTCGCCGCTCTCCGGGATACCCGACGGCCTCGACCCCGAGGGGATCTTCGTCAGGACGCTGCTCGGAAGCCCCGCGCGGGACGAGCACGTCGACACCCCGCAGTGGCGTCGTGCGGAGCTGGGAGCCGTCAACGGACACGGCAACGCCCGCGGCCTGGCCCGTGCCCTCTCCGTCATCTCACGGCGCGGCGAGGTGAACGGCGTCCGCCTCCTCTCCGACGAGACCGTGGACAAGGTCCTCGACGTACAGGCCGACGGGGTCGACCTGTTCCTGGGCGTTCCCGTGCGCTGGGGCCCCGGCTTCGCACTCGCCGATCCGAGGACGATGCCGCACCTGCCCGGCGGAAACGTCTGCTTCTGGGTCGGCCGGGGCGGCTCGATCGTCCTGATGGACCTCGACCGGCGCGTCACGTTCTCGTACACGATGAACCGGCTGGGCGACGGAATCCTCGGCTCCGCGCGCACCCACAGCTACCTCAAGCACGTCTACGAGGTACTGGACTCCACCCGCTGAGGGCCCCGGCTCCCGCGGAGACCGGAAGCGGTAGTGCCGCCTGCCCGTGGTGGCCGGTTCCGCCCGCGTGCCGGGTTCGGTACCCGCGAACGGACAGCCCGCCGACGAGGTGAACCGAACCCGTCCCCCGCTCGTAGGACAGGACGCGGGACGCTTCCCCGGCAGCCGGGTCGGGTGGCGCCCGGGGCCGGATGCGCCGCAGCGCGCAGCCCGCAGCCACTCCTCCGTCCGACGCGGCGCATCGCCCACGGAGAAGGCCCACTCCGGGTGTCATCCACCCGACGGCCCGACACGGGCCGCCCCCTCAGACCGACGTCAAAAGAACGACCCCTCAAGGAAAATGGACACACGCATGCGCATCACCCGCCTGGCCCGCCCGAGCCGCAGATCCGCCCTGCTGGCAGTCGCAGCGACCCTGGGGCTGTCCGCGACCGCCGTCGCCCTCCCCGCCGTAGCCGGTGCGGCGTCCCACCACCCGATACGTCCGACGATCGTGCTGGAGCACGGGGCGTTCGCCGACGCCGCGAGCTGGGACGGCGTCGTCAAACGGCTCCAGCGCGCGGGCTACCGCGTGGTGTCCGCCGCCAACCCGCTGCGTGGCCCGTCGACCGACGCCGCCTACCTGCGCAGCGTCGTCGACCACATCGACGGGCCCGTGGTCCTGGTCGGTCACTCCTACGGCGGGACGGTCATCAGCCAGGCCGCCGCGGGCCTGGAGGGCAAGGTGAAGGCGCTGGTCTACATCGCCGCGTTCCTGCCCGACACGGGCGAGAGCTCGCTCGGACTGACGAACAAGTTCCCCGGCAGCACCCTCGGCCAGGCGATCGAGTCCGTCAACTACGCGCTGCCCGACGGCGGTCGGGGCGCGGACGTGTACATCAGGCCGGAGAAGTTCCGCGGCCAGTTCGCCGCCGACGTGCCGGCGGACAAGGCCGGGCTCATGGCGGCGGGACAGCGTCCGATCGCCGCCGCCGCGCTGGAGGAGAAGTCCACGAAGGCCGCCTGGAAGACGATCCCCAGCTGGTCGCTGGTCACCACCAAGGACCTCAACATCCCGGTGGCCGCCCAGCGTTACATGTCGGCGCGGGCCGGGGCCCGCACCACCACCGTGAACGCCTCGCACGCGGTGACCGTGTCCCGCCCCGAGGCCGTCGCCCGCATCGTCGAGCAGGCGGCCCGTACCGTCCGCTGACCGGCGGCAGCTCCGCCCCGGCGCGCCGTCGCACACCTCGGCGCCCACGCCCCTCCGGGCACGGCACCACCCGACATCTCTCTCATCGAAAGGCAGTAACCACCATGGCGTTCCTCACCGTTGGCCAGGAGAACTCGACCAGCATCGAGCTGTACTACGAGGACCACGGCACCGGGCAGCCGGTCGTGCTGATCCACGGCTACCCGCTCGACGGCCACTCCTGGGAGAAGCAGTCCGCCGCGCTGCTGTCGGCCGGCTACCGCGTCATCACGTACGACCGGCGCGGTTTCGGCCGCTCCAGCAAGCCCACCACCGGCTACGACTACGACACGTTCGCCGCCGACCTGAACACGGTCCTGGAGACCCTCGACCTCAACGACGCGGTCCTGGTCGGCTTCTCCATGGGCACCGGCGAGGTCGGCCGCTACCTGGGTACGTACGGCTCCGCCCGGATCGCCAAGGCCGCGTTCCTCGCCTCCCTCGAACCCTTCCTCCTCAAGACCGACGACAACCCCGGCGGCGTCGACGGCGGCATCTTCAAGGACATCGAAGCGGCCGTCACCGCCGACCGGTACGCCTACTTCACCGCGTTCTACGAGGACTTCTACAATCTCGACGAGAACCTCGGCACCCGCATCAGCGAAGAGGCCCTCCGCAACAGCTGGAACGTCGCCGCCGGGGCCTCCTCGTACGCCTCGCTGGCCTGCGTGGCGACCTGGTCCACGGACTTCCGCGCCGACCTCCCCAAGATCGACGTCCCGGCACTGATCCTGCACGGCACCGCCGACCGGATCCTGCCCATCGAGTCCACCGGCGACCTCTTCCACCAGGCGCTCCCGCAGGCCGACTACGTCGTCATCGACGGCGCGCCGCACGGCCTGCTCTGGACCCACGCCCAGGAAGTCACCGAGGCCCTGCTCGCCTTCCTCGCCAAGTGACCGACCCCGCCCGGGTGCTGCACCGCGTGCACCCCTCGTCGCTGCCGCGGCGGGGGGTGCACGCCCGGTCCCGGGCTGCGGGCACCCGCAGCGGAGGGGCTCCCGGCGGGCGGACCACCCCGCGCCGCAGGGACGGCGCGACGGACCGACGGCCGGAGCCGGTCACGGTCGGCGCCCCGCCGTGCCCAGGAAGCGGATGTGCGGGCGGTCGTCGGGGCCCGGACGGGTGACTTCCGCGCGCACGCCGTAGACGTCGGCGATCAGGGAACCGGTCAGCGTGCCGGCGGGAGAGCCAGCGGCGACGACCCGTCCCTGCCGGAGAACGACGACCTGATCGCAGTACATGGCCGCCAGGTTCAGGTCGTGCAGGGCCACGATGCTGGTGACGGGCAGTGCGGCGACCAGGCTCAGCAGGTCGAGCTGGTGCTGGATGTCGAGATGATTGGTCGGTTCGTCCAGCAGCAGTTCGCGCGGTTCCTGCGCCAGGGCACGGGCTATCTGCACGCGCTGGCGCTCCCCGCCGGACAGGGTGTGCCAGGGCTGGTCCGCCCGGTCGGTGAGGCCGGTGCGCTCCAGCGCGGTGCGTACGGCCTCCTCGTCCGCAGCGCTCGTCGGAGTCCAGGCACGTCGGTGCGGGATGCGGCCGAGGCGTACGACGTCGGCCACCGTCAGTTCGACGAGGGTGTCCGCATGCTGCTCGACGACGGCCACGCGCCGTGCCACGGCGCGACGGCCCCAGTCGCCGAGCGGACGCCCGTCGAGCGTGACGACGCCTGTGGCGGGGGAGAGGACCCCGGACAGCAGCCGCAGCAGTGTCGACTTGCCGGAACCGTTGGGTCCGAGCAGCCCGGTCACGGTGCCGGCCGCGGGGGACAGGCTGACGCCGTCGAGGATCAGCTGCCCGTCGACGGTGCGGCTCACCCGGTCGGCGGCGAGGGCGGGGGGACGGCCGGGCGTCCGTCCGGAAGCGATCCGTCCGGGACCGTGCGAACGGGCGCCGTCGTTCCCCTGTGCCGTGCCGAAGGTCTCAGGCCCGGTGCCGTCGTTCCTCTGCGCCGTCCCCGAGGCCCCCGGTCCGGTGCCGTCGTCCGTCGTCCTGGCGCCGGTCGTCATCGCATCCTCCTCGTGCGGTACAGGATCAGGACGAAGGCGGGGACGCCGACCAGCGAAGTCACCACTCCCACGGGCACCTCCTGGGGGTCGAGGACGGTACGGGCCAGCGTGTCGGCCCACACCAGGAACACCGCCCCGGCGAGCGCGCTGACCGGCAGCAGCCGGGCGTGCCCCGGACCGACGAGTGCGCGTGCGGCGTGCGGCAGTACCAGGCCGACGAAGCCGATCGCACCCGCGGAGCTGACCAGGGCGGCGGTCAGCAGGGCGGTCACGCACAGCAGCACCAGTCGGGTGCGCGCGACCGCGATTCCCAGGGTTGCCGCGGCATCCTGGCCGAAGGCGAAGGCGTCCAGGGTCCGCCCGTACCCCAGGCAGACCGCCAGCGCGAGTGCCAGTACGGCCAGGCACAGCCCCACGTCCGCCCAGTCGGCCCCGCTGAGCGATCCGAGCAGCCAGAACAGCACGCCCCGGGTGGTCTCCGCGTCGGCGGCCGTCATCACCACGAACGAGGTCAGCGCGGAGAACAGCTGCATCGCGGCGACTCCGGCAAGCACCACCCGGTCCGTCGTCCCGCCCAGCACCTGGCTGAGCAGCAGCACCAGCGCGAACGAACCGACCGCGCCCACGAAAGCGCCGCCCGACACGGACAGCGCTCCGCCGCCGACGCCGAGGACGATCACCACGACAGCGCCGGTCGACGCCCCGGAGGAGACGCCGAGCACGAAGGGGTCGGCGAGGGGGTTGCGCAGCAGCGACTGCATCACCGCGCCGCACACGGCGAGACCGGCGCCGCACACCGCGGCCAGCAGGGTGCGCGGCAGCCGCAGGTTCCAGACGATGCCCTCCCGGAGGGGCGTGAGTTCCGTCGTCCCCCAGCCCAGACGCGAGGCGACCACGGACCAGGCGTCGCCCACGCCGAGGTCCGCCGGACCGATGGTGAGGGCCACGGCGACGGACGTGACGAGCACCGCCACCCCGGCGCCCAGGCCGATCGCCCCGCGTACCGCCCCGGCGGAGCGCGGCGAGCGGGCCCGGGGGGTGCGCAGCGCGGTGGTCATCCGGCGAGCCCGTGCTCGCGCAGGGCAGCGGCCACCTTCTCGACGCCCTCGACGGTACGGATCGTCGGATTCATCGCCTGGCCGCTGAGCAGTACGTACCGCTTCTTCCTGACCGCCTGCATGTTCCTGGTCGCCGGGTTCGACTCCAGGAACGCGATCTTCTTGGCGGCCGACTCGGCGGTCTGCGACTTGCGGGTGAGGTCGCCGATGACGAGGACGTCGGGATCGCGGTCGGCGACGGTCTCCCAGTTGATCTGCGGCCACTCCTGCGTGCTGTCGTCGAAGACGTTCTTCATGCCGAGTGCGTTGCTGATGATGCCGGGCGCACCGCAGCAGCCCGCCATGTACGGGGACTCCTGGTTCGCGAACCAGTACAGGACGGTGGTTCTCCCGTCGCGCCTGCCGGCGACGGCCTTCGCCACCCGGCCCTCCAGCTCGGACACCAGCTTCTCGCCCCGTTCCGGGACGCCGAACACCTGCGCCAGCTCCCGCACTTCGCGGTAGACGGTGTCCATCGCCAGGGGGGTGGTCCGTGAGCCGTCGCCGTCACCGCTGTTGTCCTTGCCCTCGCAGTCGGTGGGCGACAGGTACGTCGCCACCCCGAGCTCCTCGAACTTCTGCCGGGGGGCCACTCCGCCCTTGCCCAGGACGGAGGCGAAGGACGACGCGACGAAGTCCGGTTCGGCGTTCAGGACCTTCTCGAACGACGGCCGGTTGTCGGCGAGCCGGGGCACCTTCGCGTTCGCCTGCTCAAGGCCCTTCATGACGGGATCGGTCCACGTGGCGGTTCCCACCATGCGGTCGGCGAGGCCGAGGGAGAGCAGGATTTCGGTGGTGCCCTGGCTCAGGGAGACGGCTCGCTTCGGCGGGGCGTCGACCTTCGTCTTCTGCCCGCAGTTGTCCAGCGCGACGGCCTGCGCCCCGGAGGCGGCGGGCTTTCGGGGTGAGCCGGAACCGCATGCGGTGAGCAGCAGCGCCCCGGACAGGAGCATGACGGAACAGCGGGTGGTACGTGACACATGCACAGAGGCGGCCTTCGCAACGTCAGGACCCGATCGCGGGGTCCATGCGGACGGTTGGGTGCCAGCAGGTCTTCGGACTCGGGATCACCCGGACGGAACGCCTTCCCGGACCCGGCCGTGACCGACCGACGTCCAGTGGCTGCTGCCCCGCCCGTCACCCATACCGCTGCGCGTCAGTTCCGGACTCCCACCGGATTCCCCGACTCGTGCACGCGTACCGTCGCGTTCACGTGTTTGACTGGCGTCCGGAAGCTACCATGCCGCCCGCACGCCTTACGTGCCCGTGACGAACGCCACTTGCCCGGTCCCGCCGGTCGGCGACGACGGGGACCGGCGACGAGCGCGCACCGTACGAGGACGACCGGCCGACGGACCACCGGCCGACCGACGGACCACCGGTCGCCGGTGGACCCGGCCGCGGCGGGCCCCCGGATTCAGCTCCGGCGGCGCAGCCGGGCCGCCGCGACGATGCCCAGGACGACGCCGACGGCCAGGACCAGCAGGCCCCGGAACCAGACGTCGCGTTCGATCTGGGTGGCCAGCAGGATGCAGGAGAGCGCGCCGAGGACCGGCAGGACCGTCGGCGCCCGGAAGTGGTCGTGCCCCACCCGGTCGCGGCGCAGCACCAGGAGCGACGTGTTGACGAGGAAGAAGACCACCAGCAGGAGCAGCACCAGGGTGGAGGCGAGGGTGGCCACGTCACCGGTCAGGGCCAGGAGCAGCGAGAGCGCGCCCGTCGCGGCGATGGCGGCCCACGGGGTGCGCCGGCCGGGCAGGACCTTCGTCAGGAAGCCCGGCAGCAGACCGTCCTGGGCCATGCCGTAGGCCAGCCGTGACGACATGATGCCGGTGAGCAGCGCGCCGTTGGCGACCGCGACCAGGGCGACCGCGCTGAAGACCTCCGGGGGCACACCGCCGGCCGCCCGGACCACCTCCAGCAGCGGACCGCTCGATTCGACCAGCTTCGCGGTCGGAACGGCCGCCGCCGCGGCGGCACCGACCAGGGCGTACACCGCGCCCGCGGTGATCAGGGCGCCGAAGAGCGCCCGGGGGTACGAACGCCGCGGGTCCCTGGTCTCCTCGGCGACGTTGACGGACGTCTCGAAGCCGACGAACGAGTAGTAGGCCAGCACCGCCCCGCTCAGCAGCGCGGCCAGCGGGCCCTTCTCGGCGGTGCCCAGGTCGGTCAGCCTGCCCAGGTCCCCGTCGCCGCGCAGCACGATCCAGACGCCCAGGCCGATCACCAGCAGCAGTCCGCCCACCTCGATGACGGTGGCGACGACGTTGGCCCGCGTCGACTCACTGATGCCCCGCGCGTTCAGCAGCGCCAGCGCGGTCAGGAACACGATCGTCACGAGGACCAGGGGGAGGGTGAAGAACTCGGTCAGGTAGTCGCCGCCGAAACCGCGGGCCAGAGCCGCCACCGAGACGATGCCGGCGGCGAGCATGCAGAACCCCGCGAGGAAACCGGTGAACGGCCCGTACGCCCGGGTCGCGTAGTGGGACGAACCCCCCGCGCGCGGGTACTTGGTCACCAGTTCGGCGTACGACGCGGCAGTCAGCAGCGCCAGGCACAGTGCGGCGATCAGCGGGGCCCACACCGCGCCCCCCGAGTCGGCCGCGACCTGGCCCACCAGGACGTAGACGCCGGCGCCGAGAACGTCGCCGAGGATGAAGAAGTAGAGCAGCGACGTGGTCAGGGTCTTCTTGAGCGGCGTTCCCGAGGAAGCTGCCGGGGAATCCGACGTTTCGAACCGGTCAGGTGGATTTTTCACGTGGTGCCGTATACCCCCTCGGGCGTCCGGCAGACGGCAGGTCCCCCGGACGCCGGAGACGGGAGCGCGGACGACGAGGGGCCGCGGACGGCCGGTGCGTGCCGGGGTGCCGCGCGGCCGGTGAGCGCGTGGTGGTGCCGCGACGACACCTTTGCACCGGTACGGCACGATGGGTGCGACACGACGTTTCCCCGGCCGCACCGGCCGCCGTCACGCGGAAGGACAGCACGTGGAGCCGACGCCGGGAGAGCCCGCCCCGGACGAGCCCGGCGGGCCCGTCCCCGCCCGGGCCGCACGGCCCGAGCAGCCGACGCTGTTCGGGTGGCCGGACGACGACCCCGTCCCGCCCGTGCCGCAGCCGTTCCGGGACAGCCCCCAGGCACGTCGGCTGCTGGACGTCCGGGAGGTCTACGCGGAGCGCGCCGCACTCGACTCCCCGCGCGGCCGGCAGATCATGTCCCGGCTGCCGGGAGTGCGGGTGACCGAGGTGGAGAGCCACTGGCGCATCCCCTCCCTCCACGGCAACGACGGCAACGTCTCGCGATGGGTGCGGGTGAAGACCGAGACCCTCGTCCTCGGGGTCAAGCACTCCCTCTCCACCCGCCCGAACGGCCGATCGGCCGACTGGATCGCCCCGGGCCCCTCCAACGGGTGCGCGATGTCCTGCGCCTACTGCTACGTCCCCCGCCGCAAGGGCTACGCCAACCCCATCACGCTGTTCACCAACATCGAAGCGATCGTGGCCCACGTCCGCCGCCACGTCCGGACCCAGGGGCCCAAGACGACGCCCAACCAGTGCGACGCCCACTCCTGGGTCTACGACATCGGCGAGAACGGCGACTGCTCCGTCGACGCCCTGGTCTGCGACAACACGGCGGACCTCGTCGCCGCGTTCCGCGGTCTGCCGACGGCGAAGGCATCCTTCGCGACCAAGTTCGTCAACCCCGACCTGCTCCGCCTCGACCCCCAGGGGCGCACCCGGGTGCGGTTCTCCCTGATGCCTCCCGACGACGCCCGCCTGCTGGACATCCGCACCAGCCCCGTCGCCGAGCGGATCGCGGCGGCAGCCGACTTCCTCGACGCGGGCTACGAGGTCCACTTCAACCTCTCGCCCGTCGTGCTGCGCCCGGGGTGGCAGCGGGACTGGGCCGAACTCCTCGTGCACCTGGACGACGTCCTGCCGGAACGGGTGAAGGAGCAGGCGGCGGCGGAGATCATCATGCTGACCCACAACGAGGCCCTGCACGAGGTCAACCTCGGCTGGCACCCACGTGCCGAAGAGGTGCTGTGGCAGCCCGCGGCCCAGGAGACCAAGCGCTCGCAGAACGGGGCCCTCAACGTGCGCTACACGCCGCAGGTCAAACAGCAGTCGCTGGCGAGGCTGCGGCAACTGCTGTCCGCGCACGCGCCGTGGCTGCGCATCCGGTACGCCTTCTGACGGACCGCCGGGGGCCGCTCCGCGGGCGCGCGCCCGCGTTCCGCCGTACCCCCGCTCCTGTGGCCCGCGGCACCCACCGCGGCCACAATGGCGGGGTACCCGCACGGGCGGCCGTACGGGCCCGGCACGGCGACGGCCCCGTGCCGCGAACCGCAAGGGGAACGACATGCGGCTACGGACCAGCGACCTCACGGCCCCCGGGTACCGGCGACGCCGCCACGGACACGGATTCGGCTACCTCGACACCCGTGGCGAGCGCCTCACCGACGCCCGCGAGCTGCAACGCGTGCGCGCCCTCGTGATCCCGCCCGCCTGGCGGGACGTCTGGATCTCCCCTCGCCCCAACGGCCACATCCAGGCCGTGGGCACCGACGAGGCCGGCCGCCGCCAGTACCTCTACCACCCCCTCTTCCGCGAGCAGCAGGAAGCCGCCAAGCACGCACGGGTCCTGGAGATGGGCGCGGTGCTGCCCGAGGTGAGACGCGAGGTCGCCAAGGGCCTCGGAGGCTCCGGCCTGAGCCGCGAGAGGGTGCTCTCGCTCGGCATCCGCCTCCTCGACGTCGGCTTCTTCCGCGTCGGGGACGAACGGTACGTGCGGTCCCACGACTCCTACGGCCTGACCACCGTACGGCGCGACCAGATCACCGGCCGCCGCGGAGGAGTCGTCTTCGCCTACGCGGCGAAGAGCGGCACCCGCTACTGCCGCGCCATCGACGACGCCGAGGCGTGCGCCGCCCTGCGGGCACTGCTGCGCCGTCGCGACGGCGATCAACGGCTCTTCGCGTACTGGGAGGGGCGCCGCTGGCACCCGATCGACGCCGGCGACCTGAACGAGCACCTGCGCCGTCTGGCCGGCCTGGACGTCACCTGCAAGGACTTCCGCACCTGGCACGCGACCGTACTGGCCGCCGTGGCGCTCGCCGTGTCCGCACCGGTGGCCGGCGCCTCCCCCGCCGCCCGGAAGCGCGCCTGCGCGCGGGCGGTCCGCGAGGTCGCCGGCTACCTCGGCAACACCCCGGCCGTCTGCCGCTCCTCCTACATCAACCCGCGCCTCTTCGAACTGTTCGACGAGGGGAAGACCATCGCCCCGTCCCTCGCCTCCCTCGGCTCCGTCTCCCGGACGGGCGCTCTCGCCACCCACGGCCCGGCGGAGGCCGCCGTCCTGCGCCTGCTGGGGTCATAACCTTCAGCGAGGGGGTAACTGGCAGCTCCCGCCGCGATACGAGGACTCCTACGGTTTCGGTACCCCACACCGAGAACGAGGAGACCCCCCCATGCTCCACCGACATGTCAGGGCGACCTGTGCCGCGTTCGTCGCGGTCGGCGCCCTCGTACTGGCCGGATTCCCCGGCTCCGCCGCCGCCGAATCCGCCGCGCCCGCCGTCCCCTCCGCCGCGGAGACCCTCGGCGTCGACAAGGCGTCCCCCGAACTGCTGCGCGCCATGCAGCGCGACTTCGGCGTCACCCGCGGGCAGGCCCTCGCACGGCTGTCGAACGAGGCGAAGGCGGGTGCCGTCGCCGGGGCGCTGCGCAACGCACTCGGGAAGGACTTCGCCGGGGCGTGGGTGCACGGCAAGGACTCCGCCGCGCTGACCGTGGCCACGGTGGACGCGTCCGACGTGGCGGCCATCGAGCGCAAGGGCGCTCGGGCCCTCGTCGTACAGCACACGCTGCACCAGCTGGACAGCGCCCTCGCCAAGCTCGACAGGGCCGCCGCCGGGGCGACGGGCGAGGCCGTGCCGGTCCGCTACGTGGACGTCCGGACGAACGCGGTGACCCTGGAGGCGACCGGGACCGACGCGGCGAAGAAGCTCGTCTCCGCCGCCGGAGTCGACTCCTCGCTCGTACGGACGACCCTCTCGGCGGAGCAGCCGCGACCGCTGTACGACATACGGGGCGGCGACGCGTACTACATGAACAACAGCGGACGCTGTTCGGTCGGATTCGCGATCACCCGGGGGACGCAGCAGGGCTTCGCCACCGCCGGTCACTGCGGGCGTCCCGGCACTTCGACCACCGGCTTCAACCGGGTGGCGCAGGGCTCCTTCCAGGCGTCCACGTTCCCCGGACGCGACATGGCCTGGGTGGCCACCAACTCCAACTGGACGGCCACGCCGTACGTGAAGAGCGGCAGCGGAAACGTTCAGGTGACCGGGTCGACGCAGGCCGCGGTCGGAGCCTCGGTCTGCCGCTCCGGGTCCACCACCGGCTGGCACTGCGGCACCATCCAGCAGCACAACACCAGCGTGACGTACCCCGAGGGAACCATCTCCGGCGTGACGCGCACGTCGGTCTGCGCCGAACCGGGCGACTCCGGAGGCTCGTACATCTCCGGCAGCCAGGCACAGGGCGTCACCTCCGGCGGCTCGGGCAACTGCCGCACCGGCGGGACCACCTACCACCAGCCGATCAACCCGCTCCTCCAGAGTTACGGGCTGACGCTCAAGACCACGTCCGGTGACCCGGGCCCCGGACCGGGCGAGCCCGGCGGGACCTGGTCCGCGGGCACCGTCTACGCGGCCGGCGCCCAGGTCACGTACGGCGGCGCCACCTACCGCTGCCTCCAGGCACACCAGGCCCAGCCCGGCTGGGAGCCCTCGAACACCCCCGCCCTGTGGCAGCGCGTGTGATCGCCCGGCACCCTGCCCCGTAGCGGCCGTCCACAGCAGCCGCAGTACCGCACCTCCTGCGTCCGGTGCCGCCCCGCGCGGTGCCGGACGCACTGCTGCCTGCAGAATGGAAGGCCCCCGCCCCGTGTCGCTGGTAGGCCGTACGGGTGAGGGGCGTCAGAATTGCCGGATGCAGATACAGCACGTGGGTGGGGTGGTCCGGTGAGCAGGTATGACGTCACCGACGAGCAGTGGGAAGGGCTCGCCCAGGTCGTACCGCTGCGCAGCCGCAACGAATGGCCGTCCAGGGCCGATCACCGCACGATGCCGCAGGAGTACGAAGCGGCGGAGCAGCGGCGCATGGTGGTCCTGCGGGTGCAGGTCTTCTCGGACGCGAGAGAGGTCGCGGAGTACCTGATCGCGCAGATCCCGGTACTGCTGGACCTGACCAGCGCGGAAGGCGACGTCGCCAAGCGGATCCTGGACTTCAGCAGCGGGGTGGTCTTCGGGCTCGGCAGCGGCATGCACCGGGTGGACCGGAACGTGTTCCTGCTGGCGCCGGTCGGCATGGAGGTCGAGGGGGCCGAGGCGGCGGTCGTCCCCCGTTCGTAGGAAGCTTTGCAGGCGTAACGGTTCGTCTGCCGAAGCACTGCATAACGTCCGCACCATGACTGCGACTTCCACCGCCCGCCCGGCGGCTCCCGTCCGCCCGCACCGCCCCGCGGCCACCGAACTGCGGCTCTCCGCCTTCGGCCCGCATCGCGGTGCGGTCCTTCCGCTCGGTCCGCTGACCTTCTTCGCGGGACCGAGCGGAAGCGGCAAGACGACGGTGCTGAAGGCGTACGAGGCACTGACGCGGTTGGCCTCGGGCGAGGAACTCGCAGAGGTCTTCACGGATCCGGCTGCCTGCGTTCCGGAAGGGGCGGTCGCCGACGGGCAGGGGCGACGCGGCTTCCGCATCGGCTGCACGGTCGACGGACCGCTCGGTCCCGTACACCTCGATCTCGCCGTCCAGGCGGAGCCGGACCTGCGGGTCGTCAGCGAACGCCTGACGCACGAGGGACAAGAACTCCTGACCACCGCGCTGCGCGATCCGCGGCAGCCCAGGGTCCAGGCCGCCTGGTACACCGCGGGGGCGGTGCCGGTGACGCGTGCCCCGTTGCCGGACGACCGGATGGCCACGGCGCTGCTGCCGCTGCGGGTGGCCGGCCGGACCGAGGGGGAACTCCTGGTGCTGGCCGCGGCGGAACAGGTGCTCGTCGCGCTGCGGTCGGTGTTCGCCTGCGATCCGCAGCCGCAGCGCATGCGGGCTCCCGCGGCGGCCGGGGAAGGGCTGCTGCGGCGTGGCTGCGACAACCTCGCCGCCGTACTGCGGCGCACCGGCGGCGAATGCGCGAACCGCCACCATGCCCTGGTCAAGGCACTCGGAGCGGGATGCACGGGCCCGGTCGTGGACCTGACGGCGGAGGACCTCCCGGACGGTGCGGTACGGGCGCTGATCGGGCGCGGTCCGCGCGGCGTGACGCCGGTCGGACGGCTCGGCGAGGGCGAGTTGCGGTACCTGGCGCTCGCGCTGGTGCTCCTGACCGGGCCCCGGGTGCTGGACGTCGAACAGGAGGTCGGGGTCCCCGACGCGCACCGGGCGCTCACCGTGCTCGCCGACGGCTTCGACCGCGCCATGGACGCGCGGCAGGTGCGGGCGCTGACGGAGCTGGCCGGAGAGGTGTGCCGACGGGGGCACCTGAGACTCACCGGGACGGTCGCGGACGCTTCGCCGGTACGCGGGGCGGACGGCGTGACGGTGGTAGACCTGGTGCCATGACGAACGATCCGGCGATGACAGGTGCGACAGGCGTGAGCGAGGCGGCGGGCCAGGGCCAGGGCGGTACGCGAGGCGCTCACGGGGGCGAGGGCGGGCTGCGGGGCGACGTGGGCGGAAGCGGCGTGCGGGGTAGCGGTGCGGGCGGCGTGCACGGTGCCGGGACCGAGGGAGGCGGGGCGGAGCGGGAAGCGGGTCCCGATGTGGCGGCGCTCCAGCAGCGGTTGGCGGCCTTCGCCGCGGCGCGGAACTGGGAGCAGTACCACACGCCCAAGAATCTCGCCGCCGCGCTGAGCGTGGAGGCGTCCGAACTCGTGGAGATCTTCCAGTGGTTGACCCCGGAGCAGTCCGCCCGGGTGATGGAGCAACCGGACTCCGCGCACCGGGTCGCGGACGAGGTCGCCGACGTCCTCGCCTACCTGCTCCAGTTCTGTGAAGTGCTCGGGATCGACCCCCTGGCGGCGCTGGCAGCGAAGATCGAACGCAACGAACTGCGCTTCCCTGCCAAGGGAGTCTGACCCCTCGCACCAGCCCGGCCGGACCGCGCTTCGTCACTCTTCGGAGTGATGGCAATATCCACAACGGCTTTGGTATGCACAGATTTCCGCATAGCACTGGCTTTTGCGACTCTCCGCCCTCACTCTGGGTAGTGAACTGGAAACGGGATATGAGCGAGCGGGACGGCGACGGGGGCGGCTGGTGGACGCGAAGAGACTCATCAGGGCCTGCAGGCACGCGCTGCTGCACAGCGGAGCATCACTGCACGTGCTGGCGGAGGCGTGGCAGGCCCAGGCGCTGACCCAGGCCGTCGGCGGAATGCTGGCGATCAAGGGCCCGCCGGAACTGCGCGGCGAGGCACAAGGGCTCTGCGAGGCGGGGGGCCGAGGATGCGGGCCGCTCGACTGGGCGGCGCTCTCCGCGGCCGGCCCCGAGCTGCCGGGGTTCCTGGCGGGGCAGCCGCCCGACCTGATGCCGAGAGCCGCGCAGCTCACCGAGGTGCCGGACGCACGGGGTGCGCTGGTGGAACTGAGCGAGCTCCTGGGAGAGGTGGGCATGGCCCTCGTCGCGGTGTCCTGCGCCACGGACGAGGACGGCTTCTACTGGCAGACCATCGAGGCGATCGACGCCGCCGACGAGTCGAACGACCGGGTGCGCGGACTGCTCCGCCGGCTCACGGTGTGGGAGCACAACAGATTGCAGGCCGTCGCCGACTCGGCGGCGGGGTCGCCATGACCCGGGTCCGGTCAGTGGGAGCGGTCGTGGTCGCCGTCGTAGCGGTCCTCCGGGCGACCGGGCCGGTGGCTCGCGCGGTACTCCTGCTGTGCCCCGGAGACATCCGTGGCGGACGGGAGCGCGGAGGCGTGCGCACGATCGTCGGTGGTCTGGAGATCGGCGTCGAGCTGCGACAGATCGGCGGTCAGCGCCGCCATCAGTTCCTCCATCTGCTGCAACAGGCCCTTCGGGGCGACCTGCTGACCCGGCACGGACCCCGTCGTAGGATCCGCGGACGGAACGGTCTGTTCGGGAACGGCTTCCTGGGAGATGACGGCCTCCTCGGCCCAGCCTCTCCCGGCGGGGGAGGGCGGTGTCGCTGTCGACGCCCCGGCAGCGGTCGTCGGTGCGCTGGCCGGACTGTCCGGCTCCGCCCGAGCAAACGAGTGCGAGGGACACCAGTCACTGACACGGCCGTGCGAGGACCCCCACGGCGCAGAACTTTCACTCGACAGGGCAGACGGGAGACAGCCGGCGCCAACAGGGTTGACGACGGTTCGAACGTGCAGGATGGAGGCATGGATCTTCGAATCTTCACCGAGCCCCAGCAAGGGGCCGACTACGAGAAACTGCTGACCGTCGCCAAGGCCACCGAGGACCTCGGATTCGACGCCTTCTTCCGCTCGGACCACTACCTGAGCATGGGCTCCGCCGACGGGCTGCCGGGGCCGACCGACGCCTGGATCACCCTGGCCGGACTCGCCCGGGAGACCAAGCGGATCCGCCTCGGAACCCTGATGACGGCGGGCACCTTCCGGCTCCCGGGAGTACTGGCCATCCAGGTCGCGCAGGTCGACCGGATGTCGGGCGGCCGGGTCGAACTCGGTCTCGGGGCCGGGTGGTTCGAGGAGGAGCACAAGGCGTACGGCATCCCCTTCCCCAAGGAGAAGTTCGCCAGGCTGGAGGAGCAGCTGGCGATCGTCACCGGGCTGTGGGCGACGGAGGTGGGCGAGACCTTCAGCTACGAAGGCACCCACTACCGACTGACCGACTCGCCGGCGCTCCCCAAGCCGGCCCAGACCAAGGTGCCGGTGCTGATCGGCGGACACGGCGCGGTCCGCACGCCGAGGCTCGCGGCACAGTACGCCGACGAGTTCAACATCCCGTTCGCGTCGCTGGACGACACCGCGCGGCAGTTCGGCCGGGTCAGGGCGGCGGCCGAGCAGGCCGGACGGAAGCCGGGCGACCTGGTGTACTCCAACGCGCTGGTGGCGTGCGTCGGCAGGGACGACAGGGAGGTGGCGCGCAGGGCGGCGGCCATCGGACGCGAGGTGGACGAACTGAAGGCGAACGGGCTCGCGGG
Source organism: Streptomyces sp. CA-294286 (assembly GCF_050947155.1). Taxonomy (NCBI): domain Bacteria; kingdom Bacillati; phylum Actinomycetota; class Actinomycetes; order Kitasatosporales; family Streptomycetaceae; genus Streptomyces; species Streptomyces sp. CA-294286. The sequence continues at coordinate 883,247 of NZ_CP192005.1, read as the reverse complement.
CTCCCCCGCCGAGGTGGTGGACCGGATCGGGGAGTTCGCCGAGATCGGCTCGACGCGGGTGTACCTCCAGATGCTGGACCTGGACGACCTCGACCACCTGGACCTGATCTCCTCGCAGGTGTTGTCCCAGCTCGGCCGGTCCCGCTGAGCCCCGCGTGGGTGCGGCCCCGGCCGAGCCACGCCGTACAGGAGAAGCCGTGAAGCCCACCCGCTCGCTCGCTGCCGCACTCGCCGAGGGGACCCTCGTCCTCGACGGCGGGCTGTCCAACCAACTCGGCTCGCAAGGGTGTGACCTGTCCGACGCGCTCTGGTCGGCGCGGCTCCTCGCCGAGGACGCGGGACAGATCAGGGAGGCGCACGCGGCGTACGTGCGGGCGGGGGCCCAGGTGCTCATCACCTCCAGCTACCAGGCCACCTACGAGGGGTTCGCGCAGCGGGGGCTGGCACGCGACGAGGTGGGCGTGCTGCTGGCCCGCAGCGTGGCGCTGGCGCGGGAGGCCGCCGCGCCGGCGGAGCGGAGCGTGTGGGTGGCGGCCTCGATCGGGCCGTACGGGGCGATGCTCGCGGACGGCAGCGAGTACCGGGGCAGGTACGGGCTCTCGGTGCGGGAACTGGAGCGTTTCCACCGGCCGCGGATCGAGGCGCTGGCCGCGGCGGAGCCGGACGTGCTGGCCCTGGAGACGGTTCCCGACGTCGACGAGGCCGAGGCGCTGCTGCGCGCGGTCGGGGGAACCGGGACGCCGGTCTGGCTGACGTACAGCATCGCCGGGGACAGGACGCGGGCCGGGCAGCCGCTGGCCGAGGCGTTCGCGGTCGCCGCGGGCAACGACCAGGTGCTCGCGGTGGGAGTGAACTGCTGCGAGCCCGGGGACGTCGACCGGGCGGTGGCGATCGCCGCGCAGGCGACAGGGAAGCCGGTCGTGGCCTACCCGAACAGCGGGGAGCGGTGGGACGCCGTGAAGCGCGACTGGGCGGGGGCCGGGACGTTCGACGCGGGCCGGGCGCGGGGTTGGCGGGAGGCCGGCGCCCGTCTGGTCGGGGGCTGCTGCCGGGTGGGGCCGGACCGGATCGCCGCGCTGGCCGCGGACCTGCATGGCGGGACGGGCGCCCGTAGCTGAGGCGCGAGCAGTGCTAAGGCCAGGGCCGGGCGGTGACTCGGTCCGGGGCCGGGGCGAGCACCCGGCCCGGCCTCCGGCCGAGTACTCACCCCCGCCGGGCCCGGCAGACGCGGGTTCCGGGGCGGGGCAGGGGCATGGGCCGGAGCGGGTTCCGGGGCGGGCCCGGGGCATGGCCGGAGCGGGGCACGGGGGGAGCGGGGCCGGGGAGTGGCCGGTGTGGGGGCCGGGACCGGGACCGGGAAAACCCATGGTCGGGCCGGGCGAACCGGACCATACTCGGACGCGTGTTCTTGACGATCAGTACCTCCGGCACCCAGGAACGTCCGGCCACCGACCTCGGATTTCTGCTGCACAAGCATCCCGAGCGGAAGCAGACGTTCTCCACCTCGCACGGCACGGCCCACGTCCTCTACCCCGAGGCCACCGCCGAGCGCTGCACGGCTGCACTGCTCCTGGAGGTGGATCCCGTCGCGCTCGTGCGGCGGGGCAAGGGAAAGGGACGGGGCGGTTCGCCCGACGCGGCGCTCTCGCAATACGTCAACGACCGCCCCTACGCCGCCTCCTCGCTGCTGGCGGTGGCACTGAGCGGCGTGTTCAAGAGCGCCCTGCACGGCGTGTGCACCGCCCGTCCCGAGCGTGCGGCGCAGACGCTGCCGCTGCGGATCGAGGTGCCCGCCCTGCCCGCACGCGGGGGCGCGGCGCTGGTGGAGAAGCTGTTCGCGCCGCTGGGCTGGGCGTCGGTGCGCGCGGAGCCGGTACCGCTCGACGCGCAGTTCCCGCAGTGGGGGGACTCCCGGTACGTACAGCTGGTCCTGGAGGGGGAGTTGCGGCTGGCGGACGCCCTGCGGCACCTCTATGTCCTGCTGCCGGTGCTCGACGACGCCAAGCACTACTGGGTGTCGCCCGACGAAGTGGACAAGCTGCTGCGGGCGGGAGAGGGCTGGCTGGCCGGTCACCCGGAGCAGAAACTCATCACCAGCCGCTACCTGGCGCGCCGTTGGGGACTGACCCGGCAGGCCACCGAGCGGCTGGAGCTGGCCCGGCTCGCGGCCTCCGACGACGCCGACGTCGAGGAGATCGACAACGCGGTCGCGCAGGAGACCGAGACCGAGGAGCGGCCCTCGCCGCTCGCCGTCCAACGGCGTGAGGCGATCCTGACTGCTTTGCGGGAGGCCGGAGCAGGCCGGGTGCTGGACCTCGGCTGCGGGCAGGGGCAGTTGCTGCAGGCCATGCTCAAGGACGTGACGTTCACCGAGATGGTGGGCGTCGACGTGTCCGTGCGGGCGCTGACCATCGCCTCGCGGCGGCTGAACCTGGACCGGATGGGCGAGCGGCAGGCCCAGCGGGTCACGCTGACGCAGGGGTCGCTGACGTACACCGACAAGCGGCTGACCGGGTACGACGCGGCCGTGCTGAGCGAGGTGATCGAGCACGTCGACCTGCCCCGGCTGCCCGCCGTGGAGTACGCGGTCTTCGGCTCGGCGCGGCCCACGACGGTGATCGTGACCACACCGAACGTCGAGTACAACGTGCGCTGGGAGGCGCTGCCCGCCGGGCACGCACGGCACGGCGACCACCGGTTCGAGTGGACGCGTCAGCAGTTCCGGGACTGGGCGGCGAAGGTCGGCGGGCGGCACGGGTACGCCGTCGCGTTCGCGCCCGTCGGGCCGGACGACCCGCAGGTCGGGCCGCCCACCCAGATGGCCGTGTTCACGCGGGCGGCCACTAGCGAGAAGGGCGAAGCAGTGCGCGACGAAGCGAAGAAGGAGGACACGGCCGCATGAGTGTCAACCGTGACGACGTGCAGGACGGCGCCCCGGGGCGCAGCCTGCCCGTCCCCGACCTGTCCCTCGTGGTACTGGTCGGAGCCACCGGATCCGGCAAGTCCACCTTCGCCCTTCGGCACTTCGAGCCGACCGAGGTGATCTCCTCCGACTTCTGCCGGGGGCTGGTCGCCGACGACCAGAACGACCAGAGCGCCAGCCGGGACGCCTTCGACGTCCTGCACTACATCGCGGGCAAGCGCCTCCAGGCGGGGCGGCTGACCGTCGTCGACGCGACGAACGTGCAGCCCGAGGCACGCAAGCAACTCGTCCAGCTGGCCAGGAAGTACGACGTCCTGCCGATCGCCCTCGTGCTGGACCTGCCCGAAGAGGTCTGCGCGGCACGCAACGCCGAGCGGCCCGACCGGGCCGGCATGCCCCGCCACGTCATCCAGCGGCACCGCCGTGAGCTGCGCCGCTCGTTGCGGGGCCTGGAGCGCGAAGGCTTCCGCAAGGTGCACGTCCTGCGGAGCGTGGCGGAGGTCGACGCGGCCGAGGTCGTCCTGGAGAAGCGCTACAACGACCTCACCCACCTCACCGGACCCTTCGACATCATCGGTGACGTGCACGGCTGCCGCTCCGAGCTGGAGACGCTGCTCGGCAAACTGGGGTACGAGGACGGGGTGCACCCGCGGGGGCGGACCGCCGTCTTCGTCGGCGACCTCGTGGACCGCGGCCCGGACAGCCCAGGAGTGCTGCGCCGAGTGATGGCAATGGTCGCCTCCGGCAATGCCCTGTGCGTTCCCGGGAACCACGAGAACAAGCTCGGACGTTGGCTCAAGGGAAGGAACGTCCAGCACACCCACGGACTCGCGGAAACCATCGCGCAGTTGGACAAGGAGACGGATGAGTTCAAGGAACAGGTGAGCGGATTCATCGACGGCCTCGTCAGTCACTACGTCCTCGACGGCGGAAACCTCGTGGTCTGCCACGCCGGTCTGCCGGAGAAGTACCACGGGCGGACCTCGGGCCGCGTCCGCTCGCACGCCCTGTACGGGGACACCACCGGCGAGACCGACGAGTTCGGCCTGCCCGTGCGCTACCCGTGGGCCGAGGACTACCGGGGCCGCGCGGCCGTCGTGTACGGACACACGCCCGTCCCCCGCACCTCATGGGTCAACAACACCCTCTGCCTCGACACGGGCGCCGTGTTCGGCGGCAGGATGACCGCGCTGCGCTGGCCGGAACGCGAACTGGTCGACGTACCGGCCGAGAAGGTCTGGTACGAACCGGTCAGGCCGCTGCTGACCGAAGCGCCGGGCGGTCACGACGCCCGTCCCCTGGACCTGGCCGACGTGGCAGGACGGCGGGTCGTGGAGACCCGGGAGCACGGGCGGGTGGCGGTGCGCGAGGAGAACGCCGCGGCCGCACTGGAAGTGATGAGCCGGTTCGCCGTCGATCCGCAGCTGCTGATGTACCTGCCGCCGACGATGGCGCCGACGGGCACGTCCGCCGTCGACGGGTACCTGGAGCACCCGGCCGAGGCCTTCGCCCAGTACCGCAGCGACGGGGTCGCCAAGGTGGTGTGCGAGGAGAAGCACATGGGCTCGCGCGCGGTGGTGCTGGTGTGCCGGGACGCGGACGTGGCACGGGAGCGCTTCGGAGCGGACGGGGTCACGGGCGTGGTGCACACACGGACGGGGCGGCCCTTCTTCGGCGACGAGGCCGTCGGCGAGCTGGTGCTGGCGCGGCTGCGCACCGCCGTGGAGGCGGCCGGGCTCTGGGAGGAGCTCGACAGCGACTGGCTTCTGCTGGACGCCGAGCTGATGCCCTGGTCCCTCAAGGCGTCCGGGCTGCTGCGGCAGCAGTACGCGGCCGTCGGCGCGGCGTCCGGGGCGGTCTTCCCCGCCGCGCTGGCCGCGCTGGAGAAGACCGCGGCGCGCGGCGTCGACGGCGCCCGGGACCTGGCGGCGCGACAGCGGGAGCGGGCGGCCGACGCCGGGCTGTTCACCGAGGCCTACCGGCGGTACTGCTGGCCGACCGAGGGCCTGGACGGGGTACGGCTCGCACCGTTCCAGGTGCTCGCGGCGCAGGGGCGCTCGCTCGCAGCGGTCCCGCACGACCGGCAACTCGCCTGGGTGGACCGGCTGGTGGAGCACGACCCGACCGGCCTGCTGCACACCACCCGCCGCCTGGTCGTCGACACGGGTGACGAGTCGTCCGTGCAGGCCGGTGTCGACTGGTGGCTGGAGATGACCGGGCGGGGCGGCGAGGGCATGGTCGTCAAGCCGGTGGACGCGCTGGTGCGGGACGGCAAGGGGCGGCTCGTCCAGCCGGGAGTGAAGGTGCGGGGACGGGAGTACCTGCGGATCATCTACGGTCCCGAGTACACCCGGCCCGAGCAGTTGGAGCGGCTGCGCGGGCGTTTTCTCGGACACAAGAGGTCCCTCGCCCTGCGGGAGTACGCGCTGGGCCTCGAAGCGCTGGAACGGCAGGCGGAGGGCGAGCCGTTGTGGCGGGTGCACGAGGCGGTGTTCGCGGTGCTGGCGCTGGAGTCGGAACCGGTCGACCCGCGGCTCTGAGGCACGCCGGGTCGCCGGGGCCGCCGTCGCAGGACTGCGGCCCCGGCCATGCCCGTGCAGGGTGTCGAGCCGTGCCGGTGCAACGGTGCGTCGAGCCGTGCTCGTACACGGGCGTCGAGCCGTGCCGGTCCAGCGGCGCGTCGAGCCGTGCCCGTACGCCGGGATCGAGCCTGCCCGGCGCGGACGTCCGAGGCTCTTTGGCAGGGGGCGAGCAGCCCTGGGCCGGGCGTCCCGCGGTGCCGGCGCGGGCGCAAGGCCGTCCTGACGCGAGCGTCCAGACGGGTGGACGCCGGTGCTGGAGAGGGCCGGGCACGGGCCCGGCACCGCGGAGGGCCGGGGCGGCTCGGCGGGCCCTTCCGGGGCCGGGCCGGGAGCGGCCGCGACGCCGGTGGTCATCAGCAGGGCGCGAGCCGCCCGTCTCGGCCAGGATGTAGCCATGGGATTCCATGTCGACTCCGAGACCGGGCGGCTGCGCCGCGTCATCCTCCACCGTCCCGACCTGGAGCTGAAGCGGCTCACGCCCAGCAACAAGGACGCGCTCCTGTTCGACGACGTGCTCTGGGTGCGCCGCGCGCGCCAGGAACACGACGGGTTCGCGGACGTCCTGCGCGACCGGGGGGTGGAGGTGCACCTCTTCGGCGACCTGCTCGCCGAGGCCCTCGAACTCCCGGACGCCAGACGCCTCGTACTGGACCGGGTCTTCGACGAGAAGGAGTACGGGCCGCTCGCCACCGACCACCTGCGCGCCGCCTTCGAGGAACTGCCCGCCGCCGAACTGTGCGAGGCGCTCGTCGGCGGCATGACCAAGCGCGAGTACCTGGAACGGCACTCCGAGCCGATCTCGGTCCGTTTCCACGTCATGGAGCCCGACGACTTCCTCCTCGGCCCGCTCCCCAACCACCTCTTCACCCGCGACACCTCGGCCTGGATCTACGACGGCGTGTCCATCAACGCGATGCGCCGGCCCGCCCGGCAGCGCGAGACCGTGCACTTCGAGGCCATCTACAAGCACCACCCGCTCTTCACCGGCCCCGAGTCCGGCTCCTTCCACACGTGGTCGGAGGGGCAGAGCGACTACCCCTCCACCATCGAGGGCGGTGACGTACTGGTCATCGGCAACGGTGCCGTGCTGATCGGAATGAGCGAACGGACCACCCCGCAGGCGGTGGAGATGCTGGCCAGGGGGATGTTCGCGGCCGGTTCGGCGAAGACGATCGTCGCGTTGGACATGCCCAAGCGGCGGGCCTTCATGCACCTCGACACGGTGATGACCATGGTCGACGGCGACACCTTCACCCAGTACGCGGGTCTCGGCATGCTCCGCTCGTACACGATCGAACCCGGCGTCGGCGACAACGAACTCAAGGTCACCGACCACCCGCGGGAGCACATGCACCGCGCCATCGCCGCGGCGCTGGGCCTGGACTCCGTACGCGTGCTGACCGCGACGCAGGATGTGCACGCGGCGGAGCGGGAGCAGTGGGACGACGGCTGCAACGTCCTCGCCGTCGAGCCGGGGGTGGTCGTGGCGTACGAACGCAATGCGACGACAAACACCCATCTGCGCAAACAGGGCATCGAAGTGATCGAGATCCGGGGCAGCGAACTGGGCAGGGGGCGGGGAGGGCCGCGCTGCATGAGCTGTCCGATCGAACGTGAGGCCGTATAGGTTCCCGTTCTTCTGTATAGTGATGCATCTCTGTATCCTGAGCCGTCACCTGGAGCCGTCACCATGACGTCGTCGTTTCTCGAAGGCCGCCACTTCCTCAAGGAGGCGGACCTCACCGCTGAGGAGTTCCGCGGTCTGGTCGACCTGGCCGCCGAACTGAAGGCGGCCAAGAAGTCCGGCACCGAGGTCCCGCGGCTGCGCGGCAGGAACATCGCGCTGATCTTCGAGAAGACGTCCACCCGCACCCGCTGCGCCTTCGAGGTCGCCGCCGCCGACCAGGGAGCCTCGACGACGTACCTCGACCCGGCCGGTTCGCAGATCGGCCACAAGGAGTCGCCGAAGGACACCGCGCGGGTGCTCGGCCGGATGTTCGACGGCATCCAGTACCGGGGCGATGCGCAGGCGACCGTCGAGGAGCTGGCCCAGTACGCCGGAGTGCCGGTCTTCAACGGGCTCACCGACGACTGGCACCCCACCCAGATGCTCGCCGACGTGCTGACGATGGTCGAGCACCGACCGGGGGAGCCGCTGGGAACGACCGCCTTCGCCTACCTCGGCGACGCGCGCTTCAACATGGGCAACTCCTACCTGGTGACGGGTGCCCTGCTCGGCATGGACGTGCGGATCGTCGCGCCCCGCGCCTACTGGCCCGCCGAGGCAATCGTCGCCCAGGCCCGTGCACTGGCCGAGGGCAGCGGTGCGCGGATCACGCTCACCGAGGAGGTCGAGGAGGGCGTCCGGGGGGCGCACTTCGTCGCGACCGACGTGTGGGTGTCGATGGGGGAGCCCAAGGAGGTCTGGGCGGAGCGGATCGAGGCGCTCACCCCGTACGCCGTGACCATGGACGTGCTGCGCGCCACCGGCAACCCGGACGTGAAGTTCCTGCACTGCCTGCCCGCCTTCCACGACCTCGGCACGAAGGTCGGACGCGAAATCCACGAGCAGTACGGGCTGTCCTCGCTGGAGGTCACCGACGAGGTCTTCGAGTCGGCGCACTCCGTCGTCTTCGACGAGGCGGAGAACCGGCTGCACACGATCAAGGCGGTCCTGGTGGCGACGATGGGCACGGCCAAGGGCCGCGAATAGCGATACGCCCGATTGGGTGAACATGCGGTGCGGTGCTTACGATGTCATCGCTTCATGGGGTTCGGGCACATGTGCTCGGACCCCATTCGCTTGCTCAGACCGTGCACCAGAGATGAGAACCGCCCCATGTCCCCGCTGCAACGCATCAAGTCGCCCGATCTCCTCGTCGCCGAGTCCGGCGCGGACCTCGAAGGCCACGGCCTGAAGCGGACCATGGGGCTCTTCCAGCTCGTCTGCTTCGGCGTCGGCGCGATCGTCGGCACCGGCATCTTCGTCGGGCTCTCCGACAGCGTCGCCGAGGCAGGCCCCGCCGTCGTGATCTCCTTCGTCCTCGCCGCGATCACCTGCATCTTCACCGCGTTCTCCTTCGCGGAGCTGGGCGGCGCGATCCCCGTCTCGGGCAGCTCGTACTCCTTCGCGTACGCCACCCTCGGCGAACGCATCGCGTTCCTCGTCGGCTGGTGCCTGCTCCTGGAGTACGGCGTGTCGGTGTCGGCCGTCGCCGTCGGCTGGGGGCAGTACCTCAACGAACTGCTGCACAGCCTGATCGGCTGGCAGCTGCCCGCCGCGCTCTCCAACCCGCCGGGCGACGGCGGGGTCGTCAACGTCCCGGCCGTCGTCGTGATCGCCCTCGCCGCGCTGCTCCTGGTCCGGGGCATCCGCGAGAGCGCCCGCGCCACCGCCGTGATGGCCGTGATCAAGATCGGCGTACTGCTGCTGTTCTGCGCGATCGCCTTCACCGCCTTCCGCTCCGACAACCTCTCGCCGTTCGCCGAACACGGGATGGCGGGCGTAACGGCCGGCGCCTCGCTCGCGTTCTTCTCGTACATCGGCTTCGACGCGATCACGACGGCCGGTGAAGAGGTCAAGAACCCGCGCAAGAACATCCCCGTCGCGATCATGATCTGCATCGGCGTGGTCACGCTGCTCTACTGCCTGGTCGCGGTGGCCGCCATCGGTGCGATGTCCGCGGGCGACGTGGCGTCCAAGCCCGCCGCGCTCTCGCTGATCGTCAACCAGGTCACCGACTCCACCCTCGGTGGCGGAATCATCGCCTTCGGCGCGGTCGTCGCCATCGCGTCCGTCGTCCTGGCCGTGATGTACGGGCAGACCCGCATCCTCATGTCGATGTCCCGCGACGGCCTCGTCCCGCGCGTCTTCGAACGCGTCTCGCCCAAGACCTCCACGCCGGTCGCCAACACGTGGATCGTGGCGTGCGTCTTCGCGGTCCCGGCGGCCGTCGTGCCGCTGGACGTCGTCATGAACCTCACGACCATCGGCACCCTCGCCGTCATGGCCGTGGTGAACATCGCGGTCATCGCGCTGCGCCGCCGCAACCCGGACCTCCCGCGGTCCTTCCGGGTGCCGTTCTTCCCGGTGCTGCCGGTGGCGGGCGTGCTCTTCTGCCTGTACCTGATCTACGGGACCGGCTGGCTGACCTGGCTCCAGTTCGGCGCGTTCCTGCTCGTCGGAGCGTTGGTGTACACGCTCTACGGCCGCCGGAACTCGCGGCTGGGCAAGACCGCGGACGCCGCCCCTGAGGTCACCCCGCGGCCGGAAGCCTGAACCAGACGGCCTTGCCCGAGTCGGTGCGGCGGTGGCCGCAGTCGGAGCTGAGCGTCCGTATCAGCAGCAGACCGCGTCCGTGCTCCTGCCACGGGTCGGGGCACGCGTCGTCCGACGAGCGGTCCAGGTTTCCCGGGGGCTCGGGGTCGCCGTCGTGCACCTCCACCTGGCAGCCGGACGGCAGCAGCTCCACCACCAGCTCGATGGGGGTGGAGCTGCTGGTGTGTTCCACAGCGTTCGCGACGAGCTCGGCGGTGAGCAGTTCGGCCGTGTCGCAGTCCGTCGCCGCTGTCCCCAGATCCGCCAGCGCCGTACGCACCAGGGCGCGGGCCAGCGGCACCGCGGAGGCCGAGTGCGGCAGCTCGATGCGCCAGAAGGATGGGCCGGAGGCAGAGAGCAAGGCGGGATCCGATCGCGGAGCGGTGTTTCTCCCCTCCACCGTACGAAGCGAACGGCCGTTCCCCTAGGGTCGCTCGCCGAAACCGTGCGGGACCTGCGCCACAGCGGCACGGGACCAACGGCGGGCGGATCGGGCAATATCGCGCACTCGTGACGGGAGTCACGGGCCGATGATAACTTCGGGGGACCGCCACCAGCCACCACCGGCAACCGGGAGGCCCGCGTCCCATGAGCCCGTTCCTCAGTTCCGCCCCGCGCACCGAGAAGTGGCAGCACCTGCGGCTGACCCTGGACGAAGGCGTCGCCACCGTCACCCTCGCCCGGCCCGAGAAGCTCAACGCCCTCACCTTCGGGGCCTACGCGGACCTGCGCGACCTCCTCGCCGAACTCGCCAGGGAACGCTCCGTGCGCGCCCTGGTGCTGGCGGGGGAGGGGCGCGGTTTCTGCTCGGGCGGCGACGTGGACGACATCATCGGCGCGACCCTCGGCATGGACACCGCCCAGCTCCTCGACTTCAACCGGATGACCGGCCAGGTCGTACGGGCCCTGCGCGAGGCGCCGTTCCCGGTGATCGCCGCCCTGCACGGGGTGGCCGCCGGAGCGGGCGCGGTCCTCGCGCTGGCCGCGGACTTCCGCATCGCGGACCCCTCCGTCACGTTCTCCTTCCTCTTCACCAAGGTGGGCCTGTCGGGTGGCGACATGGGAGCGGCCTACCTGCTGCCCCGGGTCGTCGGACTGGGCCACGCCACCCGGCTGCTGATGCTGGGCGAGCCGGTCCGCGCCCCGGAGGCCGAACGGATCGGCCTGCTCAGCGAGCTGACCGCGGAGGGCGAGGCCGGTGCCCGCGCCGCCGCCCTCGCGCGCCGTCTCGCCGACGGTCCCGCCCTGGCGTACGCCCAGACCAAGGCCCTCCTCACCGCGGAACTCGACATGCCACTGGCCGCCTCCGTCGAACTCGACGCCGCCACCCAGGCCCTGCTCATGAACGGCGAGGACTACGCCGAGTTCCACGCGGCCTTCACCGAGAAGCGCCCCCCGAAGTGGCAGGGACGCCAGCCATGACGACCACCGCCTCCGACTCCCCGGGCCCCCCCTCCCCCCACCCCACCCCGCCCGCCCCCTCCCCTGCCCACCCCTCCCCGGCGGCCCCGGCCCACTCCGACCCGGGGAACACCGGCCGCCCCCTGCGCATCGCCGTGGTCGGCGGCGGCCCCGGCGGGCTGTACGCCGCCGCGCTGCTCAAGCGGCTCGACCCCGCCCGCGAGGTCACCGTCTGGGAGCGCGGCGCCCCCGACGACACCTTCGGCTTCGGCGTCGTCCTCTCCGACGAGACCCTCGGCGGCATCGAGCACGCGGACCCCGAGGTCTACCGGGCACTGACCGCCGAATTCGTCCGCTGGGACGACATCGACGTCGTCCACCGGGGCCGCCGCCTCACCTCCGGCGGCCACGGCTTCGCCGCCCTCGGCCGGCGCAGGCTCCTGGAGATCCTGCACGCCCGCTGCCGCGAGCTGGGCGTCGTCCTGCGCGTCCGCACCGAGGCTCCGCCCGCCACCGAACTCGCCCGCTCCCACGACCTGGTGGTCGCCGCCGACGGTGTGCACAGCCTCACCCGCCAGGCGCACGCCGACGTCTTCCGTCCCCGCCTCACCTCCCACCACTGTCGGTACATCTGGCTCGCCGCCGATTTCGCCTTCGACTCCTTCCGGTTCGAGATCACCGAGACCGAACACGGCGCCATGCAACTGCACGGCTACCCCTACGCGAAGGACTCCTCGACGGTCATCGTCGAGATGCGCGAGGAGGTCTGGCGCGCCGCCGGACTCGACGCCTGCGGCCAGGCCGAGTCCGTCGAACGCTGCGCCAAGCTCTTCTCCGACGCCCTCGGCGGCCGTCCCCTGAAGGGCAACAACTCCTCCTGGATCGCCTTCCGCACCGTCGTCAACGACCGCTGGTCGCACGGCAACACGGTCCTCCTCGGCGACGCCGCCCACACCGCGCACTTCTCCATCGGCTCCGGCACCAAGCTCGCCGTCGAGGACGCACTGGCCCTCGCCGCATGCATCGACGAACAACCCGACCTGCCGACCGCCCTCGCCGCCTACGAGGCGGAACGCCGCCCCGTCGTCGAGTCCACGCAGCGCGCCGCAGCCGCCAGCCTCCGTTGGTTCGAGGACCTGGCCACCTACCTGGACCAGCCGCCCCGGCAATTCGCGTTCAACCTCCTCACCCGCAGCCGCCGCGTCACCCACGACAACCTCCGGCTGCGCGACAGCGCCTTCACCGGAACCGTCGAGCAGGACTTCGGCTGCCCGCCCGGCACACCCCCGATGTTCACCCCCTTCCGGCTGCGCGGCCTCGAACTGCGCAACCGCGTCGTCGTGTCACCCATGGACATGTACTCCGCCGAGGACGGCGTCCCCGGCGACTTCCACCTCGTCCACCTCGGCGCCCGCGCGCTCGGCGGAGCGGGCCTGGTCATGACCGAGATGGTTTGCGTCAGCCCCGAGGGCCGCATCACCCCCGGCTGCGCCGGCCTCTACGCCCCCGAACAGGCCGCCGCCTGGCGGCGCATCACCGACTTCGTCCACCGGCGGTCCCCGGGGACCGCCATCGGCGTGCAGCTGGGCCACTCCGGCCGCAAGGGCTCCACCAGGCTCATGTGGGACGGCATCGACCAGCCGCTCCCAGCCGACGACAACTGGCCCCTCGTCGCCCCCTCCCCGCTGCCCTACCGTCCGGGCATCAACCAGGTACCCGCCCAGCTCGACCGCTCCGGCCTCATCGACGTCCGCGAACAGTTCGCCGCCTCCGCCTGGCGGGCTGCCCGCTGCGGCTTCGACCTCCTCGAACTCCACTGTGCCCACGGCTACTTGCTGTCCAGTTTCCTCTCCCCCCTCACCAACAGGCGCACCGATGCCTACGGCGGGAGCCTCGCCCGCCGCCTGCGCTTCCCGCTGGAAGTCTTCGACGCCGTCCGCGGCATCTGGCCCGACGACAAACCCATGACCGTCCGCATCTCCGCCACCGACTGGGCCGCCGGCGGCACCACCGAGGAGGAAGCGGTCGAGATCGCCCGCGCCTTCGTCGCTCACGGCGCCGACGCCATCGACGTCTCCACCGGCCAGGTCGTCCCCGACGAGGCCCCCGAGTTCGGCCGCTCCTACCAGACCCCCTTCGCCGACCGGATCCGCAACACCCTCGGCGTTCCGGTCGTCGCCGTAGGAGCCATCTCCTCCTGGGACGACGTCAACTCCCTCCTCCTCGCCGGCCGCGCCGACCTCTGCGCACTCGCCCGCCCCCACCTCTACGACCCCCACTGGACCCTGCACGCCGCCGCCGAACAGGACTACTCCGGGCCCGGCGCTCCCTGGCCCCTCCCGTACCGGGCGGGCAGCCGCCGCCCCCCGACCGGTCGCACCGACGGCCCCAAGCCCCGACTCAGCCTGCGCAGTCCATGACGGGCCCGCCGCTCCGCCGCACTCCGGGCGCACACGCGGCGCCCATTGATCGCCCCGGTCGCCTCACTACCGATTGACCGCCCCGGTCGCCTCACCCGCGTTCGATCACCACCCTGTCCGTCACCGGCCGGTAGCCGAGCCGCTGGTAGAGCCCGTTGCTGGTCGGGTTGGCCAGGTCGGTGAAGAGCAGCACCTCCGCGGCCCCGGCGGCGCGCGCGGACGAGCTCAGCGCCGCCGTCACCGCCGCTCCGAATCCCCGGCCGCGCTGCTCGGGCGGCGTGTAGACCGGGGCCAGGCGCACGGTGCCCTCGGCCGGGCGGCTCACCCCGGCCATGGACACCGGAGCGCCGTCGTGCTCCCAGAGCATCAGCCCGCCGTACGACAACCGCTCGGCCACCGACGCCTCCGCGCCCGCCGCCGACAGCCCGGTGTCCCGGCCGAAGGCACGGAGCCAGTCGGCCAGCAGAGCCCGATCGGCGCCGGTGGCGGTGCGTGCCCGTCCCGAAGGGGCGGGCGAGGGGGGTATCAGCTCGCCGAGCCGGTAGAGGCGGTGCTCCCGCACGTTCCGGCATCCCGGCCACTGTCCGGCCAGTGCGGACGCGAGGCGCCGCTCGGCGTCGACCGCCGTCGCGCCGTGCTGCTCGCAGGCGCGGGCCAACGGGATCACCGCCTCCGCCGGAACGGCACTCACCACCAGGGGGTGCGGCGGCGTCCACAGTGCCGCCGCATGCACACCACCGTCCGCCCCTCGCCACCAGCCGAAGAGCGGCGCCTCACCACCGAAGGCGGCCAAGCCGCGTCGCCGTAACGCGGCCGCACAGGTCAGCAGCACGGTGTTCTCCACCGGCCGGGCGGCCACCGTGGCACCGGCAGCGTTCAGATACGTGTCGAGGTCCTCGCTGAATGTCCAGGTCATGCCCCATCATGCGCACCCGGCCGCAGACCCTGCGCCGCGCTTTCCACAGCGCCGGACCTATGGTCGTACAAGTGCGTCCGGGTGTACGAACGCCGCGCCCGCATCGCGCAGCCGGGTGTGCAACTCCGCGAAGACCTCGGCCGACCGGCCGCCCGGCCAGTCCACAGGCAGGAGCGCGGCCGGCAGCCCGGGGTCCGCGTACGGCAGACGCCGCCACGAGTCCAAGGCCAGAAGGTAGTCCCGGTAGGCACGCTCCGTGTCCGACGACGGCCCGGTGCCGGACCCGGACGCCGCCGGAGCGCTGCGCGGCCCGGCCTGCCACTCCCGCAGCACCGGCTCGTGCCGCTCCAGGAACTCCTCGTGCAACCGGGCGATCGCCCCCAGGTCCCACCACCGCGCCACCGCCTCCCGCGTCGCCGCGAACCCCAGGTGCTCACCCCGGAACAGGTCCACGTAGGCGTCGAGATGCAGTCGCTCCAGGGTGTGCCGGGTCTCTTCGTAGAGGCCGCCGGGAGCGATCCACACCCCCGGCGCCGCCGTCCCGAAGCCGAGCCGGGCGAGCCGGGAGCGCAGCACGTGCCGCTTGGCGCGCTCGGCCTCCGGGACGGAGAACACCGCGAGCACCCAGCCGTCCGACGCGCGGGGTTCCGTACGGGAGTAGATGCGCCGGTCGCCGTCGTCCAGGAGCTGCCGGGCGTCGCCGGACAGCGCGTATCCGGCCGCGCCCCCGGCCGTACGCCCCGACACCAGCAGCCCGCGCCTCTTCAGGCGGGAGACCGCCGAGCGGACGGACGGCGCGTCCACGCCGACGGCCGCGAGCAGCCGGATGAGCGAGGCGACGGGCACCGGCTCGTCACCGTCCGCACCGGACTCGGCGTCCGCGCCGCGCCCGTAGGCGCCGTACAGCGTGATGATCAGGGAACGGGGAGTGTGCAGGTCAGCCACGTGATCACTGTACGTTCCCGGGGTCCGCGGGAGACCTCGGGCCATCGGTTGCCGCCGCTTCCCGCGCACCCGGCCGCCGCAACCGGAACCGTTGCAGCTTCCCCGTGGGCGTGCGCGGCAGCGCGTCCAGGAACTCGATCTCGCGCGGGCACTTGTACGGGACCAGCTCCGCCTTCACGAAGTCCCGCAGCAGCGCCACCGTCTCCTCGCTGCGCGGCACTCCCTCCCGTACCACCACGAAGGCGGACACGACCTGTCCGCGCAGGGCGTCCTCGCGGCCGACCACCGCTGCCTCCAGCACGTCGGGGTGGCGCAGCAGCGTGTCCTCCACCTCCGGGCCCGCGATGTTGTACCCGGCGGAGATGATCATGTCGTCCGCTCGTGCCACGTACCGGAAGCAGCCGTCCGCGTCGCGCACGTAGGTGTCGCCGGTGAGGTTCCAGCCGTCGCGTACGTACACCTGCTGCCGTGCGTCGGACAGGTACCGGCAGCCGACGGGCCCCCGTACGGCCAGCAGCCCCGGGACCCCGTCGGCGACTTCGGCGCCCGTCGCGTCCACCACGCGCGCGTGCCAGCCGGGGACCGGCCGGCCGGTGGTCCCGGGCCGGATCTCCTCGTCGGCGGCCGAGATGAAGATGTGCAGCAGCTCGGTCGCGCCGATGCCGTTGATGATCCGCACGCCGGTGCGCTCGAACCAGTCCCGCCAGGTGGACTCCGAAAGGTTCTCGCCCGCCGAGACGCACCGGCGCAGGGCACTCAGGTCGTAGGCGGTGGGGGACGTGAGCTCGTCCAGCATCAGCCGGTAGGCGGTCGGGGCGGTGAACAGCACCGACACCTGGTGCTCCGCCAGGGCCGGCAACAACTGCCGGGGGCCCGCCTGCTCCAGCAGCAGGGCGGACGCGCCGACCCGCAACGGGAAGATCACCAGACCACCGAGCCCGAAGGTGAAGCCGAGCGGCGGACTGCCCGTGAACACGTCGTCGGGCTCCGGCTTCAGCACGTGCCGGGAGAAGGTGTCCGCGATGGCCAGCACGTCCCGGTGGAAGTGCATGCACCCCTTGGGGCGCCCGGTCGTCCCCGACGTGAAGGCGATCAGCGCGACGTCGTCGCACGACGTCGGGACCGCCTCGTACCGCGTGGGCTTGATCGCCGCCTGCCGTACCAGGTCGTCCGGCGCGTCCCCGCCGAACAGGGTGATCCGCAGTCCGGGCACCTGCGCCTTCACCAGGTCGTCCACGGTCCGTACGTCGCACAGCGCGTGGCCGACCTGGGCGAGGTCGCAGATCGTGGCCAGTTCGGACGCCCGCTGCTGCGGCAGCACGGTCACGGCGACCGCGCCCGCCTTCAGCACGGCCAGCCAGCAGGCCACCAGCCAGGGTGTGGTGGGCCCGCGCAACAGGACGCGGTTTCCGGGAACCACGCCCAGGTCCTGGGTCAGGACGTACGCGATCTGGTCGGTGTGGTCGCGCAGTTCCCCGTACGACCACACCTCGCCGGAGAGGGTGCGCAGGGCGGGCCGGTCGGCGCGGAACTGCTCCAGGGTGCGGTCCAGGAGCTCGACGGCGCAGTTGAGGCCGACGGGGTAGTGCAGTTCCGGCAGCTCGAAGAGGAGTGCGGGCCACTGGTCGGCGGGCGGCAGGTGGTCGCGCGGAAAGGTGTCGGCGTGGGCCGAGGGGTGCAGCTCCATGGCCATGGCGGGTTGGCCCCCTTGCAGCGAGCGGTCCGGGTTGCGGCTGACGGGTCCGGTGGCGGCCGACGGACCGGTGACGGCCGACGGGCGGGGCGGGCGAGTGGTCCGGCAGTGCTGTGTTGCCGGGCGCTGTGGTGCTGGCACGGACGAGCGTATCGTGATGGTGACGACAGTCAACGGTCCGCGATAACACGCCAGATGAGAGGGGCCGCAGATGCCCGAGTTCGCGCTGGAGCCGGAGAAGGCGGAGTGGTGCGCGCAGTTGCGCGCGCTGGCTGCGGAGCGACTGCGCCCCCTTGCGGAGAAGGGGGAACCCGGTCTGCTCAACCGCCCGCTGATCGCCGCTCTGGGTGAACTCGGTCTGCTGGGACGGCTGTTCTCCGCCGGGGCGCTGGACCTGTGCCTGATGCGGGAGTCCCTCGCACACGGCTGCACGGAGGCGGAGACGGCCCTGGCGCTCCAGGGGCTGGGCGCCTCGCCGGTGGCCCGCGCCGGCAACGACGAGCAGCGCGCCCGCTGGCTGCCGGGGGTACGGGCCGGCCGTACCGTCGCCGCGTTCGCGCTGAGCGAGCCGGGGGCCGGGTCGGACGCCGCGTCGCTCGCCCTGCGGGCCGAGCCCGTGACCGGCACTGCGGGGAGCGGGGGACCCGCGGCGGCCGGGGGAGGCGGCTGGCGGCTCAGCGGGGAGAAGTGCTGGATCTCCAACGCGCCGCACGCCGACTTCTACACCGTCTTCGCCCGCACCACCCCGGGCGCGGGCGCGCGCGGCGTCACCGCGTTCCTCGTTCCCGCGGACCGTCCGGGACTGACCGGTGCCGCGCTCGACATGCTGTCCCCGCACCCCATCGGCAGCCTGGCCTTCGACGGCGTCCACGTCACCGAGGCCGACGTCATCGGAACACCGGACCGCGGATTCCGCGTCGCCATGGACACCCTCAACCTCTTCCGGCCGAGCGTGGGCGCCTTCGCCGTCGGCATGGCGCAGGCCGCACTCGACGCGACACTCGCCCACACCGCCGGACGCACCGCGTTCGGCGGACCGTTGAAGGACCTCCAGTCCGTGGCACACCGGGTCGCCGAGATGGCCACCCGCACGGAAGCGGCCCGGCTGCTCGTCTACGCGGCGGCGGCCGCGTACGACAGGAACGAACCGCAGGTGCCCAAGAGTTCCGCCATGGCGAAGCTCTTCGCCACCGAGACCGCACAGTTCGTCGTGGACGCGGCCGTCCAACTGCACGGCGCCCGCGCCCTCCAGCGCGGTCACCTCCTCGAACACCTCTACCGGGAGGTGCGCGCCCCCCGCATCTACGAGGGCGCGACCGAGGTCCAGCGCACCATCATCGCGAAGGAGCTGTACGCCCGATGACCTCCCTCAAGCGCCACAACCCCGCCGAACTCTCCCCGCCCACCGGCTTCTCGCACGCCGTCAGCGTGGCGGCGAGCGGGTCGCGGCTGGTCTTCCTCGCCGGACAGACCGCGCTCGACGGGGCGGGAAAGGTGGTCGGCACGACGTTGCCCGAGCAGTTCGAGACGGCACTCGGCAATCTGCTGGGCGCGCTCGCCGCGGCCGGTGGCGCTCCCGGCGACCTCGCCCGGGTGACCGTCTACGCGACGGACGTCGCCGACTACCGCGAGCACGCGGCCGAACTGGGAGACGTCTGGCGCCGGTTGGCGGGCCGGGACTACCCGGCGATGGCGGTGGTGGGCGTGGTCCGGCTCTGGGACGAGCAGGCGCTCGTGGAGCTGGACGGCATCGCCGTGCTGTGACGGCGGGCACGATGCCGACGGGGTGACTCGGGCAGGCCGTCGCCGTCCCCGTATCCCGGAAGCGGCGCCACTGCCGTGCCCGAAACGCGGGCGGGGCGCGGGAAGTTCGGGTCCCTTGGCAGACACGGTGTCGTGTGACATATTACTGCCGTGTTCACGAGACGCGTCTTCGATGTGGTCGTCGTCGGGGCCGGAGTGGTCGGCGCGGCCTGCGCCTTCTACGCCTCCCGCTCCGGGCTCTCCGTCGCAGTGGTCGACCGGGGCCCGGTCGCGGGCGGAACCACCGGCGCCGGCGAAGGCAACCTGCTCGTCTCCGACAAGGAGCCGGGCCCCGAACTCGGCCTCGCGCTGCTGTCCACGAGACTGTGGCGCGAGCTCGCCGAGGAGTTCCCGGGAGCGTTCGAGTACGAAGCGAAGGGCGGCCTCGTGGTCGCCTCGCAGCAGGACGGGCTGGCGGCGCTCCGCACCTTCGCGGCGGCCCAGGCGGCGGCGGGCGTGAAGTGCGAGGAGGTCCCGCACCTCGCCGACCTGGAACCGCACCTCGCCCCCGGGCTCGCGGGCGGAGTCCGCTACCCGCAGGACGCCCAGGTCCAGCCCGCCCTGGCCGCCGCCCACCTCCTGAAGGCGTCCGGGGCCGGGCTGCGGCTGGGCGAGGAGGTCATCGGCGTCCTGCGCGACCCGTACGGCGCGGTACGCGGAGTGCGCACGCCGCGCGGCGACCTCCTGGCGCCCGCGGTCGTCAACGCCGCCGGTACGTGGGGCGGGCAGCTCGCCGAACTCGCCGGGACGTCGCTGCCCGTCCTGCCCCGGCGCGGATTCGTCCTCGTCACCGAGCCGCTGCCGCGGGTCGTACGGCACAAGGTGTACGCGGCGGACTACGTGGCCGACGTGGCGAGCGGGTCCGCGGCACTCCAGACGTCGGCGGTGGTCGAGGGGACGGCGGCCGGGCCGGTGCTGATCGGGGCGAGCAGGGAGCGCGTCGGGTTCGACAGGTCGCTCTCGACGGAAGTGCTGGGGAAGCTGGCGCGACAGGCCCAGGAACTGTTCCCGGTGCTGCGGGAGGTGCGGGTGATGCGCGCCTACCACGGGTTCCGGCCGTACCTGCCCGACCACCTCCCGGCGATCGGGGCGGACGGGCGGGTACCGGGGCTGTGGCACGCCTGCGGGCACGAGGGGGCGGGCGTCGGGCTCGCCCCGGCGACGGGAGCGTTGATCGCCGAGGGGCTCGCCGCAAGCGGTGGAGAACTCACCGGCGGGGCGGTGGACGTCCGGGCCTTCCGGCCGGAGAGGTTCGGGCCGGGGCCGCCCCGGCCCGGCCCTCCCGACGCCGGAGCGCTGCCCTCCGGACCCGGCCCGGCGGCCGCGCCGCCCACTTGACGTCACCGTACGAAAGCGCCGGACGAGCGGGCTGTCCCCACCCCGCCCGCAAGCCCCGCGGACAAGCCCTCCGTGCCGGTCCCCGCGGACAAGCCCTCTGTCAGTCCCCGCGCGCGAGCCCTGCGCGTCGGTCCTCCGCATGAGCCCGACCCGATGAAGGAGTCCGAACCGTGTTCCGTTCCCGTCGCAGTCCCCTCGGGCTGGCCCGTGCCACCCCCGGCGCCCCGTTCGACATCACCCTCGACGGGCGTCCGGTGCCCGCGTTCGACGGGCAGAGCGTGGCCGCGGCGCTGTGGGCGGACGGGGTGCTCTCCTGGCGGACCACGCGCGGGACCGGGAGGCCGCGCGGGGCGTTCTGCGCCATCGGATCCTGCTACGACTGCCTCGCGAGCATCAACTCCGTCCCCAACCAGCGTGCCTGTCTCGTTCCCGCCCGGCCGGGCGACGCCGTCACCACCCAGGAAGGACACGGACGTGCCGATCTCGCCGTCTGAGGAGCAGGGGCCGTACGACCTCGCCGTCGTCGGCGCGGGGCCCGCCGGGCTCGCCGCCGCCGTCACCGCCGCCCGCCTCGGGCTGCACGTCGCCCTCGTGGACGCGGCCCCCCGCGTCGGAGGCCAGTTCTACCGGCAGCCGGCGGCCGGGCTGCGCGCGCGGCGACCCGAAGCACTGCACCACTCCTGGTCCGCCTTCGCCCGGCGCGCCGCGCAACTGGACGTGCACACGGCCGCCGGACGGATCCGGCATCTCGCCGAGCACCACGTCTGGGCCGTCACCGGCGAGGCGGGGGAGTGGACCGTGCACGCGGCGCGCGGGCCGGACGGGAGCGGCGCGACGGTCGTCGTCCGGGCCCGCAAGGCACTGCTCGCCACCGGCGCCTACGAACGCCAACTCCCCTTCCCCGGCTGGACGCTGCCAGGGGTCGTCGGCGCCGGGGGCGCGCAGGCGCTGCTCAAGGGCGGGCTGGTGCTGCCGGGCCGCCGGATCGTCGTCGCCGGGAGCGGGCCGCTGCTCCTCGCCGTCGCCGGATCGCTCGCCGCCGCGGGCGCGGAGGTGCCGGTCGTCGTCGAGGCGAGCGGCTACGGAGGATACGCCCGCCGTCCGGGCGTGCTCGCCGCCAACCCCGGCAAGCTCGCGGAGGCCGCGGTGCACGCGGCCGCCCTCGCCCGGCACGGGATACGGGTACGTACCCGCAGCGCGGTGACCGAGGTGCACGGCGGCACGCGCGTCGAGGCGGTGACCGTCACGCGGCTGGACGAGGACTGGCGGGCGGTGCCCGGGACCGGGGTGCGGATCCCGTGCGACGTGCTGGCCGTCGGGCACGGGCTGCTGCCACAGGTGGAGTTGGCGACCGGCGCGGGCTGCGCCACCCGCCGCACCCCGGACGGCGCGCACGCCCTGGTCGTCGACGGCAGGCAGCGCACCACCGTCCCCGGGCTGTGGTCCGCCGGGGAGACCGGGGGAGTGGGAGGCGCGGAACTGGCATTGCTGGAGGGGGAACTGGCGGCGCGTGACATCGCCGGAAGTCGTGAGGGAGCGGCCTCCCTGGTGCGCCGTCGCCACCGGCTCCGCAGCTTCGGTGAAGCCATGGCCGCCGCCCACGCCCCCGGGCCGGGCTGGTCGGAGTGGTTGCGGGACGACACCGAGGTCTGCCGGTGCGAAGAAGTCACCACGAGCCGGGTGCGGGAGGCCGTGGACGAACTCGGGGCACGGGACGTCCGTACGGTCAAACTCCTCACCCGCGCCGGAATGGGGTGGTGCCAGGGACGGATGTGCGGGCCCGCGGTCGCCTGCCTCGCCGGCACGGGCGCGTCCCCCGACCGACGCCCCCTCGCCTGCCCGATCACCCTGGGCGCCCTGACCGAACTCGCGGACGGGTGAGGGCAGTTCTCGCCCCGTGGCTCTTGCGGGGTTCGTACGCCATTCAGTAAAATGTCACACACCACATTAGGGAGTCCCCACATGAACACGACGTTCGGCGCCGGTGACCGTCGCCGCCCCTGGCACGGCATCATGGTCGCCACCACCCTCCCCTTCCGCGACGACCTCACCGTCGACCACGACGCGTACGCCGCCCAGGTTTCCCGCCTCCTCGCGGAGGGCTGCGACGGCGTCGTGCCCAACGGCTCCCTCGGCGAGTACCAGACGCTCACCGACGAGGAGCGCACCCAGGTCGTCCGTACCGCCGTCGACGTCGCGGGCGGTGACCGGGTGATGCCGGGAGTCGCCGCGTACGGCAGCGCCGCATCGCGACGCTGGGCCGAACAGGCGGCCCGCGCCGGCGCCGGGTCCGTCCTCCTCCTGCCGCCCAACGCCTTCAAGGCGGACGCCGGCGCGGTACGCGCGCACTACGCCGAGGTCGCCCGGGTCGGCGTCCCCGTCGTCGCGTACAACAACCCCTTCGACACCAAGGTCGACCTGACGCCCGAGCTACTGGCCGCCCTCCACGCCGACGGCAGCATCGTGGCCGTGAAGGAGTTCAGCGGTGACGTCCGCCGGGCCTACGAGATAGCCGAACTCGCGCCTCAGCTCGACCTGTTGATCGGCGCCGACGACGTCCTGCTCGAACTCGCCCTCGCCGGGGCGGTCGGCTGGATCGCCGGATACCCCAACGCGCTGCCCGCCTCCTCCGTCGCCCTCTACCGGGCTGCCGTCGCCGGTGACCTCGACACCGCGCTGCCCCTCTACCGTGCCCTCCACCCGCTGCTGCGCTGGGACTCCAAGACCGAGTTCGTACAGGCGATCAAGCTCTCCATGGACCTCGCGGGACAGCACGGCGGCCCCACCCGGCCGCCGCGTTTCCCCCTCCCTGCCGAGCAGGAAGCCGTGGTCCGCGCGGTCACCGAGAAGCTCCTCGCCGACGGTCACCGCTGACCGCCGCCCGGACAGACGTCAACCCGCACCCACGGAGGCCGACTTGCGCACCCGACACGTCTTCCACGCCGTCGACTCCCACACCGAGGGCATGCCCACCCGGGTCATCACCGGCGGGGTCGGCACCATCCCCGGCGCCACCATGGCGGAGCGGCGACTGCACTTCGCCGAGCACCGCGACGCCGTCCGCACCCTCCTGATGTACGAGCCGCGCGGGCACGCCTCGATGAGCGGCGCGATACTCCAGCCGCCGACCCGGCCCGACGCCGACTACGGAGTCCTGTTCATCGAGGTGTCCGGCACCCTCCCCATGTGCGGCCACGGCACCATCGGCGTCGCCACCGTCCTCGTCGAGACCGGCATGGTCGAGGTCCACGAGCCCGTCACCACCGTCCGTCTCGACACCCCCGCGGGGCTCGTCTCCGTCGACGTCCAGATCGAGGACGGGGCCGCCACCGCCGTCACCCTCACCAACGTCCCCGCCTTCAGCGTCGCCCTCGACCGCAAGATCGAAGTACCCGGACTGGGCACGCTCACCTACGACTTGGCCTACGGCGGCAACTTCTACGCCTTCGTGCCGCTGGAGACCGTCGGCCCGGACGGCATCGACTTCGACCGCGCCCGCAAGGACGACATCCTCGCCGCCGGACTCGCCCTGATGGACGCCGTCAACGCCTCCGCCGACCACCGCCCCGTGCACCCCGAGGACACCCGCATCGGCGGTCTCAAGCACGTCTACTTCGCCGCCCCCGGCTCGGACGCCGTCCGCTCACGGCACGCGATGGCCATCCACCCCGGCTGGTTCGACCGCTCGCCGTGCGGCACCGGCACCTCCGCCCGCATGGCACAGCTGCACGCACGCGGCGAACTGCCCCTGGACCGCGACTTCGTCAACGAGTCCTTCATCGGCACGCGGTTCACCGGCCGCCTCGTCGACACCACGACCGTAGGCGAACTCCCCGCAGTCGTCCCCACCGTCACCGGCCGCGCCTGGATCACCGGCACCGCCCAGTACTTCCTCGACCCCACCGACCCCTTCCCCGGAGGATTCCTCCTGTGACCGGCATGCCGACGGACGCCTCCCGGATCGTCTCCCGCAACCCCGCCGACCCCGCCGACATCGTCTGCGACCTGCCCGCCACCGGGGCCTGGGCGACCGTGGAGGCCGCCGACCGGGGCCGGGACGCCCACCGCGCCTGGTACGCGGCCGGGGCCGCCGCCCGCTCCTCGGCGCTCACGGCCGCCGCCCACGCGGTGGAGGAGGCCGCCGACGAACTGGCGGACCTGGCCGTGCGCGAGGTGGGGAAACCCCTCACCGAGGCGCGCGCCGAGGTGTCCCGTACCGTCACGATCCTCCGCTACTACGCCCAACTGCCGTACGACGCGACCGGATCGGTGCACGAGCCCGCCGCCGGCACGGGACTGCTCCTCACCCGCCGCAGGCCCCGCGGAGTGGCCGGGCTGATCACCCCGTGGAACTTCCCGTACGCCATCCCCGTCTGGAAGGCCGCGCCCGCGCTCGCCGCCGGGAACGCCGTCGTACTCAAACCCGCCCCCGAGGCCACGGCCTGCGCCCTGCGCCTGACCGAACTCTTCCAACAGGTTCTGCCCGACGGGGTGTTCGCCCTCGTGCCGGGCCGCGCCCCGGAGGGCAACGCACTGGTCACCGCCGTGGACGCCGTCTCGTTCACCGGCTCCACCCTCACCGGCGGTGCGGTCGTCCGCACCGCCACCGCGCGCGGCATCCCCGTCCAGGCCGAGACCGGCGGCCTCAACGCCGCGCTCGTCCTGCCCGACGCCGACCCGGCACGCGCCGCCGCCCACATCGCCGCCGCCATCGCCGGGTACGCCGGTCAGAAGTGCACCGCGACCAGCCGCGTCATCGCCGTCGGCGGCGCACTGGGCCCGCTGCGCGACGCGCTGGCCGACGCACTGCGCGCGATCCCGGCGGCCGACCCCTCCCGGCCGGCCACCGTGTGCGGCCCGCTGATCTCCGAACAGGCCCGCGAGAAGGTGCTGGCCGCCGGACATGACCTCGCCCTGCTGGCAGGCGGCAAGCGCGGGGACGGACCGGGCTGGTACGCCGAACCGACCCTCGTCGAGCAGGTGCCGTCCGGGCACCCGCTCCTGCGCGAAGAGGTCTTCGGGCCCATCGCCGTCCTCCTGCACGCCGACGACCTCGGCCGGGCGGTGCGGATGACCAACTCCGTCACGTACGGGCTCGTCACCTCCGTCCACACCGCGGACCTGGACGCGGCCCTGCACGGACTCGACGGCCTCGACACCGGCATGATCCGCGTCAACGCCCCTTCCACCGGCGTCGACTTCCACCTCCCGTTCGGCGGCACGAAGTCCTCCAGCCACGGCCCGCGCGAACAGGGCCGCAGCGCGCCGGACTTCTACACCTCCACCCGCACCTACGCACTCCACCGGGCGACCGACAGCACAACGTGACATTGTACGCTGGGCGGTCCGTAGCAACCCGGAGGGCCGCCATGGGCGAACTCAAGCAACAACGTCACCTGATCACCGCCCAGGAGCGGCTGCGCGACCAGGTCGCGAACGCCCTGCGCGCGGCACTCATCGCGGGCGAACTCCGGCCGGGCTCGGTCTACTCGGCACCCGGCCTCGCGACCGATTTCGGCGTCTCCGCGACGCCCGTGCGCGAGGCGATGCTCGACCTGGCCAGGGAGGGTCTGGTCGAGCCCGTACGGAACAAGGGCTTCCGGATCACCGAGGTCAGCGAACGCGACCTCGACCAGTACGCCGAGATCCGCGCCCTCATCGAGGTGCCCGTCGTCGGCCGGGTGACCCGGACCGCCACGCGCGAGCAACTGGAGGCGCTGCGTCCGGACGCCGAGCAGATCGTCGCCGCCGCGCGCGAGCACGACCTCATCGGCTACCTGGAGGCCGATCGCCGCTTCCACCTCACCCTGCTCGGTCTCGCTGGCAACGAACGGCTGGTCGAAACCGTCGGTGACCTGCGCAAACGATCCCGCCTCTACGGCCTGACCCGGCTCGACGAGCGCAACGAGCTGCTGCCGTCGGCCGAGGAGCACATCGAGCTGCTCGACCTCATGCTGACCGGCGACGTGGCGGCGGCGGAGGCGTGCATGGCCCGCCATCTCGGGCACGTGCGGTCACTGTGGGCGCAGGCCCGCGACGAACCGGTGGAACCGAGCCGACCGACCGCCCGGAAGCTGGGCGTCCGCTAGCGGGCGAGGCGTCGGCGCACCAGGATGGGGAGGTCCGAGTCAGCACCCGGCAGTGCCGGGCAACGGAGGGTCGTCCATGGAGTACACGCTCGAAGTCGTCATCGTCCCCGTGAGTGATCTGGACCGCGCGAAGGACTTCTACGCCGAGAAGTGCGGGTTCACGGTCGACGTCGACATGCAGATGGGGGAGTCGGCGCGGGTCGTCCAGCTCACCCCGCCCGGGTCCCGCTGCTCGATCGCGCTGACGCAGGGGATGGCACCGCCCGCCGAGTGGGTCACTCCGACGGAGCCGGGCGCGCTCCAGGGCCTCCAGCTCTGCGTGGTCGACGTGGAGGCCGCACGAGAGGAACTGGCGGGACGGGGCGTGGAAGTGAGCCCGGTGATGCATCTGGGGGAGAAGGGCTGGACGGAGGGGAAGGGCGACACCTGGAACTCGTGGGCCTACTTCAAGGACCCGGACGGGAACGGCTGGGTGATGCAGGAGGTCCCGTCGCCGCTCGCGCAGCGGTAGTCGTAGTGCCGGTGCCGGTGCCGGTGCCGGTGTCGTCGCCGACGCCGTTGTGGTGGCTGACGCGGCGCAGGTGACGCGGAGCCGGAGTGCCCGAGCAGCCTGGGCCTCCGGCCCGGCGGGCCGGTCTGCGGGGGAGCGGTTCCGTCTGTGCCGACGCCGCCGGTCACCGTCACAGCGCCCGGGTCGCCGGACCTTCCCACCTTGCCCGAGTCGGCGGTAAACCTCCCGACTCTGTCCGACCCACCTGTTGCGTCCGCAGTGCCCGCCCCCCTCCCGTCATGTCCGCAGTGCCCGACCCACCTGTTGCGTCCGCAGTGCCTGCCCCCCGTCAAGCCGTCAGCGCCCGACCCACCCGTCACCCCAACAGCGCCCCCATCCACTCCTCCACCGCAACCGCGTCCCTCGGCAACGCCCCGGACAGCAGCCGTGCGCCTTCGCTCGTGATCACCAGGTCGTCCTCGATCCGCACCCCGATCCCCCTCAGCTCCCGCGGCAGCGTCTCGTCGTCGGGCTGGAGGTAGAGGCCCGGTTCCACCGTGAGGACCTGACCCTCCTCCAGCACCCCGTCCAGATACTGCTCGGCGCGGGCCTGCGCGCAGTCGTGCACGTCCAGCCCCAGCATGTGACCCGAGCTGCACAGCGTGTACCTGCGGTGCAGTCCGCTGTCCGCGCGCAGCGACTCGCGCGCCGGCACCGGCAGCACGCCCCAGTCCGCCAGCCCCTCGGCGAGCACCCGTGAGCACTCCAGGTGGAAGTCGCGGAAACTGGCCCCCGGCTTCAGGGCGGCGATGCCCGCGTCCTGGGCCGCCAGCACCAGGTCGTACACCTGCCGCTGGACGGGGGAGAACCGTCCGGACAGCGGCAGCGTGCGGGTGACGTCGGCGGCGTACAGGCTGTCGGTCTCCACGCCCGCGTCCAGCAGGAGGAGTTGGCCGGGGTCGAGCGGCCCGTCGTTGCGTATCCAGTGCAGGACGCAGGCGTGCGCGCCGGAGGCGGCGATCGTGTCGTACGCGGTGCCGTTGCCCTCGGCGCGGGCGCGCAGGCCGAAGACGCCCTCGATCCAGCGTTCGCCGCGCGGATGGCGAAGGGCCGTCGGCAGCGCGCGTACGACATCCTCGAACCCGGTCACCGTGTGGTCGACCGCCAGCTGGATCTGCTCCACCTCCCAGGCGTCCTTCACCAGCCGCAACTCGCTGAGGAACGACGTCAGTTCCGGGTCGTGGCCCGCGTGACGCGCTCCGTGCGCCGGTGCGAAGCCGTCCAGGTGGGCGCACCGGACGCCGGTCAGCCGCGTGGCCTCCGCGAGGTCGGGTCGACGGCCCACCCAGAACTCGCCGTACCTGCGGTCCCGGAAGAACTCGCCGCGCCCCTCCCCGCGTCCGCCGTCGCGCGGCGAGCGAGGGCGCACGTACAGGACCGCCTCGCCGTCCGGCTCGATCACCAGCACGTGACCCGGTTGGTCCTCGCCGGTCAGACCGGTGAGCCAGGCGTACGCGCTGTACGGCCGGAAGCGGTGGTCGCAGTCGTTGGAGCGGACCTTCAACTTCCCAGCTCGGATGACGAGTTGCTGGCCGGGGAAGCGGGCGGCCAGCCGGGCGCGACGGCCCGCGAAGTGCGCGAAACCGGGCACCCGGTCGCCGACCGGGGCGGGAGTCGGCGCCCAGTGGCCGCCCATGTAGGTGTCGAGTGCGGGCGATACCGGCAGATCGTGGCTGACGGTGCGGAGTTCGGCGGGCTGCGAGGTCACGTTTTCGCCTCCGGGGACAGGAGAGTTGTCTGAAGTCTTGTCAGTGCAATTTCACATTACTATGTTACGGGTCACACCTCGGGGGTGGAGCCGACGGAAACCGTCCGCCCCGCCCCCTCAACTCCCCACACAGATCCGGAGATCCAGGTGTCACACCCGCGTATGCCGCGCAGGATTCTGCTGGCCGCAACTCTCTCCACCGCCCTCGTCATGCCGGTCGCCCAGTCCGCCCAGGCCGCGCCCCTGCCGCCCGCAGCGAACGCCTCCTCCGACGCCGCCCGCCAGCCGCAGCCCCGTGCGGCCCAGGCCGACGTCAACCCCTTCGACGAGGTGGAACGCCTCGCCACGGCCCCCAGGACGGCGAACAAGGTTCCGGTGCCGCGCTCCATCACCCAGGAAGGACGTGTACCGGGCACCCAGAGCGAGGGCGCACCCGCCGAGAGATCCGCCGCGCACAGATCCCTGCGCGCGGCCGGGGTGCCCTGCACCCTCGACGGCATCACCCGTCTCGGCCCCGAGCAGTTCGCCGACTTCCTCGCCGACCCGGCCGTGACCGCCGACGGCTGCATGCGCGATCTCATCTGGACCTGGGACGCCCGCCTCGCACCCGTCATGTCCGACGCGCACGTGCAGGCCGTCGCCCGGCGCATCACCAGCCTGGCCCCCTCGCACGACGGCAGGAACTCCAGCCACCTGTACGAGATGTTCACCTACCTGCACGCGGTGGCCTACCACGACTTCTCGCGCGACGAGATCGACACCACCGACACGCCGACCGTGGAGACGGTGCGCCGCGCGATCAACGCCTACGGCACCGCCGCCCGCACCTTCGACGTCACCAAGGCCAACGCCAACACCCTGCGCGAGGCGCTCTACGCCGCCGGCCCCGGCCTGCGCCACTCGCAACTGGGTCTGATCCGCAAGGTGCTGGCCACCATGGACCAGTACCACAACACGCAGTACGCGGACCCGGCCTGGGGCGGCGCCGCGCTGGCCGCGCTGTCGACGAACTACCTCGGCGTCTACCCCGGAAACCAGGACACCGCGTTCCACAACGTCGTCAGGCAGAACGCCCAGTACCGCGAGTCCTTCAAGAAGTTCGCCGGCTACACCCACCTCAAGGGCACCCCCAACGAGTGGGTGGTGCGCGACGCGCTCAGCGAGTACGCCCGCTTCGGCCAGATCGACGGCCTCAAGGAGTCCATAGTCGCCGACCTCGGCCCCCTGCTGGCCACCACCAAGCAGAACTTCGGCGAGGGCAGCCAGCCCTGGGCGAAGGTCGCCTCCTGGCTCAACACCTACGGCGCGTGCAAGCAGTACGGGGTGTGCAAGGAGGACATCGAGAAGAAGATCTTCCCGTACACCTACGTCTACGACAACGGAGCCATCAAGGTCCGCACCGGCCTCAGCCGCGCCACCGTCGACCAGCTGTACTACGCCTCCAAGCAGGTCAAGGCCCAGTTCCACCGGGTGCTCGGCACCACCGAACCGCTCGCCGGCGACACCAACGCCACCCTCAACATCGTCCTGTACGGCTCGCGCGCGGACTACGAGAACTACCACCCGCTGCTCACCGGCATGGACACGAACAACGGCGGCATCTACATCGAGAAGGGCGCCACCTTCTACACCTACCAGCGGCGCGTCCCGCAGGACTCCTCGCTCACCCTCGAAGAGCTGTTCCGCCACGAGTACGTCCACTACCTCAACGGACGCTTCGCCGTGCACGGTTCGTTCGGCGAGGGCCCCTGGTACCAGAACGACCGCACCACCGCCATGGACGAGGGAACGGGCGAGTTCTTCGACGGAGCGACCCGCGACGACGGCGTCGCCGTCCGCAAGTCGCTGGTGAAGAGCATCATCGCCGACACCTCGCGCGGCGGGCCGCGCATGACGGTCGACCAGATCCTGCACGCCACCTACGACCGCGACGGCTTCCGGTTCTACTCGTACGCCGGCACCTTCTTCCAGTACCTGTGGCGCGACCACCCGGCCAAGCTCCAGGAGATGTACCGGCACCTGCGCGCCAACGACCCGGCCGCCTTCGACGCCTGGCGCAAGAAGCAGGGCTCGGACGCCGGTCTCCAGCGCGCATACGACGCGTTCCTCGACCGGCAGATCGCGATCGTCGACGAGCTCTTCGTCCCCGACACCCAGTACACGCCCAACGGATCGCTGAAGTACGCGGGTGTCGGTGAGGTGCAGGCCGCGTTCAAGTCGGCCACCTCCGTGGACACCACCTGCAAGGACGACGGCGGCAAGGAACTCGGCCGCTTCGTCTGCACCGGCCGCTTCACCGCGAACCTGGGCAACGCCGAAGACCCCGGCCAGGTGTTCAAGGACATGTCCGAGTCGGTCGACTACTTCATCCTCGACCGCTCGGGTGCCGCCGCGAACAACCTCGCCGACATGAACTGCTCCTTCGGCGAGGTCGACGTCTGGACCAACGGCAGGGCAGGCAGCGCGGACTACGTGTGCGAGGGCCCGCTGCGCCGCTAGCAACTCCCGTACGAGGAGCCGCACCAGGGCGCGAACCGTACGGAGGACAGGGGAGAGCCCCGGGGCAGACACCCCGGGGCTCTCTCGTGGGCCGGTGCGGCACGCCGCGCAGGAAGGGGGCGACGGGCGCGCGGCGAGGGGCGGGGACGGGGAGCGACGCATCGCCTCCGGCCACGCACTTCCTACTCCGTCGCCGCAGGGCGCACCGGCGCCTAAGCCCCGGCCGCCACGTCGCCGAAGGTCAATCCCGAGCCGCCCAGGTCCGCGCGGATGCCCTCCGGCTCGACCTTGATCTCCCGGAGCCGCAGCTCGGCCGGAGCCGCCGGCAGCCGGAAGGACATCGACAGCCTCTCCGAAAGCTCGGGCGGCCGCATCGCCAACAGCGAGGCGATCAACTTCGGATCGATGCCGACCTTCTCCAGCAGCCACGGGTGTTCGCTCACCACGTCCACCAGGTTGAGGCCCATCAGCTGCTTCACGAACTGCGGCGACCCGGTCAGCCTGTGCAGCTCCGCGTCACTCCTCAGCGCCTTCCCCACCCATTCCTGCGGGACGCCCAGACGCTCCACCACCGCCGGAACGGCCAGCATCGCCTTGATCCGCTCGCCCTGCCGGGCCAGTGCCTCCGCTGCCTGCGGGTGCAGCCGCAGGCCGGAGGTGGCCCGGTCCTTGCCCGGCCGGTACGTCACGATGCCGGGCAGGTCGACCCGCATCCGGTCGACGGTGGTCGTCACCGCCCGGTCGCCGTCCCGTCCGACGTGCGCCTCGGCGCTGATCAGCACCTTCGCGCCGAGGATCGGCAGTTCGCCGCTGATGTTGATCCGGTCGTCACCGTCCCTCCGGAACTTCGCCTGAGACGCGCCGAGTTCGCGGTTCAGGTCGTCGAAGGAGAGCAGTACGTCACCCTCGACGCTGCCGATGACGGCCCCCTGGAGGGACGAGGGCAGATCGCCGACGATGCTGACGTCGCGCGCGGTGGCCCGTACCTCCGCGATCGACACCCGGTCGGCATCGACGTCGGGCACGGCCACGTCGACCCGCTCAAGTCGCTTGGCGAAGACCTGGGTGAGAAAGGGGAAGCCGTGGATGTCGACCTCGGGAGCCGTCGCCAGCTTCATCGACTTCTTCAACTGGTCCTCGGCCTTGTCCTGCGCGTACATCACGGCGAACCGGTCCGCGAGCAGGAGGAAAGCCATGATCACCACACAGGTGACGGCCGCTTTGAGGGCGCCGGGTATCGCCCCGAAGCGGCTCCTGCCGCGGTGGTTGGGGGGTTTCCACTCCTCGTCCTCGTCGTCGCGGTCCGACTTCAGGCCGAGACCGAGAAGCCTCTCGTCCGGCTCGTAGGCCGCGTAGTCCGGCTCGGGCGGGGCCAGAAGGGCCAACTCTTCGTATGGATTGTATGGTTTCGTCGGATTGTTCACATGGTTCCGTATGTGGGGGGATTCGGCGTTCGGTTCCCTGCGCGTGGGGGGTCGCATCAGCTCATCCCACCATGTGAACCACCTTCGAACGCAAGCTCGACGACCGCTTCGGGGGGATGTGCCGGGTTCTGCGGACGCGTCACGTCGGCCGGTCGTGAGCGTGGTGCGGGCGGGCCGTCGCGGAGGTCTGCGCCCGTGTCCGTCGCCCCCGGGCTTCCTCGGTGTCCATGCCCGCGGCCGCCCCGCCCGGCGACCGGCCACCGTGTCGAGCGAGCAACTCCGTTTCATGGCAACGTCGTTACCGGGTACACGTGCCACTTCTACCCGTCTGCGGAACGTGAGGAGTGCCCGATGCGTCAGGCCCTGGAACGGCTCGACCGTCACCTGTGGGTGTACGCCCTGCTGAGCTGGCTGTCCGCCACCGGGGTGCTGGTCCTGCTCAGCCCCGATCGGTCGCTTCTGAGCGCCGCCATACGGGCGGCCGGCATGACGGCGATCGCGATGGGCATCCTGACCTACCGCCGACGGAAGGACAGCAGGGCGATGGGAACCGGGGAGGACCGGATGCTCTCCCGGGACCGGCAGCTCCAACGAGGCGAGGTGCCGAAGGACGAGGCCGGACGCGAGGAAATGCGACGACTCGTGGCGAAGCGCCGGCACACCTCGCGGCACCTGAAGTGGCTGCTGCCCCTGTGGTGTCTGATGACGGGCGGCATCGCGGTGCTCATGCTGGCGGGACCGCTGGGCACCCGGTACGCCTGGGCGGGTGCGGGCGTCGTCGTCTTCATCGCCTGGTTCCTCTGGATGGCGTGGCGTACCCGGACCCGGCTGAGCGCCATGGAGGAAGCGCTGGGCGCGGCTCCGTCCGCCGACGAACCCGGGCGCGCGGGGCGAAGGTAGATGCCGGACGCATCCTCCCGCACCCCGAGCGTGTTGCGGCGCGCCACCGCGTGGCTGAACGACCGCCCGTGGCTGTACCTGGTGGCGGCCTGGGCCGTCGTGCTGCTGGTGTACGGGGCGGTCGCCTCGACGTCGCCCTGGACGCGGGGGTCCCTGGCGGGTGTCCTGGCCGGCCTGACGTCGGCGGGTGTGAGCCTCTACCGGAGCCATCGCGAGGCCAGGGCAAGCGGGGTGTCCTCATCCGAACTCGCGCGGCTCGACAAGCGGCTGAAACGCGGTGAGGTGCCCGACCGCCCACAGGACCGGGAGGCCATGCGTGTCCTGGTCGCCGGGCGCCGCCGTCGCATGCGGGACCGGAGATGGGTGGTTCCGGTCTTCTTCGTCCTCCTGGCCGGTATCGGCGTGGCGTCCCTGAGGGTGGTGGAACCCCCGTACTCCGTGCTCGGCCTTCTGATCTGGTGCGGCCTCGCCGTCTTCCTGGTCACGGAGAACCGGCGCCTGCGATCCCGCCTGGACCGCATGCACCGTGCCCTGACGGCCGACCCGCCCGGAGCGCCGCACGACTAGCACCGCCAGGAGGAGTCCGGCGGCGCCCGGCCCCGAAGACGCGAGCGCGCGACGGCCCTGCGGCGGAACGAAACACTACGAGTCGGTCCGGAGCGCCGTGACGCAGGTCGGGTCCTTGCGCGGCAGGACGCCGGTGGCCAGGTACCGGTTGACCTCGTCGTCCACGCACGTGCTGCCGTAACGCCCGTAGAGACCGTGCCGATTGGCGCCCTTCAGCGTGAGGAGTGCGGAGCCCGGCAGCTGGGCGTGCAGGGCGACGCTGCTCCGGTACGTGGTGCGCGGGTCGCCGGTGGCGGCCACGATCAGCGCCCCGGCGTCGCGCCGCACCCGGGTCGGCTCTTCGCGCGGCCGGTCCCAGAAGGCACACGGGCCGATGTTGTGGGTGAGCGGCCCGAACAACGGGTGCGCCGCACGACTGCGTTCGACGTCCCGCCAGTACGTGCGGGGGGAGCGTGGGGCGGCCACGTCCCCGCAGAGGACCGCGTGCTGTACGCCCGAGGGCTCACCCCCTCCGTGCAGCACGTAACGCAGAGCCGCGGCGAACCCCGGTGACAGCGCGACCGGCGCCGCTCCCTCGGCGGCCCTGGCCAGTACGGACATCTGCTCGCTGAAGGCGGCCCGCGCCGGGTCGGTGTCGTCCGCCGTGGCCGAGAAGAGGAGGGCGGGCACCTGGGTGTCGTCGAGCCGGAAGGCGTCGGCACCGGTGCCGACCCGCAGCGGCTCGCGCGCGGACGCCGCGACGACACGGTCGACGGTGGCGAGCACCGCCGCACGGGTACGTCCCAGGCGGTAGGTGTCGTGGCGGCCCGCCACCCAGCCCGCCCAGTCGGCGAGCGCCTTCTCGTTCTCGCGCTCGGAGCCCGTGAGCATCCGCGGTCCGTAGTCGGCCGGGGCGAACGCGCCGTCGAGCACCATCCGGTCGTAGCGGCCGGGGAACATCTGCGTGTAGACCGTGCCCAGGTAGGTGCCGTACGAGTAGCCCAGGTAGGAGATCTTCCGCTCGCCGAGCGCACCGCGGATCACGTCCATGTCGCGCGCCGTGTTGCGAGTGGTGACGTGCGGGAGCACCGAGACCGGCGGGGACCCAGCGGTGCGGGGGAGTACGGAGGTGCCCGCGGAGCGGCACTTGGCCGCCAGGTTCTTCTGCAGGGCGACCTGGCGGTCGAAGCCGGCCCGGCCCGCGCCGGCCGAGAACCACGCCGTCCCGACGGGCCAGCCGCAGTCGAGGGGGGTGCTGCGCCCGACGAAGCGCGGGTCGAAGCCGACGATGTCGTAGCGCGGGCCGACGTCCTTCATCGCCTTGCGAATGACCGGCGGGGCCTGGAGAGCGGGGCCGCCCGGGCCGCCGATGTTGAGGAGCATCGTGCCGATGCGGTGGCGGGTGTCGGTTGCTTCGAGCCGGGAGATCGCCAGGGTGATCGTGCGCCCCCGGGGGTCGGCGTAGTCCAACGGCACCGTCAGGGTGGCGCATCGCAAGCCGGTGCCGTCCATGGCGCGGCCCGCCGCGTCCTGTGGGCCGCGGGCGCAGCTGCCCCAGTCGGGGCGTTGCCGGTAGTAGCGGTCGAGCAGCGACCCGGGGCCGTTTCCGGTGGCGCTGTGGGAGGCACGGCCTGCCGAAGCCCCGGAACCGGGGCCCGCCGCCGTCGCGGCGTGGGCGGCCAGGGAGGGGGATGTGCTCAGGCAGGCGGCGAGGGCCAGCCCGGTGGCGGAGGCGCGGCGCGCGGCGGGGTGCAGGGGGGACATGGGGCTCCGTACGTCGTGGCTTGCCTCGACGTTAGGAATCCGACCCGACGCGGCACATCGCCCACGGGCACGAGGACCTGGGTCCCGGTCGCGCCGCCACCCGGGACCAGCGGCCCGGTGGGCCTCCTCCCCGAGGAGGAGGCCCACCAAGCGCCGCGCACCGCCGGGAACGCGGGAAAGGGTGTTCTGCGCCAAGACGTGGCGAGGGGGCGCAGGACGTGGGCGGCGGAGGGACCGAGCAGGCCCGGGGCCGCTGCGGCGGGCGCGGGGCCGGTCCGGACGGACCTGCGGTCTCGCCGAGGGGCCCCGCAGAGCGTGGCCGGACCCCGCGCGGGCTCGAAGTCCCGGGGGAAGTCGCAGAGGTGCCGCCGCACCCCGATCCGCCGTGCCGAGCGGCAGGTCGGACGGGAAGCGGCGGCAGCCGTACCTCAGATGTCCCGGAAGATCTCGATCTGCGCGCCCACCGAGTTCAGTCGCTCCGCCAGGTCCTCGTAACCCCGGTTGATCACGTACACGTTGCGCAGGACCGACGTGCCGTCGGCGGCCATCATGGCGAGGAGGACGACCACGGCCGGGCGCAGGGCCGGGGGGCACATCATCTCGGCGGCGCGCCAGCGGGTCGGGCCCTCGACCAGCACCCGGTGCGGGTCCAGGAGCTGGAGGCGGCCGCCGAGGCGGTTGAGGTCGGTCAGGTAGATCGCGCGGTTGTCGTAGACCCAGTCGTGGATGAGGGTCTGGCCCTGTGCGGTCGCCGCGATGGCCGCGAAGAAGGGCACGTTGTCGATGTTGAGCCCGGGGAACGGCATCGGGTGGATCTTGTCGATGGGCGCTTCGAGCTTCGACGGACGCACCGTCAGGTCCACCAGGCGCGTACGCCCGTTGTCGGCCTGGTACTCGGCCGAGCGGTCGTGGTCGAGCCCCATCTCCTCCAGTACCGCGAGTTCGATCTCCAGGAATTCGATCGGCACCCGGCGGATGGTCAGCTCGGACTCGGTGACGACGGCCGCGGCCAGCAGGCTCATCGCCTCGACCGGGTCCTCGGAGGGGGAGTAGTCCACGTCCACGTCGATCTCCGGCACGCCGTGCACGGTCAGCGTCGTCGTGCCGACGCCCTCGACCTTGACGCCGAGCGCCTCCAGGAAGAAGCACAGGTCCTGGACCATGTAGTTGGAGGACGCGTTGCGGATGACGGTCGTGCCGTCGTGCCGGGCGGCGGCCAGCAGGGCGTTCTCGGTCACCGTGTCGCCGCGCTCGGTCAGGACGATCGGCCGGTCGGGGCCGGTCGACCTCTCGACCTCCGCGTGGTAGATGCCCTCGGTCGCGGTGATGTCCAGGCCGAAGCGGCGCAGCGCGATCATGTGCGGCTCGATCGTGCGCGTGCCGAGGTCGCAGCCGCCGGCGTACGGCAGTTTGAACCGGTCCATGCGGTGCAGCAGCGGGCCGAGGAACATGATGATGGAGCGGGTGCGGCGGGCCGCGTCCGCGTCCATCGCCGCCATGTCCAGTTCGGCCGGCGGGACGATCTCCAGGTCCTTGCCGTCGTTGACCCAGCGCGTGCGGACGCCGATCGAGCTGAGTACCTCCAGAAGGCGGTACACCTCCTCGATGCGCGCCACCTTGCGCAGCACCGTGCGGCCCTTGTTGAGGAGGGTCGCGCACAGCAGCGCCACGCACGCGTTCTTGCTGGTCTTGACGTCGATCGCGCCGGACAGGCGACGACCCCCCACCACGCGCAGATGCATCGGACCCGAGTACCCGAGCGACACGATCTCGCTGTCGAGGGCTTCACCGATTCGGGCGATCATCTCAAGGCTGATGTTCTGGTTGCCGCGCTCGATCCGGTTCACCGCGCTCTGGCTGGTGCCGAGTGCGTCCGCGAGCTGCGTCTGGGTCCAGCCACGGTGCTGACGC
The DNA here is from genome assembly GCF_050947155.1 of Streptomyces sp. CA-294286. Classification (NCBI taxonomy): domain Bacteria; kingdom Bacillati; phylum Actinomycetota; class Actinomycetes; order Kitasatosporales; family Streptomycetaceae; genus Streptomyces; species Streptomyces sp. CA-294286. The sequence continues at coordinate 845,517 of NZ_CP192005.1, read as the reverse complement.
GCGTCACGGATGAGCTTGCCGATGCGTACGAGGTAGTCGTCTGCCATGGGGGCAGGCTATCTCAGATATGAGATGACAACTCACTCGACTGGGCCAACGGGGTGACGGGCCTGGCGACCCGTCAGTCGCGTTCAGTGCTCCGCGGGGGCGATGTTGCGGTTGTAACGGAAGAGGTTGTCGGGGTCCAGGTGCCGCTTGAGCCGACGCAACCGCAGGTAATCGGAGGCGGAGAATCCGCCCCGGGTCTGCTCCTGCGAAGCCCGCTCCCCGTCCCCGAACTCGAAGAGCAGCGCGCTGCCCAGGGTCCACGGCGCGAGCGCCGCCCTCACCTCCCGCTGCACGGAGCGGGAGAGGCCGAGGTCCGCCGCCCCGTCGACCGGCGTGAGCAGTTGTACGAGGTACTGCGCGTCCCGGTGTCCCACCGCGCCCCCGCCGCCCTCCGGCGTCCGCGCCAGCGCCCCGCCGAGGTGCCGCACCCCGAGCACGCACATGATCCCGGCCGACGGTCCCGTCGCCCCGAGCACCCCGTCGAGCGTGCTTGCGTCCGGCAGTCCGTGGAGCAGCACTCCCGTCCCGGCGTACGCGTGCGGGAAGGGCGGCTCGCGGTAGATGTGGCCGCTCTCCGTGTACGGCATGTCGCGGAGGTCGTCGACCAGCCGGGGCGCGACCGCACGCAGCGGGGCGACGAGGCGCTCCCCCTCCTCGGCGGGCCCGTTGAACACGACGCGGACGTGTGCCACGTACCGTCCGCGCAGGTCGTCGGGGAGCATCGGCAGGTCGGGGTAGGGGACGAACCCGATCGACGAGGTCAGCGTCTCGGGCACGGTGGCCGTCCACTGCCCGTACACCCGCATCAGTTCGTGCGCGTGCTCCCCGTCGAAGAGCAGCCCGCCGCCGTAGACGCGCCGCACCGGCACGAGTCCCACCTCCACCGCGGTCACGACCCCGAAGTTGTGCCCGGCGCCGCGCAGCGCCCAGAAGAGTTCCGGGTCGCTCGACGCGTCGACCGTCCGCGCCTGTCCGTCGGCGGTGACCACTTCGACTGTACGGACGTGGTCCGACGCGTACCCGAACTCCCGCGCCAGCAGCCCGATTCCGCCGCCCAGCAGGTACGACACCGCGCCCACCCCGGGGAACGACCCGCTCAGCGGCGCCAGTCCGTGCCCGGCCGCCTCCTTCACGACCTGCTCCCACCGCGCGCCCGCCCCGATCCACGCCGTGCCCGCCACGGCGTCGACGCGCACGCCGTCCAGCGCCCGGGTGGCGACCAGTACCCCGCCGTCGGCGGCGACCGACAGCCCGTGCCCGGTGGCCTGCACCGCGACGGGCAGCTTTCGCCCCGCCGCGTACGCCACGGCGATCCGTACGTCCTCCGCGCTCCTCGCGGCGACGACCACGTCGGGCCGGTGCGCGTACGCCGTCTGGAAACCGGCGAGTTCCGCCTCGTATCCCTCGTCACCGGGGAAGTGCACCGAACCCTCGACGCGGGGGAAGTCCCTGAACTGCTCCGTGTGCACCACTGCCGAGCTCCTCTCTTCGCCACCGCCCGTGCGGTGTCGTCCTGTGCGCAACAGCCTCTCCGGTGAACAGGCCACCTTTTGGCCTGTTTCACCGGAGAGGGCGGGAAGGCGTGGAGAAGGCGCGTCAGGCGATCCCGACCCGGGCCAGCGACCCCGTCTCCATCGCCACCCACAGCGCCCCGTCGGCGCCCAGCGCGATGCCGTGCGGCTCGGAGGCGGGGGAGGGGATGGCGTACTCGTCGATCCGGCTCCCGTCGGCGGTGATGCGGCCGACCCGGTTGGCGCCCCACTCGGTGAACCACAGTGCGCCGTCGCCGCCGGTCACCAGGGCGTGCGGGCGCGAGGTGCGGTCGGGCAGCGGGAACTCGCGGATCCCGCCGTCCGCGTCGATCCGGCCGATCTGCCCCGCCCCGATCTCGACGAACCACATGGCCCCGTCGGGTCCCGCCGTGATGCCGACCGGGCCCGCGTCGGGGGTGGGCAGCGGATGGATCTCGATGTCGCTTCCGTCGGTACGGATCGAACCGACCGCGTTGGCCAGGTTCAGCGTGAACCACATCCGCTCCCCGTCCGGACCGGCGGCGATGGCGGACGGATACCCCCCGGCGACGGTGGGGGGCAGCAGGAACTCGATCACCTCGCCGTCCGTGGTGATCCGGCCGATCCGGTCGGTGTTCATCTCGGTGAACCACACCGCACCGTCCCCGCCCGCCGCGATCCCGTACGGCCCGCACTGCGGGGTCGGCAGCGCGAACGAGTCGACCGTGCCGTCCGCCGCTATCCGGCCGATCCGGTGTCCCTTGTACTCGGTGAACCACAGGGCCCCGTCGCCGGGTCCCGCGACGATCACCGTGGGCCCGCTGTCCGCGGAGGCGAGCGGGTACGACGACACTCCGCCGCGGGGCGAGACCCGGCCGACGCTGCCCTCGTGCACCTTGGTGAACCACAGCGCGCCGTCCGGACCGGTGGCGATGCCGTACGGTCCCGCCTCGCCGTCGGACACCGGGACACCGGTGAGGGTGACGCGCGGACCGGAGGACGACTGGGGGTGTGGCATGCGGGGGACTCCTTCACGGAACTGCCGGGGGCGGGGGGTGGGTGAGGGGCACCCGGACCTGAACAGGCCCTTCGATCATGCTAGTTGTCGGCCGTGCGATCGGCTTGCCGCCTCCCCGCCCGCTGTCGCGCGATTCTTCCGCGGACGTCCGCCCCGCGCCGGACCGCCGTCCGCCCAGCCGTGCGCGGTCGTCGGCGTGCGCCGTTCAGCCGAGCCAGCGGCCGTCCCGCATGAGGTCGCGCCCCCGCAGCTCGTTCGCCTCCCGCCATGCCTGTACGCGCCGCGGCCCGACCAGGAAGTACTGGTACGTCGAGGCGAGTTCGCGCGGATCGAAACCGGTCTTGGCGGCGAACGCCCGGCCCGCCTTCGGGTCGAGGTCGGCGAGGTCCACCGGCTCCGCGACGCCGTCGACGAGGACGACGTCACGGGTGGGACCCAGGCTCAGCCGCACCCGCCCGTCCGCCAGGAGGTTGCGCCCGGTGACCGACGCGCGGGGAGTGGAGAGCAGGAACGCGGCCCCGTCCCAGAGGAAGGAGAGCGGAATGAGGTGGACGCCGCCGGGGGAGCCGTCCGCGGCGCCCGCCGTCGCCACCCACAGGTCGACGTCGTTCTCCAGCCTCGCCCGGATGTCCCGCAGCCGCTCCGCGAGTCCGCGCGGTGGCGTGTCCGTCATGCTTGCTCCCGTTCGCCCGTGGTGCCGACGGGCACCAGGTGCAAGGACGCGCGCGACGGCGACCCGGTTGCCTCCCGCACGAACCGTCCGGGCCGGTCCCCGCCCCGCCGGAGCCGCCCAGCACGAGCCGGCGCCATGTCCGTCGGCGCCACGGGACGCCGACGTCCTCGGCCAGTGCGCGGCGCCGGTACGGCACCGGCCCCGCCGGGCTCGACACCCCGGCGGCGCTTGGCGGGCACATCCCGCCGGAGCCCTTCGCCACGCCGAGTCCCGGCCGAAGGACGACCGCTTGCTCGCGGCCGGGTCCGCGACGCCCAGCAGGAGCACGGACCCCTCGCCCTCCACGCCGGCTGCGGCACGGGCGCCCGGTGCTTCCTCCTGACTCACCGGTCCGGCAGCCGTCAGCGCAGTTCCTGGATGCGGATCAGGTTGCCCGCCGGGTCGCGGAAGGCGCAGTCGCGGATCCCGTACGGCTGCTCGGTCGGCTCCTGCACGATGTCGGCGCCGTTCGCGCTGACCTTCTCGAAGGTGCCGTCGAGATCACGGGTCGCCAGCAGGATCCAGCCGTACGTGCCCTTGGCCATCATCTCGGCGATCGTGCGGCGCTCGTCCTCGGTGATCCCGGGGTCGGCGCCCGGCGGGGCGAGCAGGAGCGAGGTGTCGGGCCGGCCCGTCGGGCCGACGGTGATCCAGCGCATTTTTCCCCGGCCGACGTCGCTGCGCACCTCGAAGCCGAGGACGTCGCGGTAGAAGACCAGCGAGGCGTCCGGGTCGTCGTGCGGAAGGGAGCTGGTGTGCAGGGAGATGTCCATGGGCGGATGCTAGGCACCGCCCGGCGCCCACGCTCCTCGGAATGCGATCCTTCCCGCACCTTTCTCTTCCGGCCGTGGCCGGGCATGACCGAACAGCGGCCATGTACTAGAGTTATCTCGACATCGAGATATCTGCCCAGCGCGCCGCAGTCGCCACTTCTCGGTAAGGGTTACCTAACTAAGCCTTACCTTAGCGGGTCGGCCCGGAGTCGTGGCGGCAGGATTGCTGTATTGCGGTAGAACGCGCACTTTTTTGACTGAAGGAGACTGTCGTGTCGGCGAACAGCTTCGACGCCCGCAGCACGCTGCGAGTGGGCGACGAGTCGTACGAGATCTTCAAGCTGGACAAGGTCGAGGGCTCCGCGCGCCTCCCTTACAGCCTGAAGGTGCTGCTGGAGAACCTGCTCCGCACGGAGGACGGCGCGAACATCACCGCCGACCACATCCGGGCGATCGGCAACTGGGACTCCCAGGCCCAGCCCAGCCAGGAGATCCAGTTCACGCCGGCCCGCGTGATCATGCAGGACTTCACCGGCGTGCCCTGCGTCGTGGACCTCGCCACCATGCGTGAGGCCGTGAAGGAGCTGGGCGGCGACCCGGCGAAGATCAACCCGCTGGCCCCGGCCGAGCTGGTCATCGACCACTCCGTCATCGCCGACAAGTTCGGCACCGCCAACGCCTTCCAGCAGAACGTGGAGCTGGAGTACGGCCGCAACAAGGAGCGCTACCAGTTCCTGCGCTGGGGTCAGACCGCCTTCGACGAGTTCAAGGTCGTCCCCCCGGGCACCGGCATCGTCCACCAGGTCAACATCGAGCACCTCGCCCGCACGGTCATGGTCCGTAACGGCCAGGCGTACCCCGACACCCTCGTCGGCACCGACTCGCACACCACCATGGTCAACGGCCTGGGCGTGCTGGGCTGGGGCGTCGGCGGCATCGAGGCCGAGGCCGCGATGCTCGGCCAGCCGGTCTCCATGCTCATTCCGCGCGTCGTCGGCTTCAAGCTGACCGGCGAGCTCCCGGCCGGCACCACCGCCACCGACCTGGTCCTCACGATCACCGAGATGCTGCGCAAGCACGGCGTCGTCGGCAAGTTCGTCGAGTTCTACGGCGAGGGCGTCGCCGCCACCTCGCTCGCCAACCGCGCCACCATCGGCAACATGTCGCCGGAGTTCGGCTCCACCGCCGCGATCTTCCCGATCGACGACGAGACGCTGAAGTACCTGCGTCTGACCGGCCGCGACAAGCAGCAGGTCGCGCTCGTCGAGGCGTACGCCAAGGAGCAGGGCCTGTGGCTGGACCCGGCCGCCGAGCCGGACTTCTCCGAGAAGCTGGAGCTCGACCTCTCCACGGTCGTCCCCTCCATCGCCGGACCCAAGCGCCCGCAGGACCGCATCGTCCTCGCCAACGCCGCCGAGCAGTTCGCCGTGGACGTCCTCAACTACGTCGACGCGCCCGTCCCGCAGCCGACCAAGGCGCAGGGCTCCCCGGTCGACGAGGCCAGCGACGAGTCCTTCCCGGCCAGTGACGCCCCGGCCTACGGCAGCGACGACAACGGCGCCGGCGCGCCCGAGCACGCCTCCTCCACCGGTGCCTCCGTACCGTCCAACCCGGTCACCGTGACCGCCGCCGACGGCTCCACGTACGAGCTGGACCACGGCGCGGTGACGGTCGCGGCCATCACCTCCTGCACCAACACCTCCAACCCGTACGTGATGGTCGCCGCCGCGCTCGTCGCGAAGAAGGCCGTCGAGAAGGGCCTGACCCGCAAGCCGTGGGTCAAGACCACCCTCGCCCCGGGCTCCAAGGTCGTCACCGACTACTTCGACAAGGCGGGGCTCACCCCCTACCTCGACAAGGTCGGCTTCAACCTGGTCGGTTACGGCTGCACCACCTGCATCGGCAACTCGGGCCCGCTGCCCGAGGAGGTCTCCAAGGCAGTCAACGACAACGACCTCGCGGTCACGTCGGTCCTCTCCGGCAACCGGAACTTCGAGGGCCGCATCAACCCCGACGTCAAGATGAACTACCTGGCCTCCCCGCCGCTGGTCGTCGCGTACGCGATCGCCGGTTCGATGAAGGTCGACATCACCACGGAAGCCCTCGGCACCGACCAGAACGGCAAGCCGGTCTTCCTCGCCGACATCTGGCCGACCGAGGCCGAGGTCAACGACGTCGTCGCCAACTCCATCGGCGAGGACATGTTCAACAAGTCCTACCAGGACGTCTTCGCGGGCGACGCCCAGTGGCAGGCCCTCTCGATCCCCACCGGCAACACCTTCGAGTGGGACAACGAGTCCACCTACGTGCGCAAGCCCCCGTACTTCGAGGGCATGACGATGGAGACGACCCCGGTCGAGGACATCGCCGGCGCCCGCGTCCTGGCCAAGCTGGGCGACTCGGTCACCACCGACCACATCTCCCCGGCCGGTGCGATCAAGGCCGACACCCCGGCCGGCCAGTACCTCACCGAGCACGGCGTCGAGCGCCGCGAGTTCAACTCGTACGGCTCGCGCCGAGGCAACCACGAGGTCATGATCCGAGGCACGTTCGCCAACATCCGCCTGCGCAACCAAATCGCGCCGGGCACCGAGGGCGGCTTCACCCGCGACTTCACCCAGCCCGACGCGCCGGTCTCGTACATCTACGACGCCTCGCAGAACTACCAGGCCGCCGGCACTCCGCTGGTCATCCTGGCGGGCAAGGAGTACGGCTCGGGCTCGTCCCGCGACTGGGCCGCCAAGGGCACCGCGCTCCTCGGCGTCAAGGCCGTCATCGCCGAGTCCTACGAGCGCATCCACCGCTCGAACCTCATCGGCATGGGCGTCCTGCCGCTCCAGTACCCGGAGGGCGCCTCGGCCGAGTCCCTGGGCCTGACCGGCGAGGAGACCTTCTCCATCACGGGCGTCACCGGTCTCAACGACGGCGGCATCCCGGAGACCCTCAAGGTCAAGGCCGCCCGCGGCGGAGACGCTGATGGTGACAGTGTCGAGTTCGACGCGAAGCTGCGCATCGACACCCCCGGCGAGGCGGACTACTACCGCAACGGCGGCATCCTCCAGTACGTGCTGCGCAGCCTGATCCGCAGCTAGCAGCGACCGGAGTACGTCGACGGGCCGCACCCCTCGGGGTGCGGCCCGTCGTCATGGGCGCCGCGTGCGACTGCGCCGGGCTCCCGGCAGGAGCCCGCGGCTCACGACAGGAGTTCCACCTCCGACAACGTCGCGGGGCCGGTCGTCACCAGGCGGTAGTGGCGGTACGTCCCGGGCTGGCGGACCGTGAAGACGCGGGTCTGCCGGTCCCAGGTGAACGTCTCCTTCAGGCGCTCGTCCAGAACCTCCCACGTCGTGCCGTCCCGGGAGCCCTCAAGCACCCATCCCGCCGGGGCGGTCGCGCGGTCGGCCGAGGTGAGCGTGTACTGGAGGGCGCGGGTCGGGGCGGCCACCGGGAGGTCCGTGAGCGTCGCCGGCCGGGCCGCAGTGGCGGAGGTGTCGTCGAAGAGCGGGCCGGGCCCGGTGAGGGCGTCCCGGCGCGGGTTCGGCACCTCGTTGTCCTGGGTGACGGAGACCGGAGCGGCGTCCGGGCCCGAGCCCCAGGCGGACGGGGCTGCGCCCATCTCGAAGTCGAGGGTGCCGCCGCGGGCGAGCAGGTCGTGCGGGAGCGCGGTGGAGTCCCACCGCTTGCCGTTGACCTTGAGGCCCTGGACGTAGATGTTCTTGGCACTGTTCTTCGGGGCGCGGACGGTCAGCGTCCGGCCGTTCTCCATGCGGACGGTGGCCTTGGTGAACAGCGGGGAGCCCACCGCGTACTCGCCGCTGCCCATCACCAGCGGGTAGAAGCCGAGCGCCGAGAAGAGGTACCAGGCGGACTGCTCTCCGTTGTCCTCGTCCCCGTGGTAGCCCTGGCCGATCTCGCTGCCGGTGTACAGGCGGGCCAGCACCTCGCGGACCTTGGCCTGGGTCTTCCAGGGCTGGGAGGCCGCGTTGTACATGTACGTGGCGTGGTGGGCGACCTGGTTGGAGTGGCCGTACATGCCCATCCGTACGTCCCGCGCCTCCGTCATCTCGTGGATGACGCTGCCGTACGAACCGGTGAACTCGGGCGAGGCGGTCTCCGGGGTGGCGAAATAGGTGTCCAGCTTCTTGCCGAGGCCGGGGCGTCCTCCGTACAGGTTGGCGAGGCCGCGGCTGTCCTGCGGTGCGGTGAACGCGTAGCCCCAGCCGTTGGTCTCGGTGTAGTCGTGGCCCCAGACGCGCGGGTCGTACTTCTCCGAGGGGACGCGCCAGTCGCCCTTGAGGTCCCGGCCCTGGAAGAAGCCCGCCTTCGCGTCGAACAACTGCACGTAATTGCGGGCCCGGTTGAGGAAGTACGCGGACTCCTCCCGGTACCGGGCCTTCTTCGTCCTCTTGAAGAGCGCCTCGCCCATCTTCGCCAGGCCGTAGTCGTTCAGGTAGCCCTCCAGCGACCAGGACAGGCCCTCATGGGTCTTCGTGGAGGCGTAACCCAGGAACGGGGAGGTGTCCATGCCCTTGCGGCCGACGCCGGAGAAGGGCGGCACGACGGTGGCGTTCTTGAGCGCGGCCTCGTAGGCGGCCGACGCGTCGAAGTCGACGCCCTTGACGTACGCGTCGGCGAACGCGACGTCCGAGGAGGTGCCGGTCATCAGGTCCGCGTAACCGGGCGAGGACCAGCGGGAGATCCAGCCGCCGTCCTTGTACTGCTGCACGAACCCGTCGACCAGCTTCCCCGCCTTCTTCGGCGTGAGGAAGGAGTACGCGGGCCACGTCGTCCGGTAGGTGTCCCAGAACCCGTTGTTGACGTAGACCTCCCCGTCGACGATCTTCGCGCCGGTGTGGGTGGGGGTGTCCGGGCCGGTCTGCGGGGAGAAGGGGCTGGCGTACCTGGTCTTCGAACCGACCTTCTCGTGGCCGGAGTTCGGGTACAGGTACAGCCGGTAGAGACTGGAGTAGAGGGTGGTCAGCTGGTCGTGGCTCGCTCCCTCGACCCGCACCCGGCCCAGGAGGTCGTCCCAGGCGTCCTGCGCGCGGTCCCGGACGCGCTCGAAGCGGGAGCCGGCCGGGATCTCGTCGGCCAGGTTCCGCTTGGCCTGGTCCACGCTGATCAGCGACGTGGCGAGGCGGAGCGTCACCTGCTTCCGCGCGGAGGGCTCGAAGCGGAGGTAGCCCGTCACGTCGTCGCCCCCGCCGCCGCTCAGCTTTCCGCTCGCGGTCACCGGCGCGTCGAAGACGCCGTACACGAAGAGCCTGGTGGCGCCGGTGGACAGGCCGCTCTTGACGTCGGAGAAGCCGGTGAAGGAACTGGTACCCGGATCGAGGGTGAGCCCGCCGTCGTTGGAGACGTTGTCGAAGACGATGCTCGCGTCCTCACCCGGATAGGTGAAGCGCATCATCGCCGCGTGGTCGGTCGGCGTCATCTCGGCGCGCAGACCGTTCTCGAAGGTCACCCCGTAGTAGTGCGGCTTCGCGGTCTCTCTCTCGTGCCGGAAGGGCAGTGCACGGGCCGTGCGGGAGGCGTCCGGGGTGCCGGCCGCGGCCGACGGCATCACCTGGAAGGTCTGCCGGTCGCCCATCCACGGGCTCGGCTCGTGGCTCGCGCTGAACGCCTGGAGGGTGGGCAGGTTGTCGGCGTTGTTCCCGCGCGCGTAGTCGTAGAGCCAGCTGGTGGAGCCCGCGTTGGTCACCGGAGTCCAGAAGTTGAAGCCGTGCGGCACGGCGGTCGCCGGGATGTTGTTGCCGCGCGAGTACGCGCCGCTTGAGTTCGTGCCCCGCGTCGTGCTCGCGTAGTCGGACAGCCGCGCGTGCCGCTTCTCCGGCGGCTTCCGCTCGATCCGTACGTCGTCGATCCAGCCGCGGAACTTCGCCGGGCCCCTCGGGTTGTCGTACGCCACCAGGATCCGGTCCACCGTCTTGCCGGCCGCCACCGCGCCGATCCGCGAGGCCTTGTGGTTCCACTGGTTCGCGTACAGCGTCTTGGACGCCCCCTGGCCCTGCGGCGACACCACCGCGCCGTGCTGGTCGAGGGCGCGCAGGTCGCTCAGATAGGTGCCGTCCGTGAAGGCCAGGTCCACCGACACGTACGTGGACGGATAGTTGAGGTCCGCGCCCTTCTCGTCCGTCGGCAGCGACGGGAAGACCCGATAGGACAGTTCGGTGTCCCGGCCGACGCGCGTGTGCACGTCGAAGACCTTGTTGTACGAGTACGCCCGGCCGTCCGCCTTGTGCGTGCCCGCGTACCGCAGCGCCCGCTTCCCCGTGAAGCCCGCGCCCGACTTGGCGGTGGGGGAGCCCGAGGGCCCGCGGTCGATCTGGCTGCGCATCTGCTCGGGGACCGGAGTGGAGGTGTCGCCGTTCGAGAACTGGACGTCGGCGAGCTGGAGCAGCGGTGCGCCGGCGTTGCGGGTGATCTCCAGGCGGTAGTGCCGGTACGCGGTGTCGTTCGCGAAGCCGTACGTCTTCGTCTGGAAGCGGGAGGCGAAGGACTCGTCCTTGCGGGTGTCGAGGGTCTTCCACGTCGTGCCGTCCGCGGACCCCAGGAGATTCCAGTCCTTCGGATCGCGTTCGGCGGCGTCGTTGGCCGAAGTCAGCGCGTACGACACGACCTTGACGGGCTCGTCCAGGTCGAACTCGACCCAGCCCACCGGCAGGAAGGTCAGCCACTTGCTGCCCGGCGTGATGTCGACCAGGTTCTCCTTGACCTCGCCGCCCGCCTGGTTCTCGGCGCTGGCGCGCAGCGCGGTGACGTGGTCGGTGACGTTGCCGGGAATGCCCTCCGTGTCGCCGCCGTCGACGCCGGAGGTCTTCGGCCGCCCCTGTGCGTCCGCTTCCACGGTGTTGCGCCACGCGGGGGCGGGGTCGTCCGCTTCGAAGGAGGAGCTGAACCCCCTCTCCGCGGGGTCGGGTTGGAGTGGCAGGATCGGCTGGGCCGCGGCGGACGGGGCCAGCAGGGCGACCGCGAGGGCGGCGGCCAGCAGGCCCGCGAAGGTCGCCGAAGCGCCCCCGCCACGTCTGGATGTGGACTGCATCCCGGGTGGTTCCTCTCCCTGGACAACGTTGTCAGAGGCGTACGTACCACCAGTAGGGAGTCAAGTGGCCGATGCTGTCAAGGAGATGGGAGGGGCGTCGGTGGAGCAAATGGGTGAGCTGCGCCCTCAGAGGTCTCAACTAGGGAAAGAAGGCCCGCCAACCCGGCTTCGATCTTGCCGAGTTGACGGCAAGTGGACTATACCTATCGGCGTCCGCACCGCCCGGGAAACCGGTTCCGGACCAGGGGAGACGGGGGGCGCCGGGGCATGTCGACACGCCCCTTCGCGTCTCCCGCGCATCCGGCCGGAGCAACGAAGATTCGAGTCATCCGATCGCGGTGACGGGGTCCTTGTTCCGAGTCGCATTCGGTCGAGGTGACACCGGCACACCGCCTGAGTCCTGAAGAGAGCGAGGACTTGAGCATGGGACCCACCCACGTCAACCGTCGTGACGTACTGAAGAGGACGGCCGCCGCGGGCCTGTTCGCACTGCCCGCGGTCGGCGCCCTGAGCTCCTGCGCCAGCGGTGGCGGCGGTGAGAAGAAGGCCGAGAAGGGCACCAAGTCCGACAAGAACCCGCTCGGGGTGAAGGAGGACGCCGCGCTGTCGGTGTACATCTTCAACGGCGGCTACAAGGACAGGTACGCCCAGTTCGTCACCGACATGTACGGCAAGGCCTACCCCAAGGCCGAGGTCGACCAGAAGGCCACGGAGAAGATCGCCACCCAGCTCCAGCCGAAGATCGTCCGCGGCAAGCCCTCGGCGGACGTCGTCAACAACTCCGGCGCCGACCAGATGAACATCGGCAAGCTCGTCACCAACAAGCAGGTCGCCGACTTCACGGAGATGCTCGACGCGCCCTCCTGGGACGACCCCGCGGTCAAGGTGCGCGACAGCCTCTACCCGGCGATGCAGTCGATGGGCGCCTTCGGCACCGACGGCTGCTACCAGCTCAACATCGCCATGACGGTGTACGGCAACTGGTACTCGCAGCGGATGCTGAAGGAGACGCTGGAGGCCGAGTACCCGAAGACCTGGGACGAGATGCTCGCCGTCTGCAAGAAGGCGAAGGACAAGGGCATCCACGGCTGGAGCTACCCCGGCGGGCACCCCCGCTACATGCTCTTCTCCATGTACGCGATGTTCGCCCAGGCCGGCGGCCGCGAGGTCGTGGAGGCGATGGACTACCTGGAGCCGAGCGCCTGGAAGCACGACGCAGTGAAGTCCGTCTTCGAGGCCTTCGAGGAACTCGTCGCCAAGAAGTACGTCCTGACCGGCTTCGACGGCCCGCAGGGGCACACCGAGATGCAGACGGCCTGGACCAAGGGCAAGTGCGTCTTCGTCCCCAACGGTTCCTGGGTCGAGAACGAGGCCAAGGACACCACGCCCAAGGGCTTCGGCATGACGGTCGGCGCCACCCCCTCGCTCTCGTCGGCGGACAAGCTGCCCTTCGGCACGCTCTACTCGCCGCCCGGTGAGCCCTTCATCGTCCCCGCCCAGGCCACGAACGTGCGGGGCGGGCTGGAGTGGATGCGGATGATGTACAGCAAGGAGGCGTCCGTGAACCTCTTCAAGGAGACCGGCGGCATCCCCGCGCTCAAGGGCGCGATCGACGGAATGCAGCTGCCGCCCGGCACCGACAGCGCGCAGAAGGCCATCACGGCGGCCGGCGACAACATCGTCATCCCCTTCTTCAAGGAGTGGTACGGCGAGCTGTTCACCGAGGACTACAACACGGTGATGGGCCGCTTCATGACCGGCGACATGTCGACCACCCAGGCCCTCGACACCATGCAGAAGGCCGCGGACCGGGTGGCCAAGGACCCCGACATCACCAAGATCAAAAAGGTCTGAGACAAGACGAGTGCGGCGCGTGACGCGCGCCCTCGCGAGCGCGGGGCGCGCGTCCTCGTACGTGTGGGAACGGGCGGAATCGGAGCGGCGTGAGCACTGACGTGAGTACGGACAAACGGGCGGCCAGGCCGGCCCATCGGCTGTTGTTCCTCGCGGCGGTCGTCCTGCCGCCCCGGTTCACCCCGGAGAGCGTGCGCTACGACCGCAGGTACCGCACGCTGGACAAGTACCGGTTCGTCGCGGGATTCCTCGCGATCCCGCTGGCCTTCTACGCGGTGTTCGTCGTCTCCCCGTTCCTCCAGGCGATCTACTACGCGTTCACCGACTGGTCGGGCGGGCCGGTGGCCAACTTCATCGGCTTCGACAACTTCGTCAAGATGTGGAACGACGAGCGGTTCTGGGACTCCACGACCACCAGCCTGACCCTGCTGATCCTCGCCCCTGTCGTCACCCTCGTACTCGGCATGTTCTTCGCGTACATGATCACCGCGGGCGGCAGGCACCGAAGGGGCCGGGCCATCGCGGGCGTCGCGGGCTCCTCGCTGTACAAGATCGTCTACTTCTTCCCGCAGGTCCTCTCCGTCGCCATCATCGCCGTGGTGTGGGGGCGGGTCTTCAACACCAACGCCGGTCTGATCAACGGCGGTCTGAACTCCGTCGGCATCGAAGGCCCCGCCTGGCTCGGCGGCGAGTACGGTCTCGCCCTGATCGCCACGCTCACCGTCATCTGCTGGAGCTTCGTCGGCTTCTACGTGGTGCTCTTCTCGGCCGCGATGGGCGCGATCCCCAAGGACATCCACGAGGCGGCGCTGCTCGACGGAGCGGGCCGCGGAACCACGTTCTTCCGGGTCACCCTCCCGCTGATCCGGGACACCGTGCGCACCGGCTGGATCTACATGGGCATCCAGGCCCTGGACTCCTTCGCGATCGTGCTGGTGATGATGCCCCCGCACGCCATGAAGGTGACCCCGGTCTTCCTCTACGAACGCTTCCGGGAGGGGCAGTTCGGTTACGCCACCGCCATCGGCGTGGTGCTTCTCCTGCTCAGCGTGGTGTTCTCCCTGATCGTCATGCGGGTCGGGGACCGCGACCGGATCGAATACTGAGAGCGTGGGAGAGACGCACGATGAGCACACTCAGCAAGAGCGGACGCACCGGGGCTCCTGGGAGCCGGGGCGGCGCGGGCCGGGTCAGGGAGGGCGGCGCCGCCCTCAACGTCTTCTCGCACGCCTTCCTCGTCCTGTGGGCCGTGATGGCGGCCGGGCCGCTGATCTGGGTCGCGATCACCGCCCTGCGCACCTCCGGCGACATCCTCGGCGACCCCATGGGGCTGCCCTCCTCGCCGCACTGGCAGAACTTCGCCAACGCCTGGACCCAGGCGCACATCGGGCAGTACGCCGTCAACTCGCTGATCATCCTCGCGGGTTCGCTCACCGGCACGATGCTGCTCGGATCGATGGCCGCGTACGTGATAGCCCGCTTCACCTTCCCCGGCAACAGGTTCGTCTTCCTGCTGTTCGCCGGCGGCATGATGTTCCCCGTCATCCTCGCGCTCGTCCCGCTGTTCGCCGTCATGGAGAACTTCGGGCTGCTGGACACCCGGGCGGGGCTGATCGTCGCGTACATCGCCTACTCGCTGCCGTTCACCACCTTCTTCCTGACCTCCTTCTTCCGTACGCTGCCCACCGGCGTCCAGGAGGCCGCCATGGTGGACGGTGCGTCGCACACCCGTACGTTCTTCCAGATCATGCTGCCGATGGCCAAGCCCGGCCTGGTCAGCATCGGCATCTTCAACTTCCTGGGGCAGTGGAACCAGTACCTGCTGCCGCTGCTGCTCAACAACGAGAACGAGACCAGTTACGTACTGCCCCAGGGCCTCGCCTCGCTCGCCGTCGCGCAGGGCTACCGCGGCGACTGGGGCGCGCTCTTCGCCGGGCTGACCATCGCCATGGTGCCGGTGCTCGTCGTGTACGCGGTCTTCCAGCGCCAGGTGCAGGCGGGACTCACCGCCGGCGCGCTCAAGTAGCACGTCCGAACCCGCTTGCGGCGGCATCCGCGCGCGGCGTCCGGGTGTCGTCCAAGTGACTTGCGAAGGAACCTTTTTGAAGCCTCATTTCGGCTTGGACACGAAAGTGGTCTAGGCCTGTTGCGCCGTCGCGCAGCGTGAGTAGTGTCTGCGCCACGGCGCTGCGGGGAGATCATCACCCGGCCGACGGGTCCGGGGCCGACCCCGGGAAGAAACTGCAAGTCGACGCTGATGTCGAAGGGTTGGACAGTATGAGGAATCGCGTAGTAGCCACCGGAGCGGCAACGCTGGTGATGGCACTGGGACTCAGCGCCTGCGGCGGCGGCGACGAGGGTGGCGGCGAAGGCAAGAGCAAGACGATCAAGGTCGTCGCCGCCGACTACGGCGACAAGGCCTCCAACGCCTCGAAGATCTTCTGGGAGAAGGTCGCCAAGGACTTCGAGGCCGCCAACTCCGGCTACAAGGTCGACCTCCAGATCATCAACTGGAACGACATCGACAAGTCCGTCAAGAACATGATCCAGACGGACAACTACCCCGACGTCCTCCAGACCGGCGGCTACGCGGACAAGGTCGCCGACGACCTGCTCCACAAGGTCGACGACGTGCTGTCGCCCGCCACCAAGGCCAACATCGTCCCCGCGTTCGCCAAGGCGGGCGAGGCCAAGGGCGCCGCGTACGGCATCCCGTGGGTGTCCTCCAGTCGGGTGCTCTTCTACAACAAGAAGGTCTTCTCGGCCGCCGGGGTCGACAAGGCGCCGACCACCTGGGCCGAGGTCGCCGACGCCGCCAAGAAGATCTCCGAGAAGAAGGCCGCGGACACCCCCTACGCCCTCCCGCTCGGCCCCGAGGAGGCCCAGGGCGAGACCCTGATGTGGGAGATGGGCAACGGCGGCGGCTACACCGACGCCGCAGGCAAGTACACGCTCAACAGCGCCCCGAACGTCGAGACCTTCAAGTGGCTCCAGGACAACCTGGTCAAGCCCGGCCTCACCTACCCCAACCCCGCCTCCACCGACCGCAAGACGGCCTTCGCCGACTTCGCCGCCGGCAAGGTCGGCATGATGAACGGCCACCCGAGCGTCGTCAAGATGGCCGAGGACGGCAAGGTCGAGTACGGCGTCGCCAAGATCCCCGGCAAGACGGGCCCGCTGGAGAGCACCCTCGGCGTGGCCGACTGGACGATGGCCTTCAAGGACGGCAAGGCCGACAAGGACGCCGTGAAGAAGTTCCTCGACTTCACGTACACCAAGAAGAACCTGGTGGCGTTCGCCGAGATGTACAACTTCATGCCCGTCACCACGGACGCCGTCGCCGAGATGCAGGCCAACCCCAAGCACGCCTCCCTGAAGCCCTTCTTTGAGGCGCTGCCCACCGCGAAGTTCTACCCGGTCAACGACACCGCCTGGGACGTCATCTCCGCCGAGATCAAGAAGTCCGGCGGCAAGGCGGCGAGCAAGGACGAGGACCCGAAGGCCGTCCTGGACGACCTCCAGAAGAAGGCCGAGGACGCGGCCGCCGCCGAGTAACGCGCTGGTCCGGACCGTTCGCCTCGTACCCGCCCAGGAGAAATCGTGTCACTCAAGGCCCCTCCGTCCCCCGCCGAGACCGGCGGGGGACGGGGCGGGCGCGCCCCCAGGCCGGTGAGCCGCCGCAGCGGTCTGGCCAGGCTCGGCCCGCTGCCCTGGATCGCGCCCGTCATCCTGCTCATCCTCTTCGTGGTCGTATGGCCGGTCGTCGAGCTGATCCGCACCTCGTTCCTCAGAGTCTCCAGCTCCGGCAAGGTGCGCGGCAGCGCCGGAACGGACAAGTACACCAAGCTCTTCGGGGAGACCGACCTGGCCTCCGTCCTGATGTGGACGGTGATCTGGACGGTCGTCGTCGTGGTCTTCACGATGCTGATCTCGCTGGCCCTCGCCCAGTTGTTCAACCAGAAGTTCCCCGGCCGCACCGTCACCCGCTGGGCGCTCATCGCCCCCTGGGCCGCTTCCGTGCTGATGACCGCCATCGGTTTCAAGTGGATGCTCAACCAGACGGCGGGCGTCCTCAACACGCTGATGCTGGACCTCGGATTGATCGACAAGTCCGAGGACTGGCTGGGGCGTTCGGAAACCGCCTGGCCGTGGATGATGGCGGTCGCCGTCTTCGTGTCGCTGCCGTTCACCACGTACACCCTGCTGGCCGGACTCCAGACCATCCCGGGCGAGGTGTACGAGGCGTCGCGCATCGACGGCGCGGGGACCTGGCAGACGTACCGGCACATCACGCTGCCGATGCTGCGCCCGGCGTTCCTGATCGGCCTGGTGATCAACCTCATCAACGTCTTCAACTCCTTCCCGATCATCTACGCCATGACCAAGGGCGGGCCGGGCAACGACACCTCCACCTCGATGGTGTTCATGTACACGCTGAAGGAGACCGACATCGGCGAGTCGGCGGCCATGTCGGTCGTCAACTTCGTGCTGGTCGTGGTGCTCGTCCTGATCTTCCTGAAGGTCAGCCGCTGGAACGAGGAGGACTGATGGCCACCGCTACGGCCGCCCGGCCGAGGACGACGGGGCCCTCGCCCAAGACCCCCAAGCGCGCCTTCCGCCCGCGCACCCTGCTGATCGCTGCGGTGGCGTGGGGCCTCGCCGCGCTCTTCCTCGCCCCGTACCTGGAAATGGTCATCACCGCGCTGCGGCCCCGGGAGGAGCTGCGCGACCGCACCTACCTGCCGAGCAGCTTCGAGTGGTCGAACTTCATCGACGTGTGGAAGGAATCCACGCTCGGGCAGAACCTCCAGGTGTCGCTGCTGGTGGCCGGCGGGTCGACGCTGCTGGTCCTGCTGGTGGCCCTGCCCGCCGCGTACTACACGGCCCGGATGAAGTTCCGCGGCCGCAAGGTCTTCCTGCTGCTGGTCCTGGTCACGCAGATGTTCCAGCCGACCGCGCTGCTCGTCGGCCTGTACCGCGAGTTCTACCAGCTGGGCATGCTCAACTCGATCTGGACGCTGATCATCACGAACGCGGCCTTCAACCTCGCGTTCGCGGTGTGGATCCTGACCGCGTACATCGGATCGATCCCGGCCGAGCTGGAGGAGGCGGCGATGGTGGACGGCACCAGCCGGTTCGGCGCGATGATCCGGGTCACCCTGCCGTTGGCGCTGCCGGGGGTGGTGACCGCCCTGATCTTCACGTTCATCACGTCATGGAACGAGTTCGCGATGGGGCTGACCCTGACCACCCAGCCGGAGAGCCAGCCGTTGACGGTCGGCATCAACAACTTCGTCGGCGCCTACACCGTCCAGTGGAACTACATCTTCGCCGCGTCCGTGGTGGCGATCGTGCCGGTGGTCATCCTGTTCGCGTTCATCGAGCGGCACGTGGTGTCCGGCCTGACGGCCGGCTCCGTCAAGTAACGATTCCGCGGAAGCTTTCCCGCGGTACGAAGCGCCCGTCGGCCATGGCCGACGGGCGCTTTGGCGCGTTCTCGTACCTCTACGCTCAAGGCCTTGACGGAAGCAGGCCTCTAAGACTCTGCTTAGGGTTCACATGTTGGAAGAACGGCGGGGCCGCGCAGCCGGGGCCCCGGAGCGGACGGCCGTCGTGCCGTACGCCGGTAACGGGAGTGGATGAGTCGATGGAGACTCCGGGATCGCAGACGTCTCTGCACCGGGCCAATCTTGAGCGGGTGGTGCGCGCGGTGCGCATGGCCGGCTCGCTGACCCAGGCCGAGATCGCCAGAAGCACCGGGCTCTCCGCCGCCACGGTCTCCAACATCGTGCGCGAGCTGAAGGACGGGGGGACCGTCGAGGTCACCCCCACCTCGGCGGGCGGACGGCGGGCCCGCAGCGTCTCGCTCAGCGGTGACGCGGGCGTCGTCATCGGCGTCGATTTCGGCCATACGCACCTGCGCGTCGCCGTGGGCAACCTGGCCCATCAGGTCCTCGCCGAGGAATCCGAGCCGCTGGACGTGGACGCCTCCGCCGCCCAGGGCTTCGACCGCGCGGAACAGCTGGTGAAACGCCTGGTGGGGGCCACCGGCATCAGCCAGGACAAGGTCATTGGCGTCGGGCTCGGCGTTCCCGGTCCCATCGACGTCGAATCCGGCCGTCTCGGCTCCACGGCCATCCTCCCGGGCTGGCAGGGCATCAACCCGAGCGAGGAGCTGTCCGGGCGCCTCGGCGTCCCGGTGTACGTCGACAACGACGCCAACCTCGGTGCGCTCGGCGAGCTGGTCTGGGGCGCCGGCCGCGGCGTGCGCGACCTCGCCTACATCAAGGTCGCCAGCGGCGTCGGCGCCGGTCTCGTCATCGACGGCCGCGTCTACCGGGGGCCCGGCGGCACGGCCGGCGAGATCGGCCACATCACGCTCGACGAATCGGGTCCGGTCTGCCGCTGCGGCAACCGGGGCTGCCTGGAGACCTTCGCCGCGGCCCGCTACGTACTTCCCCTCCTGATGCCCTCGCACGGCCCCGACCTCACCATGGAGCGCGTCGTGCGGCTCGCCCGCGAGGGCGATCCCGGCTGCCGCCGGGTGATCTCCGACGTGGGGCGCCACGTCGGCAGCGGTGTCGCCAACCTCTGCAACCTCCTCAATCCCAGTCGGGTCGTCCTCGGCGGCGACCTCGCCGAAGCGGGCGAACTCGTGCTCGGCCCGATCCGCGACTCCGTCTCCCGCTACGCCATCCCCAGCGCGGCCCGTCAGCTCAAGGTGCTGCCCGGGGCGCTGGGCGGACGCGCGGAGGTACTGGGCGCCCTCGCCCTCGTGCTGAGTGAAATGGGCGATTCGACCCTCTTGGGCACCTCGATGTCGGTCAACTCCTT
This sequence comes from Streptomyces sp. CA-294286, assembly GCF_050947155.1. Classification (NCBI taxonomy): domain Bacteria; kingdom Bacillati; phylum Actinomycetota; class Actinomycetes; order Kitasatosporales; family Streptomycetaceae; genus Streptomyces; species Streptomyces sp. CA-294286. Next base: position 825,725 of record NZ_CP192005.1, on the reverse strand, counting down.
TGGTGCGGACCAACATTCTGCGCCTGCCTTCACTTAGATAACGAATGGCACCGTTGTCATCTCGTTAAGGGTTTACTCCTTGACGCCTCGGGGGCGCGCGAGTTGACTTCCAGACACCTCGGCCGCAACGACGCGGCCTCGTCAGGGAGGCACACCACATGAACGCAATGACGCGTCGCGTCGTCATAGCCACGGCCGCGATCTCCATGGCCGTCTCGCTCTCCGCCTGCGGCAAGGCCGGCGACGGCGACAAGGCCGACGGTGGCGGCAAGGACGGCGGCCTCGGCAAGACCATCGGTCTGCTGCTGCCGGAGAACAAGACCACGCGCTACGAGACCTTCGACCGCCCGATCATGGAAAAGAAGATCAAGGCGCTCTGCTCGGACTGCGAGGTCAAGTACAACAACGCCGCGCAGGACATCGAGACCCAGAAGAAGCAGTTCGACGCGCTCGTCACGCAGGGCGTCAAGGTGATCATCCTGGACGCGGTGGACTTCAACGCCACCAAGTCCTGGATCACCACCGCCGCCAAGCAGGGCGTCAAGGTCGTCGCGTACGACCGTCTCGCCGAGGGCCCGATCTCCGCGTACGTCAGCTACGACAACGAGAAGATCGGCAACCTCCAGGGCGAGGCCCTGGTCAAGGCCCTGGGCGACAAGGCCAAGGACGCCAACGTCGTCATGATCAACGGCTCGCCGACCGACCCGAACGCCGGCTTCTTCAAGAAGGGCGCCGAAGACGTCCTGAAGAAGGAGACGAAGAAGATCGTCTACTCCCAGGACATCCCGGACTGGTCCCCGGACGAGGCGAACAAGAAGATGGGCGCCGCCATCGACTCCCTCGGCAAGGACGGCTTCCAGGGCGTCTACTCGGCCAACGACGGCATGGCCGGCGGCATCATCACCGCGCTGAAGAAGCAGAACATCAAGGTTCCGGTCGGCGGTCAGGACGCCGAGCTCGCCGGTCTCCAGCGCGTCCTGTCGGGCGAGCAGGCCTTCTCGATCTACAAGCAGATCAAGCCGGAGGCCGAGACCACCGCCGAGATCGCGGTGCGCATCCTCAAGGGCGAGAAGTTCGACGACCTGGCGCCGACCAAGGTCGACAGCATCAGCGGCGAGTTCAAGGCCACGCCGTCCAAGCTGTACGACGCGCAGGTCGTCACCAAGGACAACATCGCGAGCACCGTCATCAAGGACGAGGTCTACAAGGCGTCCGAGATCTGCACGGCCGACTTCAAGTCGGCCTGTGAAGCGGCGGGCATCAAGTAGCTCGCGCTCCCGGTACGGACGCCGACGGGCCCCGCGGCCCCGGCCTCCCGTACCCAGTCGGCGCCGGCCTCCCGCCCCCGCACGGGCGGGACGCCGGCGCCGCCCCCTCCTCGCAAGTCCTTGTGCACCATGCACCACCATCCCCGCCGGTCAGGCGGCGAAGGAGATGATTCACGTGTCCGCTACGCCCGTGCTGGCGTTGCGCGGAGTCTCCAAGCGGTTCGGCGCCGTCCAGGCGCTGACCGACGTAGACCTGGAGATCCAGCCCGGCGAGGTGGTCGCCCTCGTCGGCGACAACGGCGCCGGCAAGTCCACCCTCGTCAAGACGATCTCGGGCGTCCACCCGATCGACGAGGGCGCCATCGAGTGGGACGGGAAGCCGGTGCAGGTCAACCGGCCGCAGGACGCCCAGAACCTCGGCATCGCCACCGTCTACCAGGACCTGGCGCTCTGCGACAACCTCGACGTCGTCGCCAACCTCTTCCTCGGCAGCGAGATCCGGCGGGGCTCGATCCTCGACGAGATCGCGATGGAGAAGCGCGCCAAGGAACTCCTGGACACCCTGTCCATCCGCATTCCGAGCGTCCGCATCCCGGTCGCCTCGCTCTCCGGCGGTCAGCGCCAGGTCGTCGCCATCGCGCGCGCCCTGGTCGGCGACCCCAAGGTGGTCATCCTCGACGAGCCGACCGCCGCCCTCGGCGTCGAGCAGACCGCTCAGGTCCTCGACCTGGTCGAGCGGCTGCGCGAGCGCGGCCACGGCGTCATCCTCATCAGCCACAACATGGAGGACGTGCGCGCCGTCGCGGACAAGGTGGCGGTCCTGCGCCTCGGCCGCAACAACGGCGTCTTCGACGTGAAGACGACCTCCCACGAAGTGATCATCTCCGCCATCACCGGCGCCACGGACAACGCCGTGACCCGCCGCAAGGCGCGTACCGCCACGGCTTCGGCCACGGCCACGGCAGCGAAGGAGGACGCGAAGTGAGCGACCTCGCCAAGACCCCCGAGAAGAAGTCCGCGGACCCGGCCGCGGCGCCCGGTCCGGACGCCACGGCAGCCCCCGCGGCTCCCGCCGTCGACCCCCGTCTCCTGATCCGCGAAGAGGGCTTCAAGGGCTACCTGACGGAGTTCACCCGCAAGGTGCGCGGCGGCGAGCTCGGCTCGCTGCCCGTGTTCCTGGGCCTGGTTGTCATCGCGGTCGTCTTCCAGACCCAGAACAGCAACTTCCTCTCCGCCAGCTCCCTCGCCAACATCGCCGTCTACACCTCCGGGCTCGGCATCATGGCGGTCGGCATCGTCTTCGTGCTGATCCTCGGCGAGATCGACCTCTCGGTCGGTTCCGTCGCGGGCGTCGGCGCGGCGATATGGGCGGTGCTCCAGGTCTCCAACGGCTGGAACGGCTGGCTCGCCATCGCCGTGGCGCTGCTCGCCGGCCTCGCCCTCGGCCTGCTGCACGGCTTCTTCTTCGCCAAGATCGGAGTGCCGGCCTTCGTCGTCACCCTGGCCGGTTTCCTCGGCTGGAGCGGTCTCCAGATCTGGCTGATGGGCAAGGAAGGCTCGATCAACACCCCGACCGGCAGCGTGGTCGAGAACCTGACGGGCTACTACTTCGAGGACAAGTTCGCCGCGTACGGCCTCGCCGTCGCCGCGATCCTGATCTACGGCCTCTCGCAGTTCCTGGACAGCAGGCGCCGCCGGGCCGCGGCCCTGCCCGCCCGCCCGACCAGTGAGATCGTGCTCCGTACGGCCGTCGTCGCGGTGCTCTGCCTGGTCGTCGCGTACGTGCTGAACGAGCCGCAGGGCGCCCGTGGCCTGCCGCTCGCGCTCGTCCTGTTCCTGGCGGTCCTGCTGATCGCGGACTTCGTGGCCCGGCGCACCATGTTCGGCCGGCAGGTCTTCGCGGTCGGCGGCAACGCGGAGGCCGCCCGCCGCGCGGGCATCAGCGTCGACCGGATCCGGATCACCGTCTTCGGCCTGTCCGGCCTGCTCGCCGCCTTCGGCGGCCTCTTCGTGGCGAGCCTCTCCGGCGGCGCCACCAAGAGCGTCGGCGCGGGCAACACCCTGATGCTCGTCATCGCCGCCGCCGTCATCGGCGGCACCAGTCTCTTCGGAGGCCGGGGCAAGGTCTGGTCCGCACTGCTCGGCATGATCGTCATCCAGTCCATCCAGCAGGGTCTGAACATGCTCGGCATGGCCAGCGAGATCCAGTTCATGATCACCGGTGCGGTCCTCCTCGCCGCAGTGGTCATCGACTCGGTCTCCCGTCGCACCCAGAAGTCCGCAGGACGCGCCTGACCCCGGCGGCCGTACCCCCCGTACGGCCGCCGAACCTCCCGTGCCCGGCACCGCGAATCACCGGTGCCGGGCACATCTGTGCGCCCGTACATCCCTTTGCGTGACGTACATCGCACATCCCGCCGACCGCCGCCGCGCGCGGAACATTAGACTCGGCAGATCGGCACGACCGTCCACGCACTTGATGTGCACGTAAGCCAGTTCAACCGCTAGGAGGCACGGGTGGCGCTGCTGACCCGCATCAAGGGACCGCGCGATCTGGACCGGCTGACCCCGGAGGAGCTCGACCAGCTCGCTTCGGAGATCCGGACCTTCCTCGTCGACGAGGTGTCCAAGACCGGCGGACACCTGGGCCCGAACCTGGGCGTCGTCGAGCTGACCATCGCCCTGCACCGTGTCTTCGAGTCGCCGAAGGACAAGGTCCTCTGGGACACCGGCCACCAGAGCTACGTGCACAAGCTCCTCACCGGCCGTCAGGACTTCACCCGGCTCAAGATGAAGGGCGGCCTCTCCGGCTACCCGGCGCGTGCCGAGTCCGAGCACGACATCATCGAGAACAGCCACGCCTCCACCGTCCTCGGCTGGGCCGACGGCCTGGCCAAGGCCAACCAGGTGCTCGGCAAGGACGACGCGGTCGTCGCCGTCATCGGCGACGGCGCGCTGACCGGCGGCATGGCCTGGGAGGCGCTGAACAACATCGCCGTCGCCAAGGACCGCCCGCTGGTCATCGTCGTCAACGACAACGAACGCTCCTACGCGCCCACCATCGGCGGCCTCGCCAACCATCTGGCCACGCTGCGCACCACCGACGGCTACGAGCGCTTCCTCGCCAAGGGCAAGGACCTCCTGGAGCGCACCCCGGTCGTCGGCCGCCCGCTGTACGAGACGCTGCACGGCGCGAAGAAGGGCCTGAAGGACTTCATCGCCCCGCAGGGCATGTTCGAGGACCTCGGCATCAAGTACGTCGGCCCGATCGACGGCCACGACATCGAAGCCCTCGAATCCGCCCTCCAGCGCGCCAAGCGCTTCGGCGGCCCGGTCATCGTGCACTGCCTCACCGAGAAGGGCCGCGGCTACCAGCCCGCCCTCGCCGACGAGGCCGACCGCTTCCACGCCGTCGGCAAGATCCACCCGGACACCGGCCTGCCGATCGCCTCCTCCGGCGTCGACTGGACCTCGGTCTTCGGCGAGGAGATGGTCAAGCTCGGCAAGGAGCGCAAGGACATCGTCGCGATCACCGCGGCCATGCTCCAGCCGGTCGGCCTGGACAGGTTCGCCAAGGCGTTCCCGGACCGGGTGTACGACGTGGGCATCGCCGAGCAGCACGGTGCCGTCTCCGCGGCGGGTCTCGCCACGGGCGGCCTGCACCCCGTCTTCGCCGTGTATGCGACATTCCTCAATCGTGCCTTCGACCAGGTCCTCATGGACGTGGCCCTCCACAAGTGCGGTGTGACCTTCGTACTGGACCGGGCCGGTGTCACCGGGACCGACGGCGCCTCGCACAACGGCATGTGGGACATGTCGATCCTCCAGGTCGTGCCGACCCTGCGGATCGCCGCCCCGCGCGACGCCGACCAGGTCCGCGCCCAGCTCCGCGAGGCCGTCCAGGTCGACGACGCCCCGACCGTCGTCCGTTTCTCCAAGGGCGCGGTCGGCCCGGCGGTCAAGGCGGTCGGCAAGGTCGGCGGCATGGACGTCCTGCGCAGGCCCACCGCCGACGAGGCCCGCCCCGACGTCCTCCTCGTGTCGATCGGGGCCCTGGCGCCCATGTGCCTGGAGATCGCCGACCTGCTGGACGCGCAGGGCATCTCCTCCACCGTCGTCGACCCCCGCTGGGTCAAGCCGGTCGACGAGGCGATGGCCCCGCTCGCCGAGCAGCACCGGGTCGTCGTCACCGTCGAGGACAACTCCCGCGCCGGAGGCGTCGGCTCCGCCGTCGCACAGGCCCTGCGCGACGCGGACGTGGACGTTCCGCTCCGCGACTTCGGCATCCCGCCGGTCTTCCTGGACCACGCCTCCCGCAAGGAGGTCATGGCCGAGATCGGGCTGACCGCCCCGGACATCGCCCGCCAGGTCACCGGCCTGGTCGCGAAACTCGACGGCCGCCTGGAGAGCGCGACGGCAGAGATCGCACGCGACTGACGCACCGCCGCTGTCACCTTCTGCGTCCGGGCCGGGGAAAAACCCCCGGCCCGGACCTTTTCGCACCTTCGCCCCATCGGGTGAAAACATGTTCGCGCAGTCGCGGACCCGCACGAATGATCACGATGATTGCGGGTGACCCTCCACACGGAGGTGGGGACGACCCGACCGGCGGAGGTGCTGCGGTGAGCACGGAACACCAAGGATCCAGGGACCACCAGGGACCAGCGGGCACGAGGCAGAACGGCGTCTTCCGCACCAAGACCGTCGAGCAGTCGATCCGGGACACCGAAGAGCCGGAGCACGAGCTCAAGAAGTCCCTCTCCGCCTTCGACCTCACGGTCTTCGGTGTCGGCGTCATCATCGGCACCGGCATCTTCGTCCTCACCGGCAAGATCGCCAAGGAGACCGCGGGCCCTTCCGTCGCCCTCGCCTTCGTCGTCGCGGGCATCGTCTGCGGCCTGGCGGCCCTCTGCTACGCCGAGTTCGCCTCGACCGTCCCGGTCGCGGGATCCGCGTACACGTTCTCGTACGCCTCCCTCGGTGAGCTGCCGGCCTGGATCATCGGCTGGGACCTCGTCCTGGAACTGGCGCTCGGCTGCGCGGTCGTCGCGGTCGGCTGGTCGGGCTACATGCGCTCGCTCCTGGACACGGCCGGCATCCACCTCCCCGACGTCCTCTCCGGCACCCACGACGGAAAGTTCGGCTTCGACCTGCTGGCCTGCGTCCTGGTACTCCTCCTCACCGCGATCCTGGTCGCCGGAATGAAGCTTTCCTCGCGGGTGACCAGCATCGTCGTCGGCATCAAGGTGACCGTCGTGCTTCTGGTCATCATCGTCGGCGCCTTCTTCATCACCGGCTCGAACTACACGCCCTTCGTCCCGCCCGCCCAGGACGCCGAGGGCGGCAGCGGCCTGACCGCCCCCCTGGTCCAGAGCCTCTTCGGCTTCACCCCGACCAGCTTCGGCGTGATGGGCGTGTTCACCGCGGCGGCCGTCGTCTTCTTCGCGTTCATCGGCTTCGACATCGTCGCCACCGCCGCCGAGGAGACCCGCAACCCGCAGCGCGACGTGCCGCGCGGCATCCTCGGCTCCCTCATCATCTGCACGCTGCTGTACGTGGCGGTCTCGGTCGTCGTCACCGGCATGCAGAAGTACAGCGAACTGTCGACGAACGCCCCGCTCGCCGACGCCTTCAAATCGGTCGGCCACCCCTTCTGGGCGGGCCTGATCAGCTTCGGCGCGGCCGTCGGCCTCACCTCGGTCTGCATGATCCTGCTGCTGGGCCAGTCCCGGGTCTTCTTCGCGATGAGCCGTGACGGCCTCCTCCCGAAGACGTTCTCGCACGTCCACCCGCGCTTCGGCACCCCGTACCGCTCGACCATCCTGCTGGGCGTCCTCGTCGCCGTCGTCGCGGGTTTCACCTCCATCGACGAACTCGCCGAACTCGTCAACATCGGCACGCTCTTCGCCTTCGTCGTGGTCGCGATCGGCGTCGTCATCCTGCGCCGCAAGCGCCCCGACCTGCCGCGCTCCTTCCGCACCCCGCTGGTCCCGCTGATCCCCGCCCTCTCCGTCCTCGCCTCCCTCTGGCTGATGCTGAACCTGCCGGGCGAGACGTGGTTGCGGTTCGGGGCGTGGATGCTGGTGGGCGTGGTGCTGTACTTCGTCTACGGCAAACGCCACAGCAAGCTCGACCACGGCACCCGAAATCCCCGATAACCCCACGCGGTCGCCCCCTTCGAGCGGCGGAGCCGGCCCTGCCCCCGGTAGCGCCCTCGGGTGGCGGGGCCGCCCCGGGGGCGCGGAGGTGCCGCTGCACGAGCGAAGCCGAGTGCTTGGGGGAGGGCGGGCAAGGGGGCAGTCCCCACCGGAGGCGCACCCCCGGGCCCCCGCCGCGCCCCGACTGCGGTCCTCACGAGCCGCGCCGGTCGTGCTCCGGCTCTGGTCCTCACGAGCCCGCATCCCCCGGGCCCCCGCCGCGCCCTGACTGCGGTCCTCACGAGCCGCGCCGGTCGTGCTCCGGCTCTGGTCCTCACGAGGCCGTATCCCCCGGGCCCTCGCCGCGCCCTGACTGCGGTCCTCACGAGCCGCGCCGGTCGTGCTCCGGCTCTGGTCCTCACGAGGCCGTATCCCCCGGGCCCTCGCCGCGCCCTGACTGCGGTCCTCACGAGCCGCGCCGGTCGTGCTCCGGCTCTGGTCCTCACGAGCCCGCATCCCCTGGGCCCCCGCCGCGCCCTGACTGCGGTCCTCACGAGCCGCGCCGGTCGTGCTCCGGCTCTGGTCCTCACGAGCCCGCATCCCCTGGGCCCCCGCCGCGCCCTGACTGCGGTCCTCACGAGCCGCGCCGGTCGTGCTCCGGCTCTGGTCCTCACGAGCCCGCATCCCCTGGGCCCCCGCCGCGCCCTGACTGCGGTCCTCACGAGCCGCGCCGGTCGTGCTCCGGCTCTGGTCCTCACGAGCCCGCATCCCCCGGGCCCCCGCCGCGCCCTGACTGCGGTCCTCACGAGCCGCGCCGGTCGCGCCCCCGCTCCCGTCTCCACGAGCCCGCACTCCCCGGCCCGCGGTAGGCGCCCCCGCCCGCCCCCTCACGAAGCGCCCCGCTCCCGCCCCGCCCCCCGCCGCCCGATAACTTTGCCCCCATGCCCGCCGAGCAGCCCGATCCCCCCTGCACGCCCTCGCGTACGTCTCCGGGCACGTCCCCCCACACGCCCCCCCACACGCCCCCCACCACCCCCGGGCCCTACTGGCGGCGCCTGCTCCCCGTCCTTCTCGTCCTGGCAGCTCTCACCCGCCTCCCCTCCTTCCTCCACCCCCTGTGGAACCCGGACGAAGGCTTTCTCGCGACCCAGGCCCGCCTCCTCGCCTCCGGGGGAGTGCTCTACGACACGGTCGTCGACCGCAAGCCCCCCTTCCTGCCCTGGCTGTACGAAGCGGCCTTCGTCCTCTTCGGGGACGACACCCTTGTCCCGCTCAAGGTCCTCGCGGTTCTCGCCGTCCTCGCCACGGCCGCCCTCCTCGCCTCCCTGGCCCGCCGCCGTTGGGGGGACCGGGCCGGGGCGGTGGCCGGTGCGGGCTTCGTACTCCTCTCGGTCGGCATGCCGCCGGAGGACACCCAGGCGGCGGCCTTCGGACTGTTCATGCTCCCGTTCACCGCGCTGGCGATGTGGTGCGCCGACCGCGGGTACTGGGCCCCGGCCGGGGCGGCGGTCGCCGCCGCCCTCCTGACCAAGCAGACGGGCGGCGCGGTCCTCGTCCCCGTCCTGTGGCTGCTCTGGTCCACGGCCGCCGGAACCAGGGGCCGGGCCCTGCTCCGTACCCTCGCGGGATGCGCGCTGCCGGTGGCCGCCGTGGCACTGACCACCGGGCCCTCGCGTTTCCTGTTCTGGGTGGTCACCGGCTCGGGCTCGTACGCCGACCTCTCCGGCTCCGGGCTGCACGCCCTGGGCCGGGGGCTCGGCAACGCGGCGATCCTGGCGGGCGCGGGCCTCGGCCTCCTGATCCCCCTCCTGCGCCGCCCGAAGGCCCCGACCGCCGACCTGTGGCTCTGGCTCGCCGCGTCGGCGGTCGCCGTCATGACCGGTTTCCACTTCTTCGGGCACTACTACCTGCAACTCATGCCGCCCCTGGTCCTGCTGGGCACCGCCGCCCTGCAAGTCCTGCCGCGCCGCTGGACGGCCACCGCCCTCGCTCTCATGGCCCTCGCCTGCGCGGTGTTCGTGACCTGGGGCTTCCTGGCTCCCCGGCCCGAACTCGCCCACGCCCGACGCCTCGCGGACACCATCCGTGCGCGCACGGACCCCGGCGACCGCGTGCTGATCTGGGGCATGCACCCGGAGACGTACTGGCTCGCCGACCGCACCCCCGCGAGCCGCTACCTCACCGCCGGCCTGCTGACCAACTTCAGCGGCGGGCGCAGTACCGGCTCCCTGGTCGGGGAGGAGTACGGGGTCGAAGGCAGTTGGCCGACCTTCCGCGCGGAACTCGCCGCGCACCCCCCGGCGCTCGTCGTCGACGACTCCCGGGGCAAGCCGTACGCCCCGGAACGGCTGCCGACGCTGCGGCGCGTCCTGGAGGAGTCGTACGTACGCGCCGGAACGGTCGACGGCGCGGTCATCTACGTACGCGCGAACACGCCCTGACGGACCGGGCCGCTCCGGGCAGCGGCCCCCCCCACGCATGCGCCTCGACGGACCGGGCCGGACAGCGGCCCGCACGCACGCGCACCCTGACGGACCGGGCCGCTCCGGGCAGCGGCCCCCACGCATCCTGACGGACCGGGCAGCTCCGGGCAGCGGCCCGCACGCACGCGCCGCGCCCCGACGGACCGGGCCGCTCCGGACCGGGCCCCGGGTGACGCACGCGTGAACCTCGCCCCGACGACGGGCGCGCGCCGTTCCGTACAGGGCCGCCGGGGCCGCTACCCCCTTACCGTCCGCGGGCCCACGCACCGCGCCCCGTGGGCCTCCACCCGCCGCCTCAGCTCACGGTCCGCCGTGACGACCACGCAGTCCTGCGCCGGGTCGCGCCCCGCGACGACCTCCACGATCCGGTCGTCCCCGCTCCCGGGCGCCGCCACGACCCGCACCCCCGGCACGGACTCCACGCCCCGGGCCGCACCCTCCACCACCAGCACGATCTCGACGGGCCCCGGCCACCCCGCGATCCCGTCCGCGGCGTACGCGGGAAGCCGGTCCCGCAACCGCTCCGCCGCACCGCGGCGGTCCTTCCACCAGCCGTCGGGCACCGAACCGACCACGTTGGCGGCGTCGACGACGAGGAGGGACTGCGGAGGCCGGACAGCTGTCATGGGCCCAGCCTCGCACGTGCGGTGCCCCCGCCGTACGACGAAGGGGCCGCACCGGATGTTCACCGGTGCGGCCCCTTCCCCCGCGAACGCTACGCGGGCACGCTCGCCACGCCCTGCGCCAGGAACTTCCTGCCGGTGGCGCGCTCCGAGTAGCCCTCACGGTCCAGGTACGGCGTGATGCCGCCCAGGTGGAAGGGCCAGCCCGCGCCGGTGATCAGGCACAGGTCGATGTCCTGGGGCTCGGCCACGACGCCCTCGTCGAGCATCAGGCGGATCTCCTGCGCGACCGCGTCCATGACCCGGGTGCGGACCTGCTCCTCGGTCAGGACGGAGTCGCCCTGCTTGAGGAGCGCGGCGACCTCGGGGTCCAGCTCGGGCTTGCCCGAGTCGTAGACGTAGAAGCCGCGCTTGCCGGCCTTGACCACGGCGGCCAGGTTCGGCGAGACCGTGAAGCGGTCCGGGAAGGCCCGGTTCAGGGTCTCCGAGACGTGCAGGCCGATGGCCGGGCCGACCAGCTCCAGGAGGACCAGCGGCGACATCGGGAGACCGAGGGGCTCGACGGCCTTCTCGGCGACGGCGACCGGGGTGCCCTCGTCGATGACGTTCTGGATCTCGCCCATGAAACGGGTCAGGATGCGGTTGACGACGAACGCCGGGGCGTCCTTGACCAGGACGGCCGACTTCTTCAGCTTGCGGGCGACACCGAAGGCGGTGGCCAGCGACGCGTCGTCCGTCTTCTCGCCGCGGACGATCTCCAGCAGCGGGAGGACCGCGACCGGGTTGAAGAAGTGGAAGCCGACGACCCGCTCGGGGTGCTGGAGCTTCGACGCCATCTCGGTGATGGAGAGGGAGGAGGTGTTCGTGGCGAGGATGGCGTGGGCGGGGGCGACCGCCTCGACCTCCGCGAACACCTGCTGCTTGACCGACATCTCCTCGAAGACCGCTTCGATGACGAAGTCGGCGTCGGCGAAGCCTTCGGCCTTGTCCAGGACACCGGTGACCAGGGCCTTGAGGCGGTTGGCCTTGTCCTGGTTGATGCGGCCCTTGCCGCGGAGCTTCTCGATCTCCGTGTGGACGTAGCCGACGCCCTTGTCGATGCGCTCCTGGTCGATGTCGGTCAGGACGACCGGCACCTCCAGACGGCGCAGGAAGAGGAGGGCGAGCTGCGAGGCCATCAGGCCCGCGCCGACGACGCCGACCTTGGTGACCGGGCGGGCCAGGGACTTGTCCGGGGCGCCGGCCGGGCGCTTGGCGCGCTTCTGGACCAGGTTGAACGCGTAGATGCCGGAGCGGAGTTCGCCGCCCATGATCAGGTCGGCGAGGGCCTGGTCCTCGGCGTCGAAGCCGGCGGACAGGTCACCGGACTTGGCGGCCTCGATGATGTCCAGCGCGCGGTAGGCGGCCGGGGCCGCGCCGTGCACCTTGGAGTCGGCGACGAAGCGGCCACGGGCCACGGCCGCGTCCCACGCCTCGCCGCGGTCGATCTCCGGGCGCTGCACCTGCAGTTCGCCGCGCAGGACCGCGGAGGTCCAGATGAGCGACTGCTCCAGGAAGTCGGCGCCCTCGAAGATCGCGTCGGCGATGCCCAGCTCGTAGACCTGCTCGGCCTTGAGCTGGCGGTTCTGGTTCAGCGAGTTCTCGATGATGACCGAGACGGCCTTGTCGGCGCCGATCAGGTTGGGCAGGAGGGCGCAGCCGCCCCAGCCCGGGACCAGGCCGAGGAATACCTCGGGCAGCGAGAACGCCGCGATCGAGGAGGAGACCGTGCGGTACGAGCAGTGCAGGCCGACCTCGACGCCGCCGCCCATCGCCGCGCCGTTGTAGTACGCGAAGGTGGGGACCGCGAGGTGCGAGAGGCGGCGGAAGACCTCGTGGCCGCCCTTGCCGATGGCGAGCGCGTCCTCGTGGCGCTTGAGCAGCTCCACGCCCTTGAGGTCGGCGCCGACCGCGAAGATGAACGGCTTGCCGGTGATGCCGATGCCGACGACGGTGCCCTCGGCGGCCTCCTTCTCGACCTGGTCGACGGCGGCGTCGAGGTTCGCCAGCGACTGGGGGCCGAAGGTGGTCGGCTTGGTGTGGTCCAGGCCGTTGTCCAGGGTGATGAGGGCGAAGTTGCCCGCGCCGCCGGGGAGTTCCAGGTGTCGTACGTGCGCCTGGGTGACGACCTCGTCCGGGAACAGCTCGGCCGCGCCCTTCAGGAGCTCAGAGGTAGGGGTGCTCACTTGTTGCCTCCGTCGAAGTGCGGGTTCTCCCAGATGACCGTTCCGCCCATGCCGAAGCCGACGCACATGCTCGTCAGGCCGTAGCGGACGTGCGGCTGGTCCTCGAACTGCCGGGCCAGCTGCGTCATCAGACGTACGCCGGAGGAGGCGAGGGGGTGACCGAAGGCGATGGCGCCGCCGTACTGGTTCACCCGCGCGTCGTCCTCGGGGATGCCGAAGTGGTCGAGCATGGCCAGCACCTGCACGGCGAAGGCCTCGTTGATCTCGAACAGGCCGATGTCGTCGATCGACAGGCCCGCCTTGGCGAGGGCCTTCTCGGTCGCCGGGACCGGGCCGATGCCCATGACCTCGGGCTCGACGCCCGCGAAGGCGTAGGAGACCAGGCGCATCTTGACCGGGAGGCCGAGCTCGCGCGCGACGTCCTCGGCGGCGATCAGGGACGCGGTGGCGCCGTCGTTGAGACCGGCGGCGTTGCCGGCGGTGACGCGGCCGTGCGGGCGGAACGGCGTCTTGAGGCCCGCGAGGGACTCCAGGGTCGTACCCGGGCGCATCGGCTCGTCGGCGGTGGCCAGGCCCCAGCCGGTCTCGCCGGCCTCGGCGTTCGTACGGCGCACGGCCACCGGCACCAGGTCGGCCTGGATCTTGCCGTCCGCGTACGCCTTGGCGGCCTTCTCCTGCGAGCGCACCGCGTACTCGTCGGCGCGCTGCTTGGAGATGCCGGGGTAGCGGTCGTGCAGGTTCTCGGCGGTCATGCCCATGAAGAGGGCGGACTCGTCGACGAGCTTGTCGGAGACGAAGCGCGGGTTGGGGTCGACGCCCTCGCCCATGGGGTGGCGGCCCATGTGCTCGACGCCACCGGCGACGGCGATGTCGTACGCACCGAGGGACACGCCGCCCGCGACGGCCGTCACGGCGGTCATCGCGCCGGCGCACATGCGGTCGATCGAGTAGCCGGGGACGCTCGTCGGCAGACCGGCGAGGATGCCCGCCGTGCGGCCGAGGGTGAGGCCCTGGTCGCCGATCTGCGTGGTCGCGGCGAGGGCGACCTCGTCGATGCGGGCGGGGTCGAGGTCCGGGTTGCGGCGCAGCAGCTCCCGGATCGCCTTCACGACGAGATCGTCGGCCCGGGTCTCGTGGTAGATGCCCTTCGGGCCCGCCTTGCCGAACGGGGTGCGGACGCCGTCGACGAAGACGACGTCCCTGACGGTACGAGGCACGATTGGCTCTCCTCCGGGGTGCGGGGTGTGCTGCTGCCGGTATGCGGATACGCCGAGGTGGGCGCGTCCGCACACCCATCATGCTACTTACGAGTAACCAAGCTGCCCAGTCCCCGGGGCCGGAGCGGTGAAGGTCACACTCCGGACGCGGCATTCGGGTGCCGCCGGGCACGGCCGACCGGTCCGGTACGCACCGCAGCCCCCGGCCGTGGGAACGGCCGGGGGCTGCGGAGCGCGGGTACGGAGCTCAGGACTCCACCGGGGCGGGCGCGGTGGCGGTGAGGGCCTTCGCGAGGAGCGGGGCGACCAGCTCGATCTGCCAGCGCCGCGCGCCGTAGGACGCCAGCGCCTCGGCCACGTTCTCCTCCGTCGCGGGCTTCGGCGGTTCCCAGCAGACCCGGCGCACCGTGTCCGGGGTGACCAGGTTCTCCTGCGGCATGTTGATCTCCTCGGCCTGCGCCGAGACCGCCGCCCGTGCGGCCGAGAGCCTGGCCGCCGCCGCGGGGTCCTTGTCGGCCCAGGAGCGGGGCGGCGGGGGGCCCGCCACCGCCTGCCCCGGCTGGGGAAGCTCGATGTCGGGCAGGGCCCTGGCCCGGTCGATCGCCGCCTGCCACTGCTCCAGCTGGCGCCGGCTCATCCGGTTGCCGAAGCCCGGCAGGGCGGCCAGGGCGTTGGCGTTGGGGGGTACCGCCAGCGAGGCCTCGACGATCGCCGAGTCGCTCAGCACCTTGCCGGGCGACACGTCGCGCCGCTGCGCGATCGCGTCGCGGGCGGTCCACAGCTCCCGGACGACCGCCAGTCGGCGTCGGCCGCGGACCTTGTGCATCCCCGAGGTGCGGCGCCACGGGTCCTTGCGCGGCGGCGCGGGCGGCGCCTCGGCGATCGCCCGGAACTCCTGGAGGGCCCAGTCCAGCTTGCCCTGCCGGTCCAGCTCCTTCTCCAGGGCGTCGCGCAGGTCGACGAGGAGCTCCACGTCGAGGGCGGCGTAGCGCAGCCACGGTTCGGGGAGCGGGCGGGTGGACCAGTCGACGGCGGAGTGGCCCTTCTCCAGGGCGTACCCGAGGAGGTTCTCGACGATCGCGCCGAGGCCGACGCGCGGGACGCCCGCGAGGCGGCCGGCCAGCTCGGTGTCGAAGATGCGGGTGGGGATCATGCCTATTTCGCGCAGGCACGGGAGGTCCTGGGTCGCCGCGTGCAGCACCCACTCCGCGTCGGCGATCGCGTCGCCCAGGGCGGTGAGGTCGGGACAGCCGACCGGGTCGATCAGTGCGCTGCCCGCACCCTCACGGCGCAGCTGCACGAGGTAGGCCCGCTGCCCGTACCGGTAGCCGGACGCGCGTTCGGCGTCCACGGCCACGGGGCCGGTTCCGGCCGCGAAGGCGGCGACGACTTCGTCGAGGGCCTCCTGCGTCGCCACCACGGGGGGAACGCCCTCGCGTGGTGCCAGCAACGGGATCGGCGCCGGTTCGACGTCGTCCGGGGGAGCGCCCCCGGTGGTTCGCAGGTCTGCTTCTGCTGCGGTCTCTTGGGCGTCGGTCACGTGCCCAGGGTATCTGTGTATGACAGAAGCCCGGCGACGGAACGTTCCGTCGCCGGGCTCGGGGTGTCGGGAGACATCTGTTGTGCGGTTGGGCGGTGCCCGTCCGGGTGCCTGGAGGTTCACCCGGCCGAGGCGTCCGGGGGGTTCAGTGGATGATGCCGGTGCGCAGCGCGACGGCGACCATGCCGGCCCGGTCGCCCGTGCCGAGCTTGCGGGCGATGCGTGCCAGGTGGCTCTTGACGGTCAGGGCGGACAGGCCCATCGAGACGCCGATGGCCTTGTTGGACTGGCCCTCCGCGACGAGGCGCAGTACTTCGACCTCGCGGCCGGAGAGCTCGCGGTAGCCGCCCGGGTGGTTGGGGGAGCCCGGCGGGCGGCGGTGCATGCGGGCGGCGGCGGCGCCGATGGGTGCGGCACCGGGGCGGCCGGGGTGGTGGCCGATGGCGTTGCGGGTGCCGGTGACGACGTAGCCCTTCACGCCGCCGGCGAGGGCGTTGCGCACGGCGCCGATGTCGTCGGCGGCGGACAGGGCCAGCCCGTTGGGCCAGCCCGCCGCTCTGGTCTCGGACAGCAGGGTGAGGCCGGAACCGTCGGGGAGGTGGACGTCGGCGACGCAGATGTCACGGGGGTGGCCGACGCGGGGGCGGGCCTCGGCGATGGAGGACGCTTCGATGACGTCACGGACTCCGAGGGCCCACAGGTGGCGGGTGACGGTGGAGCGGACGCGCGGGTCGGCCACGACGACCATGGCGGTCGGCTTGGTCGGCCGGTAGGCGCCAAGGCTTGCGGGCTGCTCAAGGAGAACGGACACCAGGCCTCCGGGGGGAGTGGCGGGAAGGCTCCGGCTTGAGAGGGTCAAGCCGGGGCGAACCGTGCTGGAAGGGTCAATGACCTCTTCGGCAGCAATCCCGCCCGGCTTTAGGGAAAGATCACAAATTGATGAGTAACAATTCGGGCAATTAGGACGGGCGATCGAGGAAGTCCCTGACCCGGGCGGTCGGCGAGGAGTCCGTCAGGGCGTCTGCGGACCGCGCCGCTGCGGGAGCGACACCACGCCCGGCACGCTCTGGAGCCCCTGTTCGGGGCCGGCCGCGGGAGCCGGGGGCAGGCCCGCGACCTGGCACAGCAGGTCGCACCACGCGGCCAGATGGGACGCCGTGTCCGGCACGCCGCCGAGCCCCTCGCGGGGCGTCCAGGACGCCCGGATCTCGATCTGGGTCGCGGGCCTGCGGTCGGACAGGCCCCCGAAGTAGTGCGAACCCGCCCGGGTGACCGTGCCGCTCGCCTCCCCGTACGACAGGCCCCGCGCCTCCATCGCGCCGGTCAGCCACGACCAGCACACCTCGGGCAGCAGCGGATCGGCGGCCATCTCCGGTTCCAGCTCCGCCCGTACGAGCGTCACCAGGCGGAAGGTGCCCTGCCAGGCGTCGTGGCCCGCCGGGTCGTGCAGCAGCACCAGACGGCCGTCGGCCAGATCCTCGTCACCGTCGACGACCGCCGACTCCAGCGCGTACGCGTACGGGGCGAGCCGCTTGGGCGGCTTGGTCGGGTCGACCTCCACCTCGGGACGCAGCCGCGCGGCGCGCAGTGCGGCCACCGCCTGACGGAACGGAAGCGGGGCGGTGTCGTCCTCCATGCCTGCCCTGCTGTCGCTGCCGTGCGAGTGGCCGTGCGCGTCATCTGAAAATCGTCCCTGAGCCGGAGCCATGCGGGGAAGGGTAGGCGGAAGGGGGCCCCGACAGCGGGAGGGACACCCGGCCCGGGGCGAGTGCTTCCCGGCGCGTGCGAAGATTCTGGGCGTGAGTGCCAACGAAAGCCCCACGGGCCGACCGCAGAGCAAGACGTACGACTCCGCCTTCATGAAGGCGTGCAGGCGCGAGGCGGTGCCGCACACGCCGGTGTGGTTCATGCGGCAGGCGGGGCGCTCGCTGCCCGAGTACCTGAAGGTGCGCGAGGGAATCCCGATGCTGGAGTCGTGCATGCGGCCCGAGCTGGTCAAGGAGATCACCCTCCAGCCGGTGCGCCGCCACAAGGTCGACGCGGCCATCTACTTCAGCGACATCGTCGTCCCGCTCAAGGCGATCGGCATCGACCTCGACATCAAGCCGGGCGTCGGCCCCGTCGTCGCGGACCCCATCCGCACCCGCGCCGACCTGGACCGTCTCCGCGACCTGACCCCCGACGACGTCTGGTACGTCCGCGAGGCGATCGGGATGCTGGTGGAGGAACTGGGCGAGACGCCGCTGATCGGCTTCGCGGGAGCGCCCTTCACCCTGGCGAGCTACCTCGTGGAGGGCGGCCCGTCCCGCAACCACGAGAACACCAAGGCCATGATGTACGGCGACCCGCAGCTGTGGGCCGACCTCGTGGACCGCCTGGCGGACATCACCGGCGAGTTCCTGAAGGTGCAGATCGAGGCGGGCGCCTCGGCCGTCCAGCTCTTCGACTCCTGGGTGGGGGCGCTGGCCCCCGCCGACTACGTGCGGTCCGTGCTGCCCGCCTCCGCGAAGGTCTTCGACGCGGTCGCCCGGTACGACGTGCCGCGCATCCACTTCGGCGTGGGCACCGGCGAGCTGCTCGGCCTGATGGGCGAGGCCGGAGCGGACGTCGTCGGCGTCGACTGGCGGGTGCCGCTGGACGAGGCGGCCCGCCGGGTCGGCCCCGGCAAGGCGCTCCAGGGGAACCTGGACCCGGCCGTCCTCTTCGCCGGCCCGGAGGCCGTGGAGGCCAAGACGGACGAGGTGCTGGCCGCGGCGAAGGACCTGGAGGGCCACGTCTTCAACCTCGGTCACGGGGTGCTGCCCTCGATGGACCCCGACGCCCTCTCGCGGCTCGTGGAGTACGTGCACACGCGGACCGCGCGCTGACACCGGGCCGACGGAGTACGGGGGCCTCGCCCCGGCGCGGCACCGGCCCGCCGGAGTGATGCTCCCGTACGGCCCACCGCAACTCCGCGACGGGCGGCGGCAGCTGACGGCCGGTCAGCCGCCGGCCTGCCGTACCGCCGCCACCGCCTTGCGGGCGGCCACCAGGACCGGGTCCCAGACCGGGGAGAACGGCGGGGCGTATCCCAGGTCCAGCGCGGTCATCTGATCGACGGTCATGCCCGCGGTCAGCGCGACGGCCGCGATGTCGACGCGTTTGCCCGCGCCCTCGCGGCCCACGATCTGGACGCCCAGGAGCCGGCCGGTGCGCCGTTCGGCGATCATCTTGACGGTCATGGGAGAGGCGCCGGGGTAGTACCCCGCCCGGCTCGTCGACTCGATGCGGACGGTGACGAACTGGAGGCCCTCCGCCCTGGCGTCCTTCTCGCGCAGGCCCGTACGGGCGATCTCCAGGTCGCAGACCTTGCTGACGGCGGTGCCCACGACGCCCGGGAAGGTGGCGTAACCGCCGCCGACGTTGGAACCGATGACCTGGCCGTGCTTGTTGGCGTGCGTGCCCAGGGCGATGTGCCGCAGCCGGCCCGACACCAGGTCCAGGACCTCGACGCAGTCGCCGCCCGCCCAGATGTTCTCGCAACCGCGCACCCGCATCGACAGGTCGGTGAGCAGGCCGCCGGCCGGGCCGACAGGGAGCCCGGCCTCCTGGGCGAGCGTGGTCTCCGGCTCCACGCCGATCCCGAGGACCACGACGTCCGCCGGGTATTCGGCCTCCTCGGTGGCGACGCCGCGGACCCGGCCGTCGTCCCCGGTGAGGATCCCGGTGACCTCGGCGCCGGACACGGTGGTGATGCCCATGCCGTTCATCGCCTCGTGGACCAGGGCGCCCATGTCCGGGTCGAGGGTGGCCATCGGCTGTTCGCCCCGGTTGAGGACGGTGACCTCGTAGCCGCGGTGCAGGAGGGCCTCGGCCATCTCCACGCCGATGTACCCGGCGCCGACGACCACCGCGCGACGGCCCTCGGTCTTCTCCAGGGTGTGGATCAGCGACCGGCCGTCCTCCAGGTTCTGCACGCCGTGCACACCGGGCGCGTCGATGCCGGGGATCGGCGGACGGACCGGGCGGGCCCCGGTGGCGATGACGAGCTTGTCGTAACCGGTCCACACGTCGTTGCCGGTCTTGAGGTTGCGGGACCTGACGCGGTGGTTCGCCGGGTCGATCTCGACGACCTCGGTCTGCATGCGCAGGTCGATGTCCCGGGCGCGGTGCTCCTCGGGCGTACGGGCGATCAGGTCGTCCACGGACGATACGTCACCGCCCACCCAGTACGGGATTCCGCAGGCGGAGTACGAGGTGAAGTGGCCGCGCTCGAACGCGATGATCTTGAGGGCGTCCGGTCCCTTGAGCCGACGGGCCTGGGAGGCGGCGGACATGCCGGTGGCGTCGCCGCCGATGACGAGGAGGGTCTCGGGCGAGGTGGTGGTCATGGCCACACGGTAGGGGCTGGCAGGGGCGGGCGGGTGTGGGGGTGCGGATGCGGCGGCGGGGCCGGGTACGGAGGGAACGGCCCCGCCGGGAGCGGCCGGGTCAGGAGCGGTGGCGGTGCAGGGCGCGCAGGGGGGCGGCTCCGCCGAGGGGCGACCGCGTCGGAAGGCGGGGCCGGGGCAAGGAGGCGCGGCCCCGCCGGGAGCGGCCGGGTCAGGAGCGGGGCGGGGCCTCGCGGTCCGGGGTCTCGCGGTCCGGGGTCTGGGGGTCCGGGGTCTGGGGGTCCGGGGTTCGGGGCGCTCGGGTTTCCGGGCCCGGGGTCCGGGGCGCCGGGGCCGGGGTTGCGGGGGCCGGATCGGCGGGGCGGTCCTGCCGGGGAAGGCCAGGGGCGGCCGGGAGGGTGGGGAAGGCCGACGCGGTACGGGTTCGCCTCGCGGGCAGTCGTGGGGCGACGACCTTGCGCCACAGCAGGTAGAGCAGACCGAGGGTCACCGCGAAGGGCGCCACCGCGCCCACCACCACCGAGATCCACCGCACCGTCGTCACGAACGCCTCCCAGCCGCCGCCAAGTGCGTCGGCGAAGCCCGGCTGGTCGTCCTCCTTCGGCGGGGCGGGCTTCTTCTTCGGCGGGACCTCGGACAGGACGAGCGTGATCGTCGCCATGCTCGTGCGGTCCTTCAATGAGGACTGCTGAGCGATCAGCGACTCCAACGCGGCCTGCCGGCTGGAGAGTTCGGCCTCCATCGCGACCACGTCGCTCAGCTTCGTCGCCCGGTCCATCAGCTCCTGGACCCGCGCCACGCTCACCCGCTGCGACTTGATCCTGCTGTCGATGTCCACCACCTCGTCGGTGACGTCCTTGGCCTCAGCCTTACGGGCCAGCAGCTTGCCGCCGCTGTTCTCCAGGGAGGTCAGCGTCTCGGAGTACTTGTCCTGCGGCACCCGCAGTGAGACGCGGGAGTAGACGTAGCCGGACGCGTCCCGTTCGGTGGACTCGTTGCCGACAAAACCGCCGGCCGCCTCCGCGGCCGTCCGGGCCCTGGCCAGCGACTCGGTCACGCGGGACACCTGGAGGTGGAGCTCGGCGGTGCGGATCACGTGGAGGGGCGCGGAGGGCTTGGGCGCCCGCGCGGCGCCGGGCGCGCCGGGCGCGTTCGGCTTCCCCGCGCCGGGGTTCGCCCGGTCGGCCGCCCCTGCCCCCGCTCCCGGCTTCTGCGGCGCGGGCGCCGCCGCCTCCTTCGCGGCGCCGTCACTCCTCTCGGCGTTCCCGCCCGCCGCGCACCCGCCGACGGCGAGCGACGCCGCCACCAGCGCCGCGCCCGCGCGGGACATCCGCCGCCGCCCCGTCGTACGGGCTGTCGTACGCCCTGCTGCCTGCATGTCGGTCCCCCCGAACGTAGTGATCCGTGTCGTCGGTTCGACGCGCGGGGGCGGGGCGGGGGTTTCCCTTCCCCGGTTCCGAAGCGGCTCCGAACGGGTCACGGACGGGACTCGGCGGAACAGGGCGGAGCGTTTGAGACAGTGGAGGCATGAACGGTACGGACACAGGAACCCGCGTCACGCCGCACGTCGTCGTCGTCGGCGGCGGGATCTCCGGCCTCGCCGCCGCCCACCGGCTGCTCGCCCGCGGCACGCGGGTGACCGTCCTGGAGGCGGCGGAACGGCTCGGCGGCAAGCTGCTCGCCGGAAGAATCGCGGGCGCCCCCGTCGACTTCGGCGCCGAGTCGATGCTGGCGCGGCGGCCCGAGGCCGTGGACCTCGCCCGCGCGGTCGGGCTCGGCGACCGCCTCCAGCCGCCGTCCACCGCCTCCGCGTCCCTCTGGAACCGGGGCGTGCTGACCCCGATGCCCAAGGGCCACGTGATGGGGGTCCCGGGCGACCCCTCCGTGCTGAGCGGCGTCCTGTCCGCCGAGGGGCTCGCCCGCATCGAACAGGACCGGACGCTGCCGCGCACCGAGGTCGGCGACGACATGGCCATCGGGGAGTACGTCGCCGCGCGCCTCGGCCGCGAGGTCGTGGACCGGCTGGTGGAGCCGCTGCTGGGCGGGGTGTACGCGGGCGACGTGTACCGCACCTCGCTGCGGGCCGCCGTGCCGACCCTGTACGACGCGGCCGCCTCGTACGGCTCGCTGCTCGACGGCGTGCGCGAACTGCAGCGCCGCGCCGGCGCCCACCAGCAGACGGGGCCCGTCTTCATGGGCATCGACGGCGGCATCGGCACCCTGCCGGACGCCGTCGCGGACGCGGTACGGGCCGGGGGCGGGCGGATCCGCACCGGGACGCCGGTGCGGGGGCTGGCCCGGCGCGAGGGCCGGTGGTTCGTGCGTACCGACGCGGAGACGTACGAGGCGGACGGCGTCGTCCTCGCCGCCCCCGCCGGACCCGCCTCCCGGCTGCTGGCCGGTGAGTCCCCGTCGGCGGCGGCCGAACTGGCCGGGGTCGAGTACGCGTCGATGGCGCTGGTGACGATGGCCTTCGCCCGTGCGGAGGTGGCGGACGCGCTGCCGCAGGGGTCGGGCTTCCTCGTGCCGCCGGTCGACGGGCACACCATCAAGGCGTCGACGTTCTCCTCCCGCAAGTGGGGCTGGGTGAACGAGCACGCCCCGGACCTGTTCGTGCTGCGCACCTCCGTCGGGCGGTACGGCGAGGAGGAGCACCTGCACCGCGACGACGCCGATCTGGTGGACGTGTCGCTGAGCGACCTGAGGGCCGCGACCGGGCTCGCCGCCCGGCCCGTCGAGACGCGGGTGACCCGCTGGACCGGCGGGCTGCCGCAGTACCCCGTCGGCCACCTCGACCGGGTCGCCCGGATCCGCGAGGCCGTCGCCAAGCTGCCCGGACTGCGGGTCTGCGGAGCCGCGTACGACGGGGTGGGCATCCCCGCCTGCGTCGGCAGTGGGTGGCGGGCGGCGGCGGAGATCACCGAAGAGATCTTGGCCACGCCCACCCTGGTGGAGGGCACGGCGGAAGGCACGGGACAATAGCCACATGACTGCTCAGGAGAACGCCGCGAACGAGGGGGCCGCCGCCGAGGGCGCCGCCGCCGTCGGCAAGGCCCCGAACGCGGGCAAGAAGGCCAAGGACCTCAACGAGGTCATCCGCTACACCCTGTGGTCCGTCTTCAAGCTGCGCGACGTGCTGCCCGAGGACCGCGACGGCTGGGCCGACGAGGTCCAGGCGCTCTTCGACAAGCTCGCCGCCGAGGACGTCACCGTGCGCGGCACGTACGACGTCTCCGGACTTCGCGCGGACGCCGACGTCATGATCTGGTGGCACGCCGAGACCGCGGACGAGCTCCAGAGCGCGTACAACCTCTTCCGCCGCACCAAGCTGGGCCGCGCCCTGGAGCCGGTGTGGTCGAACATGGCGCTGCACCGCCCCGCCGAGTTCAACAAGTCGCACATCCCGGCCTTCCTGGCCGACGAGAACCCCCGCGACTACGTCTCGGTGTACCCGTTCGTGCGGTCCTACGACTGGTACCTGCTGCCCGACGAGGACCGTCGTCGCATGCTCGCCGACCACGGCAAGATGGCGCGCGGCTACCCGGACGTGCGCGCCAACACGGTCGCCTCGTTCTCGCTCGGCGACTACGAGTGGCTGCTGGCCTTCGAGGCCGACGAGCTGTACCGCATCGTCGACCTGATGCGCCATCTGCGCGCCTCCGAGGCCCGCATGCACGTCCGCGAGGAGGTGCCCTTCTACACCGGGCGCCGCAGGAGCGTCGCCGACCTGGTGGCGGGACTCGCGTAACGTCCTCGCGGAGCACATGACTTGGTGACGGACCGGACGACTATGGGTGCGTAGTCGGCCGGGCCGTCACCCCAGCCCGGAAGATCAGACGACGGCCGGAATCCCCGAGGGGAGGGCCCGCTCGTCCAGCGACACCGGGTTCGGCTCCCGGTGCGGCGCGCACTCAGCGCGCCGCACCGGTGTTTCACCGGTCAACAGGTACGTGTCCAGATGCTTGTTGACACAGGCGTTGGACCCGCCGCCGATGCCGTGCGTGCCCGCGTCCTTCTCGGTGACCAGGACCGCGCCCGCCAGCCGCTTCTGAAGCTCCAGCGCCCCCTTGTACGGGGTCGCCGCGTCGCGTTCCGCGGCCAGGATCAGCGTCGGGGGCAGCGCGCCCTCCGCGGTCCGCACCTCCACTGGCTGCTGCCGGGGCGCGGACCAGTACGCGCACGGCAGGTTCATCCACGCGTTGTCCCACGTCTCGAACGGGGCGCGTTCCGCGAGCCGCGTGTTGTCGCGGTCCCAGGTCGCGAAGTCCGTGGGCCAGGGGGCGTCGTTGCACTCGACGGCCGTGTAGACCGCGGTGCCGTTCTCGTCGTCCCGGGCGGTCTCGGGGCGGGGCGAGGCCTGGTCGATCAGCGGCTGCGGGTTGCCCTTCAGGTACTCGGACAGGGCGGTGGCGCGCATCGGCCACACGTCGTCGTAGTACCCCGCCTGGAGGAACGCCGAGTGGAGCTGGCCGGGGCCGACCACCTTGCCGGCCGGCTTGTGGGCCAGCTCGGCTCGCACCCGGGCGTAACTGTGCTGGACCGCGCGGGGGGTGGCGCCCAGCCCGTACACCTTGTGGTGCTTGGCGACCCAGGTGCGGAAGTCCTCCCAGCGCCCCTCGAACGCGGCGGACTGGTCGAGGTTGTTGCGGTACCAGATCTGCTCGGTGTCGGGGTTCACCGCCGAGTCGAAGACCATGCGGCGCACGTGCGAGGGGTAGAGCGTCGCGTAGAGCGCGCCGAAGTAGGTGCCGTACGAGGCGCCCATGAAGTTGAGCTTCGGCTCGCCGAGGGCGGCGCGCAGCACTTCGAGGTCGCGGGCGTTGTTGAGCGAGTGGTAGTGCCGCAGCGCCTCACCGTTCTTGCGGGCGCACCCGCGCGCGTACGTCTTCGCGCGGGCGATCCGTTCCTTCTTGTACGACTCGGAGGGGCGCACCGGCGACTGGGTGGGGGCCTGGGCGAAGTCCTTGGGGTCCACGCAGCTCAGGGGGGCGCTGCGGGCCACTCCGCGCGGGGAGTAGCCGACCAGGTCGTACGCCCCCGCGATCTTCTTCCACTCGGGCAGCCCGGCGGCCAGGGGGAAGTACATGCTGGACGCGCCGGGGCCGCCGGGGTTGTAGACGAGGGCGCCCTGGCGGGGGACGGGTCGGGTGGTCGTCCCGCCCTTCCCGTTCTTCGTGTCCTGGACGGTTTCCTTGCCCCTGGCCCGCAGCCGGCTGACGGTCAGTTCGATCTGCTTGCCGCGCGGCTTCGCGTAGTCGAGGGGGACCTTGACCGTGCCGCACCGGACCGAGTCGGGGAGGGACTCGGAGGCCGGACAGCGGCCGAATGCGATGCCCGAGGCCAGGGCGCGCTCGGCGGCGAGCGCGGTGCCGTGCGCCTCGGGGGACGCGGTCGGGCCGACGGGCGCCGGGGCGCCGGCGCCCCCTGCCGGGGCCGCGGTGAGGGCGGTCAGGACCAGGGAGCCCAAGGTGGTGGCGGCTCCGTACAGCGCTAGTGCTCTCATCGCGATCCCTTGCTCCGACCATGGTGGACAAAAGGGATAATCAGTAAAGTAGTTGACGATGTAAAGCACCCGGGTGCGGTGTCGGACTCATTGACCCGAACGAGCGACACGCTGCCGCGTCGACACCCTGCACGGCCGCGGCCCGGGTTCCTGGGCGGACGAGGCACAGGGGCCCGCCACCACGGGTGACGGGCTTCAGGAACTGCTGCCGCAGCTGCTTCCTCCGCCACTGCCGGAGGAACAACTGGAGCTGCTGGAAGAGCAGCTGGAGCCGCCTCCGCCGCAGCTCGTGCCGCCGGAACTGCCGCAGCCGCCCCCGCCCGAGCCGCAGGCGGTGCTGTAGCAGGTGCTTCCGCTGCCTCCTCCGCAGCCGGAGCCGCTGCCGCAGGAGGCCCGGCCGCCGCCCGGAACCGTACCGGCGCACCAGACGACGGGGACGAAGGCGGGCGGGACGTCGGAGCTCGACGTCCGCGATCCCCGCGCCGACGGGACGGGAGCCGGGCGCCGACGGATCGCGGCGCGGAACCGGTCGCGCATCTCCTCGTCGCCGAGGACCCGGACGCCTCCGACGGCGACCTGCTGTGCGGCGGTGACCAGGTGCGCCGGGTCCGTACGGTACGCGCGCAGGGCCGTGCGGCCCGTGGCGGTGACCCGGCGCCGGGCGCGGTGGGCGACGGCGAAACCGGTCACGACGCCCATGAGGAGGACGGGCAGCACCCGGAGGACGAAAACACTGTCGGAGGAGCCGGCGTCGGGGTACTCGTCGGTCCCGAAGACCCCGTCGGGGTACTCGTCGGTCCCGAAGACCCCCCAGGCCGTGTCGAACACGAAGAAGAAGGTGGCGATCAGGGAGAGCGGGAGGCCCAGCAGGCACACGAAGCCCTGGACCAGGCCCCAGCGACGCCACACCCGGGTCTCCCGCGGAGTCACGAGCAGCCCGCGGGCGGCGAGGGAGTCGCCGATCTCCTGCACGGCGGGGTGGCGCATCACCGCGTGGCGCAGGCTGTGCAGTGCCCCGCTGGGAGCGGCGTCGTACTCCTGGAGCACCGCGCGCTCCACGGTGTCGTGGGCCCTTCGGCTGCGCACCACGACGATGCCGGGGCCACCGATGCCGATCCTGCCGTCCGCGTGCATCGCCACCAGCGCGGTGTCCACGGCGCGGCCCGGACCGCCCGATAGGAACGCCGCCTCCAGTACGTCGTGCAGGGCGGCGTCGCCCCGACGGCGGCGCCGGGCGAGCGCCAGGGTGAGGACGAGGAGGACGGCGGAGGCGCAGACGCCGACGTTGACGACGAAGGAGAGGGCGCCGGAGCTCATGCGGGGGTCACCTTCTGCGGGGACACGGCGCGACCGGTCGTCCCGACGCCGTCGTGCAGGGGGTCGCGCACAGGGCGGACGCGGGCCGACGCCGCCCGCAGGAACCGGGTGACGCGGGACGGCGGGCGGGCCGCGACGCGGTCCTGCCACCAGTGGGTGAGAGCACGCCGGGCGACCGGGTCGAGGGAGCCGTGCACGAGGGTGTGCTCGGCGAAGTCCAGGGCGTCGCGGCGGTAACCGGCGCTCATGGGGCGGCTCCTGGCGTACGCGAAGAACGCGGGACGGAACCCGGATCCGGGACGGGACCCGAGGATCTCCGGCAGTTCCGGGGCGACCTTGGCCACGATGTCGGCGCGCTTGGCGGTAAGGGCGCGGGACTGCACGCGCAGCCGGGGGCCGTCGAAGCCCTCGGGAACGGGGGCGTCGGTGAGCAGGGCGCTCAGCAGGGCCGCCTGGGCGAGGGCGACGCGCTGACGGGCGGCTTCCGGTGCGGCGTCGGAGACCGGCGCGTCGGGGTTCGGGACGGGCGCGGGGTGGCCGGTGGGCGTGCCGGGGGTGGCGGTGTCTGCGGGGAGACCGGTGGGCGCGTGCGTGTGCGTGTCGGCGGTCGTGGTGCTCGCGGAAAGGCTGGTGGGCGTGTGCGGGGGCATGCGTGTGTCGGCGGTTGCGGCGCGTGGGAGGAAGCTGGGGGGCCGGGGAGTGGCGGGATTGGCGGTGTGTGCGGGGAGACCGGTGGGTGCGTGCGTGGGCGTGTCGGCGGTCGCGGTGCGCGCGGGCGTGTCGAGGTGCACGACGTGTGCGGGGCTTTCGGTGGCCGTCGGGACCCCCGGCAGGGGTGCGACGGGCCCGGCGCCGTCCGTGACGAGCCGCGGTGCGGCCGGGGCGAGCCGGACCGTGTCGCGGATCAGGTCGAGTTCGGCGGCCAGGGCCGTCGGGGAGGGGAAGTCCTCGTCGCGTTCCAGCAGCACGCCCGGCGGGGCGACGCGGGAGCGCAGTTCCGCGAGGACGTCCAGGACGGGGCGGGTCACCGGGTGGGCGTGGGTGTCGTGCCAGACGCCGTCGCGCTCGACGCCGCCCGCCACGTGGACGTACGCGATGGCCTCGACCGGCAGCTCGTCCAGGGCCTTCGCCGGGTCCTCGCCCCGGTTGACGTGGTTCGTGTGGAGGTTGGCCACGTCGACAAGCAGGCGGACGCCGGTGCGCTCGACGAGTTCGGCGAGGAACTGGCCCTCGGTGAGTTCCTCGCCGGGCCAGGAGATCAGGGCGGCGATGTTCTCCAGGGCGAGCGGGACGGGGAGCTGGTCCTGCGCGACGCGGACGTTCTCGCACAGGACGCGCAGGGCGTCCCGGGTCCGGGGGACCGGCAGCAGGTGGCCGGCCTCCAGGACCGGGGAGGCCGTCCGGTGGCCGCCCGCCCGGACGAAGGCGACGTGCTCGCTGACCAGCGGGGCGCCGAGGGCCTCCGCGCGGGCTGCCAGATCGGCGAGCCGGCCCGGGTCCGGACGGTCCGCGCCGCCGATGCCCAGCGAGACGCCGTGCGGGATCACCTTCGTACCGCGGGCGCGCAGGCGGGTGAGGGAGTCCGGGAGGTGGCCGGGACAGATGTTCTCCGCGACCACCTCCACCCAGTCGATGCCGGGCAGGGCCTCGACCGTGTCGGCGATCTCCGGGCGCCAGCCGATGCCGATGCCGAGCGGTACTGCTCCGTGTTCCATGACGTCCCCCGTCGTCCGATCCGTGTCGTTCGCCGGGGTGATGGCCCCGGCGGGCGACGGCGAACCCACTTGGGGGGAGGTTCAGAGGTTGATTTGAGGTTCCCGGTGCTCACCTCACGGCCGGGCTGCCGATCTCGCCGACCGGCGGCGCGGAGGGCAGTGACGTGAAGCTCTGGGTGCCGGTGGGGACCGCGGGGACGGGGGCCGGGAGCGGTGCGCCGGGAACCGGCGGGGGCGGACCGGCGGGGCTGGCGGTCGCACCGTCCGCCGCCTCGTTGGCAAGGGCGTCGAAGTCGACCAGCCCGGTGCCCTCCAGCATGGTGATGTGGTCGAGGACGGTCTGGTTCGAGGCGTCCGCGAGCTGGCGGATCAGGGCGTTGCGGGTGCTGTGGCGAACCTGGGCGATGACGCCGAACACCTTCCCGTGGGCACGGCGGAGCAGGTTCGCGAAGAGGCGTTCGTACGTGGGTCCGGTCGCCGCCGTCAGCTCCCGCAGCCAGCCCTGCTGCTCCTCGGTGGGCTGGTTCGGCAGTTCCACGCCGAGCTGGGACGCAACGGAGCGGGCCCGCGCGTCGAGGTCCGTGTGGCCGACGACGAGGTGGTCACCGGCCGCCTTGACCGACTGGCTGGGCGCCCGCTCGATGGCCTGCTGCCCGGCCGGCAGCTCCCACAGCCCCGCGAGCCGCACCTTGACCAGCAGGTCCCGGTCGGCGGCCGACAGCGGTCCCCACTTGGTGCCGACCGTGGAGGCGGCCAGGTTCGCCTGGCCGGTGCCCGAGCGGTCGGCGTACGACCAGAGGGGGAACACGAGCGCGACGAGGGTGGCGAGCAGGGCGGTGACGATGAGGACGGTGCCGTTGACGCGGCGTAACAGACCGTGGGTGGAGGGCAAGGTGACTCCCGGGGCGCTGAGCGTGCTGCCTTACGTGGCGCTTCGCGTGGTGGGCTGCGAGACGTACGGACGAGGCGACAGGTGCGGGTGCTGCGGTACGACGTCGAATCAACCGCCAAGCTCCTTGATCCTTCAGGAACTTGGCGGCATTCACGGGTACGTGTGAGGTACGCGACGCGTTCAGCGGTGACCAAAGCGGTCCGGGAAACCGACGGGTCAGAGGGGACGGGCGAGGCGTCGCAGCGCCGGATGGTCGGCGACCACCGTGCAGGAGCCCGGCGCGATCTCCGTGAAGCCCGCGTCACGGACCACCGGCAGTCCGGACGCGGTCAGCTCGGGCCACCGGGCTGCCGGAGCCGTCCGTACGGACAGGGGGAAGCCGGCCTCCCGCCACGCGTCCCGGTCCTCCTGGGAGAGGTCCCACCAGGCGAGCTGCGCGCCGTGCCCGGCCTGCGCCATCGCCTTGCCCGCCGACATGTCCAGGCCGGGGCTCATCCACAGCACGGGCCCGGACGGATCGGGTGCGTCCGGCTCCCGGGGGTCGTCCAGCTCCGTCCCCGACACCTGGAGCTTCGCCAGCTCCTTGGGCCAGCCGTCGAGGGGGACGGGCGGGAAGACCCGTACCTCCGCCGCGTCCGGGGCATCCGGGCGGCCGGTCACCGTGATCCCCGGCAGACCCGACGCCTTGCGCCACTCCGCGCCGCGCGCCCGCCGCACCACCTTGCGGATCCGGGCGTCCTGCCAGTCCCGTACCGCCTGCGCCCATTCCCCGTCGCCCTGCGACCGCGCGTCGGACAGCATCACCAGCACGGCGCGCGCCGCCGTCTCCAGCGCGTCGGTACGGGCCGGGGGGTCGGCCTTCTCGATGTGCACGACCAGCGGGAGTACGTACTGGGGCGCGGCGTCGCGCAGATCGGCGGGGGCGGGACTGTCCTGGCTGCTCATCCGGCCAAGTCTGCCAGGGTCCAGACCCGAACCCGCCGGGGAACTCCTTGTCGGACCGCTCTCCGGCACGCCAGGATGTCCCGTATGAAGAGCGATCTTTTTGCCGCAGAGAACCTTGCTCAGCCGGCGCAGGCCCCCGGCATGACCCTCCAGAACGCCAAGTCGGTGAAGTACGCCGTCAACGGCGAGATGCACGCCCGGCAGGGCGCGATGATCGCCTACCGGGGCAACCTGCAGTTCGAGCGCAAGGGGCAGGGCGTGGGCGGCATGCTCAAGCGCGCCGTCACCGGCGAGGGCCTGCCGCTGATGGCCGTGCGCGGGCAGGGCGAGGCGTGGTTCGCCCACGAGGCGCAGAACTGCTTCATCGTCGACATCGAGCAGGGCGACGCCCTCACCGTCAACGGCCGCAACGTGCTGTGCTTCGACGCCACGCTCTCCTACGAGATCAAGATGGTGAAGGGCGCGGGCATGACCGGCGGCGGTCTGTTCAACAGCCTCTTCACCGGCTCCGGCAAGCTCGCCGTCGTCTGCGACGGCAGCCCCCTGGTCATCCCCGTCACCCCGCAGATGCCCGTGTACGTCGACACCGACGCCGTGGTCGGCTGGAGCGCCCAGCTCAACACCTCCCTGCACCGCTCGCAGTCGATCGGCTCGATGATCCGCGGCGGCTCCGGCGAGGCGGTTCAGCTCGTGCTCCAGGGCGAGGGGTTCGTCATCGTGCGGCCCAGCGAGC
This sequence comes from Streptomyces sp. CA-294286, assembly GCF_050947155.1. Classification (NCBI taxonomy): domain Bacteria; kingdom Bacillati; phylum Actinomycetota; class Actinomycetes; order Kitasatosporales; family Streptomycetaceae; genus Streptomyces; species Streptomyces sp. CA-294286. The sequence goes on along the minus strand of NZ_CP192005.1, from coordinate 794,757 downwards.
TCACCCCGCAGAAGGCGACGGCACACTGAAACTGACCGGCGTCGGCAGACGGTACGGCCTGCGCGGCGCATGGGTGCTGCGCGGGATCGACGTGGAGCTGCGTCCCGGCACCCTGGTGCGCTTCCACGGCACCAACGGCACAGGAAAGTCGACCCTGTTGCGGATGCTGGCCGGAACGGACGCCCCGAGCGAGGGGCGGGTGGAGGGACGCCCGCGGCGGGTCGCGTACGTTCCCGAACGCTTCCCCGGCGCGCTGCCCTTCACCGCTCTCGGCTACGTGACGCGTCTGGGCCGGATCCACGGGCTGCGGCGGAGCGAGGCCGAGGAGCGGGCGGGGGAGTGGCTGGAGCGGTTCGGCGCCGCGGGACACGCCCGCACCCCGCTCTCCGCGCTGTCGAAGGGCACCGCGCAGAAGGTCGCCGTCGCCCAGGCCCTGGTCGCCGCACCGCAGTTGCTCGTGCTCGACGAGGCGTGGACCGGGCTCGACACCGCGGCCCGGGACGAGCTGGACCGGGCCGTCGCCGAGCGCGTCGCGGCGGGCGCGACGGTGGCGTTCGTGGACCACGATCCGAAACGGCTCGCGGGGGCGGTGGACGCGGCGTACCGGCTGGAGGCGCACGGCCTCGTTCCCGCCGGGTCCCCCTCGCCCGAGGAGAGTGCGGGTCCGCGGGTGCGGATCGTGGCGGTCGGACCGGTCGGGGCGACCGCCCCCGCAGGGCTCCCCGGGACGCCGTCCGTGACCGCGGGCCCGGACGGGACCACGGAGCTGACGGTGGCGTCGGTGCACTCCGACGGGGTGCTGCGGGCCCTCCTCGGCGCCCGGCCCGCCTGGCACGTACGAGCGGTCTCTCCCGCGTCCGACCACGTACGAGCGGTCTCTCCCGCGTCCGACCACGTGCAGCGGCCGACGCCGGTACGGGAACGGAACCAGGCGTGACGGCCCTGCTCGGCTACCAATTCGCCCTGCTCGCCCGGTCGCAGAGGTGGCTCGCCCCCGGGCTCCTGTACGTCGCCGTCCTCGCCGTCGGCATCCAGAGCGGCCAGCCAGTCCTCGACTCGCTCGGCTACGGAGCCGCCGCCCTGCTGCCGGTCGCCGCCTGGCTCGTGCGGGTCTGCGTCACCAACGAGCCGCCGGCCGCCCGGCACTGCGCGTCGGCCGCCGTCGGCCCCGGCCGCGTCCACCTCGCCGCCCTGCTCACCGCCTTCGGGAGCACGGCCGTGGCGGGGACGATCGGCACGGTGGTCATCGTGCTGATCAGCAGACGGACCAGCACCAGCGGCTCGGTCGAGGTCCCTCCGCTCGCGGCCGTGGCCGCGGGCCTGCTCGCCGTGCTCGCCTGCACGCTCGTCGGCACGACCGTCGGCGCGCTCTGCAACCGGCCGCTGCTGCGCGCCACCGGCTGGGCCGTCGCGCTCACGGCGCTCGGTGCGCTGCTCGCTCTGGTCACCGCCGGCTCACCTGCCCGCAGCGCCGTGACGGGCCTGGTCAGCGGCTCGGACAGCGGGACGGTGGCATTCGCGCTGCTGCCGTCGGCCGCGGCCCTGCTGCTCGCGGGGGCCGCGACCGCGGTGACCTGCGCGCTGGCCGCCCGGCGGGGCTGACCCGCGCACTGACCGCCCGGCGGGGCTGACCTGCGCGCTGGCCGCCCGGCGGGGCTGACCCGCGCACTGACCGCCCGGCGGGGCTGACCCGCGTGCTGGCCGCCCGGCGGGGCTGAGGCGGTGGGGCCGAACGTAGGGGGCCGGTCGACGGCCCTGCGGGGCGGACGAGCGGCTGGGTGGCGGCGGACGAGCGGCTGGGCGGCGGCGATGGCGGTCACCCCGGCCGGCAGGGCGGCGCGGCGCCCGTAGACGGCCGCTCCCCGCCCCTCTACCGCTGCCCGATCAGCTCCGACACCTTCACGAACCGGTAGCCCTTCTCGCGCAGCTCCGGCACGATCCGCCGGATCGCCTGCTCCGTCACGGGGGCCGCGCTGCGCGTGCAGTGCAGGACCACCAGCGACCCGGGCCGCACTCCCGCCAGCACCTGTTCCGCCACCGCGTCGGCGTTCGTGGCGAAGGCGTCCCCGCTGACCACGTCCCACTGGACCGCCGTCACCTTCGCCGGCCCCAGGTTCTTCAGCGCTCGGTCGTCGTAACAGCCGCCGGGGAAGCGGAAGTACGGGACCACGTTCCGTGCCCCCGCCTTGCGGAACGCGGCGAACGCCCGGTCCACGTCCGCGCGCATCGCGTCCGGCGCGACCGTCGGCAGACCGTAGCAGGGGGACTTGAAGGCGTGGTGGCTGTAGGAGTGGTTGGCGATCTCGAAGAGCGGATCGGTGCCGATCGCACGTGCCTGGTCCGGGTACTCCTCGGCCCACCGTCCGGTCATGAAGATCGTCGACGGCACCTTCAGGGTGCGCAGCGCGGCGACGAGCCGGGGGTTGTCGAACCGTTCGCCGCGGGCCGCGCGCGGACCCTGGTCGGCGGTCATGTCCGCGTCGAAGGTGAGCGCGACGACCTTCTCGGCGTTCCCCTTGCGGGCCCGCTCGAAGACGGGCGTCAGCCCCTCGGGTCCCGCGGCGACGGTCGGCGGGGCCGGGGCGGCGGGTGAGCGCGGGGGCGCGGCGGACTCCGACGGTGCGGGTGCGGTCGGGGTGCGGCGGGCTTCCGCACCGCCTCCGCCGTCGTGCGCGGCCCCGCTCCCGCACCCCGTGAGAGCCGCGCCCAGTACCGCCGCCGCGATCATTCTTCGTACAAAAGTGGTCACTCACGGAACGTATCCGATGAGATGCGAAGCTCAGGGAAACGGCACGGCCGCCCAGGGATGGGTGATACTCGCGCAGTGACCCCACCCCCGACACGCGCCCCCGCCGTCTCCGTGCGCCGTGCCACCGCCCGCGACGCCAAGCGCCTCACCCGCCTCGTCCGCGCCTCCCGCGCCTACGAGGGCCCCTACGCGCCGATGGTCGACGGCTACCGGGTCGGGCCGGACTACATCGAGACCCACGAGGTCTACGCGGCGGTGTCGGCCGACGACGATCGGGTGCTCGGCTTCTACGCGCTGATCCTCGATCCGCCCGAGCTGGACCTGATGTTCGTCGCCGACGACGCCCAGGGCCTGGGTATCGGCCGCCGGCTGGCCGCGCACCTCACGGACCGGGCGCGGGCGGCCGGCCTGACCGAGGTGCGCGTCGTCGCGCACCCGCCGTCGGAGGGCTTCTACCGCAGCGTGGGCGCCGAGCCCGTCGGTACGGTCCCCGCGAACCCGCCCGCCGTGTGCTGGGACCGGCCGGAGCTGGTCCTCGCTGTGCGCCGAGGCGCCCGGGAGGCGCCCGCCGGGTGGACCGCAGTACGTCCGAGCGGGTCGCCCCGAGGCGGGCGGAGCCTCTAGGCTGAATGGTGCCGGGCGCTCGCGCGGTGCGACGGGGCGACGAAAGGCGGCGCTGTGGGCCATCCGGTGAACGCGCAGATCGACCTCGACCGCGATGTGTTCCTGAGGACGCTCGTGCGGGAGCTGGCGACCTCGCTGGAGGCGGTCGTCGGCATGGAGGAGGCGTCCGGTTACATCAGCCTGGTGGGGCAGGCGGTGGGAAATCAGATCGACGACATGTACCTGAGGGCGCTCGGCGTCGACCGGCTGTCCGCGGAGCAGGTCGCGGAGGCGCTGGTGGACCTCAAGCGGCGGATCAAGGGCGACTTCCACGTCATCGAGCAGGACGACACGAAGATCGTCCTGGGCAACCGGGCCTGCCCGTTCGCCGAGAAGGTCCTGGGCCGTGAGTCGATGTGCATGATGACGTCGAACGTGTTCGGCACGATCGCCGCCCGCAACCTCGGCTACGCCCGCGTCGAACTCCAGGAGACCATCGCGCGCGGCGACGCCGGCTGCCGGGTCGTCGTGCACCTGACCCCGGCCGGCGGTCCGGCGGACGGACGCGAGTACTTCGGCGACGCGGACCTGCCGGCCGCCCCTCCCGCTGATGTGGTGCCTGCATGAGCCCTGGCCTTTTCGAGGCCATCACCCAAACCCTGCCCCACCCCGTCACCCTGTGCGCGGCAGACGGCACGATCCTGGCCGCGAACCCCGCCGCCACCGCCGCGGTCCCGGAACTGCGCGCCGGGGCGAACCTCTACGGACTCGCCCAGGACGACGCCGGCGTCCTGACGGGCCACCTGCGCAACTGGCTGCGCAGCGGCAGCCCGCTGCCGGGCGCACTCACCCTGAAGGGCAGCGACGGCAGTCCGGCCAGGTTCCGCTGCCAAGGCGTCCGCGCCACCTGGTGGCAGGGACCCGGCCCGGTGGTGCAGCTGACCCTGCGGCGCCTCGGCCAGGACGACCGCTTCGCCGTTCTCAGCCAGCAGGTCACCGCGCTCAACCGGGAGATCGCCATCCGCCGCACCGCGGAGGCCCAGCGCGAGGGGTTGCTGATCGCCGAGCAGGCCGCCCGCGCCCGGCTCCAGCGCCTCTACCGGCTGACCGAGGCGCTGGCGTCCTCGGCGACCCTGGCCGAGGTCGCGGAGGCCGTCGCGAGGACCGCCGCGCGCGCGTTGGACGTCGAGGGCGTGAGCCTGGAACTGCACTCCCAGCACCTGGTGCCCGCCCTGGCACCCGATGAGGACCGGGGCGCTCTCACCGGGCGCGACTGGAACGACCTCGATCTTCCCGCCGACGGCGCACCGGCCGTGGCCGCCGCCTCCGCGGCACGGATCGTCCTGAAGGCCGACGGTGCCGTGCTGGGCGCCCTGAACGTCCACCCCGGGACGAGCGGGCCCCCCGAACCGGAACACCTGACGGCCGTCGCCCAGCAGATCGCGCAGGCGGTCCACCGCGCCGGGCTGTACGAGCACGAGCACCGCGTCGCCGAACGCCTCCAGCTCAGCCTCCTGCCCCAACTGCCGGAGGTACCCGGCCTGGAGGTGGCGACCGCCTACGCGCCGGCCAGCGACATGGTGCGCGTCGGCGGCGACTGGTACGACGTCTACCACCTCGACGAGGACCACATCGGCCTCTCGATCGGCGACGTCGCGGGCCACGGCCTGCCCCAGGCCGCCGTCATGGCACAGATCATCGCCGTGCTGCGCGGACTCGTCCTGCGCTGCGGCACCCGCCCGGAGGAGGTCCTCACCGAGCTGAGCGAGTACCTGCACCTCTACCACCCCGGCCAGATGGCCACCGCCGCCTACCTGCTATACCACCGGCCGTCCCGGACGCTCACCTACGTCAAGGCCGGACACCCTCCGCCGCTCGTCCTCGCCGCCGACGGCTCCAGCCGCTTTCTCGACGGTCCCATCTCCCCGCCCCTGGGGCCCATCCCCGACGCCCGCTACCGCCAGGGCTCGACCGTCCTCGGCGAGGGCGAGACCCTCCTGCTCTACACCGACGGTCTCATCGAACGCCGGGGGGAGGGCCTGGACGTGGGCCTGGACCGGCTGACCCGGGCCGCCCGCGCAGGCACCGGCCTGGACGTGCACGACCTGTGCCGGCTGTTCCTCGACCACCGGCCCGGCGACGACTACCCCGACGACCGCGCCCTGCTCGTGGTCCGGCCGACCCCGTAGGGCCCCTTCCCCGGGCCCCTTCCCCACCGGTCAGGGGCTCTCCAGCAGCCGCCGCCTGCACTCCGCCACGTCGAAGTCGGCCTTCGGGTACTGCGGGTCCAGCGCCTCCAGGTGTTCGAGCAGGAGGCTGCTCACCGCCCAGTTGCGGTACCACTTGCGGTCGGCGGGGACCAGGTACCAGGGGGAGGCGGGCGAGGAACAGCGCTGGAGCGCGCGCTCGTACGCCTCCTGGTACGCGGGCCACAGGGCGCGGTCCTCGATGTCGGCGGGATCGAACTTCCAGTGCTTGTCCGGGTTGTCCAGACGCTCCAGCAGGCGGCGCTTCTGCCGGTCGTGGCCGACGTGCAGGAAGACCTTGACGACGGTGACCCCGCTCCCGGCCAGCGACTGCTCGAAGTTGTTGATGTGGTCGTAGCGGCGCTCGATCTCCTCCGGAGGGGCGAGCCCGCGCACCCTGCCGATCAGGACGTCCTCGTAGTGCGAACGGTCGAAGATGCCGATCTCGCCCGCCTCGGGAAGCGCCTTGGCGATGCGCCAGAGGAAGGAGTGCGCGCGCTCCTCCTCGGTGGGGGCCTTGAAGGCGCGGATGCGGCAGCCGGACGGGTTGAACTGACCGATCACGTGCTTGACCGTGCCGCCCTTGCCGCTGGTGTCCATGCCCTGGAGGACCAGCAGCAGCCGCCGGGGGTCGCCGACGGTGCCGGCGGCGTACAGCCGTTCCTGGAGTCTGCCCAGGCGCGGGGCGAGCGCCGCGGTGGCGGCCACCCCCGCGGACTTCTCCCGGGGACCGACCGGGAGGGCGTCGGAGGCGTACGAGGCGAGGGCGACGGGGGAGGAGACCGGGACGCGGAGGGCGTCGCTCACCGATGTCGGCGGGACAGCGGGCCCCACCGGACGGGGTCCCTGGCTCTGCTCGTCCTGCTGGGGCACTGCACACCTCTTCTCGTATCGCATCGGTCCCTACGCGGCCTGCCCCCTGACCCGATCGCGCGCCGGTACGGGAGGGGGGCGAGCGGGGCGAGGCGGACGCCGGGGCACACCTGTCGCTCACCGGCCGCGCCGCCCCGCCCCCGGGAGCCCTCAGTCCGCCCAGGGCCCCCGCACCGCGAACGTCGTTCCCGGCGTGTAGCAGTTCACGTACATCGTCGACTCGTCCGGCGAGAACGTGACGCCCGCGAACTCGCCCCACTCCGGCGCTTCGGGCGTTCCGAGGTTCTGCCGGTTGCGGGCCATCGCGTACACCTGACCGCGCCTGGTCAGGCCGTACACGTGCTGTACCCCGTCCCCGTCCTCGCACACCATCAGCCCGCCGCTCGGCGCGAGGCAGATGTTGTCCGGGGACTCGCCGGGCAACTGGATGTCGGTGGCCGGACCGAAGACGACGACCAGCGTCAGACGCCGACGGTGCGGTTCGTACTTCCACACCTGGCCGAAGTGGTCGCGCGCCGAGCCCTCCTTTGAGCGGGCGAAGCTGGAGACGAAGTAGACGGCGCCGTCGCCCCAGTAACAGCCCTCCAGCTTCTGCGCGTGGGTGATGCCCTTCGGCCCGAAGTCCTGGTGGCGGACGGGGGTGTGGGCCGCGAGCGGATCCGGCACCGGCACCCACTCGACACCGCGGAAGCTGCGTCCGGTCTCGTGCACGGCCGACAGGTCCGGCACGCCCGGCACCCGCATGGCCTCCAGCGTGCCCCCGGCGCGCAGCGAACCGACGCCGCCCAGCGGCCTCCTGGGCAGGAAGCGGTAGAAGAGGCCGAAGGGGCGCGCGAACGCGTCCTCCGTCTCGTACACGATTCCGCTCCGCGGATCGACGGCGATCGCCTCGTGCTGGAAGCGGCCCATCGCGGTCAGCGGGACCGCGCCGGTGCGGTGCGGATCGGCGGGGTCGACCTCGAAGATGAAGCCGTGGTCCTTGGTGTAGCCGGCGGTACCGGCCTTGTCCTCGTTCTCCTCGCAGGTGAGCCACGTGTTCCACGGGGTGGGCCCGCCCGCGCAGTTGACGGCCGTACCGGCGATGCCGACGCGTTCGTCGAGGACGTTGTCGCGGCCGTCGAGGGTGAGCGTGGTGCAGCCGCCCTTGGCGGCCGGGTCGTAGGTCAGACCCTTGACCGGGGGGACGCCGAACGCGGCGGACATCCGGTTCTCGTGGTTGCGGACCAGGTGGACGCGTCCACGACGGCCGCGCAGGGCGGTCATCCCGTCGTGGTTGCTGGGCACCGGACCCTCGCCGGAGCGCATCGGCTCGCCCTCGCGGGAGAGGACCCGGTGGCGGAACCCCTTCGGGAGGTCGAGCAGTCCCTTCGGGTCGGGGACGAGCGGGCCGTATCCGGCGCGTCTGCGGCCGCCGCCCCGGGGTGCGGCCAGCGCCGTACCCGCGAAGACTTCGGAGAGGGCGCCGGTGAACGCGATGCCGGCCCCCAACGCACCCGCACGGGCCAGGGCCTGACGGCGTGTCGTGTCGGGAGACGGGTCGGGCGAGGATCCGGACGCGGTCTCGGGCGACGGCCCGGTCGGTATCTCGGACGAGGTCGAGGACATGAGGCAACTCCCTGCTGGCGGACAGGAATGTGACCCGCACGTGTGTACCACGCAACTGGTGTCACGTGAACAGTGCGGGCCACAACAGCCCCAGGGGTTCGTCCGTACGGACGCCCGGAGAATCCGGTCGGCTCAGACGAGCGACGCGCTCAGCGTGATCGTCGTACCCGTAAGGGCCTGGCTGACCGGGCAGTTGGCCTTCGCGTCCTCGGCCGCCTTGGCGAAGCCGGCCTCGTCGAGTCCGGGCACCTCGCCCCGCACGGTGAGGTGGATGCCGGTGATGCCGGTGCCCGGCTGGAACGTCACCTCGGCGGAGGTCTCGATCCGCTCCGGCGGGGTGCCCGCGCCGGCCAGGCCGTGGGAGAGCGCCATGGAGAAGCAGGAGGAGTGCGCGGCGGCGATCAGCTCCTCGGGGCTGGTCTTGCCGTTCGCCTCCTCGGCGCGCGACGGCCAGGACACGGGGTAGCTGCCGACCTTGGAGGAGTCGAGGGAGACGGTGCCCTCGCCCTCCATGAGGCTGCCGGTCCAGACGGTGTGCGCGTGACGGGTGGTGGCCATGGTGAATCCCTTCGGAAACCGGAAAATGCCCTACGCCACCGAACCTACTGCGCCGCCGGGCCCGACGCGCCGTCGGCCTACCGCGCCACGAGCCCCTTTGCGTCTCGCGCCAGCGCCGTCAACCGGGAGATCGCCCGGAAGTACTTCTTCCGATAGCCGCCGTTCAGCATCTCGTCACTGAAGAGCTCGTCGAACGGCAGCCCGGACGCGAGCACGGGCACCTCGCGGTCGTACAGCCGGTCGGCGAGGACGACCAGCCGCAGCGCCGTCGACTGGTCCGGCACGGGGGTGACCCCCGTCAGGCAGACCGCCGTCAGCCCGTCGGTCAGCGCGCCGTACCGGCTCGGATGCACCTGCGCCAGGTGGTCGAGCAGCGCCGGGAAGGCGTCCAGGCTGGCGCCCCCGGTCGCGTGCGCGGCCTCGGTGACCTGCGCGTCGGTGTACGGCGGCGGCGCCTGAGGAAGGCCCCGGTGCCGGTAGTCCTCGCCGTCGATGCGCAGCGGCCGGAAGTGCGCGGACAGCCCCTGGATCTCGCGCAGGAAGTCCGCGGCGGCGAAGCGGCCCTCGCCGAGCTTGCCCGGCAGCGTGTTGGAGGTGGCGGCGAGCGCCACCCCCGCCTCCACCAGCCTGCTGAGCAGGGAGGAGACCAGCACCGTGTCACCCGGATCGTCCAGCTCGAACTCGTCGATGCACAACAGCCGGTGACCGCTGAGCGTGGCCACGGTCTGCTGGAAGCCGAGAGCGCCGACCAGGTTGGTCAGCTCCACGAACGTGCCGAAGGCCTTCAGCGACGGCTCGGCGGGCGTCGCGTGCCAGAGCGAGGCGAGGAGGTGGGTCTTGCCGACGCCGTACCCGCCGTCCAGGTACACCCCGCGCGGCCCGGCCGGCCTCGCGGGCGCCTTCTTCGCGAACCAGCGTCGCTTCCCGGTGTCCGGGGCGCCCCCGAGCCCGGCGGCGAAGTCGCTCAGCACCCGGACCGCCTCGGTCTGGCTGGGCTGGTTCGGGTCCGGTACGTACGTGTCGAACCGTACGGAGTCGAAGCGCGGCGGCGGCACCATCTCGGCGACGAGCCGATCGGCGGGGACGCGCGGCTCACGGGCGCACAGCGAGAGCGGGTGCGCCCCCGCTATCGCGCCGGAGCCCGCGTCGGCGGACCCGGACGCGGCGGATCCCGAAGCGGCGGCTCCGGCAGCGGGGGACCGGGGCGCGGCGGACCCGGACGCGGCGGCGGGATCCGGCGCGCCGGGCCCGGAAGCAGCGGGATCCGCGGCGCCGGGCCGGGACGCGGCGGATGGGTCCGAGGCGCCGGGCTGGGACGCGGCGGCGGACTTCGGTGCGGGCGGCAGTGAGGAGGACGACACAACCGTCCACCCTAAGCTCCGTGCCACACTGCCCTCCATGCGACGCCTGTTCCCTGTGACCGACGAAACACGCCCCTCCCCCGTGGGGGAGTGGGATCTCGACGAGCTGGCCGACGCCTACGCGTACCCCCCGGACCGCGAGGTCTGGCTGCGGGCCAACATGGTCTCCACGCTCGACGGAGCGGCCCAGCACGACGGCCGCTCCCAGCCGATCTCCTCCGCCACGGACATGCGCGTCTTCGGCACCCTGCGCGGCCTGGCGGACGTGATCGTGGTGGGTGCGGAAACGGTACGCCAGGAGGGCTACCGGCCCGCCCGCGCACGCGAGGCGTTCGCCGCCCGCCGCGCGGCGGCCGGGCAGGGGCCGGCCGCCGCGATCGCCGTCGTCACCGCGAGCTGCGACCTGGACTTCTCGCTTCCGCTCTTCTCCTCGCCACTCGTGCCGACCCTGCTGCTGACCGGGGCCACCGCGCCCCCGGACCGCGTCGAGGCCGCTCGGGAGGCCGGAGCCGAAGTGCTGGTCTGCGGCGACGGCGCCCGGGTGGAGTCCGGCCGAGCGGTGCGGGCCCTGGCCGAGCGCGGGCTCACCCGGCAGCTCACCGAGGGCGGCCCGCGTCTGCTCGCCCGGTTCGTCGCGGACGGCGTGCTCGACGAGCTGTGTCTGACCGTGTCGCCGATGCTCACCGCGGGCCGCGCCCAGCGGATCGCGGACGGGCCGGGGCTCGCGGTTCCCGACCGGTTCGCCCTGTCGTCCGTACTGGAGGAGGCCGGGTTCCTGTTCACCCAGTACCGTCGGGACTGATGCCGTGGGTGATCACCGGGCCGGTGCGCCGTCCGGAGTCGACAAACGGCGGAATTTGTCGTTCCGGTTAGCTCTCGCTGGGCACACTTACCTCGCGGTGCTCGTCACGGCACGGGGAAGGGTGCCTGCCGCAAGGATTCGCAGCAGCTGGTGCGCACAGGCGTACGGGTACGGGTCGGAGAAGGAGAAAGGGCGCCGGAGATGTTCACGAGCGTATTGATGATCGAGAAGCTCCTCACCGCGACCGACGTGGAGTTCGTCACGACCCTGCACGGCGACGAGGCGGTCTCGTTCCTGGTGCTGATGCAACCGCGTGGCGACCAGGCCGACGTCCTGCTGAGAGCCATCGACGACGTCGCACTCGGCGAACTCGAAGAGGCCGTCAAGGAGGGCGACGAACCCGAGGGCGTCCACGCCAGGCTGCCGGCCCAGGCCGCCCTGGACGCCTCCCTGGAGGCCCTGCGCGCGGCGGGCAGCGAAGCAGTCGGCAGGCTCGTCGAGGAACACCCCCTCGACGTGCTGAAGTCGGTGGTGGACGAGACCGGGGCGGACGAGGTCATCGTCCTGACGGCGCCCCACTACGTGGAGGAGTTCTTCCACCGCGACTGGGCGTCCAGGGCGCGCCACAAGGTCGGCGTACCGGTGCTCAAGCTCTTCTCGCACAGCGAATAGGCTGGGCCTCCCGCCAAGAAGCTAGATCCTGGAGAACGCATGGCACCCGGCATCCCCACCGCCCTGGACCGACCGCACTTCATCGGCATCGGCGGCGCCGGAATGTCGGGCATCGCGAAGATCCTCGCCCAGCGCGGCGCGAAGGTGGCGGGCAGCGACGCCAAGGAGTCCGCCACCGCCCAGTCCCTGCGCGAGCTGGACGTCACCGTCCACATCGGGCACGCGGCGGGCAACCTCGCGGACGACGCCACCAGTGTCGTGGTGTCGTCCGCGATCCGCGACGACAACCCGGAGCTCGTCCGCGCCGCCGAGCTGGACATCCCCGTCGTCCACCGCTCCGACGCGCTCGCCTCCCTCATGGACGGCACGCGCGCCATCGCCGTCGCAGGCACCCACGGCAAGACCACCACCACCTCCATGCTCGCCGTCGCGCTCACCGAGATGGGCCTGGACCCCTCGTACGCCATCGGCGGCGACCTCGCGGGCCCCGGCACCAACGCGCTGCACGGCGAGGGCGACATCTTCGTCGCGGAGGCCGACGAGAGCGACCGCAGCTTCCAGAAGTACGACCCCCAGGTCGCGATCGTCCTCAACGTCGAACTCGACCACCACGCCAACTACGCCTCCATGGACGAGATCTACGAGTCCTTCGAGACCTTCGCAGGCAAGATCGTCCCCGGCGGCACGCTCGTGATCAACGCCGACCAGCAGGGCGCGGTCGAACTGACCCAGCGCCTGCACGGCAACGACCTCCTCAACGTCGTCACCTACGGCGACTCCGCCCAGGCCGACGTACGGGTCCACAAGATCACCCCGCGCGGCCTGTCCAGCGAGGTCACCGTGCTGATGAACGGCAAGTTCCTCACCTTCACGGTCTCCGTCCCCGGCGCGCACTACGCGCACAACGCGGTCGCCGCCCTCGCCGCGGGCGTCGCGCTCGGCCTGCCCGCGCACAACCTCGCCTCCGCGCTCGGCAAGTACACCGGCGTCAAGCGGCGCCTCCAGCTCAAGGGCGAGGAGCAGGGCGTCCAGGTCGTCGACTCGTACGCGCACCACCCCACCGAGATGACCGCCGACCTGGAGGCGATGCGCGGAGCCACCGCCTCCGACTCCTCGGACTCGCGCCTCCTGGTCGTCTTCCAGCCCCACCTCTTCTCCCGCACCCAGGAACTCGGCACGGAGATGGGCGAGGCACTCGCCCTCGCGGACGCCTCCGTCGTCCTCGACATCTACCCGGCCCGCGAGGACCCGATCCCCGGTGTCACCAGCGCCGTGATCATCGACGCGGCGAAGGAGGCGGGCGCCGAGGTGACGGCAGTCTCCGACGCCTCCACCGTCCCGGACGTGATCGCGGGAATGTCCCGCCCCGGCGACGTGGTTCTCACCATGGGCGCGGGCGACGTGACGGACCTGGGACCCCACATCCTGGACCGCCTCGCGCAGAAGTAGGCCACGCGCAGAAGTAGGCCACGCGCAGCACCGAGCAAGAAGGGGACACCTGTCATGCCGTACGACATCGAGAAGCCCGACGAGCAGTGGCGCGAGGAACTGACCCCGGCCGAGTACGCCGTCCTGCGCCAGGCCGGCACCGAACCCGCCTTCGTCGGCGAGTACACGGACACGAAGACCACCGGCGTCTACTCCTGCCGCGCCTGCAACGCCGAACTCTTCACCTCCACCACCAAGTTCGAGTCCCACTGCGGCTGGCCGTCCTTCTACGACCCCAAGGACACGGACGCCGTCGAGCTGATCTCCGACACCTCCCACGGCATGGTCCGCACGGAGGTCCGCTGCGCCCGCTGCGGCTCCCACCTGGGCCACGTCTTCGAGGGCGAGGGCTACCCGACCCCGACGGACCAGCGGTACTGCATCAACTCGATCTCGCTGCGGCTGACGCCGGTCGAGGGCTGACGCCGACCAAGGGCTGGCCTTCACCGGCTGACGTCGCTCGATGCCCGCACAGGAAGTTCTGTGCGGGCATCTTTGCGTTCTGGCGCGAGCCGTGCATCAGGGCTCAGGGGCCGCCGGGGCCGAGGTCCGGAAGCGTGCCCGGTAGGCCGAGGGGGTCACCCCGAGGTGGCGCACGAACACCCGGCGCAGGGTCTCGTCGCTGCCCAGGCCGCTGCGGCGGGCCGCGGAGGTGACGCTCTCGCCCTGGTCGAGGAAGGTCTGGGCCGCCTCCAGGCGGACCGACTCCACGTAGCCGCCGGGCGTGTCGCGGACCTCCTCGTGGAAGAGCCGGGTGAGATGGCGGGCACTGAGGCCGGCCCGGCGGGCGAGTTCCGGCAGCGAGTGGTCCGCCGCCGGGTCCGCGGCGATCGACCTGAGCAGCGCGGCGAGCGAACCGCGGCGGGGCGCGGGGGTACGGGCGACGACGGAGAACTGTGACTGCCCGCCCGGACGCTGAAGGAAGACCACCAGGTCACGCGCAACCTCCCGGGCCAGGTCGGGGCCCTCGTCGGTTTCGACGAGGGCCAGCGAGAGGTCGAGTCCGGCGCTCACGCCTGCCGAGGTGTAGATCCGGCCGTCCCGCACGAAGATCGCGTCGGGATTCACCTCCGTCTCGGGGTGGCGCCGGGCCAGCGCGTGGGCGTACCGCCAGTGCGTGGTGGCGCGCCGGCCCCGCAGCAGTCCCGCCTCGGCGAGTGCGAAGGCACCCGTGCAGACGGACGCGGTGCGCCAGGAGCACGAGTGCAAGGCGCGGACGGTGTCGAGGAGCCCGGCCGGCATCTGCCGTGGCAGGGCGGGGGAGCCGGGCACGACGAGGGTGTGCAGCCGTCCGGCCAGGCCGTCGACGGGGTCCGCGAGCAACCGGGTCCCCGAGGAGGTGGTGACGGGCCCGCCGTGCGCGGAGAGCAGCACCACCGAGTAGCGCGCGCCCAGAAGGGCCGCGGTACCGAACACCTCCAGCGGAGCGGTGACATCGAGCAGCCTCACACCGTCGTAGGCGAGCACGCCGATGGTCCGCGGGTGGGTGTTGCGGTCTCTGCTCATGTTCCCAGGCTAGCGGCACGCGATGTCCGGATGTGTGGGATTCCTGGCCGGACGGACATGGGGCGGACGGCGTGCGAGCGGCAGGGTGGAGGCAACGCGGTACCCGCCAACGGACGGGCCGCGGCAACCGCAGAGGAGCCGACCATGAGCACACGCATCGCCGACATCGAGATCCCCGACAGCGCACTCGCCAGGGAAGCGAGCGACCTCGTCCGCGACACCGCAGGCCCACTCCTGTACGACCATTCCCTCCGCGTCTTCCTCTTCGGGGCGCTGCGCGGCAGATACCGGCAGCTGGCCTTCGACCCGGAACTCCTCTATGTGGCAGCCCTCTTCCACGACCTGGGACTCACGCGGAAGTACTCCGCGTCCCGGCAGCGCTTCGAGATCGACGGCGCGGAGGCGGCGCACGACTTCCTGCTGCGGCACGGCCTGCCACCCGAACGCGCACGGCTCGCCTGGACCGCGATCGCCCTGCACACCACTCCCGAGATCCCGCATCGGATGGAGCCGGAAGTAGCCCTGGTCACCGCGGGAGTCGAAGTCGATGTCCTGGGACTCGGGTTCGACGAGGTGGACGACGCACAGCGGGACGCCGTGGTGGCCGCGCTCCCCCGGCCCGACTTCAAGCGCCGCATCCTTGAAGCCTTCACCGAGGGCATCGCGCACCGCCCCCACAGCGCGTTCGGCAACGTCAAGTCCGATGTGCTCGCCCACTTCTCCCCGGGCTTCGTCCGCACCGACTTCGTGACCGTCATCCAGAACTCGGGGTGGGAGGAATGAGCGCCGCACGGGACCCGCACGCCCTTCCGGCCGCGCGCGTGCGCCCTCCGGTACCGCCGTTCACCGAGGCCGACGCCCTGGCCAAGGTGCAGGCCGCCGAGGACGCGTGGAACACGCGTGACCCCGACCGCGTGGCGCTCGCCTACACGGAGGACTCGGTGTGGCGCAACCGCGGCACCTTCCTGCACGGGCGCGAGGAGATCCGCGCGTTCCTCGCCGCGAAGTGGCGCAGGGAACTGGACTACGCCCTGCGCAAGGAGCTGTGGTCCTTCGGCGACGACCGGATCGCCGTCCGTTTCCAGTACGAATGGCGGGACGCGGACGGCGGGCACTGGCGTTCCTACGGCAACGAGCTGTGGGAATTCGACGCCCTCGGGCTGATGCGGCGGCGCGAGGCGAGCATCAACGACATGCCGATCCGCGCGGAGGAACGCCGCATCCTGGGCCGCCGGCCGGCCGGGGAGACGCGGGGCGCGCTGCCGCTGGCGTGAGGGGTGGCCTGTTCCACGGTCCCGACCGGTTCAGGCGTGCGCGAGGAAGGAGGTCCAGGCGGCGGCGGAGAGGGTCAGCTCGGGGCTGTCGGTGAGCTTGGAGTCGCGGACGTGGACGGTGGTGGGGCAGGTGGCTACTTCGACGCAGTCGCCGTCGCCACTGCTGCTGTAGCTGGACTTGTGCCAGGAGAGGGCTACTTCCACGCAGCTGTCGCCATCGCCGCCGCTGTAGCTGCTCTTGAACCACGCGAGCTCGGTGGTGCTCATGTTTCTCCTCGCATCCGCTGCAACAGGCTCAAGGACTCTTCCAGGGTAAGAGCCTGTGAACGCATCCTGGCATACCGCATGTGAAGCACGCTGACCTCGTTGGGCTCAGTGACGAGCAGGCCACCGCGCTGCCCCTCGCAGTATGCCTGCTGCTTGTTGTCCGGCGTTTCCAGGAGCTGCATCGGGCCGGCCATCCCGGCGTGGGTGGCCCGCTCCAGCGGCATGATCTGGACCTCGATATTGCGTTGTTCGGCGAGTGCCAGAAGATGATCGATGAGGTCGCGGGTCGTTTCCCTGCCGCCGGTATGGCGGCGGAACAGGTGCTCCTCCAGGATGAAGCTAAATGCTGTGTTGGGCCGCTCGCGGAGCAGGCGCTGCCGCATAGCGCGGCCCTCCCACAGCTCGTCGATCACAGCGTCCGACATCGGTGGCAGTTGGTTGTTGAACAGCGTCCGCGCATACCCCTCCGTCTGCAACAGGCCCGGAATCAGGCGGCATTCGTATGTGTAGAGACTGATCGCCGTCTCTTCCAGCTTCGCCCACTGCCGGAACCACTTCGCCAGCCCCGGCTTCCGCGCCAGATGCTTTGCCGCGCCCCTGATCACCCCGAACGCATCCAGCACCTCCTCCGCCCGCTCCACGAACGCCCCCGGCGGGAAGCGCCGTCCCTGTTCGATCGAGGCGACGGTCGGCAGCGAGTACCGGACCAAGGGGGCGAACTGCTCCTGGGTGAGGCACGCCCGTTTCCTGAAGGCCTTGACGACCTCGCCGAACGCCTTGAGGCTGTCCGTGCTCTCCGGTTCGCCGCCGTTCTCCGCACCGTCCGTGTCGTACGTCATCCCGCTCACCTCTCGCGCCGTACGTCTCCCCGCGCATCATCAACAGAGCCATGGTTACGGCCTGTTACTACTCACGTCTACGGTGCGTACCCGTACGCTGCCGCAGCGTACGGGTCGCTGATCTGGTGAACTGTGCTCGGCCACCGCCACATTGAGCCCATGACGTCACTTCCGACCCAGCAGGACGCAGTCACCGTACGTACGTTCGCGCAGTTGCTCAGCCCGACCGAACGCGGTGCCCGTCTCGCCCGGCAGCTCGCTCTGCACCAGTGCCACGCCTGGGGCATTCCGTACGGCAGTGAGGTGTCCGACGCCGTCGCGCAGATCGTTGCCGAGCTGGCCGCGAACGCGGTGACCCACGGGCGGGTGCGGGGGCGGGACTTCGAGCTGCGCCTCGTACAGCTCGACCACTCCACGGACGCCCTCCTGCGCATCGAGGTGTCGGACGCGCGCGGCGAGCGGCGGCCTCCGGCACCGGGAACGCTCCCCGCGCCCGGATCCGACGCGGACTCCGGGCGCGGCCTCCTGCTGGTCGAGGCGCTGGCCGACCGGTGGTCCGTGCACGACCGGGAGCCCGGCGGCAAGACCGTACGCGCTGAGATCGACCTCCATTGAGCAGCGGCCGTCAGCCTGGGGCGGTGCTCAGTGCGTCGCCCCCTCCGCGACCCGCAGGTCCGTCTCCGTCGTCAGTGCCGCCGTGATGATCGCGCGCAGGCCGTCCGCCATGGAGGGGACGGGGAGGGAGGGCAGCGCGCGGGCCGTGACCTGTTCCGGGGCGTACGGGACGTGGACGAAACCGCCGCGCAGGCCGGGGCGTTCGGTGGCGGCGAGGTGGGCCAGGCCGTAGAAGACGTGGTTGCAGACGAAGGTGCCTGCGGTCTGCGAGACCGAGGCGGGCAGGCCTGCCGCGCGTACCGCCGCCACGCAGGACTTGACGGGGAGCGGGGCGAAGTACGCGGCCGGACCGCCCGGTACCACCGGCTCGTCGACGGGCTGGTTGCCCGCGTTGTCCGGGATGCGGGCGTCGTCGACGTTGACGGCGACGCGCTCGACGGTAAGGTCCGGGCGGCCGCCCGCCTGGCCGACACACAGGACCAGGTCGGGGGCGAAGTCGGCGACCGCTGCGCGGAGTTCGTCGTTGGCGCGGCCGAAGACACAGCTGAGCCGTACGGCGCGCAGCTCGACGCCCTCGGGCGGGGCGTCCCGTACCAGGGAGACCGCCTGCCAGGACGGGTTCACGTCCTCGCCGCCGAAGGGCTCGAAGCCGGTGAGCAGGACGCGGGGGAGGGTGGGCATGGGGTTTCCTCTTCGCGGGCTAGAAGGCGAACAGTGAGATGACGGCGATGTTGCAGACCAGCAGCGCACCCGCCGTCGGGATCTGGGCCTTGATCGGTCCGTACTGGTCCTTCAGCTCCAGCAGTGCCGCCGGAACCAGGTTGAAGTTGGCCGCCATCGGTGTGCACAGCGTGCCGCAGAAGCCCGACAGCATGCCGACCGCGAGGACCACGGCGGGGTCGCCGCCGCCCGACTGGATGAGGACCGGCCAGCCGATGGCGGCCGTCATCACCGGGAACGCGGCGAAGGCGTTGCCCATGATGACCGTGAAGAGGGCCATGCCCAGGCAGTAGACGAGGACCGAGACGTAGATCATTCCGCTCGGCAGCACGGCCTCGGTGATCTTGCCGACCTGTGCGCCGACCCCCGTCTCCTGGAAGATCGAGCCCAGCACGGCGAGCAACTGCGGCAGCAGCATCGCCCAGCCCATGGCCTCCAGCATGTGGCGGCCCGCATGGACGGGGAGGCTGATCCGCTTCTCGCGCAGCAGGAACATTCCGACGCCGAGTGCGGCCAGCGCGCCGATGCCGAGCCCCAGGATGGTCTCGCTGCCCTGCTGGAAGACCGGTTGCCCACCGATGTGGATCTTCTTCAGCAGTGTGGCGCACAGCATCGCCACGACCGGAATCGTCAGCGCCGGAATGAAGAGTCTGCTGCCGAAGCGGACGGCGGAGGCCGTGCGCTGTTCCGGGGTGGTGGTGCTGACCTTGCCGCGTCCGGTGAAGCCGCAGCCCGCCAGCAGGATCATGACCAGGACGAGGACGCCCAGGGGTTCGGCGGGCAGCGACTCGTCGACCACCCCGGTGCTGTAGACGAAACCGACGCCGAGCAGGCCCCAGAAGGCGGCCGTGCCGAAGCGTTTCGGGTTCGTACGGTCCACGAACATCTGCGCCGCCATCACCAGGAAGACGGCGCCGATGAGCCAGTAGAACCACTCTGCCTTGATCACTTGGCCGTCTCCTGTTCGGCGGCGGCGGCATCGGCGGCGGGGCCGGCCTTGAGCTCGCGGGCCATCTGGCGGTCGAGACGTAGCAGGCGTGCGCCGTGGATGAAGAAGGCGCAGACGGCGGTGGGGATCGCCCACAGGGCCAGGTGCAGCGGTTCGAGGTGCTGGTTGTACGTGGTGTTCACGAAGCCCGTGATGAGCAGGATCGAGCCGATCGCGAGGAAGCAGTCCTCGCCGAAGAACAGACCCACGGTGTCGGCGCCCGAGGAGTGCGAACGCACCTTCTCGCGCCACTTCTCCGGCAGCGTCCCGTACTTCTTCTCGGCCGCCGCCTCCGCCATCGGGGCGACGAGCGGACGCACGGTCTGCGCCGGGCCGCCGAGGCTGACGAGGCCGAGCGCGGCGGTGAGCTGGCGCAGGCCGAGATACAGGGTGAGGAAGCGGCCCGTGGTGAGCTTGGTGAAGCGGGAGATGAGGCGGCGGGCCTGTTCCTGGAGTCCGTAACGCTCCAGGAGGCCGATCACCGGCAGCGTGATCACGAAGATCGTCACGGACCTGCTGGAGGCGAAGCCCTCACCGAACGAGGCGAGCACCTCGCGCGGCGACAGGCCGCCGAGCAGGCCGGTGGCTATGCCGGCGACGCCGACCACCAGCAGGGGATTGCGTCGGGTGGCGAAACCTGCGATCACCACGACGACGCCGAGAAGGACGATCACGAGTCGCCCGCCTTCCAGTCAGTCGGTCTGGGTCCGTCTGCGGTCCCTCGGTAGCTCCGGCGGGGTACGGACTGCCGGACGCCGAGTGCCGAACAACGGACTAGCGGATTCCGGTGACAGTAAGGTATTGCTCAACAATCACACAATGCTTTCCGGAGTACGGTCTTCCGGCGGACGCGATACTGCTGACCATGGAGTGCGCCGAGGACGTGGAACGGCGAACGAGCGAGGAGGAACCGTGAAGCTCAGCGAAGCCGCCGGTGCGCAACCCGGCACCGGCACCGCCCAGCGCGTCGCCGCGTCCCTGCGCGACCGCATTGCCGAGGGCGGCCTGAAGCCCGGCGAGCAGTTGCCCGAGGCGTCGCTCGCCGAGGCGTACGGCGTCTCGCGCAACACCGTGCGCGAGGCATTCCGGCTGCTGGTGCACGAGCGGCTGGTGGTGCACGAGTTCAACCGGGGCGTGTTCGTACGGACCCCGGGCCCGGCCGACATCGTGGACATCTACGCGGTGCGGTGTGCCCTGGAGACGGCAGGCGTACGGGCGGCGGGCCAGGCATCGCGGCCACTCCTCGCCGAGGTGCTGCGGGCGGTGGAGGAGGGAGAGAAGGCCGCCACGAGCGGTGACTGGCCGCACGTCGCCGACGCGGGCATCCGTTTCCACCGCGCGCTCGCCGCCCTGGCCGGCAGCCCGCGCACCGACTCCTACATGAGCGCGATCCTCGCCGAACTCCGCCTGGTGTTCCAGGAGATGCCCTCCCCGGCCCACCTCCACGAACCCTTCGTGGGACGCAACCGGACCATCGTCGAGTTGATACAGAGAGCACAACTCAAGAACGCAGAGGCGGAGTTGGCGAGCTATCTCGCCGACTCGCGGCAACTGATCCTCGACACACTCGACGCCCAGGCCAAGGAGCGAGCATGACCGGCACAGCGGAAGGACCGGCCGAGCCGGAGCCGGTCGGCGCGATCGACCTCAACGCCGATCTCGGTGAAGGCTTCGGCCGCTGGACCCTCACCGACGACGAAGCCCTGCTCTCCGTCGTCACCAGCGCCAACGTCGCCTGCGGTTTCCACGCGGGCGACCCCGTGACGATGCGCCGGGTGTGCGAGCTGGCCGCCGAGCGGGGGGTGCGGATCGGCGCGCAGGTGTCGTACCGCGACCTGGCGGGCTTCGGGCGGCGCGCGATGGACGTCCCGCCGGACGAACTCGCGGCCGAAGTCGCCTATCAAATCGGCGCGTTGCAGGTCTTCGCCCGTGCGGCGGGATCCCGTGTCGCCTACGTGAAGCCCCACGGCGCGCTCTACAACCGCACCGTCGCCGACGCGGAGCAGGCCGCCGCCGTCGTCGCTGGGGTGCGGATGGCGGGCGGCGACCTCCCCGTCCTCGGCCTCCCCGGCTCGGAACTCCTCGCGGAGGCCGGGAGGCAGCAACTCAGGTCGGTGGGCGAGGCGTTCGCCGACCGCGCCTACACCGCGCACGGCACCCTGGTGCCCCGCCGCGAGCCAGGCGCGGTGATCCACGACCCGGATGCGGTGGTCGCCCATTCGGTCGCGATGGTCACGCGGGGGGCGGTCACCGCGCTGACCGGGGAGAGCGTCCCGGTTGTGGCGCGCTCGCTCTGCCTGCACGGCGACACCCCGGGCGCGGCGCGACTCGCCGGCCGCGTACGGGACGAACTGCTGCGCGCGGGAGCCAGGCTGGAGGCGTTCGCGTGACCGAGCATGGAGCTTCGGCTTCGGCGTCGAGGCGCTCTGCCCGAGTCCGCCGACGGGGCGCGTCGGCACCCGCCGCGCGCGGAAGGGTCTCACCGCCGCGTGCAGGCAGTCCGGAGGCGGTCCTTCGGGTCGCAGGAGCCCCCGGCCTGCCGGAAGCGGCCATGCCGCCCTCTGACGGCAAGCAGCGGGAGGCTCTCGCATGAGCACCGGCGGTACGCACACCACCGATACCTCGTCCGCTCCCCTGCACGTCCGCCCCATGGGCCCCGGTGCCCTGCTCGTCGAGCTGGCCGGTCTCGCCGAGGCGCAGGCATTTCACGCGGAGCTGCTGCGGCGACGCGCCGCCGGCGTGCTGCCCGAGGTCCGCGACATCGTCCCGGCCGCCAGGACCGTGCTGCTCGACGGACTCGCCGACCCGCAGGCCCTCGCCGCCGAAATCCGCACCTGGCACATCCCGCCACTCACCGCGGACGAGGGCCCGCTGATCGAGATCCCGGTCCGCTACGACGGCCCCGATCTCGCCGAGGTGGCCGACCGCTGGGGCATGTCGCCCGACCGGGTCCCGGAAACTCTCGGTGCACTCGAACTCCGCGTCGCCTTCTGCGGGTTCGCACCCGGGTTCGGCTACCTCAGCGGACTGCCCGGTGCCCTCCACCTGCCGCGCCGGGCCACCCCGCGTACCGCCGTCCCCGCAGGGTCGGTCGCCCTCGCCGGGGAGTACGCGGGGGTCTACCCCCGCTCGTCCCCCGGCGGCTGGCAGCTCGTCGGCACCACCGACGTCGTCCTGTGGGATCCGCGCCGGGAACCAGCGGCCCTGCTCGCCCCCGGCACCCGGGTCCGCTTCACCGAGGAGGCCGGCCGTTGAGCACCGAGGACACCGCCGAAACTCCGGAAACTCTCGCGGTCCTGGAAGTCGTACGCCCGGGAGCCCTCACCACCGTGCAGGACGCGGGCCGCCCCGGCCACGCCCACCTGGGCGTTCCCCGTTCCGGAGCGCTCGACCCGCCCGCCCACCGGCTGGCCAACCGGCTCGTGGGCAACCCTGCGGAGGCCGCCGTCCTGGAGACGACCCTGGACGGCGTGACGGTCCGGGTCCGTGCCCGTACGCCGGTGACCGTCGCCGTGACCGGCGCGCCGGCACCCGTGCGGGTCGACGGCCGCCCCGCCCCCTGGGGCGCCCCGGTGCGGGTCGCCGACGGTGCGCTCCTCGACATCGGCCGACCAACGGCAGGAATTCGTACGTACGTTGCTTTCGCGGGCGGGGTGTGTGCCGAGCCCGTTCTGGGCAGCCGCTCCACCGATCTGCTCTCCGGCCTCGGACCCGCCCCCCTCGCCGCCGGGGCTGTGCTCCCTCTCGGTCCTCCGCACGCCGTACCGCCCGCGCCGGACTCGGTGCCCTGGCAGGCTCCGCCCGCCGAACTGGTCCTTCCGCTGTTCCTCGGCCCTCGCCACGACTGGTTCACCGGCGACGCGCTGCGCACTCTCGCCGGTGCCGGCTACCGCGTCTCCCCGTCCGCCAACCGCATCGGCCTGCGCACGGAAGGTCCCGCCCTCACGCGGTCCCGCCACGGCGAGCTGCCCAGCGAGGGGATGGTGTCGGGGGCCGTCCAGGTGCCCCCGGACGGCCTGCCCGTCGTCTTCCTCGCCGACCACCCCGTGACCGGCGGCTACCCGGTGATCGGCGTGGTGCCCGAGGACCACCTCCCGTCGGCGGCCCAGGCCGTGCCGGGCACGCCGATCCGGTTCGACGTACGGGGGCCGGCCCGGTACTAGCCGACGGGGGACGGACGGCCCTCACGGGGCCGGGTTTCTCCCCGCCGCCGAACTCGTCGACCCCGCTGGGGCACGCGCGGAGCTGCGCAGGCGTCACCCGCAAGGGCCCTCTTTGTCGCTCAGGAGCGCCTCTTTGCCGAAACGCCCTCTGCGCGAGCCGCCTTGTGGTGACATGTGGTTCCGAAGCCCGCAACGTGTGGGTTTCGTGAATGGGGGTTTGAATGTTTCGTGGGAACGGCATACGGGCGGCTGTGCCGGTCGCGGCAGGAGTGGCCGGGCTGCTCGTGTGTGCGGTGGCTCCGGCCCAGGCGGCACCGAGGCACCAGGGGGGCGTCCACTTCGGGTGGATCCAGTACAACGGGCCGGGCGCGGACAACGGCTCGCTTGCCAGCCGCAACTCGGAGTACGTCCAGATTCACAACGGGACCCGGTACGCGGTCCAGCTCAAGGGCTACAAAGTACGCGACAGGGCCGGTTGGACGTACACCTTCCGCGCCCTCTCGCTCGGCGCGGGCAAGACGGTGACCCTGCGGACGGGCAGCGGACGCAACACGGCCGCCAACGTGCACTGGGACCACCGCTACAAGGGCCGCGCCGCGTACGTCTGGAACAACAGCGGCACGGAGACCGCCACCTTGCTGAACGCGTCGGGCAGGAGCGTGGACTCGTGCACCTGGAAGGGCAAGGGACAACGCACCAAGGCAGAGAACGTCAACTGCCACTGACACGAACACCGCTGAGGCGGCGCCACTGCCCCGTCGGTCCTTGAGTCGACTGTCACTGCGGTGACAGCCCCGCCCCCGTGAATCGGTCGACCCGGTACGGGGGCGGGGTGCGTTCCGAGGTCCGTCGTCCGTGACATGACTGCTCGTCAGCGTCGTCCGAAGCGTCGCGCCAGCCTCCCCAGGGTGCCGCCCGACGGACGGTGCCAGGCGCGGAAGTCCGAGGCGTGGCTGCCGCCGGCACGGTTCAAATGCTCCTCGGCCGCCGCGATCTCACGGCTCGTCATGTGCTGGAGCGCCGGACGCAGCACGTCCTCCAGCAGCGCGGCACGGGTGTCGTCCCACAGCGGGCTCGCGCCGACGTGCGAGGTCCAGGCGACGAAACAGTCGGCGGCGTACGACGGGGCGGTGCGCAGCCGCTCCAGTTGGGGAGCGCTGCGGGCGGTGGCCGCATACGCGCCCAGGAGGTCGGGGTCGGCCGAGCGGGCCAGGGCGGAAAGCTCGCCGGGGGGCCGCTGCTCGGCGAGCAGGTCGCGCGCCAGCAGGGTGAACACCCGTGTGAGGACCGGCGGTTCGACCGGGTGGGCCGCGGAACGCAGGGTGAGCGCAGTGGCCACCGGGCCCGCTCCGGCCCGCCCCTCGGCCAGCGACTCGGCGAAGACCAGCAGACGCAGCGCGCCCAGCTCACGGGCGTCGATCTCGTGCGGGAAACAGCGGATCAGGTCGGCGGCCAGCGGTGTGACGTCCGGGTCGTCGGGGGGACCTTCGAGAGCGGCCCGGATCAGTTCCTGGTAGGTGCCCGCCGTGCGGTGCGCGTCCGAGCCCGTCTCGCCGAGGATCCAGCGGGCCTCCTGGGGGGTGGGGAGAAGGTCGCCGGGCCAGACGAGCCGGAAACCGGTGCGCAGGACGAGCGGCTCGACCATCGGGGAGACCCCCGCGGCGCGCAGCACCGTGTGCAGGGTCGACTCGCGGTCCTCCGTGGCCGTCCGTGACGTGCCGGGCTCCGGGTACGCGGCGCACATGCGCAGGTGCGGCAGGCCCTCCGGCACGCCCGGCACCAGGTCCGCTGTGTGCAGCAGACGCACCAGCGAGAACGGATTGTCCGGGGCCAACTCGTCCAGGTGGACGAGCAGCTGGGCGTGCAGCGAACTGTGCTGGGCGAGCGCCTCGCGCACGGCGGCGCCGCGGGCCCGGTCCGGATCGGCGAGGAGTTCGTGGGCGAGCCTGCGGGCCAGCTCGGGGACGGCGGCCGGGTCGTCGTCCACCGAGGCGAGCAGGGCGGTGAGCGGAGCCAGCGTCTCGGCCGCCACCTTGCCGTCGATGCGCGCCGCGAGGCGGTCCAGCGCGGCCAGTTCGCCGTCCGGGCGCGAGCCGGGAACCGGGGCGCAGAGCGCGCCGAGCAGGGCGGGCCAGTCGCCCGCGTCCAGCCCGTCGGCGTGCTCCCACGCCCAGGCGGCGGCCGCGGTGCGGCCCCGGGAGTCGAGGGGGACCCCGGCACTGAGGGCCGTCGCGGCGAGCGGCCCCGCCGCGAACTCGCCTTCATGGAAGGAGGGTTGCGCGGCGGCGCGCTTGAAGAGCTCGGGGCGGCCGGCCAGCCAGACCTGGGCGGCCACGACGGCCCAGGCGTCCTCGCAGACGCCGGAGGCCCCGGAGCCGTGCACGCGGAACTCCGCCGCGGGGAACACCACGTCCGGTGAGGTGCCGATGATCTGTTGCAGGGCGTGCTCGGGACGTTCCGCGTAGGTGGTGAAGGTCAGCGCGTGCGCGTGCTCGCGCGGGAGGGCCGCGCCCACCACCGCCACCCAGCGGGCGATGTCCGCCGGTTCCTCCTCGATCAGCACCACCTGTTCCGCCCCGGGATCCTCGCAGAGGCGTCGGACGTCCGCGAGCACGCCCGCCAGACGGGGGCCGCGCCACGTCGCGAAGTCGGCGAGCCCTTCCCGGTCGAAGAACCCCGCCGCCGGGGTCAGGACCTCCAGGGGGGAGGGGGTCGAACCGGAGGCGGGAGCGAGCGGGGCCCAACCTGGCGAGTCCCACGCGGTGACCGGCAGCGCGCCCCCGGGCAGCCGGGTTCCGGCCGGGAGGTGGACGGCGTGGGTGTGGGCGGCACCGGTCTCCGGGTCCGTCGTGGTGCGGCTCAACAGGCGGCTGCCGTCGGAGAGTTGCGTGAGAGAGAAGGCGGAGGCGGGGAAGGCGGCGAGTACTTCCTCGGCCTCGTCGAGCAGTGTGCGCGGGACCTCGGGGCTGACCGCCGTGAACCCGGAGGCCGCGGTGTAGTGAAGCTGGGCCAGGCTCATCGGTGTGTTCGCTCCCTTGGTACGTGGCGCGTGTGGCGTGGTGCGGGGTCGGGCGTCGGACTCGGGACGGCAACCGTAAGGGTGCCGTACACCGCGCCCCGGCCCCTACCCCGCACACCGCAACCCAAGATCACTTCCGCCCGTGACCGGACCCATACCAGCAGATCCCGGGGCCGCCTGCTGCCCTTTGGCGCATATTCATGCCCGGAAGGGGTGACACGACCCGCACGACGGCCCGGCGATGCGCCGCGGACCCGACGGACGCGGCCTCTCGGGGGCGTGACGGCGGTCAACGGCACCCCGCGGGCCGCCGCCGTGCGAGCCGCTTCGGCGCGCCGGGGTCCCCGCTCCGGTGCGGCTCGCGGGGGTCTACCGTGGCCCGATGAAGACCCAGATGATCGTTCTCAACGGTGGTTCCAGCTCCGGGAAGTCCAGCATCGTCCGGTGCCTCCAGGAGGTGCTGCCGGGTTCGTGGCTGTCCCTGGGCGTGGACACCTTCGTGGACGCCCTGCCCGCTTCCCTGCGGGAGGGGGACGCGGGGATCGGGTTCGCGCCGGACGGCACGGTGGCGGTCGGGGCCGAGTTCCGGCGCCTGGAGGAGGCGTGGATCGCGGGTGTCGTCGCGATGGCGCGGGCGGGGGCGCCGGTCGTCGTCGACGAGGTGTTCCTCGGGGGCGGCGCGTCCCAGGCGCGGTGGCTCAAGGCGATCGGCGACGACGTCGAGGTGCTGTGGGTCGGCGTGCGGTGCGCGGCCCCGGTGGCGGCGGCACGCGAGGCGGGCCGTGGGGGCCGTACCGCCGGAATGGCCGCCGGGCAGGCCGAGCCGGTGCACGAGGGCGTGCGGTACGACGTCGAGGTGGACACCGCGCACAGCGGGGCGATGGAGTGCGCGCGGCTGATCGCGAGCCGGACGGAGTGATCGCGCCGGACGGAGTGATCGCGGGGGTGTCGCGTCGGACGGGCGAGGGGGCCGCGGGGCCGAGGCCGCGCGTTCCCCGGGGGAGAAGGGGCCCGTGCTGTGCGGGCCCCTCTGTGTGCCCGTATGCGTCCTACTGCAGGCAGCTCGGTCCCAGCAGTACCTTCAGGTCCCCGTAGAGGGCCGGGTCCGCCTTGACCCGGTGGCGGTCCAGGCGCAGGACCGTCGTTTTGCGCGGCCCCTGGAGCTTGATGCGGACCTCCGTGTCGCCCCGGTGGTGGGAGAGGATCTCGCCCAGCTTGCCGACCATGGGCGGGGTGACCTTCACGGTGGGGATGGTGAGGACGACCGGGGCGTCGCGTCCCGCGTCGGAGATGTCCGGGACCTGGAGTTCCATCGCGACCAGGCGGGGGACGTCCTCGCGCTTGTCGAGGCGCCCCTTGACGAACACCACGGTGTCCTCGGTGAGTTGCGTCGAGATGAGCTGATAGGTGGCGGGGAAGAACATGCACTCGATGGAGCCCGCCAGGTCCTCCACCGTCGCGATGGCCCAGGCGTTGCCCTGCTTGGTCATCTTGCGTTGCAGGCCGGTGATCAGGCCGCCGATGGTGGTGACGGCGCCGTCCGAGAAGTCGCCGCTGGTGAGCTGGGCGATGGCCGCGTCGGCCTTGTCGGACAGGACGTGCTCCAGGCCGAAGAGGGGGTGGTCGGACACGTACAGGCCGAGCATCTCGCGTTCCTGGGCGAGCAGGAACGACTTGTCCCACTCGACGTCGCCGATCGGGGTGTCCAGGCCGAAGCCGGGGGAGTCGTCGGGACCGTCCGTGCCGAGGTCGCCGAAGAGGTCGAACTGGCCCTCGGCCTCCTTCCGCTTCACCTGGACGACCGCGTCCACCATGTTCTCGAACACGCCGGACAGCCCCTTGCGGGTGTGACCCATGGCGTCGAAGGCGCCCGCCTTGATCAGGGATTCGGTGGTGCGTTTGTTGCAGACGACCGACTCGACCTTGTCGAGGTAGTCGGGGAAGGAGGAGTACTTCCCCTTGGCCTTGCGGCAGTTGACGATCGAGTCGACGACGTTCTGGCCGACGTTGCGGACGGCGGTGAGGCCGAAGACGATGACGTCGTCTCCCTGCGGGGTGAAGTTGCCGGCCGACTCGTTGACGTCCGGCGGCAGCACCTTGATGCCCATGCGGCGGCACTCGTTGAGGTACAGCGCCATCTTGTCCTTGTCGTCCTTGACGGACGTGAGGAGGCCGGCCATGTACTCGGCGGGGTAGTTGGCCTTCAGGTAGGCGGTCCAGTACGACACCAGGCCGTACGCCGCCGAGTGCGCCTTGTTGAACGCGTAGCCCGCGAAGGGCACCAGGACGTCCCACACCGCCTGGATCGCCTCGTCGGAGTAGCCGCGCTCCCGGCAGCCCTTCTGGAAGGGGACGAACTCCTTGTCGAGGACTTCCTTCTTCTTCTTGCCCATCGCCCGGCGGAGCAGGTCCGCCTGGCCGAGCGAGTAGCCGGCGAGGACCTGCGCCGCCTTCTGCACCTGCTCCTGGTAGACCACCAGCCCGTAGGTGATGCCGAGCACTTCGGAGAGCGGCTCCTCCAACTCCGGGTGGATGGGCGTGATCTCCTGCTGCTTGTTCTTGCGCAGGGCGTAGTTCGTGTGGGAGTTCATACCCATCGGGCCGGGCCGGTACAGGGCGGACACGGCGGAGATGTCCTCGAAGTTGTCGGGCTTCATCAGACGCAGGAGGGACCGCATGGGCCCGCCGTCGAACTGGAAGACGCCCAAGGTGTCGCCGCGCGCGAGGAGTTCGTACGTGGGACCGTCGTCCAGGGGCAGGGAGAGCAGTTCCAGGTCGATGCCCTTGTTCGCCTTGATGGCCTTCTGGGCGTCCTGCATGATCGTGAGGTTGCGCAGGCCCAGGAAGTCCATCTTCAGCAGGCCGAGCGACTCGCAGCTCGGGTAGTCCCACTGGGTGACGACGACGCCGTCGTTCTTCGGCGAGAACACCGGGGCGTGGTCGATGACCGGTTCGCTGGACATGATGACGCCGGCCGCGTGCACGCCCATCTGGCGGACCAGGCCCTCGATGCCGCGCGCGGTGTCGATGACCTTCTTGACGTCGGGCTCGTTCTCGTACATCCCCCGCACCTCGCCCGCCTCGCTGTAACGGGGGTGCTTGGGGTCGGTGATGCCGTTGAGGTCGATGCCCTTGCCCATGACGTCGGCGGGCATCGCCTTGGTGATGCGGTCGCCCATCGCGTACGGGTAGCCCAGGACGCGGGCGGAGTCCTTGATCGCGTTCTTGGCCTTGATGGTGCCGTAGGTACCGATCATGGCGACCTTGTCGGCTCCGTACTTCTCGGTGACGTACCGGATCACCTCGCCGCGCCTGCGCTCGTCGAAGTCGATGTCGACGTCGGGCATCGAGACGCGTTCCGGGTTGAGGAAGCGCTCGAAGATCAGGCCGTGCGGCACGGGGTCGAGGTCGGTGATGCCCATCGCGTACGCCACGATCGAACCGGCCGCCGAGCCACGGCCGGGACCCACCGCGATCCCGTTGTTCTTCGCCCACATGATGAAGTCGGCGACCACGAGGAAGTACCCGGGGAAGCCCATCTCGATGATGATGCCCATCTCGTACTCGGCGAGCTTCTGGCGGTCCTCGGGCACGTGGCCGTTGAAGCGCCGGTTCATGCCGATGCGCACCTCCTCGCGGAACCACGACACCTCGTCGTACCCGGTGGGCACGTCGAACTTCGGCATCAGGTTCTTCGGCTCGAACATGCCCGAGGTGTCGACCCGGTCCGCGATGAGGAGCTGCGTGTTGCGGCAGCCCTCCAGCCACGCGTCGGACGAGTCGATCGCGTACATCTCCGCGGCCGTCTTCAGGTGGTAGCCGGAGCCGTCGAACTTGAAGCGGTCCGTGTCGGAGATGTTCGAGCCGGTCTGGATGCACAGCAGGGTGTCGTGCGCGGCGGCCTCGTGCGCGTACGTGTAGTGCGAGTCGTTGGTGACGACGAACGGCGCGTCGAGCTTCTTCGCGACCTCCAGCAGGCCCGCGCGGGCCCGCCGGTCGATGTCGATGTCGTGGTCCATCAGCTCGACGAAGAAGTTCTCCTTGCCGAAGATGTCCTGGAACTCGCCGGCCGCCTCGACGGCCGCGTCCAGCTGTCCGAGCCGGATCTTCGTGGAGATCTCGCCGGACGGGCAGCCGGTGGTGGCCATCAGGCCCTCCCCGTACTCCTGGAGCAGCTCCCGGTCCATGCGCGGCTTGCGGAAGAAGCCCTCCAGGCTGGCCCGGGACTGGGCGCGGAAGAGGTTGTGCAGACCGGTGTCGTTCCGCGCCCACATCGTCATGTGCGTGTACGCGCCCGCGCCCGCGACGTCGTCGCCCTTCTGGTGCGGAGCGCCCCACTTCACCGGCTTGTTGTGCCGGCGGGACTCCGGGGCGAGATACGCCTCGATGCCGATGATCGGGGTGATGTCCGCCTTCTTCGCCTGGTGGAAGAAGTCGTACGCGCCGTGCAGATTGCCGTGGTCGGTCATGGCGATGTGCGACATGTCCATCTCGCCGCACGCCTTGAACATGTCCTTGAGCCGGGCCGCACCGTCCAGGAGCGAGTACTGGGTGTGAACGTGCAGGTGCGTGAACGGCTGATCGGCCACGGGTACGTGCCTTCCGTCGAGGGGGAGGGGCTGCTGGGCGTACGGCACGGCGAAGCGGCCCGGGGCACAGAGCTGCCCGGGAGGCGTACGAGGTGTCGGAGACCCCCGACCCTACCTCTCCGAGCCTCATGATCAAGGCCGCGCACGGAATTCAGCCGAGCGGTGTTTTTGCAGGTCAGAGCCGTTTTGGTGGTAAGAACCGGAGGTCAGGGCGGTGTGAGAAATCCCCGTCGACGCACCTGCCCGGCGCGCCTAACCTTGGCTCCCGTGTCCCTCGAACTGCACCACCACGCCGTCGTCGCAGACGCTCACAACGACCTCCTCATAGCCGTCACCGCCCGGCCTCCGAAGCGCTGGGCGGCCTTCTTCCGCGAACGCTGGCTGCCGCAGCTGCGGGAGGGCGGGGTCGACCTCCAGGTCCTCCCGGTCTTCATCGGGGACGCCTACCGCCCCGAGGGCGCTCTCCGGCAGACCCTCCGCATGATCGAGTGCGCCCACACGATCGCCGAGGGCAATCAGGACTCCGTACGCCTGTGTCTGGACGGCGACGACATCGACGCCGCGCACGCCGCCGGGAGGATCGCCCTCGTCCTCGCCCTGGAGAGCGCGCCGGGCGTGGACGCGAGCGTGGAGCTGTTCCCGACCCTCTTCCGGCTGGGGGTACGGGTCGCCTCGCTCGCCCACTGGAGCCGGACCCCGCTCGCGGACGGCAGCGGCGAGGACGCCACCGGCAGCCGGCTCACCGGGGCCGGGGTGGAGGCCCTGGAAATCATGGAGAGCCTCGGCATGCTCTACGACGTCTCGCACCTCGGCGCCTCCGGCGTCGCCCACGTCCTGGAACTCGCGACCCGGCCCGTCATGGCCACCCACTCCTCCGCGCGAGCCCTGCGCGACCATCACCGCAACCTCACCGACGACCAGCTGCGCGGCATCGCCGCCACCGGCGGCACCGTCTGCGTGAACTTCTTCCCGGAGTTCGTGGCGAAGGACCCGGCCGAGCAGACGGTGGACCGGCTCGCCGACCACTTCCTGCACGTGCTGGACGTGGTCGGCCCGGACCATGTCGGCATCGGCGCCGACTTCATCGAGGAGGTCGACCACGACACGCTGCCGCGCTGCTGCGAGGAGGAGATCCCCGAGGGCTTCCGGCTCTCGCTGCCGGGGCTGTCCGGGCCGCGCGGTCTGCCGCTGGTGACGGAGGCGCTGCTGACGCGGGGCGTGCCGGAGGACGTCGTGCGCAAGGTGCTCGGCGGCAACGTGCTGGAGCTGTTCCGCAAGGAGCTGGGCCGGGCGAAGTGACGCGTCGGGGCCCCTCCTCGGGGCCCCGACCGGGGCGACGCCCACGCCGTTCGAAGCTATCGCGCCCGCGCCACCCGCAGCGTCAGGATCTGGAACGGACGCAGCGTCAGTTGCACGCCTCCCGCCGCACTCAGCTCGTACGACGGGGAGTCGGCGAGGGGCCGTTCGAGCAGGTCCGTCTCCGTGACCGAGGCCGCCGGGAAGCCGACCGTCAACGTGCCGACCGCCCGGCCGCCCGCCGCCTCGTACAGCCGGACGACCACGTCGCCGCCGCCGTCCTCGGCGAGCTTGACCGCCTCGACGACGATGCGGTCGTCGTCCACGGAGAAGAGCGGCTCGACGGGTGTGCCGCTCGCGCCCGTGACCGTGCGCTCCGGGAGGTTGATCCAGTGGCCCTCGCGGACGGCGTCGACGACCGTCGCGCCCGGTGCCAGCGCGAAACGCAGCCGGTGGACGCCCTGGTCGGTCTCCGGGTCCGGGTAGCGCGGGGCGCGGAGCAGGGACAGCCGGACGGTGGTGGTCTGGCCGCCGTCCGCGCGTACGTCGCGGGTGACGTCGTGACCGTAGGTGGAGTCGTTGACGAGGGCCGCACCCCAGCCGGGCTCCTCGACCTGGATCCAGCGGTGCGCGCAGATCTCGAACTTGGCGGCCTCCCAGGAGGTGTTGGTGTGGGTGGCCCGGAAGACGTGCCCGAACTGCGTCTCGGCCGCCGACCGGTCCGCCTTCACGTCCAGCGGGAAGGCGGCCTTCAGGAACTTCTCCGTCTCGCGCCAGTCGACGTCCGTCTCGATGTCGAGGACCTTCGCGCCGGAACGCAGCGTGAGGCGCTGCGTGACGGACGAGTCCCCGAAGGAACGCGTGACGACCACCGTCGCGGACTCGTCCGTCGCCGCCGCGAGGTCCAGCGAGTCGACCCCGTCCAGATTCGTCACGTTGTGCCGGTAGAACTCGTCGATGTCCCAGGCGTCCCACATGTTCGGGAAGTCCGGGTGGATCTGGAGCAGGTTCGCCGCCAGCCCCGGTGCCACGGCCTCCCGGCGGGCCTCCACGTCGTACGCGGAGACCACCAGACCCCGGCTGTCGACGTTCACCCGCAGACGCCCGTTGGCCAGCTCGAAACCGCCGTCGCGCGCGGTCGCCGTGACGGCCTTGGTCGTACGTGCGGGAGCGGCGACCGCGCCGCCGGCCGGGACGGAACGCCGACGGTGCGGGGCCGGGTTGAAGACGAGGGACTCCTCGCCCCGCCCGGCGAGCGCCGTCTGCGCGCCGACCGTGATCGACTCCAGTTCGGTACGGATCCGGGCGTACGTCTCGCGGGCCTCGCGGTGCACCCAGGCGATCGACGAACCGGGCAGGATGTCGTGGAACTGGTGCAGCAGCACCGTCTTCCAGATCCGCTCCAACTCGGCCTGCGGATAGGTGTACCCGGGGACGCGTACCGCCGCCGTGGACGCCCACAGCTCCGCCTCGCGCAGCAGCGACTCGCTGTGCCGGTTGCCCTGTTTGGTCTTCGCCTGCGAGGTGTACGTGCCCCGGTGCAGCTCCAGATACAGCTCACCCGCCCACACCGGTGCGTCCGGGTACTCGGCCTCCGCCTCGGCGAAGAAGGCGGAGGGCTTCTCCACCGTCACCCTGGGCGAACCCTCCAGGTCCCGCAGGCGCTTCGCCCGCGCCAGCATCTCCCGGGTGGGACCGCCGCCGCCGTCTCCCCACCCGAAGGGCACCAGTGAGCGCGAAGCCCGTCCCTTCTCGCGGTAGTTGCGGGCCGCGTGCGCCATCTCCGCGCCGCCCAGGTCGGAGTTGTAGGTGTCGACCGGGGGGAAGTGCGTGAAGACCCGGGTGCCGTCAATGCCCTCCCACCAGAAGGTGTGGTGCGGGAACTTGTTCACCTGCGACCACGAGATCTTCTGCGTGAGGAACCACTTCGACCCCGACAGTTTCACCAGCTGCGGCATCGCCGCCGTGTATCCGAAGGAGTCCGGCAGCCAGACCTCGTTCGTCTCGATGCCGAATTCGTCCATGAAGAACTTCTTGCCGTACAGGAACTGCCGGGCCATCGCCTCCCCGCCGACCATGTTGGTGTCCGACTCCACCCACATGCCGCCCACCGGCACGAACTGCCCGTCCGCGATCTTCTTCTTGACCTTCGCGAACACCTCCGGCCGGTGCTCCTTGATCCAGTCGAGCTGCTGGGCCTGCGACATCGCGAAGACGAACTCCGGGTGGTCGTCCATCAGGTTGACCATGTTGGAGGAGGTGCGTGCCACCTTCCGTACCGTCTCGCGCAGCGGCCACAGCCAGGCCGAGTCGATGTGCGCGTGACCGACCGCGCTGATCCGGTGCGCGGAACGGTTGGCGGGGGAGGCGAGGACCCCGGCGAGCTCGGTACGGGCGCGGGCGGCGGTGCCGGGGACGTCGGTGAGGTCGACCGCGTCCAGGCAGCGTTCGATCGCGCGCAGGACCTCCCAGCGGCGGGCGTCCTCCTTCGACAGCTGGTGCATCAGCGAGCCGAGCACCTCCAAGTCCTGGACCAGCTCCCAGACCTCCGTCTCGAAGACGGTCAGGTCCATGCGCGCGACGCGGTACAGGGGGTCCTGCCGTGCGGTGAGCCTGTCCCCTTCGTGGGTCGGGGCGTGGTCGACGAGGATCGGGTTCGAGGCGGCCTCCACGTACAGCAGCACCTCCTCGCCGCCCGCCACAGGTGCGCCGCCGATCCGCACCCAGTCGTTGCGCGGGTTGAGCGCCTTCACGGCCTCCCCGTCGGGCCGGTAGACGAGGCCCTCGCACTGGAAGCCCGGCATGTTCCGGTCGAAGCCGAGGTCGAGGACGGCCTCGACGGTCCTTCCCGCCCACTCGGCGGGCACCCGGCCGGAGACCCGGAACCAGGTGGTGCCCCAGGCCGGACCCCACGCCTCCCCGGCGGACGCCGGCCGGTACTCGGCGGCCAGGCCCTCGGCGACGGGCACCGGCTCGCCCGGCGCCTCCCAGCGCTCGACGGTCAGGGGGACGGACTGGGAGTGGACGGCGGGCCGGATGCGGTCGGCGAGCACCCGCCGGAGGCGGTGCTCCACGATGCTGCGGTCGTCGTGCATGAGGGCGGCTCCGTATGTGTGAGGTGGTGCCGGCTACCAGGAGTGGGTGAGGGGAGCGGGCGGGGAGGAGACCAACAGGTCGCCCACCGCCCGGACTTCGAGAGTGGTGCGCTGCTCGCTGTCCGTCGCGCGGTGCAGCGAGGGGACGTAGTAGGCGCTGCCCGCCGTGCCGCCGAGGAAACGCCGGGCGCCGTCCGGGAGGACCTGGTGCACCTCGTAGTGGCGTGCGCCGCGCACCGGCTGCCAGCGCAGGCGCAGCTCGGCGGTGCGCGGGGAGGTGGCGCGGTGGTCGGTGACGCGTGCCCGACGGGGCCGGTCGGGGGCGGCGGGCCGGCTGTCGCTGCGTACGGACAGCGCGCCGAGCCGCCAGGCCGTGGGTCCGCTCCCGCCGGTGAGCCGCACGCCCAGGGCGTGGACGGAGCCGCGGGGGAGGCGGGCGGTGGAGACCGTCCAGCCGTTGACGGTACGGACGGAGGCGGTACGCAGGTGACGGACCCCGCCGTCGGCACCGGTCACGGTCACCTCGACGCCGCGGGGCCCGCCCGCGTCCGCCCGGTGCACCAACTCCACCACGGCCGTCGCCACGCGCATCCGGGTCCGGAAGAGGTCCAGCTCCACCGGGACGGACTCCCCGGACACCAGCAGACTGCTGCCGCCGCGCCAGGCGGCTTCGAAGTCGAACCCCACCCCCGGGCGGGCGCCCGCGGTGCGGACGATCCAGCGCCGGGAGGGCAGGAGGTCCTGGAGCCCCAGGTGGTTCCACGGGACGTCGGACGTACGGACCCCCTCCTCGTACCACCCCGCGCCGTGTCCGGTGTTGAAGGAGGTGGCGAAGGGGAGCGAGGTGACAGTGGAGCGGTCGGCGACGTACTGGGCGGCGGGCCGCCAGGCGCCGGGCCCGCCGGGGGCGGTGGGATCGGTGCGCTCGCCGGTCCAGAACTGGTCGTCCCGGGCGTGGAACGCGGCCGGGGTGCGCGAGGCGGACGGGAGGGAGTGGAGGGTCCACTCGGGGCGGTAGAGGCCGACGCTCACCACGTGGTCGCGGGTGGCCGGGACGATGGCGTCCCAGTCCTCGCGGGTGTTCCACCCGTTCGCCTCCACGTCGACCCCGGCCATCAGCTCGTACGGGGAGCGGCCCAGGCGCCTCGCGTAGGCGGCGGACTCGGCGAGCCGGGCCGGGGACCAGCGGAAGTCGACGAACATCGTGCGCGAATGCCGGAAGAACGGGGCGTTCCTGTCGTTGAGCGCGCCCTGCCAGCCCACCCGGCCCTCGACGGTGAAGGCGTCGTACCAGGTGATCGAGAGATCGGGTGCGGAACGCCGGAGGGAGGCGACGAACTCCACGAACTCCGCCGCCAGCCGGGCGTCGCCGCCCGCGTCGGTCTCCCCGTTGAGGAACCAGCCGTCGAAGCCGTACGCCCGTGCCACCTCGATCAGCTTCGCGACGAGCGGGAAGCGGCCGAAGGCGTCCCGCTGGACGAGATCGCGGGTCCAGCGCAGGCTTCCGCCGTAGGCCACCGGCGGCAGGAAGACGTTGCCGAGGACGCGGACGCCGTTGCGGTGGGCGGCGTCGACGACGGGGGCGTTCGGCGCCAGGATGATGCCCTCGCCCGAGGAACCGCCCCAGAACACCAGCTCTTCGAGGTACGCCCAGTGGGTCAGTGCGTAGAAGTCGGCGGCCCTGGGCCCCTGGGCGCCCTGGGAGGGGTTGCGGGCGGTCCCGCCGAAGGAGACGAGAGCGGAGATCCTGGCCTGGTCGGCGCGGGCGCTGGGGTTGGCGGGCGGCGGCGTGAACCGGCGCTCTGCGGCGAGCGGCACGGTGGCGGTGTTGAACGGGAGGTCGGGGTCGGCGTCGGCACGCCAGGTCTTGAGGCTGCGCCAGGTGGCGCCGGGGTCGGGCTCCCTGCCCTCCGGGAAGGTGTCCGGGAACCAGTAACTGGCGTAGGGCTGGAGAGTGGTGGGGTCCTCGGGCGCGGAGCGCGGGGAGGGGGCGGGGGGCTCGGCGGCGGCTGCGGGGGTGGCGGGGAGGAAGGGGAGGGCGGTGGCGGTGGCCGCGGCGGTGAGGAGGGTGCGGCGGGGGAGGGGCATGGGATCTCCAGGGGTTGGGGGAGTGGTGGGGGTGGCAGGTGGACGTGGTGAGGGCGTGGGGTTGGGGGTGCACCTCGGGTGGGGCCCTTGCCCGCCCTCCCCCGAGTGCTCGGCTCCGCTCGTGCAAGGAGGTACCCCCGCGCCCGGCGGGGGCGGGCGGCCCCGTCGCCCGAGAGGGCTACCGGGGGTGAGGCAGGGGGCGCAGGGCTGCGTGGGGGGGCGCGGGGAACTGCGGGCGCTCTTCCGTGCGCCCGCAGGGAAGAACCCCCGCCCTGCGGCGAGCAGTTCCGGGAAGGGGCGGCGAGGGCATGCGCCGCAGGCGACCGCAACCGACTGCCCGCCCGGGGAGGGCATGCGCCGCGGACAACCGCAACCCCCGGCCGCCCGCACGGGCTACCGCACGTCTCTCACCGCCACCACGTCCGAGATCCCCCGTTCCGCGAGGTACCCCGCATCGGTGGCCCGTCCGGCCAGGACGACTCCCGCCCGGACGCCGCTCGCCGCCAACCTCGCCCACGCCTCGCAGAAGGCCCCGCCCGGCGCGCACGTGGGCCGGCCCGCCGCGGTCGACTCGTCCGGGCCGACGTCGAGGACGAGCGCGGTGGTCCGCCGTACCGGCGGGGGCACTTCGCCCGCCCGTACCCGCGCGGCCAGCTCCGCGACCGCCCGGCCCTGCGGTTTCACCTTCCGATCGGAGGTGAGCAGTCCGAGGCCGTACTCCAGCTCGGGGAAGTCCGCCAGTTCGCGCGACACGTCGTGCGAGCACCACCACGTGACCCCGTACAGGTCCTCGCAGGTGAGGGCGTTCTCGACGGTCGCGGTCACGAAGCGCGCGGCGTGCTCGGCCGGTATCAGCGGGGCCGGGGCGCCCACCTCCTGAAGCCACACGGGCCGTGCGGGGTCCGTCGCCCACGCCCGCGAAAGCTCCATCAGGTACTCCGCGTGGTGGACCGTCGCCGCCCCGTCCCGCCCGTGCCGCTGGGCCGTCCCGTTGAACACCCACGAGTGGACGGTCGTCGCGCCGCCCAGCCGCGCCGCGTGCGCGGGTGTGAACGGGTGTCCCGACCGGAACCACACCGCGTCGTACTCCGAGTGCACGTGCAGCTTGCCGGGCGCGCCCCGCTCGCACGCCGCGAGCAGCCGCTCCAGCCACCGCCCGGCCTGCTCGTAGGTGCAGGGGTCCGGGTCCGGGTGCGGCCGGTCGGAGAACTGGTTGACCTCGTTGCCGAGGGTCATGCCGAGGAAGTGGGGCCGCTCCGCGAGCGACGCCGCCAGCGTCTCGACGTACCGGGCCTCGGCGTCCACCACGTCCGCGTCCGTGAACATGTTCCGCCGGTGCCACGTGGTCAGCCACGACGGTACGAAGTCGAAGCTGGACAGGTGCCCCTGGAGGGCGTCGACCGTCACGTCGAGGCCCCGTTCGCCCGCCGCGTCCACGAGCTGCCCCAGCTGCTCCACGGCCCGCTCCCGGACCAGCGTCCGGTTCGGCTGGAAGAGCGGCCACAGGGCGAAGGCCCGCACATGGTCCAGGCCGAGGGCGGCCAGCGAGTCGAAGTCCCTTTTCACCTCGTCGAGTGCGAAATCCAGCCAGTGGTGGAACCAGCCCACCGACGGCGTGTAGTTGGCGCCGAAGCGCGGTTGTGGACGTACGGCATCCATCGGCACGGGCCTCCCGGTCAGGTCTTGACGGCGCCGTCGCCGACACCCTTGAAGAAGTACCGCTGGAGTGCGAAGAAGAGCAGCATCATCGGCAGCAGGGCGGCCATCGCGCCGGCCGCGATGAGCCGTTGGTCGTTGACGGTGGTGGCGCCGGCGAGGGTCTTCAGGCCCAGTTGGAGCGTGTAGTTGTCGCTGTTCGTCAGCACGATCAGCGGCCACAGGAAGTCGTCCCACGCCCCCATGAAGCTGGTGATGCACACCACGGCCAGCGCGCCCTT
Source organism: Streptomyces sp. CA-294286 (assembly GCF_050947155.1). NCBI lineage: Bacteria > Bacillati > Actinomycetota > Actinomycetes > Kitasatosporales > Streptomycetaceae > Streptomyces > Streptomyces sp. CA-294286. The sequence continues at coordinate 755,404 of NZ_CP192005.1, read as the reverse complement.
GGCGCTCGGCAGGAAGACGCGCAGGAACCGCTGCCACTCGTTCGCGCCGTCGAGCACCGCCGCCTCCTCCACCTCCTTCGGTACGGCGAGGAACGCGGCCCGCATGATCATCAGGTTGAGGACGGACACCGCGCCCGGCAGCCACACTCCGATCAGCGTGTCCACGAGACCCATCTCACGGACCGTCAGAAACATCGAGATCATCACGGACTCGAACGGGAACATCAGCGTCGCGACGAGCACCGTGAACACCGTCCTGCGTCCTCGCCACCCCGCCCGCGACAGCGCGTATCCGCCCATCGCGGCGAACAGGCAGTTCGACGTGATGGCGAGGGCGGCGACGATCAGCGTGTTGCCGACGTACTGGAAGAGCGGGAAGGCCTCCGCGACCCGGGCGTAGTTGTCGAGCGTGGGATCGCTGGGCAGGACGCCCTCGTAGACGCTTTCGCCGCGTCCCTTCAGCGAGGTCAGGAGCTGCCAGGCGATCGGGCCGATCAGGACGACCAGCATCAGGCAGAGGGTCAGGTACCGGCCGGACAGTCCGGCCAGTGCGCGTCGGCTGTCACGCCTGGGGCGTGCCGGGGCCTTCGGCGGCTCGGTGGGAGCGGTGGAGGTGCTCACCTCTCGTCCCCCTTCGAGAGACGGTGCCCCAGCAGGCTGAACACCAGCGTGAGCAGGAACAACAGGATGGAGATGGCCGCCGCGTACCCCGTCTCGCCGGCGAATCCGAGGCCCACCTGGCGGATCAGGAACGGCAGCGTCCGGGAGCCTCCGCCCGGACCGCCGCTCTCGCCGCCCAGGATGTAGATCTCGGTGAACACGCGCAGGGCGGAGATGGCCGACAGCGTCCCGACGAGCAGCATCATCGGCTTCACGGTCGGCACGGTGATGCTGAAGAACCGCCGGACGGGACCCGCGCCGTCGATCGCCGCCGCCTCGTACAGCGAGGCGGGCACGTTCCCGAGCGCCGCCAGGTAGAAGACCATGTAGTAGCCCAGGCCCTTCCACACGGTCACGATCATCGCCGACACGAGCAGCATCGTGGAATCGGTGAGGAACGGGATCGGCTCGCTGATCAGGCGCAGCTCGACGAAGACGGTGTTGACGAGTCCGTCGCTGCGCAGGATCCACTGCCACATCAGGCCGACGACGACGGCCGACGCGATCACCGGCGTGTAGAAGGCCGACCGGAAGAAGCCGATGCCTGGGATCTTCTTCTGCACGAGGACGGCGAGCGCCAGCGGCAGGAACACCAGGCACGGCACGACGACGACCGTGTACAGCACGCTGTTGAACAGGGCGAGCCAGAACGTGTCGTCCGCCACCGCCCGCACGTAGTTGTCGAACCCCACGAACGATCCGCCGCGCAGGATCTGCGAGTCCGTCAGGGACAGGACGACCGTGTTGAGGAAGGGCCAGAGACTGAACAGCACCACCAGGGCGAGGCCGGGCAGCAGGAAGAGGTACGGCGTCCACCAGCGGCGGTGGACGAGACCGGTCTCGGTGCCCATGGCCCGCTGGAGTCGCCGGGTCGCGCGCCCGTCCGGTCCGGCACCGGGGCCTGCGGCCTCTTCTTCGACCCGGGTTCCCGGGTCCTGGCCGAGGTGCGTCCCCGGGCCCGTGATCTGCGACGACATGTTCCCGCGCCGCCTACTTCTGCTTCGGCCCGGCCTGCTGGGCCAGGATCTTGTCGGCCTCTTCCTGCGCCGTTCCCAGGGCGGTCTTCGCGTCCACCTCGCCCTTGATCGCCTTCTGCATCTCGCGGACCACCGCGTCGCCGATCTGGTTGGTCCACTCCACGGGCGTGTTCGCGTCGAGCTGCGCCTCCTTCAGCGACTCGGCGCCGATCGCCCGCGCCAGGGTCTCCGGGTCCTTGCCGTCGCCCCTGTCCGAGAAGTACGGATCGGCCAGGCCCTTCGCGTTCGACGGGTAGATCGCGACCTCCTTGGAGAAGGCGACCTGGTTCGGCCCGTTCGTCACCCACTTCGCGAACTCCGCCGCCGCGTCGGGGGACTTGGTGTCCTTGCGGACGCCCAGCGACTGGGTGTAGATGCCGATGTGGCCCAGCACCCCGGTCACCGCCCCGGCGACCTGCGTCTTCGCGTACACCTTCGGGGCGTTCTGCTTCACGTCGCGGATGAAGCCGGGGGAGCCGGGGCCGAAGACGAGCTTGTCCGCACCGTACAGCTGGCTGATGTCGTCGGACTTCGTCAGGGACTCCTTGGGCATCGCGCCCTTGGCGTACAGCTCCTTCATCCGCTCGACCCAGCCCACTGCCTTCGGCGTGTTGAAGGCGAATCGGTCCTTGGCGCCGTTGAGGATCGGCACGCCCATCTTCTGCCAGTCGCCGGGCAGCCGGGACTTGGGATCGGCCATGAACGCCGTGTACGCGCCGCCGGACTTCTCGGTGATCTGCTCGGCGTAGTCGAAGAACTGCTCCACCGTCGTCGGCGGTTTGTTCACGTCCAGTCCGGACTTGGCGAAGAGCTCCTTGTTGTACGTGAGGATCTCCGGCGTCACGTACCAGGGGTAGGCGAACACGCCGTCCCTGGAGGGGAGCTTGTACTGGTCCCAGGCGCCGGGCACGTACTCCTTCTGCACCGCAGGGTCCAGCTTGGCGACATCGGCGAGCATCCCCCGGTCGGCGAGCAGTTGGAAGGAGTCGGTGTTGAGGTTGACCACGTCCGGCAGGGCTCCGGCCTGGGCGTCCGCGACGAGCTTCTCGTTGTAGCCCTCGCCCGGCACGTCCTCCCACTTGACCTTGACACCCGGGTGCTTCTTTTCGAACGCGTCGATCACGCCCTGGACGTACGTGGTGAAGGTCGGCTTGAGCTGAAGCGTGCGGAAGGTGATCCGGCCGGACACCTCGCCCGACCTCTCGGGCTGCTTGGCATCGTTGTCATCGCCGCTGCCGCCCATGCCGCAGGCGGACGTCGACAACAGGGCTGTCGCCATGGCGGTGGCGATGGAGATGCGGGACGGGCGCCCTCGGGACATCGTCGTTCCTCCTCTTCGCACCGGCCGCGCTGCCGGATTGCGGAACACACGATGGAACGGCGAAGACCAATACGTCAACAGGCGTGCACACGTTGGTTTTTGTGCTTCCGTGAGCTCGACTAAAGCGGTTGAGCGGGGAGTTGACAGCCCGCACGGCGCGCGGTAATCCTTTCTCGCACTAATGCGCTTTAGCCGAGGGCTTTCCCGCTGATCACTAATGCGGTTTAGCGCCGTCCCTCCGCGGGGGCGGGCGCGAGGGCGGGGAGGGGCGGGGGCGGGGTGGGGGATCAGGCGGGAGACCGGGTGGCGGGATCCTGGGAGGCTGCGGGAGGACTCGGCAGGGGGCTGCGCGGGAGTGGACGCTGCCTGCGAACCGCTCTCCCGCGAGGCCGTGTCTCCGGGCAGACATGGTCGTCGCGGAACCTGAGCGGGCCGCATGGGACCGGACCCGACGGTGACCGTCCCGAGCAGCCCCGGCCGCGACGGCGCCTCGGACACCCTCGTTCCTCCGCCCGGCATCGAGGTGTCCGTGCCGCGAATCCACTGCGCCTCGTCGCGGGGACGAGTGCGTCGCTCGCCGTCCACGTATCGAACACTTCGCGCAGCGACCTGCGGTGTGGGGCCATCCTGGTTTCCCCGTACGGTGGTCGGCGCCTGCCGGGACCCCGGCCGCCGGCCGTGGACGTTGCGGCGGACGGTGCGGGCGAAGCCCATCTCACCCCGCCACCGCCCGCCGACACCCGGACCGGCAACCAACGCTGCTGGTCAAGGCGGTCGGCCGGGGTCGTTTCGGCCACCGCGCCGCCGTCGACGTACGAGTAACTCACCCCCGGCGAACCACCTGCCCTCACGCACCCCCGACCTCCTCGCCCCTCCGTACCTTCCCCGCCACCGAGAGGACCCCCGTCCCATGACCGCTGCTGCCGAGCCCGGTGACGGCATCCGGCCCCGGCCGACGCGCAGGCCCACCATGAAGGACATCGCGCGCCGGGCCGGCGTCTCCGAGAGCGCGGTCTCCTTCGCGCTCAACGACCGCCCCGGCGTCTCGCCCGGCACCCGCGCACGGGTGCGGCGGGTCGCCGAGGAACTCGGCTGGCAGGCCAACAGCGCGGCCCGCGCACTCTCCGGCGAACGCGCCGGCTGCGCGGGCCTCGTCCTCGCCCGCCCCGCCCGCACCCTGGGCGTCGAGTCCTTCTTCCTCCAGCTCGTCTCCGGCATCCAGGAAGCGCTCTCCGCACGCCAGGTCGCCCTGCTGTTCCTCGTGGTGGAGGACCTCGGCACGGAACTCGCCGTGCTGCGCCGGTGGTGGGCGGAGCGACGCGTGGACGGCGTCCTCGTCGTCGACCCCCGCATCGACGATCCCCGCCCCGCCCTGCTCGCCTCACTGGGCCTGCCCGCCGTGGTCGTCGGCGGACTGGAGGCGGACGAGAGCCGCGACCGGGCCCCCCTGCCCGTGTCCAACGTGTGGGCCGACGACGCCGGTGCGATGGCCTCCGTACTGGACCACCTGCACTCCCTCGGCCACCGCCGCATCGTGCACGTCGCCGGGATGCGGGGCCTGGCCCACACCGAGCGCCGCATCCTCTCGCTGCGTGCGGAGGCGGCCCGCCGCGGCCTCGACGGGAGCGAGGTGCGTTCGGTGGCCACCGACTACTCCGACGCGGAAGGCGCCGAAGCAACCCGCCGCATCCTGGACGGGCCGCCGCACACCCGCCCCACCGCGATCGTCTACGACAACGACGTGATGGCCGTCGCGGGGGCCTCCGTCGCCGCCGGGCGCGGCGTCGCGGTGCCCGGGGACCTGTCGATCGTCGCCTGGGACGACTCGGCCCTGTGCCGCGTCACCCACCCCCGCCTCACCGCCCTGGTGCGCGACACCCCGGCCTTCGGCCGTCTCGCCGCGCAGGAACTGCTCGCCGTCGTCGACGGCGCCCCGGTGCGCAGCCTCCAGGGCGAGCTGCCGCACCTGGAACCGCGGGAGAGCACAGGACCGCCGCCCGCGACTCCGGAAGGCTGAGACGGGAGGACTCCGGAAGGCTGAGACGAAAGGGGGAGAGACGTCCCCTTCCCGTCCCGTGCGCACATCTCCCTGCCCTTTGTCAGTGGCCCGCTATAGAATTTCCGCATCTTCGTTCGAACACCTCCCTCTCCTGGCGAAAGGACCCTGCCGTGAGCGACAGCACCCCGACCGGCAGGGAGCAGCCGGAGCCGTCACTGCCCGACGACGTGTGGGAACAGTTCGAGCGCGACAGCGAGTCCCGCATCCGGGCCGACGCCCCCAAGGAGCCGTCCGCCCGCGCCCGCATGGTCGCCGAAAGGCTGCGCCTCCAGGACGAAGAGGCCGCCCGGCGGCGGGGGCGGCGCTGGGGCCGCCGCCGGAAACCGGTACCGGCCCAGCCCGACGGCTGGCGGGCCTGGCCCGAGGGGCGACGACGTGGCGCCGGCCGGGACTGGTTCGCCACCCTGGTCGTCCTCGGCGTCACGGCGCTCGTCCTGGTGCTCGCCCTCTACCCCTGGGGCGGCGGCCACCGCTGAGGGGCGCGGCTCCCGTGGGGCGGCGGCCACCCCTGGGAGGAGAGCGGAGCCCTGCGGCCGAGGTCGCCGCTCGGAGACGTCCCCGTAGCGGCGACCTGGGCCTCCCACCGTCCGGCCCCCGTGGTGCGGCACACGGCGCGGACGCGAAGGGGACGGGTCAGCTGCCGAGCACCACGCACGACTCCGGCGGCAGCACTAGCACCCCGTCCGTGCCCGGGGCCTGCACCGGCTCCCAAGCCGCGAGCACCCGGCAACGTCCGTTGCGGCCCAGGCCGATCGTCGCCGGATCCTTGGCCAGGTTCACCGCGACCCGGAGGTCGCCCCTGCGGTACGCGACCCAGCGGCCCGCCCCGTTCGTCGCGTGCGCCGCCCGTACCGCCGCCAGGTCCGGGTCGTCGAGGTCCGGGTGGGAACGGCGCAGCGCGATCAGTTCGCGGTACCAGGCCAGCAGGCGCGCGTGGGGTTCGCCGTCAGGCTCCGACCAGTCGAGGCAGGACCGCTCGCGGGTACGCGGGTCCTGCGGGTCCGGAATGTCGTCCTCCGCCCAGCCGTGCGCGCCGAACTCCCGTCGCCTGCCGTTGCGTACCGCCTCCGCCAGCTCCGGATCGGTGTGGTCGGTGAAGAACTGCCAGGGCGTGCGCGCCCCCCACTCCTCGCCCATGAACAGCATCGGCGTGAACGGGCTCGTCAGGACGAGCGCCGCCGCGCAGGCCAGCAGCCCGGGGGAGAGCGAGGCGGACAGCCGGTCGCCGAGCGCCCGGTTGCCGATCTGGTCGTGCGTCTGCGCGTACCCCAGGAAGCGGTGGGCCGGCGTCGTCGCGCGGTTCACCGGACGGCCGTGCGTGCGCCCCCGGAACGTCGAGTACGTGCCGTCGTGGAAGAACGCCCGGGTCAGGGTCTTCGTCAGCGCCCGCAGGGGATCGGCCGCGAAGTCGGCGTAGTAGCCCTGGGACTCGCCGGTGAGGGCGGTGTGCAGGGCGTGGTGGAAGTCGTCGTTCCACTGGGCGTGCAGGCCGAGACCGCCGGCCGCGCGGGGGGTGGTGGTGCGCGGATCGCCCTGGTCCGACTCGGCGATCAGGAACAGCGGCCGGCCCAGCTCGCCGGAGAGCGTGTCCACGGCCGTCGACAGCTCCTCCAGGAAGTGCAGCGCCCGGGTGTCCGCGAGGGCGTGCACGGCGTCCAGCCGCAGGCCGTCGAGCCGGTAGTCCCGCAGCCAGGACAGCGCGCTCTCGCGGAGGTACGTGCGTACCTCGTCCGAACCGGGCGCGTCCAGGTTGACCGCCGCGCCCCACGGGGTGTGGTGCGTCTCGGTGAAGTACGGGCCGAAGAGGGACAGGTAGTTGCCGGACGGGCCGAGGTGGTTGTGCACCACGTCGAGGACCACCCCGAGCCCGGCGGCGTGCGCCGCGTCGACGAACCGTTTCAGCCCCTCGGGGCCGCCGTAGGGTTCGTGCACCGCCCACAGGGACACCCCCTCGTAGCCCCACCCGTGCGTTCCCGGGAACGGGCACACCGGCATCAGCTCGACATGGGTGATCCCCAGTTCCACCAGGTGCGCGAGCCGCCCCGCCGCGGCGTCGAAGGTGCCCTCGCGCGTGAAGGTGCCGACGTGCAGCTCGTACAGCACCGCGCCCGGCAGCCCCCGCCCCTCCCACGGGCCGCGCCAGTCGTACCTGCCGTGCTCGACGACGGCGCTCGGCCCGTCCGGGCCGTCGGGCTGGCGGCGCGAACGCGGGTCGGGCCGGACCGGGCCGCCGTCCAGCGCGAACCCGTAGCGGCTGCCGTCGGACGCCGGGGCGCGGACGGTCCACCAGCCGTCCCGTACGGGATCGCGCTGCATGGCGTACGTCGTACCGGCGTCCTCGCCCGGCAGGTGCAGCTCGACCCGCTCCCGTGCCTCTGGCGCCCACACCTCGAACAGCACTGGCGGCTCCCTCTCCGTCGTGGGCCGCGACGAGCCCGGTCAGCCCGGCAGGCCCCAGGACATATTCAGTGCCCGTTCGAAGTTCACGTAACCGGCGCGCGCGAATGCTTCGGCCATCGGCACGTTCCCCAGGTCGGTCGCCGCACGGATGCGCGGCACGTCCTCGGCGGCCAGGACGCGGGTTCCCTCGGCCAGGATCTCGTGGATGTAGCCGTTGCCGCGGTGGGCGGGCAGTACGCCGAGGTACGCGATGATCGGGTGGTAGTTGTTGCGGGCCGGCACCACGAAGCCCACCGGGCCGCCGCCGTCGTCGAGTTCGGCGATCCGCCACCAGGACCGCGGCGACGTGAAGTGCGCGAACTCGTCGTCGTAGTGCAGCTCCGCGGCCTGCCGGCGGTCCATCCCGGACGCGAGATCGGCCAGGCCGTGCGCGTCGAGGGTCCCCTCCATCACCGGGGTCATCACCGCGAGCAGGTCCTCGCGATCGGCCACCGGGCGGAACACGAGACGGCCCGACGGCTCGGCGACGGGAGTGCCCGGCCGCCACTCCAGCCGCAGACGCTCCACCAGCAGCCGGGCGCCGGTCGACTCCAGGATCCTCATCCGGGCTTCGACGAGGTCGCGCTCGGCCCCGTTCTCGCGCCAGTCGGCAGGGAGGTAACGTCCGTACTCCGGCCACGTGCCGACGTCCTTCGGAAGGACCGCCTCCGCAGCCCGGACGAACAGTTCCCGCCCGATCCCGCTGCGCTCCGGTTCCGGAAGAGTGTCGTCCAGATCGAAGAAGTCCAGGGCCAGCGGGGCGTCACCGCCCCTGCCCGACCACCAGGCCACCCGCGCCAGGACCCGGCCCTCGCGCACCGCGACCCACATCCAGGACGGACGGCGGCGTTCCTGCGCCAGGTCGTCGGCCAGTTCGTGGTCGAGGGAGTAGGACAGCCGGCAGAACAGGTCGAGCTCTTCGGGACCTGCGAGCGGGCGGAAAGCTATGGACACAGTGCTCCAGTGCGAGTGAGGGAGCCGAGCCACGAACGGGACGCCCGCACGGACCGTGCGGGTGACATCGGCGAACGGACGATAACAACCCGCCCGAGTCGGCGAACCCGATTAGTCGCGTCGGACGGACGGCGGCCCTCCTCCCCCTGCCCTCCGGCTCCCCTCCAACCGCCCGTCGGCGGCGGTCCGCCCGCTGTCCGCCACTGTCCGGCGGTCGTCCTGCCGACGACCGCGCCTTTCCGTCGGCCGACGGGCAGCCGCCCCCCGCCCCGGGCGGGAACGCCCTGTCTGCTGGACACCTCAGCCCCCTCGGCCCGACAATCTCCCTGTGACGCCCTCCTACGAGCCCCACACGTACCCGGCTCGGCTCTCCGACGCCGAGCGGGACCGCGCGCTCGCGGTGCTGCGCGAGGGGGCCGCCCAGGGCAAGCTGTCCCACGACACCTTCCTGCACCGGATGGAACTGGCCCTGGCCGCCCGCCAGTCCGCCGAACTCGCGGCCCTCACCAGCGACCTGGACACCGACGGGCGCTGGTCCCGCAAGATGTTCACCGCGGTCAGCCGTGCCTCCGCGTTCACCGTGCGACTGCGCCGGGCGTGGACGACCGAACGGCTCCCCAAGCTGCTGTTCCCCGAGCCGGGGCCGATCCCGCTGCGCATCGGCCGCGACGCGGGCAACGGCCTGCGGCTCAGCCACGAGACCGTCTCCCGCAGGCACGCCGAACTGATGCAGCAGGGCGGCATCTGGATCCTCCGCGACCTCGGTTCGACCAACGGCACCTGCGTGAACGGACGCCGCGTGACCGGGGCCGCCGTCGTCAACGACGGCGACCAGGTCAGCTTCGGCAGGATGTCCTTCCGCCTGTCCGTGACCTGACCCGGTCGTCTCCCGTACGCAGTCCGGCCCCCGCCCTGCTCGGGCGGCGGTCCCGTACCTCAGGCGGCGGTGTCCGCCCTCACCAGCAGCGCCACCGGACGCTCCGCGAACAGTTCCGCCAGCAGGACCGCCCCCGCGAACTCCCGTCCCTCCCCGAGCCGGTCCGCCCACCGGCCCTCCGGCAGTTCCAGCACCGTGTCCAGCCAGCCGCCCGCCTCCGCCAGTCGCCGCGACAGCCGGGTGACCGCGGTGATCGCCTCGCCGGAGCGGACGAACGCCAGACAGTGGCCGGCGGACGCGCCACGGGCGGACAGCGGGGTGTACGTCGCCGTCTCGCCGTAGACGTCGGGGCGGTCACGGCGCAGCCGCAGTGCCGCCGCCGTCAGGGCCAGCTTCTCGTCCGAGAGCCCGGCCGGCACCTTCGCGCCGAACGGACCCGGTTTCCCGTCCGCCCGTGCGAGCGCCGCGACGTCGAACACGGCTGGACGCCGGTTGTCCGGGTCGACCAGGGCCAGGTACTCCCGCTCCGTGCCCTGGTACAGCTCGGGCACCCCCGGCATCGTGAGGTGCACCAGCGCCGCGCCCAGGACGTTGGCACGCACGAAGGGGGCCAGTTCACGTGAGAACAGGGACAGTTCGTAGCGCACCGAGCCGCCGGGCCCCGTCCGCACGAACGTCTCCAGCGCCTGCTCGTACGCCGCGTCCTGCTCCGTCCAACTGGTGTGCAGTCCCGCCTCGCGCGCCGCCTTCAGCAGCGCCGGAACCAGCCGGTCAGCGCCCGCCTCCGGGAACGCGGCGGCACTCTGCCACGCCACCCACGCCGCGTGCGGGTCCGGCGGCACCGCGGCGCCCGCCACCCGCTCCAGCAGTCCCGCCCACTCCCGCGGGCACTCCGTCAGCACCGCCAGCCGTGCCCGTACGTCCCCGCTGCGCTTCGTGTCGTGCGTGGTCAGGACCGTCCCGGTGGCGGGCCAGTCCCGGGCCAGCCGGGCACAGAACGCGTGGAACTCCTCGGGTGTGACGGCGGGCCGCCCGGGGTCCCCGCCCACCTCGGTCGCCGACAGCAGCGGTACGTACCGGTAGAACGCGGTGTCCTCCACCGACTTCGCCCGCAGCGCCGAGGAGGTCTGCGCGAACCGCGCGCAAAACGCCCGGTGGTCGGGGCCCGAGCCCAGCCGCCCGAGCGCCAGCTCCCGCACGACGTCCACCGCGTCGGCCTCCTCCGGCACGGCGAACACCGCCTTCGCCTCCCGGACCGCGTCGAGCGGCAGCGTCGCCTCCGCCTCCTCCGGCGTGGGCCCGCCCGCCGCGACGTACGGGCGGTACACCGGCATCCGCACGAGCAGCTCGCGCAGGGCGGTGCGCAGCGCCCACGGAGCATGGTCGCGCAACCCCGGGTCCGCCGCGCAGATCCGGGCCGCGGTGCGCACCAAGTAGGCCGTCTCGGAAGCCAGTTCGTGGGTGAGGACACGGTATGCGGCGCGTCGGGTCGTGGCGGCCCAGTAGCCGCCCCGGTCGCCGAGCGGGTCCGCGAACGCGCGGTAAAAATCGGTGAGTTCGTCCGCCCCCACGGGGTCGTCGAACACCCCGTCGATCCTGTGCAGGGCGTCGTACCCCGTCGTCCCGGCGACCGGCCAGTCGGCGGGCAGCCGCTCCTCGCCGGTGAGGATCTTCTCCACCACCGTCCACACCGTGCGGCCCGAGCCGTCCACCGCGTCCGTGGTGGCCTCGGACAGCTGCCGCAGATAGTCCCCGGGCGCGGCGAGACCGTCGGGGTGGTCGATCCGCAACCCCTCCACGACCCCGTCCCGCACCAGCTCCAGGATCTTCGCGTGCGAGGCGGCGAACACCTCCGGATTCTCCACCCGCACCCCGATCAGGTCCGAAATGGTGAAGAACCGGCGGTAGTTGAGCTCCGTGCGGGCCAGTCGCCACCACGCCAGCCGGTAGAACTGGGCGTCGAGCAGTTCCGGCAGCGGCAGCTTCTCGGTGCCCTCGCGCAACGGGAAGGCGTGGTCGAAGTAGCGCAGCACCCCTTCCTCGGCGTCGACGTGCAGGTGCTCCAGCTCGTCGCCGAGCCGGCCGCCGAGCACGGGCAACAGCACTTTCCCGCCGCCCGCCTCCCAGTCCACGTCGAACCAGTCGGCGCAGCGGGAGGCCGGACCCTCCCGCAGCACCTCCCACAGCGGTCCGTTGAGGTGTTCAGGGGCGGGGACGGCCATGTGGTTGGGGACGATGTCCAGGACCAGGCCCAGGCCGTGGGCACGGGCCGTGCGCGAGAGCGACCGCAGCCCCTCCTCGCCGCCCAGCTCCTCGCGCACGCGCGCGTGGTCCACCACGTCGTAGCCGTGCGTCGAGCCGGGCACGGCTTCCAGTACGGGCGACAGGTGCAGGTGCGAGACCCCGAGGGCGGCCAGGTACGGCACCGTCTCCTCGGCGGCCGAGAACGGGAAGGAGGGCTGCAGCTGGAGGCGATAGGTGGAGGTCGGCGTCATGCGAAGCTACGTACCCGTATTCGGGGCTTCTGTGTCATCGGCCCATGCACCGTCTCGCGGGCACGGCGCTAATTTCACCTGATGGCCGGAGAGAGCAGAGCCACGAGGAAAGAGAACAAAGAGAACAGGGCGGCGGCGAAGAAGCGGAAGAGGCGTCGCGGGCGCGTTCCGGGCGCCTGGGGAACGTACCGCGAGAGCTACCGGGAGGCGATCGCCCTCACCGGGCCCGTTCTGCCCCTGGTCTCCTTCCTCGGCCGCCTGCCGCTCGCGATGTGCCAGCTCGGCACCCTGCTGCTGGTCGCCGAGACGAGCGGAAGCCTCGCCACCGCGGGTCTCGTCGGAGGCGCCCTGGCGGCCGGGCAGACCGTCGGCGGACCCGTGCTGGGCCGCGCCGCCGACCGGCGCGGACAGCGCCCCGTGGTGCTCTGCGCGACCCTTCTCAACGCCCTCTCCGTCGCCGCTCTCGTCCTCGCCGCGCTCGCCCGCGCCGACACCCTGCCGCTCGCCCTGATCGCCGTCGTCGCGGGTGCGTCCGTACCGCAGATCGGCCCGATGGCGCGCACCCGCACCCTGGCGCTCGCCCGCCGCGAGGACGCCGACGAGCGCCTCGTCGGCACGGTGCTGTCCTTCGAAGGGACCCTCGACGAGGTCACGTTCGTCCTCGGCCCCGCCCTCGTCGGCCTCGCCGTGGCCCTCGCGCACCCCGCCGCGGCCCTCCTCGTCGCCGCCGGGCTCCTCGCCGTCTGCGGTACCTGGTTCGCCCTGCATCCGACGGCGTCCCTGCTACGCCCGGCCGCGCGCGCCGCCTCCGTCGAACGTACGAGAGCACGCGGTTCCGTCTACGCGCTGCGCACGGCGATGGCCCTTCAGGGAGCGATGTTCGGCGCCTGCCAGGCGGGCATCACCGCCCTCACCGACGACCTCGGCCACCCGGAACAGGCCGGACTCGTCTATGCCGCCATGGGAGTGATGAGCGCCGTCGCCGGCCTCTCGATGGCCGCCGTCCCCGCCCGCATCGGGCTGCACACCCGCTGGCGCATCGCCACCGCCGCCCTGGTGGTCCTCTCGGTGCCGCTCGTGTTCGTGGGCAGCCTGTGGCAGCTGTACGTCGTCGTGGTCGTCGTCGGCATCGCGCTCGCCCCGCACATGATCACGATCTTCGGACTCACCGAACGCGTCGTCCCCGCCACCCGACTGGCCGAATCCATGGCCTTCCTGATGAGCGGCATCGTCGCCGGGCAGGCCCTCGCGCTCGCCGTCTCGGGCCGCCTCGCCGAGAGCAGCGGCCCGCCCGCCGCCTTCGCCGTGGCCGTCGGCGCGGCGCTGCTGTGCGCCGGGCTCTCCTGGGCGGTACGCACCCGACCCGCACCGGGGCGTACCGCCGCAAGAGGTACGACGAACCGCGTCACGCGGGACGCTGAAGAACCGTCAGGCTCCGGCCGATCAGCGTGACGTACTCGCCCGCGCCGTGCTTGGCGCCCGTGCCGGGCGGCACGCCGTCCTCGCGCGCGGTGTCGACCACGACCTGCCACTGCCGCCCGTGGTCCGCCGGAACCATGAAGTCCAGGGTCTCGGCGCTCGCGTTGAACATCAGCAGGAACGAGTCGTCGGTGATGCGCTCGCCGCGCGGCCCCGGCTCCGAGATGGCCTCACCGTTCAGGAACACCGTCAGCGCCTTCGCGTGCGCCGCCTCCCAGTCCTCCTGGGTCATCGCCTCACCGTCCGGGGTGAACCACGCGATGTCGGTCAGCTCGTCGTGCGTGCCCCGCACCGGCCGGCCGTGGAAGAAGCGCCGCCGCCGGAACACCGGGTGCTCGCGCCGCAGCGCCACCATGGCACGCGTGAACTGCAGCAGCGTGCCCTCCCCGTCCCCGTCGGCGTCCGGGCCGGGCCAGGGCACCCAGGCCAGTTCGTTGTCCTGGCAGTAGGCGTTGTTGTTGCCCTTCTGGGTGCGGGCGAACTCGTCGCCGTGACTGAGCATCGGCACGCCCTGGGACAGCATCAGCGTCGCGATGAAGTTGCGCATCTGCCGCTCGCGCAGCGCCAGCACGTCCGGATCGTCGGTGGGGCCCTCCGCGCCGCAGTTCCACGACCGGTTGTGGCTCTCGCCGTCCCGGTTGCCCTCGCCGTTCGCGTCGTTGTGCTTCTCGTTGTACGCCACCAGGTCGTGCAGCGTGAAGCCGTCGTGGCAGGTGGTGAAGTTGATCGAGGCGAGCGGGCGGCGACCGTCGTCCTGGTACAGGTCCGACGAGCCCGTCAGACGCCCCGCGAACTCCGCGATGGTCTGCGGCTCGCCCCGCCACATGTCCCGCACGGTGTCCCGGTACTTTCCGTTCCACTCCGTCCACAGCGGCGGGAAATTGCCCACCTGGTAGCCGCCCTCGCCCACGTCCCAGGGCTCCGCGATCAGCTTCACCTGGCTGACCACCGGGTCCTGCTGCACCAGGTCGAAGAACGACGACAGCCGGTCCACCTCGTGGAACTGCCGGGCCAGGGTCGCCGCGAGGTCGAAGCGGAACCCGTCGACCCGCATCTCCGTCACCCAGTACCGCAGCGAGTCCATGATGAGCTGGAGCACGTGCGGGGAGCGCATCAGCAGCGAGTTCCCGGTGCCCGTGGTGTCCATGTAGTACTTGGGGTGGTCGGCGAGGCGGTAGTACGACTGGTTGTCCAGCCCCCGGAACGACAGGGTCGGCCCCAGGTGATTGCCCTCCGCGGTGTGGTTGTAGACCACGTCGAGGATGACCTCGATGCCCGCCTCGTGCAGGGCCTTGACCGCCGTCTTGAACTCCAGGACCTGCTCGCCCCGGTCTCCCCACGACGCGTAGCTGTTGTGCGGGGCGAAGAAACCGATCGTGTTGTAGCCCCAGTAGTTGCTCATGCCCGCGTCGACGAGACGGTGGTCGTTCACGAACTGGTGCACCGGCATCAGCTCCAGCGCGGTGACGCCCAGTTCCACCAGATGGTCGATGATCGCCGGGTGCGCCAGGGCCGCGTACGAGCCGCGCAGCTCGTCCGGGAGGTCCGGATGCATCATGGTGAGGCCCTTGACGTGCGCCTCGTAGAGGATCGTCCGGTGGTACTCGGTGCGCGGCGGCCGGTCGTCCCCCCAGTCGAAGTACGGATTGACCACCACCGACGCCATCGTGTGCGGCGCCGAGTCCTGGTCGTTGCGCGAGTCCGGCTTCCCGAAGCGGTAGCCGTACACCGACTCGCCCCACTCGATCTCACCGCTGATCGCCCTCGCGTACGGGTCGAGCAACAGCTTCGCGGAGTTGCAGCGCAGGCCCCGCGAAGGGTTGTACGGACCGTGCACGCGGTAACCGTAGCGCTGTCCGGGCATGATGCCGGGCAGGTAGGCGTGGCGTACGAACGCGTCGACCTCCCGCAGCTCCACCGCCGTCTCGGAACCGTCGTCGTGCAGAAGGCACAGTTCGACGCGTTCTGCGGCCTCCGAGAAGACCGCGAAGTTGGTGCCGGCGCCGTCGTACGTGGCGCCCAGGGGATAAGCCTCTCCTGGCCAGATCTGCATGCGTTCGACTCTTCCCGCTCTGCGGTGCTCCCGCTGGTGGACGCCGTAGCGTCAGATCTTCCCCCGAATCGTCCCTCAATGCGGTTCCGTGGCCCAGGTGTTGTGAACATAATTCGCCCACCTCCGTATCGTCTCAGGGATCGGCTGCACCCGCCGCCCCATGCGGAGTACCCTTCCTTGATCGTTGACGTGGCCGCGGGAGCGGACCGGGAGAAGCAGCAGAAGGCGGTGCGCGGGTGAGCTCGGGAGGGCTGGAGCTGCCCCCAGGGGAGACGGAGCACGAGGGGGGACAGGGCGACGTCCCGCCCGGTGCCGTCTCGCTCGCGCGGCCCCGGGAGATCGGCGCGGAGCTGGACTGGGGCACGGAGGCATGGACCGAGGTGCGCACGCGCGCCCAGCGGGCCGGCCGCGCCTACATCTGGCTCAACCTGGTCGAACAGCGGATGCGCGCCGTCGTCGCTGCCGTCCTGCGCCCCGTGTACGAACCGGTGCACGGCGAGGAGTGGGTGGTGGCCGCCGCCGGACCCGCAGGGCAGGAATGGGTGCAGCGCGCGGTGGCCGTCCGCGAGGTCAGCCGCCGCAAGGGGTATCTGCTGGACCCCGCCGACGACAACGTGCTCAGCTTCCTGACGCTGCCGCAGCTGCGCGAGCTCATGGTGCAGCACTGGCCGTGCTTCGAGCCGTACTACGAGGACCGGCGCGACGTCGAGCTGGCCCTCGACGAACTGGAGGTCACCCGGAACGTCGTCTCCCGCAACCGGGCCCTGTCCGTGACGGTCCTCGCCCAGGCGGAACGCGCCTCCGCCCGCCTGCTGGAGATCCTGGGCGCGGGCTCGGGCGCTCCCGCCGCCGACCGGCTGCCGGTCGACGCCGTCGAGAACCTGGTGGGCGACCGCTACGCGGACGTGGTCTCCGTCCACCCCGACCGGGTGCGGCTGCAACGGCAGCTGCCCGCCGAAGACCTTTTCGGCGGGGCGCGTCGCCTCGACGCGATCGGGATAGGTCTCAACCTGCTCGTGCAGAACTTCTCCGGCCGCCGGCTCGTGCGGCTCGCCGAGGCCGGCTGCCGGGTCCGGCTGCTCTTCCTCAACCCGGCCAGCAGCTCCGTCAAGCGACGCGAACGCGAACTCGGCCTGAAAAAGGGCGAGCTGAGTCGATCCGTGGAGATGAACATCCTCCACATGCGGCGGGTGCGGGCCAGCCTCCGTGACCAGGGCGCCTTCCAGATCCAGGTCTTCGACGAGACGCCCCGCTTCACCGCCTACCTCGTCGACGGCGACGGGTCCGGCGGACTCGCTGTCGTCCAGTCGTACTTGCGCAGGGCGCGCGGCATGGAGGCGCCGGTCCTGGTCCTGCGCGGCGGGGGGCGGGGCGGGCGCGACGGGGTGGTGCGGCACGGGCAGGAGACCGAGCACGGCCTCTTCGAGACGTACCGGGAGGAGTTCGAAGCGGTGTGGGCGGACTCCCGGCCGGTGTCGTGACCGGGCTCCGTCAAGGGTCCGTGCCACCGGCGTGAGCGGTCTTCGAGCCGCGTTGTCAGTGGTGCGTGCGAGGGTTGTTCTCCGATGGGGGAGCACACTCAAGGAGGCCCAGGGATGGGATGGCACGGGGAATCGCTGATCGGCTTCGACCTGGAGACGACGGGCACGGAGCCGCTGGATTCGCGCATCGTGACGGCCGCGGTCGTCGAGGTACGGGGCGGGGCGGTGACCGGGCAGCGGCTGTGGCTCGCCGACCCCGGGGTGCGGATCCCCGCGCAGGCCTCCGCGATACACGGCATCAGCACCGAACGGGCCGCGTCCGAGGGGCGGCCGGCGTCCGAGGTCGCGGACGAGGTCGCACAACTCCTGGTGGACGGCTGGGCGCGGGGGATCCCGGTCGTCGCGTACAACGCGGCCTTCGACCTGACCCTGCTCTCCGCGGAACTCGCCAGGCACGGACTGCCCGCGCTCGGCGACCGGATGGCGCGGGCGACGGGCGACGCGGGCATCGGACCCGTCGTCGACCCGCTCACCATCGACCGGGCCGTGGACCGCTACCGGCGCGGCAAGCGCACCCTCGAAGCGGTCTGCGTCGAGTACGGGGTGGTGCTGGACGGCGCGCACGAGGCATCCGCCGACGCGCTCGCCGCCGTGCGGGTGGCCATCGCGATAGCCGAACGGCACCCGACGGTCGCCGCCCTGGGCCTGCCCGAACTCCACCAGGAGCAGGTGCGGTGGTACGCCGACTGGGCCACCGGCTTCCAGGAGTTCCTCCGCAAGAAGGGCACGGCGGACGCGGTGGTCGACCCGGCCTGGCCGGTGCGTGCCCCGAGCGCGGCCGTCAGCCCCCCGGAGCACGCCGCTTCCGAGCACAGCGCCCCGGCGGTCGGCACGTCCACGCGTACGTCGGGCTGAGCGGAGCGCGGCCGGGGCAGCGGGTCAGAACGGGTACCAGCGCACCTTCGGGTCGTTCTCCCGCAGCGAGGCCACCCGCCGTCGGAACTCGGCAAGGGCCTTCGGGTTGGTCGGCGCGTGCTGGGCCACCCAGGCGCAGCTCGCGGTCTCCCGGGCGCCGCGCAGCACCGTGCAGCCGTCCCACTCGCGCACATCCCAGCCGTACCTGCCGACGAACGCGTCGTACGCCTCGGCGGGCAGGCCGTAGCGGTCCCGGGAGAGCGCCATGACGACCAGGTCGTGCTCGCGGAAGTCGTGGGAGAAGGTCTCCAGGTCGACCAGGACCGGGCCCTGCGGGCCGACCAGTACGTTGCGGGGCAGGGCGTCCCCGTGGATCGGTCCCGGAGCGAGGTGCGGGACGAGGGCGGCGGCGGCCGTGGCGAAGCCGTCGCGGCGGCCGCGCAGATAGACCGCGTCCTCGGAGTCGATGGCGTCCCCCGCCAACCGCAGCCAGCGCTCCACCCCCGCGAGCAGATCGCGCGGCGGCAGGACGAACGGCGGGGCGGCAATCGCGTGCACCAGGTTCAGCAGCTCGGCCACGTCGCGCGGCTCGGACGGCCGTATTGCGTCGGGCAGCCGGTGCCAGAGCGTCACCGGGTGACCGTCCACCAGCCACGGCTGTGCCGCGGCGGGGCGTACGGCCGGCACGCCCGCGCCGGCCAGCCACTCGCCGACGGCCAGTTCCCGTTCGGCACGGGCCGCGAGGTCGGGGGAGGCCCGGCCCACCTTGGCGACGAAGGACCCGTCCGGCGCGTCCACCGCGAACACCGCGTTCTCGCCCAGGGACAGCAGCCTCGCCCCGGCGCCCAGCCCGGTCGCCTCCAGCACCTCGCGTGCGCGCGTCTCGTCCATCGTCGTGCTCTCCCGAACGGATAGATCCCAGCGATTGCACGCCCGATACCTGGGAACGGGTGGTGCATCCGCCAAAGTCTCGCATCCGTCCAGGCCGACCGCGCAGGTCGGCTTGACGAACCGACGGCCCGTCAGCACGATGACGGCAACCACCGGGGCTACCAGAACGGCACGAACCGCCCGAACTGCCTGAAGGAGCCCGATAGGTGAAATCGGACAACAAAAGGGGTGATGCGGGGAGGCGGGGGCCGTCGTCCCGCCCGGACGGGGCGAGAACCGGCGGGGCGGCCGATGTCGGCACCTGGTTCCTGGTGCTGCCGGCGTTGATCCCGATCCTGGTCCTCAGCGTCGGCCCGCTGCTCTACGGCATCTCCCTCGCCTTCACCGACGCGCAGTCGGGCCGCACCGCGCCCACCCGGTGGATCGGCACCCTCAACTTCTCGGACCTCCTGCACGACACCCTCTTCTGGGACTCCTTCCGGATCGGCCTGCTCTGGGCCGTCGGTGTCACGATCCCCCAGTTCCTGCTGGCCATGGGCCTGGCACTGCTGCTCAATCAGAACCTCCGGTTCCGCTGGCTGGCGCGCGCCCTGGCGATCGTCCCGTGGGCGATGCCCGAGGTCGTCGTCGGCATCATGTGGCGGCTCGTCTACCACCCCGACGCGGGCATCCTCAACGAGACGCTCCGCACCCTCGGCTTCGGCGAAGGCCGCGACTGGCTCACCGGTCTCGCCACCGCCCTGCCCGCGGTGATCCTCGTCGGCATCTGGGCGGGCATGCCGCAGACCACCGTCGCCCTCCTGGCGGGTCTGCAGAACACCCCGCACGAACTGCACGAGGCCGCGGCACTCGACGGCGCCGGGGCCTGGCGCAGGTTCCGTGCCGTCACCTGGCCGGCGCTGAAGCCGATCGCGCTCTCCATCACCGCGCTCAACTTCATCTGGAACTTCAACTCCTTCGCCCTGGTCTACGTCCTGACCAGCGGCGGGCCGGGCGGCCGGACCCGCCTGCCGATGCTCTTCGCCTACGAGCAGGCTTTCCGGTACGGCCAGTTCGGCTACGCGGCGGCCATGGGGTGCGTCATGGTGGCGGTCGTCTCCGTACTCCTCGCCGTGTTCCTGGCAGGTCGACTCAAGGGAGGCGCGGACAAGTGAGCTACCGAAGCCCCGGCGGCACGCGCAGCCGGCCCCGTGCCCCTGAGCGGCGCAGGAGCCGCGGCCGAAGCCCCATGAGCGCCGGCAGGCCCGCTCGCGCGGGTCAGTACCTCGCACTCCTCGCCTACCTGGTGTTTCTCGCGTTCCCGTTCCTCTGGCTCGTCTCGACCGCCTTCAAGTCCCCGCGCGAACTGGGGGACCTGCACCCCACCTGGATCCCTAAGGGCCCCGGTCTCGACAACTTCCGGCAGGCCTTCGACGAACAGCCCCTCCTGCAAGCGGCCGGGAACAGCCTCGTCGCCGCGTGCGCCGCCGCCCTGATCGCCGTGGCCGTCGCCACCCCGATGGCCTTCGTGGTGGCCCGCCACCGCAGCAGGCTGACCACCGCGGCGACCGGCTGGGTGGTGGTCAGCCAGGCGTTCCCGTTCGTCCTGGTGATCATCCCGCTCTTCCTGATCCTGAAGAACCTCCACCTGATCAACTCCCTCCCCGGTCTGATCATGGTGTACGTCGTCTGGTCGCTGCCCTTCGCGCTGTGGATGCTGGTCGGGTACGTACGCGCCGTGCCGCCCGAGCTGGAGGAGGCGGCTGCGGTCGACGGCGCGAGCACCTTCCGTACGCTCGTCTCGGTCACCGCGCCGCTGCTCGCCCCCGGGCTCGTCGCCACCGCGCTGTTCGCGTTCATCACCGCATGGAACGAGTTCTTCTTCGCGCTCGTCCTGCTCAAGTCACCGGAGAAGCAGACCTTGCCGGTCGTCCTCACCCACTTCATCGGGGCGGAGGGCGTCGCCGATCTCGGTCCGCTGGCCGCCGCCGCGTTCCTCGCCACCCTGCCCTCGCTGGTGGTCTTCGCGCTCATCCAGAAGCGGATCACCGGCGGGATGCTGGCCGGGGCGGTGAAGAGCTGATGCGGGTACGCAGGCTCCCCGCGGCCCTCGCCGCGTCGGCCCTTCTGCTCACCGGCTGCTCGGCCGCCGAGCGCGGCCCCGACGAGCACGGTGTGATCACCCTCCGCTTCCAGTCGCTGGCCTGGCAGAAGGAGTCCGTCGACATCAACAGGAGACTCGTCGCCGAGTGGAACAAGGCCCACCCCACGATCCGCATCGAATACGTCCAGGGCAGCTGGGACAACGTCCACGACCATCTCCTCACCTCCTTCGAGGGCGGCGAGGCGCCCGACATCATCCACGACGCCTCCGACGACCTCGCCGACTTCGCCCACGGAGGCGACCTCGCCGACCTGACGGACCTCCTCCCCGACCGCCTCCGCGCCGACATCCCGCAACGGAGCTGGTCCACCGCCACCTTCGACAACAGGATCCACGGCGTCCCCTTCCTCCAGGAACCGCGCGTCCTGATCGCCAACGCGAGGCTGCTCAAGGCCTCGGGCGTGCGCATCCCCACCCCCGGCGCGCCCTGGAGCTGGGAGGAGTTCCGCCAGGTCGCCAAGAAGCTCACCGCGGACATGGGGGCGAAGAGGTACGGCGTGGCCTGGCCGCTGAAGGAGCCCGTCTCCGCCACCCTCAACCTCGGCCTGTCCGCGGGCGGCCAACTGTTCCGCGAGGACGACGACGGGAAGGTGAGGATTCGCTTCACCGAGGACGACGCGGTCGTCCCCGGCACCATTCACGACCAGGTCAACACCGACGGTTCCGCCTCGTCCGCCACCCTCGGCATGGGCGGCTCCGACACCCTTCCCGGGTTCTTCGGCGGCAAGTACGCGATGGTCCCGCTCGGGTTCTCCTACCGGCAGCAGATCAACGAGCAGGCCCCCGAGGGCTTCGAGTGGACGGTGCTCCCCGCGCCCGCGGGCAAGGACGGCCCGGCCCAGGGGGTGAGCCCGCAGACCCTGTCGGTGGCCGAGGACAGCCCGTACAAGAAGGAGGCGGTGGAGTTCATCGACTTCTTCCTCCAGCCGCAGAACATGGTGCGCCTCGCCAAGGGCGACTGGATGCTGCCGACGGGCACCGAGGCCCTCAAGGACCCCTCGTTGCGCACCGGGAAGGACGGCTGGGTCACCGGCACCGCCCTCGCGGCCCATCTGCGCCCGGCGCCCGCGCAGGCGGTCCGCGGCTACCCCGAGTGGAAGGACAAGGTGGCCACGCCCGCGTACCAGGAGTACTACAGCGGCGCGATCGACGAGGAGGAACTGCGCCAACGCCTGGAGAGGGACGGCAACTTGGTACTGGCCCGCTACCAGCGCTGAACCGAGCCGACACAGAAATCACTTGTACGAGACGTCTCGTCTCGCTTAGAGTGCGGGCATGAACGCCACACCTCGCCCTGCCACGCCCGGAACCGGCGCGTCCCGCGCCCCCGCGCACCTCGCCATGTTCTCCATCGCCTTTCCCGGGCACGTCAACCCCAGCCTCGAAGTGATCCGGGAGCTGGTCGCCCGGGGTCACCGGGTGAGTTACGCGATCCCCGCCCCGTATGCCGACAAGGTCGCCGCGACCGGCGCGGAGCCGGTGGTCTACACCTCGACCCTGCCGGACGAGGGCGCCGACCCGGAGGTCTGGGGCACCGAACTCATCGACAACCTCGAACCGTTCCTGCACAACGGCATCCAGGCGCTGCCGCAGCTGATCAAGGCATTCGAGGGCGATGAACCCGACCTCGTCCTCCACGACATCACCGCCTATCCGGCCCCCGTCCTCGCCCACCGCTGGGGCGTGCCCGCCATCTCCCTGTCGCCGAACATGGTCGCCTGGGAGGGGTACGAGGAAGAGGTCGCGAAGCCGATGTACGCCGGTCTCCTGAAGACCGAGCGGGGGCGGGCGTACATGGACCGCTTCCGCGACTGGCTGCGGGACAACGACATGCCCGCCGAGGACTTCTTCCAGTTCATCGCGCCGACCCGTTCCCTGGTGCTCATCCCCAAGGTGCTCCAGCCGAACGCCGACCGCGTCGACGAGTCCGTCCACACCTTCGTGGGGGCCTGCCAGGGAGCGCGCGCGGACCAGGGGGAGTGGCGCCGCCCGGCCGCTGCCGAGAAGGTCGTCCTCGTCTCGCTCGGCTCCTCCTTCACCAAGCAGCCCGCTTTCTACCGCGAGTGCGTCAAGGCGTTCGGCGACCTGCCGGGCTGGCACCTGGTGCTCCAGATCGGCAGGTTCGTCGAGGAGTCCGAGCTCGGCGAGATCCCGGCCCACGTGGAAGTGACGCGCTGGGCACCGCAGTTGAGCATCCTCAGGCAGGCCGACCTCTTCGTCACCCACGCGGGCGCCGGTGGCAGCCAGGAGGGACTCGCCACGGCCACCCCGATGATCGCCGTCCCGCAGGCCGTCGACCAGTTCGGCAACGCGGACATGCTCCAGGGTCTCGGCGTGGCCCGGCGCATCGAGACGGAAGACGCCACCGCCGAACGTCTGCGCGCCGCCGCGGAGTTCCTCGTCTCCGACCCGGAGGTGGCACGCAGTCTGCGGCAGATCGCGGACGGCATGGCCGCGGAGGGCGGAACCCCGCGGGCCGCCGACCTCATCGAGGCGGAACTCCCCAATTGAGGAGATGAGGAAAAGAAGTGAAGGAGCCCGGACCTCGCGAAATCCGCAAGGTCCGGGTTTTTCGTAAAATGCTCAACTGACGCCTGCGCAAGCCCGGTCGGCGTGCAGACGGATTCATGTCCGACTCGGGGTGCCCTGTCCATATTTTCCATTACGGATTTCCGCTCCGTGGATCACAGCCGTTTGGAGGTCTTGATCTCTGGCCGTCAATCGGCCAGTGTTTCGTGCCAACCCCCGGAGACCTTCCGTCCTTTGGGGGCCACCCCCACATTCCCCCCACAAAAGAATGGCGAGGAGAACCCTCTTCATGGCCATGAACAAGAACAAGCTGATCGCGGCGATAACCACCGTCGCCGCCGTGGCAGGCATGTCCGCCCTCACCGCCCCCACGGCGGGCGCGGCCCCCGCGGAAGGGGTCGTCATCGGCGCGAACGCCGAAGGCGCGGTCGCGGGCAGCTACCTCGTGATGCTCGACGCCAAGGCCGACAAGAAGGCTCTCGCCAAGTCCTACGGCGGCGAACTGAAGCGCGACTACACCGCGGCCGTCAACGGCTTCTCCGCCGACGGACTGACCGAGACCGAGGCCAGGCGCCTCGCCGCGGACCCCGCCGTCTCCAAGGTGGTCCAGAACAAGACGTTCCACGCCGGCGCCGTCCAGGACAACCCGCCGTCCTGGGGTCTGGACCGCGTCGACCAGGCCGACACCGCCGGGGACAAGAAGTACGCGTACCCCGACACGGCGGGCGAGGGCGTCACCGCCTACGTCATCGACACCGGAGTCCGGATCACCCACAAGGACTTCGGCGGACGCGCCGTCTCCGGGTTCGACGCCATCGACAACGACGACAACGCGGACGACGGCAACGGGCACGGCACCCACGTCGCCGGGACCATCGCAGGCGCCGCGCACGGCGTCGCCAAGAAGGCGAAGATCGTCGCCGTCCGCGTCCTCGACGACCAGGGTTCCGGAACCACCGAGCAGGTCGTCGCGGGCATCGACTGGGTCACCAAGAACCACAAGGGCCCCTCCGTCGCCAACATGAGCCTCGGCGGCGGCGTCGACCCCGTCCTCGACGCAGCCGTCGAGAAGGCCATCGCGTCCGGCATCACCTTCGCGGTCGCCGCCGGAAACGACGCCGACGACGCCAAGAACCACTCCCCGGCCCGCGTCCCGGAGGCCCTCACGGTCGCCTCGTCCACGAACACGGACGCCCAGTCCGGCTTCTCCAACTTCGGTTCGCTCGTGGATCTGTACGCCCCCGGCTCGGACATCACCGCCCCCTGGATCGGCGGGGACGACGCCACGAAGACCATCTCCGGCACCTCGATGGCGACCCCCCACGTCGCCGGTGCGGCCGCGGTCCACCTGGCCGCCCACCAGGACGCCACCCCGGCCCAGGTCGCCGAGGCACTGACCGGCGGCGCCACCGCAGGCAAGATCACCAACCCGTCCGCGGGCACCCCGAACAAGCTGCTCAAGATCGTCGAGTAGTCGGCGACCCCCGGCACGGCCGCCGTGCCCTTCCCCCACGGGGCACGGCGGCCGGGGCCGGCGATCGGCGCTCGATGGTCGCGCGGAGGCGTTGTCAGTGGCGGCGTCTATCGTCGGAACATGACGCGGAAAACGTACGCCGCCCTCCTGCGCGGCATCAATGTGAGCGGCCACCGCAAGGTGCCGATGGCAGAACTGCGCGCTCTCCTGGGTGAATTGGGCCACACCGGCGTACGTACCCACCTCAACAGCGGCAACGCCGTCTTCCGTACGGAATCGACCGCTTCCGAGGAGGTTCTCGCTCTCGACCTCAGGGCCGCCATGGAGAAACACTTCGGTTTCCCCGTCGACTGCGTGGTCCGGGACCACACCTATCTCCGCACCGTGGCGCAGACGTGCCCCTTCCCCGCCGCGGAACTGGAAGGAAAGCAACTGCACGCCACCTTCTCCTCCGGCCCGCTCGACCCCGCGCGATACGCCGCACTCGACCAGGCGTCGTACCTCCCCGAGGAATTCCGCCTCGGAGACCGGGTGCTGTACCTCTACGCCCCCGACGGCCTCGGCCGCTCCAAGCTCGGTGAGGCCCTGTCCCGTCCCGCACTGCACAAGGACCTCACCGTCACCACCCGAAACTGGAACACGGTGGTGAAACTGGTCGAACTCACCCAGTGAAAGCCCGCTGCCTCACACGGCGGTGCGCTCCACCGGAATCCACAGCTCCGCCTCCGCCTCGGTGGCGTCCGCGTTCAACCGGGTCCGCAGGATTTCCGGGCCCGGCCTGCTCCGGTACGGATTCGACGGAAACCACTGTGTGAACACGTCACGCCACAGGAACTGCAATGCCTGCGGGAACCGGCCGGAACTCGTGAACACCGCCCACGTCCCCGCCGGCACCCGCAACGTGTCCAGCCCCTCCGGGACGTCCGCCGCCCCGGTCACCACCCCGTGGTAGTAGTCCAGCTCCGTGCCCTCCGCCCGGCTGTCCGCGAGGTCGTCGCTGACTCCGACGATCCCGTCCGGACGCTGGTCGGAAAGCGCCGCGATCCGTGCCAGCTCCTCCTTGTCCAAACCGCGGATGAACTCGCCGATCGCCGGGTTCATCCCCTCGTGCACCAGGGGCACCCGCGCACGTTTGCCCACCACGCGGAACGCGTCCTTCTCCACTACTCGGTATTCCATGCTGCTGTTTCCCTCCACGACGAGACGGAAGGACATCCGGGGCTGCGAGCGCAGTGCCGCACCGGTCCGCCGGGCCTCGCCCGGACCGACGCCGTGCATCGCACGGAACGCCCGCGCGAACGCCTCGCCCGACCCGTACCCGTACCGCACGGCGATCTCCAGCAGGGTCCGCCGACCGTCGAGCACCTCGGCGCCCGCGACGCTGAGCCGCCTGCGCCGCACGTACTCCGACAGCGGCATCCCCGCCAGCGACGAGAACATCCGCCGGAAGTGGTACTCCGACGTCATCGCGATCCGCGCCAGCTCGGCGATCTCGACCTCCCGCTCCCCGGCCAGCCGGACCTCGATGTGCTCCATGGCCAGGTTCAGCCGGTCCAGCACCCCGGACCTCCCTCCTTGTTGTGCCGCCACGCTACGAGAGGTCCACCCTGCCGCACCCGACATCCTGTGCCCGCGAAGGTCGGGGGCATGATCGGCGACGACAGCACACGCCAACAGTGGGGAGATCCTCGTGCGGTACGTCATCATCGGGGCCGGAGCGATCGGCGGCGCCCTCGGCGGCAGGCTGGCGGAGGCCGGGCACGAGGTCGTCCTCGTGGCACGCGGCGCGCACCTGGAGGCCCTGCGCACGACGGGACTCCGTCTCACCACGCCGGAAGGGACCCGTACCCTGCGGCTCCCGTGCGCCCAGGGCCCGGAGGAGGTCGAGCTGCGCACGGACGACGTTCTCGTGCTCGCCGTCAAGACGCAGGACAGCATCGCCGCCCTCGACGCCTGGAGCGGACGGCCGGTCGCGGGCGGCGGCACCGCGGGGGAGGTGCTGCCCCTGGTCTGCGCACAGAACGGCGTCGAGAACGAACGCCTCGCGCTGCGCCGCTTCCGCCGTGTGTACGCGATGTGCGTGTACCTTCCGGCGACCTTCGTCGCGGCCGGCGCGGTGTCGGCGGGCGGCTCCCCGGTGAGCGGAGTCCTGCACCTCGGGAGCTTTCCGCGGGGCGTGGACGACACGGTCCGGGCGATCGCCGCCGATCTGGAGGGGGCATGCTTCCTGGCACCGGTCGTGCCGGAGGTGATGCGCTGGAAGTACGCCAAGCTGTTGAGCAACCTGGCGAACTCGCTGAACGCGGTCTCCGGTACGGCGGCCCTCGGCTCGGCGGCGGGCCGCGAGCTCGTGCGGCGCGCGGTCGCGGAGGGCCGCGCGGTCCTCACGGCGGCGGGCCTCGGGTGGGCGAGCGACGCCGAACAGGCCGAGGCGCGGGAGGGCCGGATCATCCAGGTTGCGCTCGACGGGCAGGAACCGGGCGGCGGGTCCTCCTGGCAGAGTCTGGCGCGCGGCACCGGCAGCATCGAGGCCGACCATCTGAACGGGGAGATCGTCCTGCTCGGCAGGGTGCACGGCGTACCGACTCCGGTGAACGACGTCCTGCGACGGCTGGCCAACGAGTTCGCCCGGGAGCGGCAGGCGGCCGGATCGATGCCGGTGGAGGAGGTGGCACGGCGGGTGGCCGTCGAAGAAGCGGGGCTCTGAGTCGCGGCTGCCGGACCCCCTCCGGCAGCCGCACGTACCGGGCACGCGAAGCGTGCGCGGCGGGGGCGCGGCGGCCCGGGGCCCGGCGGCGCTCTCCCGTTCTCAGCCCGCTCGCCCGGAGGGCAGAACGCTCAACCCCTTGCGCCGGGCCGCAGGCGTCGGCGCCGCACGGTGTCTCCGCTGAGCCGCCGCGGAAGTGGGCGCGGGGCCCACGCCTCCCAAAACGGTACGGGCGGGGGCGGGCGCCGCCTGCTGCGGGCCGCCCGCCTCCTCGTACCGCCGTAGCACCAGGCGCGCCAGCTCCGGGCAGTCGCCCAGCACACCGGCCAGCAGATCCGCCTCGGCCGCCCCCCGGGCGATCCTGTCCGGCAGAAAACCGGGGGCCAGGACGTACGGAGCGACCGCCACCCTCTTCACCCCCGGTTCCGTGCGCAGGGCCCGTACCGCGTCCTCGGTACGGGGCAGTGCCGCGGAGGCGAACGCAGGTCGCACGGAGCACCAGCCGGTGTTCCGCAGCTCCCGCGCGATTTCAGCGATCACTGCGATCGCCTCCGGGTCCGTGGAGCCCGCCGAGGCCAGGACGACCCCGGTCGAGCTTCTGTCGCCGGGCCGCAGCCCGGCCTCGTGCAGGGCCTCCGCCAGGCGCCTCTGCACCGCGGCGAGCAGCAGGGGGGACGGGCCGAGCACGTTCGCCCGCCTTATGCGCAGCCCCGGCAGCCGCACCGATGCGGCGTCCAGTACGGCGGGGATGTCGGCCTTGGCGTGGAAGGCGCGGGTGAGGAGGAGAGGCAGGGCGAGGACCTCGCGTTCCCCCTGGGCCGCCAGCCGGTCCAGCTCGCTCTCGACGGACGGCGCGTTGAAGTCCAGGAAGCTCGTCTCCACGCGCAGCCCCGGTCGTAGCGCCCGGACCCGGGCCGTCAGCGCGCGCACCGTCTCCGCGTGGCGCGGGTCGCGGCTGCCGTGGGCGATGACCAGGAGCACGGGGGAGGGGGAGGGGGCGCGGTGCACGGGGTCAGCTCCTGACGAGGAGGCCGCGGCTGCGCAGCACGCGGCGTTCCAGGGGGGAGAAGAACAGCAGGTCGATGCCGATGCCGACGATCAGGATGAGGATGATCGTGGCCAGTACTCCGGACATGTCGCTGTTGACGCGGAAGTTCTCCATCAACTGGCCCAGTCCGGTGCCCAGGTCGGGCGAGCTGGCGATCAGCTCGGCGGCCATCAAGGAGCGCCACGAGAACGCCCAGCCCTGCTTGAGCCCGGCGAGGTAGCCGGGGAGCGCGGCGGGGAGCAGGACGTGGCGCACGCTGTCGAAGCCGCGGGCGCCGAGAGTGCGCCCGGCCCGCAGGTGCAACGGCGGGATCTGGTCCACGCCGGACACCAGCCCGTTGGCGATGGAGGGCACCGCGCCGAGGAGCACCACGGCGTAGATCGTCGCGTCGGTGAGACCGAACCAGATGATCGCGGCCGGGACCCAGGCGACGGAGGGCAGGGACTGGAGGCCGGAGAGGATGGGGCCGATCGCCGCCCGCACCACCTTCACCCGGGCCACCAGCAACCCCAGCGGGGTGCCGATCGCCACGGAGACCACGAAGCCCAGCGCGCCGCGCGAGATGCTCGTCCAGATGTAGCCGAGGAGGGTGCCTTCGAGCCACATCGTGCGCACCGAGTCCGCCACGTCGAGCGGGCCCGGCAGGACGTAGTCCGGCTTGAGGTCGGAGGCCGCGGCGAGCTGCCAGACGGTGACGACGAGGACGATGGCGACGAGCGGCGGAACCACCTTGGCGAGCAGGATCCGGCCGAGGCCGACGCGTTCGCGGGCGGGCGCGGAGTCCAGGGCGTCGAGACCCGCTTCCAACCCGGCCAGGCTCTCGGCGGGGCCGTCCGCGGCGGCCTTCCTCGCCGCGGCGGACGAGGTGCCTGCCGCTCCCGTGGTGGAGCCCGTGCCCTCGGCGGGTTCCGTGTCCCCGACGGGTCCGGTGGGTTCCGTGTCTCCGGTGGCCCGGGTCGTGTCAGTGCTGGCCATGTCGGCGGATCTCCCCACGCAGCTGTTCAGTGATCTCTACGGACAGTTCGGCCACCGCCGCGTCCTCGATGCGACGCGGCTGCGGCAGCCCGATCTGCCACTGGCGGGCGATCCGCCCGGGGCGCGAGGACAGCAGGACGACGCGCTGCGCCAGCCGTACCGCCTCGCGCACGTTGTGCGTGACGAACAGGACGGAGACCGAGGTCTGCGACCAGATGCGGGTCAGCTCCTCGTGCAGGACGTCGCGCGTGATGGCGTCGAGGGCCGCGAACGGCTCGTCCATCAGCAGGAGTTGACTGTCCTGGGCGAGCGCGCGGGCCAGGGCGACGCGCTGACGCATGCCGCCCGACAGCTCGTGCACCCGCTTGCCGTACGCGCCCTTCAGCCGTACGAGTTCCAGCAGCCGCTCCGCCTCCGGACGGCGGTCCGCCTTCGGGACCCCGCGCAGCTTCAGCGCCAGCTCGATGTTCTTCCCCGCCGTGAGCCAGGGGAACAGCGCATGCTCCTGGAACATCAGGGCCGGCCGCCCGCCGGGCACGTCGATGGCGCCGGCCGACGGCTTGTCGAGCCCGGCGACCAGATTGAGCAGCGTCGACTTGCCGCAGCCCGACGCCCCGAGGAGGGTGACGAACTCGCCCGGTGCGACGTCGATGCTGACGTCGTCCAGGACGAGCTGCTGCCCCGGACCCGGCCGGCCGAACGACTTCGAGACGTGGTCGATGCGTGCCGCGTACGGCGACGACGCCTGCGGTGCGACCGGTGCGGCGGCCGACGTCTCCTGCTTGGCGAGTGCGGTGGTCATGTCTCACGCCTCCTGTGGGGTGAACGGGCGTACGGAAGGAACTACTTGACGCCCAGCCCGGCGTCCTCGACGGCCGGCCTGCCCGCCGCCGCAAGGACCTTGTTCAGTGGGCGCAGGTCGTAGATGCCGTCCAGCAGCGGGTCCTTGAGGAGGCCGACCTTCTGTGCGTGCAGGGCCTCGTCGCGCAGGGTCGAGGCGAGCGGGTCGTCGATGACCTCGACGTTCCTGAACGCCCGGTCGAGCACCTGTGCGGGAAGTTCCTTGCCGGAGTCCGCCTTCAGTTTCGCGTTGACGCTCGCCTTGGCCCGGTCGGGGTTGGCCTTGATCCACGCGTTGGTCTTCACCGAGCCGCGCAGTACCGCTTCGACGACATCGGGGTGCTTCGTCAGGAAGTCCTGCCGGACGATGATGTTCGTGATGACGAACTTCTCGTCCTTCCACAGCTTCTTCTCGTCGAGGAGGACCGTGCCGCCGTCCGCCACCAGCTTCGACGCGGTCGGCTCCGGAACCCAGGCGCCGTCGATGGCACCGGACTTGAAGGAGAACGGAATCTCCTTGTTGTCCTGCCGGAGCACCGTCACGTCCCCCTTGCCGGTGCTCGCGTCGACCGTGTGGCCCTTCTGCGACAGGTAGTTCAGGAGCGCCACGTCCTGGGTGTTGCCCAGCTGCGGGGTGGCGAGGCGCTTGCCCTTGAGGTCGTCCAGCGACTTGACCTTCTCGCCGTGGACGACGAGTGAGACGCCGCCGGAAGCGGAACCGCCGACGATGCGCAGGTTCTGGCCCTTGGACCTGCTGAAGCCGTTGAGGGCGGGGGACGGGCCGATCCAGCCGATGTCGATGGCCTTGGCGTTCAGCGCCTCGATCTCGGAGGGGCCCGCGTTGAAGACCTGAGCCTTGACCTTGGTGCCGCCCAACTCCTTCTGGAACAGGCCCTCTTGCAGGCCCGCCAGGGCGGTCGCGTGCGTGACGTTGGCGAAGTAGCCGATCCTCACCTCGTCGAGGCCGCCGACCTTCTCCCCCCGGGCGACGGGGACGGCCCTGTCCTGGTCCTTGGCCTGGGAGCCGTAGCCGCAGGCGCCGAGCGCGCCGACCAGCAGGGAGGTCGCGGCGACGGCGGTCAGGGACCGGCGCAGGGGGGAACGGGAGGCAGGCATTTTGGTGGGTCCTCGGGTCTTCGCTCGTGCGTGCGGAAGGGGATGGGTGCGGGGGAGGCGTACGTCATCGCACACATCGCCCGACCCCGCCCTGACCGCTGCCGAGGGTGCCGCTGCCGATCCGGCCGCCCTCCTTCGCGAAGGACGCGTACGCGTCGGTGACCGCCATCAGAAGTCCCAGCCCTCTTCGTCCGCCACGGAGTTGACGGCCGCGTGGGTGGCGAACGACTCGCCCGCCATGCCCGCGGAGAGCGTCGTGCCGTCCGCCGGGTCGATCAGCAGGAAGGAACCCGTGCGCCGGGAGTCCGCGTACGCGTCCAGGGCGAGCGGCTCCGCCGTCCGTACGACGACCCGCCCGATGTCGTTGGCGACGAGCTGACCGGGGGCCGGGTGCTGGGACAGGTCGTCCAGGGTGAGCCGGGACGGAATGTCCTTGACGATCGCCTTCACGGTGCGGGTGGTGTGCTTGATCAGCACCCGCTGGCCCACCGACAGCGGCTGGTCGGCGACGTGGCAGACGGTCGCCTCCACGTCCTGGGTGGGTGTCGGCGCGTCCCCCGCCGGGGCGATCAGGTCGCCGCGCGAGACGTCGATGTCGTCGGTCAGGCGCAGCGTCACCGACTGCGGCGCCCACGCGATGTCGACGGCCTCGCCGAGCGCGTCGATTCCGGCGATGGTGCTGGTGCGGCCCGACGGCAGGACGGCGACCTGCTCGCCGACCCGGAACGCGCCGGCGGCGATCTGTCCCGCGTACCCACGGTAGTCGGGGTGCTCGGCGGACTGCGGCCGGATCACGTACTGGACGGGGAAGCGGGCGTGGCAGGCGGTGAGGTCGTGGGCGACCGGCACCGTCTCCAGGTGCTCCAGGACGGTCGGCCCGCCGTACCAGTCCATGTGCGCGGACGGCTCCACCACGTTGTCCCCGGCGAGCGCGGAGATCGGTATCGCCGTGATCTCCGGTACGCCCAACTCGCTGGCGTAAGCGGTGAATTCGCGGGCGATGTCCGCGAAGACGGGCTCCGCGTAGTCGACCAGGTCCATCTTGTTGACGGCCAGCACCACGTGCGGCACCCGCAGCAGCGCGGCCACCGCGGCGTGCCGACGGGTCTGTTCGACGACCCCGTTGCGGGCGTCGACCAGGACCACGGCCAGCTCGGCGGTGGACGCGCCGGTCACCATGTTCCGCGTGTACTGCACGTGTCCGGGGGTGTCGGCCAGGATGAAGCGGCGCCGGGGTGTGGCGAAGTAGCGGTAGGCGACGTCGATGGTGATGCCCTGCTCGCGTTCGGCGCGCAGGCCGTCCGTCAGCAGCGCCAGGTCCGGCGTCGCCTGCCCCCGGTTGCGGGAGGCGTGCTCGACGGCCTCCAACTGGTCGGTCAGCACGGACTTCGAGTCGTGCAGCAGCCGCCCCACCAGGGTGGACTTGCCGTCGTCGACGGACCCGGCGGTCGCGAAGCGAAGAAGGGTGGTGGTGCTCAACTGGTCGACCGCGGCGGCGGTGTTCACGGTGGTCATGGTTAGAAGTACCCCTCGCGCTTGCGGTCTTCCATCGCGGCCTCGGACATCTTGTCGTCGGCCCTCGTCGCTCCCCGCTCGGTGAGCCGGGACGCGGCGATCTCGGCGATGACCGCCTCCAGCGTCGTCGCGTCCGAGTCGACGGCGCCGGTGCAGGACATGTCGCCGACCGTGCGGTAGCGGATCAGCCGCTTCTCGACCGTCTCCGACTCCTTCGGGCCGCCCCACTCGCCGGCGGTGAGCCACATGCCGTTGCGGGCGAACACCTCGCGTTCGTGCGCGTAGTAGATCCCGGGGAGTTCGATCTTCTCGCGGGCGATGTACTGCCACACGTCCAGTTCGGTCCAGTTGGACAGCGGGAACACGCGGACGTGCTCGCCGGGGGCGTGCCGCCCGTTGTAGAGCTGCCACAGCTCGGGCCGCTGACGGCGCGGGTCCCACTGCGAGAACTCGTCCCGCAGGCTGAACACCCGCTCCTTGGCCCGCGCCTTCTCCTCGTCGCGGCGTCCGCCGCCGAAGACCGCGTCGAACCGCAGCTCCTGGATCTTCTCGGTCAGCGGAAGCGTCTGGAGCGGGTTGCGCGTCCCGTCGGGCCGCTCGCGCAGCACGCCCCGGTCGATGTAGTCCTGCACGGAGGCGACGTGCAGCCGCAGCCCGTGCCGGGCGACCGCCCGGTCCCGGTACTCCAGCACCTCGGGGAAGTTGTGCCCGGTGTCCACGTGCAGGAGCGTGAAGGGTACGGGGGCGGGGGCGAACGCCTTCAGCGCGAGGTGCAGCATGACGATCGAGTCCTTGCCGCCGGAGAAGAGGATCACCGGCCGTTCGAACTCACCCGCCACCTCACGGAAGATGTGCACGGCCTCGGACTCCAGCGAGTCGAGGTGGCTGAGCGCGAAGGGGCTGTGCAGACCCTCTGCGGCAGTTGCGGCGGTCGTCATGCCAGACCCCTCTCGGTGAGCAGCGCGTACAGCGCCGCCGCGGACTCCTGCACGGACTGCGTGTGGGACTCGATGCGCAGATCCGGATCGGCCGGCGCCTCGTACGGGTCGTCGACCCCGGTCAGCCCGGAGATCTCCCCCGCCGCCTGCTTGGCGTACAGACCCTTCACGTCGCGTACGGAGCACACCTCGACCGGGGTCGCCACGTGCACCTCCAGGTACGCGGTGCCCTCGTTCTGGTGCCGCTTGCGGACCTCCTCGCGGCTGTCCGCGTACGGGGCGATGACCGGAGCGAGCGCCAGTACCCCGTTGCGGGCCAGCAGTTCGGCGACGTAGCCGATCCGCTGGACGTTCGTGTGCCGGTCCTCGCGGGTGAAGCCCAGCCCCGCGGAGAGGAACTCGCGGATCTCGTCGCCGTCGAGCACCTCCACCCGGCGGCCCTCGGCGCGCAGTTTCTCCGCGAGGGCGTGGGCGAGGGTGGTCTTGCCCGCGCTCGGCAGGCCGGTGAGCCAGACGGTGGCTCCGGTCACAGTGGTCTCCTGATCCTTCGTCATCCGTGCAACCCGCATTCGGTCTTGTTGCGTCCGGCCCAGCGTCCGGCGCGCGCGTCCTCGCCCGCCAGGACCCTGCGGGTGCACGGGGCGCAGCCCACGGACGCGTAACCGTCCATGAGGAGGGGGTTGGTGAGGACGCCGTGCTCCGCGACGTAGGCGTCCACGTCGTCCTGCGTCCAGCGGGCGATCGGCGACACCTTGACCTTGCGGCGCTTCTCGTCCCAGCCGACGACCGGGGTGTTCGCCCGGGTGAGGGACTCGTCGCGGCGCAGGCCCGTGGCCCACGCGTCGTATCCGCTCAGGCCGTCCTCCAGGGGCTTGACCTTGCGGAGCGCGCAGCACAGGTCGGGGTTGCGCTCGTACAGCTTCGGGCCGTGCTCGGCGTCCTGCTCGGCGACGGTCCGCCGGGGGGTGAGCGTGATGACGTTGACGTCCATCACCGCGTCCACGGCGTCACGGGTGCCGATGGTCTCGGGGAAGTGGTAGCCGGTGTCGAGGAAGACGACGTCGACCCCGGGGAACGCGCGGGACGCGAGGTGGGCGACGACGGCGTCCTCCATGGAGGACGTCACGCAGAACCGGCCGCCGAAGGTGGTGGCCGCCCACGTCAGGATGGAGAGCGCGGAGGCGTCCTCCAGGTCGCGGCCCGCCTGCTCGGCCAGGGTGCGCAGGTCTTCCTGAACGGCTGTCATATCCCCTTCTCCTCGGTCGGTTTGCTCGTCGCGACGCCCCGGGAGAGCAGTCCCAGGAACTTCAGCTGGAACGCCCGGTTGCACGCCGCGCACTCCCATGCGCCGTGTCCGGTCTCGTTGGGCCGCAGGTCCTCGTCACCGCAGTACGGGCAGTGGAAGGGGGCCGCGCGCTCGCTCACGACAGGTCTCCGTCCGCCGCGCGCGTCACCCAGGTGGCGAAGCGCTCGCCGTCCTCGCGCTGCTCCTGGAAACGGGTCAGTACGCGTTCCACGTAGTCGCCCAGTTCCGCGGAGGTGACTTTCAGACCGCGGACCTTGCGGCCGAACCCGGCCTCCAGTCCCAGTGCCCCGCCCAGGTGCACCTGGAAGCCCTCGACCTGGTTGCCGTCGGCGTCCAGCACCAACTGGCCCTTCAGGCCGATGTCCGCGACCTGGATGCGCGCGCAGGCGTTCGGGCAGCCGTTGATGTTGATGGTGATCGGCTCGTCGAACTCCGGGATGCGGCGCTCCAGTTCGTCGATCAGGGCGGCGCCGCGCGCCTTCGTCTCGACGATCGCCAGCTTGCAGAACTCGATGCCGGTGCAGGCCATCGTGCCCCGCCGGAACGGCGAGGGCGTGACCCTCAGGTCCAGCGACTCAAGACCCGACACCAACGAATCGACCTGCTCCTCGGCCACGTCGAGCACGATCATCTTCTGCTCGGCGGTGGTCCGCAGCCGGCCCGAGCCGTGCGCGTCGGCCAGTTCCGCGATCTTCGTCAGCGTCGAGCCGTCCACCCGGCCGACCCGCGGGGCGAAGCCGACGTAGAAGCGCCCGTCCTTCTGCCGGTGCACGCCGAGGTGGTCGCGCCAGACGCCCGACGGCTGCTCGGGGGCCGGGCCGTCGGACAGCTTGCGCTTGAGGTACTCGTCCTCCAGCACCTGCCGGAACTTCTCCGGGCCCCAGTCGGCGACCAGGAACTTCAGCCGGGCGCGGTTGCGCAGCCGGCGGTAGCCGTAGTCGCGGAAGATGCCGATGACGCCGCCGTACACGTCCGGCACGTCCTCCAGCGGGACCCACGTGCCCAGCCGTACGCCCAGTTTGGGGTTGGTGGACAGTCCGCCGCCCACCCACAGGTCGAAGCCGGGCCCGTACTCGGGGTGGACGACGCCGACGAAGGAGACGTCGTTGATCTCGTGCGCGACGTCCAGCTGCGGGGAGCCGGAGACCGCCGACTTGAACTTGCGCGGCAGGTTGGAGAAGTCCGGGTTGCCGATGAACCGGCGCTGGATCTCGTCGATCGCCCACGAGCCGTCGATGATCTCGTCGACGGCGATTCCGGCCACGGGCGAGCCGAGGATGACGCGCGGGGTGTCGCCGCACGCCTCGGTCGTCGACAGGCCGACGGCCTCCAGTCGGCGCCAGATCTCCGGCACGTCCTCGATGCGGATCCAGTGGTACTGCACGTTCTGCCGGTCGGTGAGGTCGGCGGTGCCGCGCGCGAACTCCTGCGAGATCTCGCCGATCACCCGCAGCTGCTCGGTGGTGAGCCGGCCGCCGTCGATCCGCACCCGCAGCATGAAGTACTCGTCGTCCAGCTCCTCCGGCTCCAGGATCGCCGTCTTGCCGCCGTCGATGCCGGGCTTGCGCTGGGTGTAGAGCCCCCACCAGCGCATGCGGCCCCGCAGGTCGTTTGGGTCGATGGAGTCGAAACCGCGCTTGGAGTAGATCGTCTCAATGCGTGTCCGCACGTTGAGACCGTCGTCGTCCTTCTTGAACTGCTCGTTTCCGTTGAGGGGCGTGTGATGCCCTACGGCCCACTGGCCTTCGCCGCGGTGGCGACCGGCCTTGCGGCGAGCGGCGACGGCAGCACCCGCGGCGGGCTTCTCTGGGGTGGCAGGCATGGCGGTTACGTCCTTCGGGACTGCGGGTGTCTACGGAAGACTGCGGACAGGCGGCTCTGACCTGCACACTCGCGCGAAAGAGGCGCGGGGGTGCGCAGCGACGCCCAGGACCGAGCGAGGGAGACGGGTGAAAGGGGGGTGCGGCAGTGCTGGGCTGTCAGCAGGCCGGACAGATGGCGCTGGACATGCGGCCGAGGTCGACGTGACGTCGACTCACCAAGGCAACTCCAGCTGAAGACATGACGGAAGCGTGGCACGCGGATCTCCGGCCAGTCCACTGTTGTCCGCAATGTGGACAAGACTGTCCCGAATGGTGGGACAGTGTGCTGCCGGTCACGTGTTCACGCAAGGGTGGGTATGCAGACGAATGCGGACATTGCGGGGTGTCGCTGGTTCAGGCGTACGCGCCCGGCCAGGGGCCCGGCTGAGCGGCCTCCGTCTCGGACTCCACCTGGGTGTCGAAGAGCCGGAAGCCCCGCTTCAGGTAGTTGTCCATGGCGTGTGGGCCGTCCTTGGAGCAGGTGTGCAGCCACACCCGCTGCGTGGCCTCCCGTCCCGGGTGGCGCTCGGCCAGGTCCCAGGCGCGCTGGATTCCGTACGAGAGCAGGGGAGCGCCGAACCGCCGCCCGCGGAAGGCCGGGATCAGACCGAAGTAGACGATCTCGACCGCACCGTCCGCCTGCGCGTCGAGTTCGACG
This sequence comes from Streptomyces sp. CA-294286, assembly GCF_050947155.1. NCBI lineage: Bacteria > Bacillati > Actinomycetota > Actinomycetes > Kitasatosporales > Streptomycetaceae > Streptomyces > Streptomyces sp. CA-294286. The sequence continues at coordinate 717,653 of NZ_CP192005.1, read as the reverse complement.
TACCCGGCGGGAGTGCCCCTGTCGTACGCCACCCACGTCTCCGCGCCCGGCCGCTCCACCGCCTGTCGCCACTGCGCGTACGACCAGGGCAGTCGGTCCGTCCAGCTGATGTCGCCGCCGACCGCGGTGTACAGGAACCGGCTCAACTCCGGCGAAGGCACCTCGGCGCGTACGACCCGCAGCGGGCCGCCCGGCGGGAGCGGGACGGGGGAGTGGTCGTCGGGCGAGGTCTGTTCCAGGGACCACGTGGTCACGTCGATGCTGCTCATGACGGCCAGGGAACCACGCACCCGGCACGCCCCTCCCGGCGGCCCCCGTCCCGCTGTCGGGCGCTCTAGAACTCCACGCGCGCCCGCTCCACCACGGACGTCAGGTCCAGGCTCCCCGGCAGCGTGCCGAACGCGGACCCCCAGTCCCCGCCGAGACGCGACGCGCAGAACGCGTCCGAGACCTCCGAGGGCGCCCAGCGCACCAGCAGCGAGCCCTGGAGCACCAGCGCCATCCGTTCGACCAGCCGCCGTGCCCGCCCCTCGATGCCGTCCAGGTCGGCCAGCTCCGTCAGCAGGCCCTTGATCGCCCCGTCGAGACGGTGGTCGGCGCCGCGTGCCTGCCCGACCTCGGCGAGGAAGGCGTTCAGTGCCATCGGTTCCCGCTGGAGGGCGCGCAGCACGTCCAGCGCCTGCACGTTGCCCGACCCCTCCCAGATCGAGTTGAGCGGGGACTCGCGCAGCAGCCGCGGCATGCCCGACTCCTCGACGTACCCGTTGCCGCCCAGGCACTCCAGCGCCTCCGCCGCCACCGGCGTGCACCGCTTCGTCACCCAGTACTTCGCGGCCGGCACCGCGAGCCGCAGCAGCGCCCGGTCCTGCTCGGTGTCGCTGTCGTACGCGGCGGCCAGACGCATGGCGAGGACGGTCGCCGCCTCCGACTCCAGGTGCAGATCGGCCAGGACGTTGCGCATCAGCGGCTTGTCGATCAGCTCGCCGCCGAACGCCCGGCGGTGTGCCGCGTGGTGCACGGCCTGCGCGACCGCCTGGCGCATCAGCGCCGCAGAACCGATCACGCAGTCCAGCCGGGTCGCCGCCACCATCCCGATGATGGTGCGCACCCCGCGCCCCTCCTCGCCGACGAGCCGCCCCCACGTCCCGTCGAACTCCACCTCGCTCGAAGCGTTCGACCTGTTGCCCAGCTTGTCCTTGAGCCGCTGGATGCGGAAGGTGTTGCGGGTCCCGTCCTCCAGCACCCGCGGCACCAGGAAGCAGCTCAGCCCGCCCGGCGCCTGCGCCAGGACCAGGAAGCCGTCGCTCATGGGGGCGGAGCAGAACCACTTGTGCCCGGTGAGTGCGTACTCGCCCTCCCCCGCGCCGCCGATCGGAACGGCCTCGGTGGTGTTCGCCCGGACGTCGCTGCCGCCCTGCTTCTCCGTCATGGCCATGCCGAACAGGGCCCCGGGCTTGTCCGTCGCCGGCAGGAGTTCCTGCCCGTACACGGCCGAGGTGAGCCGTGGCTCCCAGACCGCCGCCAGCGACGGGTCCGCGCGCAGCGCCGGCACCGCCGCGTGCGTCATCGAGACCGGACAGCCGTGCCCGCCCTCCGCCTGCGTCCACACCAGGAACCCGGCGGCCCGGCGCAGGTGCCCGTCCGGCCGCCCCCAGGCGTTCGTCAGCCCGGCCGAGACGGCATGGCCCAGCAGCCGGTGCCACGACGGATGGAACTCGACCTCGTCGATCCGGTTCCCGTACCGGTCGTGGGTGTGCAACCGCGGCGGGTGCTCGTTCGCCTGCGCCCCCCACTCCTGCGCCTGCGCGGACCCGGCGGCCTTGCCCAGGGTCGAGAGTTCCTCCCGTACCTCGGGGAGACGGGCGGGGTCCGTGTGCCGCTCGACGGCCTCGGACAGGGCCCGGTCCGCCGTGTAGACGTCGTACCCCACCAGGGGCGGGGCCTGATTGGTGACTGTGTGGGTGGTGGCTGCCATGCGGATACGGTAAGGAGGTGCAGCCAGCAAAAGAAACACCCGGACGGCCGCGGAAGCACCGCAAGGAGAACCGGCTCCACCGCGCCCGGGTCCTCTACCGGAACGTCTCCAAGCGCAAGCTCGTCTGGCTGCTGCTCAAGGACACCGTCAACTCGTGCATCGAGTACCGCATCCTCGGACTCGCCGCGGAGGCGGCCTTCTTCACCCTGCTGTCCCTGCCGCCCCTCCTGCTCGGGCTGATCGGACTGCTCGGCTACATCGACGACTGGACGGCGACCGAGACCGTCAAGTCCATCGAGGAGAACATCCTCAGCGCCTCCCAGGCCGTCCTCTCCGACCGCGGCGTCCACGAGTTCGCGAAACCGCTCCTGGAGGACGTCACCCGAACGGGTCGCCCGGACATCATCTCCATCGGCTTCGCCATCGCCCTGTGGTCCGGCTCGCGCGCCGTCAACGTCTTCATCGACACCATCACCGTGATGTACGGCCTCGACGGGCACCGCGGCATCGTCAAGACCCGGCTGCTCGCCTTCCTCCTCTACGTGGTCGCCCTGCTGATCGGCGCGGTGGTGCTGCCGCTGATGGTGGTGGGACCGGACCGGGTGGTGGCCCTGGTGCCCTTCGCGACGGAGGTCGTCAGCGTCCTGTACTGGCCGGTGGTGATAGTGCTGTCGGTCGTCTTCCTCACGACGCTCTACCACGTGTCGGTGCCGGTCCGTTCGCCGTGGGTGGAGGACGTTCCCGGGGCGCTCATCGCGCTCGGCATGTGGGTGCTGGGCAGCTTCCTCCTGCGCATCTACGTCACCAGCACCGTCGAGGGCGGCACGATCTACGGATCGCTGGCCGCACCGATCGCGGTGCTGTTGTGGATCGGGGTGTCCGCGTTCGCGGTGCTCGTGGGCGCGGCGGTGAACGCGGCCATCGACCGGGTGTGGCCGTCCGTGGCGACGGCCGCCGCCCGCGCCGAGAACGACCGGCTGCGCACCCAGGAGGCCGCGGCGGTGATAGCCCGTGCGAAGGCGGCGGAGCTGGAGCGGAGCGCCGCGTGGGAGACGGACGAGGGCGACGACTTGGGCGACGACGGTGAGGGGGAGTGGACGGGTACGAACCCGGACATGCCGTCGGAGTTCCCGGAGCGGTGGTCGCGGTTCCTGCCGCCGGACGACGTGAAGGGACGGTTGTCCTCCCGGGACAGGGCCGCGGAGGGGCAGCGCGGGGACACGGTGGGCGGGTTGTAGCAGTGCGACCCGTTGCCCGGCTTGGTCGAGCACCCCGGCGAGAATTCGCCCTGGTCGCGCCCAGCAGCCACGCCAGGGCATCGCTGGTGACGCACGCCGCCCGCCACAGCAGCGGTGGGCCGGTCAGGGGGCGGGGGCTCCGTCTGCGGGCGAGGCGTCCGGCGGGGCCGGCGTGCTGGGCGCGGCGGGTGGGGAACCCGTCCCCGGCGTGCCGGAGGCGCCCGTACCGGTGACGGCCGAGGAGCCGTCCGCGCCCGTCGGCAGGTCCGTCCCCTCGGACGACCAGGACAGCTTCACCGTGATGTGCCCCTCCACCGCCGTCTTGGCGATCACCGCGCCCGCCTCCCCGGTCAGCTTCACCCCGAACTCCAGCTCGACCCCGTCCGGCCGCAGCGGGCCCTCCCGGAACACCCGCAGCGCGGCGTCGGCGGCCGAGCGAATGCCCTGGAGGGCGCCGTCGAAGGTCTCGCCCGCCTGCGCGAGGCGGTTGCTCCCCCGCGCGACGAGCTTCGCCCCGGGAGCGACGCGGTCCACCTCGACCACGACCTCGGCGCCGTCGGCCGTCTCGAACCTCATCAGCGCGCTCATAACGGCCCCCGTGCAGAAGTGGCTTGACCAACCGGTGCGCGTGGACGTCATTGTTCACGAACGGGAAGCCGCTGTGCAGCGGATCGGCCGAAGACCCCCACCGCGTGGTGCACCGGGCGGCAGCCCGGGAACCTCCGGGGCAGCGGGCGTGGTGCACCGGGCGGCGGCCCGGGATCCCCTGCACAGCGCGCGGTGCACGGGCGGCGACCCGGCCCCCCGGGATAGCCTGGTGAGCATGCCCGGCAGCTACCTGGAACGGCCTTCCCGACTGGACGGCGCCGTCGTCTGGCAGCGGGACGCCGACCCGGCCCCCGCGCCCGGCGCGCCGGTGTACCCGGTGCTGCCCGACGGGTGCATGGACCTGCTGTGGGTGGACGGCACACTGATCGTCGCCGGGCCCGACACCCGGGTCCACGGTACGAGCGACAGCCCGGGTGCGCGGTTCGTCGGGGTGCGCTTCGCGCCCGGTACGGGCGCCGCGCTGCTCGGTGTTCCGGCACACGAACTGCGGGACGAGCGCGTCGAGCTGGCCGCCCTGTGGGCCCGCGCGGACGAGCTGGCGCAGCGGGTGGGCGAAGCCCCGGACCCGGCGGTCGCCCTGGAGGAGGCCGTGCTGCGCGAAGCGGCCGGAGCGCCTCGGCCCGACCCGCTGCCGCGCGCCGTCGCCGCACTGCTGGACGCCGGACACAGCGTCGCCGCGACCGCCGACGCGGTCGGGCTCGGCGCGCGCCAACTGCACCGCCGTTCCCTCCACGCCTTCGGGTACGGCCCCAAGACGCTCGCCCGGGTGCTGCGGTTCCAGCGCGCCCTGGCGCTCGTACGGGGAGGGCTGCCCTACGCGGCCGTGGCGCACACGTCCGGGTACGCGGACCAGGCCCATCTGGCCCGCGAGACACGGGAGTTGGCGGGCATGACGCTGAGTGCCTACGCCTCGCTCGCCGCCGGCAGGGAGGCGAACAGGGAGACCCCGCAGCCGTCCGGGTCCAGTACCACGGCGTAACGCTGACCCCATTCGGCGTCCCACGGCTTGAGGCTGCCGGTGTATCCGGCGGCGACCAGGCCGTCGTACACCGCGTCGACCTCGGCGGGGCTCTCGCAGAGGAAGGCGAGCCCGACCCGGTCGCCGCCCTGCGGTTTCGTCCACTGCGGGTCGAAGGAACGGACCACCTCCTCCGTGTCCCACAGCACGCGCATCCCCCCGGGCAGCGTGGCTTCGACGTGCGGAGCGGACTCGGCCCCGTCGGGGACGGGAACGCCGAGACGCCGGTAGAAGTCGAGGGAGGCGGCCATGTCGGAGGTGACGATGCCGACGGATTCGAGTCGAGGAGTCATGCGAGCACTGTAGGAGGGCGCGGCACGGTGGATCTTGAAGAAATCGGACGCCGGACGAGCGCGGTCGTGCGCGCGTGGGCGGCCTGCCCAACGGCACGGGGCATGGACACGGGCGTGGGTGCAGGCAACGGTCGTACGTGCGGGCGGCATGCGCGGGCGTACGGGCCGGGCAGGGCAGGGCCACGGTCGTACGCCCGCGGCGACACCATGGGGCCCGGCGGAGGTCCGGCGTCACGAAACGGTAAGCGGCGCCCGGTGCAACCCGGCGGCCGAACCGGGTGACACTGTCGACCATGGAGTACGACAGCAACAGTTCGATCCTCGTGGTGGACGACGACCCCACCGTCGCCGAGGTGGTCACCGGCTACCTCCGCAAGGCCGGCTTCGACGTGCGGCACGCCGGCGACGGGCCCGCCGCGCTGCGGGCCGCCGCGGAGCACCGTCCCCACCTGGTCGTACTCGACCTGATGCTGCCGGGCATGGACGGCCTGGAGGTGTGCGCGCGGCTACGGGCCGAGTCCGGGCCGGTGCCGGTGATCATGCTGACCGCGCGCGGCGACGAGGAGGACCGCATCCTCGGTCTTGAGGTCGGCGCGGACGACTACGTGACCAAGCCGTTCAGCCCCCGCGAGCTGGTGCTGCGCGTCGAGTCCGTACTGCGCCGGGCCGCCACGGCCCGCGACGCTCCCGGCCCCCGGCTGCGCGCCGCCGGCATCGAGATCGACCCGGCGGCCCGGCGGGCCACCCGCGACGGCCGGGTGCTGGCCCTGACCCTGCGCGAGTTCGACCTGCTCACGTATCTGCTGAGCAACCCGGGCCGGGTGCACAGCAGGGAACACCTGCTCAAGGAGGTGTGGGGCTGGGACTTCGGCGACCTCTCCACGGTCACGGTCCACGTGCGCCGCCTGCGCGGCAAGATCGAGACGGACCCGGCCGCTCCGGCGCTGATCCAGACCGTATGGGGGGCGGGCTACCGCTTCGACGCGGGAGCGGGCCCCGGCGCGGGAGCCGGTACGGGATCCGCGCCCGGCGTACGGGCGGGCACGAACGCGTCCGACGCGGGCCGGGAGGACGCGGATCGGGAGGACGCCGGACGGGAGGACGCCGGACGGAAGGACGCGGGTCGAGAAGCGGACGTGTCCGGCAGTCCCGCACGCCTCCCCGGTGCCGTGGCGCATCGGCCGGGTCCGGACGGTCCCGCATGACCGGCGGCACCGGGAGCCTCCCGGAGTACGCGAGGGTGACCGGCATGGGCGGCATGGTCGCCGACGCGAGCGACCTCGCTCTGATCGCCCTGTTCGCCGCGCTCGGCGCCGCCGTCGCCGGGGTCGGCGGGGCGCTCGCCCTGCGCCTGCTGCGACGGCGGTCGGTGGCCGTCTCGCTGACCGTCGTCGTCGCCGTGACCGTCGCCGCCATGCTCGCCGGGACGCTCTCCGTCTGCTGGGCGATGCTCATCAACGCCCACGACCTGGCCGTCGTCACCACCGTCGTCGCGATGGCCGCCGTCGTGTCGCTCGCCACCTCCCTGTTGCTGGGACGCTGGGTGGTCGCCCGCAGCAGAGCGCTCGCGAACGCCGCCCGGTCCTTCGGGGACGGCGGGGACTTCGCGGCCCCAGACGGCTCCGCCACCGCCGAACTGACCGAACTAGCCGAGGAGTTGGCGACCACCAGCGGCAAGCTCCGGGCTTCGCGGGAGCGCGAGCAGGCGTTGGAGACGTCGCGGCGCGAGCTGGTCTCCTGGATCTCGCACGACCTGCGCACCCCGCTGGCCGGACTGCGGGCGATGGCCGAGGCGCTGGAGGACGGGGTCGCCGAGGACCCGGCCCGCTACCACCGGCAGATCCGCACCGAGGTGGACCGGCTCAACGTCATGGTCGGCGACCTCTTCGAGCTGTCCCGGATCCACGCCGGGTCGCTCGCCCTCACTCCCGCCCGGCTGTCCCTGTACGACCTGGTGGGCGACGCCCTGGCGGGCGCGGATCCGCTTGCCCGCGAGCACGGTGTGCACCTCGTGGGGGAGCGGGTCGACGCCGTGCCGGTCGAGGTCGACGGCCGGGAGATGTCCAGGGTGCTGTCGAACCTGCTGGTCAACGCCATTCGGCGGACCCCTGCCGACGGCACGGTGGCCGTCGCCGCGGAGCCGGGACCGGAGCCCCGTACCGTCGTGGTCTCCGTCACCGACGGCTGCGGCGGCATCCCGGAGGCCGACCTGCCACGGGTCTTCGACACCGGCTGGCGCGGCACGGAGGCCCGGACGCCCCCGGGCGGCGCGGGCCTGGGGCTGGCCATCGTCCGCGGCATCGTCGAGGCCCACGCGGGGCGGGCGGAGGTCCGCAACGTGCCCGGTGGCTGCCGGTTCGAGGTGACGCTGCCCTCGGCCCCCGCGTGACGTGACCCCACAGGTGGGCTTGCCGCAGGCCGCGACGGCCCCTGCGCTACGAGCGAACCCCGCCGCAGGCCCGCGGGTCCGCGGGCATGATGACGCTCATGAACGCAGCGCAGACAGCACCCGCGACGCCCTTCAAGCTCCTCGTCCTCGGCGGGACCGAGTTCGTCGGACGCGCCGTCACCGAGGGTGCGCTGGAACGGGGTTGGGACGTCACCGTCTTCCACCGCGGCACCCATGCGCCGCCGCCGGGCGTCCGTGCCCTGCACGGTGACCGTCTCGGCGATCTCACCGCGCTCGACGCCGCCGTACGGGACGGCGCGACCTGGGACGCGGTGCTCGACACCTGGTCGGGCACGCCCGCTGCCGTGCGGGACGCGGCCGAACTGCTGGCCGGCCACGCCCGGCGGTACGTCTACGTGTCGTCCGGATCGGTGTACGCGCACCCCGCACCTGCCGGTCAGGAGGAGGACGGTGCGCTCGTCGAGCCGGGCGACGGGGGCTACGCGCACATGAAGCGCGGCGGGGAGGACGCCGCGGTGGAAGCCTTCGGCGCGGATCGGACGGTGCTCGCCAGGGCGGGCCTGATCCTCGGTCCCGGCGAGAACATCGGCCGGCTCCCGTGGTGGCTGAACCGGGTGGCCCGCGGCGGTCCGGTCCTCGCCCCGGGCCCGCGCGACCTGCCGATCCAGTTCATCGACGCCCGCGACCTCGCCGCGTGGATGCTGGACGCGGCACGGGACGAGCTGTCCGGCCCGTACAACCTGGTCTCCCCGGAAGGGCACACCACCATGGGGGAACTGCTGGAGTCCTGTGTCCGGGCGACCGGCTCGGTGACCGCCGAACTGTGCTGGAAAGAGCCGGAGTCGATCCTTTCGTACGGGATCGAGCCGTGGCTGGACCTGCCGGTGTGGCTGCCGCCGGGCGAGGATCACGACACCGTTCACCGCAAGGGTGTCGCCAAGGCGCTCGCCACGGGGCTGCGCTGCCGCCCGGTCGCCGAGACCGTGGCGGACACCTGGCAGTGGCTGAGTGCGTCGGGCGGGACGGCCCCGCAGCGCTCGGACCGGCCGGTGGTGGGTCTCGATCCGGAGGTGGAGGCCAAGGTGCTGGCGGCGCCGTCGGCTTGACGGGCCGTCAACTGCGGTACTCCGTCCAGCCTTCGGTGGCGATCAGCAGGGACACCCGGTGCGGCTGGAAGTCGACGAGTTCGCGGCACCGGTCGGCCATCGCACGGTGCCGCACCTGCCAGTCGGGCCGGTGCCCGTACGCCTCGTAGAAGCCGTCGAGCGCGGCTACGTCCTCGGGGTGGTGCGTGCGGACGATCCACTCGCACCACGCCAGGTCCTCGACGGGGTCGCCCCAGTGCGCCCACTCCCAGTCGAGGAGCGCGGTGACGCGCGACGCGTCGCCGGTGAGCAGAAGGTTGTTCGGCCCGAAATCCCCGTGCACGAGCACCGTTCCCGGCCTGGCCCGGGGGAAGACGTCGGTGGCGTCGACCGAGTGCACCGCCCTCAGTGCCGCCCCACAGGCCCGCAGCACCTCCTCGGCGTGACCCGCGTCGATCAGGTCCTGGCCGTGCACGCCCTCCAGGAAGGTCATGCTCAGGCTCTCGCCGGTGCAGCCGATCAACTGGGGCACGGGGAAGGCGGTTCCGAGTGCCCCCAGGCCGCACAGCGCGGCGGCCTCCCGCTCCATCCGGCGCTGCGCGTCGCGGCCCTTGTACGCCTTGGTGACGACACCGGCGTGGTAGGTGGTGTGGTTCGTGTATCCGTGCGGCAGATGTTCCATGGGTCCAGCCTTGCTCATGAAAGGCCCCGGGTGTGCGTCTCGTTGCCCGGTCCACACGACCGGTTGACGCCGACCGTCGGGGCGCTGTGCCGCCGCGTCCCCTTCGACGGCGCCGGGCCCGCGTCGGGCCGACCCCCTCTCGATCTTCGACGTGCATTAGGTTAGGCTCACCTAAGAAGCTCAAGGAGGGGCGTCCATGCCGGAGCACATACCGGGACAACCGTCATACCTGCCGTCCGTGGCGGATGAGTTCGCCGGTCGCGTCGCGCTCGTCACCGGTGCCGCACAGGGCATCGGCGAAGCGGTCGTACGGGCGCTGGCGGCCCGTGGTGCGACCGTGGCCGCCACCGACCGGTCCTCGGCCGGCGTGCGGGACCTCGCCGCGGCCCTGACCGAGGACGCCGGCAACGACGGGGCGGGTGCGGTCACCGCGTACCCCCTGGACGTCACCGACAGCCGGGCGGTGGAAGAGACCGTCGCCCGCGTCGAGTCCGAACTCGGGCCGCTGGACCTGCTGGTGAACGTCGCCGGGATCCTCCGTACCGCCCCCGCCACCGAACTCACCGACCAGGACTGGGCCGACACCTTCGCCGTGAACACCACCGGCGTCTTCCACACCTCCCGGGCCGCCGCCGCCCGCATGACGCAGCGCCGCAAGGGCTGCATCGTCACCGTCGCCTCCAACGCGGCGGGCATCCCGCGTACCGGCATGGCCGCCTACGCCGCCTCCAAGGCCGCCGCCGCCATGTTCACCAAGTGCCTGGGCCTGGAGGTCGCGCGCAGCGGCGTCCGCTGCAACGTCGTCGCCCCCGGTTCCACCGACACCCCCATGCAGCGCGGCCTGTGGGAGGGCCGGCCGGACGCCGAACAGGGGGTTGTGGAGGGCGACTTGGGCACCTACCGGACGGGCATACCGCTCGGCCGGATCGCCCAGCCCGCAGACATCGCCGACGCCGTCCTGTTCCTGGCCTCCGACCGCGCGCGCCACATCACCATGCAGGACATCTACGTCGACGGCGGCGCCACCCTCCGCTGATCCGCCCCCCGCACCTCCCTCTCTCGCTCCGCCCCCACATCCTCACGAGCATTGGAGACCCCGTGGACACCGTGTCGACGGCACCCGCACTCGCCACCGCCACCGTCCCCGCGTCGCGACACTCCGCCGAAGTGGCACACCCCGCCGTCGGCGCGGCCACCGGTCTGCTGGACGCCTACACCCCCGGCGCCCGCTTCCTCGCCACTCCCACCCGTACCCTCCTCGCCGACGGCCCGGTGCGCGAAGTCCCGCACGACACGCACCCGTTGACCGAGCGCGTCACCGAAACCCTGGACGCGGCCCGCCGGGAAGGGCAGGCCAACCCCGTCGTCATCGGCGCCGTGCGCTTCGACCAGAACGCACCCGCCGCCCTCGCCGTGCCCGAGCGCGTCCAGGACGCCCCGCCGCTCGCCACCGACCCGCTGATCGCCCTGCCCGCCGACCTGCGCGCCGAGACGCAGTGGGACGTCGTGCCGGTGCCCGCGCCCGAGGTGTACGGGGCCGGGGTCGCCTCCGTCGTCGACCGCATGTGGCGCGGCGAGTTCAGCAAGGTCGTCCTCGCCCGCACCCTGGAACTCACCGCCGACGCCCCCCTCGACCTGCCGGTGATGCTCCAGCGCCTCGCCCGCCGCGACCCGTCCGGCTACACGTTCGCGCTGCCCACCGGCACGGGTCCCACCGGTACGGAGTACACCGCCGCCGGCCGCACCCTGATCGGCGCCAGCCCCGAACTCCTCGTCTCCCGGCGCGGCGGCAAGGTCGTCGCCAACCCGCTCGCCGGATCCACCCCGCGCAGCGCGGACCTCGCCGAGGACGTCCGTCGGGCCGCCGCGCTGCTCGCCTCCGCGAAGGACCTGCACGAGCACGCGGTCGTCGTCGACGCGGTGCACGGTGCGCTCGCCCCGTACTGCACCACCCTCGACGTCCCCGCGAAGCCGACCCTGATCCGCACCGCCACCATGTGGCACCTCTCCACCACCGTCACCGGCACCCTGCCCGAGGAGGGCGCCGCCTCCGCCCTCGAACTCGCCTCCGCCCTGCACCCGACGCCCGCCGTCTGCGGCACCCCCACACTGACGGCACGTCAGGTCATCGCGGAGACGGAGCCGTTCGACCGCGGGTTCTTCACCGGCATGATCGGCTGGGGCAACGCCGACGGCGACGGCGAGTGGGTCGTCACCATCCGCTGCGCCGAGGCCGAGGGGCGCACGCTGCGGCTGTACGCGGGCGCGGGCGTCGTCGCCGCGTCCGAGCCGGAGGCGGAGACCGCCGAGACCGGTGCGAAGTTCCGTACCTTCCTGCACGCGGTCGGCGCCGACCAGTAGACCGCCCCCTGCCGACACCCACCCCCTGCCGAAACCGTACGGCCCGACCACGGCGCCGTCCCGTACGGCGCGACCGGTCCCGCCGCCGTCCCGTCGTCCGACCGTGCCGGAGGGACGATGCCGCCCCACCCGTACGGCTCGGCGCATACCACTGGACCGCACCCTCCGCCACGCGGGCGGTGCGGTCCAGTGGTGCGGCGCGGTGCTGCCGGACGCGATGGGCCTCCCGCCCTACGGTGACCCGTATGAACGCATCCGACACGTCCTCGCCCCGGCTCAACGCGCTCACCGCCCTCGGTGAGAGCACCGAAGACAACCGCGCCGAGCTGATCGAGGCGGCCTGGCTCACCGGCACCCGCAACCCCGCCGAACTCGCCTCGGTCGCCGGAGTCGCCCGGGACACCGTCTACGCCGACCTCGCCGCGCGCGGCATCGACCGGCAGGACAGGGACGCAGCCCCCGCCCCGCGCCCCGAGTCGGTCGGCGCGGCAGCGGTGGACGCGGTGGCCCGGCAGGCGGCGGACGTGTTCGAACCGCTCAGCCACTCCCACGACCCCGGCCCGCTCACCACTGCGGGCTGGCAGCTGGCCCTCGCTTACCGCTCCATCGCCGCCCTCCTCCTCGACGAACTCGCGGACGCCGACCGCGAGGAGACCGCCGAGGAGCTCTCCGACCGGCTCCAGATCGCTCTGCACCACTCGCACGTCTACCGGGCCTCCCGCAGTACCCCGCGCCGGCTCGGCGCGCAGACCGGGCGGACCGACGCCGAGATCTCCGTACTCCAGCCGCTGCCCAGCGCCGCGACGGTCAGCCTCACCCTCCACTCCGGGGAGACCCTGACCGTCCGCCTCGGCCGCGAGGAGGACACCGGCCTGACGACTCTCTCCACCGACAGCCCCCTCCTCGACACCACCCTCGAAGCCCACGACCACCTGGAGCTGCACACCGCACTGGACACGGTGGCGCAGGTCCTGACGCGCCACATGTGACCGGTCGGTCCCCGTGACCGACTAGGCCTTCACCGCGGTGAGTTCGGCGGCACCGAACGACACGTCGAAGCGGTCGCACCAGATGCTGACGCTCCGGTACCGGTCCAGATCCAGGTCCGCGGGCAGGGCGTAGTTCTGACTGCCCTTGTTGCCCTTGAGCTTCGCCAAGGTGGTGTACGCGCCGTCGTCGAAGACGTGCCAACCCGCCCTGCCCTCCACCACCTTGGCGTCGCTCAGCACCACCCGCAGGTCCGGCCCGTTGCTCGTCTCAAGGTCTTCGAAACGCAGTGTCCGACTGCCGTCGGGAAGCCGCAGGACCTTCACGGAACCGCTGGTCGCGTGCTCGTGGCTGATCAGGTTCCCGGCGGACACCGCCACCGGCCCGACGGCCGCGGGCTTCTCCGTGTCTCCCGGCATGCCACCCTGCTCGGGGCTTCCCGTCGTCCGGGGGGCCGGTGCCGCCACCGGCGCCTCGTCCCGCACCGTCTCGTCCGTGAAGAGCTTCCAGGGCTGGAACCAATATGCTCCGAACCCGGCGGCGAGCACCCCCACCACCACGATTCCGGCCACGATCCGCCTGCTGAAGAATCCTCTGACTCCGTGCTTGTCCATACCCGTATTCAACTGCGGGACCGCTGCTTCCGGCCATGATCAACCGATGACGAAAGCCTTACGGCACGTCCGAGGCGGATCCGTACGCGGGCGCCGCACGCCGCAGCCGCTCCCTGGAACCCGGCCGCCACCAGCAGTGCCACCGGCACCGACCGGGTGGCGAGCGGACCGGCCAGGGCCGCGCCCAGTGCGAAACCGGTGAGTTTGAGCGAGGCGCCCGTGGTGAAGACCCGGCCGCGCAGCAGCGGCGGCGACTCCCGGTGGCGCACCGCGAACAACGCGGTGAGCTGCGGCCCCGCTCCGATTCCGGCCAGCACCCCTGCCGCGATGACCGCCACCGGGTGCAGGGTCGCCGCAAGGAGACATGCGACGCCGACCACGAGCGCACTCGGCGCGATGACGAGGTCGGGCCGCCGCACCAGCCGAGGCCGCCCGGCCAGTACGGCATTGGCGGCGAGCGCACCGAGCGCGGTACCTGACAGCATCAGCGCACCGTGGTGCGCACCGCCCAGGGCGACCGCGCCGAGCAGCGGGGCGACGGTGACGAAGACGCCCTCGCCGGTGCACGAGAGGACCGAGGCCGCGGTGGCACGGGCGAGTGGACGACTGCGCCCGACGGCACGGAAGCCGTCCGCCAGGTCGACGAGGACGGACCGTGCGGGCACGGGACGGCCGGGGGTGCCTTCCGTGCGGGCGTTTTCGACCGGAAGTGCGGGCGCGTGGGCGCTTCCCGCGAGGGCCGCTGGCGCGCGGGCGTCTTCCAGGGGTGGTGCTGGCGTGTGGGCGTCCTCGACGTGGGTCGCTGCCGCGCGGCCGTCCTTCGTACGGGACTTCGTCACATGGCCGTCTTCTGTGCGGGTCTCCGCCGCGCGGCCGTCTTCTGCGCGGACCCTTTCCCCGGCTGCCGGTCGTGAGCCGGGCACTGCCGTACGGGACCCCGGCAGCGTCCAGGCCACCGGCAGCGCCGTCAGGATCAGTGTCGCCGACACGGCGACACTCGCGGAGGCCCCGGCCAGTCCCGCGACCCCGCCCGCCAGCGCGGGGCCCACGAGCCCGGCGACGCTGAGCGTCGACGCGTCCAGTGCGTTGGCCCGGCCGAGGCCCTCCTCCTCGACGACCAGGGGGAGTTGCGACGTCCACCCGGCCGACAGTGCGGGACCGAACAGTCCCGCTCCCACCGCGACCAGGACGACGACGGGGACCGGTGCGCGCCCCAGGAGCAGCAGGACGACGAGGAGAGCCGCCGCGTACAGTCCGAGCGCGACGGCGAGCAGCCGGCCGGGGCGGCGGGTTCTGTCGAGCAGCACCCCGAAGACCGGCCCGCCCGCCGCCGCCGCGATCGTCAGCCCTGCCAGCAGGGACGACGCGGCTGCGGTCGAACCGGTGACCGCGAGGGCCAGGAGGAGCACGGCCGGGCCGGACATGTCGTCTCCGGTGCGGGCGGCGGTGGCCCCGGTGAGGTAGCGCACCGCTGCGGACCGCTCGCTGAGGTGACGCACCGCCGCGGACCGCTCGCCGAGTTGGCGCACGGCCCCGAACCGCTCCGTGCGGTGACGCACCGCCCCGACCCGCTCCCTGAGTTGGCGCACGGCCCCGACCGGCTCCCCGCGGTGACGTTTCAGCATGGCGAGGACGGTACGCAGGTAACGCAAAGTCTCGCTAGTTGCGTTACATTCTGCGGATGCTCTCGATGAACACCGCCCGGCGGACCGCAGCTCTTGTCAACGTGCTGTGCGACGAGGACCAAGGCGTCGCGTTGCTCGCGTCCGTCACCGACGTGCTTCGGGAACACGGTGAGGCGGGCCCCCTGGAACTCGGCGAGAGCGACCTTGCGGAGCTGCGCGCGGTCGCCCTTCTCCTGCGCGAGGTCTTCGCCGCCCCCGGACTCGACGAGGCGGCTGCCGTCCTCAACGGGCTGCTGGCCCGCACCCGGGGGCGCTTCCGCCTCACCTCGCACTCCGGCACCACCGACTGGCACCCCCACCTGGACAGCGACGACGACGCCCCGTGGGGCGAGTGGTTCCTCGCGTCCTCCTGCCTCGCACTGGCGATCCTGCTCTGGGACCGCCACGCAGCGCCGGGCGGGGTCTGCGCCGCCGCCTCCTGCCGCAACGTCTACCTCGCCCACGGCAGTGGCCCGGAGCGCCGCTACTGCTCCCGTCGTTGTGCGACCAGGGAGCGGGTGGCGGCGCACCGCCGGGGGCGGACCTCGAAGCCGGTCACGCGCCGGGGGTGACGCGTATGCCCGCGGACATGCCGTCGTCTCCGCCGCCTTCTTCCCGCGCGCGCCCGCACACCGGGAGTGCCCCGGGTCCCTCGTTCACGCCCGCACCCCCAAGTACCCCGGGTCCCTCGTTCGCGCCCGCACCCGCAAGTACGTCGGCTTCCTCGTTCACGCCCGTGCGTCCAAAATGCCGTCGCCGCGGCGCCAGTTCGGTCGCCGGGGGCTCGGGAAGAGGCCCGGAACGGGGCCCGCGAAAGGGGCCCGGGAAAATAGCTGGCGCACCGCTCGGGGCCGTGACTAGGGTGTGCCACGTTCCTCCGGCGGCCGAGAGTCGCCGGTAGTCAGCTGTTCCAGGCAGGAGGTGTGACCGATGGCTGTCGTCATGGTGAGTGCTGCGTGCACTCGAAGGCTCGTCCACTCCACCTCCGTGGCCTCCGGCTGACCACTTCTCCTTCCGCGCCGACCGAGCGCGGTGCCGGGGCCGCCCTTGTTTCGAAGGGTTCCCCCTTGTCTTTCCTGCCTTTGCACGAGCACTCCCAGGTTTCCGACCTGTCCGCGCACCCGCTCCAGCCGTACGGCTGGGACGCCGCGTGGGAAGCCGAGTTCACCCCGTACGCCGAGCAGGGCCTGATGCCCGGCCGGGTCGTACGGGTGGACCGCGGTCAGGCCGACGTCGTCACGACCGAAGGGCTGATCCGCGCGGACACCGTGCTGGTGACCCCGCACGACCCGCTGCGCGTCGTGTGCACCGGCGACTGGGCCGCCGTCGAGCCCACCGGTGACCCGCAGTTGATCCGTACGCTGCTGCCTCGGCGTACGGCTTTCGTACGGTCCACCTCCTCCCAGCGGTCCGAAGGACAGATCCTCGCGGCCAACGTCGACCACGCGGTCATCGCCGTGTCGCTGGCCGTCGAACTCGACCTCGGCCGGATCGAACGCTTCCTCGCACTGGCCTGGGAGTCCGGAGCCATGCCCGTCGTCGTCCTCACCAAGGCCGATCTGGTGCCGGACGCCACGGGGCTCTCGTACCTCGTCGAAGATGTCGAGACGGTCGCGCCGGGCGTTCAGGTGCTGCCGGTCAGCTCCGTCACCGGTGCGGGCCTCGACGCCCTCACGGCGGTCGTCGCCGGGGGTACGAGCGTGCTGCTCGGCGTCTCCGGCGCGGGGAAGTCCACTCTGGCCAACGCCCTCTTGGGGCAGGACGTCATGGAGGTGCAGGCCACCCGCGACATCGACGGCAAGGGCAGGCACACCACGACCACCCGCAACCTGCTCGCCCTCCCCGGCGGGGGAGTGCTCATCGACACGCCGGGGCTGCGGGGTGTCGGGCTGTGGGACGCCGGGTCCGGGGTCGACCAAGTATTCGCGGAGATCGGGGAGTTGGCGCAGGACTGCCGGTTCCACGACTGCGGGCACGTGGCCGAGCCGGGCTGCGCGGTCCTCGCCGCGATCGAGGACGGCAGCCTGCCCGAGCGCCGGCTGGAGAGCTGGCGCAAGCTGATGCGCGAGAACCAGCGCATCGTCGCCAAGACCGACGCGCGGCTGCGTCAGGAGATGCTGCGCGGCTGGAAGCAGAGGAGTTCCGAAGGCCGGGCCAACATGGCGGCCAAGCGCGGCGGCAGGATCCGGTAGCACCGCCGCGCAGGCCACGGGCCGCTTTCGCCCGGCCGGCCGGCCGCGTACGGCGGGGGCTGCCTTTGCCTCGTCGGTCGCCCGCGTACGGCACGGGCCGCCTTCGCCCGTCGGCGGCCCGCGTACGGGGGCCACCCTCGCCTGCCCGGCTGCCCGCGTGCGGCAGGGCGGGCGGAAAGGGGCACCGGGAGTACTCGGTAACCCCTTCCGCCTTGCCGCACGGGGGCACCGGGAGTACTCGGTGCCTCTTCCACGTCTCCGTGCGCTCAGCCGAACTGGCCGGGCCGGTAGTCGCCCGCGGGCATCCGGATCATGACGTTCACCCGGTTGTAGGCGTTGATGAGGGCGACGAGCGACACCAGAGCCATGAGCTGTTCCTCGTCGAAGTGCTTGGCGGCGTGCGCCCATACCTCGTCCGAGACGCCACCGCCGGCGTCGGCGATGCGAGTGCCTTCCTCGGTCAGCTCCAGCGCGGCACGCTCCGCGTCCGTGAAGACCGTGGCCTCGCGCCAGGCCGCGATCAGGTGCAGACGCGTCGCGGTCTCACCGGCCTCGGCGGCGTCCTTGGTGTGCATGTCCGTGCAGAAGCCGCACCCGTTGATCTGACTGGCGCGGATCTTCACCAGTTCCTGGGTGGCAGCGGGCAGGGCCGAGTCCGAGACGACCTTGCCCGCCGACCCGATGTGTTTCATGAGCTTGCCCGCGAGAGGGCTGCCGAAGAGGTTGAGACGAGCTTCCATGACGAACTCCCGTTCCTTGGGGTGGTGACCCTGTGCCGACACCCCTATGACGGGTCGCAGCGCGGAAGTGTGACGCCGTCCGGTGTGAGGCGGGTCACGCCGGGGCCGCCCGCGGCCTCGGCGTCCGAATCCCGCGAGCCCGGTGCCCTCCGCGGACGCACACTGGAGGCATGAGCGTGGAGCCGCACACCCGGACGGACAACCGGCAGGACATGCGGTACGAAGCCGTCAGCAGCCGTGACGCCCGCTTCGACGGGGTGTTCTTCTTCGCGGTGACGACCACCGGCATCTACTGCCGCCCGAGCTGCCCCGCGGTGACCCCACGGCGCCGCAACATCCGCTTCTTCGCCACGGCCGCCGCCGCCCAGGGCGACGGCTTCCGGGCCTGCCGCCGCTGCCGCCCGGACGCGGTGCCCGGGTCCGCGGAGTGGAACGTACGGGCCGACGCGGTGGGCCGGGCGATGCGGCTGATCGCCGATGGGGTGGTGGACCGCGAGGGCGTCCCCGGCCTCGCCACCCGGCTCGGCTACAGCGCACGGCAGGTCCAGCGCCAGCTCACCGCCGAGCTGGGCGCGGGGCCCATCGCCCTGGCCCGCGCCCAGCGCGCCCACACCGCACGCCTCCTGCTCCAGACGACCGCCCTGCCCGTCACGGACGTCGCCTTCGCGGCAGGCTTCGCCAGCGTGCGCCAGTTCAACGACACCCTCCGCAGGACCTACGCACGGACACCCACCGAGCTGCGCACCGAGTCCGGCACCCGGCTCGCCCCGCCCGCCGCGGAGCTGTCCGCGGGCATTCCGCTGCGGCTCGCCTACCGCGGCCCCTACGACGCACGCGCCACCTTCGACCTCCTGGCCCGCGAGGCCGTCCCGCGCATCGAAGAGGTACGGGGCGAGCCCGACGCCCGCACCTATCGCCGCACCCTGCGCCTCCCGCACGGCACCGGCCTCGTCGCCGTCGAGGAGGCCGCCCACCCCGGCTGGCTGGCGGCCCGCCTCTCCCTCACCGACCTGCGCGACCTCACCACCGCCGTGCAGCGCCTGCGCCGCCTGTTCGACCTGGACGCCGACCCGTACGCCGTCGACGAGCGGCTCGGCGCGGACCCGCGACTCGCCCGCCGGGTCGAAGCCCGCCCGGGGCTGCGTTCCCCCGGCGCGGCCGACCCGGACGAGTGCGCGCTGCGGCTGCGCATCGGGCGGGACCGCGCCGCCGAACTGGTCGAGGCGTACGGGGACACCCTGCCGAACCCCTGCGGAGCCCTCGACCGTCTCTTCCCCCGCCCGGACGCCCTCACCGGTGAGCCCGACGCGGGTCCGCTGGCCGAGGCCCTCGTGTCCCGTGCCGTACGGCTCGACCCGGGCACCGACCGGGAGGAAGCGGCCCGCGCCCTGGCCGCCGTCCCGGGCCTGGACGCCCGCACCGTCGCTCTGATCCGGATGCGGGCACTCGGCGACCCGGACGTGTTCCTGCCGGGCGGCCCGGACGACGACCTCTGGCGGCCCTGGCGCTCGTACGCGACCGCCCACCTCCGCGAGCCCCTGGACGCTGCCGGGACCTCGCCCGCGAAAGCACCGGGACCGTGGCGCCCGGACGCCGGCAACCCGGACGCGACCGGGACCTCGGTCGCGGGAGCCCGGGGTGCGGCGCCCCTGGGCGCAGGGGCAGCGAATGCGGCACCCGCGAACCTGCGGGCACGGCACACCGCGCCCCCGGACACGGACCTGCTCAGCCCCCCGCCGCCCGCACGAGCGCGGTGACGAGCACGGCCCCCACCAGCGCCGCCAGGAGCGGCACGCGGCACAGCCGCAGAACGACGACAGCGCCGAGGCCCGCGATCACGGCCACGTCGAGGCCCGACCAGCCCGGCCCGGCGATCCCCACCACGACGAAGGCGGCCAACAGAACCGGTGCGAGCAGCGCGATCACCGTGCGCGCCCGCGCGGGAAGCTCGCGCCCGGCGAGCACGGCGGGGCCCACCGCCTTGAACGCGAAGCTGATCAGGGCGACCGCCGCGACGGCGGCCCACAGCGTCGTCGCGCTCACGCCGTCGCCCCCTTTGTGCGCCGCAGCCCCAGGAGGGCGGCGGCGCCCGCGCCGACCAGGGCGAGACCGGTG
Organism: Streptomyces sp. CA-294286; assembly: GCF_050947155.1. Taxonomy (NCBI): domain Bacteria; kingdom Bacillati; phylum Actinomycetota; class Actinomycetes; order Kitasatosporales; family Streptomycetaceae; genus Streptomyces; species Streptomyces sp. CA-294286. Next base: position 697,670 of record NZ_CP192005.1, on the reverse strand, counting down.
GGCAGGAACGCGATCAGGCCGGCGGCGAGGACGGCGCCCAGCGCGGCCGGCAGCCGGTTGGCGCGACTCTTGCGCAGTTCGTCCAGGAGCAGGGCGACGAAGAGCGCCGGGGCGAGAACGTCCAGCCCGAGCGTGTGCTGGAGGGCGGAGTCCGGGGCGAGCACGACACCCAGAGCAGTGCCCGCCACCCAGGCGGGCCACTGCACGACCGTCGCCCCGAACATCAACAGCCGGTCGAACCGGCCGCCGCCCAGGTGCGCGGCTGCCCACGACGCGTCGACCACCGCCTGGCCCTCGAAGGCCCGCCGCAACCGTCCCCCGCGCAGGTCGCCCGCGACGGCCACGCCCATCGGCAGGAAACGGCTGTTGATCATTGCCGCGGCGGCCACCGCCGTGCCGAGGCCCCCGGTCGACAGGGAGGCGACCAAGGCGAACTGGGCCGAGCCCGAGAACACCACGGCCGAGCAGACGACAGGCACGACGACGCCCCAGCCCTGGGCCTGGGTGACCGCGCCGAAGGAGACGGAGAGCAGGAAGGAGGCGGCCGCGAAACCGGCGCCTATGCGCAGACCGGCCCGGAACCGGTCGCGAGGTGAATCGCTCATCCACAGAGTCTAACAAGCTAAATCGCTGAGGAGCGTTAGAGTGGTATCGTACCGGAATGGCCCAACTTGCATTCAGTGAGACCGAGTTCCTCGCTGGGCACCCCGCTCTCGACCTCGTCAACACGGTTGCCTGGCGTACCGACGAGACGCGTCGCGCGGACCGCGTGTCGGGCCCGGAGGAGTGGCGTGCCTGGGCGGCGCGGGCCGGTCTCGGTGCACTCGTAGGGTCCGATCCGGACGGCCTGATCCGGCTCCGGGCGGTGCTCGGGGAGATCCTGGACGCCCACACCGAACGCGCGCCGCTGCCGTCCGCAGCCTGGGAGGTTTTCCGCCGCATGGTTCTGTCGGCACATCGATATGCCCATGTACCGGCAGAGTTGCCCCTGCGCCGGGAACCGGCGGGGCTGACGGATGCCCTCGCGCTGCGGGCCGAGGAACTGCTGTCCGGTCCCTCGGTCGACCGGATCGGCCGGTGCGAGGGGCCGGGCTGCGGCTGGTTCTTCCTGGACCGCACACGTGGCGGCAACCGCCGCTGGTGCAGCTCGGCCGACTGCGGCAATCGGGACCGCGCACGACGCCATTACGCGAAGGGTCGGGGACGGGCTCACTCCCCGTCCGGGTAGGCCGAGTGCGCCAGGGTGTCCTGCGGGGCGGCCCGGCTACGGGCTCGGAGTCGTCGCGGGGGAGTGGGGGAACCGCGCGGGGGCCGCGACTGCCGCCTATGTGCCGCCACTGCTTCCCGGCGTACGCGAGACCTCTCGCCCCACCCATCCCCTCTCGTGTGCCTGCCACCCCAGTTGCAGCCGCGTCGTCACCCCCGCCGTCTCCATCAGCCCCTTCACTCTCCGCTGCACCGTCCGCAACCCCAGTTCCAGCTGCTTGGCGACGCTCGCATCCGTCATGCCCGCCAGAAGCAGTGAAAGGATCCTCAGATCCACCGGGTCCGGCCCGCCCGCCAAGACGTCGCAGCCGTCGCCGCCCGGCCCCAGCCGCACCGGGCGCGCCTCCCGCCACACCGCCTCGAACAGTCCCGTCAGCGACTCCAGCAGCCCGCTGGCGTGCACCACCAGCGCCGACGGTTCCGCGTCCCGTCCCGTCAGGGGGACCATGGCCAGTGTCCGGTCGACGACGAGGAGCTTCGTCGGGACCCGGTCCACCACCCGGACCTGCTCGCCACGCCCCAGCGCCGCAGCCAACTCCGCTACCCCACCCGGAAGTTCGAGTGCACCGCGCTCCAGGACCACCCGGTGCAGCACCCCGCGCGCCGCCGTCCGTTCCTCCGCCACGTTCTCCCGGCCGGACACGACGACCGGCCGACCGGTGACCAGCGCGCACACTTCCTCCGCCGCCCCCCACTGAGACTGGGCGAAACGGTGCGCCACCGCGCTCGCCCCCACCACGACCTCCACCAGGTCGTGCACCGCCGGTTTCACCGCCCCCGCCCGGTACTCCTCCGCCAGCAGCGCCGCCGCCAGCTCCGCCTGCCGCAGTTCGTGCCGCTGCTGGGTGAGCAGAGCGCCGAGCGCGACACCGGGCGGCGTCGCCAGCCAGCCTTCCGCGCCGGAGACGGACCGGGCGGCCAGGCCCTGTCGCTCCAACCGTCGAAGCGTCCGCTCCGTTTCGGCCGCGCCCACGCCCAACCGGTGTGCCAGGTCGGCCACCTCGGCCGACCCGACCGCGACCAGCGTCCGGTACGTCGCTTCCGCCGCCTCGTCGAGTCCTATCGCGCCCAGCACCTCAGAACCCACCTCTTTCCGTCGCACCGCACCGTGGCCGGCCCTGCCTCGCGCCGCACTGTGGCGGGAATGAGCCACGGCGCAAAGCCGCCTCAGCACATCATCCACGCACCACCTGCCCCTTTGTCACCAGCGCCTTCCCGTCGGCGCGACTACGCACCCCGTGGGCGGCCGTCGGGATGCCATCGAGATGCTGTTCGTCCGGATCCGAACTGACGCACGCACGCGTCGAATCCGACACCACGCGAGTGGCCCGCCCCCGCGATGCGCGCGCGCCGCACGGCAGTTGACCTCCGTGGGCCGAGAGGGACGTCGGGAGCGTGCCCGCGCGGGCAGGCTCGTCGCCGGAGCGTCTTTTTTCCTCCCGCCCCGTTTCCGAATCGCCTCAGCGGTGGACAATAGGGGCATGAGTCAGCAGGGGGAGCGGCGCACGCACGCCGAGGACGACTGGTGGGACCGGCTGTACGACGAGTCGGCCCCGGACACGGGGCCCACCCGCACACCCGACACGCTCGACGACCACTTCGACTCCACGCCGATCGCACCGGCGGCACCACCTCCGGACGCTCGGGACACCCCGCCTGTCGGCGCCCCGCGCCCCCCGGCTTCGTGGGAGCCGCCGGATCCCGGAGGCGCACCCCGTACCCTCGGCCCGCACCCCCAGGGCATGCGGCAGGAGGCGTCCGGGCCCACCACGCGGGAGTGGGACGCCTGGCTTCCGACTCCCCGTCGGCAGAAGGGAGCGGATCCGCACGGAGGGGACGGAGGGGGAGAGCCGACCCCGGCCACCACCGCACATGAGCAGGGCACGACAGCCCCGGCAGGCCCGGCAGCCCCGGCACAGACGCCGGGCCCAGCCTGCGCGCAGGTTCCCGCCTCCACGCAGATCCCCGCCACTGCGCGGATCCCTGGCCCTGGACGCGACTTGGAGCCGGAACCGCCCCACGAAGCCGACCCCCGCGACGCATCGCGTTCCCCCCGCGACGCACGGGACCCAGCCTCGGGACGGCCTCCGACTCCGGGCGGCGACGATACGGTGCCTGCCGGTACGGATGCGGTGCCCGCCGGTACGGATGCGGTGCCCGCCCGTGCGGACGCGGTATCCGCCCGTCCGGACGAGGCGCCCGCCGGTACGGATGCGGTGCCCGCCCCTACGGACGCGGCGTCGGCCCGTACGGATGTCGTGTCGGAGGCCACGGACCCCCCGTCGGACCGTACGGACCCCGCGTCCGACCGTACGGCGGAATGGACCGCACCCCCTGCGCCCGCCGCACCCCCCGGGCCTGCGACATCCTCCCCGCCCGTGACTCCCCGGACGTCCCGAGTGCCGCACGTCCCTCCGGCGCCCCCGGCGTCGCCCCCGGGCCCGCCCGTCGGCGGTGCAGGACCGGCCTCCGGGTCCGGCTTCACGGCGTCGTCCGGACGCCCGGAGCCCGAGGCGTCCTCTTCGGCCACGTGGGGTCCGCCGCCGTCGCCCCCGGGGCCGCCCGGGGCTCCCGGAGTACGAGCGGGGGGCGGAGCCCGTCGTACCCGCCCCCTCTGGGACGAACCGACCGAAGGCCGGGGGCGGGCCCCGTTCCCGGAACCACGCACGAACGTGCCTGCCCCGGGCGCCGGTACGCAGGGGACGGACGAGGCCCCGCGCACGAGTGCGACCGACGAGATCGGACCCCCCACCCCACAGACGGCCCCCACCCGGCCCCCGGCCGCACCCCCTCCCGCGTCCTCGCCTCCGTCCGCGCCCCCCTCCGCCTCGGCCCCCTCCGTCCCGGAACCCGCGGTCGCGCCGTCCTCCGTCCCGGAACCCGCGGTCGCGCCGTCCTCCGTCCCGGAACCCGAGGCCGCGCTGCCCCCGCACCCGTCGCCCGCCGCCCCCGACCCCCGCATCAGCGCCGGGCCGAAGGGGCGTTCGCTGCGCCACGTACCGCCGCTTCCCACGTCCTACCCGGCCTGGGAGCCGCCGGGAGAGCCTCCAGGGACGCCGTCGGCCGCCAAGCCGACCGGCCGCCCCACCTCCCCCCAGCGCCCCACCACCCCCGACCGTCCCTCCGTCACGCACATCGGCGACGGCCCGCCCACCTACGAGGCCGAGCCGACCGCCCTTCCCCTCGCCGACCCGCAGGACCTGGGCAGCCTCGTCGCGGACACCGTGCTCGACGGCGCGCAGTACGGGACATACACCCTGCGGGCCGCCTCCGTGCGCGGTGACTCCGCCCGCTACCGCGGCGAACTCCGGCGGGACGCACTGCTCACCGCCCGGTTCGGCAACGGCCGCGGCGCCCTCGTCCTGGTCGCGGTCGCAAGCGGTGCGCGGGCCGCCGAGGGAGCGCACCTCGCGGCCGCCGACGCCTGCCGCTGGATCGCCGGATCGGTCGGCCGCAGCCACGCGCGGCTGGCCGAGGACATCGGGGCGGGGCGGCGCGGCGATCTCAAGTCCGGTCTGCACCGCCTCACCGACCGCACCTTCGGCAAGCTGCGCGCCCGCGCAGCGGAACTCGGTCTGGAACCGGAGGAACACACCGCCGATCTGCGCTGCCTGCTCCTTCCCGCCGACCCCGACTGCCGCACCAGGGTCTTCTTCGGCGTCGGCGGAGGCGGCCTGCTGCGGCTGCGGGACGGTCGTTGGCAGGACATAGAGCCTCCGGAACCACGCCCCGACGCGCTCGTCGGCGAACCGGTGGTCGGCTTCGGTTCCGTGCCGGCCCCCGCGCCGGTCGACGAGACGCCGCTGCACGGCACACCCGAGGTGACCGGGCAGGGCGACCGGCTCACCATGGACCTGGGGATCCCCACCCACCCCGGACCGCACGTGGACACCGTCCCGCCGACCTCCCCCTTCCGGTTCCGGGCGTCGGTGGCCCGGTCGGGTGACACGCTCCTGTTGTGCAGCGCGGGCCTCGCGGAGCCACTGCGCGGCGAGAGCGCGTTCGCCGACGAGCTGGCCGAACGCTGGGCCAGGAAGGACCCCCCCGGCCTCGCCGCCTACCTCGCGGACGTGACGCTCCGGGTCAAGGGGTACGCCGACGACCGTACGGCGGTGGCCGCCTGGGAGGCATGAGCGCATCTTTCGTGGGTTGATGGGCAGGAGCGGGAAGATTGTCCTATTTACCTACGGAGAGGTGCGCCGCGTCATGGCGAAGCAGAAGGTGGCCGAGCAGTTCGTCGACATCCTGGTGCAGGCGGGCGTCCAGCGCATGTACGGGGTCGTCGGCGACAGTCTCAATCCGGTCGTGGACGCCATTCGCCGCAACGACGCCATCGACTGGGTGCACGTGCGGCACGAGGAGACCGCCGCCTTCGCCGCAGGCGCCGAGGCCCAGATCACCGGGAAGCTCGCGGCCTGCGCCGGTTCCTGCGGGCCCGGCAACCTGCACCTGATCAACGGCCTCTTCGACGCGCACCGCTCGATGGCCCCGGTGCTGGCGCTCGCCTCGCACATCCCCTCCAGCGAGATCGGCCTGAACTTCTTCCAGGCCACCCACCCCGACAAGCTCTTCGACGAGTGCAGCCACTACAACGAGCTGATCTCCACCCCCAAGCAGATGCCCCGGGTCCTCCAGTCGGCGATCCAGCACGCGGTCGGCAGGGGCGGAGTCGGCGTGGTCTCCCTGCCCGGCGACGTCGCCGGCGAGCAGGTCGCCGAGGAGGCCCAGGAGCAGTCGCTCATCACCTCGCGTCCCGTCGTGCGGCCCGGTGACGCCGACATCGCCGCGCTGACGGCGCTGATCGACGACGCGCAGAAGATCACCCTGTTCTGCGGCAGCGGCACCGCGGGCGCGCACGCGGAGGTGATGGAGTTCGCCGAGCGGATCAAGGCCCCGGTGGGCCACGCGCTGCGCGGCAAGGAGTTCATCCAGTACGACAACCCGTACGACGTCGGCATGAGCGGACTTCTCGGCTACGGCGCGGCGTACGAGGCCATGCACGAGTGCGACCTGCTGATTCTGCTCGGCACGGACTTCCCGTACAACGACTTCCTCCCCAAGGACGCGAAGATCGTCCAGGTGGACGTGCGTCCGGAGCACCTCGGGCGGCGTTGCAAGCTGGACCTGGGTGTCTGCGGCGACGTCCGCGAGACGCTGCGCTGCCTGACCCCGCGGGTACGGCCCAGGAGCAACCGCAAGTTCCTCGACAAGATGCTGAAGAAGCACGCCGACCAGCTGGAGGGCGTGGTCAAGGCGTACACCCGCAAGGTCGAGAAGCACACCCCGATCCACCCCGAGTACGTGGCCTCCGTGCTCGACGAACTCGCCGACGACGACGCGGTGTTCACCGTCGACACCGGCATGTGCAACGTCTGGGCGGCCCGCTACCTCACCCCCAACGGACGCCGCCGCGTCATCGGCTCCTTCTCGCACGGTTCGATGGCCAACGCCCTGCCGCAGGCCATCGGCGCCCAGTTCGTCGACCGGAGCCGTCAGGTCGTCTCCATGTCCGGCGACGGCGGCTTCTCCATGCTGATGGGCGACTTCCTCACCCTCGTGCAGTACGACCTGCCGGTGAAGGTGGTCCTCTTCAACAACTCCTCGCTCGGCATGGTGGAGCTGGAGATGCTGGTCGACGGACTGCCCTCGTTCGGCACCACCAACCACAATCCGGACTTCTCCGCGGTGGCCCGCGCCTGCGGTGCGCACGGGGTGCGCGTGGAGAAGCCCAAGGAGCTCAAGGGTGCTCTGAAGGACGCCTTCCGGCACAAGGGCCCCGCCCTCGTCGAGGTCGTCACCGACCCCAACGCGCTGTCCATCCCGCCGCACATCAAGGTCGCCCAGGTGAAGGGCTTCGCTCTGTCCGCGGGGAAGGTGGTGCTGGACGGCGGCGTGGGACGGATGCTCCAGATGGCTCGTTCCAACCTGCGCAACGTTCCCCGCCCGTAAGCCCGCGTACGCCCCCCGTCCCCGCAATCGATACGCCGGGAACGGCAGCGGTGCATCGGGCGATGGGGCGAAACCCGGCACCCGGTACTCACACAGCCCCCGCCGGACATGCGTGGTGTCTCCCCGGCGGGGCATCCATTCCGTGAGGGCGTTCGAGACGAAAGGGTCGAACCGGGGTGTGCGGGTGGGGGTTATGACGAGACAGTATCCGGTCGGCGCCGGGCCGGTCGTGCACGGACGCGCGGCGGCGGGGGACCCGCGGGCGTCCAACGCGGACGCGAGGGCGCTCGCCCAGGCGGCGGCCGAGTGCGGCGAACGGTACGAGACGGCGGGGCTGCGCCGGAGGCTGGGTCACGCCGACCTGACGGCGGTGCCCGAAGTCCGGCACGGTCTGCGCGAGTTGCTGCGGTGCTGGGGCCGTCCCGGCCGCGCCGACATCGCGGAACTGCTCACCTGTGAACTGGTGACCAACGCCCTCATCCACACCGAGGGCGACGCGGAGGTGACGGCCGCACTGGCCGCCGGCAGGCTGCGGGTCGAGGTGCGCGACCGGCTGGAGCAACTCCCCGAGCCGCTGCTCGCCGACACGGAACCCGACGGCAGCACGCACGGCCGCGGACTGTTCCTCGTACAGGCCCTCGCCGACGCCTGGGGCGTACGGATGCAGGGCCACGGTGCCGGCAAGGTGGTGTGGTTCGAACTCGAAGGGGATCCGGCCGGTGAGTGACCGGCCGAACCCCCGTCGCGTCCGTGTGGGCGGACCTGCCCGACCGGCTAACCGAACTGCTGCTCAAGGTCCTTGAGCTTCTGTTCCAGCGAGTCCAGCCGAGGCAGGGCCTGGGTGTCGTCCTCGGCGGTCAGATCGACGGTCCTCGTCTCAACTCCCCTGGTCCCAGCGCCTTTCACGGCCTGGAGGGAGGGCCGGGAGCGAAGCGGCAGTTGTCCCGGCTCGGGTATGGCGGGCTCCGCGACCGCATGCGGCGGGGAGCCCGGTCCGCCCGCCCCCAGAGCCGGCACGTCGACCTGCCGACCGCCGCGCCCCCGCCCCCAGGCGCGGTGCTGACGGTTGATGGCCTTCAGCTGCGCCCGCTCCAGCTTCTCGTGCTCCCGCCTGCGGAGACGGTTCTGCTCCTTCTGCCGCCGGTCCTCACGCACCTCGTCGACCGCCTCGTCGAGCGTCCGTACGTTCTCCAGCAGCATCAGCGACCAGGCCCCGAAGGTCTCTCGGGGCGCCCGCAGCCAGCGGACGATGCGGATCTGCGGCAAGGGGCGCGGCACCAGGCCCTGTTCGCGCAGTGCCGCCCGGCGGGTCTGCTTGAGCGCGCGGTCGAAGAGAACCGCCGCGGACAGCGACATGCCGGCGAAGAAGTGCGGAGCACCGGCGTGCCCGAACCCCCGTGGCGCGTGCACCCAGTTGAACCAGGCCGCGGCTCCGGCGAACGTCCACACCAGTAGACGCGAACCGAGCGCCGCGTCCCCGTGACTGGCCTCCCGTACGGCGAGCACGGAGCAGAACATGGCGGCTCCGTCGAGCCCGAACGGAACCAGGTACTCCCAGCCGCCCGACAGGCTCAGGTTCTGCTGCCCGAAACCGACCAGCCCGTGGAAGGACAGGGCGGCGGCCACGGCGGCGCAGCAGAACAGCAGTACGTAGGAGGCGCTTCCGTAGAAGGCTTCCTTCCTTCGGCGCCGCTCCTCGCTGCGCTCCCACGAGTCCTCGCTGCTCGCGCCGGCCTTCGCGCCCGCGCGCTTGCCGCGCGCGATCACCGCGACGGCCGCCAGGACACCCGCGATCATCACGACGGCAGGAAGCAGCCAGTCCAGCGATATGTCGGTCATTCTCATTGCGGAGTCCCTTTGCGTCAGCGCAGCGGCGACCACGTCCGTGGAGACGGTCCAAGAGACAGCCCACGGAGTGCGGACCGCGGATCGCGCTCGGTGCGTTCCGGCGACATATTGGCCCACGTCGCGAGGTGCACAAGGGGTTTCGGGACAAGAGAACGCCAACGGGACTCCGCGTCATGCGGAAAGGTGGCGATTGTTCGAACTGCCAAACCCCTCTGCGGAGTTGGGTTCGAATCACGCCACCCGAACGGGTGGCGTGGCGATCATGCGGAGGTTACGGCCTGCGCGAGCAGCTTCTGCACCCGGTCCGCGTCGCAGGTCCGGGGGCAGGTGGTGCAGGTGTCCTCGGGGCGCAAGGTGTAGAAGAAACAGCAGGTGGCGCGGTCCCGGGTGGGCAGCGACTCGCCGTTCGGGCCGGTCAGCTCACGGAAGCCGGCGGCGGCGCGGTAGGGGGCCGTCGCGCCGGGCAGCAGCAGCTCCAGCTCCGCCATGGCCCGCTGCTCCTCGCCGAGCAGGTGCGCCACGTACCAGAGGCCCTCGACGATCTCGTCCGTCGCCATGCCCCACAAGGCGTGCGCCCGCCGTCGCATGCGCGGCCCGAAACCCGTCAGCACCGGCTCCAGGTGCTCGGCCAGCGCGTCCCGCGCCTCCGCGCGCAGCGCCTCCTCGTCGGGCACGACGCGCGCGCCGGGCAGTGCCGCCGCCGGATCCCCCGGCAGGCACGCGAACTCCTCCACCCGTACGGTCATCCGGCCCAGGACCCGTTGGAACGCGACCTGGGAGACCGGCGTCCTGGGCACCCTGCGGTGCAGGAACCAGGGCACGGTGATCAGCAGGCAGGCGGGCCAGGCGTACCGGTGCAGGCCGAAACTGGCGATCACGTCGGGGCGGGCCTGCTGCCCGTAGTCCCGCAGCACCTGCGCGTTGTCCCAGGCCAGAAACGCGTCCAGGGCGGTACCCCCGGCGGACAGCTCGTCCGCGCCGACCCAGCCGCCGCCGCGCGGAGCCGCTTCCCCCTCCGCGAGCTCCCGCACGACCAGTGAGGGAAAGACCTCGGTCAGGCGCGCGTAGGAGTCCGCCACGGCGGACGCGGCGGGCGGGCGTGCTGCGCCGGAGGGGAGCAGGGCGGGGACGGTCATGCAGGGGACCACCGAATCGAATCTTGGGTCGTGTGCAGGTAAGCCTTACCTTACCCGATCATTCCCGGGTTTGAACTGCGGGACGTGCCGCCTAGGCTGCCCCAGACGCACGAGAACTCGCACAACGGAGGTGGACCAGGTGGAGCAGCCCCGGCGACACGCCCCCGCCGCACACCCCCCGGCCGCGGAACGGGTACCCGAACAGGCCCGTGGCGACCGCCGGTCGCGGGCCCCGCAGGCACACGGGGAGTACCTCCACGGCACGCCCGCCGCTCCCCGCCCGGCGACGGCCCGCCTCGTCCGGCACTCCGTGCGCGGCCAGATCCTCGACGCGCTGCGTGCCGCCCTCGTCAGTGGCGAACTGGCCCCGGGTGAGGTCTACTCGGGCCCCGCCCTCGGCGCCCGCTTCGGCGTCTCCGCCACTCCCGTGCGCGAGGCGATGCAGCAACTCGCCCTGGAGGGCGCGGTGGAGGTGGTCCCCAACCGCGGGTTCAGGATCGCCGAACGCGGCGAGGCCGAGCTGTCCGACCTGGCGCAGGTGCGGGCGTTGATCGAGGTGCCGACCATGCTCGCCCTCGCCCGCACCGTGGAGGCCGCGCAGTGGCGCGGTCTGCGCCCGCACGCCGTTGCCACCACCATGGCGGCCGCCCGGGGTGACCGGGCCGCGTACGCGGAGGCCGACCGCGCCTTCCACGGCGCGGTGCTCGGCCTCAGCGGCAACGCGCAGCTCGTGCGGACCGCCGGCGACCTCCACCGGCGGGCGCAATGGCCGTCGGCGGGTGCGCGCGACGGCGGCCGGGCGGAGCTGGTGGCGGACGCCGCCGAGCACACGGCGCTGCTGGAAGCCCTGATCGACCAGGACCTGCCCGTCGTGGAGTCACTCGTACGAGAACACTTCGCGGGCGGCGGCCGGCCGTAGGGGCGCGGACCGGTCGTGCGGGCGCCCGTGCCCCTGAACGGCCCCCGGGCCCGCGAAGTCCACCCGAACGGGTTCAGACCGCCGCGGCCGGTGGCGACAGCTGCGACGCCAGCCAGGTCGGGACCCCGTCCAGCAGGTGGAACAGCCGGGACGCCTCCGCCCGCAGCCGCGTCGCCTCCGGCTCGGGCTCGGCGTCCGCGAGGGCGGCCAGCGCCGGCGCCGTGCCCACGAGGTAGCCGAGTTCCTCGCGTATCCGCAGCGATTCCGCGAACCCGTGCCGCGCTTCGGCCAACTCCCCTTCGCGCAGGGCCAGTCCGGCCAGGTGCCGCCAGGTGAAGGAGAGCAGCAGCGGCTTGTGGTGGGTGGTGGCCCCCGCGTGGGCGCGACGGTAGGCGGCGCGCGCGGACTGCGGGGAGTCCGAGAGGTGTTCGGCGATCAGGCCCCGCCGGAAGTCGAGCAGCGGGCGGTTGGCGGAGTGGGGGTGCAGCAGGGCCGCGGCCCGGCCGAGCGCCGACCGGGCTTCGTCCGCCCGGTCCCGTACGCCCAACACGGTGGACGCGTAGGCGAGATGGCCGCGTTCGCAGGCCGCCCCGCCGCGCTCGTCGTCGTCCCCGGCGAGGGCCTCGGCGCTGCGCAGCGCCTCCTCCGCCTCCGGCCACCCCTGTTCGGTGAACAGACAGCGCTCCACGAGCAGCGCCGCGCGCTGGAGTGCGGCGGCAGCCCCGGAACGGGCCTCCAGGAGGGCCGCGGCGTCCGTCCAGCAGCCGCGGGAGCGCAACCGCCACACCGCGGTCTGGAGCGGCCCGCCTCCCCCCTCGAAAGCCCCCGCCGACTCCGAGTCGGACTCCGTACCGGAACCAGACATGGCGGTGTCCGCCACATTGCCCTCCCCGAGCGCGCCATTGAGCTGTGAAGTAGAACCGTGCGGATGTCCTACGGATGGTTCTTCGGACGTCCGGTCGTGCGCATCACAGCACGGATTGACGCACCGGGCCAAGAGGCCGGGTGAATTTTTTCACAAAGCAGGGGACTCCGTCGGCCCGTCGCGAGGGGGTGAGGTCGGGTCAGCTCATGCGCAGGGCCAGGAAGAAGTCCAATTTGTCCTCCAGTCGCGAGAGGTCACGGCCCGTCAGTTGCTCGATCCGTCCGACGCGGTAGCGCAGCGTGTTGACGTGCAGGTGGAGACGGGACGCGCAGCGCGTCCAGGAGCCGTCGCTGTCGAGGAACGCTTCGAGGGTCGGGATCAGCTCGGCGCGGTGCTTGCGGTCGTAGTCGCGCAACGGGTCCAGGAGGCGTGCGGTGAAGGCGCGGCGCACGTCGTCGGGGACGAAGGGGAGCAGGAGCACGTGCGAGGCCAGTTCGTGATGACCCGCGGCGGCGACCCGGCCGGGACGGGCGGCGGCGACCCGGCGGGCGTGCCTGGCCTCCTCCAGCGCGCCGCGCAGGCCCTCCGCGGAGTGCACCGGGGCGCTGACCCCCAGGGTGAGCCGGCCGTCGTCCGCGAGCCCGCCCGAGAGCGGCGCCTGCACGGCGGTCAGCAGCGAATCCGCGTGCAGACCGGGGCTCGCGCCCTCCTCCGGCCGGTCGGCCGCCACCGCGGGCAGCGGAACCAGCGCGATGGCCTCCTCGCCGCTGTACGCCACCGCTATCCGGTCCGCGGGCTCGGCCGAGGCGGCGAGCGAGTCGGCCGGAATGGTGGGATCGACCAAGATCTCTTCGAGCAGCGCCTGCGCGGCCGGACCGCTCTCGACGGCGCCGCCGTCCCACTCGATGCGCGCCACCACCACCTGCCAGTGCGGCGCCGCGCCCAGGCCGGGCAGCAGCACCGGGGCGGCCACCCGCAGCCTGGCGGCGATCTCGGTGGGCGGTGCGCCCGCCTGGACCAGCTCCAGCACCTCCTGGGCGAGCCTGCGCCGCACCGTACGGGCCGCGTCGCGGCGCTCGCGCTCCACGGCGATCAGCTGGGTGACGCCCTGGAGCAGGTCGAGACGGGCGGCCGGCCAGTCGCCCGCGTCCGCCTCCACGGCCAGCAGCCAGTCCGACAGGACGCTCTCCCGGACGTCGCGGGAGGCGGCCGTGCCGGCCAGGGCGGCGGCGTTGCGGTCCGCCGTGCGGATCGGGAACAGCGAGTACGGGGTGCCGTCCAGGGTCATCCGGTGCGGGCTGCGGCGGCCCGTACGGCTGGCCGCCAGGTGCTCGGCGGCCAGGGCGGGGCCGACGCCCGCGGGCAGCGGGGCGTCGGAGCCGGCCACCTGGCGGCCGACGGGGGAGAGCACCCAGGCGTGCAGGTCCAGGTCGGAGGTCAGCAGGTCGAGGACGACCTCGGGGCCGCCGCCGGCGGGTCCCGACGTCATCAGCCGTCGGTGCCGGTCGACCACCGCCGCCAGGTCCCCGGCCCGTTCGCCCGACACCTGCCGCACGACGTGCTCGGTGATCGAGGCGAAGGCCACCGCCTCGCTGACGGAGAAAAGCGGGAGGCGGTGCCTCTCGCACGCCTCGACCAGGTCCGCCGGCACGCTGCCCAGCTCCGCCTCGCCCGCCGCCAGGCCCACTACGCCGGACGAGGCGAGGAGCCGTACGAACGGTTCGGAGTCCTCGGGGGAGTGGCGCCAGGCCAGCCCGGTCAGCACCAGCTCGCCGCCGGAGAGGTAGCGGCTCGGGTCGCGCAGGTCGGTGGTCATGACGCCGCGCACGGTGCGGTCGAGTTCGTCCTCGCCGCCCAGCAGGCGCAGGCCCAGCGCATCGGTTTCCAGCAGGGCGCGCAGCCGCATCGTCGTGTCGCCGCCGTTCTCTCTCGTACCAGGGGTGGAATCGTGTTGTCCGTGAGCTGCGGAGAGGTTGCCGATCCCCGCCTTTCGTTCGAATCTACAAGACGAGATGGGCGACCAGCCAACTCCTTCATGGTTTCGGTGACTGCACCGTGTCACCCGCGGCTTGTGTACTGAGGCCACGACCGTGTGAACAGGGCATGAACGAAGGCCCCGGAGCCGCGCGGAACAGAACGCAACCTGACAGTCGCCCCCCGATACGAAGAGAGAGCCACTCATGGACTTCCTTCGCCCCGCCAGCTGGGAGGACGCGCTCGCCGCCAAGGCCGAGCATCCGACCGCTGTGCCCATCGCGGGTGGCACCGATGTGATGGTCGAGATCAACTTCGACCACCGGCGTCCCGAATACCTTCTGGACCTGGACCGCATCGGTGAACTGCGGGAGTGGGAGGTGGGCCGGGACAGCGTGAACCTCGGCGCCTCCGTTCCGTACACCCAGATCATGGACCACCTGCGCGCCGAACTCCCCGGGCTCGCACTCGCCGCCCACACCGTGGGCTCCCCGCAGATCCGCAACCGCGGCTCCGTCGGCGGCAACCTCGGCGCCGCCTCCCCGGCAGGCGACTCGCACCCGGCGCTGCTCTCCGCGGGCGCCGAGGTCGAGGTGCAGTCGGTGCGCGGAACGCGCATGATTCCGGTGGAGGAGTTCTACACCGGAGTCAAGCGCAACGCCCTTCGGCCCGACGAACTGATCCGTGCCGTGCACATCGCGAAGGCGGACGGCCCGCAGCAGTTCTCCAAGGTCGGCACCCGCAACGCCATGGTGATCGCGGTGTGCGCCTTCGGGATCGCGCTGCACCCCGGGACCCGGACCGTGCGGACCGGCATCGGATCGGCCGCGCCGACCCCGCTGCGGGCGAGGACCGCCGAGGAGTTCCTCGACGCGGCGCTCGAAGAGGGCGGCTTCTGGGAGAGCGGCAAGATCATCCCGCCGTCCGTCGCCAAGCAGTTCGCCGAGCTGGCCTCCGCGTCCTGCAACCCGATCGACGACGTCCGCGGCACCGCGAAGTACCGCCGCCACGCCGTGGGCATCATGGCCCGCCGCACGCTCGGCTGGGCCTGGGAGCAGTACCGCGGCACCGCCTCCGCGACCCTCGAAGGAGCTGCTTGATCATGCGCGTCAACTTCACGGTCAACGGCCGTCCGCAGGAAGCCGACGACGTCTGGGAGGGCGAGAGCCTCCTGTACGTGCTTCGGGAGCGGATGGGTCTTCCCGGCTCGAAGAACGCCTGCGAGCAGGGCGAATGCGGTTCTTGTACGGTACGGCTCGACGGCGTGCCGGTGTGCGCGTGCCTCGTCGCGGCGGGCCAGGTGGAGGGCCGCGAGGTCGTCACCGTCGAGGGCCTCGCCGACTACTCCCGGCACCGCCGGGACGCCCACCCGGGCGCCGGCTGCGGCACCGAGGGGGCGTGCGGCACCTCGCCGGACGCCGACAGGGGCAGCCAGGCCCAGCCGGGTGACGGCCGGACCGGCGAACACGGGCGGCTCGCCCCCATCCAGCAGGCGTTCATCGACGCGGGCGCCGTCCAGTGCGGGTTCTGCACCCCCGGCCTCCTCGTCGCAGCCGACGAGATGCTGGAGCGCAACCCCTCCCCGTCCGACGGGGACATCCGCGAGGCACTCTCGGGCAACCTGTGCCGGTGCACCGGCTACGAGAAGATCCTCGACGCGGTCCGCCTCGCGGCGGCCCGGCAGGAACACCAGGAAGAGACGGTCTAGCACCATGGGCGTCACCGGTACCCCCACGAACATCAGCCAGGGCACCAGGACCAAGGGCGGAATCGGCGAGTCCACCCTCCGTCCCGACGGAACCCTCAAGGTCACGGGCGAGTTCGCGTACTCGTCGGACATGTGGCACGAGGACATGCTCTGGGGCCACACCCTGCGCTCCACGGTCGCGCACGCCGAGATCGTCTCCCTCGACGTCGGCGAGGCGCTCGCGCTTCCCGGCGTCCACGCGGTCCTGACGTACGACGACCTGCCCACGGAGACCAAGCACTACGGTCTCGAACTCCAGGACACACCCGTCCTGGCCTGCGGCAAGGTGCGGCACCACGGGGAGCCGGTGGCGCTCGTCGCCGCCGACCATCCGGAGACGGCGCGTCGCGCCGCCGCCAAGATCAAGGTCGAGTACCGGGAACTGCCCGTCATCACCGACGAGGCGTCCGCGACCGCACCCGGTGCGGTTCTCGTGCACGAGAACCGCACCGACAGCCACTTCGCGCACGTCCCGCACCCCAACATCCTGCACCGCCAGCCCATCGTGCGCGGCAACGCCGACGAGGCGGCGAAGCGCGCCGACGTCATCGTCTCCGGCGAGTACGTCTTCGGCATGCAGGACCAGGCCTTCCTCGGCCCCGAGTCCGGACTGGCCGTGCCGGGCGAGGACGGCGGCGTCGACCTGTACGTGGCCACCCAGTGGCTGCACTCCGACCTCGGCCAGATCGCGCCCGTCCTCGGCCTGCCCGAGGAGAAGGTCCGCATGACGCTCTCCGGCGTCGGCGGGGCCTTCGGCGGCCGCGAGGACATCTCGATGCAGATCCACGCCTGCCTGCTCGCCCTGCGCACGGGCAAGCCGGTCAAGATGGTCTACAACCGCTTCGAGTCCTTCTTCGGCCACGTCCACCGCCACCCGGCCACGCTCCGGTACGAGCACGGCGCGACGAAGGACGGCAAGCTCACCCACCTCAAGTGCCGCATCGTCCTCGACGGCGGCGCCTACGCCTCCGCCTCCCCGGCGGTCGTCGGCAACGCGTCCTCGCTCAGCGTGGGCCCCTACGTCGTCGAGGACGTCGAGATCGAGGCCCTCGCGCTGTACTCCAACAACCCGCCCTGCGGCGCGATGCGCGGTTTCGGCGCGGTCCAGGCGTGCTTCGCCTACGAGGCGCAGATGGACAAGCTGGCGGCGAAGCTCGGGATGGATCCCGTCGAGTTCCGCCGGCTCAACGCCATGGAGCAGGGCTCCCTCCTGCCCACCGGCCAGCGCGTCGACTCGCCCGCCCCGGTCGCCGAGCTGCTGCGCCGCGTCAAGGCGATGCCGATGCCGCCGGAGCAGCAGTGGCTCGCGGCGGGTGAGGACGCGGACGTACGGGCACTGCCCGGCGGACTGTCCAACACCACCCACGGCGAAGGCGTCGTACGCGGCGTCGGCTACGCGGTCGGCATCAAGAACGTCGGTTTCTCCGAGGGCTTCGACGACTACTCGACCGCCCGGGTCCGCATGGAGGTCGTCGGCGGCGCGCCCGTCGCGACCGTGCACACCGCGATGGCGGAGGTCGGCCAGGGCGGCGTCACCGTCCACGCCCAGATCGCCCGCACCGAACTGGGCGTCGCCCAGGTGACCATCCACCCCGCCGACACCGGGGTCGGCTCCGCGGGCTCCACCTCGGCGTCCCGGCAGACGTACGTCACCGGCGGCGCGGTCAAGAACTCCTGCGAGGCCGTACGTGAACAGGTCCTGGACATCGGCCGGCGGAAGTTCGGCTCCCACCACCCCGCCTGGGCCAGTGCCGAGCTGCTCCTCGAAGGCGGCAAGGTCGTCACCGACGGCGGGGAGGTTCTGGCCGATCTCGTCGACGTGCTGGAAGGACAGAGCGTCGAGGCCGAACTGGAGTGGCGGCACCGGCCCACCGAGGCGTTCGACATCCGTACCGGACAGGGCAACGGCCACGTCCAGTACTCCTTCGCCGCGCACCGCGCCGTCGTCGAGGTCGACACCGAGCTGGGACTGGTCAAGGTCATCGAGCTGGCGTGCGCCCAGGACGTCGGAAAGGCGCTCAACCCGCTGTCGGTGGTCGGCCAGATCCAGGGCGGCACCACGCAGGGCCTGGGCGTCGCCGTCATGGAGGAGATCGTCGTCGACCCGAAGACCGCCAAGGTCCGCAACCCGTCCTTCACGGACTACCTCATCCCCACGATCCTCGACACGCCGACCATCCCCGTCGACGTCCTCGAACTCGCCGACGCGCACGCCCCGTACGGGCTGCGCGGTGTCGGCGAGGCTCCGACCCTGTCGTCCACCCCCGCCGTGCTCGCGGCGATCCGGGCGGCGACCGGACTGGAACTCAACCGCACTCCGGTACGGCCGGAGCACCTGACCGGGACCTGATCCCGCCCCCGAACCCCCCGGGCGGCGCCGCCTGACAGGGACGTCACACTTCCCTCCGCCACGTCGCCCGGGGTCCACAGTCCGCCTACCCGGCGGCAGTCCCACCGCAAGTCCAGTACGTATGCGTTCGTCTCGGACCGTCCTCCGGGTCGTGCAGCCCTTTGAAGTCCCCGAATTCCCCAGCCGCGAGCGGTGTGCGGGATGCCCCTGTGAACCTTGGGAGACAGGCATCATGACCCAGTCGTCAGTGGAGCCAAGAACATCGTCGGAGGACGCCGGCGCGGGATCGCGCCCGCCGGCCGGGCGGTCCTGGCTCGACCGCTATTTCCACATATCGGACCGGCAGTCCACCGTCGCGCGTGAGGTGCGCGGCGGCATCACCACCTTCATGGCGATGGCGTACATCCTCCTGCTCAACCCGCTGCTCCTCGGCGGCGAGGACGTCGAAGGCAGCGTCCTCAGCCAGCCGGCGCTGATCACCGCGACCGCGCTGGCAGCGGCCGTCACCACCCTGCTGATGGGCTTCGTCGGCAAGGTCCCGCTGGCCCTCGCGGCCGGTCTCAGCGTCTCCGGCGTACTCGCCTCGCAGGTCGCACCCCAGATGACCTGGGGCCAGGCCATGGCGATGTGCGTGATGTACGGCGTCGTGATCATGCTGCTGGTGGTCACCGGGCTGCGCGAACTGATCATGAACGCGATCCCACTCGCGCTCAAGCACGGCATCACCATGGGCATCGGTCTCTTCATCGCCCTGATCGGGCTGGTGAAGGCCGGCTTCGTGCACCCCGGCAAGGCGACGGTCCTCTCGCTCGGCCCGACCGGTGAACTCGCCGGCTGGCCCGTGCTGCTCTTCGCCGTCACCCTGCTGCTGATCTTCATGCTGCAGGCCCGCAACGTGCCCGGCGCGATCCTGATCGGCATCGTCACCGGCACCGCCCTGGCGATCGTCCTCAACGCGCTCATCGACATCGACCCCAAGAGCTGGACCGGCCGTGCCCCCGAGCTCACCGGCAGCGCGGTCTCGATGCCGGACTTCTCGCTCTTCGGAGAGGTGCAGTTCACCGGCTGGGGCGACATCGGCGCGCTGACCGTCGGCATGATCGTCTTCACCCTGGTGCTGGCCGGCTTCTTCGACGCGATGGCCACCATCATCGGCGTCGGCACGGAGGCCAAGCTCGCCGACGACAAGGGCCGCATGCCCGGCCTGTCCAAGGCACTGTTCGTCGACGGCGCCGGTGGTGCCATCGGCGGTGTCGCGGGCGGCTCGGGACAGACCGTCTTCGTGGAGTCCGCGACGGGAGTCGGCGAAGGCGCCCGTACGGGCCTGTCGGCCGTCGTCACGGGCCTCTTCTTCGCGGCCTGTCTCTTCTTCACCCCGCTCACCGCGGTCGTGCCCGCCGAGGTGGCCTCCGCCGCCCTGGTCGTCATCGGCGCGATGATGATGCAGAACGCGCGCCACGTGGACTGGGCCGACCGGGCCACCGCCATCCCGGTCTTCCTGACCGTCGTGCTGATGCCCTTCACCTACACCATCACCACCGGTGTCGCCGCGGGCGTCATCGCCTGGACCGTCATCAAGGTGGCCCAGGGCAAGGCGCGTGAGCTGGGCGTCTTCATGTGGGTACTGACGGCGATCTTCGTCGTGTACTTCGCCCTGCACCCGCTGGAGAGCTGGCTCGGCGTGGGGTAGCAGTACCCCTACGGGGGTCCGACGCCCTCCACACATCCGCACCTCGACCCGAGGAGACCGCCGTGCTGGACATCGCCGAAGAGCTGGACCGGTGGGCCCGGCAGGGACGGGAGTTCGCCGTGGCCACGGTCGTGGCCACCAGCGGGAGCTCGCCCCGGCAGCCCGGCGCGGCCCTCGCCGTCGACAGCGACGGCACGGCCATCGGGTCGGTCTCCGGCGGATGCGTGGAGGGCGCCGTCTACGAACTGTGCAAGCAGGCGCTGGACGACGGCCGGAGCGTGGTGGAACGCTTCGGCTACAGCGACGAGGACGCCTTCGCCGTGGGTCTGTCCTGCGGGGGCGTCATCGACGTCCTCGTCACCCCGGTGCGGCACGACTCCCCGGGACGCGAGGTCGTCGCGGCCGCCTGTGCGGCCGCCGCCGAACGGGGGACGGCGGCACTCGCCCGGATCACCCGGGGCCCGGCGGAACTCCTCGGCCGTCCGCTGCTCGTCCGTCCCGACGGCACGTACGAGGGCGGGCTCGGCGGGCACCCCGGCCTGGACCGCACCGCGGCGGCCGAGGCCCGCGCGCTGCTGGACGCGGGCCGGACCGGCGACCTGGAGATCGGCGCGGACGGCTCACGCTGCGGACAGCCGTTGACGCTGCTCGTCGAGTCGAGCGTGCCGGCCCCCCGCATGATCGTCTTCGGGGCGATAGATTTCGCCGCGGCGCTGGTCAGGGCCGGGAAGTTCCTCGGCCACCACGTGACCGTGTGCGACGCGCGGCCCGTCTTCACCACGCGGGCCCGTTTCCCGGAGGCGGACGAGGTGATCGTGGACTGGCCGCACCGCTACCTGGCCGCGACGCGGGACGCGGGCCGGATCGACGGCCGGACCGTCCTGTGCGTGCTCACCCACGACGCCAAGTTCGACGTCCCCCTGCTGGAACTGGCGCTGCGGCTTCCGGTCGCCTACGTGGGCGCGATGGGCTCCCGCCGCACCCACCTCGACCGCAACGAACGCCTTCGCGCGGTCGGCCTGAGCGAACAGGAGCTGGCCCGCCTCCACTCGCCGATCGGCCTGGACCTGGGCGCGCGGACGCCCGAGGAGACGGCACTGTCGATCGCGGCGGAGATCGTCGCGGCGCGCAGGGGCGGGACGGGCGTCTCCTTGACGGGTGCCCATACGCCGATCCATCGCGACGGGCCGCCGCAGGGGGCGCAAGGGCCGCAGAGGGCGTCGCAGCGGACAGGGACGGTCGCCTGACCCGGCCTTCGACCTGCCGACCCCGCCCCGACCCGGCCCGGCCCGCCCCAGTCCGCCCCGGCCACGCCCCGGACCCCGACCCGCCTCGGTCCGGTTCCGACCCCGCTCCGGCCGTCGACCCCGGCCATGGCCATCGGCCCGGACCCCGGCCCCGGCCATCGACCGCGGCCGGCCCGCGTCTGCCGCGGTCTCCGGCTCCGCCTGCCGCGCCGGACAGCCGCGCAGGACCCGGCACTCCCTTTCGGGAGTGCCGGGTTTTCTCGTTTTCCGCCCAGAGGAATATGGAAGAAAGAATTCCGCTCAACTTTCGCGATCCGGAAGTGATTTGTGTGAATCTCCAAGGGTGGTGCCTGTCAACGTTGACGTATTCGGACCAATTGAGGTTGCCAAGTCCTTTCCGGTGACGCATAGGTTGGAGACCGTCAACGGCGGGTGAACGAGGGGGAATTACGGTGCGGCAGTACACGCAGAATCCCGCGATCGGTGAACTCTCTTTATTCCTCCGACAGGACGCGGTCTTCCTCGAAGCGCCCGACGGAGTTCTTCTGCGGGGTGGCCGCGGTGACTTCTTCCTGAAGGGGAAGGCCCCTTATCGCTGGCTGGTGGCACTCGCGCCCGCGCTTTCCGCGGGGCGGACGCAGGACGAGTTGTGCGAAGGGCTGGACGCCGGGCGCAGGGCCGCGGTGGAGCGGATCGTCGGTCAGCTCGTGGAGGGAGGGTTCGTGCAGCGCCGCCGGGGTGAGCCGGATGCTCTGGTGGACCCCGCAGCGCAGCAGACGTACGCCGAACAGATCGCCTTCCTCGCCCACCACACGGAAACCCCGCTGGCTGCCTTCCGCCGGATCCGCTCAGGACGCGTGCTGGTCGTGGGGGAGGGCGAATCGGCGCGGGCGGCGGTGCGCATGCTCCTGCGCAACGGCGTGGGGCGCGTCGCACTCTGCGGGGGCCCGGCTCCCGACGCCGCCTCCCCGGGGCCCGTACCGGACGGCGGCCGACCCGGCACGGACGGCCGCGCGGACGACCTGGGGCGGGACGGCCTGGAGGAGGCCGGCCGGTTCGAACGGCTCCCCGCCGAGGACGACGTCCAGGTGCTCGCGGCGCTGGCACGCTGGAGACCGGACGCGGTGCTCGCCGTGCCGCAGGGCCCGTCGCTGCGGCTGCTCGACGCGCTCTTCCACCACGCCGCGCAGAATTCCCTGCTCTTCCTGGCCGGACGGCAGCAGGGAAAGGAACTGAGGTTGGGGCCGTTGCTCTCCGGCCGGAATTCTCCGTGCTGGACCTGCGCCCAGCTCCAGCAGGCGGAATACGGCCCCTCGGAATTCGCCGCGGCGCTGTTCGGTGAAAAAGTGTCCGGCCGGTCCCGGAATCGGGAAATTCTGCATCCCGCCGTCGCCGCCGCCGTCGGGTCCGAACTCGCCGCCGAAATGTTCAAGAGCCTCTCCGGATGCATGGAATCGGAACTCACCGGCGCTCTGGTGATTCGGGACGTTCTCTCGCTGGAGAGCGTCCGGGAGCCGCTGCACGCACATCCGCACTGCCCCGACTGCCCGCCACCCGCCGCCCCGGACGACCACGCGCAGCGCCTCCACGCCCTGGCGGCGGGGGAGCAGGACGTGGAGGAGGGCCGGCTGAGCGAGGCGCCCATGACCCCGCTGACCGGCCTGCTCGCGGCATACGACGACGCGGACCTCTCCCAGCACCTGGTCAAGACCGGCAGCGTCCGCCGCAACGGTCCGCCCGGACCGGCGGCATTCGGCCACAGCCACCTCTCGCTGGAGCGAGCCCGCGCGGACGCAGTGCGACGGCTCGCCGCGGACGCCGCGGCCCGCGCCGGGAGGCCGGCCTTCCTGCCCGTCCTGCGCGCCACTCCTCGGCAGGTGGCCGCGGACGCCGGGATCGCGCCGGCCGCGGCCCCGCTCCTTTCGCCGTCGCTCCGTACGGCCCCCGACGTGGGCGTCACCTGGGTACAGGCCCTGTCGCTGACCCGCCGCGCCGCGGTCTGGATACCGGCGGAGGCCGCCTTCGGCGACGCACAGGCGGACGTCCCCGGACCGACCGGCCACACGGCGGGCTCCGGCTTCGCGGAGACCGCGCTCTCGGGCATCCTCGCCGCGCTCCTGCGGGAGCGGCTGCTGGACCGCCTCGCGGGAAAGGCCGAGGCACAGACCCTCGTCCCGACCACCGAGGAGGCCGCACGCGCCGAGCTGTCGATCCTGCCCGCCCTGGAGCGACGCTCCGGCGAACTGCGGCTCTGCGAGCTGACCAGCGACGGACCCGCCCGGGTGGCCGTCGTAGGAACGGACGGAACCCAGCACCCGTCCGTACACGTGGCAGGCGTCGGCCTGAACCGTACGGACGCTCTCCTCGCCGCGCTCCTCGAACTGGCCGGAGTGCTCCAGAACCCGCACCCCGGCCCCCGCCTCGACGGCCCGCGCACCTTCGTCTGCCCGGACAACTGGCCGGCGCTCGGCCCGACCGGAGCCGTTCCCACCACCGGCCCCGCCGACGGCCCCGTACCTGCCGACCTGCAGGCCAACCCTCGGGCCGACCTGCCGGACAACCCGCGGGCCGATCTGACCGGCGTCCTGGAGGTGCTGCGCAGCACCGGCCGCGACGCCCTGTTCGTGAGTACGACACCGCCGTTCACGAGGCGCTCTGCGCCCCTGATCACCGGCCGGGTCCTGCTCACCCGCTGAACTTCCCGGCGGGCGACCGCCGGGGGCCTCCGGGAACCACCTGGAGGGCAGTCCCATCCCTGATGTCCACGAAGGAGCAACACATGAAGAACGAACTCGCAGAACTGAACAGCCTGTCCGTGGAGTCCTTCGAACTGGAGGCGGTCCCCGCCGAGCTCGTCCCGGACTCCCTGCACAGCAACTGCGTCTTCTGCTTCTGCCACTGCAACCAGGTCCCCGACAAGAAGTAGCGCACACGCGTGACCGTGGCGGCCGCCCGCAGGGGCGGCCGCCACGGCGCCGTCCACCGAAACACGGGAGTTCGCCGAAGCCATGGAGATCGTGACACTGCCCACCGACACGCGTCTGGACGCCGCGGTGGACGCGGTGCGGCAGGACCTCGCAGGAGACTTTGCCGCGTACGGACTCGACCTCCCCGGGTGGCGGGTGGAGATCGGCGTCCTCGGGCTCCCCGGCCCCGGCCCGCGCGAAGCGGCGGTCCCCGCGGAGCCGGACGCCGACACCCGCTTCGTCCTGCCGGTCAGGATGTACCGCGACACCGCACTCGTGGGGCCCGTCGTCCCTCGGGCCCCGGGAGCACGCCCCTGCGCGGGCTGCCTGGAGCGCCGCTGGATCCGGCTGCGCGCCGAGCGCGAGCGCGAAGCTCTGGAGGGGGACGGCGGCTGCCACGTGCCGGGCCCCGGCCTGCCACTGCTCACCGTCCTCGGCGCCCCGCACCTGGTCGCCGCGCTGGCCAGGCTGTCGGCGGAGGCGGAGGCGGAGGCGGGGCCCGGAAAGGGCGGGCCCTCCTGCACCGGAACGCCCGCCGTCAGCACGGCGGCCGGCGACACCACGGCCGACGGCGGCCCCACGGTGGGAGGTGGCTCCACGGCCGCCGCCACCACGGCGGACGGCGTCGGCAGGCAAGCCGACTGCACCGGGACGGCCGACGTCCTGGAGATCGACCTCCGCACCGGCCGCACCACCCGTCACCCCCTCCTCGCCGAACCCGACTGCCCGCTCTGCGGACCGCGCCGCCCCGACGCGCCCCCGCAGGACTCCGGCTTTCCCGCGCCGCGACCCGCCCTGCCGCCCGACGCCTCCCGACTGCGGCACTGGCGCGACCACCGCCTGCCGAAGCGGGCCCTGGTCAACCCCGTGTGCGGAGTACTCGGAGCCCTTTCCCCCGACTCGGACAGGGGAGCTGCGGTGAACGCGAACCTCAACGGGGCGATGCGGCTCGGCGGCAGCCGCACCGACGGGGTGCACCTGTACGAGGTGAGCTGGTCGGGCCATGCCGGAAGCTACGCCAAGAGCGAGGCGCTCGCCTTCCTGGAAGGACTGGAAAGGTACGCCGGGCAGCAGCCGCGCGGACGCCGCCGCGCCGAGCACACCTCCCTTCGCGCGCTGCGACGCCGTGGGCTGCCCGCCCTGGACCCCGCCACGGGCCTGGAACACGGTGCCGAGTTCTACGCACGGCGCGCCCCCGGCTACGTACCCTTCGACCCCGACCTTCCGGCGTCCTGGGTGTGGGGCCACTCCCTGCGCGACGGCGCCTCCGTCCTCGTACCCGAACAACTGGCGTACTACGGGCCCGGAACCCCGGGCCGGCGGTTCACCACCAGCTCCTCCAACGGCTGCGCCACCGGCAGCTGCCTGGAAGAGGCCGCCCTGCACGGACTGCTGGAACTGATCGAACGCGATGCCTTCCTGCTCACCTGGTACGGGGCCCAGCCGCCGCGTCCCCTCGCGACCGGGAACTGTGCCGGACCGGAGACGGCCGCGCTGATCGACCGGCTGGCCGGTGCCGGATACGGCATCCACCTCTTCGACATGCGCGTCGACCTCCCTGTCCCCGCCGTCCTCTGCCTGGCGAAGCGACACACCCCCGGCCCCGGTGACGTGGTGTTCTCCGCCGCCGCCTCGCTCGACCCGGCGGAAGCCGTGGCGTCCGCGGTGGGCGAGGCGGCCTCACTCGTCGAAGGGTTCGCCGACCGGGTGACCGGCGCGGAGCAGGACATCCTCGCCATGGCCGCGGACTACGACCGGGTGCGCACGCTCCACGACCACCTGATGCTCTACGGCCACCCGACCATGGCCGACCGCACGGACTTCCTCTTCGCGGAACAGCGCGAACCGCGCCCGCTCGCCGAGGTGTTCGCCGACTGGGAACGGGTGCGGCCCGCTCCCGCGGACCTGCTGGCGCAACTGGACTTCTGTGCGCGCGCCGTCGTCGACGCGGCCGGAGGCGACCTGGTCGTCGTCGACCAGTCGTCGCCGGAACAGCTACCGCTGGGGCTGCGCACCGTCGCCGTGCTGGCCCCCGGGCTCCTCCCCATCGACTTCGGCTGGGATCAGCAACGCGCCCTGCACAGCCTGCGGTTGCGCACCGCGGCGCACCGCGCGGGACGGCGCGCCGCCCCCCTGGGCGAGCACGAGATACACCGCCACCCGCACCCCTTTCCCTGACCCCGGGCCCCGCGCCCGCCGCCGCGTCCATGCGTCCCGGAGGAGAACGATGACCGCGTCGCCGACCAGACCCGCCGCGACCCGCCCCACCGCAAAAGGCGGGGCACGCCCCGATCCGTCCGCCGAGCGGACGGTGCTCGACTACGTCCATGCCGTACGCGACCGCTGGACGCGTCCGCTCTCCCCGCCCGGATTCGTGCCCGACTGGGCGGACCGGCCCTCCCCGCACACCCACCACCCGGCCGCCGACCGGCTTGCGCTGCCGCTGCACCGCGGTGAACTCACCGTTTCCGACGGCGCGTTCGACCTTTCGTCGTTGGCCTCCTTCCTCCAGCTCTCGGCGGGGCCGGTCGCCCGGCGCTGGCGCATCGACTGGAGTCCCGACACCGACGGCAGGGAGAGCGTCACCGGTGCGCGCTGGGGGCGGGGCACGGCCTCGGGCGGTGGCGCGTACCCGGTGGAACTGCTCTGGGCGGCGGGCCCCTCGGCCCCGGTGCCGGCCGGGGTGTACCACTACGCGTCGGGGCTGCACGCCCTGGAGGCCCTGCGGATCGGTGACCCGAGCCCGCGGATCCGGGCCGCGCTGGACGGCGCCCGGGATCGCGAACCGCGCACCGACCAGTTCCTGCTGTGCACCGTGCGGTTCTGGAAGACGGCGTACAAGTACAGCGACTTCGCCTACCACCTGATGCTGCACGACCTCGGCGCCTTCCTCGGGTCGTGGGACGCCCTGTGTCAGGAAACCGGCCTGGAGAGCCGTCCGCGGCTGTCCTTCGACGACGCCGCGCTGGCCGACGCGGCCGGCACGGAGCCGGGGGAGGGCGCGGTACTCGCCGTGCTGCCGCTCCCGTGGGCCACGGGGGGCGACGGGCCGTACGGGCCCGGACCCGACTGCGCACCAGTCGGCAGGGCACGGCACGAACGCTCCGTGCGCACCCGCAGGTTCGACCGGGTCGCCGCTGTGCACCGGGCGACCTCGGGCCGGGCCCGCCCCGGAACGCCCCCGTCACCTGCGCCCGAACCGGCGCGGAGCCTCGTCCCGCTGCCCACAGGGCCGACGCGCCGCGCGGCTCTCGTGGACGCGTTCGCCGTCCGGACGTCGGCCAACGGACTGCTCAACGGAGCACGTCCGCTCCCGGTGGCCGACCTCGGGGCGGTGCTGCACGAGGCGGCGGGCGGCCTGCGTACCGGCGAGGGCGGCCCGCAACCCACCGGCCTGCGCCTTTCCGTGCGCAATGTCGAGGCAGTCGCTCCCGGCGTCTACGACTACCTGCCGGAACGGCACGCCCTGGTCCCGGTCCCAGGTGTCCGGTACCGACCGCTGGACGAGAGGGTCTACAGCCTCTCCAACTACTCCGTCGGCCAGGCGGCCGTCACGCTGGTGCCGAACTGGCAGCCCGAGCACACCGTTCGCGCGGCCGGTGCGCGCGCCTACCGCCGGGCCGCGGTCGAAGCAGGGGCCACCTGCCAGCTCCTGCAACTCGCCGCTGCACGCCGAGGGTTGGCCAGCGGAGTGGTGCTCGGTTTCGACGGCCCGGTGCTCGAAGCGGCACTCGGGCTCGACCGGGAGGCCCGGCACGGACTGCTCTGCCTCTTCCTCGGCCCCCCGCAGGAGGGCGCGGCGCGGCTCGACGACCGCCTGTACTGAACGGGCCGCGACCGGCCGGTAACCGGCCCGCCGCGGCCCGTCCCCGCCCACCGCGACCGCACACCGCCCCGATGCGGCGACGGCCTCCTTCGCCGTACGACCGCCCCCGCCGCCACCTGCCCCCAGCCGCCACACCCTCCACCACCGCCCACACTTCGACCGGGAGCCGCCGTGTCCGTCCCACCCTCCGCCGTAAGCACCGGGGCCGCGTCCCCGAGCGTCTACCCGCGCGATCCTCACCTGCGGGGCGACCTGCTCGTCTTCGTGGCGGGCAACGACGTGTGGACCGCTCCTGCGTCCGGCGGCCCGGCGTGCCGGGCGAGCACCGAACAGGAGCCCGCCCGGTACCCCAGGCTGAGCCCCGACGGCAGGACGCTGGCCTGGACCGGCATGCGCGACGGCGCACCCGAAGTGGTGGCGGCCCCCGTCGGGGGCGGGTCCCCGGCGCGGCTCACCCACTGGGGGGACGCGCGGACCCGGGTGCTCGGCTGGGTCTCGGACGACGAGGTGCTCGCGGTGAGCACGGTGGGGGAGCGGCCCACCCGGCGCACCCGGGCGTGGGCCGTCCCGCTGGACGGCGGCCCGGCCAGGGCGCTGCCGTACGGCCCGGTGGCAGGCGTGGCCCACGGGCCGGGAGGAGCGGTGCTGGTGCAGACGCCGTCCATGTTCGGCGAGGCCGCGTTCTGGCAGGGCTACCGGGGCGGGACCACCGGCCGGCTCTGGCTGGACCGCCACGGCGACGGCGACTTCGTGCCCGTCCACACCGGACTGGAGGGCAACGTCGAATGCCCGATGTGGGTCGGCGGGCGTCTCGCGTTCCTCTCCGACCACACGGGCACCGTACAGCTGTGGTCGAGCACCCCCGACGGCGCCGACCTGCGGCAACACACCAGGCACCCGCACGCGGCCCGCAACGCGTCGAGCGACGGGACCCGCGTCGTGCACCACAGCGGCGGCCGGATATGGCTGTCCGCCGACCTGGAGCCCGGCACCGGGCCCGTACCGGTCGAAGTGCGTACCGCAGGCGCGCGACCGGGCCGGGAGCCGTACCTGGTCAGCGCGGCCGACGAGCTGGACGGCTTCGCCCCGGACCGGGACGCCCGGGGTGCCGTGCTGACGGTGCGCGGTTCCCTGCACCTGATGCCGGGAAGCGGGGAGCCCGCCAGACAGTTGCCCCTGGAGGCCGGAGCGCGGGCCAGGCTGCCGCGCGTCCTGGGGAGCACCGGGCGAGCGGCCCACGTGGTGGTGGTCGACGGCGTCGAGGCGCTGGAGGTCGTCGACCTGTCGGAGCCGGATCCCCTGGCCCCGCCGCCCGAGCCGCGCCGCATCGGAGCCGGCCGCATCGGCCGTGTGCGCGAACTGGAGGCGTCGCCGGACGGCCGTCGCCTCGCCCTCGCCACGCACGACGGCCGGGTACTCGTCGCGGACGTCGCCTCGGGCGAGTTGCGGGAGGTGGACCGCAGCACGGACGGCGAGATCACCGACCTCGTCCTCTCCCCGGACTCGCGCTGGCTCGCCTGGTCGCACCCGGGTGCCAACCGGCTGCGCCAACTGCGGCTCGCGGACCTGACGGACCCGCAGGCCGCAGTGGTCGAGGGGAGCCCGCTCCGGTTCAGCGACCGCTCGCCCGCGTTCACCCTCGACGGACGGCACCTGTTGTTCCTCTCGGAACGGAGCTTCGAGACCGCTCCCCAGGCGCACGTACTCGGGCTGTCCTTCCTGCCGGGCACCCGGCTGTACGCGCTCCGTCTCGCCGCGGACACTCCGTCCCTGTTCGCCGGAGCCGCCGGGGCGGGTCCGGACCGTACCGTGGCCGCCGACGGCGGCGAGGTACGGGTGGACCGGGAAGGACTGACCGAACGTGCCGAGCCCTTCCCGGTGCCGCCCGGCGACTACATCGACCTCCAGGCGGCCCGCGGCGGAGCGCTGTGGATACGGAAGAACGCCAGCGCCGACTGGCTGGCCGAACGGGGCACCCTGCTCCGCTGGGAGTTCGGAGCCTCCGCGCCCACCGAACTGCGCACCGGGGTGGACGCCTACACCGTGGGCGGCGACGGCCGCCGGATGCTGGTCCGCACCGAAAGCGGCCTGGTCTCCGCGCCCGCGGACGGTCCCGCGGGACCGGCGGTGGACATCCCGCTCGCCCTCGCGAGCGTGCTGAGTCGGGTCGACCCGCCCGCCGAATGGGCCCAGGCCTTCGCGGAGGACGGCGGGCTGATCGCCGACATCTGTGCCCGTGCCGACCTCGGGGGCCTGGACTGGAAGGCGGTCCTGGACAGCTACCGCCCGCTGCTCGGCCGGCTCGGCGACCAGGAGGACTTCCTGGACCTGCTCTGGGAGCTGCACGGACGGTTGGGCGCCTCGCACACCTATGTGAAGAAGCGGCCGCGACCGGGCGCCGTTCCCCCGCGGCGCCAGGGGCTGCTCGGCGCCGACCTGGAGCGGACGGCGGAGGGCGACTGGCGGGTGGCGCGGATCCCCGGGGGAGACGGCTCGGTGGACGGCGGCCTCTCCCCCCTGCGCGCGCCGGGTGCCGACGTACGGGAGGGGGACGTGGTGCTGGCGGTCGACGGGACTCCCGTCGATGCGGTGCGGGGGCCCGGCCCCGCCCTGTCGGGCCGGGCCGGCGTACCGGTACGGCTCACCGTGCGCGCCGCCTCCGGCGGGCCCGCCCGGACCTCGGTGGTGGTGCCCGTCGCGACCGACGGCACGCTGCGGTACCACTCCTGGGTCGCGGAGCAGCGCGACCGGGTGGCGGAGGAGTCCGGGGGACGGCTCGGCTACCTGCACATGCCGGACATGATGGGAGACGGCTGGGCACAGCTGCACCGTGACATGCGCACCGAGTTCGCAAAGGAGGGCCTGGTACTGGACCTGCGGGAGAACGCGGGCGGTTTCCTCTCCGAACTCGTGGTCGAACGCCTCGCCCGCCGGGTGCTCGGCTGGCGGGTCTCGCGGCAGGGCGCCGCACTCAGCTACCCGTCGCTGGCCCCCCGCGGGCCGGTGGTGGTCGTCACCGACGAGTTCACCGGCTCGGACGGGGACGTGGCGGCCGTGGCGGTGCGGGCGCTGGGCATCGGACCGATCGTCGGCGTCCGGACCTGGGGCGGCGTCAACGTCATGGACTGGAACTTCTCCCTCGTGGACGGCACCGGTCTGGTGCTCCCGCGCGAGGCCTACTGGTTCGAAGGCCCCGGCTGGCAGGTGGAGAACCACGGCGTGGCACCGGACGTGGAGGTGCCGCGTACGCCACACGACTGGGCAGCCGGTCACGACCCGCAACTGGACACGGCGGTACGGGTCGCCCTGAAGAACCTCGACGAACATCCCGCCGCGACGCCTCCACGGCTCGGGTGATCCCACGGACCGGACGCGGTGAGGTTCTGCGGGGGGCGCGAAACGATGAGCGCGGGGCCCCCGTCAGGACGACGGCACCTGACGTCCCCTCACCCGTCCGCCCCCTCCCGGCTCGCCGCCCACCCGGCTCTGACGCACCGTTAAATGTGCGGCCCGGGCGCATGAGAACCTGCCTCACTCTTGACGCGCACTTTGCCCTGGGCAACTCTCGTGCGGGAACCGCTCCCGCACGTCCTCGCGACCCAGGAGTGCCCCATGCGACCCGTGCAGCCCGTACCGACCCCGAGTCCGGATCCGCGACACCGCCGCAGGCGCCGCCCCCTGCACCGCCGTGGCACCCTCGCCCTGGCCGCCCTCCCCCCGCTCGCGGCGGGCGTCATCTGGGCCGTCACCGCGGGCCCGGCGTCCGGCGCACCCGAGCCCCCCGCGCCCGCCGCGGGGCCGCCCGCCCCGGCCCTCACCGGCTCCCCCCGCCTCTACACCCCCCTCGCCAACCCGGACGCCTACAAGCAGGCGCTCAAGCTCGGGCAGGCCGGCGGACGCGTCGGCAGGGACGCGGTCGGGATCATCGGCATGGTGCGCACCCCGCACGCCGTCTGGTACGGCGACCAGACGCCCGCGGCCGTCGAGAAGGACGCCCGCGCCGTCACGCGGGACGCCGAGGTCGACGGCTCCATGCCCGTCCTCGCGCTCTACAACATGCCCGGCCGTGACTGCTCCCACTACTCCGCCGGCGGCGCGAGCAACACCGCCGAGTACAAGGCGTGGATCGACGGCGTCGCCAAGGGCATCGGCAAGCGCGACGCGCTCGTCGTCCTCGAACCGGACTCGCTCGCCCTGCTGCCCTCCGAATGCGGGCAGGGCGACGCGAAGGAGAAGACCGAGGCCCGCTACGAAGAGGTCAACTACGCGGTCAGCACCCTCGCCGCGCTCCGCAACACCCGCGTGTACCTCGACACCGGGCACGCCGGCTGGCACGACGTCGCCGGCATCGTGCCGCGCCTGGTGAAGGGCGGCATCAAGAACGCCACCGGCTTCTACACCAACGCCTCCAACTACCAGACCGACGAGGCGAACTCCTGGTACGGAAAGCTCATCTCGTCCTGTCTCGCCCACGTCGACGCCGGCGGCAAGGCCGAGGACTGCCCCTCCCAGAAGGGGCCCAAGGCCGCGGCTGAGGCATGGATCGCCGAGAACGTCACCACCCCGCCGGGCAGCATGAAGCACTTCGTGACCGACACCAGCCGCAACGGCAGGGGCCCCTGGACGCCGCCCGCCGGCAAGTACACCGAGCCGCAGGACTGGTGCAACCCGCCGGGGCGCGGCCTCGGCGTGCGGCCCACCACCCGCACCGGCGACCCGCTGCACGACGCCAAGCTGTGGATCAAGACGCCGGGCGAGTCGGACGGCCTGTGCCTGCGAGGCACGCCGGGCCCCAAGGACCCGGAACGGGGCACGGTCGATCCCAAGGCCGGCGACTGGTTCCCGGAACAGGCCCTGGAACTCGTCCGGCTGGCCAACCCGCCGCTCCTGCCCCCGGGCCGCGCGGGGCAGCCCGACGGGAGGGAGCCGGAGGGCGCGTCCGCCGGCTCCGGCATCGCGGAGGGCGAGCCCGACCCGGGGCGGTGACGGCCACCGCGCGGGCCCCGGGCGGCGACGCCCACCGCGCGCCCCGGGCGGTGACGCCCACCACGCGCCCCCGGGGGGCGGGATGCGCGCGGCCCCCCGTGCCGCTGTAGCACCAGGGGCGGGGTGCGCGCGGCCTGCCGTGCCGCTGTAGCGTGGGCCGGATGGGAACTGCCGTACACGTGCCCCAGACCCGGGACATGATCGGGGACGAGCTCTCCGGCGACGAGGCGTTCACCGCTCTGCGGCACTACGGGGGCCGCAAGCTGCTGATCGACGCCTTCGCCCGGTTCCGGTACGCCGACGGATTCAGTCACGCCCGCTCGCTCGGCTACCAAGTGGTGCTCGGCATCGTTCCGTTCCTCGTCGCCGTGGTCGGCGCGGCGGCCACCGTGCACACCGACGCGGTGGGCCGGGTCGTGGAACGCACCCTCGTCGGGATCGTCCCGGGCAACAGCGCCGACCTCGTCGCGGAGGCGTTCGACGAGGCACGGCGCAGCGCCGTCGCGGGCACCTGGACGGCCGTCGCGATGTGGACCGGCCTCGTCTTCGCGCTGGTCAACCTGACCTCCGCGATGGCACAGATCGAACGCGGCGCCAACCGCATCTACGGGATCGAGCGGGACCGGCCGTTCCCCCGCAAGTACGGCCGGAGCATGCTGCTCGCCGGGGCCGCCGGAGTGCCGCTGGTGCTCGGCTTCCTCGTGCTGGTCGCGGGCGACGCCGTCGGAGACGCACTGGCCGCCGCGCTCGGCCGGCCGGGCTGGTGGCTCGGCTGGTGGCACGCCATGGACATCCCGGCGGGCGTCCTGCTGGCCTGGGTGGCCTCGGCGGTGATCCTGCGGTGGTCACCACGCCGACGCCAACCCGGGTACACCTGGCTCGCGTTCGGGTCCGCCGTGCACCTGGTGCTGTGGGTCGGCTCGACCTGGCTGCTCACCGTCTACGTGGCGCACAGCGGCAGCTTCGGCGCACTGTACGGCCCGCTGACCGCCTTCGTGGCGCTGCTCCTGTGGGCCAATCTCACCGGCGTCGCCCTCTTCCTCGGCGTCGCCTTCGCCGCCCAGCTGGAGGCGGCCCGCGCGGGACTCACCGACGCGGTGCGCCCCGACCCGGGCCCCGGCGGCGAGGACGACTTCCCCGTACCGTTGGCCGACCGCGCACAGGCCCCCGCCGACGACTCCGCGAAGGACCCCGGGGGCGCGCCCGCACCCGGCCCTACAGGTAGCGCCTGATCGGCGTGACCGACGCCTCCCGCAGCCGCTGAAGCACGCCCCGCCGACGCCACCTCGTCCCGTCGATCGCTTCGCTGCGGGCCACGTCCTCGTCGAAGTGCCCGTCCAGGACGGCGGTGAACTCCTCGTCCAGCACCGCCAGCATCACTTCCTCGTCGTGGTCCAGGGACCGCCGGTCGAAGTTCGTCGAACCCGTCAGCGTGGCCACCGAGTCGACCGTGATGATCTTCGCGTGCATCATCGTCGGCTGGAAGTGCCAGATCTTCACCCCGCAGGCCGTCAGCTCCTCGTAGTGCTGCTGACCCGCCAGCTGGCACACCCGCTTGTCGGTGTGCGGGCCCGGCAGCAGCAGTTCCACCTCCACACCGCGCCGCGCCGTCGCACACAGCAGCTCGATGAAGTACGGGTCGGGGGCGAAGTACGCCGTCGCCAGCCGTACCCGTACCTCCGCCGACTCCAGCACCACCCGCAGCAGGGTCTGCATGTCCTGCCAGCCGAAGCTCGCCGACCCGCGCACCACCTGGACCACCGCGTCGCCCTGCGCCCGGTGCTCCACGAAACGGTCGCGGTCGTCGAAGAGTTCGTCGCTGCACTCCGCCCAGTTCTGCGCGAAGGCCGCCGCCACCCCGTCCACCGCCGGTCCGCACACCTCCACGTGCGTGTCCCGCCACTCGCCCGGATGCCTGGCGTCCCCGCACCACTCCTCCGCGATGCCCACACCGCCCGTGAACGCGCACTCCTCGTCCACGATCAGCGCCTTGCGGTGACAGCGGTGGTTCTGCTTGAGGGGCGAGAGCCGCAACGGCTTGCGGAACCAGGCGACCGTCACCCCCGCCGCGTCCATCTCGGCGAGGAGTTCCTTGTCGATGAGCCGCGAGCCGAACCCGTCGAGCAGCAGCCGTACCCGCACCCCCGCCCGCGCCCGCTCCGCCAGCGCGAACGCGAAGTCCCGGGCGATGTCGCCCTTCCAGTACACGAACGTCATCATGTCGATCGTGTACCGGGCCTCCGCCACCGCCCGCAGCATCGCCGGGAATATCTCGTCGCCGTTGCGCAGCGCCGTGAGACGGTTCCCCTCGGTCGCGGCGATGCCGATCAGCCGCTCCAGCCGCCGCCGGATGCGCTGTTTGCGGGCTGCGGCCTCGGTGCGGTCGCCCCCGCCCGGCGACAGGTGGGCGGGTATGGGATCAGCTGTCATGACGACGCGGCTCCTGGAAGGGCTGCTGGCAGGGGGCGGGGGCAGGTGGCGGCTCAGCGCACCTCGACGCCGATCAGACACGTGTCGTCGTCGGTGTCGGAGCGGCTGTGGGTGAGGAGCTGGTCGAGGTGCTTCTCCAGCTCGGGCGGGGCCTTGCCCGCCAGCGCGAGGAGCTGCTCCAGGGACTCCTGCACCGTGCGGTCGCGCCGCTCGATCAGGCCGTCCGTGTACATCAGGAGCCGGTCCCCGGCCTCCAGGACGAGTTCGTCCTCCGTGTACGGGGCCAGGCCGATCGCCCCGAGGAGTATGCCGGGCGGCATGGGCAGCGCCGCCGCGGCCCCGTCCCGCACCAGCACCGGCGGCGGATGACCCGCTCGGGCCCAGCGCAGCAGCCGGGTCGCCGGGTCGAAGATGCCGCAGATCGCGGTGGCGGTGACCTGCTCGGTGAGGTGGTGGGCGACCGAGTTCAGCCAGCCGAGCAACTGGGCCGGCCCGGCCCCCGTGGCGGCGAGCCCGCGCAGCGCGTTGCGCAGGACGACCATCCCGGTCGCCGCGTCGATGCCGTGCCCCGCGACGTCGCCGACCGCGAGCAGGACCTTGCCGTCGGGGAGCGCCACCGCGTCGTACCAGTCGCCGCCGACCAGGTGCTCCTCCTCGGCGGGCCGGTAGCGGACCGCGACCAGCAGTCCGGAGGTGTCCACCGCGTCGCGGGTCGGCGGCATGATGGCCTGCTGGAGCTGGAGGGCGAGCCTGCTGCGCTCCGCCGCCTGCTCCTCGGAGTCCGCGAGCCGGTCGCGGGTGGCGGCCAGCGCCACCTCGGTCCAGTGCTGCGACGACACGTCCTGATAGGCGCCGCGCACCGACAGGATGTTCCCGCCCGGGTCGGTGACCGGTTCGGCGACGATGCGGATGTGCCGCATCACCCCGTCCGCCCGGCGCAGCCGGAACGCCGTGGACGCCGAGTGGCGGTGGTGCATCAGGGTGCGCAGGAAACGGCCGATGGCCACCGAGTCGTCGTCGTGCGCGTGCCGGTGCAGCCGCTCCAGCGGAACCGGAGAGGAACTCGGCGGCAGACCGAACAGGGAGAACAGCTGACTGTTCCACAGGATCTCGCCCGTGACGGCGTTCTCCTCGAACCCCCCGATCCGGCCCAGGCGCTGGGCGTGCTGGAGGAGGGAGGCCAGACGGGACGCCTCGTCCTCCAGCCGCCAGCTCAGCAGCACCGAGTCGCCGTAGCGGCCGATGCCCACCGACGCCACGGACACCAGCGGCACCTCGTCCACCTGGGAGCTGAGCGCCATGCGGCCCGCCCGGAAGGGCTCGCCGGTGGCGTGCACCCTCAACAGGTGCTCGTACAGGCCGCCCTGCTGGGCACTCAGCGGGTACGCCTCCAGCCAGCGCATCCCCGTCAGCAGCGACCGGGAACGGCCCGACAGGTCGGTGAAGCGCCCGTTGGCGTACGCGATGTGGAAGTCGACCACCTCGTCGCGGTCGTTGAGGAGCGGCAGCAGCACGAGCGCCGGGTCGAGCAGGCCGTCCGCGAGGTCGGCGAGCGGGCCCGCCTGCTCGTCCGGCGGCACGCCCGCCGCCGCGGCCGACACGTCGATGCCGGGCAGGGTGTGCGCGCACAGGTCGGCGAGCGCGTCGAGCTGCCGGGTGGCCGCCTGGGTCAGCGGGGGCTGCGGCTGCGGCCAGCACACCTCCAGCACGCCCAGGATCCGGCCTCCCACCTCGGCGGGCAGGATGCTGCGCGCCCCGTCGGTGCCGTGGCGCAGCCCGATGCCGGGGGTGTCGGTGGGCAGTGTTCCGTACCAGCGCGGGCGGCGCTCGGACATGACCTGCTGCGCCCAGGTGCGCACGCCCGGCGGCACGTACCGCCAGCGCTCGGCCTCGCCGCGGGAGAAGCCCGCGTGCCCGGCGAGTATCAGAGCGCCGTCGCGACCGGCGGCCCACAGCGCCAGCGCACTCGCGCCCAGCGGGGCGAGCGCCTGCTCGAACAGCGACTGGACGGCGGTCTGCGCGTCGCCGGTCATCGATCCGGTCTCGGCGGCCCGCAGCCGCAGCACGTTTCCGGGCCGGGCGGAGTCCCCGGATCCCGACGCACCCGCCAGAGCCTGCGCCGGAATCCGGGGCGCGGAGTCCGCGAGGTCCGTCCCCGGCGCGTCCGGGGCGACGCCGGCCGACGCGGGACCGTCGGCGAAGAACACGTCCCGCCCCGGCCGGCCGGCCGGGAGGGCGTCCGCGGGGAGCATCCCCGGCGGGGTCCCGTCGGCCCGGAGCAGTTCGGACGGGAGCGAGCCCGGCGGCAGGCCCTCCGTCCGCAGGAGGTCGGCCACCAGCTCCTCCGCCCGCAGCACGCCCGTCGCGAGCGTGCCCGGCGGCAGGGCCTCCGCCACGTGGTCGTCGGCCGCCCCGTTCACGATGTCGGCGGCCAGTTCGAGCAGCGGCAACCGCGCGGCCTCGGCCAGCTGCTCCAGGTGCAGTGCCGCCTCGGCGGGCCCGCCCTGTCCGCGTTCGACGAGGATGCCCGTCGCGATGCCGATCAGCGCCCGTGCGTCCGCGGAGTCCTGAGCGAGCGTCAGGTCGCGACGCAGCTGCTCGATGGTGGCGGCCAGCGCGTCCAGCGGCTGGGTCGCCGCGAGGGGAGCGGGCCGCCCGGCACCGGCCGGGGGGCCGTCCGGGGGGAACGCGGACCCGTCCGGGGTGAAGGACCCGCCGGGGACGAAGGGTTCGTAGGGCCCCGAGGCGTCCCCGCTCACCGGGTGAGCCAGGTGCGCATGCGGTCCACCAGGTCGCCGGCGTCCACGGGCTTGGTGATGTAGTCGCTGGCGCCGGCCGCCAGGCACTTGTCCCGGTCGCCCTCCATCGCCTTCGCGGTCACCGCGATGATCGGCAGGTCGGCGTGCTCGGGCATGGCGCGGATCGCGGCGGTCGCGGCGTACCCGTCCATCTCGGGCATCATCACGTCCATCAGGATCAGTTCCACCCCGCCGTGCATGGCGAGCACCTCAAGGCCCTTGCGGCCGTTGTCGGCGTGCAGCACGCGCATGCCGTGCAGTTCGAGGATGCCGGTCAGGGCGTACACGTTGCGGGCGTCGTCGTCGACGACCAGGACGACCCGGCCGGACAGGTCGAGCGCCCCGTCCCCTTCGGCGTCCGGGGCCTGCGCCGGCTCCTCGGCGGGAGCCGTGGGACGCACCAACGGCAGGACGTCCGCGGGCCGTTCCGCCGTCAGGTGCAGCGCGATGCGCTCGCGCAGTTCGTCCAGACTGGGCAGCAGCTCCAGGGGTTTGGACTTCGACCAATCGACGATCCGCTGTTCCTGGCCCGCCTCCAGCGGCCGGGTGTGGTGGGCGAGCACCGGCACCTGGCGCAGTGCCGGATCGCCGTCCAGCGCCTCCAGGAGTCGCATCGCGGACCCGCCGGGCATGTCGAGGCCGATGACCACGCAGTGGCACGGCTCGTTGGCGAGCGCCGCGGCGGCCTCCTCGGGGCCCACGGCCGTACGGACGTGCACGGGCCCCCGGTTGTCCGGCAGCGAACCCTCCGCAAGCTCCGCGACCGCGCTCTCCGCGACCAGCGACAGCAGGCCGCGCGGCCGGTCCTCTATGACCAGCAGCCGGCGCTGCTGAGCCGGTACGACCGCGGCGGGCGCCCCGGACGCCTTCTCGCCGCGCTGCGCGAGGGCCGGGTCCGCGTACGCGGCGGCCGACTCGAAGCGGGCCACCGGGATGTACAGCGTGAAGGTGCTGCCCTCGCCGGGTGCGCTGGTCACCTGGATGGCGCCACCCAGCAGGTGGGCCATCTCCCGGCTGATCGACAGACCGAGGCCGGTGCCGCCGTACTTGCGGCTGGTCGTGCCGTCCGCCTGCTGGAACGCCCCGAAGATCGCTTCGAGCTGCGGTTCGGCGATGCCGATGCCGGTGTCCATCACGCGGAACGCGACGGCCGGGCCGTGCGGGCGCACCGACGGCGGCAGGTCGTTCCCGATCGCCGGGTCGATGCGCAGTTCCACCGCGCCCGTCTCGGTGAACTTCACCGCGTTGGAGAGCAGGTTGCGCAGCACCTGGCGCAGCCGCGAGTCGTCGGTGACCAGTTCGGCGGGCGCGCTCGGCGCGACGCTGATCCGGAAGTCCAGGCCCTTCTGTGCGGTCATCGGGCGGAAGGTCGCCTCGATGTAGTCCAGGAGGGTCCGCAGCGCCACCGGCTCCGGATTGACGTCCATCTTTCCGGCCTCGACCTTCGACAGGTCGAGGATGTCGTTGATCAGCTGGAGCAGGTCGGAGCCGGCCGAGTGGATGACGCCCGCGTACTCGACCTGCTTGGGGGAGAGGTTGCGGGTCGGGTTCTGGGCGAGCAACTGGGCCAGGATGAGCAGGGAGTTGAGCGGGGTGCGCAGCTCGTGGCTCATGTTCGCCAGGAATTCCGACTTGTACTTGGAGGCGATGGACAGCTGCTGCGCCCGGTCCTCCAGCTCCTGCCTGGCCTGCTCGATCTCCAGGTTCTTGGCCTCGATGTCCCGGTTCTGGGAGGCCAGCAGTGCCGCCTTCTCCTCCAGCTCCGCGTTCGAGTGCTGCAACTCCTCCTGCTGCGACTGGAGTTCCTCGGAGCGGGACTGCAACTCCTCGGCCAGCCGCTGCGACTCGCCGAGGAGTTCATCCGTACGGGCGTTGGCGACGATGGTGTTCACGTTGACGCCGACCGTCTCCATGAGCTGTTCCAGGAAGTCCCGGTGCACCGGGGTGAAGCCGCCCACCGAGGCGAGCTCGATCACGCCGAGCACCTGACCCTCGACGACGATGGGGAGCACGAGCAGGCTGCGCGCGTCCGCCGACCCGAGGCCGGAGGAGACGGTGACGTATCCCGGCGGGAGGTCGTCGACGGCGATCGTGCGGCGGCTGCGCGCCACCTGGCCGACCATCGACTGGCCCAGCTCGAAGCGGACCGGCCGGTTCTCGGATCCCTGGAAGTGTCCGTACCAGCCGATGAGTTCGAGCACGGAGCGGACGCCCGCACCGTGCGGGGTCTCGTGCGCGAGGTAGAACGCCCCGTACTGGGCGCCGACCAGCGGGGTCAGCTCGTCCATGATCAGTTCGGCGACGACGGTCAGGTCGCGCTGCCCCTGCATGAGGCCGGAGATGCGGGCCAGGTTGGTCTTGAGCCAGTCCTGTTCCTGGTTGGCGCGGGTGGTCTCGCGCAGGGACTCCACCATCGAGTTGATGTTGTCCTTGAGCTCGGCCACCTCGCCGGAGGCGTCCACGGTGATCGAGAGGGTGAGGTCGCCCTCGGCGACGGCGCTGGTCACCTCGGCGATGGCGCGCACCTGCCGGGTGAGGTTCCCGGCCAGCTCGTTGACGTTCTCGGTGAGCCGCTTCCAGGTGCCGGAGACCCCTTCGACCTCGGCCTGACCGCCGAGCCTGCCCTCGGAGCCCACTTCGCGGGCCACCCGGGTGACTTCGGCGGCGAACGAGGAGAGCTGGTCGACCATGGTGTTGATGGTGGTCTTGAGCTCCAGGATCTCGCCCCGGGCGTCGACGTCGATCTTGCGGGTCAGGTCGCCCTGTGCGACGGCGGTGGTCACCTGGGCGATGTTGCGGACCTGCCCGGTGAGGTTGTTCGCCATCGAGTTGACGTTGTCGGTGAGGTCCTTCCAGGTTCCGGCCACGTGCGGGACGTGCGCCTGACCGCCGAGGATGCCCTCGGTGCCGACCTCGCGGGCCACCCGGGTCACCTCGTCGGCGAACGCGGACAGCGTGGTCACCATGGTGTTGATCACACCCGCGAGCGCGGCGACCTCGCCCTTGGCCTCGACGTTGATCTTCTGCGAGAGGTCGCCCTTGGCGACGGCCGTCGCGACCTGGGCGATGGAGCGCACCTGGCCGGTCAGGTTGGAGGCCATCACGTTGACGTTGTCGGTGAGGTCCTTCCAGGTGCCCGAGACGCCGCGCACGGTCGCCTGGCCGCCCAGGTTGCCCTCGGTGCCGACCTCGCGGGCGACCCGGGTCACCTCGTCCGCGAACGCGGAGAGCTGGTCGACCATCGTGTTGATGGTCTCCTTCAGCTCCAGGATCTCGCCACGGGCGTCCACCCGGATCTTCTGTGAGAGGTCGCCCTTGGCGACGGCGGTGGTCACCTGGGCGATGGAGCGCACCTGGGCGGTCAGGTTGTCGCCCATGACGTTGACGGACTCCGTCAGGTCCTTCCAGGTGCCGGAGACGCCCTGCACGTCCGCCTGGCCGCCGAGCCGCCCCTCGGTGCCGACCTCGCGGGCCACCCGGGTCACCTCGTCGGCGAAGGACGAGAGCTGGTCGACCATCGTGTTGATGGTGTTCTTCAGCTCGTGGATCTCGCCCTGGGCGTCGACGTCGATCTTGCGCGTCAGGTCGCCCTTGGCGACCGCCGTCGCCACCTGGGCGATGTCGCGCACCTGAGTGGTCAGGTTCCCCGCCATCGCGTTGACGGAGTCGGTGAGGTCCTTCCAGGTGCCGTCCACGCCGGGCACTTCGGCCTGGCCGCCGAGCCGGCCGTCGGTGCCGACCTCGCGGGCGACCCGGGTGACCTCGGAGGTGAACAGCGACAGCTGGTCGACCATGCCGTTGAAGACGAGAGCGATCTCGCCGAGGAGCCCGTCGCGGTCGTCGGGCAGTCTCGTGCCGAAGTCGCCGTCCCGTACCGCTGTCAGCCCGGCAAGCAGCTGCCGCAGCTCGGGCTCGCCCACCGAACCGGCCGTACCGCCCGGTCCTTTCGGCGTCCGCCGCCTGCTCGTGTCCGTACCGCTTGCCATGGTCCTGTCCACCCCTCCACCGTGATTGCTCGACGCCGGCCCGCGCAGGGGGCGGCACCGGTACGACCAGCTCACTTCCGAACGGGCGTTCCGTGGGTCATGGTGCCACAGTTGCCGTACGACAAATTTTGCCGCTTCCGGATCCGCTCGCCCGGCAAGGCGGGCGCTCGCCCGGGGCGGGGCCGCCCGCCGAGTTCATGGACGCCCCCCGAAAGGGTATGTGCTCGATCGTGTGCTCGATGTGAACGGGCACGACTCGTTTGCGTCGTACGCGAGGAGGGTCGAGAGATGACGGAGACCGATCGGCAGCCGGGGGCCGACCGTCCCGAGGGCCGCAACGGGGCCGAGGGTGAGCGTGCGGACCGTCTCCAGAGGACCGAGGGGGAGCGTGCGGACCGTCTCCAGGGGACCGAGGGGGAGCGTGCGGACCGTCTCCAGGGGACCGAGGGGGAGCGTGCGGACCGTCCCCAGGGGGCCGAGGGCGAGCGGGCCGACCGTTCCCAGGGCCGCAACGAGACCGAGGACGAGCGGGCTGACCGGCAGTGGGGCGAACTGGTCCAGGAGATCCGCGTCGCCCAGACCGGTGTGCAGATCCTCCTGGGCTTCCTGCTCACCGTGGTCTTCCAGCCGACCTTCCATGACCTGCCGGAGACCGACAAGATCCTCTACGTCATCACGATCGTCCTCGGCTCCACCGCCACCGGGGCACTCATCGGCCCGGTGTCCTTCCACCGCATCGTCTCCGGCCGTCGCATCAAGCCCCAGGCGGTGGTCTGGGCCTCCCGGCTGACCTTCCTCGGCCTGGTCCTGCTCCTCGCCACGCTCTCCTGCGCCCTGCTGCTGGTGATGCGCGTGGTCACGCACAACGCCTACGCCCCGTGGCTGGTCGCCGGGGTGGTCACCTGGTACCTGCTGTGCTGGTACTTCCTGCCGATGTGGGCCCGCAGGAAGCACACGACCGACTGAGCACGGGCCGGGCCACCCGGTGGACCGTGCCCGGGGTGCGCACCAGGGCACTTCCTCCGGTCCTCCCAGGACCTTCGGCGGTCGGGGGCGCACGGCGCGCGCCCTGTTCCGGAGGACCGCCATCCCCTCCGGCCCCGCCGGACTGAAGAAGTACGAGGAACCATGCGCCGCCCCGTGTGGAGCCCGCGCGTGAATCGACGACGGACGCGTCGTCGGTCCGCCGGGACGAGGAACTCCGCCCCGGCGGGCGACTCCGTTCCGGAGTGCCGGTCAGTGATCCCGCTGTTACTTTTTGCGACATGCGCGTATTCATCCGTTATGTCCAAGTCGGCGGCTGAGCGCCGTGGGCGTACTCAAGGAACATCCCGAACTGGCGCTCTTCCTCTGCCTCGCCCTCGGCTACCTGGTGGGCAAGCTCCGCGTCGGCCCCATCGCGCTCGGCGGCATCTGCGGCACGCTGATCGTCTCCCTCCTGCTGGGGGCCTGGGCCGAGGTGCAGGTGTCGGGGGACGTGAAGAACGTCTTCTTCGCGCTGTTCATCTTCGCCCTCGGCTACATGGCCGGCCCGCAGTTCTTCGCCAACCTCAACCGCAAGAGCCTGCGCTTCTTCGCGCTCTGCCTGATCGAACTGGTCAGCGTCCTGGGCATCGCGTACGGGCTGGCGAAGGTCTTCGACCTCGACGTGGGCACGGCATCGGGCATCCTCGCCGGGGCCGCCACGGAGTCCGCGGTCGTCGGCACGGCCACCGAGGCGATCGGCAAACTCGGCGACCTCAGCCCGGCGCAGATCACCCAGTACCAGGGGCACGTCGCCACCGCGTACACCGTCTGCTACCTCTTCGGTCTGATCACGATCGTCCTCTACACCAGCCAGATCATGCCGAGGCTGCTGGGCATCGACCTGGCCGACGCCTCCCGCGAGCTGTGGGAGAAGATGCGCGGCGGCGGGCACGGCCTGGAGGCCGACGAGCGGGCCGCGCTTCCCGGCCTGGTCGGCCGCACCTACCTGGTCACCCACGCGGACGGCCGGACCGTCGGACAGCTCGAA
This sequence comes from Streptomyces sp. CA-294286, assembly GCF_050947155.1. Taxonomy (NCBI): domain Bacteria; kingdom Bacillati; phylum Actinomycetota; class Actinomycetes; order Kitasatosporales; family Streptomycetaceae; genus Streptomyces; species Streptomyces sp. CA-294286. The sequence goes on along the minus strand of NZ_CP192005.1, from coordinate 653,673 downwards.
GCGGAACTGGAGAGCCGGATCACCGTCGAGGCCGTCAAACGGGGCAGCCGACTGCTTCCCCCGGCGCCCGGCCTCCGGCTCACCCTCTCCGACCTCGTCCTCGTCGTGGGCCGGCGGGCCAACGCCATCGAGGCCGGACGGATCATCGGCCCCGAGACCCCCGGCATCCCCGGCCTCGACACCCCACTGGCCTCCCGGCAGGTCGCGGTGACCGACAAGGCAACACACGGTGTGACGATCGACCAACTCCAGCACCAGCACCCGGAGTTCGTCAAGGACGGGGTGTACGTCACCGAACTCCAGCGGGGCGACCAGCGCCTCCCGGCGGCCGGGGAGACGGTGCTCCACCGGGGTGACGTGCTCACCCTCGTCGGCGCGCGCTCCGGGCTCTCCAAGGTGGTCGGGAAGATCGGCGCGGCGGTCAAGAACGACGCCACCGACTTCATCTACCTGGGCCTGGGCATCGTCGTCGGCTCGCTGATCGGCCAGATCGTCATCACGGCGGGAGACGTCCCGATGTCGCTCGGCACCGGCGGCGGCTGCCTGATCTCCGGCCTGCTCTTCGGCTGGTTCCGCTCGCGCTCGCAGACCTTCGGCGCGTTCCCGCCGCAGGCGGCCTCCACCCTCAAGGACATGGGCCTGGCGCTCTTCATCGCCTGCACCGGCCTGGTGTCCGGGCCGCAGGCATGGCCGCTGCTCAAGGAGTACGGCGCGCTGCTGCCGTTCGCCGGGATCGCCATGGTGCTGGTCCCCGCCACCCTCTCGCTCGTCATCGGGCGGAAGCTGCTGAAGATCGAGAAGCCCCTGCTGATCGGCGCCATCGCGGGCCAGCAGTGCTCCACCCCGGCCATCACCGCCATCACCCAGACGGCGCAGAGCTCGGTCCCGATGCTCGGCTACACGATCACCTACACCCTGTCCAACTTCCTGCTGCCGCTCACGGGACCCCTCCTCGTGGGCGTTCTGGGGGCCTGACGTGATCGACTTCCTCGTACGGAACGTCTTCGAGCCGCACCCCGAACTCCTGGTCTTCCTCGTCGTGGCGCTGGGGTTCCTCGTCGGGAAGGTCCACTACAGGACCATCGCGCTGGGTGCGGTCACCGGCTGCCTGGTGATGGGCCTGCTCCTCGGCGCGCAGCTGAAGGTACCGGTCAACGGCACGGTGAAGGACCTGTTCTTCATCCTGTTCCTGTTCGCACTCGGGTACAAGGTCGGCCCGCAGTTCTTCCGCGGTCTCAAGAAGGACGGCCTGCCCCAGGTCCTCAACGCGGTCGTCGTCTGCGTGACGGGCCTGCTCGTCGCCTGGGGCTTCGCCGCACTGCTCGGGTACGGTCCAGGGCTCACCGCGGGCCTGATGAGCGGCGCGCTCACCCAGTCCGCCGCGATCGGCGTCGCCCAGGACGCCATCGGCACCCTGCCCGGCATCAGCGCGGCGGAGGTCAAGAACGAGGAGAACCTGGTCGCCGTCGGGTACGCGGTGACGTACCCGCTCGGCACGATCCTGTGCGCGATGCTGCTCGCCAACGTGCTGCCCCGGCTCTACCGCCGGAACCTGGCCGCCGAGAGCGCCGCCCTCGCCAAGGAGCTGGACGCCCCCAACGAGAACCCGGACCTGAGCGCCGGCTACTACGAGGTGGTGCTGCGCGCGTACACCGTGCAGCGCCCCGACCTGGTGGGCCGCACCATCGAGGACTTCGAGAACCAGCAGAGGGGACTCGGCCGCCGCATCTACCTCACCTCGGTCCGACGCGACGGCGAGATCCTGCCGCACTCCCAGGCGACCGCCCTCGCCGAGGGCGACGTGGTCGCCGTCAGCGCACTGCGCGGCGACCTGGTCGCCTACGACGCCCGCACCCACATCGGTACGGAGGCCGACGACGTCGAACTCCTCGGCTACCAGACGGAACATCTGCACGTCGTCGCCTCCGAGAAGGCCCAGCTCGGCAAGAGCATCGCCGCTCTGCGGCGGGAGCCGTTCATGGTGGGGGTGTACGTGGACAAGCTCTACCGGTCGGGCACGGAGTTCCCCTACCGGCTCTCCACCGAACTGGAACGCGGCGACACCCTCGTCCTCTCCGGCCCCAGGCGCCTCGTCGAGCCCGCGTCGCGGGAGATCGGCAAGAAGGTCCCCACCAGCTTCGCGACCGACATGGTCTGGGTGGGCCTCGGCGTCTTCCTCGGCGGCTGCATCGGCATCCCCGCGCTCACCATGGGCGGCGTGCCGATCTCCCTGTCCACCTCCGGCGGCGGACTCATCATGGGCCTGGTCTTCGGCTACCTGCGCGGCAAGTACCCCACCTTCGGCAACGTGCCGCCGGGCGCGCAGTGGCTGATGGACACCCTGGGACTGTGCATGTTCGTGGCGATCGTCGGCATCAACGCCGGCCCCGGTTTCACCAGCGGACTGGCCACCGCGGGCTGGGGCCTGCTGGTGTTCGGCGCCATCGCCACCGTCGTCCCGCTCGTCGTCGGCTTCCTCTTCGGCCACTACGTGCAGAAGCTCCGCTTCCCGATCCTGATGGGCGTCCTGGCCGGCGGCCAAACCACCACCGCTGCGATCGGCGCGCTCAACGAGAACGCCAAGTCCCAGATCCCCACCCTCGGTTACACCGTCCCGTACGCCATCGGGAACGTCCTGCTGACCATCTGGGGTGCGGTCGTCGTCCTCCTGCACCACTGACGGCTACGCCGAACCCACCTTTCCCTCCTAGGAGTCGCTCCGTGCCGAAGTCCACGTACAGCCGCGAGGAAATGAAGCGGCTCTCCACCCTGAGCCCCTTCGAGCTGAAGGCCGAGTTCATCAAGCTCGCCGAGTCCGCGCAGGCGGACAAGCCCGGCCAGAAGGGGGAGGCGACCCGCACCATGCTCAACGCGGGCCGCGGCAACCCCAACTGGGTCGCCACCGGCCCCCGCGAGGCGTACTTCGCGCTCGGCTACTTCGCACTGGCCGAGTCCCGTCGGGTATGGACGGCCGACAACCTCGGCGGGATGCCGGAGGAGACCGGCTCCGCCGAACGCTTCGAGCGGTTCGTCCGTACGCATCCCGACCTGCCCGGCATCGAGATGCTCAAGGCGTGCTTCGACCTCGCGGTGTCCCGCTTCGGCTTCGACCGCGACGCGTTCGTCCACGAGATGACCGACTCGATGATCGGCGACAACTACCCCAGCCCCGACCGCATCCTGACCCACACCGAGACAGTGGTCCGCGGCTACCTCCAGGACGAGATGTTCGACCGCAGGCCCCCGGCGGACCACCTCAGCGTCTTCGCCACCGAGGGCGGCACGGCGGCGATGTGCTACACCTTCGACTCCCTCATGAAGAACGGCGTCCTGAAGAAGGGCGACCGGATCGCGCTGATGGTGCCCGAGTTCACCCCGTACCTGGAGATCCCCGAACTCGACACCTACGACTTCGACGTCGTACGCGTCGAGGCGAGCATGTTCGCCGAGGGCGGCGTACGCGAGTGGCGCTATCCCCCTGAGGAGGTCGCCAAGCTGGAGGACCCCTCGGTCCGGATGGTCTGTCTGGTCAACCCGAGCAACCCGCCCTCCCTCGCGCTCTCCCCACGGGTCACCGACCAGCTCAAGGACATCGTCGCGGGCCCCAACCCCCACCTGATCGTCGTCACCGACGACGTGTACGGCACCTTCGTCGACGGTTTCCGCTCCGTCGCCGCCGACCTGCCCCGCAACACCCTCCTCGTCTACTCGTACTCCAAGCACTACGGGGCCACCGGCTGGCGGCTCGGCGTCATCGCCCTGCACGACGACAACGTCATCGACGCGATGATCGCCGCCCAGCCCCAGGAGGAGAAGGACCGGCTCAACAAGCGCTACGGGACGCTCACCCTGGAACCCGAGAAGATCAAGTTCATCGACCGGCTCGTCGCGGACTCCCGCCAGGTCGCCCTCAACCACACCGCCGGCCTCTCGCTGCCGCAGCAGGTCATGATGGTCCTCTTCTCCCTCTTCGACATGCTGGACGAGGGCCAGGCGTACAAGGGGCGCATCCGCGCCATCGTGCAGCGCAGGCTCCAACTCCTCCTGGAAGGGGCCCAGATGAAGATCGCCGAGGACCCCGCACGGGCCGCGTACTACATCGAGCTCGACCTCCTCGCCGAGGCCGAACGCACCCAGGGCAAGGAGTTCGCGGACTTCCTGGAACAGAACTACGAGCCGGTCGACCCGCTGTTCCGCCTCGCCGAGCAGACGTCCGTGGTCCTCCTCAACGGCGGCGGTTTCGACGGCCCCCAGTGGTCGGTCCGCGCCTCCCTGGCCAACCTCGACGACCTGGACTACCTCCAGATCGGCCACCACCTGCGCGCCATCTTCGACGACTACGTCACCGAGTGGCGGGAGGCGAAGGGCGCCGACGCCTGACCAGCAGGGCGGGGGAGGCGCCCGGACACCCGGGTGCGCCCCCGCCGCGTGCGTCGCGTCCGCTCGTTCTGTCGGTGCCGGCCCGGCGGTCGGTGCCGGGGCGGCGTCGCGTCGTCCTTCTAGAGCCAGTCGCGCTTCTTGAAGACGACGTACAGGCTGACGCACACCACTGCCATCAGCAGAATCGCGAACGGGTACCCGAGGGTCCAGTGCAGCTCGGGCATGCTGTCGAAGTTCATGCCGTAGATCGTGCCGACGAGGGTCGGGGCGAAGAGGATCGCCGCCCACGCCGAGATCTTCTTGATCTCCTCGTTCTGCTCGAACCCGGCCACCGCCAGTGCGCGCATCTCCGCGTTCTGCTGCTGGGTGACCAGCGTGGCGTTGACGGTGAGGATGTCGGTCAGGGCCTGGCGGAAGCCGTCCACGCGTTCGCTGGTGTGCGTGACGTGGTCGGCGACGTCGCGCAGGTAGCGCTGGAGTTCCTCGTCCGTGCCGTACTTGGTGAAGCCCGCCATCAGGCCGTTCAGCATGCCGATCAGGGGGCGCGTCGCGCGCTGGAACTCCACCATTTCGCGGGAGAGTTCGTAGATGCGCCGCGACACCTCGGGGTCGCCGCGGAAGACTTCGGTCTCGATCTCGTCGATGTCGTTCTGCACGCCGGACACGACCGGGGCGTACCCGTCGACCACCGAGTCGAGGATCGCGTACAGCACCGCCTCCGGGCCGAGAGCGAGCAGGTCCGGGCTCTCCTCCATCCGGCGTCGCACGGCGGACAGGTCGGGGGCCGCGCCGTGCCGGACGGTGATGACGAAGTCGTGGCCGAGGAAGACGTGCAGTTCGCCGAAGTCGACCTCCTCCGGGGCGTCGAGATACCGGGCCGCGCGCAGGACGACGAAGAGCGTCTCGCCGTACCGCTCCAGCTTCGGCCGCTGGTGGGCTTCGAGGGCGTCCTCGATGGACAGCGGGTGGAGGTCGAACTCGGCGGCCAGCGAGTGGAGTTCCTCCTCCGACGGGCGGTGCAGGCCGATCCAGGCCATGCCGTCGCGGTACTCGCGCAACTGGCGGAAGGTCTCGGCGAGGGAGTCCGGTGTGGAGACGCGGATGCCGTCGCGGTAGAGCGCGGCGTTCACCACGCTCACATGGTCGTGCGCCTCGCGCCGCGGCGGGGTCGGGGGAGCGGACACCGGGGGAGGCGGTGGGGACAGGGAGGGCTGTCTGCGCCACGTGCGCTTCTTCGCTGCCATGGGTGTGGCCGCCTCCCTCGTCGCGTCCGTGCGTGGGCGTTCGTGCGCGTGTACGTGCGCTCGCGCGTCCACGGCGGCGGATCACGAAGCAGGATATCCGGGACAAAAGGTTCGGGCGCGGTGAACGGGCATCCGGGACGGCCGCGCGAGGAGGTGTGACGCCGCGCCGGGTACGGCGGGCGCGCGCGCCCTGTGGTCCGCCCTCCGGGAGGCGTGCCATGTGCGGGGACGGGAGCGTGCGTACGTTGCTCGTCGTGGTGACAGACGCTGTCATGCGGACCGGAGCTGTCCGCGAGGCGTCGTACCGTGCGCGGTATGACGACCACCGCGAAGGCCGGCTCCGCCCCCGTCCTCTCCCGCCGCGCGCTCAACCGTGCCACTCTGGCCCGCCAGCTTCTCCTTGAACGTGCCGCCATGCCGGCCAAGGACGCCGTGCACCACCTCGTCGGGCTCCAGGCGCAGAACACCAAGCCGCCGTACTACTCCCTCGCGGCCCGCCTCGACGCCTTCGAGCCCCGCGAGCTGTCCGAGCTGATGGCCGCGCGCGAGGTCGCCCGGATCGTGACGATGCGCTCCACGATCCACACGCTCACCGCCGACGACTGCCTCGCCCTTCGCCCGCTCGTCCAACCGGTGATCGACCGTGAGCTGCGTATGTTCCTCAAGCGGGCGCCGGGAGTCGATCCCGACGAGGTCGCGAAGCTGGCGCGGGCATGCGTCGAGGAACGGCCCCGGCCCGTGAAGGAACTCCGCGAGCTGCTGCAACAGCACTGGCCAAACGCCGACCCGCGAGCCCTGGCGACCCTCGCGCGCTGCACGCTGCCCCTCCTCCAGACCACGCCGCGCGGCCTGTGGGGCGAGAGCGGCCAGGTCACGCTGACCAGTTCAGGGAGCTGGTTCGGGCGGCCCGAGCCCGTGCCCTCGCCGGAGGAGACCACCGCCCTGCTGGACTCCACGGTGCTCCGCTACCTCGGCGCTTTCGGGCCCGCGTCCGTCAAGGACATGCAGATCTGGTGCGGACTGACCCGCCTGCGTGCCGCCTTCGAACGGCTCAGGCCCGGCCTCCTCGTCTTCCGCGACGAGCACGGCACGGAACTGTTCGACCTTCCCGACGCTCCCCGCCCCGACGCCGACACCCCGGCCCCGCCGCGGTTCCTGCCCGAGTACGACAACCTGGTCCTCTCGCACGCCGACCGCACCCGGGTCGCGCCACCCGAGTACAAGCGGCGCACCTGGTGCGGCAACTTCACGTACTGCATCCTCCTCGTCGACGGCCTCGTCGCGGGGATCTGGCGGCTGGAGCAGTCGGCGAAGGGTGACAGGGCCACCCTCACCATCGAGCCGTTCGCTCCGCTCACTCGTGGCCGGCGCGCCGAAGTGCGCGAGGAGGGGGCGCGGACGCTCGCCACGCTGAGCTCGGCGGCCTCGCAGGACGTGCGCTTCGGTGAGTTCTACGGCACCAAGGGTCAGTAGCCGTGCTCCAACCGTGCGACGGGGGAACGCCGTTGCGCGGACGGGCAGGACACGTCCGGTGGTCCCGGGCACAGGTGCGTGCGGTGGCTTTCCGCGTCTGCGCCGTACGCGGCGGCGGGCCGCCGGCCGGGGGCCGGCGCACTCTTCCCTCTCGTGCCCGGTACGGGGCCGTGGCATCTTTCCGTGCTCGGCACGGGGTGGTGGGATCCCGGTGTCTGAAACAGGATGTCAGGACCACAGCCGGTACCAGGGAGAGTGCACGATGCGGACGCCGATGACCATCTCCGACTTCCTCGACCGCGCCGAACTGGGCTTCGCCGCGAGCCCGGGGATCGTCGACGAGCCGAACCAGCCCGCCCCACCCGTACCCGTCTCCACGTACGGGCGCCTCGGGGACCGTGTCCGTGCCTGGCAGGCGGGCTTCGACGCACTGGGCATCGGGGAGGGCGAGCGGGTGGCCGTCGTCAGCCACAACTCCGCCCGGCTCCTTGAGTTGTTGTTCGCGGTACCGATGAGCGGCCGGATCTGCGTCCCGATCAACTTCCGCCTCAAACCGGACGAGATCGACTACATGGTGCAGCAGAGCGGTGCCTCCGTCCTCCTCGTCGACCCCGAACTCGACGACGTGCTGAGCGGCGTGAAGGCCCGCCACCGGTTCGTACTCGGCGAGCAGAGCGACCACGAGCTGATGCGGTACGGAGTCGAACCGCGCCCCTGGTCGCATCCCGACGAGAACGCGACGGCGACGATCAACTACACCTCGGGCACCACCGCCCGCCCCAAGGGCGTGCAGCTCACACACCGCAACATCTGGGTCAACGGGCTCACCTTCGGCCTGCACACCCGGGCGTGGGAGCGGGACGTCTACCTGCACACCCTGCCGATGTTCCACTGCAACGGCTGGGGGATGCCGTTCGTGATGGCCGGTCTCGGCGCCAAGCAGGTGGTGCTGCGCAAGGTCGACGGCGCCGAGATCCTGCGCCGCGTCGACGAGCACGGTGTCACGCTGATGTGCGGTGCGCCCGCCGTCTGGAACGCGGTGCTGGACGCCGCCGCCGACTGGCAGGGCCCGGTACCCGGGCGGGACCGGGTGCGGGTGATCTGCGCGGGCGCGCCGCCACCCACCCGGACGATCCAGCGGATGGACGAGGAGCTGGGGTGGGAGTTCACCCAGATCTACGGCCTGACCGAGACCTCGCCCCTGCTCACCTTCAACCGCGTCCAGCCCGCGGACGTGTCCCTGCCCGCCGAGGAGCGCGCCCGCAAACTGTCCCGGGCCGGCATCCCCGCGCTGGGCGTCAAGATCGGGATCGCGGACTCGGGCGAGGTCCTGGCCCGCTCCAACGTCGTCCTCGACGGGTACTGGGAGAAGCCGCAGGAGACGGCCGACGCCCTGGAAGGGGGCTGGTTCCACACCGGCGACGGCGGCACTCTCGATCCGGCCGACGGACACCTGACGATCTCCGACCGCAAGAAGGACGTCATCATCACCGGTGGCGAGAACGTGTCCTCGATCGAGGTCGAGGACGTCATCTTCAGCCACCCGGCCGTCGCCGAGGTCGCCGTCATCGGCGTCCCGCACCCCAAGTGGGGCGAGACCATCAAGGCGTTGGTCGTCCTGGCGGAGGGAGCGAGTGCCGAGGAGGCCGACATCATCGCCCACTGCAAGGCGCGCATCGCGGGTTACAAAGCGCCCACCACGGTCGAGTTCCGGCCCGTGATCCCGCGCACCGCCACCGGGAAGATCCAGAAGTTCAAGCTCCGCGAACCGTACTGGAACGGCAGGACCCGCGAGATCAACTGATCCAGGAGGCCGGACACCGAGTCCCGTACGCCGGGCAGCGGGCAGCGGGCAGCCGGGGTGCCGGGGCAGCCGGGGTGCCGGGTCCGGTACGCCGGGGTGCCGTTCGTCGGGCGTCGGGGCTCGCTCGTCGGGCGCCAGTCCCGTACGCCGGTGCCGGGTCCCGTTTGCCGGGCGCGTGCCGTCGTGGGCGGCACGCGCCTCTCGTCCGGGTCCCGCACGCGCCCCGGCCGCTGTCTGCGCCGCGCACTCGCGCGGCGCAGACAGCGTCAAGCCGTCACACGGCGCAGAATTCGTTGCCCTCAGGGTCCCGCATGAGCCACCAGTGCCCGGCGGGACCCTGGTCGACCTCGCGGACGCGTGTCGCACCCAGGCTCTCCAGCCTCGCCACCAGCTTGTCGAGGCCGCCGGGTTCGCCGTGCACGTCGAGATGGAGACGGTTCTTGGCGGACTTGGACTCGGGCACCTCCTGGAAGAGCAGCCGACGGCCGCCCCCCACACCGCTCGTCGCGTCGAAGGGGTCCTCGGGGTGGCGGATCCCGGCGTATCCGCGGAAGGTCCTGCGGCCGTGATGCTCGACGACTGCCTCCTCGCCGAGACGGCCGGCGGCGAGCAGTTGCCCGATGAGCGGGCTGGGGTCCTCCACCTCGTACTCCAGGGCGGCGGCCCAGAAGTCCGCGAGCGCGGGGGCGTCGGTGCAGTCGATGACGAGCTTCCAGTGCAAAGGCATGTGGGCAGTCAAGCCGTGACGTGGACGCGATCGCAAGCACCGCATCGACGACGTCCCGAACCACGGCGGGCAGGGGAGCCGGGTGCGGGGACTGACGCTGCGCAGGCCGTGGCTCGACCATGGTGTGTTGATCTTCTCCACACCGACCCCGCGCGGTCGTACGGACTTGATGGCACATCAACTGCTGACGCACACAGGCTGCTTGCGCCGACTAGGGAGCGGGCGACGTGGTGCGCCGCATGCACACCCGGGGCCAGCGGTCGAGGCCCGCGGACGCCTCCTCCGAGACTATCCTCCGCAGCCCTTCGGTGAGTTCGGCACCGGTGAGCGTGCGGAAGCCGAGCCGCGCGTAGTACGGGGCGTTCCACGGCACCTCCGCGAAGGTGGTCAGGGTCAGGGCCGCCGCCCCCGACTCCCTCCCCAGGTGGTCGATGAGCGCGCGGCCCACGCCACGGCGGGCGGCGCGGGGATGCACCGACACCTGGTCGATGTGCGCACCGCCGTCCACCTCCTGCCAGATCAGGTATCCGTCCGGTCGGCCGTCCCGTGTCCCGCTGAACACCCAAGCGCGTCCCGCCAGTTGATACGTACGGAGCAGATCGAGCGGAGGCGGGTCGTCGTCCGCGATCTCCGGCATGCCGAGCGCGCGGAACGGCTCGCCCGCCGCACGCTCGATGTCCTGGAGCAGGGACAGTTCCTCGGCGGCGGCGCGGCGGATGGGCATGGAGGCATTCTCCCCCGGGCGCCCGCCTCGCCGCTGCTCCCGGGGAAGCTTCAGACGCCGGTGCCGATCAGTTCGTCCGCCGCGCTGTTGGCGGGCTGCGGAGTGCCGGTGAGGTCCATGACGAAGAGCGGCACCCCGAGGTCCTCCGCGCGGGCCCGTGCCTCCGGGGCGTAGCCGGTGAGCGAGAAGAACACGGACACGGCCGACGCGTTGAGCCCGTGCAGCCACAGGCACTCCACGTCGCGGAGGGTGGACGGCTCGGTACGCGGATCCACCTGGGCGACCAGGCCGCGGGCGCGCAGGTCGATGCCGGAGGCCGGGTGCTCGGGCGACTGGAAGATGTCCCGGAAGCCCAGCCACTTGAGGTACAGGGCGGCGGCGGTGACGGCGTCACGGGCGGTACGGATGGTCAGCGGCCGGAAGGGAGGACGGGCGGGCGGGGTGCGGGGGGCCGTGGCGCCGGGCCGGGCCCAGCCTCCGGGGGAGGCCCCCTCGGGGGAGACCGGGGCGTCGCGGCTGTGCGGGCTGCCGGGGTGCAGCGGGTTGCGGGGGGCGGGATGTCGCCCCGCGCGGCCGGGGTCGCCGTCGGCGGGGGAGTGCGGGTGCGCGGACGGGCCCGGTGCGGGCCCCGGAGTCTCCGTGCCGCGCATCGAGAGGGTCGGCGCGGGACGTACCGGGATGCGCAGCACCGCGCCGCAGCCGCAGCCCAGCTCCGGTTGCGGCCACTGATCGTGGCGGCCGCAGGACGGGCAGCGGACCGTCACCCAGGAGTCCGTCCAGGTGCGGTGCGTGATCGGTTGCGGTGGTGCGCCGCGTAAGAGCGGCGGGGCGAGGGGTGCGCCGCACGCGCAGGGGAAGACGGACGGTACGTACGTGTGGGCACGGCCGCAGGCCGGGCACCGCACCGGCACGCTGCTTCCCATGGGGCGACCTCCGGCACTGGGTTCCGGTGCGACGGCACGGCGAGGAGCAGCCGGGCCGTGAACGCGTGAACGGCTGATGCGCTGTGTCATCCATGGTCACACCAACGGTGAACGCTTGGCAGCCACTTCGGCTCTTTTCTGTCCATGTCCCGAGACGGTCCGCCGGACCGCCCGGGGTGCCCGAACCATGGACGCCTCTCTTGACGCCGCCACCCTCGCATCCTATGTTGCTTCCACATAGCAGAACAGTACTTCCGCATTACGGAAAACAAGCCTGAAGCAGGAGTTCCCGATGCCCCGTATGACCGCTGCCCGAGCAGCTGTTGAGATCCTCAAGCGCGAAGGCGTCAGCCACGCGTTCGGCGTGCCCGGCGCGGCGATCAACCCCTTCTACAAGGCCCTCGAAGCCGGTGGCGGGATCAAGCACACCCTCGCCCGGCACGTCGAGGGCGCCTCGCACATGGCCGAGGGCTACACCCGTACGCAGCCCGGCAACATCGGCGTCTGCATCGGTACGTCAGGACCGGCCGGCACCGACATGATCACCGGCCTCTACTCGGCGATCGGCGACTCGATCCCGATCCTGTGCATCACCGGCCAGGCGCCGACCGCGGTGATCCACAAGGAGGACTTCCAGGCCGTCGACATCTCCTCGATCGCCAAGCCGGTCACCAAGAAGGCGACCACCGTGCTGGAGGCTGCGCAGGTGCCGGGCGTCTTCCAGGAGGCGTTCCACCTGATGCGCTCCGGCCGGCCCGGCCCGGTCCTCATCGACCTGCCGATCGACGTGCAGCTCACCGAGATCGAGTTCGACCCGGAGACGTACGAGCCGCTGCCGGTCTACAAGCCCGCCGCGACCCGCAAGCAGATCGAGAAGGCCCTCTCGATGCTGAACGAGTCGCAGCGCCCGCTGATCGTCGCGGGCGGCGGCGTCATCAACGCCGACGCCTCCGAGCTGCTGGTGGAGTTCGCCGAGCTGACGGGCACGCCCGTGGTCCCCACCCTCATGGGCTGGGGCATCCTCGGCGACGACCACGAGCTGAACGCCGGCATGGTCGGCCTCCAGACCTCGCACCGCTACGGCAACGCGAACTTCCTGGAGTCCGACTTCGTCCTCGGCATCGGCAACCGCTGGGCCAACCGCCACACCGGCGGCCTGGACGTCTACACCAAGGGGCGGAAGTTCGTCCACGTCGACGTCGAGCCGACCCAGATCGGCAAGATCTTCGCGCCGGACTACGGCATCCCGTCCGACGCGAAGGCGGCCCTGACGCTGTTCGTGGAGGTCGCGCGCGAGCTGAAGGCGGCCGGCAAGCTGCCCGACCGCAGCGAGTGGGCCGCGTCCACGCAGGAGCGCAAGGCCACCCTCCAGCGGCGCACGCACTTCGACAACGTGCCCATGAAGCCGCAGCGCGTGTACGAGGAGATGAACCGCGCGTTCGGCCCCGAGACCCGGTACGTGACCACGATCGGCCTCTCGCAGATCGCGGGCGCGCAGATGCTGCACGTCTACCGGCCCCGGCACTGGATCAACTGCGGCCAGGCCGGCCCGCTCGGCTGGACCATCCCGGCGGCGCTCGGCGTCGCCACGGCCGACCCCGAGACGCCGGTGGTCGCCCTGTCCGGCGACTACGACTTCCAGTTCATGCTGGAGGAGCTGGCGGTCGGCGCACAGCACCAGATCCCGTACGTGCACGTCCTGGTGAACAACGCGTACCTGGGTCTGATCCGCCAGGCGCAGCGCAACCTGGACATCAACTTCCAGGTCAACCTGGAGTTCGAGAACATCAACTCGCCCGAACTCGGTGTCTACGGCGTCGACCACGTCAAGGTCGCCGAGGGCCTGGGGTGCAAGGCGATCCGGGTGACCGAGCCGGACCAGCTGCTGCCCGCCTTCGAGGAGGCGAAGAAGCTGGCCGCGGAATTCCGGGTGCCGGTGGTCGTGGAAGCGATCCTGGAGCGGGTCACGAACATCTCGATGGGCGCCCAGATCGATGCCATCAACGAGTTCGAGGAGCTGGCCACGGAGGCGGGTCACGCGCCGACGGCGGTGCGGGCGCTGAAGGTCTGACGTCCGGACGTTGTTCTCGCCCTGCTGGGCGAGTGGAGGGGCCGGTATCGCCGAGAGGCGGTGCCGGCCCCTCCTGCATGCCTTAGCCGGGGCGGGCCGGGGCGGGGCTTATGCCGTAGCCGGGGCGGGGCTGCGCCCGCGCCGCTGCCTGCACGCGCCTCCCCCACAGGGGCGCAGGGGCAGGACAGAGGGCAGGGCGGGGCGGTACGGCGGGGGTGGACGTACGTGTGCGGTGCGGCCCGGCGTAGGGCTGCGGGGTGCACGTCCGGTGGGGGCCGCCCCTTGCCCGCCTGCTCCCAAGCACTCGGCTCCACGCGTGCAGGGAGGTACCACAGCGCCCCGGGGGGCGGCCCCGCCGCCCAAGGTGCCCGGGCTGCGCGGTCCGAGCGAGGCGTATCGCGGAGGGCCGGGCCCCGCCGGGGGTCTCGGGGACGGGCGGGCTTGCCGGCCGCGGGGCGCAGGAGCCTCGGGCGTCGCGCCACGGGAATGCGCGTGTTCTGCGCGCGTTCCCGTGCAACGCAGGGTGTGTGCACCACCGGACTGCGCACGTCCCCGAACCACGAAAAGGGCGTGGAGCACGGAGGAGTTCCGTGTTCCACGCCCTTGCGGGGAGGGAAGTGCGAATGAGGCCGCGGTGGCGGCGATGAGCTGCCGGACCCACCTCCTCTCAGGCAAGAAGGAGGACCCGGTCAACCTTGACCACCGCACTGGCTCGCACGCCACCGCGGGCCTCGTTCGTGTCCGTCTCGACGGCCACCCCTCATTCGGGCCGTCGGTGCGGACAGCGGCGAGTCCCTGACCTCCCGTCAGGAACTCCCCGCAGTCTGGGAGTTACTGGTTCTCGCGCAGCTCGCGGACCGCTTCCTCGACGCGCTTGCCGTACTCGGGGTCGGCGGCGTGGAAGTGGGCGAGGTTCTTCTCGACCACGTCGTCGCGGGAGACCTGCGAGAGGCCGCCGGCGATGTTGGCGATCAGGCGGGCCTGCTCGTCGGAGGACATCAGCCGGTAGAGCTCGCCGGCCTGGAAGAAGTGATCGTCCTTGACGTGCTCGGCGTACGTGTACGTGCCCGTCCAGCCGGACACCTCGCGCGGGGCGCCCAGCGGGGCGTCCGTCTGCGTCGGGCCGTCGTACGAGTTGGGCTCGTAGTTCTTGTCGTGGCGCGAGCCGTAGCGGGTGGCGTAGAAGCCGTCCCGGCCGTAGTTGTCGGCGGGCGCGTTCTTCGGCGCGTTCACCGGCAGCTGGGTGTGGTTGACGCCCAGGCGGTAGCGGTGCGCGTCGGCGTAGGCGAACATGCGGCCCTGGAGCATCTTGTCCGGCGAGGCGGTGATGCCCGGAACGAAGTTGTTCGGGGAGAACGCGGCCTGCTCGACCTCGGCGAAGACGTTGTCGGGGTTCCGGTCGAGGACCAGACGGCCCACGCGCTGGAGCGGGTAGTCCGCGTGCGGCCACACCTTCGTCACGTCGAACGGGTTGAAGCGGTAGTCGGCCGCTTCCGCCGCCGGCATGATCTGGACGTACAGGGTCCACGACGGATTCACGCCGCGCTCGATGGCCTGGAGCAGGTCCGTCTGGTGCGAGTTGGCGTCCTTGCCCGCGATCTCCGCGCCCTGCTCCGAGGACAGGCAGCGGATGCCCTGGTTCGTCTTGAAGTGGTACTTGACGAAGAAGGCCTCGCCCTCGGCGTTCGTCCACTGGTAGGTGTGCGAGCCGTAGCCGTTCATGTGGCGGTACGAGGCGGGGATGCCGCGGTCGCCCATCAGCCAGGTGATCTGGTGCGTCGCCTCGGGAGAGTGCGCCCAGAAGTCCCAGACGTTGTCCGGCTCCTGCTTGCCCGTGAACGGGTCGCGCTTCTGCGAGTGGATGAAGTCCGGGAACTTGATCGGGTCCTTGATGAAGAACACCGGGGTGTTGTTCCCGACGAGGTCGTAGTTGCCCTCTTCGGTGTAGAACTTCAGCGCGAAACCGCGCGGGTCGCGGACCGCGTCCGCGCCGCCGAGGTTGTCGGCGACGGTGGAGAAGCGGATGAACGTCTCGGTCCGCTTGCCGACCTCGTTGAGGAAGGCCGCGCGGGTGAAGCCGGTGACGTCGTCGGTGACCTCGAAGTAGCCGTAGGCGCCGGAACCGCGGGCGTGCACGACACGCTCCGGGATGCGCTCCCGGTTGAACCGGGCGAGCTTCTCCAGCAGGTGCTGGTCCTGGAGGAGGAGCGGGCCACCGACACCGGCGGAGGCGGAATTCTGGTTGTCGGCGACCGGGGCGCCTGACTCGGTCGTGAGCACACGCTTCGACATGGTGACCTTGGGACCTTCCTGCGGGAGCTGCTGGCGGCGTGAGGAGCGTAAGTACGCGGAGAACGCGGCGTCAACAGTTTGTTGAATTTAAAGGTGGTGCGGGTGAACCGGGTCGAGCAGAGGTGGGACCCGGGCCGCGGCGGCGCCTGGGCGCGACAGGACAGGTGTCAGCGCCGCCGCAGCCCGGAGATCAAGGCGCCCGGTGGAAACGGGCGTTGAGGGTGGGGCGGGGAGAGCGTGGGCGTCGGGCGAGCCGTCGGCTCAGACCTGCGAGCCGGACAGACGCTCGACCGCGCGCAGCAGGGCCGAGTGGTCCAGGCCGCCGTCGCCCTGGGCGCGCAGCGAGGCGACCAGCTGGGCGACCACCGCGCCGACGGGCAGTGCCGCACCGACGTTGCGGGCGGCGTCGGTGACGATGCCCATGTCCTTGTGGTGCAGGTCGATCCGGAAGCCCGGCGCGAAGTCGCGGTTCAGGAAGTTGTCCTTCTTGCGGGTCAGGACCGTGGAGCCGGCCAGGCCGCCGTTGAGGACGTCGAGCGCGGCCTTGAGGTCCACGCCGGACTTCTCCAGGAAGACCACGGCCTCGGCGCACGCCTGGATGTTGACCGCGACGATGAGCTGGTTGGCGGCCTTCACCGTCTGGCCGGAGCCGTGCGGGCCGCACAGCACGATCGTCTTGCCCAGAGCCTCCAGGACCGGCTTGGCGGCGTCGAAGTCCGCCTGCTCGCCGCCGACCATGATGGACAGGACGGCCTCGATCGCGCCCGCCTCGCCGCCGGAGACCGGGGCGTCCAGTACGCGGATCCCCTTCTCCGCGGCGGCCTTCGCGAGGTCCACCGAGGTCTGCGGGGTGATCGAGGACATGTCGATCAGCAGGGTGCCGGACTTCGCGTTCTCCAGGATGCCGTCCTCGCCGTACGCGATGGCCTCGACCTGGGGCGAAGCGGGCACCATGGTGATGACGACGTCGGCGTCCCGTACGGCCTCGGCGATCGAGGACGCGCCCTTTCCGCCGGCGGCGACCAGGCGGTCGATCTTGGCCTGCTCCAGGGTGTAGCCGGTGACGTCGTAGCCGGCCTTCAGGAGGTTCTCGGCCATGGGGGAGCCCATGATGCCGAGACCGATGAAGCCGATCGTGGGAAGCGTGCTCATGAGGGTGCTGCCTCTCTCAAAAAACCGTGTCGAAAAGTTTCAGTTGCCGGCGCGGAGCGGCTTGTCCAGCCACTCGAAGGCCTCGGCGCTCGGGCGGTCGCCCGGCTTGTACTCCAGGCCGACCCAGCCCTGGTAACCGGCCTTCTTCAGGCGCCCGAGCAGGTCGGTGAGGTCCAGGTCGCCGGTGCCCGGCGCCCCGCGGCCCGGGTTGTCGGCGATCTGCACGTGACCGGTCCTGTCCGCGTAGGCGTCGATGACCTGGTTCAGGTCCTCGCCGTTCATCGACAGGTGGTAGAGGTCGAGCAGGAACTTGGCGTTGCCCAGTCCCGT
Organism: Streptomyces sp. CA-294286; assembly: GCF_050947155.1. Lineage (NCBI taxonomy): Bacteria > Bacillati > Actinomycetota > Actinomycetes > Kitasatosporales > Streptomycetaceae > Streptomyces > Streptomyces sp. CA-294286. The sequence continues at coordinate 636,553 of NZ_CP192005.1, read as the reverse complement.
CGCCGCGTTGACCTTGTCGACGACCTCGACCGCGGACGGTGCGTCCACCAGCGGGTAGAGCGGAGACTCCGGCTTGTTCAGGGCCTCGATCAGCAGGATCGCCCCGACCCGGTCGGCCGCGCGGGCCGCCAGTACCAGGTTCTCCAGCGCCAGGGAGTCCTGGACCTGCGGGTCGGCGCCCTCGACGCGGTTGCCGTAGAGCGCGTTGAGCGCCTTGCAGCCGACCGAGGCGGCGAAGTCCGCCGCGACGTCGATGTTGGCGCGGAAGCGGTCGGACTCCTCGCCGGGGACGGAGAGCGCGCCGCGGTCGGGGCCCGGGAGCCGGCCGGCGTAGAAGTTGAGGCCGACCAGCTGGGTGCCGGCGTCGTCGAGCGCCTTCTTCAGGGCGTCGAGCTCGGCCTGCTCGGGGGTCGGGGTCTCGATCCAGGGCCACCACAGCTCGACCGCCGTGAAGCCGGCCGCGGCAGCTGCCGCGGGCCGCTCCAGGAGCGGGAGTTCCGTGAAGAGGATCGAGAGGTTCACATCGAAGCGGTGGTCCGAATAGCCCATGAGGTGTTCGGCCTCCTTCCGTATCGCGGAAGTTTCTTTCTGCCTGATGGAAGGTTGCAGTTGAGGCGCCGCTCTTGTCAAGAGGGGCTCCCGCAATTCGTCCGGTGCCCAGTAGGTTGAGCGCGTGCGATTGAGAGTGGAGTTCACGACCGAGCCCTTCGATCTCGACGAGGCGCCGCCGCATGCGGTGGCCGCCCGTGAGGTGATCCAGGCGGCCGAGCTGGACGCCGTCGACGTGGGCCCCTTCGGCAACACCGCGGAAGGCGGTGCGGACGCGGTGCTCACCGCGGTGGACGCGCTGCTGCGCAAGTCCCTCGCCGCCGGAGCGACCCGGGTCTCGTTGCAGGTCAATGTGATCGGGGAGGGCGAGAAGAAGTGACGGAACCCGGAGACCACCCGTTGGTCACGGCGGTCAAGCCGCTCGTCGACGCCATGGGCGCCGAGCTGCTGGAGCCGGGCAGGGCCGGCCGCGACGACGTGGTGCTCGCCTGGGAGGGCGAGGACGTCGTCGCCGTACGGCTGCCGCAGCTCTCGGACTCCCTCGACCACATCCTGGCGGCCTTGGAGCGCGGGCACGGGATGCCACTTTCCGAGCTGGACCGCAAGACCAAGCAGTCGGTCGTACGGACCCTGGAGGCACGCGGTGCCTTCTCCGTGCGGCACGGTGTGGAAACCGTGGCGGGTGCGCTCGGCGTGTCCCGCTTCACCGTCTACAACTACCTGAACAGGGAAAACACCGCCAAGGGGGACTAGTCGGCCCGCTGTGCGGGGGTGCGTCACCCGTTTTTGATCGATCATTTTGCCCGGCCGTCGCCCGCATCAGCGGGCGGCGGCCCTTGTCTTCGCGAACTTTCAACAAACTGTTGACGTCCAGTTGTTCAGGGCGTTAGCTATGCGCAGCCCGTCCAGCACAAGGCCACGGAGGTTCCCGTGACTTCGGTCCAGACACCGGGCCTTTCCCGGTTCAACACCCTCCCCGAGAGCGCGGCCCGCGCCGCACTCCACGAGGTGTGTGCCAGTTCGGCGTGGGGGGGCAGGCTCGTCGCCCAGCGCCCGTACGCACACGCGGAAGACCTGTTCCTCGCCAGTGACGCCGCCCTCGCGGAACTCACCGCCGAGGACCTTTCCGAAGCGATGGCGGGACACCCGCCCATCGGCCGCCCGAAGCCCGGAGACCCGACCTCCTCCCGCGAGCAGCGCGGAATGGCCGGCGCCTCCGAGGAACTCAAGGCCGAGATGCTCGAACTGAACCTGGCGTACCAGGAGAGGTTCGGGCACGTCTTCCTGATCTGCGCCACCGGCGCCACCGGTGAGCAGATGCGTGACGCGATGCGTACCCGGATCGAGAACTCGCCCGAGGCGGAGCGGGAGGTCGTCCGCACCGAACTGGGCAAGATCAACCGTATCCGGCTGACCCGTCTCGTGGAGTCGCCCGTGGAACAGGAAGAGAAGCACTGATGAGCACCGCAACCACCGCCTCGGTGTCCACCCACATCCTGGACACCAGCGTCGGCCGCCCCGCCGAGGGCGTCGCCATCACGCTCACCGCCCGCAGCGGCGGCGACGCCGAGTGGGTGACGCTCGGCGGTTCGAAGACCGACGCGGACGGGCGCTGCAAGGACCTCCCGGCCCTGCCGGAAGGGACGACCCACGTCCGGCTCGACTTCGAGACCGAGACCTACTTCGCGAACAAGCACAGCGCACACACGAGCAAGACCGAAGCCGAGGCTCAGCAGGACGCCCCCCGCGTAAGGGACAGCGGCGCGTTCTTCCCGGAAGTGGCGATCACCTTCGCCGTCGTACCGGGCGAACACTTCCACGTACCGCTGCTGCTCAACCCGTTCGGCTACTCCGTATACCGAGGGAGCTAGCACCGATGCCCACCATTCTCGGCCAGAACCAGTACGGCAAAGCCGAAAACCGCGTCGTCAAGATCACGCGGGACGGCGACACCCACCACATCAAGGACCTGAACGTCTCCGTCGCCCTCTCCGGCGACATGGAGGACGTCCACTACTCCGGCTCGAACGCCAACGTCCTGCCGACGGACACCACCAAGAACACGGTGTACGCGTTCGCCAAGGAGCACGGCATCGAGTCCGCCGAGCAGTTCGGCATCCACCTCGCCCGTCACTTCGTGACCTCGCAGGAGCCGATCAAGCGCGCCCGCATCCGGATCGAGGAGTTCGCCTGGGAGCGCATCGCGACCTCGGACAACAACTCCAAGTTCATCGGGTCCGACGAGGTCAACCACTCCTTCGCCCGCAAGGGCCAGGAACTGCGCACCACGCAGATCACCTTCGACGGTGAGAAGTGGGAGATCATCTCGGGCCTGAAGGACCTCACGGTCATGAACTCCACCAACTCGGAGTTCTGGGGCTACGTCAAGGACAAGTACACGACGCTCAAGGAGGCGTACGACCGCATCCTGTGCACCGACGTCTCCGCGGCCTGGCGCTACAGCTGGACCAGCGACGACGAGCGGATGCCCAACTGGGAGAAGTCGTACGAGCAGGCCAAGAAGCACATCCTGCAGGCATTCGCCGAGACGTACTCCCTCTCGCTCCAGCAGACGCTCTACCAGATGGGTGCACGGGTCATCAACAGCCGGAGCGAGATCGACGAGATCCGCTTCTCGCTGCCCAACAACCACCACTTCCTGGTCGACCTCGAACCGTTCGGTCTGAAGAACGACAACGAGGTCTACTTCGCCGCCGACCGCCCGTACGGCCTCATCGAGGCCACCATCCTGCGGGACGGAGTCGAGCCGCAGATCCCGGTCGACATGACCAACCTCTGACGCGGTCGCGTCCGGGCCGTGCTCTACGGCGGTAGAGCACGGCCCGGACGGACCGGAGGGAACGAACACCCATGGCACAGCCCGCACAGGGGCCGGCAACAGAAGGCCCGCGTTCCACCGAGAAGTCCCCCGCGGAGCACTCCGCGAAGAAGTCCGGGAAGTCCTCCGGAGCGTCCCGCGCGAAGCCCTCGCCGCCGGCAGAGCCGGCCGACCTGCTCGACCCCGTGCACCCGGTGGACGAGAAGCTCCCCGCCAAGCGGCTCGTCCCCGCCGCGCTCCAGCACATCGCCGCCATGTACGCGGGCGTCGTCACCCCTCCGCTCATCATCGGCCAGGCCTGCGGTCTCGACGCCGCCGGCATGACCCGGTTGATCGCCGCGAGCCTGCTGATCGCCGGACTCGCCACGATCCTCCAGACCATCGGTCTCACGAAGTTCGCCGGGAACCGGCTGCCCTTCGTCAACGCCGCGTCCTCCGCGGGCATCGCCCCGATGCTCGCGATCGCGGAGACCAGCGCCCCCGGCCGTCAACTCCCCGCCATCTACGGCGCGGTGATGGTCGCCGGAGTGTTCTGTCTGGCCGTGGGCCCCTTCTTCGGCAAGCTGCTGCGCTTCTTCCCGCCACTGGTCACCGGCGTGGTCATCACCCTGATCGGCGTCACCCTGATGCCGGTCCCGGTCGCCTGGGCGCAGGGCGGCGACAAGGAGGCCGCCGACTTCGGCGACATGAAGTACCTCGCGCTCGCCGCCTTCACGCTCCTCGTGATCCTGCTCATCCAGCGGTTCGGCAAGGGCTTCGTCAAACAAGTCGCGCTTCTCTTCGGGATGTTGGTGGGCACACTCGCCGCGATCCCGTTCGGCCTGGCCGACTTCAGCGGACTCAAGGACGCCCCGGTCGCCGCGCTGCCCACCCCCTTCGCCTTCGGCGCCCCCGAGTTCCAGCCCGCCGCGATCCTTTCGCTGTGCATCGTGATGCTCGTCCTGATGACCGAGTCCTCGGCCGGAATGCTCGCCCTCGGCAAGATCTGCGAACGCGACTGCGACGGCAGGACCCTCACCCGGGGCCTGCGCACCGACGGCATCGCGACCCTCGTGGGCCCGGTCTTCGGCGGCTTCCCGACCAGCGCCTTCGCGCAGAACGTCGGCGTCGTCACCCTGACGCGCGTGCGCAGCAGGTACGTCGTCGCGGTGGCCGGCGGGGCCCTGCTCCTCCTCGGGGTCTTCCCGGTGCTGGGCGCGGTCGTCTCCATGGTGCCGATGCCCGTGCTGGGCGGCGCGGGAATCGTCCTCTTCGGCTCGATCGCGGTGAGCGGCATCCGTACCCTCTCCGAGGCCGGACTCGACGACAGCTCGAACATCATCCTCGTCGCGGTGGCGCTGGGCGCCGGCATCGTCCCGCTCGCCGCGCCCACCTTCTACGCGGACTTCCCGGCCTGGGCGCAGACCGTGCTCGGCTCCGGCATCAGCGCGGGCGCACTGGCCGCGGTCCTGCTCAACCTGTTCTTCCACCACCTCGGCACCCGCGACAGGCGTGTTCCCGCCACCGCCGCGGCACTCAAATCCTCCTAGGGTCCTGCCGTGCCCGATACACACAGAGGTAAAGGAAACAGCCCCATGGCAGCACCGGCAGCAAAAGCTTCGCCAGAGGTCTCACGCATCGTCATCGAGAACTGCGCGATCGCGACCGTCGACGCCCAGGACACGGAATACGCGTCCGGCCACGTCGTCGTCGCGGGCAACCGGATCGAGTCCATCGGCGCGGGCGCGGCACCCGCGGGTCTGGAGAACGTGGTCCGCCGCGTCGACGGCACGGGGCACCTCGTCACTCCCGGCCTGATCAACACGCACCACCACTTCTACCAGTGGATCACCCGGGGCCTGGCCACCGACCACAACCTCTTCGACTGGCTCGTCGCGCTGTACCCGACCTGGGCGCGGATCGACGAGCAGATGGTGACGGCGGCCGCCCGGGGGTCCCTGGCGATGATGGCCCGCGGCGGCGTCACCACCGCCATGGACCACCACTACGTCTTCCCCGAGGGCTCCGGCGACCTCTCCTCGGCGATCATCGGCGCGGCGAAGGACATGGGCGTACGGTTCACCCTCGCCCGCGGCTCCATGGACCGCGGCGCGTCCGACGGGGGCCTGCCGCCGGACTTCGCGGTCGAGACCCTCGACGGCGCGCTCGCCGCCACCGAGGCGACCGTCGACGCGCACCACGACGCGTCCTTCGACTCCATGACCCAGATCGCCGTCGCACCGTGCTCGCCGTTCTCCGTGTCCACCGAACTCATGCGGCAGGGCGCTGAGTTGGCTCGCCGCAAGGGGGTCAGGCTGCACACCCACGGCAGCGAGACGGTGGAGGAGGAGAAGTTCTGCCACGAACTGTTCGGCATGGGCCCCACCGACTACTTCGAGTCGACGGGCTGGCTCGGCGCCGACGTGTGGATGGCCCACTGCGTCCACATGAACGACTCCGACATCGCCGCCTTCGCCCGTACCGGCACCGGCGTCGCCCACTGCCCCTCCTCCAACGCCCGCCTCGCCGCGGGCATCGCCCGCGTCCCCGACATGCTGAGGGCCGGCGTCCCGGTCGGCCTGGGCGTCGACGGCACCGCGTCCAACGAGTCCGGCGAACTCCACACCGAACTGCGCAACGCGCTCCTCATCAACCGCCTCCACCCCGAGCACCGCGAGCGGGCCCTCAACGCCCGCCAGGCGCTCCGCCTCGGCACCTTCGGAGGCGCCCAAGTCCTGGGCCGCGCGGACCAGATCGGCTCGCTCGAAGCCGGAAAACTCGCGGACCTGGTGATGTGGAAGGTCGACGGACTCGGCCACTCCACCATCGCCGATCCGGTCACCGCCCTCGTCCTCGGCGCGGCGGCCCCGGTCACCCTGTCCCTCGTCAACGGCCTGCCCGTGGTCGAGGACAGCCACCTGACCACGGTGGACGAGGACACCATCGCCCGCAGCGCGCGCGACGAGGCGCAGCGCCTCGCGCGGGTCGCCGCGCAGCCGCGCTGACGACGGCGGGTCGCCTCGTACCACTGAACGCTCGGGCCATGGCCCGAGCACAGAGAATTCCGGCCGGGAGGGACGGCTCCCGGCCGGAACTGAGCAGCCGAGCGGGCTGCTCAGGAGCCGTTCCCGGGGGCGTGGCCCAAACCTTCACGCCCCCGGGGCGGTCCGGCGTATCCGGGCGAACGGCACAGCAACACAGCAGCAGTACGGGCACCTTGCAACACCTTCGCACCACCAGCACCTTGCATCGCGCACCACCTCCCCGAAGCACGTGTCAATCCCGGCACTGGAAAACGACAGGAGGACGCTGTGGCCAAGTCGCCCAGGTTCACCGCGCAAGGCTCTTCGACGGACAGCACCGCCGAGGAGAAGACGTCCCTCACGAAACACCCGGTCGATCAGGGGATGCCTCCCCTGAAGCTCGCCACGACCGGCCTCCAGCACGTCGCCGCCATGTACGCCGGCGTCGTCGCTCCGCCCCTGATCGTCGGCGCGGCCGTCGGCCTGTCCGGCAAGGAACTCACCTTCCTCACCGGCGCCAGCCTCTTCATGGCCGGACTCGCCACCCTCCTCCAGACGCTCGGCGTCTGGAACATCGGCGCCCGCCTCCCCTTCGTCAACGGCGTGACCTTCGCCGGAGTCGCCCCGATGCTCGCCATCGCGGGCGGCCAGTCCAAGGAGGACGCGCTCCCGGTCATCTTCGGCGCGATCATCGTCGCGGGAGCGATCGGCTTCGTCGCCGCGCCGTTCTTCTCCAAAATGGTCCGCTTCTTCCCGCCGGTGGTCACCGGCACGGTCATCACGCTGATCGGGGTCTCGCTCCTGCCGGTCGCCTTCGGCTGGGCCCAGGGCCCCGACCCCGAGGCGGCGGACTACGGCTCGACCACCTTCCTCGGCCTGGCCGGCATCACCCTGGTGATCGTCCTGCTGTTGCGCCGCTTCACCCGGGGCTTCATCAAGCAGATCGCCGTACTCCTGGGTCTCGTCATCGGCACGCTCATCGCCATCCCGTTCGGCGCCACCGACTTCTCGCCGGTCACCGAGGCGAGCATCGTCGGCTTCCCGACGCCCTTCCACTTCGGGGCACCGCAGTTCGTGGCCGCCGCGATCATCTCGATGTGCGTGGTCATGCTCGTCTCGATGACCGAGTCGACGGCCGACATGCTGGCCCTCGGTGAGATCGTCGACCGCCCGGCCGACGAGAAGACCATCGCGGCCGGCCTGCGCGCCGACGCCCTGGGCTCCGCCGTCAGCCCCTTGTTCAACGGTTTCATGTGCAGCGCCTTCGCCCAGAACATCGGCCTGGTCGCGATGACCAAGATCCGCAGCCGGTTCGTCGTCGCGGCGGGCGGCGGCTTCCTCATCCTGATGGGCCTGTGCCCGATAGCCGCCTCGCTGATCGCGGTCGTCCCGCGCCCGGTGCTCGGCGGTGCCGGCATCGTGCTCTTCGGCTCGGTAGCGGCCAGCGGCATCCAGACGCTCGTCAAGGCGGGCCTGGAGAAGGACAACAACGTGCTGATCGTCGCCGTCTCCCTGGCGGTCGGCATCATCCCGATCGCCGCGCCGACCTTCTACCACCACTTCCCGGAGACCGCGAAGATCATCCTGGACTCGGGGATCTCCACCGGCTGTCTCGCGGCCGTCGTCCTCAACCTCGTCTTCAACCACATCGGCAAGCGCGCCGACGACGACGAGGTGACGGCCCCGATGGAGCCGGGCGAGGAGATGACCCACCGGGGGGACAAGCCGGTGGGGGCGGTCACGCACTGACCCGGCGGCCTCACCAGATGTCACGTCACGGTGCCCGTGCGGAATTCCCGTACGGGCACCGCGCGGTGACGGTGCGTCAGCCGACGCGGTACGGATCGCCGTACCCCTTCCACGGCGGACGCGGCTGCGGGTTCCCCGCGCGTGCGCTCCTCCGGCGGCCCGCCGGGCGGCTCGGCGGCGGCCGGCGATCGGACACCGGTCGCCTCCGCGGCCACCCCTGCGCCCGCGCGACCGACCAGCGCCGCCCGCCCCACCCGGGCACCCCTCGACGTCACCCGACGACTCCGGCACCGCGAGCGTCCCTGTACCGTCGGAGGCATGGAAGATCACTCCGTCGTCGACGTGGGCGACGTGCGCATGGCATACCGCTCCTGGGGCGACCAGCACGGCAACCCGGTAATCCTGCTGCACGGAATCGGCAGCTCGGCCGCGAGCTGGGAGAAGGTCGGGCAGGCCCTCGGCGAGGAGTGGCGGGTGCACGCACTGGACCTGCGCGGCCACGGCGAGAGCGACTGGCCCGACGAGTACGACCTCGAACTGATGCGGGACGACGTCCTGGGCTTCATCGAGGAGGCCAAGATCGACCGGGCCGGCCTGGTCGGCCACGGCATGGGCGGCGTCGTCGCCTACCTGCTGGCCCAGGAGTACCCGGACCGGGTGGAGCGTCTGGTACTGGAGGAGACGCCGGCGCCCTTCGCGGGAGCGGAGGACATCCGTCCGGCGGACGGCCCCGTCGACTACGACGAGAACGCGCTCCCCGAGATCGAGGCCCAGCTCGCGGACCCGCCCCAGGAGTGGCTGGAGCGACTCGGTGAGATCGTCGCCCCGACCCTGATCATCACCGGCGGCCCGGACAGCGAGATGGACCAGTCCGACCTGCCGGAGATGGCGGACCGCATCCCCGACTGCGCCCAGATCACCCTTCCCGGCGGCCACCGCATCCACCAGCTCCACCCGCAGCAGTTCGCGGACAAGGTGAGCGACTTCTTCACCAGCTGAGAGCCACCCGACCAGGGCTGCCGGGATCGCGTCGGTGGCGCGGGCTCAGTTCCTGCGGACGGCCGCCCCGCGGGCCAGCTCCCACAGCCCGGCGACCACCGTCACGGCGCCGACGACCATGACGACCACCCCGACCTTGGGCAGCGTCACCCACGGAACGTCCACCCCGCCGCCGAACAGTTTCAGCGCCAGGCCGACGAGAAACGTCACTGCTCCGTCGATCAGATACTTCGTGGCACGGCTCACCGGGGGGCTCCTTCGTTTCTGGAATGCCTCCAGCCTAGGAACGCGGGGGCGGCGCGGCGTCGTCCGCCGGAAGGACCGCGCACTGCACCGTTCGGTGGACCGCCGCGGCGCGGTGGGTCACCACGGCCGCCAGGTCCGAACCCGCCCGGAGCAGTGCCACCGAGCGGTCGGCGATCCGGTCGAGGCGATCCCGCAGGACGCGGGAGGTCTCGTCGAGCCCGCCGCCCCGGCGCAGGGTGCGCAGCGTCTCGCGCACGGCGGGGATCCCGTGACCGGCGCCTCGCAGCGCCACGACGATCCGGGCCGCGGCGACCGCGTCGGGCCCGTACCGGCGGGCCCGCAGCGAGGTCACGCGCGCGGGGGCCAGGAGGCGCTCGTCCTCCCAGAAGCGCAAGGTCGAGGTCCGGACGCCGAGGGCCTCCGCGAGTTCCGTGATCGTCATGGCGTCGCCCTCGTGTTCCGGCGGGTCCTCGCCCGTCTCGTCGCCGATGGCCCGCAGGGCCTGCTGGGCGTGCAGCACCTCCTCGCGTTCGCGCGCGAGGCGGACGTGGACGGCGCCGACCGCGGCGGCCGCGTCCGCGAGCGTGCCCGCGCCCAGCTCGACGAGCAGCCGGCGGGCGTCGACGGGGCCCATGGCGTGCGCGAGCCCCCGGTAGGCGTGCAGTGCCCGCACGTGGACGGGTGCGTAGCCGCGGTACCCGTTGGCCGACCTGGCGGCGGGCGGCAGGACGCCCAGCCGCTCCAGGTCACGCACCTGCTGCACCGAGTACCCCGACACGCGGGCCACGTCGGAGGTACGAAGAGCACGCTCGGACACCGGCAAACCCCACAGAAGCACTTGAAGCCGAGACTTGAACCATGAGTATGGAACACCTGCTCGCCACCGTGTGAGCGCTCCCCGGCGTCCTGGTCGTCACCCCGCAGCCCGGCAGCGCACATCCCGAACCCACATGGGGCGACGCGTACGTCTACTACGCGCCCGACGGCCGCGTCCCCGGGCGCACCCAGCCCTACGCGACGATCGTCACCAGCGACCACCCCGGCGACACCGCGTCCGCCCTCGACGCCGCCGACCGCCGGCGGGTGAACGTCCAGGTCGACCGCGCGACCTTTCGCGCACTCACCGAGGAGGACCCGCGCGGCCCCGGGCGCCCCCGCGACCACACCGCCACCGACGTCGTGCTGCCGCACCCGGTGTACGGGGCGCAGAGCTGGATCTGCGTCGTCAACCCCGCCGAGCGGACGACGGACACGCTCGTACGGCTGCTGCGCGAGGCCCACGAGGCCGCCCGCGCACGGCACGCGCGGCGTCACGGGCCGGGGGAGCGGCCGACCCGCTGAGCCGTCGGCCCGCGGCGCGGGCGGCGGGCAGCCGGGTGGTGCGGGCCGGGGCGGCGGCGGGCGGCGGCGCAGGCGCGTGGGCGGAGCCCGGAACGCTCCTGTCCGGTCCGGGCGCGCGCATCCCCTTGCCTGCGACAGCCGGCCGTGGCATACAGGTCTGGACCATTGTCTCTGTCCTCCCCACGGATGAGAGGTCCTGCCGTGCAACGCCCCACCGTTCGCACCGTGTTGGCCTGTGCCCTGCTGCTGCCCCTGCTCGCGACGACCGCATGCGGCGGCGGAGCGAAGGCCCAGCCGCCGCCCGACACCACACGGCCCGCTGCCCCCGCCGGAGTCACCGCCCAGTCGGGCAGCGCCACCTCCGTCCACGTCATGTGGAGCCCGGCCACGGACGACAGGGGGGTGACGGGTTACGAGGTCTACGCGAAGGGCCGGAAGGTCAGAACCGTCGCCGCGACCACGACCATGGTCGACGTCGAGCACCTCGCCCCCTCCCGCACGTACGACTTCACCGTCCGTGCCAAGGACGCCGCGGGGAACCTCTCCGACCCGAGCGCCGTCGTCACGGCGAAGACCCGGGCCTCCGCCCCCGACGACCGCACACCGCCGACCGCCCCCACCGGCCTCCGAGGCACCGTGACCGGCGGCACCGCGGTCACCCTGTCCTGGGGCGCCGCCACGGACGCGGGCGGCGCCGTCACCGCCTACGACGTCTACCAGGAGGACTCACGCATCCACAGCGCCCCCGGCACCGAGACCACCACCCGGGTCGACGGGCTGCGGCCGGGCACGGTCTACACCTTCACCGTGCGTGCCCGTGACGCCGCCGAGAACTCCTCCCCGGACAGCAACTCCCTCGACCTGACGACTCCTTCGGGCGCGGGGCGCGGACCCTCCACCGCGCCCACCGGCCTGACGGTCACCGCCGGGACGGAAGGAGGTGCGCGCACCCTCGTACTGCGCTGGACCCAACCCCGCACCGGGGGCGAGGTGAAGGAGTACCAGCTCCACCTGAACGGCGAGTTCGCGACGACCCTCGTGTGGGGTGCGCCCCCGCCGCCCGGCCCGGTGACCTATACGCTCACCGTCGCCGAACCGCCCGGCACCCGCTACCGCGTCGCCCTGCGCGCGAAGCTGCCGGACGGGAAGTGGGGGGACTTCTCGGCGGTGCGGACGGTCACCACGACCCGCTGAGGGCCGTGGCGCGCCGGGCCGGCGGACGCGTGGGCCGCCGCGGCTCCGGGCCGGACGTTTCCCCGGGTGTTGCCCCTGCGCACGGGCAACGAGGAAACAGGGTGCGCCCCGGCCGAACCGGTGCAAGGTCTTCGGTACCGAGCATCCGTCGAAGGAACCCAGGGAGAACGTCATGACCCACCGCATCCGCATCGCCGCGGCCACCGTCGCCGCAGGACTCGTCCTCGCCGCCACCGGCCTCGGCACGGCCGCCCGGGCCGCCGCCCCGCACACGCCCGCCGCAGCGAAGGGACAGGCCGCTGCCCCCTGCTGGCACAGTGGCGGCAAGTGGTGGTGCAACAACAAGCGCGGCGCGGCGGTCTGGGCCGCCGACAGCGTCACGATCGTCGGCTACATGCACTCCAACCCGTCCTGGTTCACCTGCCGCCTGGAGGCCGACCCCACGGGCGGCGGTGGCCCGCACCCCAACCGCTGGCTGCTCACCAAGGCGGACAACGGGCGGGTGGGCTGGATGAAGGACAGCGACGTCTACAGCGAGACGAACCCCGTGCGACCGTGCTGAGTCCCTGAGTCCCTGAGCCCCTCGATCGCGAGGGGGTGGGACGGGCGGGGGACGGCCGAGCCGGGCGGGGGCGGCGCTCGCGGGCGACGCCGTCCCTGCCCCGTGCGGCGGGCAGCGCTTGCGAGGGAACGCCGTCCCCGCCCGGTGCGCGGGCAGCGCTTGCGGGGGAACGCCGCCCCCCGCCCGGTGCGCGGATCACGGGGCAGCGGCCGGCGGCACCCCGTCCAGTGTCGCCAGCACTTCCGCCGCCCGGTCGCCCAGTGCGCCGCCGGCCCGGCCCGCGCGGGACGTGAGGTAGCCGTCCCGGCGGGCCTTCTTGAGGTGGTCCTTCACGGTCTCGGAGCGGCGGTCGAGGTGCTCGGCGAGCCAGGGCACCGGGGCCTGCACCCCCTTGTCCGTGAGGTCCCGGTAGGTCAGGCACAGCACCGAGAGGTACCGGGGCGAGACGCCCTCGTCGGTCAGCAGGCGGGCCGCGAGACGGACCAGATCCAGGAGCCGGCCCCGTTCGGCCTGCCAGGGCGGCGTCGTCGGCGCCAGTTCCCTGGCCCGTTCCACCGCTCCCGCGAGGTCGAGCCGGCGCAGCACCGTCGTGGAGATGCCGCGCGCGACGTCGCCCGGTGGGGCGTCCTCCTCGGCCTCGATGACGATCTTCTGCGGGCCGCCCGACACGGCGCCCTCCGGCCACCACATGGTGATCCGCCACGGGCCCCTGAACTGCCCGATTTCGAGTCCCTCCGCGCTTTCCATCCGGGCAGCGTAGACCCGATCACCCCATGTGTCACCCCCTGGGTGGTCAATGCCGGGTGGGGGGTACGGGACGGCTGCGACGCCTGAGGTCGAGAGCGACCGCGCACAGCAGCGGGGCCCAGAGCACCAGGGGCAGGTACACAAAGCCGACCCACACGCGTCCGGCCGCGGTCATCTCCGGGTGCGGGAGGGCCCACCAGGCGGCGAACGGAGTCCAGAGCACGGCCAGGACCGCCACGCCCGCGAAAGCCACGCCGGTCAGGAGGCGCGGCCCCACCCGGCGTCCGCCGAGGAGCGGAAGCCGGCGGCGGAGAGCGGACGGGACGCTCTCCGCCGCCTGAGGGAGGGGGGCACGGGAACCCGGAACCGGCCGACCGGAGTTGGCCGGTGCGCGCGGTGTGTGCGGGAGCCGGGCCCGGGGAGACGTCAGAGGTGCGCGGTGAGGCGTTGGTGTTCGGATGCGTCGACCTGCTCGCCGGAGGACGGAAGGAGCTGGGGCACGCCGTCGACGATGGGGTAGCGGCGGTGCAGACGCGGGTTGTAGAGGACGTCCCCCTCGGGCAGCAGCGTCAGGGGTCCCTTGTCGAGCGGGCAGGCGAGGATCTTGAGGAGCGGGTCGGCGGGGTTCATGGCTCACGTCCTTCGAGGGGAGGGGAATTGACGAACGGGATCTTGACGGTCGGCGGCACTTCGGGGAGGGGCTCTCGCGGCGGCAGCTCCCGGGGTGTCGCGGAGGCCGGTGGTTCGGAGGACGGCAGGGAGAGCAGGACGGCGACGGCCAGGGCGGCGCCCGCGATGCGCAGCGTCAGCCGGAGCGGATCGTCCGGCAGGGACTCGCCGAAGGCGAGCGAGCCGAGGGAGGCGGTGTAGAGACATGACGTCGTGGTGCAGACGGGGACGACGAGGGAGGCGCGGCAGCGTTGCAGCGCCGTCTGGGAGAGGATCAGGCCGGTCGCGCCGGTGACGAGCAGGAGGTAGGGGTACGGGGACGACAGCAGGGCGACGAGGGTGCCCGCGAGGTCGCCCAGGTCCAGGTGGCCGGAGACGCCCTTGATCGCGAGGGAGCTGACGCCGTAGACCAGCCCGACCGCGACCCCGTACGCCACCCCGCTGGAAGGCTTCTTGGGCGCCCGGTGGGTGCCGTGCGCCTTGCGTGGCCTCGGGGGCGGAGTGCGGGAGCCGCGCCGGTCGGCGGCCGCGTACACCCAGATGCCCGCACCGATCGACACCCCGCTGAGCAGCAGGATCAGTGGGGCCGGTGAGCTGGTGCCGATCGCGTCGGTGTGCGCGTCGAGGGACAGGACGACCATCAGCAGTGCGACCACGATCGCCGCCATCGCCCCGCGCTCGCGGCCCGACGTGCGCTCGCCCAGGGCGCGGGAGGAGAGCAGCAGCAGGAGCACCAGGCCGGAGATGAACAGGGCCTGGGCCACGGCCATCGGCAGGGTGCTGTAGACGACCAGCTGGGCCACGAACCCGGCAGCGAGGGCGAGCGAGCCGCCGATCCACAGCGGACTCCCGAGCAGCAGGCGCACGGCGCGTGCGGGGCGGCGGATGTCGAGACCCGGCAGGCTGTTCAGGGCCCGCTTCTCCAGGACGAAACCCCCGCTGAAGAAGACGTTCGCGAGCAGCGCCGCCGCCACCCCCCACCACATCACCGGCCTCCGCCCCCGGGCCCGTCACCGGGGTCTTCGCGCTTGCGGGCGTGCACCAGCAGGATCGACGCGACCGAGGGCGCCGCGCAGGCGAACCGGTCCAGCCGGCGCAGCGGACGCGGCACCCCGTGGAAGGGCGCGCCCGCGACCCGTACGACGTCGAAGCCCGACGCGGTCAGGAACTCGCGCAGAGCGCGCGCGGTGTAGAGGCGCAGGTGGCCCACGACCTCCCGGCCGGGGCGCCCGTGGATGCCGCGCAGGCTCACCTCGGAGAACACCGGCTGCACGCCGGCGAGCAGGAGTGCCCGGTTGTACCAGGCGGCCAGGTTCGGGGTGGAGAGCATGAGGTGGCCGCCGGGAGCCAGCACCCGGCGGATCTCGTCGAGGGCGCTGTCCGGGTCGACGAGATGCTCGATCACTTCGCTGAAGAGCACGGCGTCCGCCGCTCCGTCGGCGAACGGCAGCCCGCCGTCGGTGAGTTCGCCCCGCACGGCGGTCAGCTCGGCGGACTTCGCGGTACCGGCGACCGCCGCGAAGGAGGCGTGTGCGCGGCGCAGCGCGTCCTGGGACCAGTCGACGCCGACGACGCGGTGCCCGCCGAGGAGGGGGGCGGCCGTGACGGCCGCCGTGCCGTCGCCGCAGCCGATGTCCAGGACCGTGGCGTGCTCGGTGCGCGGCGTCCCGGGCCTGCCCGGTGCGGGAGGGGTGCCGCGCAGGGCCGCGGCCAGCATCGCGGCCTGGCGCAGGCTGCGGGCGTCGCCGGACGCGACCGGCACGGCCGGGTTCTCGTAGAAGTCCCGCAGATGCGGGGCGGGCTTTCGCGCTGTGCCGGTCGTCATGCCGAACCGCCTGTCGAAGCAGTGGAGTTGAGGTGCTTTTCGAAGAGTTCGCGGAGGTGCTCGCCGTCCTGCGCGCCGAGGAGCGCGGTCGACCAGCGCAGCGCGAGGTGCAGCCGCCCGTGGGTGCTGGCCGTGGTCACGGTCAGCCCGCGCGGCATCCGTGCGGGCGCGGAGAACCAGACGGCCGTGGCCCGACCGGCACCGTCGCCGAAGTCCAACGGATAGGGAACGCGCCCGATGTTGCTGAGGAGCGTGGTGGACGTCCACGGGGCGGCGGCCCGGCGGATCCCGCGGGTGAGGGCCGCCCGTACGGCGACCGGCACGACCGGCGCGGTGAGCAGGGCCGCTCCGTGGCCGAGTTGGGGCCGGGAGAGGGCCTTGAGGGCGCGGGTGCGGTCGGCGGTGCGCAGCAGGAGGGCGTCCGTGCTCTCCTGCAGCTCAGCGGGTGTGTAGGGGACCTCCACCAGGCGTGTGCCGTTGCCGATGGGCATGTCCATCCCGCGCGAGCGGTCGTCCACCGGCATCGTGATGCGCAGGGGGCGGGGCGGTGCGCCGTGCTCGCGGTTCCAGTCGGCGATCATGCGGGCGGTCGCCACCATGAGCTGGTCGTTGACGGTGTACGGGGCGCCGCGCGGCCGCCGCGGAACCGGGAGGTCCGCGACGAGGAGCCCGTTGCCGCGGCCGCGCGCGCTGCCCGGCGCGACCCGGGCCACCGGGGCCCACCCCGGGGTGGGCGTCGGGTTCTGCGGATGCGTGTCGGGTCGGGGCGGGGCGGCGGTCGTCGCGGGCGCGTTGTCCCGGCCACCGTACAGCTCGGCGGCGGTGGCCAGGATGCGCAGGCAGGCGGGGCCGTCCAGGGCGGTGTGGTTGACGGTGAGGACGAGCACGCTGCCGACCGCTTCCAGCCGGATCGGCGGGGACAGCGACAGCGCCGGCGCCTCGGCGAGCGCGCGCGCCCGCGCCCGGGGCAGCGCGTCGGGGCCGGGCGCGGTGAAGGTCACCACGTCGGCGGTGTCCGGATGCGGGGTCAGCTCCCACTCGTACCGGCGGCGGTACCAGGGGCCCGGCGCCTCGCGCATCAGGATGCGGGGGTGGCGGCGCAGCGCCTCCGTGAACGCGGCGCGGAGCCGGTCGGGATCGGGCGCCTCGGGAAGGTGCACTTCTATGTGCACGGTCTCGGGCTCGTGCGGATCGAGGCAGTGCCGGGTGATCTCGTCGACCACGGAGAACGGGGCGCGGGGGGCGTGGCCGGGATCGCGGCGTGGGCGGGTCGGGGGCTGCACGGTGGTCATGGTCCGATCTCCTTGGGACGGGGCAGCGGCGTGCTGGGCAGGGGGCGGGGCGGACCGCCGCCCGGACACGGGGCCCGGCGGCCCCGCGTCCACGCACCACGGCCGGGCCGGGAACACCGGCGGGCCCCCACGGGCTGCGGGAGCGCACGCCGCAGCCCCCGGGGGCGCGGGACCACCCCCGGGGGCACGGGGGAGGCCCCCTTTCGAGCGGAGCCGGGAGACCGGTGGGGGAGGCCGGACAGGAGGCGCCGCCCCGTGGAGCGTCCCGCCCCTGCCCGTACGTCCCGCCCCCGGACCCCGGTTGGGCCCACTTCAGGCACCCTCGCCGGCCCCCCTCCGCCGCCGCCACACGTCACCCGTCGTGACGACCGCCGCCACCACCGCCACCAGCGCCAGTACCTGCGCCGCCGGCCCGAAAGCGCCCGTTTCCGCCGCCACCGGCGACCCCGCGCCCCATGCCGCCGCGATCCCCGCGCCCGCCATGGCGAGCAGCGCGATCGGTGGCAGCAGAGTGTGCCGGAAGTGGGCCACCGCCGCCAGAGCGGGAACCAGCAGCGCCAGCGGCCCTGCGATCAGGACCATGACGACGGTGAGCGCCGCCAGGCCCAGTACCGGCCCCGGTGCGGGAGGCGCGGACACGGCGGGGGCGAGCGGTTCCGGCTCGCGGTCCCTGCGGGTCCACACGACCAGTCCGATCAGCGCGAGCAGTGCCACTCCGCCGCCGATCAGCCCGCCGACATACCACGCGGCCGGTTCGAACTCCAGCTTCACGGTGCCGCCCTCGCCCTCCGGGACCAGCCAGCCCTGTTGCCAGCCGTCCAGGCGCACGGGGGTGAGTTCCTTGCCGTTGAGCGTCGCCGACCAGCCGGCGTTCTGGTTCTCGTACATCTGGAAGTACGAGGCCTGCCCGGCCCCGACCCGCACCGTACGGGAGTCCCCGGACCAGTCGTCGACGGTCAGCTCACGAGTGGCCGCGGACGGCTGCGGGGCCTCCTCGCCGCGCCTCAGCGTGATGTCCGTGATCGCCAGCGGGCCGACGTCGCCGGCCTCCACCCGGTGCGTGCCCGTCGCCAACTGGGCCGTTCCGTTGGCCTGTTCGCCGGCGCACAGCGACACGTCGATCGGGCGGCGTTCCGTCAGGTCACGGATCTGGCCGCGCGCGCTCGTCGCGTGCAGGGTGCCGTCGATGGACAGGATCGGTCCCTGACCGCAGGGCAGCGAGAAGGTGCGGTCCGGGTTCGGCTGCGGCACGCGGTAGTCGTCCAGGGCGGGGACGTACACCTCGCTCAGACCGACCGGGAGCTGCAACTCGCCCTCGGCGACCGGGTTGTGGATGGTCAGCGGCGCCACCTGGGTGATGGTGATGTCGAGCCGGTCGGTGTTGATGGGCTCGAAGCGGGCCAGGCCGTTCTGGTCCACGGAGGCCGTGGCCGCCCCGTCCGGCGAACTGATCTCGACCTGTTCGGGACGGGTGGACAGGCCGCCCGCCGCCGCGAACACGATCTCGCCCACCAGCCGCTTCTCCGGCCACCGCAGATGCAGGACGGACTTGCTGCCGGAGATCCACGAGGTCGTGAGATCACCGTCGACGAGGTTGCGGGGCGACAGGGAGGCGCCCAGCTTCGCCGTCGAGTCCGCCGTAGCGGTCAACATCCGCCGCTGGTCCGGAGCCTGACGGTAGAGCAGCTGGTCCAAAGCGTCGCCCGGGACCGGCAGCGCCGTCGCCTTCAGCGAGTACGCGCCCGCCTCCCGGATGGTGAACTGCCGGTGCAGGCCCACTTCGGCCGACACCGGGGACAGACCGCCCGGGTCGCTTCCGCGGTGCAGGGACACCACGTCCGCGTCCTTGTCGATGTCCTCGGGAAGGGCGAGCAGCTTGGTCACCTGCACCCCGGGGATGTCGACGGCCGAGAAACCCGCGCCCATCAGACCGGGCCGGCCCTGCTGCGCCTCTTCGATCGTGATGCGCAGCCAACTCGCTTCGCCCGCGGGCGCCTTGATCGACTGCGGCTGACCGTTCGGCTGCAGCGGGCTCGTCTCGCTCCCCCGGTCGGTCTGCACCCGGACCCGGGTCGGAGCGGCCCGCATGCCGTCCGACGGCAGCGGCGACACCCGGATCGTGGCCGGCACCGGGGTGCGGGCGGCGAAGTCGATCCGCAGCCACTGGCCCACCGGCTCGGCCGCACTGCCCTCGGTCCACGCGGTGTCCGGGTTGCCGTCGAAGGCGTTCACCGGGTCGTACTGCGGCAGGTGGAAGAGCCAGTTGCCGCTGCTGGACGCGGTCACCGACTTGGCGCCCCGCAGCACGGCCTTCGTCTGGTGCTTGGCCCCCTGCGTCGGCAGGATCTGGCGCGGCTCGCGGCCGGGGTCCTGCACACTGCCGGACGGATTGCGGTCCGTCGCGCTGTAGGTGTGCGAGGTGTTGGTGTTGACCAGGCCGAACCGGGTGTCGGCACGGCGCAGTCCGTCACTGGACGCGAGCACCGCGGGGGAGTCCAGCCCGGGGGAGTTGTCCCCCGCGAGGACCGCGGGCCGGTTGCGCATCGACGGGTCCTGCGACAGCTGCAGCAGCGACTCGGGTCCGCCGCTCACCACCGCGGTGTCCGACACCGGCTTCAGCGCGGCGCGCCCCGGCTCCGGGGTGCCGGACGGCGGCTCGTACACCTCCACCGCCTGCTGCCTGGGGAACAGGCCCTCGATCTGCACCGGGGTGTCGTCGGGGATGCGGCCGCCGGTCATCACCGGTCCGAAGGCGGTGATCCTGCGGTAGCCGGAGGACTCCAGGGTGCGCTTCACGGTCTGCGGCGGCACGTACCCGATCTGGTCGGGGTCCAGGTCGTTGCGTACGACGACGTAGTGGATGCCGGTCCGGTTCAGGTAGTCCGCAAGCCCCGGAACCTCGCCTCCGGAGAGCAGCGCCTGCTCCACGGCGTCCAGCGCCCGCCGGTTGCCCGGCGTGCCGAACGGAACGAAGTCCCGCTGCGCCCACGGCGATTCGGCGAGCACGTCGAGGGGCTGGTCGATCGTCGAGCCCCAGGTGTGGATGCCGTGCGCGGTCGCCGGAACGACCAGGGCGCGATTGGCCGGGGAGTTGTCCTTGAGCCAGGCGGCCGTCTTCTCCCAGTGGTTGGGCAGCTTGCTGAAGGCGCCGGGCTGGAGGATGCTGCCGTTGACGTACGGCAGCAGCAGCCCCGGCAGGACGAACAGGGCCGCGACGACCGGCACGTACCGGCGGCCCGGAACCCTGCGGGTCCCGCGCCGCTCGGCCGCCACCGCGACCGCGTGGATCAGGCCCAGGACCAGGACGAGCGCCAGACCCGACTGGAACTTGTAGATGTTGCGGAACGGGACCAGCCAGCCGTTCAGCCAGTCCTGCACGGTGCCCGGGAACAGCGCGCCGAGCGAACCCCCGTAGCCGGCGAGGGTGACGAGGACGACGGACACCACGACCAGCAGCATCCAGCGACGCTCCGGCACGTCCCGGCGGGCGATGCCCGCCAGCCCGATCGCCGCCGCGCACGCCGAGCCGAGGATCGCCAGTACCGACGCGGCCACCGTCCAGCCGGCGGGCAGCCAGGCCTCACCGAAGTTCAGGTACGCCGTCCAGTTGCCCGCTCCGCGCAGCAGCTCGGTCGCGGACATGGTGGCGGTGGTGGTCTCGGCCTGCTCCACGTACGGCATGAAGTTCTCGCCGTGGATGCCCAGCAGGAGCAGCGGGACCACCCACCACACGGTGGCGAGCAGCACGCCGGGCACCCACCACACGATCTGCGTGCGGCGGCGCGGACCGGCAGGACGGCTCAGCAG
Organism: Streptomyces sp. CA-294286; assembly: GCF_050947155.1. NCBI lineage: Bacteria > Bacillati > Actinomycetota > Actinomycetes > Kitasatosporales > Streptomycetaceae > Streptomyces > Streptomyces sp. CA-294286. The sequence goes on along the minus strand of NZ_CP192005.1, from coordinate 615,732 downwards.
GTACAAAGCGACCGGCAGCAGCGCGGCCAGCGTGGAGGCGGCGTTCACCCCGCCCATGCAGGGAATGAGGAGCGCCGAACGCAGCGCCGAACTCCGCGCGCTCAGCCGGGAGGTGGCCAGCGGCAGCAGCACCCACGGCAGCAGGGCGCCCGGCAGGGCCGCCGCCGACGTCGAGCCGATGACGATGGTGTACGTGGGCCACAGCGCGTACGCCGCGGCGCCCAGCAACCGGGTCGGCGACGTGCCGATGCCCAGCCGCTCGGCGAGTCGCAGCGCACCCCAGAACGCGACCGTCACCACGAGCGACAGCCAGAGCCGCTCGGCGAGCCACACCGGGATCTGGACGAGATCGGTGAGGGCGTAGTACGGCAGCATCGGGAAGGCGTAGCCCACGTACTGGTCGAAGATGCCGCCGAAACCGGCCCGCGAGTGCCACAACTCGCCCAGGTCCGCTATGAACTTGAACGGGTCGGCCGCCACTCCGAGCTTGGTCTCGAAGGTCATCTTCCCCGGCGAGACCGCCAGGAACGCCACCAGCACCGCCGCCCAGAATCCGAACAGCCACTTCCGCGACCTGGGCCCGTTGTCACCGCCGGGGCGCGGGCCGTCCGGGGGCGGGGCGGCGTGCGACGGTGGGCGGGGTGGGGCGGGGAGCGTACTGGTCATGGGCACCGCCGGAGGATGAGGAGGAGATTCCAGGTGGTGAACTCGCGCAGCACCGGGATTTTGGGGGCGAGGGTCGGCAGCAGCGGCCAGTAGCGGGCCCGTGCCGACACCACGGACACGTCGGTGCGTGACCTGACCTGCCGCAGTGTCGTACCGATGTGGATCGGGAAGAGGTTCTCGCCGACGGTGTGCTTCGCCGGCCTGCCGGTGCGCCGCTCGTAGCGGCGGCGGGCCCGCTCGGCACCCAGGTAGTGCCAGGGCGCCCACTCGTGGCCGCCCCACGGCGAGTACCAGTTGGTGAACGAGACGTAGATCAGCCCGCCGGGACGGGTCACCCGCACCATCTCGCTCAGGAAGGTCTGCGGGTCGGCCACGTGCTCCAGCACGTTGGAGGAGAAGCAGACGTCGGCGACGCCGTCGGCGAGCGGCAGCAGATAGCCGTCCGCGACCACCGCGCCGTCGGTCGGCTTGCGCCCCCCGGCGGTCAACTCCCGTGGGTCCGGCTCGAAGAGGTAGCTGTCCGCGCCGCGCCGGCGGAACTCCTCGACGAAGTGTCCGCTGCCGCCGCCGACGTCCACGACCACCCGGTCGCGGAGCGGGACGTAGCGCTCGACCTGGTCGGCGGCGTCCCTGGCGAGCAGCGAGTAGCAGTGCTCGGGGTCGTGCTGTTCACGCAGGAACGCGCGGAAGAGCGCGGCACTGCGGCGGAACGAAGGGTCCCTGAGAGGCCCGAGGGTGGTGGTGCGGTCGTTCTTCATCTCAGGACTGCCGCCTCTGCGGTGCTCTTCGCCCGGACCGTGCCCGAGACGGCTTCGGCCGCGACCGTACGGAACTGGCTCACCGTGCTCGACCAGCGGTAGCGCTCGGCCCGCACCGCCGCCGCCCGGCCCATCGCCTCGCGACGCCCCTCGTTCAGGGTGAGCGCGCACCACGCCGCGGCGAAGGAACTCTCGCCGCGCGCCAGTACGCCCGTCACCCCGTCCTCGATCGAGTCCCGCAGTCCGGGCACGTCGAAGCCGAGGGAAGGAGTGGCGCGGGTGGCCGCCTCGGTGACCACCAGGCCCCACCCCTCGACAGCGGAGGGATGCAGCAACAGCCATGCCTCGCTGAGGAGTTGGTGCTTCTCCGCCTCGGACACGTAACCCTTGAAGACGACGTCGGGGCCCGCCATGGCCTCCAGCCGTGCGCGCTCGGGCCCGTCGCCGACGATGACCAGTTTCCCGCCGGTCACCGGACGCACCCGCTCCCACAGCCGCAGCAGCAGGTCGATGCGCTTGTACTCGACGAGCCGGCCCATCGCCAGGAACACCGGCTCCGGTGCGCGCGGCAGCCGTACGCCGGGCTCCTCGACGCCGTTGTGCACGACGCGGATGCGACCGCGGTCGACACCGAGGTCGCCCAGCGCGCTCGCCGTCGAGTCGGACACGGCGACCAGGAGGTTGTTGCGCTGGGCAGCGGACAGCGCCCAGTGTTCGAGGCGGCGGCCGATCCCGGCGGCGGGGCCGGGAAAGCGCATGCCCCAGAGTTCGGTGTGCACGTGGTTGACCAGGCACAGCGTCGGACCCCGGTGCCAGAGCGGGGTCAGATAGGGCAGCCCGTTGCAGACCTCGACCATCAGGTCGCAGTCACCGACCTGACGGGTGAAGGTGCTCCGGGCCTTCAGGAAGTGCCCGAGGTCGCTGCCCGCCGACACCACGCGGTAGTCGCGGTAGGCGGCGGGTCCCCCGCACAGGAGCGTCACCTGGTGGCCGAGCGCGGTGAGCCCCTGGGCGAGGCGGTCGACGAGGAGCTCCGACCCGCCGGCGGCCGGGTTGCCCAGGTCGCGGCGGGACAGGAAGACGATCCTGCGGGGTTGTACGAGAGCCTGCTCGTGGGCCTCGGGGCGGGTGGGCGACTGAACTTCCGGACCGGCCTGCTGGTGTGTCTCCTGGAGCCGCAGCGCCTGGAGGGGTTTCACAGCGTGCACGGTGGGGGGTACGTGCTGGGGCATCCGAGCTCCAACTCGTTTCGGGGTGCGGTACCTGGAGGAACGTACGAGTGCGAAAGGGTGCATGCGGTGGGGTGGATAGGTAGTTTTCGGCACGCTGTTCGACGCGGCTACTCACCTGCGTGACAATTTCGGCACCGATATGGCCTGATGCCTCATCACAACGTGCAGTCGGTAAGCGAGCCGAGCGCCTACGGTGCTGTCCGCTCGCTCCGCCGCCCCCGTACGACGAACACCAGGCCCGTCGCGGCGAGCACCAGCCCGGCCGCCCCGCCGCCCATCGGCAGCGTCTCGCCGACCAGCCGCAGCTTGTCGCTGTCCGCCGATGCCTGCCTCACCTGCGCACGCTGCGTGGCCTCGGTGAACTCCATCCGCTCGCTGTCCAGCAGCACCATGGAGTCCTTCTTCGAGCCCGGCGCGCGGACGGTCTTGCGCGGGCCGATCGCGGCGTTCACGATGCGCCCGGTCCGCTTGTCGACGACCAGCTCGATGCCGTGGTTGGCGTACCACTCCTCGGCGAGGACCTGGCCCCGCTCGGGCAGCCCGACCATGCGTCCGGGGACCATCCGGGTGCCCGTCCTGGTCGGCGGCACGCTGCCCGTGAAGAGGTAGCCCTCGTAGCCCTGGATCTTCTTCGTGCCGTCGAACTTGACGACGACGGTGGAGCCGAGCGTGCCGTCCCACCAGCGGTACGAGCGCTCCTGCACGTCGAAGGGGAACTTCAGGTACGCCTCGCCGTCGAAGACCGGCTTCTCCTTGCAGCAGTGCACCGGCTCGTTGGTGCGGCGGTCGGTGACCCAGCGCTCCAGCGTCCACTGCAGGGAATCGGTGGTGTCGGCGGCCGGCAGGGTGCCCTCGTGGTCCACCGAGGTCGACACGTCCCAGACGGCCCGGCCGCTCTTCAGGCTGTCGGCCACGTCACCGCGCACCTGGCGCGTGATCGTGAGCGGTGCGTCCGTGACGGTCTTGATGTCCTTGGTGTCGAAGTAACTGCCCGTGCCCTCGAACACGGTCGTGGTGTCGATGTCGATCGGGTTGCTCTTTGCCCGTGGGCTTACGTACCAGGTCAGCAGGGGTGCCAGCACGAGCAGGAACACGCCGGTGCCCAGCAGGACGAGCGACAGAGGGGAAGCGGTGCGACGCATACGGGTGCTCCAGGAGGGCCGGGAGGGGGAGGACGCGGAGTGGGTTTTCGTACACAGTGCGTATGGGCCGGGAACCGTAAGCGCGCTCTTGACGACTGTCAATCAGGTGATGACACTGTGGGCTAGCTGTCAGGCCGCCGGTGGGGACCAGCGTCAGAGAGGCCACCCGCCATGCCCAGACTCGTGTCAGCCCTACTGACCTCCCTCGTTGCCGCCGCGCTGGCGGTGGGGGCGGCGTTCGGCATCGTGGCACTGCTCAACGCCACCCCGGAACAGCCCAACGTGCCCCTGATCAGCTACGAGACGGGGACCCCGCGCAGATGACCGGAGTGGACACCGTTCCCGACCCGCCGCAGGTCCGCGAACCGCCCGAGACGTCCGCCTGGACGGACGTGCCCCGGCTCCAGGTACGGCAGTTCGCCGACCTGGCGCTCGCCGAAGTGCCCGCGCTCGCCCGGCAGATCCTGGACGAGATCTGCCGCGAACACCCCCGGATGCCGCTGATCGTCGACGAACAGGGCGACCTCATGGCGCTCGTCGGTATCCGCCGGGCGCTGGAGGACTTCGTGCAGCACCTGGTGCGCCAGGACGGACGCCGGCCCCATTTCCACCTGGAGGTCTTCCAGGAGTTCGGCCGGGGCGAGGGCCTGCACGGCCGGTCCCTGGACTCCCTCCAGGCGGTCTACCGGCTGGGCGTACGTCTCGCGTGGCGGCGTCTCGCGGAGATCGGCCAGCAGGTGAGCATCCCGCCGCCCGCCATGTACGAATTGGCCGAGGCGGGCTTCGCGTTCCTCGACGGACTCGTGGACGAGTCGGTACGGGGCTACGCCGAGGCCGCGGCCCGGCAGGCCGGTGAACGTCTGCGGCTGCAAAGGAAGCTGGCCCAGGCCATTCTGCGCGAGCGGGTCACGGGCGTGGGAAGCGACCCGGCGGACCACCTCGCCGAGTTCGCCGCGCACGCGGCCCGGATCGGCTGGGCGCTGCCGGATCGGGTCGGGGTGGGCGTACTGCTGCGGCCCTCCCGGGACAGCGTCGCCCCCGCGGTCGGGGACGACGTCCTGCTCGACATGGAGAGCGAACAGCCCCTGATGGTGGTGCCCGACCCGCTGCGGCCGGGCCGGCCGGAACAGCTGCGGCGGGCGACGACCGGGTGGACCGGGGCGATGGGCCCCGCCGTCCCGCTCGCCGAGGCGGCCAAGTCGCTGCGCTGGGCGACGGCCGCGGTCGGGCTCATGGAACGGGGACTGCTGCCCTCGGACGGACTGCTGCACTGCACCGAGCACACCGAGGCGCTGGTGCTGCTGCCGCCGGAGGAACTGATCGGGGACCTGACGGCGAGGTGCCTGGCACCGCTGGCCGGGTGCGGGCGGACCCAGGGGAGACGACTGGCCGAGACCCTGCTGGCCTGGCTGGAGACACGCGGCGGAGCGCCGGAGGTGGCGGCCCGGCTGGGTGTGCACCCGCAAACCGTGCGATACCGGATGCGGCAGATCCGGGAGCTGTGGGGCGAAGAGGTCGACGACCCGGACCGCCGTTTCGAACTGGAACTGGTCCTGAGGGCGCAGCGCCTGCGAGGCGAACTGGCCGAACCGGTCCGCTAGCCCCCAGCTCCGGCCCGCCAGCTCCCCGGCAGCCCTTTGACCGGCGAGGCGGCCCGGCGTGAGCCCCGGGGCGGCGGACCCGCTCCACCTCAGCCCCCTCGGGCGGCGGGGCCGCCCCCGGGGGCGCGGAGGTACCTCCCTGCACGAGCGGAGCCGAATGCTTGGGGAAGGGCGGGCAAGGGGCGGCCCCCCACCGGAGGTGCGCCCCCTCCGTACGCCCGCGACCGCTGCGTACGTACACCCCGCCGCACGTCGCGCCCCGCAGGCGTCGGCGCGCCAACCGCTTCGTACGCGTCCCCCGGGGCGGCCTCGCGACCACCCCCGTACGCGCCCCCGCCCCAGCAATCCCGTCCGCTACCCCACCAACCGCTCGTACGCCGGCAGCGTCAGGAAGTCCGCGTAGTCCGAGTCGAGCGACACCGTGAGCAGCAGGTCGTGCGCCTCCTGCCACTTCCCGTTCGCGAACGCCTCCTCGCCCAGCTCGGCGCGGATCGCCGCGAGTTCTTCGCCCGCGATCCTGCGGGCCAGTTCCGCCGTCGCCTTCTCGCCGTTCTCGAAGACGACGCCCGCGTTGATCCACTGCCAGATCTGGGAGCGGGAGATCTCGGCGGTGGCAGCGTCCTCCATCAGGTTGAAGATGGCGACCGCGCCCAGCCCCCGCAGCCACGCCTCGATGTACCGGATGCCGACCTGGACGGCGGAGACCAGACCCTCGTACGTCGGCTTCGCGTCGAGCGAGTCGATGGCGATGAGGTCACCGGCGGCGACGGACACGTCCTCGCGCAGCCGCTCCTTCTGGTTCGGCTTCTCGCCGAGGACCGCGTCGAAGGAGGTCATGGCGATCGGGACCAGGTCCGGGTGGGCGACCCACGAGCCGTCGAAGCCGTCGGCCGCCTCGCGGTCCTTGTCCGCCTTGACCTTCTCGAAGGCGACCTTGTTGACCTCCGCGTCGCGCCGCGAGGGGATGAAGGCGGCCATGCCGCCGATCGCGTGCGCGCCGCGCTTGTGGCACGTGCGGACGAGGAGTTCGGTGTACGCCCGCATGAAGGGCGCGGTCATCGTCACCGCGTTGCGGTCCGGCAGGACGAACTTCGCGCCGCCGTCGCGGAAGTTCTTCACGATCGAGAAGAGGTAGTCCCACCGCCCGGCGTTGAGGCCCGCCGCGTGGTCGCGGAGTTCGTAGAGAATCTCCTCCATCTCGTACGCCGCCGTGATCGTCTCGATCAGGACGGTGGCGCGGACGGTGCCCTGCGGGATGCCGACGTAGTCCTGGGCGAAGACGAAGATCTCGTTCCAGAGGCGCGCTTCGAGGTGGGACTCGGTCTTCGGGAGGTAGAAGTACGGTCCCTTGCCGAGCTCGATGAGCCGCTTGGCGTTGTGGAAGAAGTAGAGGCCGAAGTCGACCAGCGCGCCGGGGACGCAGTCGCCGTCGGCGTCCCGGAGGTGGCGCTCCTGCAGGTGCCAGCCGCGCGGACGCATGACGACCGTCGCCAGCTCGGAGTCGTCCTTCAGTGCGTACGACTTGCCGGACTTCGGGTCCGTGAAGTCGATGTCGCGGGTGTAGGCGTCGATCAGGTTGCGCTGGCCGAGGATCACGTTCTCCCAGGTGGGAGCGGACGCGTCCTCGAAGTCGGCGAGCCAGACCTTCGCGCCCGAGTTCAGGGCGTTGATGGTCATCTTGCGGTCGGTCGGACCGGTGATCTCCACGCGGCGGTCGTTCAGCGCGGCCGGGGCCGGGGCGACCTTCCAGGAGTCGTCCGCGCGGATCGCGGCCGTCTCGGGCAGGAAGTCCAGCGAGGAGGTACGGGCGATCTCGGCGCGGCGCTCACCGCGTCGGGCCAGCAGCTCGTTGCGGCGGGGGGTGAACCGCCGGTGCAGCTCGGCCACGAACGCGAGGGCCGCGTCGGTCAGAACCTCTTCCTGCCGGGGCAGGGGCTCGGCGTCGACGATGGCCAGCGGGGACGGCGCTGGTGCGGACATGAGCGGTCACTCCTTCGCGGGGCGGTGCCTTCGCGGCCGCCGGGCGGACGACACACGGCACGGAGTGCCGAGGGGGCCGAGGTACGGGCGCGGGCGCCGTTCAGTGTGGTTCGTACGATCAAGCGCTTCTGATCAGTGGATATTAGTTTCCTCATGGTGGAAGTTCAATGGTTTGTTGATGTCGAGATTCTTCGGCGCGACAGAAAGTGTCCCTGAGTGCCGCACCGGTCACCTCAGGTGGCCGCACGCGCCTGCGGCCCGCCCGTTCCGTCGAGCCGCGACAGGTCCTCGGGCAGATCGATGTCGTACGCCTGTGCCACATCGCCGCACTCGACGAGCGTGAGCGCGTCGGCGTGCTCCGTCAGGTAGACGCGTGCCCCGCGGTCGCCCACCGCACTCCTGGCGACCTCGGGCCAGCGGTCCGCCCCGAAGAGGACGGGGTGCCCGCGCTCTCCGCCGTAGGCGGCGGCAGCCAGTCCCGTGCCGCCCGCGGCCAGTACCCGCGCCACCGCCGCCGCCCCGATCCCCGGCTGGTCCACGAGCGACACCAGCGCCGCTGCGAACCGCCCGTCCCGGGGGAGGGCTGCGAGGCCCGCGCGCAGGGAGGCACCCATCCCGTCCGCCCAGTGCGGGTTGTCCACCAGTACGCAGCCGTCCAGGTCGGCGCGCTCCCGTACCGCGTCCGAGGCCGCGCCCAGGACGACGTAGACCTGGTGGCAGCCGCCCTCGCGCAGCATCCGTACCGCGTGCTCCACCAGCGGCCGGCCGCGGTGCGGGAGCAGCGCCTTCGGCCGGCCCCCGAGACGGCGCCCGCCGCCGGCCGCGAGGACGAGGCCCGCGGTGGACGCGGCGGGCGGCGGGTCCGGCGGGCGGGCCGGACCGGATGCGGGCGAGGTGTTCCGGGCGCGTGGCATGGTCCCTGGATACCTCAGATGCGGCCGACCGCACGGGACCGGGAGGTCCGGCGCGCTGCGGGGGGCGGGGCGTCCGTGCCGCAGGAGGGCCGCGGCCGTCAGTCCTGGAACGAGCCGTCACCGCGCCGTCGGTGGCGGCGCAGCACATGACCGCACTGCGGGCAGTTCCGCAGGAACACCGGCTTGACGAGCCAGGACAGCGACACCGCGTAGAGCACGTTCCGTCCCGTACGCCCCAGCAAACTCTTCGTGCACGTACGGCAGTCCCGGCAGCCGCTCGCCATGAGTACCCCTCTCCTCGTCGACACCGCACACCCTCGCGCGCGCTTCCGCTCCACCGTAGGAGCGCCGTGCTCGCCGGGGGCGCGTGAGCTGCGGGCCGTACCCGTACCGGGCCAGGACCGCACCACGGATGTGACGGGCCGGCGCTCAACCTCCGGGGCCCCCTCACGGTCCGTACGGTGGCGCACACGCGGCGAGAGCGTTAGCGTGCCCGTCGCCCCGGAACGTTCGGCAGGGAGCGCGCCGCGGCAGGAGCACGAGGACGTGCGAGGGGGAGAGCTTTGTTGCGAAGCGCCGAGGAGCGGTGCGCGACGTGGAGCGGCGGCGACCCGCGAGTCGCCGAACTCCATACGGTCGTCGCGCGACTCCGTCGTGAACTGGCGGCGTTACCAGCCGAGTTGTCGGACCGGGCGATAGCCGAGGACGAACTGGCCGGACTGGCCGCCATGCTCCGGGGCGGGACCCCCGAAGTGCCGCGGCTGCGCCGCTCGCTGCTGCTGATCGCGGGAGCCATCGGATCGGTGAGCGCGCTGGCGCCCGCGGTGGGGCGGGTGCGCGCCGCGGTCGACCGCTTCGACGACGACCGCCGGGACGGCGACCCGCCGGGCGACGGCCGATTCCCCGAGGGCGCTCGCGACGGCCCGCCCACCCCGCCGGACCTCGGTTAGGCGGCCCGCTGCCAGTCCAGCTCCGCCACCTTGTCGGCCTCGCCCCGCGCGAGCAGCGCGAACAGGCGCAGCACCTCCTCCTCGGCCACCTTGTCCAGGGAGCCGGCCGCCGCCGTCTCGTCCTCGACGTTCTCCCACAGCAGCAGTCCGCCCGCGAACGCGCTCAGCGACCAGCCGCTCTCGTGGGTCAGCGAGACGTCCGGGTTGTCCGTGTCGGTGGCGGCCAGTGCCTCCTGGACGAGCCTGCGGACGGTGCCGGCGTCCGGCTCGTCGACCGCGTTGCCGTGGACGTCGTACATGAAGTAGGTCATGGGGGTCTTAGGTTCCTTACCTTCGGATCAGCCTGCGGGCCGTCGCCGCCGCTACGGCGGACGTACGGGAGTCCACACCGAGTTTCGCGTAGATGTGCACCAGGTGTGACTTCACGGTGGCCTGGCTGAGGAACAACGCCTTGCTGACCTGCTGGTTCGACAGGCCCTCGCCGACGAGCTGGAGCACCTCCAGCTCGCGTTTGGTGAGGGCCTCGGCGGGGGTGCGCATCCGGTCCATCAGCCGGTGCGCGACGGCCGGCGCCAGCGCCGACTGCCCTGCCGCCGCCGTGCGCACCGCAGCCGCCAGCTCCTCCGGCGGGGCGTCCTTGAGGAGGTAGCCCGCGGCCCCGGACTCGACGGCCGCCAGGATGTCCGCGTCCGTGTCGTACGTGGTGAGGACGAGTACCCGGGGTGCGCCGGGGCGGCCCGCGATGGCGGCGGTCGCCTCCGAACCGTGCATCCGGCCGGGACCGAACTGGAGGTCCATCAGGACGACGTCGACGCCGCCGGCCGCCGCCAGCTCCACCGCGCGCTCCGCCGTCGCGGCCTCCGCCACGACCACGAAGCCCGGCTCGGTGTCGAGCACGGCGCGCAGCCCCGCCCGCACGACCGGATGGTCGTCGGCGAGCAGCAGCCGGATCGGAGCACTCGTCATGGGCGTGACTCCCGTCCTGGGGCGGTGGGGGCGGGCCCGGCCGCGGACAGCGGCAACGGCAGGGTGATGGCGACGGCGGTGCCCTGGCCCGGCGCGGACTCGACGCTCAGGGTGCCGCCGAGGGACCGTGCCCGGGAGCGCATGGCGGGCAGACCGAAGCCGCCGTCCGCACTCGGCCGCCGTGTCGTGCGCCGGGGATCGAAGCCGACGCCGTCGTCGACGACGTCGAGCGAGACCGACGTTCCCATGAAGCTGAGCGTGATCTCCACCCGTCCGGCGCGCGCGTGCCGCACCGTGTTCGCCAGCGCCGACTGCGCGATGCGCAGCAGGGCCACCTCGTACGGGGTGGGCAGCTCGACCGGTGTTCCGCTCACCCCGAACTGGACGGCGGGACCGCCGGGCGAGGGCGCGCACAGCCGCTCCAGGGCGGCGGCCAGCGAACCGTGCTCCAGATCGGGCGGGCTCAGCGCGCGGACGAAGCGACGCGCCTCCGCCAGGTTGTCCTGCGCCGCCTCGCGCGCCCGCCGGATGTGCGCCAGCGCGGGATCCGCCTGCGGCAGCGCCCGCTCGGCGGCGCGCAGCAGCAACTGGATGCTGGAGAGGCCCTGGGCGAGGGTGTCGTGGATCTCCCGGGCCAGCCGCTCCCGCTCGGCAAGGGTGCCCGCTGCCCGCTCGGCCTCCGCCAACTCGGCCCGGGTGGAAAGGAGTTCGTCGATCAGCTCGCGTCGTCGCTCGCTCTCCCGGTGCAGCGACTGATAGCCCAGCACGGTCGCCACGGCGACCGCGGCGCCGAGCAGCGGCCCTATGAACGTGCCGGGCGTGACCGCCTGTCCGTGAGCGACGAAACTGGCGATCGCGGCGGCCGCGGTCACCGCGACGGCGGACAGCCCCCACCGCATCGGCAGCAGATGCAGCTGGAGGAAGTACAGCGGGAACGCCGTCCACAGACCGTCCGGCGACACGGCGAGCAGTGCGAGCCAGGACGCCCCGAGGGCCACCAGCCAGAGCGCGGCCGCCCGCTGCGAGCGGCTGACCGCGGGACTCAGCACGCCGGCGGCGTACACCCCGGCCATGACGAGGGCCGCCGCGACGACCGCGTACGCGTGCGGGCCGCCCGCGGCGACCGCCTTCACGGACGCGAGGGCGAGCAGCCCGGCGAGCAGCGCGTGCAGGCACAGCCGCAGCACCCGCAGGACGGGGGTCAGCACGAGTGGGGCCGGCGTGGGGGCCGGTGGCAGGGGTTCCATGGTTCGTACCAGCCTAAAGGGGACGTCCTCGTCGCAGATCAACCAAAGGATTGATGCCGGAGCGAACCCCTGCCCGATGTTTTTCCCTCCCGCGCCGCGCAAGGTGGGGACCATGTTCGTCGCATGGAGAGACCTTCGCTTCGCCAAGGGCCGCTTCGCCCTCATGGGGGCCGTCGTGGTCCTGATCACGCTGCTCGTCGGCCTGCTGTCCGGGCTGACCGCGGGGCTCGCCCGGGACAACACCGTCGCCCTCACCTCGCTGCCCGCCGACCGGCTCGCCTTCGCACCGCCGCCGGACGGCCAGGAGGTGTCGTTCACGAACTCCTCGGTCGGGGAGAGCGCGTGGCGGGACTGGGCGAGGCAGCCGGGCATCCGCAGCGCCGAGCCGATCGGCATCCGTACGGTCAACGGCTGGGCGGGGGAGCGCACGGTCGCCGTCGCGGCCTTCGGCGTCGAACCGGCGGCGAAGATCGCCCCGGCGTCCGGGATGCTCGGGCCGGGCCGGGTGGTGCTCTCGGCGAAGGCCGCGGACGAGCTGAAGATCGGGGTGGGCGACACCGTGCGCCTCGGCTCGCTCGACGAGAAGGTCGCCGCCGTCGAGGGCGACGCCATGTACAGCCACCAGCCCGTCGTGTGGACCTCGCTCGACGACTGGCAGAAGCTCGGCCACAGCGGGACGTCCATGGAGGAACAGGCCACCGTCATCGCCCTGGAGGGACGCGACGGAGCGGACTACGCGGCGGGGGACAAGGCCGCCGGAACCCGGTCGGTGCCGCTGGCCGACTCGCTGTCCGCGCTCGCCTCGTACCAGGCGGAGAACGGCTCGCTCCAGCTGATGCGTGGTTTCCTCTTCGCCATCTCCGCCCTGGTCGTCGGGGCCTTCTTCACCGTCTGGACGATCCAGCGCAGCGGCGACATCGCCGTGCTGAAGGCGCTGGGCGCCTCGACCCCCTACCTGCTGAAGGACGCGCTCGGGCAGGCCGTGGTCATGCTGACCGCCGGCACTCTGCTCGGCACCGGGATCGCGACGCTGGCCGGGGCGCTGATCGGCGGAACCGTTCCCTTCGTCCTGGAAGCGGCGACGCTGCTCGGGCCCGCCCTCGTGATGATCGCGCTCGGCGTCGTCGGCGCGGCCCTGTCCATCCGGCGCATCACCGCCGTCGACCCCCTCACCGCGCTCGGGAGCGCCCGATGACCCTCGTCATGACCGACGTCACCCTCACCTACCCGGACGGCGACCGGACCCGCCTCACCGCGCTCGACTCCGTCTCGCTGGAGGTGGCGGCGGGCCGGCTCGTCGCGGTCGTCGGGCCCTCCGGATCCGGGAAGTCCAGCCTGCTGGCCGTGGCGGCGACGCTGGTCACCCCCGACGCCGGGAAGGTGGTGGTCGACGGCACCGAGACGGGAGCGCTCAGCCCCGCGGAGAAGGCGGAGCTGCGCAGGGAGCGGATCGGCATCGTCTTCCAGCAGCCGAACCTGCTGCCCTCGCTGACCGCCGTGGAACAGCTCCAGGTGATGGCGCACCTGTCCGGGCGAAAGCCGCGCGAAGCGCGGTCACGGGCCCTGGAACTGCTGGACGCGGTGGGGCTCGCCGACACGGCGGACCGCCGCCCGCACCAGCTGTCCGGGGGGCAGCGGCAGCGGATCAACATCGCGCGGGCCCTGATGAACGAACCGGCCGTGATGCTCGTCGACGAACCGACGAGTGCGCTCGATCACGAGCGGGGAGCGGCGGTGCTGGACCTGCTGGGCGGTCTGGCCCGGGAGCGGGGGGTCGCCACCGTACTCGTCACCCACGACCCCGCGCACCTGACCGCGGCCCAAGCGGTCCTGACCATGACCGACGGCACCCTCGCCCCGTAGCCTGGTCTGCCCCCACGTCCGCCCCTTGGGCAGCGGGGCCGCCCAAGGGGCGGAACGAGCGGGCAAGGGGGCGGCCCCCGCCGGACGTGCACCCCCCGGCCGCCCACCGGACGTGCACCCCCGCCGTACGCCCTCCGGGCGAGGCGCCGGTGCGTACGCCTCGCCCCGCGAGAGGTACGCGCCGCTCTATCCCTGCGTCGCCGTGTTCGCCAACGCCCCCGAGAGGTCCTGCGCCACCTCCAGCAGAATCGGCACGATCCTCTCGGTGGCCGCCTCCGTCACCCGCCCCGCCGGCCCGGAGATCGAGACCGCCGCCGCCGTGGGCGAGTGGGGCACGGACACCGCCAGGCACCGCACCCCTATCTCCTGCTCGTTGTCGTCCACGGCGTACCCCGTCCGCCGCACCTGCTCCAGTGCTTCCAGGAACCCCTCGGGGGTGGTGATGGTCTTCTCGGTGGCCGCCGGCATGCCGGTCCGGGCGAGCAGCGCCCGTACCTCCTCCGCCGGGGTGTGCGCGAGCAGTGCCTTGCCGACGCCGGTGGAGTGCGGCAGCACCCGACGTCCCACCTCGGTGAACATCCGCATCGAGTGCTTGGACGGGACCTGCGCCACGTACACGATCTCGTCGCCGTCCAGCAGAGCCATGTTCGCGGTCTCGCCGGTCTCCTCGACGAGCCGTGCGAGGTAGGGCCGCGCCCAGGTGCCGAGCAGCCGCGACGCGCTCTCGCCGAGCCGGATCAGCCGGGGGCCCAGCGAGTACCGCCGGTTCGGCTGCTGTCGTACGTAACCGCAGGCCACCAGGGTGCGCATCAGACGGTGGATGGTCGGCAGCGGCAGCCCGCTGCTGGCGGAGAGTTCGCTCAGGCCGACCTCACCGCCCGCGTCGGCCATACGCTCAAGGAGGTCGAAGGCGCGCTCCAGGGACTGCACGCCGCCGCTCGCGGAGGCTGGCTTGGAGGCGTCGGTGGCGCTGGCGCTGGACGTCGGCACGGAGCGGTCCTTTCGGGGCGGGCAGGCAAGGCAGCAGACTACCTGGGGTGGTCCGGGATGCTCCTCATGGTGGGAGCTACGTTCTGCATGGCGGAATCATGTTTCCATTCTGTGGAATCATCCAAGGCGGGTGTCGGTGCTCACACGGCCCTTGACGGAGCGGGGGTCCGGATGAAGACTCCGCTTCAACAGTTCGTTGAATAGGAGACACGAGTGATCGAGTCGGCGGAAGCGGAAAACGTAGAACTGGTGCTGCGCGCCACGCGCGTCGTCACCCCCGACGGCACCCGCCCCGCCACGGTCTCCGTCGCCGGCGGGAAGATCGTCGCGGTCCTCCCGCACGACGCGTACGGGCCACAGGGCGAGCGGGTGCCCGCCGGCGCCCGCTTCGAAGACCTCGGCGAGCACGCGCTGCTGCCCGGCCTCGTCGACACCCACGTGCACGTCAACGACCCCGGACGTACCGCGTGGGAGGGTTTCTGGACGGCCACCCGGGCCGCCGCGGCCGGCGGCATCACCACTCTCCTCGACATGCCCCTCAACTCCCTCCCGCCGACCACCACGGCCGACAACCTGCGCGTCAAGCAGGACGTCGCCCGTCCCAAGGCGCACGTCGACACCGGCTTCTGGGGCGGGGCCGTCCCCTCCAACGTGGCCGACCTCAAGCCGCTGTACGAGGCCGGGGTCTTCGGCTTCAAGTGCTTCCTCTCGCCCTCCGGGGTCGAGGAGTTCCCGGAACTGGACCAGGAGCAGCTGGCCCGGTCCATGGCCGAGATCGCGGGCCTCGGCGGCCTGCTCATCGTGCACGCCGAGGATCCGCACCACCTGGCCGAGGCCCCGCAGAGGTCCGGGGAGAAGTACGCCGACTTCCTCGCCTCCCGCCCGCGCGACGCCGAGAACACCGCCATCGAGGGCCTCATCGCCCTCGCCAGGCGCCTCGACGCCCGGGTGCACGTCCTGCACCTCTCGTCCTGCGACGCGCTGCCGCTGATCGCCGCCGCCAAGCGCGACGGCGTCAAGGTCTCGGTCGAGTCGTGCCCGCACTTCCTCACTCTCACCGCCGAGGAAGTCCCCGACGGAGCGACCGAGTTCAAGTGCTGCCCGCCGATCCGTGAGGCCGAGAACCAGGACGTGCTCTGGGCGGGTCTCGCCGACGGGACGATCGACTGCATCGTCTCCGACCACTCCCCGTGCACCACCGACCTCAAGACGCCGGACTTCGCGTCGGCCTGGGGCGGCATCTCCTCCCTCCAGCTCGGACTGCCCGCGATCTGGACCGAGGCCCGCAGGCGCGGCCACTCCCTCGACGACGTCGTCCGCTGGATGGCGGCGGCCCCGGCAGACCTCGCCGGACTCACCCAGAAGGGCGCCATCGAGGCCGGCCGCGACGCCGACTTCGCGGTCCTCGCCCCCGAGGAGACCTTCACCGTCGACCCCGCCGAACTCCACCACCGCAACCAGGTGACGGCGTACGCGGGCAAGACCCTGCACGGCGTCGTCAAGCAGACGTGGCTGCGCGGCACCCGCATCGCCCACGAAGGCACCCTCGCCGAGCCCGCCGGCCGCCTGCTCGAAAGGAACAAGTGATCCTCATGACGGAGATCCCCTCCTTCACCGGAGACGCCGCCCCCTTCGGCGGTGGCGACCCGTACGCGGACTACCGCACCGCCGACCTCCCCTTCACGCACCTCGCCGACCTGGCCGACCGCCGTCTCGGCGCGGGCGTGATCGCCGCCAACGACGAGTTCTTCGCCGAGCGCGAGAACATGCTGCTCCCCGAGCCCGCCCACTTCGACCCCGAGCGCTTCGGCCACAAGGGCAAGATCATGGACGGCTGGGAGACCCGCCGCCGGCGCGGCGTCTCGGCCGAGCAGCCGCACCCCACCGCCGACGACCACGACTGGGCACTGGTCCGTCTCGGCGCCCCCGGCGTCGTACGCGGCATCGTCGTCGACACCGCCCACTTCCGCGGCAACTACCCGCAGGCCGTGTCCGTCGAAGGCACCTCCCTCCCCGGCTCCCCCTCGCCCGAGGACCTCCTCTGCGAGGACGTCAAGTGGACGACCCTCGTACCGCGCACGGCGGTCGGCGGGCACGCCGCCAACGGATTCGCCGTCTCCGTGGAGCAGCGCTTCACGCACCTGCGCGTCAACCAGCATCCCGACGGCGGCATCGCGCGCCTGCGCGTGTACGGCGAAGTGGTCCCCGACCCCGCTTGGCTGACCGCCCTCGGCACCTTCGACCTCCTCGCCCTGGAGAACGGCGGACGCGTCGAGGACGCCTCCGACCGCTTCTACTCGCCCGCCGTCCACACCATCCACCCGGGCCGTTCCCACAAGATGGACGACGGCTGGGAGACCCGGCGCCGCCGCGACAAGGGCAACGACTGGGTCAGTTACCACCTGGTGGGCCAGGCCGAGATCCGTGCCGTCGAGATCGACACCGCCTACCTCAAGGGCAACTCGGCCGGCTGGGCCGCCCTCTCGGTGCGCGACGGCGACGCGGGCGGGTGGACCGAGATCCTGCCCCGCACCCGCCTCCAGCCCGACACCAACCACCGCTTCGTGCCGGCCTCCGCTCCGGCGGCCGACCAGGTGCGGATCGACATCTACCCGGACGGCGGCATCTCCCGGCTGCGGCTCTTCGGCTCGCTGACCGAGTCGGGCGCGGCCGCGCTGGCCGCGCGCCACCACGAACTCGGCGGCTGAACAGGGGGATCGCCCACTCGGACGGGGCCCGTCGACCGCACAGGTCGGCGGGCCCCGTCGGCGTACGGCCAGGGAATCCCCCACTCGGCCCCAGAGGGAACCTGTACGGTCCGGGCCCCCGCGTACAGCCCCCGCCGGGCTTCGTACGGCCTGGGACCCCCGGCGTACGCTCGCTGCCGGGTTTCGTACGGCCCGCGATCCCCGCGTACGCTCCCCGCCGGGCTCCGTACGGCCTAGGACTCCTGCGTACGGCCGTGCCAGTCCAGGCACACGATCATCGCGTCGTCCTCCGCCAGCACCTCCCCGCGGTGTCCCGCCAACTCGTGCAGCACCGCGCGCGGCACCTGTGCGGGCGGCAGCAGCCGGGTCGACTGGATGGCGCGGGCCAGGGCCTTCTCGCTGTAGCGCTCCCCGGCCGGCGAGGCGACGTCGTACACCCCGTCGCTGACGAACAGCAGCCGGTCCCCGGGCCGCACCCGCCACTGCTGCGACGTGTAGACGGTGTCCTCGAACATGCCGAGCGGCAGCTGCCCCTCCAGGTCGACCGGTTCGACCGCGCCGTCCCGCAGCCGCCAGATCCGCGGTGAGCCCGCGTCGACGACCTCCACGTTCCCGGTCGGCAGGTGGAAGCGCAGCAGCAGGACCGACACGTGCTGTTCGCCCCGGTGCCGGCCGTAGATCGCCTGGTCGGCCAGGCACGCCTGGTCGGTGAGGTCGAGTCCGGCACGGCGTGCGTTGCGCAGGGCGTTGATGGCCAGGCTGGTGAGCAGGGCCGCCTCGATGCCCTCGCCCATGCCGTTGGTGAGCGTGAGGGTGAGGTGGTCGGCCGAGGTGGACCAGTCGAAGTTGTCGCCGTGGATCGCGTAGGCGGGCTCCAACTGCGCGCCCAGCTGGTACTCGGCGCGGGCGCAGGAGCGGCCGGGCAGCAACTGCCACTGGATTTCCGCGGCCAGCGTCAGCCGCTCCGCCCTGCGGGCCTGGAGGTACAGGTCCGTATCGCGTTCGGCGACCACGATCTGATGCCCCAACGCCTCGGCGAAGTCCGCCAGTTCAGCCATCCTCACGGCGTCGTACGACTTCTCGGGAACCGTGACGGACAGCACCCCGAGCCGGTCGCCGCGCACCGTCACCGGGAGGTGTGCGGTCACGGAATCCGGGAAGGAGCCCGCACACGAGTACGGCTCCTGCGCACCGAAAGCCCGCCCGGGGGCCCCTGTATGGGCCGAGACGGGTGGGGCGGTACGGGGGAGCGTTCCGACCGGTTGCAGTATCGTCATGGCGTAGTCGGCCATGTACAGGTCGACTCCGAGGGAGCCGTAGAGGTCCGTAAGGATCGTGCGCGCCGTGTCGAGCAGCGCGTGGGGGTCGGCGGCGCGCAGGGTGCGCTCCACGGACGCGAGTCTGTCCAACGTCGGAGAATCACTTTCTCGAAGGATGTATTACGGGGAGGGCAAGCGTGAACCTCCAGGACTCACGCCGTCGTGGTGAAGAAGCTTCTGGCGCCGACGCCGCGGGTGGCCCCGCGGAGGCCGGAAGCGCCGCTGCCGCGGGGGTCGCGTGCGACGTGATCGCACTTCTCGAAGTGCTGTGGGAGCGGGGCAGGGACGCCGTGTCCGCAGCTCCGGTGTCCACCTCTCAACTGCGGGTCATGCACATCCTGGAGCGTGACGAGGGAATCAACCTGCGTACGCTCGGCACGGTGCTCGGGGCGGCCCCGCCGTCGGTCAGCAGGCTCTGCGACCGCCTGGAGGCCCTCGGGTACGTGAAGCGGACGGCCAGTGCGGTCAGCAGGCGCGAGGTCGAACTGCGGCTGACCGTCCCTGGCCGTGCCTACCTGCGGGACCTGCGGGCCCGGCGCGAAGAGGCACTGGTCGCCGCGGTCGCGACGATGTCCCCGGGGGCCCGCGAGGCGCTGGTGCACGGGCTCGGCGAGTTCTGCTCCGCGGTGGACGCGGGCATCGCCGGCCGTAGCTGGCCGCCCCGGCAGGAAGCCCCGGCAGAGCCCGCCGGACGGCAGGAGCGGGCGGACGGGGCTGCTCGCTCCGCGTAGCCGGTCACCGGGGCCGCCCCGGCGTACCGCGGGTCCAGGAGTACCGCGTCGAGGGGCCGCGCCACGGGAGGCACCGGATCGGGGGGAGGGGCCCTGGTCGACGACGCCTCGCGGGCCAGCGCTCACTCCGTGCACGGCTCCCGCCTCTCCCGACTGCTGCGGACTCCTGCCCGGTGACGAGCCCGAGAGCCGGTCCACGCGCGCATCGTATCCGGTGTGTGGGAGTCGTGACCACCGAGGGGTGCAATGTCCCTGTATGGGGGTTTGGGGTGGAATTGGCTGTGAAGGTCTTGTGTGCTCCGCTTGCCAGGCCGGGGACGGACGCGAGACGGTTGCCGTGCGGCAACAGTTGTCGTCGCGTGCAGCCAGTTCCGAAAGGGGGGCAGGAGCCGAACGGCTCAGGACCGTACTGGCTTCGTCTGCCGCTGTGACTTCCTCCCCCCGTTCCACCGACCGCCCCGCCGAGCGCGCGCACCCACGGCCCGGGTCCAGCGACGCACTGGCCCACGCCCTGGTGGAGAGCGGACTGGGTGCCGTCGTGCTGCTGGACGGCACCGGACTCGTCCGGCTGCTCAATGAGTCGGCACGGGGCCTGTTCCCGCTGCTCCGCGAGGACGAGGCCATGCGCGAGCCGTTCGTACCGGACTGGCTGGCGCTGGCCCAGTACGGACAACTGGCGCGCACCCAGGGGATCTTCGGCGCGAGGGAACTGACGGCACGTCGGATCTCGCTGCCCGACGGGTACGCGGCCTGGCTGCTCGACGACGTCACCCGGGAGGTCTCCTGGCAGCGCCGCTGGCAGGAGGAACGGGACCGGGCCGATTTCCTCGCCCGTGCCTCCACCCGGCTGCTCGCCCCCCTGGGCCCGCACCAGTCCGTGCAGGCGGTGGCGGAACTCGCCGGCGGGCGGATGGCCGACGCGGCCGTGGTCGTCGCCCGGACCGAGGCCCGCCCGACCTGGATCACCTCGGCCGTCGACGGCAGGCTCGCGGGCGAGGGGATCCTGTCCGAGGACGTCGGCGAGGTGCCGGGCCTGGCCGACGCGCTGGCCGGACTCGCACCCGTACCGTCCCGGTGGACGGCGCCCGACCGCGTCCCCCGGTGGCTGGCTCCGGAAGGGCTGGGGCCGCCCGGTCCCGTGCTCGTCACCCCGATGCCGGGGCGAGACGGGCCGGCCGGTGCGATCGTCCTGCTGCGCCGGGCCGGAGCACCCCCCTTCACCGAGGACGAGGAACTCTTCGCGCGGGTCTTCGCCGCCCGCGCGGGCGCGGCCGTCTCCTCCGCGGCCCTGCACGCGGACACGGCGGAGACCACCGCCGTGCTCCGGCGCCCCCTGCTGCCGCCCGTCCTGCGCCGTTCCAGCGGTCTCGACCTGGCCGCCGCCTACCGGGCGTCCCGCGCCGCCGACCTGATCGGCGGCGACTTCTACGACGTCCACCCCGGGACGGGCCCCGGTGACGAGACCTTCCTCGTCCTGGGCGACGTCTGCGGCAAGGGCGCCAGGGCCGCCGTCCTGACCGGCAAGATCCGCAACACCCTGGCCGCGCTGCGGCACCTGGAGAGGGACCACGGCCGACTCCTCGCACACCTCAACGCCACCCTCATGGAGGACGGCGACGGCCGCTTCGCCACCATGGTGCTCGCGGGAGCCACCCCGCTGAGCCGCGGCGAGGTCGCCCTGCGGCTGACGGCCGCCGGCCACCCGCCGCCGCTCGTCGTCCGCGCCGACGGCACGGTCGAGGAGGTCCCGACCAAGGGCACCCTGATCGGCGCGCTGCCCTCCGTCACCGCCCGCACCTGCCGCACCGTGCTGCGGGCGGGCGACGTCTGCCTCCTCTACTCCGACGGCGTCACCGAAGCCCGGGGCGGTCCGGCGGGGAGGGAGATGTTCGGCGAGGAACGGCTCCGCTCCGTGCTCGCCGACTGCGCCCACCTGCCGGTCGAAGCGGTGATCTCCGAGGTGGAGGACCGCACGGCCCAGTGGCTCGGCAGCCGGGAGCACGACGACATCGCCCTGCTGGGCATCGCCGCCCCCCGGCCCGTCGGCCCGTCACCGCACTTCGGTGCCGGCCGGCATGCGCCTCCGGGCCGGAGCCCGGCCGCCTGACGCGTCAGGCGGCGTGCCCGCCGTCCATGACCAGTTCCGCTCCGGTCACGTACGCGCCCCCGTCACCCGCCAGGTAGGCCACCAGCGACGCGACCTCCTCCGCCCGTCCGAACCGGCCGAGCGCCGTGGCCGCCCGCTGCGGTCCCGCGAGCGGGCCGTCCGCCGGGTTCATGTCCGTGTCGACCGCGCCCGGGTGGATCAGGTTGACCGTGATGCCCCGGTCTCCGACCTCGCGTGCGAGCGACTTGGTCAGTCCGGTCAGGGCCGACTTGCTCATCGCGTACAGACTGCTGCCGGGGCCGCCGACGTACCGGGTCAGGGCCGAACCGGTCGAGATGATGCGTCCGCCGTCCTCCAGTACGGACGCCGCGGCCTGCGACGCCAGGAACACCGCCCGGACGTTGACCGCCAGCACCCGGTCCACGTCGGCCAGTGTCAGGCCCTCGATCGGACCCAGGACGCCGATGCCCGCGTTGTTCACCAGGACGTCCAGTCGCCCGAAGGCGTCGGCCACCGTCGCCACGGCGGAGGTGACCGACTCGGAGTCCGCCGCGTCCATCCGCACCGCGAGCGCCCGCCGCCCCAGGGCCTCGATCCTGCGCACCACGTCCCGTGCGGCTCGCTCCCCGTCCACGTAGGTGATCGCCACATCGGTGCCGTCCTGGGCCAGTCGCAGGGCGATGGCCGCCCCGATGCCCCTGCTGCCGCCGGTGACCAACGCCGTCCTGGTCAGCGTGCCCGCAGTGGTCGTCGCGTCCGTCGTCGTAGACATGTCGGTTTCCTCTTCCGGTCTTCCGTCCGCGCCGGAGATCCCGTGCGGTACTTGTGAGTTCAAGGAAACCGGCCGTACCTCCTCCGCGCTGGCACCATTCGGACACGAACCTCCCGCCTCACCGGCGACCCCGGCCCGGGTTCTGCCCCGCCGTCCCGGACGCGTCCGGCGGGCCCGGTTCGATGCCCCGCCGGGCCGTCCGGACCGGTCGGCCGCAGACCTTCCCGGAATGATCGACATCCCGGTACGGTGAGCGCTCCGCGTGCGAGCCGCCGAAGCCTCCACACCCGCCGTCAGTTGGAGACACGACGTGGCTGCCACCTCGCCCGCCCTGCGCCCGCCCGCGCCCGCACGTGCGGCCCGGTTCGCCGATCTTCCCCTGCTGGGCGTCGCGGTCGTCTGGGGCGCCAGCTACCTCGCGGCCAAGGGGATCACCACGACGCAGACGGTGGTGGCCGTGCTGGTGCTGCGGTTCGCGCTCGTGCTGCCGGTGCTGGTCCTCGTCGGATGGCGGAAGCTGCGGGCGCTCAGCGCCGCGCAGTGGCGCGGTGCGGGGCTGCTGGGGCTCGTGCTCAGCGGGATCTTCCTGCTGGAGACGTACGGAATCGTGCACACCTCGGCCACCAACGCGGGACTGATCATCAGCCTCACGATGATCTTCACACCGCTCGCCGAGGCCGTCGTCACCAGGACCGCGCCGCCCCGCGCCTTCCTGGCCGCCGCCGGAGTCTCGGTGCTGGGCGTGGTGCTGCTGACCCAGGGCGGCGGCTTCACCGAGCCCTCCGCGGGGGACCTGCTGATGCTGCTGGCCGCGCTCGCGCGTACCGTGCACGTGCTGTTCATGTCGCGGCTCAAGTCGGTCGAGGGAGCCGACGCGCTGTCCTTGACCACCGTACAACTCGGGTCGGCCGTCGCCGTGTTCGCGGTCCTGGCCGCCGCGCCCGGCACCGGGCCCACGCCGTGGAGCGTGGCCGCCGGGTTCGGGGCGGGGGAGTGGGCGGGGCTGCTGTTCCTGTCCGTGTTCTGCACGCTGCTCGCGTTCGCCGTGCAGATGTGGGCGGTACGCCGCACCTCGCCGTCCCGGGTCAGTCTGCTGCTCGGTACCGAACCCCTCTGGGCGGCGGCCGTCGGCATCGCGATCGGCGGCGAACGGCTGAGCGCGCTCGGCCTGTTGGGCGGTGTCCTCGTGCTGGCGGGCACGGCGTGGGGGCGACGGGCCTCGGTGGCCCGACCGGTGGTGGCCGCCGGGTGACGCCGTGACACACGCTCAGCCCCGGGAGCCGCCGGCTCTGCCCGCCCGCTCCGAGGCCGCCACCAGGGCGAGCCCGGTCACCGCAAGCACGATGTTCGCGTAGATCTCGTACCCCTCGAACCAGCCCAGCTTCTCCACGACCCCCCACAGCCGGAACCAGTCGAACCACTCGTGGACGAGCCCGGCCACGCCGAACAGCATCATCAGGAACCCGGCGACTTCGAGAATGCGCTTCATGCGCACCACCGTGGACCGCCCGGGTCCGCATCCGGAATCCGTCGTCGGTCTGCCGGACGCGGGCCTCTGCCGACCGAAGTCGCAGACCGGGCAACTTCGGTACCGGCCCCGGCGCAGACGGCCACCGCTCCATCTCCGGCTGCGTACTTTGGAACGCATGAGCGATCAGGAGTACCGGTGGCTGCTGCCGTCGGCGATGGGCCACCGTGAACCGACGGCCGAGCGGGGCCGTCCGCCGCGCCGTACCCTGCGGGACTGGACCGTCGACCTCCTGATGTTCCTCTTCGCCGCCGCCGTCGGGCTCGCGGTCGCGGACGCCGTGGGCGACCTGGGCGAATCCCGGGCCGTGTTGGTGTTCGAGCAGGTGTGCGGTGCGCTGGCGTGCTGTGCGCTCTGGCTGCGGAGGCGCTGGCCCCTCGGCGTCGCGGGCGCCCTGACGGCTCTCTCCGTCTTCTCGCCGGCCAGTTCCGGGGCCGCTGCCGTCGCCCTGTTCGTCGTCACCGTGCACCGGCCCTTCAGGATCGCGGGCCGGTTCGTGGTGGCCGCCGTCGGCGCCGGGCTGCTCCAGACGGCACTGCGACCGGACCCCTCGATGTCCTTCCGGGCCGCCGCCGTCGCCGGTCTGGTGGTCACCCTGCTCGTCGTCAGCTGGGCGATGTTCGTACGCGCCCGCCGGCAACTCGTCGTGTCGCTGCGCGAACGCGCCCGGCGCGCCGAGGTGGAGGCCGGACTGCGGGCCGAACAGGCACAGCGGCTGGCCCGTGAGGCCATCGCCCGCGAGATGCACGACGTACTGGCCCACCGGCTGACCCTGCTCAGTGTGCACGCCGGGGCCCTGGAGTTCCGGCCCGACGCCCCGCCCGCCCAAGTGGCCCGCGCCGCCGGGGTCATCCGCGACAGCGCCCACGAAGCACTCCAGGACCTCCGCGAGATCATCGGCGTCCTGC
The DNA here is from genome assembly GCF_050947155.1 of Streptomyces sp. CA-294286. Classification (NCBI taxonomy): domain Bacteria; kingdom Bacillati; phylum Actinomycetota; class Actinomycetes; order Kitasatosporales; family Streptomycetaceae; genus Streptomyces; species Streptomyces sp. CA-294286. Next base: position 591,350 of record NZ_CP192005.1, on the reverse strand, counting down.
GCAGCCCGCACGCGGGCGACGAGCACCGGCCGCAGCCCACCTTCGCCACCCTCGACGCCCTGGTCGCCGAGTCCCGGCAGGCGGGCATGGAGGTGGTCCTCGACAACGGGGTCGCCGACCCCGGCGCCGTGCCCGCCTCCGTCGGCCGCACCGTCTACCGGATCGCCCAGGAAGGCCTCACCAACGCCCGCAAGCACGCCCCCGGCGCCGAGGTGGCCGTCACCGTCTCGGGCCGGCCGGGTGACGGCCTCACGGTCGAGGTCCGAAACCCCGCTCCCGAGGGCGAGGCGCCCGCCGTCCCCGGGTCGGGCCAGGGACTCATCGGGCTCACCGAACGCGCCGCCCTCGCCGGCGGCCGCCTCGGTCACGGCCACGCCGAGGACGGCGGGTTCCGCGTCACCGCATGGCTGCCGTGGGCCGCATGAGCGCCACCACGCCCGCCGACCCACCGCGAGGGTGCGGCCGGACGGCTGGCTACCGTGAGCCCATGACCATCAGACTCCTCCTCGTCGACGACGACCCTCTCGTCCGCGCCGGACTCACCTTCATGCTCGGCGGCGCCGACGACGTCGAGATCGTCGGCGAGGCATCCGACGGCGCGCACGTCCCGCAGGCGGTGAGGGACGTACGACCCGACGTCATCCTGATGGACATCCGCATGCCGGGCGTCGACGGCCTCACCGCCACCGAGCGGGTACGCGCGGCGCCCGACGCCCCCGAGGTGATCGTCCTCACCACCTTCCACGCCGACGACCAGGTGCTGCGCGCCCTGCGCGCCGGAGCCGCCGGTTTCGTCCTGAAGGACACCCCGCCCGCCGACATCGTCGCGGCGGTGCGACGGGTGGCCGCCGGGGATCCGGTGCTCTCGCCCGCGGTGACCCAGCAGCTCATCCACCACGTCGCGGGCACGGGCGGAAACGAGGACCGGCAGGACCGCGCCCGGCGCAGGCTCGGCCAACTCGCCGAACGCGAGCGGGAAGTGGCCGTGGCCGTCGGTCAGGGATGCTCGAACGCCGAGATCGCCGCCCGGCTCTACATGAGCGTCCCCACCGTGAAGACGCACGTCTCGCGCATACTCGCCAAGCTCGACCTCAACAACCGGGTCCAGATCGCCCTGCTCGCCCACGACGCCGGACTGCTCGCCGACGGCCGCGACGTAGGGTGAGGAGGAGAAGCCAACGGGAGGGAATGGCATGACACTTGTCGACCTGAGCGAACACGCCGAGGACTTCACGGCGGACCCGTACACCTACTACGCCCGGATGCGCGCCCTCGGGCCCGTGCATCGTGTCCGGACCGCCGAGGCGGACGAGATGTGGTTGGTCGTCGGCTACGAGGAGGCGCGCCGCGCCCTCGCCGACCCCAGGCTGAGCAAGAACTGGCGGGTCTCCGAGCTGTGGGCCGACGAGCCGGGCCACGCCATCAACACCAACATGCTGGAGGCCGACCCGCCGCACCACACCCGGCTTCGCAAGCTCGTCGCCCGCGAGTTCACCACGCGGCGGGTGGAGGCGATGCGCCCACGCGTGCAGGCGACAGCCGACCGCCTCCTCGACTCCATGACGGAGAAGGGGCGTTCGTCCGCGGACCTGGTCGACGCACTGGCCTTTCCGCTGCCGATGACCGTCATCTGCGAGCTCCTCGGCGTCCCCGACCTCGACCGGGACCGCTTCCGCGCCTGGTCCAACGAGGTCGTCGCGCCGACCGGCGAGGAGGCGAACGCGGCGGCGGTCAACGACATGGGCCTCTATCTCGCCGAGCTGATCGAGGAGAAGCGCCGCGAGCCCGGTGACGACCTGCTCAGCGCCCTGATCAGGACCCAGGACGAGGACGGCGACCAGCTGGCTCCCGACGAACTGGTGGGCATGGCCTTCCTGCTGCTCGTCGCCGGTCACGAGACCACCGTGAACCTCATCTCCAACGGTGTACGCGCCCTCCTCGCCCATCCGGAACAACTCGCCGCCCTGCGCGCCGACTTCGACGGACTCATCGACGGCGCCGTGGAGGAGATCCTCCGCTACGACGGCCCCGTGAAGACCGCCACCTTCCGCTTCACCCGTGAAGAGGTCGAGATCGGCGGCGTCACCGTGCCCGCGGGCAAACCGGTGCTCGTCGCCATCGGCGCCGGCGACCGCGACTCCGCCCGCTACCCGGACCCGGACCGCTTCGACATCCGGCGTTCCCCGCAGGGGCACCTCGCCTTCGGCCACGGCATCCACTTCTGTCTGGGCGCCCCGCTGGCCCGCATGGAAGGGCGCATCGCGCTCCGTGCGCTGCTGGAGCGCTGCCCGGACCTGGCGCTCGACCCGCGGGGCGAGCCGTGGCAGTGGCTGCCGGGACTGTTGATCAGGGGCGTGCGCAAGCTGCCGGTACGGTGGTGAGGCAGTGGCCCCCGGGTTCGGCCTGACGCAGGCGCAGGAAACGCTCGCGGCACAGCCGTTCAGTGTTCTGCTCGGTGCTCGAATCGTCGCGTTCGGCGACGGCGAGGCGGTGGTGGAACTGGACGCCCGCGACGAGCTGCGCCAGCAGAACGGCTTCCTGCACGGCGGTGTCCTGGCCTACGCCGCGGACAACGCGCTCACCTTCGCGGCGGGATCCGTCCTGGGGCCTGCCGTCCTGACCGGCGGATTCTCGCTCCAGTACCTCCGGCCGGCGACCGGCCCCACCCTGAGCGCCCGCGCCTCGGTCCTGCACAGCGGACGACGGCAGGCGGCCTGCCGCTGCGAGCTGTACGCGGTGGACGGCGCGGGCGCCGAGAGGCTGTGCGCGGTGGCGCAGGGCACCGTCCTCACCGTGCAGCCGTAGCGTCCGGGGCGGTCTCGCCGCGCGCCGTCGCGCGGAACGCCAACGGGCTGGCGTGCACGCGCTGTTGGAAGAACTTGCCGAAGTTCGCGGCGTCCCGGAAGCCGAGCCGGGCGGCGACCGCGGCCGCGCTGTGGTCGCTGTGCGTCAGCAGCCGCTTGGCCTCCAGCACGACTCGCCGGTCGATGAACTCCTTCGCCCCGACCCCCGCCGCGGCCCGGGTCGCCCGCGACAGGGTGCGCGGGGCGTAGCCCAGGTCGCGGGCGTAGTCGTCGACGCGACGGGTGCGCGCGAAGTCCCTCTCCACGGCGGCCCGGAAGCGGAGGAACGCCTCGGGGCCGCCGCCGGCCGCGTCCTCCTGCCCGCCGGTGTGCGCGAGTCGCAGGGCCAGGGCGGCGAGGAGGTGGCGGAGCACGGCGAGGTGGGTCTCCAAAGGAAGCGGCGCCTCGTCCCGCAGCGACCGGAACTCGTGGTCCAGGTGGTCGAGGGCCCGCCGCAGCGCGACCCCCTCGCCGACCGCCGGACGCCGGACCGTCGGCCCGAACGGATCGTCCAGCCGGGCCGCCGCACTGGTCGCCGCGTCGAGGAAGCCCGCTTCGAACAGGACGAGGACGCCCTCCGCCCCCGACAGCCCCTCCCAGCGGTGCACCTGACCGGGCCGCACCCACAGCCACTCGCCCGGCAGCAGCCGGTACGACGCGAAGTCGACGGTCAGGGGCAGCGCACCGCCGTCGAGTACGAGGAGATGGTGGAAGTCGGGGCGGTGCGTGAGGGAGATCGACGCGGCACAGGCGTTGCGGCGCAGCCGCGCGAGCGTCAGCACCTCGACTCCGGCCGGGGCCGTATGAGGTGCGCGGAAACCGACCTCCGGGATGGGGAGACTTCCCTCCTCACCCGGTTGTCGCTTTTTCACCACCATGTGTCCGGAGCGTACCCGGCATTCAGGCGCTCCACCTCCTATGTTGGAGGGCGAGCGGGGCGGCCTCGTTCTCCGTATCCGCAGAATCACCATTCCCACATCGTTTCGGAAGGAACCCTCCCATGGCCAAGATCTCCCTCTTCGGCGCCAACGGCACCGTCGGCAGCCGTATCCTGCGCGAGGCACTCGACCGCGGCCACCACGTGACGGCCGTCGTCCGGGACCCGGCGAAGTTCACCGCGCCCGCGCACCAGAACCTCACCGTCGTCACCGGTGACGTCCTCGACCCCACGTCGGTCACCGAGGTCGCCAAGGGGCAGGACGTCCTGGTCAGCGCGGTCGGCGGCGGCGACGGACCCGGACACCTCGCGACGATCGAACCCTCGGCGAAGGCCCTGGTCGGCGGAGTGCGCGCGCTGGGCGAGGACGCGCCCCGGCTGATCGCCGTGGGCGGCGCGGGTTCGCTGCGCACCCCGGACGGCAAGCTGGTGTGGGACGCGGAGGGCCTGCCGGAGTTCCTGCTCCAGATCATGCACGCGCACGGCGACGCACTGGACTTCTACCGGACGGTCACCGACGTCGAGTGGACCAACCTCAGCCCCGCAGGGACGATCGAGCCGGGGGAGCGCACCGGGGTCTACCGTACGGACACCGACAACCTGGTCCTCGACGCCGAGGGCAACAGCCGCATCAGCACGGAGGACTACGCGGTGGCCCTGGTCGACGAGATCGAGCGCCCGCAGCACGTGGGCGAGCGGTTCACCGTCGGCTACTGAGCCCGCGGGGACCGGACGCACCGGTGGCGCGGACGTTCCCCACCGAGACCGGATGCGCCGGGTGGGGCGGACGCTCAGGCTCCGGGCATCTCCGCCACCCGGACCGGCCGGCGCTCCCGCCGGGACACCTCGCACGCCTCCGCCACCCGCAGCGCCGCCAGCGCCTCACGCCCGTCGCAGGGATTCGCGCGCTCCCCGCGTACGACGGCGAGGAACGCGTCCAGTTCCGCCTCGTACGCCGGTGCGAACCGCTCCAGGAAGCCGGACCAGGGCTTCGCCGGAGCGGGCGGGCCGGAGGTTTCCGTCGAGGTGAGGGGGGTGCGCTCGTCCAGGCCGACCGCGAGCTGGTCCAGCTCGCCGGCCAGCTCCATCCGCACGTCGTACCCGGCCCCGTTGCAGCGCGTCGAGGTCGCCGTGACGAGCGTCCCGTCGTCCAGCGTCAGGACGGCGGCGGCCGTGGCCACGTCGCCCGCCGCGGCGAACATCTCCGGTCCCGCCGCCGAGCCCGTCGCGTAGACCTCCACCACCTCGCGGCCGGTGACCCAACGCACGATGTCGAAGTCGTGGACCAGACAGTCCCGGTAGAGGCCGCCGGAGAGAGGGAGGTACGCGGCGGGCGGCGGAGCCGCGTCCGAGGAGACCGTGCGCACGGTGTGCAGCCTCCCCAGCCCACCCGTCCGCACCCGCTCGCGGGCGACCGCGTACCCGGCGTCGAAGCGCCGCATGAAGCCGATCTGCAGGACGGTTCCCGCCGCCTCGACCTCCCGCAGCGCCTCCAGGGTGCCCGGCAGGTCGAAGGCGATCGGCTTCTCGCAGAACGCGGGCAGCCCGGCCCGGGAGGCCCGGCCGATCAGCTCCGCGTGCGAGGACGTCGCCGACGCGATGACCACCGCGTCGAGATCCGCCGTCAACAGGTCCTCCGCAGGGGTGAACTCGCCCCCCACCCGCTGCGCGACCTCGGCGGCCAGGCCCGCGTCCGCGTCGGCCATCAGCAGCGAGTCCACCGCCCGGTGCCGGGCGAGAACCTCGGCGTGGAAGGAGCCGATGCGGCCCGTGCCCAAGAGTCCGATGCGCATGCCCTCCACTCGACAGCAGGCCCGGGGGGCTGTCAAGGATGTGTCCTGACAACAGGACAATGGCGTCGCCGAATGTCCGGACAAACGGACGACAGGGCGACCGTGGGCCCGGACGTGCGGCCGACGCCATGTCCTGACAACAACGGCTTCGCACCACGGGACTTGGTGACGGGCCGCCGCGGCGGGGCTACGCTCACTGCCGTGCCGAAACAAGCGACCGACCCCACCGTCGCCCTCCAGCTCGGGGTGGACCGCGCCAGTCCGGTCCCCCTGTACTTCCAGCTCGCCCAGCAGCTCGAAGCCGCCGTCGAGGAGGGCAGGCTCCCGCCCGGCAGCCTCCTCGGCAACGAGATCGAACTGGCCGCCCGCCTCGGCCTCTCCCGGCCGACCGTCCGACAGGCCATCCAGTCCCTCGTCGACAAGGGCCTGCTCGTCCGCCGCAGAGGCGTCGGCACCCAGGTCGTGCACAGCCAGGTGCGCCGCCCCCTCGAACTCAGCAGCCTGTACGACGACCTGGAGACGGCCGGGCAGAGCCCCACCACACGCGTGCTGCACAACGCCGTCGAACCCGCCGGCGCCGCGGTCGCCGCCGCACTGGGCGTCGCCGAGGGCGCCGAGGTGCACCGCGTCGACCGGCTGCGCTGCGCCCACGGCGAGCCCGTGGCGTACCTCCGCAACCACCTCCCCGCCGGACTCCTGCCGCTGCACACCATGGAACTGGAGGCCACCGGTCTCTACCGGGTGATGCGCGCCGCCGGGGTCGCCCTGCACAGCGCCCACCAGACGGTCGGGGCGCGGGCCGCAGGCGCGGAGGAGGGGGCCCTTCTGCGGGAGCACGAGGGGGCGCCGCTGCTCACGATGGAGCGCCGCACCTACGACGGCACCGGCCGCGCCGTCGAGTTCGGCGCGCACCTCTACCGGGCCTCGCGGTACGCCTTCGACTTCCAGCTCCTCGCGCGCCCGTGAGGGAACACCCGTGGGGAGGCGTCCGTGAGGATCTCGCACGGTCTCGGGCGATGTCCGGACAAGAGCATTGACGGGATCCCGCGGCCGCCGCTAGAACTCCCCCAGCCGTCAACGGGGCGGCGGGGGAGACGAGGCGGACCCGAGCATGCGTACCACCCGTACAGCACGCACCACCCGTACCGCGGCCCTCCTGGCCGCCACCTGCGCACTCACCGCGCTCGCGCTCACCGGGTGCAGCGGTTCCGGAGGCAAGGGGTCGGAGGAGAAACCGGCCCGGGGCGAGAGCGGCGGCCAGGCCGCCGGCACGCCCCGCATGAAAATCGCGATGATCACCCATTCCGGTGAGGGCGACACCTTCTGGGACATCGTGCAGAACGGCGCCAAGGCGGCCGCGGCCAAGGACAACGTCGAGTTCCTGTACTCCGCCCACAAGGAGGGCAAGGAACAGGCGCAGCTCGTCGAGGCGGCGATCGACCAGAAGGTGCACGGCATCGTCGTCACCCTCGCCAAGCCCGAGGCGGTCGGCGCGGCCGTGAAGAAGGCGGTCGCGGCAGGCATCCCCGTCGTCACCGTCAACTCGGGCGGCCGGTACTCCCCGGGCCTGGGAGCGCTCGGCCACATCGGCCAGGACGAGACGGTCGCCGGGGAGGGCGTGGGGGAGGAGCTCAACGCCCGCGGCAGGAAGAAGGCCCTGTGCGTCATCCACGAACAGGGCAACGTCTCCCTGGAAGAGCGCTGCGCCGGAGTGCGGAAGGCGTTCAAGGGCGCCGTCGAGAACCTCAACGTGGAGGGCACCAACATGCCCGCCAGCACCTCCTCCATCGAGGCCAAGCTCCAGACCGCCCAGGACATCGACGTCGTCGTCACCCTCGGTGCGCCCTTCGCGGATGCGACGGTCAAGGCGAAGGCCGGCTCCGGCAGCACCGCCGAGGTCGTCACCTTCGACCTCAACGCGGCCGTCGTGAAGAGCCTGAAGTCGAAGGAGGTCGGCTTCGCGGTCGACCAGCAGCCCTACCTCCAGGGCTACCTCGCCGTCGACGGGATCTGGCTGCACCGCACCAACGGGAACGTCCTGGGCGGTGGCCGCCCCGTCCTCACGGGCCCCGCCGTCGTCACCGCACAGGACGTGCCCGCCCTGGAGAAATACACCGCCCGCGGCACCCGGTGACACAGCCGGTGATCCGCCCGATGGCACACCCGCCCACCGCACGACGGACCCCCATGCCCGATACTTGGGCGGCCGGGGTCTGGCTCGACGCCACCCGGCCGCACCCAGGAGTACAGCGAGAAGGGCACGACGTCGTGGCAAGGGTTCGGACAGGGGTACGCGCGCTGAGCGCCGTGCTGGCGGCGGTGCTCGGGGTTTCCCTCACCGGTTGCAGCAGCACAGGTGGAAAGCGGGCCGAGGAGCGCGCGGCTGCTGCCGCCGCCCAAGGCAGGGCCGCGGTGAACACCCCCAAGTGGACCTTCGCCATGGTCACCCACTCGGGGGCCGGCGACACGTTCTGGGACATCGTCCAGAAGGGCGCCAAGCAGGCCGCGGTCAAGGACAACATCGACTTCCTCTACGCGAACAGCGCGGAGGCCCAGCAGCAGGCGCAGCTCGTCGACACGTACATCGACAAGAAGGTGGACGGCCTGATCGTCACCCTCGCCAAGCCGGACGCCATGAAAGCGGTCGTCGCCAAGGCCGTCAAGGCAGGCATCCCGGTGATCACCATCAACTCGGGCACCGCCGAGTCCAAGGCGTTCGGCGCGCTCAGCCACATCGGCCAGGACGAGACCATCGCGGGCGAGGCGGTCGGCGAGGAACTGGGCAGGCGCGCGAAGAAGAAGGCGCTGTGCGTCCTGCACGAGCGCGGCAACGTCGGCCACGAACAGCGCTGCGAAGGTCTCAAGAAGACCTTCGAGGGCACGGTGGAGAACCTCTACGTCGACGGCACCAACATGCCCGACGTGCAGGCCTCCATCGAGGCCAAGCTCCAGACGACCAAGGACATCGACTCCGTCGTCACCCTCGGCGCGCCGTTCGCGGACGCCGCGGTGCAGGCCAAGCAGCAGGCGGGCAGCGACGCCGAGATCGACACCTTCGACCTGAACGCCAAGGTCGCCGACTCCCTGGCCGCCGGCACCCTCGGCTTCGCCGTCGACCAGCAGCCCTACCTCCAGGGGTACGAGGCGGTCGACCTGCTCTGGCTGTACCGCTACAACGCGGACGTGCTCGGCGGCGGCAGGCCCGTCCTCACCGGCCCCCAGATCATCACCAAGGACAGCGCGGCCGAGCTGAAGGCGTACACGAAGCGGGGGACCCGATGACAGCGACAGCACCGGCACCACGAACGCCCGCCCCACCGGGCGGGCCCGACGAACGGCTGGTCCACACCTCGCCGCTGCGCAAGCTGATGGGCCGCCCCGAGCTCGGGTCCGTCGTCGGCGCCGTCGCCGTGTTCCTGTTCTTCTCGATCGCCGCTGACAGCTTCCTGCGGGCCTCCAGCTTCGGCACCGTCCTCTACGCGGCCTCCACGATCGGCATCATGGCGGTGCCCGTCGCCCTGCTGATGATCGGCGGCGAGTTCGACCTCTCCGCCGGTGTCATGGTGACCAGCTCCGCGCTGATCTCCTCGATGTTCAGCTACCAGATGACCGCCAACGTGTGGGTCGGCGTCCTCGTCTCGCTGCTCGTGACGCTGCTGCTGGGCGTCTTCAACGGCTTCGTGCTGACCCGGACCAAGCTGCCGAGCTTCATCATCACGCTCGGCACCTTCCTGATGCTGACCGGCCTCAACCTCGGCCTCACCAAACTCATCAGCGGCACCGTCTCCACCAAGTCCATCGGCGACATGGAGGGCTTCGAGTCCGCCAAGGCCGTCTTCGCCTCCCAGCTCACCCTCGGCCCGGTCAGCCTCAAGATCACCATCCTGTGGTGGTTCGTGCTGATCGCCCTGGCCACCTGGATCCTGCTGCGTACCCGCGCGGGCAACTGGATCTTCGCGGTCGGCGGCGAGAAGGACGCCGCCCGCGCCACCGGCGTACCCGTCAACAAGACGCGCATCGGCCTCTACATGGGCGTCGCGTTCGCCGCCTGGGTGTCGGGCCAGCACCTGCTGTTCAGCTACGACGTCGTGCAGTCCGGCGAGGGCGTCGGCAACGAGCTGACGTACATCATCGCGGCCGTCATCGGCGGCTGCCTGATCACCGGGGGCTACGGCTCCGCGGTCGGCTCGGCGGTCGGCGCGTTCATCTTCGGCATGACGAGCAAGGGCATCGTGTACGCCGAGTGGAACCCGGACTGGTTCAAGTTCTTCCTCGGAGCGATGCTCCTTCTGGCCACCCTGCTCAACGCATGGGTGCGCAAGCGAGCGGAGGCACGGTCATGAGCACAGCCGTCGACCCCGGGACCACCCCGGCGGCGCCCGGGACGCCGCTCGTCGAACTCGACCACGTGTCGAAGTTCTACGGCAACATCAAGGCCCTCGAAGGCGTCTCCCTCGAAGTGCACGCGGGCGAGATCACCTGCGTCCTCGGCGACAACGGCGCGGGCAAGTCCACCCTCATCAAGATCATCGCGGGACTGCACCAGCACGACGCGGGCACCTTCCGCATCGGGGGCGCGGACACCACCCTGGTCAACCCGCGCGACGCCCTGGACCGGGGCATCGCCACCGTCCACCAGGACCTCGCCGTCGTCCCGCTGATGCCCGTCTGGCGCAACTTCTTCCTCGGCTCCGAGCCCACGAAGGGACGCGGCCCGCTCCGCCGCCTCGACGTGCGGCTGATGCGCGAGACGACCCGCTCCGAACTGCTGCGCATGGGCATCGACCTGCGCGACGTCGACCAGCCGATCGGCACCCTCTCCGGCGGTGAACGGCAGTGCGTGGCCATCGCCCGCGCCGTGTACTTCGGCGCGAAGGTCCTCGTCCTCGACGAGCCGACGGCCGCCCTGGGCGTCAAGCAGTCCGGCGTCGTCCTGAAGTACGTCGCCGCCGCGCGCGACGCGGGCCTGGGCGTCGTCCTCATCACGCACAACCCGCACCACGCCCACCTCGTGGGCGACCGCTTCGTGCTCCTCAAGAGGGGAGCGATGTCCGGCAGCGGCACCAAGGACGGGACCACCCTCGACGAACTCACCCGGCAGATGGCCGGCGGCAGCGAACTCGACGAGCTCAGCCACGAACTGGAACGCGCCGCGGCCCCCTCCCGCCTGGGCGGCCTCCCGGCGGACGGCAAGCCGGGGAAGTAGGCGCCGCCCGGCCCCCGGAAACGGCGGAAGGAACGGCGGACGGGCCGTGGCGGGTGAGAAACGCCACGGCCCGTTTCTCTTCCCCGCCGGGCCCACCCGCCCGTCCGGACGAGTTCCGCACCCGTATGGATGGCAGAATCGGCGGCGGCGGGCGCCGTCCGCCGCCGGGCCCCCGGGCACGTTCCGAGGCGCGGCTCCCCCCACACCGCAGGGACGATCCACCGTGCGTTCCCCCCGCCCCTCCCGGCCCCACGGGACAGCGCCCCACGCGGAAGGCCCCGGCCGATGAGCAACACCTACCGTGACTTCGCCACCCGTGGCACCGCCCGCGCCACCGTGCTGCGCACCGTCGGCCCGCGCGAGCGCCGCTCCCACCTGACCGCGCCGCGCGTGCCCACCGTGGGCATCGACATCGGCGGCACGAAGGTGATGGCGGGCGTCGTCGACGCCGACGGCAACATCCTGGAGACGCTCCGCACCGAGACCCCGGACAAGTCCAAGAGCCCCAAGGTCGTCGAGGACACCATCGTCGAGCTGGTCCTGGACCTCTCCGACCGGCACGACGTGCACGCGGTCGGCATCGGCGCGGCGGGCTGGGTCGACGCGGACCGCAACAAGGTGCTCTTCGCCCCGCACCTCGCCTGGCGCAACGAACCGCTGCGCGACGCCGTCTCGGCCCGCCTGGCGGTTCCCGTCCTCGTCGACAACGACGCCAACACGGCGGCCTGGGCGGAGTGGCGGTTCGGTGCGGGACGCGGTGAGGACCACCTCGTCATGATCACCCTGGGCACCGGTATCGGCGGAGCCATCCTGGAGGACGGGCAGGTCAAACGGGGCAAGTTCGGAGTGGCCGGCGAGTTCGGCCACATGCAGGTCGTGCCCGGCGGACACCGCTGCCCGTGCGGCAACCGAGGCTGCTGGGAGCAGTACAGCTCCGGAAACGCCCTCGTCCGCGAGGCCCGCGAACTCGCCGCCGCCGACTCCCCGGTCGCGTACCACCTCATCGAGCGCGTCGGCGGCAACGTGCAGGAGATCACCGGACCGCTCATCACCGAGCTGGCCCGCGGCGGCGACGCCATGTGCGTCGAACTCCTCCAGGACATCGGCCAGTGGCTCGGCGTCGGCATCGCCAATCTCGCCGCCGCCCTCGACCCGTCCTGCTTCGTCATCGGCGGCGGGGTCAGCGCCGCCGACGACCTCCTCATCGGTCCGGCCCGGGACGCCTTCCGCCGCCATCTCACCGGGCGCGGCTACCGGCCCGAGGCCCGCATCGCCAAGGCGCAGCTGGGTCCGGAGGCCGGCATGGTCGGCGCCGCCGATCTCGCCCGCCTCGTCGCCCGCCGCTTCCGCCGCACCAACCGCCGCCGGGTGGAGCGCCACGAACGCTACGAGCGCTACGCCCAGGCCCTGCGCACCGCGACCACTCCGGGCGCCGCCCTGTCCGACCTCGCCACGACCATCGGCGCGGGCGCCACCGGCCCGGCGAACGGCCGCAGCAAGGAGAACGGCCGGAGCAGCCAGGGCCGTCGGGGCACGGAGAGCGATCCGGACGGCCGGAGCGGGCCGAGGGAGGGGAACGGCCCGAACGGTACCGGCGGCCCGGCCTCCCCGGGGGACCGGTCCGACGCGACCGCCCCGCCCGACCCGTCCCACGCCGTCGACGCACCGGCGACCGACCTTACGACCGGCACCGGACTCTCGACCGGCACCGACCGCACGACCCGCGCCGACGGCGCCGAGGGAACCACCCGATGACGTCCGCCATCCCCCGCCAGGGCCCTTCTTCCGACGGCCGCGAGGACCGCCCGCCGGAGACCCGCCGTCACGTGATCGTGCGCCGCACCCTCACCGCGCTCATCATCGTCCTGCTCATCGGCATCCCCGCCGGATACCTGGTGATCTCCGCGGAGCAGAGCCGCGACAGCGGCCGCAACAAGGAGCGCGAGGCCTCCGCCGGCGGACTGACCGTCGGCTGGCCCTCCCAGGTGCAGCGCCGGATCTACCAGCTGCCGATCCCGCTGATGGCGCAGAACCTCGCCTACTACGAGACCAACAACTGGAAGACCAGCCGGATGCACGTGCGGTTCGCCACCACGCCCGCCGACCTCGACACCTTCCTCAAGGACGTGGGCACCTCCACCGCGGCCCTCCAGGAGGGCGAGGTGACCATTCGCGAGAGCGACCGGAAGACCGTCGGCTGGGTCTTCATGCCGCACCGCCAGTGGGCCGGCCTGGTCCACAGGCAGAAGGAGCCGCTGCCCACCCTGGACATCACCGTGGACCGCACGATTCCCGAGCGTCCCTGGGTGTACGCGGTCTCCACCGCCAGTCCGTAGGACGCGCCCCGCCGCCGCACGAACGGGCGGAGGCATCCGGCCGGGTCAGGGGGTGCGGGCGGCCGTCCGCCGGAGGGCGAGCTCGCGCACGGTGGCCATGTCGCTGAACGGGATGAGTTCCCCCCGTACGGTCTGGTGCGGCTCGCTGCCCTTGCCGGCGACGAGGACGGTGTCTCCGGGGCCGGCCGCCGCCAGGGCGTGGGCGATGGCTTCGCGCCGGTCGGCGAGCTGCTCGAAGGGCGTCCCCGTCGACGCGAGGCCGGGGGCGATCTGGTCCAGGATGGCCTCCGGGTCCTCGTCGCGGGGGTTGTCCGAGGTCAGGACGCACAGGTCCGAGTGACTGCCCGCGATCCGACCCATCTCGGCACGCTTCGTGGTGTCCCGGTCGCCGCCGCAGCCGAAGACGGTGATCACCCGGCCGCGTGCGTACCCGCGGATGCTGGTGAGGACCTTGTCCAGGGAGTCGGGGGAGTGCGCGTAGTCCACCACCACGGAGGTGCCCCCGGGGGTCTCGAAGCGTTCGAACCGGCCGGGGACGGGCGGCATCTGTCCGAGCGCCGCCACCAGGGCCCCGAGGTCGTGTCCCAGCACGTGGCAGGAGACCAGCGCGGCGAGGGCGTTGGCCACCGAGTACCGGCCGGGGAACGGAATCGAGGCGGGGTACGCGCGCCCGTCGTGCAGCAGCGTGAACCGGGTGCCGGTGGCGCTCACCTCCAGGTCGGTCGCCCGGTAGTCGGCCGGCACGTCCAGCGCGTACGTGGTCACCGCACCCGGCATCATCGCCACGATCCCGGCGCCCACCGGGTCGTCGGCGTTGACCACCGCGTGCCGGCACAGCCCCTGGAAGAGCCGCAGCTTGGCGTCCCGGTAGTCGGCCATGGTCCCGTGGTCGTCCAGGTGGTCCTGGGTCAGGTTGGTGAACACCCCGACGTCGACGAACGTGCGGTCCATCCGGTACGTCAGCAGCGCCATCGACGTCGCCTCCAGCACCACGCTGCCCGTCGCACGGTCCCGCATGTACCCCAGCAGGTACTGGAGGTCGGGTGATTCGGGGGTGGTGAGCACCGACGGCGGCATGGGGACGAGCTCGTCGCCGATCCGGCTGCCGGCCGTCCCGATGACGCCCACCCTCGCCCCTGTGGAGATCCGCAGGACGGACTCGACCATGTACGAGACCGAGGTCTTGCCGTTGGTGCCGGTGATCGCCACCATGTCCATCCCGCGGCCCGGTTCGCCGAAGTACCGCGAGGCGACCACCGCGCCCGCCCGGCGGGCGTCCGGCACCCGCACGGTGCACCTGTCGGCGGGCCACGGCGTCTTTGGGAGCGTCGGGTCCGCTTCCTCGACGAGGACCGCGACGGCCCCGCGCGCGAACGCCGCCGCCACGCACGCGGGGCCGCCCTCCCGGTGTCCGGGCACGGCGACGAAGACGGATCCCGGCGTGACGCGGTCGACGTCGAAGGTGGCGCCCGCGGAGATGTCGGTGGTGCTCGGGTCGCCCTGGAGGACGTGGTGTTCCTGGCCGGCCAGCAGATCGCTCAACTTCAAGGTGAACCCTTCGGAAGTGGCCCGGCCCAGTGGATGCGGTCGCAGCCGTGCGGCAGTACCGGCGGTGGCCGGCGGCTGCGGTGGAGACGTGGAGCGGACGCGGGGAACCCGGCCGTGCGGGCGCCGGCCGGGGCGGCTCTCGGCCCGGGGGAGGGGGCCGGTGCACGGCAGGGTCGCGAGGCAGGCCGGTGCGAGAGCGAATGGGTGCTGCGCGGAGGGCAGCCGCGGTCGATGCCGCTGCCGAAGAGGGCGTGCGGGACGGGGGGACCGTGCACGCCGTGCTGCCGAAGCTACAGTCAGATCGCCGCCGGGGCCAACTACCCCTCGGCGAGGGACCCCGAGCCCGCCGTCTTCCGCCAGCTGTCACGGGCGCCGTCGTAGCTGACCAGGCCGAGGCCGGCGAAGTCGCGCAGCCATCCCTCCATCGGCCACGAACCCCAACGGCTCCGGTAGAGGGCGCCGTTGCGGAGGATGTCGTCGAGATGCTCGACCGGGGGCCGGCTCACCGGGTGGTGCTGGTGGTACGCGGGCGCGCCGCCGACCCACCACAGGCCGACTCCCCGGGAGGCCGCGGTGGAGGCGAAGTCGGTGTCCTCGCCGCCGTACCCGCTGTACTCCTCGCAGAAGCCGCCGATGTCCTGCCAGGTGCGGGAGGTCAGGGCGAAGGACAGCGACCAGAAGAGGCGGTGGTCGCCGTCGCGCAGCACCTCCGCGTCGCCGGGGACCGGCCGCCCGGGGTGCGGCGGTGCCAGGCGCGGCAGGGAGGCGAGCCGGTAGCCCTCGGGCGGAGGAGGCGGCAGGTAGGCGACCGTACCGCAGAGCAGGGCTCCGTCCACGGCGGTCTCGGCGTAGCGGGCGAGCAGCGCGGGCCCCGGTACGCAGTCCACGTCGAGGAAGACCAGCAGGCCGGCGCCGGCTGCCACGGCGTGGCGGGCGCCGGCGTTGCGGGCCGCCGCGAGCGGCAGCCGCCCGGCGGCGTCGAGCGCCACGGGCACCGTGTCCATCGCCGGGCGGCTCTCGGCCACGGCGTCCGGGACCTTGTGGTCGCCCATGGTGACGACCACGTAGTGGTCCGGACGGCGTGCCCCGGCCGCCAGTCCGGCCTGCTGGAGCCGCAGGTGCCGGTGCCGGCCGGCGACCAGGGTGATGACCGCGATCCTCCTGCTGTCCGCGGTGCTGCTCGCAGTGCTGTCGGCGGTGCTGTTCGCGGTGCTGCTCGCCGTGCTGTTTTTCGCGGTGCCGTCCGCCGCGCTGCCGCGCGATGACCGCCGCGCTTCCCGCGCGCGGTGGTCCTCCCTCCCGGGCCTCTCGGGGGTCTTCATGCCGGCTGCCGTTCCAGAGCGGTGGCCGACAGGTGGTCGAGCGCCTCGGCGGCCCGTTGGGCGCCGTCCCCCGGGGCCCACCGTGCCCACCGGTCGGCAGGCCGCTCCCGCGTACGGTCCAGCAGGCCGGCCCATTCCCCGGGCTCGGGCCAGGTCGCCCGTACGGTGGCCAGGTCGCCGGCCCGCAGGGCCTCGGCGGTCGCGCGTTGCTCGCCGTGCGGCCTGTCCTGCGGGACGACGACCGTGGGGACGCGGGCGGCGGCGCACTCGGCGACGGCGTTCTGGCCGCCGTGGGTGACGACCACGTCCGCCCGGCACAGCACCGGCCACGGGTCGTCGACCCACGTCTCGCCCGGGGCGCCCAGGACCGTCCACGTCCACCCGGGGGTGCTCGCGGCGGCCCGCCGGAAGTCGTCGCCGCCGAGGCCCGAGCCCCCGGCGCCCAGCATGACGACGACCTCCCGTGAGCCGTCGGCGGGGCGCTCGTGCGCGCGGGGGCGGCCGTCGTACCGGGAGAACGCCCCGGTGTGCACCGTCTTGTCCAGCCAGGCCCGCGGCCAGCCGGGCTCGGACAGCTCCGCGGGCCAGGGCGCGAGGAGGGCGTCGGCGACGGTGTAGCCGAGCCGGTGGGCCGGGTCGAAGCGGTCGCCGCGCATCGCCGCCGCCACGACGGGAATCCCCATGAGCCGGGCCAGCAGGGCCACTTCCACGGAGACGTCGCTCACGAACAGGGTGGGCGCGGCCCGCGTGATCCAGTCCGCGACGGCGCCCATCCGGCCCCGGAGGCCGGGGTGGTGGCGAGGGACCCAGTGCAGTGCGCCACCGGCCGTCGGATCCGCCGCCCCGGCCGCTTGCGCTCCCGGCACGGCGTCGGCGTCCCTCGGCAGGCGGACCCAGTCCCCCTCCCAGCCGTCGGGCCGGGGAAGGGAGGAGAAGCCGGTCACGGGGGTGCGCAGGTGCCCGGAGACGCACACGGCGCGGTGCAGATGGCCGCGGCCCTGGTGGTGCACGTAGTAGCCGATCATGCCGCGAGTTCCTGGTAGAGGGCGGTGTAGCCGTCCGCCATGGCGTCCAGCGTGCAGAACCGCTCGGCGCGTTCGCGTGCCGCGCGGCGGTCGAGACGGGTGACGTCGTCGACGAGTGCGGCCAGGGCGTCGATGTCGTCGGGCGGGGCCAGCAGGCCGCACTCCGGGGTGAGGATCTCGGCGAGCGCGCCCCGGTCGAAACCGCACACCGGGGTGCCGCAGGACAACGCCTCCGCGACGACCAGCCCGTACGGCTCGTCCCAGCACGGCGTCACCAGGGCCGCCGCGGACGAGCCCACGAGCGCGGCCAGCGCGCGGCGGTCCAGGTGGCCGACGTAACGGATGTCCTCGTCCAGCAGTGGCGCCACCCGCGTCTCGAAGTACTCCCGGTCCCCGACGGGCCCCGCCAGGCGCAGGGAACGGCCCGCCCTGCGGGCGGCCTCGGCGGCCAGATGCGGTCCCTTCTCCGGTACGACGCGCCCGAACCAGACCAGGTGCGGGCCGCCGGGACCGCTGGGCCACCTGGCGGGGTCGACGCCGTTGCGGATCACCCGGGCGTCGGTCACCAGCGGCTGCCAGGCGGCGGCGGTGTGCGCGCTGACCGCGGTGAACGTGAGCGCGCGTCGGCCGTCCCGCGCGGCGGCCGACGTCTGGATGGCGGATTCCAGCCAGGGCGTGGGCGGGGTGTGCAGGGTGGTCACCAGCGGCGCCCGTACGGCCGGGGCCATCGCGAGCGGCAGGTAGTGCAGGCTGTTGTTGTGCACCACGTCGAAGCGCCGCCCGGCGTCCGACGCGAGGTCCAGCATCAGCCGCAGGTACGCGTGGTGCTCCTCCATCCACCTGCGGTCCGGCATGCTGACGTCCGACCGCGCGGCCGTGCTCAGCGTCGGCCGGTGCACCGGAAGCTCCGTGACGTCGAGGGCGGGGTCGGAGCCGGGGGCCGCGAAGAGCGCGACCCGGTGGCCCCGTGCGACCAGGGCGCGCGCGAGGGACCAGGTGTGCGCCTCCAGCCCGCCGGCGAACGGCTCCCTGATGGGGAAGCGGGCGGACGCGACCATGGCGATGCGCAGGGATGCGCTCATCCCAGGAGCCCCGCGTAGATCGTGCGGTGCGCGGCGGCCACGGCGGCCCGCTCGGCCTCCCGTTCCGCCGGCGAGGCCCGCCACGCGGGGCGGACCCGGTGGGCCTCCAGCACCGCCGCGCGCAGGGACGCCTCGTCCAGGCCGTCGCGCTGGGTGTTGCCGTAGGACAGGCACCGCCGCTGCTGGGCGTAGCAGCCGCAGGACGGGGCGGCCACGGCGGTGCCGAGGTCGTGGCACGCCTCCAGCCAGCCGGAGTGGGTGCCGAACGCGTAGGGCAGTACCGAGAGGTCCAGCGACGACAGGTAGTCCCACAGCCCGTCGTCGTCGAAGTAGTCGTGCTCCTCCAGGCGCAGCCGTCCGGCGTCGGCCAGGTCGCGCAGCTCCGCCAGTACGTCGGGCGCGTGGGCGTGCGCGGCCGGGTCGCCCACCTCGTGGTGGACGTTCACCTGCAACCGGGCGTCCGGCAGGTCTGCCACCGCTTCCGCGAGAACCCGTACGACCGGCAGGAGGACCATGTTCGGGCGCAGGCTCTTGGCGTGCACGCCGACCCGGAAGCCGTCGTGGTGCGGACGCGGCCGGGACAGGCGGGGCTCCGCCACGACGTGCGGGTGGGGCAGGACGGTCGCCTCGCGCTGCCAGCGCCGCGCGATCTCGGCGGCGGCCCCGGGCGTCAGCGTGATGAGGTGGTCGGCGGCCGGTACCAGGACGTCGAGAGCGGCTTCGTGCGGTGCGGGGTCGCACTGGTGCGGGTTGCGCAGGTCGTGCACGGTGTGGATCAGCGGCTTGCCGTGCCGTCGCAACGCCTCGACGAGGGCGTCCAGTTGCGCGGGCGACTGTGCGTCGAACCCGAAGTGCAGGTGGAAGACGTCGAATTCCTCGTGGTGCGCGTCCACCCAGGCGGGGTCCAGCATGACGGGCGGCCACCAGCGCTGCGAGGTGCTGGGCGCCCCGTTGGGTCGCGGGTCGCGCAGCCGGACGACCCCGTCCGGCCGCCGCGGGTCGGAGCAGTGCCGTACGTACACGTGTCCGGCGGGTACGGACGCCACCCGGATCGTGTCGAAGAGCGCGGTGCCGCCGCTCGGGTGCCCGTACGTGTCGGCCGGTGCGTGCTGTTTCATGTGCCTGCCGCTCCTGCTCACGAGGTGGTACGAGAGTGCCGCTGCCGGTGTCCCGGGGCGTCGGCCGCGCCCGGCCGTCCGGTGGGGCACGGGTGTGCCGCCGCCGGGCGGAGCAAGCAGCCCCGGACCTCGCCCATTCCGCCACAGCCGCAGGGGCACCGCAAACCGGGGCACAACGGACGGAGTGAGGTGGGGGTGCGCGGCCGGTCCTAGAGGTACGGGGGCCCTTGACCGCGGTCCGCTGAAGGTGCGGGTCGCCACGGCGCACCGCAGGATGACAGGGC
The DNA here is from genome assembly GCF_050947155.1 of Streptomyces sp. CA-294286. NCBI lineage: Bacteria > Bacillati > Actinomycetota > Actinomycetes > Kitasatosporales > Streptomycetaceae > Streptomyces > Streptomyces sp. CA-294286. Next base: position 571,856 of record NZ_CP192005.1, on the reverse strand, counting down.
AAGCGCATGTCGTGCTTCGGACCGCAGGCACGTCGGGGCAGCGGGAGGCGGTGGCCGTCCCGGGCCGAAGGACCTCCGGTGCCACCGCGTTCCGCGGTCGTCCGGCCACCACCCGCGCGGCCCGCGGAGGTGCGTCGGCTTCCGTCGCCCGCGAGTGGGCCGCGGGCCCACGGGTACACCCGACAACGAACGCACCTCCTCAGGTGAACAACGCCGCGATGCGTGTCGATCAGTCGCCTCGCGGCCGGACACGGCAGCGAGCGGAGCGGAGGGCGATCGATGACGACGATCGGCGTCGAAGAGGAATACCTGCTGATCGACCCCGTGACGGGCCTCCCGGTGGCCCAGGCGGAGAAGGTGCGCCGCGCGACGGAGCTGGAGGACGGGGCGTCCGACCGGGGCGGGGAGGTGCAGCCGGAACTGCTCCAGGCGCAGGTCGAGGTGGCCACCCCGGTGTGCGGCACGCTGGCGGAGGTGGACGTCCACCTGCGCGGGCTGCGGCAGGCCGTCGGCACGGCGGCCGAGGCGCACGGCTGCCGCCTCGCGGCCTGCGCGACGCCCCCGCTGCGGGACAAGGACCCCGTGCCGGTCACCGACCGGGCCCGCTACCTCGCCATGCGCACCCAGGCGCCCCAGCTCGTCGCCGAGCAGCTCGTCAACGGCATGCACGTCCACGTCGCGGTGCCCGACCGGGAAGCGGGCGTGCAGGTCCTGAACCGCATCCGGGTCTGGCTGCCGACGCTGACGGCCATGGCGGTGAACTCCCCGCTGTGGGACGGCAAGGACACCGGCTTCGCCAGCTGGCGCACGGTGATCTTCGGCCGCTGGCCGGTCACCGGCGTGCCTCCGTACTTCCGGGACGCGGCGGACTACGACCGGCGGGTGCGCCACCTGCTGACCGGCGGCCTGATCGCCGACACCGGACAGGTGTACTGGCAGGCCCGCCTCTCGGAGCGCTATCCCACCGTCGAGGTGCGGTGCCTGGACGTCCAGCTGCGGGTGGACGACGCGGTCGCGCTCGCCGGGGTCACCCGGGCCCTGGTGGAGACCGCCGCGGCCGACACGGCCGCCGGCGCCCCCGCCCCCGACCCCGCGCCGGAGCTGTTGCGGGCCGCCATGTGGCATGCCGCCCGGCACGGTCTGAGTGGCGCCCTGATCGACCCGGCCGGCACGCGGCGACCCGCGGGAGACGTGCTGCGCCACCGCCTCCTGCGGCACCTCGCCCCGGCGCTCGACGCGTCCGGCGACGCCCCCCTCGTGACGGGCTGGGTGCACCGTCTCCTGCGGGACGGCACCGGAGCCGACCGGCAACGCACCGCCTTCACCGGCGGGGGCCCGGCGGCGGCCCTCGACCTGATCACCACCGAGAGCAACACGCTCTGACGGGTAGGTCCGGGAAGCCCGCGACCGTCGAGGGGCAGGCTCACCGCCGCCGGGTCAGCGCCCGCTGGGCGGCCACGGCCACGCCGTGCACCGGGCCGCGGGTGCGGAGCGCGGCGCGGGCCGCGTTGGCCCCCGGAGCGCCGTGCACCCCGCCGCCGGGGTGGGCGGACGCCGACGCGAGGTAGAGGCCCTTGACCGGGGTCTCGGGACGGCCCGTGCCCGGCACGGGACGGAAGACCAGCTGCTGGTGCAGCGACGCCGTGCCGCCGTTGATCGCCCCGTGGTGCAGGTTGGCGTTCGCCGCCTGGAGGGTGGGCGGCGCGAGGATGCGGCGCGCGCGGATCCGGTCGCGGAAGCCCGGGGCGTACCGTTCGACCTGCTCCTCCATGCGGTCGGCCATCGCCTCCTGCTCGCCCCTGTCCCAGCGGCCGGTCAGCCGGGCTTCCCCGGCGTCGCCCCGTACCTTCTGCGGCACGTGCGTATAGGCCCACGCGGACTCCGTGCCGACGGGGGAGCGGGAGGAGTCCGACGTGGTCATCTGGCCGAAGAGCAGGAACGGGCGGTCGGGGACCCGCCCGGTGGCCAGCTGGGCGGCGAAGCGGGTGAGCTCGTCGACGCCGTCGGCGAGGTGGACGGTCCCGGCCCCGGCCGCTTCGGGCGCGGTCCACGGGACCTGTCCGTCGAGCGCCCAGTCGACCTTGAAGGTCGCGAAGTCCCACTGGAAGCGCCGCAGATCGTCGTGGACGCGTGAGGGCAGGTGCTGCTCGGCGACCAGCTCCCCGTACAGCTGTGGTGCGCCGACGTCGGCCAGTACGGCGTGCCGGGCCCGGTGCGCCTGCCCGTCGGCGGTGCGGACGCCCAGCGCCCTGCCGCCCCGCACGACCACCTCGGTGACCTGCTGCCCGCAGTGCACGCTGCCGCCGCGCTCCCGCAGCCGCGCCACCAGGGCGTCGGTCAGCGCCCCGGCGCCCCCGACGGGGACCGGGAAGCCGTAGCTCTGCCCCAGCATCGACATCATCCAGCCGAAGCCGCCGCTGCCCGCCGCCTCCGGGGCGAGGTCCGCGTGCAGCGCGTTCCCGGCGAGCAACAGCCTGCCGCCCTCCCCGGCGAACCTCTCCTCACCCAGTCGCCGCACCGGCAGCAGCAGTTCCCGTACGAACCGCAGCCCGCCCGCGGCGCGGACCCGGGCGGCGAGCACGGCAGCGGAGCGCACCGGGGGGAACGGCGCGAACAGGGCGTCCAGCACGGGGCCGCCCACCCGGTCCCAGCCCGCGCACAGATCCAGCCACGACTGCCCGTCGCCGGGGGCGAAGCCCTCCAGGCTCCGGGCCGTGACGGCACGGTCGCGGTCCAGCACCGCGCAGCGCCCGTCCAGCAGGGGATGCGCGAGGACGTGCGGGGCGCGGCTCCAGCGCAGCCCGTACTCCTCCAGGCCGAGGGCGCCGATGACGGGGGAGGCGGCGGCCAGGGGGTAGAACGCGCTGAAGACGTCGCTGACGAAGTCCGGGTCGACGGCGCGGTCGCTGCGCACCGCGCCCCCCGGCTCGTCCTGCGCCTCCAGCACGGTCACCCGCCAGCCGGCGTCGGCCAGCAGGTTGGCGGCCACGAGACCGTTGGGGCCGCTGCCGACCACGACCGCGTCAGACATCGGCGCCCTGTTCGCTGCGCGCGGGCGCCGACTCCTCGACGACGCGGGCGAGCCTGCCGAGCATCAGACGATGGCGTTGTTGCATGAGGAAGTCGACCACGCCGTTGTGCAGTGCGCCGCCCACCCCGCGCAGCGGGTGTTCGTCCAGGATGACCAGCGTGTTCTCGCCCCAGGGGCGGATGTCGAAGGCGATGCGCGCACTGCCGAGAGGGCCGCTGTGCGCCTCCAGCTCCAGCGCGTGCGGAGGATCGTGGCGACGGACGACGGTGGTCCCCTCGAACTCCTTGGGACCCAGCCGGACGGTGTAGTGCAGAGTGGCTCCGGGCCGGGGCCAGACCTCCTGCCCGCTCGGACAGGTGGAGTGGGTGCCCACCACCCAGTCGGAGTAGCGGGACTCGTCCCTGAGCACCTCCCACAGGGCGTGCGGGGGGCGACGGATGAGCTGGTGCCGTACGACCACGGTTCCTCCAGACGACGGGGACGCCAACTGTCTGCTCGATCACTGCTGATCGTCGCGCAGATGTCGTATGACCGCATGCGCCCGGTTCACACCCGGCGGCCGAGCACCCGCGTCGACGCGAGGCGGGGGCGGGGACGGCGGCGCCCCGCCCCAGCCCCGTGTCCTGCGCGCCCGGCGGCAGGTCAGCGGCCCAGGGCCTTGGCCAGCTCCTGCTTGTTCATCGACGAACGGCCCTCGACGCCGCGCTTCTTCGCCTCCTCGTACAACTGGTCCTTCGTCGGGCCCTGGGAGCCGCTGTGGGAGCGCTCGCCGCCGCGCTCCGAGGCGGACTTCTTGTCCCGGGTGGACGTCTTGCTCGCCGTCTTCGACTCGCCGGCGCGGGCCCGCTCCTTGTTCACGGTGCGCGCGGCGATCTCCTTGGCGCGCTCGGTGGAGGTGCCCCGCTTCTCGGCACCCTCCTTGATGTGCTCGTACTGGCGCTCACGCTTGGGGCTGGAACCTCGGGGCATGACGGACTCCTCACGGTTTCGACGTGGTGGACGCGGGCGATCCGGTCGCCGCGTCCCTGTGGCTGTGCGCGTGCCCCGCCTTCCGGGCCGTCACACGGATCTCCCATCCGATGCGGGTCCCCCCGGATGCGCGAGCCGGACGCGGCCGGACGGGGGACCGCGGCGCCGCGCGGTCGTCGCCCCGGCGGGCGCGCCAGGGATCCGGTGGAGAGCGGCCGAAGTCTCGCAAATTCCTTAGCTCCTTTACTGCTTCGCTGGCCCCTCCGTGAAGACGAAGGGGTAGGGAATGGCCAAGCGCGCGCTGATCACTGGTGTGACCGGACAGGACGGGTCGTATCTGGCGGAGCATCTGCTCTCCATGGGGTACCGGGTCTGGGGACTGACCAGGGGGCAGGCGAATCCGCGAAAGGACCGGGTCAGCCAACTGGTCCCCGACCTCGAATTCGTGCACGGGGATCTGATGGACCAGGGCAGCCTGGTCACGGCGGTCAATACCGTGCAGCCGGACGAGGTCTACAACTTGGGGGCGATCTCCTTCGTTCCGATGTCCTGGCAGCAGCCGGAACTGGTCACCGAAGTCAACGGAACCGGCGTTCTGCGGATGCTGGAGGCGATCCGGATCGTCAGCGGGCTGACCAAGCCGTCGGCGAGCAGCGTGGTCGACGGACAGATCCGCTTCTACCAGGCCTCGTCGTCCGAGATGTTCGGCATGGTGACGCAGTCGCCGCAGAGCGAGACGACCTCCTTCCACCCGCGCAGCCCCTACGGCGTGGTGAAGACGTACGGCCACTACATGACGCGGAATTACCGGGAGTCCTACGGCATGTACGCCGTGTCCGGCATTCTGTTCAACCACGAGTCGCCCCGACGCGGCGCGGAGTTCGTGACCCGGAAGATCTCGCTGGCCGTCGCGCAGATAAAGCTCGGTCTCCAGGAGAAACTGCACCTCGGAAATCTCGACGCGGTGCGTGACTGGGGATACGCCGGGGACTACGTCCGTGCCATGCACCTGATGCTCCAGCAGGATCAGCCGGACGATTACGTGGTCGGCACGGGCCAGATGCATTCGGTGCGCGACGCGGCCCGGATCGCCTTCGAATGCGTGGGGCTGAACTGGGAGGACCACGTGTCCGTGGACCCCGGACTCGTGCGCCCCGCGGAGGTGGAGACCCTCTGTGCCGACTACTCCCACGCCCGTACGCACCTGGGCTGGGAACCGGAGGTGGACTTCCCCGAACTCATGCGGATGATGGTGGAGTCGGACCTGCGGCAGGCCCGCCTGGTGAGCGGACAGCGCGCGGAACTCTCGGGGGCGAGCTGGTAGCGGGGCGGCCCGGAATCGCGCATCGGGCCGGCGGACAGCCAGGGGTGTCGCCCGGCTGTCCGCCGGCTCCGTGCCGCCGGGGCGCGGTCGGCCGAGGGCTCAGTGGCGCCGCGACAGCGCGAGCACGGCCAGGGCTATCGCGGTGCCTTCGCGGCCGAGACGCTGTGCGTAGCGCCGCAGCATCTCGTTCTCCCGGGCGAGCGGTGACATCGGCCGGCCGGAGGTCCGCCGGACCAGCTGGACGTCCCGGGCCCGCCGTGCTCGCCGGAGCACCAGAGCGATCAGCTGGTCGTCGAGTTCGGCCAGCTCGACGAACTCGTCCAGCTCTTCGGGGCCTGCCTGGGCACAGTGCTCGTGCGGCTCGACGAGGTCGGTGAGTCGGTCGGACCCGGAGCCGTCCACCACGGTTTCGGACATGCCGCCGATCCTGCCTTCGCCCCGTTCCGTAAACCCCTAGAGCCCGCCGTCGGGCGCCGAGCGCCGGGGGACCGCCGCGGCCGGCCCGCGACGGGTGGAGCGCCCCCGCTGCCCCGTCCTCCGGGCAGGAACTAGGGATTTTCCTGGCGCCCCCGACCGGAGACTTGCCGCTGGTCTGCAGGTATGCGCGCTTTGCCGCGCCTGATCCCCTGCTGTCCGCCGGGCTTCCAGATGGGTTGAGTTGATATGGGCAACGAGCAGAAACTCCGGGACTACCTCAAGCGGGCCAGCGCCGACCTCCAGCGCTCGCGGCAGCGGGTGCACGAGTTGGAGACGGCCGCCGTCGAGCCGATCGCCATCGTCGGCATGAGCTGCCGCTACCCGGGCGGCGTCGCCTCCCCGCAGGACCTGTGGACCATGCTCGTGGAGGAACGGGACGGCATCACGGGGCTGCCCGCCGACCGCGGCTGGGAACTCGACCCGTCGGACGGCCCCACCGACGTCCGCGGCGGGTTCCTGCGGGGCGCCGCCGACTTCGACCCCGCCTTCTTCGGCATCTCGCCCCGCGAGGCCCTGTCCATGGACCCGCAGCAACGGGTGCTGCTCGAAGCGTCCTGGGAGGCATTCGAAGGGGCCGGCATCGACCCGCTCGCCGTGCGGGCCACCCGTACCGGCATGTTCGTCGGCGCGATGCCGCAGGAGTACCGCACCGGGGCCGACGACGACGTGCAGGGATTCGTCCTGACCGGCAACGCGACCAGCGTCATCTCCGGCCGCCTGGCCTACGTCTTCGGTACGGTCGGCCCCGCCGTCACCGTGGACACCGCCTGCTCCTCCTCGCTCGTCGCCCTCCACCTGGCCGCCCAGTCCCTGCGCTCCGGCGAATCCGAACTGGCACTGGCCGCGGGCGTCACCGTCATGTCCAGCCCCACCACCTTCGTGGAGTTCGCCCGGCAGGGCGGCCTGGCCGCCGACGGCCGCTGCCGTTCCTTCGCCGACTCCGCGAACGGCACCGGCTGGGCCGAGGGCGTGGGCGTGCTCGTCCTGGAGCGGCTCTCCGACGCCCGCCGCAACGGACACCGGGTGCTGGCCGTGGTGCGCGGCTCCGCGGTCAACCAGGACGGTGCGTCCAACGGCCTGACCGCCCCCAACGGGCCCTCGCAGCAACGGGTCATCGAGCAGGCCCTGCGCGGGGCCCGGCTCTCCGCCGACCAGGTCGACGTGGTCGAGGCCCACGGCACGGGCACCACCCTCGGCGACCCCGTCGAGGCCCAGGCGCTGCTCGCCACCTACGGCCAGGACCGCGACGCCGCACGACCGCTGCTGCTCGGCTCGGTCAAGTCCAACATCAGCCACACCCAGGCCGCCGCCGGCGTCGCGGGCGTCATCAAGACGGTGCTGGCCCTGCGCCACGAACTGCTGCCCAGGACCCTGCACGTGGACGAACCGTCCACCCACGTCGACTGGTCGGCCGGCGCCGTACGGCTGCTCACCGAGGCCACCCCGTGGCCCCGGCGCGAAGAACCCCGCCGAGCGGGTGTCTCCTCCTTCGGCCTCAGCGGCACGAACGCGCACGTCATCATCGAGCAGGCCCCCGAGGACACCGCCGCCCCCGAGCCGCGGACCCCCGGGACGGCCGACCCCGGTCCGCTCCCGTGGCTGGTGTCCGGCCGCACCCCGCAGGCCCTGCGCGGCCAGGCGGCCCAGCTGCGCGAGTTCCTGGCCGCCGAGCCGTCGCACCCCGACACCGACCTCGCGTACTCCCTGGCCACCACCCGGGCCGCACTGGAACACCGCGCCGTGATCACGGCCGCCGACCGGGCCGACGCACTGGCCGCGCTCACCGCGCTCGCGGACGACGACGGTGCCGGGCGGGGCGGCCTCGTGCGCGGCACCGTCCAGGGACGCACCCGACTCGGCTTCCTCTTCGCCGGGCAGGGGTCCCAGCGGGCGGGTGCGGGACGGGAGCTGTACGGCCGGTTCCCGGTGTTCGCGGCGGCGCTGGACGAGGCGCTGGAGCACCTGGACCACGGGTTCGACGTGCCGTTGCGCGAGGTGCTGTTCGCCGCCGAGGGGAGTGACGGGGCGGCGCTGCTCGACCGTACCGGCTATGCCCAGCCCGCCCTGTTCGCCGTGGAGGTCGCCCTCTTCCGGCTCGTCGAGTCCCTCGGCATCACGCCCGACTTCCTCACCGGGCACTCCGTCGGTGAGATCGCCGCCGCGCACTGCGCCGGGGCGTTCACCCTCGCCGACGCGTGCACGCTGGTGTCCGCGAGGGCCCGGCTGATGCAGGCGCTGCCCGAGGGCGGGGCCATGGCGGCTCTTCAGGCCACCGAGGAGGAGGTGCTCGCCCGGCTCACCGACGGCATCTCCGTCGCCGCCGTCAACGGACCGGACTCCGTCGTCGTCGCCGGAGACGCCGACGAGACCGCCGCCGTCGCCGCGCACTTCGCCGGGCTCGGCCGCAAGACGAAGCCGCTGCGCGTCTCGCACGCCTTCCACTCGCCGCTGATGGAACCGATGCTGGCGGAGTTCCGCACCGTCGTCGCCGGACTCGACGCGCAGGCCCCGTCCGTCCCGGTGATCTCCACCCTCACCGGCGTCCCCGCCACCGAGGGCCAGTTCGCCTCGCCCGACTACTGGGCCGACCACGCCCGCCGCACCGTGCGCTTCGCCGACGCCCTCACCTGGCTGACCGGCCACGGCGTCGGCGCCTTCCTCGAACTCGGCCCCGACGGCGTGCTGTCCGCCCTCGCCCAGGCCGCCGCCGAGGAGCCGGTGGCGAGCCCGCTGCTGCGCCCCGGCCGCCCCGAGGCCGACACCCTCACCGAGGCCGTCGCCGCACTCCACGTGCGCGGCATCGGCGTCGACTGGGACGGCTTGTTCGCCGACACCGCGGCCCGCCCCGTCGACCTGCCGACGTACGCGTTCGAACACCGATCCTTCTGGCCCCGCACGGCCCTCGGCCGCCACGCGGGAGACGTGCGCGGCGCCGGTCTGGGCGCCGCCCACCACCCGCTGCTCGCCGCCGCGGTCTCCCTCGCCAACTCCGACGGCCTGCTGCTCACCGGCCGCCTCTCCCTCCGCTCGCACCCCTGGCTGGCCCAGCACGCCGTACGCGGCACCGTCCTGCTGCCCGGCACGGGCTTCCTCGAACTGGCCGTCCGGGCCGGCGACGAGGTGGGCTGCGACCGGGTCGAGGAACTCACCCTGGCCGCGCCCCTGGCCCTGCCCGAACAGGGCGGCGTGCAGGTACAGGTGTGGGTCGGCAGCCCCGACGAGAGCGGCCGACGCACCCTGACCGTCCACTCCCGGCCCGACGCCGGCCAGGACGCGGCCGTCGACGAGGAACAGCCGTGGACCCAGCACGCCGAGGGAGTCCTCGCCGCCACGGACCACCACCCGACGGCCGCGGACGAGCCCGCCGCCGGACCCTGGCCGCCGGCCGACGCCCGCCCGCTGGACCTCGACGGCCTCTACCCCCGGATGGCCGAGGCGGGCTTCGGCTACGGGCCGCTGTTCCAGGGCGTACGGGCCGCCTGGCGCTCCGGCGACGACGTGTACGCCGAAGTGGCACTGCCGCAGTCCACCGCCGCCGCCGACGCGTTCGGCATCCACCCCGCCCTGCTCGACGCGGCCCTGCACCCCTGCGCCTTCCTCGACCTGGGCGAGGACGGGCGCGGCGGACTGCCCTTCGCCTGGCAGGACGTCACCCTGCACGCCACGGGCGCCACCGCCGTACGGGTCAGGCTCTCCCCGGCCGGTGACGACGCGGTCGCGCTGAGCGTCACCGACACCGAGGGACGGCCGGTCGTCACCGTCGGCTCGCTCGTCCTGCGCGCCCTGCCCGAGACCGCGGCGGACCCCGCCGACGCGCTCGCCCGCGAGGCCCTGTTCGAACTGCGGTGGACCCGCCCGCGCGGCACCACCGCGCCGGCCGCCGCGCCGTCCGTCGCCGTCCTCGGCGAGGACCCGTACGGCCTCGGTGCCCCCCTCGTACGGGCCGAAGGCGCCGCACCGCCCGCCGTGGTCCTGGCGCCCGTCCTCGCGGCGACCGCGGGCGACCCGGCCGCCGCGGCGCACACCCTGACCGCGCGCGTCCTCCGGCAGCTCCAGGAGTGGCTCGACGACGACGCCACCGCGGACTCCCGGCTCGTCTTCGTCACCCGCGGCGCGGTCGCCGCAGAAGAGGACGAGGGCGTCCGCGACCCGGCGGCGGCGGCCGTCTGGGGCCTCGTACGCTCCGCCCAGGCCGAGCACCCCGGCCGGTTCGGCCTGCTCGACCTCGACCCCGGAGCCCCCGCCGCCGTGCCCCCGCAGGCCCTGACCGGGGCGGAGCCGCAACTGGCCGTGCGGGACGGCTCCGCGCTCGTCGCCCGGCTCGCCAGGGCGCGCCGGGAACCGGCCGGGGCGTCCCTCGACCCCGAGGGCACCGTCCTGATCACCGGCGGCCTCGGCGGCCTCGGCAGGGCCCTGGCCCGCCACCTCGTCACCCGGCGCGGCGTGCGCCACCTGCTGCTGGCGAGCCGGCGCGGCTCCGCTGCCGAAGGCGCGGCCGAGTTCGCCGACGAACTGGGCGCGCTCGGCGCCCGGGTCGCCGTCGAGGACTGCGACCTCACCGACCGGGCCGCCGTGGACCGGCTGCTCGCCGCCGTGCCCGCCGCGCACCCGCTGACCGCCGTGGTGCACGCCGCCGGAGTCCTCGACGACGGCGTGGTCACCTCCCTGACCCCCGAGCGGATCAGCGCCGTCCTGCGGCCCAAGGCCGACGCCGTCTGGCACCTGCACCAGGCCACCCGGCAACACTGCCCCGACCTGGCCGCCTTCGTGCTGTTCTCCTCGCTCTCCGGCTCGGCCGGCGCCCCCGGGCAGGGCAACTACGCCGCAGCCAACGCCTTCGTCGACGCCATGGCCCACCTGCGGCGCGCCGCAGGGCTCCCCGCCCGCTCGCTCGGCTGGGGACCGTGGGCCCCCACCGCCGGAATGACCGGCGGGATGTCGGAGGCCGACCTGGAGCGACTCGCCGCCCGGGGCACGCCCGCCCTCACCGAGGAGGACGGACTCGCGCTCTTCGACGCCGCCCTCGCCGTCGACGCGCCCGTCCTGCTGCCCGCCCGGCTCGACCTGCCGGTGCTGCGCGCGCTGGGTGACGTACCGCCGCTCCTGCGCGGACTCGTCCGCACCCCCGTCCGACGATCCGTCGTCGCGGGCTCCGAAGCCGCCGCGGGACTCGTCCAGCGGCTCGCCCGGCTCGACGGGCCGGACCGCACCGCGGTCGTCGTCGACCTCGTCCGCGCCCAGGTCGCCGCGGTGCTGCGGCACGGCACACCCGAGGACGTGGACCCGGTACGGCAGTTCCAGGACCTGGGCTTCGACTCGCTGACCGCGGTCGAACTGCGCAACCGGCTGCGCGCCACCACCGGACTGCGCACCTCCGCCACCGTGATCTTCGACTACCCGACGGTCACGGCCCTCGCCGGGCACCTCCTCGACGAACTCATGGGGGAGCGCGGCGCAGCCGCCGTGGCCGCCGCCCCGCGCACCGCCGCCTCGGACGACCCGATCGTCATCGTCGGCATGAGCTGCCGCTACCCGGGCGGGGTCGCCTCGCCCGACGACCTGTGGCAGCTGGTGCACGAGGGCACCGACGCCGTCTCCGGCCTGCCCACCGACCGCGGCTGGGACCTCGACGCGCTCTACCACCCGGACCCCGACCACCCCGGCACCGCGTACACCCGCTCCGGCGGATTCCTGCACGAGGCGGCCGAGTTCGACCCGCACTTCTTCGGGATGAGCCCGCGCGAGGCACTGGCCACCGACGCCCAGCAGCGACTGCTGCTGGAGGCGTCCTGGGAGGCCATCGAGCGCGCGGGCATCGACCCGCTCTCGCTGCGCGGCTCGCAGACCGGCGTGTTCGCGGGCGTCATGTACAACGACTACGCGGCCACCCTCACCGACAGCCGCTTCGAGGGCCACCAGGGCAGCGGCACCGCGCCGTCCATCGCCACCGGCCGGGTGTCCTACACCCTCGGCCTCGAAGGCCCGGCCGTCACCGTGGACACCGCCTGCTCCTCCTCGCTGGTCTCCCTGCACTGGGCCATGCAGGCGCTGCGCGCCGGTGAGTGCTCGCTCGCCCTCGCGGGCGGCGTCACCGTGATGTCCACCCCGACCTCCCTCATCGAGTTCTCCCGTCAGCGCGGCCTGTCCCCGGACGGACGCTGCAAGGCGTACTCCGACGGCGCGGACGGCGTCGGCTGGGCCGAAGGCGTCGGCATCCTCGTCCTGGAGCGGCTCTCCGACGCCCGCCGCAACGGACACACCGTCCTCGCCGTGGTGCGCGGCTCCGCCATCAACCAGGACGGCGCGTCCAACGGGCTGACCGCCCCCAACGGTCCCTCCCAGCAGCGCGTCATCCGCCAGGCCCTGGCCGGCGCCGGTCTGCGGACCACGGACGTCGACGTCGTCGAAGGACACGGCACCGGCACCACCCTCGGCGACCCCATCGAGGCCCAGGCGCTGCTCGCCACCTACGGCCAGGACCGCGACGCCGAACGGCCGCTGCTGCTCGGCTCGGTGAAGTCCAACATCGGCCACACGCAGGCCGCCGCCGGTGTCGCGGGCGTCATCAAGATGGTCATGGCGCTGCGCCACGAGACCGTCCCGCGCAGCCTGTACGCGGACGCACCCTCCCGGCACGTCGAGTGGCAGACCGGAGCCGTCGAGCTGCTGGCCGAGGAGACGCCCTGGCCCCGGACCGGCCGACCGCGCCGGGCCGGCGTCTCCTCCTTCGGCATCAGCGGAACCAACGCCCACGTCATCATCGAGCAGGCGCCCGCCCTGCCCGCCCCCGCCCCGCGCGAGGAGTCCCGGGTCACCGCCTGGCCGCTGGCCGGCCGGACCCCGGCAGCGCTGCGCGACCAGGCCGTGCGCCTGCGCGCCTGGGCCGAGACGCACGCCGACCTGCCCACCGACGACATCGGGCTGTCCCTGGCCACCACCCGGCCCGCCTTCGAGCAGCGCGCCGTGGCCGTCGGCAGCCGCACCGAGCTGCAGCGCGCCCTGCGCGCGTTGGCCCGCGGCGAGAGCGACCCGGCACTGTGCGAAGGCGGGAGCGGCAACGGCGTACTCGGTCTGCTCTTCGCCGGGCAGGGCTCCCAGCGGGCGGGTGCGGGACGGGAGCTGTACGGCCGGTTCCCGGTGTTCGCGGCGGCGCTGGACGAGGCGCTGGAGCATCTGGACCACGGTTTCGAGGTGCCGTTGCGCGACGTCGTGTTCGCCGCCGAAGGCAGTGCTCAGGCGGCGCTGCTCGACCGTACCGGCTACGCGCAGCCCGCCCTGTTCGCCGTCGAGGTCGCCCTCTTCCGGCTGATCACCTCGCTCGGGGTGCGCCCCGGGCCGCTGCTCGGGCACTCCGTCGGTGAGATCGCCGCCGCGCACTGCGCCGGGGTGTTCACCCTCGCCGACGCGTGCACGCTGGTGTCCGCAAGGGCCCGGCTGATGCAGGCGCTGCCCGAGGGCGGGGCCATGGTCGCTGTTCGGGCCACCGAGGAGGAGGTGCTCGCCCGGCTCACCGACGGCATCTCCGTCGCCGCCGTCAACGGACCGGACTCCGTCGTCGTCGCCGGGGAGGAGGACGAAGTCCTCGCGCTGGCCGCGCGGTTCGCGGCCGAAGGCCGCAAGACCAAGCGGCTGCGGGTCAGCCACGCCTTCCACTCGGCTCGCATGGAGCCCGTGCTCGACGCGTTCCGCGCCGTCGCCGAACAGCTCACGTACACCGCGCCCGTCCTCGACGTGGTCTCCAACGTGACCGGCCGCATCGCCGCGGCCGGAGAACTGTGCACCCCCGGCTACTGGGTGGAGCACGTCCGCCGCGCGGTCCGCTTCGCCGACGGTGTGTGCGCCGCCCGCGCGGCCGGTGCCGCCACCTTCCTCGAACTCGGCGCGGACGGCGTACTGTCCGCCCTCGCCCAGGACGTCATCGGCGACGACGCCGTCGCCTGCGTCCCGCTGCTGCGCACCGGCCGCGACGAGGAACGGAGCGCCACCGCCGCGCTCGCCCGGCTCCACGTGCGGGGGATCGCCGTGGACTGGGCCGCGTACCACGCCCGGACCGGCGCGCGCCGGGTCGAACTGCCCACGTACGCCTTCCAGCACGAGCGCTACTGGCCCGAGCGGACCGCCGCCACGGCCGCCCCCGGGACCACCGGCCCCGCCGACACCGCGCTGTGGGGAGCCGTCGAGCGCGGCGACGCCGACGGCGTGGCGGGCATCCTCGGCCTGCGCGACGAGCAGCACGCAGGTCTCGCCGCGCTGCTGCCCGCCCTGTCGACGTACCGGCTCCACCACGCCGAGCGGACGCTGTTGGATGCCGCCCGCCACCGCGTCCAGTGGCAGCAGGTCCGCGCCGCCGCCGCCCCCGTCCTGGACGGCACCTGGCTCGTCCTGACCACCGACGCCGTCGAGGACACCGCACTCCTCGACGCCCTGCGCGGCCACGGCGCCCGCTTCACCCGCCTCGTCCTGGACGCCACGCGCCCGGACCGCGCCGAACTCGCCGCCCGGCTCGACGAGGCGGGGGAGCACCACGGCCTGCTGTCGCTGCTGCCCCTCGCCGACACCACCGACACCACCGACCCCGTCGGCGCCGACCTGCCCGCGGGACTCGCACTCGGCGTGGCCCTCGCCCAGGCCCTGCACGACAACGAGAGCACCGTTCCGCTGTGGACCGTCACCCGTGGCGCCGTCTCCACCGGCGGCTCCGACCCCGTGACCCGGCCCCTCCAGGCGGCCGCCTGGGGCCTGGGCCGCGTGGCCGCCCTGGAACGCCCGCACGCCTTCCACGGGCTGCTCGACCTGCCCGAGACGTTGACCGCGCCCGCCGTGCAGCGCCTCGTCAGCGCGCTGGCCACCGCCCCGGGCGAGGCCGCCGAGGACCAGCTCGCCCTGCGCGGCAGCGCCACTTACGCCCGCCGTCTGGTGCGCGCTCCCGCCGCCGAGCTTCCCCAGGACGGTGCTTTCACCGCCTCGGGCACCGTGCTCGTCACCGGAGGCACCGGCGCGCTGGGAGCGGAGGTGGCCCGCTGGCTCGCCAAGCACGGAGCCGCCCACCTGGTCCTCACCAGCCGACGCGGCCCGGACGCACCCGGAGCTGCCGAACTCGCCGCAGAAATCCAGCAGTTGGGTGCCGAGGTCACTCTCGCCGCCTGCGACGTCGCCGACCGGGACGCGCTGGCGGCCCTGCTGGACTCCGTACCGGCCGAGCACCCGCTGACCGGGGTGATCCACGCCGCCGGGCTCGGCCAGGCCGCCCCGCTCGCCGCGACACCGCTCGCCGACGTACGCGCGTACGCGGCCGCCAAGCTGCTCGGCGCGGCACACCTCGACGCCCTCCTGAAGGACCGGGACCTGGACTTCTTCGTCCTGTTCTCGTCCGTCGCCGGAGTCTGGGGCAGCGCCGGGCAGAGCGCGTACGCCGCCGCGAACGCCTACCTCGACGCCCTCGCCGAACACCGCCGCGCCCGCGGCCTGAACGCCACCTCCCTGGCCTGGGGCCCGTGGGCGGAGGCCGGCATGGCCACCCACGAGGCCGTCTCCGACAGCCTCGCCCGCCAGGGGCTGCGCTTCCTGGCGCCCGCCACCGCCCTGGCCGAACTGGGCCGGGCGATCCTCCAGCGGGACACCGCCGTCACCGTCGCCGACGTCGACTGGGCCACCTACGTCCCGGTCTTCACCGCGGCCCGCCCCAGCCGCCTCTTCGGCGAACTGCCCGAGGTCCGCGCACTCGCCGCCGCCGCCCCGAAGAACGAGGCCACCGCCTCCGAGTTCGTCCGCGCGGTGCGCGCGCTGCCGGAGCCCGAGCGGGACCGCAAGCTCGTCGACCTGGTGCGCCGCGAGGCGGCCACCGTCCTGGGGCACGCCTCCGCCGAGTCCGTCGCCCCCACCCGCGCCTTCCGCGACGCGGGCTTCGACTCGCTGACCGCCGTCGAACTGCGCACACGGCTGGCCACCGTCACCGGTCTCGCGCTGCCCAGCACCATGGCCTTCGACCACCCGACGCCGGTCGCCCTCGCCGCCTTCCTGCGCGGCGAGATACTCGGCTCGGCCGACGCCCAGGCAGCCCCGCGGGCCGTGCTCGCCGGCCGGTACGACGAACCCATCGCCATCGTCGGCATGAGCTGCCGCTTCCCCGGCGGGGTCCGCTCCCCGCAACAGTTCTGGCAGCTGATCGCCGACGGCGTGGACGCCGTCTCCGAGTTCCCCGTCAACCGCGGCTGGCCCGAGGACCTCTACGACGCCGACCCCGACGCGGGCGGCAAGACGTACTCCGTCCGCGGCGGATTCCTGCACGACGCCGGCGAGTTCGACGCCCAGTTCTTCGGCATCTCTCCGCGCGAGGCCCTCTCCATGGACCCGCAGCAGCGGCTGCTGCTGGAGAGCACCTGGGAGGCGTTCGAATCGGCGGGCATCGACCCGGCCGCCGTGCACGGCAGCGCCACCGGCACCTTCATCGGCTCCACCTACCAGGAGTACGGCACCGGAATGGACGACGCGTCCGCCGGACACGCCGTCACCGGCACCAGCCCCAGCGTCCTCTCCGGCCGCCTCGCCTACCTCTTCGGCCTCGAAGGCCCGGCCGTCACCGTGGACACCGCCTGCTCCTCCTCGCTGGTGGCCCTGCACCTGGCCTGCCAGTCCCTGCGCAACGGCGAGAGCTCCCTCGCGCTGGCCGGCGGCGCCACCGTCATGACCAACCCCGCCCCGTTCATCGCGTTCAGCCGGCAGCGCGCACTGGCCGTCGACGGCCGCTGCAAGCCCTTCTCCGAGGCCGCCGACGGCATGACCCTCGCCGAAGGCGTCGGCGTCGTCGTCCTGGAACGCCTCTCCGACGCCCAGGCCAACGGCCACGACGTACTGGCCGTGGTACGCGGCTCCGCCATCAACCAGGACGGCGCGTCCAACGGACTCACCGCCCCCAACGGCCCCTCCCAGCAGCGCGTCATCCGCCAGGCACTCAGCAACGCGGGCCTGACCGCCGCCGACATCACCGCCGTCGAGGCCCACGGCACCGGCACCGCACTCGGCGACCCCATCGAGGCCCAGGCCCTCCAGGCCGTCTACGGACAGGGCCGCCCCACCGGCAATCCGCTGCTGCTCGGCTCGGTGAAGTCCAACATCGGCCACACCCAGTCCGCGGCCGGCGTCGCGGGCGTCATCAAGATGGTCATGGCGCTGCGGGGCGGCGTGCTCCCGCAGACCCTGCACGCCGACGAGCCGTCCTCGCACATCGACTGGAGCGACGGCACCGTCGCCCTGCTGACCACCCCGACCGCCTGGCCCGCCGACGAGCGCGCCCGGCGCTGCGCGGTGTCGTCCTTCGGAATCAGTGGCACGAACGCGCACGTGGTGCTGGAGGAGGCGCCGGGGACCGCGGGCGCGCCCGGCGAGCCGGAGCCGACCGGGGCCCCGGAGGCCGCGGACGGCCGCGCACTGCCGGCCGTCCCCGGCACCTCGTCCGTCACCGACCCGGCCGCCGCCGAGCTCGGCGCGGAGGCACCCACCCCGGACAGCGCCGTGACCCCCTGGGTGCTGTCCGCAAGGACCCCCGGCGCCCTGCGGGCCCAGGCCGCGCAGCTCGCCGCACACCTCGACCGCCGGGGCGCGGAGGCCGGAGCGCGACCGGCGGACATCGGCCACTCCCTCGTCGGCACGCGCGCGCTGTTCGAACACCGCGCCGTGGTCCTCGGCGACCGCACCGGCCGACTGCGCACCGAACTCGACGCCCTGGCCGCCGGGGACTCGTCCGCCGCCGTCGTCCACGGGACCGCCGACCTCGACGGCAAGACCGTGTTCGTCTTCCCCGGACAGGGCTCCCAGTGGGTCGGCATGGCCGCCGAACTCCTCGACCAGTCGCCGGTGTTCGCCGAGCGCCTGCACGAGTGCGCCGCCGCCCTGGCGGTCCACACCGACTGGTCGCTGGTCGACGTCCTGCGCCGCGCGGAGGGCGCGCCCTCCCTGGACCGGGTCGACGTGGTCCAGCCCGCGACGTTCGCCGTCATGGTCTCGCTCGCCCACCTGTGGGCCTCGTACGGCGTGACCCCCGACGCCGTGCTCGGCCACTCGCAGGGCGAGATCGCCGCGGCCGCCGTCGCCGGGGCCCTCACCCTGGAGGACGCCGCCCGCGTGGTGACCCTGCGCAGCCAGGCCATCGCCCGCGGCCTGGCGGGCTCCGGCGGCATGGTCTCCGTACCGCTGCCCGCCGAGGAGATCGAGGAACGTCTCGCGGCGCGTGGCGGAGGCATCTCCGTCGCCGCCGTCAACGGGCCCCGGACCGCGGTCGTCGCGGGCGACCCGGAAGCCCTGGACGCGCTCGTCGAAGAGCTCGCCGCGGAGGGCGTACGGGCCCGCCGCATCGCGGTCGACTACGCCTCCCACTCGGCGCAGGTCGAGCAGTTGGAGGACGAACTGCTGACCGCCCTGGCCCCCGTGCGCCCGCGCACCTCGGAGATCCCCTTCTTCTCGACCGTGACCGGTGACTGGCTGGACACCGCCGCTCTGGACGCCGCGTACTGGTACCGGAACCTGCGCCGGACCGTGCGCTTCGGCCCCGCCGTGGCCGCCCTGCTCGACCAGGGCCACCAGGTCTTCGTGGAGAGCAGCCCGCACACCGTGCTGACCATGGCCGTCCAGGCAGTCGCCGAGGACACCGGACACCGGGCCGCCGCCATCGGCAGCCTGCGCCGCGACAAGGGCGACACGCAGCGCTTCCTGACCTCCGTGGCCGAGGCGTTCGTCCGCGGCGCGCGGGTGGACTGGAGCCGCGCCTTCGCGGACACCGACGCACGCCGCGTCGCCCTGCCCACGTACGCCTTCCAGCGCGAGCACCTGTGGGCACTGCCCGGCAAGCCGCGCACGACGGGCGAGGAGGATCCGGCGGACGCCGCGTTCTGGACCGCCGTCGAGGAGTCGGACGTCGAGTCGCTGGCCGCCGGGCTGCGGATGGCGGAGTCCGAGCTCACCCCGCTGCTGCCCGCGCTCGCCGGCTGGCGACGCCGCAGCCGGGACCGCGCGGCCGTGGACGCCTGGCGCTACCGCGCCGCGTGGAAGCCCCTCGGCGGACTGCCCCCCGCCCGCCTCACCGGGACCTGGCTCGTCGTCGCCACCGCCGACGCCCCGGCCGACGCCGACGTCACCGAAGCCCTGACGTCCGCCGGGGCCGACGTACGGCACCTGGTGCTGGACGACGCGTGCGCCGACCGGGCCGTGCTCGCCGAGCGGCTGGCCGCCGGGATCGCCGCCCCGGCCGAGGACGGCACGTGCCTGACCGGCATCGTCTCACTTCTCGCCGCCGACGAGGCCCCGGGCCGGGCCGTGCCCGCGCTCACCACCGGGCTCGCCCTGACGCTCTCCCTCGTGCAGGCCCTCGGCGACGCGGGCATCGGCGCACCCCTGTGGTGCGTCACCCGGGGAGCGGTGTCCACCGGACGCGCGGACCGGCTCGCCCGCCCCGTCCAGGCCCAGATCCACGGCCTGGGCTGGACCGCCGCCCTGGAGCACCCCGACCGCTGGGGCGGCGTCGTCGACCTGCCCGAGACCCCGCTGGACGCGCGCGGTCGCGAACGGCTCGCCGCCGTCCTCGGCGGCACGACCGGCGAGGACCAACTCGCCCTGCGCGCCACCGGGGTCCTGGCCCGACGCATCGCCCGTGCCGCCACGAGCGGCGACCTCGGCGGGGGCGCCTGGCGCCCGCGCGGCACCACCGTGATCACCGGAGGTACCGGCACCCTCGCCCCGCACCTGGCCCGCTGGCTCGCCGGACAGGGCGCCGAGCACCTCGTGCTCACCAGCCGACGCGGTGCCGACGCACCCGGAACCGCCGAACTCGTCGCGGAACTGCGGGAGTCGGGTTGCGAGGCAGAGTTCCGCAGCTGCGACCTCACCGACCGTGCGGCCGTCGCCGCCCTCCTGGAGGGACTGACGGCGGAGGGCCGCACGGTGCGCAACGTCGTGCACACCGCCGCCGTCATCGAACTGGCCTCCCTCGCGGAGACGAGCCCCGAGGCGTTCGCCAAGGTCGTCGACGCCAAGGTCAGCGGCGCCCGGCACCTGGACGAACTCCTCGACGACGACCAGCTCGACGCGTTCGTCCTGTACTCCTCCACCGCAGGCATGTGGGGCAGCGGCCGGCACGCCGCCTACGTCACCGCGAACGCCTACCTCAACGCGCTCGCCGAGCACCGCCGGGCCCGCGGCGCCCGCGCCACCGCCGTCTCCTGGGGCATCTGGTCCGACGACCTGAAGCTCGGCCGCGTCGACCCCGGCCAGATCCGGCGCAGCGGCCTGAACTTCATGGACCCGCAGCTGGCCCTCACCGGGCTGCGCCAGGCCCTCGCCGAGGACGCGCCCGTCGTCACCGTCGCCGACATCGACTGGGACCGCTACCACCCGGTGTTCACCTCGGGACGGCCCACGGCCCTGTTCGAGGACATCGCCGAGGTGGCGAAGCTGGCACAGCGAGCGTCCGAACGGCCCTCCGGCGACAGCGAGTTCATCGCCCGACTGCGCACGATGCCCGCCGTCGAGCAGGACCGGGCGCTGCTGGACCTCGTCCGCGCCGAGGCGGCCATCGCCCTCGGGCACGCCTCCCCGGACGTGCTGTCCGAGCAGCGGGCGTTCCGCGACGTCGGCTTCGACTCGCTGACCGCCGTGGACCTGCGCAACCGGCTGGCCGCCGTCACCGGCCTCACCCTGCCCAGCACGATGGTCTTCGACTACCCCAACCCGCTCTCCCTGGTCGAGTTCCTGCGGACGCAGGTCGTCGGCGCCGAGACCGCTGCCCCGGCCCCGGCAGCCGTGGCCGCGTCCGCGTCCGCGCACGGCGACGACGACGCCATCGCGGTGATCGGCATGAGCTGCCGCTACCCGGGCGGCGTCGCCTCGCCGGAGGACCTGTGGCGGCTCGTCACCGCCGCAGGCGACGCCACCGGCGAGTTCCCCCTCGACCGGGGCTGGGACGCCGAAGGGCTCTACGACCCCGACCCGGACCGGCCCGGCAAGACGTACTCGACGCGCGGCGGCTTCCTGGACTCCGCCACCGAGTTCGACGCGGCCTTCTTCGGCATCTCGCCGCGCGAGGCCCTGTCGATGGACCCGCAGCAGCGGCTGCTGCTGGAGACCTCCTGGGAGGCCCTGGAGCGCGCCGGGATCGACCCGGCCGCGCTGCGCGGCAGCCGCACCGGCACCTTCATCGGCGCCAGCTACCAGGACTACACCTCCGGCGGCTCCGCCCAGGACGGCGCCGAGGGCCACCTGGTCACCGGCACCGTGCCGTCCGTCCTGTCCGGCCGGATCTCCTACACCTTCGGCTTCGAGGGCCCCGCCGTCACCCTCGACACGGCCTGCTCGTCCTCGCTGGTGGCGCTGCACCTGGCCTGCCAGTCGCTGCGCGGCGGCGAGTCCACGCTCGCCCTCGCCGGCGGCGTCAGCATCATGGCCACGCCGAACGCCTTCGTCGGATTCAGCCGCCAGCGCGCCATGGCCGTCGACGGCCGCTGCAAGCCGTACGCGGAGGCCGCCGACGGCATGAGCCTGGCGGAGGGCGTCGGCCTGGTCCTCGTCGAGCGGCTGTCGGACGCGCTGGCCAACGGCCACCGGGTGCTGGCCGTCATCCGTGGCTCGGCCGTGAACCAGGACGGCGCGTCCAACGGACTGACCGCGCCCAACGGCCCCTCCCAGCAACGCGTCATCCGCCAGGCGCTCGCCAACTCGGGCGTCCGCGCCGCCGAGATCGACGCCGTCGAAGGACACGGCACCGGCACCCGCCTCGGCGACCCCATCGAGGCCCAGGCGCTGCTCGCCACCTACGGCCAGGACCGCGACGCCGCACAGCCGCTGCTGCTCGGCTCGGTGAAGTCCAACATCGGCCACACCCAGATGGCCTCCGGCGTGGCGAGCGTCATCAAAATGGTCATGGCGATGCGGCACGGCACACTGCCCCCGAGCCTGCACATCGACCGGCCCTCCAGCCACGTGGACTGGACGTCCGGCGCGATCGAGCTGCTGACCGGCGAACGGGACTGGCCGCGCACCGGCCGTCCGCGCCGCGCAGCCGTCTCCTCCTTCGGCCTCAGCGGCACCAACGTCCACACGGTCCTGGAACAGGCCCCGGCCGACGAACCCGCAGAGTCCGCCGAGCCCAAGACCCCCGAGACCCCCGAGACCGCACCGACCCACGGGGTGGTCCCCCTCGTGCTGTCCGGCCGCACCGAGGCCGCACTGCGCGCCCAGGCCGGCCGCCTGCTCGACACGCTCGCCGACCGGCCGGCCGAACTGCCCGCCCTGGGACGCGCCCTGGCCACCGGCCGCGCCGCCCTGGAACACCGGGCCGCCGTGGTCACCGACACGCACGAGGAGTGCGTACGGGCCCTGACCGCACTGCGCGACGGGCTGCCGGACGCCGCCCTGCTGACCTCACGTGCCGCCGCGCGCTCGCGCACCGCGTTCCTCTTCACCGGTCAGGGCTCGCAGCGACCCGGCGCGGGCCGCGAACTGTACGACCGGTACCCGGTGTTCGCCGACGCGCTGGACGCCGTACTGGCCCGCTTCGACCTCGAACTGGAACAGCCCCTGCGCGAGGTGATGTTCGCCGCACCCGACAGCGCCGAGGCCGCGCTGCTCGACGACACGGCGTACACCCAGCCCGCCCTGTTCGCCCTGGCGGTGGCACTGCACCGGCTCGTCGAATCCTGGGGCGTACGGCCCGACCACCTGGCCGGGCACTCCATCGGCGAACTCGCCGCCGCCCACGTCGCCGGGGTGTTCTCGCTGGAGGACGCCTGCACGCTGGTCGCCGCACGCGGCCGGCTGATGTCGGCGCTGCCCACCGGGGGCGCGATGGTCTCCGTGGAGGCCACGGAGGAGGAGATGCTGCCGCTGCTGGCCGGCCACGAGGACCGGATGGCGCTCGCGGCCGTCAACGGCCCCCGCTCACTGGTCCTGTCCGGCGACGAGGAACCGGTTCTGGAACTCGCCGAGCGCTTCGCCGCGCAGGGCCGCCGGACCAGGCGGCTGCGGGTCGGCCACGCCTTCCACTCGCCGCACATGGCGCCGATGCTGGACGCCTTCGCCCGCACCGCACGGAAGATCACCTACCACGCGCCGACGATCGCGCTGGTGTCGACCGTGACCGGCGAGATCGCCGATCCCGAGCAGCTGTGCACCCCGGCGTACTGGGTCGAGCAGGTGCGTGCCACGGTGCGGTTCGCCGACGCCGCCCGCCGCCTCGCCGCACTGGACACCACCGTGTTCCTGGAACTCGGCCCGGACGCCGTACTGAGCGGCGCGGCCCGGGAGTCCGTGACCGACGAGCGCCGCACCGTCGTACCGGCCCTGCGCCGGGACCGCGCGGAGACCCCGGCGCTGGTCGGCGCCCTGGCGCGGCTGCACACGAGCGGCGCACGCGTCGACTGGTCCGCGTTCTTCCCCGGCAGCGGGCGCGACGACTTCGAGGGCCTGCCGACGTACGCCTTCCAGCGCCGGCGGTACTGGCCGGAGGCGAGCCCCGCGGGTACCGCCGGGAGGGCCGAGGACCCGGTGGACTCGGCGTTCTGGGCGGCCGTGGAGCGGGCCGATCTGCCCGCGCTCGGCGCCGACCTCGGCCTGGACGACGCCACGCTGACTGCCGTCGTGCCCGCCCTCACCTCGTGGCGGCGCAAGCACCGCGCCGCGTCCACCGTCGACGGCTGGCGCTACGCCGGCACCTGGAAGCCGCTGCCCGCCGCCCCGGGCACGCCCACCGCGCTCACCGGGGCCTGGCTCTGCCTGGTGCCTGCCGACGGGGAGCACGGCGCGGAACTGCTCCACCGGCTCGGCGGCGAGCGGATCACCCTCACCGTGCCGCCGGGCGAGACGCGCGGCACGCTCGCCGAGCGGCTGCGTGAACGCGCCACCGAAAGCGGCGGATTCACCGGAGTCCTTTCCCTCCTGGCGCTCCAGGACGAGGGCCTGCTGCCGACGGCCACCGCCGTCCAGGCCCTCGGCGACGCCGGGATCGACGCCCCGCTGTGGTGCCTGACCCGGGGCGCGGTCAGCATCGGCCGCTCCGACCGGCTCGCCGACCCCGACCAGGCCGCCGTCTGGGGACTGGGACGCAGCGCGGCCCTGGAACACCCCGGGCGCTGGGGCGGGCTCATCGACCTGCCGGAAGTCCTGGACGAGCCCGCCGCGCAGCGGATCGCGGGACTGCTCACGCGGGAGGAAGCCCCCGTTGGTTCCGGTGGGACGGGTGGGATCGGTGCCACGCGCGGCAGCGGCTTCGGCGGCGAGGACCAGGTGGCCGTGCGCGCCGCGGGTCTCTACGCCCGTCGGCTGACCCGCCTCCCGGCAGCCGACCCCGTGGACGCCCGCCCGTACGCTCCCCGCGGAACCGTCCTGATCACCGGCGGCACCGGCGGCGTCGGCGCGCACGTCGCCCGACGGCTCGCCGCCCGCGGCGCGGCCCACCTGCTGCTCGTCGGCCGACGCGGCGCCGACGCGCCCGGAGCCGCGGAACTCGCCGCACGGATACGCGAGTCGGGCACCGAGGTCACCCTGGCCGCCTGCGACGTCGCCGACCGCGACGCGCTGGCCCGCGTCCTGGCCGACGTACCGGAACACCTGCCGCTGACGGCGGTCTTCCACGCGGCCGGCGTGGTCGAGGACGGCGTCCTCGACACCCTCACCCCGCAGGCGTTCGCCGCCGTGCTCGGCCCGAAGGCCACGGCCGCGCGGCACCTGCACGAGCTGACCCGCGACACGGACCTGGACGCCTTCGTGCTGTTCTCGTCCACCGCGGCGAGTCTCGGCGCGGCCGGGCAGGCCAACTACGCCGCCGCCAACGCCTTCCTGGACGCCTTCGCCGAGCACCGGCGCGGGCAGGGCCTGCCCGCCGTCTCCCTCGCCTGGGGCCCGTGGGCCGGCACCGGCATGGCCGGCGGCGGAACCGGCATCGGGGCCAGGGTCCGCCGCGGCGGCTACACGCCCATGGCACCGGAGCTGGCACTCGACGCGCTGACCCGCGCCCTGGACCACACCGGCCCGGCCGCCCTGACCGTCGCGGACATCGACTGGATCCGGTTCGCCCAGGTCTTCACCGCGACGCGGCCCCACCCGCTGATCTCCGACCTCGCCGCGCCCCCGACCGCCGCGACGGCGGCCCGGACCGCGGCCGGGGAGGAGAACGGCCTGCGGCAGCGGCTCACCGCCCTGCCCGCGGCCGGTCGCGCCAAGTTCGTGCTGGACTTCCTGCGGGCCCAGGTGGCGGCCGTGCTCGGCCACGCCGACGCCGTGGCCGTCGACGCCGACCAGGCGTTCACCGACCTCGGCTTCGACTCGCTGACCATCGTCGAACTGCGCAACACCCTCAGCGCGACCACCGGCCTGGCACTGCCCGCCACTCTCGTCTACGACCACCCGACCCCGCAGGACCTCGCCGCGCACCTGCTCACCGAGCTGCTGGGCGACGAGGAACCGCAGGACCGGCTCCCGGCGGCCCCCGCGGCGGCGTCCGCCACGGACCGGGACCCGATCGTGATCGTCGGCATGGGCTGCCGGTTCCCGGGCGGCATCGCCTCGCCCGAGGACCTGTGGCGGCTCCTCGCGAACGGCGAGGACGCCATCTCGGCCTTCCCCACCGACCGCGGCTGGGACCTCGACTCCCTCGGCCGGGGCGGCTCCGCCACCCTGGAAGGCGGCTTCCTGGACGGCGTCGGCCGGTTCGACGCCCGCTTCTTCGGCATCTCCCCGCGCGAGGCCCTCGCCATGGACCCGCAGCAGCGCCTGCTCCTGGAGACCTCCTGGGAGGCGCTGGAGCGGGCCGGGATCGCCCCCGACTCGCTGCGCGCCAGCGCCACCGGTGTGTTCATCGGAACCAACGGCCAGGACTACACCTCCGTCCTGCGTCGCGGCGCCTCCGACGTCCAGGGCCACGTCGCCACCGGCAACACCGCCAGCGTGATGTCCGGCAGGCTCTCCTACACCCTGGGCCTGGAGGGGCCCGCCGTCACCGTCGACACCGCCTGCTCCTCCTCCCTCGTCGCCCTCCACCTCGGCGTGCGCGCCCTGCGCGGCGGCGAATGCTCCCTGGTCCTCGCCGGTGGCGTCTCGGTGATGTCGAGCCCCGACTCGTTCGTCGAGTTCTCCGCCCAGGGCGGTCTCGCCCCCGACGGCCGCTGCAAGGCCTTCGCCGACACCGCCGACGGCACCTCCTGGTCGGAGGGCGCGGGCGTCCTCGTCCTGGAGCGCCTCTCCGACGCCCGACGCCACGGCCACACCGTCCTCGCCGTGCTGCGCGGCACCGCCGTCAACCAGGACGGCGCCAGCAACGGACTGACCGCACCCAACGGGCGCGCCCAGCAACGCGTCATCCGCCACGCACTGGCCGACGCGGGCCTCGCGCCCGCCGAGGTCGACGCCGTGGAGGCACACGGCACGGGGACTCCGCTCGGCGACCCGATCGAAGCCGGCGCGCTCATGGCCGCGTACGGCAAGGACCGCGAACGGCCGCTGCTCCTCGGCACGGTCAAGTCCAACCTCGGTCACACCCAGGCCGCCGCGGGCATGGCCGGCGTCATCAAGATGGTCATGGCCATGCGTCACGGAGTGCTCCCGCGCACCCTGCACGTGGACACTCCGTCCACCCACGTGGAGTGGGCCGACGAAGCCGTCGTCCTCGTCCGCGAGGAACAGGACTGGCCCCGCACCGGGCGCCCGCGCAGGTCGGGCGTGTCCGCCTTCGGCGTCAGCGGCACCAACGCGCACGTGATCGTGGAACAGACACCGCCCGCCCCCGACCCGGAACCGGCCGCGGTCGCGCCGTCGGTCGCACCGTGGGTGGTCTCCGGCAAGTCCCCGGCCGCACTCGACGCGCAGCTCGCACGGCTGGCCGGGACGGCGGAGTCGGCGACGGACGTCGGCTTCTCGCTCGCCGCCGGGCGTACCCACCTCGCGCACCGGGCCGTGCTCGTGGCGGGTACGGAGATCGCCAGGGGAACGGCCGCCGAGCGGTCCCTCGCGGTGCTCTTCTCCGGCCAGGGCTCCCAGCGGCCGGGCATGGGACGCGAACTGTACGCCCGCTTCCCGGCGTTCGCCGCGGCCTTCGACGCCGCCTGCGCCGGGCTGGACCAGGAACTGGACCGGCCGCTGCGCGACGTCGTCTGGGGCACGGACCCGGCCCTGGCCGACCGTACGCAGTACGCGCAGGCCGGGCTGTTCGCGGTCGAGGTCGCGCTGTACCGGCTGGCCGAATCACTGGGTGTGCAGCCCGACTTCGTCGCCGGCCACTCGATAGGCGAGGTGACGGCGGCCCATGTCTCGGGCGTCCTCACGCTCGCCGACGCGTGCACCCTGGTGGCTGCGCGCGGCAGGCTGATGGAGGCCCTGCCCGAGGGCGGCGCGATGGCCGCGCTCCAGGCGGCGGAGGACGAGGTCGAGCCCCTGCTCGGTGACGTCGTCTCCCTCGCCGCCGTGAACGGACCGGACTCGGTGGTCGTCTCCGGAGCGGCCGACGCGGTGGAGGCCGTACGCGCCGAGTTCGCCGCGCGGGGGCGCAGGACGACCCGACTGCGGGTCTCGCACGCCTTCCACTCGCCGCTCATGGAACCGATGCTGGGCGCCTTCCGGCAGGTCGTCTCCCGGCTGTCCTTCGCCGCGCCGCTGCTGCCACTCGTCTCGAACGTGACGGGCGCGCTCGCGACGGCGGAGCTGCTGGGCGACCCCGAGTACTGGGTGCGGCACGTCCGCGAGACCGTCCGGTTCGCCGACGGGGTCCGCGCCCTCGGCGAGGCAGGGGCCGACGCCTTCCTCGAACTGGGCCCGGACGGCGTCCTGGCCGCACTCGCCGAGCAGAACCTCACCGGCGCCGGCCACGTGTTCACCCCGACCCTGCGCGGCGGGCGCCCCGAGGAGGCGGCCCTCGTCACCGGCCTGGCACGACTGCACGTCAGCGGCGTACGGGTCGACTGGACCCGCCTGTACGACGGCACCGGCGCCCGGCGCACCGACGTGCCCACCTACCCCTTCCAGCGGGAGCAGTACTGGCCCGAGCCCGCGGCCCTGCCCGCGCCGGGACGCGCCGCGCGGGAACAGCAGGCGTACGACGCCGACTTCTGGGCCGCGGTGGAGCGGGGCGATCTGCCCGCGCTCTCCGCCACCCTGGGCCTGGCCGAGGACGAGACGGCGCTGACCGCGCTCCTCCCCGCCCTGTCCGCCTGGCGTCGCGGCCTCGACGAGAGCACGGTGGTGGACGGCTGGCGCTACCGGACCACCTGGAAGCCGCTCGGCACGACCCCGGCCGACACCCTCGACGGCACCTGGCTGGCACTCGTACCGGAGAACTGCCCGGACGACCCGTGGGCGGCCGGGATCGTGGACGCCCTGGGACCGGACGCGGTACGCGTCGCGGTCGACCCGGCCGACGCCGAGCGACTCGCGGCACGACTGGCGGGGCTCGGCCGACGGTTCGACGGCGTGCTGTCCCTGCTGTCCTCCTCGTCACCGCTGCCCGACGCCCTGACGGCAGCCCTCGCCGAGGCCGGTGTGGAGGCCCCGCTGTGGTGGGTCACCCGTGGGGCGGTGGCTGTGGGCCGTGCCGACGCGCCCGCCGATCCGGCGCAGGCCGCCGGGTGGGGACTCGGCCGCGTCATCGCACTCGAACACCCGCAGCTTTGGGGCGGGCTGCTCGACGTGACCGGGATTCCCGACGCGCGAACAGCCGCCCGCCTGCGCGCTCTCCTCGCCGCCGGCCCCGGAGGCGAGGACCAGCTGGCGCTGCGTCCGTCCGGCGTCTACGCCCGCCGTCTCGTACGCTCGGCCCCCGACCCGGCCGCAGAGGTCTGGACGCCCTCCGGCACCGTACTGGTCCTCGGCGACGCCGACGGTTTCGGCGGGCACACCGCCCGCTGGCTGGCCCGCCGCGGCGCGGCCCACGTGCTGCTCATCGGCACGAGCGAACCGGACGCCACCGGCGCCCCCGGCGTCGCCGCCGAACTCGGAGACGAACTGGCCCGGTCCGGAGCCACGCTCACCCTGGCCGCCCTCGCCCCCCACGACCGCGCCGCGCTCACCCAGGCACTGTCCGCGATCCCCGCGGACCAGCCGCTCAACTCGGTGATCCACACCGGGTACGGCGTCGGCGTGAAGGGCCCCGAGCAGGTGCGGACCGCGATGGAGACCCTGGAGGCGGCACTCGAAGAGGCCCTCGGCGAAAGGGAGTTGGACGCCTTCGTCCTGTTCGCCTCGATCGCCGGTGTGTGGGGCGTACGCGGCCAGGAGCAGGGAGCCGCGGCGAGTGCCTGGCTCGACGCCTACGCCGAGCGCCGCCGCGCCGAAGGCCACCCCGCTCTCGCCGTGGCCTGGGGAGCCTGGACCGGACTCACCGGCGCCTCTCTCGACCGGCACCTCAGGCTCAGCGGACTGCCCGCGATGGACCCCGACCGGGCCCTCGCCGCCATGCTGCGGGCCACCGGCGACGCCGCGGCGTCCGTCATCGTCGCGGACGTGGAGTGGGAACGCTTCGCGCCCGCCTTCGGACAGACCCGGCCGAGCAGCCTGTTCACCGAACTCCCCGAGGTGCGCGAGGCTTCTGCGCCCGCCGAAGGACGGACCGCGGGCGTGCCCGCCGACCCCGCGACGGGCACGGGCGCCGCCGCCGCGCTGCGCGCGGAACTCCTGGCGAGGCCCGGGGGCGCCGAGCGCGACGAGGTGCTGCTGGCCCTCGTACGCCGGGAGGTGGCGGCCGTGCTCGGCTACGGGGACGCCGAGGCCATCCCCGTGGACCAGGCGTTCAAGGACCTCGGCTTCGACTCGCTGACCGCCGTGGACCTGCGCAACCAACTGGGCCGGGCGACCGGCCTGACCCTGCCGGCCACCCTCGCCTTCGACCACCCGACCCCGACGGCACTCGCCGCGCAACTGCGCGCGGAACTGCTGGAGGAGGCGGAGGAGCCCGCTCCCGCCGACACGGCCGCCACCGCCGTCGGCGCGACCGGCGACACCGCCGACGACCCGATCGTCGTCGTCGGCATGAGCTGCCGCTACCCCGGCGGCGTCCAGTCCCCCGAGGACCTGTGGGAGCTGCTGCGCGCCGAGGTCGACGCCATCGGCGACTTCCCCGCCGACCGGGGCTGGGACCTGGAGCGCCTCGCCCACGGCGACGAGGAAGGACGCGGCCGCAGCGTCACCCGGAGCGGCGGCTTCCTCTACGACGTCGCCGACTTCGACGCCGCCTTCTTCGGCATCTCGCCGCGCGAGGCGCTGATCGTCGACCCGCAGCAGCGGATCGTGCTGGAAGCGGCCTGGGAGGCACTGGAACGCACCGGCGTGGACCCGCACACCCTGCGCGGCGGCGACACCGGCGTCTTCTTCGGCGGCGGCAGCGGCGACTACCGGCCCGCCATCGGCCAGATCGGCCATGTCGAGACCGCCCAGTCCGCCAGCCTGCTGTCCGGCCGGCTCTCCTACACCCTGGGCCTGGAAGGGCCCTCGGTGACCGTGGACACCGCCTGCTCGTCCTCGCTGGTCGCCCTGCACCTGGCCGCGCAGGCACTGCGGGCGGGGGAGTGCTCCATGGCGCTGGCGGGCGGCGTGACCGTCATGTCCAGCCCCGTCGGGTTCGTCGAGTTCGGCGAGATGGGCGCGCTGTCCCCGGACGGCCGCTGCCGGGCCTTCGCCGACTCGGCGAACGGCACCGGCTGGTCGGAGGGTGTCGGCGTACTCGTCGTCGAACGCCTCTCCGACGCCCGCCGGAACGGCCACG
Organism: Streptomyces sp. CA-294286; assembly: GCF_050947155.1. Classification (NCBI taxonomy): domain Bacteria; kingdom Bacillati; phylum Actinomycetota; class Actinomycetes; order Kitasatosporales; family Streptomycetaceae; genus Streptomyces; species Streptomyces sp. CA-294286. Next base: position 541,328 of record NZ_CP192005.1, on the reverse strand, counting down.
ACGTGCTCGCCGTCCTGCGCGGCTCCGCGGTCAACCAGGACGGCGCGAGCAACGGACTCACCGCACCCAACGGCCCGTCCCAGCGCCGCGTCATCCGGCGCGCCCTGGCCAACGCCCGGCTGACCGCCGCCGAGGTGGACGCCGTCGAGGCGCACGGCACCGGCACCAAGCTGGGCGACCCGATCGAGGCGCAGGCGCTGCTTGCCACGTACGGCCGGGACCGGGACGCGGCCCGGCCGCTGCTCCTCGGCGCGGTCAAGTCCAACATCGGGCACACGCAGGCCGCCGCGGGCGTCGCCGGAGTGATCAAGATGATCATGGCGATGCGGCACGGCGTCCTGCCGAAGACCCTCCACCTGGACGCGCCGTCCTCGCACGTCGACTGGGCGTCCGGCGCGGTCGACCTCCTCACCGAGGCGACCTCCTGGCCGCACACCGGCCGCCCGCGCCGCGCCGGCGTCTCCTCCTTCGGTGCCAGTGGCACCAACGCCCACGTGATCCTGGAACAGGCAACCGACCCCATGCAGGACGAACCCCTCGCCGCGATCCGGCAGTCGCCGGAGCCGGCCACCCTCGGCGCGACGTCCGCCACCGCCGCCGACCCGACGCCCGTACCCGCCCCCACCCGTACGACTCCCGCCCGCGTCCCCGTCCCGGTGTCCGCCACCACCCCCGAGGCACTGCGGGCCCAGGCCGCCCGCCTGCACGCCCACCTCAGCGAACGGCCCGCCCTCGCGGTCGCCGACCTCGGGTACTCGCTGGCGACCACCCGCTCCTCCTTCGACCACCGGGCCACCCTCCTCGCCGGCGACCGGGACGAACTCCTGGCCGGGCTCAAGGCGCTCGCCGACGGCCGCACCGGACCGCACGTACTGCGCGGCGAGGCCGCCGCCCGCAGCCGGAAGACCGCGTTCCTGTTCTCCGGCCAGGGCGCCCAGCGCCCCGGCGCGGGACGCGAACTCCACGCCGCACAACCGGTGTTCGCCCGCGCCCTCGACGAAGTGACCGCACGGTTCGACCTGGAACTGGACCGGCCGCTGCGCGAGATCCTGTTCGCCGAGCAGGGCGCCCCGGAGGCCGCCCTGCTCGACCGCACGGGGTACACCCAGCCGGCCCTCTTCGCCATCGAGGTGGCCCTCTACCGGCTCGTCGAGTCCTGGGGCCTGCGCCCCGACTTCGTCGCCGGGCACTCCATCGGTGAGATCGCCGCCGCCCACGTGGCGGGGGTGTTCTCCCTGGACGACGCCTGCGCCCTGGTGGCCGCTCGGGCCCGGCTGATGGCCGCACTGCCCGCGGGCGGCGCGATGGCCGCCCTCCAGGCGACCGAGGACGAGGTCCGCGAACGCCTCGCGGCGGCCGGGCACGGGAGGGTGTCGGTGGCGGCGGTGAACGGCCCCCGGGCCGTCGTCGTCGCAGGTGACGAGGACGCCGTGGACCTGATCGCCCGGGGCTTCGCCGACGCCGGCCGCAAGACTAGGCGTTTGCGGGTCAGCCATGCATTTCACTCCGTGCACATGGACGCCATGCTCGACGACTTCGCACGGGTGGCCCGGGGCATCGCCTACGCCGCCCCGAGTCTTCCGCTGGTGTCGAACCTGACCGGGGAGCCCGCCGACGCCGAGCTGATGTGCACCCCCGAGTACTGGGTGCGGCACGTCCGCGAGACCGTCAGGTTCGGCGACGGCCTGCGCGCCCTCGCCGACCGCGGAGTCACCCGCTTCCTCGAACTCGGGCCGGACGCCACCCTGTCGGCCCTGGCCCAGGACGTCGACGGCACGCCGCGGGCCGCCGAGGTGACCGCCGTGCCGGCCCTGCGCAAGGGGCGGGCCGAGCAGGACACCCTCCTCGCGGCCGTCGCCCGGCTGCACGTCGCAGGCTGCGCCCCGCGCTGGCCGGCCGTCTTCGAGGGCACCGGAGCACGCCGGGTGCCGCTGCCGACGTACGCCTTCCAGCGCGAGCGGTACTGGGCCCACCGGAGCCCGGTCGTGGCGACCGAAGCGGCCGGCGAGGTCGCCGCCGTCGCCGCGGGAACGGACGACGCCTTCTGGAGCGCCGTACGCTCCGAGGCGTTCGACTCGCTCGCCGGGACCCTCGACGTCGACAGCGACGCGCTGTCCAAGGTGCTGCCCGCCCTCGACGACTGGCGTCGCCGACGTGCCGAGGAGACCACCGTCGACGGCTGGCGCCAGCACATCACCTGGCAGCCGCTCGCGGGCACCGTCGACCGCGCCACCCCGCCGACGGGCACCAGGGGCCGCCCGGCCCCGCCCGTCGGGACCTGGCTCGCCGTCCTGCCCGCCGCGCGTGCCGCAGACCCCTGGACCCAGGCCCTCCTGGACCGCCTGGGCCCGGACACCGTCCGCTTCGAGATCGTCCCGGACGTCGACGCCGATCGGGAACGGATGGCGAAGGGGCTGAGTGAACTGCGCCCCGCCGGAGCACAGTTCGCCGGAATCGTCTCCCTCCTCGCGCTCGAAGGGAGCGCCGACGTCGCCCGGGGCGCGGCGCTGACCGCCACCCTCCTCCAGGCCCTCGGCGACGCCGGGCTGACCGCACCCCTGTGGTGCGTCACCAGGGGCGCGGTCGCCGTGACCCCCGGCGAGCCCGTACCGGGTCTCGCGCAGGCGGCAGTCTGGGGCCTGGGCCGCGTGGCCGCCCTCGAACACCCGCAGCGCTGGGCCGGACTGATCGACCTTCCGGCCGCCGACGTGACCGACGCCACGGATGCCGAAGCCCACGTGTCCGACGCGACGGAGGCCGACACCGCGGCCCTCGCCCGGCTGACCGCCTTCCTCGCCGCACCGGACGGGGAGGACCAGGTCGCGATCCGGTCCGGGACGCTGCACGGCCGCAGGCTGAGCCCGCTCCCCGCCGACCGTACGACCGGCACAGCACACACCCCGGGCACGACCGGCACGGCGACCGCCCCGAGCGCGACCGCCACACCGCCCACCCGCGCCTGGGACCCCGAAGGCACCGTCCTCATCACCGGCGGCACCGGAGCCCTCGGCGCGCACGTGGCCCGCCGCCTGGCCGTCGCCGGAGCACGTCACCTGGTCCTGCTCAGCCGCAGCGGCCCGGACGCCCCGGGCGCCGACGCCCTGCGCGCCGAACTGACCGAAGCGGGCGCCGAGGTCACCCTCACCGCCTGCGACGCCGCCGACCGCCAGGCACTGGAGGCCGTCCTCGCGGCCCTTCCCGACCGCGCGCCGCTGACCGCCGTCATCCACGCCGCCGGCGTACTCGACGACGCGGTCATCGACAGCCTCACCCCGGACCGGTTCGCCGCCGTGTTCCACGCCAAGGTCACCTCGGCGCTGCTCCTCGACGAACTCACCCGGGACCTGGACCTGGCCGTGTTCGCCCTCTTCGCTTCGGCCTCGGCATCCGTCGGCAACCCGGGCCAGGGCAACTACGCGGCAGCCAACGCCGTCCTCGACGCCCTCGCCGAACAGCGCCGTTCCCGCGGCCTCGCCGCCACCTCCCTCGCCTGGGGGGCCTGGGGCGGCGCGGGCATGGCGTCCGCCGACCGGGCCACCGGGGCCGCCCACCGGGCCGGCATCCGGCCCCTGGACCCGGACCTGGCCGTCACGGCGCTGCGCCGCGCCGTCATGGAGCCCGAGCCGATCACCGTCATCTCCGACGTCGAACCCGACCGCTTCGTCCGCGCCTTCACGGCCGTACGCCCCAGCAGGCTGCTCGACAACCTCGCCGTGCCGCAGGCACCGGAGGCACCCGGCGGGACGGCGGTCCCACAACAGCGCGCCGAACTGACCGCGCTGCCCGGGGCCAGGCGCGAGGCCGCCGTGCTCCAGCTGGTGCGCACCCGCGCCGCCGAGGTCCTCGGACTGGGCGGAAGCACGGCGGTCGGCCCGGAGAAGGCGTTCCGCGATCTCGGCTTCGACTCGCTCGGCGCGGTGGAGCTGCGCAACCAGCTCACCGCGGCCACCGGGCTCGAACTGTCCGCCACCCTCGTCTTCGACCACCCCACCCCGGCCGAACTCGCCGAGCACATCACCCGGCGGCTCGACCCGGCGACGGCCGACGACACGGCCGAACAGCAGGACGTGGACCAGGCACGCCTCCAGAACCTGCTGGCCTCCGTATCGGTCGCCCAACTGCGCCGCATCGGCGTACTGGAGCCGCTGCTGAAGCTCGCCGCCGAGACCGGCCGGGCCGAGGCCCCGACCGAGGAGCGGGGCGAGGGGGCCGCGTACGCCGACTCCATCGACGCGATGGACCTGGACGCGCTGGTCCAGGCGGCCCTGCACACGGGCGCACCCCACCCGGAATCCGACCCCACCCCCCACCCCACGTCCGGTCTCACGGCCGAACCGACCCCGCACGCCGAACCGCAGGACTGACGGAGCAGACGGAGCAGAACATGGCCACGCCCACGCCCCACGACAAGGTCGTCGAAGCGCTCCGGTCCTCGATGAAGGAGACCGAGCGGCTGCGGCGCCAGAACCAGAACCTGGTCGCCGCCGCCACCGAACCCATCGCCGTCGTGGCGATGAGCTGCCGCTACCCGGGCGGGGTCCACTCGCCCGAAGACCTGTGGGACCTGGTCGCGGCCGGAACCGACGCCATGTCGGACTTCCCGGCAGACCGGGGCTGGGACCTCGACGCCCTGCGCGGCGCCGGAGTCGACGCGCGCGGCCACTCCGTGAGCCGGGGCGGCGGGTTCCTCGACGACGTGGCCGGCTTCGACGCCGACTTCTTCGGCATCTCGCCCCGGGAAGCCGCGACGATGGACCCGCAGCAGCGACTGCTCCTGGAGACCTCCTGGGAGGCGTTCGAGCGGGCCGGGATCGACCCGTCGCGGCTGCGCGGCAGCCGCACCGGCGTCTTCATGGGCACCAACGGCCAGGACTACGCCTACCTGCTCGTCCGGTCACTCGACGACGCCACCGGCGACATCGGCACCGGCATCGCCGCCAGCGCGGTCTCCGGTCGACTCGCCTACCAACTGGGCCTGGAGGGGCCCGCGGTGACCGTGGACACAGCCTGCTCCTCCTCACTGGTCGCCCTGCACTGGGCGGTCCAGTCCCTGCGGGCCGGGGAATGCTCCCTCGCCCTCGCCGGCGGCGTGAACATCATGTCCACGCCCGGCTCCCTGATGGAGTTCAGCCGGCAGGGCGGGCTCGCGGGCGACGGCCGCTGCAAGGCGTTCGCCGACGCCGCCGACGGAACGGGCTGGTCGGAGGGCGTGGGCGTACTCGCCCTGGAACGCGTCTCGGACGCCGTACGCAACGGACGCCGCGTCCTCGGCGTCGTACGCGGCTCCGCCGTCAACCAGGACGGCGCGAGCAACGGCTTCACCGCACCGAACGGTCCCTCCCAGCAGCGGGTGATCCGGCAGGCGTTGGCGGCTTCGGGTCTGTCGGCGGCGGATGTGGACGTGGTGGAGGGGCACGGGACGGGTACGCCGTTGGGCGATCCGATCGAGGCGCAGGCGCTGTTGGCCACGTACGGCCGGCAGCGGGGCGAGGGCGCGAATCCGTTGTGGCTGGGTTCGGTGAAGTCCAACATCGGGCACACGCAGGCCGCGGCCGGTGTCGCGGGCGTGATCAAGATGCTGATGGCGATGCGGGCGGGCGTGCTGCCGCGCACGCTGCACGTGGACGCACCCTCCAGCCATGTCGACTGGGCGTCGGGCGGCGTACGCCTGCTCACCGAATCCACGGAGTGGCCGGCCGGTGCACGACCGCGCCGGGCAGGCGTCTCCTCGTTCGGCATCAGCGGGACGAACGCGCACGTCGTCCTGGAGGAAGGCCCGGCGCAACCCGCCGCCGAACCCTCGGACGCGGCGGCGCTCGCCCCCTGGCCGGTCTCGGGGAAGACGGCTGCCGCGCTGGACGCCCAGGTGGAGCGGCTGGCGGGAGTGCCGGGCTCCGCGCTCGACGTGGGCTTCTCCCTGTCGGCCTCACGGGCGCGCTTCGCGCACCGGGCCGTGCTGGTGGACGGTGTCGAGGTCGCGCGCGGGGTGGCGGGCGAAAGCCCCCTCGCGGTGCTCTTCTCCGGCCAGGGCGCGCAACGGCTGGGCATGGGACGGGAGCTGTACGCGCGTTTCCCGGTGTTCGCGGCGGCCTTCGACGAGGTGTGTGCGGGGCTGGACGTTCCGGTGCGGGACGTGGTCTGGGGTGAGGACGCGGAGGCGCTGAACCGCACGGAGTGCGCGCAGACCGCCCTGTTCGCCGTGGAAGTGGCGCTGTTCCGGCTCGTCGAGTCGTTGGGCGTGCGTCCGGACTTCGTGGCCGGGCACTCGGTGGGCGAGATAGCCGCTGCCCATGTGGCGGGAGTGCTGTCCCTGGCCGACGCGTGCACGCTGGTGACGGCGCGCGGCCGGTTGATGCAGGCGCTGCCGGAGGGCGGCGCGATGCTCGCGGTCCAGGCGTCCGAGGAGGAAGTGACGCCGCTGCTGGGCGAGAGGGTGTCGATCGCGGCGGTCAACGGCCCGACGGCCGTCGTCGTCTCGGGCGCCGAGGCCGGGGTGGAGGCCGTACGCGCCCACTTCGACGGCTCGGGCCGGCGGACCACGCGGCTGCGTGTCTCGCACGCGTTCCACTCGCCTTTGATGGACCCCATGCTGGACGCGTTCCGCGCCGTGGTGTCGGGGCTGTCGTTCACGGCTCCGGAGATTCCCATGGCCCTCGGCGACGAGTCGGTGTGCGACCCGGAGTACTGGGTTCGGCACGTCAGGGAGACGGTGCGCTTCGCGGACGCGGTGCGGGGACTGGCAGCCCAGGGAGTGCACAGGTTCCTGGAGCTGGGGCCGGACGGGAGCCTGTGCGCGCTGGCACAGTCGAGCGTGGAGGCCGTGGCGGCCCCCGTGTTGCGCAAGGGCCGGGGCGAGGAGCGCGCACTCCTCGACGGGCTGGCGAAGCTGTACTGCGCGGGGGCCACGGTCGAGTGGGAGCGCCTGTACGACGGTACGGGCGCACGGATCGTGGACCTGCCGACGTACGCCTTCCAGCACGAACGCCACTGGCCCGCGCTCATCCCCGACGCGGGCGACGTCACGGCGGCGGGGCTGATCGCGGAGGCACACCCCATGCTCGGGGCTGTCCTTCCGCTCGCCCAGTCCGAGGGCGTGGTCTTCACCAGCCGGCTCTCGGCGCACGCCCAGCCCTGGCTGACCGGACGGTCGACACCGATGACGGGCCTGCTGGAACTGGCCCTCCGGGTCGGCGATCACGTCGGCTGCGACCGGGTCGAGAGCTTGGTGCACACCGCGCCCCTGGCGGTGCCCGTGGAGGGCAGCGTCATGACACAGGTGCGCGTGGGGGAACCCGACGCGTCCGGCGCCCGAACCGTCGCCTTCTTCTCCCGCGCCGACGGAGCGGCCTGGACCGAGCACGCGACCGGCGTGGTCGCCCCGGCAGGCGGCCGGCCGCCCGCGGACATCAGCGGCGCCGAGGTGGAGTGTGCGTTGTCGGGTGAGGTGGCGGTGGAGGCGGAGCGGTTCGGTCTGCATCCGGCGTTGCTGGCGGAGGTGGTGCGGGAGGTCGCGGGGGAGCGGGGGTGGGTGCCTGTTTCCTGGCGTGGGGTGTCGTTGCATGCGTCGGGTGCGTCGGTGGTGCGGGCGCGGATTCTGCGTTCGGCGGCGGGTTCGGTGTCCTTGCTGTTGGTGGATGCTGCGGGTGAGCCGGTTTTGAGCGTCGAGTCGCTGGTGCTCGGGGAGCCGGTGGTGCCGGTGGGGGTGCCAGGTCGGGATGGCTTGCTGAGTCTGGAGTGGGTGCCGGCGGATGTGTCGGGGGCGTCCGCGGTCGACGAGGACTCGTTGACGGTGCTGCCCGTGGCCGGTGGTGACGAGCCCGAGGCGGTGCATGCCTCGTGCGGCCGAGTGCTGACTGCGGTGCAGGAATGGCTGTCGCAGGAGCGCCCGGAGGGCGCGCGACTGGTGGTCGTGGTGCGGGGCGACCTCGCCGGCGCTGCCGTCACGGGTCTGGTGCGGGCGGCGGAATCGGAGAACCCGGGCCGGTTCCTGCTGGTGGAAGCAGAGGGCGCCTGGTCGGCTGCGGAGGTGCTGGCGGCCGGAGAGCCGCACGTACGGGTCCGTGACGGATCCGTACAGGTGGCGAGGCTGGCCGCACTGGGCACGGAAACGCCGTCGGTGGAGTCCCCGTTGGGTGGGGGGACGGTGTTGGTGACGGGTGGTACGGGTGGTCTGGGGCGTGAGGTTGCCCGGCATCTGGTGGTTCGGCGGGGTGTGCGGAGTCTGTTGCTGGTGTCGCGTCGGGGGTTGGGTGCTCCGGGGGCGGTGGAGTTGCGGGACGAGTTGTGCGCGTTGGGTGCGCGGGTGTCGGTTGTTGCGTGTGATGTGGCGGACCGGGAGGCTCTGTCGCAGGTGTTGGCGGGGGTGGAGCTGTCGGCGGTGATTCATACCGCGGGTGTGCTGGATGACGGTGTGGTGACGTCGTTGTCGGCTGAGCGGGTGTCGCAGGTGTTGCGTCCGAAGGTGGATGCGGCGTGGTATCTGCACGAGTTGACGCGGGGGATGGATCTTTCGGCGTTCGTGTTGTTCTCGTCGATCTCGGGTGTGATGGGTTCGGCGGGTCAGGGTAATTACGCTGCCGCGAATGTGTTCCTGGATGCGTTGGCGGTGCGTCGTCGTGCGGAGGGTCTGCCCGCGCAGTCCCTTGCCTGGGGTGCGTGGGCGCCGTCCGGCGGTATGACCGCGACTCTTTCCGAGTCCGACCGGCAGCGCATCGCCGCCTCGGGGGTGCCGCCGCTCTCCGTCGAGCAGGGTCTCGCTCTCCTCGACGCCGCGATGGCCACCGACGCCGCCCACCTGGTCCCCCTCGGCCGCCTGGGCGGTGAGCAGCGTCCCGGGGGTGAGGTGCCCCCGCTGTTCCGCGGGCTCTTCAAGAACGCCCGCCGGAGGGCCGTGTCGGCGACCGCAGGGGCGCTCGGGCTGAGGCTCGGCGTCCTCGCCGAGGAGGAACGGGCTCGGGAGGTGCTGCACCTCGTACGGACCGAGACCGCCGGCGTCCTCGGACACGCGTCGTCCACGTCGATCGAGGCCGAGCGGGAGTTCAAGGACCTGGGCATCGACTCGCTCTCCGCACTGGAACTGCGCAACCACCTGAATCGGGCCACCGGCCTGCGGCTGCCCGCCACCCTCGTCTTCGACCACCCCACCCCCACCGCCCTCGCCGGCCATCTCCTCGCCGAACTGCTCGACGAGCAGCAGGCCGTGGAAACGGACGCACCGCGCGCATCCGACCACGCCGACCCGATCGCGATCGTCGGCATGGCGTGCCGGATGCCCGGCGGCGTGGACACCCCCGAGGGCCTTTTCGACATGCTTCTCGAAGGCCGGGAAGGAATGACGGACTTCCCCACCGACCGGGGCTGGGACCTCGCCGCCCTCTTCGGCGACGACGGCCCCGGCAACAGGGGAAGCAGCGCGACCCGCAGGGGTGGATTCCTCTCCGCTCCGGGCGACTTCGACGCCGCCTTCTTCGGGATCTCGCCACGCGAGGCGCTCGCCATGGACCCGCAGCAGCGGCTGCTGCTCGAAACCTCGTGGGAGGCGTTCGAGCGGGCCGGGATCGACCCCTCCCGGCTGCGCGGCAGCCGGACCGGCGTCTTCGTGGGCACCACCGGGCAGGACTACGCCTCGCTGGTGATGAACTCGCGCGAGGACGTGGAGGGCCATGCCAGTACGGGCCTGGCGAACAGCGTCATCTCGGGTCGGGTGTCGTACGCCCTCGGGCTCGAAGGCCCCGCAGTGACCGTGGACACCGCCTGCTCGTCCTCCCTGGTGTCCATGCACCTGGCCGCCCAGTCCCTGCGCAGCGGCGAGTCCTCGCTCGCGGTGGCCGGCGGTGTGACCGTGCTGTCCACCCCGGTGAGCTTCCTCGGTTTCAGCCGGCAGGGCGGGCTGGCCGGGGACGGGCGCTGCAAGGCGTTCGCGGACGCCGCCGACGGCACCGGCTGGTCCGAGGGCGTCGGCGTGGTCGTCCTGGAGCGGCTCTCGGACGCCAAGCGCAACGGGCACGACATCCTGGCCGTCGTGCGTGGCTCGGCGGTGAACCAGGACGGCGCGTCGAACGGGCTGACCGCACCGAACGGCCCCTCCCAGCAGCGGGTGATCCGGCAGGCGTTGGCGGCTGCCGGTCTGTCGGCGGCGGACGTGGACGCGGTGGAGGGGCACGGAACGGGTACGCCGTTGGGCGACCCGATCGAGGCGCAGGCGCTCCTGGCCACGTACGGCCGGGAGCGGGGCGCGGGCGGCGGACCGTTGTGGCTGGGTTCGGTGAAGTCGAACATCGGGCACACCCAGGCCGCCGCAGGTGTGGCCGGTGTGATCAAGATGGTCATGTCGATGCGGGCGGGCGTGCTGCCGCGCACGCTGCACGTGGACGCGCCCTCCGGTCACGTCGACTGGACTGCGGGGGACATCAGCCTCCTCACGGAGAACACCGTGTGGCCGGAGTCGGACAGACCCCGGCGGGCCGGGGTCTCCTCGTTCGGTCTCAGCGGCACCAACGCGCACGTCGTCCTGGAGCAAGTGGCCGAAGCGCCGGTCGCACCGTCCGAGGCGTCCGGCGAATCGTCCGGAGCGACGATCCTGGCCCCGCAGGTGGTGTCGGGCAGGTCGCAGGCCGCCCTGGACGCCCAGATCGAACGGCTGGCGGGCCTCAAGGCGTCTGCGCTCGACGTGGGCATCTCCCTGTCGGCCTCACGGGCCCGTTTCACCCACCGGGCAGTGCTGGTGGACGGAGTCGAGATCGCGCGTGGAGCGGCTCGCGAAAGGTCCCTCGCGGTGCTCTTCTCCGGCCAGGGGTCGCAACGGCTGGGCATGGGGAGGGAGTTGTACGCACGCTTCCCGGCGTTCGCGGACGCCTTCGACGAGGTCTGCGCGGAGTGGGACGACACACCGGTTCGCGAGGTGGTGTGGGGCGAGGACGCCGATGCGCTGAACGGGACCGCGTATGCGCAGCCCGCCCTCTTCGCCGTCGAGGTGGCCCTGTTCCGGCTCGTCGAGTCGCTGGGCGTGCGGCCGGACTTCGTCGCCGGGCATTCGGTGGGTGAGATCGCCGCCGCGCATGTGGCGGGGGTGTTGTCGCTGGCCGACGCGTGCGCGCTGGTGGCCGCCCGGGGCCGGTTGATGCAGGCGTTGCCGAAGGGCGGCGCGATGCTCGCCGTGCAGGCCACGGAAGAGGAAGTGCGCCCGCGGCTCGCCGAGTTCGTCACCGTCGCCGCCGTCAACGGTCCCGCCTCGCTGGTCGTATCCGGCGCGGAGGAGGCAGTCGAGAGGATCGACGCGCACTTCCGGGGGCGGGGGCTGAAGACGACGCGACTGCGGGTTTCGCACGCGTTCCATTCACCTCTGATGGACCCGATGCTCGACGAGTTCCGTGCGGTGGTCTCGAAACTGTCGTTCTCTCCGCCGAAGATACCGATGGCCGCGGACGCTGCGGTGGTGTGCGACCCGGAGTACTGGGTGCGGCACGTCCGGGAGACCGTACGGTTCGCCGACGACGTACGAGCGCTGCGTGCGGCCGGAGCCACGGCCTTCGCCGAGCTCGGCCCGGACGGAGTGCTGACCGCCCTCGCTCGGGAGATCCTGGATGCCGGGGGCGTCGAGGACCCGGCGGACGTCGTGCTGGCGCCGGTGCTGCGCAAGGGCCGGGGCGAAGAGAGCACCCTGGTCGACGGCCTGGCGCGGCTCCACTGCGCGGGCGTGGGAGTCGACTGGGCACGGCTCTACGACGGTACCGGCGCCCGTCGGGTGGACCTGCCGACGTACGCCTTCCAGCGCGAGCGGTACTGGCCCGTCCCCGCCGCCCGCACGGGCGATGTCGCGGGCGCGGGTCTCGCCCCGACGGGGCACGCACTCCTGGGCGCGGCCGTCTCCCCGGCGGACTCCGGAGGGAGCATACTGCTCACCGGCCGGCTGACCCTGGCCGCGTTGCCGTGGCTCGCGGACGGCTCCGCCGGGGGGCCCGTGGTCTTCCCGAGCGAGGGCCTGTTGGACATGGTGCTGCGGGCCGGTGAACAGGCCGAATGTGAGCACCTCGGGGAACTCGCCCTTGCCGACCGACCGCTCGTGCTGCCCGAGTCGGGCGCCGTGGTCGTCCAGGTGACGGTCGGGGCACCCGACGAGACCGGCGCCCGTACCGTCGGCTGCTACTCGCGGCCCGAGGAGAGGCCCGACGAGCCGTGGACCTGCCACGCCACCGGTCGGCTGACCCCCGAGAAGACTGTCCTGAACCTCCCCGACGACGCGCCGACGAGCGAGGCCACTCTGCCGGGCCGCGGCGAAGACGCAAGGCTCTACGGGCTGCATCCGGCGTTGTTGCGGGAGGTGGTGCGGGATGCCGCGGGAGAGCGGGAGTTGATTCCTGTTTCCTGGCGTGGGGTGTCGTTGCACGCGGCGGGTGCGTCGGTGGTGCGGGCGCGGACCGTGTCGACCGCCCCGGGCGTGCTGGCGGCGGAGCTGGTGGACGCCGAGGGCGAACTGGTGCTGACGGTGGCAGAGTTGGTGCTCGGGGAGCCGGTGGTGCCGGTAGGGGTGCCGGGCCGGGATGGCTTGCTGAGTCTGGAGTGGGTGCCGGCGGACGTGTCGGCGGGGGTGTCCGCGGTCGACGAGGACTCGTTGGCGTTGTTCCCGGTGGTTGGTGGTGTTTCGCCGGAGGCGGTGCATGCGTCGTGTGCGGGTGTGCTGGCTGCGGTGCAGGAGTGGCTGGGGAGGGGGGATGGTGCGCGGTTGGCTTTTGTGACGCGGGGTGCTGTGTCGGGGGCTGATCTGGCGGGTGCTGCGGTGTGGGGTCTGGTGCGGGCTGCGGAGTCGGAGAATCCGGGGCGGTTCGTGCTGGTGGATGTCGAGGGTGGCGGGGAGGTGCCGGTGGGGGAGGTGCTTGCGGCGGGTGAGTCGCAGGTGCTGGTCCGTGACGGGGTCGTGCATGTCGGCCGGCTGGCGCGGTTGGGTGCTGCGGTCGGTGCGGTGGAGTCCCCGTTGGGTGACGGGACTGTGCTGGTGACGGGTGGTACGGGTGGGTTGGGGCGTGAGGTTGCCCGGCACTTGGTCGTACAGCGCGGGGTGCGAAGTCTGTTGTTGGTGTCGCGTCGGGGGTTGGGTGCTCCGGGTGCGGTGGAGTTGCGGGATGAGCTGTGTGCCGTGGGTGCGGAGGTCGCGGTCGTTGCGTGTGATGTGGCGGACCGTGAAGCGCTGGCGGAAGTGCTGGAGGGGGTGGAGCTCTCCGCGGTGATTCATACCGCGGGTGTGCTGGATGACGGTGTGGTGACGTCGTTGTCGGCTGAGCGGGTGTCGCAGGTGTTGCGTCCGAAGGTGGATGCGGGCTGGTATCTGCACGAGTTGACGCGGGGGATGGATCTTTCGGCGTTCGTGTTGTTCTCGTCGATCTCGGGTGTGATGGGTTCGGCGGGTCAGGGTAATTACGCTGCCGCGAATGTGTTCCTGGATGCGTTGGCGGTGCGTCGTCGTGCGGAGGGTCTGCCCGCGCAGTCCCTTGCCTGGGGTGCGTGGGCGCCGTCCGGCGGTATGACCGCGACTCTTTCCGAGTCCGACCGGCAGCGCATCGCCGCCTCGGGTGTTCCGCCGCTCTCCGTCGAGCAGGGTCTCGCTCTCCTCGACGCCGCGATGGCCACCGACCTCCCCTACCTCGTCCCCCTCGGCCGGATGTCCGGGGCGGGCGCGCCCCGGATGCGCGGGGAAGTGCCCCCGCTGCTGCGCGGCCTGGTCAGGAGCGCCAAGCGGCAGGCAGCCACCGGCGGCCCCGCGGCCGGAACCCAGGACGTACTCGTCGCCCGGCTCCGCGAGCTGCGTGAAGGGGAGCGGCTCCGACACGTACGGGAACTCGTCCAGGCGGAAGCGGCAGCAGTGCTCCGGCACGGGTCGGCGCAGTCCGTGGACGCCGAGCGGGAGTTCAAGGACCTCGGCGTCGACTCCCTCACCGCGCTCGAACTGCGCAACGGGCTCACCGCCCTGACCGGTCTGCGGCTGCCCGCCACTCTCGTCTTCGACTACCCGACCCCGGCGGTCCTCGCCGAACATCTGCTGGCCGTCCTGCTCCAGGACCACCGGGAAGGGCAGGACGCCCAGTCCGCGCTCCTCACGGAACTCGACCGGGTGGACGCCGCGTTGACGGCGGCCGAGCCCGACGAACAGACCCGCGCGGCGGTCTCCCAGCGGCTGCGCCACCTCCTGGAGAAGTGGCGCGCCGACGACGAGGACACCGAGTCCGCCGAGGTCGCGGAGCGGATCGAATCCGCCACCGCCGACGAAGTCCTCGCGTTCATCGACAACGAGCTCGGCCGGCTGACCGACCGCTGATCCGGTCCGACCGCCGCCTCTCATCTCTTCTCTTTCGCTGTAGGAAGGCTCCACCTCCATGTCGAACGACAGCAAGCTCGTTGACTACCTCAAGTGGGTCACCGCTGATCTGCACCAGACTCGCCAACGGCTGCTGGAAGTCGAGTCGGAGAAGCAGGAGCCGATCGCGATCGTCGGCATGTCGTGCCGGCTGCCGGGCGGTGTGCGTTCGCCCGAGGACCTGTGGCGGATGGTGACGGAGGGCCGCGACGGGATCTCGGCGTTCCCCACCGACCGGGGCTGGGATCTGGCGGCCCTGAACGGTGAGGGCAGCGGCAGCAGCGCCTCGGTGGAGGGCGGGTTCGTCGACGCGGCGTCCTTCGACGCCGACTTCTTCGGGATCTCGCCGCGCGAGGCGATGGCGATGGACCCGCAGCAGCGGCTGTTGCTGGAGACCTCGTGGGAGGCGTTCGAGCGGGCCGGGATCGACCCGGCCACCCTGCGCGGCAGCCGGACCGGCGTGTTCGTCGGTACGGCGGGCGTGGACTACGTGGGCGTGGTCATGAACTCCCTGGAGGACGTGGAGGGCCACGCGACCACCGGTCTGACCGCGAGCGTCCTGTCCGGCCGTATCTCGTACGCCTTCGGCCTGGAAGGCCCAGCGGTCACCCTGGACACCGCCTGCTCGTCCTCGCTCGTCGCGCTCCACGTCGCGGCGCAGGCCCTCCGTTCGGGCGAGTGCACCATGGCCCTGGCCGGCGGTGTGACCGTGCTGTCCACGCCGATGAGCTTCGCCGGTTTCAGCCGGCAGGGCGGGCTGGCCGGGGACGGGCGCTGCAAGGCGTTCGCGGACGCCGCCGACGGCACCGGCTGGTCCGAGGGCGCGGGCGTGCTGGTCCTGGAACGGCTCTCGGACGCCAAGCGCAACGGGCACGACATCCTGGCCGTCGTGCGTGGCTCGGCGGTGAACCAGGACGGCGCGTCGAACGGGCTGACCGCACCCAACGGTCCCTCCCAGCAGCGGGTGATCCGGCAGGCGTTGGCGGCTGCCGGTCTGTCGGCGGCGGACGTGGACGCGGTGGAGGGGCACGGGACGGGTACGCCGTTGGGCGACCCGATCGAGGCGCAGGCGCTGCTGGCCACCTACGGCGAGAACCGCCCCGAGGGCAGGCCGCTGCTGCTCGGCTCGCTCAAGTCGAACATCGGGCACACCCAGGCCGCGGCCGGTGTCGCGGGTGTGATCAAGATGGTCATGTCGATGCGGGAGGGCGTGCTGCCGCGCACCCTGCACGTGGACAGGCCGACCACGCACGTGGACTGGTCGGCGGGCGAGGTCTCGCTGCTCACCGAGCAGACGGACTGGCCGGAAACGGGACAGCCGCGCCGAGCCGCCGTGTCGGCCTTCGGCATCAGCGGCACGAACGCCCACACCATCATCGAGCAGGCTCCGTCCGCCGAGGCGGAGCCGGAGGCTCCCGTGCCGACGGAGCCGCTGGTGGTGCCCGCGGTCGCGCCGTGGGTGGTGTCGGGGAAGTCGGCCGCCGCGCTGGACGCGCAGGTGGCACGGCTCGCCACGGTCTCCGGGGAGGCCGCCCCGGACGTGGGCTTCTCGCTGGCCGCGCGGCGTACGAACCTCGGACACCGGGCCGTCCTGGTGGACGGAAACGAGATCGCCCGGGGGGAGGCATCCGGGCGGAACCTCGCCTTCCTGTTCTCGGGCCAGGGCGCGCAACGGCTGGGCATGGGTCGCGAGCTGTACGCGCGTTTCCCGGTGTTCGCGGCGGCCTTCGACGAGGTGTGTGCGGGGCTGGACGTTCCGGTGCGGGACGTGGTCTGGGGTGAGGACGCGGAGGCGCTGAACCGCACGGAGTGCGCGCAGACCGCCCTGTTCGCCGTGGAAGTGGCGTCGTTCCGGCTCGTCGAGTCGCTGGGCGTGCGTCCGGACTTCGTGGCAGGTCACTCCATCGGCGAGGTGGCGGCGGCCCACGTGGCCGGGGTGCTCTCCCTCGCTGACGCGTGCACGCTGGTGGCGGCCCGGGGCCGGTTGATGCAGGCACTGCCCGAGGACGGTGCGATGCTCGCCGTACAGGCGTCGGAGAGCGAGGTCACGCCGCTGCTGGACGAGTCGATCTCCCTCGCGGCGGTCAACGGACCGTCGTCCGTGGTCGTGTCGGGCGTCGAGGATGCGGTGGAGGCTGTCCGGATCCACTTCGAGGGCTTGGGCCGTAAGGCGACTCGTCTCCGTGTCTCGCACGCGTTCCACTCGCCGTCGATGGATCCGATGCTCGACGAGTTCCGTTCGGTGGTGTCGGGGCTGACGTTCTCGCCCCCGCAGATATCGATGGCCGTCGACGGCGCGGTGGTGTGCGACCCGGAGTACTGGGTGCGGCACGTGCGCGACACCGTACGGTTCGCCGACGGCATCCGCGCCCTGGCGGAACAAGGCGTCGACACCTTCCTGGAGTTGGGGCCGGACGGGAGCCTGTGCGCGCTGGCGCAGTCGAGCGTGGAGGCCGTGGCGGTCCCGGTGCTGCGCAAGGACCGGGGCGAGGAGCGCGCGCTCGTCGACGGGCTGGCGAAGTTGCACTGCGCGGGTGTGGCGGTGGACTGGGCGCGCTGGTACGACGGCACGGGCGCCCGGGTCGTCGACCTGCCGACCTACGCCTTCCAGCACGAACGCTACTGGCCGCGTCCGGCGCTGCCCGTGGGAGACGTCGCCGGCGCGGGCCTGATGCCCGCCGAACACCCGCTGTTGGGCGCCACCGTCTTCCTGGCCAGTTCGGAGGGGACGGTGCTCACGGGCAGGCTCTCGTGTGCCGCGCAGCCCTGGCTGTCGGAGCACGTGGCGGACGGACAGGTGGTCTTCCCGGCAGCGGGGCTGCTGGAACTCGTCGTCCGGGCCGCCGACCAGGTCGGCTGCGGTCGGATCGAAGAGCTGACGCACACCGAACCGCTCGTACTCCCCGTGGACGGCGGGGTCGCCGTGCAGGTGTGGGTGGGTACGCCGGACGAGAACGGAACCCGACCGGTCAGGCTGCACTCGCGGCGTGAACAGGACGCGGACGACGAGTGGATCGAACACGCCTCGGGCGTACTGGTCGCCGGTGCGACCACCGGAGTCGTACAGATCGCAGCCACGGCTCCCGAGGTGGAGTGCGCGTTGTCGGGTGAGGTGGCGTTGGAGGCGGAGCGGTTCGGTCTGCATCCGGCGTTGCTGGCGGAGGTGGTGCGGGAGGTTGCGGGGGAGCGGGAGTTGATTCCTGTTTCCTGGCGTGGGGTGTCGTTGCATGCGGCGGGTGCGTCGGTGGTGCGGGCGCGGATCGTCCGTACGGCGGCGGATTCGGTGTCGTTGCTGTTGGTGGATGCTGCGGGTGAGCCGGTTTTGAGCGTCGAGTCGCTGGTGCTCGGGGAGCCGGTGGTGCCGGTGGGGGTGCCGGGTCGGGACGGGCTGTTGCGTGTGGAGTGGGTGCCGGCGGACGTGTCGGGGGCGTCCGCGGTCGACGAGGACTCGTTGGCGTTGTTCCCGGTGGTTGGTGGTGTTTCGCCGGAGGCGGTGCATGCGTCGTGTGCGGGTGTGCTGGCTGCGGTGCAGGAGTGGCTGGGGAGGGGGGATGGTGCGCGGTTGGCTTTTGTGACGCGGGGTGCTGTGTCGGGGGCTGATCTGGCGGGTGCTGCGGTGTGGGGTCTGGTGCGGGCTGCGGAGTCGGAGAATCCGGGGCGGTTCGTGCTGGTGGATGTTGAGGGTGGCGGGGAGGTGCCGGTGGGGGAGGTGCTTGCGGCGGGTGAGTCGCAGGTGCTGGTCCGTGGCGGGGTCGTGCATGTCGGCCGGCTGGCGCGGTTGGGTGCTGCGGTCGGTGCGGTGGAGTCCCCGTTGGGTGACGGGACTGTGCTGGTGACGGGTGGTACGGGTGGGTTGGGGCGTGAGGTTGCCCGGCACTTGGTCGTACAGCGCGGGGTGCGGAGTCTGTTGTTGGTGTCGCGTCGGGGGTTGGGTGCTCCGGGTGCGGTGGAGTTGCGGGACGAGTTGTGCGCGTTGGGTGCGCGGGTGTCGGTTGTTGCGTGTGATGTGGCGGACCGGGAGGCTCTGTCGCAGGTGTTGGCGGGGGTGGAGCTGTCGGCGGTGATTCATACCGCGGGTGTGCTGGATGACGGTGTGGTGACGTCGTTGTCGGCTGAGCGGGTGTCGCAGGTGTTGCGTCCGAAGGTGGATGCGGGCTGGCATCTGCACGAGTTGACGCGGGGGATGGATCTTTCGGCGTTCGTGATGTTCTCGTCGATTTCCGGGGTGATGGGTTCGGCGGGTCAGGGTAATTACGCTGCCGCGAATGTGTTCCTGGATGCGTTGGCGGTGCGTCGTCGTGCGGAGGGTCTGCCCGCGCAGTCCCTTGCCTGGGGTGCGTGGACGCCGTCCGGCGGTATGACCGCGACTCTTTCCGAGTCCGACCGGCAGCGCATCGCCGCTTCGGGTGTTCCGCCGCTCTCCGTCGAGCAGGGTCTCGCTCTCCTCGACGCCGCGATGGCCACCGACGCCGCCCACCTGGTCCCCCTCGGCCGCCTCGCGAGCGGTTCCGGGGCGCGGTTGCGGGGCGAGGTGCCCACCATGTTCCGCGGGCTGGTCCGCGGCGGGCGGCGGATGGCCGCCACCACCGCAACGGGGGCCGGGACGGCTGTCGCCCTGGCCGCCCGGCTGTGGGAACTGCGCGAGGCGGACCGCCTGCGTACCGTGGTCGAGCTGGTCCGTACGGAGGCCGCGTCCGTCCTCGGACACGCCTCCGCGCAGACCGTCGGCGCGGAGCGCGACTTCCACGACCTGGGGCTCGACTCCCTCACGGCGTTGGAACTGCGCAACCGGCTGACCGAGGCCACCGGCCTGCGGCTGCCCGCCACTCTCGTCTTCGACCACCCCACCCCCACCGCCCTCGCCGGCCACCTTCTCGCCGAACTCCTCGACGAGGAAGGGGCGGTGCGCCTGCCCGCCGCCGTCTCCACCGCGGCGGCCGACGACCCGATCGCCATCGTCGGCATGGCCTGCCGGCTTCCCGGCGGGGTCGACTCCCCCGAGGACCTGTGGGAACTCGTCCGCGACGGCCGGGAGGGCATCGCCGACTTCCCCACCGACCGGGGCTGGGACCTGGACACGCTCCTCGGCGCAGGAGCCGGCCCGGAAGGACGGGGCCGCAGCGCCACCGCGAAGGGCGGATTCCTGCACGGGGTCGCCGAGTTCGACGCGGGCTTCTTCGGCATCTCGCCGCGCGAGGCCCTCGCCATGGACCCGCAGCAGCGCCTGCTCCTGGAGACCTCCTGGGAGGCCATCGAGCGCGCCGCCATCGACCCTGCCACTCTGCGCTCCAGCGCGACCGGAGTGTTCGTGGGCACCGGCGGCCAGGACTACGTCACCCTCGTGATGAACTCCCCCGAGGACATCGAGGGCCACGCCAGCACCGGCCTCGCCGCCAGCGTGGTGTCCGGCAGGGTGTCGTACACCTTCGGCTTCGAAGGCCCCGCCGTGACCGTCGACACCGCCTGCTCCTCCTCGCTCGTGGCCATGCATCTGGCCGCCCAGTCGCTGCGCAGCGGCGAGTCCTCGCTCGCCCTCGCGGGCGGCGTCACCGTGATGTCCTCCTCGATGGGCTTCCCGGGCTTCACCCGGCAGGGCGGCCTCGCCACCGACGGACGCTGCAAGGCGTACGCGGACGCCGCCGACGGCACCGGCTGGTCCGAGGGCGTCGGCGTGCTCGTCCTGGAACGGCTCTCGGACGCCCGCCGCAACGGACACCAGGTCCTGGCGCTCGTACGCGGCTCCGCCATCAACCAGGACGGCGCCTCCAACGGGCTCACCGCCCCCAACGGCCCCGCCCAGCAGCGCGTCATCCGGCAGGCCCTCGCCAACGCGGGTCTGACGACCGCCGACGTCGACGTGGTCGAAGGCCACGGCACCGGCACCGCCCTCGGCGACCCGATCGAGGCGCAGGCCCTGCTGGCCACCTACGGTCAGGAGCGCGGCGAGGAGGGGCAGCCCCTCCTCCTCGGCTCGCTCAAGTCGAACATCGGGCACACCCAGGCCGCGGCGGGAGTCGCCGGTGTGATCAAGATGGTCATGGCCATGCGCCACGACGCCGTGCCCCGCACCCTGCACGTGGACGAGCCGTCCACCCACGTCGACTGGACGGGCGGCGACGTCCGACTGCTCACGGAGGCCGTGCCGTGGCCGGACGTCGACCGGCCGCGCCGGGCCGCCGTGTCGGCGTTCGGGATCAGCGGCACCAACGCCCACACGATCATCGAGCAGGCCCCGGCCGCCGAGGAACCGGACGCGAAGCACCTCGAACCGGGTGCGCGGCCGGTCTCGGAGCCCGCCGTACTGCCGTGGGTCGTGTCCGGCAAGTCCGAAGGGGCCCTGGACGCCCAGGCCGACCGGCTGGCTCCGCTGCTGGCCGAACTGCCCGCGCTCGACGTCGCGTACGCGCTGGCGGCCGGCCGCGGCACGTTCGAGCACCGGGCCGTGCTGGTGGACGGCGTCGAGATCGCCCGCGGGACGGCGGAGGAAAGCCGGGTCGCGGCCGTGCTGTTCTCCGGACAGGGCTCCCAACGCATCGGAATGGGCGCGGAGTTGTACGCCCGCTTCCCCGTCTACGCCGATGCCTTCGACGCCGTGTGCGCGGCCTTGGACGAGCACCTCGACCGCCCTGTCCGTACGGTCGTGTGGGGCGAGGACGCAGACGCGCTGAACGGTACGGAGTACGCCCAGGCGGCCTTGTTCGCCGTCGAGGTGGCGCTGTTCCGGCTGGTCGAATCGCTCGGCGTACGGCCGGAGTTCGTGGCCGGTCACTCGGTGGGTGAGATCGCCGCCGCGCACGTCGCCGGGGTGTTCGGCCTTGCCGACGCGTGTGCGCTCGTCGCGGCGCGCGGGCGGCTGATGCAGGCTCTGCCCGAGGGCGGCGCGATGCTGGCCGTGCAGGCGTCGGAGGAGGAGGTGCGGGCGCTGCTGCCCGACGCCGGGTCCGTGCCGGTCGACGGCCGGCCCGTGCCGAGCGACGGCGGCCCCGCACCGATCGCCGCCGGACCGGTGTCGATCGCGGCGGTCAACGGGCCTTCCTCGGTGGTCGTTTCCGGCGTGGCCGACGCGGTCGCGCGGATCGGCGCGCACTTCGAGGCAGCGGGCCGCAGGACGCACCTGCTGCGTGTCTCGCACGCCTTCCACTCCCCGCTGATGGACCCGATGCTGGACGAGTTCCGGGCCGTGGCCGCCCGGATGGCCTTCGCGGAGCCGCAGTTGGCGCTCGTGTCGAACCTGACGGGCGAGGTCGCGGGGCCGGGCCTGGTCACCACCCCCGACTACTGGGTGCGGCACGTCCGCGAGACCGTCCGCTTCGCCGACGGCGTCGGCGCGCTGCGCGATGCCGGGGTGTCCGCCTTCCTGGAACTGGGCCCCGACGGCATCCTCACCGCCGCCGTCCGCACCGCCCTCGGCGCCCAGGACGGCACCTGCGTCGCCGTGCCCGCCCTGCGCGCCGGGCGGCCCGAGGAGCGGGCCCTGGTCGACGGGCTCGCCCGGCTGCACGTCAGTGGCGTGCGCGTCGACTGGGCGCGGCTCTTCGACAACACCGCCGCCCGGCTCGTCGACCTGCCCACCTATGCCTTCCAGCGTGCCCGGCACTGGCCGCGGACCGGCCCCGCCGTGCGGCCCGACGCCCCGGCGGTCGACCCGGCCGACGCCGAGTTCTGGACCGCCGTCGAGGGCCAGGACCTGGCCGCACTGGCCACCGACCTCGACGTGGACGGCGAAGCGCTCGGCGCCGTGTTGCCCGCACTGTCGAACTGGCGCCGCCACCGCCGTGACCAGGCGCTGCTCGACGCCTTGAGGTTCCACGAGGCGTGGCAGCCGATGAACGAGCCCGCGGGGGGCGAGCCCGCCGACACCTGGCTCGTGGTCACGCCCGCGGGCACCGCGGACGACAGCTGGTCCGCCTCCGTACGGGAAGCAGCCGGGCCCGAGGCCCTGCACCTCACCGTCGACCCGACCGCCGACCGGACGGCACTGAGCGCCGTTCTGCGTCAACTCCCCTCGCCGGTGGCGGGATTCACGGGCGTGCTGGCCCTGTCGGCTCCGGACGGCGGCGCCGCGACGGCGACCGCGGTACTCTTCCAGGCCCTCTCCGATGCCGGGATCGCGGCACCCCTGTGGTGTGTCACCCGCGGCGCGGTCGCCGTGGCCCGGACCGAGGACCTGCCCCGTCCCGAGCAGGCGGGCGTCTGGGGGATCGGCCGGGTGGCCGCCCTGGAGCACCCGCAGCGCTGGGGCGGTCTCATCGACCTGCCCGACGAGCCGGACGCGCGGGCCACCGGCCGGCTCGCCGCCGTCCTGGCCGGTTCCCACGGCGAGGACCAGATCGCGGTGCGCGACTCCGCCGTACACGTACGGCGGCTCGTGCCCGCACCGCCCGGCGCACCCGACGCGGGCTGGCAGCCCGCCGCAGACCCCGAGGGCACGGTGCTGATCACCGGCGGCACGGGCGGCCGGGGCAGCCGCACCGCTCGCTGGCTGGCGGCCGAGGGCGTACGCCGTCTGCTGCTGGTCAGCCGTCGCGGGCCCGAAGCGGTCGGCAGCGCCGAACTCGTCGCCGAGCTGCGCGACCTGGGCGCCGAGGTCACCGTCGTGGCCTGCGACACCGCCGACCGCAACGCGCTGGCCGCCGTACTGGCAGACGTCCCCGACGCCCACCCGCTCACGGCCGTGGTCCACGCGGCGGCCGTCGTCGACGACGGTGTCCTCGACGACCTGACGCCGGAGCGACTGACCGCCGTGCACCGGGCCAAGGCGCTGACGGCTCTCCACCTGGACGAGCTGACCCGCGACCTCGACCTGTCGGCATTCGTGATGTTCTCGTCCGTGGCCGGTGCTGTCGGCACCCCCGGACGGTCCGTGGCCGCCGCCGCGAACGCGGTCCTCGACGCGCTCGCCCAGCAGCGCCACGCCCGGGGCCTGCCCGCGACCTCGCTGGCCTGGGGCGCCTGGATGGACGGCGAGCCCGCCGAGCCCGGAGCGCGGACCGAAGGCGCGGAACGGGGTGCGGGCGTACGCGCCGACTCCGAGATCCGGCCCGGCACGGCTGCCCCGCGTAGCGACGGCTCCGTGCCGGGCAGGACCCAGTCCGGCACCGCCTCCCCGAGCGCGGACGCTCCCGGCGCGGGTGTGGCCCAGCCCGCCACCGCCACCGACGCCACGCACACCGACAGCACCGCCCGGCGCACCGGTGTCCCCGCCGTGCATCCCGAGCTCGCGCTCGCCGCCCTGCGCCAGGCCGTCACCGGGGCCGCCCCCACCCTGATCGTCCTCGACCTGCGCCAGCCGCAGGTCCTGGACACCCTCGTCGGACTGCGCGGCAACCCCCTGCTGGCCGGGCTTCCCGCCGCACGGCAGGCCATCGCCGACGCGGAGACGGCCCGCGAGGACATCACCTCGCAGGCGCACGAACTCACCCTCAGGCTGCGGGCGCTGCCCGCCGCCGAGCGCCTGACCCTCCTCACCGACCTGGTGCGCACCCACGTCGCGACGGTCCTCGGACACAGCGGCAAGGCAGCCGTCTCCGCCGACCGCAAGTTCCGCGACCTCGGCTTCGACTCGCTCACCGCCGTCGAACTCCCCGCCCGCCTCAACCTGGCCACCGGCCTGAAGCTCTCCGCCACGGCCGTCTACGACTACCCGACCGCCACCGGCCTCGCCGAGCACCTGCTCGCCGAACTCCTCGGCGGCCGGGAGCCGGACGGCGCGTCGGCCGACGCACCCCGGGCCGCCCTCGACGACGACCCGATCGCGATCGTCGGCATGGCCTGCCGTCTGCCGGGGGGGATTCGCACGCCCGAGGAGCTGTGGCAGCTGGTCTCCACCGGCGGCGACGGCATCGCGCCGTTCCCCACCGACCGGGGCTGGGACCTGAAGACCCTCGGTGCGGGTGACCTCGAAGGGCGGGGCCGCAGCGCCACCCTGGAGGCCGGATTCGTTCCCGGTGTCGCCGACTTCGACGCGGGCTTCTTCGGGATCTCGCCGCGCGAGGCCCTCGCCATGGACCCGCAGCAGCGCCTGCTCCTGGAGACCTCCTGGGAGGCCGTCGAGCGGGCCGGCATCGCGCCGGACTCCCTGCACGGCAGCCGCACCGGAGTGTTCGTCGGCACCAGCGGCCTCGACTACGCGACGCTGATGATGAACTCCCGCGAGGACATCGGCGGCCACGCCGGCACCGGCCTCGCCTCCAGCGTGCTGTCCGGGCGCATCTCGTACACCCTCGGACTCGAAGGTCCCGCAGTCACCGTCGACACCGCCTGCTCCTCCTCGCTGGTGGCGCTGCACTCCGCGGCCCAGGCGCTGCGCGGCGGCGAGTGCTCGCTCGCCCTGGCCGGGGGAGTCACCGTGATGGCGACCCCCGTCGGTTTCGCCGGCATGACCATCCAGGGCGGCCTCGCCGCGGACGGCCGCTGCAAGGCGTACTCCGACGCGGCCGACGGCACCAACTGGTCCGAGGGCGTGGGCATGCTCGTCCTGGAACGCCTCTCCGACGCCCGTGCCCACGGGCACGAGGTGCTGGCGCTGGTACGCGGCTCCGCCGTCAACCAGGACGGTGCCTCCAACGGCATCACCGCCCCCAACGGCCCCTCCCAGCAGCGCGTCATCCGCCAGGCCCTCGCCGCGGCCGGACTGACCCCCGCCGACGTGGACGCCGTCGAGGGCCACGGCACCGGCACCGCCCTCGGCGACCCGATCGAGGCGCAGGCCCTGCTCGCCACCTACGGCCGGGACCGCGACCCCGAGCGACCGCTGCTGCTCGGCTCGCTGAAGTCCAACATCGGGCACGCCCAGGCCGCCGCCGGTGTGGCAGGAGTGATCAAGACCGTCCTCGCGCTGCGGAACGGAGTCCTGCCCAAGACGCTGCACATCGACGAGCCGTCGACGCACGTCGACTGGACCGCCGGAGCGATCGACCTGCTCACCGAGGCCCGGCCGTGGCCCGAGGTGGACCGCCCCTGGCGGGCGGGCGTCTCCTCGTTCGGGATCAGCGGCACCAACGCCCACACGATCATCGAGCAGGCCCCGCCCGCGGAGAACCGCGTCCCGGCGCCCGACGCGCCGTCGGTGAAGGCCACCGCCGTCCCGTGGCCGGTGTCGGGTGCCACCGCCGCCGCCCTGGACGAGCAGCTCGCCCGCCTCACCGCGGACGTCGCGGGCCGCGACCCGCTCGACGTCGGCCTCTCCCTCGCCACCGCCCGTTCCGTCTTCGCGCACCGCGCGGTGCTCCTCGACGGCACGGAGGTCGCCCGCGGCGAGGCCGCCGGTCACACCACCGCCTTCCTGTTCTCCGGACAGGGGGCGCAGCGCCTCGGCATGGGCCGCGAACTCCACGCCCGTTTCCCGGTGTTCGCCGACGCCTTCGACACGGTGTGCGCGGAACTCGACCCGCACCTGAAACGACCCCTGCGCGAGGTGATCTGGGGATCCGACGCCGAAGCGGCCGACCGGACGGAGTACGCCCAGACCGGGCTCTTCGCCGTGGAGGTGGCCCTGTTCCGGCTGCTCGCCGCGCTGGGCGTCCGTCCGGACCTCGTCGCGGGGCACTCCGTCGGCGAGATCGCCGCCGCCCATGTGGCCGGGGTGTTCTCGCTGGCCGACGCGTGCACGCTGGTGGCGGCGCGCGGTCGGCTGATGCAGGCGCTGCCCGAGGGCGGGGCGATGCTCGCCGTGCAGGCGTCGGAGGACGAAGTCCGTCCGCTGCTCGGAGAGTCGGTGTCGGTCGCGGCGGTGAACGGGCCGTCCTCCGTGGTCGTGTCCGGCGCGGAGGACCAAGTGGAGTCCGTACGCGCCCACTTCGCGGAGCTGGGCCGCAAGGCGACCCGGTTGCGGGTCTCGCACGCCTTCCACTCCCCGCTGATGGACCCGATGCTGGACGCGTACCGGGCCGTCGTCGCCACGCTCGCCGTCGCCGAGCCGCAGATCCCGCTCGTCTCCACCCTCACCGGCGCACCGGCCTCCGTCGAACAACTCCGCGATCCCGCGTACTGGGTCGAGCACGTCCGGGAAACCGTCCGCTTCGCCGAGGCCGTGCACGCCCTGCGCGACGCCGGGGCCTCCGCCTTCCTGGAGGTCGGCCCCGACACAACCCTCGCCGCCCTCGCCCCGCAGAGCCTCACCGAGGACGCCGCGGAGGTCCTCTGCGTTCCCGCGTTGCGGGCCGGCAAGCCCGAGGAGAGCGCTCTGATCACCGCCCTGGCCCGGCTGCACGTCAGCGGCGTGGCGGTCGACTGGCCGCGGCTCTTCGACGGCACCGGGGCCCGCCGGACCCCCCTGCCCACGTACGCCTTCCAGCACGACCGGTACTGGCCGCGCCCCGCACCCCTGTCCGGGGACGTGACCTCGGCCGGCCTCGTGCCCGCCGAACACCCGCTGCTCGGCGCGGCCGTCCCGCTCGCCGGCGCCGACGGCGTGCTGTTCACCAGCAGGCTCTCGCTCCGCGTCCACCCGTGGCTGCTCGACCACCGCGCCGAGGGGAGCGCCCGCTTCCCGGACACCGCCTTCCTCGAACTCGCCGTCCAGGCGGGCGACCAGGTCGGCTGCGGACACCTCAGGGAGTTCGCCGTCACCGCGCCGCTGCCGCTCGACGGCGCCGAACCGGTCGTCCAGGTATGGGTCGGCGCCCCCGAAGGGGACAGCGGGGACCGAACGGTCGCCTGCTACGCGCGGCCCCACGACGCGGCCCCCGACGAACCGTGGACCCGGCATGCCACCGGCACCCTGACCGCGCAGCCGTTCACCGCGCCGCCCGCCCCGCTGGTCTGGCCGCCCACCGGCGCGGCCGCCGTCGACCTCGACGGCTTCTACGGGGCCGGCGCACCCGGGCCCGTCTTCCAGGGCCTCACCGCGGCCTGGCTGCACGGCGAGGACGTGTTCGCCGAAGTGCGGCTGGCGGGCGAGGCCGCCGACGACGCCCGCTACTTCGGCCTGCACCCGGCCCTGTCCGCCGCGTGCCTGCACGGTGCCGTCCTGCTCGGCATCGGCGCCGAGGACCGGCTGCCGCGCCCCCGGACCTGGCAGGACGTCACCCTGCACGCGGGCGGCGCCTCCGTACTGCGGGTCCGGCTGACCCGGTCCGGCGAGGACACGGTCCTCATCGGTGCGTACGACGCCGAAGGCGCCCCCGTCCTCTCCGCCGCCTCGGTCGCACTGGCCGCCGACGAGGACGCCGCGGGACCGGCCCGCTCGGTCGAACGCGAACCGCTGTTCCACGTGGAGTGGGTCCCCGCCGACACGCAGAGCGCGCCGGCCCGGGAACCGCGCACCCTGGCCCTCGGTGCCGACGACCCCTACGGCCTCGGCGCCCGTGCCGCCACGCTCGGCGAACTCGACGCCACCGCAGGCCGGTCGCCCGACCTGGTCGTCGTACCGCTGCCCGAATGCACCGGCGGCGACGTGCCGGGGGCCGTCCACGCCCTGACGGGCCGGGTACTGGCCCTGGTCCAGGAGTGGCTCGAAGGGGAGCGGTTCGCCGCCTCCCGGCTCGTCTTCGTCACCCGCGGGGCGATCCGTGCCGCCGTCGAGGACACCGTGAGCGATCTCTCGGGCGGATCCGCCTGGGGGCTGGTGCGTTCGGCGAACTCCGAGCACCCGGACCGGTTCGTCCTCCTCGACGCCGAGAAGGACACCGACGTGGCCGACGCCCTCACCCGGCTCGCGGGACCCCTCGCCGCGGGCGAGGCCCAGTTCGCCGTGCGCGGCGGAACACTGCACGTCGGCCGACTGGCCCGGCTGGCCACGGCCCCGACCCTGCTGCCGCCCGTGGAAGCGGGTTGGCGGCTCGGCCTGCCCGAGGGCGGTGACGCCGACGAGCTGCGGCTGCTGCCCTGCCCCGAAGCGGCACGGCCGCTCACCGAAGGCGAGGTACGCATCGCCGTCACGGCGGCCGGCCTCAACGGCGAGGCCGCCGACGGACCGCTCGCACGGATCACCGGCACCGTCAGCGAGACCGGCCCCGGCGTCACGGGACTCCGGGCCGGTGACCGGGTCACGAGCACGGAGCCGGTCGCCGTCGCCTCCCTCGCGATCCTTGCGGAGCACGCACTCGCACCCGTACCGGACGGCTGGACGTGGGCACGGGCGGCCGGCGCGGCCGACCGCGCGACCGCGGCCGGGACGGCCCATGCGGACCTGCCCGACGCCTCGGCCACCCCGTACGCCGTCCGGACCTACGACATCCGGCACGCCCGGACGGCCCTGCGCACGGACACCCCGGACGGCGCGGCCCCTCACCGCACCGTGCTCACCATGCCGCCCGCCTGGAACCCCGAGGGCACCGTCCTCGTCACCGGCGGCACCGGCGCGCTCGGCCGCCACCTCGCCCGCAGGCTGGCCGCCCGCGGCGTCCGGCACCTGCTGCTCACCAGCCGACGCGGCCCCGCCGCACCCGGCGCCGCCGAGTTGGCCGCCGAACTGGAGTCCCTGGGCGTCACGGTCACCGTCAGCGCCTGCGACACCGCGGACCGGCAGGCCGCAGGCGACCTGATCGCGGGCATCCCGGCCGCGCACCCGCTCACCGCCGTGATCCACACGGCCGGTGTACTGGACGACGGCATCGTCACCGCACTCACCGCCGAACGCCTCTCCGACGTCCTGCGGCCGAAGGTCGACGCGGCCTGGAACCTGCACGAGGCCACCCAGCACCTCGCGCTCGCCGCCTTCGTGACGTTCTCGTCCATCGCCGGCCTCATGGGCAGCCCCGGCCAGGGCAACTACGCCGCCGCCAACTCCTTCCTCGACACCCTCGCCGACCACCGCGCGGCCCTCGGACTGCCCGGCACGTCCCTGGCCTGGGGGCCCTGGGTCCAGGACGACGGCATGACGAGCGAACTCAGCGACACCGACATGCGGCGCATGCAGTCCGGCGGCATGCCCCCGCTCTCCATCGACCAGGGCCTCGCCCTGTTCGAGACCGCCCTGGGCTCCGCCGAACCGCTCGTCATCCCGATCGGCCTGACCGGCGGCGGAATGCGTCCCCAGGGCGAAGTCCCGCCGCTGTTCCGGGGCCTGGTGCGGACCGCCCGACGGGCCGCCGCCAACACGGTCGGCGGCCGGGACACCGCCGCCGACCTCACCCGCCAGCTCGTCGCACTCAGCGAGAAGGACCGGCTGCGCCACCTCACCGACCTGGTGCGGACGGAGGCCGCGACCGTTCTGGGCCACGCCTCGGCCGAGGAGGTCGAGGCGGACCGGGACTTCTACGAGCTCGGCTTCGACTCGCTGACCGCAGTCGAACTGCGCAACAAGCTCGCCGCGGGCACCGGCATGAGGCTCTCCGCCACGGTCGTCTTCGACAACAGGACACCCGCCGAACTGGCCCGCTGGCTGCGCGGCGAACTCGCCCAGCAGTCCCCGGCCGAAGACGCCGCGGGCGGCGGAGCCTCCCTCGGCCTCGCCCCCGGGGAGTCGGAACCCGGCTCCCTGGAAAGGCTGTTCACCGACGCCCTCGCCACCGGCAAGGTCACCGAGGCACAGCGCATGCTGGCCGCCGTGGCCGCGCTGCGCCCCACCTTCGAGGCGTCGGCGGAACTGGAGGACCTGCCCCACGCCTCGACCCTCTCCGAAGGACCGGCCGCGCCGAAACTGATCTGCGTCAGCGCGCCCACCGCCAACGCGGGCGTCCACCAGTACGCCCGGCTCGCCGCGCACTTCCGGGGAAACCGGTCGGTGGCGGCGCTGCCCCTGGTCGGCTTCGAGACCGGGGAACGGCTGCCCGCCACCCCGGAGGTCGCCACCCGGGTGATCGCCGAGAGCGCCCTGCGGGAGGCCGACGGCAAACCGTTCGTCCTCGTCGGCCACTCCTCGGGCGGCTCCTTCGCCTACGCGGCGGCCGGACTGCTGGAGCACACCTGGGGCATCAAGCCCGCCGGTGTGGTGCTCCTCGACACCTACAGCTTCCAGCACAACGACGGCGAGGGCGTCGACTACCAGGGCATGATGCGCCTCAACTTCGCGGGCGGGGGCACCCCGGGCGGCTCGGCCGAAGACTCGGTCGTCCGGCTCACCAGCGCCCGGCTGTCCGCCATGGGCCGCTGGATGGTCCTGCTCAGCAGGCTCCAGGTGCAGCACACCAGCGCCCCCGTGCTCCTGGTGAAGTGCGCCAAGCAACTGTACGGAGCCGACGGCCGGCCGATCGAGCAGCAGCCGTCGGCGGACAGTGCGCCCCTGGTCGCCGGAGCGCAGGAGCGGCCCGTGGACGCCGAC
This sequence comes from Streptomyces sp. CA-294286, assembly GCF_050947155.1. NCBI lineage: Bacteria > Bacillati > Actinomycetota > Actinomycetes > Kitasatosporales > Streptomycetaceae > Streptomyces > Streptomyces sp. CA-294286. The sequence goes on along the minus strand of NZ_CP192005.1, from coordinate 510,777 downwards.
CACCTGTCGATGATCCGCGAGGACTCGGCGCGCACCGCACAGATCATGGAGGAGTGGCTCACCGCGACCCCGGGGGCCGCGCCAGTCGACCGGGGCTGACCGGCCCGGCACCGCACCCTCCGTCGAGCCGGCGCACCGGACACCCTTCCCCCGAGGGGGTCCGGTGCGCCACCACCGTCCCGGGCCGGCCCCACCGGCCGGGAGCGTCCTGCGGAGAGCCTCTAGGGAAATTCGGAGTCGGCCCTGGTGAGACTGGGCGGGAAACCCCGGCATCTCACCTCGAGAGGTTGACATCCTGATGTCGAACGAGCAGAAGCTTCGCGATTATCTGAAGCGGGCCATCGCCGACCTCGACGAGACGCGCGAGCAGCTGCGAGAGGTGCACGAGAAGAACCGGGAGCCCATCGCCATCGTCGGCATGGCCTGCCGCTACCCCGGCGGCGCCGACACCCCCGAGCAGCTGTGGGAGCTGGTGCGCGACGGAGTCGACGCCGTCTCCCCCTTCCCCGCCGACCGCGGCTGGGACCTCGACGGCCTCTACGGCGGCGCCGACACGGCTTCTGCCGAACCGGGCCACGAAGACGCCGCGTACCCGCGCGAGAGCGGTTTCCTGCACGGCGCGGGCGAGTTCGACGCGGGCTTCTTCGGCATCTCGCCGCGCGAGGCCCTCGCCATGGACCCGCAGCAGCGACTGATGCTGGAGACCGCCTGGGAGGCGGTCGAACGCGCCGGCATCTCCCCGCACGACCTGCGCTCCACCCAAACCGGCGTGTTCGTCGGCGCCGGACACGGCGGCTACGACACGGCGGCCACCGCCCCCGCCACCGGCCAGGTGCGCGAAGAGGTCGCGGGACATGTCCTCACGGGCAACACCGTCAGCGTCGCCTCCGGCCGCATCTCGTACGTACTGGGCCTGGAGGGCCCGGCCCTCACCGTGGACACGGCCTGCTCCTCGTCGCTGGTGGCCCTGCACCTGGCGGTGCAGTCGCTGCGCCGGGGCGAGTGCACGCTCGCTCTCGCGGGCGGCGTCACGGTCATGTCCACCCCGCAGATGTTCGCGGAGTTCGGACGCCAGCGGGGTCTGGCCGCCGACGGCCGCTGCAAGCCCTTCTCGGCCGCAGCCGACGGTACGGCGTGGAGCGAGGGCGCCGGGGTGCTCCTCGTCGAGCGGCTTTCCGACGCGCTGCGCAACGGCCACCCGGTACTGGCCGTGGTACGCGGCTCCGCCGTCAACCAGGACGGTGCGTCGAACGGCCTGACGGCGCCGAACGGCCCCTCGCAGCAGCGCGTCATCCGCCGGGCACTGGCCGACGCGGGCCTCGCCGCCGCCGACGTGGACACCGTCGAGGCGCACGGCACCGGCACCCGGCTGGGCGACCCCATCGAAGCCACCGCGCTGCTGGCCGCCTACGGCCAGGGACGCCCCGCGGACCGCCCGCTGCTCCTCGGCTCGATGAAGTCCAACATCGGCCACACGCAGGCCGCGGCAGGCGTCGCGGGCGTCATCAAGACCGTGCTCGCCATGCGCGACGGAGTCCTGCCCGCCACCCTGCACCTGGAGGAGCCGTCCCCGCACGTGGACTGGACGGCGGGCAGCATACGACTGCTCACGCACGAGACCCCCTGGCCCGCCCCGGAGGAGGACCGGCCGCGACGGGCCGCCGTCTCCTCGTTCGGTGTCAGCGGCACCAACGCCCACGTGATCCTGGAACAACCGCCGACCGGGACGCAGGCCACGGTCGCCGACGCCTCCGGAGCGCTGCCGTGGGTCCTCTCGGCGAAGACGGCCGACGCGCTGCGCGCCCAGGCGGTACGACTGGCCGAACATGTGCGTGACAGGCCGGAGTTGGCCACGGGCGACATCGCCTTCTCGCTCGCCACCGCACGGGCCGCGCTGGATCACCGGGCCGCGGTCGTGGCCGAGGACCGCGCGGGGCTGCTCGCGGGCCTCGATGCGGTGGCGGACGGCAGGGGCGACACGGCTCTCGCGGGCAAGGGCCCCCTTGCCCTGCTCTTCTCCGGTCAGGGCGCGCAACGGCTGGGCATGGGACGCGAGTTGTACGCCGACTTCCCGGTGTTCGCGGCGGCGTTCGATGCGGTGTGTGCCGAGTTGGATGTGCCGGTGCGGGAGGTGGTGTGGGGTGAGGACGCCGATGCGTTGAACCGGACGGTGTTCGCGCAGGCGGGGTTGTTCGCTGTTGAGGTGGCGTTGTTCCGTCTGGTGGAGTCGTGGGGTGTGCGGCCGGACTTCGTGGCCGGTCACTCGATCGGTGAGGTGGCGGCTGCGCATGTTGCTGGGGTGCTGTCCCTTGCGGACGCGTGTGCGTTGGTGGGGGCTCGTGGCCGGCTGATGGAGGCGTTGCCCGAGGGCGGGGCGATGCTGGCCGTGCAGGCGACGGAAGCCGAAGTCGCGCCGTTGTTGGGGGAGGTGCTGTCGATTGCGGCGGTCAACGGGCCGTCTTCCGTGGTGGTGTCCGGAGCGTCGGATCAAGTGGAGTCCGTGAGGGCCCACTTCGAGGAGCTGGGCCGCAGGACGACCCGGTTGCGGGTGTCGCACGCCTTCCACTCCCCGCTGATGGACCCGATGCTGGACGACTTCCGTACGGTGGTCTCGGGGCTGACGTTCTCCGCCCCGGAGATACCGCTGGCCACGGACGCCGAGGAGGTGTGCGACCCGGAGTACTGGGTGCGCCACGTCCGCGAGGCGGTGCGCTTCGCCGACGACGTGCGCGCGCTCTCCGCGCAAGGCGTCACGCGGTTCCTGGAAGTCGGCCCCGACGCGACCCTGACCGCGATGGCCGCCGACTGCCTGTCCGAGGACTCCGACGCGGTTCTCGTACCCCTGCTGCGCAAGAACCGCGACGAGCGCCTCGCCGTTCTCCGGGCCGTGGCCCGGCTCCACGTGGACGGGGTCGAAGTCGACTGGTCGGCCCACTTCGCGGACACCGGCGCCCGCGTCGTCGAGCTGCCCACCTACGCCTTCCAGCACCAGCGCTACTGGCTCCCGGCCGACGGAAGGGACCTGCTGACCGGCACCGGAGCCGCGGTCGCCACCGACCAGGTGGAAGCGACCTTCTGGGAAGCCGCCGAACGCGGCGACCTGGCCGCCGCCTCCGCCGTACTGGGCATCGAGGGCGCCCCCGCCGAAGCGTCCCTCGACGACCTGCTTCCGGTGCTCGGTGCCTGGCGCACCCGGCGGCGCACCCGCGCCACCATCGAGTCCTGGGCCTACCAGACCACCTGGACCTCCCTCGACGCTCCCACCGCCGGGCTGCCGTCCGGCTCCGGCTGGCTGGCCGTCGTACCCGAGCACCTGGCCGACGACGCGTCCCTCGGCGCACTGCTCGCCGGCCTCACCGACCTCGGGGCGCACGTCGAACGGCTCGTCGTGACCACCGGCGGAGGTGCCGACCTCCTTGCGGAGCAGGTCGGTCCGGCCTTGGCCGCCGCCGCCGGGCCGGTCACCGGCGTGCTGTCCTTCCTCGCCCTCGACGAACGCCCGCACCCCGACCACCCGGCGGTCCCGCGCGGACTCCTCGCCACCGCCGACCTGCTGCGAGCCCTTGAGGCGACCGGGGCGGAGGCGCCGCTGTGGTGCCTGACCCGCGGCGCGGTGTGCGTCGACGGCACCCAACCGCCGACCGGTCCGCTCCAGGCCCAGACCTGGGGATTCGGCCGGGTCGCGGCCCTGGAGCACCCCCGGCGCTGGGGCGGGCTCATCGACCTTCCCGGCACCGTCGACACCGGCACTCCTGACGCCCTCGACGGCCGCGACCTCGCGTCGCGGGTGGCCGACGTGCTCGGTGCGGGTACGGGCGAGGACCAGATCGCCGTACGGTCCTACGGAACGTACGGCCGGCGCCTCACCCACGACGTTCCCGCACGGGACGCGGACGACTGGTCCGCCCCGCGCGGCACGGTCCTCGTGACCGGCGGTACGGGCGCCCTCGGCGGGCGGGTCGCGCGCTGGCTCGCCGGCGCGGGCGCGGAGCACCTGTTGCTGACCAGCCGCCGGGGCCCGGCGGCCGAAGGCGCCGGCGAACTGGCCGCCGAGTTGGAGGCGATGGGCGTACGGGTCACGGTCGCGGCCTGCGACACCTCGGACCGCGACGCGCTCGTCGCCCTCCTGGACACCGTTCCCGCCGAGCTGCCGCTGCGCGGTGTCGTCCACGCGGCCGGAGTGCTGGACGACGGCGTGCTGGACGCGCTGACCGGCGAGCGGTTCGAGGCCGTGCTGCGAGCCAAGGCGGAGTCCGCCCGGCTGCTCGACGAACTCACCCGACCGGCCCGGGACCCGCACGAAGGCATCCCCCAGGACGGGCGGGAGAGCCTCCCGCAGGACGGTCCCGACGGCCTCCGACGTGACGGCCTCGCAGACGACGTGCCGAGCGGCCACCAGCTGTCGATGTTCGTGCTGTTCTCCTCCGTCACCGGTGTCCTCGGCAACGCGGGACAGGCCAACTACGCCGCCGCCAACGCCTACCTCGACGCCCTCGCCGAGCAGCGCCGCGCCGCCGGACTGCCCGCCACCTCCGTGGCCTGGGGCTCGTGGGCCGACGCCGGAATGGCCGCGGGCAGTGACGCCACCGGCCGGATCCGCCGCAGCGGCATGGTCCCGATGGCGCCCGACCTCGCCCTCGCCGCCCTCCAGCAGGCCCTTTCGAGCGGTGCCGCCTGCGTGACCGTCGCCGACATCGACTGGGACACCTTCGGGCCCGTCCTGTCGGCGGCCCGGCCCAGCCCGCTGATCGACGACCTGCCCGAGGTGCGCCGCCTGGCGGCGAGCGCGCGGAACAGGGCCGGGGCGACCTCGCCGCTGCGCGCACGCCTGCTCGCCCTGCCGACCACCGCCGAGCAGGAACGCACCCTGCACGACCTGCTCCGCGAGGAGATCGCCCACGTACTCGGGCACGCCTCCGCGGGCACCGTCGACGTCAACCGGGCCTTCCGTGACCTGGGCTTCGACTCGCTGACCGCCGTCGAGCTGCGCAACCGGCTCACCGCTCTCACCGGCCTCCGCCTGCCCGCCACCCTGCTCTTCGACCACCCGACGACGGCTGCAGTGGCCGCCCACCTCCGCGCCGAACTGCTGGACGGGCACACTCCGACCGGCTCCGCCCCGGCGCGGGAGGAGACGGACGAACCGATCGCCATCGTCGCCATGGCCTGCCGGTTCCCCGGCGGCGTCGGTTCCCCCGAGGAGTTCTGGGAGCTGCTCGCCCGGGGCGGCGACGGAATCACGGCCCTGCCGACCGACCGGGGCTGGGACACCGAGGGGCTCTACGACCCCGACCCCGAGCACCAGGGCACCAGCTACGTCCGTGAGGGCGGCTTCCTCACCGGTCTCGCGGGCTTCGACGCCGACTTCTTCGGGATCTCCCCACGCGAGGCCCTGGCCATGGACCCGCAGCAGCGGCTGCTCCTCGAAACGGCGTGGGAGACCATCGAACGCGCCGGCATCGTCCCCGACACCCTGCGCTCCAGCGCGACCGGCGTGTTCGTCGGCTCGAACTTCCAGGACTACCAGCAGGTTCTGGGCGCCGCCCCGGACGACGTCACCGGACACGTGATGACCGGCAACGCGGCCAGCGTCGTCTCCGGCCGGGTGTCGTACGCCTTCGGCCTGGAGGGCCCGGCCGTCACCGTCGACACCGCCTGCTCCTCCTCGCTCGTCTCCCTGCACCTCGCCGCGCAGGCACTGCGCCGGGGCGAGTGCACCCTCGCCCTGGCGGGCGGCGTCACCGTCATGTCGACCCCGCACATGTTCGTGGAGTTCTCCCGGCAGCGGGGGCTGGCGGCCGACGGACGGTGCAAGCCGTTCGCGGGGGCCGCCGACGGCACGGGCTGGGCCGAGGGCATCGGGCTGCTGCTGGTGGAACGTCTCTCCGACGCCCGGCGCAACGGGCACCCCGTGCTCGCCGTGCTGCGCGGCTCCGCCGTCAACCAGGACGGTGCGTCCAACGGCCTGACCGCCCCCAACGGCCCCTCCCAGCAGCGCGTCATCCGCCGGGCCCTGGCCGACGCGGGGCTGCGCGCCGACGAGGTGGACGCGGTGGAGGCGCACGGCACCGGCACCCGGCTCGGCGACCCCATCGAGGCGCAGGCCCTGCTCGCCACGTACGGGCAGGACCGTCCGGCCGACCGGCCGCTGCTCCTGGGCTCGGTCAAGTCCAACATCGGCCACACCCAGGCGGCGGCCGGTGTCGCGGGCGTCATCAAGATGGTCCTGGCCATGCACCACGGCGTCCTGCCGCAGTCCCTGCACATCGACGCACCGTCCCCGCAGGTGGACTGGTCGGCGGGCGCCGTCGAACTCCTCGCCTCCCCGAGCCCGTGGCCGACGGTGGACCGCCCCCCGAGGGCCGGCGTCTCCTCCTTCGGCATCAGCGGCACCAACGCCCACGTCATCCTGGAGGCGGCCGGTCCGCTGCCGTCCGTGACCCCCGCAGGGGAGGGCGCCCCCGTTCCCAGCGGCACCACCACCTCCGCGGCCGACAGGTCCGGCCCCGGTACGGGCGAGGCTTCCGTCCTGCCGTACGTACTGTCCGCCAAGTCCCCGCAAGCGCTCGCCGCGCAGGCGGCACGGCTCGCCGCGCACCTGCGTGACAGCGCGAGCGGAGCCGGTGACGTCCTGCCCGGCGTGGCGTACGGGCTCGCGGCGACCCGCACCGCGATGACCCACCGCGCAGCCGTCCTCGCGCCCGACCCCGCCACCCTGCTCGCCGGTCTGGACGCCCTCGCCGAGGGCCGGGGCCAGGAGTCGCCCGCCGTCCGCGAAGGCACCGTCCAGGGCGAGGGCGGCGACACCGTCTTCGTCTTCCCGGGCCAGGGCTCCCAGTGGCCTGCGATGGCGCGCGAACTCCTCGACACCTCACCGGTGTTCGCCGCCCGCATCGCCGAGTGCGCCGCCGCCGTCGACGCGCACACCGACTGGTCGCTGATGGACGTGCTGCGCGGCACCGAGGGCGCTCCCGCGCTCGACCGCGTCGACGTCGTCCAGCCCGTGCTGTTCGCCGTGATGGTGTCCCTCGCCGAGCTGTGGCAGGCGCACGGCGTCCGCCCCGCGGCCGTCGTCGGCCACTCCCAGGGCGAGATCGCCGCCGCCTGCGTGGCCGGCGCGCTCGGCCTGGACGATGCCGCCCGCGTCGTCGCCCTGCGCAGCCAGGCACTGACCGCCCTGTCCGGACAGGGCGGAATGGTGTCCGTCGCCCTGCCCGCCGACGCGGCCCGCACCCTGCTGACCTCCTGGGGCGAGCGCGTGTCGCTCGCGGCCGTCAACGGACCCTCCTCCGTGGTGGTCTCCGGCGACCCCGACGCACTGGACGACCTGCTCGCCGCGTGCGCCAGGGACGGCGTACGGGCCAAGCGGATTCCCGTCGACTACGCGTCGCACTCGGCCCAAGTGGCCCGCATCGAGGACGAGTTGCTCTCCCTCCTCGCGCCCGTCGCACCCCGTGCCTCGCGCATTCCCTTCTACTCCACGGTGACCGGCACCCCGATCGACACGACCGTTCTCGACGGCGCCTACTGGTTCGCCAACCTGCGCGGCACCGTCGAGTTCGAGCAGGCGACGCGCGCCCTGCTCGACGTGGGGCACCGCGTGTTCGTCGAGGTCGGTCCGCACCCCGTCCTCACCACCGGAGTGCAGGAGACCATCGAGGTCACCGGTTCGGCCGCGGTGGCCACCGGCACCCTGCGCCGCGACGAAGGAGGCACAGACCGGTTCATGCTCTCCCTGGCCGAGGCCCACAACCACGGCACCGTCATCGACTGGGAGGCGTTCTTCGAGGCCGCCGGGGTCCCGCGCCCCGCCGCGCCGCCGATGCTGCCCACGTACGCCTTCCAGCACCGCCGCTACTGGCCGCGCCCGGCCGTCGGCGGTTCCGGGGACGTCGTCTCCGCCGGACTCGGCGCTCTCGACCACCCGTTGCTCGGCGCGGCCCTGCCGCTCGCCCTCGGCGACGAACTCGTCGCCACCGCCCACTGGTCGCTGCGCAGTCACCCGTGGCTCGCCGACCACGCGGTCGCCGGCACCGTCGTGGTGCCCGGTGCCGCGCTCGTCGAGGTGGCCGTCCGGGCCGGTGACGAACTCGGCTGCGGCCGGGTCGAGGAACTGACCCTGCACGCGCCCGTCCTGCTGCCCGAACGCGGCGGCATCCAGGTGCAGATCGCGGTCGGCGCCACCGACCCCGCCGGTCTGCGGACCCTTGCTCTGCATGCCAGGCCCGACGACGCGCCGGAAGCGGAGTGGACCCTGCACGCCGACGGCACGCTCGCGGCACCCGCAACCGAGGAGACCGAAAGCGGTTGGGCGGAAGGGGAGTTCACGGTCTGGCCGCCGCGCGGGGCCGAGCCCCTCGAAGCGGTCGACGGACACTACGCGTCGCTGCGTGCCGAGGGCTACGAGTACGGCCCGGTCTTCCAGGGCCTCCGGGCAGCCTGGCGGCGCGGCGATGACGTGTACGCCGAAGTGGCCCTGCCCGAAGCGGCGACGGTGGACGCCGCCCGCTTCGGCATCCACCCCGCTCTGCTCGACGCGGCCCTGCACGCCGCCGGACTCGGCCCGCTGACCAACTCCGAAGGCAGCACCGGTCTGCCCTTCTCCTGGACGGGAGTCACCCTCCACGCCACCGGCGCCACCGCCCTGAGGGTCCGGTTGCGGCCCGCCGGAACCGACGCGGTCTCCGTCCTCATGGCGGACCCGCTCGGCCGCCCGGTCGCCGCCGTCGACGCCCTGGCGGTACGACCCGTCACGGCCGCCGCACTCAGCGCCGCGCAAGCTGTCCCGCAGACGGTGCGCGACGCCCTGTTCCACGTGGAGTGGGCCTTGTCGGCGACGGATGCCGCAGACCCGAAGGCGCACGCGGCCCCCGCGGATCAGGCCGCCCGCTGGGCCGTCCTGGGACCGCAGGACCCCGCCCACACGGCCGCCCTCGCCGAGGGCGGCGCCGCTCTCGTACGAGGCGACGCCCTGTCCGACCTGACGGCGACCCTTCCCGCATCCGGCACACCGGACGTGGTGCTGATCGCCGCACATGACGGGCCGACCGGCGCGTCCGCCGACCCGGCCACCGGGGCCGCCGGTCTGCTGGAGCGCGTACTCGCGACGCTCCAGGGGTGGTTGGCGGACGGCGCTCTCGACGGGACACGGCTGGTCGTCGCCACCCGCGGCGCGGTCACCCCCGACCCCGGCGGCACCGTCACCGACCTGCCCGGCTCGGCCCTGTGGGGTCTGCTGCGCTCGGCGCAGACCGAACACCCGGGCCGGATCGTGCTCGCCGACCTCGACGACGACCCCGCCTCGTGGCGGGCCCTGCCCCGGGCGGTCGCCGTCGGCGACGAACCCCAACTGGCGCTGCGCCAGGGAGCGGTGTACGCGCCCCGCCTGACCCGCACCCACTCCTGCGGCGCGCTCGCCGTGCCCCGGGACGTGCCCTGGCGGCTGGACATCCCCGAGAAGGGCAGCCTGGACCGCCTGGCCCTGCTGCCCGCCCCGCAGGCGGCAGCGCCGCTCGCACCCGGCCAGGTCCGCATCGAGGTCCGCGCCGCCGGACTCAACTTCCGCGACGTCCTCAACGCCCTCGGCATGTATCCCGGCGGCGCCGAGTTCCTCGGCTCGGAGGCCGCCGGACTCGTCGTCGAAACCGCCCCCGACGTCACGGGGCTGTGTGTCGGCGACCGCGTCTTCGGCATGGTCACGGGCGGCTTCGGCCCGCTGGCGGTCGCCGACCACCGCGTCGTCACCCGCATGCCGGCGGGCTGGACCTTCGCCCAGGCCGCCGCCGCACCCGTGGTCTTCCTCACCGCCTTCTACGCGCTGCGCGACCTCGCCGGTCTCACCGAGGGCGAGTCCGTCCTCGTCCACGCCGCCGCGGGCGGCGTCGGGATGGCCGCCACCCAGCTCGCCCGCCTGTGGGGAGCCGACGTCTACGGCACCGCCAGCGAGCCCAAGCAGCGCCTGCTGCGCGCCGCGAGCGACGGCCTGCCCGCGGACCGCCTCGCCTCCTCCCGCACCCTCGACTTCGAGGACGCCTTCCGCACGGCGCGCCACGGCCGCGGTGTGGACGTGGTCCTCAACTCGCTCGCGGGCGAGTACGTCGACGCGTCGCTGCGCCTTTTGGCACCCGGCGGCCGACTCATCGAGATGGGCAAGACCGACGTGCGGGACGCCTCCGACGTGGCCCGCGACCACGACGGCGCGTTCTACCGCGCCTTCGACCTGGCGGAGGCCGGCCCCGAGCGGATCGGGGAGATGCTCACCGAGCTGGTCGCCCTCTTCGAGCAGGGCGCCCTGCGGCCGCTCCCGGTCACCGCATGGGACGTCACACACGCCCAGGAGGCGTTCCGGTACGTCTCCCAGGCCCGGCACACCGGCAAGGTGGTCCTCACCGTGCCCCGGGCGTGGGACCCCGAGGGCACCGTCCTGATCACCGGCGGCACCGGACAGCTCGGCGGCACGCTCGCCCGCCACCTCGTCACCGCACACGGCGTACGGCACCTGCTGCTCGCCGGACGCCGCGGCCCGAACAGTCCCGGCGCCGAGGAACTCCGTACCGAACTGACCGAGTTGGGGGCCGAGGTCACCCTCGCCACCTGTGACGCCGCCGACCGTGCGGCGCTCGCCGAGCTGCTCGACGGCGTGAGCGACGCACACCCGCTGACCGCCGTCGTGCACGCCGCCGGAGTCCTCGACGACGGCGTGGCCACCGCCCTCACCCCCGAGCGGCTGCACACCGTACTGCGTCCCAAGGCGGACGCCGCCTGGAATCTGCACGAGCTGACCCGGCACCTGGACCTCGCCGACTTCGTGCTCTTCTCCTCGGCGGCCGGCACCTTCGGCAACGCGGGACAGGGCAACTACGCCGCCGCCAACACCTTCCTGGACGGACTCGCCCGCCACCGCCGGGCCACCGGCCTGCCCGCCACCTCGCTCGCCTGGGGTCTGTGGGCGAGCGCCAGCGAGATGACCCGGCACCTGGACGTCGGCGCCCGCAACCGCGCCCGCTCCACCGGCGGGCTGCCGCTCGCCACCCACGACGGGCTCGCCCTGTTCGACGCCGCTCTCGCCGCCCGCAGGGCTCTGCTCGTACCCGTGCGCCTGGACCACGCCGGCCTGCGCGGCCGCGCACCCGCAGCACTCCCCTCGATCCTGCGGGGCCTCTTCCGGGGCACGACCGCCCGGCGCACCGTCGAGGCCGGCACCGGGCCCGCCGGCGGCGGGCTGCGGCAGCGACTGGCCGCACTGCCCGCGGCCGACCGGGACAGCGTGCTCGTCGACCTGGTCACCACGTACGCCGCCGCCGTGCTCGGCCACGCCGACTCCGGCGCCGTCCATGCCGGAAAGGCCTTCCGCGACCTCGGCTTCGACTCGCTGACCGCCGTCGAACTGCGCAACCGGCTGGCCGCCGCGGCCGGATTGCGGCTCCCCGCCACGCTGGTCTTCGACCACCCCACCCCCGTGGCCCTCGCCGCACACCTGGGGAGCCTGCTGACCGACGCCGCACCCGCGTCCGCCACGCCCGCGGCCCACACCCCGGCAGCCCCGGACGACGACCCCGTCGTCATCGTCGGCATGGCCTGCCGCTACCCCGGCGACGTCCACTCGCCCGAGGACCTGTGGACCCTGCTGGCCACCGGCACCGACGCCATCGGCGCCTTCCCCACGGACCGCGGCTGGGACCTGGAGGACCTCTACGGCTCCGTCCCCGACCACCCGGACGCCTCCCGCACCCTCGAAGGCGGCTTCCTGCACGGCGCCGCCGACTTCGACGCGGACTTCTTCGGCATCGGCCCGAACGAGGCCACCGCGATGGACCCGCAGCAGCGCCTGCTCCTGGAAACCGCCTGGGAGGCGGCCGAACGGGCCGGCATCGACCCCAGGTCGCTGCGCGGCAGCCGCACCGGCGTCTTCGCCGGCCTGTCCTCCAGCGACTACCTGAGCCGCGGCGCGGACATCCCCGAGGCGCTCGCGGGATACGTCAACACGGGCAACGCCGTCAGCGTGGTCTCCGGCCGCGTCTCCTACGCCCTGGGCCTGGAGGGCCCGGCCGTCACCGTGGACACCGCCTGCTCCTCCTCGCTGGTGGCGCTGCACATGGCCGCACAGTCGCTGCGGGCCGGTGAGTGCTCCCTCGCGCTGGCGGGCGGCGTGACGGTCATGTCCTCCCCGGTGATCATCGTGGACTTCTCGCGGCAGCGCGGCCTCGCCGCGGACGGCCGCTGCAAGCCCTTCTCGGCGGACGCCGACGGCACGGGCTTCTCCGAGGGCGTCGGCCTGCTGGTCCTCGAACGCCTCTCCGACGCGGTGCGCAACGGCCACCAGGTACTGGCCGTCGTGCGCGGCTCGGCCGTCAACCAGGACGGCGCCTCCAACGGCCTCACCGCCCCCAACGGGCCCGCCCAGCAGCGGGTCATCCGCGAGGCCCTCGCGGGCGCCCGACTGACCGGCGCCGACGTCGACGCGGTGGAGGCGCACGGCACCGGCACCCGGCTCGGCGACCCGATCGAGGCGCAGGCCCTGCTCGCGACGTACGGCCAGGACCGGGCGGCCGACCGCCCGCTGCGACTGGGCTCCGTCAAGTCCAACCTCGGGCACACCCAGGCCGCGGCCGGAGTCGCCGGAGTGATGAAGATGGTGCTCGCCATGCGGCACGGCCTCCTTCCGAAGTCGCTGCACCTCGACGAGCAGACCCCGCAGGTGGACTGGTCGACGGGAGCCGTACGCGTCCTGGACGAGGCAACCCCCTGGCCGACGACCGACGGCCGCCCGCGCCGGGCCGGGGTCTCCTCCTTCGGCATCAGCGGCACCAACGCGCACGTGATCCTCGAACAGGGCCCGGACGCCGCATCCCGGGCCCCCGAGGACGCCTCGGAAGCGGTACCGGCACCCGAGGACACCTTGGACGGAGCACCGGCCCCCGAGGACACCTCGGACGCAGTACCGGCACCCGGGACGGCGACGGGCGCGGAGCCGTCGGGCACGACCTCCGACACCTTGCCCACCCCCGCGGCAGCGGGCGCCCCGCCCACCCCCGCGGCAGCGGGCGCCCCGCCCACCCCCGCAGCACTGGGCGTCCCGCCCACTCCCGCAGCGGTGGGCCCCGAGTCCGCCGACGCCGTGCTGCCCTGGCTGCTGTCCGCGCGGAGCGCACCCGCCTTGCGCGGGCAGGCGCGGGCACTGCTCGCCCATCTCGACACCGCCCCCGGGAACCGGTCGAAGCCCCTCGACCTCGCCGCCTCCCTCGCCACCCGCCGGGCCGTCCTCGAACACCGGGCGGTCGTCACCGCCGCCGACCCGCACACCCTGCGATCCGCGCTCACCGCACTCGCCGAGGGGACACCGTCCCCCGGCCTCGTCCAGGGCCGGCACACCTCCGGCCGCGACCGCAAGGCCGTCCTGGTCTTCCCCGGCCAGGGCTCGCAGTGGGTCGGCATGGGCGCCGACCTCCTGGACGACTCGGCCGAGTTCGCCGCCCGCATCGCGGCCTGCGAGCTGGCCCTCGCCCCGTACACCGACTGGTCCCTGACCGCCGTACTGCGCGGCGAGCCGACCGCCCCCTCGCTGGACCGCGTGGACGTCGCCCAGCCCGCCCTCTGGGCGGTCATGATCGCGCTCGCCGACGTCTGGCAGGCCCACGGCCTCCGCCCGGCGGCCGTCGTCGGCCACTCCCAGGGCGAGATCGCCGCCGCCTGCGTGGCCGGCGCGCTCTCCCTGGAGGACGGCGCCCGCGTGATCGCCCTGCGCAGCCGCGCCATCGACGCCGGGCTCTCCGGCCACGGCGGCATGGTCTCCGTCGCCGCCTCCCATGCGGACGTCCTCGACCGGCTCGCCGCCTGGGGCGAGCGCATCTCCGTCGCCGCGGTCAACGGCCCCGGCTCCGTCGTCGTCTCCGGCGAGTCGGACGCCCTCGACGCCCTGGTCGACGCCTGCACCCGGGACGGCGTCCGCGCCAAGCGGATCCCCGTCGACTACGCCTCCTACTCCGCCCAGGTCGCACGCATTCGCGACACCGTCCTGGCCGACCTCGCCGGAATCGAGACCCACCCGCCCCGCATCCCGTTCCTCTCCACCCTCACCGGCACATGGATCGACGCCGACACCGCGCTGGACGCCTCGTACTGGTACGAGAACCTGCGCCGCACCGTCCGGCTGGAGGACGCGCTGCACACCCTCCTCGCCCAAGGACACGACGTGTTCGTCGAGGCCAGCCCGCACCCGGTGCTGACCGCCGCCATCGAGGACACCGTCGCCGCCGCCGAGGCGGACGCACCGGCGCTCGGCTCGCTGCGCCGCGGGGACGGCGGCCGGCAGCGACTGCTGACCTCCCTCGCCGAGGCACACGTGCACGGCGTACGGGTCGACTGGAACGGCATCCTGGCCGGAGGCGGAGTGGCCGACCTGCCCACGTACGCCTTCCAGCGCACCCGGTACTGGCTCGACGCGCCCCCCGCCCCCGCGGGCGGCACTCCGGCGGACCCCGCAGGACTCGACACCGTCGTCCGCCTCGCCGACGGGGACGGGTCCCTCGTCCTCAGCGGCCGGATCGCTGCCGCCACCCACCCGTGGCTGGCCGACCACACCGTGCACGGCGACGCCGTCGTCCCCGCCACCGCCCTGCTCGACTGGGCTGTCCGGGCCGCCGACGAAGCAGGGTGCACGACGGTCGGCGACCTCACCGAACTGCTCCCGCTGACCGTCCCTCAGCAGGACACCCTGGAGATCCAGCTGACGGTCGGCGCGGCCGACGCCGAGGGCAGAAGCCTGACGATCCACGCCAGGACCGCCGCCGACGCCGACTGGACCCGCCATGCCACCGGCACGCTGACCCGGACGGCCGCGTCCGCCGACACACCGTGCGTCCCCGGGAACTGGCCGCCGCACGACGCCCGCCCGGCCGACCCCGAGGAGCTGTACGCCGCTCTCGCGGAGGGCGGCTACCACCCCGGCCCCCTGCACCGCACCGTCCGCGCACTCTGGACCGCGGCCGACGGCGCGACCCTCGCCGAGGTGGCGCTGCCCCAGGACCAGCACCCGAAAGCGGCCGGTTTCCGCATCCACCCGGGCCTGCTCCAGACCGTACTGGCCATGTCCGCCACCGGAACCGGCCAAGCCGAACTGCCCGCCCACTGGCGGGAAGCGGCCCTCACCGCCACCGGGGCGACCGCACTGCGCGTACGGATCGACCGCGCCGACGACGGCACCCTGTCCCTCGCCGCCGCCGACCCCACGGGTGCGCCCGTACTCACGGCCACCGCCACCACCACGCCCCCCGACGCACCCTCCCGACACCCCCAGGAACTCTTCGAAGCCGCCTGGACGCGACCGGACTGGGCCCGGACCCTCCCCGTCGGCCTCGAACCCGCCGCCGCCCCCGCACAGTCCTTCACTGGCCTCCCCGCCCTGCGGGCAGCCCTCGAAGACGCTGGCGCGACCCCCTTCGCGGACACGGTGCTGCTCCGCCTGCCCGCGGCCGACGGCCCCCCGGACAACGCCGACGACACCCCCGTCCGGGACATGCTGCACCTGGTGCAGACCTGGCTGGCCGACCCGCGCTGCGCGGACTCCCGGCTGGTCCTGGTCACCGCGGGCGACGACGCGGCGCTCACCGACGCCGCCGTCCAGGGCCTGATCCGTTCGGCCCAGGCCGAACACCCCGACCGCTTCCTTCTCGTCGACACCGACGGCGACCCGGCATCCGAACGCGCCCTGGCGGATGCCGTGGCCGCCGCCACGGCCGCCGCCGAGACGCAACTCGCCCTGCACAACGGCATGGTGACCGTTCCGAGGCTCCGACGCACCGCACCCTCGCTGGACCCCTCGGCGCTCCCGGTCCAGGAATGGGACCCGCACGGCGACGGCACCGTCCTGATCACCGGCGGAACCGGCACCCTCGGCGCCCTCGTCGCCCGCCACCTGGTCACCGAGCACGGCGTCCGGAACCTTGTGCTCACCGGCCGTCGGGGACCCGAAGCGCCCGGCGCCACGCAACTGCGCGAGGAGCTGACCGGGTTGGGCGCCACCGTCACCCTCGCCGCCTGCGACGCGGCCGACCGTGACGCCCTCGCCGACGTCCTGGCGGCCATCCCCGCCGCGCACCCGCTCACCGCCGTGGTCCACGCGGCCGGCGTCCTCCAGGACGGCCTGCTGGAGAACCTCACCGCCGAGGACCTGGCCCGCGTCTGGCGCCCGAAGGCAGCCGCCGCCATGCACCTGCACGAGCTGACCCGCGACAGCAAACTGTCCGCCTTCGTCCTCTTCTCCTCCTTCTCCGGAGTCGTCGGAGGACCCGCCCAGGCCAACTACGCCGCCGCCAACTCCTTCCTCGACGCACTCGCCCGCCGACGCCGGGCCCAGGGACTCGCCGCGGTCTCCCTCGCGTGGGGATACTGGGGAGATTCCAGTGGAATGACGTCCAGTCTTGACCCCGTGGACGTCGCCCGCTTCGCACGCTCAGGAATGCTGCCGCTCTCGGCAGGCCAAGGACTCGGCCTGCTCGACGCCGCCGCCACCGTCGACCGTGCCCTCCTGGTCCCCGTACGACTCGACCCGAAGGCCCTCGCGACATCGGGCCGCGTCCCGGCGCTGCTGCGGGACCTCGCTCCGGCACGGCCGGCCGGCCGAAGGTCCGCGGCCCCCGCGCCGGACACGTCCGCCGCCGGGCGGGGGGCCGGACCGGACGCCGGGTTCGCCGAGCGACTGACCGGACTGAGCGCGGCCAAGCGCGACGCCCTGCTCCTCCAGCTGATCACCGGTCACGTGGCCGCGGTCCTCGGCCACGGCTCGGCCGCCTCCATCGACGCCGAACGCGGCTTCCTCGACCTGGGCATGAGCTCCCTCACCGCCGTGGAACTGCGCAACCGTCTGAACGAGGAGACCGGGCTCCGGCTGCCGACGACAGCGGTCTTCGACCACCCCACCCCGCTCGCCCTCGCCCGGCACCTGAACGCCCGCCTGGCGCTCTCCGACGGCGCGGAGCCCCAGGACACGCTCTTCGCGGAACTCGACGAGCTGGAGAAGTCACTCACGGCCCGCGCGGCCTCCGCACTCGACGCGGACGGACGCGCCCGCATGGCCGCCCGCCTCAAAGCACTGCAATGGAAGCTCGACGAAACCGCCGAGACCCCCCACGACGGGGAGGCGGACGACAACGAAACCGACGCCGACCTCGAAGCGGCCTCGACGGACGACGAGATGTTCGACCTGATCGACAAGGAACTCGGCCTCGCCTGACCGAGCCGACCGCCCGGCCGGACGGAACCGCCCAACGGTTGCGTCCGGCCGGACCGGTCGAACACCGCACCACGCGTAACACCCTTTCCCGACTGCGAGGTTTCCCGCTCATGGCACCCAAGGCCGCCCCCTCCTCCGAGGACAAGCTCCGCGACTACCTCAAGAAGGTCACCGCAGACCTGCGGCGCACCAAGCAGAGGCTGGAATCCGTCGAGGCCCGGGACAGCGAGCCGATCGCCATCGTGGGCATGGCCTGCCGTTTCCCCGGCGGCGTCCATTCCCCCGAGGACCTGTGGCGGATGGTCGCCGAAGGCGCGGACGTCGTGGGCGACCTGCCGGAGGACCGCGGTTGGGACACCACCGGTCTCTACGACCCACACCCCGGCACACCCGGGAAGAGTTACGTACGCCACGGCGGCTTCCTCGACGCAGTCGCCGAGTTCGACGCCGACCTCTTCGGCATCGCGCCGCGCGAGGCCCTCGCCATGGACCCGCAGCAGCGGCTCCTGCTCGAAACCTCCTGGGAAGCCATCGAGCACGCCCGGATCGACCCCGCCGCCCTGCGCGGCACCGAGACCGGTGTCTTCATCGGCGGAGCCGACACCGACTACGGCTCCCTCGCCAGGCAGACCACCGAAACCGAGGGCCACCTGCTGACCGGCGGCGCGGTCAGCGTCCTGTCCGGCCGGATCTCCTACACCTTCGGCCTCGAAGGCCCCGCCGTCACCGTCGACACGGCCTGCTCCTCCTCGCTGGTCGCCCTGCACCTGGCCGTACGCGCCCTGCGGGCGGGCGAGTGCACCATGGCACTCGCCGGCGGCGTCGCGATCATGCCGACCCCCCGCCTGTTCACCGAGTTCTCCCGCCAGCGCGGCCTCGCCGCCGACGGCCGCTGCAAGCCCTTCGCCGAAGCGGCGGACGGTACCGGGTGGGCCGAGGGCGTCGGCGTGCTGCTCGTCGAGCGACTGTCCGACGCCCGCCGCAACGGCCACCACGTCCTCGCCGTCGTACGGGGCACGGCCGTCAACCAGGACGGCGCCAGCAGCCGCCTCACCGCCCCCAACGGTCCCTCCCAGCAGCGCGTCATCCGCGCGGCCCTCGCCAACGCCCAACTGTCCACCGACCAGATCGACGCCGTCGAGGCCCACGGCACCGGCACCACACTGGGCGACCCGATCGAGGCCCAGGCACTGCTCGCGACCTACGGACGCGGCCGGCCGGCGGACCGCCCCCTGCTGCTCGGCGGCATCAAGTCCAACATCGGGCACGCGCAGGCGGCGGCAGGCGTAGCCGGCGTGATCAAGATGGTCATGGCGATGCGGCACGGAGTCCTGCCCCGGACCCTCCACGTCGACCGGCCCACCTCGCACGTCGACTGGAGCGCGGGCGCCGTCGAACTCCTCACCGAACGGACCGACTGGCCCACCACCGCCCACCCGCGCCGCTCAGCGGTCTCCGCGTTCGGCATCAGCGGCACGAACGCCCATGTGGTGCTGGAACAGGCCGCACCGGCCCCGGCCGACCCGGAGCCCGGTCCGTCGGCGGGTACGGAGGTGCCCACGGTGGTGCCGTGGGCCCTGACCGGCCGCACGGAGCAGGCGCTGCGCGACCAGATCGCACGCCTGCACGCCCATGTCGAGCAGTCCGGACCACGCCCCGTGGACGTCGCCCTGACCCTCGCCACGGCCAGGTCCGCACTCGGTCACCGCGCGGTGCTCATGGGCGGCACGCAGCCGGCCGCGGAGGGTGTGGCACGCGCGGGAAAGACGGCGTTCCTGTTCTCGGGCCAGGGTTCGCAGCGTCTCGGTATGGGGCGTGAGTTGTACGGTCGTTTCCCGGTGTTCGCGGCGGCGTTCGATGCGGTGTGTGCCGAGTTGGATGTGCCGGTGCGGGAGGTGGTGTGGGGTGAGGACGCTGAGGCGTTGAACCGGACGGTGTTCGCGCAGGCGGGGTTGTTCGCCGTCGAGGTGGCGTTGTTCCGTCTCATGGAGTCGTGGGGTGTGCGGCCGGACTTCGTGGCCGGTCACTCGATTGGTGAGGTGGCGGCGGCTCACGTGGCCGGAGTGTTCTCGCTCGCGGACGCGTGCAGGCTGGTGGCGGCGCGTGGCCGGTTGATGCAGGCGTTGCCCGAGGGCGGGGCGATGCTGGCCGTGCAGGCGACGGAGGCCGAAGTGCTGCCGCTGCTGAACGAGTGGGTGTCCGTCGCGGCGGTGAACGGGCCGTCTTCGGTGGTGGTGTCCGGGGTGGAGGAGGCGGTCGACGTTGTCCGTGTCCACTTCGAAGGTCTGGGCCGTAAGGCGACTCGTCTTCGTGTCTCGCACGCGTTCCATTCACCTTTGATGGATCCGATGCTGGACGACTTCCGTGCGGTGGTGTCGGGGCTGAGGTTCTCCGTTCCGGAGATACCGCTGGCCACGGACGCCGAGGAGGTGTGCGACCCGGAGTACTGGGTGCGGCACGTTCGCGAGGCGGTGCGTTTCGCGGATGACGTACGGGTGTTGTCCGAGCAGGGTGTGACGCGGTTCCTGGAGCTCGGCCCCGACGGGGTTCTCTCCGCGATGGCCGCCGCCTGCCTGCCCGAGGACTCCGACGCGGTTCTCGTACCCGCACTGCGTAAGGGTGTCGGCGAGGAGACCGCCGCCCTCACCGCCGCCGCCAGGATGTTCGTCGACGGCGCGGCCGTGGACTGGACAGCCGTACTGCGGGAAACGGACGCGCGTCTCGTCGACCTCCCGACGTACGCCTTCCAACGGCAGCGCTTCTGGCCGGTCCCCGGTGAGGCTCCGGCCGGTGACGTCCAGGCCGCCGGGCTCGACGCGGCAGGACACCCACTCCTCAACGCCTCCGTCGAGCTGTCCGACGCCGAAGGCATGCTGTTCACCTCCCGTCTCTCGGCCCAGTCGCACCCCTGGCTCTCCGACCACGTGGTGCGCGGCTCGGCCCTCCTGCCGGGGACCGCGTTCCTGGAACTCGCCGTCCGCGCGGGTGACGAGGTCGGCTGCGGCACGGTCGAGGAGCTCACGCTGGCCGCGCCGCTCGTCGTTCCCGAGGAGGGCGGCGTCCAGCTCCAGCTGCGCGTGGCCGCCGCCGACGGCGACGGACGGCGCACGGTGAGCATCCGCTCCCGCCACGAGGGAGCCGACGGCCATGCCTGGCTCCAGCACGCGTCGGGCGTCCTCACGGCCGGCGAGCGCACGGTGCCCTTCGAGGCACCGGACGCCGCTTGGCCCCCGGCCGGTGCCGAGCCGGTCGACCTGACCGGCCTGTACGACCGCATGTCCGAAGCGGGATTCGACTACGGCCCGGTGTTCCAGGGCCTGCGGGCCGCCTGGCAGCGGGGCGAGGACGTCTACGCGGAGGTCGCCCTCCCCGAGGGCGTCGACGGCAGCCGCTACGGGCTGCATCCCGCACTGCTGGACGCCGCGTTGCACGTCACCGCGTTCAACGGGGTGCCGCGCGGCGTCGTGCCGTTCTCCTGGGAGGGCGTGTCGCTGCACGCCACCGGAGCCTCGTCGATCCGGGTGCGGGTGACCCGTATGCGCGAGGACGCGCTCACCGTCGCGGTGGCCGACCCGGCGGGGGAGCCGGTGGCGTCGGTGGAGTCGCTGGTGCTGCGGCCGGTCGATGCCGCTCGTGCGGCGGACCGGGACTCGGTGTTCGGAGTGGAGTGGGTACCGGTCCGGTCGGCGAAGCCGCTGGCGGCAGTGGCCCCGGACGTGGTCGTCGCCAGACTGGCGGGCGAGGCGGGCGAGGCGGGGGATCAGGGCGAGGGGACCGGTGACGGTGCCGGCACCGGCCCGGTGGCCTCGGTGCACGCGCTCACGGCCCGAACGCTGTCCCTGCTCCAGGACTGGCTGAGCGAGGAGCGTTCCGCCGCCTCCCGCCTGGTGTTCGTGACCCGTGGCGCGACGTCCGGCGAGGATCTGGCCGCTGCCGCCGCCTGGGGTCTCGTGCGTACCGCCCAGTCCGAGCACCCCGGCCGGTTCGTCCTGGTGGACGTGGCCGGCCAGGAGCCCGAGACCGGCCTCCTGGAAACCGTACTGGGCACGGAAGAGCCCCAGTTGCTCGTCCGCGACGGTGAAGTGCTGGCCGCACGGCTGACTCGGGTCGACGCGGTGCGGGAGAACGCTCCGGAGTGGGCCGGAAAGGGCACGGTCCTGGTCACCGGTGGCACGGGTGGTCTGGGCCGGGTGATCGCCCGGCACCTGGTCGTCGAGCACGGCGTGCGCAGCCTGCTCCTGGTGAGCCGGAGCGGCCCGGCCGCCGAAGGCGCCGCCGAGCTGGTCGCGGAGCTGTCCGGCCTCGGCGCCGAAGCCGTCGTCGAAACCTGCGACGTCGCCGACCCGGACGCCGTGTCCGAACTGGTCGCTCGCCATCCGGTACGGGCTGTCGTCCACACCGCGGGCGTGATCGACGACGGAGTGGTGGAGGCACTGACGCCCGAGCGGCTCTCGGCGGTCCTGCGCCCCAAGGTCGACGCCGCCTGGAACCTGCACGAGGCCACGCGCGACCTGGACCTTGCCGCATTCGTCCTGTTCTCCTCCGTCTCCGGACTCTTCGGCGGTCCCGGTCAGGCCAACTACGCCTCCGGCAACGCCTTCCTGGACGCCCTCGCCGAGCACCGGCGGGCCCTTGGCCTGCCGGGCGCTTCGCTCGCCTGGGGCCCGTGGACCCAGGACGGAGGCATGACCGGCACCCTGTCCGAGGCCGACGTCCGGCGCATCGCCCGCACGGGCATGCCCGAACTGACCCCGGCGGAGGGCACCGGACTCTTCGATGCCGCCCTGCGCGCGGAAGCGTCGCTGATCGCCCCCGTACGCTTCGACTTCGCAGCCCTGAGGGCACAGGACTCGGTGCCGGCCCTGCTGCGCGGGTTGGTCAGGTCGCGTACCGGGAACCGGCGCTCGGCGGCCGCCCCGGCCTCCGGGACGCCCGCGACGGCGGGCCTTCGGCGCACCCTCGCCACCCTCGCGCCCGACGAGCGGCGCGAGGTGCTCCTCGACCTCGTACGCGGGCACGTGGCGCTCGTCCTGGGCCACGCCGACGCCGCCGTCATCGAACCGACGCGCGCGTTCCAGGACCTCGGTTTCGACTCCCTGATGGCGGTCGAACTCCGCAACGGACTGGGCGCGGCCGTAGGTCTGCGGCTGTCGGCGACGCTGGTCTTCGACCACCCGACAGCCGATGCGCTGGTGGACCTCCTGCTCGACGAACTGCTGGGCGGAGAGCGGGAAACGCCGACGGATGCGCCGACTACGCGTCCCGCGGCCACCGACGATCCGGTCGTGATCGTGGGGATGGCGTGCCGGTATCCGGGTGGGGTGGCTTCGCCGGAGGATCTCTGGCGGTTGGTCGCCGACGGTGTGGATGCCGTGGGTGATTTCCCCGCCGATCGTGGTTGGGAGGTGGAGGGCGAGTCGTTCGAGCGGGCGGGTGGTTTCCTCCACGACGCCGCCGACTTCGATCCGGACTTCTTCGGGATGAGTCCCCGGGAGGCAGTGGCGACGGATGCGCAGCAGCGGTTGCTGCTGGAGACGACGTGGGAGGCGGTGGAGCGGGCGGGCATCGACCCGGTGTCGTTGCGCGGCTCCCAGACCGGCGTCTTCGCAGGCGTCATGTACACGGACTACCGCACCCTGCTCGACGCCCCGCAGTACGACGCCTTCCGCGGCAACGGCAGCGCGCCCAGCATCGCCTCCGGCCGTGTCTCGTACACGTTCGGCTTCGAAGGCCCCGCGGTGACGGTGGACACGGCGTGTTCGTCGTCGCTGGTGGCCCTGCACTGGGCGGCGCAGGCCCTCAGGTCGGGTGAGTGCTCGCTGGCGGTTGCCGGTGGTGTGACGGTGATGTCTACCCCGACGACGTTCGTGGAGTTCGCGCGGCAGGGCGGGTTGTCGTCCGACGGCCGGTGCCGGTCGTTCTCGGATTCGGCCGACGGTGTCGGTTGGGGCGAGGGCGTCGGCATGGTGGTGCTGGAGCGGTTGTCGGACGCTGTTCGTCACGGTCATCGGGTGCTGGCGGTCGTGCGTGGTTCGGCTGTCAATCAGGACGGTGCGTCGAACGGTCTGACGGCGCCGAACGGTCCGTCGCAGCAGCGGGTGATCCGGCAGGCGTTGGCCAGTGGCGGGTTGTCGGTGTCGGATGTGGATGTGGTGGAGGCGCACGGCACGGGCACGACGTTGGGTGACCCGATCGAGGCGCAGGCGCTGATCGCGACGTACGGGCAGGATCGCGAACTCCCCTTGCTGCTCGGGTCGGTGAAGTCCAACATCGGGCACGCCCAGGCGGCTGCCGGTGTGGCCGGTGTGATCAAGATGGTCATGGCCATGGAGCACGGGATCGTGCCCCGGACGCTCAACGTCGACGCGCCGTCGTCGCATGTGGACTGGGCCGCGGGCGCAGTGGAACTGGTGACGGAGGGCACGGCGTGGCCGGCACTGGACCGGGTGCGCCGGGCAGGTGTGTCGTCCTTCGGCATCAGCGGGACCAACGCGCACGTGGTGCTGGAGCAGTTCGAGCCGGCTGCTGTGGAGCCGTCGGTCGCGGACGTTGCTCCGGGAGGAGTGCCGTGGCTGGTGTCCGGCAAGACGGAGGAGGCTCTCCGGGAGCAGGTCGCGCGCCTGCGTACGTATGCGGAGGGGGCGGGGCTGCGTTCGGTGGACGTGGGTCTCTCCACGCTGAAGCGGTCCGCTTTTGCTCATCGGGCTGTGGTGCTGAACGGTGAGCAGGTCGTTGAGGGGCGGGTGCGTGCCGGAAAGACGGCGTTCCTGTTCTCCGGCCAGGGTTCTCAACGTCTCGGTATGGGTCGTGAGTTGTACGGCCGCTTCCCCGTCTTCGCGGCGGCGTTCGATGCGGTGTGTGAGCAGTTGGATGTGCCGGTGCGGGAGGTGGTGTGGGGTGAGGACGCTGAGGCGTTGAACCGGACGGTGTTCGCGCAGGCGGGGTTGTTCGCCGTCGAGGTGGCGTTGTTCCGTCTGGTGGAGTCGTGGGGTGTGCGGCCGGACTTCGTGGCCGGACACTCGATCGGCGAGGTCGCGGCTGCGCACGTGGCCGGAGTGCTGTCGCTTGCGGACGCGTGCAGGTTGGTGGCGGCACGTGGCCGGTTGATGCAGGCGTTGCCCGAGGGTGGGGCGATGCTGGCCGTGCAGGCGACGGAGGCCGAAGTGCTGCCGCTGCTGAACGAGTGGGTGTCCGTCGCGGCGGTGAACGGGCCGTCTTCCGTGGTCGTGTCCGGGGTGGAGGAGGCGGTCGACGCCGTCCGTGTGCACTTCGAAGGTCTGGGCCGTAAGGCGACCCGTCTTCGTGTCTCGCACGCGTTCCATTCACCTCTGATGGATCCGATGCTGGACGACTTCCGTGCGGTGGTGTCGGGGCTGACGTTCTCCGTTCCGGAGATACCGCTGGCCACGGACGCCGAGGAGGTGTGCGACCCGGAGTACTGGGTGTGCCACGTTCGCGAGGCGGTGCGTTTCGCGGATGACGTACGGATGCTGTCCGAGCAGGGTGTGACGCGGTTCCTGGAGCTCGGCCCCGACGGGGTTCTCTCCGCGATGGCCGCCGCCTGCCTGACCGAGGATGAGGACGCGGTTCTCGTACCCGTACTGCGCAAGAACCGCGACGAGGAGCTGTCCGCGCTCCAGGCCCTCGCCGAGCTGCACGTGAGCGGGACGAAGGTCGACTGGGCCGTCCTCTTCGCCGACACCGGCGCCCGCATCGTCGAGCTGCCCACCTACGCCTTCCAACACCGGTCCTACTGGCCCTCGGACGCAGGGAACGCGCCCGGCGGCAACGTACGCATGGCCGGTCTGGAGTCGGCGGAACACCCCCTGCTCGGCGCGGCCGTGGAGCTCGCGGACACGGACACGTTCCTGTTCACCGGACGGCTCTCGCTGCGTTCGCACTCCTGGCTGTCGGACCACATGGTCATGGGCAGGGTGCTGGTCCCGGGGACTGCCCTGGTCGAACTGGCCGTGCGCGCCGGTGACGAGGCCGGATGCCCCGCGGTGGAGGAACTGACCCTCGCCGCGCCGCTCGTACTGCCTGCCGAGGGTGGCGTACGCGTGCAGCTGGCGGTGGGCACGCCCGACGAGTCGGGTCGCCGCACGGTGACCGTGCACTCCCGCCCCGACGGAGCGGACGAATCCCCCTGGGTTCGGCACGCCACCGGTGTGCTTGCCCCGAGCGTCCCCCCGCACACAGCGTTCGACGCTTCGGTCTGGCCGCCTGCGGGTGCCGAGGCGCTGGACGTGTCCGGGGTGTACGAGCGGTTCGCCGAGGCGGGGTTCGAGTACGGTCCGGTGTTCCAGGGGCTGCGGGCGGCCTGGCAGCTCGACGACGAGGTCTACGCAGAGATCGCACTGCCCGATGAGACGGACCTGACCGGTTTCGGCTTGCACCCGGCCCTGTTCGACGCCGGCCTGCACGCGGCCGTGCTGCTCGGTGACGGCGAACGCGGGGTTCCCTTCGCCTGGTCCGGGGTGTCCCTGCATGCCTCCGGCACGTCGGCCCTCCGGGTGCGGCTCTCCCGCACCACCGACGGTGCGTTGTCCGTGGAGCTGGCGGACGCCAGCGGAGAACCGGTCGCTTCAGTAGCGGAGTTGACCGTACGACCGGTCGCTTCCGGTCAGCCGCACGACGGGCTGTTCGGCGTGGAGTGGGTGCCGGTCCGTGTACCGGGACCGGTGGCGTCGTCGCCGGACGTGGTGGTGCACCGGCTGTCCGGCAAGGACGAGGAGGCGAGCGGTACGGCGAGTTCGGCGCACGCCCTGGCGGCGCGGGCGCTGACGCTGGTGCAGGAGCTGCCCGAGCCGTCACGGCTGGTGCTGGTGACGCGCGGCGCGACGTCGGGCGAGGATCTGGCCGCTGCCGCCGCGTGGGGCCTGGTGCGCTCCGCGCAGTCGGAGCAGCCGGGCCGGTTCGTGCTGGTCGACGTGGAGGGCGAGGAGCCCGCAGGTCTGGCGGAGTCCGTACTCGCGCTGGACGAACCGCAGTTGCTCGTACGGGACGGAGCGTTCCACGCCGCACGGCTGGCCCGGGTCGACACCGCCAAGGAAGCGTGCCCCGCATGGGCGGGGGACGGCGTGGTGCTGATCACCGGAGGCACGGGTGGCCTGGGCCGGGAGATCGCCCGGCACCTGGTGGCCGAGCACGGTGTACGCGGTCTGCTCCTCGTCAGCCGCAGCGGCCGAGCCGCCGACGGTGCCGCCGACCTCGTCGCCGAGTTCGAGCGGCAGGACGTACGGGTCGCGATCGAAGCATGCGACGTGGCCGAGTCCTCCGCCGTGCGCGACCTGCTCGACCGGTACGACGTACGGGCGGTGATCCACGCCGCAGGAGTGATCGACGACGGAGTGGTCGGCTCGCTGACCGGCGAACGGCTCTCAGCAGTGCTGCGGCCCAAGGTGGACGCGGCCTGGAACCTGCACGAGGCGACGAAAGACCGGGATCTCGCGGCGTTCGTCGTGTTCTCGTCCGTCGCGGCGGCATTCGGCAGCGCGGGACAGGCGAACTACGCCGCCGCCAACGCCTTCCTCGACGCCCTCGCCACGCACCGGCGGGCCTCGGCACTGCCGGGTGTCTCCCTGGGCTGGGGACCCTGGGAGCGGACCGGCGGAATGACGGGCTCGCTGACCGACGCCGACCTGGAGCGCATCAGCCGCCTCGGCATGCCGCCCCTGTCCGTCGAGGACGGGCTGTCCCTGTTCGACACCGCGCTCTCGGCCGGGCGCCCGGCGATCCTGCCGGTGCGGCTGGACCTGGCGGCGATCCGCGCCCTGGGCGACGTCCCGCCGCTGCTGCGCGGCCTGATCCGGACGCGTGCGCGCCGCAGCCTCCGTACGGGAACCGCCGGCTCGGCCGGACTCCGGCAGAGCCTGTCCGGCCTCGCCGCCGCCGAGCGGCACAGGGCCGTGCTCGACCTGGTGCGCGCCCAGATCGCGCTGGTCCTCGGGCACGCGGACGGGGCGGACATCGACCCGGCGCGGGCCTTCCAGGACCTGGGCTTCGACTCCCTGACGGCCGTCGAACTGCGCAACCGACTGGGATCGGTGACCGGCCTGCGGCTGCCCGCCACCGTGGTCTTCGACTACCCGACAGCGGACGCACTGGCGGGATTCGTCCGCGACGAGATCCTCGGGGAAGAGGTCGAAACCGCACCGGTGGCCGTGCGCCGGACCGCGGGCGCCGACGATCCGGTCGTGATCGTGGGGATGGCGTGCCGGTATCCGGGTGGGGTGGCTTCGCCGGAGGATCTCTGGCGGTTGGTCGCCGACGGTGTGGATGCCGTGGGTGATTTCCCCGCCGATCGTGGTTGGGAGGTGGAGGGCGAGTCGTTCGAGCGGGCGGGTGGTTTCCTCTACGACGCCGCCGACTTCGATCCGGACTTCTTCGGGATGAGTCCGCGTGAGGCGTTGGCGACGGATGCGCAGCAGCGGTTGCTGTTGGAGACGACGTGGGAGGCGGTGGAGCGGGCGGGTATCGATCCGGTGTCGTTGCGTGGTTCGCAGACGGGTGTGTTCGCGGGGGTGATGTACAGCGATTACGCGAGTCTGCTGGGTGGCCGGGAGTTCGAGGGTCAGCAGGGCAGTGGCAGTGCGGGGAGTATCGCGTCGGGCCGGGTGTCGTACACGTTGGGGCTGGAGGGTCCTGCGGTGACGGTGGACACGGCGTGTTCGTCGTCGCTGGTGGCGATGCACTTGGCCGCGCAGGCGCTGAGGTCGGGTGAGTGCTCGCTGGCGGTTGCCGGTGGTGTGACGGTGATGTCGACGCCGACGACGTTCGTGGAGTTCGCGCGGCAGGGCGGGTTGTCGTCCGACGGCCGGTGCCGGTCGTTCTCGGATTCGGCCGACGGTGTCGGTTGGGGCGAGGGCGTCGGCATGGTGGTGCTGGAACGACTCTCGGACGCAGTTCGTAACGGTCATCGGGTGCTGGCGGTCGTGCGTGGTTCGGCTGTCAATCAGGACGGTGCGTCGAACGGTCTGACGGCGCCCAATGGTCCGTCGCAGCAGAGGGTGATCCGGCAGGCGTTGGCCAGCGGCGGGTTGTCGACGTCCGAGGTCGATGTGGTGGAGGCGCACGGCACGGGCACGACGTTGGGTGACCCGATCGAGGCGCAGGCGCTGATCGCGACCTATGGGCAGGACCGTTCCGAGGGCAGTCCTCTGTTGCTGGGGTCGGTGAAGTCCAACATCGGGCACGCCCAGGCGGCTGCGGGTGTGGCCGGTGTGATCAAGATGGTCATGGCGATGGAGCACGGTTCCGTGCCTGGGTCGCTGCATGTGGATGCTCCGTCGTCGCATGTGGACTGGGCTGCGGGGGCAGTGGAGTTGCTGTCGGAGCAGCGCGCTTGGCCGGAGTCGGGTCGGGTGCGCCGGGCTGGTGTGTCGTCCTTCGGTATCAGTGGGACGAACGCGCACGTGGTGCTGGAGCAGTTCGAGCCGGCTGCTGTGGAGCCGTCGGTCGCGGATGTTGTTCCGGGAGTGGTGCCGTGGCTGGCGTCCGGCAAGACGGAGGCGGCTCTCCGGGAGCAGGTCGTACGGCTGCGTGCGTACGCGCAGGAGGCCGGGCTGCGTTCGGTGGATGTAGGTCTTTCCACCCTCGGGCGGTCGCTCTTCACCCACCGAGCGGTCGTGCTGGACGGTGACCAGGTCATCGAAGGCGAGGCGCGCGCCGGCAGGACGGCGTTCCTGTTCTCCGGCCAGGGTTCGCAGCGTCTGGGTATGGGGCGTGAGTTGTACGGTCGTTTCCCGGTGTTCGCGGCGGCGTTCGACGCGGTGTGTGAGCAGTTGGATGTGCCGGTGCGGGAGGTGGTGTGGGGTGAGGACGCCGAGGCGTTGAACCGGACGGTGTTCGCGCAGGCGGGGTTGTTCGCCGTCGAGGTGGCGTTGTTCCGGCTTGTCGAGTCGTGGGGTGTGCGGCCGGACTTCGTGGCCGGTCACTCGATCGGTGAGGTCGCGGCTGCGCATGTCGCCGGGGTGTTCTCGCTCGCGGACGCGTGCACGCTGGTGGCGGCGCGGGGTCGGCTGATGCAGGCGCTGCCCGAGGGCGGCGCGATGCTGGCCGTCCAGGCGACGGAGGACGAAGTTCAGCCGTTGCTGGGAGAGTTGCTGTCGATTGCGGCGGTGAACGGGCCGTCTTCCGTGGTGGTGTCCGGAGCGTCGGATCAAGTGGAGTCCGTGAGGGCCCACTTCGAGGGGCTGGGCCGCAAGACGACCCGGTTGCGGGTCTCGCACGCCTTCCACTCCCCGCTGATGGACCCGATGCTGGACGACTTCCG
Organism: Streptomyces sp. CA-294286; assembly: GCF_050947155.1. Taxonomy (NCBI): domain Bacteria; kingdom Bacillati; phylum Actinomycetota; class Actinomycetes; order Kitasatosporales; family Streptomycetaceae; genus Streptomyces; species Streptomyces sp. CA-294286. The sequence goes on along the minus strand of NZ_CP192005.1, from coordinate 481,273 downwards.
TACGGTCGTGGCCGGGCTGTCGTTCTCGACCCCCACGATTCCTCTGGTGGCGGCCAACGAGACGGTCTGCGACCCGGAGTACTGGGTCCGCCACGTCCGCGACGCCGTCCGCTTCGCCGATGACATGCGTGCGCTCTCCGAAGCGGGCGTCACCCGCTACCTGGAACTCGGGCCCGACAGTGTTCTCTCGGCCATGGGACAGGAATCGGCCGCGCCCGACACCCTGTTCGTCGCTGCACTGCGCAAGGACCGCGACGAGGTGGAGACGGCTGTACGCGCTCTGGCCGAGCTGTACGTCCAGGGCGTGCACGCGGACTGGCACGCCCTGTTCACCGGCACAGGCGCCCGCCGGGTCGAGCTGCCCACCTACGCCTTCCAGCGGCAGCGGTACTGGCCCGCCGGGACGGTGGCACGAGCGGGAGACGTACGGTTCGCCGGACTCGGTGCGGCGGAGCACCCGATGTTGAGTGCGCTGGTCAGCCTGGCCGACGAGGACGGGGCCGTACTGACCGGTCGCCTCTCGCGCCGGACGCATCCGTGGTTGGCCGACCACACCGTCAAGGACGTCGTGCTGGTCCCCGGCACCGGTCTGCTCGAACTCGCTCTGCGGGCGGGGGCCGAGGTGGGTTGTGCGGTGGTGGAGGAGCTGACGCTCGCCGCGCCGCTGGTTCTGCCCGAGCAGGGCGGCGTACAGCTTCAGGTGAGGGTGACGGCCTCCGAGGAGGCCGGTCGGCGCACGGTTGCCGTGTATTCGAGCACCGAAGGAACCGGGGGCGGAGTCTGGGTCCGGCATGCCAGTGGCGTGCTTCGCGCGGACACCGTGGACGCGGTGGCCGGGTTCGACGCGTTGGCGTGGCCGCCCGCAGGCTCCGAGGAGGTGCCGGTGGACGGTGCCTACGAGCGGTTCGCCGAGGCCGGGTTCGGTTACGGGCCGGTGTTCCGTGGGTTGCGTGCGGTGTGGCGGCGTGGCGAGGAGTTGTTCGCCGAGGTGGCGCTGCCGGAGCAGGAGCGGGATGCTGCGGGCCGGTTCGGCCTGCACCCTGCGCTGCTCGACGCCTCCCTGCACGCGGGTCTGCTGGAGGGCGACGGCGACGACACCGTCGTCCCGTTCGCCTGGAACGACGTGGTCCTGCACGCCGTCGGCGCCTCCGAGGTACGGGTGCGGCTGACGCGCGTGGGTAACGAGGGGCTCTCCCTCCAGATGGCCGACACGGCGGGGCAGCCCGTGCTGTCCGTGGGCTCGATGCTCAGCCGGTTGGTCTCCGCTGAGCAACTGGGTGCTTCGGGTAGCCCGTTGTATGGGGTCGACTGGATGGTGGCTCCGGCGGTTCCTGTGGGCCCGGGTTCGGGTTCGGGTTCGGGTGGCGAGGGTGTGTCGTGGGTGCGGTGGGAGGAGGTGCCGGCGGAGGGCGCGGTGCCGGGTGTGGTGGTGCTGGACTGCGGTGCCGATGCCGATGCCGATGCCGATGCCGCCGCCGATGTTGACGCTGATGCGGGTGTTCTGGCTGGTGTGCGGGCGGTGTCGTATCGGGTGTTGGATGCGGTGCGGTGGTGGCTTGCGGAGGAGCGGTGTGCTGCGTCGCGTTTGGTGGTGTTGACGCGTGGTGCGGTGGCGGTGTCGGAGGGTGCGGGGCTGGATGTGGTGCAGGCTCCGGTGTGGGGTCTGGTGCGTGCGGCGGAGGCGGAGAATCCGGGCCGGTTCGTGTTGGTGGACGTCGAGCCCGGGGCCGGCGCGGAGGTGGTCGCTGTCGCGTTGGCGGCGGGTGAGCCGGAGTCCGCGGTGCGCGGGGGTGTGGTGTGGGTACCGCGTCTTGTCCGGCTTGCGGAGGCCGGTGACGTCGCTCCGGCTTTCGATGCCGGTGGCACGGTGTTGGTGACGGGTGGTACCGGTGGCTTGGGTGCGGTGGTGGCCCGTCGGCTGGTGTCCGAGTACGGGGTACGGCATGTGGTGTTGACCAGTCGCCGGGGCCTGGAGGCCCCTGGGGCGCCGGAGTTGGCGGCGGAGCTGTCGGCGTGCGGTGCTGAGGTCCGTGTCGCCGCGTGTGACGTGTCGGACCGGGAGGCGCTCGCGGGTCTGCTTGCCGAGACGGTCGCGGAACGTCCGCTGACCGCCGTCTTCCACGCCGCAGGCATCAGCAGCAACGCCCTCGTCGGGGCCCTGACCGAGGACGACGTCGACGCAGTCCTCGCGCCCAAGGCGGATGCGGCTTGGCATCTGCACGAGTTGACGCGGGAGTACGACCTGGCCGCGTTCGTGTTGTTCTCCTCCGCGGGCGGCCTGGTGCTGACCGCAGGACAGGGCAACTACGCGGCGGCGAACGTCTTCCTGGACGCCCTCGCCACGCAGCGTGCGTCCGAGGGGCTGCCCGCCACCTCCATGGCCTTCGGACTGTGGGACGCGGGTGCGGGCATGGGCGCGCTCCTCGGCGATGTGGACCGCAAGCGGATGGCGGCCCAGGGGCTGCCCGTTCTGTCGGCGGAGACCGGCCTGGAGCTCTTCGGCTCGGCGTTGCGGTCCCCCCGGCCGACCGTCGTTCCCGTCGTGGTCGACCCGGCCGCCCTGCGCACCCGTACCGACGAGATACCCGCCCTGTTGCGCGGACTCGCTCCGCGACGCACCCGGCGCGCGGCCACCGCTTCCGGGAGCGCCACGGCCGACTCGTGGGCGCAGCGGCTTGCCGGTCAGTCGGCGGGCGAGCGTCGCCGTACGGTGCTGGGGCTGGTGCGGGGCGAGGTGGCGTCGGTACTGGGGCATGCCTCGGCCGAGGCGGTCGGCGCCGAGCGGGCCTTCCAAGAGCTGGGCTTCGACTCGCTCGCCGCGACCGAACTGCGCAACCACCTGAACCGGGCCACCGGACTGCGGCTGTCCGCCACCCTCGCCTTCGACCACCCCAACGCCGAGGCCGTCACCGACCACCTCCTCACCCTCCTCGGCACCGCCGGGACGACCGCACCGGACGCGGCGGTACGGGACACCGAAGCCAGGCGTGCCGTCGACGACGACCCGATCGCGATCGTCGGCATGGCCTGCCGCTATCCCGGCGGGGTGACCTCGCCCGAGGAACTGTGGCAGTTGCTGATGGACGGCGGGGACACCGTCTCCGACCTGCCCGTCGACCGGGGCTGGAACACGGAGGACCTGTACGACCCGGAGCCCGGCAAGGAGGGCAAGAGCTACACGCGACGCGGCAGCTTCCTGCACGAGGCCGCGGACTTCGACCCGGCCTTCTTCGGCATCCCGCCCCGTGAAGCCCTGTACATGGACCCGCAACAGCGACTCCTGCTGGAAACCTCCTGGGAGGTCCTGGAACGGGCCGGCATCGACCCCAGCACGCTCAAGGGCAGCCGCACGGGCGTGTTCGCCGGTGTGATGTACCACGACTACGCGCTCGGTGCGAACCCCTCGGGCACCAGCGGCGGCAGTGTCGTCTCCGGCCGCGTCTCGTACACGCTGGGCCTGGAGGGCCCGGCCGTCACGGTGGACACCGCGTGCTCGTCCTCGCTGGTGGCGCTGCACCTCGCGGTGCAGGCACTGCGGGCGGGGGAGTGCTCGCTGGCTCTGGCCGGCGGTGCGACCGTCATGTCCACGCCCGGCATGTTCATCGAGTTCAGCCGTCAGCGCGGTCTGTCCGTCGACGGCCGCTGCAAGGCGTTCGGCAGCGGCGCGGACGGGGTCGGCTGGTCCGAGGGCGTCGGCGTGCTGCTCGTCGAGCGGCTCTCCGACGCACAGCGCAACGGGCATCAGGTGCTGGCAGTGATCCGCGGCTCCGCCGTCAACCAGGACGGCGCCAGCAACGGTTTCGCCGCCCCCAACGGCCCTTCCCAGCAGCGGGTCATCCGCCAGGCCCTGGCGTCCGCCGCCCTCACGGCCTCCGAGGTCGACGCGGTGGAGGCGCACGGTACGGGTACCACGCTCGGCGACCCGATCGAGGCCCAGGCGCTTCTCGCGACCTACGGACAGGACCGGCCGGAGGACCAGCCGTTCCTGCTCGGTTCCATCAAGTCGAACATCGGACACGCACAGGCCGCGGCCGGTGTCGCGGGTGTGATCAAGATGGTCATGGCGATGCGGGAGGGGGTGGTCCCGCGCACTCTCCACGCGGACGACCCCTCGCCGCACGTGGACTGGACTGAGGGCGCGGTGGCGCTGCTCGGGGAAGCGGTGGACTGGCCGGAGACCGGCCGTCCCCGTCGCGCGGGCGTCTCCGCGTTCGGCATCAGCGGCACCAACGCGCACGTGATCCTGGAGCAGCCGCCCACGGAGAGCCCGGCTCTGAAGGCCGTGGCCGGGGCGGGACCGGAGATCGGCGCTACGAACGGACCGGAGTCCGAGACCACCTCGGGATCGGAGACCGGTGCTACGAACGGACCGGAGTCCGGGACCACCTCGGGACCGGAGCGCGAGGCGCTGCCGTGGCTGGTGTCCGCCGCGACCCCGGAAGCCCTTCGGGCGCAGGCCGCACGTCTGCTGACGTACGTCGAGTCCCGGCCGGGCCTGGACCTGGTGGCGACGGCCGGAGCACTGGCGACCACGCGGACGGCACTGGAACACCGGGCCGCCGTCGTCGGCGCCGACCGCGCGGACCTGATCGACGGACTGCGCGGGCTGGCGGACGGAGAGCGCACGCTTCCGGGCAGCGTCCTCAGGTCGTCCGCCCGCGGTGCCGGAACGAGCGCCTTCCTCTTCTCGGGCCAGGGGTCCCAACGCCTCGGTATGGTACGTGAGTTGTACGGCCGCTTCCCCGTCTTCGCGGCGGCGTTCGACGCGGTGTGCGAGCAGTTGGACGTGCCGGTGCGGGAGGTGGTCTGGGGTGAGGACGCCGATGCGTTGAACCGGACGGTGTTCGCGCAGGCGGGGTTGTTCGCCGTCGAGGTGGCGTTGTTCCGGCTTGTCGAGTCGTGGGGTGTGCGGCCGGACTTCGTGGCCGGTCACTCGATCGGTGAGGTCGCGGCGGCTCACGTGGCCGGAGTGTTCTCGCTCGCGGACGCGTGCACGCTGGTGGCGGCGCGGGGCCGGCTGATGCAGGCGTTGCCCGAGGGCGGCGCGATGCTCGCCGTCCAGGCGACGGAGGACGAAGTCCGACCGTTCCTGAACGAGCTGTTGTCCGTCGCAGCGGTCAACGGGCCGTCTTCGGTGGTCGTCTCCGGAGCGTCGGATCAAGTGGAGTCCATCCGGGCCCACTTCGTGGAGCTGGGCCGCAAGACGACCCGGCTGCGGGTCTCGCACGCCTTCCACTCCCCGCTCATGGACCCGATGCTGGACGACTTCCGCGCGGCGGTGTCGAAGCTTTCCTATGCAGCCCCGGCCATTCCGTTGATCTCCCATCTCACCGGTGAGGTCGCCGAGACCGAGCGGCTGTGCACCCCGGAGTACTGGGTGCGCCACGTCCGTGACGCGGTCCGCTTCGCCGACGGCGTCCGGACCCTGGCCGACCTGGGCGTGACCCACTGTGTCGAGGTGGGCCCCGACGCCGTGCTCTCCGGGATGGCAGGGGACTGCCTGGACGGCACGTCCACCGTCGCCCTGCCCCTGCTGCGTGCGGGCCGGGACGAGGTCACCACCCTGGTCGCCGCACTCGGAGCCCTGCACTGTGCCGGGATTGCCGTCGACTGGCGGAAGTTCTTCGGCGGGAAGGCCGGCGGTACGGGCAGCGTGCGGGTCGACCTGCCGACGTACGCCTTCCAGCGGCAGCGGTACTGGCTGGACGCGACCCAGGGAACGGCCGACCTGGACTCGGTCGGGGTCGCCTCCGCGGACCACCCGCTGCTGGGGGCCGCGATGGAACTCGTCTCGTCCGACGGCTACCTCTTCACGGGCCGGCTGTCCGTCCGGACGCATCCGTGGCTGGCCGATCACACCGTCAGGGACGTCGTGCTGGTCCCCGGTACCGGTCTGCTCGAAGTCGTCCTGCGGGCGGGGGCCGAGGTGGGTTGTGCGGTGGTGGAGGAGCTGACGCTGGCCGCGCCGCTGGTCCTGCCCGAGCGGGGCGGAGTGCAGGTACAGGTGTGGGTCGGAGAGCCGGACGGGGACGGTCGCCGTCAGGTCGCCGTGCACTCCAGGGCCGACGACGAGCAGGACGGGGTCTGGATACGGCACGCCAGTGGTGTGCTGAGCGCGTCCGGTGCGGGCGCGGACACCGTGAACGCGAGCGCGGGGTTCGACGCCGGGGTGTGGCCGCCGACGGGTGCCGAGGAGGTGTCCGTCGAGGGCGCCTACGAGGGCTTCGCCGAGGCCGGGTTCGGTTACGGGCCGGTGTTCCGTGGGTTGCGTGCGGTGTGGCGGCGTGGCGAGGAGTTGTTCGCCGAGGTGGCGCTGCCGGAGCAGGAGCGGGATGCTGCGGGCCGGTTCGGCCTGCACCCCGCCCTCCTGGACGCGGCGATGCACGCGGCGATCCTGACGAGCACGGGTGGGACGGCCATCCCGTTCGCCTGGAACGACGTGGTCCTGCACGCCGTCGGGGCGACCGAGGTACGGGTACGACTGGCGCGTGTCGGCGAGGACGGCTGGACCTTCGCACTTGCCGACGTCGCCGGAGCACCGGTGCTCTCGGTCGGCTCGATGGTCAGCAGGCCGGTTTCCGCTGAGCAGTTGGGTGCTTCGGGGAGTCCGTTGTACGGGGTCGACTGGACGGCGGTTCCGGCGGTTCCGGTGGGCCCGGGTTCGGGTGGTGAGGGTGTGTCGTGGGTGCGGTGGGAGGAGGTGCCGGCGGAGGGTGCGGTGCCGGGTGTGGTGGTGCTGGACTGCGGTGCCTCTGCCTCTGCCTCTGCTGATGATGTGGGTGTTTTGGCTGGTGTGCGTGCGGTGTCGTATCGGGTGTTGGATGCGGTGCGGTGGTGGCTTGCGGAGGAGCGGTGTGCTGCGTCGCGTTTGGTGGTGTTGACGCGTGGTGCGGTGGCGGTGTCGGAGGGTGTGGGGCTGGATGTGGTGCAGGCTCCGGTGTGGGGTCTGGTGCGTGCGGCGGAGGCGGAGAATCCGGGCCGGTTCGTGTTGGTGGACGTAGAGCCCGGGGCCGGCGTGGAGGTGGTCGCTGTGGCGTTGGCGGCGGGTGAGCCGGAGTCCGCGGTGCGCGGGGGTGTGGTGTGGGTACCGCGTCTTGTCCGGCTTGCGGAGAGTGCCGACAGTGTGCCGTCGTTCGATGCTGGCGGCACGGTGTTGGTGACGGGTGGTACCGGTGGTCTGGGTGCGGTGGTGGCCCGTCGGCTGGTGTCCGAGTACGGGGTACGGCATGTGGTGTTGACCAGTCGCCGGGGCCTGGAGGCTCCCGAGGCGCCGGAGTTGGCGGCGGAGCTGTCGGCGTGCGGTGCTGAGGTCCGTGTCGCCGCGTGTGATGTGTCGGACCGGGAGGCGCTCGCGGGTCTGCTTGCCGAGACGGTCGCGGAACGTCCGCTGACCGCCGTCTTCCACGCCGCAGGCATCGGCGACAGCGCCGTCGTGGACGCGCTCACGCACGAGCAGGTGGACAGGGTGTACGCACCCAAGGTGGACGCCGCCTGGCATCTGCACGAGTTGACGCGGGAGTACGACCTGGCCGCGTTCGTGTTGTTCTCCTCCGCGGGCGGCCTGGTGCTGACCGCAGGACAGGGCAACTACGCGGCGGCGAACGTCTTCCTGGACGCCCTCGCCACGCAGCGTGCGTCCGAGGGGCTGCCCGCCACCTCCATGGCCTTCGGACTGTGGGAGGTCGGCGGCGGGCTCGGCGCGCACCTGCGCGACGTGGACCGCAAGCGGATGGCCACCCAGGGCGTGCCGCCCATGACCCACGAAACGGGCCTGGCCCTCTTCGACGCCGCCCTGCGCTCCGGGCGTCCCGCCGTCGTCCCCGTGCGGATCGACACGGCCGCCCTGCGCAGCCGCACGGACGAAGTGCCCGCGCTGCTCCGTGGTCCGGCTTCCGTCGTACGGCGGGCCGCGGCAGCCGGCAGCGGTTCCGCGTCGGCCGAGCCGAGCCTGCCCGACCGCCTGTCCGGCCTGTCGGCGGACGAGCGTCGGCGTACGGTGCTGCACCTGGTCCGAGGCGAAGTGGCGTCGGTGCTCGGGCATGCCTCGGCCGAGGCGGTCGGCGCCGACCGGGCCTTCCAGGAGCTGGGCTTCGACTCGCTCGCCGCGACCGAACTGCGCAACCACCTGAACCGGGCCACCGGACTGCGGCTGTCCGCCACCCTCGCCTTCGACCACCCCAACGCCGAGGCCGTCACCGACCACCTCCTCACCCTCCTCGGCGGAAACGAGTCCGCCGGGATTCCGGGCGAGGACGAGGTGCGCGAAGCACTGCGGACCATCCCGACGAGCCGACTGCGCGACGCCGGCCTGATGGACAGCCTCCTCGAACTCGCCGAGGTCCGGGTCACCCCCGCCGACCTCCTGGAGGAGGACGGGGCCCACGAGAAGGACAACGGCGACGACGTCGACGGCGACGCGCTGGCAGCGGCCCGCCGCGAGACGGCCCTGCTGCGCGCCGACAACCGCAAGCTCGCCGCCGACCGGAACGAACCCATCGCGATCGTCGGCATGGCCTGCCGGTACCCCGGCGGCGTGACCAGCCCCGAGGACCTGTGGCGGCTCGTCACCTCCGGCGGCGACGCGATCTCCGCGTTCCCCACCGACCGGGGCTGGGACCTCTCCTCGCTGCGCGACCCGCACGCGACGGAACCGGACGCGTACTACACCCGCACCGGCGGATTCCTCGACGGAGCGGCCGACTTCGACCCGGCCTTCTTCGGGATCTCACCGCGCGAAGCCCTCGCCATGGACCCGCAGCAGCGGATCACCCTGGAACTGGCGTGGGAGGCGCTGGAGCGCGCGGGCATCGACCCGACGACGCTCCGGGGCAGCCGCACCGGGGTGTTCGCCGGCGTGATGTACCACGACTACCCGGGCAGCGACGGCAACGGCAGCGTGGTCTCGGGCCGGGTCTCGTACAAGCTCGGTCTCGAAGGCCCCGCGGTCGCCGTCGACACCGCCTGCTCGTCCTCGCTCGTCGCCCTGCACCTCGCGGTGCAGGCCCTGCGCCAGGGGGAGTGCTCGCTGGCACTGACCGGCGGCGTCACGGTGATGGCGACGCCGGGCGTGTTCGCGGAGTTCGGGCGGCAGGGCGGGCTCGCTTCGGACGGCCGGTGCAAGTCGTTCGCCTCGGCGGCGGACGGCACCGGATTCGCCGAGGGCGCCGGATTCCTCGCGGTCGAGCGGCTCTCGGACGCGGTCCGCAACGGTCACCAGGTGCTCGCTGTGATCCGCGGCTCCGCCGTCAACCAGGACGGCGCCTCCAACGGTCTGACCGCACCGAACGGCCCCTCGCAGCGCCGGGTGATCCAGCAGGCACTTGCCAACGCCCGGCTCGCGGCGGACCAGATCGACGCGGTCGAGGCGCACGGCACCGGCACGACGCTCGGCGACCCGATCGAGGCGCAGGCACTGCTGGCGACGTACGGCCAGGGGCGTCCCGCGGACCGGCCGCTGTGGCTGGGCTCGGTCAAGTCGAACATCGGCCACTCGCAGGCCGCGGCCGGCGTGGCCGGGATCATCAAGATGGTCATGGCCATGCGCCACCGGGAGCTGCCCGCGACGCTGCACGTGGACGAGCCGAGCCACGAGGTCGACTGGAGCGCGGGAGACGTACGGCTGCTCACCGAGGCCCGCGAGTGGTCCGGCGAGGACCGGCACACCCGCCGTGCGGGCGTCTCGTCCTTCGGGATCAGCGGCACCAACGCGCACGTGATCGTCGAAGAGGCCCCGACGGCTCCGACCGCCCCGGCTGGGCCGGCTGGGCCCCGCGACGGGGCCCCCACGGCGCTCGTCGTGTCCGCCGCGTCCCCTGAGGCGCTGCGGGCCCAGGCCGGACGACTGTGGGCACTCGCGCAGGACTCCGAGGAGATGAGTCCCGCCGACCTCGGCCACTCGCTCGTCACGACACGCGCGGTGTTCGAGCACCGTGCCGCGATCTCCGCGTCGGACAGGGACCAGCTGCTGGCCGGTCTCCAGGCCGTCGCGTGCGGCGAGGCGGACTCGGCCGTCGCGACGACCGCGCCGCTGGCGTTCCTGTTCTCGGGGCAGGGTTCGCAGCGTCTGGGTATGGGACGTGAGTTGTACGGGCGCTTCCCGGTGTTCGCGGCGGCGTTCGATGCGGTGTGTGCCGAGTTGGATGTGCCGGTGCGGGAGGTGGTCTGGGGTGAGGACGCTGAGGCGTTGAACCGGACGGTGTTCGCGCAGGCGGGGTTGTTCGCTGTCGAGGTGGCGTTGTTCCGTCTGGTGGAGTCGTGGGGTGTGCGGCCGGACTTCGTGGCCGGTCACTCGATCGGTGAGGTGGCGGCTGCGCATGTCGCTGGGGTGTTCTCGCTCGCGGACGCGTGCACGCTGGTGGCGGCGCGTGGCCGGCTGATGCAGGCGCTGCCCGAGGGCGGGGCGATGCTCGCCGTCCAGGCGACGGAGGACGAAGTCCGACCGTTCCTGAACGAGTGGGTGTCCGTCGCGGCGGTCAACGGGCCGTCTTCGGTGGTGGTGTCGGGAGCGTCGGAGCAAGTGGAGTCCGTCCGGGCTCACTTCTCTGAGCTGGGGCGCAAGACGACTCGGCTGAAGGTCTCGCACGCCTTCCACTCCCCGCTCATGGACCCGATGCTGGACGACTTCCGCGCGGAGTTGGCCGGACTCGCGTTCTCGAAGCCCGTGATCCCCGTCGTGTCCAACCTGACCGGTGACCTCGCCGAGGCCGACCGGCTGTGCACCCCGGAGTACTGGGTGCGCCACGTCCGTGACGCGGTCCGCTTCGCCGACGGCATCCGTACTCTCGGGGCCCTCGGCGTGACCCGCTTCCTGGAACTCGGCCCGGACGGTGTCCTCGCCGCCATGGCCCAGGAGTCGGCCCCCGACGGTGCCGCCCTGGTCCCCGCACTGCGCGGGAACACCTCGGAGGAGTTCGCCGTGCGGCAGGCCACGGCCCGGCTGCACACGTACGGCGTGCGGGTCGACTGGCCGTCGTTCTACGCGGGCTCCGGAGCCCGACGCGTCGAACTGCCTACGTACCCCTTCCAGCACCGGCGGTTCTGGCCGACGGTCATGGCGTACCCGGGCAGCGCAGAGTCCGTCGGTCTCACGGCCGCGGATCACCCCCTGTTGACGGGGACGGTCGAACTGGCGGCGTCCGCCGGGCGGTTGTTCACCGGGCGGTTGTCGGTGCAGTCGCACCCGTGGCTCGCGGAGCATGCGGTGCGGGGGGCAGCACTGCTGCCCGGCACCGCACTGGTCGAACTGGCGATCAGGGCCGGCGACGAGGTCGGCTGCGGGGCACTGGACGAGCTGACGCTCGCCGCGCCGCTGGTGCTGCCCGCCGAGGGCGGTGTTCAGGTGCAGGTCTGGGTGGGCGAGCCGGACGACTCCGGCCGCCGGCCGGTGGGCGTGCACTCCCGCCCGGACACCGGCTCCGACGCCGTGTGGACGCGGCACGCCGAGGGCTTCCTCGCCGTGTCCTCCACAGGCGCGCCGGCGTTCGACGCGTCGGTCTGGCCGCCTGCGGGTGCCGAGGCGCTGGACGTGTCCGGGGTGTACGAGCGGTTCGCCGAGGCCGGGTTCGAGTACGGACCCGTGTTCCAGGGCCTGCGGGCCGCCTGGCGGCTCGACGACGAGGTCTACGCGGAGGTCGCCCTGCCCGAGGACGTCGACGGTGGCGGGTTCGGTCTGCACCCGGCGCTGTTCGACGCGAGCTTGCATGCCGCAGCGGCGGGAGCGGATGCCGGCGCGGGCGGCGGGGTGCCGTTCGCCTGGTCCGGTGTGTCGCTGTACGCGTCCGGCGCCTCGGCCCTGCGGGCCCGGCTGACCCCGGGGGCCGACGGATCCCTCGCCGTGGCGCTCGCGGACGGCACCGGAGCACCGGTCGCCTCCGTACGTTCGCTCACCGTACGAGCAGTATCCGCAGAGCAGTTGGGCGGAAGCGTCGGGGCCGCGCACGAGGCGCTCTTCGCGGTCGAGTGGACCCCGATCGAGGTTCCCGACACCGCGACCGCGGCACCGGATGTGCAACTGATCCGCTTGGACGCCGCAGTCGGCGTCGGCGACGTCGTCGGATCCGTGCACGCCCTGACCTCGCGGGCGCTGGAACTCGTTCAGTCGGCACAGGGAGAACGGTCGGCAGTGGATTCCCCGCTGGTCTTCGTGACCCGGGACGCGGCGTCCGGCGAGAACCTGGCCGCCGCCGCCGCGTGGGGCCTGCTGCGCTCCGCGCAATCGGAGAACCCGGGCAGGTTCGTCCTGGTGGACGTGACGGGGGAGGACCCAGGGGCCGAGCTGTTGCAGAGCCTGGCCTCCCTCGGAGAACCCCAGGTGCTCGTCCGTGACGGCCAGGTCCTGGCCGCCAGGCTGGCCCGGGTCGCGGAGCCCGCCTCCCCGGGCGTCCCCGCCTGGCAGGGCGAGGGGCCGGTCCTGATCACCGGAGGCACCGGCGCCCTGGGCCGAGCCGTGGCCCGGCACCTGGTCGACGCACACGGCGTACGCAGCCTGCTGCTCGTCAGCCGCCGGGGCGCAGAGGCGGAGGGCGTCGAGGAACTCGTCGCGGAGCTGGCCGAGTCGGGCGCGGACGCGGTCGTGGCGGCCTGCGACCTCACTGATCGAGCACAGGTGGACGGGCTGCTGGCCCGCCACCGGGTGCACGCCGTCATCCACACCGCCGGTGTGCTCGACGACGCGCTGATCGACTCGCTCACCGCGGAACGACTGGCCGCAGTGCTGCGACCCAAGGTGGACGCGGCCTGGAACCTGCACGAAGCGACCCGAGGACAGGACCTCGCGGCCTTCGTCCTGTTCTCCTCCGTGGCGGGCACCTTCGGCAACGCGGGGCAGGCCAACTACGCCGCCGGGAACGCGTTCCTGGACGCCCTGGCGCGGCACCGGGACGGCCTCGGGCTCCCCGGTACCTCGATGGCCTGGGGGCCGTGGGCCGGTGCGGGCGGCGGCATGACCGGCGACCTCACCGCGGCCGACACGGAACGCATGACGCGTGCGGGCATGCCGCCGCTGACACCGCAGCAGGCGCTGCCCCTGTTCGACGCCGCACTGTCGGCCGGGCGCCCGGCGGTCCTGCCGGTCCGGCTGGACCTGGCCGCGATACGGGCGCAGGGCGAGGCTCCACCGCTGCTGCGCGGCCTCATCCGCAGGCCCGTCCGACGCACCGCGACGGCAGCCGGCGCGCCCACCGGGCTCACCGAACGGCTGACCGGCCTCGATCCGCAGACCCGCCGTGACGCGCTGCTCGACGTCGTGCGGACACAGATCGCACTCGTCCTCGGACACGCGGGCGTGGCGGAGGTGGATCCGACCCGTGCCTTCCAGGAACTGGGCTTCGACTCACTGATGGCCGTCGAGCTGCGCAACCGGCTCGACGCCGCGACCGGTCTGCGGCTGCCGGCCACGCTGGTCTTCGACTACCCGACGGCGGACGCGTTGGTGGGCTTCCTGATCGACGAACTGTTCGTCGGGGCACTGGGCAACGACGCAGCACAGCCCGAGCGGCTGCCCGCCGCACGGGCGGCAGCGGACGCGGACGATCCGGTCGTGATCGTGGGCATGGCCTGCCGCTACCCGGGAGGCGTGACCTCACCCGAGGGCCTGTGGCGGCTGGTCGCCGAGGGAGTGGACGCCGTCGGCGACTTCCCGGCCGACCGCGGCTGGGACGTGGAGTCGCTCTACCACCCGGACCCCGCACACCTCGGTACCAGCTACACCCGGTCCGGCGCCTTCCTGTCCGACGCCGCCGACTTCGATCCGGACTTCTTCGGGATGAGTCCGCGTGAGGCGTTGGCGACGGATGCGCAGCAGCGGTTGCTGCTGGAGACGACGTGGGAGGCGGTGGAGCGGGCGGGTATCGATCCGGTGTCGTTGCGTGGTTCGCAGACGGGTGTGTTCGCGGGGGTGATGTACAGCGATTACGCGAGTCTGCTGGGTGGCCGGGAGTTCGAGGGTCAGCAGGGCAGTGGCAGTGCGGGGAGTATCGCGTCGGGCCGGGTGTCGTACACGTTGGGGCTGGAGGGTCCTGCGGTGACGGTGGACACGGCGTGTTCGTCGTCGCTGGTGGCGATGCACTTGGCGGCGCAGGCGCTGAGGTCGGGTGAGTGCTCGCTGGCGGTTGCCGGTGGTGTGACGGTGATGTCGACGCCGACGACGTTCGTCGAGTTCTCCCGTCAGCGGGGTCTCGCAGCCGACGGCCGGTGCAAGGCGTTCGCCGACTCTGCCGATGGTGTCGGTTGGGGCGAGGGCGTCGGCATGGTGGTGCTGGAGCGGCTCTCGGACGCGGTTCGCCATGGTCATCGGGTGCTGGCGGTCGTGCGTGGTTCGGCTGTCAATCAGGACGGTGCGTCGAACGGTCTGACGGCGCCCAATGGTCCGTCGCAGCAGCGGGTGATCCGGCAGGCGTTGGCCAGTGGCGGGTTGTCGACGTCCGAGGTCGACGTGGTGGAGGCGCACGGCACGGGCACGACGTTGGGTGACCCGATCGAAGCGCAGGCGCTGATCGCGACCTATGGGCAGGACCGTTCCGAGGGCAGTCCTCTGTTGCTGGGGTCGGTGAAGTCCAACATCGGGCACGCCCAGGCGGCTGCCGGTGTGGCCGGTGTGATCAAGATGGTCATGGCCATGGAGCACGGGTCCGTGCCTGGGTCGCTGCATGTGGATGCTCCGTCGTCGCATGTGGACTGGGCTGCGGGGGACGTGGAGTTGCTGTCGGAGCAGCGCGCTTGGCCGGAGTCGGGTCGGGTGCGCCGGGCAGGTGTGTCGTCCTTCGGTATCAGCGGGACCAACGCGCACGTGGTGCTGGAGCAGTTCGAGCCGGCGGCCGTGCAGCCGTCGGTCGCGGACGTCGTTCCGGGAGTGGTGCCGTGGCTGGCGTCCGGCAAGACGGAGGCGGCTCTGCGAGAGCAGGTCGTACGGCTGCGTACGTATGCGGGGGAGGCGGGGCTGCGTTCGGTGGACGTGGGTCTCTCCACGACGAAGCGGTCCGCTTTCGCTCATCGGGCTGTGGTGCTGAACGGTGAGCAGGTCGTTGAGGGGCGGGTGCGTGCCGGAAAGACGGCGTTCCTGTTCTCCGGCCAGGGCTCTCAGCGTCTGGGTATGGGGCGTGAGTTGTACGGTCGTTTCCCGGTGTTCGCGGCGGCGTTCGATGCGGTGTGTGAGCAGTTGGATGTGCCGGTGCGGGAGGTGGTGTGGGGTGAGGACGCCGATGCGTTGAACCGGACGGTGTTCGCGCAGGCGGGGTTGTTCGCTGTTGAGGTGGCGTTGTTCCGTCTGGTGGAGTCGTGGGGTGTGCGCCCGGACTTCGTGGCCGGACACTCCATCGGCGAGGTCGCGGCTGCGCACGTGGCCGGAGTGCTGACCCTTGCGGACGCGTGCACGCTGGTGGCGGCGCGTGGCCGGCTGATGCAGGAACTGCCCGAGGGCGGCGCGATGCTGGCCGTCCAGGCGACGGAGGACGAAGTTCAGCCGCTGCTCGACGAGTTGGTCACGGTCGCCGCGGTGAACGGGCCCTCCTCGGTGGTCGTGTCCGGTGCGGAGGACCAAGTGGATTCCGTACGGGCGCACTTCGAGACGTTGGGCCGCAAGACGACGCGTCTTCAGGTGTCGCACGCCTTCCACTCCCCGCTGATGGATCCGATGCTGGACGACTTCCGTGCGGTGGTGTCGGGGCTGACGTTCTCCGTTCCGGAGATACCGCTGGCCACGGACGCCGAGGAGGTGTGCGACCCGGAGTACTGGGTGTGCCACGTTCGCGAGGCGGTGCGTTTCGCGGATGACGTACGGATGCTGTCCGAGCAGGGTGTGACGCGGTTCCTGGAGCTCGGCCCCGACGGGGTTCTCTCCGCGATGGCCGCCGCCTGCCTGACCGAGGATGAGGACGCGGTTCTCGTACCCGTACTGCGCAAGAACCGGGACGAGGAGCTGTCCGCGCTCCAGGCCCTCGCCGAACTCCACGTGAGCGGGGCGAAGGTCGACTGGGCCGTCCTCTTCGCCGACACCGGCGCCCGGTCGGTGGAGCTGCCCACCTACGCCTTCCAGCACCGGCGCTACTGGCCCACCGGTACGCCTGCGGGCCGGGGCGGCGCGGAGGCCCTCGGGCTGCGTTCGGCCGAGCACCCGTTGCTGTCCGGAGCGGTGGAACTCGCCGGCTCCGGCGGGTTCCTGTTCACCGGGCGTCTCTCGGTCGCCACGCACCCCTGGTTGGCCGACCACGTCGTCATGGGCTCGGTCGTGGTGCCCGGTACGGCGCTGCTCGAACTGGCGGTCCGGGCGGGCGACGAACTCGGCTGCACCACCGTCGAGGAACTGACCCTCGCCGCGCCGCTCGTCCTGCCCGCACGGGGCGGCGCCGTGCAGTTGCAGGTGGTCGTCGCCGCACCCGACTCCGCGGGGCGACGTGCGCTCAGCGTGCACTCCCGGCCCGCCTCCGGCGGGGCCCACGAGCCGTGGACACGCAACGCCGACGGGGTTCTCGCGGACGGCGCCACCCCCACCGCCGGCCTGGTGGAGGCGACGGCCTGGCCGCCGGTCGGCGCGGAGGCCCTCGACGTGGCGGACGTGTACGAGCGGTTCGCCGAGGCCGGGTTCGCGTACGGACCCGTGTTCCAGGGCCTGCGGGCCGCCTGGCGTGTCGGTGCGGAGGTGTACGCGGAGGTCGCCCTGCCCGAAGGGGTCGAGGGCTCGGCCTTCGGGTTGCACCCGGCGCTCTTCGATGCCGTCCTGCACGCGTTCGCGCTGCCCGGCACCGCCGACGGCACCGCCGACGGGGGCGGCGCCGGGGTCCCGTTCTCCTGGACGGGTGTTTCCCTGCACGCTTCCGGCGCCTCCGCGGTGCGGGCGCGGCTGAGCGGTGCCGGTACCGGCGGCGCGGTGTCCCTCACCCTCACGGACGCCACCGGTGCGCCCGTGGCGTCCGTCGAGTCCCTGGTCGTACGGCCGCTCGGCCCCGAGCAGTTGGGGGCGACCGGCGGTGCCCACCGGGACTCCCTGTTCCGCCTGGACTGGACACCCGTCGAGTCCGACGGCGAGGACGGAGCGGGCCTGCGTACGGCGGTACTCGCCATGCCGGGCGGCACCCCGGACGCCGCACTCGCCGGTACGGCAACGACCTCCCTGGGCGACCACACGGAGTACGCCGGCCTCGCCGAACTGGCAGCCGACGACGCGCGGCCCGTCCCGGACACCGTCCTCGTACCGCTCCTGACGGACGGCGGTCGGCACGGCAATGCGCCGGACGCGGTGCACCGGCAGACGGTCCGGGTCCTGGAGCTGGCGCAGGCATGGCTCGCGGAGGACCGCTTCGCCGACGCGCGCCTGGTGTTCGTCACCCGGGGCGCGGTCTCGGGCGCGGACCTCGCGGGCGCGGCGGTCTGGGGGCTGGTCCGCTCGGCGATCTCGGAGAACCCGGGGCGCTTCGGCCTGGTGGACCTCGAAGGAGCGGATGCGACGGCACTGCTGCCGCGGGCCCTCGCCACCGCCGAGCCACAGGTGCTCCTGCGCGGCGACGCGGTCCTCGCGGCCCGGCTCGCCCGGGTCGCCGACCCTGCCGCCGCCGTGCCGCCCCTCGCGGACCCGGCAGTCACCGACGCGGCCGACGCCGCCCCGGCCGCCCCGGTATGGGCGGGCGAGGGCGCGGTCCTGATCACCGGTGGCACCGGCGGCCTCGGCCGGGTGGTCGCCAGGCACCTGGTCGTCGAGCACGGCGTGCGCGAACTGGTCCTGGTCAGCCGACGCGGCACCGCGACCGAGGGAGTGGCCGAACTCGTCGACGAACTGGCCGAGTTCGGTGCCCGTGCGGCCGTCGAAGCCTGCGACGTCGCCGATCCGGCGGCGGTGGCACGGCTCGTCGCCCGCCACCCGGTGCGCGCGGTGGTCCACACCGCGGGCGTACTGGCCGACGGGGTCGTGGGGTCACTGACCCCGGAGCGGCTCGCGGAGGTGCTGCGTCCGAAGGTGGACGCGGCCTGGAACCTGCACGAGGCGACCAAGGGAACGGCCCTGGAGGCGTTCGTCCTGTTCTCCTCCGCCGCGGGCACCCTCGGCAACGCGGGGCAGGCCAACTACGCGGCTGCCAATGCCTATGTGGACGCTCTGGCCCGCCATCGCCGAGCGCAGGGCCTCCCCGGGACCTCGCTGGCCTGGGGCCCGTGGACGCGCACCGGCGGCATGACCGGTGAACTGACCGTGGCCGAGGCCGAACGCATGGCTCGCTCCGGGCTCCCGCCGCTCACTCCGGAACAGGGACTCGAACTGTTCGACACCGGGGTGGCGGGTACGGAACCGGCCGTGCTGCCGGTCCGGCTCGACCTGGCCGCCTTCCGTGCCCGCGGAGAGGTGCCCGCACTGCTGCGCGGTCTGATCCGTACGGCCGTGCGCCGCACCGCCGCGGCGGACGGTGCCGGCGGTGGGCTCGCCGACCGGCTCGCGGCCCTGCCGCAGGCCGAACGGTACGACGCCCTGCTCGCCGAGGTGCGCGGCCAGGCCGCGTCGGTCCTCGGGCATGCCGGAGCCGCGGACGTGGACCCGGAGCGCTCCTTCCAGAACCTCGGTCTCGACTCGTTGAGTGCGATCGAGCTGCGCAACCGGCTCGGCGCCCTGACCGGGGCCCGGCTGCCCGCCACCCTGGTCTTCGACTACCCGACGACCCGGGAACTGGTGGACCACCTGTACGGGCTGCTCGACCTGGAGCCGCACGCGCAGCCGGACGCCTCCGCCGCCCTGTTGGCCGAACTGTCCCGCCTGGAGTTGGCGTTCACCGGGGCGGAGGTGAGCGACGAGACGTTCGAGCAGATCGCCGGACGGCTCGACGTGCTGAAGGAGAAGTGGGGTGCGTTGCGCACCGCCGGCACCGGCGAAACCGACGAGACGGAGGGCGAGTTCGACTTCGACGCTGCCTCCGACGACGAGGTCTTCGACCTGCTGGACAAGCAGTTGGGCCTGTAGCCGCCGCCGGGTCCGGGCGGCCCGCTCGGACGGCGGCCGCCGGACAGCACAGAGCCCCTGGGCCCGGACTTCCTCGGAAGTCCGGGCCCAGGGGCTTCGTGCGGTTCCCCCGGCCGGGGGAACCGTGCCGTCCCGCGAAGCGACGAGCGCGAGCGGTCAGCGCAGCGGGCGGCGGAAGCCGAGTACCGCCAGAACTCCGCCCACGGCGGCGATCACACAGCCGATGACCAGCGCAGGGACGATCGCTTCCGCGCCCGGGATGCCCAGCGCCAGCGCGCGGGTCGCGTCGATCGCGTACGTGAGCGGGTTGACGCCCGCGACCGCGGCCAGCCAGCCCGGCAGGTCCTGGACCGGCATGTAGGCGCTGGACGCGAACATCAGCGGCAGGATGGCGATCACCGCGAGGTTCTGCATCGGCTCGGCCCGCCGGAGCCAGGCGCCGGCCGCGATGAACGCCCATCCCAGTGCCCAGCTCATGAACAGGGTCAGCCCGACCGAGGCCGCCACGTCGGCCGCCCCGCCCGCCGGTGCGTAGCCCAGCACGCCGAACGCCAGCGCGAGGATGACCACGGCCTGCACCGCGCTGCGTACCAGGTTGGCGAAGCTGCGGGCGATGAGCAGCGACGACGGCATGATGGGCAGCGACCGCAGCCGGGCCACCACCCCGTTCTTCAGGTCGTCGACCAGCCCGACGCCCGACTGGACCGCCGACTGCACCGCGTTGTCGACCAGCACCGCCGACAGGATGAAGTCGAGGTAGGTGATTCCGGCGGGGAAGTTCGGCGGAGCGCCCATCTTGCTGAACACCTGGGTCAGCACGAACAGGATGATCACCGGTTGGAGCAGTCCGAAGAGCACCACGCCCGGGTCGGTGGCCATCGAGCGCAGCGAACGTGCGGTGAGCACACGGATCTGGAGGAACACCGAACTGTCCGGCCAGTCCGGCCGCGGGGGCCGGACGGGGACGACGGCTTCGGTCGGGGCGGGGGCGGGTGCGGTGGTGGTCATGCGGCGGGTCCTTTGGGCAGGGCGGGCGAACCGGACCGGACGGGTACGGGGGTCCGGCCGGCCAGGGCGAGGTAGACGTCGTCGAGCGTGGGCTCGCCGAAGGACAGCTCGGATGCTTCGGCCCCGACCTGGTCCAGGGCGCGGATCACCGTCGCCACGTCCTTCGACGCGTCGATGGGAATGACGAGACAGTCGGTGCCCGGGGCCACCGACGGCTCCAGCGCGGCCAGGCGGAGTGCCCCGACCGCGCTCTCCCGGTCGGCCGCCGGATCCAGCGTGACGGTGACGGTGCGACGGCCGACGGCCGCCTTCAGCTCCGCCGCGGTGCCGTCGGCGATGACCCGGCCGCCGGACAGGACGGTGATGGAGTCCGCGAGCCGGTCGGCCTCCTCCAGGTACTGGGTGGTGAGCAGCACGGTGGCGCCGTCGGTCACCAGCCCCTCGACGATCTCCCACAGGCCTAGCCGGGCCTCCGGGTCCAGGCCCGTCGTCGGTTCGTCGAGGAAGACCACCTCCGGGTGGCCCACCAGACTCGTCGCGAGGTCGAGGCGTCGGCGCAGTCCGCCGGAGTACGTGCGGGCGCGGCGTCCTGCCACGTCCTGGAGCGCGAACAGTTCCAGCAGTTCGTCCGCGCGCGCCCGCGCAGCCCGGCGGCCGGCGCCCAGCAGACGGGCGATCAGCAGCAGGTTGTCCCGCCCGCTCAACTGGCCGTCCACCGAGGCGAACTGCCCGGTCAGCCCGATGCGTCGGCGTGTCTCGTGGGGTCGGCGCACCACGTCGTGCCCGGCGACCGAGGCAGTGCCGGAGGACGGGGTGAGCGCGGTGGTGAGGATGTTGACCAGGGTGGTCTTGCCTGCGCCGTTGTGGCCCAGCAGGCCCAGGACCGACCCCCGGGGCACGGAGAGGTGCACCGAGTCGAGGGCGTGGACCGCGCCGAAGGTCTTGCTGAGGTCCCGGGCCTC
The DNA here is from genome assembly GCF_050947155.1 of Streptomyces sp. CA-294286. Classification (NCBI taxonomy): domain Bacteria; kingdom Bacillati; phylum Actinomycetota; class Actinomycetes; order Kitasatosporales; family Streptomycetaceae; genus Streptomyces; species Streptomyces sp. CA-294286. The sequence continues at coordinate 460,369 of NZ_CP192005.1, read as the reverse complement.
GATCATGGTTTCGGGAGGTTCGATGAGGAGCCCGCTCATGGGAGTTCTCCAGGTCGTCGGGGATGCTCGGAAGGTCGGGAATGCTCGAAGGGTCGGGAATGCGCGAAAGAGGTGGGGGCGGGACGGGGTGGGAAAGGGAACAGCCGACCGGCACGGATGCCGGTCGGCTGTGGCGTGGAACCGGGACGGACCGTCAGCGGTCGACGCCGTCCAGGCGTCGGAACAGGTCCTCGTCGGAAGCGGTGTCGAGGTCGAAGGGTTCTGCCGTCGCGCGGGCGGCGGGGACCACCGGCTCCCGATCGCGTAGGAAGGCGCGCAGGAGGGCAGCGCTGTCGGCGTCGAGGTCCGAGCCCGCCGACAACAGCGCGTCCAGCTCGGCCACGAGACCCGCCACGGTGCGGTCGCCCGGCCCGGCGGACCCCGCGAGGTCCTGCCGCACGAGGTCCGCCGTCGACGCCGGAGTCGGGTGGTCGAACACCACGGTGGCCGGGAGCCGCGCCCCGGTGGCCGCCCGCAGCCGGTTGCGCAGCTCGACCGCGCCGACCGAGGTGATGCCCATGTCGGAGAAGGAGACGTCCGTGTCGGCGGCGGTCAGCGTCCGGCCGCCGAGCACGGCGCCGGTCTCCTCCAGTACCAACCGGACCAGCAGCGCCCGCTGTTCGGCCGCGCTCAGCCCTTCGAGCCGCAGCCGGAACGGCGAAGACACGGGGGCGGGAGCCGGTCCGGCCGACACCGTCGGTACGGGAGCCCCGCCCGCGGCCCAGTAGGTGCGGTGCTGGAAGGGGTACGTGGGCAGCGGAACGGCCTGCGCGCCGGGCAGCACCGACCCCCAGGCCACCGGCACCCCGTGCAGATGCAGCCGGGCGACCGCCGCGAGCACCGAGCGCTCCTCGGCCGCGCCCCCTGCGGCGACGACCGCCCCGGCAGCCGGGTGTACGGCCAGGCGCTCCTCCAGCATCGGCGCCAGCACGGCCTGCGGTCCCAGTTCCAGGAACGCGCCCGTGCCGTCGGCCAGCATCCGGGCGACCGCGTCGTGGAAGCGGACCGGCTCCCTGACGTGCCGGACCCAGAACTCCGGATCGCACGCCTCGGCTGCGGTGAGCGGCGCCCCGGTCAGACAGGACACCACCGGTACGGCGGGGGCGGCGAACGAGAGCCGGCCCACCACCTCCCGGAACGCGTCCAGCATCGGGTCCATCAGCGGGGAGTGGAAGGCGTGGCTGACGTCGAGCCGCTTGGTCCGGTGCCCGGCGGCCGTCAGCTCCCCTGCCAGCTCCTCCAGGGACTCGACGGCTCCCGAAAGGACGACCGAACGCGGCCCGTTGACGGCGGCCACCGCCACCGGCCCCCCGTGCGGGCGCTCCAGCCACGGACCCAGCTCGGCCTCCGGGAGCCGTACGGCCAGCATCGCGCCGCCCGCGGGGAGCTGCTGCATCAGCCGCCCCCGGGCGGTGACCAGCCGAGCCGCGTCCGCGAGGGAGAGCACCCCCGCGACGTGCGCGGCGACGATCTCCCCCACCGAATGCCCCGCCAGCCGACCGGGCACCACCCCCCACGACTCGAACAGTCGGTACAGCGCCACCCCGTGGGCGAAGAGCGCCGGTTGGGTGTATTCGGTACGGCCGAGGAGCGCGGCGTCCGGGCCGTCGGCCGCCCACATGACGTCGGTCAGCGGACGGTCGAGCAGCGGATCGAGTACGCCGCAGACCTCGCGCAGCGCCTTCGCGAACACCGGGTGTGCGGCGGCCAGTTCACGCCCCATGCCCGGCCGTTGGCTGCCCTGCCCGGCGAACACGAACGCCGGATCGCCGTTGCTCGACATGTCGGCAGGCAACTCGCGACCGACCAACTCGGCTACGAGGTTCAGGAGTTCTTCGGTGCTCTCGCCGACAACGCACGCCTGGGCCCCGGAATGCACGGTACGGGTCACGGCCAGCGAGTAGGCGATGTCCCGCACCGACAGGTCCGGCCGCGACTGCACGTGCGCCGCGAGTCCGCGGGCCTGGTCGCGCAGGGCGGGCGCGTCGTGTGCGGACAGCACCCAGGCCACCGGGCCGGCCCCGGCCGCCGGCCGTAGGGGGGCGGTCCCCGCCGGGGCCTCCTCCACGATCACGTGCGCGTTGGTGCCACTGATCCCGAAGGACGACACCGCTGCCCTGCGGGCCCGCCCGGTCTCCCGGGGCCACGGCCGTGCCTCGGTGAGCAGCCGTACGGTGCCCGGCGACCAGTCCACGTGGGAGGTCGGTGCGTCCACGTGCAGGGTGCGGGGCAGTACGCCGTTGCGCAGCGAGAGCACGGTCTTGATGACGCCCGCCACGCCCGCGGCCGCCTGCGCGTGCCCGATGTTCGACTTCACCGAGCCCAGCCACAGGGGCTGCTCCGCCTCGTGCTCCGTGCCGTACGTGTCCAGCAGCGCCTGCGCTTCGATCGGGTCGCCGAGCGTCGTTCCCGTGCCGTGCGCCTCCACCGCGTCCACGTCGGCGGCGCTCAGTCCGGCGTCGGCCAGGGCCTGTCGGATCACCCGCCGCTGCGCGGGTCCGTGCGGGGCGGTGATCCCGTTGGAGGCGCCGTCCTGGTTCATCGCCGTGCCGCGGACCAGCGCGAGCACCGGATGCCCGTTGCGCCGGGCGTCGGAGAGCCGTTCCAGGACGAGCAGCCCGACCCCTTCCGACCAGGCCGCGCCGTCGGCGGCGTCGGCGAAGGACTTGCAGCGGCCGTCCGGGGCCAGCGCGCGCAGCCGGGAGAACTCCGTGAACGAGGCCGGGGTGGCCATCACGGCGACCCCGCCCGCCAGCGCCAGCGACGACTCGCCCGAGCGGAGCGAGCGGCACGCCAGATGGAGCGCCACCAGCGAGGACGAACAGGCCGTGTCCACCGTCAGCGCGGGGCCCTGGAGACCGAAGGAGTACGAGATCCGGCCGGCCAGGGCGCTCCCGGCGGTTCCGAGGGCCAGCAGCCCCTCCAGCTCGGGCCGGTCGTCGCCGGACGCAGCCGGCGCGTAGTCGTGGTACATGGCGCCCGCGAAGACCCCGGTGCGCGAGCCGTGCAGCGTGGCCGGGTCGATGCCCGCCTGTTCCAGCGCCTCCCACGCGGTCTCCAGCAGCAACCGCTGCTGCGGGTCGGCGGCCAGCGCCTCCCGGTCGGAGAAGCCGAAGAACCCCGCGTCGAACGCGCCCGGGGAGTCCAGGAACCCACCCGCGCGGGTGCACGAGGTGCCGGGGCGTTCGGGGTCCTCGTCGAAGAGGCGGTCGAGGTCCCAGCCGCGGTCCTCGGGGAAGGGACCGATCGCCTCCCCGCCGTCCGCCAGCAGCGCCCACAGGTCCTCGGGTCCGCGTATCCCGCCGGGCAGCCGGCAGGCCATCCCCACGACGGCGACGGGATCGTCGGCTGCCGCGGGGACGGTGTCGGGGGCGTCCGGGGCCGTTTCGCCCCGCAGGCGGCGGGCCACGGCATGGGGCGTGGGGAAGTCGAAGGCGAGGGAGGCGGGCAGGGGGAGGCCGGTCGCCGCGACGAGCAGGTTGCGCAGGCGGATGCTGCGGACGGAGTCCAGGCCGTGGCCGCGGAAGGTGGTGGCCGCGCCGATGGGGGCGGATTCCTCCGCGGGCGCCAGCGCCTCGGTGACGCAGCTGCGGACCAGCGCCAGGGCCGCCGCGTACGACGGCGGGACCGTCCCCCCGCCCGAGCCGGCAGCGGGGCCGCGTTCCGCCAACAGGGCTTCCAGAGAGCGCCGGTGCAGTTTGCCCGCGGGGGTGAGCGGCAGCGCGTCGACCGTCACCAGTTCCAACGGGATCTTGTAGTCGGCGACGCCGCGCTCCAGCAGGAACGCCGTGACCCTTTCCAGAGTGACGGCGCGTTCGGCCCGCCCGGTGACCACCAGGCACGGGTATTCGCCCAGCCGCAGGTCGGGCCGGGCGACGACGGCGGCCGGGCCCAGGCCCGGCAGCTCCGCCAGGAGCCCCTGGATCTCGGTCGCGTCGAACTTCCGGCCGCCGACGTTGATCAGCTCGGCGGACCGGCCCAGGAAACGGACCCGGCCCTCGCCGTCCACGCTCGCCCTGTCCCCGGTGCGCAGCCAGCCGTCCTCGGTGACCGCCGTCGCGGTCAGCTCCGGCTCCCCGTGGTAGCCGCGGAACATTCCGGGGCTGCGGTAGTGGAGTTCGCCCGTCTCACCGGGCGCGCACTCGACGCCGTCCTCGCCGACGACGCGTACGTCCGCGCCGAAGGTCGGCCGGCCGACGCTGCGGGCGGCCACGTCGGCGGGGTCGGCGGCGGACGTGCAGGTGCCGGTGCCGAGTTCGGACATGCCCCACACCACGACGAGCGGACTGCCGAGGAGTTCGCGTACCCGCGTCACCAGAGCGGCCGGGACGGCCGCCCCCGCCGTCCGCACCTCGTGCGGCCGGAACCCGGCCGCCGCGCCGGACTCGGTGAGCCGTGCGGCCACGTCGTGCAGTTGGGCGGGCACGGCGAAGACCACGCCGGGCCGGGTCGCGCGGGCCAGTTCGAGGAACCTGTCCGGGTCCCAGCCGCGCAGCAGCACCTGCCGGCAGCGAGCGAACAGGGCCGAGTGCAGGGACTGGAGACCGAAGAGGTGGGTGAGCGGGCAGGCCGTGAGCACCCCGCCCCGGAAGGACCCGGCCGCCTCCTCCGTCACGGCCGCCGTGTTCGACATCAGCCCGTCGTGACTGTGCAGGCAGATCTTGGGCCGGGCGGACGTGGTCCCGGACGACGGCAGCAGCACGAAGGGCATCTCCGGGCGTACGTCGACGGGGCGAGGGGCGGTGCCCGCCCACCGCTCCAGCAGCGCGTCGATGCCGATGAGTCCGGCGGAGCCCGGGCCCGCCACCAGAACCGGGCGCAACGAGGGCACGGACGCCCGCAGCGACGCGAGGGCCTGCGGGTCGGCGGCGTGCGCCGAGTCCGCGGGAAGCACCAACGCCACCGGCGAAACCCGCCGCACCAGCGCCAGCACGTCGGCGCTGCCGTGGCCCTGGTGGACGGGCATCATGACCGCGCCGATCGCCGCGACGGCGAGGTGCAGGACCTGGTACTCCCAGCAGTTGGGCAACTGGACCGCGACCACGTCCCCGACGTCGACGCCGAGTTCCTGGAGGGACCGGGCGAGCGCGTCGACGTCCGCCGCCCACTGCCGCCAGGTCCGGTGCCGGTCGCCGTCGCTCAGTGCCACGGCCTCCGGGTCCTGCTGGGCGGCGGCGCGGAAGACGGCCGGCAGGGTGAGACCGCGCAGTGCCCCGCACGGATCGGCGGCCGGTCGGACCGCGTAGTCATCGACATGGACGGACACCATTACTCCCGAAAAAGCCGGCCGCTGGGGTGTTGCGGCTCCATGCTGACGCCGCTCCCACCGGGAAAAGCCCTAGATGTGGGCCGTGACGGCCGCGTCCCGAGCGGCGGGCTCCGGATCGGCCCGCCGCTCCGCCCTACTCGTGCAGCAGCGCGCGCAGAGGCGCCGACTTGACCAGCGTCTCCTCGTACTCGGCCGCCGCGTCCGACAGGGCGATCACCGCGCCGCCTACTCCGTAGCGCAGGGTGCCGCCGCCCAGCAGCACCGTGCGGATGACGATGCTGAGATCGGCCGCACCGGTCAGCGAGAAGTAGCCGATCGCACCCGAGTAGATGCCGCGCGGGCCGCCTTCGAGCCGGTCGATGATCTGCATGGTGCGGATCTTCGGCGCGCCCGTCATGGACCCGCCGGGGAACGCCGCGCGGACGCCCGCCACCGCACTGGTGCCGGTGCGCAGTTGGGCCCGTACCGTGCTGACGAGCTGGTGCACGGTGGCGTAGGACTCCACCTGGAAGACCGGATCGGCGACGACGCTGCCGATCTCGGCGCACCGGCTGAGATCGTGCCGGACCAGGTCGACGATCATCAGGTTCTCGGCGCGGTCCTTCTCGCACCGCGCGAGGTCGGCGATCAGCAGGGCGTCCTCGGACGGATCGGAGTGCCGCGGCCGGGTGCCCTTGATGGGCTTGGACTCCATGGTGCCGCGCCGGTCGATGCGCAGGAACCGTTCGGGCGAGGTGCTCAGTACCGCCAGCGGGCCGAAGTCGAGGAAGGCGGCGAACGGAGCCGGACTCGCCCGGCGCAGGTGGCGGTAGGCGTGCCAGGGGTCGAGAGCGGTCCGCGCCTCGATCATGTTGGTCAGGCAGACCTCGTACGTCTCGCCGGCCCGTATCTCCTCGTGGCAGACGTCGATGAGCTTGAGGTAGGCGTCCCGGTCGTGACGCGGGCGCAGGTCCGCTCCGGTCAGGCCCGGGGGCGGCGGGCAGGGGGCGGGCGGTTGCCCGGCGAGCCGTGCGAGGGCGGCCGTGGTGCTGCGCAGCCAGGCGCGGGCGGCGGCCTCGTCGCCGTCCTCGGCGAGCGCGAGAACGTACGTGGTGTCGGTGCGGTGGTCGAGCACGACGGCCCGGTCCGCGAAGACCAGTGCGGCGTCCGGGTCGGGCGAGCGGTGGGCGTTCTCTCCGCCGCACTCCGCCTTCAGTTCGTAGCCCAGACAGCCCACCCAGCCCAGCGCGAACTCGAAGGGCAGCTCCGGGACGTCGGTACGCAGTGCGGCGAGGTCCTGTTCCAGCCAGTCGAAGAAGGGGCTCCGCACGCTGTGCGTGCGCCCGTTCGCGGTGACGGTGACGGTTCCCTCGGACACGTCGGCGGTGACGGTGCGGGCCAGCGGCCCCGAGGCGTCGCCCATGACGGAGATCCGGCCGAGGGAGGCGTCCGGGCGGCTGCTGTCCAGCCAGAAGGGGTGGTCACCGGTGCGGAAGAGCCGGTCGAAGACCGGTTCGGCGTCCCAGCGCGTGTCGAGCTGCTCGGCCAGGACCCGCAGTCTGCGGACCGGAGCGGCCCGGGGAGGGGACGCGGGGGCCGGCTGCGCCACGCGCGCCGGGTGCCGTCCGGGCCGGCCGCGCCGGCCGTGCGCGGACGTCAGGTCGCGGAAGTTGGCCAGCAGGTGGTGTCCGCTGTCCGTGCCGATCGACTCGGGGTGGAACTGCACGCCCCACAGCGGCAGGGTGCGGTGGCGCAGCGCCATCACCACCCCGTCGTCGGCGCTGTGGGCGATGGCCTCCAGGGCGGGCGGGAGCGCGGTGACGGCCAGTGAGTGGTACCGGACCACCTCCAGCGGGTCGGGGATGCCCTCGAACAGACCGGTGCCGTCGTGGCGGACCCACGAGGTCCGCCCGTGGCGGGGTTCCGGAGCCGGGCCGACGTCGCCGCCGTGGGCGAGTGCCAGGCCCTGGTGGCCGAGGCACACGCCGAGCACCGGGAGCCGGCCCTCCTCGGCGATCCGCGCGCACAGACCGAAGTCGGCCGGCTGGTGCGGGGTGCCGGGCCCCGGCGACAGCACCACGTTGTCGAACGCGTCGAGCAGCCCCTCGCGCCAGGAGGGGTCGTCGTTGCGGATCACCTCGGGTTCCCGGCCGTTGACCTCGGCGAGGTAGTGGAACAGGTTGTAGGTGAACGAGTCGTAGTTGTCGACGAGGAGGGTGCGCATCACAGGATCCCGAGTTCGCGTGCCATCTCGTCACCCACGGCCCGGATGTGGTCGGTGAGGTAGAAGTGACCGCCGGGGTACACCTCCATGCGGAAGCCGCCTTCGGTGTGCACCTGCCAGGCCAGGGCCTCGTCCGACGAGGTGCGCGGGTCGGCGTCGCCGGTGAGCACGGTGATCGGGCAGCGGAGCGTGCGGTCGGGCGGGCACTCGTACTTCTCGATGGCCTCGTAGTCCCCGCGGATCGCGGGCAGCGCCATCCGCAGGATCTCCTCGTCGCCGAGGAGGTCGGGGTTGGTGCCGTTGAGGAGCCTCAGTTCTTCGATGATGCCGTTGTCGTCGCGGCGGTGCACCGTCTCGGTGCGCGTGGTGGACGGGCCGCGGCGTCCGGAAGCGATCACCGACTTCGGGGCGTGCGCGCCCTTCTGCTCCAGTCGCCAGGCCGTCTCGAAGGCGAGTACGGCGCCCATGCTGTGCCCGAAGAACACGGTGGGCTTCTCGTCCAGGGGCAGCAGCTCGTCGACGATGCGGTCGGCGAGGGTGGCGAGGTCCGGGGCGCAGGGTTCGTGACGGCGGTCCTGACGGCCGGGGTACTGGAGGGCGATGACGTCGACGGCGGGGGAGAACCGCACCGACACCGGGTGGAAGAAACTGGCGGATCCGCCGGCGTGCGGGAAGCAGACCAGCCGGACGGGGCGGTCCGGGGCCGGGTGGAAGCGGCGCAGCCACAGGGCCGAGGAGTGGTCCGTGCTGTTCAAGGTGCGGTCCTTTCTGGAACGGCGGTGGGGGGCCGGGCGGCTGCGCAGCCGCCCGGCGGAGTCAGTCCTCGTGGACGGTGATGGCGTGGGCGGGGCACAGGTCGCCCGCCTGCTGCACCGTGTCGTGTTCCCCGGAGGCCGGGCGGGGGTCGAGGACGAGCACCAGCCCGTCCTCGTCCTGGTCGAACACCTCGGGTGCGGACAGCACGCACTGTCCTGCGCCGACGCAGCGGTCGGCGTCCACGGTGATACGCATCGGTTCTCTTTCGGGAGGGTGGACGGTGGGCAACGGCTACCAGCGGACGGGCAGTTCGTGCAGCCCGTACAGCACGCCGTCGTACTTCAGCGGGAGTTCCTCCACGGGCACCGCGAGCTCCAGGGCCGGAATGCGCTCGAAGAGCCGCCGGTAGACGATCTCCATCTCGGTCCGGACGAGGTTCTGTCCGAGGCACTGGTGCACGCCGTAGCCGAAGGCCACGTGGTGGCGCTCGGTGCGGGTGGGGTCGAAGGCGTGCGGGCAGGCGAACGCGGACTCGTCGTGGTTGGCGGCCGCGGCCAGCGGGATGACGCCCTCGCCGGCCCGGATCAGGTGGCCGCCGATCTCGACGTCCTCGACGGCGACGCGCAGGGACACCAGGTCGGCGACCGAGTGGAAGCGCAGCGTCTCCTCGACCACCCGCTGGTCCCCGATCCACTGCGGATTCTGCAGCAGGGTCAGCACCCCGAGGGCGATGTTGTTCGCGGTGGTCTCGTGGCCCGCGATGAGCAGCAGCATCAGCACCCCGGTCATCTCCTGGGCGCTGATGCTGCCGGTGGCCAGGAGCCTGCTGATCAGGTCGTCGCCGGGCCACTGCGCCTTGATGCCCACGAGCCGGTTGATGTAGCGCAGCAGTTCCTTGGCGGCGGTGTCGCGCTGCTGTTCGGTGGAGGTGCGGATGGAGACCAGCGTGCGGGTGCGCGATTCGAAGAAGTCGCGGTCGACGGGCGGGATGCCGAGCAGGGTGGAGATCACCAGGGAGGGCACCGGCAGGGCGAAGTCCGCCACCAGGTCGGCCGAGTCGCCCGCGGCGAGCATCGTGTCGATCAGGTCGTCCACGGTGCGTTCGATCGCCGGGCGCATCGCGCGCACCCGGCGCACGGTGAACTCCGGGATCAGGGCCTTGCGGAACCGGTCGTGCTCGGGCGAGTCGAGTCCGACGAACCAGCCGGGGATCTGCTCCTGGCGCGGCACGCCCATGGTGTCGCTGATGTGCGGGAAGCCCTCGCGGTCGGGATTGGCACTGATCTTCTTGCTGGTCAGTACGGCCCGCACCTCCGCGTGCCGGGTCACCAGCCAGACCCGGCTGCCGTTGGGCAGCTGGGTCGGCACCAGCCCGTCGCGGCGGCGGTACTCCTCGTAGCGGGGCGGGGGGAAGGGTTCGCCCGGTACCCGTAGCGGGAAGGGGACGAGTTTCGGTTCGGCGGTGCCGGTCATGGCCTTCGGTCTCCGTCGGTCGGTGCGCGGGTTCAGGCCGCGGCGTAGAAGGCGCGGACCTTCCCGGTCACGTATTCCTGGTCCGCGGCGGTCAGTTCGGTGTACGTGGGCAGATAGAGCCCGTCTTCGCTGAAACGACTGGCGTTCAGGTACGGCCAGACGGGGTCGTGGTAGCCGGGCTGCCGGCTCATCGGCTTGAAGAACACCCGCGTCTCGACGCCCTCGGCGGCCAGGAAGGACCGCAGCTCGTCGCGGCGCTCGGCCCGCAGGTCGTACATCCACAGGACGTCGCGCGGCGGCATCAGCGTGATGCCGGGAATGCCCTTCAGGCCCTCGTCGTAACGGCGTTCGATCTCGCGGCGCAGGGCGAGGAACTCGTCGAGCTGTTCCACCTGGGCGAGCGCCACGGCGCCCTGCATGGCGGTCATGCGGAAGTTGTAGGCCAGCTTCTTGTGCAGGAAGCTGTGGTCCTCGGTGAACGCCATCGCGCGCAGGTGGGCCATCTGTTCGGCCAGCCGGGAATCGTTGGTGAGGCAGATGCCGCCTTCGCCCGACGTGATGATCTTGTTCGCGAAGAGCGAGTAACAGGCGACGTCACCGACCGGAGGGATGCCGTGCGCCTCGGCGGAATCCTCGACCACGCGCAGGTTGTAGTCGTGGGCGATATTCATGATCGCGTCCATGGCGCACCGTCGGCCGTAGACGTGGACGGGCATGACGGCCTTGGTCCGGGGAGTGATCTTCTCCTCGATTTTCGCCGGGTCGATGTTGAGATCGTCGGCGCAATCGACGAACACCGGCGTCGCGCCGGTGTGGCTCACCGCCCATGCCGAGGCGACCATGGTGAATTCCGGAACGATCACTTCGTCACCGGGGCCGATGCCGAGCGCGCGCAGTGCCAGGGTCAGGGCGGTCGTTCCGGAGGAACAGGCGACGCCGTGTGCGATTCCGGAGTAGTCGGCGAATGCCTCCTCGAAGCGCCGTACATACGGCCCTTGGGAGGATATCCAGCCGTCGGTGATCGTCTCGGTGACGTAGGCGAGTTCCCGGCCCTTGAGGCTGGGCCGGGAAACGGGGTACTTGATGGACATGTCGTCCTCGGTCGGAGTGGACGGGGCAGGGGGAGCGGTTCAGATCAGAGCAGGCAACCGCAGGAGCAGGTCGGCCGCTCTGCGGCGCCCGCCCGCCGCTTGCTGGAGCCCGCCGATCCGTTCGGCGCGTTCGCGGAAACCCGGTTCGCCGAGGACCCGCGTCAGCTTGTCGACGATGTCGTCGGGGTCGACGTCCCGGGGCCGGTCCAGGGTCAGACTCAGGCCCAGGTCCTGCCCGCGTACCGCCTGGTCGTAGCAGTCGACCCAGAGCGGTCGCACCACCATCGGCTTGCCGAAGTACATGCCCTCGTTGAAGCCGTTGCCGCCGCCGTGGGTGAAGAACAGCCGGACGTTCGGGTGTGCGAGGACGTCGAGTTGAGAGGGCAGCCAGCTCTCGATCCGCAGGTTGGCGGGCAGGCTGCCGGCGTCCGCCAGCAGATGCTGCTGCTCGGAGGGCAGGCGCCACAGGACCTGATGACGGCCCTCCAGGCGGCGGGCCACCTCGACCAACGAGGCGACGTGCTCCCGGGTGAGCCGGGTGATCGTTCCGAAGCCCATGTAGACCACCGAGGACTGGGCGTCCAGCCAGTCGGCGAGCCCCCCGTCGTCCTCGCCGCGCGGAGCCTCCGGCAGCGGTGGCACCATCGCACCGACCAGTTCCATCCGGTCCGGCACGGTGAACGGGTAGTCCAGTTCTGCCACCGAATTGCACAGGACCAGCTCGGCCCGGTCGACCCTCGTCATCGGATTGGGCTTCGGCAGCCCGAGTTCCTTGCGAATGCGGGCGTCTTCGGACAGCACCTTTCCCATGGCCGGATGGAAGAACATGCCCAGGGTGCGGTATTTGAACAGTTCATTGCGCACGCGCTGGGGGAACGTCATCGGATAGGGCAGCCCGGAATGCGGAACGGGGAAATCGCGGGGGGTTCCGGACGGTCCGAAAGGGTTGAGAGAGGTGAGAACGTTGGTCGGCAGGAAGGGAACGCTGAGCACATAGGGAATGTCGTGGGCGAGTGCCACGTCGATACCGAAGGACGCGACGCAGTCGATCACCATGAGGGCCGGCTCGATCTTCTCGACCAAGGAACTCAGCCGTCTGAACTTCTCGGCCTGGAGATCGGGGCGGTACGACTGGCGGACCACCGCCCGGTGCGCCTTGAAGCGCGACGCCTGCGTCACCTCGCGGTACACGTCGTCCGGCCAGCTGACGGCCGAGAGCTCGGAGAAGACCTCACCCAATGACGCGAATTCGACCCCCGCACCGGTTGCCGCCAGGCGCTCCACATCCGCCCGGCGGGGCTCGTCGGTCGCGAACCAGAGGTCGGGCACGCCCCGCCGCGCGAGCTCGGCCGCGAGGACGAGGAGCGGGTTCACCAGCCCGCTTTCCGGCAGGCTGACGAAGAGGACGGGCCGCTGCGCGGTGTTCTCGTTCGGGCTCATCGCGCTCCTGGGGGCATCGTCCGGTGGGGTTTGCTGCACCCCCACTTGATCTCACGGGCCCTACCGGGAAATCCTTAGACTCATCCGGCCGGGGCACCCGTGTGCCGGGCCTGGCGCGCACCGGGGGCGGATTGTTCTGCGGGCCGTTCGGTTCCGTCAAGGCGGCGTTTTCTTTCGTGTTCTTGGCTGGAAGCCGTGCGGGCCGGACCTGTTGACTCCGGTACGCTGCCACAGGATGATCGTTCGGATTCCTGCGGAAATTGGGCCCGATGGGGGTTCGGCCCTTTCCGTTCCATGTAGGGGGCGTCTTTGTCTGACCAATCGGGCCCGTCAGGCTGGAGCGGAGCCGTATTCGGCCGCGCCGGAGAAATCGGTGTGCTCTCCGCGCGAGCCGCGGCGGCCCGCGCCGGCCACTCCGGAATCGTGGTCCTGACCGGGCCGCCCGGTATCGGGAAGACCAGCCTCGTCAACGCGTTCCTCCCACGCGACGACGGAGAAGCGCACGGACCACGGGGCATGAAGGCGCTGCGTGCCACGTGCGCCGCCGAGACCGGCACCGTCCCGTACGAAGGCGTGCGGGCCCTCCTGCGGCCGCTCGGCCTGGTGGGGGAGAGCGCACCGGGCCACCCGCTGCTGCGCGGCACCGCCCGCAGGGCGCTGCCCGCACTGATGCCCGGAACGGACCGGCCGCCCTTCGCCTCCGACGCCGACTACCCGGTGCTCCAGGGGCTGTTCGGCCTCACCGCCCAGCTGACCGCGCTCCACCCCCTCGCCCTCGTACTGGACGACGCCCACCTGTGCGACGCGTACACCCTGCGCTGGCTCGACTTCCTGTTGCGCAGGGCCGACGGGCTGCCGCTGCTGCTGATCCTGGCCCGCAGCACCGATGCCTCCACCGCCGACAGCACGCCGTGGGCCAGGTTCGCCTCCCACCCCTCGTGCACCACCGTGCACCTGACTCCGCTCAGCCCGGACGCCGTCGGCGAACTGACCCGCCATGCCTTCGGCCGTCCCGTCGAACCGTCGTTCGCGGCCCGGGTCGCCGACGTCTCCGGCGGCAATCCGGGCAGCGCGGTCCGGCTCCTGGCGGAACTGCGCAGCGCCGGGGTCCGGCCCGACCTCGACGGCGCCCGGCACGTCACCGCACTGGGCGCCCGACTGGTCGCACGGTCGGTCCGCACGCTCTTCGGGAGAAGTCCCGGCTGGGTGGAGCCCGTTGCCACGGCGCTGGCGATCCTCGGCGAGGAGCTGCTCGACAACGTTGCCGCGCTGGCCGGCGTCTCCGTCGTCCAGGTCGAGGACGCGCTCTGCGTGCTGCGCGACGCGGAGGTCCTGGCGCCGGGCCGCAACGTCTTCACCAGTGACGACGTACGCACCGCGATCCTCGAACCACTCGACGCCGCAGCCCTCGCAGGGCTCCGCGCGCGGGCGGCCCTGCTGCTCAGCGACGCCGGCCGCCCGGCCGAAGACATAGCGGCACACCTGCTGGCGACATCCGTACCCCCCGAGCCCTGGATGCTCTCGCTGCTCACCGACGCCGCCGCCACCGCCGAGGACCGCGGCGCCCCCACCGACGCCGTGTGCTACCTGCGCCGTGTGCTCGAAGCCACGCCCGAGGATCACGAGCTCCGGATCCGACTGGCGGGCCTCGTGGCCCGCACCGACCCGGGCGCGGCCCTCGACCTGCTGCACGACGCCCTCGACCGGGCACCGGACCTCCGCACGCGCGCCGCCGCGGCCCTGCGGTACACCACCACCTGCCTGGCAGCCGGGCAGAGCGTCCCCCACGGCCGCGCCCCCACACAGGTACTGGCCGAGCTGCGCGCCGCCACCGGCCTCCAGGAACCCGCCCTGGCCCTCGAATCGGCTCTGCTCCTGACAGGTGCGGCCGAACGCGGGAACACCCCGGGCCCACCCGGGCCGGACCGCCCGCCCGCCCCGCGCCCGGCGGACGCGGAAGCCGACGCGGAAGCCGTCAGCGCGCTGGTCGCCACGCTCTACGACACCGAACGCGCCACCGCGACCACCCACGCCCGCCGGGCGGTGGAGGCCGCCGGCTCCCGGGCCTCCTGGCCGGTGCTCACCTCCTGCACGGTCCTCGCCCTCGCCGGTGAGAGCGACGAAGCCCTCACGGTCCTGAACGACGCCCTGGCCCCCACCGGCGAACCGCGAACCCGCTGGGCCGACGCCCTCGCCCTGTCGGCCCGCGCCCTCGTACTGCACGGCACCGGCGCGATCACCGAGGCGAAGGACGACGCGCGCGCGGCCCTCGCCGCAGCCGACGAGGCCCCGCAGCTCGCCGCAGCCGACGGGGCCCCGCAGCGCCTTCTGCTGCCCCGACTGGTGCTCGCGGCGGCCCTCAGCGACAGCGGCGAGGCCACCGGCGCCGAGGACCTCCTCACCGGTATCGAACCGCAGCCGACGACCGGACCCGTGGTGGAACAGCACCTCCACCTGATGGTCCGCGCCCGCGTCCGCCGTGCCCTGGGCGACCGCGAAGGAGCACTGCACCTCCTGCTCGCCTGCGGCCGTGCCCAGCGCGAAGCGGGCCTCGCCAACCCCGTGTTCGCCCCCTGGTGGGCCGAGGCGTGCTGGACCCTCGCCGCCCTCGACCGCCCGCAGGACGCCCGCGGCCACGCCGAGTACGGCAGCGAACTCGCCCGGCGCTGGGGCACCGCGCAGGCCCTGGGCACGGCCGCCCTCGCCCGGGGCGTCATCACGCCGGGAAAGGAGGGCCTCGACCTGCTCGGCGAGGCCGTCGACACCCTGGCCGCCTCGCCCGCCCGTGCCGTCCAGGCCCGAGCCTCCTTCGCGCTCGGCCGCCGCCTGCTGACCCGGGGAGACCGCGCGAAGGCCCGACCGCACCTGCGCTCCGCCGTCGACCTCGCCCTCACCTGCGGGGCGCTGCCCCTCGCGCTCGGCGCGCGGCGGCTGCTCATCACGGCGGGCGGGCGCATGCCGGAACTCACCGGCTCGCGGGAGGACCTGCTCACCGGAGCCGAACGCAGGGTCGTGGAACTGGTCCTGAACGGCGCCAGCAACCGGGAAGCCGCCCAGTCGCTGTGCGTCACGCTGCGCACCGTCGAGACCCACCTCACGAGCGCCTACCGCAAGTTGGGCGTCCAGCGCCGGGCGGCCCTGGCCACCACCCTCCGCGCCCCCGCCGCCCGTGCCCGCGCATCGGGCGGCTGAGCCCGGCGGCCCCGCACGCACCCGCCCCCGACAGGCCGACAGCATGCCCACCCACCACCGACACCGGAGCCCGGTCACCCCCATGCCACCCACGGCCCTCCCGGTCCCCGGGGCCCCCGCCACCCCACCACTGCCCGCCGACGTCCGGTTATCGCACCACCACCGCGAGCAGGACACCCTGAGTCTCCTGCTCGACGGTCTCGCCGACGGACACCCCTGCGTCATCACCCTCACCGGACGCCCCGGCCACGGGCAGAACGCCCTGGCCCGCTGGGCCGCGCGGCTCGCCCGGTCCCGGGGGCTGCGGGTGCTGAGCGCGCGAGCGGTCGCGTCCGAGTCCGGGACGCGCCACAGCGTGGCCGCCCAACTGCTCACCGGCCTCGGGGTGAGCCTCCACCACGGACCGGTTCCGCTGCTGCGCGCGGCCCGCCGACAGCCCCTGCTCCTGGTCCTGCAGGACGCCCAATGGGCCGACCCCGACTCCCTGCACTACCTGCTCGCCCTGATACGCCGCTCCGCCACCACCCCGCTGGCCGTACTGGCCAGTGGCAGCGACACCTGCGTACGCGGACGCGGCTGGCGCTGTCTGACCTCCGGCTCCCCCGACCCGGACGGAGCCCACGAACTCGCACTGCCACCGCCGTCCCTCGCGGACGCCGCACGCACCGTGCGCACCGTCTGCGGTGCCGACGGCGAACCGGAGTTCACCGCCGCCGCCCTGCGCGCATCCGCGGAGACACCGGCCGTACTCCACGCCGCCCTGCGCCAGTTCGCCCGCCGAGGGCATCTCCCGATCGCTTCCCGTACCGCCGAACTCGCCTCGCTCGCCAGGGTGGTGCTGGACGACCACATCGGACGGGTACTGCGTGGCCTGCCCCCCGAAACCGTCGCCGCGCTGCGCGTCCTCGCCGTGACAGGACAGGTCCTCGACTTCCCGGCCGTCTGCGCCCTCGCCGGACTCGGCCACCTCGCGGAAGCCCGGCTGCGCGCGGCCCTGGACGCCACCGGCTTCGTCCGAACGGCCGAGGCGTGTCCCCGCGTCGGCGCCGAGGCAGGACTGCGCGTCCTGGCCGAGATGGCGACGGCGGAACGGGCCGACCTGCACGCCGCCGCCGCCCGCCTCGCCCGCCGAGCCGGGGCCACCGACCAGGAAGTGGGACAACTCCTCCTGCACGCACGCCCCCTGGGCGCCCCCTGGGCCGCCCCGGTGCTGCACCGCAGCAGCGACGCGGCCCGGCGCGCGGGCGACCACGCCCGCGCGGCGGCCCTCCTGGCCCGCGCCCTGCGCGAACCGCTCGACGAGGAGCCGCACTCGCGTACGACGCTCGACCTGGCCGCCGCCGAACTTCTCACCGCGCCCCAGGCGGGCATCCGCCGGATCGGCGAGCTCGCCCGGACCCGCGAGGGCCCCCGTGCCGCCGTACGGTTGCACGCGCTGGACCTGGGGCTCGCGGCGGGGGACACCGACGGGATGCGCCGGGCCGCCGCCGAGGCCCGCCCGGCCGCCGGGACGGAGGAGCAGCAAGCCCTCGTCGCCCTGTTCTGGGCGGCCGACCCGGCCGACCGGGAACACGCCGAACGCATCGTCCCCCGGATGCCACCGCTGCCTGCCCGACCGGCCTGCCCCGTCCAGGCCGGGCCCCGCGCCTGGCAGCTCGCCCTGGCCGGCGAGGGCCTGACCACCGTGCAGGACCTGGCCCGAACCGCCCTCGCCCGACCGGCGCGCGACGTCCTGGTCCTGCCCCGTCTCGCGGCGTGCGAGGCACTGTGCCTGACGGGCGACCACGAGGAGGCCGACGCCGGACTGAGCGCCCTGCTCACCGGCATACGGGCCGACGCACGACGCATCGCGGCCCCCCGGGTCCTCGCCGCGCGCGCCGACCTCAACCTGCGCCGGGGCCTGCTCGCCGCGGCCGAACAGGACATCGACGCCGCCGAACGCGCGCTGCCACGGCCCAGCACGCCCCCCGCGGTGACGGTCCAGCTACGAGCCGTACGCATCGTCGTCGACCTGGAACGCGGGGACACCGCACGGGCCGCGGCCCTCGCCGCCGAGCCGGTCGGCGACGACGCCCGCCACAGCGTGCACTGGCCGCACCTCCTCTTCGCACGGGCCATGGTCGCCGCCGCCGAGGACCCCGCCGAGGCCGTGCACCTGCTGCGCGAATGCGGCCGGCTGGTCTTGCACCGCAACCACGTCAACCCCGCGCTGCTGCCCTGGCGTTCGACCGCGGCAAGGGTCCTGCGCACCACCGGGCAGCAAGCCGAGGCACACCGGCTGGCCGCGGAGGAGCTGCGGCTGGCTCGCGCGTGGGGGGCGCCCGGCCCGGTCGGATGGGCGGAGCTGAACGCCGGACCGGCGGCCGCCCACGACGGACCGGCCCGCGCCCGCTACGCCGCGGGCCTGCTGGGCCGCGGCCCGGCGGGCCCCGCCTATCAGCGCGCGCTCGCCGATCTCGCCGCCGCCGAACTCACGGCGGACGGAAGCCGGCAGGCTGCTGCCGCGGCCGTGACCGAACTGCGGGCGCTCTCCGTCATCCACCCGAGGGGCCCGATGGCACGTACCGCCCGGCTGCTCGGCGCGGAGCTCTCGTCCGGGCAGGAACCCGGAACCTCCCGGCCCGCGGACTGGGCCGAACTGTCACCGGCGGACGCCCGGACGGCGACGCTCGCCGCGCACGGGCACAGCAACACCCAGATCGCTGAACTGCTGTCCCTGTCACGGCGTGCCGTGGAGCTCCGGCTGAGCCGGGTCTACCGCACCCTGCGGATCGGCGGCCGGGAAGAACTCCGCGTACTCGTGCGCGGCACGGAAGGACGATGAGCCCATGCTGCTCGAACGGACAGCCGAGACGGTGTCGGTACAGGACGCCCTGCACGCAGCCGCCGGGGGAAGATCGTCGCTTCTGCTGTTCGCCGGGCCCCTGGGAATCGGCAGATCCAGCTGGCTGCGGGAACTCCCCAGACGCCTCGACGTCCAGAACGTGCGCGTCATGCGCGCCCACGCGGCAGTCGTGGAACAGGACTTCGCCTTCGGCGTGCTGCACCAGCTCTTCGACAGCCTGTCCCTCGACCCCTCGTACGGGCCCGGCGCTCCGTACCAGCCGGGTGCACCGGACGGGCCCGGTGCTCCGTACCAGCCCGGTGGCCCCTACCGGCACGACGCCCTGGACGAGCCCGACCTCCCGGCCGCGCACCCGGCCGCATTCCTGCCCGGTGAAGGCCCCCGAGCCGAAGAGCTGCTGCCTGCTTCCCTGGACGACCCGTCGGCGACTTGCGAGACGATCCTGGCCGACCTGTGCGCGCTGCTGAGCAGGCTCGGCCGCGAACGGCCCCTGCTGATCCTCGTGGACGACGTCCAGTGGGCCGACGCCCGGTCGCTGGAGTTCCTGTCCCACCTCGCGGGGCGCTTGCACGCCGTGCGGGCCGTCCTCGTCTGCACCCTGCGGGACGGCGACCTGCGCGCCCGCCACCCGCTGGTGTGCGCGGTGACCGACGCCGCCACGCGGGTGACGCGGCTGGCTCCGCTGTCGTTCGCCGCCACCGGGCAACTGGTGCGCGAGCAGTTCGGCGAGAGCGGCGAGGAGGAGTTCGTACGGGCCTGCCACCGGGCATCGGGGGGCAACCCGGTGTTCCTGCGTTCCCTGCTGCCGGCCCTGGACGCCGCCGGAGCACGGCCCAGCGCCACGCACGCCCCGGCCGTCACGGCACTGTGCCCCGCAGCTCTCCGCGAACGGCTCGCCGACTGCCTGCGCGCACAGACCGCGTCGGTCCGCGACCTGACCGCCGCGATGGCGGTCCTCGGCGAACAGGCGGCTCCCGGGCTCGCCGGGCGGCTGGCCGGCCTCGACGGGATCGATGAGACCGAGGCGCTGGGCGTTCTCCACCGACTCGGCCTGCTCGCGGCCGAAGGCGGCGCGGGATTCGTCCACCCGGTGGTGCGTGACGCGGCCGAGGCCGCCATGTCCATGTCCGAACGCGGCAGTTGGCACGGCCGGGCGGCCGTGCTCCTGCACGAAACGGGACACTCCGTCGAGGAGGTCGCCGCGCAGCTCATGGCCGCCGGCACGCCGGGCGACGACTGGTCCGCCGCGGTACTGCGCAGTGCGGCGGACGCGGCGCTCGGGCGGGGCGCCCCGCGGGAGGCGGCCCGCTTCCTGCGACGGACCCTGCTCGACAGCCCCGAGCAGGGCGCGCAGCGCGCGCGACTGCTGATCGACCTGGCAACGGCGGAGAACGCCTACGACCGTGCCGCCTGCGAGCGCCACATCGCCCAGGCGGTGGCCCTGCTGGACACGCCGCACGACCGCGCCGCGGCCGCCCTGCGCATTTCGCCCGACTTCCTCTCCACAGCCGGCCCCGCCGGGGTGGAGATCCTCCGGGAGGCCGCCGCGGATCTCGGTTCCCCGGACCGGCTGGCGGACTCGGCACGCGAGCTGGCCCTGCGGCTGGAGGCCCGACTGCGCTACAGCGCCCGGCAGGATCCCGCCGAACTCGCGGTGGCGGTACGCCGACTGCGCGAGCGGCCGGAGGAGCCCGCCATCGGCTCCGGCGCCGAGCGCGAGCTGCTCGCCGTACTCCTGCACGCGGCCATGCTCAGCGGCCGGCTGCCGGCTGACCAGGGCGCTCGGCTGGCCGGGCGGATCCTGGAGCGGGTCCCGGCCACCGGGCCGGGTGCGCCGCCCGTGCTGCCGCTGCTGACGATGGTGTGCACCGGAGCCGATCGGGTCGAGGCACTGGCCGACTGGCTGGCGGCCCGCGAGCGCCACCAGCGCGGGGGCGACGGAGGGAAGGACCCGCTCGCCCGGATCGAACTCGCCACGGTCTTTCTGGCCCGGGGCCGGCTGGCACACGCCCGCGAGCACGCGGAGACGGCCTTCGAACACGCCGAAGGGGGACGGCACGGCGACAGCGCGGTGAGCGCCGTCGCGGTGCTGGCCGCCGTAGCCCTGGAGACCGGGGACACCGCGCTCGGCGAGCGGGTGAGGGCCGGAGCCGGCAGCAGAAGGGCAACGGGAGATCTGCTCGCCGCCTCGCTGTTGCGACTGACGGAGGCTCAGGCGGACGCGCGCCGCGGGGAGTTGGGGAAGGCGCTGGACACCGTGCTCGACTGCGGGCGTCAACTGGAGGCGGTGGGCTGGCGCAACCCCGTGCTGTTCCCCTGGCGCCCCCGCGCGATACGGCTCATGCAGCGCCGCGGCGACCTGGAATCGGCCCGCGCGCTCGCCGAGGAGGAGTACGCCCAGGCCCGGATCCTGGGCGCCCCGCTCGCGATCGGGCGCGCGCAACGGATTCGCGGCGCCCTTCGGGGCGACAGCGAGGGAACGGCCCTGCTGCGGGACGCCGTGCACGTGCTGCGCGGATCGGCAAACGAGCTGGAACTGGCCAAGGCCCTGCGGGCGCTGTCCCGTGCGGTGCGCACAGGAGCCGAGGCGCGGGACCTGCAGTGCGAGTCGGCGGCACTGGCCATGGCCTGCGGAGTGCCCTGGAAACCCGAGCGCGACCGGCCCGACCCGGCGGCCCCGACCGGCGCGCGCCCCGCACCGTCTCTCACCCCCACCGAGTCGCGAGTGGCGGCACTGGCCGGCGGCGGCCTGACCAACCAGGCAATCGCCACGGAACTCGGCGTCGGTTCCCGGGTGGTGGAGAAACATCTGACGAACTCCTACAGAAAACTGGGGATTTCAGGGCGTCGCCAACTGGTGGCCCTCATGGCGGGCGCCGGCACGATTTCCACACGTCCTTAAGTGAAGAGGTGCGACTTCGGTACGGCGTGCATGGTGCGGTGTCCGCCGCACTCGATTCGGTGGCCGTACCGTACGGACGCAAGGGCTCCTTCGGTACCCCACAGCCCCGCTGACCTGCGGTGGAATGAGACCGCACCGTACCGAACCACCGAAGTGCGGAAGCCGTACCGAACCCCCGGGCGCGAGAACCACAGTGTTGATCCGGCAAAGCCCTCCAGCGTTGACCCGCACAAAGGCAACTACATAGTCTTCACAGCAGAGTTCAGTTCTGGCGGGTCTCCCCGAAGTCGAGACCGCATGGACTCAGGGGGAATTCACTTAGTCTTTCCGGCACATCTCACGCCATGAAAGGAAGAGATATTCCATGGCGACTTCCGTACTCGCGCAGACAGAGGTGGCGCAGACCATGGCGCAGGACCCGGCCGTCGACACGGTGGGTCCGGCCGAGGGGGGACCGCTGCTCGGCCGTCCGGGGCTGCCCCTGGTCTGTCTCGACCGCAGTCTGACGGTGCAACAGGCGAATCAGGAGTTCTTCGGACGGTTCGGTGGCGACTCGGCGCAGCCCTGCGGGCGCCCGTTCGCCGATCTGGTGCACCCCAGCGCGCAGCAGCCGCTGCTGCGCAAGTTCGCCGGGCTCACCGAGGGCAGACGTGACCGCTTCACCAGCGAGATGCTGGCCGTCGGATCCGACGGCCAGGCCTTCACGGCCTCACTCTCGGCCTGCGCCGTGCGCAGCAGCACGCCGGACGTGTCCGCGATCTGGGTGACGATGGCCTCCGACGAAGAACCCGTGGACGCCGACGTGATGCCCAGCCGCAAGAAGATCATCAGCGAGGTCGACGCCCGCATACTCGAAGGGATAGCAGCGGGCGTCTCGACCGTGCCGCTCGCCGCGCGCCTGTATCTCAGCCGTCAGGGCGTCGAATACCACGTGACCTGCCTCTTCCGTAAGCTGCGGGTGCCCAACCGGGCGGCGCTGGTGTCGCGCGCCTATTCCATGGGCGTACTGAAGGTGGGTGTCTGGCCTCCCAAGGTGGTCGAGGACTTCGTCAAGTAGTCGCCGCGGGGGCGTGCTGGGAGCAGCCGGTGCCGCACGGCCCGGCCGCCCTGGCCGCGTCCTCCGCGGGCACCGCGAGCGCGGCCACCAGAAGGCCGTCGCTGACCAGCCAACGGCCGTCCAGCCGGTCGAGCGGCCGCCCGGACTGCCGCAACGGCGAGGGCACGAGGACCCGGGCGGAATACGTCGAGGCCGGTGCGTCGATGGAGATGCGCGCGTCCTCGAACTCCAGTCGGCGGGAGGTCGCGGGGTACCACGCCTTGTACACGGTCTCCTTGAGGCTGAAGAGCAGTCGGTCCCAGTGCACACCCGGCGCGACGGAGTGCAGCTCCCACACCATCGCCTGCTCCTCGGGAAGCGCGATGCTCTCCAACACCCCTGCGGGCAGAGGCGCATGGGGCTCCGCGTCGACGCCGAGCATGCGCACGTCCGAGCTGCGCGCCACGGCGGCCGCCCGGTACCCGACGCAGTGCGTGATGCTCCCGACGACGTCCGCCGGCCAACAGGGGGCGTGGTGGCGGCCGGGCAGCAACGGCGCCTCGGGGACACGAAGTCCCGTCAGCGCCTGCTTCGCGCACCACCGCCCGGTGGCGAACTCCCGCCGGCGGGCGTCGGTCGCCTGCCGTACCACCAGGGCCTCCAGCGGATGCAGCAAAGCCTCGGGTGGATCACCGAACGCTTCGACGCCGATGACGGACCCGGGGAGAATGCGCTCGATCATGCAGAACCTGTCTTGGTCGGAACGGACACCGCACGATCGAGCCGCGGCCAGAAGCCGGTCAGAGCGGCGGACCACTGCGCGTGGTCGCTCATCGGCCCGGCCCCGGCAGGAGACCCAGCCACGGCATCGGAAGAGGGCTCCCAGGCCAGAACGGAGTTCAGCGAATGCAGGTCGCCGACCCACGCCAGCAGCCCGGACACGCCCGTTCCCACGTTGGACGTCATGATTTCACCCCTCACCCGTCACCAGGCTTTCGAGGCTACGGACGCCGGGCTAGTGAAACTCGTAGGGACGCCCCGGACGTGTACACGTGAGTTCGCCGTGCGCGACCGCGTCGGCAACAGCGCCTGGACCGTGCGCAATCGACGTCCTGACATGCTGAGCGGCATGGTCACACTCAACGGAAAACCCGTCACCGCCGCAGACTTGCTCCCGCTGGCCTTCATCAACCTGGGCCACTTCACGTCCATGCGCGTCGACGCCGACGGCGGGATCCGCGGCCTCTCCCTCCACCTGGAACGCCTGGTGCGGGACTGCAGGATCGTGTGGGGCGCCGAACTGGATCGCGGGCGCGTGCGGGACTACGTGCGGCAGGGCGTCGAGGGACGCGACGGACCGTGCACCGTACGCGTCACCGTGTACGACCCCCAGGTCGACCTGATGCGTCCGGTGGACGCCGGGCAGCCGCACATCCTGGTGTCCGTGCGCGGTGCCGGCGCGTTTCCCGTGGACCCGCTGCGGGTGATGAGCGTGCCGTACGAACGCGATCTCCCCCAGGTCAAGCACGTGGGACTCTTCGGCTCCCTGCACGCCCGCCGCGTCGCGCAGAGCGCCGGATTCGACGACGCGTTGTTCGTCGGCCGCGACGGGTGCGTCAGCGAGGGCAGCACCTGGAACGTGGGCTTCGTCGACGCCGCCGGGACCGTGCTCTGGCCGCGTGCCCCGGTGCTGCCCGGCGTGACCATGGCGTTGCTCCAGCAGCACGCCGAGCACCGGATCGTCGACATCACGCCGTCCGTCGCGAAGGACTCGGTGGCGGCGTTCGCCACGAACACGAGCATCGGCGTGCGTCCGCTGGCCGCGATCGACGCACGCGAACTGCGCACCGAGCACCCGGTGCTGCGGCTGCTCGGCGAGAGTTACCTGGCCGTCCCCGGCGAGAAGCCGTAGGCGCACACGGCAGGCTCCGCGGAGGCGGAGCCCCGCCCCGGTTCGGTTCAGGGGTGCGAAGAGCGCGGCGGGGGCGTGGTCCGGGGACCGTGCCAGTCCAGGCACAGGACGGTGGCGTCGTCTCTGGGCGGGCCGTTGTAGGCGTCGGAGACCGCGGCGACCAGGGTGCGCACCACCTCGCGCGGGTGCTCGGCGGCGGTCTTGCGGAGGAGGGCGGGCAGGTCGACCGCCTCCGCCTCGCGTTCCTGCATGCCGTCGGTGTGCAGCACGAGGCGGTCACCGGGGCGCAGGTCGAGGTGTTGCACTTCGTAGCGGCCCTGGCCGAGCACGCCGAAGGGCAGGTTCACCGCCAACTGGAGTGCGGTCACCTCGCCCTCGCGCAGCAGCAGTGGACAGGGGTGGCCGGCGTTGACGAGCTGGGCGCCGGAGCCGTCGAGGGAGACGCGCAACAGCTGACCGGTGGCGAAGGTGCGTCGCCCGTGGTCGAGGAGGGCCTGGTGGGTCTGGCGGGCCTGTTCGGCGAGGTCGACTCCGGCACGGCGGGCGCCTCGGGAGGCGTTGACCAGGAGGGTCGCCATGAGGGAGGCGTTGACGTCGTGGCCCATGGCGTCGGTGACGGAGAGATGCAGGGTGTCGTTGTCGAGGCTGTAGTCGTAGGTGTCGCCCGCGATGTCCGAGGCGGGGACCAGCGCCGCGGCGAGGGCGAACTGGTCGCCCTCGCAGGAGGGGGCGGAGGGCAGCAGCTGGCGTTGGATCTCCGCGGCCAGGCTGACCGTGGTGGTGCGGTTGCCCCAGTGGTAGAGGTCGGTGAAGCGGCGGTCGGTGACCAGGATGTACGCCAGCGCGTGCGCGGCTTCCTGCACCTGCTCCAGCACGTCCGGGGTGACCTGTGCGAGGAACAGTTCCAGGACGCCGATGGTGTCACCGCGGTTGGTGACGGGTGCGAGCACCCGCTGCCCGTGCCCGTTCACCGGGGCCCGCACCAGCTTCTGCGCCCGCAGGACCTCGTCGTAGTCGCCGCTGCCGAGCAGCGGGACCTGCTCGGCACGGTGCTCCTGCACGGCGCCCGACGTCTCGTTGACCCGCAGCAGGCGCCGGCCGACGACGTCGAGGAACAGGAACGACACGTATCGCGCACCGAACCGGTCGCGCAGATTGCGCGCGACGACATCCAAGGAATCCACCGGCGCGGCATCCTCCGCCGCCGCCAGCACCTCGGCCAGTCCCATCCGATCACGTGCCACGTCAGTCTCCTTAGGTTGGAGACTCTTGTTCCCGCTCGCGGCGACGAAAACAACCACCGCACGCACCGGGAGTGCCGCCCCCACCCACCGGGCGTCCGCCGGCCAGGGGCCCGACCTGCGCTGCCGGCGCGGACGGTCCGGGCCGCGCCCGTCGGCGACCACGCCTCCGTCACCCCCACGGATGGCGGAGAGATGGGCCGGTGCCACCGGGGTAGGCGATCCCATGACGCGCGCGACACGGTGCCGACGCCCTGCGCCGCAGAACGGTACGACGGGGTACGCGATGCCCTGACGCGCGCGACAGCGTGCCGACGCCCTCCGCCACAGAACGGACAGCTGGATGAACATCCTCGACCGCCTCGCCTTCCGCGCGGCGCGGGCCGCCGCCCGAAGCCGGGGGAACCGGCGGGCCCTGCACCCCGCGGGGGTGATCGTCACGGGGCGCCTGGTCGTACCCGGGCACGAGACGTCCTGGCAGGTGCCGTGGCTGGACGCTCCGGGCTCCTACCCGGTGACGGCCCGCTGGTCGTTGGCTGCCGGGCTGCCGCGTCCGTTGCCCGACGCCCTGGGGCTCGCGCTGCGGGTGGAGGACGCCGACGGCCCCGGCCGCTGTCTGGAACTGCTCCTCACGAGCAGCGGTCGTGGCCGGTGGACCCGCCACCTGCCGTTTCCGCGCACGTCCGCCACGCGCGGCCCGTACACCACCCTCCTGCCCTACGAGGTGGGCGGAAACCGAGGAGTGGTGGCCGCGTTCCCCGTCCCCGGAACGCCACGCGTTCCCGTGGACCCGGCAGCGGTGGGAGCGGCCCTGACACGCCGTCCCGCGGAGTTCGTGCTCTGCGTCGGGAAGGCATCGGCCTGGCTGCCCTGGGGACGCCTGGTTCTCCAGAAAGGTGCCGAGCCCTTCCGGTCCGGGCCGGACGAAGTGGCGTTCGACCCGTACGCCGCCTCCCTGCCGGGCTTTCGTCCCGTCCAGCGCCTGGAGTCCCTGCGCGTGGCCGCGTACGCGGGTTCACGAGAGGGCAGGCGCGCAGCGCCGCCCGCCTGACCGACCCGTACCTGGAGGGGCCAGAGCACGACCGCGCGGCCGGGGCCGTGCGTACGTCTCACTCGGTGTTCTTCTGCTGCAGGCAGTCGTAGCCCAGTTGCAGGGCGTCGGCCACCGCCAAGGTGGTCAGGGCGCCCGTCACGGTGCGTGTGGCACGGGGCCACAGCAGCTGCGCTCCGGCGAAGGTCGTCGTCAGCCAGACACTCAGACAGAAGGGACAGGTGGCCAGCTCTCCCACGGTCGACCTGACGCCGCCCCCGCGAGGGCTCTCGCTCACCTCGGCAGGTCCTGTCGCCGACTCGTAGCGGGTGAACGGCGCGCGCAGCGGACTCGTGACGGACCCCTTGCTGAGCAGCCGTCCCAGACGGAACACGGCGGTCGCGGTCAGCAAAAGGTCCTGCGGGTGCGGGCGTTCCGGCAGCTTCGTCCTCCGCGCGGCGACCGCCGCGCCCCAGGCGGCCGTGTACGCGCCGAACGCGACGACGGCCCCGAGGTGCCCGCCGAGGTGGCGGTCCTCCTGCGGCGAGTAGTCCCTGCTCGTACGGCGGAAGGCGTTCCGGACCCTGTGCAGAGGGCTGTTCTTCTCGTGTGTCCGACGATCCACGGCGGCCTCCGGTTGCATGACGTTCACGATCTGTCCTCATGTGCGGGCGGGACGGCCGCCCTGGTTGCAGCAGTCGGGCGGCACGGGCCTCGCGAGCCGGGGCCCGGCCACGTCATCTCGCGAGTGGCGACGGATCCTGGTGTGCGCAAGCCGGGTTCGCCCGTGCCAGCAGTGCGTCTGCCGTGCGGAGGGCCTGCGGGACGGTTGTCGCGGCCGTCGTGACGCACAGCGTGTAGGAGACGTTCTCCAGAGCGAGCAGGGTGTGCGCGCTCGGGTGCTCCGCGTAGGCCAGCCGGGCTGTCGCATAGCGGGACAGGAGGTCTCGCAGGATGTCCGGGCGGGGTATCAGCATGACGCTCGGCCTTTCGTCGGTACACCCACGAGGGCGGGGGAGGGGAGGGGCCGGAGCGCCGTGACGGCAACTGTCGCCCGTCGGAAGGGTGGAGCCGTGCGGAGCAGCGGAGGGGACCGGACGTCGGCAGGGGAGGCATGGGTCCGGGCAGTTCGTTCGACCGGCAACGGCCCCTTGCCGCCGGTGGTGGTGCGGCGGAGCCGGTCAGCGCTTGACAGCACGAACGATCACCAGTTCCTCCGTGTCCTGGCCGGCGGCGAGCAGCCCCCGCTCGCGCAGCCAGTCCAGGCGCCCCCGCATGACGGGGCCGAGGGGGATGCGTACGCGGTCACTGACACCGGCGCGCATCCCGCCCTCCGTCAGACGCCGCACGGTCGTCTCGGCCCCGCTCGTCGCCGAGTGGACCAGCAGGAGCGTCCCACCGGGGCGCAGGGCCCCGGGCGCGAGGCGGCAGATGCGGTCCAGGAGAGCCCGGCCGTCCACGCCGGCGTCCCACGCACGGGCCCGCCCCCGGCCGGGCAGCGCCGCGTGGGGGGCGGGAACGTAGGGCGGATTGCTGACGATGAGGTCGAACGTCCGGCCGGGCAGGGCGCTCGTCAGGTCACCACGGTGAACGGAGACCCGCTGCCGGGCGAGCAGGGCGTTGAGGCGGACGGTCAGCACGGCACGACGGGAGATGTCGACCGCGCTCACCCGGGCGCCGAGCCGGGCGGCATGGGCGGCCAGCACACCACTGCCCGAGCACAGATCCAGGACGTCCCGGCCGGTGACGTCCTCGCGGCCGAGGGCTTCGGCGAGGAGGCGGCTGTCGGCCTGCGGGGCGTACACGCCCGGCAGCCGGACGACTCTGCCGAAGTCCGGCCAGGAGTGCGGGGCGTAGACGGTCGTCACAGGTCCTCCGTAGCGCATGCGGTGCGTGCTCACGTGGCTCCCCGTGAGGGCGAGTCACCACACCAGACTCCGTCTCTCCCCGGCGGGCCACCACTCGACAGCGGGCCGTCCAGCTGCCCCGGCCCGCGTGGTCCCCGTACGGTTGCCCTTTCCCTCCTCTCCCACACGCCGCACTTCCACCCGCTCGGCGAGCCGATTTCGCCGGTTGTGGACTTTATGCACCTGTGGGTTCATGAACGGGAAGCAAGCGGGCAACAGCATCGCAGCGGAGGAGAACAAAACCCTCCGCATCCGGTCCGGCGCCCCTGCCGGGCCGAAGAGGACGAGGAAGGTGGAGTGGCTGTGTCGAAGGTCGAGGAGTCCGTCGAGGTCGACGTGCCGGTGCGTACCGTCTACGACCAGTGGACGCAGTTCGAGTCGTTCCCTCAGTTCATGGACGGCGTGGAGCGCATCGAGCAGCGCACCGACACGTTGACGCACTGGGTCACCAAGATCGGTGGCGTGAGCCGGGAGTTCGACGCGGAGATCACCGAGCAGATCCCCGACGAACGCGTCGCGTGGAAGGCGCTCGGCGACGAGGTCAAGCAGGCCGGCGTCGTCACCTTCCACCGCCTGGACGAGAAGCGGACCAAGGTGATGCTGCAGCTCGACTACGACCCCGAGGGTCTGGCGGAGAACGTCGGCGACAAGCTCGGCGTCGTCAAGCGGCAGATCACGGGTGATCTGAAGCGGTTCAAGACGTTCATCGAGGAGCGCGGCCACGAGACGGGTGCCTGGCGCGGCCAGGTCTGACCTCCGGCCGCGTCCGCCTCGGTGACCCCGGAGAACCGGCTACGCCCCCGCCGCGGAACGCCTGGCAGCCCCCGCACGCGTCGTGCGGGGGCTGTGTCCTGCCCGGGGCCACCGGCCGGGTCCGTACGCGCCGACTCGTTCTCCTTGAGCCGATCGGGTGACCACCCGAACGGTGTGCGGTCAGGTTCCGGTGTCGGTTGCGGACGGGGCACCACCAGCGGTGTCAGCCGTGGGGGAGCGGCTGAGCCGCGTCAGGAACCCGGATAGGGCGCCCGGCGGAGCTGTTCGGCCAGGTGGTGGGTGTTCACGGCGAGGGTGTGCGTGGTGGAGGCCACGGCCTCCGGCGTTTCGTCGAGGTCCTGGTAGTCGGTGCCCTGCTGGGCTTCGCCCACCCAGTAGGTCACCGCGCCGGGCGCCAGGGAGAAGCCGACGTCGTTGAGGCCCTGGAAGAGGTCGGCGCTGACCTTGTGCGCGCCGTCCTCGTTGCCGACCACTGCCACGGCGGCGACCTTGCCGTACGTCAGCAGACGGCCCGCCGAATCCGTTTCGGAGAGTTCGGCGTCCAGACGCTCCAGCACCCGTTGGCAGACGCTGGAAGGGTGGCCGAGCCAGATGGGGGTGGCGAGCAGCAGGATGTCGGCGGCCATCACTTTCTCGCGCAGGGCGGGCCAGGCGTCGCCGTCGCCCATGTCGAGGCCGACACCGGGTCGTACCTCGTGGTCGACGACGCGTACGGTCTCCACCTCGGCCCCCAGTCTCTCGAACTCCGCGCCCACCTGTTCGGCAAGGAGCTGGCTGCTGGAGTGCTGGGGGGAGGGACTCAACGTGCAGACGAGGGACAGCACACGCATGTCGTGCTCCTTCTGGCCCCTGAGGGCTCGGGGTGGTGGATTCCACGCCTTCCACACGCCGCCCACTCCGCAAACATGCCCCGCCGCCCGCCCGGCGCACGTGCGCCGACACACCGAGACGGCCCGTCGGCAGGGCTGACGAGCCGTCACGAACATCCGAGGCCGGGGAGTACGGATTCGGCCCTGTCAGCTCCCGCCCTTCAGCGCCCGCATGGGCACCGAGTCGATCGCGCACCGCGTCCGGTCCAGCTCGCGGTGGGAGCCGAGATCGTCCCGGACAAGTCGGTGCAGCTTGGTCCACACCCGGGCCCGGGACCACTCGGTGAAGCGGCGGTGCGCGGTCGGTCCGGACGGCCCGAACACCGGTGGCAACTGCCGCCAGGTGCACATCCCGGTCGCCGTACCGCCGTCGGCCACCGCCCCTGCGGCTGCGTCGGCGCCGACGGCACCACCCGTATGAACAATTCCCACAACTCGTCCGGCACCAGCCGTTCCACCACGTCCATGCCCCACAGCGAAGCGACGCTCACATCGGACGGGAACAGCTCAGGGAGTAGGCCGGGCCCGTGGTCGGCGGCGTCCGGTCAGCGACGTCGCCGCGATCATTCCCAGCGGAAAAGTGCGGAAGCCACAGCGACGCCGAGGACCGTGGTGACTCCGAGGCCGGCCCAGTTCTGCCACGCCACGGTCTCGCCCACCCATGCGGCCTGGAAGGCGTCGACGGCGGCGCCGAAGGGGAGCCAGGAACCGATCTCGGCCAGCCGCTCGGGCAGGTTCTCCATGCGGCCGAACATGCCGCCGAGTGAAGCCATGCCGAAGAAGCCGACCAGGCCGATGGCGACTGCCGCGTTGGGTGTGGGAGCCACCGATGCCACGATCATTCCCACGGAGTACATGGCCAGACACAGGGCGAGCAGGACCAGTACGGCCACCAGCACCTCACTGGGCAGGGCGGCATCGAAGAACTGGAGCGCGATCCCGAGGGCGAGGGCGATGCCGAAGAGCATCTGGAGGAAGGTGACCGCCATCTGAGCCACCAGCACCATCGCGGGAGACGCCGGGGTGACCGCCAGGCGGCGCAGCACCTTGGTCTTGCGGTAGGTGGCCAGGTAGCCGGGGAAGTTGATCACCGCGATGATGGTCACCACCAGGGACAGGACCACGGGGACCGTGTGAAAGTCCAGAACGGTGACTCCGGGCCGGACCTCTTCTCCGGGGTTCTTCAGCGAGAGCCCGTTCATCACCAGGAGCAGCACAGGGACAGCCAGCGGAATGATGACGTTCGCGGGGTCCCGGGTGATCATCCTCGCCTCGGCCTGCATCATCCGAAGCCAAGCCCGGAGCCCCGGCCGACGGGTGTGGACAGCAGGGGACGTGGTGGTGGCGGTCATCGGTACTCTTCCTCCTCGTCCAGAAGCGCCTTGCCGGTCAGCTGCACGAAGGCATCTTCCAAGGAGTGGGCCGAGGCCTGTGCTTTGAGTTCCGCCGGGCTGCCACGAGCGATGACGCGTCCGGCGTCGATGATCAACACCCGGTCGCAGAGCCGTTCCACCTCGTCCATGGCGTGGCTGATCAGAATCACCGTCTGATCCCTCAACGACTCGATGGTCGACCACACCCGGCGTCGCGCCTTCGGATCCAGCCCGGTGGTGAGCTCGTCGAGGATGATCACCTGGGGCCGACCGATCAGCGCCAGGGCGATGGAGAGCCGCTGCTTCTGTCCTCCGGAGAGCCTGCTGAACCTGGTCCTGGCCTTGTCCTGCAACTCCACCATGGCGAGGGCCCGGTCGGCAGCCAGGGGGTTGGGATAGAAGCTGCGGTAGAGATCCACCAGCTCACGAGCGGTCAGGGCGTCGTGCAGGTTGGCCTCCTGCAACTGGACGCCGAGCACCTGACGCACTTCGGCCCCGTTGCTGAAGGGATCCAGGCCCAGGATCCGCACACTGCCCTTCGTGGGCCGGCGCAGCCCGGCAATCATCTCCACGGTCGTGGTCTTGCCGGCCCCGTTGGTGCCCAGCACACCGAAAGTCTCCCCCACAGGCACCTGCAGGCTGATGTCGTCGACTGCCGTCTTGTCCTTGTACCGCTTGACCAGATGCTGCGCATCAATGGCCAGAGGCATGGTTTCACCGCTCATGCGGATCAGTCTGGTGAGCCTGGTCCGCCTCCCGCAGGTGCCGACGGTCATGACCTCGACCATGACTTTCGGCACCTGTGGGCCGTCCCCGTGCTCGGGTACGCTCGATCGCTATGATCCACACCCCGGTCACGGTGGCCGTCGGCCACAAGGACGGACGCCGCGCCGACGACTTCGCTCGGCACGCGATCGTGGGGCTCAGTCTGGTCATCGGCGTGCTCACCCTGGCCATATACGAACTCGCGATGCCGGCCTGGACATGGTCCGCCATTCTGGCGGTGTGGTTCGTCGCCACGAACCTGTCGGTCAGCCGGTTGCCCGGCCGCACCGGCCAACTGCTGTTCTACGGCTGCGCGGTGCTCACCTCATGGGTGCTGCTGATGACCGTGTCCTCCAGCGGCAGCATGGTCGTGACCTTGCTGATCGTGATCGCCGCCATGGGCACCTACCTGATTCCGATGGGGTGGGTTCTCTGTGTGGTGCTGCTGAACTGCCTGGTGACCTCTGCCTACGCGTGGGCCGCCGGCGCGGGTCTCATCAGGACGATCGCGTCCGCGGTCTTCTACCTCATAGTTCACCTGGCCGTGGTCTCCACCGCCTACGCGATGTCGCGAGAAGCCCTGCTCCGGGCCGAAATGGAGCAGAAGAATCTGGAACTGGAAGCGGCAGGAGTGCTGTTGGAGGAGTCCGCCGCCGCCTCCGAGCGGCTGCGCATCTCCCGGGAGCTCCACGATTCGCTCGGCCACCAGCTCACCGTGCTCAGCCTGGAGCTCACGGCTGCCCAGCACCGCCTGGAGAGGGAGGCCGCCCAGCACGGCGAAGGCCCTGCCGTCCTGGAACATCTCCGGCGGGCCAGGGGCATGGCCAAGGACGTGCTCTCCGACGTGCGCAGCACGGTCGGGGAGCTGCGGGTGCCCAGCCAGGCCGACCTGCAACAGGACCTGGAACGACTGGCCCGCGCCGTGCCCAGCCTGGAGATCCACGTGGAGGTCCACGCCGAGGTGGAAGCCGACGAAGAGAAATCGGCGGTCCTGGTACGAGTGGCCCAAGAGATCATCACCAACACCATCAAGCGTGCCGGGGCCGCCGAACTGGCGCTCACGGTGCAGTCGCAGGACGGAACGCTGACCCTGAGCGGCATCAACGACGGCACGACGCCACGCAGCATCACCATGGGGAACGGCCTCACCGGGCTGCAAGAGCGCCTGAAGCCGCTCGGTGGACACCTGACCGTCCGCACCGCACCACAGTTCACTGTGGAGGCCCGGCTGCCGACGACACATGATCGGCGACTGCGGAAGTGACAGACACCGCTCCGCGCGTACTGGTGGTCGACGACCAGACCCTGGTCCGCCAAGGCATCCGCACCCTGCTGGAGCTTGCCGGCATCGAAGTGATCGGTGAGGCATGCGACGGCGCCGAGGCACTTCAAGCGTGCCGTTCCCACAGCCCGGACGTCGTCCTGCTCGACCTCCAGATGCCGGTCCATGACGGGCTCTGGTTTCTCAAGAAGCAGGACGAGCAGGGGATCGAGATCCCCGTCCTGGTGCTGACCACCTTCGACGACGACGCCCTGGCTTTCGACGCCATGCGCGCCGGGGCCAAGGGCTATCTCCTCAAGGACGTCACGGTCGACCAGCTCTCCCGGGCCGTCGCGTCGCTGGCCTCCGGCGGTACCTTCATCGGACCCTCCATCACCGATCGCCTGGTGCGGTACATCCGGTCCGGAGCACAGCCCAGCGGTGCCGCGGGGGTCGTCGTCGAAGACCTCACGGGCCGTGAGATCGAGGTACTGCGGCTGGTGGCCGAAGGCTACTCCAACAGCCAGATCGCCGAACTGGTGCGCCTGGCCGAGGGCACGGTGAAGAACTACATCTCCTCCATCCTGGTCAAGCTCGGAGCCCGTGACCGCACGAACGCCGTACTGCGAGCCATTCGTGAAGGAATCCTCGGGTAGGCGGGAGAGCTGGAGGAGACCACGATCTCCGCCTACAGGGCGACCCTGGACCGTGTCCGGGGCAGGCCGGGGCACATGTCCGGCTCCAGGAGCTCACTGCGGACGATGTCGAGGCATGAATCCCGTGGCCCCTACCCGCACGTGGGAGGGGAGCAAGGCGGTGGTGGAAAAGGACACGAAGGCGCTCGCCGGGAAGCGGCTCTTCTTCCCGATGAGCGGGGCACACCGACGTCAGGACCACGCAGCGTCGGTACGTGAAGCCGGACGTGGAAGATCTTCGTTCGGCGGGGGACACCCGGCATGGTCCGACCGGTCTCCCGACCCCTGTCGTGAGAGAAATGTGAGACGTGGGAGCGTGGTCGCGTGAGTGAGACGCATACGAAGACCCTCCAGTACCGCTTTGACGGGCCCGAAGACGCTCCAGTCCTGATTCTGGGCCCTTCCCTCTCGACAACATGGCACATGTGGGACCGGCAGGTTCCCGAGCTCTCCCGCACCTGGCGGGTCTTCCGGTACGACCTGCCCGGACACGGCGGGGCGCCCGCCGAGCCCGCCGCTTCCGTCGCGGAGCTGACCGGCCGGCTGCTCGGCGTCCTCGACGAGCTGGGCGTCCAGCGCTTCGGGTACGCGGGCTGCTCCCTCGGCGGGGCGATAGGCACCGAGCTGGCTCTGCGCCATCCGCACCGGGTGGCCGCACTGGCCCTCATCGCGTCCTCGCCCCGGTTCGGCACCGCCGACGAGTTCCGCCAGCGCGGCGTCGTCGTCCGTACGAACGGCATGGACCCGATGGCAGCCTCCGCCCCGGGACGCTGGTTCACCCAGACGTTCGCCGCCGCGCAGCCCGCGATAGTGGAGTGGGCGGTGCAGATGGTGCGGACCACCGACCCGGGCTGCTACATCGCCGCCTGCGAGGCGCTGGCGGCCTTCGACGTGCGCCCCGAACTCGGGCGGATCGCCGCCGAGACCCTCGTCGTGGTCGGCGCGGAGGACCAGGTCACCGGGCCCGCCGACGCCCGCACCCTGGTGGCCGGCATCCCTGACGCCCGTCTGGCGCTCGTGCCCGGAGCCTCCCATCTGGCACCGGTCGAGCAGCCGGCCGCGGTCACCGACCTGCTGGTGCGGCACTTCACCGGCGCGTGGCAGGACACCGGCACCACCCTGCTGACACCGGTCCCGCCGCTCGCCCAGCCCCCCGCGCCCGCCCCCGAGGCAGCTGTTCCGGTGCCGCAGCCCGAGGCGGTGCCGGCGCCCGCCGACGGCGCGCGCCGGGACCCGTACGACGAAGGGCTGAAGGTACGGCGCGAGGTCATGGGCGAGGCCTACGTCGACGAGGCGCTGGCCGGTGCCGACGAGCTGACCGGGGACTTCCAGGAGCTCCTCACCCGCTACGCCTGGGGCGAGGTCTGGACCCGGGAGGGTCTCGACCGCCGCATGCGCAGCGTCATCGCCCTCACCGCCCTCGTCGCCCAGGGCCGCCAGGAGGCCCTGGCCGCGCACTTCCGCGCCGCCCTGCGCAACGGGCTCACTCCCGCCGAGATCCGCGAGGTGCTGCTCCAGACGGCCGTGTACTGCGGTGTGCCGGCGGCCCACGCGGCCTTCGAGACCGCCCGCGAAGTGGTCCGACAGGAGACCACCCCACAGCCGTAGCAGGATGGAAGCCATGAGCAGCGACAACCCGCACCGCCTCGTCCTCACCAAGAAGTCCCACGCCTGCGTCCGCCTGGAACGGGACGGGCGCACCCTCGTCGTCGACCCCGGCGGCTTCAGCGAGGCCGACGCCGCAGTGGGCGCGGACGCGATCCTGATCACGCACGAGCACCCCGACCACTTCAGCGAGAAGCACCTGCGCACCGCGTTGGAGGCCAACGCGGCGACCGAGATCTGGACGCTGCGCAGCGTCGCCGAGAAGCTCTCCGCCGCGTTCCCCGGCCGCGTTCACACCGTCGGCCACGGTGACACCTTCAGCGCCGCCGGATGCGACGTCCAGGTGCACGGCGAACTGCACGCCGTGATCCACCCGGACATCCCCCGGATCACCAACGTCGGCTTCCTGGTGGAGGGCTCGGTCTTCCACCCCGGCGACGCGCTCACCGTCCCCGAGCATCCCGTCGAGACCCTGCTGCTGCCCGTGATGGCCCCCTGGAGCAAGATCTCCGAGGTCATCGACTACGTCCGCGAGGTCGAGCCGCTGCGCGCGTACGACATCCACGACGCCCTGCTCACCGACCTCGCCCGACCCATCTACGACGGCCAGATCGGTGCCCTGGGAGGCGCGGAGCACCACCGACTGGCACCGGGGGAGTCCGCACGGCTCTGACCGGCCCGGACGCCGGGCGGAAGCCGCCACGCACCCCCACTGTCGGACCCGAAGAGTAGGTTGAGGACATGCGCATCGCCACCTGGAACGTCAACTCGATCACCGCCCGACTGCCACGGCTGCTCGCCTGGCTGGAGAGCACCGGCACGGACGTGCTGTGCATCCAGGAGACCAAGTCGACCGCCGAACAGTTCCCCGCCGCCCAGCTGCGCGAGCTCGGCTACGAGTCCGCGGTCAACGCCGACGGCCGGTGGAACGGCGTGGCGCTGCTCTCCAGGGTCGGCCTGGAGGACGTCGTCATCGGACTGCCCGGCGGCCCCGAGTACGGCGGGGTGCAGGAGCCCCGCGCCGTCTCCGCCACCTGCGGGCCGCTGCGCCTCTGGTCGGTGTACGTGCCCAACGGCCGCGAGGTCGCGCACGACCACTACACGTACAAGCTGGCCTGGTTCGAGGCGCTGAAGGCCGCCGTCGCCGAAGACGCGGCGGGGACACGGCCGTTCGCCGTTCTGGGTGATTTCAACGTCGCCCCGACCGACGACGACGTCTGGAACCCGGCACTGTTCGAGGGCGCCACGCACGTCACTCCCGCCGAGCGCGCGGCCCTGGCCGCCCTGCGCGAGACGGGCCTGAGCGACGTGATGCCGCGCCCCCTCAAGTACGACCACCCGTTCACGTTCTGGGACTACCGCGAGCTGGGATTCCCCAAGAACAAGGGGATGCGGATCGACCTGGTCTACGGGAACAAGCCGTTCACGGGAGCCGTGAGCGATGCCTACGTGGACCGTGACGAGCGCAAGGGCAAGGGCGCGTCCGACCACGCCCCGGTCGTGGTGGACCTCGACCTCTGAGGCGCGTGGCGTTCCCGGGGGCTTCCCAGCGGGGCCCCCGGGAGCGTCAACATCCGCGCGCCTGTGGTCCGCGCACCCATCCGGGTGCGAACCTGAGCGGTATGAATTTCTTGGACACCTGGCGCAAGCGCCTCGGTCCGGCGCATGCCACGGCGTTGGACACCTCCGACGGCGCCGATCAGGAAGGCATCGCCGAACTCCTCGCCGAATGCGAGCTGCTGCGTGTCCGAGCCGCCCACCACGGTCTCGAACTGGACGACACGCCCGCCTCCCTGGAGGCCCTCGACCAGCTCCCGCCGCGTTGGCGCGACGATCCGGAAGAGCTGCCCTGGTTCGGCAACGACGCCGGTCTCTATCTCGGCACCGTCATCGTGCGCACCGTACCCGGCGCGTCCTGGCACCTGTGGCCGAGCGGGCAGCCCGTCGTGATGCTGGCCTCCGGCCGGGAGGTCGACGTGGTCGGCGCGGGTCTCGACTGGGCGGCCACCGGCGCCCCCGAACTCTCCCAGGTGTACGCGGAGGCGTCCGAGCTCTGACGCGCCACGTCGGGCGCCCGGTTCGTCAACGCCGCGCGTCAACCGCGTAAATAGGGCTTATGTCTTCCTTACCCCACTTGTGCGTGTCGGGTGTGAAGTCCCTTTTCCGGGTGGATAGTTTGCGCTGACCTCGACACAGCTGAGAGTGGGTGGGGCAGCGTATGGCCGTCGATCCGTTGATCGAGCTCCGGAACGTCAACAGGTGCTTCGGAGACCTGCACGTCCTTCAGGGTCTCGTCACGGCGGTGCTCGCGTCTTTCGCCGTCGCCCGCGGCAGGGAGGGCAGCCTTCGTCCTCGTGGCGCTCAGGGTCCAGCCGCTGTCCGCGCTGGTGGCCCGGACCCGCCCCCTGCCGCGGCTCGGCGCCGACGGAGGTGTTCCGTTCCACGGTGAACTCCGTGGACCGCGTCCGGCGGGTGGCGGCGCGCGCCGGGCATGCGCAAGGCACAGGTCATGACGTACGTCCTGGTGCCGCGGGCAGTTCGGGCGATGCCGCCCGCCACCACCGGGCGGCCGGCGGTCGAGCGGAGGGACACCTCACGGGGATGTCCGACCACCTGTGCGGGTTTCTCCACGCCGGAAAGCTCATCGCGTCCCCTCTCGACTACGATGTGCCGTTCATCCCCGTGGTGCTGGTGATGTCGCCGGTCTGCGTCGGGAGGGCATGCTGCTCTCCTGGTCCGCCAACTGCGCGGCCGGGCGGCGGCGTCGCCGACCCAGGACGGAGGCCGTGGACATCGGTCCGGTCGAGGCGGGGACGCTGCTGCCGGGCAGGCGGTGGCTCAACAGAAGACGCCCCACTGGAGAGAGCACGACGTCTGTCCGGCAGCAGCCGGGGATCACTTGTTCCGAAGCGGTACCGACACGTAACTCGGGTCGGCCGCGGGAGACGAGAAGGTCAGCTGCGCGCCGGACGGGTTGTGCTCGATGTAGAGCGGGTCGACGGTGTCGACCACCAGCGCGAGCCGGTGGCCGGCCGGGACGTCGTAGGCCGTGGAGTTCAGTTCCAGGTCCACAGGGAACGGCTTGCCGGCCGGCTGCCCGTGGAAGGTGAACGGCGCATTGCTGACCAGCTTGCCGAGGCCGAGCGGCCCCACGTCGTACAGGTACGCGACGAGGGTGCCGCTCTCCTTGTTGCTGGTGAGCGTGGTGTGGAACTTCGCGGTGCCGCGGACCTCCTGGGTGCTCGTGTACCGCGGTGACTGCCAGACCGACGCGTACGACCGGGGAAGCAGCGGAATCGACGCCATCGGCGGCAGCTTCACGAACTGGTCGAGCAGGTTGGAGAGCAGGACCAGGCCGCCGTTGGCGCCGGAGTCGACGTTGGCGCGGATCGTCCGGGTGCCGTCGAGGGCGAACTTCCGCTGGTTCGCGCCGACCGACTTCCAGTCCGGGTAGCCCTCGTAGCCGCTGCGGGTGCGGGACTTGAGCTGGACGGGCTGTTCGCGGTCGATGCCGTTGTCGACTCCCTTGAGGTGGTGGTCGAACCAGCGGTGGGTGCTGGTCCATGTGTCGTTGGGCAGGCCGAGCAGTCCGGTCGCCTCGGCGGTGGCGTGGTCGCCCGGCCGGAATTCGAGGCGCTTGGGCCCCGTCAGCCTCTCGTAGAACCGCGCGTACTGGTTGGGGGAGAACAGGGTGTCGCCCCAGGCGTTGCCGAGCATGATGGCGGCGCCGTTGCGGTTGATCTGCGGCAGATACGTCTCCGGGGAGCGCTTCTTGCCCCAGGCGATCATGTCCTGTTCCTTGGCCAGGTTGGAGCCGAGGAAGTCCTTGAGGGTCTGCTGGAGCTCGGCGCTGGGGCGGCCGGTGAGCGCTCCCGCGGTGCCGAGCAGCAGACCTGCCTGGGAATGCTGGGTGCGGCCGCCGTAGATCGAGTCGATGAGGTTCGCCCAGCCGCTGAGGGCGGCGACGGCCTTGATGCGCTTGTCGTGTCCGGCGGCCAGGAGGCTGATGCCGGCGCCGTAACTGACGCCCGCCATGCCGACCCTGTCTCTGTCGGCGGGGGTGTGGGTCAGGGCCCAGTCGATGACGGCGGACGCGTCGGCGATGTCCTCCGGGCCCGCGACCTCGATCTCCCCGCCGGAGAGCCAGAAGCCGCGCGAGGTGTAACTCACCACCACGTAGCCGGAGTCGGCGAGCTTCTTCGCCTGGGCGACGTACTCGATCTGGGGCATCGCCCAACTGGTGGGCAGGACGATCACCGGGTACGTACGGGAGCCGTCGGTGCCGGCGGGGGTGAAGACGTTGCCCTTGAGGGTGATGCCGCCGGAGCCGGGGATGTCGTGGAAGCGCACCCCGCTCGCCGCGGCAGACCGGGCGTCCGTTGCGGCCCGCGTGGCATCGGGGAGGGCCTGGGCGGGGGCGGCGACGCCGACGGCTCCGGCGAGCAGGGTGGCGGAGAGTGTGCCGACGGCGGTGGTGCGCAGGGTCCTTGCGGTGGGGGTCGTACGCGGGTGTCCCATGTGTCGCTCCTCGGTGCGCCTGGTGCAAAGTGACCTGACGGTAACCGGGGAGACTTACCTGGGGTAACTGGCCGGTGAGTCACACGAGGGTAACGATTGGCGGGCGGGGAGCGTGGGGGGGATGCCGCGGCCCGCCCGCCCGCCGGGGCGATCAGCCCTTGAGCGCGCTCCTGGTCTGCCAGTCCGCCCACGAGACGTTCCAGTTTCCGTAGCCGTTGTTCAGCGCCTGAGTGCCCTTGGCCGCCGAGCCGGTCACCTCGAACGGGTCGCCGACCTGGACCTGGTCGTACACGGACCTGGCGTCGGAGGTGCTCATGCCGATGCAGCCGGAGCTGCGGTTGGTGTTGCCGAAGTAGGCCTTGTTCCACGGGGCGGCGTGGGCGTACATGCCCGACCAGGTCAGGCGCATCGAGTAGTCGACCATCTTGTCGTAGCTGTCGCTGCCGGTCAGGCCCACCGTCTCGGAGCGCATGTTGATGGTGCCCTCCTTCGACATGAGGACGGTCTTCCCGCGCCAGGACGCCTTCTTGCCGCCGGGAGTGCCCGCCGACATCGCCACGTCCTCGACCTGCTGTCCGTCGCGGACCAGCTTGAGCCGGTGGCCGTCCAGGTCGATCTTGACGACCTGGTTCTTCCCGATGGTGAAGTTCGTCCTGTAGTCGCGGACGAACCAGCCGCCGCCCTTCCCGGAGTCCACACCGTTCAGGTCGGCCTTCAGGGAGACCTTGGTGCCCGACTTCCAGTACTCCTTCGGCCGCCAGTCGACGCGGTCCTTGCCGGAGTAGTCCATCATCCAGCCCCAGGAGCCCTCGGTGTCGTTCGACGTGGTGACCTTGAGGCGCTTCTCGACCTCGGCCCGGTTCTTCACCGGGTTGTCGAAGACGATCGACAGGGGATGGGCGATGCCGACGGTGGTGTTCCTGCCGGGTGCCAGGGTCACCTTGTTGACCTTGTCCGCGACCGCCGTGCCGAACTCCGCCTTCGTGGCGGTGGCGCCGGCCGCCTTCGCCTCGACCGTGTACCGGGTTCCCGGCGACGTCGTGCGGGCCGAGGTCCAGGACTTGCCGTCGGTGGATATCTGGCCGGTCAGCGTGCCGCCCTTGGCGTCCGTGACGGTGACGCCGTCCAGCTTGTCGCCCTCGGTCAAGGAGACCTTGACCGGCTCACCCGCCTTGGCCTGCTCGCCGGAGAGGTTCACGGCTACCTTGGTCCGCGGTGTCTCGGCGGCCTTCGCGGCACCGGAGCCCGCCCCCGAGCCGCCGCCGCAGGCGGTCAGCGCGGCTGCGGCGAGCACAGCCGTGCTCGTGAGGGCGGCCGAGCGGAGTCGGGGGTGCGGACGGCGGGTGTCAGTCAACGGGAAAACCTCCGGAGGGGCGCGTGGCGTGTGTCCTGTCTGTCTCTCTGTGGAGGAGGTAATCCGGAACGGGACGGTTGCGCCAAACACCGGAGGCACATTGTGAGAAGTGCCGCAAGGGGTGAGGACCAAGGTCCCTGGACGTCGGTCCCTACGGCCCCTTGCGGCCGACCGGGTGGCGTGGCTCGCCGTCGCGCGGGCCGCTTCTCAGGTTTCGCCCGGCACGCTGCCCGGCCTCAGCCGTCGACCCAGTCCCCTCCCATGGCCGTCGGGGCGAAGCGCTGGGCGGCCCAGAAGAAGTGCGGGTGCGCACAGCCGAACATGTAGTTGAGCAGCACGGTGTTCTCCTGCCAGCCGGGCGTGCCGACGTTCAGGACGTGGAACAGCGACGTGCCGAGCGGCGCGGAGTCCGCCTGGATGTCGCGCGCACCGGCCCGGTGCGCTTCGGCGGACACCACGGCCGCCACGTACGTGCGCCGCAGGATCTCCCAGCACGGCTCCACGTCGCCGTGCCATTCCCCGTGCAGTGCCTCGAAGACGGAGAGCTCCTGGTGGAACAGCCGCCACGCCTGGGGGTGCGCGGTGCGGCAGCGCTCCGAGAGCACGGCGGCGGCCGGCCCGAGCGTGTCCACCCGAGGCCGGCAGCCCATGCGCAGGGTGACGCCCGAAGTCAGCAGTCCCGCACACGAGTTGGGCTCAAGGCCGCACAGCAGGCAGTCGTCGGTCGGGGCCAGTCCCGAGGGTATGCCGTCGAACCACACGGCGTGCCGGCCGGCCAGGCCCATCCAGGCGGCCGTATTGGCCACCAGGGTGCTGTTGTAGAGGACCCCCCGGGACTCCGGCATGCAGATGTACTTGATCTGGGCGAGGACGCAGGCGGCCAGTACCGCCTTGTCATGGGTGGGCATGGCGGCCAGCCAGAGGTTGTTGATCTCTCCGGTGACGGCGTCCGCCCTGGCGTCCACCATGTCGTCCACCACGCGGGACAGGGCGAGGACGGCGAGGTTCTCCTCGAGCCACAGTTCCTCGTCGGGCGCCACGTGCCACCACTCGCAGTCCAGCATCTGGAGCATGGCGTACGTGGTGAGATCCAGCGGCGTGGACTGCGGAAGCGTGACCGCGCCCTCGCGGTGCCGCCCGATCCAGTACTCGTCCACCGAGCGCTTGTGTGCGATGAACAGGCCGCTGATCAGGGCTCGGGCGCCGTTGAAGCTGAAGTTCTCGGCCAGGCTCTTCTGGATGCGCAGAGCGGTGCCCGTGATGTCCACCGCGCTCGCGGAACGCTTGTACTCAAGGAAGGAGGGGAAGTCGTCCTCGTACCGGAACCTGAGGTCACGGCCCGTATCGGCGTCCTGGAGCGACCTGTTCCAGACCCAGCCGCCCATGAGGACGCTGTCGAGCTCCTGCCGGAAGGGCCAGGTCTTCACGGCGAGCGGACGGCCGTTGCTCCTGCGCCAGGAATAGTCGGAGAGGTGACGCTGCGGCGGTGAGGGGAGCTGCCCGCAGAGGGCGCAGTCGCACGCATCGCCCGGCGGCGTGGCCGGGGTTCCCGGGTGGGCCCGAGCGCGCTCCAGCCAGGCGCCTTCGAGCATCCCGGCCAGCAGGCGGCACAGCCGGACATCGGTCTCCATGAGGGGGAAGGCTTCCTGTACGAGA
Source organism: Streptomyces sp. CA-294286 (assembly GCF_050947155.1). Taxonomy (NCBI): domain Bacteria; kingdom Bacillati; phylum Actinomycetota; class Actinomycetes; order Kitasatosporales; family Streptomycetaceae; genus Streptomyces; species Streptomyces sp. CA-294286. The sequence continues at coordinate 417,163 of NZ_CP192005.1, read as the reverse complement.
GCCAACGACTGCTCCAGCGCTTCCAGACGTGCCCTTCCCGGGCCGTCGGGCGCGGGAAACTCCCGCGGAGTCGCGGCCAGGGCAGCCCGTCCCGATATCTCGACGGCCCCCGGTTGTGAACCTCCGGCAAACGTGCCCAAACGCGCGATACCGGCCTGCTCGCGCAAGGCGAAACGTTCGGTTCGAGGCTTGATGTTCGCCCGGATCAAGTTCGCGAGCTGCGAACTCGTCGCCGCTGTGGTCATGATGCCGCCTCCTGATATCGACCGACTTGAGCCTTGACACGCGGCGACGCACCCCCGCGCCCACTAGCCCCCTTTCCCGTCGCGGGCGGTGGGTGAACCTTGAAGGGCTACTCGTTGTGACAACGAAGGCCCCAGCTGCGCGGTTCGCCCGCTCTGCGCGGAATGCCGACCGGTGCCGGCGCGCCGGCCCGCGCCACGGGAGCCCCCCGACGGTTCCCGAGCGGCCCCTTGGGCCCGTGCGCCCGGTGCGGACCCGGCAGCCCTGTGCGCACCCTCGATGCCCCCCGGGCTCTCGTGCGGGCGGTCTTGTACGGGACCCGGCGGCAGTCCACCGTAAGGAACGGCGTCACACACCGCTGGCGCGCAGACCACGTGGATTCGGAGCCTCCGTGGACGCTTTCGTGCTGCCTCACTCCCTCGTCGGCGAGGGCCCCCACCCGGTGATCGCCGTACACGGCTGGCTGGCCGACCGTGCGGCCTACAACGCCGTCCTCCCGGACCTGGACCTGGTGAACTTCCGGTACGCCTTCGTCGACCTGCGCGGATACGGCGAGGCCAAGGAGGTTCCCGGCACGTACACGACCGCCGAGGGAGCCGCCGACCTCCTCGCCCTCGCCGACCGCCACGGCTGGGACCGCTTCTCGCTGGTCGGGCACTCCATGGGCGCGTCGGTCGCCCAGCGCGTCCTCGCCGCCGCGCCGCAGCGCGTGCGTCGGCTGGTGGGCGTGTCACCCGTACCGGCGAGCGGGATGCCCCTCCCCGCCGACGCGTGGGAGCTGTTCGCCGGAGCGGCGGAGCACCCGGAGAACCGGCGCGCCATCATCGACGACACCACCGGCGGGGTGCGCCCGCGTGCCTGGCTCGACCGGATGGTGCAGCAGTCCGTGGACCGCAGCGACCCCAAGGCGCTCCGCGCCTGGCTGGACTCCTGGGCGGGGGAGGACTTCCATGCCGAGGTCGAGGGCTGCGAGCGCGCGGCCCTCGCCGTGGTCGGCGCGCTCGACCCGGCACTGAGCGCCGACGTGATGCGGCAGACCTGGATGCGCTGGTACCCGCGCGCCGAACTGGTGGAGCTTCCCGGTGCGGGCCACTACGCCATGGACGAGACGCCGCTCCACCTTCTGCGCACCGTCGAGGACTTCCTGCGGGCGGACGGCTCGAAGTGATGCGGGAAGCCCGCGAAGTGCGGGTCGGGGAGGGGGCCGCGTCGCACGGGGAGCCGCCCTCGGTCCCGGACGTCTTCGAGGTCCCGGACGTGTTCGACCCGCGCCTGTACGCCCGGGGCATCCCGCACGCGGCCTACCGGCAGCTCCGCGACACGCAGCCCGTCGCCTGGCAGGACGAGTACGAGGTGCTGGGCTGGCCCGCCGGCCCGGGATTCTGGGCCGTCACCCGGCACGCCGACGTCGTACGGGTCCTCAAGGACGCCCGCACCTTCTCGTCCCGGCTCGGCGCCACCCAGATCCGCGACCCGGACCCGCAGGACCTGCCGTTCATCCGGCGCATGATGCTCAATCAGGACCCGCCAGAACACGGCGGGTTGAGGCGGCTCGTCGGTAGGGCCTTCACGCCCGGCCGCACCGAACGCTTCGAGGAAAGGGTTCGCGCCCGCGCCCGCGGCCTCCTCGAAACGGCGGTCCAGGACGCGCGACAGAACGGCGACGGAGTCCTGGACCTGGTCGCCTCCGTCACCGACGACTACGCCCTCCTCAACCTGGCCGACCTGCTCGGCGTGCCGAAGAGCGACCGCGCCCTCCTCCTGGCGTGGACGGAGCGCGTCATCGCCTATCAGGACCCGGACGAGCAGGCCGCGGTGGTACGCGGGCCCGACGGGCGCCCCGTCAATCCGCGCTCACCCGCCATGCTGGGCGACATGTTCTCCTACGCCCGGGAGTTGGCGGCGTACAAGCGCAGGCATCCGAGCGACGACGTCATGACGGTGCTCGCCCACGCCGCGGATGACGACACCCGGCTCGACGGACCCGAGTGGGAGATGTTCTTCTTCCTGCTGACCGTCGCGGGAAACGACACGGTACGAAGTGCGGCGCCCGGCGGATTCCTGGAGCTGGCTCGCGACCCGGAAGCTCAACAGCGGCTCGTCCCACGGAACGTGCGGAGGGCGGTCGAGGAGCTGCTGCGCAGGCACCCGCCCGTTCTCAGCTTCCGCCGCACCGTGGCCGTGGACACCGAACTGGCGGGACAGCGGCTGCGTGCGGGGGAGAAGATCGTGGTCTTCCACGCCTCCGCCAACCACGACGAGCGCGTCTTCGCCGACCCGCACCACCTCGACCTGGAGCGGGACCCCAACCCGCACGTGTCCTTCGGGGACGGCCCGCACGTCTGCCTCGGTGCGCACTTCGCCCGCCTGCAACTGCGGGTCCTGCACGAGGAGGCGCTACGCGTGATGCCCCGTCCCTACCGACTGGCGGCCCCACCGCGCCGCCTCGTCTCGCATTTCATCAACGGCCTCAAGTCGCTGGAACTGTCCGTCGGTTGATGTGGTCGGGGCCGCGACACCGAACCAGCGAAACGCGCTGCGCGCAAGCCGGTGTCACCGAGCGCGCCCAGACCCTAGGTGACGTGACGGACACGCAGGCCGGTGGCCGACGGCGACGCACGGGTTCACCGGTGCCCGCGGGCCCCACGCGGGGCAGCAGTGCGATGCGCGCGTATGGGGTCGGGGGCGGCCCGATGCCACGGACGCGGCCGTTGTGCGGCCCGCCACCACGGACATGGCAGTCGTGTGGCCCGGCACCATGGACGCGACCGTCGTGCGACCGGTGCCACGGACGTGGCAGTCGTGTGGTGTGCAGGCCGAGGCGGCAGACGCACCCGGGGTCCCTGGCGGGGCGAGGGCGGTGCGGCTACGCTGCGCGGACGCCTTTCGCCAGGAGGTACGCATGCGTCGACCCACCCGGCCCGCCGTACGGGCACTGTCCCTGCTGGCCGCGACAGCGGCAGTCGTCACGGTGGGAGCAGCGGCCCCGCCGGGCAGCGCGAGCCCGTCGAGCACGGGCTCCTCCGGCGCCCCGCCGGTCAAGGTCCCGGTCGCGGTCGGCTACGGAGGCGCTGTCGCCAGCGTCGACGCCGACGCCTCTGCGGCGGGCATCGCGGTCCTGCGGGCCGGCGGCAACGCGGTCGACGCGGCGGTGGCCACGGCCGCCGCGCTCGGCGTCACGGAACCGTACTCGGCGGGCATCGGCGGGGGCGGCTACTTCGTCCACTACGACGCCAAGTCCCGCAAGGTGCACACCATCGACGGCCGCGAGACCGCCCCGCGCAGCGCGACCAAGGACCTCTTCGTCGAGAACGGTACGCCCATCCCGTTCGCCGAGGCCATGACCAGCGGCCGAGGCGTCGGCACCCCGGGCACGCCCGCCACATGGGAAGCGGCGCTGGACGCCTGGGGCACGAAGCCGCTCCGCACCCTCCTCAAGCCCGCCGAGCGCCTCGCCCGCGACGGATTCACCGTCGACGCCACCTTCCGTGCGCAGACCGAAGGCAACGAGGCCCGTTTCCGGGACTTCCCGGACTCCTCGAAGCTCTTCCTGCCGGGCGGCCGACTGCCCGTGGTGGGCTCCACGTTCAAGAACCCCGACCTGGCCCGCACGTACGAGAAACTGGGCCGGCACGGCGTCGGCGCGCTGTACCGGGGCGACCTCGCCCGCGACATCGTCCGTACCGTGCGCAAGCCCCCCGTCGACCCGAAGGCGACCCGGGTGGTGCGCTCCGGCGACCTGACGGAGCGGGACCTGCGGGCGTACGAGACCGAGCGGCGAAAGCCGACCAAGGTGTCCTACCGGGGGCTCGACGTGTACGGCATGAGCCCCTCCTCGTCGGGCGGCACGAGTGTGGGCGAAGCGCTGAACATCCTCGAACGGACGAACCTCTCCAGGGCGTCGCAGGCCAAGTACCTGCACCGTTTCATCGAGGCGAGCAGGATCGCGTTCGCGGACCGCGGGCGCTGGGTCGGGGATCCGGCCTTCGAGGACGTCCCGACGAAGGGTTTGCTGTCGCAGCGGTTCGCGGACTCCCGTGAGTGCCTGATCAAGGACGACGCGGTACTGGTGAGTCCCTTGCCGCCGGGCGACCCCCGCAACCCGTCGCGCACCTGCCGGAGTTCGGGACAGGCCGCCCCGACGACGTACGAGGGCGAGAACACGACCCACCTGACGGCCTCCGACAAGTGGGGCAACGTCGTCGCCTACACGCTGACGATCGAGTCGACGGGCGGCAGCGGCATCACCGTCCCGGGCCGTGGCTTCCTGCTCAACAACGAGCTGACCGACTTCTCCTTCACCCCGGCGAACCCTGCGGTGCACGACCCGAACCTGCCGGGGCCGGGCAAGCGACCGCGGTCCTCGATCTCGCCGACGATCGTGCTCGACCGGCACGACCGGCCGGTGCTGGCACTCGGTTCGCCGGGCGGCGCGACGATCATCACGACAGTGCTCCAGTCGCTGATCGGGCACCTGGACCGGGGTCTGCCGCTCGTCGACGCGATCGCGGCACCCAGGGCGAGCCAGCGCAACTCCGCCACGACGGAGCTGGAGCCGGGCCTGTGGAACAGTCCGGTGCGGGCCGAACTGGAAGCGCTCGGACACGTCTTCAAGGCGAACCCGGAGATCGGGGCGGCGACGGGCGTACAGCGGCTGCCGGACGGCCGTTGGCTCGCCGCGGCGGAGAAGGTCCGCCGCGGCGGAGGCTCAGCCATGGTCACCCACCCCACCCCCCACTAGCCTCGGCCTTCCGCAGCCCTCGCAGCCCGGTACCCCGCCGCCTCCGTCGTTCCGTACCCCGCCGCCCCCGCAGCCCCCTTGGGCGGCGGGGCCGTCCCCGGGGGCGCGGGGGTGCCTCCCTGCACGAGCGAAGCCGAGTACTTGAGGGAAGGCGGGCAAGGGGGGCTGCCCCCACCGGGCGGTGCACACCCCCCACCCCGCGTCCCTCCACCCACGTACGCCCCGCCCACCCCGCGTCCCCCCACCCCACGTACGCCCCGCCCACCCCACCTACGCGTCTCGCACCCACCACCCGCACGCGCCGCCCCGGCTGCCGACCCCACCTAAAGCGCCGTCAACACCCGCGCCGCCGCGCCCCCCGCCACGATCGCCACCGTGTGCTCCGCATGCGCCGCACGGCTGCCGTCGGTCGTCCGCAGGGTCCAGCCGTCCGGCGAGTGGCGGTAGTCGTCCCCGCCGCCCCCGATCAGCATCGGCTCGATCGCGATCACCATTCCGTGCCGCAGCTTCATGCCCCGCCCGGGGCGTCCCTCGTTCGGCACGTCCGGCCCCTCGTGCATCGTGCGTCCCACGCCGTGGCCGCCGAAGTCCTGCGGGATGCCGTAACCCGCCCGTCGGCACACCGTGCCGACCGCGTGGGCGATGTCGCCGACGCGGTTGCCGACCACGGCCGCCGCGATCCCCGCGTCCAGCGCCTCACGCGCCGTCTCGATGAGGCGCACGTCCTCCTGTCGCGCCTGGCCCACCGTGAAGCTGACCGCCGAGTCGCCCACCCAGCCTCCGAGGCTCGCGCCGCAGTCGATGCTCAGCAGGTCGCCGTCGCGCAACCGGTAACCGTCCGGCACGCCGTGCACGATCGCGTCGTTGACCGAGGCGCAGATGACCCCCGGAAAGGGCACCGGGGCCCAGTCCGGGTGGTAGTCCAGGAAGGGGGAACCGGCCCCCGCTTCGCGCAGTACCTTCCTCGCCACTCCGTCCAGTTCGCGCAGCGTCACCCCGACCGACGCCGCATCCTGTACCGCCTTCAGTGCCTGGGCCACCACGCGGCCGGCCTCACGCATCGCGTCCACGGACGCATCCGTCTTGATCTCCACCATGCCAATTACTATACCGGTCGTGCAGGTATTAGAATAACGCCATGGTCCGTACCTCCCTCACCCCCGAAGAGCGCGCACGCGGCGAACGCCTCGGCCGGCTGCTCCGTGAAGCCCGCGCCTCCACCGGTCGCTCGATGCTCGACGTGGCCGCCTGCTCCGGCCTCTCCGCCGAGACGCTGCGGAAGATCGAGACGGGGCGCGCGCCAACCCCCGCGTTCTTCACGGTCGCCGCCCTCGCGGCCACCCTCGGCCTCTCCCTCGACGAGCTCCTCCAGCGCTGCGCACTGCTGCCGGTCGAGGAGGCCGCGTAGGGTCCAGGGCATGGATGACCTGACGTCGGCCCTGGCCCGTACCCGCTACATCAGCCTCACGACCTTCCGGAAAGACGGCACGCCCGTCGCCACTCCCGTCTGGGTCGCCGGCGAGAGCGGCGTCCTTTACGTGTGGACCAACTCGGAGTCCTGGAAGGTCAAGCGGATCCGCCGTGACGGCCGTGTCACCGTCACCCCCTGCGACGCCCGGGGCGGCCTCAGGAAGGGTGCGCCGACCGTGGAGGGCCGGGCCACCGTGCTCGACCAGGACGGGCTGCGGTTCGTCAGAAAGCTGCTCGCCCGGAAGTACACCTGGCAGTTCTGGCTCACCGACCTGCCCGCCACCCTGGTGCGCCGCGGCCGGCGACCGCACGTCGGCATCAAGATCGAAATTTCGAGCACCTGAGCGAGTGCGACGGCCGGTGGGCGAGCCGTTCGTGATCGAGTTCGCGATCGAGGTGTAAACCCCGCCCTTCACTCCTGCGGGTGTGAAAGGTGATCCACTCGGCGGGTTGGCGGCGACGGTCTTGCCCCGCTCCCCGCCGAGGCTTACGTTCGTTCGATCAGCGTCCCGAAGCGTCCCAACTCTACGGGTGTAGAAGGTCTCTGACGTTCCGTCGGAAGGGCGGGACGTCCGGTTCGATACGGAGACGAGCCATGGCCAACGTCGTACGCGCCGCCCTCGTCCAGGCCACCTGGACGGGCGACACCGAATCCATGATCGCCAAGCACGAGGAACACGCCCGTGAGGCCGCCCGGCAGGGCGCGAAGATCATCGGTTTCCAGGAGGTCTTCAACGCCCCCTACTTCTGCCAGGTGCAGGAGGCCGAGCACTACCGCTGGGCCGAGCCGGTGCCGGACGGCCCCACCACCCGCCGCATGCAGGACCTCGCGCGCGAGACCGGCATGGTGATCGTGGTCCCGGTCTTCGAGCGCGAGCAGTCCGGCTTCTACTACAACACCGCCGCCGTCATCGACGCCGACGGCAGCTACCTCGGCATGTACCGCAAACACCACATCCCGCAAGTCAGGGGATTCTGGGAGAAGTACTACTTCAAACCGGGCAACGCGGGGTGGCCGGTCTTCGACACGGCCGTCGGCAAGGTGGGCGTCTACATCTGCTACGACCGCCACTTCCCCGAAGGGTGGCGGCAGTTGGGTCTCGGCGGCGCACAGATCGTCTTCAACCCCTCCGCCACCTCACGCAGCCTCTCCTCCCACCTGTGGCAGCTGGAGCAACCTGCCGCGGCCGTCGCCAACGAGTACTTCGTCGCCGCGATCAACCGCGTCGGGCAGGAGGAGTACGGCGACAACGACTTCTACGGCACCAGCTACTTCGTCGACCCGCGCGGCAAGTTCGTGGGGGACACCGCGAGCGACACCAAGGAAGAGCTCGTCGTACGCGACCTCGACTTCGACCTCATCGAGGAAGTGCGCCAGCAGTGGGCGTTCTACCGCGACCGCCGCCCCGACGCGTACGAAGGACTGGTTCAGCCGTGACCGACCTGCACTCCCGCCACCAGGCCGTCCTGCCCGAGTGGCTCGCGCTGTACTACCAGCAGCCCCTCGAACTCACCCACGGCGAAGGCCGCCACGTCTTCGACTCCGAGGGCCGCAGGTACCTCGACTTCTTCGGCGGCATCCTCACCACGATGACCGCGCACGCCCTCCCGGAGGTCAGCAAGGCGGTCGCCGAGCAGGCCGGCCGCCTGATCCACTCCTCGACGCTGTACCTCAACCGCCCCATGATCGACCTGGCGGAACGGGTCGCCCACCTCTCCGGAATCCCCGACGCCCGCGTCTTCTTCACCACCTCGGGCACCGAGGCCAACGACACCGCGCTGCTGCTGGCAACGGCGTACCGCCGCTCCCACCAGATCCTCGCGATGCGCAACAGCTACCACGGCCGTTCCTTCGCCACCGTCTCGCTCACCGGCAACCGCAACTGGTCCCCGACCAGCCTCTCGCCGCTCCAGACCCTCTACGTGCACGGAGGAGTCCGCCACCGCGGCCCCTTCGCCCACCTCACCGACGCCGAGTTCGTGGCTGCGTGTGTCGCCGACCTCGAAGACCTCCTCGGTCAGACCCGGGGCCAGGTGGCGGCCCTCATCGCCGAACCCGTGCAGGGTGTGGGCGGCTTCACCTCCCCACCGGACGGCCTCTACGCAGCCTTCCGCGAAGTCCTCTCCCGCCACGGCATCCTCTGGATCTCCGACGAGGTGCAGACCGGCTGGGGCCGCACCGGTGACCACTTCTGGGGCTGGCAGGCCCATGCCGAGAACGGCCCGCCCGACATCCTCACCTTCGCCAAGGGCATCGGCAACGGGATGTCCGTCGGTGGCGTCGTCGCCCGCTCCGAGGTCATGAACTGCCTGGACTCCGGCTCCATCTCCACCTTCGGCGGCTCCCCTGTCACCATGGCCGCGAGCCTCGCCAACCTCTCGTACCTCCTCGAACACGACCTCCAGGGCAACGCCCGCCGCGTCGGCGGCCTCCTCCTGGAACGCCTGCGCGCCCTCGGCGCCACCACCCCCTGCGTACGGGAGGTACGCGGACGGGGCCTGATGCTGGGCATCGAGATCACCCGGCCGGGCACCGACGAGGCGTGGCCCGAAGCAGCCACCGCCGTCCAGGAAGCGGCCCGAGGCGGCGGCCTCCTCCTCGGCAAGGGCGGCGGCCACAACACGAGCGTCCTGCGCATCGCGCCGCCCATGTCGCTGACAGTGGCGGAGGCGGAGGAGGGCGCCACGATCCTCGAAGCCGCCCTGCACAGCGTGTAGTTCGCCTCCTCCCGCCCGCGTGCCCCCCTGCCCCCTTCCCGCTCTGCCCCGTTCCCGAGGAGGTGCGAAGCATGACCCGCACTCTGATCGCCGGCGGCCTCGTCATCACGGCCGCCGAAGAAGTCCACGCCGACGTACTGATCGAAGGCAGCCGCATCGCCGCGCTGGCCACCCCGGGAACCCAGAACTGGACCGCGGACCGCGTCGTCGACGCCACCGGGAAGTACGTGATCCCCGGCGGCGTCGACGCGCACACTCACATGGAGATGCCCTTCGGCGGTACCTTCGCCGCCGACACCTTCGAGTCCGGCACTCGCGCCGCCGCCTGGGGCGGCACGACGACGATCATCGACTTCGCGATCCAGTCCCCGGGCCAGAGCCTGCGCGCCGGCCTGGACGCCTGGCACGCGAAAGCCGACGGCAAGTGCGCGATCGACTACGGCTTCCACATGATCCTCTCCGACGTCAACGAGTCGTCGCTGAAGGAGATGGACGGTCTGGTCGCCGAGGGAATCTCCTCGTTCAAACTCTTCACGGCCTACCCCGGCGTCTTCTACAGCGACGACGGGAAGATCCTGCGCGCGATGCAGCGGGCCGCCGGCAACGGCGGGCTGATCATGATGCACGCGGAGAACGGCCTCGCCATCGACGTCCTCGTCGAACAGGCCCTGGCCCGCGGCGAGACCGACCCCCGCTACCACGGCGAGGTACGCAAGGCCCTGCTGGAGGCCGAGGCCACGCACCGCGTCATCAAGCTGGCCCAGGTGGCGGGCGCGCCGGTGTACGTCGTTCACGTGTCGGCGCGGGAAGCACTGGCGGAGATCTCCCGCGCCCGTACGGAAGGGCTCCCGGTCTTCGGCGAGACCTGCCCCCAGTACCTCTTCCTGTCCACCGACAACCTCGCCGAGCCGGACTTCGAGGGAGCGAAGTACGTGTGCTCCACCCCCTTGCGCCCCAAGGAACACCAGGCCGCCCTCTGGCGGGGCCTGCGCACCGACGACCTCCAGGTGGTCTCCACCGACCACTGCCCCTTCTGCTTCACCGGGCAGAAGGAGAGGGGCCGCGGCGACTTCTCCAAGATCCCCAACGGACTCCCGGGCGTGGAGAACCGCATGGACCTCCTCCACCAGGCCGTCGTCGACGGCCACCTCACCCGCCGCCGCTGGATCGAGATCGCGTGCGCGACCCCGGCGAGGATGTTCGGCCTGTACGGACGGAAGGGAACGATCGCACCGGGCGCGGACGCGGACGTGGTCATCTACGACCCGGCGGCCGAGCAGACGATCTCCGCGGCCACGCACCACATGGCTGTCGACTACTCGGCCTACGAGGGGCGACGGATCACGGGGCGGGTGGAGACGGTCCTGTCACGGGGCGAAGTGGTCATCGGCCAGGGAGAGTTCAAGGGCCGTCCCGGGCACGGGGGGTATCTCGCCCGGTCCACCTCGCAGTACGCGCGCTGAGCGGGCCCCGCCGCGGCCCCGAAGAGAAGCCACCGCCTCGCCACCCACCGGATCACCACCAGTTCGCCCCCGAAGTACCTGAACCAGCCCCCGAAGTACCTGAACCAGGAGGTACACCCCTCATGCCCAGTGCGCCGATGGACTTCGGACTCGTCCTGCAGACCGACCCGCCCGCCTCCGAGGTCGTCGGCCTGATGCGCCGCGCCGAACGCAACGGGTTCCGCTACGGCTGGACCTTCGACTCCGCCGTCCTGTGGCAGGAGCCGTTCGTCATCTACAGCCGCATCCTGGAGCACACCGACCGGATGATCGTCGGCCCCATGGTGACCAACCCGGGCACCAGGACCTGGGAGGTCACCGCCTCCACCTTCGCGACCCTCAACGACATGTACGGCAACCGCACCGTCTGCGGCATCGGCCGCGGGGACTCCGCGATGCGCGTCGCCGGCCGCAGGCCGAACACCCTGGCCCGGCTCGGCGAAGCCATGGACGTCATCCGCGACCTCGGAGAGGGGCGCGAGGCGAAGGTCGACGGGCAGTCCGTGCGGATCCCGTGGGTGCGGGACGGCCGGCTCCCGGTGTGGATGGCCGCGTACGGGCCCAGGGCGCTGGCCCTCGCCGGGGCGAAGGCGGACGGGTTCATCCTCCAGCTCGCCGACCCCTTCCTCACGGAATGGATGATCCGGGCGGTGCGCGACGCCGCGTCCGACGCCGGGCGGGACCCGGCCGAGGTGAAGATCTGCGTCGCCGCTCCGGCCTACGTGGGCGACGACCTGGCGCACGCCCGCGACCAGTGCCGGTGGTTCGGTGGGATGGTCGGCAACCACGTGGCCGACCTGGTCAGCAAGTACGGGGCGGACAGCGGCTTCGTGCCGGCGGAGCTGACGTCGTACATCGAACAGCGTCAGGGATACGACTACGCGCACCACGGGCGGACCGACAACCCGGACACCGCCTTCGTGCCGGACGACATCGTGGACCGCTTCTGCCTGCTGGGGCCCGTGGAGGCGCACGTCGAGAAGCTGCGGGCGCTACGGGCCCTGGGCGTCGACCAGTTCGCCCTCTACGACATGCACGACGCGCGGGAGGCGACCATCGACGCGTACGGGGCGTCGATCATCCCGGCGCTGACCGCCTGAGGACGAGCGCACCGCACGCCCCGACGGGCTACTGCGGGTCGGGCAGGGGGTCGCCCGTCTCCAGGTAGGTCTTGAGGCTGGAGAGCAGGGCGGGCCAGCCGTCACGGATCATCGACAGGACGGTGCTGCCCTCGTCGAAGCCGTCGTGGACGGTGACCAGACGGGTCAGCGTCGGCCCGGCCGGTTCGATGTCGAACGTCACCTTCGAGCGGGACTCCGCCGCCAGATCGGCGTGCAGCTCCGGGGGCATGCCCGTGGCCTCGGCGAACTCGGGGGTGAAGGTGTGCCAGGTGTAGGAGAGTCTGCGCCCCGGCTCGGCGGCGAGAACCACCTGCTCCGGGTCGTTCCCGCCCAGCCCCATCCCCTGCCAGACCATCGGCGAACCGGCCCGCCAGTCCGACTCGAACGTCATGCCCCAGTAGCGGGCGGTGGACGCCGGGTCGGTCAGCGCCTCCCAGATCCGGTCGGGGGTGGCCCTGAGGTAGGTGACGTAGTCGAAGGCGGTGGCGCGGTCCAGGTCGTCCATGTGGTCATTGTGGGGTGGCGCCGGGGGATCGGCACGGCGAACGGGGGCCGGGCGCCCCGCGCCGGGGACCTGGGGCAGGGTCCCCGCAGCGGGGAAGGGGGCTCAGCCGTCCGTGGCGCGCAGCGTGCGCCAGACCGCCTTCGCGGCGTTGTGCCCCGACATTCCGTGGACCCCGGGGCCCGGCGGAGTGGCCGACGAGCAGAGGAAGACCGCCGGGCGCGAGGTGTGGTACGGGAAGAGTGACAGCTTCGGGCGGAAGAGGACCTGGAGGCCGGTGAACGCGCCGCAGGCGATGTCGCCGCCCACGTAGTTGGCGTTGCGGGCGACGAGTTCGCGCGGGCCCGCCGTGGCGCGGGCGAGGACGCGGTCGCGGAAACCGGGAGCGAATCGTTCGAGCTGGCGTTCGATCGCGTCCGTGAGATCGCCCTGCCAGTTGTGCGGGACGTGCCCGTACGCCCAGAAGACGTGCTTGCCCTCGGGCGCGCGGGAGGGGTCGGCCAGGCTCGGCTGGGCGGTGATCAGGAACGGGGCCTCGGGAGCCCTGCCCTGCCGCGACGCCTGCCGCAGGGCCGTGTCGATCTCGCCCCTCGTCGGGCCGACCTGCACCGTTCCCGCCCTGCGGGCCTCCTCGGCGGTCCACGGCACCGGCCCGTCCAACGCGTAGTCGATCTTGAATACGCCCGCGCCGTACCGGTAGTTCTCATACACGTTGCCGAGATCCGCGATCCGGGCGAGCGCGGTCGGCGAGGTGTCGAAGATGTAGGCGCGCGCCGGCGGCAGGTCGTCGAGACGCCTCACCTCGAAACCAGTGTGGACGACTCCGCCCAGGTCGCGCAGGTACGCGGTGAGCGCGTCGGGGATCGCCTGGGAGCCGCCGCGCGGCGCCGGCCAGCCGTTCGCGTGCGCGGCGAGCGCGAACAGCAGGCCGACCGCGCCCGTCGCGAGCCCGTTCAGCGGCGCGATCACGTGCGCGACCAGGCCCGCGATCATCGCCTTGGCCTTCTCGTCGCGGAACCGCCGCATCAGCCAGGTCGACGGCGGCAGCCCAGTCAGCCCGAACCGGCCCAGCGTCACCGGGTGGCGAGGCAGCGCGGTCAGCGGCAACGACATGAAGTCCTGGGACAGGCTGTCCCACCTGCCGAGATACGGGGCGACGAGTCGCCGGTACGCACCGGCGTCCCGTACGCCGAGGGAGGCGGCGGTCTCCGCCACGGAACGGGACAGCACCACCGCCGTGCCGTCGTCCCACGGGTGCGCCATCGGCAGCTCGGGGTGCAGCCACTCCAGCCCGTACCGCTCCAGCGGCAGGTTCCGGAAGGCGGGGGAGCCGATGCCCAGCGGGTGCACCGCCGCGCACGGGTCGTGCCGGAAGCCGGGCAGCGTCAGCTCCTCGGTGCGGGCGCCGCCGCCCACGGTGTCCTTCGCCTCGAAGACCTCCACGGAAAGACCGCGGCGGGCCAGCTCGACGGCGGCAGTCAGACCGTTGGGCCCCGCCCCCACGACCACTGCATCCAGCATCGGCGACACCTCGGGCTCCTCACGCGCTCACCAGTCGGAGCACCAGGGTATTCCCGTGCACCGGCGGGGCGGACGGGGGTGGGGTCGCGCACCGTGCATCCCACGATCCGCACCATGGCCGAACGTCTGCCGACCGTCGCCGGCGTACGCGCCGTGGTCCTCGGCGGCAGTCGCGTACGCGGCACGCACCGTCCGGACTCGGACTGGGACCTGGGCCTGTACTACCGCGACGCACGTGGTGCCTCAACGAGAAGGGCGCCCTGGCGGCAGCCGCCCGCCTGGCCTGCGCCCCGCCCGACTTCACCCAGCGGGTGGGCCGGCCCTGCACGGACTCGACCCGGAGGCGGTACGTGCTGCGGAGGAACTGGTGCGAGAGGTACGGGGGAGCCTGACCCGGCGACCCCGGCGACCCCGGCGACCCCGGCCGCTCAGCCCTCCGCTGCCAGCAGCGCCCGCACCCGTTCCGCCGTCGGCTCGTCCCGTGCCGCGGTGAACGGAAGCGTGTTGCCGCCCGCGATCCGGTAGCGCTCGCCCGTACGGGTACGGTCCGTGCCGCCCGCCTCCTCCACCAGGAGCAGCCCCGCCGCGTGGTCCCACGCCAGCTCCCAGGAGAACGCGACCGCTTCCAGCTCACCCCGGGCCACGGCCAGGTACTCCAGGCCCGCCGACCCGCACGGCCGGGGAAGCACGCCCTCCGTCTCCAGCGCCCGCAACGCCTTCTTCTGGTCCTCGGTCGTGTAGTCAGGGTGCGACGTGGCCACGCGCAGCGCACTGCCGGGTGCGGGGGAGCCCGACCTGAGGGGCACGCCGTTCAGCGTGGCGCCCCGGCCCCGTACCGCCACGGCCATCTCGGCCAGCGCCGGCGCGTACGTCCACGAGGCCTGCACCCGACCGTCGACGGCCAACGCCACCAGGGTGCAGAAACCCGGCTCCCCGTGCACGAACTGACGGGTCCCGTCGACCGGATCGACGATCCACACGGGGGCCGCGCCCCGTATCGCCCCGTAGGCCGTCGGGTCCGCGTGCACCGCCTCCTCCCCGACCACCACCGAGCCCGGCAGCAGGCGGGTGAGCGAAGCCGTCAGATGCTCCTCCGCGCCCCGGTCCGCGACCGTCACCAGGTCGTACGGGCCGCTCTTCTCCACCACCTCGTGCGCGGCGAGCTGTTGGTACCGGGGCATGACCTCGTCGGCCACCGCCCTGCGGACGGCCCCTTCGACGGCGGCGACAAGCGAGTTCTCGATCATGCCTCCCAGCAAAGCACGCCGCACTGACAACCGGCCCGGGTGGTCCGCCGTGGGCAGACCGTCCGGAAGGTGAGGAACGTCCCGGGTCGGGATAGCGTTGTCGCTGGTCACGACCACCCCTACGGGGCTGATGGAGGCGGAACACGGTGCACGGTGAATACAAGGTCCCCGGCGGCAAGCTCGTCGTCGTGGACCTCGACACGGCAGACGGCGACGGCCCGGAAGGCGGCGTGCTGAGCAACGTGCGCGTCGCCGGCGACTTCTTCCTGGAGCCGGACGAAGCGATCGTCGCCATCAACCGGGCCCTTGAGGGCGCGCCCGCCGACACCGACGCCGCCGGACTGGCCGCCCGGATCGAGGCGGCACTGCCCGAGGGGACGGTGATGTTCGGGCTGACGGCGGAGGGAATCGCCGTCGCCGTGCGGCGGGCGCTGGCGCACGCCACCGACTGGACGGACTACGACTGGCAGCTCGTCCACCAGGGACCGCAGTCCCCGGCCCTGCACATGGCGCTCGACGAGGTCCTCACCGCCGAGGTGGCGGCCGGCCGTCGCCCGCCGACGCTGCGGGTCTGGGAATGGGGCGCCCCGGCCGTCGTCATCGGCAGCTTCCAGTCGCTGCGCAACGAGGTCGACCCGGCGGGGGCGGAGCGGCACGGAATCCAGGTCGTACGGCGGATCAGCGGCGGCGGCGCGATGTTCATCGAACCGGGGAACACGATCACCTACTCGCTGTCCGTGCCGACCGCGTTGGTGCAGGGCCTGTCGTTCGCCGACAGCTACGCCTACCTCGACGACTGGGTGCTGGGCGCGCTCGGCGACATGGGCGTCAAGGCCTGGTACCAACCGCTCAACGACATCGCGACCGACGCCGGCAAGGTCGCCGGGGCGGCGCAGAAGCGGATGGTCAGCGACGCCGGGGGAGCGGTGCTGCACCACGTGACGATGGCGTACGACATCGATGCCGACAAGATGACGGACGTGCTGCGGATCGGCAAGGAGAAGCTCTCCGACAAGGGGACGAAGAGCGCGAAGAAGCGAGTCGATCCACTGCGCCGGCAGACGGGACTGGCACGGGAAGCCGTCATCGAGCGGATGATCGGATCCTTCCGGGGGCGGTACGGGCTGGAGCAGGGTTCCGTGACCGAGGCGGAGATGGCGCGGGCGGAGGAACTGGCGCGGGAGAAGTTCGGAACAGGGGAGTGGACGGGGCGCGTGCCGTAGGTGGGACGGTGGGGCGGGGCATGGGGCCGGTGGTCGGTCGGCGCGGGGACAGGGCCATGGGGCCGGTGGTCGCTTGCCGGTGGGACAAGGCCAGGGGGCCGGTGATCGCTCGGCGAGGCCAGGCGGGGCACGTGGCGGTGATCGCTCGGCAGTGGGACGGGGCACGGGGCCGGTGATCGCTCGGCAGCGGGGCGGGACGGGACGGCCGGGGGAGTGGGTGGCGGAAGGACGGCCGGGGACGCCCCGGTGGAGCGCCGTTCCCAGCACCGCTGCCCCGCCCGGCTGACCGCCTCCTGTCGGATGGTCCTCGGGCAGCCACCTGGTCGCCGTAGGTCGATGTCGGATTTCCGCCAGCGGACGGAGGTGGGGATGGCGGATGCTGGGGTCATGTCACCCACTCCGGCCGACCAGGCCACGCGTGCCATGCACCACGACACCGAACGCTGCGTCCGCGCCGTGCAGTCGAAGGACGCGCGGTTCGACGGGTGGGTCTTCACGGCGGTGACGACCACCCGGATCTACTGTCGGCCGAGCTGCCCCGTCGTACCCCCCAAGCCGCAGAACATGACCTTCTACCCGAGCGCCGCGGCCTGCCAGCAGGCCGGGTTCCGGGCGTGCAAGCGCTGCCGGCCCGACACCAGCCCCGGCTCCCCCGAGTGGAACGCCCGTGCCGACTCGGTCGCGCGGGCCATGCGGCTCATCCGTGACGGGGTCGTCGACCGCGAAGGAGTCCAGGGCCTCGCGGCGCGGCTCGGGTACTCGACCCGGCAGATCGAGCGGCAACTGCGCGCCGAGCTGGGCGCCGGGCCGCTAGCACTGGCCCGCGCCCAGCGGGCGCAGACGGCCAGACTGCTGATCGAGACGACCGCCCTGCCGATGGCGGACATCGCGTTCGCCGCCGGCTTCTCCTCGGTGCGCACGTACAACGAGACGGTGCGGGAGGTCTTCGGGTTGCCGCCGGGCGAGCTGCGGGCGCGGGGAAGGAACGGGAGCGGGGCACAGGCGCCGGGAGTGATCGCCCTGCGGCTGCCGTTCCGTGCCCCGCTCAACCCGGACAACCTGTTCGGTCACCTCGCGGCCACCGCAGTCCCCGGGGTGGAGGAGTGGCGCGACGGCGCGTACCGGCGCACCCTGCAACTCCCCTACGGGCACGGCATCGTGGCCCTGACGCCACGCCCCGACCACATCGCCTGTCGCCTGTCGCTCACGGACCTACGGGACCTGACTCACGCCATCAGCCGCTGCCGCTGGCTGCTCGACCTGGACGCCGACCCGGTCGCCGTCGACGAGCGGCTGCGAGCCGATCCGCTGCTCGCCCCCCTGGTGGCTCAGGCACCCGGACGGCGGGTTCCGCGTACCACCGACGCCGCCGAGTTCGCCGTACGGGCGGTGCTCGGTCAGCAGGTGTCGACGGCCGCCGCCCGCACCCACGCCGGCCGGCTCGTCACCGCCCACGGAGCCGTCGTCGACGACGCGGAAGGCGGGCTCACCCACCTCTTCCCGACCCCGGAGGCGCTCGCCGGACTCGACCCCGAAGCGCTCGCGCTGCCCCGCAGTCGCCGCGCGACGCTGACCACCCTGGTCGCCCAACTGACGGAAGGGACCCTACGGTTGAGCGTCGACAGTGACTGGGGGCGGGCCCGCGCCCAGCTCCTCGCGCTTCCCGGATTCGGCCCGTGGACCACCGAGGTGATCGCGATGCGTGCCCTCGGCGACCCGGATGCCTTCCTCCCCTCGGACCTCGGGATCCGGCGTGCCGCACAGGGGTTGGGGCTGCCGCACACTCCGGCCGCGCTCACCGCGCGTGCCGCCGCCTGGCGGCCCTGGCGGGCGTACGCCGTCCAGTACCTGTGGGCGACCGATGCCCATCCCATCAACCACCTTCCGAAGTAGGGGAGTCGTACCCATGTCCTCCGTCACGCAGCACACCGTCGTCGACAGCCCGTACGGGCCGCTCACCCTCGTCGCCACCGACGGCGTCCTCTCCGGCCTCTACATGGTCGGCCAGCGCCACCGTCCCGTCGAAGAGAGCTTCGGCGTTCCGGACCCGGAGCCGTTCCCCGAGGTGATCGAGCAGCTCGACGCCTACTTCGCCGGGGAGCTGAGGGAGTTCACCGTCCCCGTGCGCCTGCACGGCACACCGTTCCAGCGCGGCGTGTGGGAGCAGCTCCAGCGCATTCCCTACGGGGAGACCCGCTCGTACGGTCAACTCGCCGACGTGCTGGGCAAGCCGGGGGCCTCGCGAGCCGTCGGCCTCGCCAACGGCAAGAACCCGGTCGGCATCATCGTCCCCTGCCATCGCGTCATCGGATCCACCGGCAGTCTCACCGGCTACGGCGGCGGCCTCGACCGCAAGCAGCGACTGCTCGCCTTCGAGAGCGGCGTCCCCACCGCAGCCGCCCTCTTCTAGCGCGGCCCGGCAGCGCCTCCGGCACGGCGGCCCGAAACGGCGGCACGGTGGCGCCTCCGGCTCGGCAGCGGGTCCGGCACGGCGGCCCGGCAGCGCGTCCGGCACGGACCGGGAACTGCTCTAGCCCAGCCCCGTGAGCAGTGCGGGCAACGCCGTCCCGATCGGCTCCCGCACGACCTCGTCGGCGAGGGCGTCGTACGGAGTCGGCTCCCTGTTCACGACGATCAGCCGCGCTCCGTGCTCCGCCGCCAGGCCCGCCAGAGACGCGGCGGGCTGCACCGCCAGGCTCGTGCCGACCGCCACGAAGACCTCGCATGCCTTCGTCACGGCGATCGCATCGCCCAGCACCACGGGATCCAGGGACTCGCCGAACATCACCGTCGCCGACTTCAGGATCCCGCCGCACACCAGGCACGGCGGGTCCGGCTCGCCCGCGTCCACCCGGGCCAGGGCGTCGTCCATCGAGGAGCGGGCATGGCAGCGGGTGCACGTCACCGCCCGCGCCGTCCCGTGCAGTTCGAGCACCTTGCGCTCCGCCATGCCGCCCAGTTGGTGCAGCCCGTCCACGTTCTGTGTGATCACGCGCACCGCGAAGCCGTCCCGCCGGTCCAGCTCGGCGACCGCCCGGTGAGCGGCGTTCGGCGTGGCGTGCAGGGTCGTGTGCTGACGGCGCATCAGCCACGACTTGCGACGGATCTCCGGATCGGCCATGTAGGAGCTGTACGTGACGAGTTTCTCGGCATCGGGATCGCGCCGCCACAGCCCGTTCGGGCCCCGGTAGTCGGGGATGCCGGAGTCGGTCGAGACACCGGCACCGCTGAGGATCGCGACAAGAGTCATGCGGGGAGGTTACGCAGCGGGACATGCGTGACGCGAGGCGGATTCGGGCGCACGGGCGGCGCGACGCGAGTCCCGGGCCAGCCAGGGTGCCGTCACCGCCACGAACAGGGCGAAGAGCAACAGGCGTTGCAGGCCGGGTGCGTCCTGTACACGGCTGTGCAGGGGCCCGTAGACCGCGTACACGTTCGCTGCGAGGTCCGTCGCCATCACTGCGCACACCAGTCGCACTCCGGCCGTGCTCCGCCCTCGCCACGCGCCCCGTACCACCAGGAACAGGGCAAGGGGGTCGAGGATCGCGAGCGCCGCCCAGTACAGGTCGAGCCAACGAGGGGCGAACGCGGCGTGCGCGCTGAGCCCGTGGACGAAGAGGTCCGTGAGGTGGGACACCGTCCCGACGAGCAGCGCTCCCGAGTACACGCTGACCACGAACCAGCGGTGCCAGGGCGTTTCCTGACGCTGCCTCATGTTTGTGCCCGGTCCTGCGCGTGCACCAGGCCGTCGCCCGGTTCCGTCCGGTAGTACAGGACCGACCGGCCGGCTCTCATGCGGCGTACCAGGCGGGCGTCCAGCAGCACCTTCAGGTGGCGGCCCACCGAGCCCAGTGCCAGTCCCGTCAGCGCCACCAACTGGGTCGTGCTCTTCGGGGAGCCGAGGAGCACGAGAATGCCCGCCCGCGCCGGGCCCAGGAGTGCCGCCAACGCCTCGGGCGCAGAGGCGCGACCGCAGCCCAGCTCGGCCAGGGCGCCCGCGCACGGGTACACCACGGCGAACCGCCGCCGTCCCTCCCACGACACCCAGCTCGTGGCGAAACTCACCGGGACGAAGAGCAACTGCGCCCCGGCGACCTCGCGCGGCGGGTTGTCCTGGGTGTTGATCTGCAACCGGTCGCCGCCCAGCCAGCGCATCCCCGGCCGCATGCCCCCCAGCGCCGTCGCCCAGCCGCCGCGGCTCAGCTGAGCCGTGCGCGACACGATGTCCGCCTCCAGCACCCGGCGCCGGCGTGGCCATTCGGGGAGAACGGTCTCCCGCCACACCCAGTCGAGGAGTGCGGCGGCCCGTTCCGCCAGATCGGTGCGGAGCAGCTCGGCGGGCGGCGGGCCGCCGAGCGCGACGGCGAGGTCGCAAAGGACGGAATCGGCTGAGGCGGCGCGTACCCGCTCCAGTTCCTGGGCGAAATCCTGCTTGGCGTCGCCGACCGGGGTCGGGGTGATGAAGTCCGCGTTCCAGGTCGGGCGGAACGCGCACTTCAGGAGAAGGGGAAGCAACGGGTCCTCGGCGACCTTGCGACGGAAGGCGGGCAGGTGCGCGTCGAGCCAGGCCCGATCGCCGGGGTGTGCGGCGGGTGCGTGCAGTTGCAGCAGCTTGAGGCTCGAAATGGCCTCCGACAGGGGGGACACGACGAACCGACCGCCCGCCAGGGTGTCCGCGTCGACCTGCCACCAGCCCATGAACCCGGCGCCCCCCGTCGCATCGTCCGGCGTGCTGCCGTCGTCTTGTTTCGCCCCCGTGCGAAACACTAACCCCGCCCTCTGCCGCACGCCGAGACTCCCGGCCATGCGCACCTACCACGAGCTGTTCCGGCAGCCGGAGTTCACCCCGCTCTTCCTGACCGCCTCCGTCAAGTCGGCGGCGCAGACCGTCACCGGCCTCGCACTCGGCGTCCTCATCTACACGTCCACCGGGTCCCCGCTGCTGTCCTCGCTCGCCATGTTCGGGCCCTCGCTTGCCCAGTTGGTCGGCGCGTCCACCCTTCTGTCCGCCGCCGACCGCGTACCGCCGCGTGCCGCGCTCGCCGGACTCGGGCTGATCTTCGGTGTGGCCACGGCGGTGCAGGCGATCCCGGGGCTGCCGGTGGGCGCGGCCTTCTCCGTACTGCTGGTGATCGGCACCCTCGCGTCGCTCAACGGCGGTGTGACCTACGGGCTGCTGAACGAGATCCTGGCGAAGGAGGGTTTCCTGATCGGCCGCTCGGTGATGAACATGGCCAACGGCGCCATGCAGATCTGCGGGTTCGCCGTCGGCGGCGTCCTGGTCGCCGCCCTCTCGCCCCGGGGCGCGCTCCTCGTCGGCGCCGGCCTCTACCTCGCGTCGGCCGGCTTCGCCCGCTTCGGGCTCGGCCGGCGGGCGGCGCGTGCCACCGGCCGGGCGTCGGTGGCGGCGACCTGGCGCACGAACGCCCTGCTCTGGTCGTCGAAGCCACGCCGGTACGTGTATCTCATGCTGTGCGTGCCCAACGGGCTGATCGTGGGCTGCGAGTCGCTGTTCGTCCCGTACGCACCGGAGCGGGCCGGGTTGCTGTTCGCCTTCGCAGCGGCCGGGATGCTGATCGGGGACACGGCGGTCGGACGGTTCGTCCCGCGACACTGGCGGACCCGGGGCGGCCCGCCGCTCCGACTGCTGCTGGCCGTGCCGTACCTGCTGTTCTTCCTTGAGCCGGGCCTGCCGGTCGCCCTGGGCGTGGTGCTGGTCGCCTCCGTCGGCTTCGCTGCGACGCTGCTGCTCCAGGAGCGGCTCATGGAACTCACCCCGGACGAGCTGAGCGGGCACGCGCTGGGGCTGCACACCTCGGGGATGCTGGCGATGCAGGGAGTGGGCGCCGCCCTGGCCGGCGGGCTGGCGGAGGTGACGTCACCGGGGACGGCCATGGGGGTGATGGCGGCGGCCTCGGTCCTCGTCACGCTGGGGCTGGAAAGGGGGGTACGGGGAGAAGGACCGAAAGCTGTGGCGCCGCGAATTTCCGGGGGCCCCGGGGTGGGCTGAGGGCGCGGGGGTGACGCGCCCACCACAAGCCCCACCCGCTCCGCGCAACCGCAACCGCAACCGTCAGGCAACCCACACCCCGGCGGCCCCGGGCGCCGCGTCCCGCCGTGCTCCTCGGCGGAGCCCCCGGCCCCGGTGTCGCGTTCCGCTACGCGACCCGCCGCCCGTCCACCAGTTCCACCGCCCCCGTGCCGTCCGCCAAAGCTGCCAGGGCGGCCAGGATCCGGTCGCCCAGCGCGTTGAGCGCGTAGTCCTTCACCTCGTCCACCTGCACCAGCCGCCACGACACCAGCTCGTCCTCCTGGAGCCGGATCGCGGCCAGTCGCTCCTCGTCCAGCACCCCTCCGTCGTACAGGTACGCGGCGATCGGCGGGCGGCCCTCGCCCCGTGCCCAGTCGGCGACGAGCAACGGGCCCAACTCGACGTCGAGGCCGATCTCTTCGAGCGTCTCCCGGCGCGCGGCCTCGCGCGGCGTCTCTCCCGTGTCGGACTCGACCGTGCCGCCGGGCAGCGCCCAGCCCTCGCGGTAGTTCGGCTCGACGAGCAGGACGCGGCCCTCCGGGTCGCGGAAGAGCGCTGCCGCCCCGGCGAGGACGCGGGGGAGCGAGGAGATGTACGTGGCGTAGTCCTGAAGTTCCTGGGTCACCCGTCCAGCGTAGGGGCGCGCGGTGGACGCCCGCACGCGGTCGCGGCCGGGAGGCGGCACGGGAACGTACGTCCTGGTGGACCACGTGCCGCGGGACGTCGCAAGCGCAGCCGGACGGCAGCGTGGCCGAAGCGCAGGCCGCGCGGCCGTCGGGACGGCCGGGAGCCGACGCACCGTGCCGGACGTACGGGAGGGGCGCGACCGTGGCAGGCCGCGCCCCTCCGTTCAGTGCACGGATCTCACTCGTCCGTACGGGACTTCGCCGCACGTCGCAGCCGAGGATGCCGCCGGTCCGGGCCCTGCTCGGTGATCGCGTCGCCGACCATCGCCCGTACCGCGTCCCGCAGTCCGTGCAGCGCGTGGTGACGGGCCGGACCCGCACCCGGGTCCTCGCGCAGCTCCTTGATCAGCGCCCAGCACAGGCCGAGCATGACCAGGACGAACGGCAGCGCCACCAGGATCGTCGCCGTCTGGAGGGAGTTGAGGCCGCCCGCGACCAGCAGACCGGCCGCGACCGACGCCATCAGCACACCCCACAGCACCACCAACCAGGTCGACGGGTGCAGCGCGCCCCGGCTGGTGAGCGAGCCCATCACCAGGGACGCCGAGTCCGCGCTCGTCACGAAGTACGTCATGACCAGCAGCATCGCGATGCACGAGGTGATGGTGCCGATCGGCAGCGCTTCCAGCATCGCGAACAGCGAGGCCTCGGCGCCGTCCTTGACCGTGCTCGCCAGGTCGGCGGCCTTCGTCTGGTCCAGCCGGATGGCCGAGCCGCCCATCACGCAGAACCAGACGACCGTCGCCCCGCTCGGCACCAGCAGCACGCCGATCAGGAACTCGCGGATCGTACGGCCCCGGGAGATCCGGGCGATGAACGTGCCCACGAACGGGGCCCAGGACAGCCACCACGCCCAGTAGAAGATCGTCCAGGCGCCCAGCCAGTCGGCGTCGCCGAAGGCGCCCGTGCGGGTCGCCATGGGCAGGAGCTGATCCAGGTAGCCGCCGACGGCAGCCGGGATCGCGTCCAGGATGTACACGGTCGGTCCGAGCAGGAAGACGAACACCATCAGGCAGGCGGCCAGCACGATGTTGATCGTGCTCAGCCACTTCACGCCCTTGTGCAGCCCCGAGAAGGCGGACAGCACGAAGGCCGCCGACAGCGCGCCGATGATGATCAGCTCCAGCCCCTTGCTGTCCTCCACCCCGGTGACGATGTGGAGGCCCTGCGCGACCTGGAGGGCGCCCAGGCCCAGGCTGGTCGCCGTGCCGAAGACGGTCGCGAAGACGGCGAGCAGGTCGATCACCTTGCCCTGCCAGCCCTCCGCCCGGCGGTCGCCGAGGAGCGGTACGAACGCCGCGCTGAGCCTGTTGCCGCGGCCCTTGCGGAAGGTCGCGTACGCGAGGGCGAGACCGGCCATGCCGTAGATGGCCCACGGGGTGAGCGTCCAGTGGAAGAAGGAGTACTGGAGCGCGGACTGCGCGGCGTCCCCCGTCCTGGAGGCGGCGTCGGTGCCCGGGGGCGGGGTGACGTAGTGCTGGAGCGGCTCGCCCACGCCGTAGAACATCAGGCCGATGCCCATGCCCGCGCTGAACATCATCGCGATCCAGGCCAGGTTGGTGAACTCCGGCTCCGAGTCGTCCTTGCCGAGCCTGATCCGGCCGAACCGGCTCAGCGCGATGAACAGGCACATCAGCAGGAACACGTCGGCGGCGATGACGAACAGCCACGCGAAGTTCTCCAGGACCCAGGCGAGCGCGTGCGACGAGGAACTCGCGAAGGAGTCCTTGCCGAGGAACGCCCACGCCACGATGGCCGCCACGGCGAGCACACCGATGAGGATGACGGTGCGGTCGGGCCTGCCATCCTGGAGCGGGCCCTCGCCGGGGGCGTCCGGCAGCGGTGGACCGGCGGATTCCGTTGTTTCGGTACTCATGCCGCACACCTTATGTCTCTCCATGTCGTGATATTGAAGGGTGGCGCGCCGTCAGAAGGCTTGCGGTGCGGTACCTGGGGCCATGGGCAGGGGACCGTGCCTGCGGTTATGGTCGTGGCGGCGCGACTGCCTGTTCGAAAGCAAGGGATGCATGGTGGCGGACGGAGCAGTACACAACAGCGGTACGCAGCACGGCGGGGTGGCCCACGTGCTCGTGGCCGCCGACAAGTTCAAGGGCTCACTCACGGCCGTACAGGTCGCGGAGCGGGTGACGGCCGGGCTGCGCAGAGCGGTACCCGGCGTGAGCGTGGAGGCACTGCCCGTCGCCGACGGTGGCGACGGCACGGTCGCGGCCGCGGTGGCCGCCGGGTTCGAGCGCCGGGAGGTACGGGTCAGCGGCCCGCGCGGCGAGGACCTGACGGCGGCGTACGCCTTCCGCGAGTCGGACGGCACCGCGGTGGTGGAGATGGCGGAGGCCTCCGGCCTCCAGCACCTCCCGCCGGGCGTGTTCGCCCCGCTCACCGCGACCACCTACGGTTCCGGCGAACTGCTGCGGGCCGCGCTCGACGCGGGCGCGAGGACCATCGTCTTCGGCGTCGGCGGCAGCGCGACCACGGACGGCGGGGCCGGGATGCTGGCCGCACTGGGCGCACGCTTCCTCGACGCGGAGGGCGCGCAGGTGGGCCCCGGCGGCGGAGCCCTCGCCTCCCTCGCGTCCGTGGACCTGTCCGGTCTCGACGCGCGTTTCGGCACCGAAGGCGGCGTGGACCTCGTCCTCGCCAGCGACGTCGACAACCCGCTGACCGGACCCAAGGGGGCGGCAGCGGTGTACGGGCCGCAGAAAGGCGCCGACGAGGCGGACGTCGAGACGCTGGACGCCGCCCTGGCGCACTACGCGTCCGTGCTCGGCCCGGCGGCCGGCGGACCGGACGTCGCCGACGCACCGGGGGCGGGGGCCGCGGGCGGCATCGGGTACGGGGCCCTCACCGCGCTCGGGGCGCGCTTCCGACCCGGCATCGAGGTCATGCTCGACGTGCTCGGCTTCGCCCCCGCACTGGAACGCGCCACCCTGGTCATCACCGGCGAGGGCTCACTCGACGCCCAGACCCTGCACGGAAAGGCCCCGGCGGGAGTCGCCGCGGCGGCCCGCGCACGAGGCATCGAAGTGATCGCGGTGTGCGGACGCCTTGCCCTCCCGCCGCAGGAACTGGGCCGCGCGGGCATCCGCCGCGCCTACGCGCTGAGCGCCCTGGAGCCGGACGCGGCGAAGAGCATGGCCGAGGCGGGGCCGCTGCTGGAGAGGACGGCGGAGCAGATCGGCAGGGACTTCCTGCGGTAGGCGGGAGCGCGGGGGAGCGCGCGGGCACGGACGCGGCGTGCCGCCGACGCCTCACGGGCACGGGGTACGACGCGGCGTGGGCGGCCTTGAGAACACGAGTTACGTCGTGGCATGGACTCCGCCGGTACGGGGAGCGACATGGCATGGGCGGCCCTGCGAGTCACGGGGAGCGACATGGCGTGCGCGGCCTTGCGGGTTACGGGGGGCGACATGTCGTGCGCGGCCCTGCGGGTACGGCCCTGCGCCGTGACGTGGAGCGGCGCGGGACGCTTCGCGCGGGGCCGCCCCCTTGCCCGCCCTCCCGCGAGCACTCGGCTGCGCTCGTTCGGAGAGACACCCCGGCGCCGCCGGGGGCCGTCCCGCCGCCCCAGAGGGTGGACGCACGTTGCCTCACCGCCTCAGAGGGCTGACGTGCGTGGCCCTGCCGCCCAGAGGGTTGACGCAGGTCGCCCCGCCGCCCGAGCGGGCTGACGTGGGGTGGCCCCGCCACCGCCGGGCGCTCCGGGTGGCCGGGGGTCGCGAGGACCGCTCGCTGACCCGTCGCGACCCCTGGGCGCTCCGGGTGGCCGGGGCCGCGGGGACTGCTCGTTAACCCGTCGAGAGGCGGAAGGCGTCCAGGGCCAGGGTCATCTCCGTGAGGTCCCGTGGCCGTGACAGCGACCGCGACGTCAGTTGCTCCAGCCTCCGCAACCGGTTGAACACCGTGTTGCGGTGGCAGTACAGCCGGGTCGCCGCCCGCCCCGCCGACCCCTGCGCCCCCAGCCACGCGTCCAGCGTTTCCAGCAGCACGGCCCGGTCCCCCGGATCCAGCTCCAGCAGCGGCCCGAAGACCTCCGCCACCAGCCGCGCCGCCAACTCCGGCTGGCTGACCACCAGCGCGGTGGGCAGCCGCTCGTCCAGCCGCACGATGCGCCGTGCGTGCGGCAGGTCCGGCGACGCGCACGACCACGTCCGCAGCGCCGTCTCCGCCAGCCGTCGGGCCAGCCCCAGTTCGCCCAGCCCGGACACCACCGGACTCATCCCGCCGGTTCCCGCGCACCGTCGTTCCAGCTCCGCCGCCAGCTCGGCGAGTCCGGTCTCCGACTCCAGTGCGACCACCGCCACCTCGTAGTCGGTCCGCATCCGCCAGAAGAAGCGCATCCCGGCGGCCGCCGTCACCCGGTGGAACTGCTCGCGGCCGTCCCGTCGTTCCGCCCGCAGCGCCACCACCGCGTAGCGCCCCTGTTCGGGCAGGTCGAGGCCGGCCGCCGCCCGCGCGACCAGCCCCGCCGAGTCCTGCCCCTCCAGCAGGGCGTCCAGCAGTGCCTGTACGCGTTCGTCGGTGCGCCGGTGCATGTCCTCCTCCGTGTTCCGGTACGCCTGCGCGACCGTTGCCGCCTGCCGGTCCACCGCCGCCCACATCTGTGCCGCCGTGTGGACGAGGACGGGCAGCGCCTCCGGGTCCTTGGCGCTGACGATGTCCAGCAGCTCGTCCCAGACGAGGTAGCCCGCCTTGCGGTACGCGTGCAGCAGCAGGTCCAGCGGAAGGCCCTGCTCCGCACGGCGCCGGCCGAGTGTCTCGGCGTACTCCAGGTCGCGCCGGGGCGCCGACCGGGGGGCCGGGATGGCCTCGATGCCGTACCGCAGGGCCTCGTTGATCTGCTGCCAGTGTTCGTCTGCCGGTACGGCGATGTCGTATTGCGGCGAGTGGGCGCGGAGTTCGCCGATGAGCAGGTCCGTGAGGTGCCCGACCCGCTCGACGAGGACCTCGGACGCGCTCTCCAGCACCGACCACTCGCGATCCGTGCGCGTTCTGCGGGCATCCATGACCGGTGAGGATGCCACTGGTGGGGCCTCCTGGACAGACCCTTTGTGCCCGAGCACAACGGCTGCCCAGGAGCGCTGGTCATCGGCAGCGATTACGGCATACCCGCTGGACGGTTACACGTGTCAACTGTTGATGTGCCCCCACAGAGGTCCAGACGGCGGTCCCGGCGGAAGTCCGGACGGGGAGCCGCAGAGATCTGCAGACGCAGACGTGGAAGGAGGTCCCACCCGCGTGTCAGAAACATCAGCCCCACCGCCCCCGGCCGCCGCACTCGAAGTGCGCGGTCTCTCCGTCGGGTACGGCCCGGTGCGCGCCCTGCGCGAGGTCTCGCTCGACGTCCCGGCCGGCGCGGTGGTCGCCGTACTGGGCGGCAACGGCGCAGGCAAGTCCACTCTGCTCCGAGCGATTTCGCGCACCCTCGGCTACCACAGGGGCGCGGTCACCGCAGGCACGGTCCGTTACGGCGGACGCGACCTGCGCGGCACCGGAGCCGCCCGCGCGGTGGCCGCCGGAATCGTCCAGGTGCCGGAAGGCCGCCAGGTGTTCGCCCGGATGACGGTCGCCGACAACCTCCGCGCGGGCGCCCTCGGCGCCACCGGCGGACGCACCGCCACCCGGGCGGCCCTCGCCCACGTGCACGAACTCTTCCCCGTACTCGCCGACCGCGCCCGCCAGCACGCCGGCCTTCTCTCCGGCGGCGAGCAGCAGATGCTCGCTCTCGGGAGGGCGTTGATGTCCGGTCCGAAACTCCTCATGCTGGACGAGCCCTCCCTCGGGCTGGCCCCCCTGATGGCCGCCCGCATCGCCGAGACCATCCAGCAGATCAACGCCACCGGCACCTCGGTCCTGCTCGTCGAGCAGAACGCGGCGCTCGCCCTGCAACTCGCCTCCACGGCGTACGTGCTGGACGTCGGCGAAGTCGCCCTGCACGGCCCGGCCGCCGAACTGGCCGCCTCCGACGAGGTACGCCGCCGCTACCTGGGCGTCGTCGACGAGACGGCCGCCGAGGACGCGGACCGGGCACGGACGGCGGCCCCGAAGCTGAGCAGGTGGACCGCATGACCGACGCACCCTCCTCGCCCACCCGCTCCGGAGGGCCGGACACGGTCCCGGCCGCCCGTACCCCCGGAGCTGCCGACCCCGGAACAGCCGGCCGCGACGACGCCACCCTCCAGGTCACCGACGTGACCGTCCGGTTCGCCGGACTCACCGCTCTCGACCAGGTCTCCTTCACCGTCGAGCCGGGCAGCGTGCACGCGGTCATCGGTCCCAACGGCGCGGGAAAGTCCACCTGCTTCAACGTCCTCTCCGGCGTCTACCGCGCCACCTCCGGCAGCGTCCGCTTCGGCGGCACGGAACTGACCGGTCTCGCCCCGCACCGCATCGCGGCGCTCGGCGTGGCCCGCATCTTCCAGAACCTCGCGCTCCCGCCGCGGGCCACGGTCGCCGACAGCCTGATGCTCGGACGCCACCGGCTGACCCGCGCGGGGTTCCTCGCGACCGGCCTGCGGCTTCCCTCCGCTGCCCGCGAGGCACGCGGGCACCTCGAACGCGTACGCGAGATAGCCGACTTCGTCGGTCTCGCTGGCGACCTCGACCGGCCGGCCGGAGAGCTTCCGTACGGCAAGCAGAAACTCGTCGAACTCGCCCGCGCCCTGTGCATGGAACCCAAGCTCCTCCTCCTGGACGAGCCGGTCGCCGGCATGACCGCGGACGAACGGCGCGACACCGCCGCCGTCGTCGCGGGGGTGCGGGACAGCCTCGGCATCTCGATCGTCCTGGTGGAACACGACATGGGGGTGGTGATGCGGCTCGCGGACGCGGTGACCGTACTCGACTTCGGAAAGCGCATCGCCGGCGGCACACCCGCCGAGGTGCAGGACGATCCCGCGGTCGTCCAGGCGTACCTGGGAGCGCCCACGCCATGACGACACTCATCGAACTCCTCCTCGGCGGCCTCTCCATGGGCGCCGTCTACGCACTGATCGCACTCGGCTTCGTCGTGATCTTCAAGGCGACCGAAGTCGTCAACTTCGCCCACGCCTCGCTGCTCCTGGCGGGCGGCTACGTCACCGCGGTGCTCCACGACGACCTCGGATTCTGGTTCGCGCTCGCCGTCGGCATCGCGGGCGCCGCGGTCGTCGGCGCCGCGGTGGAATTCCTCGTGATGCGCCGGTACCGGGGCAGCGACCACAGCGTCCTTGCCATCGTCACGATCGGCGTCGACATCCTCCTGCTCACCGAGCTGACCCGGCGCATCGGCACCCGGGTGCTCTCGCCCGGCGACCCGTGGGGAGACAAGGTCGTCACCTTCGGCGCCGTCTCCATGGCCCAGACCCGGATCGCCGCCCTCCTCGCCGCGGCCCTCCTGATCACCGCGTTCCTCCTCGCCTTCCGCTACACCTCGTGGGGGGTCGCCATGCGTGCCGCAGCCGAGAACCCGCAGACGGCGGCACTGATGGGGGTGCGGCTGGGCCGGGTCTCGCTGTCCGCCTGGGCAGTCGCCGGCGCACTCGCCGCGGTCGCCGCCCTCTTCCTGACGGTCTTCCCCACCCCCGGCCTGGAACGTGCGACCTCGCTCGCCGCGCTGAAGGCATTCCCGGCGGCCATCCTCGGCGGCCTCGACTCCACCACCGGCGCCCTCGCGGGCGGCCTCATCGTCGGCGTCATCGAGTCCCTCGCCACCGGCTACCAGAGCGACCTGTCCTTCCTCGGCAGGGGCATCGGCGACCTCGCGCCGTACCTGGTGATGGTCGTGGTGCTGCTGATCCGTCCCGCGGGACTCTTCGGCACGAAGGAGCCCGCCCGTGTCTGACACCGACCAGCGCACCCCGCCCGTCGCCGCGCCCGCCGAGGAGACGAAGCCCCACCGCCCGGGCAGCAGCACAGCCCTGCGCGACCCCCGCACGTACGCCTGGGCGGCCCTCGCGCTCCTGCTGCTGGCGCTGCCCTTCTACCTCGACCGCTTCTGGCTCCAGGCCGGGCTGTTCGCCATGGCCGCCGCCATCGCCGCCATCGGCCTCAACCTCCTCACCGGGGCCACCGGGCAGCTCTCCATGGGGCACGCCTTCTTCCTGGCCGTCGGCGCCTACAGCTACTGCGTGCTCGCTGCCGACCCCGTCACCGAACACGGCCACACGCTCATCGGCTTCGGCCTGCCCGGCTGGCTCGCCGTCGTCCTCGCGGTCGGCATCTCCGGCATCGCGGGCGGCCTCTTCAGCCCCATCGCGGGCCGGTTGCGCGGCGCCTACCTCGGCATCGCCACCCTCGCGCTCATCTTCATCGGGCAACACGTCCTGTTCAACGCGAGCAACCTCACCGGTGGCTTCAACGGCCGTTCGGTACCGCCCCTTTCCCTCTTCGGCGTCACCTTCGACGACTCGCAGACCCTCGTCGGGGGCATCCCCTTCGAGTCCGCCGAGAAGCTCTGGTACGTCGCCCTGGCCGCCCTCCTGTTCTGCGCGTTCTTCGCCCGCGGCGTCCTGCGCGGACGCCCCGGCCGTGCGATGAACGCCATCCGCGACCACCGCATCGCGGCCGGCGTGATGGGCGTGCCCGTCGCCCGCTACCGGGCGTCGGTCTTCGTCCTGTCCTCGATGTACGCGGGACTGGCCGGTGTCCTTCTGGCACTGGTCTTCCAGCGGACCGTGCCCGAGTACTTCGGCATGATCCTCTCCCTCGAATTCCTCGCCATGATCGTCATCGGCGGGCTCGGCTCGGTGCGCGGCGCGGTGATCGGCGCCGCGTTCGTGTCGCTGCTCCCCCAACTCCTCACCCGTTACAGCGAGTCGTTGCCACTGGTCAGCGCGCCGGGTACCGGCGCGGGCGGCATCGCACCCGGTGAGGCATCCCGCTACCTGTACGGCGCGGCGGTCGTCGCCGTCGTCCTGTTCCTGCCGGGCGGCCTCTCCCGCCTCCGCTTTCCGAACCTCCGAAGCATCCGCAGCACTCGCACGCCGCGAAAGGGCTCGAAATGAAGGCTCGTACCGTACGGAAGAACAGCCGCGCCCATGCCGCGGTCCTCGCCACCGCCCTCGCGCTCGCTCTCGGGGTGACCGGATGCAGCAGCAAGGCCGGGACCGGCAGTGAGGGCAAGGAGGACGAGAAGGGCGTCAAGGTCGGCGACGGCATCACCGACAAGACCATTCCGCTCGGCGCCCTCACCGACCTCACGGGCGTCTACGCCTCTCTGGGCAAGAGCATCACCCAGTCCCAGCAGCTCTGGGCCAAGGACGTCAACGCGGCGGGCGGCATCTGCGGCCGCAAGGTCGAACTCGTCGTCCGCGACCACGGATACGACCCGCAGAAGGCCGTCTCCGCCTACACCGAACTGGAACCGAAGGTCGCCGGGTTCGTCCAGTTCATCGGCTCCCCCTTCGTCGCCGCCGTCAAGCAGCGCGTGGACGGCCAGGACAAGGGCCTCGTCCTCCCGCAGGCCTGGTCGGCGTCCCTCCTCGGCAGCCCGTCCATCCGCACCATCGGCACGACGTACGACATCGAGACCATCAACGCGATCGACTTCCTCCTCACCCAGAAGAAGATCACCAAGGGCGACCGGATCGGTCACGTCTACTTCGAGGGCGACTACGGCGAGAACGCCCTCCAAGGTTCCAAGTATGCCGCCGAGAAAGCCGGGTTGACGATCGTCGAGCAGAAGATCAAGCCCACCGACAACGACATGTCCGCCCAGGTCGCCGCCCTCAAACAGGCAGGTGTCAAGGCCGTCGTCATCAGCGCGGGACCGCGCCAGGCGGCCTCCCTCGTCGGCGTCGCGGCAGCCGGCAGGTTCGGCGTGCCCATCATCGGCAACAACTCGGCCTTCGCGCCGCAGATCCTCGCCACCCCGGCCGGGCCCGCCCTGATGAAGAACTACTACGTGGCCAGCCCCTCCCTCCCCATCGGCTCCCCGGAGCCCGGACCCGCCAAGCTCGCGAAGGACTACCTCGCGGCCTACCCCAAGGACGACCTCGACAACGGCGTCATCGCGGGCTACTCGGCCGGCACGGTCTACGGCGAGGCCCTGACCAAGGCGTGCGCGGACAAGAACCTCACGCGTGAAGGCATCGGCAAGGCACTGCTGACCATGAAGTCCTACGAGAACGGATTCGGCATCACCCACGACTTCTCCGACCCCAAGGCCCCCACCACCCGGCAGTCGGTGATCATGCAGCCGGACTCGAAGATGCCGGGCGGGCTGAGGGTCGTCCAGGAGCCGACGGCGTCGAAGGTCGCGGAGGAGTTCACGTTCGGCGAGTAGCGGGCGGGCCGGACGGGGGCGTGCCCTGTGCGCGCCGCGCCCCCCGTCCTGGCCTGCTCAGCGCTTGGCCGCGGCCACCAGCTCCGCCGTCGTCGTGACCGTCGCGAAGCCGCCGCCGTGCAGCGTGACCGCCGTGGCGCGGGCGAGTTCGTCGGCGGACTGCCGCCAGCCGAAAGGGCCCTCCAGGTCGAAGGTGTACGTCGCGTCGAGGGCGAACAGAACCTCGTAGCCGAGGTTTCCGCCCATGCGGGCGGTGGTCTCCACGCACATGTTGGTCTGGATGCCGACCACCACGAACCGGGTGATGCCCGCCGCCCGGAGCCAGGCGTCCAGGTCCGGAGTGCCGTAGAAGGCGGGGTTGACGGTCTTGGTGACGAGCAGTTCGGGCCCCCGGCCCCGGCCGCGCCGTTCTTCCACGTACCTCTTGAACCCGTTTCCGGGCTGCCCGGGAGCAGCGGCGAGCGCGGCTCGACGGAGTCGTGGCGTACGAGGACCACCGGGCGGCCGGTGGTCTGCCACACGTCGAGAAGGATCTCGATGTGCTCGTCGGCCGCCGGGTTGTTGCGGCGTCCCCAGTGTTCCGACTCTTCCAGGCCCTGTTGCACGTCGACCACGACGAGGGCGGTGTCCTGCGTGACGACGGGCGGTGTGTGCGTGTTCATGGGGACGAGGGTGCCCTCCCCGGCGGGCGCGCCCCAGTGGGCGGAACGTCGAACCTGCACCAATTCCCGCCAGTCGCCGACGCCGCACCCCGCTCGGCGGTGCGGCCCGTGGCGGGCGCCCCCGCCCCGACGGCCGCGGTGCCTGCGGGAGTCCGTGGCGGGGGACAGGGGCACGCGGGGCCGGTGCGCGTCGGAAATACTGTCGCGGCCGGTGCAGAAAAGCCCGCAGGCGGGGCTGGAGATAATTTCCTGCGGAAACCCGCCGGCGAAATGTGGTCGTGCTGCGTCCGTTCTTCCGTGCTAGTGTCCTTCTCAGTTGCAGTTGTGGTTCCCATAGACTTCAAGCGTCCACATTCGGATCTCTTTTCGATCGGACGCTTTGTATTTCCGGTTCTCCGGACGGGGCAATCATTGCGGCGACGCGGGATCCGCACAGTGCGGGACCCGGGTACTGCCCCAAGGAGATTTGACATGGCTACTGGCACCGTGAAGTGGTTCAACGCGGAAAAGGGTTTCGGCTTCATCGAGCAGGACGGCGGCGGCGCTGACGTCTTCGCCCACTACTCGAACATCGCCGCCCAGGGCTTCCGTGAGCTCCAGGAAGGCCAGAAGGTGAACTTTGACGTCACGCAGGGCCAGAAGGGCCCGCAGGCGGAGAACATCACCCCCGCCTGATCATTCAAGGCCAGGCCTGATCGCTCAGGCCCGCCCGGCGTGACCGGGTGACGCACGACGCAGCTGGGGCCCGCACCTTGGGGTGCGGGCCCCAGCTCGCTGCATTTCTGGAGCGGTGGACCTGCGGTTCGGTGTTTCTTCCCCTCCCGCGCCACGTTCCGTCCGCCATTTCTCGTACGCCGCACGCACTCGCACAGCGGCCGTACGGCGGACATCCAGATCCTTTGGATCATGGTCGGCCGACGCCTGCGTCCGGCGGCCCCCCAGTTCTGAGAACGCGGCCCGATATCGAATGGCCGTCATTCTTTTTCGCATTTTTCCCGGCTCGTTCCTGCGATTCCACCCGGTGTTCACCCACCGCCCGGAATTCCTCGATACGTGCCGCATCGAGGAAAGGTTCCGCATGGACCGCACCACCCGTACCGCTCGCACCAACGACCGGTACTCCCGTACCCGCACCGGTGGTTCCTCCGCCGGCACCGCGGGCTCGGGCCGCGGAGGCTACCGCTCCGCCCCCGCGGGTCGCTCCCGCTCCGGTGGCTACGGACGCCGACCCGCCGCGATCCAGGGCGAGTTCGCCCTGCCGGTCTCCGTGACGCCGCCGCTGCCTGCCGTCGAGGCGTTCGCCGACCTGGAGATGCCCAGCCAGCTGCTCGCCTCGCTCGCCACGCAGGGCGTGACCGTGCCGTTCCCGATCCAGGGCGCGACGCTCCCCAACTCCCTCGCCGGACGCGACGTACTCGGCCGTGGCCGCACCGGCTCCGGCAAGACCCTCGCCTTCGGGCTGGCCCTGCTGGCCCGTACGGCAGGCAAGCGCGCCGAGCCGCGTCAGCCGCTGGCCCTCGTGCTGGTACCGACCCGTGAGCTCGCGCAGCAGGTCACCGACGCGCTCACCCCGTACGCCCGCTCCCTGCGGCTGCGGCTGGCCACCGTCGTCGGCGGCATGTCGATCGGCCGCCAGGCGCACATGCTGCGCGGCGGAGCCGAAGTCGTCGTCGCCACGCCCGGCCGGCTGAAGGACCTCATCGAGCGCCGGGACTGCGTCCTGGACCAGGTGGAGATCACCGTCCTCGACGAGGCCGACCAGATGGCAGACATGGGCTTCATGCCGCAGGTCACCGAGCTCCTCGACCAGGTGCGTCCCGGCGGCCAGCGGATGCTGTTCTCCGCGACCCTGGACCGCAACGTCGACCTGCTGGTGCGCCGCTACCTGAACGACCCGGTGGTCCACTCGGTCGACCCGTCGGCGGGCGCGGTCACCACGATGGAACACCACGTCCTGCACGTGCACGGCGCCGACAAGCACGCGGCCACCACGGAGATCGCCGCCCGGGACGGCCGGGTGATCATGTTCCTGGACACCAAGCACGCGGTCGACAAGCTCACCGACCACCTGCTCAGCAGCGGGGTACGGGCGGCGGCGCTGCACGGCGGCAAGTCCCAGCCGCAGCGCACCCGCACCCTGGAGCAGTTCAAGACCGGTCACGTGACCGTGCTGGTGGCGACCAACGTCGCCGCCCGCGGCATCCACGTCGACAACCTCGACCTGGTCGTCAACGTGGACCCGCCGAGCGACCACAAGGACTACCTGCACCGCGGCGGCCGTACCGCGCGGGCGGGGGAGTCTGGCAGCGTCGTCACGCTCGTCACGCCGAACCAGCGCCGTGACATGAGCCGCCTGATGCACGCCGCCGGCATCACCCCGCAGACCACCCAGGTGCGTGCGGGCGACGCCGAGCTGAACCGCATCACCGGCGCCCAGGCCCCCACCGGGGTACCGGTCGTCATCGCCGCGCCGGTCACCGAGAGGCCCCGCAGGGGCGGCTCCGCGTCCCGCGGCCGTCGCCGTCCCGCCCAGGCGCGGCGTGGCAGCGGTGCCCCGCAGCAGGCCGCTCCGGCCCGCCGTGCGGCCTGACCCGTACCGCCCGAACATGCTCGAAAGCTTCCCGCACCATCCCTCCCACCTTGTTGAGGCACCATGCGCGTAGTCATCGCCCGCTTCCCCTTCGAGCTGGTCAAGAGCGAGGTGCAGGACGCGATGAAGGGCATCAAGCCCGAGCCCGTCACGGGTGAGTCCGTCACCATCGGCCGCCGTACCTACCCCGTCAAGCAGGTCGGCGAGGTCATCACCCGCCAGGACCGCCGCGACTTCACCGCGAGCGAGGTGAGCCGGGCGCTGACCCGTCTCGGCTTCACCTGCCGCGACACGTTCGCCCCGGTACCGGCTCCGGTGCTCACGCCGCTGCAGAACGCGTCGAGCCTGCTGGGGTCGGCCGCACACGCCTGACCGCGACGGGTCCTCGGACCTCGCGTTACTGCCCCCGCCCGGGGTTTTGGGCGGGGGCAGAGCCATGTGCGCCGGAGGCCGGTGCGGTATGTCGCGGGGGTCAGCCCGACAGGCGGCCCAGCAGGGCCGCCGCCTCCGTGCGTGCCTGCCGCAGCCAGGCCGCACGCTGTCCGGCGCTGGAGTCCGTGACCGTACGGAACACCGTGCGGCGCACGTCGGTGACCCCGGCGTACGGCAGTACGCAGCGCGACCAGATCCGTTCCAGCGGGTCGCCGAACTCCTCCCGCTCACGGGCCTCCGGTGTGTCCGAGGTGTTCAGGACCAGCGCCCGTCCCGCACGGAGCAGACCGGCCGGCTCGCCGTCAGCACTGCCCAGCTTGTACGCCACGCCCGGCACCAGGACCCGTTGCAGCCAGCCGGTGAGGACCGCCGGCGGCATCCCCCACCAGTTCGGGTGGACGAAGACGAGGGCGTCCAGGGTGGGCAGCTCGGCCCGGTGCACGCCGACCCGGGGGTCGGCCGAGGGGCCGGACTCCCGCACTGTGTCCGTCTCGTCGGCGGGGACGACGGGGTCGAAGCCCTCCGCGCAGAGGTCGTGGGCGAGGACCTCGCAGGCGGGATCCCGGGAGCGCAGCTCGTCGACGACGGCATCGAAGAGGGCGTGGTTGAAGCTGGGGCGGCGGGGGTGGGCCAGATAGACGCCTATGCGCACGGTGCTCAACTCCTGGACGAGGCCACGGGACGGCCATTCAACCAGGGGAGGGGCAGGCCCACGGGCCTGCCCCTCCCCTCTCGGCGGAGGCCGGTGGAGCCCCGCGCACACGGAAAGGGCCCCCGCGGAGCCGGTGTGTGCCGGTTCGCGGGGGCCCTCTCGTAGGTACGACAAGCGTTACGGCAGCTGTGCCGCCCGTGCCTCGCGCCGGTTGTCCCGGAACGTGTTCACCCGTCGCGCCGTCGCGAACAGCGGGATGACCGCGCCCATGACCACCTGGAGCGCACAGCCCGTCTGAAGCAGGAGCTGACCGCCGGGAGCGTCGAAGGCCCACGCGGCCAGCATTCCCATCGCGCCCACGATCCAGCTGAGCATTGCCACCGCGAGGATTCCCCGCGGCTTGGGGTATTCGACCCGCGACACCATCAGCCACGCCACGCCGATCACGGCGAGGAGGGTGGGGATGAAGGGGAGCTCAAGGAGGACGATGGAGACGACCGTGAGCGCGCCGAAGGGGCTCGGCATGCCTTGGAACATGCCGTCCTTCATCGTGACGACCGAGAACCTCGCCAACCGCATGACCACCGCCAGCAACACCACGATCGCGGCGAGTGCCGCAACCCGCTGCTGGGCGTCGTCCGCGACCATTCCGTACACGAGCACGAAGTAGGCGGGGGCGAGCCCGAAGCTGACCAGGTCGGAGAGGTTGTCCAGTTCCGCGCCCATCGGCGAGCTGCGCAGCTTGCGGGCCACCAGCCCGTCGCACAGGTCGAAGATCGCGGCGAGGAGCATCAGGATCACGGCGGTGGCGGCGCTGTTGCGCGCCATGCCGGTCTCCTGGCTGCCCTGGAGGTGCGGAATGAGGATTCCGGTGGTGGTGAAGTACACCGCCATGAAGCCGCACGTCGCGTTGCCGAGCGTGAGGGTGTCCGCTATCGACAGCCTCATACTGAGCGGCATGTCCTCCGCGTCGTCGTCCGCGTCGGCCTCCGGAACCCAGCCGGCCTGCGTCTCGGGATCAGTCACGGTCAATTCGAGTCACCCCCGCGGTAGTGGTTTGGCCCACCTCGACCGCGACATCGACACCTTCCGGAAGGTAGATGTCCACGCGCGAACCGAAGCGGATCAGGCCGATCCGCTCGCCCTGCTCGACCTTGGTCCCCTGCGGGATGTAGGGCACGATGCGGCGGGCCACAGCCCCGGCGATCTGCACCATCTCGATGTCGCCCAGCTCGGTGTCGAAGTGCCAGACAACGCGCTCGTTGTTCTCGCTCTCCTTGTTGAACGCCGGAACGAAACCGCCGGGCACGTGCTCGACGGAGGTCACCGTGCCGGCCAGGGGCGCGCGGTTGACGTGGACGTTCAGCGGGCTCATGAAGATCGCGACGCGTGTACGTCCGTCCTTCCAGGGCATGATGCTCTGGACCACGCCATCGGCCGGCGAGATGACCCGGCCCTCGGCGATCTCGCGCTCGGGGTCGCGGAAGAACCACAGCATCCCCGCCGCGAGAGCGGTGGTGGGGACGGCTGCGGCGGCCCAGCGACCCGACTTGCGCGCCTTGGCCACGGTGAGGGCCGCGGTGGCGACGGTCGGCAGGAGCCACGGCGATGCTCCGCGCGCAAGGCGGCCCTTGGGGAGTCCCAGGGGGGAGCCATCGCGTGGTGCAGAGGTTTGGCTGTGGGGCATGGAAGACCTTCGTAGCGGATGATGCCGCGCGGTGACGGGGGACGGCGGCTTTCCGGCGATGCTATCGGTTGCGGGGCGCAACTGGGCAAGCCGGAAAGCGAGTCAGCGTCCGGAGGACGATGACAGGGTGTGATCTTCTTCGCGTCGAAATCGCCGCAAATCGAACATTCAGCCCTGGAACCGGTATTCCTCCAACAGGCGCCGCCCAATGATCATTTTCTGGATCTCGGCGGTACCTTCACCGATCAGCAGCATGGGAGCCTCGCGGTAGAGGCGCTCGATTTCGTACTCCTTCGAGAAGCCGTAGCCGCCGTGAATGCGGAACGCGTCCTCGACGACCTCTTTGCAGTACTCGGAGGCCAGGTACTTGGCCATCCCTGCTTCGAGGTCGTTTCGCTCCCCGCTGTCCTTTTTGCGTGCTGCATTTACCATCATCGCATGCGCGGCCTCGACCTTGGTGGCCATCTCGGCCAGCTTGAACTGGATCGCCTGGTGCTGGGCGATCGCCTTGCCGAAGGTGTGGCGCTGCTGGGCGTACGAGACGCCCAGTTCGAAGGCACGCTGGGCGACACCGCAACCACGGGCGGCGACGTTGACCCGCCCGACCTCTACGCCGTCCATCATTTGGTAAAACCCTCGGCCGGTGGTCCCGCCGAGCACACGATTGGCCGGAATGCGCAGGCCGTCCATGATCAGCTCGGTGGTGTCCACCCCCTTGTACCCCATTTTGTCGATCTTGCCGGGAATGGTGAGTCCCGGGCGGACCTCGCCGAAGCCCGCTTCCTTCTCCACCAGGAAGGTCGTCATCGACTTGTGCGGAGCCGTGCCCTCGGGGTGACCCTCGTCACTTCGGCACAGGACCGCGACGAGCGTGGACGTGCCGCCGTTCGTGAGCCACATCTTCTGGCCGTCGAGCACGTACTCGTCGCCGTCGCGCACGCCCTTGGAGCTGATCGCGGAGACGTCCGAGCCGAGCGCGGGCTCCGACATCGAGAACGCGCCGCGCACCTCGCCGAGTGCCATCCGCGGCAGGAAGGTGTCCTTCTGCTCCTGCGTGCCGTGCTGCTTGAGCATGTACGCCACGATGAAGTGCGTGTTGATGATGCCCGACACACTCATCCAGCCGCGGGCGATCTCCTCCACGCAGAGCGCGTACGTGAGAAGCGACTCACCCAGGCCGCCGTACTCCTCGGGGATCATCAGGCCGAAGAGGCCGAGTTCCTTGAGACCCTCGACGATCTGCGTCGGGTACTCGTCGCGGTGCTCCAACTCGGTGGCGACCGGGATGATCTCCTTGTCGACGAAGTTGCGGACGGTGGAGAGGATCTCCTGCTGCACATCGGTCAGACCGGCGGTCTGGGCGAGACGGGCCATGGCTACTTCTTCTCCTGCGTGTTGGGCTCGGAAGCGGAGGGGCCGCCCCGCAGGGGCGCCGACCGAGGGCGGTGGGGGGAGACGGGCGGGCGGCCGGGCTGCTCGCCGCCGCGCTCCTCGATGTACGTCTCGGTGGGGACCATCACCTTGCGGCGGAAGACACAGACGACCGTGCCGTCCTGCTTGTAGCCCTTGGTCTCGACGTAGACGATGCCCCGGTCGTTCTTCGACTTCGAGGGGGTCTTGTCGAGGACGACGGTCTCGCCGTAGATCGTGTCGCCGTGGAAGGTGGGCGCGATGTGCTTGAGCGACTCGACCTCCAGGTTGGCGATCGCCTTGCCCGACACGTCCGGCACGGACATGCCCAGCAAGAGGGAGTAGATGTAGTTCCCGACGACGACGTTCTTGCCGAAGTCGGTGGTCTTCTCCGCGTAGTTGCTGTCCATGTGCAGCGGGTGGTGGTTCATGGTGAGCAGGCAGAACAGGTGGTCGTCGTACTCGGTGACCGTCTTGCCGGGCCAGTGCTTGTAGACCGCGCCGACCTCGAACTCCTCGAAGGTGCGTCCGAACTGCATGGTGATCAGGCCTCCGGGGCTTCGAACTTCGAGGTGCGCTTCATGCCGGCGGCCCGGCCCTTGCCCGAGACCACGAGTGCCATCTTGCGGCTGGCCTCGTCGATCATCTCGTCGCCGAGCATCGCGGAGCCCTTCTTGCCGCCCGCCTCCGAGGTGTAGTACTCGTACGCGTCCAGGATCAGTTCCGCGTGGTCGAAGTCCTCCTGGGACGGCGAGAAGATCTCGTTCGACGCCTCCACCTGTCCCGGGTGCAGCACCCACTTGCCGTCGAAGCCGAGCGCCGCCGCACGCTTGGCGACCTCGCGGTAGCCGTCCACGTTGCGGATCTGCAGGTAGGGGCCGTCGATCGCCTGGAGGTCGTTGGCGCGGGCCGCCATCAGGATCTTCATCAGGATGTAGTGGTACGCGTCGGCGCCGTAGCCGGGCGGCTGCTCGCCGACGACCAGGGTCTTCATGTTGATCGACGCCATGAAGTCCGCCGGGCCGAAGATGATCGCCTCGGTACGCGGGGAGGCCTCGGCGATGGCGTTCACGTTGTTGAGGCCGCGCGCGTTCTCGATCTGCGCCTCGATGCCGATCCGGCCGACCTCGAAGCCCATCGTCTTCTCGATCTGGGTGAGGAGGAGGTCGAGCGCGACGATCTGCTGGGCGTCCTGCACCTTCGGCAGCATGATGCAGTCGAGGTTCGGCCCGGCGCCCTCGACGACGGTGACGACGTCGCGGTAGGTCCACTCGGTCGTCCAGTCGTTGACCCGGACCACGCGCGTCTTGCCGGTCCAGTCGCCCTCGTTGAGGAACTTGACGATGGTGTGCCGCGCCTCCGGCTTGGCGAGCGGCGCGCAGGCGTCCTCCAGGTCGAGGAAGACCTGGTCGGCGGGCAGGCCCTGGGCCTTCTCCAGGAAGCGGGGGTTCGACCCGGGGACCGCGAGGCAGGAGCGGCGGGGGCGAAGACGGTTGACGGTCATGCGGGGACCTCCAGAGGGTCGAGCTTGTTCGCTTTCCGGATCTCGTCGACGATACGGCC
The DNA here is from genome assembly GCF_050947155.1 of Streptomyces sp. CA-294286. Classification (NCBI taxonomy): domain Bacteria; kingdom Bacillati; phylum Actinomycetota; class Actinomycetes; order Kitasatosporales; family Streptomycetaceae; genus Streptomyces; species Streptomyces sp. CA-294286. The sequence continues at coordinate 374,883 of NZ_CP192005.1, read as the reverse complement.
GATGATCTCCGTGATGCCGAAGTCCTTCGGGGTGAAGACGGCGGCGACACCCGCCCGCTTCAGCTCGGCGGCGTCGGCGTTCGGAATGATCCCGCCGACGATGACGGGAATGTCCGGGGCTCCGGCCTCCCGCAGACGCAGCAGGACGTCCGGTACCAGTTCGGCGTGCGAGCCCGACAGGATCGACAGGCCCACGCAGTGCACGTCCTCGGCCAGCGCCGCGTCCACGATCTGCTCGGGCGTGAGCCGGATCCCCTGGTAGACCACCTCGAAACCGGCGTCGCGCGCGCGGACGGCGATCTGCTCGGCCCCGTTGGAGTGTCCGTCCAGGCCGGGCTTGCCCACCAGCAGGCGCAGCCGTCCGGCTCCGATCTCCTCGGCCGTGCGCCGCACCTTCTCGCGCACGAGGGCCAGCGGCGTCCCGGGCTCGGCGGTGACCGCCACCGGTGCGCTGCTCACCCCCGTCGGGGCACGGAACTCACCGAACACGTCCCGCAGCGCCCAGGACCACTCGCCGGTGGTGACGCCCGCGCGGGCGCACTCCACGGTCGCCTCGAAGAGGTTGCCCGTGCCGGCCGCGGTGGCCTTGAGGGCGGCCAGGGACTCCTGCGCGCGCGTCTCGTCGCGGTTGTCGCGCCATTCGTGGAGCTTGGCGACCACGCGGGCCTCGTTCGCCGGGTCGACCGTCATGATCGCGGCGTCGAGATCGGCGGTGAGCGGGTTCGGCTCGGTCGTCTCGTAGACGTTGACGCCGACGATCTTCTCGTCGCCGCCCTCGATGCGGGCCCGTCGTTCGGCGTGCGAGGAGACGAGCTGCGACTTGAGGTAGCCGGACTCGACGGCGGCCATCGCGCCGCCCATCTCCTCGATGCGGCGCATCTCGGCGAGGGACTCCTCGACGAGTTCCTCCACCTTGGCCTCGACGACGTGCGAGCCCGCGAAGATGTCCTCGTACTCCAGCAGGTCGCTCTCGTGCGCCAGGACCTGCTGGATGCGCAGGGACCACTGCTGGTCCCAGGGCCTGGGGAGACCCAACGCCTCGTTCCACGCGGGAAGTTGTACGGCGCGGGCGCGGGCGTCCTTGGAGAGGGTGACGGCCAGCATCTCCAGGACGATGCGCTGGACGTTGTTCTCCGGCTGCGCCTCGGTCAGTCCCAGGGAGTTGACCTGGACGCCGTAACGGAAGCGGCGCTGCTTGGGGTTCTCGATGCCGTACCGCTCGCGCGTGACCTTCTCCCAGATGCGGCCGAAGGCGCGCATCTTGCACATCTCCTCGATGAAGCGGACGCCCGCGTTGACGAAGAAGGAGATGCGGGCGACGACCTCGCCCCTGCGCTCCTCGGGGACCTGGCCGGAGGCGAACACCGCGTCCAGGACGGCGATCGCCGTGGACATCGCGTAGCTGATCTCCTGGACCGGGGTGGCCCCGGCCTCCTGGAGGTGGTAGCTGCAGATGTTGATCGGGTTCCACTTGGGGATGCGGTTGACCGTGTACGTGATCATGTCGGTGGTCAGCCGCAGGGAGGGGCCGGGCGGGAAGACGTGCGTCCCGCGCGACAGGTACTCCTTGACGATGTCGTTCTGCGTCGTCCCCTGGAGCTTCGTCGGGTCGGCGCCCTGTTCCTCGGCGACCACCTGGTAGAGGGCCAGCAGCCACATGGCGGTGGCGTTGATGGTCATCGAGGTGTTCATCTGCTCCAGCGGGATGTCCTGGAACAGCCGCCGCATGTCGCCGAGGTGGGACACCGGGACCCCGACCCGGCCGACCTCGCCGCGGGCGAGGACGTGGTCGGGGTCGTAGCCGGTCTGGGTGGGCAGGTCGAAGGCCACCGAGAGGCCGGTCTGGCCCTTGGCGAGATTGCGCCGGTACAGCTCGTTGGACGCCTCGGCGGTCGAGTGACCGGCGTAGGTCCGCATGAGCCAGGGGCGGTCCTTCTTGCGCTCAGTCATGTGACTCAGACATTCCGGAAGCGGTTGATGGCGTCGAGGTGCGTCTCGCGCATCTCGTGGTTGCGGACGCCGAGTCCCTCGCGCGGGGCGAGCGCCAGCACGCCGACCTTGCCCTGGTGGAGGTTGCGGTGGACGTCGTACGCGGCCTGGCCGGTGTCCTCCAGGGAGTACACCTTGGACAGCGTCGGGTGGATCTTGCCCTTGGCGATCAGACGGTTGGCCTCCCACGCCTCGCGGTAGTTCGCGAAGTGCGAGCCGATGATCCTCTTCAGCGACATCCACAGGTAGCGGTTGTCGTACTCGTGGTTGTAGCCGGACGTCGAGGCGCAGGTGACGATGGTGCCGCCCTTGCGGGTGACGTACACGCTCGCGCCGAAGGTCTCCCGGCCCGGGTGCTCGAAGACGATGTCGACGTCCTCGCCGCCGGTGAGCTCGCGGATGCGCTTGCCGAAGCGCTTCCACTCGCGCGGGTCCTGCTCGTGCTCGTTCTTCCAGAACTTGTAACCCTCGGCGTTGCGGTCGATGATCGCGTCCGCGCCCATCGCCCGGCAGATGTCCGCCTTCTGGTCGCTGGAGACGACGCAGATCGGGTTCGCGCCGCCGGCCAGGGCGAACTGCGTGGCGTAGGAGCCGAGTCCGCCGCTCGCGCCCCAGATCAGGACGTTGTCGCCCTGCTTCATGCCGGCGCCGTTGCGCGAGACCAGCTGGCGGTACGCGGTGGAGTTGACCAGTCCCGGGGACGCGGCCTCCTCCCAGCTGAGGTGGTCGGGCTTCGGCATGAGCTGGTTGGACTTCACCAGGGCGATCTCGGCGAGGCCGCCGAAGTTCGTCTCGAAGCCCCAGATCCGCTGCTCCGGGTCGAGCATCGTGTCGTTGTGGCCGTCGCTGGACTCCAGCTCGACGGACAGACAGTGCGCGACGACCTCGTCACCGGGGTTCCACGCGTTCACGCCGGGGCCCGTGCGCAGCACGACACCAGCCAGGTCGGAACCGATGATGTGGTACGGCAGGTCGTGACGCTTCGTCAACTCGCTGAGTCGGCCGTAGCGTTCGAGGAAGCTGAAGGTCGAGACCGGCTCGAAGATCGAGGTCCAGACCGAGTTGTAGTTGACCGAACTGGCCATGACCGCCACCAGGGCCTCGCCCGGTCCGAGTTCCGGCACCGGCACGTCGTCCAGGTGGATCGACTTGCGCGGGTCCTTCTCGCGGGTGGTGAGCCCTTCGAACATCTCCGTCTCGTCCTTGTGCACGGTGATCGCGCGGTACGACTCGGGAACGGCGAGAGCGGCGAAGTCGGCGGCAGTCGCTTCCTGCGACTGGATCGCGTCCAGGATTTCCTTCACGGGAGGCCTCCGGCGGAGCTCGGTCTTGAGGGAGTGAGGGTGTGGAGCGTGAGGTGGAGGTGTGCCGTCGGTTCGGCGGTGCTGCGGGTGGTGCGGCGGCGCGGGGGGCTTCACTTCGTTCCGCCTTTGCTCGTGACAAAGACCTCGGAGGCGAAGCGTTGCGCGAAAGGTGCCTGTGACGCAGGCGTCCGGGCGCGCACACCCGGCGGTGTGCGGGGACAGCCGGCGTACGAAAGGTCTCTGCACGCCGGCCGCCCGGACGACTTCAACGTATGGCACCCCGTGACAAGTGACAAGGCACTGAGTGCCAACAATTTCCTACAGAGATGCTCTCACTCCTTCCTGACCTGCGCATATGAGCGATGATCGATCGGCGTGTGTCCGATCGGCCCGTATTGGCATACGGAAAAGGCCGCCCCCGGGGTCGGGGACGGCCTTCTTCGTGGCGTGCGTCTCAGCGCTGCTTCAGCGCCTCCTCGATCGTGCGCATGACCTCGTCCAGCGGTGCGTCGGTGCGGGCCACCGCGACCAGCACCTCGCCGTTCGTGTGCACCGTCGTCTCCGCGGCGGCGGGCTCCGGCCTCGCGCTGCGGCCCGCGCCGATGCCCGAGCCGAAGGTGTCGCGGACGATCGCGAAGGCGTGGTCGAGCTGGGTCTCCACGTCCCCCTGGCCGCCCGCCCGCAGCCAGCGGCGCAGGACGTGGTTGTGCGCGGTCACGACCGCCGACGCGGCCACCTCCGCGAGCAGCGGGTCGTCGTTGCCGGGCTGGTGGTCGTGCTCGTCGAAGTGTCCGAGCAGGTAGCGGGTGAAGAGGCGCTCGTAGCGGGCCACCGAGGCGATCTCCGCCTCGCGCAGGGTGGGCACCTCGCGCGTCAGCTTGTAGCGGGCCACGGAGACGGCCGGAGCCGCCGCGTACATCCGCATGACCTCCTTGATGCCGCGGCACACGGTGTCGAGCGGGTGCTCGTGCGGGGGAGCGGCCTGCAGGACCGCCTCCGCCCGGACCAGGGTGTCGTCGTGGTCCGGGAAGATCGCCTCCTCCTTCGAACGGAAGTGGCGGAAGAAGGTCCGGCGGGCGACGCCGCCGGCCGCGGCGATCTCGTCGACCGTGGTCGCCTCGTACCCCTTCGTCGCGAAGAGCTCCATCGCGGCGGCCGACAGCTCACGGCGCATCTTGAGGCGCTGGGCCGCCGCGCGGGTGCCCGCGGCACTTTCCGGGGCGTCGGGCGCAGAGGTCGTACGAGAAGTCCTGGGGGCCTGGGGCATGCCCTGAACGTAACCCATCCGCGCAGGGGGCCGCGCCTGCGGGGGCGGGCTGCCGACTCCTGCCAGCAGCCCGCCCCAGCCAGGCCCGCCCGCCTGCCTACCGGCGCGCATACTCCCGGAAGCCGCGCCCGGTCTTGCGGCCCAGGCAGCCCGCCGCGACCAGGTGCTCCAGCAGCGGCGCGGGCGCCAGGCCCGGGTCGCGGAACTCGCGGTGCAGGACCTGCTCGATGGCGAGCGAGACGTCCAGGCCGACCACGTCCAGGAGTTCGAACGGCCCCATCGGGTAGCCGCCGCCCAGCTTCATCGCCGCGTCGATGTCGTCCAGCGTCGCGTAGTGCTCCTGGACCATCTTGATCGCGTTGTTCAGGTACGGGAAGAGGAGGGCGTTCACGATGAATCCGGCCCGGTCGCCGCAGTCCACCGGGTGCTTGCGGATCCTCGTGGTGAGGTCGCGCACGGTGGCGTGCACGTCGTCGGCCGTGAGGACCGTGCGGACGATCTCCACGAGCTTCATCGCCGGGGCCGGGTTGAAGAAGTGCATCCCGACGACGTCCTCGGGCCGCGAGGTGGCGCGGGCGCAGGCGACCACGGGCAGCGAGGAGGTGGTGGTGGCCAGGATCGCGCCCGGCTTGCAGACCTTGTCGAACGCGGCGAACAGCTGCTGCTTGACCGCGAGATCCTCGGCGACGGCCTCCAGCGCCAGGTCCACGTCCGCGAGGGCGTCCAGGGAGCCCGCCGGGGTGATCCGCCCGAGCGCCTCGTCACGGGCCTCGGCGGTCATCCTGCCCTTGTCGACGGAGCGCGAGAGCGACGTGTGGACGCGGGCCTTGGCGGCGTCCGCCTTCTCCTGGCCGCGGGCCACCAGGACGACCCCGTACCCGGCCTTGGCGAAGACCTCGGCGATGCCGGAGGCCATCGTTCCGGAGCCCGCGACGCCGACGGTGCGGATCTCGCGGCCGGTGGTCAGCGGCGGAGCCTCCAGGGGCGTCAGCGCGTCCCGCACGACCGTGCCGCTGCCCGCCTCCTCGTACGTGTAGAAGCCGCGGCCCGCCTTGCGGCCGGTCAGCCCGGCCTCGCTGAGCTGCTTGAGGATCGGCGCGGGGGCGTGCAGCCGGTCGTGCGACTCCGCGTACATCGCCTCCAGGACCGTGCGGGCGGTGTCGATGCCGATCAGGTCCAGGAGGGCGAGCGGCCCCATCGGAAGGCCGCAGCCGAGCCGCATCGCGGCGTCGATGTCCTCGCGGGAGGCGTACTTGGACTCGTACATCGCGGCTGCCTGGTTGAGGTAGCCGAACAGCAGCCCGTCCGCGACGAAGCCGGGGCGGTCGCCGACCGCGACCGGCTCCTTGCCCAGGTCGTGCGCCAGGTCGGTGACGGCGGCGACGGCCGTCGGGGCGGTGAGGACCGAGGAGACGACCTCCACGAGCTTCATCGCCGGGGCCGGGTTGAAGAAGTGCATGCCCAACACCCGCTCGGGGCGCGCCGAGTCGGCGGCGAGCCGGGTCACCGAGAGCGCGTTGGTGCCGGTGGCGAGGATGGTGTCCGGGCGGACGAGGGCGTCCAGCTCGCGGAAGACCTGGTGCTTGACCTCGTACGACTCCGGAACGACCTCGATGACGAGGTCCGCGTCGGCCGCCGCCGACAGTTCGACGGAGGTGCGGAACCGGGCGAGGATCTCGGCCCGCTCGACCGCGTCCAGCCGCTCCTTGCGCACCGAGCGGGCCGTGGACGCTTCGAGGGCGGCGACCGCCTGGTGGACGGCGGCGGTGCTGATGTCGATGCCGATGACCGTGCGGCCGGCGCGGGCCAGCACCTCGGCGATGCCGGTGCCCATCGTGCCCAGGCCGACGACGGCGACGGTGCGCAGGGAGGAGAGAGGGGTGGTGGAGGCAGGGATGTCCATCACGGGACTCCAGAGGAAGAAGGTGACGACTGAAGGGGGGCGTCTGCGAGCGGACCCGGTCCACGGGAGGACGGGTCGAACGGGAGGACGGACGCCGACGCACAGGAAGTGCGCGGACGCCACGTGCCGTACCGGGTGGAGGATTGCGGCGGGCCCTGTCCCGGGCCCTGCCGTACGCGTACCGAAACGCCGAACCGACTGAACTTCTCCGTGCCGCGCGGGCCCGGAGTACCCCCTCGTGGCGGCTGCGTCACCAGGCCGCCAAGAGTTGATCGTGCAGCGGGTGTTGAGCCCTGTGGTGGGGGCGACCCGCTCACTTGAGACTAACCGGCGAGTAACGAGCGCGCCAGCCCCCGACGGGCGCCCCCGCATGTGATCCACGTCGCGTCCGCGGGCCACGGGCTGGCTAGGCTGACGCCCATGGACGAGGAACTGCGGTCCCTGATCGACCGGCTGGGCGAGGAAGCGGAGGGCGCCGAGGAGTCCGCGGCGTACGAACGGCTGATCGCGACGGAGGACCAGGAGGTACTGGTCCGTGTCCTCACCGAACCCCAACAGCCCCTCTGGGCACGTGAGATCGCCGCCTTCCGGCTGGGCCTCGCCGGGGACCGGCGGGCCTTCGAAGCACTGGTCCTGCTGCTCAACCACCGGGACCCGGAACGGTGCGTGTCCGCCGCGTACGCCCTGGCCCGGCTCGGCGACCCGCGCACCGCCCGCGCCGCCGCGGCCCTCGCCACCAACACCATGCGCACCGCGTACGCCCTGCATCCGGTGCGGCTGCTGACCGAACTGCGGGCCCCGGAGTCCGTACCGGCGCTCATCACCACCCTGCGCGGACTGCTCGCGCCGGGCGAGCCGCACTGGCGGGTGGCGCTGGCCTGCGTGGAGGGCCTGGGGCAGCTGCGGGACGCACGGGCGCGCCCGGTACTGGAGGCGGCGCTGGGTCAGCCGAGGCTGCGCGCGGCAGCCGCCGCCTCGCTGAGCCGGCTCGTGTAGCGCACCTCGGGCACGAGGGCGCCGTCCAGCTCGAACGGCTCCTCGACACCGTCGCAGACGAAACCGGCCTTCTCGTAGAAGCGGCGGGCGCGGTCGTTCCGTGCGAGCACCCACAGGCTCAGCGAGGTGAACCCGGCGGCGCGCGCACCGGCGACGCACGCGGTCGTCAGGGCGCGACCCGCTCCGCAGGACAGGTGGTCGGGACGTACGTACAGGGCGTAGAGCTCGGCGTGCGCGGGTCGGGCCGGTTCGCCGTCCGTCCGGTACGGGCCCCAGCAGGCCCAGCCGACGACCTCGCCCGCTCGCTCGGCGACCAGGTTCACGGTGCCGGGGCCCGCGGCGCCGAACTGCGTGCGGCGCAACTCCGTCTCCCGGTCGAGGTCCAGTGCGTCGAGGTGCGACTGCGGTACGAGTCCGGCGTAGGCGTGCTGCCAGCCGAGGACCCGTACGGCGGCCACGGCCGCGCAGTCGGCGAACGTCATCGGCCGGAGGAGGGGAGTGGATGCGTCGTGGGCCATGGCGGCACGGTAGACGCCGCGCGGCCCGGCGGTCCTCCGGTTTTCGGGGCGGCCCCGGGCCGACCGTCCCGTCACCCCGGGCCGAGCCGGCGGGGTCCGGGCGGCTCGGGATGGGGATGCGGCGGGCTCGGGCGCCGCGGGCCGGGCCGATTCCGTGCGCGGTCACCCGTTCGTGGACGACACGGGCGAGGCGTCGCTGGTGCCGGACCGGGCCGTGGGGTGCTTGGCCGACCGGCGGGTTCCCGCGCGTGGACGCCGCCTTGGCGGTACGGACCGCGACGGGAACCCATGCCCTGCTCGGTGGCACGACCCGGATTGTGACGCTCGCCCCCGAGGTGGTTGGGTGAGCGCAGCCACCCGGAGAACCGACTACTGGAGGAAGAGGCATGGCGCAGGTAGAGGCCACGACCGAGCGGATCATCGCGGCGGATGCGGAGACGGTGTTCGACACGCTGGCCGACTACAGCGGCACGCGCGAAAAGCTCCTGCCCGGACACTACAGCGAGTACGAGGTGCGCGAGGGCGGCGACGGCGAGGGCACCCTCGTCCACTGGAAGCTCCAGGCCACCAGCAAGCGCGTCCGGGACTGTCTGCTGGAGGTCACCGAGCCGACCGACGGCCGGCTCGTGGAGAAGGACCGCAACTCTTCCATGGTCACCACCTGGACGGTCACCCCGGCCGGGGAGGGCTCGTCCAAGGCCGTCGTCACGTCCGTGTGGACCGGAGCCACCGGCATCGGAGGGTTCTTCGAAAGGACCTTCGCGCCCAAGGGACTCGCCCGCATCCACGACGAGCTGCTGGCCAACCTCGCGAACGAGGTCGAGAAGTAACTGCGCCCACCCCGGCGGCCGTTACGGGCAGGTCCGCCACTCACCGGTTCGAGTGGTCTTCCGTGACGGCCGGTTGTGCGTCGTAAGGGCTCCCACCGGCGCACATGCCCACCCCGCGGCTGTCGCGCGTCAACCGTCGTGCTTGCCCCGCCTTGTCGTCGAATGCGACAAATGGGCGGAGCAGGCGCGACGAGGCGGCGCGACGAAGGGGAGCGGGAACGTGGGCGGCAGCACTCTGGTCGAGGACGGCAGGGACGCGCCACACCCCGGCCACCTGCCCGCCGGGACACCGGCGTTCGAGAAGAGGCGCGGCCGTCCGGCGCCGGATGCGGAGCATCGGGAGGACCCGCCGGGACCGTACGGCAGCCCCCGCCGGGTCCGGCTCGTCTTCTGCGGGCTGATGCTCGCGCTGCTGCTCGCCGCGCTGGAGCAGATGATCATCGCCACCGCCCTGCCCGCGATCGTCGGCGACCTCCAGGGCCTGGACCGGATGTCCTGGGCGATCACCGCGTACCTGCTGACCTCCACCATCGGGCTGCCGGTCTACGGCAAACTCGGCGACCTCTTCGGCCGCAAGGGCGTCTTCCTCTTCGCCGTCGTCGTCTTCGTCGTCGGCTCCGCGCTGGCCGGCTGGTCCCGGACGATGGACCAGCTCATCGCCTTCCGCGCGCTCCAGGGAGCGGGCGCGGGCGGGCTCATGATCGGCGTGCAGGCGATCGTCGCGGACCTCGTGCCGCCCCGTCGGCGCGGCCGCTTCATGGGCCTCATCGGGGCCGCCTTCGGACTCGCCTCGGTGGCCGGACCGCTGCTCGGCGGCTTCTTCACCGACCACGCCTCCTGGCGCTGGTGCTTCTACATCAACGTCCCGTTCGGCCTGCTCACCTTCGCCGTCGTCGCCGTCGTCCTGAAACTCCCGAAGCCCGCCGTCCGACCGCGCCTGGACCTCATGGGCGCCGCACTGCTCGCCGCCGCGTCGACCTGCCTGGTCCTGCTGACCAGTTGGGGCGGCACGGAGTACGCGTGGGACTCCCGGGTGATCCTCGGGCTCGCGGCGGGCGCAGCCGGAACGTCCCTGCTCTTCGTGGTCGTCGAGTACCACGCCGCCGAACCGCTCATCCCGCTGCGGCTGTTCCGCGACTCGGTCTTCAATGTCACCGGACTCGTGGGAGCCGTCGTCGGCGTCGCCCTCTTCGGCGCGGCGAGCTACCTCCCCACCTTCCTCCAGATGGTCGACGGCGCGAGCGCCACCGAGTCCGGGCTGCTCATGCTGCCGATGATGGGCGGCGTCGTCCTCGCCTCGATCGTCTCCGGCCAGCTCATCAGCGCCACCGGCCACTACCGCGTGTACCCGGTCGTCGGCTGCGCGCTGTCGGCGGTCGGGATGTGGCTGCTGTCCCGGCTGGAGCGGGGCACGCCGCAGCTCGACTACAGCATCTGGATGGCGGTGCTCGGCGTCGGCGTCGGGCTGGTCCTGCCGGTGCTGGTGCTCGTCGTACAGAACTCCGTGCGTCCGGGCGACCTCGGCACCGCCACCAGCGCCCACACCTACTTCCGTCACATGGGCGGCTCCCTCGGCGCCGCGGTCTTCGGCACGCTCTTCGCCGGGCGGCTCGTCGACGCGCTCGCCGATTCGCTGCCGGCCGGCGTCGCTCTGCCCGACGCCTCCTCCCTCACTCCGCAGCTGGTGCACTCGATGCCGCCGCTGCTGCGCGACGTCTACGTCGAGGCGTACGCGGCGGCCATGCCGCGCCTCTTCCTCTACTTGGTTCCGGTGCTCGTGCTCGGCCTGCTCATCGCCTGCTTCCTCAAGGAGAAACCGCTGGTGTCCGCGCAGAACGCCCCCTCCGCCGTGGCCGCCGAGCCCGCCGTCCCGTACCCGCTGCCCGCGCCCCACCTCCCGCTGCCCGCACAGCAGTCGGGCGGCCTGCCGGTCCGGGGCACCGTCCGGCACCACGGCGGCAGCGCCGTGCCGCGGGCGGCCCTCACCCTCATCGACGTGGCGGGCCAACAGGTCGGGCGGGGCGCGAGCGGCTCCGACGGGCGGTACGCGCTCAGCGTGCGCGGTCCCGGGGCGTACGTACTGATCGTGGCGGCCGACGGGTACCAGCCGCAGGCCGTCACGGTGACCGTGGGGGAGCGGCCGGTCGAGCTGGACGTGGTCCTCGGCGGCGCGGGGCGCCTGGCCGGGTCCGTCGTCGGCGGCGACGGGAATCCCGTACGGGACGCGGCCGTCACCCTCACCGACGGCCGCGGCGAGGTCGTCGCTTCCACGAGGAGCGGGCGCGCGGGGGAGTACGTCCTGCCGGACCTGCTGGCCGGCGAGTACACGCTCGCCGCCAGCGCGCCCGAGCACCGGCCGACCGCGCTGCCGGTGAGCGTGCGGTCCTCCGGCGAGACCCGGCAGGACATCGGGCTGACCGGGGGCGCGGTACTGAGCGGCACGGTGCGGGCGAACGGGGAACGGCCGGTGGACGACGCCCGGGTGACGCTGCTCGACGAGGCGGGCAACGTGCTGGACACCCTCACCACCGGGCCGGACGGCGCCTTCCGCTTCGCCTACCTGTCCTGCGGCGAGTACACCGTCATCGCGGCCGGCTACCCGCCGCTGGCGACCGTGCTCCGGGTGACGGGCGACGACCGCACGGAACGTGACCTCCGACTCGGCCACGAGGACTGAGAGCCGCCCCTCGGCGGACGGCGGACTCCCGTACGGACGGAGCCCCGCGCACGGACCCCGGGCTCCCCGCACGGACGGTGAAGCCGAACTTCCGTTGCGGAGAGGGGAGTTCTCCCGACCCAGGAAACGCATGTTGTCAACCCCGGCGTGCACGGCGCACACGCGGCGTGCACGGCCGACTCCGCAGCTCGAACGGCCGACAAAGGTGTATGTCGACACCTTGCCGCGCTCCCGCAGCGGCAGGGACGGTAGAAGCGATCTTCGCCACTCTCCGTCACACCTCAGGAGCTGCGCATGAGCGTGACCCGCCGGTACAGGGACGTCTGGGAGGGTTTCTGGGAAGCCGCGCCGGAGCGGGCGGGCGCGGTCCTGTGGGACGCGGAGCCCGCGCTCACCGCCGGCGTCCACCTCGCCCTCTTCGAGCCCCACATGACCGAGTACGTACTGCCCGTCGTCGACCTCGGCTGCGGCAACGGCACCCAGACCCGCTACCTCGCCGACCGGTTCCCCCTGGTGGCGGGCGTGGACCTGGCGCCCGCCGCCATCGCGAGGGCGCGCCGCCTGGACCCCGGCGGCCGGGTGCGCTTCGGCGTCGCCGACGCCACCGATCCGGCCGCGGTACGGGCACTGCACACGGAGCTGGGCGATGCCCAGGTGTACCTGCGCGGCGTGCTGCACCAGGCCGGGCCCGACGACCGGGAGGCGCTCGCCGGAGCCGTGGCGACCCTGGTGGGGGAGCGGGGGCGGGCCTTCGTGGTGGAGCCGGCGGAGGCGGCCGGCCACATCCTCGACGCCCTGGCCCGCGACCCCGAAGGCCCGCCGCTCACGCTGCGCCCGCTCCTCGCCCACGGGATAGCCACCGGCGGGCTGACCGAGGACCAGGCGCCCGAGCTGTTCCGGGCGGCGGGGCTGCGGGTCCTCGCCGCGGGGGAACTGCCGCTGACCACCACCGCGCACCGCGCGAACGGCACCCGGATCGAGCTTCCGGCACGCTGGCTGGTGGTGGGCCGGGCGCGGTGAGCGCCGGGAGGGGCCGCGCGGCGCCGCCGGATTCCGTACGTACACTCACCAGGCATGACGCAGCTGTGCACGGGTGATGACAGCGGTAGGCCGAGCGAAGGGTGTGAGCATCGGTGAAGATCCTCATCAGCGCCGACATGGAGGGCGCCACCGGTGTCACCTGGCCGGCCGACGTCCTGCCCGGCACCCCGCAGTGGGAGCGCTGCCGGTCGATGTTCACCTCCGACGTGAACGCGGCCGTCCTGGGCTTCTTCGACGGCGGCGCGGACGAGGTCCTCATCAACGAGGCCCACTGGACGATGCGCAACCTGCTGCTCGAACGGCTCGACGACCGCGCCCTCATGCTCACCGGGCGCCACAAGTCGCTCAGCATGGTCGAGGGCGTCCAGCACGACGACGTCGACGGCATTGCCTTCGTCGGCTACCACACGGGCGCCGGCGCGGAAGGCGTCCTCGCGCACACCTACCTCGCCAACTCGCTCACCGGGGTGTGGCTCAACGGCAGGCGCGCGAGCGAGGGACTGCTCAACGCGCATGTCGTCGCCGAGTACGGGGTACCGGTCGTCCTCGTCACCGGCGACGACCTCACCTGTGAGGACGCCGACGGGTACGCGCCCGCCGCCCACAAGGTGGCGGTCAAGGACCACGTCTCGCGGTACGCGGCCGTGTGCCGGACCCCGGCCCGAACCGCGGCCGACATCCGCGCCGCCGCCGAGCGGGCCGCCGTGCTGGCGGTGCGTCACGAGCCGGTGCGAGGCGGCCCCTTCACGGTGGAGATGGAGTTCGACGCCGCCCACCTGTCCGACGTGGCCACCGTCGTGCCGGGCGTGGACCGGAGCGGTGAACGGCGTGTCTCCTACACCAGCCCGACGATGTATGAGGGCATTCGTACCTTCAAGGCGGTCACGACGATCGTCTCGTCCGCTGTGGAGGAGCAGTATGGGTGACCACGACATCGACCGGACCGCGCTGGACGAGGTGGTCGCCTTCACCTCCGACCTGATCCGCATCGACACCACCAACAGGGGCAGCGGCGACTGCTTCGAGCGGCCGGCCGCCGAGTACGCCGCCGAACGCCTCGCCGACGCGGGCCTCGACGTGCACCTGCTGGAACGCACCCGGGGGCGCACCAACGTCGTCGCCCGCATCGCCGGGACCGACCCGTGCGCGGACGCGCTCCTGGTCCACGGCCACCTCGACGTCGTCCCCGCCGAGCCCGCCGACTGGTCCGTGCACCCCTTCTCCGGGGAGGTCCGCGACGGCGTGGTGTGGGGGCGCGGCGCCGTCGACATGAAGAACATGGACGCGATGGTGCTGTCCGTCGTCCGTGCCTGGGCGCGTACCGGAGTGCGGCCGCGCCGGGACATCGTGATCGCCTACACCGCCGACGAGGAGGCCAGTGCGGTCGACGGCGCCGACTTCCTCGTCGAGGAACACGCGCACCTCTTCGAAGGCTGCACGGAAGGCATCAGCGAATCGGGCGCGTACACCTTCCACGCCGGACCCGGCATGGAGATCTACCCCATCGCCGCGGGCGAGCGCGGCACGGGGTGGCTCAAGCTCACCGGCTACGGGACGGCGGGGCACGGCTCCAAGGTCAATCCCGCCAATGCGGTGAGCCGTCTCGCCGCCGCCGTCGCCCGGATCGGCGAGCACGAGTGGCCGGTGCGTCTGACCCCGACGGTACGGGCCTGCCTGCGCGAGCTGGCCGCACTGCACGACCTGGACGCCCCCGACCCGGACGACCCCGCGTTCGACGTGGACGCCCTGCTCAACAAGCTCGGCCCGTCCGCCGCCCTGGTGGAGGCGACCGTGCGCAACAGTGCCAACCCGACCATGCTGACCGGCGGTTACAAGGTCAACGTCATCCCCGGCAGTGCGAGCGCCCACATCGACGGAAGGTTTCTGCCGGGCGGCGAGCGCGAGTTCGCCGCGACGATGGACCGGCTGACCGGCGAGTACGTCGACTGGGAGTTCCACCACCGCTCGCCCGCCGTCGAGGCCCCGGTCGACTCACCGACGTACCGGCAACTCGCTCGTTCCGTACAGGAGTTCGCGCCGGAGGGGCACGTCGTGCCGTACTGCATGTCGGGCGGTACGGACGCCAAGCAGTTCGCCCGGCTCGGCATCACCGGCTACGGATTCTCGCCGCTGAAGCTGCCCGAGGGCTTCGACTACGAGGCGCTCTTCCACGGGGTCGACGAACGCGTCCCGGTCGAAGCACTGCACTTCGGGGTGCGCGTGCTGGACCATTGCCTTCGCAGGGCTTGACGCCCGCACAGTTCGACGACCGCAGGGCTCAGGGAAGCCCGACCACAGCCGGGGAGTTGCAGCATGGTGCCCATCGGGCCTTACGGAAGCTGGCCGTCACCGATCGACGCCGCGCTCGCCGCCTCGCACGACGGGGCGCCGCAGTTCGTCGGCACGGTCGGCGACGAGGTGTGGTGGACCGCCCCCCGCCCCGAGGAGGCCGGCCGCCGGGCGCTGCTGCGGCTGCTGCCGGACGGCCGCGAGCAGTCCGTCCTGCCGGCCCCCTGGAACGTGCGCAGCCGCGTCGTCGAGTACGGCGGCCAGCCCTGGGCCGGCACCCCCCGGGCCGCGGACGGGCCGCTCGTCGCCTTCGTCGACTTCGCCGACCAGCGGCTGTACGCGTACGAGCCGGACGCCCCCGCCGCCGGCGACCCGCGCCCGCTCACCCCGCTCTCGTCCGTCGGCGACGGACTGCGCTGGGTCGACCCGGTGATCCACGGCGACGAGGTGTGGTGCGTACTGGAGGAGTTCACCGGCCCTGCGGCCACCGACGTGCGCCGGGTGATCGCCGCCGTGCCGCTGGACGGATCGGCGGCCGATGACCGTACCCGGGTGCGGGAGCTGAGTGACGGCCGGCACCGCTTCGTCACCGGGCCACGGATCTCCCCGGACGGTCGGCAGGCCGCCTGGATCGGCTGGGACCACCCCCGGATGCCGTGGGACGGCACAGAGGTGGTCGTCGCCGAGATTCCCGCCCACAAGGAGCCGTTCAGCGGCGCGCGCACCGTCGCGGGCGGCGAGGAGGAGTCGGTCTGCCAGGTCGAGTGGGACCGGGACGGGACCCTGCTCTTCGCCTCCGACCGGGGCGGCTGGTGGGAGCTGTACCGGCTGCGCAGGGACGGAACCCGCATCAGCGGGGCGCTGTGCCTGGGCCGGGAGGAGGAGTTCGGCGGACCGCTGTGGCAGATCGGGCTGCGCTGGTTCCACCCCCTGGACAGCGGACTGATCGCCGTCGTGCACGGCAGGGGCACCACCGCGCTCGGCATACTCGACCCCGAGACCGGCGAACTGGTCGACGCGGCGGGCCCCTGGACCGCGTGGGCGCCCACCCTCGCCGTGTGCGGCGACCGGGTCGTCGGCGTCGCCGCCAGCCCGCGCAGCGGCCACGAGATCGTGGAACTCATCCCCGCCACCGGCCGTGCCCGCGTCATCGCCTCCCCGCACGACGACCCCGTCGACCCCGCGTACTACCCCGAACCCCTCATCCGTACCTTCGTCGGCCCCCAGGGCCACGACATCCACGCCCACATCTACCCGCCGCACCACCCCGAACGCATCGCTCCCGGCGACGAGTTGCCGCCCTACGTCGTATGGGCGCACGGCGGTCCCACCGACCACGCGCCCCTCGTCCTGGACCTGGAGATCGCCTACTTCACCTCGCGCGGCATCGGCGTCGCCGAGGTCAACTACGGCGGCTCCACCGGCTACGGGCGCGAGTACCGCAACCGGCTGCGCGGCCAGTGGGGCGTCGTCGACGTCGAGGACTGCGCGGCGGTCGCCCTCGCCCTCGCGGAGGAGGGCACCGCCGACCCGCTCAGGCTCGCCGTCCGGGGCGGCAGCGCGGGCGGATTCACCGTGGCAGCCTCGCTCGCGGCGACGGACGTGTACGCGTGCGGCACCCTCAAGTACCCCGTACTCGACCTGGCGGCATGGGCGACGGGGGAGACCCACGACCTGGAGTCCCGCTACCCCGAGTCGCTGGTCGGGCCGCCCGCGGCCTGCCCCGAGATCTACGCGCAGCGCTCGCCCGTCGAGCACGCCGACCGGATCACCGCCCCCTTCCTGCTGCTCCAGGGGCTCGACGACCCGGTCTGCCCGCCCGCGCAGGCCGAACGGTTCCTCGCGCTGATGGCGGGGCGCGGCATACCGCACGCCTACCTCGCCTTCGAGGGGGAGGGGCACGGATTCCGCAGGGCCGACACCATGACCAGGGCCCTGGAGGCCGAACTCTCGCTGTACGCGCAGGCTTTCGGCGCCGACCGCACCGACGTGCCGCGACTGGAGCTCGACAAATGACCCCGTGCCCGGTGGAGTTGTCCCGACCGGCGCGGCTGCGCCCCGGCGCGCGGGTCGCCGTGGTGGCCCCCAGCGGCCCGGTGCCCGAGGACCGGCTGGCACAGGGCCTGGACATCCTGCGCGGCTGGGACCTCGACCCGATGGTGATGCCCCATGTCCTGGACCGGCACCCGGAGTTCGGATACCTGGCCGGGGACGACGCGGCCCGCGCCCGCGACCTCACCGAGGCGTGGTGCGACCCGACCGTGTCCGCCGTGCTGTGCGCACGCGGCGGGTACGGGGTCCAGCGCATGGTCGACCTCGTCGACTGGGCGGCCATGCGGGCGGCCACGGCGGCGTACGGCAGGCCCAAGGTCTTCGTCGGCTACAGCGACATCACCGCCCTGCACGAGGCCTTCGCCCAGCGCATGGGCGTCGCCACCCTGCACGGCCCGATGACCGCGACGCTCGCCTTCCTCAAGGACGGCCCCACCCAGGAGTCGCTGCGCGCCACCCTCTTCGCCCCCGAGACCGTCCGCACGCTCGGCCTGCCCACCGCACGCACCCTGGTGCCCGGCCGGGCGCACGGCGTCACCCTCGGCGGCTGCGTCTCGCTGCTGGCCGCGGACCTCGGCACCCCGTACGCCAGGCCCTCCGCGCGCGGCGGTCTCCTCGTCATCGAGGACATCGGCGAAGAGGCGTACCGGCTGGACCGCGTCCTGACCCAACTCCTGCGCTCCGGCTGGCTGGACGGCGTCGCGGGGATCGCCCTCGGGTCATGGGCGCAGTGCGGACCCTACGAGCAGGCGGTCCGGCCCGTCCTGCTGGACCGGCTGGGCGGACTCGGTGTGCCGGTGGTCGAGGAACTCGGCTTCGGGCACGCGGCGACCGCGCTGACCGTGCCGCTCGGCCTGCCCGCCGTGCTGGACGCGGACGCCGGGACGCTGACGCTGGACGCGCCCGCGCTGATGTGAGCCGGGGTGCGGTCGGCCCTCCGGCACACCCGTGACCCGCACCGCGCCGCTGAGGGCGGCACCGCCCCGGGCCGCGTCCCTGCCGGGCGACGGAGGCACCGGCCGCCGCCGCCGCCCGCCGCCGCCGCCCGCCGTCCGCGGCGTCACCCGTACGGACTCTCCCACTGCCCCCGTGCGGCCGGGACCAGCCCATCCTGGACAGCGGGAGGGGCGCAGAACGCCCCGGGAACGGAACCAGGAGGCACAAGGAATGCGGAAGTGTGCGGCGGCGATCGCGGTACTGGCCCTGACAGCCACAGCCACAGCCACAGCCACAGCCACAGCCACCGGAGCGGCGACGGCGGCGCCCCCGGCTCCGGCGGCACGGGCGGCGGCCCCGGCTCCGCCGAAGGACGAGCCCGTTCCGCTGCCGAACTTCGTCGGACGGAACCTCTTCCACGTCTACCACACGGTCAGCGCCGAGACCGCCCTGGAGCGCAAGGACATCAGCGGCCAGAACCGCAGGGTGATGTGGCCGCCCAACTGGAAGGTGTGCACCCAGTCGCCGAAGGCCGGCACCAGGTTGCAGGGCGGCACGCTCAAGCTGGGAGTGGTCAAGACCAACGAGAAGTGCCCGAACCGCCGAACCGCCGAACCGCTGACGCGGGGCCGGTAGCGCCCTTCGGATTCGTCCGGGACCGTGACGACCGGTACGAAGGCCGCGGAGATCCGGTCGGCGAGGCGCTGGGCGAGGATGCCGTACGCCGCCTCGGCCGCGGCGCTCTCGTCCGCCGACGCCTTCGGACCGAGGGGGCGGTGCGGCGCCCGGCGGCCTGTCGCGCCGGTGACGAAGGGGTGCGCCCCCCGACGTACCATCGTCGGATGTTCGGAGCAGCCTCCCCCGCCCCCCACCACTCCGCCCCGGGCCCGCGGGTGGGCATCCGGCCGTTCCGCCTGTCCGACGCGGAGGAGTTCACCGCGCGGGTCCGCGAGAGCCGTGAACTGCACGGGCCGTGGCTCGCGCCGCCGGACACCCCGGCGAAGTTCCGCCGGTACGCGGGCGCGCTGATCGAGGACCCGACCCGCGTCGGCTTCCTCGTGTGCACCCGCGACGACGACCGGATCGCCGGCTTCGTCAACGTCAACAACATCGTCGAGGGCGCCTTCCAGAACGGCGCCCTCGGCTACGGCGCGTTCGCGCACGCGGCGGGCCGGGGCCTGCTGTCCGAGGGTCTGGACCTCGTGCTCAACCGCGCCTTCGGACGCCTCGGCCTGCACAGGCTGGAAGCGAACATCCAGCCCGGCAACGAGGCGTCCCGCGCCCTCGTCCGCAAGGCGCACTTCCGGTACGAGGGCTACTCGCCCGACTTCCTGTTCCTCGCCGGAGCCTGGCGCGACCACGAACGCTGGGCGCTCACCGCGCCCGAGTACCGGCCGCTGACTCCTACGCGGGAGCCGGAGCGGTGCGAGGAGCGCGAGGCGGGTGACGAGTACCAGGCGCATGACGACCAGGAGCCGCGTGGGGAGCACGAGGCGCGTGACGACCACGAGACGCGTGCGGAGCACGAGGCGCACCACTGAGCGCCTCACCCGGGTCGGCCAGTGCCCGCGGGGCCCGGCGGGGTGACTCGACGACGATCATCGACTTCGCGATCCAGTCCCCGGGCCGGAGCGGGCCCGCGGTCGGGGAACCGCGACGTCCGACAGACGTGGACGGCCGGGGGTCAGGAGTCCTCCGAGCCGCGCCGGTCCACGTACTCGAAGACCGATCCGTCCGGGTGCAGGACGATCAGGTTGCGGCCCACCGGAGTCACCACCGGGCCCGCGACGATCTGCGCACCGGCCGCGGTGAGCGTCACGTGCGCCTCGTCGACGTCCTTCACCGCGATCGTCGCCGCCACCTTGCGCAACAGGTCGATCTCCTCGCGCGGCCCGCTCATCACCAGGAAGCAGCCGACGGCGGCGACGGACACCCCGCCGCGCTCGAAGCGCAGGGCGCGGGAGCCCGTGATGCGCTCGTAGAAGGCGGCCGTGGTGTCCAGCGCCGCGGGGTCGCCGACGTAGACGCGCAGGGTGGTTCCCAAGATCTCCATACGCACGAGGGTAGTTGGGCGGGGGAGCGGAGGGGATCCGTTCCGCGCTACGAGCCGTCGTACGGGGCGAGGGCGAGGGTGCGGCCGTTGGGGCGTCGGGTCGGCGGTCAGGACCGGCAGAGGACCTCGCCGTGCGGCACCATGAACCAGGCGTCCTGGTGCGCACCCCACTCGCGCCAGCCGTCCGCGATCTCCGCGAGTCGGGCGGCGGTCGTGTGGCCGCCCTCCACCGCGAGCGCCGCGTACGAGGAGGAGACCGTGCGGTCCGCCCAGAGCCCGCTCCACCAGCCGAGTTCGTCCCGCTCCGCGTAGCACCAGACGCCCGCGGAGGACGTGAGGTCGGTGAAACCGGCCCGCCGGGCCCAGGAGCGCAGCCTGCGTCCGGCGTCCGGCTCTCCGCCGTTGGACCTGGCCACTCGCCGGTACAGCTCCAACCAGTCGTCCATCCGCGGCAGTTCGGGGAACCAGGTCATCGCCGCGTAATCACTGTCCCGGGCCGCGACGACACCGCCGGGACGGCAGACACGGCGCATCTCGCGCAGGGCGGCGACCGGGTCACCCACGTGCTGGAGCACCTGGTGGGCGTGAACGACGTCGAAGGAGCCGTCCGGGAAGTCGAGGGCGTGCACGTCGGCGGTGGCGAACTCCACGTGGTGCAGGCCGCGTTCGGCAGCCGCCGCGCGGGCCTGGTCGAGTACGCCCGCCGCGGCGTCGACGCCGGTCACCCGCCCCTCCGGGCCGACCAGCTCCGCCAGATCGGCGGTGATGGTCCCCGGACCGCAGCCCACGTCCAGTACGCGGTCACCCGGCCGGAGGTGCGGGATCAGATACGCGGCGGAGTTGGCTGCGGTGCGCCAGGTGTGGGAACGCAGTACGGACTCGTGGTGGCCGTGGGTGTAGACGGCGCTCTCCGCACCCGCTGTCCGACCCGCGCCCGTGGCCGTTCTCGGCATCGCCTTGGTCATGGTGGTACTCCTTCGCACTCGCTGGGCGGTGAGTGCGTCAACGGTACGCCGGAGTTCTGAATGGTGAGATAGGTGTCTTGCCATACGGACGCGAGGCAAGGGGGATCCGGCCTGTGCGGCCTGTGCGGCCTGTGCGGCGGGCGGTGACGGGGCGCCGTCCGGCGTGTACGGCGCGCGTGCCGTCCGGATCCGCCGCCGCGCCCGTACCGCCGGGTGCGCTGTCCGGATCGGCCGCCGCGCCCGTACCGCCCGGCGTGCCGTCCGGACCCGCCGCGGCGCCCGTACCGCCCGGCGTCCCCGCTTCTCCGCCGGCTGTGCTGCGGCTCACCGCACCACGCCCTTCTCCACCATCAGCCGCACCGCCGCCGCCACCGACCGGGCGTCGATGCCCGCGCCGTACAACTGCTCCTCGGGGCTCGCCGACCCGGGCATGCTGGACACCGAGAGGCGCACCATGCGCGGCGTGGGACGGCCGTCGGCGAACGCCTCGGCCACCGCGTCCCCGATGCCGCCCTCGGGGTGGTGGTCCTCGACCGTCACCAGGCAGCCGGTCTCCTCGGCCGCCGTCCACAGGGTCGGCGCGTCGACCGGCTTGACGGAGTACAGGTCGACCACCCGCACGTCGATGCCGTCGGCTGCCAGCTGGTCGGCCGCCGCCAGCGCCTCGGGCACCGTCGTTCCCGCCGCGACCAACGTCAGCCGGTCCGCGTCGGAGCGCCGCAGGACCTTGCTGCCGCCGATCGGGAACTCCTCGTCCGGGCCGTAGAGGACGTCCGTGGCACCCCGGCCGGTACGCAGGTACCGGATGCCGCGCAGGTCTGCCATGGCGGCGACGAGCTTCGCCGTCTGGTTGGCATCACTGGGGCACAGCACCGTGCTGCCGTGCACGCCACGCATCATCGCCAGGTCTTCGAGCCCCATCTGGGAGGGCCCGTCCTCGCCGATGGCGACTCCCGCGTGCGAGCCGATCACGTTCAGGTCCGCCCGGCTGACCGCCGCCATCCGCAGGAAGTCGTGGGCGCGGGTGAGGAAGGCGGCGAAGGTCGACACGTACGGCACGTGACCGCGCACCTGCATGCCGACACCCGCCGCGACCAGGAGCTGTTCGGCGATGTAGTACTCGAAGTACCGGTCGGGGTGGTCCTTGCCGAAGTACTCGGTGCGGGTCGAGTCGCCGACCTCGCCGTCCAGCGCCACCACGTCGCCGCGTGCCGCACCCAGCGCGGCCAGCGCCTTGCCGAAGGCGTCGCGGGTGGCGACCTGCTCGCCGCCCTTCTCGAAGCGCGGCAGGGCGAGGTGCCCGCTGGGCACCGCGTGCAGGGTGCGCGCCGCCGACGGCTTCCGCACGTCGACGTGGATCGCCCGTACGCCGCCCAGCTCCGCGATGGCGTCCGTGACGTCCTCCAGCGGCTTGCCGTGCTTGCCCTCCTGGTCGGCGACCGCGTCGACGCCCTTGCCCTTGACCGTCTTCGCGAGGATCGCGGTGGGCCGGCCGGTGGTCGAACAGGCCTCCCGGTACGCCCGGTCGACCTCGTCCACGTCGTGCCCGTCGATCTCGACCGTGTGCCAGCCGAACGCCTGCAGACGGCGGGCGTACGCGTCGAGGTCGTGGCCGTGGCGGGTGGGACCGCGCTGGCCGAGCCGGTTCACGTCGACGACCAGTGTCAGGTTGTCGAGGTCCTCGGCGGCGGCGTGCTCGATCGCCTCCCACACCGACCCCTCGGCCATCTCGCTGTCGCCGCTGATCACCCACACCCGGTACGGGATCCGCTCCAGCCGCTTTCCGGACATCGCGATGCCGACGCCGACCGGCAGCCCCTGTCCGAGCGAGCCGGTCGCCACGTCCACCCACGGCAGCCGGGGCGTCGGGTGGCCTTCGAGGCGGCTGCCGCGGGTGCGGAAGGTGAGCAGTTCCTCGTCCGTGACCGCGCCCGCCGCCCGGTACAGGGAGTACAGGAGCGGCGAGGCATGCCCCTTGGAGAGGATCAGGTGATCGTTGCCGGGGTGGTCGGGGCGGTCGAAGTCGTAGCGCAGGTGGTTCGCCAGGAGTACGGCGGCCAGTTCGGCGGCGGACATCGACGAGGTCGCGTGACCGGACCCGGCCGTGTCCGTGGCGCGGATGGAGTCAACCCGCAACTGCTGTGCTAGGTCGACGAGTTCGGCGGTGGACAGGCCCTGCTTCGGCATGCTTCTCCTCTGTGTCGTGGGTCTTTCGTGTGTCGTGGTTCTCGTCGGCGTGCTGTGCGGTGGTCGGGGTGAACGCGCCGGGCCGGGTGAGGTCCGGCACGGCCGCCGCGCCGCCGCGGGCGGACACCTCGGGCCGCCCCGACGCGTGCAGCGGCGGTTCCACCAGCAGGCGTCCGCGCTCGACGGCCGGGCCGAGGCCGGATGCCGACGGGTCGGGACGTACGCCCGCGCACCGGACGCGCGACCGGGTCGGCACGAACTCCCCTGCGTCCAGCAGCAATCCGCCCGTCGGCACCCGCGTCACGGACGCCCCCGGCCGAACGCCGACGCCGCGTTTGCGCAGTACCTTGTCCGCCATGTGCCGGTGAGCGCGACGCAGGCCCGGCGCGGCTCCGGGGTCCCGGCCGCGACCCGCGGGAGCAGGGGCAGGCGGGGGAGGTGGTGGGCGGGGTCGAGCAGTACGGCCTGGGCCCGGTCGTGCATCTGCCGGGAAGGGGGCAGGGCGGCGGCCTGGTGGCCGGCGCATCCTGCGCCTGCGACGGCGTTGCGCGGACGGTTCACGAGGGACTCCGGTCCATGTTCGGGGCGGGTGCGCGGCCCTGTCCCGCGTGCCCGTCACAGGGTCGCCCAAACGGCGTGATCGGTGCGTTTCCGGGCGTCGTCGCGGGTTACCCGGGAGATGTGCGCGTACGCCGCGTGCCGAAGCACACACGGACGGTGCGCCGCCGTACGCCCCCAGTTGCACGCACAGGGGCGGCCCCGACCAGCGCGGATTCTTCGACTTCTACCGGACCAAGTGCTGCCACGGGTTCAGGAGAGCTGAGATGAGACTGACGCAGACCGCCCACCGGCCGGCCTCCTCCCGGCGGCCGGCCCTCCGACCCGCGCTCTCCTGCCTGCTCGCCCGCCTCAGGTCCGTCGTCCTGCGGCGGCGGCACGCGTGAGGCCGCCGACGTGACCGCCGCCCGCAGAACCGCTCTGCTACCGCTGGAACAACTCGAAGTGTCCTCCTACTCGGTGCCGACCGACGGCCCGGAGGCGGACGGCACGCTCGCCTGGGAAGCGACTCCGGTCGTGGTGGTCGAGGCACGGGCGCAGGGTTCGGTCCACGGCACCGGGTGGACGTACGGGCCGGCCGCCGTCGGCACCCTGATCACCCAGGACCTCGCCCCGCTCCTGCTCGGCTCGGAGGTCCTCGACATTCCGGCCGCGCACGACTCGATGTCGCGGGCGGTACGGGACTACGGCCGCCCCGGACTGACCTCGGCGGCGATCTCCGCCGTCGACCTCGCCCTGTGGGACCTCAAGGCCCGTCTGCTCGGCCTGCCCCTCGCCCGGCTCCTGGGAGCGGTACGGGACGAGGTGCCGGTGTACGGGAGCGGCGGATTCACCACCTACCACGACACGCACCTGGCGTCGCAGCTGGCGGGCTGGGTCCACGGCCAGGGCATCGAACGCGTCAAGATCCGGATCGGTGAGGCGTGGGGGAGGGCGGCCGTCCGTGACCTGGACAGGGTGCGGCTCGCCCGCGAAGTCATCGGTCTCCAGGCTGACTTGTACGTCGATGCGAGCGGGGGCTATACGCGCAAGCAGGCGGTGCGGATCGGCAGGCCGCTCGCGGAGCACGGCGTGGGGTGGTTCGAGGAGCCGGTGCCCGGCGAGGACCTGGCGGGGCTGCGTGTGGTGCGCGACGCGGTCGTGCAGGACGTGGCGTCGGGCGGGCGCGGCGGAGACCTCGCGGCCTTCGCCCGGCTGGTGACGGAGGGGGCCGTCGACTGTCTGGTGCTGGACGCGACGCGGTGCGGGGGAGTGACGGACTTCGTGCGTGCCGCGGGGGTGGCGCAGGCGCACGGACTGGAGGTATCCACCCGGGGAGCGCCGCACGTCCACGCACAGCTGGGGACGGTGGTGCCGAACCTCCGGCACGTGGAGTGGTTCCACGACCACGTGCGGGTGGAGTCGATGTTCTTCGACGGGGTCCTGGACCCCCGGGGCGGCGTGGTCCGGATCGACCGCTCCGCTCCCGGCCACGGGCTGACCCTGCGTCACGAAGAAGCCGAGCCCTACCGAGTCGCCTGAACAGGTGCCGGCCCCCACCGGGCACCGCCGCGTCCCCCGCGTCCCTGCCGCACAGCGACAGGGCGCCCCCACCGCGAATCGAACACCGCCACGGTCGCCAAGGGTTTGCGCCGTACCTGCGGGGTTACACGAAGCCCCGAGGCAGCCATGGCAAATACATCAGAGAACACCCCGAAGAAATCATCCACCAAGGCCGACGAAGAGCAGAGCGAAGAGCGTTCCCCGGAAAAGGGGAACGCGCGCAAGCCGGGGCCGATGCAGGTTCTGCGCGCAGCCCGCGAGCAGATCTCGGAACTCACCGGTATGCCCGCGGAATCCGTGTCCTCCTTCGAACAGACGGAGAACGGCTGGGTGCTTCTGGTGGAGGTGCTCGAACTTGAGCGCGTCCCCGACACCATGAGCCTGCTCGCCTCGTACGAGGTCCAGTTGGACCCGGACGGCGAGCTCACGGGATACCGCCGCGTCGGCCGTTACGAACGTGGTCGGGCCGACAAGAAGTGAAGGCCCAGCCCGTACATCCGTACCCGAACTAAGGAGGGCCGGTCGGTATGAGCGTTGTTCCGGCACAGCAAGGTGGAGGCGGCGGCGGTACCAGCGGCCTCTACGACGTTTTGGAGCTCGTCCTGGACCGCGGACTCGTCATCGACGCGTTCGTCCGTGTGTCCCTGGTCGGCATTGAGATCCTGAAGATCGACATTCGTGTCGTGGTCGCGAGCGTGGACACCTACCTGCGCTTCGCCGAGGCCTGCAACCGCCTCGACCTGGAGACCGGCGCCAAGAAGCCCTCCGGTCTGACCGACATCACCGGCGACATGATGGAGAAGGGCGCGTCCGGCAAGACCAAGGGCGCACTGTCGGGAGCCGCCGAGACCATATCCGGCGCGTTCCAGCAGGCCCGCGACGAGAGCCAGTCGGAGTCGAAGCCGCGCGCCCGCCGCACCACGTCCCGCCGTAAGGAGGAGCAGGAATGAGCACGTACGTCTACGGCATCACCCGGGCGGGACACCCTGGGCTCCCCGAGGAACTGACCGGCGTCGGCGACCCGCCGCGCCCCGTCCACCTCGTGCGGACCGGTGAACTGTCCGCGATCGTCAGTGAGGCGCCGGAAGGGCTGCGGCCCAAGCGCCGCGACCTGCTGGCCCACCAGACGGTCCTCTCCGAGGCCGGCGCGGGCGGCTCGGTGCTGCCGATGCGCTTCGGCAGCGTCTCGCCCGACGACGAGGCCGTGCACACGGTCCTCGCCGAGCGCGAGAAGCACTACCTGGAGCGGCTCGACGCCCTGGAGGGCAAGGTCGAGTACAACGTCAAGGCCTCCCACGACGAAGAGGCCGTGCTGCACCACGTCCTCGGCTCGAACACCGAACTGCGCGCCCTGAGCGAGGCGAACAGGGCCGCCGGTGGCGGCACGTACGAACAGAAGATCCACCTCGGCGAGCGCGTCGCCGCCGCCGTGCAGGAGCAGGAGAGGCAGGACGGGCAGCTCGTGCGCCAGGCGCTCGAAGGCCACGCCGTGGACACCAACCCCGGTCCCGAGAGCACCGGTTGGCTGGCCAACATCTCCTTCCTCGTGCAGCGCGACGACTCCGCCCCCTTCACCGAAGCGGTGGACGCGCTGCGACGCGAGGCCCCGCACCTGGTGCTCCAGGTCAACGGACCGCTCCCCCCGTACAGCTTCGTGGAGTAACCCCGTGGGCCTCCTGGGAGAACTGCTCCTGCTTCCGCTGGCCCCTGTCCGCGGCACCGGCTGGGTGCTGCGGCAGGTGGTCGCGGAGGCGGAGAAGCAGTACTACGACCCGTCGGCCATCCAGAGCGAACTCCGCCGTCTTGAGGAGAGCCTTGAGGCCGGCGAAATCGACGAGGCCGAATTCGACCGCCGCGAGGACGAACTCCTCGACCGGCTGGAGCAGAAGAGGATCGAAGGAAAATGAACAACAGGCTCGGACTGGGGCTCGCCGTGGGCGCGGGCTATCTGCTGGGGCGGACCAAGAAGCTGAAGTTCGCCTTCGCCGTCGGCACTTTCGTCGCAGGCAAGAAGCTGCAGCTGAGCCCGAAGGCGCTGATGGACCTCGCGTCCTCGCAGCTGCAGAACAACCCGCAGTTCAAGGAGTTGGGCGACCAGCTGCGCGAGGACATGCGCGGCGCGGGCAAGGCCGCCACCGGCGCGATCATCAACCGCCAGCTGAGCGGCCTCGCGGACAAGCTGCACGACCGCACCCTCAGCGTGCAGGACAAGGCGGCGGGCGTCGTTCCCGACATCACCAGCATGAAGGACCAGAAGGACCGGGACCAGGACGAAGAGCCCGAGGAGGAAGAGGAGGAGCAGCGCGAGACGCCCCGGCGGCAGACCCGCAAGAAGGCCGCCTCCTCCGACTCGGAATCCGAGTCCGGCTCCCGCAGCCGCTCCGGTTCGGGCTCCCGTACCGCGAAGAAGACCGCCTCCTCCGCGGCGAAGAAGACCGCCTCGGGCACGGCGAAGAAGACCGCGTCGGGCACGGCGAGGAAGACCGCCGGCACCACGAAGAAGACGGCAGCGAAGAAGACCGCCGCGAAGGGGGGCCAGGGCCGTGGCTGACATCAAGGACACCACCAAGGGCGCCGTCGGCGCCCTCAAGCCGGACAGCGAGATCACCGACCGGCTCAAGTCCGAGGCGCAGGCGTACCTCACCGCGCAGGTCACGCGCATCCTGACCGGTGCGGGCCGCAAGCTCGGCGAGTCCACCGTCAAGCTCAACGACATAGCCGAGGGCAACAGCCCCGGCTTCGCCAAGCTCGCGCTGGACGGCGGCCGGAAGATGGCCGAGGGCAAGGGCCCCATGCGCTCCGCAGTCGAACTCGGCGCGGGACACGTGAAGGACAAGGCCAAGGACGCCTTCTCCGGCCTCCTCGGCGGCAAGGGCAAGCGGAAGAAGGGCGGTGGCGGAGGCAAGCCGATCGTCATCCTGGAGACCATCGACGTCGGCGTGCCCGTGCGTACCGCCTACGACCAGTGGACCCGATACGAGGACTTCTCGACCTTCGCCAAGGGCGTCAAGAGCGCGACGACCGCGGACGACACCAGCTCCGACTGGAAGCTCAAGGTCTTCTGGTCCACGCGCAGTTGGAAGGCGCACACCACCCAGCAGGTTCCCGACCAGCGGCTGTCCTGGACGTCCGAGGGCGCCAAGGGCACCACCAAGGGCGTCGTCACCTTCCACGCGCTGGGCGACAACCTCACCCGTGTACTGCTCGTCATCGAGTACTACCCCAAGGGACTGTTCGAGAGGACCGGCAACATCTGGCGCGCCCAGGGCCGCCGGGCCCGGCTCGACCTCAAGAACTACGCCCGTCACATCTCGATGAAGGGTGAGATCGACGACGGCTGGCGCGGCGAGATCCAGGACGGCGAGGTCGTCAGGACCCACGAGGACGCCGTCGCCGAGGAGGAGGCCCGCGCCGAGCAGGACGGTCAGGAGGAGAACGAGCAGCCCGAGAACGACCGTCCCGAGGACGAGCACGAAGAGTACGAGCAGGACGACGAGCAGGACGACGAGCAGGACGAGGAGCAGGACCCCGAGGCCGAGTACGAGGAAGAGGACGAGGCCGCGGAGGACGAAGGGTCCGAGGACGAGGACCCGGAGGCCGAGTACGAGGAGGAGGGCGAGCCGGTCGACGAGGAGGAGGAAGTCGACGAGGAAGGCGAGCCGGAGGCCGAGTACGACGAGGAGGCCGGGGAAGCCGAGGAGGAGGAAGAGGACCCCGAGGCCGAGTACGAGGACGCCGAGGTGGTCGACGAGGACGACGAGGAGGACGCGGACTCCCGCAAGCAGCGTGAGTACGCGGATTCCGGAGACAAGGGCCGCTGATGACGACCGCGAGCAGAATGCCGGACCCGTACGGGTCCGGCGGCGGGGCCAACCTCGCCGACATCCTGGAACGGGTCCTGGACAAGGGCGTCGTGATCGCAGGCGACATCAAGATCAACCTGCTGGACATCGAGCTCCTCACGATCAAGCTCCGGCTGATCGTGGCCTCGGTCGACAAGGCCAAGGAAATGGGCATCGACTGGTGGGAGGACGACCCCTCCCTCTCCTCGGGAGCCAGGCGGCGCGAGATCACCGAGGAGAACGAGCGGCTGAAGCGGCGCATCGCCGACCTTGAGGCGGACTCCGCGGGAAGCACGGAGCGGGAGCTTGAATCCGCTCCGGACGGGAACACAGAAAAGGCATGACGGCAGCGAACGAGATGAACCACCCGCAGAGCGGCACGAACGCGGCGACGGACGGCCGGGCCCCGGCCCGGCCCGAGACCCGGCAGGCCCCGACGGGGACCCCGGGACTCCCGGAGAACGAACTCCGCTACGTGTACGCCGTGACCCGCCCCTTCGAGGGAGTCCTCCCCGAAGAGGGCGGGCGCGGCCTGGACGGCGAGCCGCCGCGGCTGCTGCACCACGGCGACCTGGTCGCCGTCGTCAGCCCGGTGCCGGCCGAGGACTTCGACGAGGCGCCCCTCAAGGCCCACCTCGAAGACCTCGACTGGCTCGCCGAGACCGCCCGCACCCACCAGCGGGTCATCACCGCCCTGACCACGCTCACCAGCCCGCTGCCGCTGCGGCTCGCGACGATCTGCCGCGACGACAGCGGGGTCCGGCGGCTCCTGGAGTCCGGGCGCACCCGGTTCGTCTCCGCCCTCGACCGGCTCGACGGGCGGGTCGAGTGGGGGGTGAAGGTGTACACCCACGCCCCGCCCCCCGCCGCCCCGTCCCCCGAGTCGGCCCCGGCGCCGAGCCCGGACGCCCCCGGCGCGGGACGCAGCTACCTCCAGCAGCGGCTCGCGCACCGGCGTACCCGCGAGACCGCGGCGAACCGCGCGGACGCGGTGTGCCGCAGGCTCCAGGAGGAACTGTCGCGGTCCGCCGAGCACACGGTGCTGCACCGCCTGCAGGACGGCAGGCTCTCCGGCCGCAGCGGCCAGAACGTCCTCAACGCCGCCTTCCTGGTGCCCCGCGCCGACAGCGAGGCATTCGTCGAGCGGGTGCGCGCCCTCACCCCCGGCGACGACGAGAGCGTCAAGGTCGAACTGACCGGCCCCTGGGCCCCGTACTCCTTCACCGACATCGGCGAGGAGGAGCCCACATGAGCCACTACACCGACGACCACGACATCGACGCCCTCGCCCAGCGCGAGATCGCCCTCGTCGACCTGCTCGACCGGCTGCTCGGCGGCGGAGTCGTGATCAGCGGTGACCTGACCCTGCGGATCGCCGACGTCGACCTCGTACGGATCGACCTCAACGCGCTCATCAGCTCGGTCAGCGAGAACGTGCCGTCTCCCTTCGAGGACATGAACTGACATGGCCCCGACCGACAAGGAACAGAGGGGGATTGCCATGGGCGACACGCGTCCGACGGGTCTCGACAAGGTCCTCGACGGCCTGGACGAAGCCCTCACCGGCGTCACGGACCTGCCCGGCACCACCACGAGCGCCGAGTTCGGCGCCACCGACCTGGACACCGCGGTGGCCACCGGCCGCGCCGGGAACATCAGCCTGGGCTCCAGCGGCGCGGCGCCGGCCACCACCGGCGACGAAGCCAGGCGCAAGCAGGTCGAACTCGACGCCGACACCGTCGAGCACGACCTGGCCAAACTGGTACTGACCGTCGTCGAGCTGCTGCGTCAGCTCATGGAACGTCAGGCCCTGCGCCGGGTGGAGACCGGTGAACTCACCGAGGACCAGGAGGAGCGCATCGGTATGACGCTGATGCTGCTGGAGGACCGGATGGGCATCCTGCGCGAGAAGTTCGGGCTGAAGCCGGAGGACCTCAACATTGACCTGGGCCCGCTCGGCCCCCTCCTCCCGCGCGACTGAGACCCCCACCCGCGCCGCACGCGCGCAGCCCTCCCCGCAACGCAGGGAGGGCTGCGCGCCGCCGGGGCATGGAGAACCCGTCGCGAGGACCCCGCATACAGTCGCTTTCCCCCGAAGGGCCGAGGTGTTGTGACCAGCCGCTCCGACGACCGCAAGACCCGCATCACCATCCTGGTGGCGCTCGCCGCCAACCTCCTCATCGCCGCCGCCAAAGCGGTCGGCGGCGTGATCGCGTCCTCGCCCGCGCTGCTCTCCGAAGCCGCGCACTCCGTCGCCGACAGCATCAACGAGGTCTTCCTGCTGGCCGCACTGCGCCGCAGCCGACGCCCCGCGGACCGCCGGCACCCCTTCGGATACGGCAAGGAACGCTACTTCTGGTCCCTGCTCGCCGCCGTCGGCATCTTCGTGCTGGGCGCCGGCTTCTCCTTCTACCAGGGCGTCGCAGCGCTCAGCTCCCCCGCGGCCCGGGAGACCGGCACGGGCTACGTCGCCGGCCTCGTCGTGCTCGGCCTGGCCCTGCTCGCCGAGGGCACCTCGCTGGTGCGCGCCTTGTGGCAGGTCCGTCAGACGCCGGGCCGGAGCCTGGCCCAGGACCCGGCACTGCGCACCGTCGTCGCTGAGGACGGCACCGCCGTGGTGGGCGTGCTCATCGCGATGACCGGGATGATCCTCCACATGACCACCGGGCACGTCGGCTGGGAAGCGGCGGCCTCCCTCTGCATCGGTCTGCTCCTGGTGTACGTGGCCTACCGGCTCGGCTCCGACGCACGCGCCCAGCTCATCGGCGAGGCGGTCGACCCCGAGCTGCGCGACGGCATCCGCGAACTGCTCGACGAGCAGCCGGAGATCGACCGCGTGGCCTCGCTGCTCACCATGCGGCTGGGCCTCGACTCGACGCTGGTGGCGGCCCGCATCGACCTCCGGCCCGGCCTGGACAGCGAACGCGTCGAGCTGGTCTCGGAGCGCATCAAGCGGAGAATAGGGAGGACCTGGCCGGAGGCGGACCAGGTCTTCCTCGATGTGACGGAGGCGCCGACGGACATGGACGGCGAGGGAGAACTCGTACCGCGGCCCGAAGGAACTCGGCAGTAGCCGAGCGAACCCCTTTCGCGGAGGCGGGGAGAAACGGGCGAAGGGGAACCCCCACCGCAGGGCGGGGGTTCCCCTTCGCGTGACCACCGAGCCCTCGCGTGCCCCCGGAACGCCCACGAGGCCACCCGGCGCCGCACCTACAGGCTGTCGTTCAGTGCCGTCGGCAGCGGGCGGTACACCGTGAGCGCCTCGTCCGCCTTGTCCACGACGAACGCGGCCTGAGCACGGGCCACCTCGCCGTCGAACGCGAGCGGTGTGCCCGGCTCGACGCCCGCAACCCGCAGTCGGCGCATCCGGCCCGCCGCGTGGAACGCGGACCGGCTCAGCGGACCCGCGAGCGCCGCCAGCATCAGCCGCAACCCGGGCAACCGGCCCCCGTGCACCACCCGGACGTCCAGCAGCCCGTCCGCGAGGTCGAAGCGCCGACCCGGTGTGGGGCCCATCCGCTGGTACAGGCCGTTGCCCGCGAACAGCATCCACATCCCGCGCCGCTTGCCGCGCACCTCCGCCTCCAACGGCCGCTCCCCGCGCAGTACTTGGAAGGCGGCCAGCACGCCGGCGGGCCAGCCGCCGATGCGCGGCGACCAGTGCTCACGGATGCGGACCAGCTCCGGGTAGACGCCGAGACTGAAGGTGTTGAGGAAATAGCCGGGAGCGCCGTCCGGGTTCGGGCCCGGGGTGAACCGGCCCAGGTCGACCTTGACCGCGTCCCCGGCCGTCAGCGCACGGCAGGTGTCCTGCACGGTCTCTATGCCGAGGTCGTACGCGAAGTGGTTGAGGGTGCCGCCGGGGAACACGGCGAGCGGGATCCCCGCACGGGCGGCGGCCACCGCCGCCCGGTTGACGGTGCCGTCGCCGCCGCAGACGCCGAGCGCGCGGGCGCTCTTGACGGCCCGGTCGAGTTCGTCGCACAGGTCGTCGGGGTCCACCTCGCGCACCTCGGCGGCGGGCAGCCCCTCCCGTACCTGGGCCGCCTTGGCCGTGGCGCTGCCGGACGCCTTGTTGACGACGACGACCAGGTCCTTTCCGCCGGGCAGCCGGGGCGCGTCGGTGTGCGGCCGGCCGGGGGAGGGCAACTGGTCCCGGGTCGGCACCAGCCCGCGCACCGCGAACGCGGCGCCCACGCCGAGCGCCGCGCCGACCGCCACGTCGCTGGGGAAGTGCGCGCCCGTGTAGATCCGCGACAGCGCGACCGCGCCCGCCACCGGTGCCACGACCGCCCCCCATCCCTTCGACTCCAGCGCGACGCCCGTCGCGAAGGCCGCGGCGGACGCCGAGTGCCCCGAAGGGAAGGACGTGGTGATGGGCTGCCGCTTCAACTGCCGCATCATGGGCACGGCGTCCAGCACCGGCCGTATCCGGCGTACGGAACGCTTGCCGACGGTGTTGACGGTCGCCGAGGCCAGGGCGAGGGAGGCGACCCCGCGCATCGCGGCCCGCCGCGAGCGGGTGCTCTTGCCGACGGCGACGATCCCGGCCGCGGCGCCGAACCACAGCAACCCGTGGTTCGCGCTCTGGCTCAACCGGGGCAGCACCCGGTCCGCGCCCGGCCAGTGCCGCGAGGCGACGGCGTGGAACACGGCGTGGTCCCGCCTGGTCAGCCATTCGGCGACGCGGCGGCCGGGAGAGACGGAAACGTGCGAAGTGAGCTCGGACATGGCACCCGATTACCCGCCCCGCCGCCTCCGAACCTGCTTCGGGGTCGCGTGTGAGCCCTGCGGGGGACCGGGGTCTGCCCGCAGGGCTCGTACGGTGTCTCTCCACTCCCCGCGACTGCCGTGGCGTGCGGGGGGCTGTGCTCGTCCTTCAGGGAGCGTGCTCTGCGAGGATCTGGCCTCCGGTCAGCGCGCGCTCTTCGCGAACTCCGCGGTGAACGTCTCGCAGAACGCCTTCAGGTCGTCCGGCTTGCGGCTGGTGACGAGGGTGTTGGGGCCGCCCGTGCAGACCTTGACCTGCTCGTCCACCCAGGTGCCGCCCGCATTGGTGATGTCCGTGCGCAGGCTCGGCCACGACGTGAGGGTGCGGCCCGTCAGTACGTCGGCTTCGACCAGCGTCCAGGGGGCGTGACAGATCGCGGCGACCGGCTTGCCCGCGTCGAAGAAGGCCTTCACGAAGGCGACCGCGTCCGCGTCCATCCGCAGGGCGTCCGGATTGGCCACCCCGCCCGGCAGCACCAGGGCGCCGTACTCCTCGACGGAGGCGTCTCCGACCTCCTGGTCGACGGGGAACGTGTCGCCCTTGTCGAGGTGGTGGAAGCCCTGGACGGTGCCGGACGCCGTGGAGATCAGCCGGGGGGTGTCCCCGGCGGCGGTGACCGCCTCCCACGGCTCGGTCAGCTCGACCTGTTCGACACCCTCGGGAGCGGTGAGAAATGCGATGCGCATGCCGCGGTTCCTTTCTGCGTACTGCTGCCTGATTGCTGCACTGGCTGAATCGTGTGTGCGGTGTCTGTCTGCACCGTGTCTGCGGTGTGCGGTCCCTGCCCCGCGTCCCAGCACATCACCGATCTGCGGGGACCGCATCAGCTGGCGGGCGGGGCGTCCGGTCGCGGTACGGATCCCGTACTGCGCGCCGCCCGCACCCACCCTCGGCTCAGCGGGACCGACCGGCTTCCGGCACGGCGGCCACGGCGACGGCCTGGACGTTGTCGAACACGGCGTCCCCGGGCAGTGCGGCCACCGCTTCGCAGAGCCGGTCCGGGGCGTGGCCGTGCCGCAGCATCGAGACGACGCCGTCCCGGTCCGCGGGGAACTGCGTACGCCCCAGGTGCCTGGCCAGCTCGAAGCGCACCTTCTCGAATTCGCCCTCGGGACCGGGCCGGGGCATCGGATCCGAGGCGAGTTCGGGGTCGTCGTCCGCGACCGGCTCCGGGTCGTGCCACTCCTCGGTCCTGGTCGGGTGACCGGACCGCAGCAGGCCCTCCAGCTCGTGCTTCATCTCGTCGTCCTGACGCCGGCTGACGCGGTCGCTGCCTCGCTGCATGTGTGCCTCACTCCATGGTCTGTTCGGGGGTGAAATTCGCCTACCCGACACATGGCCGCCAAACGCCGCCCGCCGCCCCGATCCCAACTTCCCTCCACTCCAAGGAGTTTGCGGCCGACAGGGCGGGGGACTCGAATCGCGGTCGAGTGGCCACTGGGATAGGGATGGCTCCGGGCGCGGACCCGTACACCGTCAGGGACGGCGGTGGCGGACCCCGCGCCCGGAGTGCTGTGCGGGCGTCAGCCCGACCGTACGTACGACCCGCCCGGTAGCCCTCCACGCTTCCTGACGGACGGGGTTTACCGGCGGGCACCCGGGTCACCCGCAGGACACAGGCCCCTGCACAACCCGCTGCCGGGGGACGCAGATGGGCCCACAGGGAAG
Organism: Streptomyces sp. CA-294286; assembly: GCF_050947155.1. Classification (NCBI taxonomy): domain Bacteria; kingdom Bacillati; phylum Actinomycetota; class Actinomycetes; order Kitasatosporales; family Streptomycetaceae; genus Streptomyces; species Streptomyces sp. CA-294286. The sequence goes on along the minus strand of NZ_CP192005.1, from coordinate 339,495 downwards.
GACGGGGCCATGGCGCTGCTCGCCGTGCTGCTTCCCGTGTTCATGCTGGGCGTGGTCATCGCGCTCGGCCGTTACGAAGAAGTGCTGCTCACCCCAATGACGGAGGCGAAGGACCGTGAACCAGCCCCAGTCCGCCGAGCCCTCGGCAGCTGACCTGGTGAAACGGGCGACAGAACAGTTCTCCGAGCTCGTACGGGAAGAACTGCGGCTCGCCCGCGCCGAAATGAAGGACAAGGGAAAGAAGGCGGGCATCGGCGGCGGCCTCTACGGCGGCGCCGGCATCACCGCCTTCCTGGCCCTGCAGGCACTGGTCGCCACCGGGATCGCAGCCCTCGCCCTGGTGCTGCCCGTCTGGGCGAGCGGCCTGATCGTCACCGCGATCCTGGCCGCGCTCGCCGCGATACTGGCACTGGCCGGCCGGAAGAAGACCCGCAGCGCGGCACCGCTCGCACCGGAACAGGCCGCGGAGAACGTACGGGCCGACATTCAGGAGATCAAGGAGAGGGCACAGCGATGAAGGACGACGGCAGCGACCACAAGAACCAGGGAAGCGTCGAACCTTCCGAGGTCGAGGAGGCGCGCAAGGACGTCGCCGAGGCCCGGGAGCGGCTGGGGGAGACCGTCGAGGAACTGGCCGCCAAGGCCGACGTGAAGGCCCTCGCCCAGGAGAAGGCGGACGAGTTCAGGGCGCAGGCCCAGGAGAAGGCCGCCGAGGTCAGGATGCAGGCCCAGGAGAAGGCCGCGGACGCCAAGGTGCAGGCCCAGGTGATCGCGGTGCAGGCCCAGGAGAAGGCCGCCGAGGTCAAGGCCCACGTCCAGGACCGGGCCGCCGAGGTCGCGGCGGGGATCCAGCAGTACGCCCCCGAGCAGGTCCGCCGCAGCCCTGTGCCGTTCGCGGTGGGCATCGGCGCGGCGCTGGTGGTCGTCGCGCTGGTCGTGCGCCGCCGGGGGAGGAGTTGCTGACATGAGCAAGGGCAAGGTGCTGTACAAGCCCCTGGGCATGGCCTTCGGCATGGCGGGAGGTCTGCTCGCGGGCGCCGCGTTCCGCAAGACGTGGAAGCTCGCCACCGGCCAGGACGACGCCCCCGACGGGCTGGACCAGGAGCGCAGGTGGCGGGAGATCCTGCCCGCCGTGGCGGTGGAGGGTGCGATCTTCGCGGTGGTGCGCACCGCGGTGGAGCGCGGCGGCGCGACCGTCGTGCGCCGCATGACCGGCTACTGGCCGGACTGACCCGCCCGCGCGGGGCAGGACCCGCCATGCGGGACGAGGAAGTGGGGGCGGCCGGTACCGGCCGCCCCCACTCGTGTCTCGGCCGCGGCGGCCGGCCCCGCGACAGGAACCCCGTCCGGTGCGCCGAGTTCGGCAACCGGCTCCGCGGGCACGGCGGCCTCCGCTCCTGCCACTCCGTCATCTCCTTGTGCCCGGTTCCTCGTGCCGGGCCCCGATCAGTTCCGGCCGGTCTTCGGCCGATCCGCTACGGGTACCGGATCCGGCGCCCAGGAAACCCGTTTGGCTCCCCAGGACCAGGGCAGGCGGACCTCGTGCTTCGGACAGGAGGCACGTCCGTGGGAGTGGCAGTCGGCACTCCGGGCGTGTCGTGGCCACTCGGTCGACCGGGCGCCGGATCTCGACTCCCTTCGCACGGTGACCGCCCACCTTCTGCACCGTTCGAGGTTTCAGGGAGCACACATGCGTACTCAGCCCATGGGAAAGCACCCGCACGACGACGCACCCGACACGACGGCCGAGTTCCAGCGACTCGCCGGCCTGCCCGACGGCCCCGAGCGCGACCTGTTGAAGCAGGAGGTCGTCAACGCCTGGCTGCCGATGGCCGAACGCATCGCGGGCCGGTTCCGCAACCGCGGCGAGGCCCTGGAGGACCTGCGCCAAGTGGCCGCGCTCGGCCTCGTGAAGGCCGTCGACAGGTACGACCCGCAGCACGGGGCGGCCTTCGAGAGCTTCGCCGTTCCCACCATCACCGGTGAGATCAAGCGGCACTTCCGTGACCACATGTGGACCCTGCACGTGCCGCGCCGCGTCCAGGACCTGCGCAACCGGGTGCGCTCGGCCCATCATGAACTCGCGCAGACGATGGTGGGCCGCGCCCCGACCGTAGCCGAGGTCGCCGCCCAGGCCGGCCTGACCGAGGCGGAGGCCCTGTCGGGCCTGGAGGCCCTCGACTCCTTCACCGCACTGTCCTTGGACGCGGAACTGCCCGGCAGCGAGGACGGCTACTCGCTCATCGACGCGATCGGCGGCCCCGATCCGGCCCTCGAAACCGTCATCGACCGCGAAGCGGTGAAGCCGGGCCTGCAGCGGCTTCCCGAGCGGGAGCGGAAGATCCTGTACATGCGCTTCTTCCGTGACATGACGCAGAGCAGCATCGCGGAGGACCTGGGTCTGTCCCAGATGCACGTCTCCCGGCTGATCAGCAGGTGCTGCACTCAGCTGCGGGCACAGGCCATGAAGGAAGCGGCCTGATCCGAGGGGCTCCGCCATCGGACGGCGAGGACCGCTCGCGTCCGGTGGGGCCCGTCCGAGGACCCCGGGCGGACCGTGCGGCGACCGTGCGCGGGCGGGATCGGGACGGCGGTACGGCCGGGTCGCCGGGATGGCCGCGTGCGAGGCTGCCGGCTGCCGAGAGGGTGCGCGCCGGTCCGTCGGGTCACCGCGTGCCGGGCCGGTCATGTGGGGCGGGTGACCGTACGGGCCCTTCGGGTGGCCGTAAGCGCGTTCTGCCGAGCGGTGGTGTCCGTCGGGTGACCGTACGCGCCCCTCGGGTGGTCGTACACGCGCTCTTCCAACGGTGGTTTCCGCCCTGCGGCTCGGTGTCCGCGCCGTGAACCGAGTAGGTCCGGCAGTGTCGGCCTGCCCCGTCCGCCCTTCACGGCAGCGACGCGACCCGCGCCCGGGACGGCGCCGGCATGCCCGTCGAGGAGGGTTCTCGGGCTCGGTGTGTACGAGGTACGGGCCGCCGGAGTGGTCGACGGGTGACGCGCGCCAGGCGCGCAGGGCCCTGCCGTCGGAACATTCCGGCCGCACTCCACCGTCTCCGTCGCCCCTGGTCGCCCGGTCGCCCCGCCGCCCGACTCCGTCCCCGTGCGCCCGTCCCCCACCGCACATATAAAGGGCATGGGGCGTCCGCCCCCGCGATCCCCCGCACACCCGCCGTACGCCCGCCCCGGAAGAGAACTCACCCGAGAGGTCACCATGCGGACCCTCCCCGAGGACCACGGACGAGTCCGGCACGGCCCTCCGGCCCCCGCCCCGGGCCTGCCCGTCCTCCCGGAACTGGCAGCCCTCTTCGCCGCCGCCGCGCCCCGCACCGACCCCGAGCCCCCGGGCGGCTCCCGCGCCCTCCGCGAGGCCGCCGCCGCGCACTGGCTCCGCCAGGGTCTGGACGCGGACCCGCGTCACGTCGTCGCCGCCCCAGGCGCGCCCCAGCTGCTCTTCGCCCTGATGGCCGCCGCCGAGGGCGATGTTCTGCTGCCGCGGCCGTGCCCGGCGTGGTGGGCGCCACAGGCCCGCCTCCTGGGCAGCGTCCACGACCGCGCCCGCGCCGCCTACCACGTGCCCACTCCGGCGGAGTGCGGCGGCGTGCCCGACCCGTACGCCCTGCTGGAGACCGTCCGGCGGGTCCGCGTCGAGGGAGGCGACCCCCGGCTGCTGGTGCTGTCCGTGCCCGACGACCCGACCGCCACCGTCGCGCCGCCCGAGGTGGTGCACCAGGTGTGCGAGGCGGCCCTCGCGGAGGGGCTGTACGTCGTCAGCGACGAGACCTGGCGCGACACCGTCCACCGCGCCGCCCCCCACCAGCGCGACCGGCTCGCCCACCACCCCGCCCCGCATCCCCGCGAGCCGGTGTTCGTCGGCCCGGCCGAGATGTTCCCCGACCACGTGACCGTCCTGACCGACCTGGCCGGCGCGTACCTGCCCACCGCCTGGCCGGCCGCCGTCGCCCGGTTGCCGGACACCGCGCACGGGGAGTCCTGGCGCGCCCGCGCCCTCGACGTGCTCGCCGCGCTCGGGTCCGGCGTCGCGGCCCCGGTGGCCGAGGTGGCCGCGTACGCGCTCGGCGACCCCGGGCCCGTCGTGGCCCGCGCACGGGCCGCCGCCGCCCTGCACGCGCGCGTGCAGGGCGCCGTGCACCGCGCCGTCCTCGCCGCGGGAGCCCTGTCACGCCCGCCGACGGCCGGACGCCACCTGTACGTCGACCTCGACCCGCTGCGGGCGGGCCTCGCCGCCCGCGGCGTCACGGACGCGATGGAGCTGGAGGACCACCTCACCGATCGTCTGGGTTCCACCGTCCCCGGCGGGCACCGCTTCGGGGACCCGCTGGGCGCCCTGCGCGTACGCCTGTCCACCGCGCCCCTGCTCGGGACAACCCGGCAGCAGCGGATGGAGTCCCTCGTGGCACAGGACCCGCTCGAACTGCCGCACGTGGAAAGCACGGTGAACGAACTGGGTGCGGCCCTCGCCGAGCTGGGCTGATCCGACAGCCGTGCACGTCCCGCCCAACGGCTGGGCACGCCACCGAACGGAGCCTCTCGATGACGGAACAGACCGAACGCACCGATCCGCCAAAGCACCCCGGCAGCGGCGGGTCGGACCTGGTGGAACGATGTCGGCCCACCGTCCGTTCCCCTGTCACCCGCCCCCTCGGAGAGGTCCGCACCACCCCCTGGCCCCGCAGCTTCGCCGACCGCCTCACCGCCCCCCTGCCGGGTGTGAAGGCACTCGCCCGACTCGCCCGCGAGGGTGCCGTCCGGCCCGGCCGCGAAGGGCTGCGCGACATCGTCAGGCTGCCCTACGAGCCGGGCCCGCTGCCGGTGGCCGATACCGACACCGTCGCCGTCACCTGGGCCGGGCACGCCAGTTGGGTGGTGCGCATCGGCGGGCTCACCGTGCTCACCGACCCGGTCTGGTCCCGCAGGATCCTCGGTACGCCCGCCCGCGTCACCCCCGTCGGCGTCCGCTGGGAGGACCTGCCGCCCGTCGACGCCGTGGTCATCAGCCACAACCACTACGACCACCTGGACGCCCCCACCCTAAAGAGGCTGCCGCGCGACACGCCCCTGTTCGTCCCGGCCGGTCTCGCCAACTGGTGCCGCCGCCGCGGCTTCACCCGCGTCACGGAGCTGGACTGGTGGGAGGGCGTCGAGCTCAGCGGCGTGCGGCTGGACTTCGTGCCCGCGCACCACTGGAGCAAGCGCTCCCTCACCGACACCTGCCGCACCCTGTGGGGCGGCTGGGTCCTCGGCGACGGACGCGGCCGAAGCGTGTACTTCGCGGGTGACAGCGGATACGGCCACTGGTTCCGGGAGATCGGCGACCGCCACCCCGGGCTCGATCTCGCCCTGCTTCCCATCGGCGCCTACGACCCGCGGTGGTGGCTGCGCGACGTCCACATGGACCCGGAGGAAGCGGTACGGGCGTGCGCGGACGTCGGCGCGCGGAACATGGCCCCCATGCACTGGGGCACCTTCGTCCTCTCCGCCGAACCGGTGCTCGAACCGCTCACCCGTGTCCGCGCGGCCTGGGAGAGGACGGGCCGCCCGCGCGAAGAGCTCTGGGACGTGCCGGTCGGCTCCTCCCGCGTCCTCACCTAGGAACATGCACGGCCACAGGACCGCGGACCCGCGGCGGACCGCGCACTCGCAGCGGACCGGCTACGCACGCCGGGCCGCCTGCCCACGTCGGGCCGCGTCCTCGCGCGGGGCCGCCGCAGTGGGCCGGCCACCGGCGTGATCGCGTGCGGGACGTCAGCCCGTGGCCCCGCGCACCCGCCGCCACAGCGCCGGCGCCCCGCTGATCAGCAGCGTCACCGCGATCGCCGCCGCCACCCCCTCCCAGGGCCGGGCGAACAGGGCGCCGCCGAGGACCCCGACCAGTTGGTACGCGGCCGCCCACGCCAGGGCGGCCGGCACGTCCCCCCGGGCGAACCGGCTGATCGGCATCTTCGCCAGCAGACACGCCAGCATCACCGGTATCCGTCCCGCCGGAACGAGCCGCGACAGCGTCAGCACCTGGGAACGGTGCTCCTCCAACTTGCGCTGGGCCTGTTCGAGCCGGTGCTGCGGCGCCCGCTTGCGCAGCGCGTCCAGCCACTTCGACCCGTTCTTGGAACGCACCCCGCGCACCCCGAGCCAGTACAGCGTCAGGTCGCCCACGAAAGCGGCGAGTGCCGCGACCAGGAAGACCAGCAGCAGCGACACCGCCGGCACGCTCTGGTGCAGCGCGACCACCGCCGCCGTGCTCACCAGCGCACCCGTGGGCACCACCGGCACCAACGCACCCAGCACCACCAGGGCGAAGAGCGCCGGATAGCCCACCACCTGCTGCGTCGCCTCCGGCGGAACCGCCACCGCCCGCACGGCATCGTCGAACCACTGCTCGCCGAACCACTGCCCGGACGTCCGGTGCCCCGCCGCCCACCGCCCGGTCACGCGGGGCCCTCCGTCCGCACGCTCTCGCCGTGCTCCAGCCGGTGCACCGCCACCTCGGGCGCCAGTACGGCCGCCCTGCGCTCGAACTCGATGCCCGGGGTGTGGAATTCGTGCGGCCTGACCCCGTCCAGCCCGATCGGCCAGTACGTCCCGTAGTGGATCGGCACCCCGTGCCGCGGCTCCAGCGCGGCCAGGGCCTGCGCGGCCCGGTCCGCGTCCAGGTGCCCGGCTCCCAGATTCGGCCCCCAGCCGCCCACCGGCAGCAGCGCCGTGTCCACCGGACCGACCGCCTCCGCCATCCTGTCGTACAGCCCGGTGTCCCCGGCGAAATAGGTGGTGGACGCGCCTTCGACGACGTACCCCAGGGCGGGGCAGCGGTGCGGGCCCAGCGGCAGCCGCCGCCCGTCGTGCTCGGCGTGCACCGCCCGCACGGACAGCGCACCGACCCGTACGTGTTCGCCCGGAGCCACCTCGGCGGTACAGAACCTGCGCAGCCCCGGCACCTGGCGCACCGCGCCGCGCGGCACGACCACCAGGGTGCCGGGAGCCAGCCGGGCGAGCGACGGCAGATGCAGGTGGTCGGAGTGCAGATGGGAGACCAGCACGGCGTCGGCGTGCGCCGCACGCGCCGTGGGCAGGGCGCCCCGCCGTCGCCGCAGGTGCGCGAAGCGCCGTACGAACAGCGGATCGGTCAGCAGCCGCACCCCCGAGTCCTCGACCGTACAGGTGGCATGACCCCACCAAGTGACGACGGTGCCTGCGCTGTTCACGGGGTACGGGCTCCTTCCGGGACGTCCGGCCCACCCTACGGCGCACCGCGCGCCCCGTGCGCACGCCCTCCTCGCGGTGGGGGCGGGCGGAGTAGGGTCGTGCGGTGACGGCGGCGAAGGGGACGGGTCATGGACGGCGTACGGGCGGCCAACGCACAGGGCGGCGCCCAGGGCGACGAACGGGGTGAGGCACCGGACGGCGCGGGGAGCCACGCGTTACCGGACCGGGCGCGGGGCGACGTACGCGTGGCCGTCATCGCCAGCTTCACGCCGCTCGAAGAACTCGACGGCGACCCCTTCCTCGTGGACACCCGCAGCCAGTACGCGATGTGCGCCCGCTGGGCCGCCGACAAGGGGTACGTCGTCAGCCGTCAGCTCGTCCTGCACCGGCTGCCTCCCGACCACCACGCCCTGTGGGCCGACGTCGAAGCCGGGCACGTGGACTTCTTCGTGACCCCCAACGAACGCGTCCTGGCACGCGCCCTCGCCTCACCCGTCGACTTCTCCGCCCAGTGCGAGAGGCGCGGCGTGCGCCTGGAGACCGCCGGGCTGGACGAGCCGGTGTACAGCCCGTCGATGAAGGCCGGGGTCCACCGGCGGCTGTCCATGCCGACAGCCGGGTACGACGGCTGCTGATCCGGTTCGTCCAGCGCTCCCCGCCCCTGTGTCAGGCTTTGGTCGAAGGCCGAGGAGCCGGAGAACGGCACGGAGAGCGGCACGAGCAGCGGCACGCGCGGCACGAGCCGTGACGCGGCCGGGGACAGAGGCGGGTACGACGTGGTGGCCGAGAGACGAGTGCGCAGAGCGGGCGGCACGCTGCTGCGGGTGATCACCGTCTGGGCGGTGTCCACCCTCACCATGCTCGCCCTCGCCGGCATCCTCCCCGACTTCCAGCTCCAGCGCGACGACGACGAGAGCCTCACCGATGTCGCCCTCACCGCGGTCTGGGCGGCCGGCGCCTTCGGCCTGCTGTCCGCCCTCGTCTGGCCGATCGCCGTACGCGCGCTGCTGCTCGTGCCCGCACTCGTCCTGGGACTGCTGGTCTTCTTCCTCAACGGCTCGCTGCTGCTCGTCGCGCTCAGCGTCCTCCCGGACGGCAGCGGTGAGGCCGACCCGCGGACCGCCGTGGTCGTCGCCGCCGTGATGTCGGCCGTCGCCTCCGCCACGTCCACCGCCTTCGCGGTGCGCGACGACGAGGCGTACCGCCGCAGGCTCTCCCGGCTCGCCCAGCGCCGCCGCGGCGGGCGCCGCGACGAGGCCCGCCACGGCATGCCCGGCACCCTGTTCCTCCAGCTCGACGGCCTCGGCCACGACACCCTGCGCCACGCACTCGACAACGGCCTGCTGCCCACGGTCGCCGCCATGCTGGACGGCGAACACCCCAGCCACCGGCTCGCCCCCTGGCACACCGACTGGTCCAGCCAGACCGGCGCCAGTCAGCTCGGCATCCTGCACGGCTCCAACCACGACGTGCCGGCCTTCCGCTGGTACGAGAAGGACCGCGGCCGGACCATGGTGTGCTCCAGCCCGGCCAGCACCGCCGAGCTCCAGCACCGCGCCATAGAGCGCACCGGCGACGGCGGCCTCCTCACCTTCGACGGCGCGAGCCGCGGCAACCTCTTCTCCGGCGGCGCCGACCAGCTCGCCCTGGTGCTGTCCATCGCCGCCCGCCGCGGCCCCAGCAACCGCTCCCGCGCCGGGTACTTCGCGTACTTCTCCGACCCCGCCAACGCCGTCCGCACGGCCCTCTCCTTCGTCGCCGAGGTCGCCCGGGAGATCCACTCCTCCACCCGCTCCCGGCTCCGCAAGGAGACCCCGCGCGTCGGCCGCGGCGGCTTCTACCCCTTCATCCGCGCGTTCGCGACCGTCGTCGAACGGGACGTCGTGGTCGCCGCCGTCATGGGGGACATGCTCGCCGGACGCACCGCGATCTACGCCGACCTGGTCGCGTACGACGAGGTCGCCCACCACTCGGGCCCGCGCAGCCGGGACGCCCAGCGGGTCCTCAGACGCCTCGACCGCTCGATCGCCCTGATGGTCGAGGTCGCCGCACACGCCCCGCGCGCCTACCGCGTCGTCCTGCTCTCCGACCACGGGCAGAGTCCCGGCGAGACCTTCGAGGGACGCTACGGGCTGACCCTGCGCGACTACGTCCGCGCCAGCTGCGGCCTGCCCGTTCCGCGCCGCGCCCAGCGCAGCACGTCCGGCTCCGAGGCCCGCGACGTGGTCCGCACCGCGCTCCACCGGCCCGTCGCCGGTACGGAGGACGACCTGTCGCCCTCCACCGCACCGGCCTCCGACCCGATCGTCCTCGCCTCCGGCAACCTCGGCCTGATCAGCTTCCCCGACCTGCCGGGACGCGCCACCCGGGAGGAGATCGACCGCCGCCACCCCGCCCTGCTGCGCATGCTCGCCGGGCACCCCGGCATCGGATTCCTGCTGGTGCGCAGCGAGGAGTACGGGGCGGTGCTGCTCGGCGCGGGCGGCGCGGAGATCCCCCTGCCGGAACTCCACGACGGCGAGGGCCCGTTGCAGCCCTTCGACAAGGGCGCCGCCGACGCGATCCGGCGCACCGACGGCTTCCCGCACACCGCCGACATCATGGTCAACTCCGCGTACGACCCCGCGACCGGTGAGGTGCACGCCTTCGAGGAGCAGATCGGTTCGCACGGCGGTCTCGGCGGCGAACAGTCCCGACCCTTCCTCCTGTGGCCCGTCGCCCTCTCCGATCCGGTGCCCGAAGGGGAGGAGATCATCGGCGCGGAACGCGTTCACCAGGTCTTCCGCCGCTGGCTGCGGGAGAGCCAGGGCCCGCAGGTCCCGCTGGGGCCCGCGCAGATTTCCTTGCCCGCCGACCCGCCCGAAGGAGGTTTTCCCGCCGCAGACCGCGCCGTACAGGACGAAAACGCTTGATTTTGTGCATGCTTCCCCGTACCCGACCATGGCTGTCGCCCGGCGACCCTGGGCACTTCGTACGGCGAGAGGCACCACCCATGCACGACACCGGAACCGCTCCCCAGCCGGATCCGGCCGACACCGCCGACGGCCAGGGCAAGCACGCGCGGCGCTTCGGCCTGCCGGCCGCCACGGCCCTGGTGATGGGGAACATCATCGGCGGCGGAATCTTCCTGCTGCCCGCCTCCGTCGCCCCGTTCGGCACCATCAGCCTCGTCGCCTTCGGCGTCCTGACCCTGGGCGCGATCTGCCTCGCCCTGGTCTTCGGCAAGCTCGCGCAGCAGCACCCCAGGACGGGCGGCCCGTACGTCTACGCCCGCGCGGCCTTCGGCGACTTCGCCGGTTTCCTCGCCGCCTGGAGCTACTGGATCACCGCCTGGGTCTCCAACGCCGCGCTCGCCGTGGCCGCCGTCGGCTACCTGGACGTACTGGTCCCGCTCGGCGACTCCAGGTACGCGATGATGCTCGCCGCGCTGGTCATCCAGTGGCTGCCCGCCGCCGCGAACCTCGCGGGCACCCGCTACGTGGGCGCGGTCCAGGTCGTCGCCACCGTGCTGAAGTTCGCCCCGCTGCTGCTGGTCGCCCTCGGCGGCCTGTTCACCTTCGAGGCCGACAACATGGGCCCCTTCCAGGCGTCCGGCAGCGGAGCCGTCGGCGCCATCTCCGCCTCCGCCGCGATCCTGCTCTTCAGCTACCTGGGCGTGGAGTCCGCCGCCGTCAGCGCGGGGGAGGTCCGCGACCCGCGCCGCAACGTCGGCCGCGCCACCATCCTCGGCACCCTGGGGGCCGCGTTCGTCTACCTCCTGGGCACCCTGTCGGTCTTCGGCAACGTCCCGCACGACCGGCTGGTGGACTCCGGGGCGCCCTTCTCCGACGCCGTGAACCACATGTTCGGCGGCACCTGGGGCGGCACCGTCGTCGCCTGTGCCGCCGTGATTTCCATCCTGGGCGCCCTCAACGGCTGGACGCTGCTCAGCGCCCAGACCCCGTACGCCGCCGCCAGGGACGGCCTGTTCCCCGCCGTCTTCGCCACCAAGCGACGCGGCGTGCCGACGGTGGGCGTGCTCGTCACCGTCGTGCTGGCCTCACTCCTGACGGTCTACAACTACACCGCCGGCTCGCACGGCGTCTTCGAGATCCTGGTTCTGGTCACCACCTTCACGGCCACCGTGCCCTACCTCCTGGCCACCGCCGCCCAGCTGTACTTCCTCTTCTCCGGGCAGTCCGCGCGCGTCGACCGGGGCCGCCTGGTCCGCGACGGCGTCCTCGCCGCCCTCGCCGCCGCCTTCTCGATGTGGCTGGTCGCCGGTTCCGGCTACGCGGCCGTCTACCAGGGCGTGCTGTTCCTCTTCACCGGCGTCCTCGTGTACGCCTGCATGGCCGCGCACAAGAAGCGCGCGGCCCTGCGGGAACAGCACGCCACCCGGTGAACGGAACGCCGGACGCTCACGCGTCGGCCCGTTCGCGCAGAAACGCCGCGGTGGCCCGGTCCGCCGGGAGCAACGTCTCGATGGCCAGCTCGGCGACGGTCACGTCCATCGGGGTGTTGAAGGTCGAGATCGAGGACACGAACGACAGCACCTGCCCGTCGTGCTCGATCCGCAGCGGCAGCGCGAAGGGGGCGGTCGGCGGTCCGGCGGGCCGCTCCGCCCCCTCGTGGGCGGGCGGCAGCGGATACGCCGCCACCTCGTCGTACAGCGCCCGCAGCGGCGCGGACCTGGCCAGGGCTATCTGGCGCTCCATCTGGTGCAGCAGGTGCCCGCGCCACTCGGGCAGGTTGCGGATGCGCGGCGCGAGGCCCTCGGGGTGCAGGGTCAGGCGCATCGCGTTCAGCGGGGACGCGAGGAGGTGGCCCGCGACCCCGTCGAGGAGCATCCCGATGCCGCCGTTCGCGGCGACGACCCCGTACGTTCCGTCGACGACCAGCGCCGGGTAGGGCTCGTAGCCCTTGAGGAGCTGGTCGATGCCGGCGCGCAGGACGCCCATGGCGGGGTCGTCGAGCGGGGTTTCCCGGTACTGGGGGGCGTAACCGGCGGCCAGCAGGAGGTCGTTGCGCTCGCGCACCGGCACGTCCAGGTGCTCCGCGAGCTTCAGCACCATGTCGGGGCTGGGCCGGGAGCGGCCCGTCTCGATGAAACTGATGTGCCGGGCGGAGGAGTCGGCGCGCAGCGCGAGCTCCAGCTGACTCAGCCGCCGGGTCTCGCGCCAGTGGCGCAGCATCGCGCCAACCCGCTTCTCCATGAGGGTCGTTGTCATACGACGAAAGTAGCCGCAGTCGTCGTGGCACGATGTCCGGATGATCAACGACATACCTGACGTGGTGCCCGCCGGGCGGATGCGGAAGACGGCGCAGCCGGTGCTCGCGCTGCCGGGCGGCCTGGAGCTGCGCCCGTGGCGGACGGCGGACGCCCCGCAGCTCGTGGAGGCCCGCCGGGATCCGCAGATCCGCCAGTGGAACCGCCCGGCCGCGCTGTCGGTCGCGGAGGAGGAACAGCGGATCGAGAAGTGGGCCGAGCGGTGGCGGGACGAGGCGGCGGGCATCTGGGCGGTCGCGGAGCCCGGCGGAGGGGAGGCGGCTGGACTGGTGGGCCTCGGGGACGTCCAGCTGCGGCACGGGAGCGCCGAGATCCTCTACTGGCTGCTGCCCGCCGCACGCGGCCGGGGCGTCGCCGTCGAGGCGGCAGTACGGCTGACCGGCTGGGCGCTGGACGACCTCGGTCTGCACCGGGTGCGGCTGACCCACTCCACGGCCAACCCGGCGTCCTGCCGTGTCGCCGAGAAGGCCGGCTACGCGTACGAGGGAACCCTGCGCAGCGCCCTGCTGCACGCGGACGGCTGGCACGACGAGCACCTGCACGCACGCGTGCGTGGTGACGCGCTGCCCACGGTCTGAGTGACCGGGGGCGGTTGGTGGCAGGCTGTTCCCCAACGGATGACGCGTTCGACCGTACGGAAGGGAGTACAGCCATGGCCCCTGAGCCGCTGTCGCAGAAGGAGATCGAGGACCGGCTCCGCGAACTCCCCGGCTGGTCGCTCCAGGACGACAGGATCGCCCGCACCTACCGGCTCGGCTCGCACTTCGCGGCAGCCGCCATGGTCGTGCACGTGGCCGCCGTCCAGGAGGAGCTCGACCACCACTCGGACCTCGCGCTCGGATACCGCACCCTCGCCCTGTCGGTGAACACGCACAGCGTCGGCGGCGCGGTCACCGAGCTGGACTTCGCACTGGCCCGCCGCGTCGAGGACATCGCCTCGGGACACGGCGCGCACTGACGCGCGCCGGCGTCAGCGGGCTCCGGCCCCCGCGCCGAAGCCGGGGCGGGGTGCCGCGGCGAGCCACCGCGCGTAGGACTCGCTGCGGGCGACCGCCTCCCCGTACGCGGCGGCCGTGTACCCGGCGACCTCCCGCGCGGCCTCCGCGGAGGGGGCCGCCGGATGCCAGCCCAGCAGGTGCCGCCAGGTCAGCGGGGCTCCGGCCAGCGGTCTCGTCACGACCCCCGGGGCCGGCGGGAACGTGGCCCGGCACAGACCCACCGCCCGGCCCACCTGCACCAGATGGACGCAGGACGCGGTGTCCGTCTCGTACACCTGCGTCGGAGCGAACCCGGCCCGCGCGCACGCCGCGGTGAAGCAGTCCCCGAAACAGCCCTCTCCCGGCACGTCGGTCCAGCACTCCGCGGACAGCCGGGACAGCTCCAACTCCTCCTCGCCCGCCAGCGGGTGGCTCTGCGGCAGCATCACGAACACCGGATCCACCCCCACCGCCTCCCAGCTCAACCGGTCCGTCGCGGGCGGACGGCTCTCGCCGCAGGTGCCGATCAGGGCGTAGTCCAGCCGTCCCTCGATCAGCATGGTGCTGATCTCGGTCACCGACCAGGTGGTGTGCGTCGTGACCGGTACCGCGGGACGGGCCGTCGCCAGCTGGTCCACCAGGCCGCCGAGCAGCGGTCCGTGCGTCGCGCCCAGCCGGAACCGGTCGAGATGCGCCCAGGTATTGGCGAAACGGACGGCGTCCTCCTGCAGTTCCCGCACCGCGGGGAGCAGCACCCGGGCCCGGTCCAGCACCAGCTCGCCCAGCGGGGTCGGCCGGGACCCCGTGTGATCGCGGTCGAACAACGGCCCGCCCAGGGCGCGTTCGATGCGACGCAGCTGGGTGCTGAGCGCGGGCTGTGCGAGTCCGAGCGCGGCGGCGGCCTTGGTGAGGCTTCCGGCGTCGGCGATGGCCCGTACGGTCCGCAGGTGGCGCAACTCCAGGTCCATATCAGCAAGTTATGGGGAGCGGTTACGCCCGGCAATACGCGTGCGCGAGTTATGTGCGGGACGGACGGGGAAAGAGTGACGGAAGTGACCAAAGTGCCGAAGCCGGAGGTGCGACGCGGGCGGAGTCCGGCCCCCGAGCGTCCTCGTGGCCGGATCCGGCCACGAGGACGCTCGGGGGCCGTACGGGGCCGCGCCCCGAGCGCGACCCCGCACCCCTTCCCCGCCGGGGCCGGGCCGGGGGGCGGCCGGGGCGGCGCCTGCCGTACGAGGCCCGGCCCCCGTACCCGGCCCTCGTACCCGCCCCGTGTCGCCCCCTCGCCCCCCATCCCGAGCCCGGCCCCCGCCCGCGCCCGGTCAGGCCACCGCTCCCGCCCGCATGCGCCCGAGCCCGGTCAGGAGCCCGCTCCTGCCCACACCTCCTCCGCGAACGTCCGGAAGTCGCGGGCCTCCCGTCCCAGTACCCTGCGCACCCCGTCCGTCGTCGTCGCGTTGTGACCGTCCAGCAGGGTTCCGAAGAGGTTCGCCAGCCAGTGCGCCTCGGCCTCCGGCAGCCCGAAGCCCTGCAGTGCGGACGCGTACTGCTCCACCGTCACCGGCGCGTACCGCACCTCCCGGCCCGCCGCCCGGCCGATCTCCGCGGCCACCTCCGCGAAGGTGAGGAGGCGCGGACCCGTCACGTCGTACACCTCGCCCCCGTGGCCCGGCTCCGTCAGTGTCGCCACCACCACGTCCGCCAGGTCGTCCGCGTCCACCCACGGCTCGGCCTTGTCCCCGGCCGGGAAGGCGATCTCGCCGGCGGCGACGCCTTCGCCCATCGCGCCCTCGCTGAAGTTCTGCGCGAAGAACGCCGCCCGTACGACGGTCATGCCCGCGGGCGAGCCCCACGCCTCGCGCAGCGCGGACTCCGCCTCCACCGCCTCCGGTTCGCCCCTCCCCGACAGCAGGACCAGCCGCGTCACGCCCTTCTCCCGGGCCGTCCGGCCGAAGGTCCGCATGGCCTCCACCGCGCCCGGAGCCGCCAGGTCCGGGTAGTACGTCACGTACGCGGCGTCCGCGCCGGCCAGTGCCGGGCCCCAACTGCCCTCGTCCTCCCAGTCGAACCGGACCTCGCCCTTGCGGGATCCGGCCCGTACGTCGACACCCTGAGCGGCGAGCCGCTCCGCCACCCGTCGCCCGGTCTTGCCCGAGGCCGCCGTCACCAGCACCGTGTTGTTGTTCTGCTTCGTGTTCTCGCTCGTTGTCATGGCTCAAGCTTCGTCCGCCGCGGGTGGACGGAACATGCTCCACAGGCTCACTTCCCTACGCGTGCGTCCAACTTTCGCGAGCGGGGCTAGAGTTCCGGACATGGACGCTCTCGCCGGGCTTCTCGACGGGCCCCGTGCCCGCGGTGCCTTCCTCCTGCGGGCCGTGCTCGACCCGCCCTGGTCGATTCGCATCGAGGACCGGGCCCCGCTCACCCTCATGTGCATGACCCGCTCGACCGCGTGGGTCATGCCGGAGAGCGGCGACGCCGTTCTGCTGCGGCCGGGTGACCTCGCCGTCGCGCGCGGCCCCGACCCGTACGTCTGCGCCGACACCCCCTCCAGCCCCGTCCGGGCCAGGATCGGCCCCGGCGGGGTATGCCGTACGCAGTTCGGCACGCCGCTCGCCGAGTCCATGCAACTCGGGGTGCGGACCTGGGGGGACCGCGTCGACGGCGAGGCCGTGATGCTGATCGGGACGTACCAGCTGGGCGGCGAGGTCGGGCAGCGGCTGCTCGACGCGCTGCCGCCCCTCGCGTATCTGCCCTCCGAGAGGTGGAGCTGCCCGCTGATGCCCGTGCTGGAGGACGAGATCAGCCGGGACGAGCCCGGACAGAGTGTGTACCTGGACCGACTGCTGGACCTGTTGCTGATCGCCTCGCTGCGGGCCTGGTTCTCGCGGCCGGAGGCCGAGGCGCCCGCCTGGTACCGGGCGATGGGCGATCCGGTGGTGGGGCGGGTGCTCCGGCTGATGCAGAACGAGCCCGCCCGCCCCTGGACCGTCGCCTCCCTCGCCGCGGAGGCCGGAGTGTCCAGGGCCGGGCTCGCGCGCCGGTTCAGCGAGTTGGTGGGCGAGCCGCCGATGTCGTACCTCACCGAATGGCGGCTGTCGCTCGCCGCCGACCTGCTGCGCGGCTCCGACGCGACGGTGGAGTCGGTGGCCAGGAAGGTCGGCTACAGCGGATCGTTCGCGCTGAGCGCCGCCTTCAAGCGCGTGCGCGGCGTCAGCCCGCAGGAGCACCGGAGGGCTGCCGCGGGCTGACGCCCGTCACACGCCGGAAGCCGTCACGGCCTGGGCAGCCCGCACCCGGGACGGGTCAGGTCGATCCTGCTGCCCGCCACGATGCAGGGCACCATCTGGTATGTCTGCTGGCCGTAGTTGATGCCCCTGCGCACCGTTGTCCGGCCGGCCTCGTCGACCTCGCACGGGTTGTTGTCGGTGCAACGCCCGCCGCTCTCGTTGCCGGTGTTGTTGACCGCGACGACCTTGCCCGTGCCCGTGTCGAGCACCGGGGAGCCGGAGGTGCCCCCGATGGTGTTGCAGGCCGAGGTGTAGCGGACCGAGTCCTTCCAGGTCCAGGCGCCCTCCTTGAGGCGGTACGCGAACCCGTCGATGTTGCAGTTGTACGTCCTCTTCCAGTATCCGGAGACGACGCTGATGGCCGTCCCCTGGGCAGGACGCGCCGCG
The DNA here is from genome assembly GCF_050947155.1 of Streptomyces sp. CA-294286. Taxonomy (NCBI): domain Bacteria; kingdom Bacillati; phylum Actinomycetota; class Actinomycetes; order Kitasatosporales; family Streptomycetaceae; genus Streptomyces; species Streptomyces sp. CA-294286. Next base: position 322,354 of record NZ_CP192005.1, on the reverse strand, counting down.
CTGAGCTCCAGCGCCTTGATCCCGTACTGGCTCTGTATCTGCGCGTACGTGCTGGTCAGCTGGTACAGCGCGACGTCCGTGTCGGTCATCGTGCCGTACGCGATCTTGCTGGCCCGCAGGGTGCCGACCTTCTGGGCGGCGCCGTTGAGGAGGGAGAAGGTGCGGGACGACGCCCTGTTGACGATGACCTGGCCGGCGGCGGGGAAACCGGTCTCCAGGCAGTGGCCGTTGGACATCACCAGGGCCGGGTCGTGGGGTTGCGAGGCGGCGGTGCGCACGACCGAGCCGGAACAGTTGCTCAGCGCGACCGTTCCGGCGAAGTCGACCGCCTGCGCGGCGACGGAGTCCTGGGCTTGCGGGCCGGCCGGTGCCGCGTTCGGGCTCGTGGCCGCGAAGGCGGGTACCGCGCCTGCCCCGAGGAGCAGGGTGGCGAGGAATGCGCCGACGAGAGGCTTCTTCATGTGGGGGTCCCCTCAGTGCCTTGTGTGACCGGGGTTGGGTGCCCCCGGTTGTCATGGGCATTGTTGGGGGAACCGTCGCGTTGGGCAAGGGGGCGTCCGTGGGACTGCTGTGCGCGTTGCGGGCCGGGGGACGCCCGGCCCGCAACGCGACGCGCGACGCCGCGGTGACCGCTACGACCTGTTCGTGGGCTCCGGCAGTCGGCATCCCCAACGGTCCAGGTCCACCCGGCTGTTGATGGTGATACAGCGGGCGATGCCGTACGTCTGCTGGCCGTAACTGATCTCATGGCGCACCGTCACCCGGCCCCGCCGATCGACCTCGCACGGGTTGTTGAGTGTGCAGCGCTCACCGTCGTTGTTGCCGGTGTTGTTGACCGCGACGACCTTGCCGGTGCGCCGGTCGATCACCGGGGAGCCGGACGTGCCGCCGATGGTGTCGCACTCCCGGGTGTAGCGGACCGAGTCCTTCCAGGTCCACTCGGCCTCCTTCAGCCGGTGCGCGAAACCGTCGATGCGACAGCCGTACGCCTTCTTCCAGTAGCCCGAGACGACCGCGATGGCCCGCCCCCGCTTCGGGTGTTGGGTGTCGAGCTCCAGCGCCTTGATGCCGTAGGTCTTCTCGATCTGGGCGTAGGTGCTGGTGAGCCGGTACAGCGAGACGTCCGTGTCGGTCATCGTCGCGTACGCCAGCTTGCTCGCGGTCAGCGTGCCGACCTTCCGGGCGTCGGCGTCGAGCAGGGCGAAGGTCCGCTGCGACGGCAGATCGACGACGACCTCGCCCGCCCCCGGCATGCCCCGCTCGGTGATGCAGTGGCCGTTGGACAGGATCAGGGCCGGGTCGTGCGGGCGGGACTGCGGCACGCGCACCACGGATCCCGAACAGTTGCTGAGCGCGACCGTTCCGGCGAAGTCCACGGGCTTCGGCCTGGGCTTCCGCGGGTACGGCGGCTGCGGGTACGCGGTGGCCGGAGCGTTTTGTGCCGACCGGGCGCCGGCTGTCGCCGCGTCCTCGCTCGTGGCGGCGAGCGCGGGTGCCGCGCCCGCGCCGAGCAGCGCGAGCGTGAGCGCGGCGCCGAGGCAGGGCTTTCGCATACGGGGGTCCCCCTCCAGTGACGGACGTCAGGAGGCATTCTTGGAGGGGGAGACGCACCGGGCAAGGGGGCGACCCGAGCGGCGGGGTGTGCTCCGCTCAACTCACCTGGAAGAACGATGGGTTGACTGCTGTCCCGGGCCAACGCCGGGCGCGAACACCTGACCGCGTCCTCGCCCGGCCGTCCCGAACGGGTGAAGGGTCCCGCCCGCATCGAACGCTCACTCGGCCGCAGCGGGCTCCAACCGCCACCACTGCGCGGGGGAGTCGGTGTCCTCCCACTGCTGGACGTCGGCCCCGTCCTCGGCGCTGCCGCCCGCCACTTCCAGCAGCAGTCCGCTGATCCAGCTGACCAGGGAGACCCGGCCCGGTGCGTCCGGGTGCCGCTCGACGATCCATTCCTGCGCGCCGAAGTTGTTGGCCCGCCACTGCTGGACACGGGCGCCGTTCTCGACGGAGGCGTTGGCGACGTCGAGCCGTTTGCCGGTCGCGCCGTTCACCACGTGGTGCAGTCCGCTGCCCTCGTGCACCGGACTCAGCAACCAGCGCTGGCCGGCGGCGCCCGAGTCCCTGCCCTGCTGCACACGGGTGCCACCGCGCGCTTCGAGGAGCAGACCGCTGCCCACGTTGCGCAGCAGGTACGTGCCCGGGGGCGGCGCCGGCGCTCCCGCGTCCTGGTGGGCCGTCAACGGCCGTCTCCGCCGGTGAAGCCGGGGGGTGCCGGACGGCTGCGAGCCGCGAGAAGGTCCGTGCACAGCAACCGGTCACGGTCGGGGTGGGGCAGGAGCATGACGGCGAGTCTACGACGGCTTTCGTACGGTGTCCGGCCGCGGCTCCCGGTATCGTGCGCCCGCCGCCGGCATGACGGACGAGTGGGCCGCCTCCGGATGTCCGGAGGCGGCCCACTCGTCCGCTGTGGCTGCTCAGCCGCCGAAGACCGCCGGGTCGGGGCCCAGACGCTTGCCCTCGTCCAGTGCGGCGAACGCCGCCATGTCGTCGGCGTCCAGCTCGAAGTCGAAGACGTCGTAGTTCTCCGCGATCCGCGACGGCGTCACGGACTTGGGGATCACCACGTTGCCCAGCTGGAGGTGCCAGCGCAGCACCGCCTGGGCCGGGGTCTTGCCGTGCTTGCGCGCCACGGCGACGACCGTCGGGACCTCCAGGAGGCCCTTGCCCTGGCCGAGCGGCGACCATGCCTCGGTGGCGATGGAGTGCCGCGCGTGGCAGGCGCGCGCCTCGGCCTGCTGGAGCTGCGGGTGCAGCTCGATCTGATTGACCACCGGAACGACCGAGGTCTCCGCGACCAGCGTTTCCAGGTGCTCCGGGAGGAAGTTGGAGACACCGATCGACTTGGCACGGCCGTCCGCGAGGATCTTCTCCATGGCCCTGTACGTGTCCACGAAGGTGCCCTTGGCGGGCAGCGGCCAGTGGATCAGGTACAGGTCGACGTAGTCCAGGCCGAGCTTGCCGAGCGACTCGTCGAAGGCGCGGAGGGTGGAGTCGTACCCCTGCTTGTCGTTCCACAGCTTGGTGGTGACGAACAGGTCCGCGCGCGGGATCCCGGAGGAGGCGAGGGCACGGCCCGTGCCCTCCTCGTTGCCGTAGATCGCGGCGGTGTCGATGCTGCGGTAGCCGGCCTCCAGGGCCGTGCTCACCGCGGCGGTGGCCTCGTCGTCCGGCACCTGCCAGACGCCGAATCCGAGCTGCGGCATTTCGACGCCGTTGTTGAGGGTCAGGGAGGGGGCCTTGCTCACGGGGAAATCGATCCTTACGTCGTCGTACGTCATCGGTGGGGCACCACTGTCAACGATCACCGTCCGGAACGCATTCCCGGTCCTGGTGTTTTCTCGTGACCCGGTAGCTTTTAACCATAAAAACGTAGATCATCCTCATATGAACGCGCATCCGGGCAGTGACCGTACCCCCACCGACTTCGACGCACTGGTCGCCGAGGCCGACTCCGTCTCCGTCGACGGCTGGGACTTCTCCTGGCTGCAGGGCCGGGCCACCGAACAGCGCCCCTCGTGGGGGTACCAGCGGCTCATGGGCGAGCGCCTCGCGGGCGCGTCCGCCGCACTCGACATCCAGACCGGTGGCGGCGAAGTCCTCGCGGGTGCACCCCGGCTGCCTCCGGTGACGGTCGCCACCGAGTCGTGGCCGCCGAACGTGGCCAGGGCGACCGCACTCCTGCATCCCCTCGGCGCGGTCGTCGTCGCGGACCCGGACGAGCCGCCGCTGCCCTTCGCGGACGGGGCCTTCGACCTGGTGACCAGCCGGCACCCGGTCAAGGCCTGGTGGGAGGAGATCGCCCGGGTGCTCCGGCCCGGCGGCACGTACCTCTCGCAGCACGTCGGCCCGGCCAGCGTCTTCGAAGTCGTCGAGTACTTCCTCGGCCCGCAGCCCGAGGCGCGCCTGGGACGCCGCCCGGAGACGGCCCGCGAGGAGGCGGAGGCGGCGGGTCTGGAGGTCGTCGACCTGCGGTCGGAGTCCCTCCGCACGGAGTTCCTCGACATCGGGGCAGTGGTCTACTTCCTGCGCAAGGTCGTCTGGATGGTGCCCGGCTTCACGGTCGAGAAGCACCGGGACAGGCTGCGGGAGATGCACGAACAGATCCGTCGCGACGGTTCCTTCGTGGCACACACGACCCGCTTCCTGATCGAGGCCCGCAAACCGGCCTGAGGCGACGGGTAAGGGGCGGCCTCCGGGCGGCCACCCCTTACGCGCCCGAGCCGCCGCCCTTCGCACCCCCCGGGCTTCGGGAACCGGGTACGGCGGATACCGCGCCGACCCTTGCCGACCAGCTCGGTGAGTTCACCGATGTCGAAGGGCCCGATCCGGCCACGTCGCCCCCACGAGCCCGCCGTCCCCCGCCTCCGTGCCCTCATCGGTACAGCGCGTTGACCTCCACCTCGTACGCCCTCTCGATCGCCTTCCGCTTCAGCTTCAGCGAAGGCGTCAGCAGCCCCTGCTCCTCGGTGAACTGGTGCGCCAGAATGCGGAACGTCCGGATCGACTCCGCCTGCGAGACCATCGTGTTCGCCGCCACCACCGACCTGCGTACCTCCGTCTCCAGTTCCGGGTCCCGTACCAGGTCCTTCGGGGCCATCGGTGGCTTCCCCTGCATCACCCGCCAGTGTTCGACCGCCTCCAGGTCCAGGGTCACCAGCGCGGCGATGTACGGCCGGTCGTTCCCGACGACGAGGCACTGGGCGACCAGCGGATGCGAACGTACCCGTTCCTCAAGACCGGTCGGCGACACGCTCTTGCCGCCCGAGGTCACCAGGATCTCCTTCTTCCGTCCGGTGATGGTCAGGTAGCCGTACTCGTCCAGGGCCCCGACGTCCCCCGTCGACAGCCACCCGTCGTGCAGCACCGCTTCGCTCGCCACCGGATCGTTGAGGTAGCCGGCGAAGACGTGTCCGCCGTGCAGCCACACCTCCCCGTCGTCCGCTATGTGCACGGTGGTGCCCGGCAGGGGCAGGCCCACCGTCCCGAAGCGCGTCCGTTCCGGGGGGTTGGCGGTGGCCGCCGCCGTCGACTCGGTCAGTCCGTACCCCTCGTAGATCGTCACGCCCGCGCCCGCGAAGAACAGCCCGAGCCGCCGCTCCATGGCCGAGCCGCCCGACATCGCGTGCCGCACCCGGCCGCCCATGGCGTCGCGCACCTTCCCGTACACCAGCTTCTCGTACAGCTGGTGCTGCATCCTCAGCGAGGCGGAAGGTCCCGGTCCGGTCCCGAACGCCTTGTGCTCCACCGCCTCCGCGTAACGGACCGCCAACTCCACGGCCCTGTCGAAGGCGCCGGCCCGCCCCGATGCCTCCGCGCGCCGCCGGGCCGCGTGGTAGACCTTCTCGAAGATGTACGGCACGGCCAGGATGAACGTGGGCCGGAACGCCGTCAGGTCGGGCAGGAGTTCCTTCGCGACCATGGCGGGCTGGTGGCCGAGCTTCACCTTTCCCCGGATCGCCGCCACCTGCACCATGCGGCCGAAGACGTGCGCGAGCGGGAGGAAGAGGAGGGTGGAGGCCTCGTCACCGGGGGAGGACCGGAAGACCGGCTCCCAGCGGGCGATGACGGTGTCCGTTTCCGTCATGAAGTTGGCGTGGGTGAGGACGCAGCCCTTGGGGCGGCCCGTCGTTCCCGACGTGTAGATGACGGTGGCGATCGTGTCGGGGGTGACGGCGCGGCGGTGCCGGTGCACCACGTCGTCCTCCACCTGGGCGCCCGAGGCGACGAGGTCGTCCAGCATGCCCTCGCTGTCGAGCTGCCACAGCCGGGTCAGCCCGGGAAGCCGGTCGATCACGGAGGCGATCGTCATGGCGTGGTCCTCGTTCTCGACGACGCACGCCACCACCTCGGAGTCGTGCAGCGTCCAGTGGACCTGATCGGCGGAAGCGGTCGGGTAGACCGGCACGGGCTGTGCGCCGACCGCCCACAGCGCGAAGTCGAAGAGGGTCCATTCGTAGCGCGTACGGGACATGATTGCGACCCGGTCGCCGAACCGCACCCCCTGCGCCAGCAGCCCCTTCGCCAGCGCCAGCACCTCGTCGCGGAACTGACCGGCGCTCACGTCCCGCCACCGGCCGTCGGCGGACTTCCGGCCGAGCGCGACGCGGTGCGGGTCCTGCTCCGCGTGTTGGAACACCGCGTCGGCCACGCCGCCGACCTGGGGAGACGCAGCCACGGGTGGGACAGTGAACTCGCGCAATGAACCTGCTCCTTGTGACGCTCCGCACGGCGCCGGTGACGGTACCCGAAGGCACGCCGGTGCGGGAGGCTCGGACCGCGACCTTACTGGGGGGTAAGTCACGGTGGGTGAAATCTCCACGGAATCTGTACGCGGCGTTCGGAGCGGGGGCCGGGGAGGGGAGCGTTCGGGGTCCGCGCGGCCGCGAGGGCCGTCTGCGGGGGCGTCGGCAGGATCACCGAACGCGGTTCCACGGCGTATCCGGGCGAGCAGCAGCCGGACCGTCTCCACCACCGGCGTGCCTTGCCGATCCGGTCCGGTCGAACGGCCGACGCGTCGTCAGCGGCGTAGCCCTGCCCCGGGCCCGCCCCCTGCCGGCCGCCCGCGCCTTCTCCGCGCCGATCCGGTCCGGTCGAACGGCCGACGCGTCGTCGTCAGCGGCGCAGCCCCGCCCTGGGCCCGCCCCCCGCCGACCGCCCGCGCCTCCTCCGCGTACCGCTCCGCACCCGTCCGCAGTCCGCACGGCGGAGCCCCGGCGCGCACCCCACTGGAGGCACCGCCTCACCCGCCCCTGTGCAACCGGTCCGCCCCCGCCAGAATCGCCCCCGCCAAGGCGTCCGCCGCCTCCCGCGCCGCGGCCCGCCGCCGACCGTGCAGCAGCACGAAGTCCACTTCCCCCAGGTCGGGCAATCCGCTCCGCGCCCCCACCGCCTCCAGCCCCGGGGGAATCAGCCCGCGGGTGTGCGCCATCACTCCGAGCCCGGCCCGCGCCGCCGCCACCAGTCCGCTCAGGCTCCCGCTCGTACAGGCGATCCGCCACGCCCGCCCCTGCATCTCCAGCACCGCCAGCGCCCGCGCCCGCGTGATCGCCGGTGCCGGGAAGAGGATCAGCGGAACAGGCCGGTCGGACGCCACCCGCAGGCCCGGAGCGCCGATCCACTCCAGCGAGTCCCGCCAGACCAGCTCGCCGTGCGTGTCGTCCGCCCGCCGCTTCGCCAGCACGAGATCGTGCCGCCCGCTCTCCAGCTGCCGGTGCAGGATTCCCGACAGCTCCACGGTCAGCTCAAGGTCCACCTCGGGGTGATCGCGCCGGAACGCCTCCAGGATCTCCGGCAGCCGCGTCAGCACGAAGTCCTCGGACGCCCCGAACCGCAGCCGTCCGCGCAGACGCGTCCCCGTGAAGTAGGCCGTCGCCCGCTCGTGCGCGGCCAGGATCGTCCGCGCGAAACCGAGCATCGCCTCGCCGTCCTCGGTGAGCGCCACCCGGTGCGTGTCCCGGACGAACAGTCGCCGCCCGGCTCCCTCCTCAAGCCGCCGCACGTGCTGGCTGACCGTCGACTGACGCAGCCCGAGACGGCGCGCCGCCTGCGTGAAGCTCAGGGTCTGGGCGACGGCGAGGAAGGTCCGCAGATGCGTCGGCTCGTACATGCCCTGGACGTTAGCGCCCCCTCGTCATCGCCGTACGCGATAACAGTCAGCACGGTGTACGGCTTTCCCGATGGGTCGGCGGGGAGGGACGATGGCTTCCATGAAACGCCTCAAGCTGCCCTCCTGGCTCCCGGTCGACGGGTACGTGCTGGTGCTTCTCGCCACCGTCGTCCTCGCCACCCTGCTGCCCGCCTCCGGCCCGGCCGCCACGGTGCTGGGGCACGTCACGACGGGTGCGGTCGCGTTCCTGTTCTTCCTGTACGGGGCGCGGCTCTCGACGGCGGAGGCGGTGCAGGGCCTCAAGCACTGGCGGCTGCACCTCACGGTGCTGGCGGCCACGTTCGTGGCCTTTCCGCTGCTCGGCCTCGCGGCTCGGGCACTGGTCCCGCACGTCCTCACGCCTGAGCTCTACACGGGCCTGCTCTTCCTGTGCCTGGTGCCCTCCACGATCCAGTCGTCGATCGCCTTCACCTCGATCGCCCGCGGCAACATCGCCGCCGCGATCTGCGCCGGTTCCTTCTCCAGCATCGTCGGGATCCTCCTCACCCCGCTTCTCGCCGCGCTGCTGATCAGCGGCGGCGCAGCGGGCTTCTCCCTGGACTCGCTGCTGAAGATCGTCCTCCAGCTCCTGGCGCCGTTCCTGGCGGGGCAGGTGCTGCGCCGCTGGATCGGCGGCTACGTCACCCGTCACAAGAAGGGGCTGAGCTTCTTCGACCGCGGCTCGATCCTGCTGGTCGTGTACGCGGCGTTCAGCGCGGGGATGGTCCGGGGCGTCTGGCAGCAGGTCTCGGCGGCCCGGCTGGGGGCGCTGGTCGCCGTCGAGGCCGTGCTCCTCACGGTGATGCTGGCGCTGACCTGGTACGGGGCGAAACGGCTCGGGTTCGGCCGGGCGGACCGGGTGGCGATCCAGTTCGCCGGTTCGAAGAAGAGCCTGGCGGCGGGGCTGCCGATGGCGACCGTCCTGTTCGGCGCGCACGCGAGCCTTGCGGTGCTGCCGCTGATGCTCTTCCACCAGATGCAGCTGATGGTCTGCGCGGTGCTCGCCCGACGGCGCGCCAGGGACGTACTGCCCGAGGACCTCACGCCCCGGGACGCGCCGACCGGTGACGTGCCGCCGGAGGACGTGCCGCGGGGCGAGCCGGCCGGCGGAAGCGGGGCCCCCTCGGTCCGGACGACGCCGCAGGCTGGCAAGATCGCCGGGTGACCTCAGCGATACGCACCTTCGGCAACCGCCCCTGCGCCCTCACCGTGTGCAGGGGCTGCTGCTGCGGCGACGTCCGCAAGCACCCCGGCACCGACCACGCGGGCCAGCTCGCCCGGCTGCGCGAGGCCGCGGCGCGGTCGGGGGGCCGACTCGCCGTTCGTACGAGCGACTGCCTGGGCCCCTGCGGGCAGGCGAACGTCGTGGTCGTCCAGCCGTCCACCGAGGGCCGCCGCAGGGGCGGCCGGGCCGCCTGGGTGGGCTGGGCGCTGGACGACGACAGTACCGACGAGATCCTGGCGTGGGTCGCGGCGGGCGGACCCGGCATCGCGAAGCCGCCCGCGACACTGGAACTGCAGTTCTTCCCGGCGCCGGTCGAGTCCCGCACCGCCAAGAAGCGGTAACCGCACCCGCCGGTAGGCGTACGGACAAGGCCGCGGTCCGTCGGCGCGCCGACCCGGGGAGCCGACCGGCGACGCGTCCCCGTGGCAACGCCGACGGCCCGGGGCGGCCCCGGCTACGGCAGGACGATCCGCTCCTCGCCCGCGTACACGTTCATCCGGGCGCCCCGCAGGAACCCCACCAGCGTCAGCCCCGTCTCCTGCGCCAGGTCCACGGCCAGCGACGACGGCGCGGAAACCGCGGCCAGGAACGGAATGCCCGCCATCACCGCCTTCTGCGCCAGTTCGAACGACGCCCGCCCCGACACCAGCAGGATCGCCCGGGACAGCGGAAGCCTGCCGTCCGTCAGCGCCCGCCCCACCAGCTTGTCGACCGCGTTGTGCCGGCCCACGTCCTCCCGTACGTCGATCAGCTCGCCCGCCTCGGAGAACAGCGCCGCCGCGTGCAGCCCACCCGTCCTGTCGAAGACCCGCTGCGCCTCCCGCAGCCGCTCCGGCAGCGTCGCGAGCAGCTCCGGGGTCACGCGTACCGGCGGCCGGTCCGCGATCGGGAAGCGCGCGGTCGTCCGCACCGCGTCCAGACTGGCCTTGCCGCACAGCCCGCACGAGGACGACGTGTAGACGTTGCGCTCCAGCGACACGTCGGGCACGACGGTCCCGGGAACCAGCCGCACGTCGACCACGTTGTACGAGTTGGCACCGTCCTCCTGGGCCCCCGCGCAGTACACGATGTGTGCGACGTCCGCCCCGTCGCCGAGCACGCCCTCGCTGACCAGGAAGCCTGCGGCCAGCGCGAAGTCGTCACCGGGCGTGCGCATCGTGATGGCCAGCGGTTTTCCGTCGAGCCGGATCTCCAGCGGTTCCTCCGCGACGAGGGTGTCCGGCCGGGTCGAGACCGCGCCGTCCCTGATGCGGATGACACGACGGCGTGCGGTGACCCGGCCCATGGTGAATCATTCCTGCCCGAGAGTGACGATGCGTGCGAGTGTGTGACCAGCGCGTGTGCGCGGCCTGCCCATTGTCCGCGGGGTGGGCGGGAAGCTCCAAAGTCCGGGTGGCGAACGCTGTTGGTTCACGCACCTCGTACCGGTGAGTCACAAAGAAGACTGGGTCGCTCCGACTGTCCGCAATGAGGGGTGGAGTCGCCGCATGACCGGTTCACGGATCGTCGCGCTCGGGCATTACCAGCCGGCCAAGGTGCTCACGAACGCAGACCTGACCAAGCTGGTCGACACCAGCGACGAATGGATCACCAGCCGGGTCGGCATCAGGACCCGCCACGTCGCGGGCCCCGACGAACCGGTGGACGAACTCGCCGCGCACGCCGGAGCCAAGGCACTCGCCTCGGCGGGCCTGACCCCCGCCGACGTCGACCTCGTCCTGGTCGCCACCTCCACCGCCATCGACCGCTCGCCGAACATGGCGGCCCGGGTCGCCGCCCGGCTCGGCATGGGCTCGCCCGCGGTGATGGACCTCAACGTCGTCTGCTCGGGCTTCACCCACGCCCTGGCCAGCGCGGACCACACCGTACGCGCCGGGGCCGCCACTCGCGCCCTGGTCATCGGGGCCGACAAGATGACCGAGATCGCCGACTGGACCGACCGCTCGACCTGCGTCCTGGTCGGCGACGGAGCGGGCGCCGCGGTGATCGAGGCAACCACGGAGGACCACCGGGACACGCACGCGGGCACGGTCGGCCCGGTGCTGTGGGGCTCGGTGCCCGAGATGGGCCACGCGGTACGGATCGAGGGCACACCCCCGCGTTTCGAACAGGTCGGCCAGTCCGTCTACCGGTGGGCCACCACGCAGCTCCCGCCGATCGCCCGCCAGGTCTGCGCCCGCGCCGGGGTCGCGCCCGAGGAACTCGCGGCCGTCGTCCTGCACCAGGCGAACCTCCGCCTGATCGAACCGCTCGCGCAGCGCATCGGCGCGGTCAACGCGGTCATCGCCCGCGATGTCGTCGACTCCGGGAACACGTCCGCGGCGAGCATCCCGATGGCCTTCTCCAAGCTGGTCGAACGCGGCGAGATCACCTCGGGTGCTCCCGTCCTGCTCTTCGGCTTCGGCGGCAACCTGTCGTACGCGGGCCAGGTCGTGCGCTGCCCCTAACCGCCTTCGCCCCGGCCGGAGGTCCCGCCCCTGCCGAAGGGCCCGCCCTTCCCGGGAGCCCCGCCCCTGCCGGGAACGCCGGACGGCAGGTGCTCGTACGACACCTCCACCCACGGCTTCTGCCTGGTGGGCCCGCTCCTGACCGCCCGGTCGTCGGACGGCCGGGGGAGCGGCCTGCACAGCGGCAGCACGAACAGCCACGCCAGGGCCGTGATCCCGCCGCACACCAGGAGTGCCTGGCCGTCGTCGTCCGGGCTGTCACGGGTGACCATGGCGAGGCCGGAGGCGATCTGCGCGAGCGATCCCGCGATCGAGAGCGCAGCCAGAACGCGCCGGGTCCGCATCCGCCGCCCGAGGGCGCGGTGCTTCTCGGCCGCACCGCGCACCCCGCGCTTGCGCTCCTGCCACCACCAGGTGAGCCAGACGCCGATGCCGACGAAGCCGGCGTACAGGGCCGCGTTCAGCAGCACGTCCTGCCACAGGACGCCGGTGAACTTCGCCACCCCGCCTGCCGCGAGCGGTACATGAGGGAGCGTCATCTCCATGACGGCCGGGTTCCCCGCGGGGTCACCCACATGCGCGGGAAAGCGGCGTCCGCCCACAAGGCATCCACGCGGTCCCGTCCACCGAATCCGGCCGCCCCTCCGGACGTGGACACGACGGTCCTGCCCCGCACGCCGTACGGTTCCGCCACCACTGCGGGTATCGCCCCGACCACACCTCGTGTGCGCGACGGCATCACACGCGCGAGCCCCTCCGGCTCGGCTCCCGCAGGTCACTGACCACGCAATATGCAGGTGAAACCCAACCCGAACCCCTGGTATTGTTCTCCACGTCGGAACGGGCCAGCCAAAACAGCCCCGAACGGCAGACACCTTGTCCGGGTGGCGGAATGGCAGACGCGCTAGCTTGAGGTGCTAGTGCCCTTTATCGGGCGTGGGGGTTCAAGTCCCCCCTCGGACACCAGCTGAGACCCCACTTCACGTGGGGTTTTCTGCATTTCCGGGCAGGGGTGCGACCCCTCGCACGGCCCAAAGCCGCAAGCCCTGATCGGGAGGCGCGAAGGGGGCGGGGGTGACCTGCTCCCGCCGGCTCGGGCGTCCTGACGTTCTCCCGCCTGCGACCTTCCCCGCCAAGGAAGGGGCCCAGGTACCCCCGTCCGGTAAGGGGACGCGGTACGGCCACAGCCGGACGAGTCGATGTACGTCCTCGGATCGCACGGCCGCAAAGATGCCGGCGTCTCGATTCTCGACCCTCCGAAGATGCGGAGGCAGGGACACGCCCTGTCCGAGCCGTGGCTTTCTGACCCGTTTCCGGCTCGTTGGACACGTGGTCAACGCATGTCCAAGAGCGGCCACGAACCGGCAGAAACGGTACGTCCCTCCGTGAAATCCGTTGGCGGGAAGCCGACTTGGTCATGTGTTGTCCGTCTGATGATTGCCGGGCGTTACGCCAGAGGTTAGAGTCACCTCGCGTTCCGGACCGCGCACCATCTGCGATCGGTCGGGACTTGAGCAACGGGGCTCTTCCGGATTTCTCAGGCTGCGGGTTCATCGACCCCCACTTCGTCGTTCCGGTTTCACGTGGCGCTGCGCGCGGTCAACCCGCGTTCCTCCGTGCTTGTTTCGGGTTCGTTCCTTCCAGCCGTCCGGCATCTGGCGTTCATCGGCGATCGCTTGCGAAAAGTCACATGTATTCACAAGGGAACCGCAGATGGGTCTGCTTCGGTCCGAAGGATTCGACAAGCTTCTGGAGAAGGTCGCCGCGGAGGCCGGAGGGTTCACCTCCGCCGGTGCCGCCGTCCGTCATCTGGCCACGTTCGGTGAGCGACTCACGCCGGAAGTGGCGCTGGGTGCGCTGCGTCCGGCTGAGCACCACCTGCTCGAAGCGGTGGAGGCGGCCGGCGCACTGGTCGACGTAGCGGCCGCGGAGGATGCGGGCGGCTACCGGTTCGGTCAGTTGAAGGCGGGCAAGGCCTGCCTCTTGGCTCCGGGGGAGGCGGGGGGCGCCGATCTGCGGGTCGTCGCCGGGATCCGCTGGCCCGGGGGCCCGCCGGACGGCCTGGAGGCCGCGTGTGCGGCGCTCGCCGAGGGCGCGGTCGCCGAGGTCACGGCCGTCCGCGACTGGTTGTCCGGGCAGGGACAGGAGCACGCGGCGGGCCTGGTGGCCCGCCTGAGGTTCCTGCTCCGGCACGTGGGGCCGATACGGCTCTACATGGGCGACGCCTGCTACACGAACCTCGGCAAGGACGGCAATCTCGTCGGCAAGTCCATCGGGCCCGAGTCCGATCGCTGCCGGCTGAAGGTGCTCGCCGAGACCCCGCTGGGGCAGTGGCATGCCGTCGACGCCTGTTTCGTCGTCTGCATGTCCGCCCTGATATCGTCCGGAACCCCCTCACGCACCGAGGAGTTCAGCGGCACACAGCTGCTGCCGGGCAGGCTCACGGAGTTCATCGAGGGTCGGATCCGGGCGTACGACGGTACCGTTCCCGATCCGGCGGCCTCGGGCTCCGCGGTGGGCAGACTTTTCGAACTGGCCGATCTGGCCCGGAACTTGCGGCTGCGCAAGCTGGAGTCGGGCGCGGTGGTCTATCGAACCGTGCAGGCGATGACCATCAACAAGAAGGAGCACCTCTTCGACACCCCGGTCACCGGGGCGGACGTCCCGGAGGCGTTCCTCGACACCCTCGCGGATCTCGTGCCGTCGGCGCCGGACACCGTGCGCGGCGGCGGATTCGCCGTGGACTGGCAGCCGCTGTTCGACAGTGGTCCTTCGCCTTCGCAGCCGGGTTTCGGCAGCCGCTTCGAAGAGGTGCTCCACGGGCTGGTGAACGCCGCCGCGTTCGCCACCGACTCGGACGTCAGCATGTCCCGTGGGCCGCGGGACGTCCTGCGGCTGAGTTCGCTGCTGGCCGAGGGCAGCATCGAACCGGGGCACTGGAAGACCAGCGAGTACTACTGCTGTGTCGTGCCCGGTGAGGACTTCCGTGAGCGGCTGGCCGCCGCGGGCGCCACAGCCGAACTGCCGCAGGTGGTGCGTGCGATCGCGGCTCGGATGCGCTGGAACGGCTGGCACTTCATGCCGCACGCGGCGGACGTCTCGGACGACGAGAGTTTCGCCGAGCGCGACTGGTTCTTCGCCCCCTCCATGCCCGACATGACGGAGTGGACCTCGCACCACCACCAGGGGCATGTGGCCAACGGGGTACGCCACGCCATCCGCGTCCCCTTCGGCATCACCCTGGCGGGCGCGCACCGGCCAGGCATGTACGACCTGCGGCTGATGCGCACGGAGGGCGACGTCTACGGGCTGCGCGAGTTGCGGTCGGCGATCGCGATGGGCGAGGTCCTGCGCGGCTACTACCAGGAGCACGCAGTCCGCGTCGAGAAGAGCGAAGAGCCCTTCGTGGTGCAGGACTTCGGAAACCCCTGGTACCAGGGCCGATACGGTGCCGAGGCGCACGCGCAGGCGAGCACGGCGAACGAGAAGGGTGTCTGACCCCATGACCACAACTGCGAATCCCCCCACCACGGCCGAGGGCCCCGCGGTCCTCTTCCTGGGCCTGCGCCGTTCGCCCCTGGAGTGGCGTGCCGAGATCGAGGCTGCCGGCGCCTGCGGACTCGGCGTCCACGTCGCGTCGGACGCCGACCTGTCCCACACCGGACTGCCCGAGCGGCGGCGCGGGTCCTTCGACCGCGCCGCGGGGCTCACCGACCAGGCGACGGAGGCGGTGCGGAACGTGCGGGCCCCGGAGTCGGGCTCTGGTGCGCACGTGGCCGCGGTGGCCTGCTGGGGCGACAAGTACGTCGGCCTCACCGCGCTGCTCGCCGAGCGGTTCAAGGTGCGCGGGCTCGGCGAGGCCGCAGCGGTGCGCGCCACGGACAAGGTCGCCCAGCGCCGGGCGATGGAGCCGTTCGGCCTCAACCCGCCCTGGCGTGCGGGTCGCACGGTGGACGATCTGCGCTCCGTGATCGCAGAGCTCGGCGCCACGGGAAGGCCGCTGGTGTTCAAGTCCGCGCACTGTTCCGGCGGTCGGGGCATGGCGGTGATCCGCCCCGACTCCGACCCGGCCGAAGTGTGGGCGCTGACGTCGGCGAACTACTCGGGCACCACCGACTTCCTGGTGGAGGAGTACGTCGAGGGCTCCGAACACTCGGTGTCGGGCGTCGTGCACGACGGCACGGTGCGGATCCTGGGCGTCACCGACAAGTACCTGGAAGGACCGTTGTCCGCGTCGTGGGCGACGGCGGTCCCCTCCGCCCGCACCCGGACGCAGGTCAAGGAGTTGCGGCAGACCGCCGAGCAGGCCGTGCTCGCGGTCGGTCTGCGCACGGGCGGCTTTCACGTGGACCTGCGGTTCGGACCGCGCGGCCCGGTGGTCCTGGAGGTCGGCGGGCGGCTCGGCGGCGATCTGATCAACTCCCACCTCATCCCGTACGCACACCGGGAAGCCGTGCGGCCGTACGAGAGCCTGCTGGCGCTGCTCGCCGGCGGAGAGCTGCCCGACGAGCCCGGTGAGCCGGAACGGGGCGCTGCCATGGTGCTGCTGCCGAAGGCGGGGCGTCCGGTGCAGGACGTCGTCATGTCGGTGCGTGCGCGCCCCGGGGTCGTCGTCGCGGAGGACTGGCCGGGCACCGACTCGGTGGTGGCGGTCGTCGTCACCGACGATCCCGCGGAGCTGCCCGGTGCGGTGGCGGGCCTGCGCGAGTCGGCCTCTTGAGCGCCGGCGAGCACCGCATTCCGCTGGTCGGGATCCTCGCCTGTCACAAGGAACGGGCCAACGGCACGACGTACTCGCGGGTCAATGACCACCTGACGGAGCCGCTCCTGGCCCACGCGGGCGTGGCCGCCGTGCTGCTGCACACGGTGCGGCCCGAGCACGCGGCGCACCTGCTGGCACGCCTGGACGGCCTGGTGCTGCCGGGCAGCGGGTCGTTCGTGCATCCCCAGCGCTACGGCGGGCGGGAGGCGGATGCCGTGCCGGACCGGGAGTACGACCTGCCCAGGGACGCGACGGCCGCGGCGCTGCTGCGAGCGGCCGACGCGCTTCCCGCTCTGCCCGTCCTCGCGAGCTGCCGGGGCTTGCAGGAACTCGTCGTGCACCAGGGCGGCACGCTCGAAGCGGTACCCGCGTCGGACGTGAAGCACCGGCTGCGGGCGGGCGTGGACGGGCCCGACCGCTGGGCGCCCGCACACACCGTGGACGTACGACCGGGCGGGCTGCTGGCCCCGCTGGTGGGCCCGGGTCGGGATCCGGGCGCCGTCCCGGTCAACTCCCAGCACAGCGACCGGGTCGCCAAGATGCCCGGCCAGGTGTTCGTCGAGGCGACGGCCGCGGACGGCACCGTCGAGGCCGTCAGCGTCGGCGCTCCGGAGCGCTTCGTGCTCGGCGTGCAGTGGCACTTCGAGCACCACACCGATCAATCGCCCCTGGACCGGGCGGTGCTGGCCGCCTTCGGCCGACGCTGCCGGTCCTGGATGGAGTCGAGGCAACAGCAGTGAACGTGCCAGGAACCAACACCGTACGGGCCGCCGGGCCGGCCGCGGTCGACCACGACGCGCTCGCCGCCACCGCACTCGCCGCGACCGGCTGTGGCGCCGAGGATCTGCTCTTCCTCGCCGGTTCGACGACCGACGGGCTCGCGAACCGCAATTCCGACCTCGACCTCTACGTCGTGGGCGACTTCCGGGTGACGGGCTCGGAGACGGCCGCGCGCCAGGGCGAACGGACCGCGACGGTCGCCTTCCACGAGGGCCGGGAGGTGAATGTCGCGGTGCTCGACCCGGCAGCGCTCGACCGGCTGCGGAAGGACTTCCGCGA
This sequence comes from Streptomyces sp. CA-294286, assembly GCF_050947155.1. Lineage (NCBI taxonomy): Bacteria > Bacillati > Actinomycetota > Actinomycetes > Kitasatosporales > Streptomycetaceae > Streptomyces > Streptomyces sp. CA-294286. Next base: position 305,156 of record NZ_CP192005.1, on the reverse strand, counting down.
CGCGGTGGCGAGCCTGGCGGAGCAGCACGGCATCGCGCAGCTGGTCGACGAGGACAACCTCAAGATCCTGCACCGCGTACGGACCGGCCGGGCCCTGCGGCGTCCCGACCGGCTCCAGGACCTACGGGACGACCTCGGAACCGGTGACCTGCCGCGCTACCTCCTGAACGTGGCCGCCGTGGCCGCCGTCAATCGCCTCAACGACGTGGCGGGCGAACTCGCCGACGGGCACGCGGAGTCGGCCGCCTGGATGTACCGGGAGGCCCTGGTGCACACGGGTCAGTGCGCGCTCGCCGCCGCAGGGGTGACCGTTCCCTCGGTCAAGTGGCTGGTACGGCTCCTGCGACGCGAGGCGGAACGCGGGCCCGCCGCCCAGTCCGCGCCCGCCCTCGCGCCCGCCCGGTGCGCGGCGCACACAGCGCGCCGGCTGCTCGAACCGCCCGCCGACACGGCCGCCGCGCTCCAGGAGACGCGGGCCGAACTCGCCGCACTGATCGACTCGGTCGGCGGGCAGGCAGGCCCCTACGTACGCCTCGTGGCCCGACCGAAGCTGGGACGACACCGATGAACCTCGTCGAGCTGTACGACATACCCGACGCGGTGCTGCCCCGCGAGCCGCGCCTCGGCGGTTCCTGCGTCGCCGTGCCCGCCGACCGCCTCGCGTCCCTGGCCCGGTCCGGCCCCGCGGTGCTCGGCCTGCGGCCCGGCCTCGCGGGCACCGACGGTTTCACCGCCTCGCTCCTGAAGGAGCTGCGCGCACTGGTGCACCTGCCGGACGGGCACAGCTGCCTCCTCGTACCCGTGGTGCCGCAGACCCTGGCCGGGCAGCTCGGCCGGGAGAAGTGGGCGACGGCCCACGATGTCGTGCCCCGGCCGGTCGCCGGAGCGGCCCGGCCGTCCGGCGCGGGGGAACCCGGCGGGTGGAGCGCCGCGGATCTCACGGCTTCCTCCTGGCCGCTGGCCGAAGGACTCCTCGCGGAACTCGACGTGGCGGCCTTCTGTCCGGGCGCGCTGCTCGGTGTCGTGCCCGGCACCACCGTCCTGACCCTGTCCCCGCGCGCGGCCGCAGCCGCCCGCACCGAGGAGGACAGCGGTCCCTTCGGCATCCGCGCGCTGCTCGACGCAGACGGACCCGGTACGCCACGCCCCAGCGCCTCGGACCTGATGATGCTCGCCCACGGCGTGCGGGCCCTCGCCGAGTCGCACCCCGAACGCCTGGAGGACGAGGTCGGGGCACGCCTCGCGCTGGTCCGCGCGCACACCGCGGGCCGCTCCTGGCTGACCGGACCGCCGTACCGGCGCGGCCGCGACCTGGCGTGTGTCCTGCCCACCACGCTCAGCCCGGCCGCCGTACGGGAACTGGTGCAGTTCCTGGAGAGCCGGGCCTTGGTGTACGGGCTCGCCGACCAGGACCTGCCGACCGCCCTGCGCGTCGGCCTCGGCCGCACGTGCGGCGACGACGACCTCGTACGGCTCACCGGGCTGCTCGACGTCCTGCTCAAGGAGATTCGATGAGTGCTGCCGGAGAAGCCGCGACGCACACGGGCGCCCTGCTCATCCTCAAGCCCGACATCCTCGCGGGTTCGTGCGCGCGCTGCCCCGCCGCGTCGGCCCGCGACACCGTCCGCGGACTCCTGGCCGTGTACGAGCCGGCCGCCGCGTACGCCTACGAGGTGCACACCTCCGGGCAGGCCGTCGCCTGGGCCCTGCGCAACATCGAGCGCAAGGTACGTGCCAGGGACTGGTACGTCCGCACCCTGCGCGCCCCCGACCGCGATCTGGCCGCCCTGCGGGACCTGTTGGCCGGGCCGCTCCTCAACCCGGCGGGCGAGGACACCGTACGCACGGCAGACCTGGTGCTCGGTGTCGTCGACGCCCTCGGGTTCACGGTCGTCGACCGGCTGCGTGCCCGCTGCACCCAGCGCGACTTCCTGGGCCTGTACGCGGACAACACCCACTTCACCCGGCTCGCCGGTAGCCTGCGCGACTACCTGGTCGGGCAGGAGGTCGACATCTGCCGGTGCGCCGGGGAGCAGGAGCTGTCCACCCTCCACATCTTCAAGGAGATGGTGCGCCGCGTCGTGCGGTACCCCACCACGCACTACGACGCGGTGGAGAACCTGCTGCACGTCTCCGACCCCGGTGCCGCCGACTGGACGTACTTCCTCCACTCGGCCTTCGGGGAGCGGGAGAGGGCCGCATGAGCACGGTCGCGAGCCTGCGCCGACGCTTCACCGCAGCGGACGCGCTGATCCTGCTGAACGGCGTGTCCACCTTCGGCTCGGGCCTGGTCTACCCCTACACCGCGTTGTACCTCTCGGATCTGCCCGAGATGGGCACGGCGGGCGTCAGCATCTTCTACGGCGCCGCCGCGGCGGCCAATCTGGTGACCGCGGGCGTGCTCGCGGCCGGGTGGGTCGCACCGCGGCCCACCCGCCTGGGGTTGGCCGGGACGCTGATGCTCGCCGTGGGTTTCCTGGCGACAGCGGCGGCGGGGTCGCTGACGGCGCTGTTCGTGGCCGTGCTGTTCATCGGCTGCGGCCAGGGCTGTCTGCTGGTCTCCATGGTGCCGGTGCTCAGCACGCTTACACCGCCGGAGCAGCGGCGCTCGGTGTTCGCGCGGCGCTACCGGGCCATCAACGTGGGCCTGGGACTCGGTGCGGTCGTCGCCGGTCTGACCACGGGATTCTTCGCCACCGCCGTGGTGCCGTGGCTGTTCGTCGCCAACGCGCTGAGCTATCTGCCCCTCGCGTACGCCTTCCACCGGCTGCGTGTGCGGGAGCGGCGTGCGCAGGTCGGGGACGCCGAACGCCGGGAAGCCGCGACACCCGGGGAAGAAGCCGTCGAGGGGACGAGGGCGGCCGGGGGGCGGCTGAAGTGGCTCGGGGCCGCAGGAGCGCTCGCGGTGCTGTTCCAGCTCGGCGCCTACCTGTTCGGGCACAGCCAGTTCGAGGCGACCTCGCCGTTGGTCGCCGTACGGCTGATGGGCATCGGGCTCGGCACGGTCTCCGCGCTGCTGCTCGTGAACACCGCCGTCGTCGCACTGGGGCAGGGCCGGATCACCCGTCTGCTGTCCCGTCGCGACGAGACGTTCGGGCTGCGGACCGCGGTCCTGCTGTGGGTCGCCGCGTACGTCGTGGCCATGGCGTCGTCGTTCGGCCCGCTGCCGTTGCGGTACGCGGGGCTCCTGCTGTTCGCCGTGGTCTTCGCGCTCGGTGAGTGTGCGTACTCCTGCTCGTTCCACCCATGGCTGATCGACTCCGTCCAGCCCAAGGACGTCACCCGGGTCTCCGCCCTGGCCAGTGGCGCCATGGGCATCGGTACGGCCGCGGGACCCACGATCGGCGTCGCTCTGGCCCTCACGGGCGAGGCCTCGGCGGTGTGGCTGGGCCTCGCCTCGTTCTGCCTGCTGCTGCTGTTCACTCTCGGCCGGCGCCGCCTCGCGGTGCCGGGACCCGGCGGCACGCCTGCCGTGGCCACGCCCGAAAAGACACCCTCGTCACACACAGAGGAAACGACATGACGGACACACTGCTGTTGGTCGGCGCGGGCATCATGGGCCGCGGCTACGTCGCCGCCGCACGGGACCTCGGCGTGCGGACCGTACTGCTCGACGACGAGACCTGGCGCGAGCGGCACGAGCAGCATGTTGCGCACTTCGAGACGCCTGCCGGCGCCACCGAGACGCACTGGCTGCGGGCCGCGCTCGACCTCGCCGACCGGTACCCGCCGCACGGGGCCGTGCCGTTCGCCGAGCAGCACGTGTTGGCCTCGGCGCGGGTGCAGGACCTGCTGGGGCTGCCGGGGCCGTCCCTCGCCGCAGCCGAGGCGAGCCGCAACAAGGCGGTTCAGCGCGCCCTGTTCGCCCACGCGGGGCTGCCCCAGCCCGACCACGCCGTCGTCGACGACGCGGAACGGGCGGCCGAGTGGAGCCGCGGCCGCTACCCGGTCGTCGTCAAACCGCTGCGCGGCATGGGCAGCGCCGGGGTGCGCTGTGTGGCGGACGAGGACGCGCTCCGCGCGGACCTGGCCCGCCGGGACGTGAGCCAGCAGGTGCTGATCGAGGAGTACCTGGACACTCCCGAGTACAGCTGGGAGGGGCTCGTCGAGAACGGCACGGTGATCTTCGGCAACCACACCCGCAAGGTGACCACCGGACCGCCCGAGTTCGTCGAACTGCAACACCGGCTGCCCCACCGCCCCGCCGACCGCGAGCGCGTCGACGGGCAGACGGCGGAGCTGGTGGCCGCCGCCGGTATCCGCACCGGCCTCGTGCACCTGGAGTACCGGGACGACGGCAGCGTCCTGAAGCCCATGGAGTTCGCCGTGCGCACCCCCGGCGACCACATCCTGGAGCTGATGTGCCGGGCCTACGGGCACGACTTCTTCCGCAGCGTCATCGAGCTGGCCCTCGGGCGCGAGGTCGGTCTCCCCTCGAAACGGCCCCGCGCGGCCGGCGTGCTGTTCCTGCCCGCACCCCGCCCCGGTCGCCTCACGGCAGTGGACGGTGTGGAGGCGGCGCAGGAGCGCCCCGACGTGGTGCGGGTCGGCCAGAAGAAGCACGCGGGTGACGTGCTCACCGGCCTCCACTCGTCCGGCGACCGGGTCGCCCATGCGCTGCTGCTCGCGGACACGCCCGCCGAGGTGGACTCGGCGGCCGACGCCGTGCTCCGGCAGATCAGCATCCGGGTCGAGCCGGTCGATGCCGTGCCCGGACCGGCTGCCGCACCCGGCGAGCCGCCCCGCATCGCCGAGGACGGCCCCGTCGTCGTGCTCTGTAAGTGGCGCCCCGACATGGTCAGGGCGCTGCTCGCCGCGACGCCCCACCTCCATCTCGTACTGGAGCAGTCCGAGCTGGCGACCGCCGCGGCGTCGCCGGAACTGACCGCCGCCGCGCGCTCCGTGCACCGTGTCTCCCGCATCGACTCCGTCGAGGAACTGACCGGGGTCGCCGTCGACCTGGCGGTTCGGGGGATCGGGGTCGACCAGGTGCTGTCCTTCTCCGAGGACGGGCAGCTCGCCGCCGGCCAGTTGCGCGCGCTGCTCGGCTGCGGCGGGGCGAGCGCGCAGATGCGGGCGGGGGTGCGCGACAAGCGGATGATGAAGCACCTGGTGGCCGCCGCCGGTGTGCCGGTCACCGAGTGGGCGTCGCTGCCGACCGACGTCACCTTCGCCGACGGCGACACCTCGCCCGACGTGGGGTTCCCCGCGATCGTGAAGCCCGCGTTCGGCTTCGGCACGATGAGCACGACCCGCGTCGAGAACGCGGGGGAGATCGCCACCGTCCTGCGCGGCCTGGCGAAGCCCGACCGGCTCGCCTCGGGCCACCTCATCCTCGAACGCTTCGTGTCCGGCCGCGAGTTGCACATCGACGCACTGTGGCGAGAGGGCAAGCCTCTCTTCCTGACCGTGAGCGCGTACTACGTGCCCCGGCTCGACCACGTTGCCACCGACGGAGCCGCGCACGAGGCGCCACCAGGACGGGACGGCTCGTACATCCTGGCTCCCGAGGACCACCCCGAGCTCTACGAACGTATCCACGCGATGCACACCAGCGTCAACGAGGCGCTGGGCATCGACACCGCCGTCACCCACCTGGAGGTCTTCGAGACCCCCGCGGGCGACCTCGTCTTCTCGGAGATCGCCACCCGGATCGGCGGCGGCTGGATTCCCGACATGCTCACCGCCCGGCTCGGCCGGAGTGTGTTCGACACCGTCGCGAACGGCCTGCTGTACGGCGACACCGCATACGGCGGTCCGGCCGGGGCGGACGCGGACGCCGTGCCCGCCCCCCGGCACATCGGCGCGCTGCACCTGCGTCCGGCCCACGCCGGGACGGTGACAGGTCTGCCGACGGGCGAGCAGATCGAAGCGGTCGACGGAGTTCTCGGCTGGCGCCTGATGAAGAAGGTCGGTGACCGGGTCGGGTTCTCCCACGCCATGGACTGGTGCCTGATGGTGGTCGTGGGCGCCGGGACGACCGAGGAGTTCGAGGCGGCCCTCGACCGGGTCGAGACCGAGCTGACCATCGAGGTGGAGCGTCGTGCCTGAGCTCGGGCCCGCACCGGCAGCCCGCCCCGGAACGCGCTCCGTCGTCGTCTTCGTGGGCGTACGCAAGAATCCGCTGGAACACCGGCCCGCATTCGAGGCCGCCCACCGTGAGGGCCACGCGGTGGTGCTGCTGGCAGCCCGCCCGCCGGCCGGGCTGCCGGCAGCGCTGCTCGCCGAGGCGCGGGCGGTCGACCCGCACGACACCGCCGCGTTCGACGCCGCGGTGGACGAGATCGCTGCCGGACACCCCGTCGCCGGAGTCGTCACCTGGTCGGACGCGGGTGTGGAACCGGCGGCTCGCGCTGCCCGCCGCTTGGGCCTGCCCGGTATCACGCCCGCCGCCGCCCGGCTGGCCCGCAACAAGTACCTCATGCGCCGGGCGCTCGCGGACCGGCCGCATCTGATACCCCGTTACGCCCGGGTGCGGACTCTGCGGGACGCCGAACCGGCGCTGGAGCACGTCGGGCTGCCGGCCGTCCTGAAACCCGCGGCCGGCAGCGGCAGCAAAGGCATCTTCCTGTTGCGCTCGGCGGGCGACCTGCCGCCCGCGTTCGCCGAGCTGGACCGGCTCACCGGCGCCGACGGGGACAGCATCTTCCGCCACGACCGAGGGGAGCTCGTACTCGAAGAACTGCTCGCAGGCAGCGAGCACAGCGTCGAGGGCTTCGTGCACCGGGGCCAAGTGACGGTCTGCGGGATCACCGACAAGACCACCACCGAGCCGTTCCGTCTGGAGCTGGCGCATCAGCACCCCAGCGCGCTGCCCCCCGCGGCCGCCTCCGCCGTGCGCGCGCTGGCCCACGAGGTCGTGCACGCCCTGGGCTTCGACGACTGCGCCTTCCATCTGGAGTGCATGTACGACGAGGCGCTGGGGACCGCCCGGCTCGTGGAGGTGGCCGCACGGGCCGGCGGGGACTTCATCGGCTCCCATCTGGTCGGCCTGGCGAGCGGGATCTCCTTCCACGAGAACGTGATCCGGGTGGCGACCGGTCGTGCCCCGCGCGTGCCGGACCGCCCAACGCTGCACGCCGGACTGCGCAAAGTGATGGCTCCGGCGGCCGGAAAGCTGGTGCGGGTCGACGGACTGGACACGGCGCTCGGCGTCGCGGGGGTCCAGCACGTCGTTCTCGACCGCGCTCCCGGCACGACCGTCAAGCTCCCGCCGGAGCACTTCTCCTCCAGCGCTGTCGGCGCGGTCATCGCGACCGGCGACAGCACGGCAGCCGTGGCGCACGCGCTGCGGGCCGCGACGGACGCCCTGCACGTGGAGATCGCGCCCCGGCCCGGGGGACTCCCGCCGGGGGAGCCCTCGACGCGCGGCTGACTCCGCCGAGAAACCGCCGGGTGCCAGGACTCCCGCCTCGGACACCAGCACGTTCCCCTAGCGGCCAGGGGCCAGCTGCCCGCCTCCTGGTACCAGGCCGTCCGCGACCAGGCCGGTGAGGACCGCTTCGCCCAGGGCGTGGACGGCGGACTGCGGGCGGACCATCACCGTGAACTCCTTGATGCGGCCCGCCGTGTCGAAGTGCAGGAGGTCGATGCCGTGGACCTCCTTGCCCTGCACGGTGGCCCGGAAGACGAGGGTCGTGGCGGGGGCTTCGCCGCCGTCCGTGCTGGTCTCGGCCGCGCCCTCGAAGTGTCCGACGTAGCGGAAGTCCTCGAAGGTGCGGAGCAGGACGCCAAAGAGGCCCAGCACGCTCGTACGGCCCTCGAACGGAGTGAACTTCACTGGGCTGTAGAGCCGGACGTCCTCGGTGAAGAGGCCCTCCAGTGCGCTGAGATCCCCCTTCTCCACGGCGGTGCGGAAGCGTTCGGCGGTCTCCATGACTCCTCCTCTTACTCAAGGATGTGATTAGTCAGATTATTGAGTATGGTGCGGGGTGAAGCACGAAAAGGGAAGGGGTCACGATGGCTTTGCGACATGCCGTGCTGGCGGCCCTGCTGGACGGTGAGTACAGCGGCTACCAGCTCGCCAAGGCGTTCGACGTCGGCGTCGCGAACTTCTGGTACGCGCAGCCGCAGCAGCTGTACGCCGAGCTGGCCAGGCTGGAGAAGGACGGGCTGGTGGCGGGGCGGCAGGTGGTGCAGGAGACCCGGCCGAACAAGCGGCTGTTCCAGGTCACCGACGCCGGGCTCGCCGAGCTCGAAGAGTTCGCGGCCGTCGCGTCGAAGCCCTCGTTCGTACGCGACGACCTCCTCGTCAAGGTGCAGGCCGTCGATCACGTCGGGATCGGCCCGGTACTCGAACAGCTGGCGGAGCGGGTGCGTGCGGCCGAGGCCCGGATGGAGCTCTTCGGCAAGCTGCTGCGCACGATGCGTGGCGAGGTGGATGAGGCGGAGTTCCTGCGCGGCGGCGAGCGGATCGGACCGTACCTGACGTGCTTGCGCGGTCTCGCCTTCGAACAGGGCAACCGGGACTGGTGCCTGCGGATCTCGGCCGTACTGAGGGAGAGGCAGGGCACGAGTGAACACCGCTGAGGAGCCGCGGCCCGACGGGTTCGTGCGCTACGTCGCACTCGGCGACAGCCAGACCGAAGGGCTCGGGGACGGTGACGACACCGGCGGTCTGAGGGGGTGGGCCGACCGGCTCGCCGAGCACCTCGCGGCCGTCAACCCCTCGCTCCAGTACGCGAATCTCGCCGTACGAGGACGCGTCGCGGGCCAGGTGCGCGCCGAGCAGTTGGGGCCCGCGCTGGACCTCCGCCCCGATCTGGCCTCCGTCGTCGCAGGCGTCAACGACCTGCTCAGGCCGCGCTTCGACGCGGGCCGGACGGTGCGAGAGCTGGAGGAGATGTTCGCGGCCCTCACCGCCGCCGGGGCTCACGTGGTGACGCTGACGTTTCCCGACATCGGAAGGGTCGCGCCGATCGCCCGCCCGGTCAGGCACCGGGTGTTCGACTTGAACGCCCGTATCCGCGTCGCTGCCGCCCGGCACGGCGTCACGCTCGCCGACACGGCCGCGCACGCCGTCGCCACCGACCCGCGGCTGTGGAGTGCGGACCGCCTGCACGCCAGCCCGCTCGGTCACGAGCGGATCGCCGCAGCCGCTGCCTACGCACTCAGGCTGCCGGGAATCGACGACAACTGGTCCCGGCCACTGCCGTCGCAGGAGCTTCCGGGCCGACGGCAGGCCGCCGCCGCGGAACTGCGCTGGGCGGCCGGCTTCCTCGGACCCTGGCTCGTCCGCCGGTTCCACGGCCGGTCCTCCGGCGACGGCCGTGCCGCGAAACGCCCGCGGCTCCTTCCGTTGGGTACGGGGCCCGGTTGCCCGGAAGGCACCGGGCTGCACACGGCCGCGCAGAGGGAGTGAGGGCGATTGCCTCTTCGGAGGGCGGGGTGACGGAACCGGGGAGACTCGGCGCAGAATTCCCGGCTGTCCCGATCGTGCGACGGCGTCGGTGCATCCGCCCGCCGCGGGGTCGGAAAGCCGCGGGGTCGGAGGCGCAAGGGGCTGCCGGGCCGGAGCCAGTCCCACCGGGCGGGGCACGGCCGGGCAGTGCGGGGCGTGACGCGACGCAGGTGCGGGCCGCGTCCGCCGTGTCCCGGTAGGTAAGGTTGCCCTTATTCGCTGAAGCCACCTGGAGGACCCGCATGCCCCTGACCGCCCCGCCGCCCGTCGGGACGACCCGTCGGCCCCCGCGCCTCGCACGCCCGCAGCCCGTGGAGCGGGCGGAGAGCGCCTGGGTGGTGCGGGCCCTGGCGGAGGGCGACTTCTGGGGGGCGGTGCGGCGGGCGGGCGGCGGGCCGGTGATCGAGCCCGACCCGGCGGGCGACGAGACGTACCGGGTGGTCACCTTCCTGTGGCGGGGCAGCGAAGCGACCCGCGCCGTCCTGGTCATGCCGAACAAGGTCGTCGACCCGCGGGACCTGCCCCGCAACCTGATGGAGCACGTGCCCGGCACGGACGTCTGGCACTGGTCGGTGCGGATGAGGGCGGACTGGCGGGCCACGTACGGGTTCTGCGTCGACGAGGGGGGCGGGCCCGAGCCCGAGGGGGACGGGTACTGGGCGTGGCTGCGCGGCAGGCAGCAGGGCGACCCGCTCAACTCGCGGACGCTCGCGCGGCGTTGGGGTGGCGAGCCGGTCTCGTACGTGGAGCTGCCCCTCGCCCCGGCCGGGGACGGCTGGCAGCGACGGGCGGGAGTGCCGCGCGGCACCGTCAGTACGCACCTCGTGCCCAGTGAGCTGCTCGGCAACGAGCGGCCGGTGCACGTCTACGAGCCGCCCGGCGGTGGGTCCGATCTGCCGGTGCTGGTGCTGATGGACGGCGAGATGTGGCAGCCGGGGCTCGACGTCGCGGCACTGCTGGACAACCTGATCGCGGACGGCCGCATCCCGCCGCTCGTCGCCCTGCTCCCCGAGTCGCTGAGCGCGGAGCGACGCTGGGACGAACTCGCCTGCAACGAACGCTTCGTGGGCTTCCTGGAGCGCGAACTGCTGCCGTGGGCGGGGGAGCGGTGGCACGTGACGGGCGATCCGGCCCGGACCGTGGTGGCCGGGCAGAGCCTGGGCGGACTGACCGCCGCGTACGCCGCGGTGCGTGCGCCGGAGCGGTTCGGGAAGGTGCTGGCACAGTCGGGGTCGTTCTGGTGGCCGGACGGGCCCGACCCGGCACGCTCGGAATGGCTGACCGGGCGGATCGCCGCCGCCGAGCGGCTGCCCGTACGGTTCTGGCTCTCCGTCGGCGCACAGGAGTGGGTGGGGCTGCCCGCCTCACGCCGGCTGCGCGACACCCTGGAAGCCAAGGGGTACGACGACGCCGCGTACCGGGAGTACAACGGCGGACACGACTACCTCTGCTGGCGCACCGAACTGGCCGACGGACTGGTCGAGTTGCTGAAATGACGGGGCGGGGCGAGGGGCGGGGCCGCCGCTCGGGCAGCCCCGCCCCACGGTGTCACGCGGGCGACTCCTGCAGGTGCGCCAGGCACTGCCCGTACGCGGCCGGGCCGTGCACCGTCTCCCAGCCCTCGGGGACGTGACGGAACACCGGCCACAGCGAGTACGCGCCGTGCGTACTGCGCAGGACCAGATGGGTGGGCTCCGCGTCCGCACCCGTCGCGGGCGGATCGAAGGGCGACCGTGTCGTCATGCGTGGTCCAACTCCTTGAGTCGTGCGGCGAGTACGGCACAGACCTCGTCGAGACGGGCGGGTTGTGTCAACTCCGGGTGCAGGCAGTCCAGATCACGGTTGACGAGCCGGCCGCCGATGTACGGGGCCCATGCCCGTGACGTCAGCCAGTCCTCGGCGCGGGGGGCCGCCGCGGTGAAGAACAGCACGTCGCCCTCGAAGCGCCGGTGCTCGTGCGCCCGCATGAGACGCGCGTTGTTCACGACGATGTCGACCACCGCGGACAGCGTGCGGTCCGGCAGCCCGGCCAGTGCGCTGCCCTCGCGGTGCAGGGTGGCCAGCACGTCCTCGCGGGTGAGTTCGTCCGTGCGGTCGTAACCGGCCATCCGCAGCAGGGCCGTGAGCGCGTCCGTCTCGGCGGGGATCGCCGAGTCCCGCCACTGGTCGGACGGGTACGCGTCGAGCAGCGCCAGCAACTCGACCTCCTCACCCGCCTCCTGGAGCTTCACCGCGACGGTGTGCGCCAGGACTCCGCCCACCGACCAGCCGAGCAGCCGGTAGGGGCCGTGCGGCCGGACGGTGCGCAGGGCGTCGATGTACTCGGCGGCCATCTCCTCCATGGTGCTGGGGAGGGACACGTCCGGGTCGCCGGACAGGCCGCGGGCCTGCAGGCCGTACACCGGCTGGCCCGGGTCGAGCCGCGACAGCAGCCCCGAGTAGCACCAGCTGATGCCGCCCGCCGGGTGGAACGCGAACAGCGGTGGGCGGTCGCCGGTGGCGCGCAGGGGCAGCAGCAGGTCCAGGGCGTGGTCCGACGCGGTATCGCCCGCGTCGAGCTGGGCGGCGAGGGAGGCCGGGGTCTGCGCCTGGAAGAGGGTGCCGACGGTGAGTTCCGCGCCCAGCGCGGCACGGACGCGGGCCACCAGGCGGGCCGCGAGGAGCGAGGTGCCGCCCAGGTCGAAGAACGCGTCGTCCACACCGACCCGGTCCAGGCCGAGGATCTCCGCGAAGAGCCGGCCGAGGGTCTCCTCGCGGTGGTTGGCGGGCGTCCGGCCGCCGTCGGCGGTTCCGGTCAGCGCCGGGGCGGGCAGGGCCCGTCGGTCCAGCTTGCCGTTGGGGCTGAGCGGAAAGTCGTCGAGCACGACGATCGCGCCGGGCACCATGTGCTCCGGCAGGCAGCGGGCCAGTCGGGCGCGCAGGGCCTCCGGCTCGGGGGCCGTCGCGCCCGCCGGGGTGACGTACCCGACCAGGCGCTGGTCGCCCGGCCGGTCCTCGCGGACCAGGACGCCCGACGCGCCGACCGCCGGGTCCTTGGCCAACTCCGCTTCTATCTCGCCGAGTTCGATGCGCTGGCCGCGCAGCTTCACCTGGTGGTCCGTGCGCCCCAGGTACTCGACCTCGCCGTCGGCCGTCCAGCGGGCCAGGTCGCCCGTGCGGTACATCCGGGTGCCGGGAGCGCCGTACGGGTCGGCGACGAAGCGCGACGCGGTGAGGGCGGGGCGGCCGAGATAGCCGTCCGCCAACTGCACGCCTGCCAGAAAGAGTTCGCCGGGAACGCCGGGCGGGCACGGCTGAAGGGCCGCGTCCAGCACGTACAGCCGGGTGTTCCAGACGGGCCGCCCGATCGGCACGGGGCCCGATCCGCCGGAGACGCACGGGTGGTACGTCACGTCGACGGCGGCCTCGGTCGGCCCGTACAGGTTGTGCAGCGGGACGCCGTCCCCCAGGACGCGGCCGAACTCGCGGACCGTCTCGCGGGGGAGCGCCTCGCCGCTGCAGAAGACGTGCCGCAGCCCGGTGCAGGCCGCGGCGGCGGGCTCGCCCAGGAACACCTGGAGCATGGACGGCACGAAGTGGCAGACGGTCACGGCCTGTTCGCGGACGGTCCGGGCGAGGTACGCCGGGTCCTTGTGGCCGCCGGGCTCGGCGACGACGAGCGTGGCACCCGCCCGCAGCGCCCAGAAGAACTCCCACACCGACACGTCGAAGCCGGAGGGGGTCTTCTGGAGCACCCTGTCGCCGGGCCCGATCGGGTACTCGTGCTGCATCCAGCGGAGACGGTTGTCGATCGCCGCGTGCGGGACGACGACACCCTTGGGCCGGCCCGTGGATCCCGAGGTGTAGATGACGTACGCCGGGTCCTGCGGGCCCGGCGCGGAGGAGGGGTTCGCCGTGGGGTGGGCGGAGGTGTCGAGCCGGTCCAGGGCGATCACCGGTACGCCCGAGGCCGGGACGCGGCCCGGACGGTCCGTGACGACACAGGCCGGTTCGGCGTCGGCCAGCATGTACGCGAGCCGGTCCGCCGGGTAGTCCGGATCGAGGGGGAGGTACGCGCCGCCCGCCTTGAGCACGGCCAGGAGTGCGACCACCAGGTCCAGCGAGCGGGGCACGGCGACCGCGGCGAGCGTGCCCGGCCTCACGCCCGACTCCGCGAGCCGGTGGGCGAGTCGGTTGGCACGGGCGTTGAGCTGTGCGTAGGTGAGCCGCTCGCCGCCGAAGACGAGGGCGGTGGCGTCCGGGGTGCGGGCCGCCTGCTCCTCGATCGGACCGATCAGGGTGGTCGCCGGAACCGGGCGCCCGGTGGCGTTGAACTCGTCGAGCACCCGCACGAGTTCGCTCTCGCGGGCGATGGTGTGCACGGCGAGCGGGGCGTGCGGGGCGGTGTGGGCGACGCGCTCCAGCAGTTCCAGGAAGCGGGACTGGTGGACGGCGAGCTCGTCGGGCCCGTACAGGGCGGGGTTGCCGTCGTAGTCGATGCGCAGCCCGCTGCCGTCGGTGCGGTCGTAGACGTTGACGGTGAGGTCGTCGACGGGGCCCGCGGAGAGGTTGTGGGCCTCGGTGCGGGCGCCCGCGAACGTCAGCTCGTAGTCGAACGGCATGATGTTGACGAGCGGGCCGACCAGGGAGCGTCCCTCGCCGAGGAGCCCGAGGTCGCGGCGGATGTCCTCGTACCGGTAGCGCTGGTGGCGGCGGGCGGCGCGGATGCCGAGCACCACCTGTCGGGTCAGCTCGGCGAAGGTGGCCGAGGGTGAGACGGTGAGGCGCAGCGGCAGCACGTTCATCACCATGCCGGGGACGCGCAGGGCGACCGAGCCCATGCGGCCCATCATCGGCAGGCCGAGCACGACTTCCGGACTGTGGGTGGCCCGGGAAAGGTACAGCGCCTGCGCGGCGATCAGCACCTCCGGCCAGGTCGCCTTGATCGACGAGGCCAGCTCGCGCAGCTGGTCGGTGGCGAGCGGCGAGAGGTGGGCGGTGCGGCGGTGGAAGGTGCGGGAGGGCAGCGCGGTGCGCCCGGCCAGGTTCGGCGCCTCGGGGCGGTCGGCGAACGCGCCGTCCCAGAACCGGCGGTCCTTGTCGTACGTCTCCGAGACCTGGTAGCCGGCGTCCTCCTCGACCAGGTCCGCCAGTCGGGCGAACGGGCTGTCGGAAGGCGACTCGCCGGCCGCGAGCGCGGTGTAGACCTCGGCGGCGCGGCGGGCGAGCAGGGAGTAGCCGAAGCCGTCCATCACGAGGTGGTGCACGCGCTGGTACCAGAGCCAGCGGTCGTCGGCGACCCGCAGCAGGGCGTGTGCGAAGAGCGGGCCGCCGGCCAGGTCGGCCGGGGCGGCGAGGTCGGCGCGCATCCAGGCGTACGCGTCCGCGTCGGGGTCGGGACAGGCACGGAGGTCGGCGATGTGCAGCGGCGGTTCGAGGCCGTCGATCTCGAACTGGCGCGGGCCGTCGACGCCTTCGGTCACACGCACGCGCAGGGCGTCGGCCTCCGCGGTGACCTGACGGAGGGTCCGCGCGAAGACCTCGGGATCCACGGCTCCGTGGATCTCCAGGCACTCCGCGGTGTTCTGTGCCGGGCTCTGCGGGTCCAGGGCCTGGGCGAACCACATCCCGGACTGGGCGGCGGTCAGCGGCAGCCCTGCGGCCGGGAGGCGGTGGACCGTGCCGGTGTCCGCTGTGCGGGTGTCCGTCATGAGACCGCCCCCAGGAGGGCGGCCCAGGCCTCGACGGCGGGCTTCTCCGCCAGGTCGACGAAGGACGCGGTGGTCCCGTGCTCGCGGCGCCACCGCTCCACGAGCGTCATGATCCGCATCGAGTCCAGGCCGTAGTCGACCAGGTTCTCGTCGACGGGTATGTCCTGCGGGTCCTCGCCCAGGACGTCGGCGACGTCGGCGCGTATCTGCTCGACGGTGAGGGTCGGGTGGGCTGCCATGTCGTCAGATCCCCTTCAGGACGGCGTCGGTGGTGGTGACGACCGCGCACCGTCCGGCCGCGTACGTGAGTGCCATGTCGTGGTCCGCGCGGGAGAAGTCGGCGACCGCGTCCGCGACGACGAACGCCTGCACGTCCCGCATCCACGCGTCGCACGCCGTCATCAGGACCCCGATGTGCGCGTAGACGCCGACGACCACGATCTGGTCGCGGCCCGCCTCGCGCATCCGCTGCTCCAGGTCGGTGCGGACGTACGCGCTGTACTTCCACTTGGTGATCACGGTGTCGCCGGGCTCCGGGGCGACCGGGGAGGCGATGGCCTTGGCGTGCTCGTCGTCCGGCAGACCGGGTCCCCAGAAGTCCTGCTGGAGGCCGCGTTCCGCGGGGGACTGGCCGCCGGGCTGCGCCGAGTACAGGACCGGGATCCCCGCCGCGCGCGCGGCCTTCGCCAACCGGCCCACGTTCGCCAGCAGTTCGGTGGCCGGAGAGGTTCCGGCGGTGTACGCCGTCAGGAAGTGGTTCTGGAGGTCGTGGACGAGCAGCACCGCCCGCTGCGGGTCGACGGTCCACGCGACCCGGTTCTCGGGCAGCTCGTCCGGAGCGGGCATGGGATACGGGGCGACGGCGGGGAGGGCCATGGGTGGGGGCCTTTCGGTAGTGCGGGGCGGTGCGGTGCGTTCAGGAGGCGGGGCTCAGCCCTGCGGCGCGGTGGCGATGTTCCGCTGGTCCTTCTTGCTGATCTTGCCGATGCCGGTCTGCGGGAACGCGGTCACGAACTCGACCCGGTCGGGGACCTTGAACGCCGCGAGCCCCTTCTCCCGGACGAACTTCTTGACCGCCACGGGCTTCAGCGGCTCGGCGCCGGCGCGCAGGATCACGTACGCCAGCGTGCGCTCGCCGAGGAACTCGTCGGGGACGGCCACGAGCGAGACGTCGTGCACCGAGGGGTGGCCGAGGATGATGTTCTCGATCTCCTCCGGTGCGATCTTCTCGCCGCCCCGGTTGATCTGGTCCTTGGCCCGGCCCTCGACGATCAGGTGGCCGGTGGGCGTGCGCCGCACGATGTCGCCGGTGCGGTAGAAGCCGTCGGCGGTGAACGCGCGGGCGTTGTGCTCCGGTGCCCGCCAGTACCCGCGGATGGTGTACGGGCCGCGGGTCAGCAGGTGTCCGCTCTCGCCCTCGGACACCTCCACGTCGGCGTCGTCGACGATGCGTATCTCGTCGTCCGGGGAGATGGGCAGGCCCTGAGTGGTGACGACGGTCTCCGGGTCGTCGTTCAGCCGGGTGTAGTTGACGAGTCCCTCGGCCATGCCGAAGACCTGCTGGAGCGTGCAGCCGAGTGCGGGGCCGACGCGCCGGGCGGCCGACTCGCTGAACTTCGCGCCGCCGACGAGCAGGACTTCCAGACTGGAGAGGTCGTGCGCGGTGCCGGCCGCCGACTCGGTCCAGACGAGGGCGAGCGGCGGGACCACGCCGGTGATCGTGACCCGCTCGCGCTCGATGAGGGGGAACGCGGTGGCCGGGTCCGGCTGCGGGCACATCACGACGCGACCGCCCGCGTAGAGGGTCCCCAGTGAACCGGGCGAGGAGAGCGGGAAGTTGTGGGCGGCGGGAAGCGTGACGAGGTAGACGGAGTCCGCGGTGACGTGGCAGAGCTCGTTGGAGCCCCAGAGGGAGTAGAGGTAGTCGTCGTGCGTGCGCGGGATCAGTTTGGGGACGCCGGTGCTGCCGCCGGAGAGCTGGAGGAAGGCGAGGTCGGAGGGTGCGGGTCCGGCCACCTCCGTCGCGTCCAGCGGTACGTCGGTGAGGGCGGTGTGCTCTCCGGGCTCGCCCACGACGAACACCTCGCGCAGGGTGGGGACGTCGGCGCGGACCGCGGCGGCCAGCTCACGGTGGTCGAAGCCGCCGGACCGGTCCGGGATCACGTAGGCGACGGCCTCGGTGAACTCGCAGAAGTAGCGGATCTCGGTCTCGCGGTGCGCGGGGAGAGCGAAGACCGGGAGGGCGCCCAGACGGAAGAGGGCGAAGATCACTTCGAAGAACTCGGCGACGTTGGGGAGCTGGACGACGACCCGGTCGCCCTTCGCGATGCCCCGCGCGGCGAAGCCCGCGGCCAACCGGGCGGAGCGGTCGTGGAGTTCGGCGTACGTCCAGTTGCGCTCGCCGTCGGTGACGGCGACGCGGTCCGGGTGGGCCTCGGCCCGGGTGCGGAGCATCTCGCCGAAGGTCTCACCCCGCCAGTAGCCGGCGGCGCGGTAACGGGCGGCGTGGTCGGCGGGCCAGGTGGGGGCGTCCGGGGTGGCCGGAGTATCAGGCAGCACGGGGGTCCTCGGCAGGGGGCGGGGGCGGAGCGGTGTGCGTCGCTGCGGGTACGTCAGCGCGGGCGACGCGGGTCGGGCAGGTGCGGGAGCGCGGGCCGTCCGGTGGCCGGTGGGGGCCCGCCCGGTGCGGGGGGCGCTGCGCCCGCCCGCGGTCGTCCTGCGGAACGACTGCCCGCGGGTCCGGCGGGCGGGCACAGCGGAGGCGGGACTACTTGGCGGCCATGGCCTTCTTGATGTCGTCCAGGACGGACATCGCGGCCTGGGCGCCGCCGAGGCTGGTCCACTTCGAGCCGTCGATCTCGGTGACGTGGCCCTTCTCGACCGCGTCGAGCTGCCGGTACGCGGGCTTCTGCTTCAGCTCCGCGAACGGCTTGGCGTCCTTGCCCTGCGAGGACAGGGTGCCGATGAACAGCCAGTCGGCGTCGATCTGCTTGATGTCCTCGTCGCTGAGCGGCGTCGAGTGGCCCTGGCCCTTCTCGTTCTGGATGCCGGGGCGCTCGAAGCCGAGTTCCTTGACCACGTCGGAGATGAACACGCCCTGCTGCATGACCGCGGTGCCCTTGGCGGAGTAGCGCGCCACCGACACGCTCGCGCCGGCGTTCTTGCCGAGGGCCGTCTTCACCTCGGCGAGCTTGGCGTCGTACCCCTTGAGGAACTCGGTGGCCTCGTTGGACTTGCCGAGGACCTTGCCGGACAGTTCGAAGGACTTCTTCCAGTCCTTCTTCTTGTCGATGGTGACGACGGTCGGCGCGACCTTTTGGAGCTGTGCGAGCACCTGCTTGTCGGCGAGCTGTCCGGCCAGGATGAGGTCCGGCTTGGCCTGGATGACCTTCTCGATGTCCGGGCCGGTCACGGCGCCGACGACCGGTATGCCCTTCGCCTGGTCCGCGAGGTAGCCGGGCGCGCCCTTCTGGCCTCGGCCCGCGGTCAGGCCGACCGGCTTGACGCCGAGCGCGAGCGCGGAGTCCAGGTCCATCTCGCTGAGGACGACGACGCTCTTCGGCGCGGCCGGGACCTTGATCTCGGCACCGGTCGCGTCGGTGACGGAGACCTGGTCCGCGTTCTTGGCCTGCGTACCGGACCCCGAGCCCTTGCCGGAGCCGGAGTCGTCCGAACCGCAGGCGGAGAGGGTGAGCGCGGAGGCCAGGGTGATGGCCGCAACCGCGGTCAGCCGGGTGCGCGGGGTGAGGTTCGAGGACATTCCGTGATCTCCATGCTGGTGAGGCGAAGTGATGCCGGAACAGGTTGTATCCGGACATACGGGGTGGCTCTTTCCGTGTCGGGGCATGCCGAACCGGCCCCGTGGCAGCAGGCAGTTCGGGAGCCCCGACCAGGGGTTCCACAACGTGGTTAGGTTAGGCTAACTTCATGTTGGTTGCACAAGAGGGGCGGGTCCCGGAGTCCGGATCCGAACCCCCGGTACCGGGTTCGGCGAAGCCCCGCACGACGCTCCGCACCAGGCTTCACCGCCCCACCCTCTGGGCGGCTGCCGCCCTGGTCGTCGTGCTGCTGGCGCTCTGCGTGCTGTCGCTGCTGATCGGATCGGGCTCGAATCCGATGGCCAGGGCGTGGGGGTTCCTGACGGGTGATCCGGCCGCCCGCGCCGACGAACAGATCCGGCTGGCCGTCCTGGACGTGCGCATGCCGCGTACCCTCGCCGGGCTGCTCGTCGGCATCGCGCTCGGCGCGTCCGGATGCCTCCTCCAGGCCGTCACCCGCAACCCGCTCGCCGAGACCGGACTTCTCGGCGTCAACTCCGGTGCGGCGCTGGGCGTGGTGATCGGACTCACCTACTTCGGGGTGAACTCGGCCTACGGCGTGCTGGTCTGGGCCCTCGTCGGCGGCATGGCCGCGAGCGCGGTGGTGCTGATGCTCGCCGCCTCGGGCCGCTCGGCGGGTTCGCCGCTGCGGCTGGTGCTCGCCGGATCCGCGCTCGGCGCCACCTTCCACGGGGCGACCTCGTACGTCCTGCTCGGCACCCAGTCGACGTTCGACACCTACCGCTACTGGACCATCGGCTCCCTCGCCGGCATCGAGACGAAGGACACGTACCCGCTGGTGCCGCTGATCGCGGTGGGCCTCGGGATCGCGTTCTGCTGCGTCAGGCCGCTGGCAGCGCTGGGTCTCGGTGACGACAGCGCGCGTTCGCTGGGCCACCACCCCGGGCGGATCCGGCTGACGGTGGCGGTGGCGGTGACGCTGCTCGCCGGTTCGGCGGTCGCCCTGGCCGGTCCGATCGCCTTCCTCGGCCTGCTCGCCCCGTACGCCGCACGGGCCGTCACCGGGCCGCGGATGGCCGGGCAGTTGGTGCTCTCGGGCCTCCTCGGGGCGGTCGTGATGATCGTCGCGGACCTGCTGGCCAGGGTCGTCATCCGGCCGTGGGAGACGCCCGTGAGCGTGCTGCTCGCGTTCATCGGCGGCCCGCTGCTCATCTGGATCGCGCGCTCACGGCGCATGTCGACGGCGGGAGCGAGCGCATGAGCACGGGACACGCACACGACGCGCAGACACGGGACTCCGGGGGCGGCGTCCCGGACGCACGCACCCCGCGGGCGTCCTGGCCGTCCCTCACCCCGCCCGACTCCACCCCGGTGCGTCTGGGCGCGCTCTCCTGGCTCTTCCCGTACCGCAGCGCCCTGATGGCCGTCGGGATGGCGGTGGTCATCGGGCTGATCGTGACGCTGGCCGCGTTCGCCAGCTCCACCGGGATGGGCTTCTCCGACACCGTCTCCGGCCTGCTCGGAACCGGCGATCCGGCGACGGTGATGCTCGTGCAGGAGTTCCGCCTGCCACGCATCGCCGTCGGCCTGATGGTCGGCGCGGCCCTCGGCACGGCCGGCTGCCTCACCCAGACCCTGGCCGGCAACCGGCTCGCCACCCCCGACGTCATCGGCGTCAACGACGGCGCCACCATGGCCGTCGTCGCCTCCGTCGTCGGCTCCTCCACCGGCATGATCGGCGACTGGTGGCTCGGCCCGCTCGGCGCCGCCGCCGCTGCCATGATCGTCGTCCTGTGCGCGGGCGGCGCCGGACGCGGCGGCTACCGCATCCTCGTCGTCGGCATCGGCGTCTCCACGTTCATCGGCGCGGTCACCGACCTCGTCATGTCCCGCGAGAACGACAACACGGCGGGCGGCGTCTTCCTCTGGACGGTCGGCTCCCTCAACGGCCGCGACTGGGGCGTCGGCACCCCCCTCACGTACCTCCTGCTCCTCCTCGTGCCGCTCGCGCTCGTCGCGGGCAGCCGTCTCCAACTCCTGCGCTTCGACGACGACATGGCCTCCACGCTCGGTGTGAACGTCCGCCGGGTGCGCGCCGCGGCCCTGCTCCTCGCCGTCGCCCTGGCCGGCATCGCCGTCGGCATCGGCGGCCCGATCGGCTTCGTCGCGCTCGCCGCACCCGTACTCGCCGCCCGGCTCACCGGACCCACCCGGGTCCCCGTCGTCGGCTCGGCGCTGGTGGGCGCGGCCCTCGTCGCGGGAGCGGACGCCCTCGGCCGGGTCATCGCGCCGGTGGAGATCCCGGTGGGGGTCGTCACCAGCGTGCTCGGCGGCCCCTTCCTGCTGTGGGTCCTGTTCGGCAAGAAGTCGTCCCCGGCGTCCCCCGCCGCATCGCAGAAGACCGGAAAGGCCTGACCCCCGTGGAACTGACCGTAGAGGCCCTCACCGCCGGATACCCCGGCCACCCCGTCGTCACCGGCGTCGACCTCACCGTCCCCAGTGGACAGGTCGTCGCGATCGTCGGTCCCAACGGCTGCGGCAAGTCCACCCTGCTGCGCGCCGTGGCCCGCCTCCACAAGCCGGAGTCCGGTACGGTACGGGCCGGCGAGAAGGACGTCTGGCAGCTCACCCAGCGCGCGGCCGCCCACCGCATCGCCCTGCTCGCCCAGTCCCCCCAGGCCCCCGAGGCGGTCACGGTCGCCGGTCTCGTACGCTACGGCCGCCACCCGCACCAGGGCCTGTTCCGGCAGTGGTCGCGCGAGGACGAGAAGGCGGTACGGGAGGCGCTGGAGGCCACCGGTACCACCGCGCTCGCCGAGCGCCGCCTCGACCAGCTCTCCGGCGGCCAACGGCAGCGCTGCTGGCTGGCGATGGTCCTGGCCCAGGAGACCCCCATCGTGCTCCTCGACGAGCCGACCAGCGCACTGGACCTCGGGCACGCCGTCGAAGTGCTCTCGCTGGTACGGGAGGTGGCCGCGGCGGGCCGTACCGTCGTCATGGTCCTGCACGACCTCGCCAGCGCCGCCCGCTACGCCGACACCGTCGTCGCCATGAACGCCGGCCGCGTCGTCGCCCGGGGGCCCGCCCGCGACGTGGTCACCGCCTCCCTGGTCAAGGAGCTGTACGGCATCGACGCCGACATCCTGCGGGCCCCGGGCGACGGCTCGCCCGTCGTCGTGCCGGTCGCCGCCGCCGCGGCCCCGCCCGTGGCCGTGGAGACTACGCCCGTCGGCTGACCGCGAAGTCCGCCGCCGTCCACGCCAGCCCCACCGCCCCCTCCAGCATCGCCCGTTCGGCGGCCGGGGCGGCGCCGGCGGCCGTGAACTCCGGCTGGTGCGGGCTGCTGGTCCCGCTGCCGATGTCCAGCATCGGGTGGATCGACGGCACCACGTGCGACACGTTGCCCATGTCGGTCGACGCGAACGGCCCGCGCACCAGCGGCTCCGGCCGCCCCAGCTCCCGTGCGTTGGCCGCCCACAGGGCGGCCAGCTCCGGATCGGTACGGAAGTCGAGGTAGTCGGGCGAGGGCTGTACGAGGTCGATCCCGCAGCCGGTGGCCAGTGCCCCCGCCCGGAAGCAGTCCTCGACCCGGGCGCGCAACGCCCCCAGCTCCGCCACGGTGGGGGTGCGCAGCGCGTACGCGGCCCGCGCCAGGTCCGGGACGGCGTTGAGCGCGGTCCCGGCCTCGGTGGTGATGCCGTGCACCTTCCAGTCGCCGGGCAGGTGCTGCCGCAGCAGTCCGAGCGCGACCTGGGCGACGGTGAGGGCGTCGGCCGCGTTCCGTCCGTCCTGCGGATTCATCGCCGCGTGCGCCGACTTCCCCCGGTACGTCACCTCCAGCGAACCCATCGCGAAGGACCGGAAGTCGGTCAGCTCGAACGGACCCGGGTGGATCATCATCGCCGCGTCCACCCCCTCGAAGGCCCCCGCGTCGAGCAGCAACTGCTTGCCGGCCCCGCGCTCCTCGGCGGGAGTCCCCAACACCCGTACGGTGAGCCCGAGTGCGTCGGCGAACGGGGCGAGCCCGAGCGCCGCGCCGACGCCCGCGCCCGCGATGAGGTGATGCCCGCACGCGTGCCCCATGCCGGGCAGCGAGTCGTACTCGCAGGCCAGGGCAACCGTCACGGGCCCGTCGCCGACCGTCGCCGCGAACGCGGTGCCGAGGCCGTAGGCCGGTGCCGTCACCGCGAAGCCGTGCCCGCGCAGCACGTCCGCGCACCACTTGGCCGCCCGGTGCTCCTCGAAGGCGGTCTCGGGGTGCGCGTGGATACGGCGGCTGAGCGCGAGGATCTCCCCGCGCACCTGCCCGACCCTCGCCCGGACCGCTGCCCTGACCTCTGGCGCGCTCTTCTCGACGCCGTCGCCCTCCGACACGTGTCATCCTCCTGACCTCGGCTTTCGTGGTGTCCCAGCCACCCTACGGCCGTCCTGGGGCGGTGGATCAACACGGCGTATCCCGAACGGTGTTGTGCCGGGGCGATGGCCGATACCGTTGATCCACGACCGATGCACCACGGACCGGGACGACGGGGGAGTTGCCTGATGGATCCCATTTCACTGGCGGGGATCACGGTGGCGCTGAGCGCTGTGGTCAGCGGTGCGGGCGGCGAAGCGGGCAAGGCGGTCTTCCAGTCGGCCGGAAATCTGGTGCGCCGGGCCCTCGGACGCGAGGTGGCGGCACCGGCCGGCCAGGAACAACTGGACGCCTTGGCACGTCAGTTGCACGGGATCCTGCGGCGCGACCCCGCCCTCGCCGGGGACTGGGCCGCCTTCGCGAGCACCGTGCAGCGGGGTGGCGGGGTGCGCAACGTCCCCCGACTGCCCGCCGCCACCCACGCCTTCACCAACCGTCAGAAGGTCCTCGGACTGCTCGACGCCGAGGCTTCCCGCAGATCCGACGGGCGCCCCCGGGTCGTCCTGCTGCACGGACCGGAGGGCATCGGCACCAGCGAAGCCGCCAAGTACTGGGGCAACAGGGAAGCCGACCGCTTCCGCGACGGGCAGATCCACGTCGATCTGCGCAGCGGCCCGCAAGGAGCGCTGGGCCCGCGCGCCGCGCTGCGCGAGATGTTCCGCCAACTCGGCGTCCCCGACGCGGAGATACCCGCCTCGGAGGAACACAGAGCCGAGTACTTCCGCAGCTGCGTCGCCGACCTGGACCTGCTGGTCGTGCTCGACCACGCGACCTCCCTCGCCCAGGTCCGCCCGCTGATCGCCCCCGCGCCCCGGACGGTCACCGTGGTCGTCGCCCGCAACCCCCTGCACGGGCTCGCCGCCCTGCGCGTCCCCGTCGGACCGCTCGCCGACAAGGACGCCCGGCGACTCCTCGTCGGAGTCGCCGGACAGCCCGCCGTCGACGCGGCCCGCGCCGTACTGCCCGCGATACTGGCCCGCTGCGCGGGCTCGCCGTACGCCCTGCGGGCCGCCGCGCCGCGGCTGGCCCACGTGCCGCCGCCCCGTACGGAAAGGACACCCGGACCCGCCATGAGCGCGAACCCCCGGCACCCCGAAGGCGGCGACGCCGTACGCACCGCCGTCGAGGACTCCTACCGCAGCCTCGACCCGGTGAGCGCACGTGTCCTCCGGCTCACCGCGCTCGCCCCCTGGCCCGGCTGTTGCGCCCGCATCGCCGGCTGGGCCGCGAACCTTCCGGTGGACGAGGCCGGCCGCGCCCTGGAGACGCTCGCCGCTCTCGGCCTGCTCGACACCACCGCGGACGGCCGCTACCGCCACCGCCCCGCCGTACGCGTACACGCCGAACAGGCCGCCCTCCGCGAGGACGGCTGGGCCGTGTGCGCGCAAGCGATGAGCCGCGCGCTGCGCGGACTCCTGCACTTCGCCGAACCGACCGCCCACGCCGCCCTGCCGCAGAGCTGGCGCTCACCCCGACGCGCCGACACCGACGAGGCGTCCGGATACCCGGACCCCGGCGAAGCGCTCGGCGCGCTGGCCGCCGAAGCGGGCAACCTGGCCGTGGCGATCGCCGCCGCCGACGAGATGGGCGACCCCGACACCGTGTGCCGCCTGGTCCGCACCCTGTGGCCCGTCCAGCTCAAGGCGGGCCACCTCGACACCCTGCTGCCCGCCCTGCACACCGGGGCCCGCACCGCCGACGCGCACGTCCCGGGCACCCGCACCGCCGGACTGATGCACGCCCACCTCGGCTTCGCGCTCACCGCCCTCGAACGGTACGAGGAGGCCGAGTCCGAACTCCGGGCCGCCGCACGGGACGAGCAGGCCGCCGGTCATGTGCGCGGACACGCCTCGGCGGTCGAAGGGCTCGGGCTGCTGCGGCTGGCCCAGTGGCAGCGGTCCCGGGTCCAGGAGGCGTACGAGCTCTTCGACGAGGCGTACGCCCTGTACGCGACCATCGACCCGGACGACGAGGACGCAGCCGACCTGCCCCGCGCGCTCGCCCTCCTGGAACGCCACCGGGGGCGGGCGCTCACCGGCCTCGACCGGCTCGACGAGGCACGCGAGCGGCTCGGCGCCGCGCTGCGGTCCTTCCGTACCGACTCCGACGCCTACAACACCGCGCGCACCCTCACCGACCTCGCCCGCACCCATGTCGACGGAACGCGCGCCGCGAGCGAGGCGGACCGGGCGGCCGCCCTTCCGCTGATCGACGAGGCGACCGCCCTCCTGACCGGGGAGCACGCCGACCAGCACCTGGCCTACCTCCGCAGCCTGCGCGCGCTGTGCGTCAGTCCGCCTCCCCGGCCATCGGCCTGACCCGCACCGCGTGCGCGGCCGTCCCGGTCCGCACGGTCAGCCCGTGTGCGCTCAGCTCCGCCGCGGACTCCCGCCCCAGACAGGCGTACAGGGCCGAGGCGTACACGCAAGGGTCGGCCCCCGCGGCCTCCCCGGTGAGCCGGAACAGCGCGCCCGCGCGCGTGCGGACCGTGCAGGCGTCCGGCCCCGTCACGAACGCGGCGAGCGCACACTGCGGGAAGCGGGCCAGGACTTCCGCCGTCCAGTGCGCCGGGCCGCCGAACCGGCGATCGTCCGCCGCTCCCTCCCGGAAGATCACGTCGGCGAGTGCGAGCCGTCCCGGGTCGCGGGTGTCCTCGTGGACCGCCGTGTGCACGTCGCCGTCGGCAAGCGGCTCGCCGCGTGGGTCGGCGTACCGGGTCACCCGCACTCCGCCCGGTTCGCCCGTCGGCCGGGTCACCACGTACAGAGGCGCGGTGCGGGTACGGGTCTCGCACGGCGGCAGGGGCAGCGGTACGAGAGCGGCGCGTCCGGGCGGTTCGGGGCGGCCCATGAGGTCGTAGAACAGGCGGCGCAGCAGCGTCGCCGACTCCCCGGGAACCGACGTGGTGAACTCCGCCGCCCGGCTCCGTGGCCGGGGCCCGGCGAGGAGCCGGTCCAACTGTCCCGTCAGGGACCCGTGCGGATCGAGCCGGGGCGCCCCCGCGACGAACTCCGCGACGGGGGAGTGCGGGTCCAGGCCGGCGAGCGGGGCCGCGCCGAGCAGCACGGGGGTGCCGAGGGCGGCGGCGTAGTACGAGACGGCCCCGTGATCGCCGATCACCGCGTCCGCGGCGAGGAGCACCTGACGCCAGTGGTGCAGCGGGTCCACCAGGAGCAGCCCGGCGCGCCGCGCCCGGTCCAGCCAGGCGCGGATCTGGCCCGGCCCGTGACCCCACCAGATGTTGGGATGCAGCACGGCGGCCACCCGGTACTCGTCGGCGGGAAGTTCGGAGGTCAACCGGGGAAGCAGGGTGGGCAGCAGGTCCTCGTCCCCGCCGTCACCGAACAGCGACTCCGGGTTCCAGGTGGAGTTGACGACGACCAGCCGCTGCCCGTTGCGCACACCGAGGGCCCGGCGGAAACGCGCGCGGTGGGGGCGGGCCGCCAGCATCCGGTCGAAACCGGGATCCCCGCCGAGGACGCCGGTGTGCGCGGCCTGCGGACAGACGCTCTTGAGCCGCGCCTGCTGTTCGGGATGCGAGAGGACGAGTGCGTCGGCGATCGGGACGCCGTCGTGGAGCAGCCAGTCGGGGGAGAGGCCGAAGGTCGGCGGGGGGCCGGCGCCCGCCCCGACCGCAGGCCGTCCGGTGTCCGGTGTCCGGTGTCCGGTGTCCGGTGTCCGGTGTGGCCAGCCTCTTAGTGTAGCCGACCCCGTGCGAGAGTATCGCCAACTTAGCTTTCACCAGGTGCAGTTGGCCGCCGAAACTCGCGGATATCGCCACGTCGACCGGCGTAGCCAACGCCTGCTCCCACGGGAGGACCGGCAGTCCCGTCTCCCTCAGCAGTTCCTCCGTCCCGGCGCGGAACGGCGACGATCCGGGGCAGGTGGTGAGCAGTTGCACCCCCAGGTCGTCGTCGAACAGCGGCAGCACGTCCAGCAGTCGCGTCGCCGCCGTCACGTTGTGCACGACGAGGAGCACCCGCCGACCGTGCCCCCGCGTCGCCCAGCGCGCCGCGTCCGGCCCGACCGGCACCCGCAGCCAGCCCTCGCGCCCCGTGTCCGTCACTCGCGTCCCCCGTTCCGTCGCCCCGCCCGTCACCCCTGTGCACCCTGTGACCGGCCACGATATCCAGCCGTCGCACCGGCCGCCCCGCCCCCTCGGGGATACCGCCGCTTCCTGCCGCAAGAACGCTTTCCGGCACGCGTGTCACACTTCAACTCCCCGCCTCGTCAACCTTGTTGGATGCGTCGGGCGACGTGCCTACTCTGAAGGTCCGTACGAGGGGGTCACATGGGCGAGGGCAGCGGCGGAGTGCTCGGTCAGGACGACAGGACCCGGTCGGGGCCGCCCGGCAAGGGCGAGCGGGTGGCGGACTGGGCCGACGGCAGGCTCGGTCTGTACGCGCTGGCCAAGGCCAACATGCGCAAGGTCTTCCCGGACCACTGGTCCTTCATGCTCGGCGAGATCTGCCTCTACAGCTTCCTGATCATCATCCTCACCGGTGTCTATCTCACGCTGTTCTTCGAACCCAGCAGCGCCGAGGTCGTCTACCACGGGTCGTACACCCCGCTCAACGGCGTCCGGATGACCAGGGCCTACGAATCCACCCTGGACATCAGCTTCGAGGTGCGCGGCGGACTGCTGATCCGGCAGATCCACCACTGGGCCGCACTCGTCTTCGTCGCCGCGATGCTCGTGCACATGATGCGCGTCTTCTTCACCGGAGCCTTCCGCACACCGCGCGAACTCAACTGGCTGTTCGGCTGGACCCTGCTGTTCCTCGGGGTGATCACCGGTCTGACCGGCTACTCGCTCCCCGACGACCTGCTCTCCGGCACCGGGCTGCGCTTCGCCCACGGGGCGATCCTCTCGATCCCGGTCGTCGGCACGTACCTCGCCTTCTTCCTGTTCGGCGGCGAGTTCCCGGGCGTCGACATCATCGCCCGGCTGTATCCGATCCACATCCTGCT
The DNA here is from genome assembly GCF_050947155.1 of Streptomyces sp. CA-294286. Taxonomy (NCBI): domain Bacteria; kingdom Bacillati; phylum Actinomycetota; class Actinomycetes; order Kitasatosporales; family Streptomycetaceae; genus Streptomyces; species Streptomyces sp. CA-294286. Next base: position 276,902 of record NZ_CP192005.1, on the reverse strand, counting down.
GCTGCCGGGGATCATGCTGGGGCTGGTCGTCGCGCACCTGATCCTGGTCTTCCACCACAAGCACACCCAGTTCGCGGGCCCCGGGCGCACCGAGAAGAACGTGGTCGGGGCGCCGTTCCTGCCCGTCTACATCGCCAAGGCCGGCGGCTTCTTCTTCCTCGTCTTCGGCGTGCTCTCGATCGTCGCCGCCACCTTCTCCATCAACCCGGTCTGGGCGCTCGGCCCGTACCGGCCCGACCACGTGTCCACCGGGGCACAGCCCGACTGGTACCTCGGCTTCTCCGAGGGGCTGATCCGGGTGATGCCCAGCTGGGAGATCGACGCCTGGGGGCACACGCTCGCCCTGGGGGTGTTCATCCCGTTCACCCTCTTCCCGCTGATCATGGCGGCCATCGCGGTGTACCCGTTCATCGAGGCATGGGTCACCAAGGACACACGCGAACACCACATCGCCCAGCGCCCCCGCAACGCCCCGACCAGGACCGGGCTCGGCGTGGCCTGGCTGACGCTGTACTTCGTGCTGCTGATCGGCGGCGGCAACGACGTCGTCGCCACCAGCTTCCACCTGTCGATCAACGCCATCACCTGGTTCGTGCGGATCGCCGTCTTCGCCGGACCCGCGCTCGCCTTCGTGATCACCCGGAGGATCTGTCTGGGGCTCCAGCGCCGGGACGGCGAGAAGGCGCTGCACGGCAGGGAGAGCGGTACTGTCAAACGGCTGCCGCACGGTGAGTTCGTCGAGGTCCACACCCCGCTGAGTCAGGCCGAACTGCACACCCTGACCGCGCACGAGCAGCCCGCCCCGTACGAGATCGGGCCGGAGGTCGACGCCCACGGCGTACGGCGCCGGATCAAGCGCTCCGACCGGCTGCGGGCCCGGCTCTCGAAGGCGATGTACGGGCCGGGAACGCACGTGCCGAAACCGACCGCGGAGGAGTACCGGGCGCTGCACGGCGGACACGGACACGGGGAGGGCGGGCGCGGCGGCGACGTGCAACGGCACTGAGACGGCGGGAGCGGGCCCCAAATTCTGCTTATGATCCGCCGTTCCCCGCCCCGCTATGCTGTGCCGGTGTTCGATTCGAGGCACATCAAGACCTTCCACGAAGTGGTCCGCACCGGCTCCTATTCGGCCGCCGCGCGCTCGCTGGGCTACACCCAGCCCGCGATCACCCAGCAGATGAAGGCCCTCGAACGCGAGGCGGGCACCCCCTTGTTCACGCGCGCCGGACGCGGTCTGCGCCTCACCGAGGCGGGCGAGACGCTGTCGCGCCACGCCGCCGCCATTCTCGACACCATGGCCACCGCCCAGCAGCAGATGACCGCGCTGACCCGGCTGCACAGCGGGCGGGTGCGGGTCTGCGCCTTCCCCAGCGCCAACGCCACCCTCATCCCCGAGACCATGGCACGGCTCGCCGCCGGCCACCCCGGGGTGCGGGTCGAGCTGAGCGAGGACGAGCCGCCCGAGTCACTGCACCGCCTGGTGCGCGGCGAGTGCGACATCGCCCTGGCCTTCACCTACCCCGGGTCGCACGAGGACGTCCCCGACGAGGTGGTGGAGACACCGCTCCTGGAGGACCAGCTCCTCGTCCTGCTGCCGACCCGTCATCCCCTCACCAGACGCCGCACCGTCGCACTCGCCGACCTGGCCGAGGAGAGGTGGATAGCCGGTTGCCTGCGCTGCCGGGTCAACTTCCTCCACGAGTGCGCCGAGAACGGCTTCGCCCCCGACATCGCCTTCACCACCGACGACAACCTGGTGGTGCAGAGCCTGGTCGCCGAAGGGCTCGGGATCGCGATGATGCCGGGTCTCGTCCTGAACTTCCTCCGGCACGAGAAGGTGACCGGCCGGGCGCTCGCCCCCGCCTCCAGGCGCCAGGTCTCCGCGTACGTCCTGCGGGAGCACCTGCGGATACCGGCCACCGCTCTCGTGCTCGACGAGCTGAGGACGGTCGCCGCCAACAAGGTCGGCTGCTGACCGGCCGTCCCCGGGCCGCCTCCCGCACCGCGGACCCATAAGCAGAATGTGGGGTGTGGCGTACCGATCCGCGTTGGACGTGATGGATCGAGCGGCGTCACCCTGCCGGTATGACCACGACGTCGACCGCCCGTACGGCTGTACGTACGACGCCCCGCCTGGACGCTCTCGTCGCCTCGGTGCGCGAGGCCGTGGACCAGGGGCTGTCGCCCGACCTCACCGCCCACCTCGTCGGCGAACGCCTCGCCCCGCACCTCGGCGCCGCCGACCTCCTCACCCCGGAGCAGCGGGAACCGGACCCCACCCGCTACCGCCAGCACCTCCTGCACGCCGAGCACGACGGCAGCTTCTCGATCGTCGCCCTCGTCTGGCTGCCCGGCCAGGGAACCTGCGTCCACGACCACGTCGCCTGGTGCACCACCGGGGTCCACACCGGCGAGGAGCGCGAGCGCCGCTACCGGCTCGTCCCCGCGGGTCCCGGCGTCGCCTCCCACCTCGTCGCCACCGAGGACGTCGTCAACCCGGAGGGCGCCGTCTGCGGCTTCGCCCCGCCCGGCGACATCCACAAGGTCTGGAACGCCGGCGAGGACGTCGCGACCTCCCTGCACGTCTACGGCGCCGACATATCCCGCATCGGCTCCAGCGTCCGCCGCGTGTACGAACTCCCGGCCGATCGCTGATGGCGCTCCTGCGGGAACGCCCGACCGCTCCGGCCGCCACCGCCGCGGTTCCTCGCAACGCTCCCGGCCTCGCGCTCGCCGCCCTCGGCGTCGCCCTGGCCTGGACCGTGCACCGGCTCGTGCCCGGCATCCCGATGCTGACCGCCGCGGTCGTCCTCGGGATCGCCGCCGCCCACCTTCCCTTCGCCCGTTCCCTCGTCCGGGGCGGGGCACGCCCCGGACTGAGCTTCGCCGGCAAACGGCTCATGCGCGTCGGCATCGTCCTGCTCGGCCTCAAGCTCGGGCTGAGCGACGTCCTGGGCATCGGCTGGGCGACCGTCGCCATGGTCCTCGCCGTGGTCGCCGCCACCTTCTTCGGCACGTGGTGGCTGGGCCGCAGGATGGGGCTGCCCGGCGACCAGCCCCTTCTGATCGCCACCGGCTACTCGATATGCGGGGCGTCCGCCATCGGCGCGGTCGCCGACGCCACCGACAGCGACGAACGCGACACCGCTGCCTCCGTCGCCCTGGTGACCCTGTGCGGCACCCTCGCCATCGCCGTACTCCCGCTGTTGCACACGCCGCTGGGGCTCACCGACGCGGAGTTCGGGCGCTGGGTGGGAGCCAGTGTGCACGACGTCGGACAGGTCGTCGCCACCGCCCAGACCGCCGGGCACGGCGCGCTCGGCGAAGCGGTCCTCGTCAAGCTGATGCGGGTGGCGCTGCTCGCGCCGCTGGTCGCGGCCGTCGCCCTGTCCGTCCGTAAGCGGCGCAAGGACGGCGCCGCGGCCATCGGTCGCAGACGCCCGCCGCTGGTCCCGCTGTTCGTCGTCGGTTTCCTCGCCATGGTCGCCCTGCGCAGCACCGGCCTGCTTCCGCAGCACGCCCTCGGCATCGCGGACCACGCGCAGGAACTTCTGCTGGCCACCGCCCTGTTCGGGCTCGGCAGCGCCGTCCACCTGCCCTCCCTCACCCGGACCGGCGGGCGCGTCGCCGGGCTCGGGCTGTGCGCGTGGCTGGTCGTCGCGGGAGTCTCGTACGGGGGCGTTCTGCTGACAACCGCCTGAGCACAGGAGAGAGTTGGCGGGCACACGTGATCGCCGACCGAGGAGCCCCGCGATGACCGCTACCGAACCCGGCCCCCTCCAGCCCACCGCCGACGGCCTCCGCGCCGGCATCGACACCAGCAGACCCCACCCCGCCCGGGTCTACGACTGGTTCCTCGGCGGCAAGGACAACTACCCCGTCGACGAGGCGCTCGGCCGGCAGATCATGTCCCTGGACCAGAGCGCCCAGCACGTCGCCCGCGGCAACCGGGCCTTCATGCGCCGCGCCACCGCGTGGCTCGCGGCGGAGGCCGGCATACGCCAGTTCCTCGACATCGGCAGCGGCATCCCCACCGCCCCCAACCTCCACCAGATCGCCCAGGCGTACGCCCCCGACGCCCGCGTCGTCTACGCGGACAACGATCCCGTCGTCCTCGCCCACTCCGCCGCCCTGCTGCACAGCACCCCCGAGGGCGCCGTCGACTACCTCCAGGCCGACGTCCGCTCGCCCCGGCGCATCCTCGACCTCGCCTCCGCGACCCTGGACCTCAGCCGCCCCGTGGCCGTGTCCCTGGTCGCCCTGATGCACTTCGTCCCCGACGAGGACGGCGCGTACGCGATCGTCCGTCACCTCGTCGACGCGCTTCCCTCCGGCAGCCACCTCGTCCTCTCCCAACTCACCCCGGAACTCGACCCGGTCGGCGTGCAGCGCGGCGTCGCGATGTACGCAAAGGGCGGCGTGGCCCTCGCCCCGCGCACCCGCGCCGAGACCGCCCGGTTCTTCGAGGGCCTGCTCCCGGCCGCCCCCGGCCTCGTACTCCTGGAGGACTGGCACCCGGAGCTGGCCGCGGAGGGCGACGAACCCCGCACGGCCACGCCCGTCCCGCTCTACGCGGCCGTCGCCCGCAAACCGTGAAGCCCGCCCGCCGCCGCGCCCGCGACGCGGCGTCAACCGCGCCCGCGCGCAGTGCCGGTGGACCGGACCAGGCACCCGGCACGGTGAATTCCGGAGGATCCCTCTCCCCGCCCGCGCCGTGGGACTACGCTCGGAGATCCGATACTGCGAAGGGGATGGGATGAGCGTGTCCCGGCCACAGGAAGCGGTCCCCGGCCCGTCGTTGCTGGAGCGCGAGGCCGAACTCACCGCCGCGGTACACGCGGTCGAGGGACTGCGCGCACAGGAACCGCGCGGCGGGGTGCTCGTGTACCGGGGCGTGGCCGGCATCGGCAAGACCGCCCTGCTGGCGGAGGTGCAACGGCTCGCCGAGCAGCGGGGCTGCTCGGTGTGGTCCGCACGCGGCGGCGAGACCCTCACGTCCGTCCCCTTCCACGTCGTGCGCCACCTGCTCCAGCCCGCGCTGACCACGACCGGCACCGCCGACGCCCGCGACCTCCTCGGCGAGCGGTACGCCAGCGTGGGGCCCGCCCTCGGCATCGCCCCGCCCAACAGCGAGGTCAAGGCCGACCCGCAGGGCGTACGGGACGGCCTGGACGTCCTGGTGGGCAGGCTCGCCGACGCCCACCGGCCGCTCGTGCTGGTCGTCGACGACGCCCAGTGGAGCGACCTGGAGACGCTCGGCTGGCTCGCCCACTACGCCGAACGCGGCAGCCGACTGCCGGTGCTGATCGTCGCCGCGTACCGCACCAAGGAGGCGAGCGGCGAGACCGCGGCGCTGCTCCGCCGACTCGACGGAGCAGCGGGCGAGAACGCCGTGGCGCTCAGCGAACTCACCCCCGGCGCCACCGCGCGGCTCGCCCGCGAACAGCTCGGCGCACACGCCGACGACCCGTTCTGCCGCGAGGTGTGGGCGGTCACCGGCGGCAACCTGTACGAGACGGTGGAACTGCTGGCCCGCGCCCGGGAAGCCGGCCTCGACCCGGTGGAGGAGTCCGCGGACTCGCTGCGCCCGCTGATCATGTCCGCCCGTGCTCCGGGCCTGGTCGAGCGCCTGATGGAGATGGGCACGACCACCGCGCACTTCGCCTTCGCCGCCGGGATCCTGGAGGCGGACATCTCCCTGGAACTGGCCGCCAAGCTCGCCAACATCACGGCCGAGGACGCCGCCGACTGCGCGGAGCGGCTGCGCGGCGCCCGCATCCTGACCGGCGACGGCGACGAACCGCTGAACTTCGTGCACCCCACGATCGCGCAGGCCGTCTACCGGGCCATCCCCCGAGGGCTGCGCACCGGAATGCACAGCGTCGCCGCCCGCAGGCTCACCCAGGCGGGACACGGGGCGGCCGCCGCGTCCCGGCACCTGCTCGAAGTGCCGCCCGAGGGCGACGAGGACCTCGTCGCGCAGATGCGGGCAGCGGCCAAGGAGTACTTCCTGGTCGGCGCCCCGGGTGCGGCCAGGCGCTGTCTGGAGCGGGCCCTGGACGAGCCGCCACTGCCCACCGTCCTGGCGGCGGTCGAGTACGAACTCGGCAAGGTCATCCACCTCAGCGACCCCGCCGCCACCGTCGCACACCTCAAGGCGGCCCTCGACCGGCCGGGCCTCGACCACGAGCAGCAGGCCGACGCCGTCTTCCTGCTCTCCCAGGCGCTCACCCACAACGACCAGGTCAGCGAGGCGGGCCGGATGGTCGCCGCGGCGGCCAACGCCGCACCGGCCGGGCCGACCCGGATGCGTTTCACGACCATGCACTTCCTGTGGGAGGGCATCCTCGCCGCCGAGGAGGACGGACCCGGCCGTTCCCGCCGCCTCGCCGAGGCCGCCGACCGCGTCGAGGGGCGCGACACCACCGAACAGGTGCTGCTGATGCTCCGCGCCTTCGACGCGACGGCGTCCGGCGAGGACGCCCAGGTCGCGGTGAGCACCGGCGACCGCGCCCTGGTCAACGGGAGCCTCCCGGCCGGACTGCGGTGGACCGACACCACCTGGGGCTTCGAACCGCTCGCGCTGCTCGCCCTCGGCTACACCTTCGCCGACCGACTCGACCGTGCGGACGCCCTGTTCACCGAGGCCCGGGAGGCGTTCACCGCTGCGGGCTGGAGCGGCGGCCACCTCGCCTTCGCGAACGCGCTCACCGGCTACCTCCAGCGCAGGCGCGGCAACCTGGAGCGGGCGGAGAGGGACCTCCGGGAGAGCCTGCGGCTGGCCGCCCAGGTGGGCAAGGGCCTGCCCATGCACTGGGACGCCGCCTGCATGCTCATCGACACCCTCCTGGCCCGCGGGCACGTCCAGCAGGCCCGCGAGGTCGCCGAGGACTTCGGTTTCGGTCCGCCCTACCCCTCCACGATCGTCGTACCCGACGCCCCTTCGGTACGCGGCCGGCTGCTGCTCGCACTGGGCCGCACCAAGGAGGCCGTCGCGGAACTGGAGGCTGCCGGGGCGGCGTTGACGCGCCGGGGCCGCTACAACCCGGTGATGACGCCGTGGGCCGTCGACCTGGCACGCGCGGTGGCCCCGGAGGACCCGGCCAGGGCCGCCGAGCTGGCCGCCTTCGCCCGCCGACGGGCCGAACGGTTCGGTACGTACACGGCGATCGGCGAAGCCCTGCGCTGCCAGGCCGCACTGACCGAAGGGCCCGACGCCGCCGAACTGCTCCGGCAGGCCGTCCGGTGCCTGGAAGCCTCACCGTGCAAGTACGAGCACGCAGCCGCCCGCGTCGAGTGGGGCGTCGCCGCCCGCTCCCGTACGGAACTGGAAAGGGGCCGGAGCCTGGCCAGGGCCTGCGGAGCGGACGGGCTGGTGGCGACCGCGGACCTGGCGCTGGCGAACCTGTGACGGCTCGCCGACACCGGGGCCCGCGGCCGGGTGTCGCTGTCGTGCCCGGGACGATTGCCGAGTTGCGGAGCGGGCACGAGAGCCACAGGTGACGGCTGCGTCACCCCCGTGCGCAAGGCTCCGCGCCGTGCACCCGGCTGACGGTGGGGTCAGGGGTACTCCGTGCACGTGGCAGCGGCCCGGTGTTGAGGTCGGCTCAACGCGTGGGTACGGTGACTGGCCATGGACCACGAAGCGGCCGAGCCGCGGGCAGGCAGCGCGTCCGCCGTGGCCGACCGGGTGCGGCAGGTCGTCGAAGCCGCGGGGGTCAGTCAGCGGGAGTTCGCCCGACGGATCGCCATGGACCCCTCCAAGCTGTCCCGCTCGCTGGGCGGCACCCGCCGTTTCACCGCCGCGGAACTGGCCCGCATCGCCGACACCGCGGGGGCCGACGCCGCCTGGCTGCTGGGAGCGGCCCGCGCCCCCGGGGGAGCGGCTCAGGGACGGCGCGTCCGGGTCGCGACCGCCGCCGCCGTTCCCGACGGCGGGCGGCCCCGACAGATCGTGCGCGAGACCGTCCGGCTGATCGCCGAGCACGGCTACCACGCCGTCCGCGTCGCCGACATCGCCGCGGCCTGCGCCACCAGCACCGCCGCGATCCACTACCACTTCCCCGCCCGTGGCGACCTGCTCGAAGCAGCCGTGCGCCGGTGCATGGACGAGGACACCGCCCGCCGGGCCGCCCGCACGGCCGGAGCACGGGACGCCGCCGACGAACTGCGCCGGCTCATCGAGCTCCAGACCCCCTACGACGAGCAGCAACGCCGCAGGTGGCGCGTCCGGCTCGACCTGTGGGCCGAGGCGGCACGGTCCACCGCCGTGGGGCGCCTGCACGGCGAGTACTACCGGCAGTGGCGGGAGACCGTCGCCGACGTCGTACGACGCGGAGTCGAGCAGGGCGTCTTCCGGCCCGACGCCGACCCGTGCGCCGCCGCCCTCGGCCTGACCGCGCTCGTCGACGGGCTCGCCGCCCAGGTCCTGGCCGCCGCGCCGGACGCGCCCGCGCCGGGCTCCACCACCGCCGAGGACATGCATGCGGCCCTGCTCGGACACGTGGCGGCGACCCTGGCCCGGCCGGCCTCCTGACGTTCCGCAACCCGCCGACCCCCCATCCGCACAAGGAGACACGCATGTCCGTGAACCAGGACGCCGGCCCGGCCGACATCGCTGACGTCACCGATACCGCCGAGGTGCCGGTGGTCGACTGCCTGCCGCTGGTCCACCACACCGTCCGGCCCGAGTGGATCGACCACAACGGACTGATGAGCGACGCCTTCGCCGTTCTCGTCTTCGGCTACGCCACCGACGCCATGATGATCGAGACGGGGCTGCACGGGGGCTACCGGGAGTCCACCGGCTGCGCCCTCCGCACGGTCGAGACGCACCTGCGGTTCCTGGGCGACGTCCCCGAGGGCGCCCGGCTCGCCGTCCGCACCCGGGTCCTGGGCGCCGCCGCGGAGAAGGTCCGCTACGCGCACGAACTGTTCGTCCTCGACGGGGTCAGGAACGTGGAGGCGGTCGCCGGGACCCACGGCATCGAAGGCGCGGTGGAGGCGTCCCCCGCGACCCTGCCGACCGAGGCCGAGCCGGTGGCCACCACCGAGGTCCTCGCCGTCCACGTCGACCGGCGGGCGCAAGGCGCCACCCCCTTTCCGGGGGCCATCAGGCAGCGGCTGGAGTCCCTCACCGAGGACGCCCCGTCCTGGGCGGGACGCTCGATCGGCGCCGTCGCGGACCCGCACGCCTGAGCGCGTCCGTGCGGTCCGCCCTGTTCAGCAGCGGCTGGGCCCGTCCGGCGCCAGGTACATGAGGGTGTTCGCCGCGCTGCCGGGAACCGACAGCCACAGCAGCTTCCAGCGCGGCTGCCAGCGGACGAGGCCCTGATGGGCGCGGAGTTTCGTGCGCAGCTGGTCGGGGCGGTGGTACCAGGCGCGGAACCGGTGGCCGAGCCGGCCGTCGACCTCGTACAGGGTGACCCAGCCGTCGTCCCGCACATCGGCCGCCGACAGCAGCAGCTCGTGCAGCTCGCCGGGCTCCTCGCAGCACTTGCGGGCCTGGATCCAGTGCACGTGGTGGCCGGGCGAGTACCTGCGGCACGGGCCCTGCGGCACGCGCGCGGGGCCGGGAGAGGGGATGGATTCCATGGTGCGGTGATGCCTCCGCCTGTCATGGACCCCGGCGCCGCAGCCCCGGTGATCCGCCGTTCCCCGTGCAGCGCGACGGGGCGGGTCGTCACCCGGGGCACCCGCAGCGGGCGGGATGCCGTCCAGCGAGCCGGGGCTTGACGCTGGAACTCGTGACCCGCGCACACCGTAACAGAGCAAAAGCGCAGGTCAGGCAGGTGCCGTCAGGCCGTCCGACCAGGCCGGCGCCGTTCCCGCCAGGCGGCAGACCATCAGGTAGAGGGGGATGGGCGGGGTGTAGGGGGCCGGGCCCTGCGGCGTGTGGACGAGGCGGGGCCGGGAGGCCGGGACGCGCGCCTCCGCCGCGTACCGCGCGGGGTCCGGCCAGGGCAGGCCGAGGTCGGAACCGGAGGGGACGATCCACCACCACAGGTCCCCGTCGGCGAACACACAGCCCGGCCGGGACAGCTGGTCCAGCAGCCGCTGCCCGTAGTGGGCGGGCAGCCCCACCGCGTCGCAGCCGAGCGGGGTGTGGTCGAGGGCGGGCGGCAGCAGCAGACGGGACGGGCCGCCCGCACCGCTACCCGCACCGGTGCGGCGCATCCGGGTCAGCCGGTCGGCGAGACGGTGGCTCATCGCGGCCCGCTGCCGGACGTGACCGCTTCGTCCCGGGGGGAACAGCCGTGGGTGAGTTCCGCCCACACGGTACGTCCGCCGTCCGGACCGGGACCCTCGTGCTCCTGCGAGCCCCAGGTGTCGCACACCGCGTCGACGAGCAGCAGGCCGCGCCCGTGCTCGCTCGCGGTCGACTCGCTCGCGGCCCGCGCCGAGCGGTCCAGATGCGGCCCCTCCGGGCACGCGCCCTCGTCGTGGACGGAGATCCTCAGCCGCCCTTCGCTGTCGGTGAGTTCACAGCGGAACCGCTCGCTCGCCGTGTGGATCACCGCATTGGTGACCAGTTCCGAGACGACCAGGGCCGCCGTGTCGCCCAGCTGTCCGAACAGGCCCCAGTAGGCCAGCCGGTCGGTCGTCAGATGCCGTGCGCGTACGACGGACTCCGGACATGCGGGCAGGGCGAAACCGTACCGCCGGACACGAGCCCCTTGATGCGGGCCCATGACCTGGGGAAAGAGCGTGGAGCCAGGTACCACGACCGCATCCTCACCATGGGGAGCGGCCGCCGCACACCGCCTCCCCCGGTGCGGTGCGCGGCAGCCGCATGAACCAGTTCACGGTGCAACTCTCCCTCTGTCCACTTCACTTGGCAAGAGGCACTCTGAAAATTTCAGAGTGCCGTTTCGGAGATCGAGAACGCGTGGCACACTGCTTCGCAACAGCACGTAGAGCACAACGCCGAATCAGTCACGGTCAGTTACGGGGAGGCTATCGATGAGTGAACCGCGGTCCGCCCCGACCGTCGGACAGGTCGTGCTCGGCAAGCGGCTCCAAGACCTGCGCGAACGCGCGGGCATGACGCGCGACCAGGCGGCCAAGGTGCTGCACGTCGCACCTGCGACCGTCCGCCGGATGGAGACCGCCGAGGTCACCCTCAAGATCCCCTACGTGCAGCTGCTGCTCAAGGCGTACGGAAGCAGCGACGAGGACTGCGACGCCTTCGTCGAGCTGACCCAGGAGGCCAACCGGCCCGGCTGGTGGCAGCGCTTCCACTCGATCCTGCCCGACTGGTTCAGCATGTACGTGAGCCTGGAGGGCGCCGCCTCCCTCGTCAGGTCCTACGACCCGCACTTCGTACCGGGACTGCTCCAGACCGAGGACTACGCCCGCGCGGTCATGCGTACCGGCGCCATCGGCCAGACCCGCCCCGAGGACGTGGAACGGCACGTCGCCCTGCGCATGGAACGCCAGGCGCTGCTCACGGGACCCAATGCCCCGACCCTGTGGGCGATCATGGACGAGACGGTGCTGCGCCGTCCGGCGGGCGGCCCGGACGTGATGCGCGCCCAGCTGGACCGGCTCCTCGACGTGGCCGACCTGCCGCACGTCACCCTGCAGCTCGCGGAGTTCGCCGCCGGGCCGCACCCGGGTACGTACGGGCCCTTCGTCCTGTTCCGGTTCGCCGTGCCGGAACTCCCCGACATGGTCTACAGCGAGTACCTGACGGGCGCCGTGTACCTCGACGCGCGCCTCGAAGTGGCGACCCACCTCGAAGTCATGGACCGCATGGCGGCGCAGGCCGCCACCGCACCACGCACCAAGGAGATCCTCGCGGATTTCCGCAAGGAGCTCTGAACCCCACAATGTCCCGCACCCCCCGTGCCGGCCGCGGCGTCGACCGTCCGGCCGACCGCGCTGCCGACCGCCGCTCCGAACGGCGTGCGGACCACCGGCCGGGCCACCGCATCTACAACGGCATGCCCGCCGGCGACCTGCCCGCCGAGGGCTGGTCCAAGCCCTGGAGCGGCGGCAACGGCGGCAACTGCGTCGAAACCATGAAGCTCGCCGACGGCCGGGTCGCCATACGCCAGTCGGCCGACCCCGAAGGCCCCGCGCTCATCTACACCCCCGGCGAGATCGCCGCCTTCATCCAGGGGGCGAAGTCCGGCAAGGCGGACTTTCTGCTGACGTGACGCGGTACCGTCCGATGCCCCCGCACACCCGCCTTCCCTTGTGCCACGTGACTCCGAGGAGAGAACCATGACCGGGCAGGACCGCACCACCGGCAGCTCCGCATCCGTCGTGATCGACACCAGCAAGCCGCACCCGGCCCGGATGTACGACTGGTTCCTCGGCGGGAAGGACAATTACCCGGTCGACGAGGAGATGGCCAAGCAGCTCCTGCAACTCGATCCACGCGGACGGGACATGGCCCGCGTCAACCGCGCGGTGATGCACCGGGCCACCCGCTGGCTCGCCGAGAACGGCGTCCGCCAGTTCCTCGACATCGGAACCGGGATCCCCACCGAACCCAACCTCCACCAGGTCGCTCAGGGCATCGCCCCCGACGCGCGCATCGTCTACTGCGACAACGACCCCATCGTGCTCGCCCACGCGGAAGCCCTCCTGCGCAGCACCCCGCAGGGCGCCACGGAGTACATCCAGGCCGACGCCCGCGAACCCGCGGCGATCCTCGAACACGCGGGAAAGACCCTCGACTTCGAGCGTCCCCTCGCGCTCTCCCTGGTCGCGCTGCTGCACTTCATCGGCGACGAGGAGGGTGCCTACGACATCGTGCGCAGCCTCATGGACCGCCTGGCGAGCGGCAGCTACCTCGTCCTGACGCACGTCGCCCGCGACTTCGACCCGGAGGGTGCGGACAAGGCCGCCGCCATGTACAAGGCGCGCGGCCTGACCCTCCAGCCGCGCACCCGCGAACAGGTCGCCCGCTTCTTCGAGGGCTACGAACTGGTCGAGCCCGGCGTCTCCCTGTCCGCCGAATGGCGACCGGAACTGGGCGAGCCCGTCCCGGTCGCCGGCGACGACCCGATCCCGGGCTGGGTGGGCGTGGCCCGCAAGGTCTGAGCGGTTGCGAGGCGGCGCGCGGACAGTCGCCGGACGCCCGGCCCGGCAGGTGGCGCGAGGGTCCCGAATCCCCCCGCGCCACCGGCGTGCTGAGTGGCCGTCAGGCGGACGGAGGCACTCGTGAGGGGCGCCCCGCACCTCGCGTCAGCGCATACCCCGCCAGGCCCGTCAGCGCGGCCAGCGCCGCGCCCGCGGCCGTCCAGATCCACCGGGACGACCAGATGCCGGACGCCCAGCCGTCCTCCGGCGCCGCGGCGGCCGCCGCCTGCTTCGGCTGCTTCACGTCCTCCGCGGTGCTCGCCCCCGGCACCAGCGGTGCGGTCAGCGACCCGTCGACCGCCCGTGCCCCGCCCGCGTCCGCGACGTCCGCCCGCACTTCGGTACGCACCGGGAGCCCGAGGTCGTCGTCGGCCAGCCCGGTCACCGTCAGCCGCACGTAGTACGAGCCGGGCAACGGGTCGTTGGACGACTGCTCCGCCCAGGCCCGTACCGTACGCAGGTGGCACGCCAGCTCCACCGACTCCGCGTCCTTCTGCGCGGTCGCCGTCGACGCGCCGTACGTGCACGCCTGCCGCCTGCGCAGACCGTCGTACACGTCCAGCTGCCAGGTCTGCGCCCCGTGGCGCTGAGCGGACGGGGGCAGCGCGACCTCCGCCCGTACGGTCGCGTTCTGGCCCGCGTCGGCCGGGAACACCCAGTACAGGTAGTCGCCGGTGGACGCGCCCGCGGTGGCGAGCTGACCGGGCCGGACCGCGGCGGCCGTACGGAAGGACGTACCGGCTTCCGTGGGGGCCGCGGCGTCCGTGCTCGGCGACGGGGACGGACTCTCGTCCGCGACCGCCGCCGCAGCGCTACCCCCGAGAAGCGCTCCGGCGAGCAGCGCAGTGGTCAACACTCGTGTGATACGCACTAGTTGGTCCTCCAGACCGCGACGCGCCAGCGTGACACCCAGCCGAGGACCAGCCCGGCGAGCAGCCCGACGAGCGCCAGCACGCCCAGCAGCCACCAGCCGTGTCCGAGCCCGAAGGACGCGACGTCGGAGGCGTTCGAAGGGGAGTCCACCAGATCGATGGACAGCTCCACCGGCAGACCCGGGTCGGTCTTCACCGACGGCGGGGCGGAGAACGAACTGCTCACCCGCAGGCACACCGTCTCGGCCGGCGGTTCCTGACCCTTCTCGACGTCGACGTCCGCCTTGGGGTAGCGCAGCCCGGACGAGATCACGTCCGTGCGCCCGTCGCCGGACTCCTGGCCGCGCACGATCTCGCGACCGCTCAGCGTGGAGGCGCGCAGCAGCACCCCGTAGTCGTTGTGGACCGCCCGGTCCGCGCCGACGCTCACCGACGCGCGCAACTCCTGGCCGGGCTTCACCGACACCTGGTACCAGCGGTGCTCGCCGAACTTCTCCCGGTCGGTGTACAGGCCGGCGCCCAGCGTCGGCGCGTGGGCGCACGAGGCGCCCCCCTTGGTGGCGACCGGCGTCACCACCGGGTCGGCCGCCCGCTCCACCAACTGCTTCACGCGCTGGGAGAGCTGGTCCTTGTGCTGCACGGCGGTGTAGGTGCCGCCGGTCGCCTCGGCGATGCAGGTGAGCTGCTGGCGGATCTTCGCGTTCGGCACCAGGCCGAGCGTGTCGATCACCAGGCTGGTGCCTTTCGCGGCGATCTCGCGCGCCACGACGCACGGGTCGAGGGGACCGCAGGTGTCCTCGCCGTCCGTGATGAGCACGATCCGCCGGGTGGCGTCGCCGCCCTCCAGGTCCTTCGCCGCGCCGAGCAGCGCCGGCCCGACCGGGGTGAAGCCGGTGGGGGCGAGCGTGGCGACGGCCGCCTTGGCCTCGGTCCGGTCGAGTGTGCCGACGGGGTAGAGCTGCCGGGTGTCCTTGCAGCCGAGCTGCTTGTCGGTGCCCGCGTAATCGGCGCCCAACGTCCGTATTCCCAGGCGGACGTCCTCGGGCGTGGCGTCCAGCACCTCGTTGAAGGCCTGCTTGGCGGCGGCCATCCGGGACTGCCCGTCGATGTCCCGGGCCCGCATCGAACCGCTGACGTCCAGGACGAGTTCGACCTTGGGGGCCTCCTTGGGCGCCCCCTCCGTCGTGTCCAGCCGGTCGTCGGCGGCGGCAGCGGGAGCAGGCAGCAGCCCGGCGGCCAGAGCGGCGAGCAGTGTGCCGCACGCTCCGGCCGCCAGTCGTTTCCTTGTGATCATCGCCGGATCCTATGAAAGATCGTCAGCCATGCACAAAACGGGGCCCCGCCGAGGCCAAGGAGACCTACGGCCGCGGCGGTGTCAGCGTGACCAGGAACTTCTTCGCGGGCGCTATGTTCCCCGCCGCGTCGATGGTGCGGTACTCGACGGTGTGCGTGCGGTACTCGGGCGTCGCGTCGTCCCACGGCACCAGACGCGGCGTGCCGAGCTTGCCGTACACGAGATCGTCGACGTTCGTGCCCGACGGTGTGAAGCGCCATGGGGCGTCGGCGTCCGTCGGCCAGCCGTAGTACGTGTACCAGCCGTCCCCGTTGACCCGGAACTGCGAGACGGTCGCGCCCCCTTGGTCGTCCGTCGCGCTCAGCTTCATCGTGAACGCTCCGTCGTAGACGTACTCGACCGGCCTACCGGGCCGTTGCACCGTGCGCAGCGGCTCGGAGAGCGCGTACGAGGTGGTGGCCTGCGTCGCGTCGACGGTCCACGTCAGCACGGAGTCGCCGGTGCGGGCCTTGAGGGTGTGCGTGCGGCCGCCGGTCAGGCGGAGCTTGCTCAGGTCGAGATCGCGGTCGTTGCCGGGACCGGTGGCGACGGGCCGCCCGTCGAGGGTCCAGCGGACGGCGGGAGAGCGCCGGGTGCTCGGGTGGGAGGTGTCGGCGTACACGACGGAGCGTGCGCCGACCGGCCTGTCGGTGTCGGTGTACCCGGTGAACCGCGCCCGTCCCTCGGTGTGCCGGGTGCGCACCGTACGGTCCACCGTCCAGCTCACGGTACGGGTCAGCGCGGCGGACGCGCGCACCGCCGGGTCCCGTACGAAGGGGGTCGGATCGGTGACGGTGGCGGTCAGGGTGTGCGGACCCCTGCCGACGGGCAGCCGCCTCAGGTCCAGACTTCGCGCGCCGCGGGTGCGCGGCACCTCCTTGCCGTCCAGCCGCCAGACCACCTCCAGCGCGCCGCCCACCGGGTGCAGGGTGTCCACCCAGACGGTGCGGTCGGCGCCGAGGGCCGCGGTGTTCGGGGTGTGGTCCTGCACCAGGTTCACCTTGTTCGCGATCGCCCGGGTCATCACCTCGCGCTCGACCTGGTCGAAGTCGTAGCCGAGGGTCTTCATCATCGAGTGCTTGCTCGGCCGCCAGACGCCCTTGGTGGAGTACAGGCCGCCCTCGTGACGGCCGATGCGCCCGCCGGAGAGGCTCTCCTCGCCGAGCCAGCGCCACCACTTCCGCTGCTCGGCACGCATCTGTGCTTCGGTGAGCAGAGTGTGGTGGGCCGAATCCGGCTCGCCGCCCCGGTACGTGCCGCCGGGGACGCCGCGCCCGTAGTAGTCGTACTCGTCGTCGAGCCTGCCGAGGGAGTGGCCGATCTCGTGCGGGGTGATGAGGGCGGAGAGGGCGTTCCCGCCGGAGGCGGTGGCCCAGGCGCCGCCCGCGCCTCCGTAGGTCTCGCTGTTGGCGAGGGCGACGATCTGCCGGTTGGCGCCCCTGGTGCCCGGTACGAGATCGGCGGCGGCGTCCGCCTTCCTCGTGTCGACGGTCAGCAGCCGTTGCACGCTGCCCGGGTTGCAGCCGCCCCAGAACGCCATGTCGAGCGGTGTGTCACGGCGGGCGTCGGTGAGGCCCGGGTCGCAGTCGACCCCGGACTCGGCGGAGGGCGTCTGGACCGCCCACACGTTGATGTACGAGCGGTAGGAGGCGAACGGCTCGATGCTCCACAGCACGTTCATGTGCTTCTCGACGTCCGCACGGAACTTGGGGAGTTCGGCGGCGGTGTAGCCGTCGCCGAGGACGACGAGGTTGAAGCGCTTGTCGGCGGGCCCGGTGGTCTGCACGGGGACGACCGCGGCGTCCGCCGGGGCGGCGGGAGCGCGGTCGGCGGCGCGTGCCGGGGGAGGGGTGACGGTCGTGGTGAGGCAGGCGGCGAGGAGCACGGCCGCCGTGGCCAGGAGCGCGGATCTCCTGTCGGCGCGCGAGGATCGCATGGGTCGCATGGCCGGGAGCGTACGACCGAGGCCAACTGGGCGTAAAGAGGCCCCTGTTGCGCAAGAGCTGCGTTCGGGAAGCGGAGGCGGCGAAGAATGCACCGTCCCGTCGTACGTTCGCGGGCATCGGGTCCGTCCACCCCTCACCGCGTGCGGCGGCCAGGACGCTCGGCTGTCCCACCGCAGGACGCCGCGGTACGGGGTGCTGCCGTGCGGGGGCGGGGGACGCCGGAAATTTTCGTGGCACCGCGACAGGCGCGAACGCACCGGTTCGTCACGCGAATTGTGGAGGCCGGGCGGCTCCGGCAGTGCTGCGTGCTACATCTTGACCATGCGGGGACGACGACTTCTGAGTTACCGGGACGCCGTGGCGATCCTGGGCGGCGACAGCGAGGCACTGACAGCGGCGGACCGGGCGCTGGGCGGAGCGCTGTCCATGGCCACGGGGGGCACGAGCGACGTGGTCCTCGGACTGTTCGGCGCCCAGGGGCGGTTGCTGCGCCTCGGGCGGGACCTGACGGCCGGGCTGCGGGACCGGCTGCGACCGTCCGAGCGGGCCGAACGCACCGAGAAGATCGCGGCGGCGCACGCGGTACTGGTGATCACGGCGTTCTTCGAAGCGGCCGCGGAGGCCGACCTCCCCTTCGCACTCGCCGAGCTGGAACTGACCCGCAGCGAGCAGATCGCCCTCGCCGACGGGGACGGCGACGGGACGGCGGGCACCTTCGTCCGCGCGCTGCTGTCCACGGGGATCCCGCAGCCGAACCCGACGCAGCCCTTCGAGCAGACCCTGCGACAGCTCTACAGGTGGTACGGGGTACCGGGGCACAAGCTCTGGGAGTTCCTGCGCGGCCTCGCGGTGTGGGACCGGCTGGACGAGAGCGAACGGTCCCGGGCGGAGTCCACCCTCCGCGACCTCGACCGGCGGGCGGTGGAGCGCTACGAGGAACTGTTCGGCCGCCTCGCCCTGGAGGTGCCCGAATTCGGCTTCTGGTCCGGTCAGATGGAGCACCGGGCGACCCGGCACGAGGTACGCCGGTCCCTGGCCGGCATCCGCTCCGCCCTCTCCGGTCTCGCCGCCGTGCCCTCCCTCGGCCACGCCGCCGCCGGGCTGACCGCCGGATACCGGGCGGCCCTGGGCAAAGCGATCCTCTCCGAGGGGAGGGCCCCCAGCGGCCTCGCCCTGCCGACCCTCGTCGAGGGCTACGTCGACCCGGACTTCCGGGTCGCCCACGTGGTGGGCGAGAGCAGCGGTCCGGCCGGGGAGGAGTGGTGGGAGGAGGTGCCCGTACGCTCGGACCTCACCGAGTTCCTCGCCGCGTCCCTGACCTCGCTCGGGTCCGCCACCACCCCGCTGCTGGTGCTCGGCCAGCCGGGCGCGGGCAAGTCGGTCCTGACGAAGATCCTGGCGGCGAGACTCCCCGGCACCGGGTTCCTGCCCGTCCGCGTCGTCCTCCGGGAGATCCGCGCCGAGGACGACGTACAGGACCAGATCGAGCACGCGGTGCGGCTGGCCACCGGCGAGCGGGTCTCGTGGACCGAACTGGTGCGGTCGGCGGAGGGCGCGGTCCCGGTGCTGCTGTTCGACGGCTTCGACGAGCTGTTGCAGGCGACCGGTGTCAGCCAGACCGACTACCTGCTGCGGATCGCCAGGTTCCAGCAGCGCGAGGCCGACCAGGGCCGGCCCGTCCACGCGCTGGTCACCAGCAGAACCGCCGTCGCCGACCGGGCCCGCTGCCCCGACGGCACCGTCGCCCTGCGGCTGGAGCCCTTCCGCGAGACGCACGTCGCACGCTGGCTGGACGTCTGGAACGAGCTCAACGCCCCCCACTTCACCGGCCGGGGCCTGCGACCGCTCTCCGCCGAGGTGGCGGGCCGGCACAGCGAACTCGCCTCCCAGCCGTTGCTCCTGCTGATGCTCGCCCTCTACGACGCGACCGACAACGCGCTCCAGCAGGACGCCGACAGCGGCGAGCCGCTGGGCGCGGCGGACCTCTACGAGGAACTGCTGACCTCCTTCGCGGTCCGCGAGATAGGCAAGTCCGGCGAGGGCCTGGACGAACGTCTGCTGGCCGAACACACCGAACGCGAACTCCAGCGCCTCTCCCTGATCGCCTTCGGCATTTTCAACCGGCGCCGCCAGTGGATCACCACCGACGAACTCGACCGGGACCTCGCCGCGCTGCTCGGCCGCCCCGACCTGCGGTCCGCCGACTTCAGGGCTCCGCTCGGCCAGGCGGAGATCGCCCTCGGCCGGTTCTTCTTCGTGCAGCGCGCACAGGCCCTCCAGGACGAACAGCAGCTCGTCACCTACGAGTTCCTGCACGCCACCTTCGGCGAGTACCTGGCTGCGCGGCTCGCCGTGCAGGTCCTGTCCGGGCTGCTCGGGCAGCGCCCCGCACTGGCGCTGGGCCGGGCGAGCGTCGACGACGACCTGCTGTACGCGCTGCTGTCGTACAGCCTGCTCGCCTCACGGCAGATGCTGCGTTTCGTCGAAGCCCGGCTGGCGCGGCTGCCGGAGGCCGACCGCCAACGCCTCGCCGACCTGCTCGTCACGGTGATGGAGGACGCGCGCGAGCGCGGGGCGCACCAGTACGCCGACTACCGGCCGATCCGGCGGGCGACGGCTGCCCGGCACGGCAAGTACGAGGCGAACCTCATCCTGATGACCGTGCTGCTGCGGGGGAGCGTCACCACGAGCCGGCTCTTCCCGGAAGCGGCCGATCCGGCGGGCATCTGGTGGCACCGCACCCAGCTGTGGCGTTCCGCCCTGACGGAACAGGAGTGGACGGACTTCGCGCTCGCGCTGGAGGTACGGCGCGGGTGGGCGGACGAGCGCCGGGAGCTGACGGTGGAGCGGCGGACCGGCGACGAGCCCACCGCGCAGGCCATCGACCCGTACTGGGTGTTCCGTCATCCGCCGGGCAGCGACACCTATGAGGGAGAGCGCTCGTGGTCGCGGGCGTACTGGTCCGACATCCAGCACAAGATGGGGGTCGCGGGCGGAACCAACGACTCGATCGTCCGGCACGCGGTGGATCCGATGTTCCGGCACTTCGGGGCGGCTGTCACGAGCTTCTTCGGCGAAGCGCGGGGCGGCACGGCCGCGTCGTACGCGCACGACCTGACGGAGCTGTGGCTCCTGAGCAGTCTGGAGGCAACGGACGCGGAACTGGCCGGGCACTATCTGCGGTGCACTCTCCTCCTCGACCACGCCCGGCACCGCGACGCGCCTTTCGGGCATCGCGTCACCGCACTGGTGCTGGCCCAGCTGCGCACGGACGCGTCCCGGCTGCCGGTGGAGGTGGTGGCCGAGGTGCTGCTGGCCGCTTCGGGAGTCGCGTCGGGCGCACTCGTGGAGACCATGGCGAGAATCGCGGTGGGCAGACTCGACGAGGCGGACGGAGACGGCCGGGAGAACCCCACGAACGAGGAGTGGGCGCTGATCAGGGTTCTCGTCCGCACACTGCACGCGTTCGGCAGCGCGACGAGGCCGGTTGATGTGCACCAGTGGGTGGTTGAGGTCTCGGCAGGCCCGGCTTTGCGTTGCCTGGAGGCGGACGAGATGTACACCGCGAGCTTCAGGTCACGGGTCTACGGCGCGGACCACGGCTGAGCCCCGGCCCGCGCCCCGTCCCCTACCCCACGTCCAGCGCGTTCCGCAGTCCCAGCCGCCACCGCGTCCTGTCGTGCCGCTTCAGGTTCTCCACCGCCGGGATCCTGTGCAGCGCCCGCACCGTGCAGCGGGGCGCGGCAGAGCCCTCGCGGTCCAGCAGCGCGTTGACCGCCGCGCGGGCCGCCGCGTTCGCGCCCTCCATGGTCGCCAGGTCGATGTCCACGGCCACGTAGTCCCCGGCCAGGTAGAAGTTGGGGAGGGCGGTTCTCGCCGTCGGACGGTTGTGCAGCGTCCCGCACGGGTGGATCAGCAGCTCGTCCTCGTTCGTCGGGTTCGGCGTGCCGAGTCCGTCGACGCCCGGGTCCAGGAACCACGAGTGCAGAGCGCCGTCCCGCAGGACCGTCCTGCCCGTGTCGTTGAGTGCGGCCTTCAGCTGCGCCCACACCTCTTTCGCCACCTCCTCCCGGGTGCACTGCTTGGCCGTCCTCCCGTAGAGGATCCCCGGCCTGTCCCACTCGGAGATGTCCACCGACAGGCACTCCACCGCGACCCCGTCGCCGTAGTCGGCCGGAAAGTCGCGTCCCGGCCAGTGGCCCGCCTGGGCGATGGCGGTCAGCGACCACGGCGAGTCGATGAGGTTCACATGCCCGTCGACCATCTTCGGGCGCTCGGTCAGATAGAACTGGATACCCGTCATCCAGTCCGTGACGAGCTTGTCCGCCCGCGCCAACTGCGGTTCCAGGGCGCGCATGTCGGAGTTCCACGTGCGGCGCGCGTGTTCGACGGGCATGGCGCAGACGTAGTGGTCGGCGACGACGGATCGAGGTGCGCCCGTCGGGTCCTCGATGACGGCCGCACTGATCCGGCCGCCCGCCGTCTTCATCTCCCGTACCGTCCAGCCGATCCGGAAGTCAACGCCCAGCTTCTTCAGGTGGGACTCCCACGGGTCGATCCACGCCTCGTTCGTCGGGGCGTTGAGGATGCGGTCGGGCGGGCCGTCCGCGCCCTGGCCGAGGAGGTTGAAGACGAACGCCTCGCCCAGTGTGCCGACCGTGCGCGTGCTTGCCTCCTCCGCCTTCGTGGCGACGATGTTGCGGGTGACGCCGACGGCGAGGATCCGCTGGTACTCCTTCGACATCCGGGCCGCGCGGACGAAGTCCCACCAGGGGGTCCTCTCCCACGTGCTGTCGCGGCGCTCGTCGCAGCTGGTGAGGAAGACGAGGGCCCGGTTCACGAAGTAGGTGATCTCGTGGAGCGGCAGGTGGAGGGCGGTCTGCAGCAGGCCCGTCAGCATGCGGCGGATGTCGTCGAGGTCGAGGCCGGGCGGCTGGTGGCCCGGCCACGGGATCGGCATCCGCAGGTCCTCGCGGCCGTTGGACCGGGCGAACATCATCTCGGGCGGGGCGACGAGGTTGTCCCACACGCCGTTGGCGTTGCCGCGGAAGGGGATGCGGCGCATCGTGTCCGGCAGGTTGTGGTAGATGCCGGGGATGAAGCGGAAGCCGTGCTCGGCGGGCAGTGCTCCGCGCCCGCCGCGCGCGCTGTCGGGGACGTCCATGCTGCGCGCCTTGCCGCCGAGCGCCCGTCTCTCGTACACGGTGACCCGGAAGCCGCGTTCGGCGAGTTCGTGCGCCGCTGTCAGGCCCGCCACACCGCCGCCGAGCACGGCGACCGAGGGCGCGCCCCGGTCGGCGGCCCGAGCGCTGCCGACCGGGAGCGTCCCGAGCGCGGCGGCCCCGCCGATCGTCGCCGCGCCCGCCACGAACGTACGACGGGAGGTGCCCGCGGGAGTTTCGGCCGTACGGTTTTGATCCATCTGCCCCAGCCCCTTACCAGTGGTAACCGCAACGTGGGTCGCAGGAGCATAGGACGACCCCGCCCGTCATGGAAGACATCCGTCAACACGCGGGGGGACGGGGGGAGTTGAATGGCCGATGTGCGACGGTCAGCCGCTGCTCACCCGGTAGCGGTACGAGTCCGTGCGCGGCAGCGTCAGCTCCGGGCGCCACGCCCGCAGCACCGCCGCCGACGGGGTGAACAGAGCGCCGGGAATCTCGTCGGGCGCGAACATCTCCCACCGTACGATCTTGTCCGGTTCCGTGACCCGGGCGACCCCCTCCGGCACCCGGGTCACCGCCGCCGCCGAGATCCTGTTCAGGCCGTACGCGCCCTCCATCACGAGCGCCACGATCCGTACCGTGTCGGCGGACACGGACAGGCCCGTCTCCTCGGCCAGTTCGCGCGCCGCCGTCTGCTCGAAGCTCTCGCCGGGGTCCACCTTGCCGCCGGGAAGTTCCCAGGCGCCGTTGTGCGCGAGACCGAGCAGCACCCGGCCGGTCGCGTCGAGGACGATCACGCCGACGCCGACGAGCGAGTTCGGGGCGGGAAAGGTGCGGGCAGGCAGGTCGGCGACGGAGCCCGGGGCGGGGGAGGCCGTGGTGCGCGAACCGCCGGTGGGGCCCGGGGCGTCGGCGGGTCGTGCAGTACTCATGACCAGCGACACTACCCCGGGCCCCACCGGCTTCCGGCCTCAGGCGCCCGCCGGGAACCTCTCCCACACGCGGTGCTTCGCCAGCAGCCCGGTGATCGTCCGCAGGACCTCGCCGCCGTCGTCGCCCAGCACCACGCCCGGCGCCAGGTCCGGCACGCCCGCCGCCTCAAGGACCGGCAGTGCACCGCTCCAGCCGCCGATCGCCTTGCCGTGCCGGTACGCCTCGGAGACCAGCAGCAGCACCCGCGGGTCGGTCGTCACCGTCGACAGCTCGTCGGCCTTGGCGTCGCGCGCCCCGAACGCGTCCGCGCCGGCCTGCGGCGTGCCCGCCAGCAGGATCGCGTCGAACTCGATCGAGCGTGCCGTCGTGAACGTCCGCTGCACGGTGACCGGCTCGCCCCGGCCGTCGTCCAGTTTGCCGCCCGCCGGAGCGATCACCAGCGGCACCATGTCCGCGTCCAGGACCGCCTGCCGCACGGCCCGCAGCCCGGCCAGGTCACCGTCCGGGCCGGCCACGATGCCGATGATCCTGCCGTCCGTCGGCCAGGTCCCGCCGACCTGCGAGAGGGCCGGGCTCGGCTCGACGGACGCGAGCGGCTCCGTGGGCTCCGGCGCGGGCAGGCCCAGCCCGGTCGCCACCTCCTGGCACAGCTCCGGGTCGATGTTGGCGAGGACCTTCAACGCCCTCTCCTTGATGGCCTGTTCGTAGCACTTGTTCAGCTCGAAGGTGTACGCCGCGATGATGTGCTCGCGCTCCACCGGCGTCATGCTCAGCCAGAACCGCCGCGGCTGGCTGAAGTGGTCCGCGAAGGAGGCCGGCGCCTGGCGCACCTTGCGGCCCGCCGCGACCGCCTGCGGCACCTCCACGTACGCGGAGACGTCCTCGCCCGCCATGAACGGGCAGCCGCCGTCGAGCGAGTTGGGCTTGTACGGCGCGGCACCGCTGTGCACGGCGGTCTGGTGCATGCCGTCCCGCAGCATGTCGTTGACCGGGGCGTGCGGACGGTTGATCGGCAGCTGGCCGAAGTTGGGCCCGCCGAGACGGGTGATCTGCGTGTCGAGGTAGGAGAAGAGACGGCCGGTGAGCAGCGGGTCGTCGGTGATGTCGATGCCGGGAACCAGGTGCCCCGGGTGGAAGGCGACCTGCTCCGTCTCGGCGAAGTAGTTCGTGGGGTTGGCGTTGAGGGTGAGCAGACCGATCGGCTGCACCGGGGCCAGCTCCTCCGGAACCAGGTTGGTCGGGTCCAGGAGGTCGATGCCCTCGAAGACCTGCTCCGGGTTGTCCGGGAAGACCTGGACGCCCAGCTCCCACTGCGGGTACGCGCCCGCCTCGATCGCGTCCGCGAGGTCCCGGCGGTGGAAGTCGGGGTCCATGCCGCCGGTGATCTGCGCCTCCTCCCACACCTGGGAGTGCACGCCCAGCTTCGGCTTCCAGTGGAACTTCGCGAGAGTGGTGCCACCCTCGGCGTTCACCAGGCGGAAGGTGTGGACGCCGAAGCCCTCCATCATCCGGTACGAGCGCGGAATGCCCCGGTCGGACATGTTCCACAGGGTGTGGTGGGTGGCCTCGGTGTGCAGGGTGACGAAGTCCCAGAACGTGTCGTGCGCGCTCTGCGCCTGCGGGATCTCCCGGTCCGGGTGCGGCTTGCCGGCGTGGATGATGTCCGGGAACTTGATCGCGTCCTGGATGAAGAACACCGGGATGTTGTTGCCGACCAGGTCGAAGGTGCCCTCATGGGTGTAGAACTTCGTCGCGAACCCGCGGGTGTCGCGCACCGTGTCCGCGGAGCCGCGGGAGCCCAGCACCGTGGAGAACCGGACGAAGACCTCCGTCTCCACGTCCTTCCCCAGGAACGCCGCCTTCGTGATCGAGGCGGCCGTCCCGTACCCCTGGAACACGCCGTGTGCGGCGGCCCCGCGCGCGTGCACGACCCGCTCCGGGATCCGCTCGTGGTCGAAATGGGTGATCTTCTCGCGGAGGTGGTGGTCCTGGAGCAGCGTCGGTCCGCGCTCGCCCGCCTTGAGGGAGTGGTCGGTGTCGTACAGCCGGGCGCCCTGCGCCGTGGTCAGGTACGCGTCGCGCTGCGCCACCACGTCCTGGTCGACACCGGTGGCCTCGCCGGTCGGGCTCACGGTGGCGGGACCGCGCTGATCCGGCTTGGGGGGCAGCGGCGGACGCACCTCCGTCGGCTCGTCCACCTGCGGCGGCTCGGGGGCGGGGCGGCCGGGAATGGCACCCCGCGCGTCGCCCGAGTCGCCGCGCAGGGCTTCGGTCACCTTCTCGGCGGCTTCCTTCACCGGATTGGACTTGGAGCCGGACTCGGGGTTGGGCTTGTCCACTGTGTTCCCTCCGTGCTGCACGTGGTCGTCCTGCATGGTCACCGCATCTAGATACCCCGCACGCGGTGATATATCACGGTAAGTAGGCCGATTCGGCGCGACGGGCGGCTCAGGGCCTGGTCCCCATCCCGGTCGCCGCCTCCCCGGCCCGACCACCCGGCACCTTCTCGGCCAGCGGGGGAGTGCTGCCGCCGCTGCCGTGCCGCAACCCGTGCAGGAACTCCTCCAGCACCTGCACGGACGTCCGCTCCGCCACCCAGCCCAGCTCTTCCCCGGCCCGGGTGCAGTCCATCAGCGGCAGCCCCAGCACCGCGTCGAACAGGTGCGGCGACGCGGGCAGCAGCCGGGCGCCCCAGCCCGCCCTCAGCGCCGTGCGCGCCACCGCGCTCGGCGTCCGTACGACCTTCGCCCCGAACATCTCGGCCAGCACCCGCGCGTCCACCGGCGGGTCCGCCGCCAGGTTGAACGCGCCGCGCACGTCCCGCAGCACCGCCAGCCGGTACGCGCGCGCCGCGTCGTCCGTGTGCAGCGCCTGCACCCGCAGCCCCGGAATGTCCGGCACGACGGGCAACGCCTTGGGGCGCACGAGACGGTGGGGCAGCAGCGGACCCGCGAACAGCCGCCGCTGCTCGCTCGCCGACTCCTGCTTGAACAGGAACGCCGGCCGCATCCGCACCACCCGCTGCTCCGGATGCCGGTGTTCGTGCACGTCCAGCACGCGTTCCAGATACGCCTTCTCCCGGCAGTAGGCGGCATCGGGCCAGCCGTGCGTCGGCCAGGTCTCGTCGACCGCGACGTCCTTGGGGCCCGGCGAGTACGCGCCGACCGACGAGGCGTGGATCAGGGCGGGCACCCGGGCGCGGGCCGCCGCCTGGAAGACCCGGATCGAGCCGAGTACGTTCGTGCGCCAGGTGACCTCGGGCCGGTGCGTGGGCTGGAACAGCCACGCCAGGTGGATCACCGCGTCCGCGCCCTCGAACAGCTTCGCCAGCTCGTCCACCGACCCCGGGTGCTTGTCCGGGTCGCCGGCCGCGCCCAGGTCCGACTGGACCCACGTCGTCCTGGGCTCACTCACCTCGGGAATCCGGCGGGCCAGTCCGTGCACCGAGCCGACCTCCGGGTCCGCGCCCAGCGCACGGATCACGCTGGTCCCCACGTTCCCCGTCGCCCCGGTGACCACCACGTGCTTGCTCATCGTCCGGCTCCCCTCGTCGTGCGGCTGGCGGGCCCCGGCCTGCGCCGGCGATCCTCGGTCGGGCGGGCGGGTATCCGAACTTCACGCCCCTACACCTGCGGCGGGGGAGCGGATCCGAAAGCTGCCCGGTCCTGAACGTCGGCGGGCGGTCATCCACCGCACCGCACGCGTCGCCCAGCGACCGTATGCCGACGAACGGCCACCCGCGAGATCGGACCACTGAGGACGCCACGCGCCGAAGTCCCCCGCGCCCTGGCGCATACACCGTCCGGGCTCCTAGATTCGAGCCTCATTGGTCCGATCTCTGGAGAGATGCGTCATGACGCCGCCCCGGCACCCCGCGTGCACCCGGTCCGACCCGCCCGGCACGAGTGCCGCCCCGCCCGCCGTCGCGTACCCGGCGGGCGCGGCCGACACGGTGCCGTCCGGCCCCGTCCCGTCGGATCCCGCCGACGGGCACACCCTCTGGTACGACAGACCCGCCGCCGACTGGGAGAGCGAGGCCCTCCCCCTCGGCGGCGGAGACCTCGGAGCCATGGTCTTCGGCACGGTCGCCACCGAACAGCTCCAGCTGAACGAGAAGTCGCTGTGGACCGGCGGGCCCGGCAGCGAGGAGGGCTACGACCACGGCAACTGGCCCGTACCCCGGCCCGGAGCGCTCGACGAGATACGCGCCCTCATCGACGAGAAGGGGTCCATGCACCCCGACGAGGTCTCCCGGCGGCTCGGCAATCCCGCCTACCGCACGCCCGCCGGCCGCATCCCCGGCTTCGGCGACTACCAGAACCTCGGCTCCCTGCTCCTCGACTTCCCCGGCGCCCCCGCCACCCTCCCCGCCGGTTACCGCCGCCACCTCGACCTGCGCCACGCCCTCGCAGGCGTGACGTACCGCGACGCGGCCGGCACCACCCACGTGCGCGAGTACTTCGTCTCCCACCCCGCCCGGGTCGTCGCGGGACGCCTCACCGCCGACCGCCCCGGCTCGGTCTCCTTCACCCTGCGCGTCGACTCCGCCCACAGCGGCGCGAGGACCACCGCCGGCGACGGTCGCCTCACCGTCGCCGGAGCCCTCGCAGGCAACGGACTGCGGTACGAGGTCCAGGTCCAGGTCGTCCACGAGGGCGGCACCCGCACCGAGAACGCCGGCCGGATCACCGTCACCGACGCGGACAGCGTCACCTTCGTCCTCTCCGCCGCGACCGACTACGCCCACCGCTTCCCGGCGTACCGGGGCGACGACCCGCACCCCCGCGTCACCGCCGCCGTCACCCGCGCGGCGAGCCTGCCGTACCCCCGGCTGCGCGCCGCGCACCTCGCCGACCACCGCGGGCTCTACGACCGCGTCCGCCTCGACCTCGGCCCGCGGACGCCCGCCCGGACATCCACCGACGAACTGCTCGCCGCCTACCGGGCAGACCCCGCACCGCCCACCGCCCACGCCCTGGAGAACCTCTACTTCCACTACGGCCGCTACCTGCTCATCGCGTCCTCACGCCCCGGCGCCGACGCACTCCCCGCCAACCTCCAGGGCGTCTGGAACAACTCCGCCACCCCTCCCTGGAACGCCGACTACCACACCAACATCAACCTCCAGATGAACTACTGGCCCGCCGAGACCACCCATCTCGCCGAGACCGCGCACCCCTACTACGCCTTCGTCGACGCGCTGCGCGCCCCCGGCCGCACCACGGCACGGACGATGTTCGAAGCGGCCGAGGGGTGGGTCGTCCACCAGAACACCAACCCCTTCGGCTTCACCGGTGTACACGACTGGGCGACCTCCTTCTGGATGCCCGAGGCCAACGGGTGGCTCCTCCAACAGCACTACGAGCACTACCTGTTCAGCCTCGACGAGGACTTCCTGCGCGAGCAGGCCTACCCGGCGATGAAGGAGGCCGCCCTGTTCTGGCTGCCCCAGCTGCACACCGACCCGCGCGACGGCGCACTCGTCGTCTCACCCAGCTACTCGCCCGAGCAGGGCGCCTTCACGGCAGGCGCCTCCTTCTCGCAACAGATCGTGTACGACCTGCTCATCAACACCGCGGAGGCGGGCCGGATCCTGCGCGTGGACGCCGAGCTGCGGGAACGGATCTCCGGCGTCCTCGCTCGTCTCGACCCCGGTCTCCGTATCGGCGGCTGGGGGCAGCTCCAGGAGTGGAAGGACGATCTGGACGATCTGGACGACACCCACCGGCACGTCTCGCACCTCTTCGCCCTTCACCCGGGCCGACAGATCGAGCCGGGCTCGGAGTTCGCCGCGGCGGCCGAGGTCTCTCTCAGGGCGCGCGGCGACGGGGGGACCGGCTGGAGCAAGGCATGGAAGATCAATTTCTGGGCTCTGCTCGGCGACGGCGACCAGGCCGCGAGGATGCTCCGCGAACAGCTCAAGGACTCCACCCTGCCCAACCTCTGGGACAGCCACCCGCCGTTCCAGATCGACGGCAACTTCGGCGCCACCGCGGGCATCGCCGAGATGCTGCTCCAGAGCAGGCACGGCACGGTCCACGTCCTCCCTGCCCTGCCCGCCGCATGGTCCGACGCCGGTTCCTACGACGGGCTGCGCGCGCGGGGCGACTTCACGATCGGGGTCGACTGGCGACGGGGCCGGCCGACCGAGATCCGCCTCGCCTCGGGCAGCGGAGGCACGGCCGTGATCCGCCACCCCGCTCTCGACGGCCGGGTGCGGGTGGCGCGTTCGGGAGAGGCGCCGACGACGCACGCCGCCGGGGGAGGCGTGCTGCATCTGCCGACGCGGACGGGGGAGACGTACCGCATCCGACCGGTGGGGTAGGCGACGCCGGTCTGCCGCTCCGCGCGCCCGGCAGCTCCCGCCGTGGGCAGTCCCCGTCCCGACTCTCCGGGCGCGGACCGACGGCCGCGCCCGGAGGGACGGGCCCCGCCAGGTCCCGGCCCGCCGGTTCGGGGCGAAGCCCTTCCGAGCGCGCCCCGTCAGCAGCCCACGCCTGCCGTCGTCGCGCCCCCGGCCCCGAAATGCGCTTCCTGCCCCACCGATACCCTGGGCGCGTCGTACCGCATGCGTGCCCCCGGGCACACGAGGAGCACACCGTGGCCGAGCCCGCCATATCCCCGCCGGACCCCCTCGCGCCACCGGGCTCACCCGCATCCCCCGGCCCGGCCGAACCGGCGGGCTCGGCCGGGCCGGCGGACCCCCTCGCCCCGCGCGGCATCCCGCTCACCGGCGTCCGGCGGCGGCTGTGCCGGGCCGCCGTGACCCTGGTCGCCCTCCTCGCGACCGTCCACGCGGCGATGCTGCTGCTCCACGTCGCCTCGGACTTTCCGCTCGCCAGGACGTACGCGAAACAGGTCGACTGGTGGATGCGGCCGATGTTCCCGCAGGACTGGAGCATCTTCGCCCCCGATCCGTCGCGCTACAACCTCCACCTGGAGGCCCGCACCCGCGTCGACGGGACGTTCGGACCGTGGCGTGACCTCAGCGCGTACGACCACTCCCGTTACCGCGGCGACCTGTTGCCCAGCATCGAGGAGCAACTCGTCCTGCGCCGCGCGGTGTCCTCCTACCAGGCGTCCGCGGCCCGCCCGGACTCCGGGAGCGCCGACGGGCTCCGCGATGCCCCCACCCAGTACCTGCTCAACGTCGTCCGGGTCCGCCTGCACGACATGGGCGCACCCCTCGGCGACGCGGTGGAACTCCGTACCCGGTCCACCCTCATCCCCGCGCCCGGGAACCCCGAGGCCGTCCCTGCGCCCCGCTACCGCACGCTCGGGGTATGGGGGCTGCCTTCGTGACGACCCGTCAGGCCCTGCGACTCGGGCGTGCGCGGGTGCACTTGCTCGCGCGCCGCGGCGCGGACGCTCTCCGCGGCCTCACCCTGCGCCCGCTCGCCCCCTACAGTGCCGCCGCGCTCCGCATCGGACTCGCCGGGCTCTTCACGGTGCACCTGCTGCGTGAACTCCCGCACGCCAGCCGTCTCTGGGGGCCCGATTCGCCCTTCACCGCCGCGCTCTTCGCGGAGACCATGCGGGCACGCGGCTGGGACGGGGCCTTCGGCTGGTGGTACGGGCTGCTGGTGACGGAGAGCCCCGCCGTCTTCTACGGCTGGTACACGATCGCGCTCGCGGTCGGCGTGTTGTACGCGCTGGGGTGGCACACGAGGCTGATGGGCGTGCTCTTCGTGTGCGTCGTGGTCGCCTTCTACTTCCGCGGCTGCATGGCCAACAGCGGCTGGGCCCTGCTCAGCCTGCTCTTCGCGAACTACCTGGCCTTCTGCGCCAGTGGGCGGCACTGGTCCCTCGACGCACGCCGACGGGCGCGGCGCACCGGAACCGGCGGACGGCTTCCCTGGGGCGACGAGACGGAGGAAATGCGGCGGCGCGCCGTGACCTTCCTGCACAACGCGGGCCTGGGCGTCATCGCCCTCCAGGTGATGGTCGTCTACACCTCGGCCGCCATGTACAAGATCCGTGGCGCCTCCTGGCGGGAGGGCACCGCGATCCACTACGCGATGCTGAGCGACGACTTCTCGACGTTCCCGGAGCTGTCGGCATGGATCGTCAGCCACGGCACCTTCGCGGCGTTCCTGGCGTATGTGACGGTGTTCTCCCAACTCCTCTTCGCCGCGCTGGTCTTCAACAGGAGACTCAAGTACGTGGTCCTGCTGGTGATGCTGGCCACGCATGCGGGGATCGGACTCCTCATGGCGCTGCCGATGTTCTCCGCGATCACGATCGTGGGCGACCTGGTGTTCCTGCCGACGACGTTCTGGCTCGCGGCCGCCCGGTTCGTACGGGTGTGGCGCACGGCGCCGGGGGAGGGGGCTGCGCGCCCGGCGCCCCGGCCCGGCCCGGAGTCCCGCGTCGAGACATAGCCGGGACGGCGGGGCTCCCCGGGGACACCGGACGCCGGCCACCGGGCGGACGAACCGTGCCGGGGGCGTCTTCGTCGCGTCGGCGGCGTGCGACGGTGGGCCGCCTACGTGCGCGTGGGGCCGTCGCGCCGCGCTCGCGGTGTCGTTCCGGTAGCCATCGCGTGCGTGCCCGCCGCGCGGCCGTCCCCCGCTGCCCCGCCCGGCGTGCCCGCGTCGCCCGGCGATCCCGCGCGCCCGTAGCCCCGTGCCGTCTGCCGTGTCGTCGTGCGTCATGGGTCAGGCGCGCGCCGCCGCGTGGCACGCTCCTCTGCCTTCCGCGCGTGCGACGATGCGGCCGCCCGCGATCCGTACCGCCGTCTCCGTCGCGTCGCTGACCGCCGAGAGGCCCACGGCGGCGGCCACCGCCTGCGACTCGTCGTGGACGATGCGCACCGAAGGCCAGGAGTTCCGCGGGAACGCCTGCCGCAGTCCCGTGCCCAGCTCCGCCACCGTCAGCCGGGCCAGCGGCCCCAGCTCGCCCGGCTCGCCGGTCACCAGGACCACGGTCACGGCCGCGTCCTCGGGCCGCGCGACCGCCCGTACCGCCTCCTCGGCGGCCTCCAGGCGATGCAGCCCCAGTACCGCCACCACCCCGTCGTCCGCGAGGCGTGCCGCCTCGCCGCGCAGGGCGTCCGTGGCGGCCGGCGGGGTCCATGGCTCGTCGACGGGGCGGGCCTTCGGTACGTACGGAAGGTGCGGCGGAGCCCAGTCGCCGTCCTGGGGGGCGAGTTCGGCGAGTTGCTCGCACGCGGCGACGACCTGGAACGGGTCCACGAAACCCGGTGCGGCGGCGGCGAGTTGATCGGCCCCGTGCAACAGGGTGAGCACGGTCTCCGCCATCGGAACCAATCGTCGGTTGCTCGTTCCCAGGCGTTCCAGTGCCAATCCGAGCACCGTCGCGTGCAGCTTCAGCAGCTGACCGTAGGGCTGCCGGGTCCGCACGTCGGCCAGTACCACCGAGGGCAGGTCCATGGCCAGCCGCTCCTCCGGCTCCGGCGCTCCCGTCAACGGGAACCGGGAGACCCGGACCCGGGCGAGCGCGCCCAGCGCCTCGCGGGCGGTGCCGACGTGCTCCGGCGGAGAGGGCGTCGGCGTACGGGCGGCGAGGTCGGCCAGGACGGCGAAGTACAGGGCCCGCTTGCCGGGGAAGTTGGAGTACACGGCGCCCCGGGTGAGCCCCGCGCGTTCCGCGATCCGGTCGATTTTGGCGTCGCGGAACCCGCACGCGCCGAACTCCTCGCGCGCCGCTTCGAGGACTTTCCGGCGATTGAGTTCCTGTACTTCGGCCCTGGTCAACCGGCCCATGTCGCTCCTTCGTCGGTACGTCTCCGGCATTCGTTCGCGAATCAAGATACTCAGACCATTCAGATGATGGCATCATGTGCGAACATCATCCGAATGAAGGGGTCCGATCATGTCCCACACAGCGTCCGCCCACGACCCGTCCGGGGCCCCCAGCGGCGCGACGGCCGACGAGGTCGCGCAGACCGCGCAGACTCCGCAGATCGCAGATATCGCAGATATCGCAGAGACCGCACAGGCTGCGACCGACGCGCAGGCCGCGACCGCCGCGCAGGGTGCCGAGGTCCCGGAGGTGCTCCTCTCCGACCCGGAGGTGATCTGTGACCCCTTCGCCGTCTACGGCCGCGCCCGCGAACAGGGCCCCGTGGCCCGGTTGACGGCCCCCGGCTTCGGCGGAATGTGGGGGGTCACGCGGTACGCGGAGGCCCGAGCATTGCTGGGCGACCCGCGTTTCGAGATCCGCAGCGACAGCTTCCTGCGTCCCGAAGTCCCCGACGACTGCCTTCCGTACATGCGGACCATGGCGGAGATGAACGGCCCCGAGCACCTGCGGCTGCGCAGGCTGGTCGCCCCGGCGTTCGGCGCACGCCGGGCAGCCGCGTTCCGCCCCCGCATCGAGGCGACGGTCGACCGGCTGCTCGACGACCTTGCGGCGCACACCGCCCCGGACGGCTCCGTCGACCTCTTGCCGCACTTCGCCGGACACCTGCCCATGGACGTCATCTGTGAGTGGGTCGGCATCCCCGAGGAGGACCGGCTTCAGTGGCGTGCCTACGGCAGGACGGTCGCGACCGGCGGGGGCAAGGAGTTCGCGGCGGCGATCCCGGGGATCGTGGGCGGCGCGAAGGCCGCCGTCGCCCAGCGGCGGAGGGACTTCGCCGCTGGGGCCGTACCGGGCAACGACCTGCTCACGGATCTGATCCGGGCCCAGGACGAGGACGGGGACCGGCTGAGCGACGACGAACTGGTGACCCTGGTCTGGCACGTCGTCATGGCGGGTCAGTCGCCCACCCACCTGGTCGCGAACGCGGTGCACGCACTGCTGGACCACCCGGAGCAACTGGCGGCGCTCCAGGCCGACCGCTCCCTGCTGCCCCGAGCGGTGGAGGAGCTGACCCGGTGGGCGGGGCCGACCCTGCTGACCATCCCGCGGTACGCGACCGAGAACGTCACCCTGCACGGGGTACGGGTCGCGAAGGGGGAGGCGGTCACGGCCGTGGTCGCGGCGGCCAACCGGGACCCCCGCGCGTTCGCGGCCCCGGACCGGCTGGACGTACGACGGGTGCCGGGCTCCACACCGCATCTGAGCTTCGCCCACGGTGCGCACTTCTGCCTCGGGGCGGCGGTCGCCCGCCTCCAGACGGAGGTCGCCCTGGCCCGCATCCTGGACCGCTTCCCGACCCTGCGACGCGCGGGCAGCGCCACCCGTGCGATGGACCCGGGGACATGGCGACTGGAGAACCTGCCGGTACGGGGTCTCTAGAACGGCACCCGCGCGGCACGTGCACCGCCCCGGCGCGCCACCCGCGCGTCGAGGTGACGCGCAGGGGAGGACGTGGCCGTCCGGGGCTCCGTGATGGCACCGGCCGCACACGCGCACCGGCCCGGCGCGCCAAGCACGGCGTCGAGGCTGCGCGTACGGGCGAACCCGGCCGCCCATGCCTGCGAACGGCACACGCACCAGCCCGGCGCGCCACCCCCTCCGTACCGGAGGACCTGCCCGTACGGACCCCCGGAACGGCACCGGCCGCGCACGCGCACCCTGACCTCGCCTCGTCCCACCCCACCCCACCCTCGCCGCGCCACAGCTGCCGGACCGGGGGCATGCCGTGACGAGGTCTCCGGTACGGCCGGCCCCCGGGCGACCTCCATGGTGAAGCGGGCTTCCTGGACGTCGACCGCGTCCCCGAACCGCCCGTCGTCCAGCCGCGCCCCGCCCTCGCACTCGCAGCGCTGCATCCGCAGCCCCCGCACGGGGGGCCCCGCGAGGGGCCCACCCCCACCCTCCCCCTACCGCGCCAAGGTGGCTCCCGTCGGCGACGGCTCCTGCGTCGGCAGATTCTGCGCCAGGTCCTCGGCCAGCAACCTCTTCGCGATCCGGTCCGCCGCCGCGCGCAGCTCCGCGCTCCTCGGCCGCCCCGCGTCCTGCTCCAACTGGGCGCACAGCCACTGCGACCACGCCGCCGTGATGACGCCCGCCTCCCGCGCACCCGCCTCGGTGTGCGAGAGGAAGTTTCCTTCCCGGGTCAGATACCCCTCCTCGACCATGCGGTCGAAGACCGGCAGCAGCACCTCGGGCGGCACGTTCCGCCGCGCCGCGATCAGCCCCAGCGACGCGTGCCCGACCATCCGGGTGAACAGGTCCACCTGCATGACCGCCCAGGCGCCCGCGACGTCCAGCCGGGTGTCGGAGTCCGTCACGATCCGGCGGGCGGTGTGCGTGCCCTTCGCCCGGACGATCTTCGCGACCGCCAGTTCCAGGGCCTGCGACGACCCGGCCCGTCCGCCGGGCGACGGGTGTGCGAACCCCTCACCGAGGTCCGCGGACCCCACCCGCGCCGAGTCCCGCAGCTCCACCTGCTTGAGGAACAGGGACACCACGAATCCCAGCAGTGCCACCGGCACGGTCCACAGGAACACCGTGCTGAGCGTGTCCGCATACGCCTGCACGATCGGCGCCACCTGCTCGGCCGGCAGCCCGTGCAGTGCCTGCGGGTTCTGGGCGGCCCGTGCGACGGTTGCCGGGTCCGTTCCGGCAGGCGCCAGGCGCACGGCCGCCGTCACCCCGTCCTGGAGGTTCGGCGCCAGCGAGTTGGCGTAGATGGTGCCGAAGACGGCCGCGCCGAAGGAACTGCCGAGGGTACGGAAGAAGGTGACACCGGAGGTCGCGGTGCCCAGTTCCGCGTAGTCCACCGTGTTCTGCACCGCGATCGTCAGTACCTGCATGGACAGGCCGATGCCGACGCCCAGCACGAACATGTACAGCGATTCCAGCCAGGTGCCGGTGGCCGGGCCCATCAGCGACAGCAGGTACAGCCCGAGCCCCATCACGGCGGACCCGATGATCGGGAAGATCCGGTAGGTGCCCGTCTTGCTGACCACGTTGCCGCTGAAGATCGACGCGATGAGCAGCCCGACAACCATCGGCAGGGTGCGCACGCCGGACCAGGTGGCGGAGTCCCCGTCCACGTACTGGAGGTACGTCGGCAGGAAGGTCATCGCTCCGAGCATCGCGAAACCCACGATGAAGCTGAGGATCGAGCAGACCGTGAAGACCGGGTTGGCGAACAGCTTCATCGGCAGCATCGGCTCGGCGGCCCGCGTCTCCACGATGCAGAACAGCGCCAGCGCGACGACACCGCCCACGAACAGTCCGACGATGACGGCCGAACCCCAGGCGTACTCGTTGCCGCCCCAGCTCGTCGCCAGGACGAGGGCGCTGGAGCCGAGCGCGACCAGCGCGATGCCGAGGTAGTCGATGCGGGGCTTGCTCGCCGACTTCACCGAGGGAATCGTCCGGGCCGCCGCCAGCACCACCAGGATCGCGATCGGCACGTTCACGTAGAACGCCCAGCGCCAGCTCAGGTGGTCGGTG
Source organism: Streptomyces sp. CA-294286 (assembly GCF_050947155.1). Taxonomy (NCBI): domain Bacteria; kingdom Bacillati; phylum Actinomycetota; class Actinomycetes; order Kitasatosporales; family Streptomycetaceae; genus Streptomyces; species Streptomyces sp. CA-294286. The sequence goes on along the minus strand of NZ_CP192005.1, from coordinate 240,241 downwards.
AAGAGACCGCCGAGCAGTGGGCCGACCACCGTGGAGACACCGAACACCGCGCCGATCGCACCTTGGTACTTGCCGCGCTCCCGCAGCGGGATCACGTCCGCGATCAGCGCCATCGCGGTCACCATCAGACCGCCCGCGCCGATGCCCTGCACTCCTCGCCAGACGATCAGCAGCGTCATGTCGGTCGCCAGACCGCACAGGAACGAGCCCGTGATGAAGACGATCGCCGACACCTGGAAGATGATCTTCCGGCCGAAGAGGTCGCCGAACTTGCCGACCAGTACCGTCGCGACGGTCTCCGCCAGCAGATACGCCGTGACCACCCACGACATGTGGGCCGCTCCGCCGAGGTCCGAGACGATCGTCGGCAGTGCCGTACCGACGATCGTCTGGTCCAGGGCTGCCAGGAGCACGCCGAGCATGATCGTCCCGAAGACGATGTTGCGTCTGCGTCCGTCGAGGACGGGCGGCACGGGCTCGGCGGCGGCCCGCACGGCGGCCGCGTTCTCGCTGGCGTTCTCGCTGGCAGTGGTCACCCTCGCACCTTCACACCGCCGCCCCGCGTGCGCACGTGGGGGCGGTCCGCCCGGTGACGGCCCAACGCGCTCACAGATCTCTTCGCCGCACGACGGCCAGTGCGGCCGCCACCGCGACTCCGGGCCACGCCGCGAGCACGGCCCACGAGTGGAACACGGAAGGCTCGAAAGGGCCCGGCGGGTGGAAGGACGGCGGGATCTCGGCCAGCTGGCTCCACGCGTGGAACGGCATCGCGTACGTGAGCGCCGCGGTCCACGCCTCGCTCGCGCTGACGAACGACGGCAGCAGGAGGAGAACCAGCGCGGTCACCGCCACGGTCGCCGCCCCGTGCCGGAGCAGCACCCCGATGCCCAGACCGACCAGTGCGCTCACCGGCGCCAGCGACGCCGACGCGGCGAGTGAGCGCAGCACGTCCGGATCACCCGGTGACAGATGGGCGCCACGCCCCGACAGGATCGCCTGCGACACCGCGAAGGACGCCGCCACGACGAGCACCCCGAAGAGAGATGTGACCGCCGCCATGACGACCACCTTCGCCGACAGCACCGACCGGCGTGCCGGAACGGCGGCGAACGTCGTACGGATCAGGCCGCTCCCGTACTCGCTGACGACGCACAGCGCGCCCAGCGTGCCGACGACCAGCATGACGACCATGGCGGAGGCGAGCGGGAAGACGTCCCGGATGGCCCACGCCGGGACGAAGTACGCGCGGATGCCCTCGTGGTAGTCCGGCCAGTTGCGGTGATCGGCGAGCGAGCCGTTCGCGGCGATCCCGACGACGACCGCAGCGGCCCCGGGGAAGGCCCACCGGGTCGAGCGCAGCGCCCACAGTTTGATCCACTCCGCGGCCAGGAGCTGGGCGAAACCGGCAGAAGGGTGGTGAGTCCGCGCCTCGGCGCGGTGACGCGACGTCACGCTTAACCCTTTGACGCGGCTGGGACACTGGCCCCGTGGACGCAACGAAGCAGTGGCACGAGGTGAGCGAGGCGGGTGGGGCGGACAAAGCGGGCGAGGTGAGTCGATTCCGTGCCGCGGCCGTCGCCTGGGCGGCGGCGGGGCCGGGCGCCCACCAGGCCGCCGGTGTCGCCCGCAGGACGGCCGACGGCGGCGGTCTGCGCACGGTCGTCCTCGTCGAAGGCGTCAGCGACCGGGCCGCACTCGAAGCGCTGGCCCTGCGACGGGGACGGGACCTGGCGGCGGAGGGCGTATGCGTCGTACCGCTCGGCGGAGCGACCAGCGTCGGCCGCTTCCTCGCTCTGCTCGGCCCGCAGGGCCTGGGCCTGCGGATCGCCGGACTCTGCGACGCGGCCGAGACGGGCTTCTTCCGGCGCGCCCTGGAACGCGCGGGACTGGGCAGCCCGCGCACCGCCGAGGAGCTTCAACGGCTCGGCTTCCACGTGTGCGACGCCGACCTGGAGGACGAACAGATCCGCGCCCTGGGCGTCGAAGGAGTGGAACAGGTGGCCCGCACCGAGGGCGACCTGAGGTCGCTGCGCACCTTCCGCAACCAGCCCGCCCAGCGGCCCAGGACGGAACACCAGCGGCTTCGCCGCTTCATGGGCACCACCAGCGGACGCAAGCAGCACTACGCGCGGGCGATGGTCGAGGCCCTCGACCCGGAACACGTGCCACGCCCGTTGGACGATCTGCTCGCCCGCGTATGAGAGCCTCCAAGGCAGTCAGCGGGCTCGACCGATCCAAAAGGGTGCAGACAGCATGGGTGACGGAGACGTGGGACGGCGTACCTTTCTCGCCGCGATGACCGGCGGAGCGGCGGCGACGGCCGCCGCCGGAACAGGGCCGGCGTCGGCCGCAGGGCACGCCGGCCACGAGGACGAGATCCGCGCGCTCATCGGCCGGATGACCGTCGCCGAGAAGCTCGGACAGCTCCAGCAGCTCGCCTGGACCGGCGCGACCGGCCCCGGCGGCGACCAGACCGCCGTCGCCGAAGCAGCGGCGCGGAAAGGCGAGTTGGGCTCGGTCCTCAACATCATCGGTGCCCGGCACAGCAACGCCCTCCAGCGGATCGCCGTCGAGGAGTCCCGCCTCGGCATCCCGCTCGTCTTCGGCCTCGACGTCATCCACGGCTTCTGGACCACCTTCCCGATCCCGCTCGCCCAGGCCGCCAGCTTCGACCCCGAGACCGCGCGCACCGACGGCGAGGTCTCCGCGAAGGAGGCCCGCAGCAACGGCGTCCACTGGACGTTCTCCCCGATGACGGACGTCACCCACGAACCCCGCTGGGGCCGCATCGCGGAGAGCAGCGGCGAGGACCCGTACCTGACGGCCGCCTTCGCCGCCGCCAAGACCCGCGGCTACCAGGGCAGCGACCTCACCGCCCAGGACCGCGTCGCCGCCTGTGCCAAGCACTTCGTCGCCTACGGAGGAGCCGAGGGCGGGCGCGACTACAACACCGTCGACGTGTCCGAGTCCCGCCTGCGCAACCTCTACCTGCCGCCCTTCAAGGCCGCGCTCGACGCCGGCTGCGCCACCGTCATGGCGTCCTTCAACACGATCAGCGGCATTCCCGCCCACGCGAACTCCCACACGCTCACCGAAATCCTCAAGGAGGACTGGGAGTTCGACGGCGTGGTCGTCAGCGACTGGAACGGCGTCGGCGAACTCCTGCCGCACGGCTTCGCCGCCGACGGCGCGGACGCGGGCCGCATCGCCCTGACCGCAGGCGTCGACATGGAGATGGTCAGCACCCATCTCGCGGACCACGGAGCGGAGTTGCTCGCTTCGGGCCGGATCAGGGAGGAACGGCTGGACGACGCGGTGGCCCGCGTTCTGGGCCTCAAGTTCGCCCTCGGACTCTTCGAAAGGCCGTACGCCGACGAGTCGGCCGTCATCGAAGTGCCCACCCCCGAGGCCCGCAAGGCGGCCCGCGAGGTCGCCGCCCGCTCGATGGTGCTGCTGAAGAACGACGGCGGGGTGCTGCCGATCGCCCCCGGCACCTCGGTGGCCGTCGTCGGCCCGTTCGCCGACTCCCGGGACCTGCAAGGGACCTGGGCGGGTCCGGGCGGCGACAGGTTCCCGCCGGTGAGCGTGCTGGCAGGAGTACGGGAGGCCGCCGCACGAGGCGCCAAGGTGACGTACGGCGTGGGCGCCACCAAGAGCGCGGACCTGATCGTCGTGGTCGTGGGAGAGGGCGCGGAGCTCAGCGGCGAGGCCGCCTCCCGCAGCGACCTGAGCCTTCCCGACGGCCAGGAGAAGCTGATCGCGGCGGTCGCCGCCACCGGCACACCGTTCGTCGTCGTCCTCCTCAACGGCCGTCCGCTCACCCTCGGCGACTGGCTGCGGACCGCTCCCGCCGTCCTGGAGGCATGGCACCCCGGCATCGAGGGCGGCCACGCCGTCGCCGACGTCCTCTACGGCAAGGTCAACCCGGGCGGCAAACTCCCCGCCTCCTTCCCCCGGAACGTCGGCCAGCTCCCCGTCCACTACAACCACGAGAACACCGGCCGCCCCCACGACCCCGAGAACCCCGGCAACACCTACGTCACCGGCTACCTGGACGTCGACCGCACCCCGCAGTTCCCCTTCGGGTACGGCCTGAGCTACACCACGTTCGAGACCGGCGACCCGAAGACCGACACCCCCCGGATCTCCGCCGCCGACCTGCGGCGGGGCGAGACCTTCGACGTCGAGGTCGAGGTCCGCAACACCGGCGAGCGGGACGGCGACGAGGTCGTCCAGCTCTACGTCCACGACCCGGCGGCCACCCTCGTCCAGCCCGTCCGCCGGCTGCGCGGCTTCCGCCGGGTCACCCTCCCGGCGGGCGAGCGCACCACGGTCCGCTTCACCCTCTCCGCGCAGGACGTCGGCTTCTGGACGAACGCGCTCGACGGCCGCTTCGTCGTCGAACCCGGCGACCTCGTGCTGTACGCGGGGACCAGCTCCACCGCGCGCAAGTACTGCACCGTGGTCGTGACCTGAAAGGACGCCTGCCACGAGGCCGGCGCAGGCGTCCGGAGTTTGCGGCAGGGGGCCACCGGGGGAGTGGACAGGAGTCGGGGCGCCTGTGGCCCCGGCGGCAAACCCGTTGAGGAGTAGGGGACATGACTGAATTCGCAGTGATCGGAGGCGGCATCGCCGGACTGGCCACGGCCCTGCTCCTCGCCCGGCGCGGACACCCCGTCACTGTCTTCGAAAGGGACCCCCGGGCCCCCTCGGGCGACCTGGACGCGGACTTCTTCCGCTGGTCGCGAGCCGCCACCGTGCCGCAGGCCGTGCAGCCGCACCTGCTCATCGGCGCCGCCCGTACCGTACTCAAGGCCGAACTGCCCGACGTGCGCAACGAGTTGCTGCGTCGCGGCGCGGAGGAGTACCGCGAGATGGACTGGTACGGGGCGCAGGCACACCCCGCCCGTCCCGGTGACGACGACCTCGTCCTGATCCAGGCCCGCCGCATCCTCGTCGAGACGGTCCTGTACGACGCCCTGCGCGCCGAACCGACCGCCACCGTGCGCCACGGCGCACGCGTCACGGGTCTGGTCACCGAGCCCGCCGCAGAGGCCCCCGCCGGGCCGGGAAGCCCGAACGGCCCCCGGGTGCCCCGGGTGACCGGTCTGCGCACCGACCACGGCGACCACCGGGCGGACCTCGTCGTCGACTGCGCCGGACGACGCGGATCCACCGCCCAGTGGCTGGCCGACGCCGGGTGCCGGCCGCCCGTGGTCGAGCGGCACCCGACCGGCCTCGCCTACTACAGCCGCTGGTACCGGCTGCCCGAGGGGGAGCAGGGAGGCCCGCGCGGTCCCCTCGTGGTCTCCGGCAGCCCCTTCGGCGCGTGCGCGGTCTTCCCCGCCGACAACCGCTCCTTCGCGCTCGGGCTGATCCTGCACACGGACGACCCTACCCGCACCGCGATACGCGACACCGCCGTCTTCGAGGCGGCCGCCCGGACCCACGGCATCGGGGCGGCCTGGCTCGATCTCGGCGCCGAGCCGCTGTCCGGCGTCCTGCCGATGGCCGGGCTGGAGAACCGTTGGAGCGCCCTGGTCGACGCCCAGGGGCCCGTCGTCACCGGCCTCCTCGCGCTCGGCGACAGCTTCATCCACACCAACCCGACCATGGCACAGGGCATGTCCCTGTCTCTGTGGGCCGCCCAGTGGCTGGCCCGGCACGTGGGCGAGTCCCCGGACCCGGCGGGGCCCGCGTTCGCCGCCGCGTACCACCGATGGGCGGTGCGCACCCTGCGCCCCTGGTTCGACGTACAGGTGGAGACGGACGACGCGGTGGGGCAGCGTTACGCCGAACGGTCCACCAGGCCGCCGACCGGCCGCGACCGGCAGCGCGCCGCGATGATGGAGTGCGGCCTGCGGGACCCGGTGGTGGGGCGGGCCCGCGCCAAGGTCAGGCACCTGCAGGTGCACCCCGGGGAGGCGTACGCGGACCCGGAGGTGCAACGGCACCTGACGGAGTGGCTGGCGGCCCGCCCGGACTGGGAGCCGGTACCGGACGGGCCGAGCCGCGAGGAGTGGGAGAAGGTCACGACGCGCGGCTAGCCAGCGGACCGCGGCCGCGTCACCCGGAACCCAGTACGGCCGCCAGGTCGTACCGCACCGGCTCCTCCAGTTGGTCGTACGTGCAGCTCTCCGCCACCCGGTCCGGCCGCCACCTGCGGAACCGGGTGGTGTGCCGGAACCGGGTGCCCTGCATGTGGTCGTACGCCACCTCGCACACCCGCTCCGGCGACAGCGCCACCCACGACTGGTCCTTCCTTCCGTTCCACCGGTTCTGAGTGCCGGGCAACCGGTCCGTCTCGTGCGCGGCCGGGTTCTCCCAGTCCGCCCACGGGTGCGCGGCGCCCGGGGCCAGGCGCAACGGCTCCAGCTCGTCGACGAGTTCCCTGCGCCGCTCCACGGTGAAAGCGGAGGACGCCCCCACGTGCTGGAGGCGTCCCGCCGCGTCGTACAGCCCGAGCAGCAGCGAGCCGACGACGGGGCCGCTCTTGTGCAGCCGGTAGCCCGCGACGACGCAGTCCGCCGTCCGCTCGTGCTTGATCTTGTACATCAGCCGCTGGTCCGGCCGGTACGGCAGGGACAGCGGCTTGGCCATCACCCCGTCCAGGCCCGCCCCCTCGAACTGCTCGAACCACCGCTGCGCGAGCTCCGGGTCCGTCGTCGCGGGAGCCAGGTGCACGGGCGGCCCGGCCCCCTCCAGCACGTCGACGAGCGCCTTGCGCCGCTGTCGCAGGGGCACGTCGAACAGCGCCAGGTCCTCCAGGGCGAGGAGGTCGAAGGCGACGAAGCTCGCCGGGGTCCGCTCGGCCAGGAGCCCGATCCGGGAGTCCGCCGGGTGGATGCGCTCGGAGAGCCGGTCGAAGTCCAGCCGCCCGTCCTGGACGATCACGATCTCGCCGTCCACGACGCACCGGGCGGGCAGCTCCTTGAGGAGTCCGGCGACCAGCTCCGGGAAGTAGCGGGTCAGCGGCTTGCCGGTACGGCTGCCGACCACGATCTCGGGGCCGTCCCGGTGCACGATCGCGCGGAACCCGTCCCACTTGGCCTCGTAGCTCATGCCCGACGGGATCTTCTTCACCGCCTTGGCCAGCATCGGTTTCACCGGCGGCATGACCGGGAGGCTCATGCGGTGCGGAACGTGCGGTTCGCTCGGGACGTTCGATGCCATGGGCCCGAGCCTGCCTGAAATCCCGATATGCGGCATATGGAGGCTCGGCCTACCGTGGCGCACATGGGCAGAACGGGCGAGGCGATCGAGCTGGATGCGGGAGGGCGGGCCGTGCGGCTGTCGAGCCCGGACAAGGTCTACTTCCCGGAGCGCGGTTACACCAAGCTCGACGTGGCGCGGTACTACCTCGCCGTCGGCCCCGGCATCCTGCGCGCGCTCCACGACCGCCCGACCACCCTGGAACGCTTCCCGGACGGCGTCGACGGGGAGTCCTTCTACCAGAAGCGCGCCCCCCGCAGCGCCCCCGACTGGCTGCCCACCGCCACCATCGCCTTCCCCAGCGGCCGCACCGCCGACGAAATCTGCCCCACCGAGGTCGCCGCCGTCCTGTGGGCAGCCAACCTGGGCGCCCTGACCTTCCACCCCTGGCCCGTACGCCGCTCACGCCCCGACCACCCCGACGAACTGCGCATCGACCTCGACCCGCAGCCCGGCACCGACTTCGCCGACGCCGTGCGCGTCGCACACGAACTGCGCGCACTGCTCGACGAACACGGCCTGCGCGGCTGGCCCAAGACATCCGGCGGGCGCGGCCTGCACGTCTTCGTGCCGATCGCCCCCCGCCAGGACTTCACCGCCGTGCGGCGCGCCGCCATCGCGGTCGGGAGGGAACTGGAACGACGGCTGCCGCACGCCGTGACGACGGCCTGGTGGAAGGAGGAACGCGGCGCGCGGATCTTCGTCGACTACAACCAGACCGCCCGCGACCGCACCATGGCCTCCGCCTACTCGATCCGTCCGAAACCGCACGCCCCGGTCTCCGCCCCGCTGCGCTGGGAGGAGCTGGACGACGTACGCCCCGAGGACTTCGACCTGGCCACCATGCCCGCCAGATTCGCCGAACTCGGCGACGTGCACGCCGACCTGGAGGAGTACGCGGGCGAGCGAGGCTTCGCCCTGGACGCGTTCCTGGAGCTGGCGGACCGCGACGCGCGCGACCGGGGCCTCGGCGACCTGCCGTACCCGCCGGACTACCCCAAGATGCCGGGCGAGCCGAAACGGGTCGCCCCGAGCCGGGCGAAGAGGACCGACTCCGCGAAGGACCAGGAATGAGCAGTGAGACACCGGCGACCGACCACGGCCCGGACGACGGCACGAACCACGCAACCGGGCAGCCCCGGCACGGTGCGCACGGCCGGCCGGCCACCGGGGCGGAGAAGTGGGACGCGTTCAAGGAGTCGCCGTTCCTGCCCGCGACGGTGCTGATCTTCATCCTCGCGATCGCGGCGGGCCTCTTCGCCGGCTCCTACACGTACACGATGGCCAACCCCACCCCGCACCGGATCCCCGCGGCCGTAGTCGGGGACGCGCGGAGCCCGCAGCTCACGGCGTTCGCCGCCGGAATGGACAAGGCGCTGCCGGGCTCACTGGAGATCACCGGATACGCCACCGACGCGCGCGCCCGCGAGGCGATGGAGGAGCAGCAGGCCTTCGCCGTGCTGCGGACGGCCGGCCGCGGGGTGGAGCTGGACGTCTCCGGCGCGTCCGGCGCCTCGGTCGCCCAGATCCTCTCCGAGGCGGGGACGAAGGTGGGGCGGGCGGCCGGGGTCGACGTCACCGTGAAGGACGTCAAACCCCTCCAGGCGGGCGATCCACGCGGTCTCGCCCTGTTCTACATCTCCCTCGCCGCAGTCATCATCGGCTTCGTCGGAGCCATTCAGCTCAGCGTCCACGCGCGGGGACTCAACCCGGCGGAACGCATCGCCTTCACCCTCGCCTACTCGCTCATGGGAGCCTTCGCCATTGCCGCGGTGGTGGACTGGCTGCTGGGCGCGCTGGACCTGCCGTTCGTGGAGTCGTGGCTGATCCTGGCGCTCACCATGTTCACGTCCGGCATGGTCTTCACCATGTTCAACACCCTGATGGGCCGCTGGGCGATGCTGCCGACCTGGGGGCTGATGGTGCTGCTCGGCAACCCCTCGTCGGGCGGCGCGGTGTCCTGGCCGCTGCTGCCCAGCCTGCTGGGACACATCGGGCAGTGGCTGCCGCCGGGCGCCTCGGTCAACGCGCAGCACACCGCGGTCTACTTCCAGGGCCATCAGCATCTGAAGCCGTTCCTGGTGCTGGCGGCCTGGGCCCTGCTCTCCTGCACCGTCTTCTGGGTGTGGCGCCACCGTCATCCGGGCGGCCGGGACAGGTCCCCGGCACACGCCGGGTGACCACGACCCTTCGGCGATCGCGGCGTCCGCATGCTTTCCTGGCATCCGGCCGCCGCGACGGGCCCCGCACCTCGCCCGTGCGGCCGTGCGGCAGCGTTGAACTTTCGTTGAGCGGACGTTGATCGGGTCCGGGCAGCATCTACGCCATGCCGATCAAGACCGCTTTCCCCACCGACCCCGCCGACGGCGAACTGTCCTGGCAGGACAGCGCCCTGTGCGCCCAGACCGGTCCGGAGTTCTTCTTCCCCGAGCCCGGCAGCTCCACCCGCGAGGCCAAGCGGCTCTGCGGCGCGTGCGACATGCGCAGCGTCTGCCTGGAGTACGCGCTGACCCACGACGAACGCTTCGGCGTGTGGGGTGGCCTCTCGGAGAAGGAGCGGTACGAACTGAGGCGCGCGAGCCGCTGACCCGCCGTCGGCCGTCAGCGCTTGATGCTGAAGTCGTCGCCGTACATCTTCCACTCCAGCGGCGGCTTGAACTGCACGTTGTCCTTCTCCAGGAACACGCGTTGGGCGGTGTCGATCCGGGACGTGTCGTTCAGGGTCTTCCTCGTCCTGAGGACGTCGCGGGTCTCGTCGAGGAAGGCGTTCAGGTACGCCTTCTCCTTGCCGCCCTCGGCCGGACTCTTCGCCTTCTTGCGGACGGAGTCGCGGATTCCGTAGAAGCTGCGCTCGTCGATGCCGGGGCCGTGCAGCACCATCGCGTCGTAGTAGATGAACTGGCCGAGTGTGCCGAGGCCGTCCATCTTGGCGAGGTCCACCGCGGGTTTGAAGTAGTACTTGTCGCGGGTCGCGTCCTGCGCCTTGCGGAAGTCGGGCTCCTTCGCCGCCTGCTTCCACGCCTGGGGGAAGCCGGGTTCGAGTCCCTCGACCGAGTCCGTGCCGTCCACCTTCCGCAGGGCGGGCAGGAACGAGGCGAGCGGATTGTCCGGGTGGCTTTTGGTGTAGTCCTCCACCAGCTGGAGCATGCTGTGGGCGGCCGAGGTGAAACCGATGACGCCGGCCGTGTAACCGTTGCCGTCGCCGGTGTTGCGGATCGAGGAGTACTGACCGCGCCAGTTCAGCGTGGAGTTCTCCGCGGTGGAGATGACCTGCGCGGCCCTCTCCTTGGCGGCGGGATCCGCGAGACCCGGAGGCAGCTTGGCTATGAGCTCCTGGTCCGTCTTCGGTTTCAGATTCTCGTCGTCCTGGGGCGCACGCCCGGTCTCGGAGGCTTCGTCGTAGATCGGCTTGTCCCCACCGGGGGTGCCGGCGAAGAGCGCGGTGGCGACGATGGCGACCGGGGCGCCGATGAGGTAGAGGCGAGTGAGAGGTTTCACCGGGACAGGTTACGGTGCGCGGCCGGGGGAGCAGAGCAGAGCACCCCTTTGAGCCTCGGACCGTTCCGGCGTCGAACCTCTCCGCACGCCGGACGGGCCCCGATCTGCCGTCGGTAGCAGATCGGGGCCCGGGCCCGGCGGCGTTACTGGGCCTGGGCCGCCCGAGCCGCCTTGCGGGCCAGCCGTGCGGCCAGCTTCTCGTCGAACTTCTTCGCCTCCGAGTCCAGCCCGCTCATGTAGAGGCCCAGCTCCTCCTGGGCCTTCAGACCCTCGGCGCCGAGCCCGTCGATGTCCAGGACCTTCAGGAAGCGCAGCACGGGCTGGATCACGTCGTCGTGGTGGATCCGGATGTTGTAGACCCCGCCGATCGCCATCTGCGCCGCGGCCCGCTCGAAGCCGGGCATGCCGTGTCCCGGCATCCGAAAGTTCACCACCACGTCGCGCACGGCCTGCATGGTCAGGTCCGGCGCGAGCTGGAACGCGGCGCCCAGCAGGTTCCGGTAGAAGACCATGTGCAGGTTCTCGTCGGTGGCGATGCGCGCCAGCATCCGGTCGCACACGGGGTCCCCGGACTGGTGCCCGGTGTTCCGGTGCGAGATGCGGGTGGCCAGCTCCTGGAAGGCGACGTAGGCGACCGAGTGCAGCATCGAGTGCCGGTTGTCGGACTCGAATCCCTCACTCATGTGCGCCATCCGGAACTGCTCCAGCTTGTCGGGGTCGACGGCACGCGACGCGAGCAGGTAGTCGCGCATCACGATGCCGTGCCGGCCCTCCTCGGCCGTCCAGCGGTGCACCCAGGTGCCCCAGGCGCCGTCCCGGCCGAAGAGGGACGCGATCTCGTGGTGGTAGCTGGGAAGGTTGTCCTCGGTCAGCAGGTTCACGACGAGGGCGATCTTGCCGATGTCCGTGACCTTCGACTGCTCGGGCTCCCACGCCTGGCCGTCCTCGAAGAAACCAGGGAAGTTCCGGCCGTCCGACCACGGCACGTACTCGTGGGGCATCCAGTCCTTGGTGACCTTCAGGTGGCGGTTGAGCTCCTTTTCCACCACCTCTTCCAGTGCGAACAGCAGCTTGGCGTCGGTCCACGCCTCGGAGCTGCCGATGTGGGGAGAGGTGATCGTCACGGGTACTCCTGGGGAGGGGGGACTGAGGGTGGTTACCTACGGCTTCGTAGGTTACGAGACCGTAGGTTAAGCACGACGTGAGCACCTCGCCAAGTCCCTGTCCGTTCCATGCCGCTACGCACCGCTATGTGTGCAGGTCGCGCAGGCGCACCGAGAGGCACGTCACGCAGCCCTCCAGCTTTTCGAACTCGCTGATGTCCACCGGAACGGGTGTGTAACCCAGCCCCGCGAACAGCTCCGCCGACTTCGGCGCACTCGCCGCCATCAACACCGAATTCCCGTCCAGCACGACCACATGCGCGCCCGCCTCCTCGGGTACGGAAAGAAAGCGCGGGAAGGCCGCCGGACTGTCCACCAGCGGCTCGTAGCCCACCACCGTCCCGTCCGGCAGCGCGGTCACCGCCGACTTCAGATGCAGCACCCGGCTCACCGGCACCGCGACCACCCGCGCCCCCAGCGGCTCGAACGCCGCCCGCAGCTGCCGGACGCCCTCCCCGTTGGTCCGGCCGCCCCGGCCCACGTACACCGTGTCGCCGATCTTCAGCACGTCCCCGCCGTCCAGCGTGCCGGGCTCCCGCACCCGGTTCACCGAGCAGCCCAGCCCCTCCACCAGCAGTGACTCGACAGCCGCCGTCTCCGCCCGCCTGGACGCGGCCCCGGGACGCGCGACCATCGCCACGTTGCGGAACATCACCACGGTGTCCTCGACGAACACCCCGTCGGGACAGTCGTCCGCGGGCTCCACCTCCACCGTCTCCCACCCGTGCTCCCGCAGGACGGACACGTACGCCTCCCACTGGGTCAGCGCCAACTGCGCGTCCACGGGCTTTCGTGCGAGGTGGGTGAGCAGGCCGTCGGCGAGCCGGGGGCCGGGACGGCGGACGAGGGCTTTCCTGCTGGGCACGGGTTACCTCCGCTTGGGTGGACGAAACGGGCCCGGCGTACACGCGAACGGGCCCGCCGCTCGAACGTATCGAACGGCGGGCCCGCTCCGGGGCGGCCCGCTCGTGGGTAGGAGAACGAGAGGGCGGTGCGGGTCAGCGACGCACGAGGGGCCCGTGTACGGGTCAGCGACGCACGAGGGGCCCGTGTGCGGGCGACGGCAAAGGGGCCCCGGTTGCGGTGAGCCGGCCACAGAGCAACTGGGGGAGAGGCGGGGAGAACGCGCGGACCCGAGGCGTCAGGGAAGTGGCGGCGACGGAGCGCGGGAGAGGGCACGGGACACCGAGAGGCACCACGAGGGGGAGAAGACGGCTCGGACGCCGAGGTCGCACGCGGCACGCGCACAGGCACAGGCCACTCGAAGGGGGCGGCCTCGCGGCACGGTGTCTCCGACCTCAGACGAGCACGTCCTTCTCCATTCGACGACCACGGGGCAGGAGCGACTTCACGCCCGCCGTTTCGACGGGAGCGAGGAATGCGACGGCAGGCGGATTCGTCCGAGCTTCAGCTGTTCAGCAGTTGCGCCAGGTCCTGGTCCATGTCCAGGTACTGGTGCTCCTCGCCCGGTGGCACCAGCTCCTGGGTCTCCTTCAGGAAGCGACGCAGTTCGGCGGTGCGGATGTGCACCATCGCGACGCCCTCCGTGGCGTGGAACTCCAGCACGGTCCGTCCGTACCCGTAGGGGCGCAGCTGCACGTCACCGACCCCCGACGGCTCTTCGAGCCCCCGGGCCAGCAGTTCCCGCGAGAACGTCCACACCACCTCGATGCCCTCCAGCGTGGCCGGCGGGGGGAAGACCATGCGCACGGCGAAGGGATCCGTGCGGTCGTAGCCGAGCGTCGCGGGGACGTTCTCCAGCTGTGGTGCGGAGGAGATCAGACGGGCCTGTACGGCCTGCTCGATGACGGTGGACAAGGCCAGCACCTCTCAATGCTCGGTGGATGCGTCCTGCCGTCCTGTAGGACGACCGAACGCGTGAATCCGTGCCCACACAGACGGCGTGAGCTGCATCACCCGGTTCCGGTGGACGATCCGGGGGGCGGACGGGCCGGGGTGGATCCGGGAGCGGATCACGTCGCGTCGCAGACTCCTGCGTGGTCGCATTACGGCTGATTCCCGCTGGCACCGCAGCCACACAACATCACTGGTGTCTCATGGTGCGGACCCTGTGAACTGTCGACCTCCGTTCCCCCTCGAACCGCCGCCCGGCGGGCGCATCACGGGCACCCTGGACGCCGACAGCCCGGTCCGCTAGCTTCCAGCGCCATGAGGGGTATGGGGAAGACGAGGCGAACGGTGTCGATGGGCCTGAGCGGGGCGGTGATCGCCGCGGTACTCGGCGCGGCGCCGGCGGCGGCGGCCGAGCCCTCGCCGGCCGAGTCGCCCGCGGCGGACCGGCAGACGCCCGAGGGCGTGCGCACTCCGTCCGGATGGCGGCTCAAGGAAACCGGCGCGACGGTACGGTTCCGGGGGCTCGCGGCGGTGAACCGGAACACCGCCTGGGTCGCGGGCTCCCAGGGCACCGTGCTGCGGACGACGGACGGGGGCCGCCACTGGCTGAACGTTTCGCCACCCGCTGCGGGAGATCTGGAGTTCCGGGACATCGAGGCCTTCGACGGGCGGCGGGCGGTCGTGCTCGCCATCGGCGAGGGCGAGGCGTCCCGGACGTACCGCACGGAGGACGGCGGCAGGACCTGGACGGAGACCTTCCGCAACCCCGACCCGAGGGCGTTCTACGACTGCCTCACCTTCTTCGACAGCCGCAACGGACTCGCGATGAGCGATCCGGTCGACGGCAAATTCCGCATCCTGTCGACCGGCGACGGCGGCAAGTCGTGGAAGGTGCTTCCGGACGAGGGGATGCCGCAGGCCCTCCCGGGTGAGGCGGGGTTCGCGGCGAGCGGGCAGTGCCTGGTGAGCAACGGGCCGCGGGACGTGTGGCTGGCGACGGGCGGGGGAGCGCGGGGAAGGGTGCTGCATTCCGCCGATCGCGGCCTCACCTGGAAGGCGACGGAGGTGACCGTTCCGGGCGGTGATCCGGCGCGCGGAGTCTTCGGCGTGGCCTTCCGCAACCGTACGCACGGGATCGCGGTCGGCGGGGACTACCGCGCGGGACAGGCGTCGCCGGACGCTGCGGCGCGCACCTCGGACGGGGGGCGGAGCTGGCTCCGCTCGACGACCCCGCCGGCGGAGTACCGGTCGGGTGTGGCATGGCTGCCGCACAGCCGCTCCGTCGCGCTGGCGGTCGGCCCCACGGGTACGGACGTGACGTTGAACGCGGGGCGGTCGTGGCAGCGGATCGACACCGGGTCCTACGACACGGTGTCGTGCACGACGGACTTCGGCTGCTGGGCCTCGGGGGAGAAGGGACGCGTCGCCCGGCTGGAGTTCTAGCCCCGACCCACGAACACCCCGCACGCCGCCCTCCGCGAGCCCCGTACAGCCCAGCCGGGCGGCGGGGCCGGGCCTGCGTGAGCGCCTTGGGCGGCGGGGCCGTCCTGCGTAGCCCTGTCGGGCGGCGGGGCGTGCGCTGCTTCGCGCGGGGCGGCTCTCGGGCGGCGGGTCCGGGCCCGCGTGAGCGCCTTGGGCGACGGGGCCGCGGCCCCGCCGGGGCGCGGGGTGGCTCCTGCACGAGCGAAGCCGAGGGCGCGGGGGAGGGCGGGCAAGAGGACGGCCCCGCGAGGGCGTTCGGCTTGGCGGGGAGCCGGCGTCCACTACCCGTGACCCGTGCCCGCCTGCCCGCGACGACGGGGACCCCGCCGGAGGACCCCGCACCGGGCTCCCGGCCCCCCGTCCCGCGCCCTCTACGCGCCCGCCGTCTCCCGGTAAGCGCCCAGCCCCTCCGCCACCCTCGTCGCTGCGAATTCCGTGATCCGGTAGTCGCACACGCCGCCCACGGTGAAGGGGTCCGAGGCCGCCACGCCCTCGATCACCTCCCGCGAGTCCGCGACCGCGAGGATCACGCCGCCGTCCCGCGGCCGCTTCCGCCCGGAGGCCAGAAAAACCCCCGCCGCGTACTGCGCGTCCACCCACGCCATGTGCTCACTCATCAGCGCATCCACCTCTGCGAGGGGCGCGGTATACGTCAATTCGAGTACGAACATGATCGCCAGCGTACCCACCGCCCCGACCCGCGCACCTCCCGCTGTCGGACCCACCTCCTACAGTGACGTTCACGATGAACATCACGCCAGAGAACGCCCGTGCGCTCCAGGACGAACTCCGCACCCGAGTCGTCCTGGACGAGCCCGGCCCGCCCCCGGGCACCGGTCACCTCACCGGTGTCGACGTCGCCTACGACGACGCGCGCGACCTCGTCGTGGCCGCCGCGGTCGTCCTCGACGCGGCGACGCTCGCGGTGGTGGAGGAGGCCACGGCCACCGGCCGCGTCCAGTTCCCCTACGTGCCAGGGCTGTTGGCGTTCCGTGAGATGCCCACCGTCCTGGACGCCCTCGGCAGGCTGAGCGCCGACCCGGGCCTGGTCGTCTGCGACGGCTACGGGCAGGCCCACCCGCGCCGCTTCGGCCTCGCCAGCCACCTGGGCGTGCTGACCGGCCTGCCCACCTTCGGCGTCGCGAAGAACCCCTTCGCCTTCACCTACGAACAACCCGGCCCCCGACGCGGGGACTCCACACCGCTCATCGACGACAGCGGCAACGGCGACCGCGCCGAGGTCGGCCGCGCCCTGCGCACCCAGGACGGCGTGAAACCCGTCTTCGTGTCCGTGGGACACCGGATATCGCTCGACAACGCCTGCGCGCACACGCTCCGGCTGGCCGCCGTCCACCGCCAGCCGGAGACCACCCGCCGGGCGGACTCGCTCTGCCGTCGAGTGCTGGCGGACACGAGCGACTGGGCAGCACGGAATTGAGTACGCGTACGGATGTGGAAATCGAACAGATCGGGACAGGGTGATGACATGACCGTAAGCACCATGGGCACCGCGAGGACCCGCACCACGCCCCCCGCCCGTACGACGCACGCCGTCCCGGAGTACTTCGAGGCGGTCACCGTCCACCGGGCGGGCCGCCGCATGGGCGTGTCCGTCCTGGCCGGTGTGCTGGCGATGTTCGGCTGGACGGGCGGCATGATCTACACGATCTCGGGCTGGATATCCGGATCCTGAACCCGTCCCGCCCGTCCCGCCCGTCCCGCCCGGGGCGTCCCCGCGTCCCCGCGTGGCCCGTGGCTCCTCACGCGGAAGTCGTGGCCGCCACCCGGAACCTGATCCCCGCCGCCTGCAACCGTTCCAGCAGCGCGTCGCCCATCGCCACCGTCGGCGTCACCTGCCCCGCGGTCGTGGGCAGACCGTCGAACGCCAGGCACAGCACGGACTCGGCGAGGATCTTCGCCGTCTCGCCGTAGCCGGGATCGCCGCCCGACACCTCGGTGTACACCCTGCGCCCGCCGCCCTCGCCGACGAACCGCACGGTGAACCAGCTCCGTGCCCGCCGCGCCTCGTCCGGCCCCGACCCCGGTGCGACCAGCGACCCCAACCGCGTGCGTGCCGCCGGGATCTGGGCCAGTGCCGCCACCGAGCCCACAGCCAGTACCCCGCCGACCGCGACGGGCAGCCGCTTCACCGCCGCGAAGTGCCGGTAGCGGAAGTCGGGCCCGTACCGTTCCAGGGCCGCCGCCGACCGCTCTACCACCTGGGCGTCGATCGTCGGCAGAGGCACCGCCCACGCGCCCAGTTCGCCGCTGCGGAACGGGGAGCCGAGCGGGGCGCGCACCTTCCGCCCGCCCGTCGGGCCCGGTTCCACCGCCCGCCGTTCGCGTGCCGCGCTCCGCATCTGCCTCCCCCGCCCCATCGCCCCCAGCGCCGACGCGAACGTCCCGCCGGAGAAGTGGGCGTTGCTGCGTACGAAACCGTCCAGCCGCAGCGGCACGCCTTCCGGCAACTGCCGTACCGTGAAGTACGCCCCCAGGTCGTGCGGCACGGAGTCGAAGCCGCATGCGTGCACCAGCCGTGCCCCGCTCTCGCGGGCCGCCCGGTCGTACGCCAGGTACATCCGGTCCACGAACTCCGGCTCGCCCGTCAGGTCGGCGTAGTCCGTCCCCGCCTGCGCGCACGCGGCGACGAGCCCTTCGCCGTACTGGAGGTAGGGTCCGACCGTCGAGGCCAGCACCCGCGTGCTGCGGGCCAGTTCCCGCAGGGAGGCCGGGTCGTCGGAGTCCGCCCGCAGCAACGGCAGCTTCGCACAGGCGGGGTCGACCGCCGCCAGGCTGTCCCGCAGCCGTTCCAGCTTCGCCGCATCGCGTCCCGCGAGGGCCCAGCGGCAGCCGTCGGGGGCGTGTGCGGCGAGGTACCGGGCCGTCAGTTCGCCGACGAAGCCGCTCGCTCCGAAAAGCACGATGTCGTACGGACGGTTCATGCCGTTCCTCCCCGGGTCGGGTGCACGTCTCGAAAGCCTGCTGCGGTCCCAGGCTAAGCGCTTGCTTGGCCAAAGGTCTTGTGCAGAGTGGAACACGTTCTTAGCATCACTGCTGTTACATCGGTTGTGTCACAGCGCTGGGGGCTTGATGGCAGGGACAGCGGGCACGAAGAGCGGCGGTGCCGAGGCCGGAGCCGGCGAGGGCCCACTCGCGGGGGTGCGCGTCGTGGAGCTGGCGGGGATGGGACCGGGCCCGTTCGCCGCCATGTGCCTGGCCGACCTGGGCGCCGACGTCGTACGGGTGGACCGCCCCGGAGGCGGGGCGCTGCGGGTCGACCCGGCGAAGGACCTCACCAACCGCAACAAGCGCTCCGTCCTCGTCGACCTGAAGGACCCGGGCGGGCCCGCCCGGGTCCTGGACCTGGTCGAACGCGCGGACATCCTCATCGAGGGCTTCCGGCCCGGAGTCGCCGAACGGCTCGGCATCGGCCCCGCCGCCTGCTTCGCCCGCAATCCCGGACTGGTGTACGGGCGGATGACCGGCTGGGGTCAGCGGGGCCCGCTCGCCCGGCGGGCCGGCCACGACGTCTCGTACCTCGCCCTCACCGGCACCCTCGGCATGATCGGCAGGCCCGACGAACCGCCGACCGTCCCCGCCAACCTGGTCGGGGACTACGCGGGAGGCTCCCTCTACCTGGTCATGGGCGTCCTCGCCGCGCTCCACCACGCCCGTACGCCGCACGGCACCGGCCAGGTCGTGGACGCGGCGATCGTCGACGGTGCCAGCCACCTCGCCACCATGCTGCACGCCATGCTCGCGACCGGCGGCTGGCAGGACCGGCGCGGAACGAACCTTCTCGACGGCGGCTGCCCCTTCTACGGCACGTACGAGACCTCCGACGGCCAGTACATGGCGGTGGGAGCGCTGGAGCCGCAGTTCTACGCCGAGTTCACCGCGCTGCTCGGCATCGCGGACCGAGCACCCGACCGGGGGGACCTCTCCCGCTGGGGTGAGTTGCGCGAGACCATCGAAGCCCGCTTCAGGGAGCGGACCCGCCAGGAGTGGACGGCGGTCTTCGAGGATTCCGACGCCTGCGTGGCCCCCGTCCTGTCCATGCGCGAGGCTCCCGCCCATCCGCATCTGGCCGCCCGCAGCACTTACGTCGAGCACGGCGGCATCACCCAGCCCGCACCCGCGCCGCGCTTCTCCGCGACGCAGGGCGGCATCGCACGCGGCCCCGCCCTGCCGGGGGCGGACACCGCCCAGGTGGCCGCCGACTGGGACGTACCGAGCCTGGCGAGGAGCACCGACGCGCCGGATCGGACGGAGGGCGACGGGCCGCAGCCGGCGGGGTGAGCCGCGCCGCCCCCGCGCCGCATCCGGGCCCGCACCGTCCAGCCGGAACGTCGCTGCCGGCAGCGACCGGCCAGATCGCAAAGGAAACGATGAAACGTCAGATCTTCTCCGCCGAGCACGAAGCCTTCCGGGCGACCGTCCGCACCTTCCTCGCCAAGGAGGTCCTGCCGCACTACGAGCAGTGGGAGAAGGACGGCATCGTCAGCCGCGAGGCCTGGCGTGCCGCCGGACAGCAGGGCCTCCTCGGGCTCGCCGTCCCCGAGGAGTACGGGGGCGGCGGGAACCCGGACTTCGTGTACAGCGCCGTGCTCGCCGAGGAGTTCACCCGGGCCGGAGCGGCCGGTCTCGCGATCGGCCTGCACAACGACATCATCGGGCCGTACCTCACCGGCCTCGCCACCGACGAGCAGAAGCGCCGCTGGCTCCCCGGTTTCTGCACCGGCGAGACCATCACCGCCATCGCCATGACCGAACCCGGCGCCGGCTCCGACCTCCAGGGCATCCGCACCGCCGCCGAGGACAAGGGCGACCACTGGCTGCTGAACGGCTCCAAGACGTTCATCTCCAACGGCATCCTCGCCGACCTGGTGATCGTCGTCGCCAAGACCTCCCCCGAGGGCGGCGCGAAGGGGCTCTCCCTGCTGGTCGTCGAGCGCGGCGCGGAGGGCTTCGAGCGCGGCCGCAACCTCGACAAGATCGGCCAGAAGGCCCAGGACACCGCGGAACTCTTCTTCCACGACGTCAAGGTCCCCAAGGAGAACCTCCTCGGCGAGCTGAACGGCGCGTTCCTCCACCTGATGACCCACCTCGCCCAGGAGCGCATGGGCATCGCGGTCGCCGGGATCGCCGCCGCCGAGCACCTCCTGGAGATCACCACCCAGTACGTGAAGGAGCGCGAGGCGTTCGGCCGGCCGCTTGCCAAGCTCCAGCACATCCGGTTCGAGATCGCGGAGATGGCCACCGAGTGCGCGGTCACCCGAACGTTCCTCGACCGGTGCATCGTCGATCACAGGGACGGACAGCTCGACGCCGTCCACGCCTCGATGGCCAAGTGGTGGGCCACCGAACTCCAGAAGCGCGTCGCCGACCGCTGCCTCCAGCTGCACGGCGGCTACGGCTATATGTCCGAGTACCGGATCGCCAGAGCCTTCACGGACGGCCGCATCCAGACCATCTACGGCGGCACGACCGAGATCATGAAGGAGATCATCGGCCGGTCCCTGCTCGGCTGACCCACTTCCCTCGCTCCGAACCCTCCCCGAAAGGCAGATGTCTTGAGCACCGAAGCGTACGTGTACGACGCGATCCGCACCCCGCGCGGACGCGGCAAGGCCAATGGCGCCCTGCACGGAACCAAGCCGATCGACCTGGTGGTCGGCCTCATCCACGAGATCACGGCCCGCTTCCCGGACCTGGATCCGGCCGCCATCGACGACATCGTCCTCGGCGTCGTCGGCCCGGTCGGCGACCAGGGCTCCGACATCGCCCGCACCGCCGCGATCTCCGCCGGGCTCCCCGACACGGTCGCCGGCGTCCAGGAGAACCGCTTCTGCGCCTCCGGCCTGGAAGCCGTCAACCTGGCGGCGATGAAGGTCCGCTCGGGCTGGGAGGACCTGGTTCTCGCGGGCGGCGTGGAGTCCATGTCCCGCGTCCCGATGGGTTCCGACGGCGGAGCCTGGTTCAACGACCCGATGACCAACTACGAGAACGGCTTCGTCCCCCAGGGCATCGGCGCCGACCTCATCGCCACCATCGAGGGCTACACCCGCCGCGATGTCGACGAGTACGCCGCCCTCTCCCAGGAGCGGGCCGCCACCGCGTGGAAGGACAACCGCTTCGCGCGCTCGGTCGTCCCCGTGCGCGACCGCAACGGCCTGCTGATCCTCGACCACGACGAGCACATGCGCCCCGGCACCACCGCCGACTCGCTGGCCGCCCTCAAGCCCTCCTTCGCCGCCATCGGCGAGATGGGCGGCTTCGACGCGGTCGCGCTCCAGAAGTACCACTGGGTCGAGGCGATCGACCACGTCCACCACGCGGGCAACTCCTCCGGCATCGTCGACGGCGCGGCCCTCGTCGCCATCGGCACCAAGGAGGTGGGCGAGCGCTACGGGCTGACCCCCCGGGCCCGGATCGTCTCCGCCGCCGTCTCCGGCTCCGAGCCCACCATCATGCTCACCGGACCGGCCCCGGCCACCCGCAAGGCGCTCGCCAAGGCAGGACTGACCATCGGCGACATCGACCTCGTCGAGATCAACGAGGCGTTCGCTGGCGTCGTCCTGCGCTTCGCCCAGGACATGGGCCTCTCCCTCGACAGGATCAACGTCAACGGCGGGGCGATCGCCATGGGCCACCCGCTGGGCGCCACCGGAGCGATGATCCTGGGCACCCTCGTCGACGAACTGGAGCGCCAGGACAAGCGCTACGGCCTCGCCACCCTGTGCGTCGGCGGCGGCATGGGCGTCGCCACCGTCGTCGAGCGCGTCTGAACCTCGTCCCGCCACCCCCTTTACGGAGAAGCCAGAACATGAGCGAGTCCACCACCATCCGCTGGGAACAGGACGAGACCGGCGTCGTCACCCTCGTACTCGACGACCCCGACCAGTCCGCGAACACCATGAACGCCGCCTTCAAGGCCTCCATCGCGGCGATCGCCGACCGCGCCGAGGCCGAGAAGGACTCCATCCGCGGCATCATCTACACCTCCGCGAAGAAGACGTTCTTCGCGGGCGGCGACCTCAAGGACATGATCAAGGTCGGCCCGGAGAACGCCCAGCAGGCCTTCGACACCGGCACCGCCATCAAGAACTCGCTGCGGCGCATCGAGACCCTCGGCAAGCCCGTCGTCGCCGCGATCAACGGCGCCGCCCTGGGCGGCGGTTACGAGATCGCCCTCGCCTCGCACCACCGCGTCGCCCTCGACGCGCCGGGCTCCAGGATCGGCCTGCCCGAGGTCACGCTCGGGCTGCTCCCCGCGGGCGGCGGCGTCACCCGCACCGTACGGCTCATGGGCATCGCCGACGCGCTGCTCAAGGTGCTGCTCCAGGGCACCCGGTACAGCCCGCGGCGCGCACTGGAGAACGGCCTCGTCCACGAGGTCGCGGCGACCCCCGAGGACATGCTCGCCAAGGCCCGCGCCTTCATCGACGCCAACCCCGAGTCGCAGCAGCCGTGGGACGTCAAGGGCTACAAGATCCCCGGCGGAACCCCGTCCAACCCGCGCTTCGCCGCGAACCTCCCGGCCTTCCCCGCGAACCTCAAGAAGCAGACGGGCGGCGCCCACTACCCCGCCCCGCGCAACATCCTGGCCGCCGCCGTCGAGGGGGCGCAGGTCGACTTCGAGACCGCGCTGACCATCGAGGCCCGCTACTTCACCGAGCTGGTCACGGGCCAGGTCGCCAAGAACATGATCCAGGCGTTCTTCTTCGACCTCCAGGCGGTCAACTCCGGTGCGAGCCGCCCGTCGGGCGTCGAGCGCCGCAAGGTCCGCAAGGTCGCCGTGCTCGGCGCGGGCATGATGGGCGCCGGAATCGCCTACTCCTGCGCGCGGGCCGGTATCGAGGTCGTCCTCAAGGACGTCTCCGCGGAGGCCGCCGCCAAGGGCAAGGCGTACAGCGAGAAGCTTCTCGCGAAGGCGCTGAGCCGGGGCCGCACCACCGAGGCCGGGCGCGACGAGCTCCTCGCCCGCATCACCCCCACCGCCGACCCCGCCGACCTCGCGGGCTGCGACGCGGTGATCGAGGCGGTCTTCGAGGACACCGGCCTCAAGCACAAGGTGTTCCAGGAGATCCAGGACATCGTCGAGCCGGACGCGCTCCTGTGCTCCAACACCTCCACCCTCCCCATCACGGGTCTCGCGGAGGGCGTCTCGCGCCCTGTCGACTTCATCGGCCTGCACTTCTTCTCGCCCGTCGACAAGATGCCGCTCGTCGAGATCATCAAGGGCGAGCGGACCGGCGACGAGGCCCTGGCCCGTGCCTTCGACCTGGTCCGCCAGATCAAGAAGACCCCGATCGTCGTCAACGACAGTCGCGGCTTCTTCACCTCGCGCGTGATCGGCCAGTTCATCAACGAGGGCGTCGCGATGGTCGGCGAGGGCGTCGAGCCCGCGTCCGTCGAACAGGCCGCCGCCCAGGCCGGCTACCCGGCGAAGGTCCTCTCGCTGATGGACGAGCTGACCCTGACGCTGCCGCGCAGGATCCGCAACGAGACGAAGAAGGCCGTCGAGGAAGCGGGCGGCACCTGGCCCGGCCACCCCTCGGACGCGGTCATCGACCGGATGGTCGACGAGTTCGGCCGCCCGGGGCGCAGCGGGGGCGGCGGCTTCTACGAGTACGACGAGAACGGCAAGCGCACGAGGCTGTGGCCGGGACTGCGTGAGCACTTCGGCGCGAACAAGGAGATCCCCTTCCGCGACATGCAGGAGCGGATGCTCTTCGCGGAAGCCCTCGACACGGTCCGCTGCTTCGAGGAGGGCGTCCTGACGTCCGTCGCCGATGCCAACATCGGCTCCATCATGGGCATCGGCTTCCCCGCCTGGACCGGCGGTGCGATCCAGTACATCAACGGTTACGAGGGCGGGCTGCCCGGATTCGTCGCCCGCGCACGGGAGCTGGCGGCCACGTACGGCGACCGCTTCCAGCCGCCGGCCCTGCTCGTGGAGAAGGCGGAGAAGGGCGAGAGGTTCAGCGACTGAGACCTCGGGCCACGGGTCGCGTTCGGCGGCGCGGCGAGGGTTACCGCTCGTCGACGAACGCGGCCCGCAGTTCCTCCTTCAACGACCGCTGGAACGCGGTGACCAGCGCTTGGAGCACCATCGGCTGCATGTGCGCCGACAGCGACTTCATGGCCTCCACATGCTCGGGATCGGACTCCCGCTCCCGGTAGGGGCTCCACACCTCGTCGCGGAACAGATGCGTCAGGGCCTGCGCCGCGGACCGGGTGTGCTCCAGGAGAATGGTGCGAGCGGCGAGGATCGTCTCGTGGGCGATCGGTACGCCGAGCAGCTGCACACCGAGCGCGAGCAGCCCCGGATCCACCCGGAAGGCGTCCGGAGCATCGGCGCGCTCCAGTACGTTCATGGCGGCCAGCCGGTCGATGTCGCCGTCCGAGAGCGCCCGGCCCGCCCGGCGCTCCAGCTCCGCACGGGTGGTGTCCTCCGCCGAGTCCGGCGCCCAGGACGCCACCACCGCACGGTGGATGGCCAGATCGTGCGCGCTCAGCCCCGGCGGCAGCTGGCTCAGGTAGCGCTCGATGGCGGCCAGCGTCATCCCGTGGTGCTGCAACTCCTCGATGAGGGCCAGACGGGACAGGTGCTCCGGCCCGTAATGACCGACCCGGCGGGGGCCGATCACCGGGGGCGGCAGGAGGCCCTTGGTGCTGTAGAAGCGGACCGTCCGCACCGTGACGCCGGCCCGCGCCGCAAGTTCGTCGACCGTGAGGGTCGGCTCGTCCGTGCCGGTGGTCGTCGTCATGGCGGTGTCCCGTTCTTCGCGCGCGCGGTGATCCGGTGCAACAGTATTGCTGTCTCACCACGTGCTGTCACACCAAAAGGGCTCACCCGTTCTGACCAGCAAGAACGGCGGAAACCCTGGTCCGGTGGCACGGTGAGGAGCAGGAGGAGCACATGGCCAGGACGCGCGGCCTGAAGGTACGCCGGATCAGTCGGGACGAAGAGACGTCGGCCTCCCTCATTGCCCAGGACGAACGGATCGATGCGTACGCCGATACGAACGGCATCGAACTGGTTGATGACGTCGAAGACGCCACCGTTTCAGGCAAGGTCAACCCAGACAAGAGGAAGCCACTGGGAAAGTGGCTGAAAGAGCCGCTGCTCAGCCGGTGGGATGTCCTGATCTTCACGAACCAGGACCGGATCACACGGGATGAAGAGCCCCCGGTATGCACCGGGGGCTCTGGGGCACTCGACACAGCATCGACCGGGTCGCTGAAGCCGCTGGTCTAACAGGTCGGCGGCGTCAGTAGTCCTGTGTCACCTGTCACAGGTCAGGAGATCTTCCACAGCTGGTTGGCGAACCCCTCCGGGTAGCAGGGATACACGCGTACCGTGCCAGGACCGGTCACGGACGTCAGGCACTTGCCGTCCCATGTCTTCAGGGTGGACATGCCGTCACGCACCGGGGTGATCTTCCATTTCTGGTCCGGCTTCCCCTCAGTACACACGAAAGCGATTGCCGTTTCACCGGCGGGGGTCAGGCACGGTCCGCCGCTCCAATGAATGGTGGACGTGCCGTCACCCAGCGAAGTGACCTGCCACTTCTGATTCCCATAACCCTCAGTGCAGTTGCCGAGGTCTACGTGGGTTTCTCTGTATCCGGTCAGACACGACCCGGCGTAATCCTGAATAGTGGACGCCCCTGCGGCACCAGCAGGGCTTGCGGTCGCAAGGGCAAGCGCGGCAGCCCCGGCGGCCACCGATACCTTCATCCGGACAGAGGGCACAGATGTCTCCCAGGAGTTGGAACCGATCCCGTCCCGCACGCGAGACGGCTCACGCATCCGCAAGGGCCGAGTGGGCCGGATGGTGACTGTGTGCTTACGTCAAACTGCGAGCTGTAACGGTGTCTGGACATTCGCGCCTGGCCGTGACGAAGCTAAACGGCGTAGAAGTCGTCCTGACAGCCACTCAATCGAAGGTGCCGGGAACCGGGGTTCACCCCTGGGGAGACCAGGGCCAAAGCCTTGCTGGCCGCGGGACTTAGGTCCCTCCGCGGTGGGCCTCCGGCGTAGCATCTCGCCATGTCATCAGGAGAGATCAACGTCTTCGTCGTCCTCGGTGGGTTGCTACTTGGGACGCTCGTTGTCGCGTGCTTCCGGCTTGGCCGCATCGTCACCGAGTTGCAAAAGCTGAACGCGTACAGGGCTGCTGAGTTCGTTCACTCGGCTAGGAACTCCGACCGGATGGACAGTCGATGACTCTAGAGGCGCAGCGGTTCGTTACGGCAGCCTCTCACCCGAAAGTGCCGCGAGTCTGCTTCGCACCCGGGAAATCCTTGGCCTGGGGGAGATCCTTGACCATCGCTGCGTACACGGGGGAGTCGTCGGCAGGCTTGAACTCGTCGACCCTCCGGTATCCCCAGGTCTCGTAGAGCTGGACGACCTTTGGGTGCCCAGTTTCGACTTGGAGCGACGCGACTCGTGCTTCCACGGGCGCGAGCAGCGCATCGTGGATCGGTTTGGCCCGGCCGGTCCCCTGCCAGCGGGGGAGAACCATGAGTTCGGAGAGGGCAAACACAGGCCCTCGGAGATCGCTGGGGCGTGTGCTCCCGGCCCACCACCCTCCGGGCTTGAGTACCGCGCCGTAGGCGAAACCAACCGGGCCTCCGTCTTCCCAGCCGAAGATGCAGCGCCAGTTCTCGCGGGACGACCAACGGTCCAGGAAGTACGTCCAGCGCTCACGCCCATGAAACGGGTCGGGATTGGAGGCGTACACCTCGTCATGGATGTCCAGCAGCAGCGACCGTACGTCTGGTGCGTCGGCGTGCCTGTACCGCTTCAGGTCCATTGACGAGACTCCTCGATCCACTCGACAACTTCTGATGCCTTCGATCCGGAGCGGAGCAAGTGAGCGCGTCCGGTGACCAGGACGTTAGCGGCCCTCTTTGATCCGTATCCAGGAGGTAGCAGGGCTGATGCCTGCCGCGCGGTCGAGCAAGCTAGCTCAAGTTCACCCTGCCTGGCCTGCGCCAGAGATAGGTGAGCGGTGAAGAGAGCCCGGTTACGCGTTAGGTCCTCGGGGATTGCGGACAGGGTTTGATGCAGGCACGACTCCGCCCGACCGTGCTGACCCATGGCGGACCAGAGGTACGAAGACAGGGCATTGAACTCCGCGGGCGTGTAGAAGTCGATCCACGCCGATCTCTTGCCGGTCCCCGCACGCATGAAGTGCTTCTCTGCCAGGGAAAGAGCACGCAACGACTCCGCAGGATGGTGCAACCGCGCCAGCGCGTTCGCATGACGCATGTGGGCGAGAGACGTGAAGAGAGGGTCACGGCGTGCTGCCGTCGAACGCTTCATCACCTCGGCGCTGGCAGCGGCTTCGGAGTGGTTCTCGCGCATGCTCGAAGCGAGCATTAGGTGATCCCATACGCGGTACACGGTTTGGCTGTCGCGGGACAGGCCGGCGAGGGTCATCGCTCGGTCCAGGTGAGTACGTGCCCGCTGGGGGGCTCGTGCATCGATGGCGGCGAAGGCCGCCGCAGCCATCGCGTTTGAAGCGAGTCGGTGAAGCATGTCCCTCACGCGACCGGACGCCGCAGCGGTCGACAACGCGGATTGGACTCGCATGCCCAGCTCGACGGCCAGGTCCTCCACTCGGCGCGTGCCCCCGACGACCTGGTCCTGTCCCAGGATGTACGTGTAGTCCAGGTTGAAGCGCTCAACGTCGCTGATACCGAGGCGTCTACGCGGTACATGGGGAGCGGCGAGGGCCACGCCGATCCCTCCTACTGCCTTGCCGAATTGGCGACGTTGCACGGGGCCTTCCTCCGATGGTGCGCGAGTCTTCTTGCGCCGGGGGACGAACCCTAGAGCCTCAGAGGTCGAGTCCAGAACCTCTTCGATGCAGAGCCGGATGCGGGCCTGCGGCCACTTGGTCTCATGTCGCAGCCAGCGACGTACGTCGGCGTCGGTCACTGAGCCGTACGAGCCGGTAAGCCGTTCCACTGCGAGGTTGATTTCCCTGGCTAACTCCGCCTGTGAGAGGCCGAGTTGCTTCGTTCGCGCTTGGAGCTTGACGTTGGCGTACACGACACGAAGGTAGCGCTCAGCTACCGGGACGCGACAGCGCGAAGGTAAAAAACACCGGGGTTGTGCGCTGAGGTCTCACTTGATTTCCCCTGTCGCGGGAGTCAAAGCGGTCGTTCACTAGGTGCTGTCAGAAGCCCGGGGCAGCACCTCGAAGGAGACGTTCATGACGGAGACGAAGTCCTGGGACGACCTGCACCAGGAGGGCATGGGCCCGACGCAGGTGGTGGACTTCCTGCGAGCGCCCACCGACATCGAGGACGGTGTCAGGGCCCGAACGGCGCGTGCTGGGCTGATCGGTAAGGAAGACCGGAAGTACCACGTACTTCTGGGGGAGCGGGCCCTCCGAACGAACATCGGTGGTAGCGCAGTGATGCGGGCCCAACTCCGGCACGTTTTGGACTCGTTCGAGCTCCCGGGCGTCACGCTTGGGATCATTCCGAGTCGTGCACCGCTCAGTCTCTACCCCGGCAACAGCTTCGGCGTCTTCGACGACGAATGCGTCGAGATTGAGCTGTACGGGCCGTCCTCGACTTGCAGGGAGGACGAGCAAGTCGTGCGTTACAAACGGGCGTTCGCGCTTTTGAAGCAGTCGGCCGTGTACGGCGACGATGCCAAGGCTCTGGTGCGTGCGGAGTTGGACGCCATCGAGGGGCGGGAGTCGGGTGAGACCGGATGACGAAGCTCGACGAGAACAAGATCCCCGTAGGGCCGTTGGGCATGTCTGGTGCGTTTCGGGTACCGAGCGAACTCAAGCTCGGTGACGTCGTGCACCTTCACGGCGGGTTCTACCCGATCGAGGACATGGGGCAGGGACGCGGCGGGGCCCGAGTGCTGCACCTTCGGGGCCGGGAGCCGTACTACGTGTCCGATCCCGTGTTGGCCTACCGGCAGATCAACTTCGAAGGACTCATGGGGTACCGGTTGCTCCCCACGGTCTCTCGCTCGTAGACCAACCAGGAGCGCGTCTTGCACGAGAGCGGCGACGTTGTGAGGGATGAGATCAGGTGCCAGACCGGAACCGTCCGAGCGGTGAACGGGGACGTGCTCACCGTGGTGAGTCCCGCCGGCCTCGAATGGAGAGCCATGAGCCACCACCTCCGTCCCCCGAGCCGGGAGGAAGCGAAGGCGTTCGGAACGCGGACCAAGCTTCGGGGCCCGGAGTCTCGGACGCAGCGCTGACGTTCGTGGTCGCGTTCATCGTCGGCGTCTTCCTCGTGGCCATGATTCTTCATCGGAACTAACCCACAGACTCCCTCCTTCGGTTTCGGGTCCGGACAGCTCCAGACCGAAGAAGGGGCAAGCCCCACCCCAGCAAGATGCCTCCACTGGTTCCCCTACCAGTACGCATAGCCCTCGCTGGGGGTGGCTTCATCCGACTGTTCCCTACCGAGAGGATCGATCATGGGTGACCACAAGAAGCCGCCGCCGCAGGAACCGCCGAAGGGCCCGCCCGGCGACACGGACGGCAAGTCGGACACTGTCGGAGGCGGAGACCCCGGAACCCATCGCAAGGACGGCAAGTGACTGAGTTCGACTTCGGCCCGCTCCGTCAGGGTCTCTCTCGGTCGTTGGAGGCGGTTGGTGCATTCCGTGAGCCATGGCTTCGAACCGTCTTCGACAAGGTGCCTCGCCACCTGTTCGTACCGGACACTGTCTACACCTGGTCTGGTGAGCGCTGGTGCCCTCTGCGGCGAGATGACGACCCCGAACAGTGGGGCCGCCTGATCTACGACCCGGACGGGGCGGGCGTAGTCACACAGGTAAATGAGGGCAAAACCGATGAGGACGGCTGCGGGCTGGTTCCCACGAGTTCGCTCAGCTCAGTCGGCGCTGTTCTCGAAATGCTGCACTCCCTCGATCCCCGGCCGGGCGAGCCTGTCTTGGAGATCGGCACAGGGACCGGCTACAACGCGGCACTCCTGTGTGAACGCGTGGGCCAGGACCACGTGGTCACGATTGAAGTCGATGAAGGCGTAGCCCTCGCAGCCAGGCGACGCCTGCGGCACTGTGGGTACAGCCCCCATGTGGTCGTCGCGAACGGGGAGAACGGGTTCGCCCCTCGTCGGCCGTATCCCCGGGTGATGTCCACAGCCTCTGTACGCCAGATCCCTGCGGCGTGGCTGGAGCAGATGGAAGCCGATGGGGAGCTGGTCACACCATGGCTCCCGAACCACCGCGGCGTGGGGCTGCTGTGGCTTCGCAAGAAGGACCGCAACACTCTGAAGGGGTGGGTGCACGGCACCAACACCTTTATGCCTGTCCGTGGCCAGAGGATCGAACGCCCGGACCTGACGGGACTCTGGAACGAGACCCACACCAAGGCGGTGCAGCTCGACAGGGTCATCTCCATGGACGACGTGGATCACCACGGCGGCTTCGTCCTCGCAGCAACCCTCCCCGGCATCTCGTCCTTCCGTCAGGACGACGGGTGGTTCCTTGTCACTCTCGACCGCTCGCAGTGGTGCCGCGTCTCATGCGACAGCTCCGTAGTCGAGTACGGAGAAGGGGACCTCGCCTCTCGGCTGGAGTCGGCACTGAAGTGGTGGAGGGAGCGTGATCGTCCGAAGTACCACGACTTCGGCGTGACCGTGGGGCGCAAGTCAGCGTCGGAGACCTCCCTCACCGTTTGGTACGACGACGGAGACGAAACACCAGTCCCTCAGTTCTGAGAGGGCAGCACCACCCGTAAGCGCATTGCAGTTCTTCCGACCAACGCAAGGAGGAGCACGATGACAACAGCAGTGAAGACGCGGGTCCGCGACCCGAAGGTCATCCTGAACGCGCTCGAAGCGCGGGTTCCCCACCTGGTTTCAGACGTCGGCGCTGCCGACCTCTGGGAGCGTGAGGTGGCCCTACTGCTTCGTGACAGCGTCGCTGTGCGGAGCCTGGCAGAACGCATCCTCGGCCAGGGGATCGCCTACCTGATGACCGCCATGGAGAACCCCGGCGTAGATATCGGCGTGGGTGCCACGGTCGACATCGGCGTCCATCAGCTCATCCTCGACACCCCCCTCTACTTCGCCTTGTGCGACGAGTACAACGGAGGGGTCTACAAGCACCACGCGCCGTTGGTCGAGAGGCGCTGCGACGGCACCGTGATGCGGACGGCTGACTTCATCCGTGGGAACGGATTCGAGGTCGACGAAGAGCTGTGGTCGGTCGACGCTGCCGAGTGCTCCTCCTGCGACAACAAGGTCCCCGACAGTCACTGACGGACCGGTACAGTGCCCCCTCCCTGGCACCTAATGGGGCGGGGGTTCTGTCGGTTCTCCCGCCAGCACAGAGGAAGATTCGTTGCCTGCACAGCACGACATCACAGCCGAACGAGAGCTTTGGGACACCTACGCCGGGAGCGCCTTTAAGGCCGAAGCAGAGCCGGTTTTCAACTGGACGCAGTACGCCGGTCATGGCCCCGGCCCGGAACTCCTGGGAGAACCCGAAAGTGTTCTGGAGATTGGCTGCGGCACTGGTCGCGCGCTGGCATATCTTGCGAGGCAGGGCATCAAAGCAACTGGTCTAGACCTCTCGCCGGTTATGGTCGAGAAGGTCTCGGAACGCTGGAAGTCCACCGGGGCAAAGTTCGTCTGTGCTGAGGTTCTGGACTACCTAGCAGAAACACCTGAAACGTTCGACGCGATCTACAGCATCTTCGGTGCAGCCTGGTTCACAGATCCCGTCAAGCTGTTCCCTTTGGTTGCGGAGAGTCTCCGTCCAGGCGGAGTACTGGTCTTTTCCCATCCGCCGGCCATCCCCGGCGCGTACGGTCCGCAGGGCATGTACAAAGGCGGGTTCGCAGGTAAAGCGATGTTCACGTACCGGTACAGCTACACCCCGCGGAAGTGGGAGAACATCTTGCTGCGCTCCGGATTCGTTGAAGCTGACGCACGGGTACTGGAAGCCCGCGAAGAGGGACACATCGGCACGCTGATCGTGAAGGCAAGAAGCCCACGCCGTGGAGAACGGAAAGCGCCATGAAAGAGGAGCCGCTGTCGGCTTGGCTTAAACGACGGGACGAGAAGATCGGTCTCCTGCGAGAGGTCTTCATCGACGGCGAAGGGCGACGTCGGGCTACACACGTTCATCCGGACAAGCCACGAGCGATTGAGCAGTGGAACGGCCACGCGTGGGAGCTGCTTACCGTCGTGCCGAACCTCGCTGCGGCCAAGCAGGTCATGTATCCGGAGTCGGCCAAGACTTCGAACGAGTCGGCATCCGCGCCACTGAAGGTGAGCACCGGTCGGCACCGGAAGCCGCCCCGAAGCTGATCAGGGGACAGAACACACCAGCTCAAACCACATGTACACCTTTGGTGTCGTAGACCGTATGGATGTCTCACCACTGTGGTGAAAGCCCCGCTCCCGCGTCCGGGCTCCGTCCCCTCCGGGTGCTGCGCCCCGCGTGGGCAGCACCGGGAACGGCAAGGCGCCACCGCAGGGGTGCGGACGCACCCCGCGCACGCGACCGTGGGGACGGACCGGCACCCGATTGCCCCGCGCTCGGGTCAGCTCACTTCGCCGAGGCCACCACCGGGTAGTGGTCGCTCAGGTTCGTGTACGTGTACGAGGTGCCCCAGCTGGAGACCGTCCACGGCACGCTCCGCTCCTTGACGACGTGGTTCGTCCAGCCGGACGCGGGCCGGGCGTGGCCGGTCCGGTGCAGGACGAAGTCCAGGTCCTCGCGCGGATCGGTCGGGTAGCGCTCGGCGGCTATCGAGTTGTCGGCGGTGTCGAAGGAGTACGGGTGGCCGGTACGGGAGGAAGCGTCGTCGAGTCCGCCGTCCCGGAGCATCGAGGCGTACTCGGAGCTGTGCGAGTCCACGTTGAAGTCACCGGCGACCATGACCTGTTCGCCCGCCGGGATCTTCTTGGCGTCGAGGAACGCGTCGATCTGCCGCAACTGCGCGCTCCGCCTGGCCGCCGCCTCGCCGGCCCTGCAGCCCGGGTCGGTCGACTGGAGGTGGGTGCCCACCACGTGCACCCTCGTGCCGTTCACGTTCAGCACCACGTACGCGAAGCCCTTGTTGGAGTACCAGTCGCTGCCGCACGCCTCCTTGAAGACGAACTGCTCCTTGCGCACGATCGGCCACTTGCTGTAGACCGTCACCCCGCCGTCCTCCGGCGTCGTCGCCGCGTACGAGCCGCCGGTCGCGTCCCAGCCGGTCCTGCCGCGTCCCACCACGGGTGTCTGGTACGGGTACTGGGCCGCGGCGTGGCGACCCAGCGCGTCCGAGGACGCGTTGTCGAAGAGCTCTTGCAGGACCACGACGTCGTTTCCCTGGAAGAAGGGCGCGGCGGGAATCGCCTTCGCGCGGAAGTCCTGGCCCCAGTTGGGGTAGAGGTTCTTGCTGAAGAGGAAGGCGTTGTACGCGAGGACCTGGAGCTTCGGCACGTCGTGGGACGCCGGGGCCGCGGCAGCGGACGGGACGGACGTGGCCAGCGCCGCGATCGCGGACAGAGTGGCGACGGCGGCGGCCCGTCGACGCGAGGGGATCGACACAGAGTTCTCCCGTGAGTGGTGGGAAGCGAGAGGCGCGTGAGGTGCAGGGCGAGCAGTGCGGCACATCGGCTCGAAACGACCGGTGCGAACGGCCGATGCGAGACGAAAGAAGCGGTACGACCCGTGCGGAACAAGCCGGTGCCGCACATCAAAGCAGCACCAGTTACTTCCCGGTAGACACCGCGCGTCACGCATCTGTCGTCGCGGCCACCACCGCGCCAACTCCACCGATCACGCGCACTTCTCCTCCACACGGCTCCCTCTCGGCGCCCCGCGCGCTCAGCGCCACGCGTGCAGCCGCCGCCCCAGCTCCACCATCCGTCCCGCCGCCTCGCGCGACGTGCTGAACGAGGTCAGGTCGGTCCCGCGGGAGAACCGCTTCACCGTGATGGCCCGCGCCG
The DNA here is from genome assembly GCF_050947155.1 of Streptomyces sp. CA-294286. Lineage (NCBI taxonomy): Bacteria > Bacillati > Actinomycetota > Actinomycetes > Kitasatosporales > Streptomycetaceae > Streptomyces > Streptomyces sp. CA-294286. Next base: position 206,067 of record NZ_CP192005.1, on the reverse strand, counting down.
ACGCGAAGGCCCGCAGCCCCTCCGCCCCGTGGATCCGCCCGTACCCCGACTCCCCGGAGCCCCCGAACGGCAGCCCCGGCACTGCCGCGTACCCCAGCACCGACCCCACCGACACCGACCCGGCGTCCAGCCGTCCGGCCACCGCGAGCCCCTCCTTGCGTGAGCCGGTGAAAACCGTCGCCCCCAGTGAGTACGCCGACGCGTTCGCCCGCTCGACGGCTTCGTCCAGGTCGCGTACGGCGTTCACCGCGACCACCGGTCCGAAGGTCTCCTCCCGCATCGCCGCGGTGTCCTCCGGCACCCCGACCAGCACCACCGGGTGCACGAAGGGTGAGCGCAGCGACTCCGGACCGCCCAGCGGCGCGTGCGCTCCCGCCGCGAGGGCCTCCTTCATGTGCCGTTCCACCACGGCCAGTTGGGACGGAAGCGTCAGCGGACCGTACGCCTCTCCGGGCTTCAGCTCCCGGGCCTTGCGCACGATCCGTTCCACGAGTTCCGCGTGCACCGACTCCACCGCGTACACGCGTTCCACGCCCGCGCAGGTCTGTCCCGCGTTCGACATCGCACCCCACACGGCGGCGTCCGCCGCCGCCTCCAGGTCGGCGTCCGGACCGACAAGCAGCGCGTCCTTGCCGCCGCACTCGGCGAGCAGCGGCGTCAGCGACCGCGCGCAGACCTCCGCGACCTTCCGCGCCGTGCCCGGCGACCCGGTGAACGCCACCTTGTCGACGCCCGCCTCCGCCAGCGCCGCCCCGGTCGCCCCGAAGCCGGTCACGACCGTGAACAGCTCGGCGAACTCCGGCGGCACGGCGTCCGCGAACGACGAAGCAAGCAGTTCGCCGACCCCGGGCGTGAGTTCGGACGGCTTGAAGACCACGCCGTTGCCCGCGGCGAGGGCGTAGCCGATCGAGCCCATCGGCGTGTGCGCCGGGTAGTTCCACGGGCCGATCACCCCGACCACGCCCACCGGTTTGTACGCCAGCAGCGCCCGCTGCCCGAGTGCGGTGGCCCCCGACGGGATCCGCCGCCGCCCCAGCACCCTGCGCGCGTGACGAGCCGCCCAGTCCAGGTGGATGAGGACGAGCAGCACTTCGGTGCGGGCGTCGTGCAGCGGCTTGCCGGTCTCGGCGGACACCGCCTCGGCCACCTCGTCCATCCGCCGGGCCAGTGACCGCTTCCACGCCAGCAGTGCGGAACGCCGCCCGTCCCATCCGGCCGCCGCCCACCGGCGGGCCGCGGCCCTGGACCGCACGACTGCCGCCCGCACCTCCTCGGGGCCGTGCACCGGGTACGTGCCGAGGACGGAGCCGTCGGCGGGTGAGCGGGACTGGAAGGTCTTGTCCGAGGGGGAAACGGCGGGCATGTTCGCATCACTCCAGTGGCAGCGGTTCCGGCGGGCGCTCGACGCGCGGTGCGGGCACCCACAGCCTGCACCCCGGCCGGGCTCGAACACCAGACCGCCACCGCCGACCGCCACCGCCGGCCGCAGCCGTCCGACCGCAGCCGTCCGACCGCAGCCGTCCGGCCGCGCCCGCCCCCCTGCCGCCCCGCCCGCGACGCCTGGAAGAGGCGGATCATCGGTCACCCCGGCACAAGGGCGCGCCGCCTCCCACTGGCACCGGGCACAGCCAGTGGGAGACGTGCGTTCGCTGAGTCTGACGATGCGTCAGACTCAGTGCTCGTGGATGGTGTTCGTCTCGGCGATCTTCTTCCACGACTTGGGCGCGACCGGCTCGGCAGCGGACCGCGGAGCGATCCGCGCCTGCGCGGCGGCCGGGGCCGACGGCTTCGACGGCTGGAACAGCCAGGTGTCGAAGAGCTCCGCGAGCGGCTTCTTCGAGAGCTTCTCCGCGTACTTGACGAAGTCGGACACCTTCGCGTTGCCGTACGCGTACTGCTGCGGCCAGCCCTTGAGGATCCGGAAGAACGCGTCGTCGCCGACCTCGTTGCGCAGCGCCTGGATCGCCATCGCGCCCCGGTCGTACACGGCGATGTGGAACTGCTTGTCCGGGCCCGGATCGCCCGGCTCGACCTGCCAGAACGGGTCCTCGGCGGGGCGGGAGGAGTACGCGTGGTCGGCCAGCTCCTGCGCCGTGCCCTCACCCTCCTTCTCCGACCACAGCCACTGGCTGTACCGCGCGAAACCCTCGTTGATCCAGATGTCCTTCCAGTGGTGCACGGACACGCTGTCCCCGTACCACTGGTGCGCCATCTCGTGCACGACCACCGAGACGTTCGCCCCGTTGGCGAACTGGCGGGGGCTGTAGAACGGCCGGGTCTGCGTCTCCAACGCGTAACCGCTGGTCACGTTCGGGACGTAGCCGCCGATCGCGTTGAAGGGGTACGGGCCGAAGATGCCCTCCAGCCACTCGGTGACCTCGGCGGTGCGCTCGACGCTCGCCCTGGCCGCCCCGCCGTGGTCGCCCAGGTCCTTGCTGTAGGCGTTGAGGACCGGCAGGCCGGAGGCCGTCCTGTCCGTCGTGACATCGAACTTGCCGACGGCGAGGGTTGCCAGGTAGGACGCCTGCGGCTTGTTGGACCGCCAGGCGAAACGGGTCCAGCCCAGTTTGGAACTCTGCGACTGCAGAACGCCGTTGGAGATCGCCTGGCTGCCGTCCGGCACCGAGACCGACACGTCGTACGTGGCCTTGTCGAGCGGATGGTCGTTGCTCGGGAACCACCAGGCGGCCGAGTCCGGTTCCTGGGCCGCGACGCCGCCGTCCGGAGTGCGGTGCCAGGCGGTGAATCCGCCGATCCTCACCTCGGACGGCTTGCCCGCGTAACGGACCACCACCGAGATCGACCTGCCCTTCTCCAGCGGTGCGGCCGGCGTGACCACGAGTTCCTGCTCGCCCTCCTTCGCGAACGTCGCGAGCCTGCCGTTCACCCGTACCTCGCTGACGTCGAGGCCGAGATCCAGGTGGAAGCTGGACAGGTTCTGCTTCGTCGTGGCGAGGATCGTCGCCGTGCCCTCCAACAGGTCCGTGGCCGGCTGGTACTTCAGCCGCAGGTCGTAGTGCGACACGTCGTAGCCGCCGTTGCCGCTGGCCGGGTAGTAGGGGTCGCCGATGCCCGGGGCGCCGGGGGCGAAAGATGCCGCGGACGCGGGGACCGCCAGCAGCAGGGTGGCCGCGGCGAGTACGCCCGGGGCGAAGATTCTGCGGTGCACGAGTGCTCCAAGAGGTCGGAGGATGCGATCTGTCGGCACTCTATTGAGCCCCTCTTCCACCAGTCATGTCCATGGTTGCTCCTGTCACGCGATTGCCATGCGGCCGACATGCGACCCCGCGCCCCTTTTGGCGGCACCCCGCGCTTCCCGCCCGCTACTGCCCTCTTTTGCGCGGGAGTTGACCGCGTTACCGTCCGGCCATGTCGATACCAGCGCGAGCCCCGCGCCCGAAGCGGAGAACGCTCGTCCCCATGACCGTGGCCGCCATGACGGCCGTCCTCCTGGCCCCGGCAGGCGCGGCGCAGGGCACACCGCAGGTGGCCGGCCCGGCCGCTGTCCAGGACGCCGCGCTCGCGCAGCAGGCGGCCCGGCCCACCGAGAGCAGGCCCGTCTACGCGTACGACAGGGCCGTCCGCGAGACCGTCTGGGTCGACACCCGCGTCGACGGCGACAAGGACGGGAAAACCGACCGGGTCGCCGTGGACGTCGTCCGCCCCCGTGAACTCGACGGCACCGGCCGCCGCATCCCGGTGATCATGGACGCGAGCCCGTACTACGCCTGCTGCGGGCGCGGCAACGAGAGCCAGAAGAAGACGTACGACAGCGCGGGCAAACCGGTCCAGTTCCCGCTGTTCTACGACAACTACTTCGTCCCGCGCGGCTACGGCTACGTCGCCGTCGACTTCACCGGAACCAACCGCTCCGACGGTTGCGTCGACATCGGCGGCCGCTCCGAGATCGCCTCGGCCAAAGCCGTCGTCGACTGGCTGAACGGCCGAGGCCAGGGCTACACCACCCGCACCGGTGACAGCCGTACCCACGCCCACTGGTCCAACGGCAGCACCGGCATGATCGGCAAGAGCTGGGACGGCACCGTGGCCAACGGCACGGCCGCCACCGGCGTCAAGGGCCTCAAGACCATCGTGCCGATCGGCGCGATCTCCTCGTGGTACGACTACTACTTCCAGCAGGGCGCCGACCTCTACGACGGGGGTCCCGACGACCTCGCCGGATACGTCGAGTCCAAGGACGCGGCCCCCCGCTGCAAGGCGGTGAAGAAGCAACTCGCCGACGGCGCACCGCTCAACGGGAACCGGACCCCGCTGTGGGAGGAGCGCGACTTCGTCCCCGACGCGCGCAAGGTGCGGGCCAGCGTGTTCGCCGTGCACGGCATGCAGGACCTCAACGTCCGCATGAACCACTTCGGCAAGTGGTGGGACGCCCTCGCGAAGCAGGGGGTCGACCGCAAGGTGTGGCTCTCGCAGACCGGCCACGTCGACCCCTTCGACTTCCGGCGCGCGGAATGGGTGAAGACCCTGCACCGCTGGTTCGACCACGAACTCATGGGCTACGCCAACGGCATCGACCGCGAGCCGATGGCCGACATCGAGCGCGCCCCCGACCAGTGGACCACCGACAAGGTCTGGCCGCCGCGCGGCACCGACTCCACCAAGGTCCGCCCGCACCAGGGCAGTTCGGCAGGCGTCGGCGTCCTCGGTCTGAAGCGCGCCAAGCCCGGCAGCACCGAGACCTTCACCGACGACCCGCGGCTGGACGAGACCGCCTGGGCGGCGAAGATCGACACCGGCACCCCGGAGAAGGCCGGCTTCGCCACCCGGCCGCTGAGCCGTGACCTGCGTCTCTCCGGTTCCTCCAAGGTCACCCTCCAGGTCACCCCCTCCACCACCAGCGCCCACCTCAGCGCCGTCCTTGTCGACCTCGGACCGGACACCATCCGCAACTACGGCGCGCGGGGCGAGGGCATCACGACCCTCCCCGAGCGCACCTGCTGGGGCCCGAGCACCCCGGGTGACAGCTCCTGCTTCAAGGAGACGCGGGCCGACACCACCACCGTCGACTTCACCGTCTTCAGCCGCGGCTGGGCGAGCCTCGCCCACCACCGGGGCGACGGAAGGGCCCGCCCGGTGACGCCCGGAAAGAGGTACGAGATCACCGTCGACCTCGCGGCCACCGACCACGTCGTCCCCGCCGGACACCGGCTCGCCCTGATCGTCGCCGGCACGGACGCCGGACTGGTCGAAGCCCCGGACACCCGCCCGATCCTCGGTGTCGACCTCGCCGGCACCTCGGCGAAGCTGCCCTTCGTCGGCGGTGAACGCGCCTTCGCCCGCGCCACCTCCGGCCACGCCGCCGCGGCCCCGCTGTCGCCGGGCGCACGCGACGGGGTACAGGTGCCGCAGGACCTCTCCCGGATGCCGGGGACGGCGCCTGCCGACACCGGCACGGACCGGACCCGGTTCCTCCTGCCGGGAGCCGGACGATGAGGGCCCGCGCCCTCGCGGCGCTCCTGTCCACCGCCGCCCTCGCGGTACCGCTCCTGGGAGCAGGCCCCGCCCAGGCCGGTGACACCGGACGCACGCCACCGCCGCGTACCGGCTTCGAATCCTCCCAGGGCGCCCGCTGGACCAGCCTGGCCGAGGAGCAGGACTTCCTCGCCGCCGTCGACCGCGCGAGCGCGCGCACCTCGGTGTCCACGATCGGCACCACGAAGCAGGGCCGTCCGCTCCAACTCGTCCGCATCGGCGAACGCCCGCGCACCGGGTCCACCGTGCTCCTGATATGCAGCCAGCACGGCAACGAGCCGGCGGGCCGCGAAGCCTGCCTCAGCAAGGTCCGCGACCTCGCCCACGCCCGCGACCACCGGACCCGGGAATTCCTCAGCAGGACCACGGTCCTCGTCGTCCCCACCGCCAACCCGGACGGCCGCGCGGCCGACACCCGCGGCAACTCCGACGGCACCGACATCAACCGCGACCACATCGCCCTGGCCACCGCCGAGGGCCGCGCGCTGGCCGCCGTCCTCCGTGACCACAAGCCGGACCTGGTCTACGACCTGCACGAGTACGGGGGCACCCCGCCGTACTACGACAAGGACCTCTTCGACCTGTGGCCGCGCAACCTCAACACCGACCCGCACGTGCACAACGAGGCGAAGAAGCTCTCGGCCGACCACGTACGGCCCGCCGCCCACGCCTCCGGCTTCAGCACCGGCACGTACGGCATCTGGACGGACCCGGTCACCGGTGCGCCGATGAAGCAGGTCGCCGGTGACGGCCAGGAGCGCATCCTGCGCAACGCCTCCGGAATCAAACACTCCGTCGGGCTGCTCATCGAGAGCCGCGTCGACGCGCTGAGCGACGCCGAGAAGAAGGACCGGTCGCTCAACCAGCGTCGCCGGGTCGCCTCCCACGCCGCGTCCCTCGACGGTGCGCTCGACTACGTCGCCAAACGTCGCGGCCGGATCGAAGCGGCCACGGGAAGGGCCCGGCTCGTCGGGTACGCCGACCGGGGTCCCGTGTACCTGGGCGGCGCCGACAACGATCCGGCCGAACCCTCGGAGATCCTCGCCGACCCGCCGTGCGGCTACCGGCTGACGGACGCTCAACTGGCTGCCGTCGGCGACGAACTGACGCTGCACGGGGTCGGGTTCAGAAAGGTGCGAGGGGGTGCGCTCGTCACTCTGCGGCAGTCCCAGCGGAACCTCGTCCCGCTCCTCCTCGACGAAAGGGCCGCCTACCGCCTGACAATTGGCCAACGGACGACGCTCTGTTAGCAGATCGTGACGTGCGACATGGGTGGAACGGGGTAGCGGCAGGGAATCCTCCCGCCCCGAAAGGTGACCACACCGTGCCGCAAGACGATCAGCCGACGGACGACCGGGCCGTTCCGCCCGTCACGGCGGAACTGCCCGGCAGTCCGCACCTCACCCCACGACCCCGGACCGACCGGGTCGTGTTCGGTGTCACCGCCGTCCTCACCTTGGCATTCGTGCTCTGGGGCGCCCTCGCCACCCAGTCCCTGGAGGACGTGTCCAGCTCGCTTCTGGACTCCCTCATGCACAACGGAGGCTGGGCGTTCATGCTGGCCGCCTCCGGGTTCGTCGTCTTCGCCCTGTGGCTCGCGATGAGCCGCTACGGGAAGATCACACTCGGCGACGAGGGAGAGAAGCCCGAGTTCCGCACGGTGTCCTGGGTCGCGATGATGTTCAGCGCGGGCATGGGCATCGGCCTGATGTTCTACGGCGTCAGCGAGCCGCTGGGCCACTTCTCGTCGCCCCCGCCCGGCACCCACCCGACCGCCCCGGCGGACGCCATGCAGACCGCCATGGCCACCACGCTCTTCCACTGGACCCTGCACCCGTGGGCGATATACGCGGTGGTCGGCCTGGCCATCGCGTACAGCACCTTCCGCCGTCGCCGCAGGCAGACCATCAGCGCCGTCTTCACCCCGCTCATCGGCGAGAAGCACGCCAACGGCGGCGTCGGCCGCGTCATCGACATCCTCGCCATCTTCGCCACCCTCTTCGGGTCGGCGGCCTCCCTCGGGCTCGGCGCGCTCCAGATCGGCAGCGGCATGACCGAGCTCGGCTGGATGGAGAAGGCCGGCACCGGCCTGCTCATCTCCATCATCGCCGTCCTCACCGTCGCCTTCATCGCCTCCGCGGTCTCCGGCGTCGAGAAGGGCATCCAGTGGCTGTCCAACATCAACATGGTGCTGGCGCTGCTGCTGGTGCTGTTCGTCTTCGTCGCGGGCCCGACCATCTTCGTCCTGGACCTCGTGCCCACCTCGCTCGGCGCGTACCTGGGTGAGCTGCCGCAGCTCATCGGCCGCACCGAGGCCACCGGCGGCGAGGACGTCGCCGCCTGGCTGAGCGGCTGGACGGTCTTCTACTGGGCCTGGTGGATCTCCTGGACGCCCTTCGTGGGCATGTTCATCGCCCGCATCAGCCGGGGCCGAACCATCCGTCAGTTCGTCGGCGGCGTCATCCTGGTGCCGAGCACGGTCAGCCTGATCTGGTTCGCGGTCTTCGGCGGCTCGGCGATGAAGCTGAAGGCCACCGGCCGCCTCGCGGACGAGTCGACCCCGGAGGGGCAGCTCTTCGGCCTCCTCAAGGAGTTCCCGATCGCGACCGTCACGTGCATCCTCGTGATGGTCCTGGTGGGCATCTTCTTCGTCTCGGGTGCGGACGCCGCCTCCATCGTGATGGGCACGCTCTCCCAGAAGGGCTCCTTCGAGCCGACCAAGCTGGTCGTCGTCTTCTGGGGCTGCGTCACCGGTGCCGTCGCGGCGATCATGCTCCTGATCGGCGACGGCCAGGGCGACGCGCTCAAGGGCCTGCAGAACCTGACGATCCTCGTCGCGGCGCCCTTCGCCGTGGTCATGGTCGGCATGTGCTGGGCCCTGATGCGCGACCTGCGCCGCGACCCGCTGATCGTGCGGGGCGAGAGGGGCGTCGAAGCGGTCGAGGCCGCAGTCATCGAGGGCCACAAGAAGTACGAGGGCGACTTCGAGATCCGCATCGGCCCCGGCAACGGAACTGCCGACACGGACGACACCGGCGCCGCCACGACGTCTCCGCGCGACGGCGGAACGACCAAGGTGCTCTGACACGGACGGCGGCGGGGGCGGCCGGGGCATCCGCCCCCGTCCCCGCCCCGCCGCCGTCGCACAGCACCCCCGGCGCGCCGACCGGGACGCCGCCCCCGGCGTCCCGCCCCCGGCGTCCCGGCGACGGCGTCCGCCGCCCCCGGCCGACTTCACGATGTCGTGCGCACCAGGGGCCTTCAGCGTGAACACTCACCCCGTGTCTGCCGCGCACGCGACCTCCGGGCCGGCCCCGGCGATGGGCGGCGTACCGGCGGCCCCGGTGCTGAGGTGAGCCACGGGACCGCCGCCCCGACCTGACCGGGAGAGGCCCGCGACGACTCGATTAGGATCGACCCCTCATGACTGCAACCCTCGTCGCCAAAGACCTCGCCGCCGGCCACGGCGACCGCACCCTCTTCTCCGGGCTCGACCTCGTCGTCGCACCCGGCGACGTGATCGGCCTCGTGGGCGTCAACGGAGCGGGCAAATCCACCCTGCTGCGCCTCCTCGCGGGCCTGGAGGCCCCCGAGGGCGGGGAACTGCGGCTCTCCCCGCCCACCGCCACCGTCGGCCACCTCCCGCAGGAGCCGGAGCGCCGCGAGGGCGAGACGGTACGCGACTTCCTCGCCCGCCGCACCGGGGTGGCCGACGCCCAGCTCGCCCTGGACGCGGCCACCCAGGCCCTCGTCGACGGAGCCCCGGGGGCCGACGACGCGTACTCCGCGGGCCTCGACCGCTGGCTGGACCTCGGCGGCGCGGACCTCGACGAGCGGGCCGAGGAGGTCGCCGCGTCCCTCGGCCTGACCGTCGGCCTCGACCAGCCGATGACGGGCCTCTCCGGCGGCCAGGCCGCCCGCGCGGGGCTCGCCTCGCTCCTGCTGTCCCGGTACGACGTCTTCCTCCTCGACGAGCCCACCAACGATCTCGACCTGGACGGCCTCGACCGGCTGGAGAACTTCGTCAAGGGCCTGCGCGCGGGCACCGTCGTCATCAGTCACGACCGGGAGTTCCTCACCCGCACCGTCACCAAGGTCCTCGAACTCGACCTCGCCCAGCAGCAGATCAAGCTGTTCGGCGGCGGATACGCGGCCTACCTGGAGGAGCGCGAGACGGCACGCAGGCACGCCCGCGAGGAGTTCGAGGAGTTCGCGGACAAGAAGGCGTCCCTGGAGGGCCGGGCGCAGATGCAGCGCGGCTGGATGGACAAGGGCGTGCGCAACGCCCGTCGCAAGTCCACCGACGGCGACAAGCTCGGCCGCAACATGCGCAGCGAAGCGAGCGAGAAGCAGGCCGCCAAGGCCCGCCAGACCCAGCGCATGATCGAACGCCTCGACGCGGTGGAGGAGCCCCGCAAGGAATGGGAACTCCGCATGGAGATCGCCGCCGCCCCGCGCTCCGGCGCCGTGGTGTCGACGATGCGTCAGGCCCGCGTGCAGCGGGGCGACTTCGCCTTCGGGCCGGTCTCGCTCCAGATCGACTGGGCCGACCGGGTGGCCATCACCGGCGCCAACGGGTCGGGGAAGTCCACTCTGTTGGCGGCGATGCTCGGCCGACTCCCGCTCGACGAGGGGGACTCGACCCTGGGGCCCGGCGTCGTCGTCGGCGAAGTCGACCAGGCGCGTGGCCTCTTCCACGGTGCGGAAACCCTGCTGGACGCCTTCTCGGCCGCCGTCCCCGACACGGAACCGGCCGAAGTGCGCACCCTACTCGCCAAGTTCGGGCTGCGCGCCGAGCACGTACTGCGCCCGGCCACCACGCTCTCCCCCGGCGAACGCACCCGTGCGGCCCTCGCCCTCCTCCAGGGCAGGGGCGTCAACCTCCTGGTCCTGGACGAGCCGACCAACCACCTCGACCTGCCGGCCATCGAACAGCTGGAGTCGGCCCTCGACTCGTACGAGGGGACACTTCTCCTGGTCACGCACGACCGCCGCATGCTGGACGCGGTACGCACCACACGGCGCGTGGAAGTCGCGGACGGCAGGGTCACGGAACTCTGACCCCGCCGTCGCGAGCGGCGGGGGCTCACAGCTCCGCCGACCGCGGCCCCGCCCCGGTCGGCGGCCCGCCTCAGCCGTGCGCGCGTTCGCGCTCGCCGAGATGCGCGTCCAGCGCGGCGGCCCCGGCCAGCATCGCCCGCCCCCGGGCGGACAGTCGACCGCTCCACTCGCCCAGCGCCTCCTCCAGCGGCTCCGGACCACCGGCCGTGCGCACCTGCTCGATCAGTGGGGCGATCCGCTCCAACGGATATCCACCCCGGCGGAGTTGACCGGCCATCCGGGCGTCCCGCACATCGGCCCCGTCGTAGACGCGGTAGCCGGTCCGCGGGTCGCGGCGCGGGCGCACCAGTCCCGCGCGCTCCCACTTGCGCAGCGTCGCGGGCCGGATGCCGAGAAGTCCCGCCAGCGTCCCGATGAACACGCCCCCGGTCTGCGGCGTCTCGACGGGGTCCAGGTCCTGGAGGGCGCTCTGCACCGCCCGCAGCGTGCTCCGGTCCTCCAGAAGCTGGGCATGGCTTTCGTCGATGAGCCGGAACGCCTCGTCGGCCGCCCCCCGGTTCACCGCCCGCATGACCGCCGACGCCGTCGGGTGGCCGTGGCCGGGAAGCAGGGCGAGGAAGGCGCGCAGGGCCCCCGCGTGCAGCGCGGTGTACACCCGGTACCCGTGCGGAGTGCGGTCGGCGGCCGGAAGGATGCCGGCGTCCTCGTAGTTCCGCACGGCCTGCGTGGACAGTCCGTGCACGCGCGCCAGATCGATCGGCCGCATGAGCCCTCCCCTTTGAAGCTTTACATCCCGTCTGCGGCCGGGTTCCGCGAAAAGTCTCCACCGGAGGTTCAAAGATACCGTTGAAGGCATGACCACGGACCTCAAGGACCTGACCCGTACCGTCACCGCCGCCTCCGTGAGGGAACTGCTGTCCGGCCGTCCCCGAGTGCTCGCCCTGGGGGAGCCCACCCACGGGGAGGACGCACTGCTCGACGTGCGCAACGGGCTGTTCCGCCAGCTCGTCGAGCAGGAGGGCTACCGGACGATCGCGATCGAGAGCGACTGCCTGGCGGCCCTGCGGGTGGACGACTACGCCGCCTTCGGTGTCGGCACCCTCGACGACGCCATGCGGTGGGGGTTCAGCCACGGGCTCGGCGACTCCGCCGCCAACCGCGAACTCGTGCGTTGGGCACGGGAGTTCAACGAAGGTCGGCCCCCGGCCGACCGGGTTCGCCTCGCGGGTGTCGACGGGCCGCTGGAGATCTCCCACGCCCAGAGCCCCCGAAAGGCCCTCACCGCGCTCCACGCCTGCCTCACCTCGGCCGCGGTGGATGCCGGTCTGTTCCCCTGCACCTGGCACACGCTCGACCGACTGCTCGGCGACGACGAGGGGTGGAGCGATCCGGCCGTGATGAGGGACCCGGCCCGTTCCGTGGGGCGGTCGACCGAGGCCGACCGGCTACGGGTGCTCGCCGACGACCTGGTGGCGCTGCTGGACGCACAGGCACCCCAGCTGATCGCCCAGACCTCCCGGGACGTCTGGGAAAGGGCCCGCCTGTACGGACGTACCGCCGTGGGCCTGTTGCGCTACCACTACTGGATGGCCGACACCGCACCGAGCCGCATGACCCGGCTGCTGGGCGTGCGGGACCAGATGATGGCCGACAACCTGCTCGCGCTCGCCGAGCGGAGCCCCGTCCTGGCCCATGCCCACAACAGCCACCTCCAGCGGGAGAAGAGCACGATGCGGATGTGGGACCACCCGCTGCTGGAATGGTGGAGCGCCGGTGCGCTGGTGCGCGCCCGGCTGGGGGAGCAGTACGCCTTCGTCGCCACGGCACTCGGCACCATCCGGCACCGAGGAGTGGACACGCCGCCGCAGAACACGCTCGAAGGTCTCCTCCACGCTCTTCCCGAGGACCGCTTCCTGCTCGACGCCCGGCGGCTGTCCGCCTTCCTCGGCGACACGCCGCCCCGGCCTCGCGAGTCCCCGTGGTTCGGCTACGCGCCGCTCGATCCGACCCACCTGCCACGCATCGACGCACTCGCCTTCCTCAGGGACACCGACACCCCCTGAGGCGAGCCTCCCGGGTCGGCGGGGCCGCCCCAGCCTCCGCAGCCCCTTTGGTCGGCGGGCCCGCCCGGCCGGGGCGCGGGGGGTTCGCACGAGCGAAGCCGAGGGCGCGGAAAAGGGCGGGCCAGGGGGCGGCCCCGCCGACTGACGCCGCCCCCCGCCCAGTGCGCGGCTGCCGCCCCGCCCCGGCCCCCGTGGCCCCGCCCCCTCAGCCCCGCTTCCCCCGGTCCGCCAACCCCGCCTTCCGCAACGCATCCGCCATCGCGCTGTTGGCCGGAGCCGAGCCCGAGCCCGACGCGGATCCCGCCCCGGCCCCCGAACGCCCGCCGCCTCCGCCCTGCTGCTGACGCCCCGAACCCGAGCCCCGTCCCCGGCCGCCCCTGTCCTGACCGCCGCCACCCCGCCGCTGCTGCGGCGCACGCGCGGAACCGGACCCCGAACCGGCCCCGGAACGGGACCGTTCCCCCGACCCGCCCGGCGAGCCCTCCGCCTCGTCCTCCCACCGCAGCGTCAGCGAGATCCGCTTCCGCGGGACATCGACGTCCCGCACCTTCACCCGCACGACGTCCCCCGGCTTCACCACGTCCCGGGGGTCCTTCACGAACGTCTTCGACAGAGCCGAGACGTGCACCAGTCCGTCCTGGTGCACCCCGATGTCGACGAACGCCCCGAACGCGGCCACATTCGTGACGACACCCTCCAGGATCATCCCCGGCACCAGGTCCCCGAGCTTCTCCACGCCCTCCTTGAAGGTGGCCGTCCTGAAGGCCGGACGCGGGTCCCGCCCCGGCTTCTCCAGCTCCCGCAGGATGTCGGAGACCGTCGGCAACCCGAACTTCTCGTTGACGAACTCCTCGGCGCGCAGGGACCTCAGGACCTCCACGTTGCCGACCAGCGAGCCGGCCTTCGCCCCCGCCGACTTCACCATCGCCCGGACCACCGGATACGCCTCCGGGTGCACGCTCGACGCGTCCAGCGGGTCCTCGCCGTCCCGGATCCGCAGGAAGCCCGCGCACTGTTCGTACGCCTTGGGGCCGAGGCGGGCCACGTCCTTCAGCGCCTTGCGCGACCTGAAGGGCCCGTTCGCGTCCCGGTGCGCGACGATGTTCTCCGCCAGGCCCGACCCGATGCCCGAGACCCGCGAAAGCAACGGCGCGGACGCCGTGTTGACGTCCACGCCCACGCCGTTCACGCAGTCCTCGACCACCGCGTCCAGCGACCGCGAGAGCTTCACTTCCGAGAGGTCGTGCTGGTACTGGCCGACGCCGATCGACCTGGGGTCGATCTTCACCAGTTCGGCCAGCGGATCCTGAAGCCGGCGCGCGATGGAAACGGCGCCCCGCAGCGACACGTCCATGTCGGGCAGTTCCTGCGAGGCGAAGGCCGACGCCGAGTAGACGGAGGCCCCCGCCTCGGAGACCATGACCTTCGTCAGCTTCAACTCCGGGTGCTTGGCGATCAGTTCGCCCGCGAGCTTGTCGGTCTCCCGGGACGCGGTCCCGTTCCCGATGGCGATCAGCTCGACGGAGTGCTCCGCCGCCAGCCGGGCCAGCTTCGCCAGTGCCTCGTCCCAGCGGTTCGCGGGCACGTGCGGATGGATGACGTCGGTGGCCACCACCTTGCCGGTGGAGTCCACGACCGCGACCTTCACGCCGGTACGGAAACCGGGGTCCAGGCCCAGCGTCGCGCGCGTCCCGGCGGGCGCCGCCAGCAGCAGGTCACGCAGGTTCGCCGCGAAGACCCGTACCGCCTCGTCCTCCGCCGCGGTACGCAGCCGCAGCCGCAGATCGATCCCCAGGTGCACCAGGATCCGCGTCCGCCACGCCCACCGCACCGTGTCCGCGAGCCACTTGTCGCCGGGGCGGCCCCGGTCCACGATCTGGAACCGGCGCGCGACCATGCGCTCGTACGTACTCGGACCGGGCTCGTCCGACGGCTCCTCGGGCTCCAGGACGAGGTCGAGCACGTCCTCCTTCTCGCCGCGCAGCATCGCCAGCACCCGGTGCGAGGGCAACGCCGTGAACGGCTCCGCGAAGTCGAAGTAGTCGGCGAACTTCGCGCCCGCCTCCTCCTTGCCCTCCCGGACCTTCGCCACCAGCCGGCCGCGCGTCCACATCCGTTCGCGCACCTCGCCGATCAGGTCGGCGTCCTCCGAGAACTGCTCGGTGAGGATCGACCGGGCACCGTCCAGCGCGGCCGCCGCGTCCGCGACGCCCTTGTCGGCGTCGACGAAGGCCGCGGCAGCGGCGAGCGGATCCACGGTCGGGTCCGCCAGCAGCCCGTCGGCAAGCGGAGCCAGGCCCGCCTCGCGAGCGATCTGCGCCTTGGTCCGCCGTTTCGGCTTAAAGGGGAGGTAGATGTCCTCCAGTCGCGCCTTCGTCTCCGCGCCGCGGATCTGCGCCTCCAGCGCCGCGTCCAGCTTGCCCTGCTCCCGTACGGAGTCCAGGATCGCCGCCCGGCGGTCCTCCAGCTCCCGCAGGTACCGCAGCCGCTCCTCCAGCGTGCGCAGCTGCGCGTCGTCGAGCATTTCGGTCGCTTCCTTGCGGTAGCGAGCGATGAACGGAACGGTCGAGCCGCCGTCGAGCAACTCGACGGCGGCCCTGACCTGACGGTCCTTGACGCCGAGTTCCCCGGCGATCCTTGTTTCGATGCTTTCGATGGACGTCGTCACGGTGTAACCGACTCGCCTTCTCCTACGGGCAGTGCATGGCGCACCTCAACAGCGATGCCCCTGCATTCTGCCGTGCCGGCACCCCCGAACCCGCACCCGCCCACCCCCACGCGAGCCCTCCCGTGCGGCGGTGCCACCCCCGCCCCCGTAGCGGCCTCGGGCGGTGGGCCGCCCCCGCGTCGGCCGCCTCGGGCGGCGGACCGCCCCGGGGACGCGGGGACCCCCCGCACGAGCGCAGCCGAGTGCTCGGGGAGAGCCGGAGGGGGCGGCCCCACCGGACGCCGCCCCCTCCGGCGCGCGCCGCCCCCTCCGGCCTGCGCCGCCCCCTCCGGCCTGCGCCGCCCCCTCCGGCCTGCGCCGCACATCCACCGGCCCCCACCGCACGCCGCCCCTGCGAGGAGCGGGCCGCCGTCAGCCCTTCCCCACCAGCGTCTCCGGGAACGCCCCCGCCGCCGTCGCCGTCATCAGAAGGCCCCGGCCCAGCTCTGTCAGCCGCTCGACCCCGGCCGCACCCACGTGCTCGTACGGGGCCAGGTCGAGCCGGTCCGTGGCGTCCTCGATGTCCGCGCGCAGCGCGACACCGACCTTCGTCAACTCGCCCTCGGCGTCCAGGAGTCCACGCGCCCGCAGTCGCTCGGCGGCCGCGTCCCAGTCGGCCTGCGACCAGCCCCGGGTGCGCATGGCCCACCGCGGGTTCATGCCCTTCCCGGTGGCGGTGTGGCTGACCAGCGCCTCGACGGGGTCGAGCCCGGCGGTGAGCAGGGCGACGAGGTGCCCGTCCCCCCGGTGTTCGCGCAGCAGCGTCGCCGCGTGCCAGAGCGCGAGGTGCGGCAGCTCGGGCATCGGCAGGTCGGCGTGGGCGGCGTAGAGCGGCCTGGCCTGCCGGGTGCACGCCTCGGTGGCACGCACCGCCAGCGCCGCGGCCTCCGCCATCTCGTCGGACGCGATGATCTCCGCGCCGAGCAGCCTGCGCAGCGCGACGTCCGCGGCACGCATGCGCGCCCCGAGGACCGCCTCGGGCGACACGGTCTCCCAGAGGGCCGGCAGGACCTTGGCGATCAGGTCGTAGTTGTAGTTGTAGAACGCGGCGGCGACCACGCCGGGGCCGACCTGCCCCAGGGCGGCGACCCGGCCCACGAAGAACGGGGCCTGCGGGTCGTCGATGCCGATCGAAGCCAGCTCGGCGGCGTACTCGGGGGAGAAGTAGACCGTCGAGTGCAGCGCGTTGAGGGGGTTGTGGCAGCGTCGCCCGGCGCGCGGGGGGAGCGAGGAGGTCTCAGTCATACCCGCACGTTACCGACTGGTTGGTACGTGGGTACAGCCCTGGGTGATAGGGCAGGAAAGCTGGGGGACCGGTCATTGCGGCTGCTGACCGGCCGGCGCGCCACCTCCCACTGGCTCGCCCCGGAGACCCTGGCCGGGCTCGGCGTGGAGGCGACGGGGGAGCGGGTCGTTTTTGACGGCAAGTACGTCACCGCCGCCGGAGTCTCCTCCGGTATCGACATGGGCCTCACCCTGGCGGAGCGGGTCGCGGGCGAGTTCGCCGCCCGGAGCATCCAGCTCATGGTCGAGTACGACCCGCAGCCGTTGTTCGACGCGGGTTACCCGGCGAAGGCTCCGGCGGACCTCGTCGCCTACTGGCGCGCCAACGCCAAGGAGCAGGGAAGCATGGACAGCTGACAGCTGACAGCTGACAGCTGGCAGCTGACGGCCGTCGGCCACCGCACGCCGCCATGAGGAGTCATCCGCTCGGGTGCCACGCGAAGTGCGGGGCGCGTCGTTCCAGGAAAGCGGCGACACCCTCCGCGGTGTCGCCGCTGCCACGCGCCTGCTCCGCCCAGTACGCGTCCCGGTCGGTGCGCCCGTCCGCGAACTCCTTCGCCGCCGCCTGGGTGAGCTGCGCGCGTGACACCAGGACACGGGTGAACTCGGCCACCCGCTTGTCGAGTGCACCCGACGGAAGGACCTCGTCGACCAACCCGGTGCGCAGCGCCCGCTCCGCGTCGATCAGCTCTCCCGAGAAGAGCAGGTACTTGGCGGTCGAGGGGCCCACCAGTGCGGTCAGCCGGCGTGTCGAGGACGACGGGTAGACGATGCCGAGCTTCGCCGGCGTCACTCCGAAGCGCGCTCCCTCCTCCGCGAAGCGCAGGTCGCAGGCCGCGGCGAGCTGGCTCCCGCCGCCCACGCAGTACCCGCGTACGGCGGCCAGCGTCGGCTTGGGAAAGGCCGCGAGCGCCTCCTCGGCACGTACCGCCAGCTCCTGCGGCGTACCGTCGGCCGACCCCGGTCCACGCAGTGTGGAGATGTCCGCCCCGGCGCAGAAGGTGTCCCCCCGGCCCGTGAGTACCAGCGCGCGCACCCCGGGGTCGGCCGCGAGCGCGGCCAGCAGTCCGGGCAGTGCCTGCCACATTCCGGCCGTCATCGCATTGCGCTTGGCGGGGTTGCTGATGACGACCGTGGCCACCGCACCGTCGACGCCGTACTCCACGCGGGATCTCGTCTCCATCCGCCGGATGCTATCCGGCCGCACCGAACCTATGATCGGGAGACCGGGGCGGGGGACCGAGGCAGGCACGGGCACCGACCGAGGAGCGCTCACATGGTGGAACAGACCCGCGAGAGCAAGAAACTGAGCCGGGATTTCGGCTGGCTGGCGTTCCTCGGCATCCTGCTGGTCATCGGGGGCGTGGTCGGCCTGGTCTACACCGGCTTCGCCACCCTCACCTCGATGGTGCTCTTCGGCTGGCTTCTGCTGGTCGGCGGCCTGATCGGGCTGCTCCAGTCGGTCCAGTCGCGCGGCACCAACTTCTTCTGGCTGGGCGTCGTCGTCGCCGCACTCAACATCGCGGCGGGCGTCGTCGTCATCCGGAACCCGGTCGGGAGCGCCGAGGCGTTGACCATGTTCGCCGCCCTGCTCTTCCTGACGGGCGGTCTCTTCCGCGTGGTGGGCAGTGTGGTGGTGCGCGGCCCGCAGTTCGGCTGGACCCTCGTCCAGGGCGCCTTCGGCCTGCTGCTCGGCATTCTGGTGCTCTTCGACTGGCCCCAGTCCAGCCTGTACGTCCTCGGCACCTTCTTCTCGCTGGCCCTGCTCTTCGACGGGCTGGGCCTGCTCGCGATCGGATTCGGCGGGCGCAGGGTGGTCACCATGGTCTCGGAGGCGATGCGGCCGGGCACCGCGGGGCCCGCCCCCGGCACCGGAACGCCTCGGACGCCAGGGCGCGACGACACACCGCCGCGCCCCTCGGGCCATCCCGACCTCAGCAAGCCGGAAGGTCAGGACCGGTCGCCGAACTGATCCCCGTTCGATCGTTTTCGGGCAACGCATTGCATGAATCAGTCGCAGAGCGTCTCTTGCGGCTGATTTGTGCTCAGCGGGACGGTCCCGACCTCCCCGCCCCGAACACTCGGAACGTGGTCACGACCGAGCGTGAGGGCGGGTGCCCGATGAAGGAGAGCCGTGGGAGCGCCCCACCCCCGGAGAGGGCAGTCGCTCCCCCTCCGGACGGTGGCGCGGGGGAGCTTGCGGGGGGTCCGCGCACGTACGAAGGCGTCTGGCGGTTCACCGCGCCCGCGGTCGACGTCTCCGTTCCGCAGGCCCGGCACGCCGTACGCGACCTGATCCGCCGGCAGGGGGCGCCCGCCGACGACGACCTCGTGCAGAGCCTGCTCCTGATCGTCTCCGAGCTGGTCACCAACGCCGTCAAACACGCGGCGCTGCTCTCTCCGGAGCTGGCGGTGGAAGTGGCCATCGGCGCGGACTGGATGCGGGTGTCGGTCGAGGACAACCACCCGTACCGCCCCAGACCGCTGGAGACGGACTACGCGCAGACCGGAGGCCGCGGGCTGCTCCTCGTCCGGGAGATCACCGCCGAAGCCGGGGGCTCCTGCGACGTGGAGCACACCGCGAGCGGCGGCAAGGTCATCTGGGCCGCCCTGCCGCTGCACGCGGGCTGAAGACCGACGAAGCCCGCAGGCCCCTCTACCAGCCCGCGGTGTCGCCCGTCAGCTCGCGGATCGCCGGCCGTGCCGCGTCCAGCACCGTCATGAACCACGCCGAGAACGGGTCCTTCGCGTGCTGCTCGGCCAGTTCCTGCGGCGTGACGAACTGCGTGTCCCCGACCTCTTCCGGGTCCGGCCGCAGCGGCGACTGCACGAGGCCCACGAAGAGGTGGTTGAACTCCTGCTCCACCAGACCGGACGCCGGGTCCGGGTGGTTGTAGCGCACCGTGCCCGCTTCGGCGAGCAGCGTGGGGGAGACGCCCAGTTCCTCGTGGGTACGCCGGGCGGCCGCCGCGAAGGGGCTCTCGGCCGGGTACGGGTGACCGCAGCAGGTGTTGGACCAGACGCCGGGGGAGTGGTACTTGCCGAGTGCGCGCTGCTGGAGCAGCAACCGCCCCGTCTCGTCGAAGAGGAAGACGGAGAACGCCCTGTGCAACTGCCCGGGGGGCTGGTGGGCGGAGAGCTTCTCCGCGGTGCCGATGGTCTTGCCGCTCTCGTCGACCAGTTCGAGGAGGATCTCGGGGGGTGCGTCCGCCGATCCGTTCGGTGCGCTGTTCGCCGCAGTGGCTGGTGTGGTCGGCATAACCATCCTTCGCTTCGGTTCCCGGCGGCCAAGTCTGCCGTACAAAAGCCGCTTGTCCGTACTTCCGTCGCGCGGAGGGTTTCAAACAAGCCGTCGGCGCGGCACGGCGCGATCCGCGTACCGTCCGGCCGCCCGAGCGTGCCGGGACCGGCGCCCACGGCCCCGGCACGCCGACGCCCCTCAGTGACAGAGCTTCATCTCGTGCACCGCGTGCCCGCTGGGCTCCAGCTGGAAGGTGCAGTGCTCCACGTCGAAGTGGTCCCCGAGGCAGTCCTGCAGCTCGTGCAGGACCTTCTCGTGCCCGACCGAGTCCAGCAGCTCCTGACTGACCACCACGTGCGCCGACAGCACCGGCATCCCCGACGTGATCGTCCACGCGTGCAGGTCGTGCACGTCCTCCACGCCGGGGGTCCCCAGGATGTGCTCGCGCACCTCCGCCATGTCCACGCCCTTGGGGGCCGCCTCCAGCAGCACGGAGAGCGTCTCGCGCAGCAGCTTCCAGGTGCGCGGCACGATCATGAGCCCGATGACGAGGGACGCGATCGGGTCGGCGTAGCTCCATCCCGTGAACACGATGACGCCCGCAGCGACCAGCACCGTCACCGAGCCCAGCGCGTCCGCGAGCACCTCCAGGTAGGCACCGCGCACGTTGAGACTGTCCTTCTGTCCCTTGACCAGCAGCGACAGCGAAATCATGTTGGCCACCAGGCCGACCAGGGCGAAGACGATCGCCAGGCCGCCCTTGGTCTCGGCCGGTGCGATGAACCGCTGCACCGCCTCGATCAGCACGTAACCGCCGACGCCGAGCAGGAGCAGACAGTTCGCGAGAGCGGCCAGGATCTCGGCTCTGGCATAACCGAAGGTGGCGTTCCGGGTGGGCGGGCGGTTCGCGAAGTGGATGGCGAGCAGGGCCATCGCGAGCCCGAGGGCGTCCGTCGCCATGTGGGCCGCGTCCGCGATGAGGGCGAGGGAATTCGAGAGCAGACCGCCGACGATCTCCACGACCATCACGGCGAGGGTGATGCCGAGGGCTATTCGCAGGCGCCCCTTGTAGGCGCCGGCAGCCGTTCCGGTGGGCGGCGGCCCGCCGTGTGCATGCCCGTGATCGTGCCCAGCCCCCATGAAGAGACCCCTCCTGAGACTCGTGTACGAGGGCCCGAGGTGATCGGCCCGCGACCCCAGTGAACTACGGGCGGGGGGTATGGGCAAGCCGGGGTTGAACACCGTTGTCATGTGCTCTGACCTGCGGAAATGACCGCAGGTCAGAGGGTCGGGAAGCGTCACGGAGGAGTCCGGAGTGACGGAATCGACTACGGTGCCGTCCGCTCGGGGACCCGCGGTTTGTGGCACGGGCACGTGATCAACGATGATGATCGCGGCGGTCGTCCCACCGTCAGGCCGACCCTGTCGCCGCATGAACAGGCAGTGAAATCCGCCTTCCGTTCATCCGATAGCCTCTGCCGATGCCGCCCCGCCACCCCCGAGCGGGCGCACCGTGCGGCTTCACGAAGCCCTGCTCAAGGAGTGAGTTCGTCTGTCGACCGCCATCCTCACCGGCCCGCCGGTACCCGGATCGTCGCTCGAAGGCGATCTGCGGTCGCTGGGCTTCGACGTGCGGTCCGCCGCCGACGCCGCCGCGACCGTGCAGCTTCTGGACGCGGTCCCGGCCGGTGAGCGCGTCGCCCTCGTCGACCCCCGCTTCGTCGGCCACGTGCACGCGCTGCGACTGGGCCTGACCGACCCGCGCTTCCCCGCCGCGGCCGTGCCCGGTGCGCTCACCGCCCAGCCCCAGGCGCGCGCCGCCCTCGGCCGGGCCCTGCGCACCGCACCGCTGACCGCGCCCGACGAGGTGGCCGCCGCCCTCGACGCGGAGGGCACCGCCGTACAACGCCCGGAACTCGGCTCGCTCGTCGCCGCCGTTCCGCACGACCAGGTCTCCCGTACGGAGACCGAAGCGGCCGTGGCCGCCGTCGACGACGAGGCGGTCCGACTGCGTACCGCGGTGAAGTCCCGCGACGGCTTCTTCACTACGTACTGCATCAGCCCGTACTCCCGCTACCTCGCCCGCTGGTGCGCGCGGCGCGGGCTCACCCCGAACCAGGTCACCACCGCGTCGCTGCTCACCGCGCTCATAGCGGCCGGCTGCGCGGCCACCGGAACGCGCGGCGGCTACATCGCGGCCGGACTGCTCCTGCTCGTCTCCTTCGTCCTGGACTGCACCGACGGGCAGCTCGCCCGCTACTCGCTCCAGTACTCGACCATGGGCGCCTGGCTGGACGCCACCTTCGACCGCGCCAAGGAGTACGCCTACTACGCGGGCCTCGCCCTCGGCGCGATCCGCGGCGGCGACGACGTGTGGGCGCTGGCACTGGGCGCGATGGTCCTCCAGACCTGCCGGCACGTCGTGGACTTCTCCTTCAACGAGGCCAACCACGACGCCACGGGCAACACGAGCCCCACCGCCGCACTCTCCGGAAAGCTCGACAGCGTCGGCTGGACGGTCTGGGTCCGGCGCATGATCGTCCTGCCGATCGGCGAACGCTGGGCCATGATCGCCGTCCTCACGGCCGTCACCACCCCCCGCATCGTCTTCTACGCCCTGCTCATCGGCTGCGCCTTCGCGGCCTGCTACACGACGGCGGGACGCGTGCTCCGCTCCCTGACCAGGCGTGCGACCCGCACCGACCGTGCCGCGCAGGCCCTGGCGGACCTGGCGGACTCGGGACCGCTCGCCGAGTCGGTCGCGGCCACCGCGCGCAGCGGCAGGCCCGGCGGAGGCTTCCTCGCCCCGGTCCTCGCCCTCGCGGGCGCCGCGATCCTGATCGTGGACGCGCTGCTCAACGGCGGCACCTGGACCTTCGTGGGCGCCGCCGTGCTGTACGCCTTCCTCGGCGGCCTCGCCGTGCGGGCGCCCCTCAAGGGCGCGCTCGACTGGCTGGTTCCGCCGCTGTTCAGGATCGCCGAGTACTGCACGATCCTGATCCTCGCGGTCGAGGCCGACGTCGCGGGAGCACTCCCCGCCGCGTTCGCGCTGGTCGCGGCGGTCGCCTACCACCACTACGACACGGTGTACCGCATCAAGGGCGGCTCCGGGGCCCCGCCGAACTGGCTGGTGCGGGCCATCGGCGGCCACGAGGGCCGCACGCTGCTGGTCGCGCTTGTCGCCGTGCTGATCCCCGCGGACGGCCTGCCCCTCGCGCTCACGGTCGTCGCCGTGGCCATCGCCCTGGTGGCAGGCGTCGAAAGCATTCGTTTCTGGGTCTCCTCGGGAGCACCCGCCGTACACGACGAAGGAGAACCCGCATGATCGGCCTGGTACTGGCGGCGGGCGCCGGACGGCGTCTTCGCCCCTACACCGACACGCTTCCCAAGGCCCTCGTGCCCGTGGACGGCGACACCACCGTCCTCGACCTCACCCTCGGCAACTTCGCCGAGATCGGGCTCACCGAGGTCGCTATCGTCGTCGGCTACCGCAAGGAGGCCGTCTACGCGCGCAAGGCCGAGCTGGAGGCCACGTACGGCCTGACGCTCACGCTGATCGACAACGACAAGGCCGAGGAGTGGAACAACGCCTACTCCCTGTGGTGCGCCCGCGACGCGATCCGGCACACGGTGATCCTCGCCAACGGCGACACCGTGCACCCGGTCTCCGTCGAGAAGACCCTGCTCGCCGCCCGTGGCGAGGGCAAGAAGATCATCCTCGCCCTCGACACGGCCAAGCAACTGGCCGACGAGGAGATGAAGGTGATCGTGGACCCCGTCAAGGGCGTCCGGCGCATCACCAAACTGATGGACCCGGCGACCGCCACCGGTGAGTACATCGGCGTCACCCTGATCGAGGGCGAGGCCGCCGACGAGCTCGCCGACGCCCTGAAGGCCACCTTCGAGCGCGACCCCGACCTCTACTACGAGGACGGCTACCAGGAGCTCGTCGACCGGGGCTTCACCATCGACGTCGCCCCGATCGGCGACGTCAAGTGGGTCGAGATCGACAACCACGACGACCTCACCAAGGGCCGGGAGATCGCGTGCCAGTACTGACCCGACTGATTCCCTCCCCGCTCACCGTCGACGTCTCGCGCGGTGCCCTCGACGACCTCGCGGGCCTTCTCGCCGACCAGCGGATCTCCGGCTCGGGCTGTCTCGCCATCGCCATCAGCGGCGGCTCCGGGCAGGCCCTGCGCGAACGCCTCGCCCCGGTCCTGCCGGACGCCGACTGGTACCCGGTCGCCGACGGAACCATCGACTCCGCGGTCAAGCTCGCCGACGACATCAAGGGCAAGCAGCGTTACGACGCCGTGGTCGGCCTCGGCGGCGGCAAGATCATCGACGTCGCCAAGTACGCCGCGGCCCGCGTCGGCCTGCCGATGGTTGCCGTCGCCACCAACCTCGCCCACGACGGCCTCTGCTCCCCGGTCGCCACGCTCGACAACGACAACGGGCGGGGCTCCTACGGCGTCCCCACCCCCATCGCCGTCGTCATCGACCTCGACGTGATCCGCCAGGCCCCCGACCGTTTCGTACGGTCGGGCATCGGCGACGCCATCTCGAACATCTCCTGCGTCGCCGACTGGGAACTCGCCCACGAGGTGCACGGCGACTCCATCGACGGCCTCGCCGCCGCCATGGCCCGCCAGGCCGGCGAGGCGGTGCTGCGCCACCCCGGCACCATCGGCGACGACGCCTTCCTCAAGGTGCTCGCCGAGGGCCTGGTCCTCACCGGGATCTCGATGACCGTGGCAGGCGACAGCCGGCCCGCGTCCGGGGCCTGCCACGAGATCAGCCACGCCTTCGACCTGCTCTTCCCGCGGCGCGCCGCGCTGCACGGCGAACAGGTCGCCGTGGGCGCCGCCTTCGCGATGCACCTGCGCGGCGCCCGCGAGGAGGCCGCGCTCTTCGCCGACGTACTGCGCAGGCACGACCTGCCCGTACTGCCCGGCGACATCGGCTTCACCGTCGACGAGTTCGTCCAGGCCGTCGAGTACGCCCCCCAGACCCGCCCGGGACGCTTCACGATCCTGGAACACCTCGACCTGTCCGCAGACCAGATCAGGGACGCTTACGCCGACTATGTCAAGACGACCATCAGTAGCTGAACTCCGTCCCGTCGTTCACCCCGCGGGCGTCAAGGACCGGCGCAGCGGCGAACACTGGGGCGGCCGCCTGTACATGCGCGAGGTCTCCCTGCGGGTCGACCGGTACCTGGTCAACACCCGCGTCACGCCCAACCAGCTCACGTACGTCATGACCGTGTGCGGTGTCCTCGCCGCGCCGGCCCTGCTGGTGCCGGGCGTCTGGGGTGCGGTCCTCGGCGTCGTCGCGGTACAGCTCTACCTCCTGCTCGACTGCGTCGACGGCGAGGTGGCCCGCTGGAAGAAGCAGTTCTCGCTGAACGGCGTCTACCTGGACCGCGTCGGCGCCTATCTGACGGACGCCGCGGTGCTCGTCGGCGTGGGTCTGCGCGCCGCCGACCTGTGGGGCACCGGGCGCATCGACTGGCTGTGGGCCTTCCTGGGCACCCTGGCCGCGCTCGGCGCCATCCTGATCAAGGCGGAGACCGACCTCGTCGCCGTCGCCCGCCACCAGGGCGGAAAGCCCCCGGTGCAGGAGTCGGCGAGTGTGCCGCGCTCCGCCAGGATGGCGCTCGCCCGCAAGCTCGCGTCCATGCTCCAGTTCCACCGGCTGATCCTGGGCATCGAGGCGTCGCTGCTGATCCTGGTCCTGGCCGTCTTCGACGCGGTGCGGGACGACCTGTTCTTCACCCGGCTCGGCGTGGCCGTCTTCGCGGGCATCGCGCTCCTGCAGACGCTGCTGCACCTGGTGTCCATCCTCGCCTCCAGCAGGCTCAAGTGAGCGGCGGCCGGGGGACCGGGCCCCTGAAGCTCGGCGCGGTCATCATCACCATGGGCAATCGCCCCGACGACCTGCGCGCCCTCATCGACTCCGTGCGCAAGCAGGAAGGCGACCCCGTCGACATCGTGGTCGTCGGCAACGGCGCCCCCGTCACCGGCGTCCCGGACGGCGTGCGCACCGTCGACCTGCCCGGGAACCTCGGCATCCCCGGTGGCCGCAACGCCGGCATCGAGGCCTTCGGTCCGTCCGGCGCGGACGTCGACGTCCTGCTCTTCCTGGACGACGACGGCCTGCTGCCGAACGCCGACACCGCGCAGCTGTGCCGTCAGGCATTCGAGGCCGACCACAGGCTCGGCATCGTCAGCTTCCGCATCGCCGACCCGGACACCGGACTCACCCAGCGCAGGCACGTACCCCGCCTGCGCGCCTCGGACCCCCTGCGCTCCTCCCGCGTGACGACCTTCCTCGGCGGAGCCAACGCCGTCCGTACGAAGGTCTTCGCGGAGGTCGGCGGACTTCCGGACGAGTTCTTCTACGCCCACGAGGAGACCGATCTGGCCTGGCGGGCCCTCGACGCGGGCTGGGGCATCGAGTACCGCGCGGACATGGTCCTCAACCACCCCACCACCGCACCCTCCCGGCACGCGGTCTACCACCGCATGGTGGCCCGCAACCGGGTCTGGCTCGCCCGCCGCAACCTTCCCGCCCCCCTCGTGCCCCTCTACCTGGGGGTGTGGCTGCTGCTCACGCTCGCCCGGCGCCCGTCCAAGGACTCGCTGAAGGCGTGGTTCGGCGGCTTCCGGGAAGGCTGGAGCACCCCCGCGGGTCCACGCCGCCCCATGAAGTGGCGTACGGTATGGCGGCTGACCCGACTGGGCCGACCACCCGTCATCTGACAGGCTCGGAACAGACCTCGGGCCGACAGGCATCGGGCTTTGTCTCCCGGGACCCGGACACCCGCGCGCCAGCGCCCGACCGGTTCGCGCATCTTTGAAGACGAAAGTTTCCACTTGTGAGTGACACTTCCCAAGACGGAGCGGTCGCTATGAGCGTCCCTCCCTCTCCAGACGAGGGACTGACCCCGGCGCAGCTCGCCGCCAAGCACCACTTGTCGGTGAGCGGCGCCCGGCCCGGATTCGTCGAGTACGTACGGCAGTTGTGGGGGCGGCGCCACTTCATCATGGCGTTCTCCTCGGCGAAGCTGGCGGCCCAGTACAGCCAGGCCAAGCTGGGCCAGCTGTGGCAGGTGGCGACCCCGCTGCTCAACGCGCTGGTCTACTTCCTGATCTTCGGTCTCATCCTGAATGCCGGCCGGGGGATGAACACGGACGTCTACATCCCCTTCCTGGTCACGGGCATCTTCGTGTTCACCTTCACGCAGAGCTCGGTGATGGCGGGCGTACGGGCTATCTCCGGGAACCTCGGGCTGGTGCGGGCGCTGCACTTCCCGCGCGCCTCGCTGCCGATCTCCTTCTCGCTCCAGCAGCTCCAGCAGCTGCTCTACTCGATGATCGTGCTGCTGGTGATCATCATGGCCTTCGGCAACTTCCCGACCTGGTCGTGGCTGCTGGTGTTTCCGGCGCTGGTGCTCCAGTTCATGTTCAACACCGGCCTGGCGCTGATCATGGCCCGGATGGGTGCGAAGACCCCCGACCTGGCCCAGCTGATGCCGTTCGTCATGCGGACCTGGATGTACGCCTCGGGTGTCATGTTCAGCATCCCGGAGATGCTCGACAAGCACTCGCCGCTGGTCGCGGACCTCCTCCAGTGGAACCCGGCGGCCGTCTACATGGACCTGATCCGCTTCGCGCTGATCGACGGCTACGGTGCGGACAAGCTTCCGCCGCACGTGTGGATGGCCGCCGCACTCTGGGCGGTCCTCTTCGGCGTGCTCGGCTTCGTGTACTTCTGGAAGGCTGAGGAGCGTTACGGCCGTGGCTGAGGACAACAACACCGGGCGCGTCCCCACGGTCATCGCCGACGACGTGCACATCGTCTACCGGGTGCACGCCGGTGGCGGCGGAAAGGGCGGCGCGACCGCCGCCCTCAACCGCATCCTGCGGGGCAAGAAGGGCGAGGAGGGCCGCGGCGTACGCAAGGTGCACGCCGTGCGCGGCGTGTCCTTCACGGCCTACCGCGGCGAGGCCATCGGCCTCATCGGCTCCAACGGCTCCGGCAAGTCGACCCTGCTGCGCGCCATCGCGGGCCTGCTGCCCACCGAGAGCGGCAAGGTCTACACGGACGGCCAGCCCTCCCTCCTGGGCGTCAACGCGGCGCTGATGAACGACCTGACCGGCGAGCGCAACGTCATCCTCGGCGGCCTGGCCATGGGCATGTCGCGCGAGCAGATCCGCGAGCGCTACCAGAGCATCGTCGACTTCTCCGGCATCAACGAGAAGGGCGACTTCATCACGCTGCCGATGCGGACCTACTCCTCCGGCATGGCGGCCCGCCTGCGCTTCTCCATCGCGGCCGCCAAGGACCACGACGTGCTGATGATCGACGAGGCACTCGCCACCGGTGACCGGAAGTTCCAGATCCGCTCCGAGGAGAGGATCCGGGAGCTCCGCAAGGAGGCCGGCACGGTCTTCCTGGTGAGCCACAGCAACAAGTCGATCCGGGACACCTGCGACCGCGTCCTGTGGCTGGAGAAGGGCGAACTCCTGATGGACGGCCCCACCGAGGAAGTCGTCAAGGCGTACGAGAAGGAGACCGGCAAGTAGCGGGCAACCGCGACGACAGGGTCCCCGCCGATGCCAGGAACCGGCGGGGACCCTGTCGCGTGTTCGCGCAGTCCGCGAGAAGGCGAACGCGGTGGCTGCGGGGGTCGGTGAAGCGTCAATTCGCCCATGATCGGGGAAGGTTGAGCGGGATCGCAGTGTTGTTCCCATGCGCGCGACACCCCGCGGCGTTGCTTCGCGTTGTACAACGTAAGCTGTACCGGTGCTGATTCGCGGCAAGTGGGGCGATACGTCCTCGGGTCGCGCCTCAGAGAAGCTCCCGTCCGGGACCACGGACGGCGTGTCCGAAATGGGATGTTTTGAGTCGGCAGTGTAGAACGGGAGGTGTGACGGCAATGACTGGGGAACCTCTCCCGCTCCGAAAAGCTCTCGCCGTCCCCGCGGAGGGCAGTCGGCGATGACCGGAGTCCGGGACGCGCCCCCCGGCGCCCCCGCGCGCACCACCCTGGACAAGGCCACGGACGAGAACTTTCCCGTGGCCCCCTTCTTCCTGCCGCGCGCCTGGCGCGACGACCTCATGGCGGTGTACGGATACGCCCGCCTGGTCGACGACATCGGCGACGGCGACCTCGCTCCCGGCGGCCGGGACGCCGCACTGCTCGGCCTCGGCGCGGAACGGTCCGACGACCGGCTCGCCATGCTGGACGCCTTCGAGGCCGACCTGCACCGGGTCTTCGACGGCGCGCCCCGCCACCCGCTGCTCCGCGCCCTCCAACCGGTCGTCCGCCGACGCGCCCTCACCCCCGAGCCGTTCCTCGGGCTGATCGAGGCCAACCGGCAGGACCAGAGCGTCAGCCGTTACGAGACGTACGAGGACCTCCTCGCGTACTGCGAGAAGTCCGCCAACCCCGTCGGCCGCCTCGTCCTCGCCCTCACCGGCACCACCAGCCCCGAGCGGGTACGCAGGTCGGACGCCGTCTGCACGGCGCTCCAGATCGTCGAGCACCTCCAGGACGTGGCCGAGGACCTGGCCAGAGACCGGATCTATCTCCCGGCCGAGGACATGGCGCGCTTCCGGGTGAGCGAGAAGGACCTGGCGGCGCCGAGTGCGAACTCCTCGGTGCGCTCACTGATCGCATTCGAAGCGGAGAGGGCCTCCCGCCTCCTGAATGAAGGACCCCCGCTGGTGGGTAGCGTGCACGGCAGACTGAAGCTTCTGCTGGCCGGTTTCGTCGCCGGTGGCCGTGCCGCCCTCAAGGCGGTACATTCCGCCGGATTCGACGTACTCCCTGGACCGCCCAAGCCCACCAAGCTCAGTCTGCTGCGCGAAGTGGGAGCGACTCTGCGAAGAGAGGGGTGAGCCGGACCGTGGAAGAACTCGACCAGGCGTCCGCACCGGTACTCGCCGCGTACAGCTACTGCGAGGCGGTGACCGGACAGCAGGCGCGCAACTTCGCCTACGGCATCCGGTTGCTGCCCACCGACAAGCGCAACGCGATGTCCGCGCTCTACGCCTTCTCCCGGCGCGTGGACGACATCGGCGACGGCACACTGCCGCCCGAGGTGAAGGAGAAGCGGCTGGGCGAGACCCGGGCACTGCTGGCCCGGATCAGCGCCGGCGACATCGACGAGGACGACACCGACCCGGTGGCCGTCGCCCTCACCGACGCCGCCCGCCGTTTCCCGATCCCGCTCGGCGGGCTCGACGAGCTGATCGACGGCGTCCTGATGGACGTGCACGAGGCGACGTACGAGACCTGGGACGACCTGAAGGTGTACTGCCGCTGTGTCGCCGGGGCCATCGGACGGCTCTCGCTCGGCGTGTTCGGCACCCCGTCGGGCGCGCGCGACGCCGCCCGCGCCCCGGAGTACGCCGATACCCTCGGCCTGGCCCTGCAACTCACCAACATCCTCAGGGACGTGCGCGAGGACGCCGGCAACGGACGCACCTACCTGCCCGCCGAGGACCTCGCCAAGTTCGGCTGCGCGGACGGCTTCCACAGTGCCACCCCGCCGCCGGGATCCGACTTCCCCGGTCTCGTCCACCACGAAGTGCGGCGCGCCCGCGCCCTGTTCGCCGAGGGCTACCGGCTGCTGCCGCACCTCGACCGGCGCAGCGGAGCCTGCGTCGCGGCCATGGCCGGCATCTACCGCAGGCTCCTGGACCGCATCGAGCGCGATCCCTACGCGGTACTGCGCGGGCGGGTCTCGCTGCCGGGGCACGAGAAGGCGTATGTCGCCGTGCGCGGTCTCTCCGGGCTCGACGCGCGGCATATTTCCCGGCAAACCGCCAGGAGGCGTCCTTGAAAGGGGCAGGAAGAGCGTTTCACGTGAAACCGTGGAACCCGCAGCACGGGCGCGCAACCCTCCACCGGCGTGACGCGTCCCTGACTGCAACGGGCCGGGCCGCCACGGCTCGGGCCGCAGCAGCCCCTCGGGGCCGCTGCACGGCCGGTTCGGGGGAGGGGTCATGAGGGGCGACATCGTCTCGCGCGTACACACCCGAAGCGGTGCCGCACAGACCGCCGTCGTGATCGGAGGCGGCCTGGCCGGCACGACCGCCGCCCTCGAACTCGCCGACGCGGGCGTCCACGTGACCCTGCTGGAAGGACGCCCCCGGCTCGGCGGCCTCGCCTTCTCCTTCCCGCGCGGGGAACTGACCGTCGACAACGGGCAGCACGTCTACCTGCGCTGCTGCACCGCCTACCGATGGCTCCTCGACCGGGTGCAGGGCGCGGAACTCGCACCGCTGCAACGCCGGTTGGACGTGCCCGTCCTCGACGTCGGCAACCCGCGCGGGCCCCGGCTCGGCAGGCTGCGGCGCAATGCCCTGCCCGTCCCGCTGCACCTGGCCGCCGGACTCGCCGCCTACCCCCACCTCTCCCTCGCCGAACGGGCGGGCGTGGGACGGGCCGCCCTCGCGCTGCGGGGCCTCGACCTCGCGGACCCCGCGCTGGACGACATCGACTTCGCGAGCTGGCTGGCACGGCACGGGCAGTCGGACCGTACGATCCAGGCGCTCTGGGACCTCGTCGGCGTCGCCACGCTCAACGCGACCGCGCCGCACGCCTCGCTCGCCCTGGCAGCCAAGGTCTTCAAGACCGGACTGCTCTCCGAGCCGGGCGCGGCCGACATCGGCTGGGCGCACGTGCCGCTCGGCGAACTGCACGACACCCTCACCCGCAAGGCACTCGACTCGGCGGGCGTCCGGACCGAGCTGCGGACCAAGGCCGACTCCCTCTCGCGGGCGGACGACGGGAAGTGGACGGTCGGGGCCGGGGGAGAGACGATCACCGCCGACGCGGTGGTGCTCGCCGTACCGCAGAAGGAGACGCACGGCCTGCTGCCGGACAAGGCGCTCGACGAACCCGACCTGCTCCTGGAGATCGGGTACGCGCCGATCCTCAACGTGCACGTCGTCTACGACCGCAAGGTGCTGCGGCAGCCGTTCTTCGCCGCGCTCGGCACACCCGTGCAGTGGGTCTTCGACCGGACCGAGGCGTCCGGACTGACGGGCGGCGGACAGTACCTCGCCCTTTCGCAGTCCGACGCGCGGGGCGAGATCGACGAGCCCGTCGCCACACTGCGCCGGCGGTACCTCCCGGAGCTCGAACGGCTGCTGCCCGCCGCGCGCGGAGCCGTGGTGCGGGACTTCTTCGTCACCCGGGAGCGGACCGCGACGTTCGCCCCCACCCCCGGGACCGGGCGCCTGCGCCCCGGGCCGCGCACCCGTGCGCCGGGACTGTACCTGGCCGGGGCGTGGACCGACACCGGTTGGCCCGCGACCATGGAGAGCGCGGTGCGCAGTGGCCTCGGTGCCGCCGCCGCGGCACTCTCCGCGCTCGGCCGCCCCTATGAACTTCCGCCACTGGAGGCGGCATGAGCACCAGAACTGGAACCAGAGGAGAGCCTGTGACCCCGGCGAACCCGGCTGTCGACACCGTGGACATCGCGGCGCTGTTGGAGCGCGGCAGGGACATGTCCGCCCCGGTGCTGCGTGCCGCCGTGGACCGGCTCGCGCCGCCCATGGACACGGTCGCGGCCTATCACTTCGGGTGGATCGACGCCCAGGGCCGGCCCGCCGACGGCGACGGCGGAAAGGCCGTACGGCCGGCGCTCGCCCTGTTGTCCGCGGAGGCGGCCGGAGCCGCCCCGGAGGTCGGCATCCCCGGCGCCGTGGCCGTCGAACTCGTCCACAACTTCTCGCTGCTGCACGACGACCTGATGGACGGCGACGAGCAGCGGCGCCACCGCGACACCGTGTGGAAGGTGCACGGCCCCGCACAGGCCATCCTCGTCGGCGACGCCCTCTTCGCGCTCGCCAACGAGCTCCTCCTGGAGATCGGGACCGTGGAGGCGGGCCGCGCGACGCGCCGGCTGACCACCGCCACCCGGAAGCTGATCGACGGTCAGGCACAGGACATCTCCTTCGAGCACCGCGACCGCGTCACCGTCGAGGAGTGCCTGGAGATGGAGGGCAACAAGACAGGCGCCCTCCTCGCCTGCGCCGTCTCCATCGGCGCGGTACTCGGCGGGGCCGACGACAGGACCGCCGACACCCTGGAGGCGTACGGCTACCATCTCGGCCTCGCCTTCCAGGCCGTCGACGACCTCCTCGGCATCTGGGGCGACCCGGACGCCACCGGCAAGCAGACGTGGAGCGATCTGCGCCAGCGCAAGAAGTCGCTGCCCGTCGTCGCGGCGCTCGCCGCGGGCGGACCGGCCTCCGAGAAGCTCGGCGAACTCCTCGCCGCGGACGCCGGGAGCAACGACTTCGAGACCTTCTCCGAGGAGGAGTTCGCGACCCGGGCGGCCCTCATCGAGGAGGCGGGCGGACGCGAGTGGACCAGCCAGGAGGCCCGCCGCCAGCACGCGGTCGCCATCGAGGCGCTGCACGGTGTCGACATGCCGGAGAAGGTGCGGGCAGAGTTGACCGCGCTCGCCGACTTCGTGGTCGTGCGGAAGAGGTGACGGCCACCGGGCGGACACAGCGCCTCCCCGGGGGATAGCCCCCGATCTCAGGCAGTCGCCGTCCGGGCGGTCCCCGTGGCCGCCCGGACGACGGAAACCCCAGCACAGCAGCAGACCGACTGCACGAAGGGGAAACCATGACAGCGACGACCGACGGAAGCACCGGGGCCGTGGACCCCGGGGCTGCTGCGGCCAGCATGACGATCACGGCGGTCACCGACCCCGTGCCCGATGCGCGCGAAGAGGCGCGCGGCGCCATGGGGCGCGCGGTGGAGCACCTCCTGTCCCTGCAGGACGTTCAGGGCTGGTGGAAGGGCGACCTGGAAACCAACGTCACCATGGACGCCGAAGACCTGTTGCTCCGACAGTTCCTCGGCATCCAGGACGAGGAGACGGTCCGGGCGGCGGCGCTCTTCGTCCGCGGCGAGCAGCGCGCGGACGGCACCTGGGCCACCTTCCACGGCGGGCCCGGCGACCTCTCCGCCACCGTCGAGGCGTACGTTGCCCTGCGGCTGGCCGGGGACCTCCCCGAGGACCCGCACATGCGGCGGGCCGCGGCCTGGGTGCGGGCACGCGGCGGGATCGCCGCGACCCGGGTCTTCACCCGGATCTGGCTGGCCCTCTTCGGATGGTGGAAGTGGGACGATCTCCCGGAACTGCCACCGGAGTTGCTCTTCCTCCCCAAGTGGGTGCCCCTCAACATCTACGACTTCGGGTGCTGGGCGCGCCAGACCATCGTGCCGCTGACCGTGGTCTCCGCGAAACGGCCCGTACGGCCCGCGCCCTTCGCCCTCGACGAACTGCACACCGACCCCCGCCGTCCCCGACCGCCCGCGCCCCTCGCCCCGCCCACCGGCTGGGACGGCATCTTCCAGCGGCTCGACAAGGCGCTGCACGCCTACCGCCGATTCGCGCCGCCCGCCCTGCGCCGCGCCGCCATGCGGGCCGCCGCCCGCTGGATCGTCGAGCGGCAGGAGAACGACGGCTGCTGGGGCGGCATCCAGCCGCCCGCCGTGTACTCGCTGATCGCCCTCCACCTCCTCGGTTACGACCTTCAACATCCGGTGATGCGGGCCGGGCTGGAGTCCCTGGACCGGTTCGCGGTCCGGCGCGAGGACGGCGCCCGGATGATCGAAGCCTGCCAGTCACCGGTCTGGGACACCTGCCTCGCCACCATCGCGCTCGCCGACGCCGGTCTCCCCGCAGACCATCCGGCGCTCGTGAAGGCCGCCGACTGGATGCTCGCGGAGGAGGTCGTGCGGCCGGGCGACTGGGCGGTCCGCAGACCCGATCTCCCGCCGGGCGGCTGGGCGTTCGAGTTCCACAACGACAACTACCCCGACATCGACGACACCGCGGAAGTCATCCTCGCGCTGCGCCGCGTCGCGCACCCCGACCGGGAGCGGACCGAGGGGGCCATCGCCCGCGGAGTGCGCTGGAACCTCGGGATGCAGTCCAAGAACGGCGCCTGGGGCGCCTTCGACGCCGACAACACCAGTTCCTTCCCCAACCGGCTGCCGTTCTGCGACTTCGGCGAGGTCATCGACCCGCCGTCCGCCGACGTCACCGCCCACGTGGTGGAGATGCTGGCCGTCGAGGGCAAGGCGCACCACCCGCGCACCCGGCGCGGCATCACCTGGCTGCTCGCCGAACAGGAGGAGTGCGGGGCCTGGTTCGGCCGCTGGGGAGTCAACTACGTCTACGGCACCGGGTCCGCGGTGCCCGCCCTCACCGCCGCCGGGCTGCCCGGGACCCACCCCGCGATCCGCCGCGCGGTGGCCTGGCTCGAATCCGTCCAGAACGACGACGGCGGGTGGGGCGAGGACCTGCGCTCGTACAAGGACAAGAGCTGGGCCGGGCGCGGCGCGTCCACCCCCTCGCAGACGGCCTGGGCGCTCCTCGCGCTCATCGCGGCGGGAGAGAGCGACAGCAAGGCCACCGAACGCGGCATCGCCTGGCTCGTCGAGACCCAGCTGCCGGACGGATCCTGGGACGAGCCGTACTTCACCGGCACCGGGTTCCCCTGGGACTTCTCCATCAACTACCACCTGTACCGGCAGGTGTTCCCACTCACCGCACTCGGCCGGTACATCCACGGGGAACCGGTGTTCCCCGCCGCCAGGCCCTGACGCCCAGCAACCGCCCGCAACGCCCGTCCAAGGGGGCTGAATTGACCCGATCCCCGGGTTCGGCTGGACCCGGCAGTACCACCACGCCGCTGCTGATCGCCTGCGCACTCGGCGTCGAACGCCTCGCCCTGCGCGGCGGCGACCGCACCGGCGCGGCGGGGCCCGTCCTCGTACTCCGTACCGGCATGGGCCCGGAGGCCGCCGACTACGCCATCGCCCGCACGCTCGCCGAAGGCCCGGCCAAGGACGCGGCGGTGATCGCGTCCGGGTTCTGCGCCGGGCTCGCGACCGGCATGCACCCCGGTGACGTCGTCGTCGCCACCGAGACCCGCGACCGGCGCGGCAGCACGCCCTGCACGGACGTGCAACTGCTGGCTGAAGCGGTGGCCAGAGCCCTGCCGGAACGGGTGGTCCACACCGGACCGCTGGTCGGCAGCGACCACGTCGTGCGCGGCACCGCCGAGCGGGCCGCGCTGCGGGCTTCCGGGGCGATCGGCGTCGACATGGAGTCGGCCGCCACCCTCGCCGGAGCGCTGCGGGCCGGGCCCAGGCCCGTTGCCGCTGTTCGAGTGGTCGTGGACGCACCCGAGCACGAACTCCTCCGTCCGGGCACGCTCGGCGGAGGAATATCGGCCTTCCGCGTGCTGCGCCACATTTTGCCCGCGTTCCACGAATGGCACCGTTCTTCGCTGCTCCCCAGGAGGTGAGCCAGATGGCCATGCCGCTCCGTCAGTCCATCAGGGTCGGGACGTATCTCTTCGAACAGAAGGTCCGCAAGCGCGAGAAGTTCCCGCTGATCGTCGAGCTGGAACCGCTTTTCGCGTGCAACCTCAAGTGCGAGGGCTGCGGGAAGATCCAGCACCCGGCGGGCGTGCTCAAGCAGCGCATGCCGGTGGCGCAGGCCGTGGGGGCGGTGCTCGAATCGGGCGCCCCGATGGTCTCCATCGCCGGCGGCGAACCGCTGATGCACCCTCACATCGACGAGATCGTGCGTCAGCTGGTGGCGAAGAGGAAGTACGTCTTCCTCTGCACGAACGCCATGCTGCTGCGCAAGAAGATCGAGAAGTTCACACCGTCGCCCTACTTCGCCTTCGCCGTGCACATCGACGGACTGCGCGAGCGGCACGACGAGTCGGTCGCGAAGGAGGGCGTCTTCGACGAGGCGGTGGCCGCGATCAAGGAGGCCAAGAAGCGCGGCTTCCGGGTCACCACCAACTCCACCTTCTTCAACACCGACACCCCGCAGACGATCATCGAGGTGCTCGACTTCCTGAACGACGACCTGAAGGTGGACGAGATGATGATCTCGCCCGCCTACGCCTACGAGAAGGCCCCGGACCAGGAGCACTTCCTCGGCGTCGAGCAGACCCGGGAGCTGTTCAGGAAGGCGTTCGCGGGAGGCAATCGGAAGAAGTGGCGGCTGAACCACTCACCGCTCTTCCTGGACTTCCTGGAGGGCAAGGCGGACTTCGCGTGCACCGCCTGGGCGATCCCGAACTACTCCCTGTTCGGGTGGCAGCGGCCCTGCTACCTGATGAGCGACGGGTACGTGCCGACGTACCGCGAACTCATCGAGGAGACCGACTGGGACAAGTACGGGCGCGGCAAGGACCCCAGGTGCGCGAACTGCATGGCGCACTGCGGGTACGAGCCGACGGCCGTCCTCGCCACCATGGGCTCGCTCAAGGAGTCCATCCGGGCCGCGCGCGAGACCGTCTCCGGAAACCGCGAATGAGGTGAGGACCGCGGGGGCCCGGCCGGGCCCCCGCGCTGCCGGCCCGACCTCCCGCGCCGCATCCTGTGGCGCGGCCGGGCGGGACCGGCGGCGCGCGAGCAGGGAGGACGCCGGTGCGCCCCGGGCCGATCCGGCGTCACGCCGAGCTGAACAGCAGTCCGAGAGGGGCCGAAACGTGACGATCCTGGAAGGCATACGGGGTCCGCAGGACCTGAAGGCGCTCAACGAAGCACAGCTCGTCGAGCTGGCGGAGGAGATCCGGCAGTTCCTGATCTCCGCGGTGGCCAGGACCGGGGGCCATCTCGGTCCCAATCTGGGCGTGGTGGAGCTGACCGTGGCACTGCACCGCGTCTTCGAGTCGCCGGCCGACCGGATCCTGTGGGACACCGGACACCAGTCGTACGTGCACAAGCTCCTGACGGGGCGTCAGGACTTCTCCAAGCTGCGGAGCAAGGGCGGACTGTCCGGCTACCCCTCGCGCGAGGAGTCCGTGCACGACGTCATCGAGAACAGCCACGCCTCGGCCGTCCTGGGCTGGGCCGACGGGCTGGCCAAGGCCAACCAGGTGCTCGGGCGGCCCGACCACGTGGTGGCGGTCATCGGGGACGGGGCGCTGACCGGCGGCATGGCGTGGGAGGCCCTCAACAACATCGCGGCCGAGGACCGCCCCCTGATCATCGTCGTCAACGACAACGAACGCTCGTACGCCCCCACCATCGGCGGACTCGCCGACCACCTCGCGACGCTGCGCACCACGGACGGCTACGAGCGCTTCCTCGCCTGGGGCAAGGAGGTGCTCCAGCGCACCCCGGTCGTCGGACATCCGCTGTACGAGTCGCTGCACGGGGCCAAGAAGGGGTTCAAGGACGCCGTCGCGCCGCAGGGCATGTTCGAGGACCTGGGGCTGAAGTACGTCGGCCCGATCGACGGGCACGACGTGGCGGCCGTGGAGTCCGCGCTGCGCCGGGCCAAGCGCTTCCACGGCCCCGTACTGGTGCACTGCCTCACCGAGAAGGGCCGCGGGTACCCGTTCGCCGAGCAGGACGAGGCGGACCGGTTCCACGCGGTGGCGGCGATGGACCCGCTGACCTGCACACCGCTTGCCGCGGCCGGCCGGCCGTCGTGGACGTCGGTGTTCGGGGACGAGATGGTGCGGATCGGGGCGGACCGGCCGGACGTGGTGGCACTGACCGCGGCGATGCTCCACCCGGTGGGACTGACCGCCTTCGCCGAGTCCTACCCCGACCGCGTGTGGGACGTCGGGATCGCCGAGCAGCACGGTGCGGTGTCGGCGGCGGGGCTGGCGACCGGCGGACTGCACCCGGTGTTCGCCGTGTACGCGACGTTCCTCAACCGGGCCTTCGACCAGGTGCTGATGGACGTCGCCCTGCACGGGTGCGGTGTGACGTTCGTCCTGGACAGGGCCGGCGTGACGGGCTCCGACGGACCTTCGCACAACGGCGTGTGGGACATGTCGGTCCTCCAGGTCGTGCCGGGGCTGCGCATCGCCGCACCGCGCGACGCCGTACAACTGCGGGCGCAGCTGCGGGAGGCCGTGGCGGTGGACGACGCGCCGACCGTGGTGCGCTTCCCGAAGGAATCGGTGGGACCCGAGTACCCGGCGCTGGAGCGCGTCGGCGGTCTGGACGTGCTGCACCGGGACGACGGCTCCGAGGTGCTGATCGTGTCCGTGGGTGCGCTCGCCGGAGTGTGCCTGGCGACCGTGGAACTGCTCCGGGAGCGGGGCGTACGGTGCACGGTCGTCGACCCGCGCTGGGTCAAGCCCGTGGACCCGGCCCTGCCGCCGCTCGCGGCCCTGCACTCGCTGGTCGCGGTCGTCGAGGACAACTCGCGGGCGGGAGGCGTCGGTTCGGCGGTGGGCCAGGCACTGCGGGACGCCTCCGTCGACGTGCCCCTGCGGACCTTCGGGATTCCCGACCAGTTCCTCGCGCACGCCAAGCGGAGCGAGGTACTGGCCGACATCGGGCTCACCCCCGTCGAGATCGTCGGACGGATCAGTGCGGCGCTGGCGCAGGCCGGACCGAAGTGAGCGAGTCGAAGAGGAGAGCCGAAGCATGACCGAGGACGCGCCCGAGTACCGGAAAGAGGCCGGGGACGCCCAGAAGGGCTTCGACCTGGCGGAACTGCTCGCCGCGCGCGGCGGCGAGCGCTACGAGCTGCACGCGCGGCATCTCAACCACCAGCTGCCGCGCATGCTGCACACCATCGGCTTCGACCGCGTCTACGAGCGGGCCGAGGGCGCGTACTTCTGGGACGCCGAGGGCAACGACTACCTCGACATGCTCGCCGGGTTCGGGGTGATGGGCATCGGGCGCCATCACCCCGTCGTACGCAAGGCCCTGCACGACGTGCTCGACGCGTCGCTCGCCGACCTGACCCGCTTCGACTGCCAGCCGCTGCCCGGCCTCCTCGCCGAGAAACTGCTCGCCCACAGTCCGCACCTGGACCGGGTGTTCTTCGGCAACAGCGGTACGGAAGCAGTGGAGACCGCGCTGAAATTCGCCCGCTACGCGACCGGCAGGCCCCGGATCCTCTACTGCACGCACGCCTTCCACGGCCTGACCACCGGCTCGCTCTCGGTCAACGGCGAAAGCGGATTCCGGGACGGCTTCGCACCGCTGCTGCCCGACACCGCGATCCGCATGGGCGACCTCGCCGCGCTGGAACGGGAGCTGCGACACGGCGACGTCGCCGGGTTCGTCGTCGAGCCGATCCAGGGCAAGGGCGTGCACGAGTCGCCGCCCGGCTTCCTGCGCGCCGCCCAGGAACTGCTCCACCGGCACAAGGCGCTCCTGATCGCCGACGAGGTGCAGACCGGCCTCGGGCGTACCGGAGACTTCTACGCGTACCAGCACGAGGACGGGGTGGAGCCGGACCTGCTGTGCGTCGCGAAGGCGCTCTCCGGGGGGTACGTGCCGGTCGGCGCGACGCTCGGCAAGGACTGGATCTTCAAGAAGGTGTACTCGTCGATGGACCGGGTGCTCGTCCACTCGGCCAGCTTCGGCTCCAACGCCCAGGCCATGGCGGCGGGACTCGCGGTGCTGTCGGTGATGGAGGACGAGGAGATCGTCGCCCGCGCCCGCCGCGTCGGAGACCTGCTCAAGGCCAGGCTGACGGAGCTGGTCGACCGGTACGAGCTGCTGCACGACGTGCGAGGGCGCGGGCTGATGATCGGCATCGAGTTCGGCCGCCCGCAGTCGCTCAAGCTGCGCAGCCGGTGGACCGTGCTCCAGGCCGCCCGCAAGGGGCTCTTCGCGCAGATGGTCGTCGTACCGCTGCTCCAGAAGCACCGGATTCTCACCCAGGTGTCCGGCGACCACCTCGAAGTGATCAAACTGATCCCGCCGCTGACCGTGGGGGAGAAGGAGGTCGACCGGTTCGTCGCGGCGTTCACCGCCGTGATGGACGAAGCGCACAGCGGCGGCGGGCTGATGTGGGACTTCGGCAGGACCCTGGTGAAACAGGCTGTCGCCCACCGCTGAACCGGCCGGGACATTTGCCTCTGGGGCAAAGCACTTGCCCCAGAGGCAACCGCTCTGGCTCACTGGGAGCATGACGCCACCGCCCGAGGAGAGCACCGACGACTCCGCCGAGCTGCCCGCGGTCGCTCCCCACCTGCGCGAACTGCGACGCCGCAGCGGTCTGACCCTGGAGGCCGCCGCCCGGCGCGCCGGGCTCTCGCCGGCGCACCTGTCCCGCCTGGAGACGGGTTTGCGGCAGCCCTCGCTGCCGATGCTGCTCGCGTTGGCACGGATCTACGGTACGACCGTCTCCGAGCTGCTCGGCGAGAGCGCCGGCGGCCGGGACGCCGTACTGCGCGCCGGTGACATGGCCGCACGCGAGGCCGACGGCTGGACCTACCGGCAGGCGGGCGGTTCCGGCCGCGCCATGCAGGCACTGCGCGTGCACGTCCCCCATGCGGCGCAGCAGGACCTCGTCCGGGTGCACCCCGGCGAGGAGTGGCTGTACGTCCTCGAAGGGCGCCTGCGGTTGGCGCTCGGCGACACCGTGCACCTGCTGGACGCGGGTGACAGCGCCCACTTCGACTCGCTCACCCCGCACCGGATCACGTCCGTGACACCGGGCGGGGCGGAGCTGCTTTTCGTCCACACGCTGATGCAGAGCACCGTCGCCGGGCTCTGCCTGCCCCAGGAGTCATGAGATGGCGGAGCTCACCGAAGCACAGAACGCCGCGATGGCCGCGATCGCCAGGGCCGCCGACGAGATGGCCCGGGAGGGCGGACCGGACGGCAGGAAGGCCGACTGGAACGACGGCGCGGGGAAATCCTCGGGCGTCCTCGGCTTCGTGGAGGACAGGGCTCCGCGCGGCCTCGTCCTCCGGGTCTTCCTGTACGTCGCCGTGGGACACGTCTTCGCGGCCTTCATCTACCTGCTGTTCACTCTCGGCGGCAAGGGCTGAAGACCGGGCGGGCGTCCGCGCCCCGCCGCCCCCGCACCCTGCGGCCCTAGACGGTGAGGCGCTCGCGCAGCGCCTCGCGCGTCCGGGGGGCGAGCTTCAGGCCCTGCGTCAGGTACGTCTCCGTGTCGCCCCAGGTCTCCTCGATCGTGGAGAACGCCGCGCCGAGGTACTCCACGCGGGCGTCGAAGAGCGGCGCGAGCAGTCTCAGCACCTCGGCGTTCATCGCGTCGGGGGAGTCGCTGCTGCGCTGCACCCGGTACCGGCGGTGCGGGTCGTTCGACTTGACGTAGTCCGCCTCCACGGCCTCGCGCTCGACGCCCACCGCGAGCAGCGTCACGGCGACCGACAACCCCGCCCGGTCCTTGCCCGCCGCGCAGTGCATCAGCGCGGGCACGCTGTCCTCGGCCAGGGCGTGCAGCACCCGGCTGTGCTCGGCCGTGCGGTCCTTGATGATGCGGCGGTACGCCTCCGTCATGCGGGCCGCGGCCTTGCCGTCGTCCAGGATCTCCCGCAGCTGGTCCATGCCGCCGTCGCGCACCATCCGCCAGAACTCCGCGCCGTCCGCCGGGTCGCTCAACGGGATGTTGACGTTGCGCACGCCCGTGAGCTCGACGTCCGGGCCCTCCAGCTTCTGGTCCGCGTCGTTGCGGAAGTCGAAGACGGTGTGCAGGCCGAGGGAATTGAGGAAGGCCGTGTCCGCCGCGGTGGCGTGCGCGAGATGCCCGCTGCGGAAGAGCCGTCCGTACCGCACCGTGCGTCCGTCGGCGGTGGGCAGCCCGCCCACGTCGCGGAAGTTCCGTACACCGGTCAGGTCGGGCTCGGCCGACGACGGGACCTGTGGCACTTGCTGCGTCACGAGCGACTCCTCAAGGTCGTTCGCCGGCGCGACGTGGCCGACGAGGGGCGCGTTCCGAAGATACGACATGGGCGCAACACCGATGCCTCAGGCAACCGATGTGCAGCCTCTTGGGTTTTTTGGAAGCAATTGAGGTTTATGGGCGATTCTGTGCCGGAGTCGAGTGAGCAGGATCATAAGGGTGATGTGCCAGGAGGTGGCGGGGCGTCAAAAGGCAGGCCAGGGACGGAAAGTGGTGGAAGGGGCGGAGCGGGAACGGCGTGAGAATCATGAAGAAGAGGTGCTGACGGCGGGGAGAAGAAGGGAACGGCTTGTTCCGGCGGCCTTCACTCGCCTACGGTCACCGTCAATCCGGGTGGACCGCCGAGTCCTGCCACCACCCGGGCACCGCACCCATCTTTCTTCGTGTGGCAGGAGCGGGGGACCCAGGTAGTACGCCGGCGCCGGAGGACGAGAGTCCGCCGGACCGGCTAGGGGTTAAGTCGTGCTCGTGACGAGCGCGGCCGGGCATCTCCAGCCCGAACCCGACAGCTCACCCCGTAGGCGCCGGAGAGGAAATCGTCATGCCTGCAAAGGGTAAGCACCGCCGCCCGAAGTCCAGTTCGTCCCTCACCCGCGGCTTCGTCGCCGCCGGCACGGGGAGCGCGGCACTGGCGCTCCCGCTGATCGGCGCCACGGGCGCGCACGCCGCCGACAAGGCCGCGGCGCCGGTGGCCGAGGCCCCCGTGCTCACGTCGCAGAAGGCTCCGGCGGCGATAGTGCCGCAGCAGCGTACGGCGGAGCAGGCGGCGACCCCGAAGACCGACGCGACCCGTACGTACTCCGTCGTGCGCGGCGACCACCTGTCGAAGATCGCCGCCGAGAAGAACGTGCGCGGCGGCTGGCAGAAGCTCTACTCCGACAACCGGTCGGTCGTCGGCGAGGACCCCTCGCTGATCCTCCCCGGCATGAAGCTGTCGATCGGCGCGAAGGCGCCGGGCGGTTCGTCCGCCCCCGCCGCGGCCCCGGCGGAGAAGAAGGCCGCCCCCACCGAGCGCAAGGCTGAACGCACCACCGAGCGCAAGGCCGAGCGCACCGCCGAGCGCAAGGCCGAGAAGGCCCAGAAGCGCGCCGAGCAGCGCACCGAGCAGAGCCGTGAGCGCACCGAGCAGCGTGCGGCGAAGAGCGAGCGGCGCACCGAGCGCCCGTCGCAGAACACCGGCTCCAGCTCCGGCTTCAGCGCGCCCGTGCCCTCCGGCGTCTCCACTCCGTACCGCGCCTCCGGCGGCAGCTGGTCCAGCGGTTACCACACCGGCGTCGACTTCCGGGCGTCCTCCGGCACCTCGGTCAAGGCCGTCAGCGCGGGCACCGTCGTCTCCGCCGGCTGGGGCGGCTCGTACGGCAACGAGGTCGTAATCCGGCACAACGACGGCCGCTTCTCGCAGTACGCGCACCTCTCCGCGCTGAACGTCCGCTCCGGCCAGAGCGTCTCCGGCGGCCAGCAGATCGGCTACTCCGGCTCCACCGGCAACTCCACCGGCCCGCACCTGCACTTCGAGATCCGCACCGGCCCGGGTTACGGCTCCGACATCGACCCGCTGGCCTACCTGCGCAGCAACGGCGTCTCCATCTGACGCCACCCGGACGGCCCCGTCCCCGCTCGCCCTCGCCCCCGTACCGACTCCGGTGCGGGGGCGAGGTGCGTACGCCACAGTCCGCCCGTATTCCGGGTTGAACGAAACTTGACCGATGGCATATCTCACCCACCGTCACCCTTCCCTACGGTGGCGTAGGTCACTTGCGACGGTGAAGGATGTGTCAACGTGGCAGACGATTCGAGATCATTCACAGCAGGCACCATCGGGTCGTACGCGGCGATCGGGGACAGCTTCACCGAAGGTGTGGGCGATCCCGGCCCCGGCGGCGCGTTCATCGGCTGGGCCGACCGGCTGGCCGTCCTCCTGGACGACCGGGTACCCGAACACACCTTCCGCTACGCGAATCTTGCGGTCCGGGGCAAGCTCCTCGACCAGATCGTCGCGGACCAGGTCCCGCGCGCCAAGGAGCTCGCGCCCGACCTGGTCAGCTTCTGTGCGGGCGGCAACGACATCATCCGGCCGGGCAGCGACCCCGACGACGTGGCCGAACGGTTCGAGAAGGCCGTCGCCGAGCTGACCTCGGCGGTCGGCACCGTCATGGTGACCACCGGCTTCGACACCCGCGGTGTACCCGTGCTGCGCCACATGCGCGGCAAGGTCGCCACCTACTCGGCACACGTACGGGCCATCGCGGACCGCTACGGCTGTCCCGTCCTCGACCTGTGGTCGCTGAAGTCCGTGCAGGACCGGCGTGCCTGGGACCCCGACCGGCTGCACCTCTCGCCCGAGGGACACACCCGGGTCGCTCTGCGGGCCGGCCAGGTCCTCGGCCTGGAGATCCCCGCCGACCCCGACCAGCCGTGGCCGCCGCAACCCCTGCGGGGCAC
The DNA here is from genome assembly GCF_050947155.1 of Streptomyces sp. CA-294286. Lineage (NCBI taxonomy): Bacteria > Bacillati > Actinomycetota > Actinomycetes > Kitasatosporales > Streptomycetaceae > Streptomyces > Streptomyces sp. CA-294286. The sequence goes on along the minus strand of NZ_CP192005.1, from coordinate 161,070 downwards.
CCTCGAAGCGCGCCGCGACAACATCCAGTGGGCCCGCGAGCACCTCGTGCCGTGGATCGGACGGCGACTGCGCGGGGAGAGCTCCGGCGACCACGTGGAAGCCAAGCGACCGGATCTGCTGCCGCTCTGAGGCACGGTCGGCGCGGACGCGGCCTCCGGGGGCAGCGGCCGCCGCCGACCGGACGCGCCGAGCGCCCCCAGGGCTCAGGCGGGACCGGAAGGTTCGGCCGCCAGCGCTTCCGGGCCGATGAGGGACGCATTGCCCGCGACGGTGCAGGCGTACGCCCCGGCCAGCGCGCCCAGCCCGGCACACGCCTCCAGGTCCCGGCCGGCGAGACGCCCGTACAGGAAACCGGAGACGTACGCGTCGCCCGCACCGTTGGAGTCCACCACCGGGGCGGGTGGGACCGTCGCCGGGACGTGCCGCGGAGTGCTGCCGCCTTCACGGGTCAGCAGGTACGAACCGCCCGCGCCCGCCGTCGCGACCACCGCACGGGCCCTGCCCTCCCGCAGGATCTCCCGCATCACCTCACCGATCCGCTCGCCCGCGCCCGCGGCGCTCAGGAAGACCAGGTCGGCGCTGAGCGCGAAGGCGCGGTGGTGGTCCGTGATCCCGTCCCAGTCGTGCAGGTCGGTGGAGAGCGGCACGCCGGACTCGACCAGGTCCACCAGCAGATGACGGGCGAAACCCATGATCGTCACGTGGACGTGCCGGGCCCGGACCAGGTGCGGGGCGTAGAAGTCGCGCGGCATCCGCAGCCCCTCCGGGTCCCTGGCGTCGTAGAACGACATCCGGCGGCCCGCCGGGTCCACGAGGTTCACGGCCCGGCGGGTGCCCGCGGGCGAGATCATCGGTTCGAAGTCGACGCCGCCCTTGGCCATCCGCTCCCGGACCTCGCCGCCGATCCAGTCGTCGCCGATGACGTCGAGGAACTTCACGTCCAGGCCGAGCGCCCGGCAGCCGAGCGCCACGTTGCCGCCCGTGTGCCCCGGCCATTCCCTGATGGGGGAGACCCCCACGGAGTCCGCGAGCGGGACCGGCAGCGCGTCCACGCGTACGACCGTGTCGACGCCGCTCCCGCCGATCACCAGGACGTCGTACCCGCTGCCCTCGCCCGGGCCGTCCTGCTGCCCCTGCTGCGACACCGCACTCCCCTTTCCGTGCCCCGGAACCGACCGACGCCCCAGTATGGCGGGTCGGCGACAGCGCCGTGCCCGGATGCGCGGCCCTGTCGCAAGGGGGTTTGAAGGGTGAACTCCGGCCCTCTCGCCGGAGTGGCGCGGACCGGGCGTGCCCCGGGGTGCTGGGATGTCCCCCACCCTGTACCGCCGGGACATCACACCGCCCGGTCCTCGGAAGGACCCCACCCCCATGCCCCTGCCCTCCCGCTCCCCGCGCCGGACGTCCGCCCAGGTGCTCGTCGCCACCGCCCTGGCCGGCGGCCTGCTCCTCTCGGGTGCCGTACCCGCCGCGGCGTTCACCACCGCACCGGCCGCCGTCGGCGCCGCCCGCCCCGCGCCCTCCACCGTGACCGTCACCGGATCGGGTGAAGCCACCGCGACTCCCGACACGGCCTTCGTCGCGATGGGCGTAGAAACCACCGCACCGGCCACCAGGACGGCGCTCGCCGCGCAGTCGACCGCCGCCCGGGCGCTGCTCGACGCCGTACGGGCGCAGGGGGTCGCCGACAGCGACGTACGCACCGAGAGCCTCTCCCTGACCCCCCTGCACGAGTACGAGAACGGCAGCCAGCGGCTGATCGGCTACCAGGCCGGACAGAACTTCTCCGTCCGGGTCCGCGACCTCTCGCGCACCGGCGCCGTCATCCAGGCCGCCATGGACGCGGCGGGCGACGCGGGCCGCGTCAACGGCGTGAGCTTCGACGTCGCCGACGCCGCCCCGCTGCGCGCTGCCGCCCGGCGGGCCGCCCACCTCGACGCCCGTGAGAAGGCCGCCCAGCACGCGAGGCTCAGCGGACGTTTGCTCGGCAGGCTCGTCTCGCTCACCGAGTCCGACGCGGGCCGGCCACGTCCGGTGGACGTGCCGCCGGGCGCGGTCGCCGACGCACCGCCGTCCGCGTCCCTCGCCCCCGGCCAGGTCAAGGACGAAGTCACCGTGACCGCGGTGTACGAACTCCACTGATCCCCCTGCGACGGCACGCTCCGGCGGGGAGAGCGGTCCGGGCATACGACGGCGCCCGTGACCGTTCTCCCTCCGAGAACGCCCCTCGCTGTGCGGCCGTCGGTCACGGACCCGTTTCCCGGCGGTCGCACAAGGGTGCACATAATGGAGTGACGTCGACCCTTGGAGGTGCCGTGACCAGTGCGGATTCCCCGCAGAAGCCGTTGCGCGACAAGCTGCGCGGGCTGCGGACGGCGGCGTTCGGAGCCGACCCCGCAGGGGAGCGCATGGAACGCATCCGCCGTTCCCCGAACTTCGCCGACGGCGTTTTCCAGAACCCCGAGGGCACCCGCGCGGCGCGGCCCTCGTCCGGCTCGATGGCCGGCCTCATGAAGACCTACTTCCGCAAGGAGGAGCGCGTCCTGCGCGCCCCGGCGGGGACCGTTCCCGTGTACGCGACCACCCTCGCCGACACGGCGGAGCCGCCCGCGTCCGGTCTGCGCCTGACCTGGATGGGCCACTCCACCGTCCTCGCCGAGATCGACGGCAGCCGGGTGCTCTTCGACCCGGTCTGGGGCGAGCGCTGCTCTCCGTTCGGCTTCGCGGGACCCAAGCGGCTGCACCCCGTGCCCGTCCCCCTCGCCTCCCTGGGCGACGTCGACGTCGTCGTCATCTCGCACGACCACTACGACCACCTCGACATGCCGACCGTCCGCGCGCTGGCCGCCACCCGTGCGCTCTTCGCGGTCCCGCTGGGCGTCGGTGCGCACCTGGAGCACTGGGGCGTGCCGCAGGACCGCATCCGTGAACTCGACTGGAACGAGTCCACCGAGGTCGCCGGACTCACCCTCACCGCCACCCCCGCCCGTCATTTCTGCGGCCGCGGGCTGCGCAACCAGCAGCACACCCTCTGGGCGTCCTGGGCCGTCGCGGGGCCCGAGCACCGGATCTTCCACAGCGGGGACACCGGTTACTTCGAAGGCTTCCAGGACATCGGCGCCGCACACGGCCCGTTCGACGCGACGATGATCCAGATCGGTGCGTACAGCCCGCACTGGCCGGACATCCACATGACCCCCGAGGAGGGCATGCGCGCCCACCTCGACCTCCAGGGCGGCAGCCCGCACGGCGTGATGCTGCCGATCCACTGGGGCACCTTCAACCTGGCCCCGCACCCCTGGGACGAGCCCGCCGAGGGCACCCTCGCCGCGGCAGCAGGGGCCGCCGCGCGGATCGCCGTGCCCTGCCCCGGTGAGCCCTTCGAACCCACGTCGGACGTCGTGCCGTCCGACCCCTGGTGGCGCGGTGTCGCCGCCCGCGGACCGGATGCCGGGACACCGGAGGCCGTACGTCCGGTGACGGCGGCCGTGCTGGCGCAGAAGGAGACGGCCGCGTCGGCGTAGAAGGGCCGCGGACCACGTCGCGCCGGCCGCCCCGCACTGCGGGGCGGCCGGTTTTTCGTCCGTCGCTGATTTCGGTCACTTGTACGAGGTGTCATTCCGTAGCGGGACGTGCAGTGGGGAAGTTCGCCAACAGCCCCTCACGCATGGAACGTTCCCGACTACTGTGAGTGTCCGGTGATCAACGGGGGCCCGCATCACCCGAGTTGAGTTCAGCCCTGTGCGAGTGCTCTGTCCACCACCGAATCCCTGGGGCCCCACGTACCGAGGACGCTGATGTCTCATCTTCGCGCACCCTCCGCGCGAGCAGACCGCCGCGAAGGCGGGCGGCACGGTCGATCAGGGGTGCGTCCCCCGGCGGCGTCCACTCCCGAGGCGGACGTGCGTCCCCAGATGCTCCGGGCCGCCGTGCTGCCGGCGGTGGTCGTCGGCATGAGCGGAGCGGGCGCCGTGCTCCACACGTTCCGTTCGTCCGGCGCCCGGCCGACACAGAGCTTATGGGCGGGCCTCGCGGTGGCGGCGGTGCTCGCCGCGGTCGCGGTGGCGGTGGCCGCGCTGGCCGCCCATCGCACCGCGCGCTCCGTCTCCGTCCGGTGCAACGTCCTGCGCCGCGCGAGTGCCCGCAGCCAGGAGGAACTCCGGGCGGTGGTGGACGCCCTGCGCCGCGGCGAGAGCCCCGGCATGCGGCGTGCCGTGCCGACCGGGCCCCCCCGCGGCGGCGACGAGTTCGACCTCCTGGAGGTCGAACTGGGACGGGCGCACGACGCGGCCGTGACCGCCGTCGTACAGGCGTCGCAGTTCTCCAGCAGCGCGGGCACGGACCAGAAGGTCGAGGTCTTCGTCAACCTGGCAAGACGGCTTCAGTCGCTCGTGCACCGCGAGATCCAGCTGCTCGACGAACTGGAGAACGAGGTGGAGGACCCGGACCTGCTCAAGGGCCTCTTCCACGTCGACCACCTGGCCACCCGCATCCGGCGGCACGCCGAGAACCTCGCCGTGCTCGGGGGCGCCATCTCGCGCCGACAGTGGAGCAACCCGGTCAGCATGAGCGAGATCATGCGGTCCTCCATCGCCGAGGTCGAACAGTATTCGCGGGTCAAGCTGGTGCCGCCGATCGAGGGCACGCTGCGCGGACACGCGGTCGCCGACGTCATCCACCTCCTCGCCGAACTCGTCGAGAACGCCACCGTGTTCAGCGCCCCGCACACGACGGTGCTGCTGCGCGCCCAGTTCGTGACGGCGGGCCTCGCCATCGAGGTGGAGGACCGGGGGCTCGGCATGCCGGTCACCGAGCAGAACAAGATGAACGCGCTGCTGTCCGATCCCGACCAGGTCAACGTGCAGCACCTGCTTCAGGACGGCCGGATCGGTCTGTTCGTGGTCTCCGCGCTCGCCCGCCGGCACGGCATCGCCGTCCGCCTGCAGAACAACATCTACGGCGGCGTGCAGGCCGTGCTCGTCCTCCCGGAGGGCCTGCTGGGCGACGATCAGGACTCCGCGGGCGCGGTCGCCTCGTACCGGCCGGGCACCGCAGCGGCCGGGGGAGTGCCCGCGCAGCAGGGCAGCTCGCCGCCGACAGCCGGGGCGGCCCCGTCCGCCGCGCAGCAGCCCGCCCCGCCCCGACCCCCCGCCCCGCAGCCCGTCCCGTCCCGGCAGACCGGGCACCCGCCCGCGCAGGAGGGACGCCCGGAACCGCACCCGACGCCCGGGGCCGCCGGCCCCGCGCCGCTGCCCGTCCGGGGCGCGCGTGCCGAGCGGCCCAACCCGGCCGCAGCGCTCCCGGGCGTCACCCACGGCCTCGCCGCACCGCCGGAGTTCGTGGTGCCCGCCGAACCGGTGCACAGCGCCGCCCGGCCCGCCACCGAGGGTCCCGTACGGGGCCGGGTCGGCAGGCCCCGGCTGCCCCGGCGGCGCAGCCAGGAGAACCTCGTCCCGCAGTTGAAGGACGGGCCCGCCCCGTTCAAGGAGGACGACCAGCCCGTACTGCACGACCCCGGGCTGATGGCCGCCTTCCAGCGCGGCATCGGCCTGGCCGAGGCGGCCGACGTACGGACCGACGACCGCCCGCGCGAAGTGGACGGCACGCCGCGCCCCGTCCACCCCGAACCCCACGACGCAGCACCCTCCGAAGACGCGAACTTCCCCACCCCCAAGGAGTGACCCCCATGGTGAGCGATGCGCCGAGCGGCCAAGCGGCCGATCTCGACTGGCTGTTGAGCGGCCTGGTCCAACGGGTTCCCTACACCCGCAGCGCGGTCCTGCTCTCCTCCGACGGACTCGTCAAGTCCGTGCACGGCCTCGACACCGACAGCGCCGACCACATGGCGGCCCTCGCCTCCGGCCTCTACTCGCTGGGACGCAGCGCGGGCCTGAGGTTCGGCGACGGCGGCGAGGTGCGCCAGGTCGTCGTCGAACTCGACTCGACGCTGCTCTTCGTCTCGACCGCGGGCTCGGGCACCTTCCTCGCCGTGCTCGCCGGGCGGGAGGCCGACGCCGCCGTACTCGGCTACGAGATGGCGATGCTGGTCAAGAGCGTACGGCCGTACCTGGTGACGCCCGCACGGCAACGGGCGGGCAGCGCGCCGAACGCCCCGGGGCAGTGAACGTGGCGGCCCCGCAGGACGGGCCCTGGCTCGACGACGCGGCCGGCCGGCTGATCCGCCCGTACACCGTGAGCAACGGCCGCACCCGCCCCACCACCGAATTCGACCTGCTCACCCTCGTGATGGCCACCGGCGCGGCACTGCCCGTGCACCTGGGCCCCGAACACGTCGCCGCGCTCGGACTGTGCGACGACCCGACGTCGGTGGCGGAGATCGCGGGCCATCTGCGGCTGCCCGCCGTCGTCACCAAAGTGGTGCTGTCCGACCTGGTGGACTGCGGCGCGGTCCACACCCACGCACCGATCCTCCAACACACCCCGACCGACCGCGACTTGCTGGAGGCAGTGCTCGATGGTCTACGACGACAACTCTGACGACGGCTCCGCCGGCTACGGACGCGGGGGACCGGACCCCGAGGTCTTCCCGACCGCCCTGAAGATCCTCGTCGCGGGCGGCTTCGGCGTCGGCAAGACGACCTTCGTCGGCGCGGTCAGCGAGATCGACCCGCTCAGCACGGAGGAACTGCTCACCCAGGCGAGCGCCGGCACCGACAGCCTGGAGGGCATCGAGAACAAGTCCCAGACGACCGTCGCCATGGACTTCGGCCGGATGACCCTCGACGCCGACCACGTCCTCTACCTCTTCGGCACCCCCGGCCAGGAACGCTTCTGGTTCATGTGGGACGAACTGTCCAAGGGGGCGCTCGGCGCCGTCGTCCTGGCCGACACCCGCCGTCTGGAGGACTGCTTCGCGGCCGTCGACTTCTTCGAGGAGCGCGGCATCGGGTTCGTCGTCGCCGTCAACGAGTTCGACGGCTCCTTCCGCTACGAACCCGAGGAAGTGCGCGGCGCCCTCGACCTCAACCCCGACATCCCCATCGTGATCTGCGACGCCCGGCTCGCCAGCTCCGGCATCGCCACCCTGGTCACCCTCGTCAAGCACCTCCTCAGCCAGACGCCCGCCGTCCCCACCACAGCCCACGGAGCCCACCCGTGACGGGAGCCCACCCATGACGTACGACAGGATCGGTCACCTGCTGCTCACCCCCGCGGACCGCGAGGGGCCCGAACGTGCGCGCAGGCTGCGGGAGCTGGGGCTCGGCGGGCGGCCGGACCCGATGCTCGACGCGTTCGCGGTCCGGCTCGCGGAGGCCATCGGGGCCCCGTACTCCATGGTCAACTTCATCGACGAGAACCGGCAGTTCTTCGCCGGACTGCACACCCCGCACGGCACGCTCTCCGGCAGCGACCTGGGCGCCGCCGCAGCCGCCGGACGGATCGGCCGCGCCATGGCCCGCGACCACGGGTACTGCCCGCACGTCGTCGCCCGCCGCAAGGCCCTCGTCCTGGAGGACGTCTGCGACTACCCGCGTTTCGCGGGCAACCCCGTCGTCGACGAGATCGGCATCCGCTCCTACCTCGGCGCTCCTCTCATCGACCGCTCCGGCATCGCACTCGGCGCGATCTGCGTCGTCGACACCCAGCCGCGGCAGTGGGGACGCGAGGGACTGGAGACGATCAAGGCGATGGCCGGCGAACTGATGGCGGAGATCGTCCGCCGCGAGGACGGCGGGATCCGGACCTGACCCGTACACCCCGCACGCGCGCCCACGACGACCGCCCCGCCGCTCACGCATGGCGTGCCGCGCGCGGCCACGAGCAGCATCAGGAGCACACGTGCCCAGCGACGCGCCCGCTTCACCCGCCACGCCCGACCTCCGTCTCGGCGTCCTCGGCCACGGGCTGCGCGGCAGTCTCGCCCGTACGGCCCACCGCCCGGGAGCGGGAGCCCGCGTCGTCGCCGTCGCGGACCCCGACGACCGGGCGCGCGCGCAGGCGGCCGAGACGTTTCCCGACGCCGTCACGGCGGCCGACCACCGGCGGGTCGTCGAGGATCCCGGCGTCGACGCGGTCCTCGTCCTCACCCCCGACCACACCCACGCCGAGCTGGCCCGCCAGGCCCTGCGGGCGGGCAAACCGGTCTTCGTCGAGAAACCCCTGGCCATCACCGTCGAGGACTGCGACAGCCTCCTGCGCACCGCGCGGGAAACCGGCACCCGGCTGTACGTCGGCCACAACATGCGGCACATGCCCCTCGTCCGCCTCATGCGCGACCTGATCGCCGCGGGCACGATCGGCGAGGTCAAGACCGTCTGGGTACGCCACTTCGTCGGCTACGGCGGCGACTGGTACTTCAAGGACTGGCACGCGGAACGGGCACACACCACCGGGCTGCTCCTCCAGAAGGCCGCCCACGACATCGACGTCCTGCACTGGCTCGCCGGCGGTTACGCCCGCGACGTCCAGGCCATGGGCGACCTCATGGTCTACGGCGACCTCCCGCACCGCCGGGCGCCGGGCGAGCCGAAGACCGACGACTGGTACACCGAGGACGGCCACTGGCCCCCGCAAACCCAGCGCGCGCTCAACCCGGTCATCGACGTCGAGGACGTGTCACTGCTCAACCTGCGCCTGGACAACGGGGTGCTGGCCGCCTACCAGCAGTGCCACTTCACCCCCGACTACTGGCGCAACTACACCGTCATCGGCGACGCGGGCCGCCTGGAGAACTTCGGGGACGGTCCCGGCGGTCACGTCAAGGTGTGGAACGCCCGCCGCTCCGCGCACCGCTTCGACGCCGACGAGGTGCACCGGATACCCGAGGCCGAGGACACCGGGGGGCACGGCGGCGCGGACCCCCTCCTGATCGACGAGTTCCTGCGCTTCGTGCGGCACGGGGGCACCACGGACACCTCGCCGGTGGCGGCCCGGATGGCGGTCGCGGCGGGCGTCGGCGCGACGCACTCGCTGAGGGACGGCGGGACCCCGCGCCGGGTGCCCGAGCTGGACGCCGACCTGGTCGCCTACTTCGCGAGGGGCCAGACGGCGGAATGACGGATCCGGGCATGAACCGGGGCCGACGGGGGAGGGTCGGCACCGTGTCCCCCCATTTCTGACGATCCCGTAGCCCCCGCAGGACGAGAGGCAGGCCGACCCCGATGAACACCCCCGGCACCCCCGGCACGGCGACCGCGCACGACGGCGTCCAGCTCGCGACGTACACCTGGCTCCCGGACAGCGGGCGACCGCGCGCCCTGGTCCAGATCGTTCACGGAGCCGCCGAACACGCCCAGCGCTACGACAGGTTCGCCCGCCACCTGCTGTCCCACGGCTACGGGGTCGTCGCCGCCGACCACCGGGGCCACGGTGCGACCGCGACCGGCACCGGCGGGCTGGGCGTGGCGGGCGAGGACGGCTGGCGCGCGATGGTCACCGACGTACGCACGGTCGGCGACCAGGCGCGCGCCCTGCACCCGGGCGTGCCCGTCGTGCTGTTCGGGCACAGCCTCGGCGCGATGCTGGCCCGCGACTACGCGCAGGAGCATCCGGACGACCTGGCCGGGGTGATCCTGTCGGGCGTCTTCCGCAGCCTGCCGGGCACCGACCTGGACGAGGCGGTGACCCGCCTCGAACGGGAGGCCGCGGCGCAGGGCCGGGACGCGGTCTCCGGCTTCGTCCCCGAGCGGTTCGCGTCCTTCAACGACGCCTTCCCGCGCCGTACGGGCAGCGAGTGGCTCTCCCGCGACGAGGCCGAGGTCGACGCCTACGCCGCCGACGAACGCTGCGGCTTCGCCTTCAGCACCGGCCTCGCCCTGGACTGGATCCACGGCATCCGCAAGCTCAACGACCCGAAGAACATCGCCCGCATCCCCGCCGACCTGCCCTTCCACCTCGCGGTCGGCACCGAGGACCCCTGCCACCAGGGCATGACGCTCGTGTATGAACTCCTGGAGGACCTGCGCCACGCGGGCGTCGAGGACCTCACCCTGAAGGCGTACGAGGGCGCCCGGCACGAGATCCTCAACGAGACGAACCGGGACGAGGTCCACCGGGACCTGACGGCCTGGCTGGACAAGCACGTCTGACCGGGCGGAGCCCCGGCGCGGGCACCCGAACAGGGGACAGGTACGCACCGACCGCGCGCCGGTCGGGAACCCGCCCGAGCGGCTGGGCCGTCAGGCAAAGGCGTTCGCCACCAGGTCCTGATGTGCGGTATTGTTCTCAAGCGCGCTCAGCCAGGGGAAACCCCAGGTCAGAGGGCATCGGGACGTGGCGCAGCTTGGTAGCGCACTTGACTGGGGGTCAAGGGGTCGCAGGTTCAAATCCTGTCGTCCCGACAGAGATGTCGGATGTTCCGCACGTCGCAGGGGCCGTCTTCGGACGGCCCCTGCGGCGTTCCCGAGTCCTCGGCGGAGGCAGCCGCGCGGCCCGCGGCACTCTGCGGTGCCGCACTTCCCCGCGGCGCGTCCCCTCCCCTCGGCCCGCCGAAACCTCGCTCGCTGCGGTGCACCTCCACCGGACAGGCCGCGCGACGCTCATCTGCCGCAAGGGGTGGGCGCTCCGCGCCTCACGGCCCCGGATCCTTCTCCGTCAGCGGTTTCCCGCCCCGCGCCGTCACGGCCAGCGTGCGCACCGCTCCGTCCGCGCCGATCTCGATGATCGGCACCGCCTTGCGCTCGGGGGAGCCGTCGTTGCCCAGCGAGATCAGTCCGCTCGCACCGCTGACCGCCTTCACCCCGTGCAGCGAGCGCCAGATCTGAATGACCTCCGAACCGCTCACCTTGCCGTTGTTGGTCTCCGAGGCGTCGGCGACGAGCCGGACGGCGGAGATCGCGGTGAGCACCGCGTCGTGGCCCATGATGGCCTGGCCGTCGTCCAGCGCCTCCTCGCTGAAGTGGGTGCGGTACACGCCTCCCTCGCTGAACGTCCGCCGCCCCCACCCCGGGTAGGCCTCCGGCATCCGGTCCCAGCCACCCGGGTGCGCGAGACCTGTGTAGACGAGGCGGACGTTGCCGTCGCTCAGGGTGCCCTTGATGTCGTCGAACCCCTTCGCCTGCGCGGTCTGCGAGGCGTCGTCGCCGGAGACCACCAGCAGCGGTTCCGTGCAGGGGCGGTCCTTCAACGGGGCCAGGAAACGCGGCAGGTCGATGCCGCGTCCGGCGAAGAAGATGACGTCGGGCTTCTTGGCGCAGATGTTGGCCATCCGCGTCTTGAACGCGGTGGCCACCCCGCCCTGCGACGAGTCGTACAGCTCCGTCCGGCCCGCGAGCCGGTTCTTGGGCAGCGCCTTCAGGAAGCCGGCGGCCAGGGTCTTGGTGTACTGGTCCTTGGCGCTCTCGTCCTGGATGACCAGCACCCGCTTCTTCGCGTACTCGGGCTGGGCGAGGAACGCCGCCGCGGCGGCCGCCTCGTCGGAGTTGACCGGCGCGACCCGCACCAGACCCGGAACCTTGCTCAGCGTATCGGCCGTCAACAACGCTCCCACGGCCGCGAGTTGCAGCCCGCCCTCGTTCTCGGGCCGGGTGATGGTCCGGATGAGGCTCTCGGTGGCCTGCGTGCTGGTGCCCAGGCCCGTGACGGCCACGAGCCGGTCGGCGGCCGTGCGCTGCCGGAGCTGCTCCAGGGTCGCGGCGGCCTGCGCCGGTCCGTCGCCGATGTCCGCGAGCAGCAGCCTGATCAGAGGGGTGTCCCCGTACTTCGACGAGTGGTTCGCCTCGTGCTGCGCCGCGTACGCGCCCTCGATCTCGTGCCGTATGGAATCGGGGGTGTTGGTGTCCTTGTCGTCGGGGACCATCTTCATCAGGTAGACGATGCCGACATTGCTCGGGCCGCCCTGCTTCGCCGAAGCGGCGGACACCCGCTCGTTCTCCGCGCGGATCTTCCCGAAGACGTCGCCGAGGTTCTTCTCGTCGAAGGCGAACGAACCGTCCGTGACACCCACGCAGACGCCTTCCACACGCTGCACGCCGGCCGCGCAGGCGGTGTCCACCGGGGGCTCCCGCCAGGGCCCCCAGATGACCACCCCGGCGACCAGCAGCACCGCGCCCACCAGGCACAGGGCGTTTCCGGGCCAGCGCTTCCACCACGGGGGCAGCTCGCCCACCCAGCCGGAGCGGTGCCCCTGGTTCCTGCGCGGCCACTGCATGGCGTGCCCCTCTCCCGAGGTCCCGGGCGAGCCGGGCCCTTCCACGTCGGTACGGGCCGGGCCGACGCGGTGCGAGGCGCGCCGGGCCCGGGTCAGTCGGTGTAGCGGATCGCCTCGTCCAGCAGGGTGTCCGCGTCCGCGTCGGCCGCCGTCGCCACCTGCCGGAGCATCGCGCTGATCTTGTGATTGAGCTCCGGGTTGCCGAGCGGCAGCCGGTTGCGCGGATCACCCGCAAGCCACAGTGCCGCGCACAGTTCGGCGAGCGGGCGGCCAAGCGCCTGGTCCGCGTAGGCGCCGGGCGCCAACTCCCGGGCGAGTTCGCTCGCCTGACGGCGCGGCGGGCCGTCGGACAGCCACGCCCGGTACATCGGGGCGGCCGTGACGTGGTAGAGCTCGCGCAGCCAGGGTCTGAGGTCGGCGGCGCCCACACCGCGCGCCAAGTGATCGACCAGTGACTGGAGTTCGCCCTTGGCCAGCCGGTGGTAGAGGCAGTCCAGCGGGTGGTGCTGACGCTGGTGCCAGCCGGCGAGACGGGAGTGCAGCGCACGCCACCTCTCCAGCGAACCACTGGGCGGCGCGGAGAGCCGTTCGAGCAGCAGCAGCCGCAGCCAGGGATGCAGCACCGGCTGGGTGTCGTAGGTGGAGTCGGCGGTCGGCTCGCCCCTGCTGCCCGCGGTGGGCAGCAGGTAGCCGGACGGCCCGCGCCCGCCCCTGGTGTACGCGTCCTCCGGCACCCGGCGCGACAGCCACAGCCGGTCGCGCAGCTCCCGCATCAGCGTGTCGCGCGCATGCTCCGGCTGGTCGTTCAGCAGGCCCGCGTTCACCGCGGCCCGGGGCGTCCGGGCGGCCGCCACCAGCAGCGCCGCCTCCTGCTGATCCGGGGTGAGCCCCGCGAGAAGCCGCCCGTGCACGACGTCCGTCACGGGGAGGCCGACCCGCGGGGAACGTGCCCGCAGCAGCCCGCGCAGGTCGCCGTCGGTCGGCGCGGCTCCGTCGTGCAACGCGGCGACCACGTCGTGCAGCGTGCGCACGCTCCACGGGTGCCCGTAGGTCAGCCGGTGTATCAGCGGAGCGGCCCTGGGCAGCACCCAGGTCTCCGGCCGGCCGCTCTCCCGGGAGCGCTCCCGCTCGTACCGGGTCGCCTCCAGCGCGACCTCGACCTCCTCCAGGTCTCGCAGCCGCACCGGGCACCACCAGTCCGGCGGTGGCCCGTCCGGGCGCGGCCGCCACGCCGCGTAGCTCAGGGCGTCGCTGCGCCGGATGCGCGGGTCGCCGGGGCTGCCGTCGCCGGGGCCCGGCACGGCGCGGGTGGTGGAGGCCGTCGCGACGATCAGCAGCGGGTCGTAGGTGCCCGTCCGGGCCTTCGCCGCGCGCAGCCGGCACAGCGTCTCCAGGAAGTGGGTGACGTGCGGGCGGTCGATGTTGTCGAGCAGGGCGAGGCAGTTGTAGAGGCGGCCGCGCTTGGCGAAGGACGCGGTGAGATCGTCCAGGAACACCTCGCACAGCATCTGGTCCACCTGCTCCGCGTCGGCCTCGATCCCGCTGCGGCCACGCCTGTTGAGGTCGATCAGCGCTTCCACACCGGCCTGCGCGCTGCCGTTTCCGTAGGACGCCAGCGCCCGGTTCAGGACGGTGGTGGCCGGGAGGTGGGTGAAGCCGCGCACCAGGAGCCCGGCGGCCAGCTCCAGGTTCGGCACGGGAGACAGGCCCAGGTCGTCCAGCACCCCGCCCGCGGTCTCCGCAGCCCCCACCGCGGTACTGCCGCGGGCACTGGTGAGCGCCGCCTTGAGCTGCTTGCGGGCGGCGTCGCGGTTGTCCACCGGCAGATCGCTCAGGTTGAGCGCCAGCAGGCCCAGCATCAGCCGGGGGAAGCGCGGCGGATGCACCCCGGAGTGCTTGCGCGTCAGCTGGAAGGCCAGCCGCAGGGCCGTCTCGTACGGGCGCTGGACGGGCAGCGGAGCGAAGTCGACGCGTGCGGTGATACCGCCGGACGCCTCGTACGTGAAGTGGTCGAGGGCATGCGTCTTGCCGCTGCCGGGCCGTCCGAGCAGGACGACCAGCGGCAACGGCCGGGACGACTTCCGCCGCCAGCACTCCCGTACGAAGGCGGCGATCTCCGCCTGACCGGCGGGGGGCGTGCTGGAACCCTGAGGCATCCGGTCTCCCTGCGGCAGGAGTGATCGCGGAGGCAGTATCGTGTCACGAACTCGACGGCGGAGCATAGGGATTGCCGCAGTTCGCCCGCCGCCCGGAGGCGCTCGGCGCGGCCCTACAGCTCGTGCGCGTACGGAGGCTCCGCGCCGGCCCGCGAGCAGGTCAGCGCCGCCGCGCGGGCCGCGAACCCCAGGACCTCCCGCCACCCGTCGCCGTCCAGCGCGGCCACCGCGTCCGCCGTCAGCGGACCGCGCGCGGAGAAGGCGTGCAGGAGGGCGGCGTTCACGGTGTCCCCGGCGCCGATGGTGTCCACGACGTCGACCCGGACACCGGGCACGGAGAACTCCCCGCCGCCCCGGACGAACGCCGTCATCCCGTCCGCGCCGCGCGTCAGGACGACCGCCGCCGGGCCGGCCGCGGACCGGCTCGCCGGGTCGTACTCCAGCCAGTCCGCGTCCTCCTCGCTGAGCTTCAGCAGCGACAGGTACGGGAGCCAGCCGCGGAACCGGGCCCGGTGGGCGTCCGGGTCCCCGATGAGGGCGGCCCGCACGTTCGGGTCGAGCGCGACGAACGCCCCGCGTCCCGCCTCGCGCCGCAGCAGCGCCTCGTACGCGCCGGCCCCCGGTTCGAGGACGAGGGAACACGTGCCGAAGAGGAGCGCCTCGGTGCCGGCGGGGAGCGCGGCGGGCGTCTCGAAGAGCCGGTCCGCGCTGCCCTCCACGTAGAAGCCGTACGCCGCCGACCCGTCCGGACCGAGCGAGGCGACGGCGAGCGTGGTGGGCTCCGGGCCGCGCTGGAGGAGAGCGGTGTCCACCTTCTCCTCGCGCAGCCGCTCGACGAGGGACTCCCCGAAGGGGTCGGTGGAGATCCGCGAACAGAACGACACCCGCGCGCCGAGCCTGCCGAGCGCCACAGCCGTGTTGTACGGGCCGCCGCCCCGCGCCGGCAGCAGCGGGGACAGCGGGTCGCCTCGGCGCTGCGGCACCAGGTCGATCAGGGCCTCGCCTGCGACGACGATCACGGGCTTCTTCCTCTCCTGCCCGCCCAGGAAGGCGACTGCGGACACCCGTAGAGGGTACGGGCGGACACCGGCGGGGCGCGCGATCACACCCGTACGGCGAAGTGGCGCACCCCCTCCACCCACGTGTACGACACCGCCCGCGCTTCGGCGAGGACGTCCAGGTGGGCGTCCGTCTCCAGGACCGCGAGCATCCGGTGCAGGTCCGGCAGGGCGTCCAGCGGGCGGCGGCGCCGGGTCCAGGGGAGTGCGCGCGCCACGGCGTGGGCGGTGTCGGCCCCCGCGCGGACCTCGCGGAGCGTGGCGTCCAGGCGCTCCTCGTGGTGGGCGAGGAGTTCGTCGACGCGGGCGTGCACACCGACGGCCACCGGTCCGTGCGCGGGCAGCAGCAGGGCGTCCGGCATGTCCCGTACCAGCCGCAGGGACGCGCGGTACGAGCGGAGCGGGGACTTCTCCGGAACGGCCTCGAAGCCGACCGACGGGGTGATGTGCGGAAGCACGTGGTCACCGGAGAACAGCAGGCCCGCCGCGGGATCGGCGAAGACCACGTGGCCACGGGTGTGACCGGGGGTGGCGACCACCTTCAGGCGTCGGTCGGCGAGCTGGACGTGCTCGCCGTCGTCCAGCCAGGTGTCCGGCGGCCCGAACGGCATCGACCGCTCCTCGGGCGTGACCGGCAGCGCGTCGACACGGTCCGCCAGCTCCCGGGCCCCGCAGGCCCGCAGCCGTGCCGTCTGCCGGGGGTGGGCGCTGCCGCTCAGGTCCAGGCCCTCGATGGAGTGCCGCTCCCCGCGCCCGATGCGGACGTGGACGCCGAGTGCGGCGCGCAGCGACAGGGCCTGGGTGTAGTGGTCCCAGTGGCCGTGCGTGACCAGGATCTGGGTGAGGTCGCCGAGCGCGTACCCGAGGGTCGACAGCGCCTTGCCGAGGGCCTTCTCGGTCCGCGGGCCGGCCCAGCCGGAGTCGATCAGCACGAGGCCGTCCGGGGCTTCGACCAGATAGACGTTGACGGCCGCGAGGTCGTCGAGGGGGAGCGGGAGGGGGATGCGGTGGACGTGGTCGCTGACGCGGTGGGCGCCGGGTTCGGTCCAGTCGGCGGGCTGGTCGGGCACGAGCGGTGATCCTTCGGCCCGGTCCGGTGCCGAGGTGCGCTGCTGTTCCATCAGGGGCTCCGCTTCCCTTGCGTGGGAGGGTGGTCGAGGGGGTGCGGCCCCGTGGCGGGCGCCGCCCCCGCTCCAGGTTGCCTCACGCCTCCCCGGCGCGTGTGTCCCCGGTGCGCTTTTCCGCACCGCCGCGGGACCGCATGGCGGCCTTGTTGACGGCCCACAGCCCGATGCCGAGCGCGAGCAGCACGCCGGCCCGGACGTACACCTCGGCGGGCCGGTCGGACAGCGGGCTCGCCAGTACCGGGGCGATGAGCGCGCCCAGCACCGGCAGAAGCGTCGGGGTACGGAAGTGCGGGTGCCCGACCGGGCTCCTGCGCAGCACCGGCACCGCGATGTGCACCACCGCGGCCGACCGCCCCGTGCTGTCCATGGCCTACCGTGTGGGCCGTGGACAGGCAGCACGAGGAAAACCCCCGCACGCCACCGGGCAGGCTCCGGACCCGCATGACCGCGGCCGCCCTCCTCGCGGCGGCGATGGCGTCGGCGGGCTCCTGGGCGTACCTGCGCGCGGGCGCGAGCGGCGTCGACGTGGTCCGCGACCTGGCCGTCGGACTCGCGTACACGGGCGGCGGCCTCACCGCCTGGTGGCACCGGCCCGCGAACCGCACCGGACCGCTGATGGTCGCCGAAGGCATCACCTGGTTCCTCGGCAACCTCCAGGGCACGGGGGTGCCCGCCCTGTTCGCGGTGGGCGCCTGGTGGGAGGCGCTCAACATGGCGGTCCTCCTCCACCTGGTCCTCTCCTTCCCCGACGGCCGGCTCGCCTCGGCCCTCGCCCGCCGCCTCACCGTCTTCGCCTACGCCGTGGTCGCCGTCGGCGGGCTCCTGCGCACCTTCACCTACGACCCGGCGCGGGTCGCCGTGGAAGCCACCTACCTCTCCTGCGGCGACTGCGGCCCCAACCTGCTGCACGTGCCCGCGCTGAGCGGGCTCTTCACCGCCGTCGACGGCGCCTACCGCGGGGTCGGCTGGATCCTCTCCGTCTTCCTGGTCGTGGCGATCGTGCGGCGCTGGCAGCAGGCGTCCGTGGCCCGCCGCCGGGCGCTGCTGCCGGCGTGGATCGCCATCGTGATCGCCTCCGCGTTCCTCCTGTGGGACCTGCTGACCCTGCTGCTGCCGCAGCCCCCGGCCGGCGCCCTCCAGGAGGCCGTCGTCCTGCTCTCCGACCTGGCCCAGGTCGCCGTTCCCGTCGCCTTCCTCACCGGGCTGCTGCGGATGCGCCTGCAGCGCGCCGAAGTCGGGGACCTCGTCATCGACCTGGGCACCGACCCCGACGAGGACCGGCTGCGCGACGTGCTCGGACGGGTGCTCGGCGACCCCGGGCTGCGGCTGGGACTGTGGCGGGAGGACAAGGAGGCGTACGTCGACGGGACGGGCGAGGTCCTCGCGGAGGCCCGCGGCGAGACCCCGGCGCGCAGCCGCGTCACGAGCACCGCACGGGCCCGCGGCCGGGGACGCACCCGGGTCGACTCCTCACGGGGCACCCCGCTCGCCCTCCTGCACCACGACCCGGCGCTGGACGAGGACCCCGAACTCCTCGAAGCCGTCGGCGCGGCCCTGCGCCTGGCCCTGGAGAACGTGTCGCTGCGCACCCAGGCGAAGGAGGTCACGTCCCGGATCGTGCGGGCCGCCGACGCCGAGCGCGGACGCCTGGAGCGCGACCTGCACGACGGCGCGCAGGCCCGCCTCGTTTTCGCACTGATGGCATTGCGCCGCGTCGACAAGGGGCTCGCCGAGCACCCCGACGCCTCTCTGCGGCGTTCCGTCGCCGAGGCCGAGCAGAGCCTGAAGCTCGCCCTCGAAGAGCTGCGTGGCATCGCGCACGGCATCCATCCCGCCGTCCTCACCCGCGAGGGCCTGGGCCCGGCGCTCACCGCGCTCGCCCAGCAGGCCGCCCTGCCCGTCGTCGTGTCGGCCGACCCCCGGCGCTACGACCCGGTGGTCGAGTCCACCGCGTACTTCACCGTCTGCGAAGCCCTCGCGAACGCCGCCAAGCACGCCCGCGCCCGCGCGGTCAGCGTCTCCGCCCGGCAGCACGGGGGCCGCCTCGTCGTGGAGACCGTCGACGACGGGATCGGCGGCGCCGACACCGCGCGCGGGAGCGGACTGCGGGGGCTGGCCGACCGGCTCGCCGCCGTGGACGGGATACTGCAGGTGGACTCTCCCGCAGGCGGCGGGACCAGAATCAGGGCGGAGCTTCCGTGCGGGTGATTGTTGCCGAGGACTCGGCGATCCTCAGGCAGGGGATCGTTCGACTCCTCACCGACGCGGGTTTCGAGGTCCCCGCACAGCTCGGTGACGCCGAACGGCTGCCCGCCCTGGTCGACGCACTGCGGCCGGACGCCGTCCTGCTGGACATCCGGATGCCGCCCACGCACACCGACGAGGGCCTGCTCGCCGCCGCCGAGATCCGCGCCCGGCACCCCGCCACCGGCATCCTGCTGCTGTCCCAGTACGTCGAGACGACCGACACCGTACGGGCGCTGGCGGAGAATCCGCGCGGCTTCGGCTACCTGCTCAAGGAGCGGGTCGCCGACATCGACGAACTGACGGCCGCGCTCAAGAGGGTCGCCGCGGGGGAGAGCGTCCTGGACCCGCAGGTGGTGGCCCGGCTGATCGACACCCCGCGCGCCCCCGGTCCGCTCGACGAACTCACGGCCCGCGAACGCGAAGTGCTGGCACTCATGGCGGAGGGCCGCAGCAACGACGCCATCGCCCGCCACCTGGTCATCGGCGCGAAGACGGTCGAGACGCACGTCCGCAACATCTTCGCCAAGCTGGCGTTGGAGACCGACCTGCACGATCACCGCAGAGTCCGGGCCGTGCTCACGTACCTGCGAGCCTGAACCTTCTCCGCGGGCCTGAACGGCCCTCTGCCAAGAGTTCCCAGCGAACCGTTCCGGGGGTGACGTCTCCCCCGAGACCCCCGTGCTCCCCCGTCGTCGTCCCCGGAACGGTGCTGGTGAGAACACCATAGGCAGGAGGCGAGGACCTGACATCAGGGTCAGCCCTGAGATCCGGAACCTTTACGTCCTGCGTATGCGCGCGGCGCCGAAGTCGACCGGCGCAGGGTCGGGTCGGAACGCGCCGAGGTCCGCGCTTGCCACAGCAACTCCCTGGACGGCGTGCGGACGGACGCCGTGCGGACGCTGCGACGGCACCGGCCGGGCCCCGCGTTCCCGCCGGCGGAGGGCAGCACCCGTAGGGCGCCGTCCCTCCGCCGGCTCGCCCGACGGCCCGTCAGACGATGCCCTCGGCGATCTCCTCCCGCTCCCGCTGGGTGCCGTACGCCGCCTCCGAGGGAACCCCGTACGACTTGCGCGCCGCGTACCACCAGGCCGTCGCCAGAATGAGCACGACGGCCAGCGCGACCACCGCGTAGTTCATCGAGTCCCACGTCACCGGAGCCGACTGCGGCAGCAGGAACAGCACCGTCACCACGGCCACCCAGGACACGGCCGTCCAGCCGATCGGCTTGCTCCAGCGGCCCAGGTTCCACGGCCCCGGCTCGAACCGGTTGCCCGCCCGCAGCCGCAGCAGGATCGGGATGGCGTACGCCGGGGTGATCCCGATGACGTTGATCGCGGTCACCGCGCCGTACGCCGTCGCCGAGTACAGGGACGGCACGGCCAGCAGACAGGCCACGCCCACCGACAGCCACACCGCCGGCACCGGCGTCTGCGTACGGCTGCTGACCCTGCGCCACAGCTTCGAACCCGGCAGCGCGTTGTCCCGGCTGAACGCGAACACCATCCGGCTCGCCGCCGCGACCTCCGCGTTGCCGCAGAACAACTGCGCTCCGATCACCACCAGCAGCAGCGCCGTCGCCCCGCCCGAACCCAGCGCGTCCAGCAGGATCTGCGCCGGCGGCACCCCGGTCGCGCTGTCCACCGTGCCCGCGTAGTCCTGGATGGCGAAGGTCAGCCCGGCCAGCAGCGCGAAGCCCGCGATCCACGACACCCAGATGGCCCGCACGATGCCGCGCGGAGCGCTCACCGAGGCGTTCGACGTCTCCTCCGACAGGTGGGCCGAGGCGTCGTAGCCGGAGAACGTGTACTGCGCGAGCAGCAGACCGATCGCCGCCACGTAGATCGGGCTGTCGATGCCGGTGTCGTTCACGAACTCGGTGAAGACGAACTCCGCCGACTGGTGGTGGTCCGGCACGATCACCAGCGCGCCGACGATCACGGTGACACCCGCGATGTGCCACCACACGCTGATCGAGTTCAGCACACTGACCAGCCGCACACCGAACAGGTTCAGCACGGCGTGCAGCAGCAGGATGCACATGAAGATGAGCATCGTCGAGCCGGGCGTCGGCTCGAACCCGAACCGCAGGTTCAGGAAGGCGCCGGTGAACAGCGCCGCTCCGTAGTCGATGCCCGCGATGGCGCCCAGCAGGCCCAGCAGGTTCAACCACCCCGTGTACCAGCCCCACTTGCGGCCGCCCAGCCGGTCCGCCATGTAGTACAGCGCGCCGGACGTCGGATACGCGCTGGTCACCTCGGCCAGCGCGAGCCCCACGCACAGGACGAACAGGCCGACGCCTATCCAGCCCCACATCATCACGGCGGGCCCGCCGGTACCCAGCCCGAAGCCGTACAGCGTCATGCAGCCGGACAGCACGGAGATCACCGAGAAGCTGATCGCGAAGTTCCCGAAGCCTCCCATCCGCCGGGCGAGCACCGGCTGATAGCCGAGCTCGCGCAGCCGCTGCTCCTCGTCGCGCGGCTCGGGCGAGCCCGAACGAGTTCGTCTGGGCGGGGACATGGTCATGCTCTTCCTCCGGTGGGGACGGGCGCTGCTCGGCTTCCGCGGGGTGCGGTATCGGGCAACCGGGCTAGGCAGAGGGTGCGTGGAGACAACGCGAACGTGCGCGCAGGAAGAGCTCCTGCGCTCCCTGCGCGATGTCGCCGTGGTCGTCGCGCATGCGGTACGTCCAGGGCAGCGGCGCGTAGTACGGGCCGAGCGCCCTAAAGACCCGGGCCGCCTCGGTGAACTGGTGGGCGCCCCACAGGGCGTGCGCGAGATGACTGAGGTCGAGCAGCGAGGAGCCGGCCGGATCGGCGAACTCGAACCAGTTCCGCAACCCGGCCAGGGCGTCCCGGATCGCGTCGTCCGTCACCCAGTGCAGGTCCAGCGCCCGGTCCTGGCCGCGTTCGCGGCGGTAGCGCTCCACCCGCACGTACAGCGGCAGCACGTGCACGGGAGACCCCGCGGGCGCCGAAGCGGTGGCCCAGCGCGCGTAGTTCACCGCCTCGGGGAGCGAGCCCTTCGGGTTCCTGGAGTAGACGAACTGGAGCATCCGATGATGGGCCTCGCGGCAGTCGGGGTCGCGCTTGGCGACTTCTCCGAGCAGCCCCCAGGGGCCCGGAAACAGCATGGGGCCCGGCGGCGGCACCCGGTGCTCCGGCATCCGCCGGCCCCGGTCGAGAGGGGAGAGGGCCAGCAGGCACACCCACGGCACCGGGTCGTCGGGCAGCTGTCCGATGCAGACCTGGCAGGCCTCCCACGCCTCGTGCCACAGGTTCGCGGTCTCCGGGTGCTTCTCGCGGTGGGCGCGGACGGCGCGCTCCACGGCAACCCTGGCGTGCATCACGGTCGCGGCCGCACTGTGCGGCTCCTCGGTGCGCCAGATGTGCACCGTGTCGGTGCCGGCCGCGGCGGCGGCCAGGACCTGGGTGCGGCGCGTCCACGAGGCCCAGTCCGCCGTGTCGGCCAGCAGGTTCCGCATCGACATCCACCTGCCGGTGCGCAACTCCTGCACGACCGCACGTAATTCGGCGTCGTGACCGGCCGGGTGGTACACCGGCCGGAACTCGTCGCTGGACATCGTCACTGGTCCTTACGGCTTGGTCATGATACGGGGCCGATGGGGCGGGCCCCCTCGGTGGCGCGCGCGGGCATGGCTCAACCGCCGCTGGTCGCCGTGTAGTTGACCATGGAACAGCTATTCCGGTCCAGTTTTCGCGGTACCTGGCGAGAAATGGGCGGCGTGCGCGCCCAACGTGCGGGCTCCCGTCCCCCGTTGCTCTTGACGGCGGCGGCGCGACTGGCCCAGGCTGCTGACGTTCTGGTGGCGATCAAGGCGGGGGTGCGGAGATGGGCGCGGCCGGTGGCTCGACGGCGCGCGGGTGGTCCGTGGGCGGGCCGGTACTCGCCGTCGACCAGGGCACCTCGGGGACCAAGGCGCTCGTCGTCTGCCCGGAGCGCGGGGTGATCGGCTCGGGGGAGGCCGCCGTGCACCCCCGCTACCTGCCCGGCGGGCGGGTCGAGGTCGCCCCGGCCGAGCTGTACGCCTCGGTGGTGGACGCAGGCCGGAAGGCGCTGGCCGCCGCGGGCGAACCGGTGGCGGGTCTCGGCCTCGCCAACCAGGGTGAGACGGTACTGGCCTGGGACCCGGCGACCGGCGAGCCGCTCACCGAGGCGCTCGTGTGGCAGGACCGCCGAGCAGGCGCGCTGTGCGAGGAGCTCGGCGCACACGGCGAGGAGTTGGCGCGCCTGACCGGGCTTCCCCTCGATCCCTACTTCGCCGCACCGAAAATGGCGTGGATACGCCGCCAGCTCACCCGCGCCGGAGTGGTCACCACCAGCGACGCCTGGCTCGTCCACCGCCTCACCGGGGCCTTCGTCACCGACACGGCGACCGCCGGCCGCACCCAGCTCCTCGACCTCGACCGCGGCGCGTGGTCCCCGGCCGCGCTGGACGTGTTCGGGCTGAGCGACGAACGGCTGCCGGAGGTCGTCGACTCCGATGTGTGCGTCGGGACGACGCGCGCCTTCGGCCCCGACATCCCGCTGACCGGGCTCCTCGTGGATCAGCAGGCGGCCCTCCTCGCGCAGGGGGCGACGCACGCCGGAGAGGTGAAATGCACGTACGGGACCGGAGCTTTCCTGCTCGCCCAGGCGGGCGGGCGCCCCGTCCGCCCGTCGTCGGGCCTGGTCGGCTGCGTGGCCTGGCGGCTGCGCGGACGCACGAGCTACTGCCTCGACGGTCAGGTCTACACGGCGGCTTCGGCGGTGCGGTGGCTGACGGACCTGGGCGTCATCGCGGGGGCGCACGACCTGGACCGGGTCGGTGGGAGCGTGCCCGACAGCGGGGGAGTGACCTTCGTGCCGGCCCTGGCGGGGCTGGCCGCGCCCTGGTGGCGGAGCGACGCGCGCGGCTCGCTGACCGGCCTCGGCCTGGACACCGGTGCGGGTCACCTGGTGCGTGCCCTGTGCGAGGGCATCGCGGCGCAGGTCGCGGAACTCGTGGACGCGGTGGGCGAGGACCTGGGAACACGGCCGGCCGCGCTGCGGGTGGACGGGGGGCTCACCCGGTCGGCGCTGCTGATGCAGGCACAGGCGGATCTGCTGCAACTCCCGGTGGAGGTCGCCGAGATGTCCGACGCGACGGCCAGAGGAGCCGCCGCGGTGGCCCGGCTGGGCCTGGACGCGGGGCTCGACGTCGCCGACGTGGTGCCCGAGCACCGGGCGTCGGCGGTGTACGCACCACGCATCGGGCAGGAGGAGGCGCGGGCGCGACGGCAGAGGTTCCGGGACGCGGTCGGCTGACCGTCGTGCGGCACTGAGCCGGGGGCGGACGGACGAGGTGTCCGCGCGGAAGCGAGGGGGGCGAGGCGTCGGGGTGCGGAACGGGTGGCCAATTGCCCCCGCCCTGCGCGGAACGTGGCCGGCCCCGCGACGTCGCAGCCGGTAGCCCGCCGCGGAGCCTTCCGTCCTCCCCGGGCGCTTGCCCGACCTGAACCGCCCTAGCGCCCCCGCCACCGACCACTCGCCGCGCAGCACCCCGTCCGGCTGGCCCCCGTACACCCCCACCCCCTTCGTGAGGAAACCCATGACCCCCGCCCCCTACGACCTCGCCGTCATCGGCGCCGGCGTGGTCGGCACCGCCATCGCCCGCGAGGCCGCCCGGTACCCCCGTCTCCGCATCGCTCTCCTCGACGCCTCCGACGATGTCGGCAACGGCACGTCGAAGGCCAACACCGCCATCCTGCACACCGGTTTCGACGCCGACCCCGGCACCCTCGAAGCCCGCCTCGTCCGCGACGGGCAGCGCCGCCTCCACGCCTACGCGAGCGAAGCAGGCATCCCGGTCGAGCGGGTCGGCGCCCTCCTCATCGCGTGGACCGAGGAGCAGCTGGCCGCCCTCCCCGCTCTCGCCGCCAAGGCCGCCCGCAACGGTGTCGACACCACCCGCCCCCTCGGCCCCGCCGAGCTGTACGCCCGCGAGCCGCACCTCGGCCCCGGTGCGCTCGGTGCGCTCGAAGTACCGGACGAGAGCATCGTCTGCCCCTGGACGACCACCCTCGCGTACGCCACCCAAGCGGTACGCGCCGGAGTCGACCTGCGCCTCGACACCACGGTGCGGAACATCACTGCGGACGAGCAGGGACACCTCCTCGACACCACCCGCGGCCCGCTCCGCGCGCGCCACCTCGTCAACGCCGCCGGTCTCCGCGCCGACGACGTCGACCGCCTCCTCGGCCTGCGAGACTTCACCGTCACCCCGCGCCGCGGCCAGCTCCTCGTCTTCGCCAAGCCGTCGCGCGCGCTCGTCCGGCACATCCTGCTGCCGGTGCCGACCGCGCTCGGCAAGGGAGTCCTGATCACCCCCACCGTCTTCGGCAACGTGCTCCTGGGTCCCACCGCCGAGGACCTCACCGACCACCCGGACGCGAAGAACGCCCCTCACACGACCCCGGAGGGCATCGCGGGGCTGATGGAGCACGGACGCCGCCTGATGCCCGCCCTCCTCGACACCGAGGTCATCACCTCGTACGCGGGCCTGCGCGCCGCCACCGAACACGACGACTACCGCATCCGCGCCCACCCCGAACGCCGCTGCGTCACCGTCGGCGGCATCCGTTCGACCGGCCTCAGCGCCTCGATGGGCATCGCCGCCCACGTCGTCGGACTGCTCAAGGAGATCGGGCTGCAAGTGGCCGACGAACCCGAGGACTTGGAGCCGGTGCGGATGCCGAACATCGGCGAGGCGTTCCCCCGCCCCCACTCGCGTCCCGATCTCATCGACCGGGACCCGGCGTACGGCGACATCGTCTGCCCCTGCGAACGGGTCACCCGCGGCGAGATCCGCGACGCCCTCACCGCCACGGTCCCGGCCCGCTCGCGGGGCGGCCTGCGGCGTCGTACCCGGGTGGAATCCGGACTGTGCCGGGGCGCCGAGTGCGGAGCCGCCGTCCGAACGCTGTTCGAGCAGGCCCGCGCGACGGCGGGACGGGACCACCAAGCCGGCTAGTTCGAGCCCGCTCCGCGCGTCCGCCGGAAGGAACGACGGGGCCGACCGAGGCACTGGCGCCCGTACTCGTCCGGGGCCGACCGAGGCACCGGCGCCCGTACTCGTCCGGGACCGACCGTGCCGACACCAGCGCCGGCACCTATCCCGCGGACGACCGTGCGGCCCGGGGGACGAGTGCCCGCACTTCCCCCGCGACGAAGCGCACGAAGCCCTCCGGGTCCGGTTCGTCCGCCGTCGGTTGCAGCACCACGGTGTCCGCCCCCGCGTCCGTCAGCCGCTGCACGGCCCGCGCGACCGCCTCGGCGTCACCGGCCACCCCGAGGCCCGGCACGGACTCCTTGCCCTCCCGGACCAGTTCGGCCCGCAGCCGGTCCGCCGCCCCGGGGCCGGTCGCCGTCAGGAGGTAGACCACCACGGTGTGGTGCCCCTCCGCCGGGCGGCCCGCCGCCGCCCGCCCCTCGGCGATCAGCCGACGCGCCCGGCGCACCCCCTCGGGGGAGGCCGACGCGTCCAGGACCGTCCCGTCCGCGGACTCGCCGGACAGCCGCAGCGTGCGCGGTCCGACACCCCCGGCCAGCACGTGCGGCGCCCGGGTCGGGGGCCAGTCCAACGCCACCTTGTCGAGCCGTACGTACTGGCCGTCGGCCGTCACCTGCTCGCCCCGCAACAACGCCCGCATCGCGTCCAGGTACTCGCGCAGCAGCGTCAGCGGCGAAGCGGGGCGCACGCCGACCTGCGCCATCCAGTCCTGCACGCCGTGCCCCACGGCGAGCGACACCCGGCCGGGAAAGAGCCGATGCAGGGTCGCCGCCTCCATCGAGGTCAGCGCCACGTTCCGCAGCGGCACCGGCAGCAGGCCCACGCCGACGTGCAGCCGCTCCGTCCACGCGAGGGCGGCGGACGCGGCGGCGACACCGCTCTCCAGGAAGCAGTCCTCCCAGAGCCACAGTTCCTCCAGCCCCGACTCCTCGGCCGCCCGTACGAGAGGACGGAGCCTTTCGGGAGCCAGCTGAGGACGGAAGACCGCACCGAGAGTCGTCATGGCAGCCATTCCTACCCCCCGACTCCCGCGCCTGCCAAGGGGATTGCGGACGGGGCGTACGGAAGCGCGGCCGGTCCCTCCGCTGTCCGCACCGTCGGTGCCTCCGCACGGATGCCAGGAGCCACGCGAACGAGCCCGCCCGGACGTCCTATTCGTTTGCTGCTGTGCCGATCACCGGCTAGCGTCCGCGTCATGCTGCCCGAGGCGCACACCCAGGAAGAGTGGGACGCCCTCGCCCTCGACGAGGCGACCATGCGACCGGGTGCCGCGGACCTCGCCGCCCGCCTCGGTCTCGCCGGGTCCCCGCTCACCCGGTACGCGGCGGGCTCGCTCCCCGTCTACGCGGTCGGCGAGGACCACGTGCTCAAACTGTTCCCCGGAGTCGACACCGCCGACGCCGTCGTCGAGTCCCGCGTCCTGTCCCACCTCCAGGGCCGGCTCCCGGTGCGCACCCCCGAACTGCACGACTGGGGAAGGTACGAGAACGGCTGGCACTACGTCCTGATGGGCCGACTCCCCGGCGAGGACCTCTCCCTGGCCTGGCCGCGCAGCACGGAGGCCGACCGGCAGCGGATCGTCACCGAGGCGGGCGAGGCGCTCGCGGCACTGCACGCCCTGGACCCCGCACCGCTCGCAGACACGCTCGGCCCCGGGGACTGGAACGCCTTCCTCGCCCGGCAGCGGTCGGGCGCCGTCGAGCGGCAGCGTTCCCGCGAGCTGCCCGACAGATGGGTCGCGCGGATCCCGGACTTCCTCGGTTCCGTGGCCCTTCCCGCCGATCCGCCGCCCGTCCTGCTGCACACCGAACTCATGCGCCAGCACCTCCTGGTCGACCCGCAGACCTGGCGCTTGACCGGTCTCTTCGACTTCGAACCCGCCATGATCGGCGACCCGGCGTACGACCTCGTCGCCGTCGGTCTCTTCCTCACCCGCGGCGAACCGGGGCTGATGGGCCGCTTCCAGAAGGCGTACGGCACCGCCTTCGACCCGCGCCTGCTCCTGGCGTACGCCCTGCTGCACGTCTACTCGAACTTCACGTGGTACTTCCGGGAACTCCCCGAGCCGCCGGAGGCGACCTGGGACGCCGTCGCCGAAACCTGGTTCGGCAGCGCGTGAAAGCCGGCAGCGCACGCAGGCGGGCGGTGCGTGCACACGGGCGCGGCATGGAGACCGGCATCGGGTGAAATCCAGGCACCGGGCGTGCCCTCGTGGACGTCTGCCTTGTTGACACCCCGACGGCGTGCACAGGCGTTCGGATGCCGTTCGAGCTGGGCGGGACCGGCGCTCCGACCCGCAGCAGGCACCCGGCGGGCCCCCCACGGCTGCCGACACAATCGAACAGAGTCACCCGGCGGACGCGGAGCACGGCGAGCGCCCCCCGCGCACCGCACGGCGTACACAGGGCGCGGAACCCGGCGGGCGGGCCGGTAAGGGACGTACGGTTTCGAACACGGAGCCCATGACAAGGGCAAATTCCGCCAGACCGCCGTCCGTGCGAGAACGCCGACACCGTGCGGAACCTCTCGGCGGCTCGCCGGGGGCGTCCCCGCGCCGGAACCGGCGTGGCGGCGGGTCCTGTGCCGTCGATGGCAAGAGGGGTGCGGGTAAAAATCCGCCCCTCCTGTCTCGCCCGCCCCTCGCAGATCATCCACAGCGCGCCGACGGCCCGGATTCCGGCATTCCGCCGTGTCCGCACACTCGGCGCTCAACGGGCATCAGCTGAAGGGCAATTGCATCGTTATTGACGATTGAACATGGGCATATAGGCCCCAGCGCAGATCAGAACACCGCACCGCACGTTGAAACCTGGACTCCAGGGGGATTTCCCATGACTGTCGCCTCGGATCACCGGCTTGTTCACCCGTTGCCCCATGTCTCTTTCTACTGTCCGGTGTCACCCGCCGCGCATCCGGCGGCGCGGGTGCTGAACGAGCTGACCGTCGACTGGATGTTCCGGCAGCACCTGGACACCGACGAGGAGCAGCGCAGCCGCCTCGCCCTCTGCGACTTCGGCGGCCTCACCGCCGCGACCATGCCCTACGGCAGCCTCGCCCCGCTCACCCTGATGGCCAAGTTCCACGCCGTCCTCTTCTCCCTCGACGACGGCGTCTGCGACGAGGCCCGGCCCACCGCCGGGCACCTCGCCCAGGAGACCGCGCGAATAATGCGGGCCGTCGAAGCGCCCGGCGTGCCGTCCCCCGGCGAGTCACGGCACGCGGCGGCACTGCGCTCCCTGCGCCTGGAGCTGGAGAGCTACGCCACGCCGCGCCAGCTGCGTCGCTGGATCGACGCCATGCGCGTCTACACCTCGGGCCTGGTCTGGGAGGCGTCCTGCCGCCGCGACCCCGGGCTGCCGTCACTGAACGACTACGTCACCCTGTGGATGCAGGCCATCGGCATGGCCCCCTCCACCGCCATGATGGAGATCGTCGCCGGCTACTCCGTCCCCGACGAGGACCTGGAGGACCCCCGGGTGCGGGCCCTCACGGAAATCACCTGGACCCTCGTCAGCTGGGACAACGACCTCTACTCGCGCAACAAGGAACTGCTGCGCGCGGGCGACGACCTCAACCTCGTCGACGTCCTGAGCCACGAACTGGACTGCGGCCCCGAACAGGCCCTGGCCCGCGCCGTCGAAATGCGCGACCGCGTCATGGTCCTCTTCCTGCGGCTGCGCGCGCAGGTGCTCAGTGAGGGAGGCGCCGAACTGCGGCGCTACGTACAGGACCTGGGACAGTTCGTGCGCGGGCACCTCGACTGGGCGTCGCGGTGCCCGCGCTACACGGTGCCGACGCCGCCCGGCACGGCGACCCGTCCCTTCGGCTGGTGGAAGCACCGCCCCGCCGACGACAGCGGAGAGCCGCTCGACCTGCCGACCGTCTCCTGGTGGTGGGACCAACTGGGCGCCGAGCGCGGAGCGGTCCGCCACGCCGCCTGACCGGGGGCCGCGCGGACCGGGGCCCGCAGGAGCGCGGGACCGGAGCCCGCAGGAGCGGGGGACCGGAGCCCGCAGGAGCGGGGGCGACCCGGGCAGGCGGGCCCGCCCCCGCCGCCCGCTCCTAGTAGCCGCGCCACCAGCTCGCCAGCTTGCGCCACATTCGCACGGGTGCCGAACCCCGGCGCTGGGCCGGGACGACCGCGGCGGGCGGCTCGGACGGCGGAGCCTGCGGCACCGGCCCCGGCTGCGGGACGGACCCGCCCGGCTGCGGGGCGCCGGGCGACGCCACGGGCACGGGCCGAGCCGCGGCGGCCTGCTGCGGGAGGCTCCTCGGCGGTGTGCCGACCTGCCAGTCCTGGCGCGGCTCACCGCGTGGCGTCGGAGCGGTCGGCCCGGACACCTCCTGCGGCGGACGCGGCGCGAACGACACCGGCAGCTCGATCAGATGACGGGACATCAACGCGCTCTGCCAGCGCAACTCGTCCTCCTCGCAGGAGAGTTCCAGATCCGGAAGGCGCATCAGCAGCGCGTCGACCCCGGTGTCCGCGATGGCACGCCCGATGTCCTGCCCCGGGCACTCGTGCGGTCCGCCACTGAACGCCAGGTGCGCCCGGTTGCCCTGCATGGACGCGTGCGGGTCGGGGCGCACCACCGGGTCCGTGTTGGCGGCGGCGATGCCGATGAGCAGGGCATCGCCCGCCTTGATCTTCTGCCCGCCGAGCTCGGAGTCCCCGGCGGCCCAGCGGCCGAGGATGTTGGTGAACGGCGGCTCGTCCCAGAGCGTCTGCTCCACCGCCTCCGGCAGCGTCATGTGACCGCCGCTGAGCTGGGCACGGAAGCGCGGGTCGGTGAGCACCATGCGCAGCACGTTGGCGATCAGGTTGGCGGTCGTCTCGAACGCGGCGATCAGCACCAGCCGCAGGTGCTGGGCGACCTCGTCGTCGGTCAGCGCGGCCGGATGCTCCACCACCCAGGTGGCGAAGTCCTCCTGCGGCTCGGCCCGGCGCCGGGCGACCAGCCGGTACAGCGCGGCCATCACGTACTCGTTGCTGGCGATCGCGGTCTCGGTGCCCTTGATCAGGTCGCGGGCGGCCTGCACCAGCTTCTCGTCGTACTCCTCGGGCATGCCGATGATCTGGCACATCACCATCATCGGCAGGTGCTCGGCGAACCGGCTGACCAGATCGGCGTGCCCGTCCTCGCAGAAGTCGTTTACCAGGCGATTACTGAACCGGTTGATGAAGCGGCGCACGCCCCGGTGGTCGATGCGCGCGATGGAGTCGGTGATCGCACCGCGCTGACGCTCGTGCTCCGCGCCGTCCTGGAAGACGCAGATGGGCTGGTGCACGAAGATCGGGGCGAGCGGGTTGGTCATCGTGACGGCGCCCTCCTGGAGCAGCCGCCAGCGGCGCGAGTCCCGTGAGTACAGGGACGGGGTGCGCGTCATGTGCAGGTTCTCGCTGTGGCCCAGCACCAGCCAGGCGGGGACGTCCTCGTTGAGCAGGACGGGGGCGACAGGACCGTGTTCGGCGCGCAGCTTCTCGTACAGAGCCATCGGGTCCTTCGCGTGCGCGGGCCCGTACAGCCGGCGCAGCCCGCCGGGGCCGAACTCGCTGAGCGCCTCGGACCCGGCGTGCGCCGGGCACTCGGGCGGCGGGACGGGGGAGGGGTCGAAGGGGGAGGTCACGGCAACTCCTGTGCGGAAAGGGAGGGCTGGGGGGCGTCAGACGCGCTGCGCGGCGAGCGTGTGCAGGTAGTGCATCAGGGTCATCAGCACGTCGCGGCTGGACGCCCGCTGCCGGGCGTCGCAGTTCACCATCGGCACCTCGTCGGGCAGGTCGAGTGCGTGCCGCAGGACTTCCATCGGGTGGTGCGGAGCGTCCGGGAAGGTGTTCACGGCGACCACGAACGGCACCCCGCGCTCCTCCAGGCGGCCGATCACGTCGAAGCTGACCTCCAGCCGGCGGGTGTCGACCAGGACGACCGCGCCCAGGGCGCCCTCGAACAGGCCGTTCCACAGGAACCAGAAGCGCTCCTGGCCGGGGGTGCCGAACAGGTACAGGACCAGCTGCTCGCTGATGCTGATCCGGCCGAAGTCCATGGCGACGGTGGTGGCCGTCTTGCCCTCGATCCGGGAGTTGTCGTCCACCCCGATGCTGGCCTGGGTCATGGTCTCTTCGGTGGTCAGCGGGCGGATCTCGGAGACCGAGCCCACCATCGTCGTCTTGCCGACGCCGAACCCGCCGACGATCACCACCTTCACCGCGGCGGTGGCAGTGCTGGGCAGTACGTCCTCGGTCCGGGGGCCCGTGATGGTGTCAGAGCCGTTGAAGTCCATGCATCACCGCTTCGAGAAGGGACCGGTCGGGAAGGACGGCGCGGACGATGGGTGCGCGCGATTCGACCAGTTCGGTAGCGAGCAGGTCGGTCAGCAGGGAGGTGACCACGCTGAAGGGGAGCCGCAGGTACGCGGAGATCTCGGCCACCGACAGCGGGGCCCGGCACAGTCGCAGGATCGCGGCCTGCTCGGGCTGCACCGTGGGCGACGGGGTGGAGCAGGCGACGACCATGGTGACGAGGTCGAGCGCGGCCCGGTCACCGCCGTCGGGTCCGCCCGTGATCACGTAGAGCCGCTCCGGGTCGCCCTTCTCCGCGCCCGGCTCGGGGACGGGCTCGGAGCCGGGCGGGGGGTCGGGAAGTTTCTCCCGGCGTTCTCGGCGGGTCTGGTGTTTCATACGGTGCGCTGCCCGTCCTGCCGGGGCGGACTGGTCAGGTGGGCTCCGATCCGTACGACCAGGTCGCGCATCCGCGCGCCCACCATTCCCGCGTCCACCGTCTCGTCGGCGAGGACCGCGAGGTAGGCCCCGGCGCCCGCCGCCATCAGGTAGAAGAAGCCGCCGTCGACCTCGATGACGACCATCCTCATCCGGCCGTCGCTGTCCGGGATCTCCGCGGCGACCGCGGACGCCAGGCTCTGGAGCCCCGCACAGGCGGCGGCGAGCCGGTCGGCGACGTCGGGGTCGCCGCCGTGCCGGGCGATGCGGAGGCCGTCCGCGGAGAGCACCACGATCTGGTGGATCTGCGGCACCCCGGTGGCCAGGTCCTTGAGAATCCAGTCCAAGTTGGCCCGCTGCTGGATCACTTCAGATCTCCCTTGTCCCACGTGCTGTCCATGTTGCCGTCGGCCGCTCGCATGGGCGGACCGTCCGTCTCGGCCGGCGGATCCAGCGGCACTCCGTTGGCCGCCTTGGTGAATGCTTCGAGCCAGATGCCCGGCTCGGGTTCTTCCTTGCGCGGGCGGCCGGCCGCTTCGGCTTCCGCGGCCGCGGCTGCCGCGGCCTCCGCGGCGGCCTGACGCTCCTGCGCCGGAAGGTTGTGCGAACCGAGGGGCGCGCGGCCCCGGCTGCGGCGCTGGGGCAGCCCGTTCTCGGTCCATTCGGTGACCACGGGGACGTCCTCCTCCATGGCCGACCTCGGCATCGCCACCGGCCTGGGTGCGGGCGCCGGGACAGGCGCGGGCGGGGGCGTGGGGGCCGCCTGCGGCACGGCGGCGGGGCGGGGCTTGCGCTGCGGCGCGCGCGCCTCCTCCGGCGTCATGCCGGAGCTCTTGCCGCCGCGCGGCACGGCGGAGGCGCCGATTCCGTGGGCGATCCCCGGTGCGGGCCCGGTGGTGACGATGTCGCGCGGCACGATGAGGACCGCGCGGACGCCGCCGTACGCGGACTGCCGCAGCGACACCTGGAGGTTGTACATCTGCGACAGCCGGCCGACCACGGCCATGCCGAGCCGGGGGGTGTCGCCCAGCTCGTTGAGGTCGATGCCGGCCTGGGCCTGGAGCAGCATGTTCTCGGCCCGGTTGCGGGCCTCCTCGCTGAGGCTGACGCCGCCGTCCTCGATCTCGATGGCGATGCCGGTCTGCACCTCGACCGCGGTGACGTGCACCCGGGTCTGCGGCGGCGAGTAGCGGGTGGCGTTGTCGAGCAGCTCGGCGCAGGCGTGGATGAGCGGCTCGACGGCGGTGCCGATGATGGCGACCTTGGCGATCGAGTGCAGGTCGACGCGCCGGTACTCCAGGATGCGCGACATGGCGCCGCGCAGCACGCTGAACAGGGGTACGGCGCGCGGCCACTGACGGGACGGGCGGGCCCCGCCGAGCACGGAGATCGAGTCGGCGAGGCGCCCGATCAGGGCCGTGCCGTGGTCGATGCGCAGCAGGTCGTCGAAGACCTCCGGATTGCGCCCGTGGTCCTCCTCCATCTGCCGCAGCTCACTGGACTGCTGGTGGACGATGGCCTGCACACGGCGGGCGATGTTGACGAACGCGCGCTGCGCGGACTCCCGTCGGGCCTCTTCGAGGTCGATGATCTCCAGGACGGTACGGAGCAACTGGCGCTGGGCGTACGGCAGATCGCGGTACCGCTCGTCCCCGTCGACGACGTCGCGGATGACCTCGGCCGGTGATTCGCCCGAGCGCAGCCGGTGGATCGCGGCCGGCATCAGCTCCTTGGCGAACCGCACGGTCTCGTCGTCGTGCTCGGCGAGCCGTCGCTCCAGCGCGGCCTGCCGCCGGGCGTGCTCCGCGTGCGCATGCCGCAACGCCCTTCCGCGACGCACGATTTCGGCGACGAGGGCGGCGACGACGACGGTCGCCACCGCGCCGGCCCACACCACGGGTATCCGCGCGGCCTCCGTGACGGCGAACACGGCCGCGGCCGTCGCAGCGATCGTCAGGGCGACCGCGAGCGCGATCGGCCGCACGAAGGAGGGCTCCTGAGGGCGTGTCTGTGGTGCCTGGTGTGCTGCCTGACGTGGGGGGGAATCAACCCGAACCATGGATAGCCTCTGGCGGTCTTTTGGGGGCGTGTTCA
The DNA here is from genome assembly GCF_050947155.1 of Streptomyces sp. CA-294286. Lineage (NCBI taxonomy): Bacteria > Bacillati > Actinomycetota > Actinomycetes > Kitasatosporales > Streptomycetaceae > Streptomyces > Streptomyces sp. CA-294286. The sequence goes on along the minus strand of NZ_CP192005.1, from coordinate 126,512 downwards.
ATCAAGTGCCACATAGGGGAACAAGCGCATGAATTCACATCAACTCGGCTCGTTGCGCAGCGAGCTTAGCCCGACGGAGTCGGTGCACCGGCCGGTTCTGCCAACCCCCTGCACCGATCGCCGTCCCAGGCATAGACTCACCGACTTTGCACGTTCGGCGCTCGGTTGTGCACACCGAGTCACCGGATGGGGGGAAAGTGTCCCAAGCGCCGGACGTTGACCCGTGGGGCTTGATAACGCGCGCCGGTCCCGTCTCGCCGCGAAGGCCGAAGAGGACGTCGCAGGAAGGTTTCTGACGCCGTGGCGACGCACGTCCGCTCCTGGGCCTCCGGCTGCGTCCGGCACGGGGAGGGCGCATGACCCGGTCCAGTCGAAGGAGTGACGGCGGCGGGGCCGCAGGGTGACGGGCGCGGCGGCCCGGGGAAAGACGTGTCCGACTCGGCGGCTGTGCGGGACGGAGGTCGTGCGGAACGGAAACTGTGCGGGGCGGAAGGCGCGCGGAAACGACCTCGATGCCGTCGGTACGCAGGGCACTCGGCCGGGGTACTGCGTGAACTCGATGTCGGCACCGCGCGAGTCGGCTCGCAGGAACGCTGCGCCCTCAGCCGCGACACGACCGTCGTCGTCGCGAGCGAATCATTCGTCCTGCAGCCCGGCGATTCGGTCCGACAGGTTCCTCGCGCGCAGAAGCCGCCGGAGGGGCGCACGAGCCCTCACTTCCGCGGGGGCCGCACGACGCCGTGCAGAGGCGCACGAGCCCGCACCGTCTGCCGGGGATCGCGTACGACGCCGGCGAACGGCACGACGACGCCCGGCACGCCCCGCCGCTCTCCGGTCGTCCCGACGCCCGCCCGAGGGGCGTGAACGCCTCGCTCGTGCCGATGGCGCGCCGCTGCCGACAGGTTGTTCTCGACGACGGGGCCGCGCCGGGAAATTCGGCCGGGGGACACGGGCGGATCACCGGGTGGCCGGCGCGAGACGACGCACCGGGGGCGTTTCGGGTGCCCCCGTCGCGCCGGGTCGACGGGGGCACCCCAAGACGTGGACCGGCAGGCCACGGGAGCGAGAGGACCGAGGCCGACCGGAAGGTCAGGCGATTGAGGCAGACCGGGAGATCAGGGGATCGAGGCCGACCGGAAGGTCAGGCGATCGAGGCCGAAATGATCGCCGCCACCGCGATGTTGCAGGACGCGGTCACCCACACCGCCGGGTGCGGTTCCTGCTCCACGAGCGTCGCGCCCAGCTTGCCGGGCGTCACCACGTCGACCACCCAGAACGCCACCGCCATCATCACCAGACCCAGCACGCCGAAAATGGCCGTGGAGGCCAGACCCTTGCCGAAGTCGTCGTACGTCGTCCAGATCGACGTGAAGACGATGCCGCCGATGCCCAGCAGTGCCGAACTCACCAGGACCGCGCAGTTGCGGTTGCGCTCCTCCCAGATCTGTTTGCCGAGCTTGCCCGGGGTCAGCGCGTCCACCAGGAATATGCCGAGCGTCAGCAGCACGACGCCGAGGGCCCCGTAGGCGGCGGTCCGGCCGATTCCGTTGACGATGTCTTCCATGTGAGAAGCAGTCCCCGTGGGTGAGGTGCACAGGTGAGGTGCACGGGCTGGAAGGAGACGCAAAACCTATCGCACGGGTACCGGACCCCGTCATGGGGCCGCCCGAAACGTCGAGGGCCCGCCGAGGAGTTCACCGGCGACGCGCCTGGGGCGAGCGGCGGACCGGCGGGCCGTCGTGCGCCCCGCCCCGATCCACCACTCGCCCCGGGCGCCGACCCGCTGCCTCCACCGGGTCCAGCGGGCTCACGCCGCTCAGTCGAGGTAGTCGCGCAGGACCTGCGAGCGCGACGGGTGGCGCAGCTTGGACATCGTCTTGGACTCGATCTGGCGGATGCGCTCACGCGTCACCCCGTAGACCTTGCCGATCTCGTCGAGGGTCTTGGGCTGGCCGTCCGCCAGGCCGAAGCGCATCGAGACCACGCCCGCCTCGCGCTCGGAAAGGGTGTCCAGCACCGAGTGCAGCTGCTCCTGGAGGAACGTGAAGCTCACCGCGTCGGCCGGAACGACGGCCTCCGAGTCCTCGATGAGGTCACCGAACTCGCTGTCGCCCTCCTCGCCCAGCGGGGTGTGCAGGGAGATCGGCTCGCGGCCGTACTTCTGGACCTCGATGACCTTCTCGGGGGTCATGTCGAGTTCCTTGGCCAGCTCCTCCGGGGTGGGCTCGCGGCCCAGGTCCTGGAGCATCTGCCGCTGGACGCGCGCCAGCTTGTTGATGACCTCGACCATGTGCACCGGGATGCGGATGGTGCGGGCCTGGTCGGCCATCGCGCGGGTGATCGCCTGCCGGATCCACCAGGTCGCGTACGTCGAGAACTTGAAGCCCTTGGTGTAGTCGAACTTCTCGACCGCACGGATCAGACCGACGTTGCCTTCCTGGATCAGGTCCAGGAAGAGCATGCCGCGGCCGGTGTAACGCTTCGCCAGGGAGACGACGAGGCGGAGGTTGGCCTCCAGCAGGTGGTTCTTGGCGCGGCGGCCGTCCTCGACGAGGATCTCCAGCTCGCGGCGGAAGGTCGGGGTCAGCTCGTCCCCCTCGCCCTCCCCGTCCTCCAGCTTGTGCTCGGAGAAGAGGCCCGCCTCGATGCGCTTGGCGAGTTCCACCTCCTGCTCGGCGTTGAGCAGCGGCACCTTGCCGATGAGCTTGAGGTAGTCCTTGACCGGGTCGGCGGTGGCGCCGGCGACGACTACCTGCTGCGGCGGCGCGTCCTCGTCGTCCTCGTCGGACAGGACGTAACCGGCGGTGCCGGGCTTGGGGGTCTCCTCTTCCTCCTCGCCGTCACCCGCCCATTCGTCGGTCTGCTTCTTCGCGGCGGTCTTCTTCACCGCGGTCTTCTTCGCGGCCCGCTTCTTCGGGGCGGGCTTGTCCGCGACGGCGGTCGTCGCCTCGTCGAGGTCGTCCTCGGCGGCGGCCACCGGCTCGACCGCGGCAGTGGCCTTCGCGGCGGTCGCCGTCTTCTTGACGGCAGCCTTCTTGGCGACGGTGCGCTTCGCGGCGGGCTTGGTCTCACCGGCTGCGGCGGTCTTGCGCGGGGCGCGCTTGGCGGCCTTCGCGGGCTTGGCGGCAGCGGCCGCCGTCACCATCAGCGTCACACCCTCTTCGTCGAGGACCTGGTTCAGGCTGCGCAGGACCCGCTTCCACTGGTCGACCGGGATGCTGTCCGCTTCGAAGGCATGGCGAACGTCGTCGCCATTGATGTGGCCCTGGTCCCTGCCGCGCTCGATGAGCGAGACCAAGGACGGCGATTCGGCGATCTCCTGTGGGAACGGGCGGGACGGACTGAGCGACACGAAGAGCCTCTCGTAGCGAGAAATACAAGGTGATGGCGGGGCGAGGCCGCAGCCCGGCCTCCGGGTGGATCTGTGTGGAGCGGAAAGCCTGGCTGCGCGACGGCACCTGTCGGTTCATCGCGCGCCCGCGCTGTTTCGTTACGTCTTTTCCGAAGTGACCTGAGCCACTCTTCCTGTCCCGGTCCGACCCCCGTGGTTCAAGGGGTCCTCCCGGCCGTGCGACTGCCCGGTGAGGGGCCGCCTCGCCGGCCGAGTGGAATCCCCAAGGGTACCCCCGGGCGACATTCCTCCCCGTGGCTCGCGCCCGTGGCCCCGATTTCCCCCGGCCGGGGGAGGGCGAGTGGGCCGTACGGGCGAGAACGGCCGGGCCGCACCGGGATCGAGGGGCCCGACGGGGTGCGGGCGCGAAGCAGAAGGACCGAGAGCGGAAAGACCGGGTGCGCGGGCCCCGGACACAGGTTGCGCAACCGTGATCGCACGATCTTGATCAGTGCCCTATCCGGACGAGTTCGGCCCGCATATCCTCCGACCTATGCGTGTCGCACTCTTCGTCACCTGCGTCAACGACGCAGTCTTCCCGGCCACCGGAATCGCCGTCGTCAAGCTCCTGGAGCGGCTCGGCGTCACGGTGGACTTCCCCGCCGCACAGACCTGTTGCGGGCAGCCGCAGTACAACACCGGCTACCGTCGCGACGCCGAACCCCTCGTCCGCAGGACCGCGGCGGCCTTCGCGGACCACGAGTACGTGGTCACCCCGTCCGGCTCCTGCGCGGCGATGATCCGCGACAACTATCCCCGGATCGGGCGGCTTCGGGCCAGGGAAGGGCGGGGCCGCGACCTGGTGCGGGCGGCCGACTCGCTCGTTCCGCGCACCTACGAGCTGACCGAGTTCCTCGTCGACGTCCTGGGCGTGACCGACGTCGGCGCGTACTTCCCGCACACCGTCACCTACCACCCCTCGTGCCACGGGGTGCGCATGCTGGGTCTGGGTGAGCGCCCCCGAAAACTGCTCGAAGCGGTCAAGGGGCTGGAGCTGCGAGAGCTGCCCGGGGCCGAGGAGTGCTGCGGTTTCGGCGGCACCTTCGCCGTGAAGAACTCCGATGTTTCTGCTGCCATGGGTGAGGACAAGATCCGCAGCGCCGTGTCCACGGGGGCCGACTTCCTGTGCGGCGCCGACAACTCCTGCCTGATGCACCTCGGCGGCATGCTGCGCCGCCAGGACGCCCCCGTGCGCGCCCTGCACCTCGCCGAGATCCTGGCGAGCACCGAAGAGGAGCCCCTGCTGTGAGCGGTACGTACCTCGGCATGCCCTCGTTCCCCCGTGCGGCCCGCGCCGCCGTGCAGGACCGGACCCTGCGCGCCAACCTCCGGCACGCCACCCACACCATTCGCGACAAACGAGCCAAAGCAGTCGCCGAACTGAGCGACTGGGACGAACTGCGCGAAGCGGGCAAGCAGATCAAGGACCGCACGCTCCGCCACCTCGACACCCACCTCCTGCAACTGGAGCAAGCGGTCACGGCCGCGGGCGGCACCGTCCACTGGGCGGCCGACGCCGACGAGGCGAACCGCATCGTCACCGACCTGGTCAAGGCGACGGGGGAGCGCGAGGTCGTCAAGGTCAAGTCGATGGCCACCCAGGAGATCGGTCTCAACGAGGCCCTGGAGGCCGCCGGCATCGCCGCGTACGAGACCGATCTGGCCGAGCTGATCGTCCAGCTCGGCGACGACCGCCCCTCGCACATCCTGGTCCCGGCCATCCACCGCAACCGCGGCGAGATTCGGGACATCTTCGCCCGCACGATGGGCGCATGGGGCCGCCCGGCCCCGGACGGTCTCACCGACCGCCCCGCCGACCTCGCCGAGGCGGCCCGCCTCCACCTCAGGGACAAGTTCCTGCGTGCCAAGGTCGGCATCTCCGGTGCCAACTTCATGGTCGCCGAGACCGGCACCCTCGTCGTCGTCGAGTCGGAGGGCAACGGCCGCATGTGCCTGACCCTCCCGGAGACCCTCATCTCCGTCGTGGGCATCGAGAAGACCATCCCCACCTGGCGGGACCTGGAGGTCTTCCTCCAGACGCTGCCGCGCTCGTCCACCGCGGAGCGCATGAACCCGTACACCAGCACCTGGACGGGCACCGCCGACGGCGACGGCCCGCAGACGTTCCACCTGGTCCTCCTGGACAACGGCCGCACCGACGTCCTCGCCGACGAGGTGGGCCGCCAGACCCTGCGCTGCATCCGCTGCTCGGCCTGCCTCAACGTGTGCCCGGTGTACGAGAGGGCCGGCGGCCACGCGTACGGCTCCGTCTACCCGGGGCCCATCGGCGCGATCCTCACCCCCCAGCTGCGCGGAACCACCAGCGAGGTGGACGCGTCGCTGCCCTTCGCCTCCACGCTCTGCGGGGCCTGTTACGAGGTGTGCCCGGTCGCCATCGACATCCCCGAAGTCCTGGTCCACCTGCGCGAGAAGGTCGCCGACCGGGGCGGCAGGGGCCACCGCCTGGAGAAGGCCGCGATCAAGGCCGCGGGCTGGGTGCTCAACCACCCGGCGGCCCTGACCGCCGCCGAGAGGACCGCCGCCAGGACCCGCAGGTTCCACCCCGAGAAGCTCGGCGGCCTCCCGCTCGCCGCCGCCTGGACGAACACCCGCGACCTGCCCGTCATGCCCGCCGAGCCGTTCCGCGACTGGTGGAAGAGGACCCACGACTCATGAGCAAGCCGAACACCCCGAAGGGGAGGCCGGTCCCCGGCCCCGCCCACCGCGCCGCCGCCGCGGACGCACCCTCCGCCCACCGCGCCGCCGCCGCGGACGCACCCTCCGGCCACCGCGCCGCGGCGGACGCACCCTCCGGCCACCGCGCCGCGGCTGCGGGCGCACCCGCAGGCCCCCGCGCCGCCGCCTCCCCGGCCACGCCCCCCACAGGCCGCGGAGGGACCGGCCGCGACACCTCGCCCGGCGGCCCCGACCGCCCCGCTCCCGCCGCTGCCCGCGACCGCATCCTCGCCCGGATCCGCGCGGCCGTCGCCGACGCCCCGCCCGTTCCCGAGCCCCTTCGCGCGTACGCCGTCACCCACACCGCCGACGACCCGGACGCGGTCCTCGACCTCCTGCACGAGAACCTCGCCGACTACCGGGCGGTGGTCCACCGCACCACCGAGGACGGCATCGCCCCACTGCTCGCGCGCCTCCTCGCCGAACGCGGTTCGGCCTCCGTACTCGTACCGCCGCAGCTCCCCCCGCACTGGCTCTCCGCCGCCGCAGCCACCCCCGTGCACGACCGAGCCACTTCCGGCGCCGCCGGCCTCGACCGGATCGGCAGCGTGGTCACCGGCTGCGCCCTCGCCGTCGCGGAGACCGGAACGATCGTCCTGGACGGCGGCCCCGAGCAGGGCCGTCGCCGCATCACCCTCGTCCCCGACCACCACATCTGCGTGGTCCGCGCCCCCTCCCAGGTCGTCGCCTCGCTCCCGCAGGCCATGCCCCGCCTGGACCCGACGCGCCCGCTGACCTGGATCTCCGGTCCCTCGGCGACCAGCGACATCGAACTCGACCGGGTGGAGGGAGTGCACGGCCCGCGCACCCTGGAGGTGGTGCTCCTCACGGAGAGCCGAGCCCCGACCGGCTCATGAAGGGTGAGCAGGAGGTGCGGCCGGGCCGTCTCAGCGTGCCCCCGCGAGCCGGGGCGCCTCCGTACCCGCGTCCACCGGCCCGGCTCCCGCGCCCCCCACCCGTCCGGCCAGTTCCCGGGCCCACCGCACGAGGGCGTCGAGGTCCATCCCGTGGGGAGTCCTGGAGCCCTCGTACGCGGCAAGGCCCGCGGCCCCCCGCAGCAGAAGCCGCGCGCCGCCCGCCGCGTTCCCCCGCGCCGCATGGGTCAGTCCCACGGCGACCTGTGCCATCGCCCGCCACAGCGGAGCCTCTTCCTCGGGCCCCGACTTCCACGCGTCCTCGAAGACCTCGTGGGCATGGAAGGGCATGCCCGCGTCCAGCAGCCGCTGCGCCTCGCACACCGTTTCGGCGGGGGAACGGACCACCCCTTCCGGCTGACGCTCCACCCCCGCGGACCCGTAGGGGAGCGGGCGGCCGAGCCCGTCCCGGGGGCGCGCGTTGCGGGCGCGCCCTTCGGGATCGCGGTCGCGCTGCGTGTTCCTGTCGTCCGTGCCGGTCACTGTTTCCTCCCGGGAATGCGGAAAAGCCCGTATCAGAATGTTCTGATACGGGCTCCGACCTGCGAGAAATCGCTGGTCGGGACGACAGGATTTGAACCTGCGACCCCTTGACCCCCAGTCAAGTGCGCTACCAAGCTGCGCCACGTCCCGGTGCGCGCTGACCTGGGCTTTCCCCTGGCTGAGCGCGCATGAGAACAATACCTCACCCGGGACGGGCGAAAGAACCGCACCCCTTCGTGGCCGGTCGGGCGGGGGTGGGGGAGCGGGCCGCAGCCCCGGGACCGTCTCTCAGCGAGCGGGGTGCAGCGGCTCCTGGTCGGGGGCCTGGCGCTGCTGCGGGATTCCGTGCGCGAGTCCGTCCGGTATGCCGCCCTGGACGACCGTGACGTTGCGGACCGGGGACGGCACCCTGATGCCTTCGGCGCGGTAGCGCTGGTGCAGGCGCTTGATGAACTCGTGCTTGACCCGGTACTGGTTGCTGAACTCGCCGATGCCGAGGATCACCGTGAAGCCGATCCGCGAGTCGCCGAAGGTGTGGAAGCGGACCGCCGGCTGGTGCTCGGGGAGGGCGCCGGCGATGTCCCGCATCACCTCGGCGACGACCTCGGACGTGACCTTCTCCACCTGCTCCAGGTCGCTGTCGTACGAGACGCCGACCTGGACGGAGATCTCCAGGTCCTGAGCGGGACGGCTGAAGTTGGTCATGTTGGTGCCGGCGAGCTGGAGGTTCGGGATGATCACCAGGTTGTTGGAGAGCTGGCGCACCACGGTGTTGCGCCAGTTGATGTCGACGACGTAGCCCTCCTCTCCGCTGCTGAGCCGGATGTAGTCCCCGGGACGGACCGTCTTGGAGGCGAGGATGTGCACACCCGCGAAGAGGTTGGCGAGGGTGTCCTGGAGGGCGAGCGCCACAGCCAGACCGCCCACGCCGAGGGCGGTGAGCAGCGGGGCTATCGACACGCCCAGGGTCTGGAGCAGGACGAGGAACCCCATGGCCAGGACCACGACGCGGGTGATGTTGGCGAAGATGGTCGCCGATCCGGCCACGCCCGACCGCGACTGGGCCACGGACTTCACCAGGCCGGTGGAGATCCGCGCGGCCGTGACCGTCCCTGCCAGGATGAGCAGCGCGGTCAGCACCCGGGTCACGTTCTGCCCCGTCCGCGGCGTGAGCGGCAGCGCGGCGGCCGCGACGGCGAGGCCGGCGGCGACCGCCGCCACGGGCACCAGGGTGCGGACGGCGTCGACGATCAGGTCGTCCCCGTTCCACCTGGTGCGGCTGGCGCGCTCGCCCAGCCAGCGCAGCACCGTGCGCAGCAGCAGGGCCGCCAGCAGCCCCGCGGCCACGGCGATGCCCGCGACGATCAGATCGCTCAGTTCGAGGGCTCGCTCCATCAGTGCGTTCCCCGTTCTGTCCAGCGGACGGCCGTCGGTCGGGAGATGAAATGCCCATGGGGGCCGCATATGTGAGGTGTCGTCACCTTGGGTACCTGCTCATTCCGGGTTGCGCGGTCACGCGGGCGGCACCTGCCGGGCGGCCCGCGCGAGCGTCATCCTGCCCCATGGGCCGGCCGTCCCCGGCGACCCGTCGCGCGCCCCGGCCCACGGCGAAGTCACCTCTGTCGCAGGGGAGCCGGTCGTACCCCCGGGCTCCCGGCGTACCGTTCCCGTCATGACCGCCGCACTGCGACTCGCAGAGATCACCCCGGACAACCTCACGGCCGCGCTCGGGATCGAGGTACGCGCCGATCAGGAGCATCTGGTGGCGCCCGTCGTGAAGTCCCTCGCCGAGGCGTACGTGTATCAGGAGCGGGCCTGGCCCCGGCTGGTCCTCGACGGTGGCCGTCCCGTCGCCTTCCTCATGGCCTTCTTCGACGTCGACTTCGCCGGGGGCGAAGCGTCCGGGGACGGGACGACCGGTGGCGGCGCGACGGGCGACGCGTCGGGCAGCGGCGCGACGGAAGGGGGCGGGCCCGGGGCAGGTGCCGTCCGGGACCTGCGTTCCGGACTGTGGCGGCTCAACGTCGCCGCGGGCGAACAGAGCCGGGGATGCGGCCGGTTCGCCGTCGAAGCCGTCGCCGCCGAGATCCGCCGACGGGGCGGCGCCCGCCTCACCGCCACCTGGCACCCGGGAAAGGACGGGCCCCAGGGCTTCTACCAGCAGCTCGGTTTCCGGCTGACCGGGGAGACGAGTGAGGACGAGGTGGTGGGGGAGCTCGACCTGACGCCGTACGGCTGACCGTCAGCCCTCGGTCAGGGACGCGGCGCGCGGTGCGGCAGCGGACCGCGACTCCGGGCGCCGTGCCCACAACAGGGCCCCCACCAGCAGCGCCGTGCCGCCGCCGAGCCAGGGCAGCGGCCCCGTGGGGAGACCGCTGATCGCCAGGCCGCCGGTGGCGGCGGCCAGTTGGAGGGCGAGCGACTGGACGGACAGAGCGGTGGCCCGCCGGCCGCTTCCCACCCGGCGGTGCAGCAGGTCGTTCTCATTGGGTCCGACCGCTCCGATCCCCAGATGGAACAGGACGAACCCGCCCACCGCGAGGACCTGCGCAAGCGGACCCGCCGACGTCGCGGTGACCGCGAGCAGCATCAGGCCGCCGCCGCTGACCCCCAGGGCCGCCATCACCGCACGCTCACCGCCGCACGCCAGACGGGCGGCGAGCGGTGCGAGGGCACTGCCGAGTCCCGCCATCGCGAACCCCGCGCAGGACAGCGCGCCGAAGACCGCCGCACCCGTCTCCGGCGAACCCACGAGCCGGGCGGTGCGCCCCGGTGAGAGCAACTCGACGACGGCGAACGCCACTCCGGCCGCCCCGGCGGTCAGCAGCACCCGTCGGACCGTCGCGTCGACGGCCCCCAGGCGCAGCCCGTCGCCGATCGTCGGGGGAACGCCCCCGAGGACACCGCGCAGCGTGGCCCGTTCGCGGGGCGCCTCCCGGAGCGCGGACAGGACGTACAGCACGAAGACGATGCTGACGGCCGCGGCGAGCAGCGCGGGGACGGACAGCGGCAGCACCAGGTGGCCGGTGGCCGCGCGCAGCCGGTCGTCGAGACCGGGGACGAGTCCGAGCAGCCACGGCACCGCCCCGCCGCCCAGGGTGCCGACCGCCAGCGCGGCGGACGTCGCGGTTCCGCCGCGCGCAAGCCCGGTGCGCAGTTCCGCGTCAGGGCCCGCGTGGGCCTGCACGGTGTCGACGTACCAGGCCTCGGCCGGCCCGCTGGACAGGGCGCGGCCCGCGCCCATCAGGCCCATGCCCAGGACGAGCAGGGCCTGCGTGGAGCCCAGTCCCAGCAGGCCGAAGGCGACGGCGTTGAGCGTCCCCGCGGCCGCCAGGACGGGGCGTCGGCCCAGCACGTCGGAGAGCCCGCCGGTGGGCAGCTCCAGCGCTGCCGCGGTGAGCGAGTGAGCGGCGAAGCAGGCGGCCACGGCCGTCAGGCTCAGCCCGCGTTCGGTGAAGAGGAGGACGCCGGGTGCCATGGCCAGCCCGATCGGCAGCCAGAAGAGCGCGCTGACGACCACGTAGCGGCGCCGCGCGCTGCCGAGTTCGGTCGCCTCCTTCACGGCGCCCCCTCGGCTGTGCCCGAAGTGCCCGTGTCCGTGGGCGAGTTGCCGGAGACCTGAGGCAGTGCTGCCAGGACGAGGGTGACCCGCTCGGCGCGCGGGTCGTCCTCGTCGCGGGCTGCCAGCTCCGCCGCCTTGTCGTGAATCGCCTGCCGCAGTTCGCGGAGCGACTCGGCTGTCAGCCGCGGCATGCTGTCCTCGACGCCGGACGGCTCCACCCACTGCGGCTCGATCCGGCCCGCGGCCAGGTCCTTCTCGTACTGGGCGAGGGTGCGTTCCAGGTGCTCCACCTGTGCCCTGCGGATGACGTCGAGGAAGGCGCGGCTATGCGGGGTGGTCCGCATCTCCTCGTTGTTCCAGGAGGTCATGGCGTGCACGGCCCTCCATCGGCGCTCCCGGCCGTCCCGGTGCTCGGCCTCCGCGACGAACGCGTACTTCGCCAGCACCCGCAGGTGATAGCTGGCGGAAGCCGAGGACTCTCCGGTCCGGGCGGCGAGCTCGCTCGCGGTGGCCGGGCCGTGCTGCCGCAGCAACCCGAGCAGTTCGATGCGCAGGGGGTGCGTGAGGGCCTTGAGGGCGGCCGCGTCGCGCTCGGGATCGAGGACGCGATCGCCCTGGGGCGGAGAGTCATGAGGGTTCATGGCGGAGAGCGTAGAACGCCTGACGGATTCCCCAAAGAATTTTTGCAAAAATTCTTTGGGGAAGGTTCCGGCGGAGTGCGGACACGGCCGGAGCGACGGGCGTGCGGGCCGCGGGTGCACGGGGACGGCGGCTGTGCGGGCCGAGGAGGACGGTCGTGCGGGTGGGCGGTCCTACGTGCGCGCCGTGCTTCCACCGGGCCCGTTGCGGGACCTGCGACGGAGGTGCCGCGGGTACGAGCGCTGCGGCTTCGCCGTCATCGCCCGCACGCACCGCTACGACCGCGACGGAACGTACGCGATCGGCGCGGGTGGCCGGCCCGCACACAAAGTCGCCCCGACACCTCCGCCTCCCGTTCGCTCTTTCGACGCCCGCCCCACCGCCGTCATGTGGGAGAACGCTGCCATGTGCGATGACGATCCGATACCGCCGCGGGCGGACCTGACCGAAGAGCAGTGGCTGCGGGCCGAACCGGAGCTGGCCGCCGGGCCGACCGGCGACCGAGTGCGCACCATGAACGCCGTCCGCCGACGCGCGCTGCTGGGCGGCGCGGTGGCCGGGGCCGCCCTTGCCGTGCTCCCGGGCGGCGGCGCCGCCGAAGCCCGCACCCGCCGGGACGGGTCGGCGAGCGCCCGTCAGCCCGTTCGTGCGGACGCGTATCCCTTCCCGCAACACCCCAATGGCAGGGGCGAGTTCGCGGTGCTCGTCACCGGTGACGCGGGCACCGGCGGGGAGGCCCAGCACGCCGTGGCCGCCGCCGCGCGCCAGGTCTGCCGCACGGAGGGCGTCGGACTCGCCGTGGGGCTCGGCGACAACATCTACGAGAACGGCCCGGAGTCCGCCCACGACTCGGAGTTCCGGACGAAGTTCGAGGAGCCCAACACCGGCATCGACGTGCCGTGGCTGATGGTCCTCGGCAACCACGACTGCTCCGGGCTGATCCCCGGCAGCGGGGGCGACCCCTCGCGCGGCGACCGCGAGGTCTCGTACGCCGCGTCCTCCCGCCGCTGGTACATGCCGAGCCGCTACTACCGTGCCGCGCTCCCCGTGGACGGCGGGGGCCCGGTCGTCGAGTTCTTCGCCCTCGACACCAACCCGGTCGCCTCCACGGTCGCCCAGACCGATCCGCACTACCGCTGGGACGGGCCGTACATGAAGGCCCAACGCGCATGGCTGGACGACGCGTTGAGAGGCTCCCGGGCCCGCTGGAAAGTCGTCCTCGGGCACCACCCGTACCTCAACAACGGCAAGCACGGCAGCGCGGGCTCCTACGACGGCTTCCTCGTCGGGCACTACACGCGCGGCATTCACCTCAAGGAGCTGTACGAGGAAGTGGTGTGCGGCAGGGCCGACCTCATCCTCTCCGGGCACGACCACACCCTCCAGCTCCTGGAGCCCACCGCCCGCACCGCGGGCACCCGGCAGATCGTCTGCGGAGCGTTCGCCAAGTCCGGTGACGGACGGGCGCGTTCCAGCCATCCGGCGGCCTGGCAGAACTTCTCCGACCACGGCTTCATGGTGCTCAAGGTCTCCCAGGAGGCGATGGTCGTGGATGCGTACACCGTCGACGTCCCCACCCGTACCGCCCGCCTCGCCCACCGCACCCGGACCACCGCCCCACTGGGCGCGGCGAGCCGGGAGAAGGCCGGCCTGGGGTAGCGGCACCCACCGATGCTTTTCGGCACGTCTGTGCGAAACGGCTCCGGTGCCGCCGATCGCGCACGTACAGTCCGCCGGAAAGTCGATCCGCGAGTGGCAGGAGTGCCCCAAGTGACGTCCGTGATACGGCACCTCACCTTCGACTGCACGGCCCCGAACGAGCCGTACGAGGTGGCGGGCTTCTGGAGCGAGGCGCTCGGCCAGCCGATCGACGCACAGGACGCACCCGGCGACGACACGGTCGCCCTGACGGCGACACCGGGCAGTCCGGCCCTCCTGTTCGTACGCGCCGAAGGCAAGAAGCCCGAGCGGAACCGGGTGCTTCTCGACCTCCTGCCGCGAGGCACCAGGGACGAGGAGGTCCGGCGGCTGACGGCGCTCGGCGCGAGCCTGGTGGACCGGGTGCCGGACGCCGAGGGGGCGGTCCTGCTCGCCGACCCCGCGGGCAACGAGTTCCGGGTGACCGCAGAGGTCGACGGCGGGGCGGAGGACGCGCCGCTTCCCGTCCCGCAGGCCGTCGTCCTGCGCCGGACCGACGAGGGCTACCAGGGCGTGCAGGGCGGGGTCTTCACCCAGGGCGTCTCGGCCGAGACCGTCGACACCCGGGCGCTCTGCCTCCACGAGGTGCGCATCCCGCCGCACACCCGAGGCGTGCCGCACGTCCACGCCGGCCACGAATCGGCCATCTACGTGATCAGCGGGCGGCACGAGATCCATCACGGCGAAGGACTGGCCGTACGCGACGAACTCGGCCCCGGCGACATGGTGTTCATCCCCGCCGACACCCCGCACATGCCGGTCACCACGGACGAGCCCGTGCACTGCGTCGTCGCCCGCACCGATCCCCGCGAACAGGAGTCGGTGCACCTGCTGGCGGACTCCGCCGGGACCTGACTCCCCGCGCCGGACAGCAGCCGAGCCGAGAGGCAGGGCCACGCAGGCATACGCCGCCGCGAAAGAACTGAGCAGGCATACGCCGCCGCGAAGGCACCACGCAGGCGTGCGATGCCGCGAAGGAAACGCGCGTGCCGCGCCGCGGACGGAGGCATCCGCGCGCCACTGCGAAGGAGAGCAGGCGCGCCACGCCCCGGACGGATCCGGGCCGCGTTCCCGGCAAATCCGCCCCGCACGCCTCGACGCGGAGCAGTAGTAGAATCGTCCTTCTTCGCTCCTCGCCCCGTCGATGCGCGTTCCGCGTCCGTGCCGCAACGCTTTCGAGGAGTCCGCGATGTCCGCGCCCACGCCCGCCCCCCTGTCCGGTGCGCTGCCCGCCGTCGTCGAGTGGCAGGAGGGGGAGACCTCCCGTACCGCCCTCTGGCACTCCGAGAACTCCGCCCCCGCGCCCCGCAGGGCCGTGGCGGCCGACGACCGCACCAAGGCCGACGCCGCTCACCGCCTGGCCTGTGAGGGAACCGCTCTGCTGTGGCAGGGCGACTACCACAACGCCCGGCGGCTCCTTGAGGCGATGGGCCGCCGCATCGACCGCAAACCCGCCAAGCGGCCCCCCGCCCCGAGCGCCACCTCCGACGCGCCCACACCGGCCGAGGCCTTCCACCGGCACCGCCGCGCCCGCGCCCACCGCGCCCGGGTCCTCGGCCACCTCCTCGTCCTCCTCGACGGCGAACACCGTCTCGCACTGCGCCGGGCACCCGACGTGCGGCAGGCGTGCACGGAGGCCTACGGTCCGCCGCACGCGCCCACCGCGATCTCCCTGACGGAACTCCTCGGCGTGATCGGCGCGCAGCAGTGGCGCGAGAAGGGCGTGGACGTACCGGCCCTCGGGGATCGCATCCACCCGCACTACGGGGTGTTCTCCCCGGTCAGGGGCGAATACGTCGACCTGGTCGCCCGCGCCCCCCTGCCCGCTCCGCGCGGTCGCCCCCTCACCGCCTTCGACCTCGGCACCGGCACCGGAGTCCTCGCGGCCCTTCTCGCCCGCCGGGGCGTCGAGCGCACCGTCGCCACCGACATCAGCCCGCGCGCCCTGGCCTGCGCCCGCGACAACATCCACCGGCTGCACCTGTCCGACCGCGTCGACGTCACCCCCGCCCCCTCGCTCTTCCCGGACGCCCGTGCCGACCTGGTGGTCTGCAACCCGCCCTGGATCCCGGCGCGCCCCACCTCCGCCGTCGAACAGGGCGTGTACGACCCGGGCAGCACGATGCTCCACGACTTCCTGAACGGTCTGAGCGCCCATCTCCACCCCGGCGGCGAAGGCTGGCTCGTCCTCTCCGACCTGGCCGAGCACCTCGGCCTGCGTACCCGGGGCGAACTCCTCGCCGCCATCGGATCCGCCGGGCTGCGCGTCCGCGACCGCCTCGACACCAGCCCCCGCCACCCCCGTGCCCAGGACACCGCCGACCCGCTGCACACGGCGCGCGCCGCGGAGACCACCTCGCTGTGGCGTCTGGAACCGGCCTGACCGGAAACGGCCGCGGACCGGGGCCGGGCTCAGGCGTCGCCGAACACGAGGCGCGCGCCGAGGACGTCGACGTCGTGGTCCGTGTTCGACAGCACAGCCACGGCACACCCCCGCGCACGGTGGAAGCCGACGAAGGAACGCGAACCCCCGGTCGCCCCGTTGTGCCAGGTCATCTCCTCGCCGTTGCGGTCCAGGGTCGTCCAGCCGAGGCCGATCCGGTTCGGCCCGTCCGCTGCGTGGCGCGGCAGCGCGGCAGCCGCGCCGGGGGCGCTGCCGTCCAGCAGGGCGGCGAGGAGCCGTGCGAGATCCCGGGCCGTGGACCACACGCCGACCCCGGCGGGTGCGTATCCCGCCGAGACCCACGGCGCGACCGCACGCCCGTCCCGCGCATGCGGCACGGCACACGAGGCGGTGAGCGGATCGGCCGGATCCTCCCGCACCCACGTCGATGCCATGCCGAGCGGGGCGAGCAACTCCCTTTCCAGCAGAGCCGGGTAGCGGCTCGCGGCGGGTCCGCCCGCGGCTTCGGCGAGCACATGGCCCAGCAGGGCCATCCCCAGGTTGGAGTACGCGAAGCTGCCGCGCGGGCCTGCGGGCGCGACGGCTCTCGCGCCCGCGAGGAAATTCTCCACCCCCAGACCCCGGTACGGATCCCGGCCCCTCAGTATGGTGAGCGCGTCCCGCAGGTCGCCCAGTACGGGGGCGCGCCGGTGCAGCCGCGGTAACCCCGAGCGGTGCGAGGCGAGTTCCTCCAGGGTGACCGACGCCGTCTCGGCGTGCACGAACCCGCGCCCCGCCGACAGCGTGGACACCGGCTGCTCCAGGGACACCGCACCGGCGTCGACGCGTGCGGCGAGCAGCATGCCGGTGAGGACCTTGGTGACCGAACCGATCTCGAACGCCGTGTCGGCGGTCGCGGGACCCCACGCGTCCGCGCGGTCCGTGCCCAGCCCCGCGAAACGCATGCCGTCGGCGTCCAGCAGGGCCACGGACAGGGTGTGGTAGCTGTCGGCCGCCCCCGCCACCCGCCGGACGCGTTCCGCCAACTCCGGGTCCCCGCTCACCCGTTCAGGATTCCATCGGACTGCCTGGGCCCCGGGGTCCTTCATGTGCACGCACTCCTCGCGTCGAAGATCGGTTTTGGATCATCCTCGCTCACGACGAACGGAGGCTTCCGTGCGGGCCGATACCCCCACCCGGTGGGGGGAGTCGACCGGTGCGCGCGGGACGGTGCACGCCCCGGGGTGCGAACCGCCCTCCGCTCCGACCGCCGCACGGGCGTCGGCGATCCCGGCTCCTCAGACGTGTCTCCAGGGAACGGGCCGACCCCCCCGGACGGCAGGGACGCCCCGGCCGATACGGTGCCCTTCCCCCACCGAGGAGTTGCGCAGTGCCCAGCCGCCCCGGCCCCCGCCCCCGCCTGCTCTACGTCACCGACCTCGGCTACCGGGCCCGCGGGCGGCGCTACTGCGACGAGGACATCCACCTCTCCGACCGGTTGCGCGAGGATTTCGATCTCGCCCTGTGCCACCCGCTGGACGCCGCCCGGCTGATGGGCGGCTTCGACGCGGTCGTGGTCCGCAACAGCGGCCCGGTCCTGTACTACGAGCAGGCGTACGAAGCCTTCCGCGCCCGCGCCCTGCGCGAGGGGACGCGTGTCTACAACCCGCTGAACGGGCGCGCCGACATGGCGGGCAAGCAGTACCTGCTCGATCTTCCCCGGTCCGGGTTCCCGGCCATCCCCACCGTCGACCGTGCCGAGGACCTGCACACCCTGCCCGCCGCGGACCTGTACGCGGTCAAGCCGAAGGCCGGGGCGGACTCGGTCGGCCTGCGTTTCCTGCCGTACCGGAGCCTCGCCGGCCTCGCCGACGGCGATCTCCTCGTCCAGCCGTGTGTCGACTTCCGTTACGAGGTGTCCTTCGTCTACGTCGACGACGCCTTCCAGTACGCCCTGTACGCACCGGACCCGGACGCCCGCTGGGTGCTGGAGCCCTACGAACCCTCCGCGGCCGACCTCGACTTCGCGCGGCGCTTCATCGACTGGAACACCCTCGACCACGGCATCCAGCGCGTCGACGCCTGCCGCACCCGGGACGGGGAACTCCTCCTGGTCGAACTGGAGGACCTCAACCCCTACCTCTCCCTGGACAGGCTTCCCGACGACGCGGCGCGCGAGAGCTTCGCAGTCGCTCTGACCCGGTCCCTGCACCGCTTCCTCGCCGGATGACCGATCAGCCTTCCCGGTCGGCACAGGTGTTCACAGCGCCACGACCGTCACCTCGGTCGCCTTCACACTCGTCCAGACCGGTGTGCCGTCGGCCAGGCCCAACTCGGCGGCGGCCTGGGGGGTGACCTCGGCGACCAGGTCGGGGGCCTGGTCGGAGGTGATCAGCAGCCGCAGCCGGCTGCCGGTCGAGGTGATCTCGCGGACCGTGCCCGGCCACACGTTGCGCGGGCTGCCGCCGGGCCTCTCCCGGTGCACGGAGACGGCCTCCGGGGCGATGATCGCCAGCGCCTCCGCGGCGTCGGGCAGCGGATCCGCGACGACCAGCAGGCCGCCGCCGGAGAGTCGCAGCCCGCCCTCGGCCGCCCTTCCGGGCCAGGCGTTGCGGCCCAGCATCCGTGCCACCCACGGGGAGCGCGGATGCCGGGCGACCTCGGCGGGCGGGGCGTCCTGCAACGCCTTGCCCCCGTCCAGGACCAGCACCCGGTCGGCGAGCGACACCGCCTCGACCGGATCGTGCGTGACGATCAGGCACACGCCGCCGAAGCCCTCCAGGTGCGTGCGCAGCGTGTGCCGGACACGGGCCCGGGTCGTCTGGTCCAGGGCGGAGAGCGGTTCGTCCAGGAGCAGGAGGCGTGGGCGGGACGCCAACGCTCTCGCCAGGGCGATCCGCTGGGCCTGCCCGCCGGACACCTCGGAGGGCTTGCGGTGGGCGAGCGTGCCGACGCCCAGCCGGTCCAGCCACTGCTGCGCGCTGCGCCGGGCCTGTGCGCGCGGAACGCCCCGGGCGCGCAGCCCGTACGCCGTGTTGGACAGGGCGCTCAGGTGCGGGAAGAGCGCACCGTCCTGCGGTACCCAGGCCACGCCCCGGCGGTGCGGCGGCAGCCCGCCGACATCGGAGCCGCCCAGCGTGAGAGCGGCGTGTGCGCGCGGCGTGAGGCCGAGCAGGGCACGCAGGAGGGTGGTCTTGCCGGCGCCGTTGGGGCCGACGACGGCGACGGTGGTGCCGGGGGAGACGGTCAGGGTGAGGTCGTTGAAACCGGTGACCTCGGCGTGCAGTGCCCACTGCTCCTCGGCGGGAGCCGGAGCGGGGGCCGGGTCCTTCGAGGCGGCCTCCGCGGCCGGGGGCTCGGGCTCCGGGGGAGCGGCGGCACGAGCGGCGGGGGTGCGCGGGGTTCCGGTCCACCGTCCGCGCAGTCCGATCAGCACCGCCATCGCGATGGCCAGCAGGAGGAGGGAGACGGACGTCGCCGCCTCGGGCCGGTCCTGGAGGAGGAGATACACCTGGAGGGGCAGGGTCTGCGTGGTGCCCGGGAGATTGCCCGCGAAGGTGATGGTGGCACCGAACTCGCCGAGCGCCCGCGCCCAGGTCAGCGCCGCCCCGGCGATCAGCCCCGGAGCCACCATCGGCAGGGTGACGGTGAGGAACACCCGTACGGGCGACGCTCCCAGCGAGGCGGCCGTCTCCTCGTACCGGGGACGCAGGCCGCCCAGCGCCCCCTCTAGGCTGATCACCAGGAAGGGCATCGCGACGAACGTCGCCGCGACGACCGCGCCCGCGGTGTGGAACGGCAGCGTGAGACCGAAGGTGCTCTCCAGCCACGGCCCGAGCACCCCGCGCCGCCCGAACGCCAGGAGCAGCGCCACCCCGCCCACGGTCGGCGGCAGCACCATCGGCAGCAGCACCAGCGAGCGCACCAGCGCCTTGCCGGGGAACTCCGTCCTGGCCAGCAGCCAGGCCAGCGGAACACCCAGCAGGAGGGAGAGCCCGAGCGACCAGAGCGACACGACCAGCGACAGTTGGAGCGCCTCGACGACTCCTGGGCTGGACAGGTGCGTGCCCAGCTCGCCCCAGGAGGTACGGGTGAGGATCCCGATCAGCGGCAGCAGCAGGAAGGCGACGGCCAGCAGGGCGGGGGCCGCCAGTGCCAGGGGCGCGCGGGTTCCGGACGTGCGGGGCCGGGATGCGGTGCGGGGGCGGAGCTGTTTCATGGCGTTTCCCGGTTTCGTCCGTCGTGCACGGTGACGCGCGGCACCCGGTCCGTACATCATGTGTCGTACGTCGTACACCGGATGTCAGGTGCCGGACGGCGGACACGCGTGCCGGGCGGGCGGGGCCGCCGCTACGGCTTCTGGAAGCCCGCGTCCGCGAGGATCTTCTGCGCCTCGGGGCCGGAGAGCCACTTCACGAACTCCGCCGCGGCCTCCCCGTTCTTCGACGTCCTGAGTGCGGCGGCGGGGTAGGAGGCGATCGCGTTCTGGCCGTCCGGGATGTCGACGGCGTCCACCTTGCCGGACGCCGACGCCGCGTCCGTACGGTAGACCAGTCCGGCGTCCGCCTCGCCCAGCTCGACCTTGCTGAGGACGGCCCGGACGTTGGGCTCGTGGGAGACCGGCTTCACCTCGACCCGCTGCGCGTCGAGCACCTTCTTGCTGTACCGGCCCACCGGCACCTCGGGGGCCGCCAGGACCACCTTCAGCTTGCTGTCCGCGAGGTCCCGCAGCGCGCCGATCTTCCTCGGGTTTCCCTCGCCGGTGGCGATGACCAGGCGGTTGCGGGCGATGACGGTGGGGGCGGCCGTGTCCTCGCGCAGGTCGTCCATGGTCCTGGTGTCCGCGGTGACCAGCGCGTCGGCGGGGGCGCCCTGCCGGACCTGCGCGGCCAGTTCCTGGGAACCGGCGAAGGAAAACGTCACCTTCGTGCCGGGACGCGCCTTCTCGTAGGCGGCGCCCGCGGTCCTGAAGACGTCGGTGAGGGAGGCGGCGGCGAGCACGGTCAGGGCGACGGCCCCATCGCCCCCTTCGCTCTCCTTTCCGCCGCCACCGCATGCGGTGGCCGAGGGGACGAGCAGAGCGGCGGACAGGACGGCTGCGGCGTGGCGGCGTCTGCTGGACGAGGACTTCATGCGGGCGGGCTCCTGGCGACGGGTGGGAGAACGGGGCCGTACCCGCGCACGCGCGGTGGCCCGGGGCACGGGTCAGGTGCGGTCGATGTGCACGCTGGTGGACTTCACGCGGGCGGTGGCCTGCATGCCGACCTCCAGCCCCAGCTCCTCCACGGCCTCCCGGGTCAGCAGTGAGACCAGCCGGTGCGGCCCCGCCTGTATCTCCACCTGTGCCGCGACGTCGCCGAGCTTGACGGCGGTGACGATGCCGGGGAAGGCGTTGCGGGCCGAGGTGTACGGGGTGTCGTCCTCGGGGCCGTGCTGTGCCGCGCCCTGCGCGACCTCGACGCAGAAGGCGGCCAGGTCGCGGCCGTCGACGAGGCGACGGCCGCCGTCGTCGCGATGGGTCGCGAGCCGCCCGGCGTCCGCCCACCGTCGTGCGGTGTCCGCGCTGACGCCGAGCAGCCGGGCTGCCTGACCGATGGAGTAGGACTGCATGTGCGGCAAGATAAGCCACTATCGGACGCAGATGCAAAGGTCTGTGCGATTTATCCAGGCAGTTGCAGGATTCCTCGGAGGAACACCCGAAGGGATTGGCTTGCGCCCCCAAGGGGGTGAAGTGCAGACGCCTCAGCGGAACAGGAACGATTCTGCACCGACCGCCCTGAGCTGCGATGATCTTGCT
Organism: Streptomyces sp. CA-294286; assembly: GCF_050947155.1. NCBI lineage: Bacteria > Bacillati > Actinomycetota > Actinomycetes > Kitasatosporales > Streptomycetaceae > Streptomyces > Streptomyces sp. CA-294286. The sequence continues at coordinate 104,909 of NZ_CP192005.1, read as the reverse complement.
TTAAACGTCGATTTGGACGTATGTCCGAAGGATTCCTTGGTGCAGCCCTAATCCTTTTCGCCCCTAAAGTCTTGCCGTCCCCGTCAATCACTCCGCCACCACTGCCCCCTGCGGGTGGTGCTCCCGGCGGCAGTGGACCCGTCTACTCGTGCGAGGTGTCGTGTCAGACGAACTCTCCTTCCTCCAGGAGCGGTTGCAGGCGTGGAACGTCCGGCAGGCGAGCTGGGGCGGCCCCCTCTACCGGGGCAGGCCGACTCCCCGGAGCACCGACCTCACCCTCATGTCCAACGACTACCTGGCGATCGGCGGCCACCCCGCCGTCCTCGACGCCCAGGTACGCAGTCTGCGCGCACAGGGCAACGGCGCCCTGATGTCCGGGGTCTTCACCGGTGACACCGACCCGCTGCGTCGACTCGAAGCAGACCTCGCCCAGTGGCTGGGCGCACCCTCGGTCATGCTCAGTCAGTCCGGCTGCTCCGCCAACGTCGGCCTCATCCAGGCCGTTTGCCCCGCCGGCGGCAACGTCTACGTCGACGAACTCGCCCACGCCTCCCTCTGGGAGGGCATTTCCGCCGCCCATGCCGTCGCCCGCCCCTTCGCCCACAACGACACCGAGCACCTCGAACGCACCATCGGTCAACACGGACCCGGGCTCATCGCCTTCGACACGCTCTACAGCGTCACCGGCGACCTCTGCCCCCTTCCCGACCTGACCGCGGTGGCCCGCCGCACCGGCTGCGACCTCGTCGCCGACGAGTCCCACACCCTCGGGGTGCTCGGCCCGGAGGGAGGCGGCCTCGTCCCCTCCCTCGGCCTCACCGACGCGGTCGCCTACCGGACGGCAAGCCTGGCCAAGGCATTCGCCGGCCGCGCCGGACTGATCGCCTGCTCACGGGAGGTCGCGGGCTACCTCCCGTACCACTCCCTCGGCGCGGTCTTCAGCTCCACCCTGCTGCCGCACGACGTGGCGGGACTGAGCGCCGCCCTCGGCGTGCTCCGTACCGCCGACGACCGCAGGAAGCGCCTGGAACAGCACAGCCGCCACCTGCGGGACGGGCTCACCGCGCTCGGCTACCACATCGCCCCGAGCGAGAGCCAGATCATCCCGCTGCAACCCGGCACCGAACCCGGCGTCCGCCGCCTGCAACAGGCCCTGGACGCCCGGGGCGTGTACGGCGCGGCCTTCGTGCCGCCCTCCGTGCCCGTCCGGCGCTGCGTGCACCGGCTGTCCGTGCACAGCGAACTCGCCCCCGCCGACCTGGACCGGGTGCTCGACGCGTGTGCGGCCGTACGGGACGAAGTCGGCCTGCGGGAGTGGCGGTCCACCCGACGCCCGTCCACCCGCCGCACGGCCGCCGTCCACCACTGACTCCCAGACCCACGAAAGGCCACCTGCCATGCAGATCACCGACCTCCGCGACCACCACGCCACCCGCACACGGCACGAGCGCACCACCGGCCTTCGCGACGACCGCACCACCGGCCTTCGCGACGACCGCGTCAGGGGTACGCGCGACGACCGCATCACCGAGATCGTGTGCGACCGCCTGGAGATCGAGCCCGAGGAGATCGCCGAAACGGACCGGTTCGTCGAGGAGCACGGTGCGGACTCCCTGGCGCTCATCGGCGTACTCGCCGCCCTGGAGAAGGAGTTCCGGGTCACGATCGACCAGAACGAGATGCCGCGGATGGCGCACCTGGCGGGTGTGCGGCAGGTGCTGGCCGAGACGGCGGGCTGGTAGCCGCATCCATGACCTCCAGCAGTGAGGGCGCCCCGCCCGCGGGGTCCCGCCCGCGCAGGCCCGACACGTCCCACCCGCCCAGTCCGGTGCCGTCCCACCCGCCCGGCCCCTCCGAGGGCAATCCTTTCGGTTCTCGCCCGCCGTACCCGACCGGCCCCCTGCCGGCCGGCTTCCCCGCCGCCGTTCCGGCCGGCTTCCCCACCCCCGTTCCGGGCGGCTCTCCCCGGACTCTCCGCCACCTCCCCGCCAGGCCCTCCGCGGGCCTCGCTCCGAGGTTCTCCGCGTGCCGCCCCGAACCCCGCCGCGTCGTCGTCACCGGGCTCGGCGCCCTGTCCAGCATCGGCACCGGCACCGGGGAGTTCACCGCGGGGCTGCGCGCCGGACGCAGCGGTGTCAGCCCCATCACCGCCTTCGACACCACCGGCTTCGCCCACGCCAACGGCTGCCAGGTCCCCGATTTCGACCCGCACCGGCTGCTGCGCCGCCTCGACCCCGCCGAGTACGGGCGGGCCGCACAGTTCTCGGCAGCCGCGGCCCGGATGGCGGTCGACGACGCCGGACTGACCGCCGACGACCTGCGGCGCGTACGCTGCCAGATCTCCGTCGGAACCACGGACGGCGAGTCGTACGACCTGGACCGCATCACCGAAACCCATCTGCACGGCGGTGCGACCGCCGTCACCGCGCAGGCCGCCCGCCGGGTTCCCGCCGCCCGCCTCGGCATCGCCGCGGCCCGCGAACTCGGCCTGACCGACGTCGAGGTCCTCACCATCGGCACCGCCTGCTCGGCCGGAAACTACTCGATCGGCAACGGCCTCGACGCCATCCGCCAGGGCGACGCCGACTTCGCCCTGTGCGGCGGCGCGGACGCCTTCTGCCGCAAGACCTTCGCCGCGTTCTACCGTCTGGGCACCATCGCCCCCGACTGCTGCCGCCCCTTCGACACCGGGCGGCAGGGCATCCTCACCGGCGAGGGCGCCGGCATGCTCCTGCTCGAAAGCCTCGACTCGGCCCTCGCGCGCGGCGCCCGCATCTACTCCGAAGTCCTCGGCTACGGCCTCAACTGCGACGCCCACCATCCGGTCGCCCCACAGGAGGAGAGCGTGGCCCGCTGCCTCCAACTCGCTCTGGACGACGCGGGGGTGAAACACGAGGAGGTCGACCTCATCTCCGCGCACGGCACCGGCACCAAGGCCAATGACGTCACCGAGAGCCGCGCCGTGCGCCGGGTCTACGGCGACAGCCCGCCCCGCACCATCTCCCTCAAGTCGATGCTCGGCCACACCATGGGCGCGGCGAGCGCCCTCGGTGCCATCGCCTGCTCCCTGGCGATCACCCACGGCTTCATTCCCCCCACCATCAACCACCGCACCACCGACCCCGAGTGCGCGGTGGACTGCGTGCCCAATCAGGCGGTCGACGCGGACCTGCGCATCGTCCAGAACAACGGCCTCGCCTTCGGCGGCAACAACGCCGCAGTGGTACTGGGCCGTTACGAAGGAAGGGAACTGTGAACATCACCGCCTGGTCGGCGCTCTCCCCGTACGGGCACACCGCCGCCGACTTCACGACGGGGGTACGCCAGCGGCGTGCCACCGCGGCACCCGTACCCGGCGCGCCCGGCCAACTCGGCTGTCTGGTACCGCGGTTCGAGCCACGCACCGCCCTCGGCAGGAAGGGCACCCGGGACATGAACCGCGTCACCGCCCTCGCCGTCACCGCCGTCGGAGCCGTCCTGAGCCACACCGACGGCGGCGGACAGCGCGGACCCGACACCGCCCTCGTCCTCGGCACGACCACCGGCAGCGTCCAGTCGATGACGGACTTCACCCGCTCCTCCCTCACCGGCGAGCGCCCCTACGACGTCGAACCCGGCGTCATCCCCAACAGCGTCATGAACTGCGCCGCCGCCCAGTGCGCCATCCGCCACCGCATCCAGGGCCCCAACACCACCCTCGCCGCGGGCAGGACCGCGGCCCTCCTCGGACTGCTCTACGCCCGACGTCTGTTGCGCGCCGGACGCGCCCGCAGCGTCCTGTGCGGCGGCGCGGAGGAGTACACGACGGCCCGCGCCTGGCTTGAGGCACGAAGCCGCGCCACGACACCCCCTGGGCCGGCCGGAGCCCCCCGGCTGCCCGGTGGAGGCCCTCCCGCCTCCGCCGCGGCCTCCGCACTGCTCGGCGAAGGCGCCGCCGTCCTGCGGCTGACCCCGGCGGACACGCCGACCCCGACCCCGCCGCTGGCCACCGTCCTCGCCGTGCACACCCGCCGCGCCCCGGAGGGAACGGACCCGGCCGCGACGGTGCGGGCGACCGTCACCGAAGCACTGGCCCGCTCCGGCGTCGCCGCCGACGACGTGTGGGCGGCCACCGGGACGGGCCTGGACCCGGCGGAGACCCGAGCCCTGCACGCGCTCTTCTGCCGGCAGACCCGTGAACGACTCCCCACTTTGGGGCTGCTGCTGGGGGACACGGGCGCGGCCTCGGCGGCCCTCCAGCTGGCCGCCGTCGTCGCCTCCGCCGACCAGGCCCCCGGCGGACACGCGGTGATCACCTCGGTGGACGGACAGGGACTTGCGGCGGCCGCTGTCCTGCGCATGGGCGGAGGCGTCTGATGCCCGACGACCATGAGGCGACCGGGGTCGCGCTGGTCAGCGGCGGCTCCCGGGGCATCGGCGCCGCCGTCGTGCTGCGCCTGGCCCAGGACGGCTGGGACGTCGGATTCTGCTACCGCTCAGACGAGGAGGCCGCCCTGCGGATCGAGAAGGAGGCCACGGAACTCGGCGTACGGGCCCTGGCGATCCGCGCCGACGTGGCGGACGCGGCCCAGGCCAAGGCGTGGGTGACCCGCACAGAGGACGAACTCGGGCCACTGGGAGCGGTCGTGGCCAACGCGGGCGTCACCCGCGACCGTCCCCTGGCCCTGATGTCCGACGACGACTGGCACCAGGTGGTCGACACCGGCCTCGACGGCGTCTTCCACACCTGCCGCGCCGCCGTCTTCCCCATGCTCAAGCGCCGTACCGGCTGCGTCGTCACCCTGTCCTCGGTCGCCGGAATCCACGGCAACGCCGGGCAGACCAACTACAGCGCCGCCAAAGCCGGAGTCATCGGCTTCACCAAGGCACTCGCCAAGGAGGTCGGCGCCCACGGCATCCGCGCCAACGTCGTCGCCCCCGGCCTCATCGACACCGACATGACCGGCGCGCTGTCCGACCGCGACCGCGACCGTCTGCTCGGCGCGGTCGCGCTGCGCCGCTTCGGCACCGCCGCCGAGGTCGCCGATCTCGTCGCCTTCCTGGTGTCGCGGCGCGCCTCGTACCTCACCGGCAGCGTCCTGGAGGTGCACGGTGGCATCACGCTCTGACGCCGGCCTGCCCAGCGGCCCCGCAGCCGGCGGCGGGTACGACACGGTCGTCGTCGGCGGCGGCGTCGGGGGCCTCGTCTGCGCCGCCTACCTCGCCGTCTCTGGCCGCCGCGTCCTGCTCGCCGAACAGCACGACGTGACCGGCGGCAACGCCCAGGTCTTCCGCCGCCGCCGCGCCTACGAGTTCGACGTCGGCATGCACTACGTCGGCGACTGCGGCCCCGACGGGCTGCTCCCCGCGATCCTCTCCGGCCTCGGCATCGGCTCCGACCGGGTTCCCTTCCGCCCCCTCGACCCCGACGGCTTCGACCGCATCCTCCTCCCCGGCGTCACGGTCGACGTGCCCGTCGGCTGGGACCGCTACCTGAGCAGACTGTGCGCGGCCCTGCCCGCCGAACGGGTCGGCCTCACCCGCTGCGTCGGCGTCCTGCGTGCCGTCGCAGCGGACCTGCGCGGCGGCATGACCACCGCGCCGGGCGTCCCACGGGCGCCGATGTCGCAGGAGTTGACGGCCTGGGGCGGACGCCTTCTCGGCGACCTGTACGACCACTGCGCACTGGGGCCGGCCGCCCGCACCCTCGTCGCGGCCCAGTCCGGCAACTACGGAACCCCGCCCTCCACCACCCTCACCTCCACCCACGCCACCATGCTCGACCACTACCTGCGCGGCGCGTACGCCCCCGTCGGCTCCGGCCAGACCATGATCGCCACGCTCGTCGAGGTCATCGAGGCGTACGGCGGCGAAGTCCGTACCCGCTGTCCCGTCGAACGGATCCTCGTCGGCGACGACCGGCAGGTGGCAGGGGTACGCCTCGCCGGAGGCGGGACCGTCTGCGCCCCCCTCGTCGTCTCCAACGCCGACTACCGTCGCACCGTCCTCGACCTCTGCGGCGGGCGCGGCTTCTCGCCGGCCGTCGTCGAACGCACCCGCCGCGCCACCGTGCGCGCCGCCGTGGCCACCGCGTACATCGCCCTCGACCGGCCGCTCGACATGCCCAACACCAACATCTGGTGGTGGGCCCACACCGACGTCGAGAAGGCCCATGCGACGGCCCTGAAGGGTTCCGATCCCGCCTTCGCCTTCCTCTCCTTCGGCTCCCTCAAGGACCCCGGCAGCCGCACCGTCTGCCCGCCAGGACACAGCAACTTCCAGGTCATGACCCTGGTCCCGCCCCTCGACGGGCCCCCGGGCCGCTACCGCCGCGACCCGTCGTACGAGGCCGCCAAGGCCCGCCTGCGCGACGCACTGGTCGACATCGCCGAGCAGGCACTCGGCCCGTTCCGCAACCGCATCACCCACCTGGAGACAGCCACCGCGCACACCAACCACCGCTACATCCGCAACGGCTCGGGCACCCCGTACGGCTTCGACGACTGGGGCGGACACGGCCGCCGCCCCAACATCCGTACCGGCGTACGCGGCCTGTACGCGGTCGGAGCCAACTCCAGCTTCGGCGCCGGCATCCTGGGCACCGCCCTCAGCGGCATCTCCGCCGCCGGCCGCATCCTGAGACGCCCCCTGCTGGCCGAGGTCTGCGCCGGAGCGGTCCTGGCCGACCCCGCGCGGCTCCCGCCCCGCACCGACGGCTTCGACCCGCTGCGGATCTCCCGGGGCCGGGCGCGCAGGGACGCGCGAGGGCTGGCCGGCATCGGCTGAGGCGAGACCCGGCGGGGCGCACCGGCCAGGGGTACCACCCGCACCCACTGGGTAGACGCAGCAGCGGTCAGGAAGCGGCCGCCACGGGAACGCCTGCCCTGACGAGGTCGCCGCCATGAACCACCACTACCGCCTGACCCCGCACCTCGTCGTCGTGCTGGAGGACGTCGTCGACATCGGCAACGTGCACGAGGTCCAACGGTGGATGTGCGCGGTCGCCCGGACCGGCGACCACCGGTCGGTCGTGGTGGACGTGCGCAGCACGCTGCTCACGTCCACCGCCCTGCACATGCTCTTCGCCTTCCAGGGCGTCGTCAACGACGAGGGCCGCTCACTGTGCCTGCTGATGCGCCACCCCCTCGCGCTGAAGGTGCTCCGGCTGACCGACCTGTACGCGGCGTTCCACCTGGTGTCCGCGCTGCCCGAGCCGCTGGGAGCGGCGGAAGTACGCGGCTGGGGCTGATCCCCGCGGAGAAGAGACGGCCCGCGGGTGTTATCGCCGACGGGACCAGGGCACTCGAACCGTGCGCCGCCCGACGGCGCGCGCACCCGCACACCGACCATCCGCGAACCTTCCGACAGGAGGAAACCGCATGACCACCGCACGCGACATCATGACCGGCGGAGCCGAGTGCATCGGCGCGCAGGAGACCGTCCTGGAGGCCGCCCGCAAGCTCACCCAGCTCGGCGTCGGCGCCCTGCCGATCTGCGGAACGGACGAGCGGCTCAAGGGGATGCTGACCGACCGGGACATCGTGGTGAAGGTGCTCGGCGCGGGCAAGGACCCCGCCACCGTCAAGGCCGGCGACCTCGCCCAGGGCGAGGCCGTCACCATCGGAGCCGACGACAGCGCGGACGAGGTGTTCGCCACCATGACCTCGCACAAGGTCCGTCGCCTGCCCGTGATCGACGGCCACACCCTGGTCGGAGTGGTCGCCCTGGCGGACGCGGCCCGCGCCCTGTCCGACCCCAAGGCCGGACAGCTCGTGGAGGCCCTCTCCACCGACTGAACCCCCAGGACACGACCGGAGGCTGCCCGGGGTCCCGACACGGGCCCCGGGCAGCCACGTCCCGGCAGCGGGGTCGAGTAAAAGGAATGATGCACACGATGAAGCGACAGGGGCGCGCGGCGCTCTTCGACGTCGACGGCACCCTCGCCGACACCAACCACCTGCACGTCGTCACCTGGTGGGAGGCCTTCCGCCAGGCCGGGCACGACGTGACGATGCACGACATCCACCACGCGGTGGGCCTCGGCTCGGAGGACCTCATCGCCCACCTGCTGGGCGAGGACCGCGACAAGGACCAGGACGAGCAGCTGAGCGCCGCCCACACGGCCCTCTACGGCACGTACTTCGCGCGGCTGCCCGCCCTGCCGGGGGCGAGCGAACTGCTGCACACCCTGCACGACAGGGGCTGGCGCATCGTCCTCGCGACCTCGGCGGGCGGCCCCGAACTGGAGGCGCTGCGGCGCGCCATCGACGCCGACGACGTCATCGCGGGAATCGCCAGCGCCGACGACGTCGAATCCGGCAAACCGGCGCCCGACCCCGTGCACCAGGCCCTGGACATCGCCGAAGTCGACCCGCGGAACGCGGTGTTCTTCGGCGACACGGTCTGGGACATGAAGGCCGGCACCCGGGCCGGCGTGCACACCGTCGCCCTTCTGTCGGGCGGCATCCCGCGCGCCGACCTGGAGGAGGCCGGTGCCGCCGCGGTGTACGACCACCCGGCCGACCTGCTGCGCCGACTGGACGACAGCGTCGTCGCACGTACGGAGAAGAGCACCGAAGCCCGCACGGAATGACCGGAACCGGCCTGCCGTCCGTTTGAATTCCGACCCTCCGGTCACTCGCTTCGCACAGGGCACACCACGCCCGGCCGACCTCGCCAGGGGCTCGCAAGCCCACGACGACGACCCGACAAGGAGCGCTGATCATGGAGCGGTGGACAGAGCAAGCGGCGTGCGCGGAGGAGGACCCCGAACTGTTCTTCCCGGTCAGCAGTCAGGGCCCGGGAGCGGCACAGACCCAGCGGGCCAAGGAAGTCTGCGCCCGCTGCCCCGTCCAGGCCGCCTGCCTGCGCTGGGCACTGGACACCGATCAGGTGTCCGGCATCTGGGGCGGCACCGGGGAGAAGGAACGCGCGGCGATCCGTCGCCGCGAGATCTCCCGCGCCAGGACCAGGCTCCTCTCCTCCCCGTCCCACTGAGCGGTCGGCGCCCTGCCGCGGGGCGCCGACCGCTCGGCCGCACCTGACCGCGGGAGAACCCCGCCGGGGCGAGGATGCCCGTGTTGACCTGCGGGAAGACCGCAGCACTGAAGCGTTAGCGGAACGTGAGTGGAACGACAAGGCGGAGCCCGAAGCTGAAGGCAGACCCGATGCCTGCACAGGGCATCGACCGCAACGACTCGTTCCACGGGAGCCCTCACATGCGTACCTCCACCCGCCGCCCCGCCGTCCTCGCAGCCGCCGCCTTCGCCGCACTGAGCCTGACCCTCACCGCCTGCAGCGACGGCACCGGCGCGAAGAGCGAGGACTCCAAGGCGCCGTCCTCGGCTGCCAAGGCATCCGACACGAGCCCGCAGGCGAAGGACGAGGACGCGAGCGCGGGCGAGTCGGCCGACGCGGCCAAGGACGCGGGTCAGGCGGGTCCCGCCAACGGAACCGCCGGCGCCACCGGTACGCAGACGGGCACCAAGTCGCCGAAGAAGACCGGCGGCAAGGCCCCGGCCTGCACCGTCAAGGACGTCAGGATCACCGCGGCCAAGGAGGGCGTGCCCACCACCCACCTCACTCTGACCGCGAAGAACACCTCGGGCCGCGCCTGCACCATGGTCAAGTACCCGCTGCTCGCGTTCGGCGAGATCCAGACCGCCAAGGACGTGCCGGCCGTCGCCAAGAGCAAGCCCGCCGCCCCCGTCGTGCTGGAGCCCGGAGCCCCCGCCTACGCCGCCGTGCGGATCAACGACGGCGGCGTCGACGAGCAGAACCGCGCCGTCACCGACTTCTACGTGAACCTCTTCGCCGCGGACGGCCCTGCCGAGGGCAGCAGGACCGTCACCGTGCCGGGCGGCATCGCGGTCGACGACGCCGTGGCGAAGACCGGCTACTGGACGCCCCAGCTGCGCAACGGCGCCGACGAGTTCTGAGCCACCGCGTACGGGAAGGGCCCGCCCGGCGTACGCCGGGCGGGCCCTTCCGATCAGCGGGGGAGGGGCGCACCCTCGCACCCCGACGGCGTCACACCACCGGGGCCGGGTACGTCGGGTACTCCACACCGGAGACGTGCTGGACGACCCGGATGACCTGGCACGAGTAGCCGAACTCGTTGTCGTACCAGAGGTAGAGGATCGCGTCGTCACCCTCGACCTTCAGCGCGCCCGCGTCGATGATCGACGCGTGCCGCGAGCCGACGAAGTCGCTGGAGACCGCGTCGGGAGCGCTGATGAAGTCGATCTGCCGCTTGAGCGGCGAGTTCAGCGAGACGTTGCGCAGGTGGTCGAGGACCTCCTCGCGGCTGGTCTCGCGCCCCAGTCGCAGGTTGAGGATGGCGATCGACACGTTCGGCACCGGGACGCGGATCGAGCTGCCGGTGATCCGCGCGTCCAGGTCGGGCAGCGCCTTCGCGACGGCGGAGGCGGCACCGGTCTCGGTGATCACCATGTTGAGCGGCGCGGACCGGCCGCGGCGGTCGGAGCTGTGGTAGTTGTCCAGCAGGTTCTGGTCGTTGGTGAACGAGTGGACGGTCTCCACGTGGCCGCGCAGCACGCCGTACTCGTCGGCCATCGCCTTCAGCGGCGGCACGATCGCGTTGGTGGTGCAGGACGCGCAGGACAGGATCTGCTCGTCCGGCTTGATCGTGTCGTGATTGACGCCGTGCACGATGTTCGGGACGTCGCCCTTGCCCGGCGCGGTCAGCACGACCTTGTCGATCCCGGGACGCAGGTGCTTGGACAGGCCCTCGCGGTCCCGCCAGCGGCCGGTGTTGTCGATGAGGATGGCGTTCTTGACGCCGTACTGCGTGTAGTCGACCGTCGTCGGGTCGTCGGAGTAGATCACCTTGATCGTGTTGCCGTTGGCGACGATCGTGTCGTTCGCCTCGTCGACGGTGATCGTGCCCTGGAACTGGCCGTGCACGGAGTCCCGGCGCAGCAGCGAGGCCCGCTTCACGATGTCCTGGCCCGCACCCTTGCGGACGACGATGGCGCGCAGCCGCAGGCCGTTGCCCGAGCCGGCCTTCTCGATGAGCAGCCGGGCCAGCAGACGTCCGATCCGGCCGAACCCGTACAGCACGACGTCGCGCGGCTCCCGGCGCTCGATCTTGTTCTCGCCCGTGGCGCCCGCGACCGCCTCGGCGGTGAACTCCTCGACCGACATGCCGCGGTCGTCGCCGCGGTAGGCCTCGGCGAGCAGGCCGATGTCGATCTGGGACGGGCCCAGGTCGAGTGCGGTGAGCGCCTGGAGGAAGGGAAGCGTCTCGGTGATCGAGAGCTCCGCACCGGCTATCTGGCGGGCGAACCGGTGGGTCTTGAGGATGCTCACCACCGACTTGTTGACCAGCGAGCGGCTGTGCAGCAGGACCGTTACGTCCCGCTCCCGGTGCAGCTTGCCGATGATCGGAATCATCGACTCCGCGATCTCCTCGCGGTTCTTCCAGTGGGTGAACGAGTCGTCGTTGACAGTCACAGGTTTCTCTTTCGAGCTAGGCAGCGCTCATATGCTAACCCGCCTGGTTCTCGCCCATGCAGGTGGTCCCGCGTCGGCGGAAAGACCTCCCGCGAGCCGGCCCCGAACCCTTGGAAACCCTGCCTTCCGGGGGCCTCGTCGCGTCGTACGGGCGGCCGACGGCCGGACCGTCCGGACCCGGACGGCGACGCGCACGCACCTCCGCCCTCCTCGACGCTCGGACCAGACCCGACCTGACCCGCCCCGCCCGAACGACCCGCGACCGCCGCGACCGAACCCCGGGGGACCGCACGGCGAGGTCCCCACACGTCGGCACCCCTCCACCGTCGTCCCATAACCGTCAGAACCTCCAGGGCTTGAAGGGGTTCTGAAGTAATTTGCAAAACCTCTGAGGGTCACGGCAATCCGGGGATGCCTAAAGTGCGGCAGGTGGGAAACGGGTCGCAGAAATGTTCCTGAAAGGATTTCGCCATGACTGCTTCGCACGCCCAGGAATTACACGTCCGGCCTGCCCGGTCCCATTCGTCCGGCCGGGCCGCCGTGCCGAAGGGCCTGCCGCTTGACGCTTCCGTACGCATACCCCCCGTAACAGCCTCTCGGGAGACGACATGATCGGCCGTCGCGCATTTCTCGGCAGTGCGGGAGCGGGACTCGCCGCAGCCGTCGTCGGCTTCGACCCACGTGAACGCGGATGGGTGACCCGGGCCGAGGCCGCCCAAGGGCCCTCGTTCGCACGGGCGCCCGAACTGGACGGTGAACTCGCGCTCGACGAGGCGTCCTTGAAAGCCGTCTCCACCGACCTGGGCAACATCGTCCGCCACACACCCCGTGCGGTGCTGCGGCCGGGTTCGGCACGCGACATCTCCACGATGATCCGATTCTGCCGGGAACACCGCATCGCGGTGTCACCCCGCGGCGCGGCGCACACCACCTACGGACAGGCACTCTCCGACGGACTCGTCATCGAGAACCGTTCGCTCCGGCGCATACACGCGCTCGGCCGGAACACCGCCGAAGTGGACGCCGGAATCCACTGGATGGACCTCGCCAAAGCCGCCTTCGCGCAGTCGCCGCGCGCCACCCCGCCGGTACTCACCGGCTACACCGGGCTGACCGTCGGAGGCACGTTGTCCGTGGGAGGCGTCGGGGGCATCGTCGGCGGGCTCAGCACCGGTCTCCAGGTCGACCACGTACGCGAACTGGAAGTCGTCACCGGCACCGGATCCGTCGAACGCTGTTCACGTCACCGCAAGCCCGACCTGTTCGAAGCGGTCCTCGGCGGGCTCGGCCAGTGCGGTGTCATCACCAAGGCGGTCATCGAACTCGTCCCCGCCAAGGAACGCGCCCGCACGTTCCTCCTGGGCTACACCGACAACGCCGCGTTCGCCCGCGACCTCCACACCCTCATCGAGCGGCGCGGCGTGGACCACGTCTACGCCGAGTTCGTCGCCCCGGGCACCGCCCCCACATACAAGATCCACGCCACGAGCTTCTACGACCCCTCCGCACCGCCCCACGACCGGAAGCTGCTCGACGGCCTGTCCGCCGTGCCGGAGGTCTCGGACACCGGCTACCTGGAGTACGTGTTCTCCATCGACACCCTCATCGACTCCCTGCGCGAGACGGAGAACTGGGACCGCCTCGTCAAGCCGTGGTTCGACGTGTGGGTCCCCGGGCGCGCCATCGAGCGCTACCTCGCCGACGTCGTACCGACCCTGACGCCGCGCGACATCGGCACGTACGGGGCAGGTCTGATCTACCCGCAGCGGCGCGCGCACGTCCACCGCGCCCAGCCCCGGCTGCCCGAGCCGGACGGGTCGCCGTGGGCGTTCATCGTCGACATCAACACGGTGTCGAGCAGCCCCGAGCCCGAGCCCGGATTCGTGGAGGAGATGCTCGCCCGCAACGAGCGGCTGTACGCACGCACCCGCAAGGACTACGGCGGGGAGCTCTACCCGATCGGCTCGGTGCCGCTCGCCCCGCGGCAGTGGCGCACCCACTTCGGCGACAGGTGGCCGGCCTTCCGGGCCGCGAAGCGCCGCTACGACCCGGCCGGCATCCTCACGCCCGGCCACGGCATCTTCGCCGACGAGTGAGCGTGCGGCCACCGACCGCCTGACGCGTCCGCCGCGCGGGAGCCCCGGACGAGGACCGTCCGTCCGGGGCTCCCCGCGCGCCCGGCGCACGCGGTGCGGGTCAGCGCGCCGCCGCGTACGACTGGCGTCCTCGCGGACTGGCCGCCGCCAGCAGCAGGTCGCGCTCGCGGTCCACGCCGACCGCGCAGACCTTGCCCAGCGACTGCTCGGGCACCAGCTCGACCTCGTGCCCCCGGGTGCGCAGCTCCTCCACCACCCCGGGATCGCAGTCCCGCTCCACGACCAGCTTCCTGGGGTGTGCCTCGTGCGGCGTGAACGAGGCCGCGAAGTGATCGGTGTGGAAGGCCAGCGTCTCCGTCGCGCTCTGCAGGTCGAGGCCGAACTCGGTCACCGCGAGGAAGAATCCCAGCGTCCACTGGTCCTGCCGGTCCCCGCCGGGCGTTCCGAAGGCCAGCACCGGTTTACCGTCCCGCAGTACGAGGCTGGGGCTGAGGGTGGTGCGGGGGCGCCTGCCCGGCCCGAAGGAGTTGAGGTGGCCCTGCTCCAGGGTCATCGTCTGGGCCCGGGTGCCCAGCGAAAGCCCCGTGCCCGGAACGACCGGGGAACTCTTCAGCCAGCCGCCGCTGGGAACGGCCGCCACCATGTTCCCGAACCGGTCGGCGACGACGATCGTGCACGTGTCGGTGCGCGCCTCGGCGGCCCGTACGACCGTGGGCAGACCGTTGCGGATCTGATTCATCCAGTGGTCGCGGGACGGCGGCAGCACGTCCGGCACCTGCTCCGGGATGTGCGGCGCACGCCCGTCGGGGGAGCCGGGCCGCAGCACGGAAGCGGCCTTGGCCTCGACGAGCCGTCGGCGCTCCTCGGTGTACGCCGCACTGAGCAGCGTCCCGAGCGGTACGTCACCGTGGTCGGGGTCGCCGTACCAGGCCTCGCGGTCGGCGAAGGCCAGCTTGGCGCACTCGGCGACGGTGTGGATGTACTCCGCGCTGTCGAGGCCCATGCGCCGCAGGTCGAAGCCGTCCAGGAGGGCCAGCTGCTGGAGGAAGACCGGGCTCTGGGACCAGGGGCCCGGCTTGTGCACCGTGCAGTTCCCGTACCGCACCTGCGCGGACTCCTCCACGGTGGCCCGCCAGTCCGCCATGTCCTGTCCGGTGAGGAAGCCCTTGTTGCGGCGGCCGGTGGAGTCCAGGACCTCGGTGGTGGAGACGAACGAGTCGATCGCCTCGGCCACGAAACCGCGGTAGAAGGCGTCCTCGGCGGCGGCGAGCTGCGCCTGATGCCCGCCGCCCGCGGCGGTGGCCTCGCGCAGGAGCCGCTTGTACGTCTGTGCCAGCGCCGGATTGCGGAACCGTGAACCGGCGGCGGGCGGGCGGCCGTCCGGCAGGTAGACCCGCCCGGATTCGAGCCATTCCGTCTCGAACAGCGGGGCCATCACCTCGATGGCGTCGGCGGCCCCGGTGAGCAGCGGGAAGCCGTTCTCCGCGTAGCCGATGGCGTGGTCGAGGACGTCGGCGAGCGGAAGGGTCCCGTGTTCGGCCAGCAGCCGCATCCATGCGCCGAAGGCTCCGGGGACCACGGCGGGCAGCAGACCCGACCCCGGTATCTGGTTCAGCCCCAGTCGCCTGATGCTGTCGGCGGTCGCGGACGCGGGGGTGGGGCCCTGCCCGCACACCACCTGCACCCGGTCCGTGGACGCGCGGTAGGAGACGATCGGCACCTCCCCGCCGAGGCCGTTGAAGTGCGGTTCCACCACTTGCAGGACGAATCCGGCGGCGGCGGCGGCGTCGAAGGCGTTGCCACCCTTCTCCAGGACCGCCATGGCGGCTGCCGAGGGCAGCCAGTGGGTCGAGGAGACGGCACCGAAGGTTCCACT
Organism: Streptomyces sp. CA-294286; assembly: GCF_050947155.1. Lineage (NCBI taxonomy): Bacteria > Bacillati > Actinomycetota > Actinomycetes > Kitasatosporales > Streptomycetaceae > Streptomyces > Streptomyces sp. CA-294286. The sequence goes on along the minus strand of NZ_CP192005.1, from coordinate 89,483 downwards.
GAGCTGTGGCCTTCCTCCGTTCACGTTCATCTGCGACACGCCTTTCTGTTCTTGGTCGTCCTTGCGAAAGAAAAGGGGATCGGGCGACTGCGCCGGCTGCGCCGGGCGACCGTCAGACCCGCGGCACCAGGTCGTAGAAGCACATGCGCGGCCCGGCCGTGGCCCATGTGAGGGTCCGGCGGCACGACAGGCGGGTGCGTGCGAAGAGAGCGGACCAGGCCGCACGGTCCACCGGGAAACCCTGGTCCGTGAGGACGTGCATCAGGAAGAACTCCGAATCGCTCTCCCGGTCGTCGTAGTGCGGCTCCGGCTCGCCGATCAGCAGCATCTTCTCGCCGGTGAGGAAGCCCGCGTAGGCGTCGAGGATGGCCACGACCGCCTTGTCGCCGTCCCGGAACTGCTCGTGCAGCACGCCGATGGAGGTGATCACCTCGGCGCCCGAGCAGACCTCGGGCCACGACATGGGATCGAACGCGTCGGCGACGACGAAGTCGAGCCTGTCCTCCAGACCGTGGCTGCGCGCGAGCTCCCGTGCGACCTCCACAGCGGCGGGCGCGATGTCCAGGCCGACCCCGGTGATCCCGGGGTCGTTGAGGCAGGCGTCCACCAGGAGCTGTCCGCCGCCGCAGCCGAGGTCCAGGAAGCGTTTGGCGCCGCGGTCCCGCATGGTCTCCAGCACCAGGGGGGTGTAGTAGGCGGCGAAGATCGTGGCGCAGTGGCGGCTCAGCGGGCCGTTGCTGCGCTGCACGTCCGTGCCGTAGACGGCCGCACCCGTCATCAGCTCGTCGGCCCGCTGGACCACCGGGCCGTACGCCTCCAGGTAGAAACCGAGCCGGGCGAGGGAGATGTCCGAGGTCAGCAGCGTGCCGCGGCGCGTGAGCCGGTAGGTGCCCCGCCACTCCTCCAGTACGCCCTTGAGGACCAGGTAGCGCAGGACGTTCGCGGAGACGCGGTGGTTCATTCCGTCGAGCAGACCGGTTTCCGCGCTGTCGCGGCCGCGGCGCAACCGGTCCAGCAGGCCGGATTTCGAGAGGGCGTGCAGGGCGTGGCACAGATGCAGAGAACCGAGCAGGTCCGGCATCGAGGAGAGCTGGAAATCCTGCCAGGTGCGGGTCAGTTCCTCGTCGCGGAATTCGAGGGTCTCACCGTCCGGCGGACCGGAATTGCCGAATCTGCCGGAATCGCCGCGCTCGCGGGAACTGCGGCGAGCGCCGGAACTGCTGTGCGTGAGGTCCATGGAAGCCTTCCTTCTGCCGACTCAGTCAATGACTCTTCTGCTGGTGTGCTGGTGTGCTGGTGTGCTGGTGTGCTGCGTTGCCGGTCCGCCGGTCTGCGTCGAAGGCGTCGGCGTCCTGGTCACGAGGGCCGGGGCCCGGCGTGGGCGTCCTCCTCCTCGGCCCCCTCCGCCCCCTCGGGCGCCGGGTCCTCCTCCGAGCTCCGGCGGACGTGGCGCAGGGCGGTGCCCACCAGGAGTGCGGACACCGCGACCAGGACCGTGGCGATCAGGGCGATGACGGTCAGCCCGCCGGAGAACGCCTCGCGGCTGATCTCCACGAGGTCGGCACCCAGCTTCTCGGGCAGTTCCTCAGCCGCGGACAGCGCCTTGGCGAGGGTGTCCCCCGCGGGTACGGCGGCCTCGGCCGGTGTCCCGGCGGGGATGTTCTCCTCCACCCGCGACCGGTAGACGGCGGTGCCGATGCTGCCCAGGACGGCCAGGCCCAGAGCGCCGCCGAACTCGTTGCTGGTCTCCGAGACGGCGGAGGCCGCCCCGGCCCTATCCGGGGGAGCGGAGCTGACGACCATGTCCGTGCCCAGGTTCAGTGCCGGGGCGATGCCCGTGGACATGACGGCCAGGCCGGCCACCAGCAGCCCGAAGTCGTCACGGCCGGCCAGCGCGACCAGGAGCGCCCCGGCCGCCGCGACGGTGAGGACGGCAGCCATGACGTACGCCGGACGCACCCGGCGCAGTGCCGCGATGGCCAGCACCGCACCGACGACACCGCCCGCGCTGCCCGGCAGGATCCACAGACCCGCCTCCAGCGGGGACAGCGCGTGCACCAGCTGGAGCGACTGCACGATGAACAGGTTGATGCCGAACATCACGAAGGACAGGGTGGCCAGGGCGCCCAGCGAGACCCGGAAGCGGGGCTCGCCGAAGAGCCGCAGGTCGATGAACGGGTCCTCCAGTCGACGCTGCCGGCGCAGGAAGAACACCCCCGATGCCACGCCGGCCACGAGCGCCGCCACCGACAGCGCGCCGAAGCCGTCCCGGGTGATCTGCTTGATGCCGTACACCACCGGCAGGACTGCGGCCAGGGACAGCAAGGAGCTGGTCAGGTCCAGCCGCACCGCTTTCTGCGCCCGGTACTCGGGCAGCAGTACGGGGCCGAGGACCAGCAGCAGCACCATCACGGGGACGCCGACCAGGAAGACCGCACCCCACCAGAAGTGCTCCAGCGTCACCCCGCCGACCAGCGGCCCGATCGACGCGCCCACGGTGAAGCACATCATCCACGCGGAGATGGCCACGGTCCGCTGACGCTCGTCGAGGAACATGACGCGCAGCAGCGACAGGGTGGACGGCATCAGCGTCGCCCCGGCCAGTCCCAGCAGGGCGCGGGCCGCGATCAGCGTCTCGGGGCTCGTGGAGTACGCGGCCAGCACGGAGGCAGCCGCGAAGGCCCCGGCCCCGGCCAGCAGCAGTCGGCGCCTTCCGATCCGGTCCCCGAGGTTGCCCATGGTGATCAGGAAGCCCGCAACCATGAAGCCGTAGATGTCCGTGATCCACAGCAGCTGCGACCCGGTGGGAGCGAGGTCCGAGCTGAGCTGCGGGACGGCCAGGTGCAGCACCGTCATGTCCATCACGATCAGCATCGCGGGCAGGGCGAGGACGGCGAGCCCCAGCCACTCCCGCATCCCCGCGCGGGGCGGGCTCTGGCCGGAATCGGTGGGACGGTCGGACCGTGCGGATGTCATGAACGCTCCTCGCGTGTCGGCGGACTGCGGCGGAAGTGCTTCGGTGCGCTGCGGCGGACGTGCGCGTGCCGTGGGGGTGGGGATCCACGGCGGTCGGGTGACCGGGGCCGCGTGCCGTGGGGGTGGGGATCCTCGGCGGTCGGGTGACCGGGGCCGCGTGCCGTGCGGGTGGGGGCCTCGGAATCAGGCGACCGGGGAGTGCGGAATCCGGCCACCGGCCGCCTCCTTCTGCCACCGGCCGCCGTTCTCGCGGTACCAGTCGACCGTCTCGGCCAGCGAGGCCGCGAAGTCCCGGCGCGGGGCCCAGCCCAGCTCCCGGCGGATCCTGGCCGTGTCGACCGAGTAGCGCAGGTCGTGCCCCGGACGGTCGGCGACCTGCTCCACGCTGTCCCAGTCCGCGCCGCACTGCTGAAGCAGGAACTCCGTGAGCTGCCGGTTGGTCAGTTCGACACCGCTGCCGACGTTGTACACCCGGCCTGCCCGCCCGGCGGTGCGCACCCGCTCCACGGCGTCCACGTGGTCGTCCACGTGGATCCACTCGCGGGTGTTGTCCCCGGTGCCGTAGAGAGGAACCGTGCGCCCGTCCAGCAGCCGGGTCACGAAGAGCGGAATGACCTTCTCCGGGTACTGCCGGGAACCGAAGTTGTTGCAGCAGCGCGTGACGCACACGTCCAGTCCGTAGGTCGCGTGGTAACTGAGGGCGAGCAGGTCGCCGGCGGCCTTCGAAGCGGAATAGGGCGAACTGGGGTTCAGCGGGTGCTCCTCGGGCCAGGATCCCTCCGCTATCGACCCGTACACCTCGTCGGTGGAGACGTGCACGAAGCGCCGGACGCCGTGCCGGACCGCCGCGTCCAGCAGGACCTGAGTGCCCAGGACGTTGGTGCGCACGAACTCCTGGCCGCCGGTGATCGAGCGGTCCACATGGGTCTCGGCGGCGAAGTGCACGATCTCGTCCGCCTCCGCCACGACCCGGTCGACCACCTGCGGGTCGCAGATGTCCCCGGTGACGAACCGGAAGCCCGAACGGCCGTGCAGACCGGAGAGGTTGAGGGGGTTGCCCGCGTAGGTGAGGCTGTCCAGGACGGTGACGTGCGGGCCGGTTCCGGGTGCGGTGGACGGCGCGAAGAGAGACCTGACGTAGTGCGACCCGATGAAGCCGGCGCCTCCGGTCACGAGTAGGTGAGTGGGCACGGCACGTTCCTTCCTGTGAGGGATGGTTCAGGCCACGGACGGCCGCTCGTCGTCCGGCCGTTCCCCGTTCGTTGCCGCAGTGCTGACGTGTGGGGGGACACAAACCGGCGTGCGCATGGAGTCGGCCAACCGGGACAGGAGTCCACGAGCACGACTCCGAAGTTGCCCGCATGGAACGGGACTTCACGGACAGGGGGACTGACTGTGTCTGGAGAAGACGGAAACGTACGCAGAGACACCACCGGAAAGGATCTGGGGCTCGTCGTCGTGCACGAAAAGGGCGCGGAGGGACTGCGCGGGCCGCGCATCCTGGTCGCGTCCGACTGCCCGTCGGTCGGCACCCTCAAACAGGACCTGCAACGACACGGCTACCGGGCCACGGTCGCCTCCAGCGGCAAGGCCGTCCTGGAGACCCACGACCGCTACGACCTGGTCCTGCTGGACACCGACCTCCCGGACCTCGACGGCGTCTCGGTGTGCCAGTTCGTACGCCGGCGGAACGACGTCCCGATCATCGGCTTCACCTCGACCAGGGCCGAGGTGGACCGCGTCCTTCTGCTGGAGGCGGGATGCGACGACTGCGTCGACATGCCGTACCGGGCCCGCGAACTGGTCGCCCGGATCAAGGCCGTCCTGCGTCGCACCGCGGCACGGGACACCACCGGGCGGGCCGCCGCCCCGGAGGACGACGAGCGCATGCGGTTCGGGCCGCTCGTCATCGACACCGTGCGACGGGAAGCACGACTGAACGGCAGGCCGGTCGCGCTGACCCGCAAGGAGTTCGACCTGCTGCACAAACTCGCGACGGAACCGGAACGCATCTTCCAGAGACAGGAGTTGATGTCCGACGTGTGGGACTACCCGGCCGACAACCGGCTGAGCGTCCAGGAGAGCCGGACCATAGACACCCATGTCAGCAGCCTCCGGGGCAAGCTGGGAAACAGCGAGTGGGTCACGACCATCCGCGGCGTCGGCTTCCGGTTCGGCATGCCCGTCCCGCCGCCGGAGACGCACGCGGTCGGCTCGGGCGCGGCCTGTCCCCGCCAGGTCGACACCGAGGAGCCCGTGCCGCTGCGGCTCATCAGGTCGCGAAGCGCCAACGGGTCTGCGCCACAGGGCCCTTGGTGAAGGCGAACACCGTCCGGGGGGCCACCGCGAACGCGTACGACCTGCCGACGGAACCGCTGAGCATGTCGCCGTCCACCACGTAGTCCCACTGCGCACCGTACTTGTCGCGGAACACCTCGGCGGCCTCCTGGAGCCGCTTCTCCTCGGTGACCCGCAGCGCACTTCCCTCCAGGACGACGTCCGTACCGACACCGAGCCGGTTGGTCCCCGTCATCAGGGAACACCGAGGATTGACCACTAGGTTGCGCACCTTGCGCTCGTGCGGTTGCGAACAGAACCACAGGGCCCCGTCGTGCCACGCCCCCGCGACGGGCGTGAGGTGCGGGCGGGGGTCGGGGCGCACCGTCGCGATCCAGTACAGCTCGGCCTCGGCCAGCATGCTCCTCGTCTCGGCCCACTGGGCGGGAGGGGCTCCCGGCTCGGTGTAGCGGGGGTCCAGTTCCACGTCGAACGGGTGCTCGGTCATGAGGAATCTCCCAAGGGTGACAGCGAGGCATGGCCGGGTGACATCACCGGTACGGCCGACCCGTTCGCTCCCGGACCGCGGACCGGCCGGCCGTCGGACCCGAGGCCGCGGTGGAACTCCGGGTACGAGGCGATGATCTCGTCGGACTGGGTGCGCGGGTCGAACTTCTCGCACAGCCGGTCCAGCACGTGCTTGTCCCACTCGCTGCGCCGGACGACCTCGTCGTACGGGGTGCGGGTGAAGGCCACCAACTGGTACAGCTGCGTGTAGTCCCGCGGATATCGCTGGTGCAGCCGTCGCTCCAACGCCTTGCGCAGGTGGAAGAGTTCGTCGTCGATGTGGGCGCTCAGTTCCTCCAGGTTCGCCATCGAGAGGTCGGCGATCGCCTGACCGGGGGCCACCCGCAGGGCACTGAAGTCCGACACCGCCGCGCGGATCGCACTGTGCCGGTCGCGGTTCCTGGCCAGGTGGCGGTCGAGCAGGTGGCACAGCACCTCCGAGTCCTCGAAGCTGCAGTTGATGCCCTGCCCGTAGAAGGGGACGATGGTGTGCGCGGCATCCCCGACGAGGACCGCACGGGCATAGTGGTACGGGGCGCAGCGGACCACCTTGAGCAGTGCGGGACGGGTGTCCCACACCTCCTCGGTGACCCGCGGCAGGGACGCGGCGATGTCCGGGTACTCGCGGTCGAAGTGGCCGCGTACGGACTCCCGGTCCTCGAAGGCCCTGAACCTCAGCTCCCCGTCCCGGCTGTCCACCGGCATGAACAGGGTCACGGCGGCGGTGCCGTCCCGGTTCGGCTGGGCCTGTAGGAAGTGGTCCCCGCGCGGCCACAGGTGCATCCGGTCCCGGCTGAGCGCCTCCGCCGCCTCCGGCGCCACGGTCAACTGGACGTGTCCGTGCGGGATGTACTCCTGCTGGATGCGCATCCGGGCGCCGGACTTCGACAGTTCGTGCCGCAGTGCGCTGTTGGCGCCGTCGCAGCCGATCAGGATGTCCCCGGACGCCCGGCGCAGGCTGCCGTCCGCTGTGACGAACACGGCCTCGGCGCGGCGTGCGTGCGCCGCCACGCAGGTGTGGCCGTAGTGCACCCGCGCTCCCGCGGCCAGCGCCTCCTTCAGCAGGAGGCGCCGGAGTTCGGTGCGCGGCACGGACAGCAGGTGGTGGTCGCCGTTCATTCCGTAGGGCTGGTGGGTGAGCGTCCGGTCCCGGTGGTGCACGGTGCGCTGCTGGAGGATCGTGCCCATCCGGTAGACGCGTTCGCGCAGCGCGGCGGGCAGGGCGCTCGCCCCCCGCAGGGTGAGGGTCAGGTTGAAGGAGTGGCCGGTGGCTTCGGCGGTCGAGCTCTCGGCCGACTGCTTCTCGTACATCTCCACTTCGTAGTTCCGTCGGCGCAGCTCGATGGCGAGGAGGCAGCCCACCGGGCCGGCCCCCACGATGACGGCCCTGACGCGGTGCTTGGCTATGGGCACGGGGAGTTCCTTCCTGTGGGGGGTGGTGCCCCGGTGGGTCGGGGCGGTCCGGCCCGCTCCGTGAGGGGCCGGTCACCCGGCGCTCAAGGAGTGCCGGGTGCGGTGACCTGCCCGGTCTCGGTGAAGTACCGGACCATCGACGTGATCCAGGACGGATCGGGGGCGGGGAGTTCGAGCCCCATTTCCTTCAGCAGCCGGACCGTGGCGTCGTTGCCGTAGCGGTGGTCGGCCAGCTCCATGACGCCTTCGCGGAAGAGCGGGACGAGACTGGCGAGGGAGCTGTCGGCGCCGGCAGAGCTGTTCGCGGGCACCTGTTCCAACGCGTGCAGCCACTCGTCGGTGGACACCTTCCTGGGTGCCCGGCCCAGTGCGGCCAGGGCGGCGAACACCGCGTCCCAGCGCAGGCCGACCGGGTGGAAGACGTGCACGTTCCGGTGGTGCGAGGCGGGCGCCCGGGACAGCAGCACCACCGCGTCGGCCACCACGTCCGCCGGCAGCAGGTCCACCGCCGGCCCGGGGTCCGCCGGTGCGAGGCCCAGTTGCAGGAAGCTCTTGACCTGGAGCCAGAAGAAGTCGTCCGGACGGCAGGCGCCGGTGGTGGTGGCGGGTCCGATGCGCCCGATGCGGTGCACGGTGACCGGTACGCCCCGCTCCCGGGCCTCGATCGCCAGCCGCTCGGCGACCCACTTGCTCTGCGCGTAGCCGATGCCGAGCCCTTCGGGGATCTCCGGGACGGTGTCCTCGTCGATGTCCGCCGCGGGCCCCCTGGGGGAGAAGACGGCGAGCGTGGACATGTGCTGGAGCGGCTTGAGCACCGTGTCGGCGCAGAATTCGGCGACGCGGACGAAGCCGTCCACGTTGGTCGGCCGCACCGAGGGGTAGGGCGCGGCGAAGTTGATGTGCGCCGCCGCGTGGTACACCGCCCCGACGGACGCGGCCAGCTCCCGGTACTCCCGGTCGTCGAGGCCGAACCGTTCTCGGGCCAGGTCTCCGGCCACCACGCGCACCCGTGCCAAATCCAGGTCGCCCTCGACCCGGTACCGGCGCGCGTTCTCGGTGATCCTGCGCATCCCCTCTTCCGTCGAACCCGCCCGCACGAGGCAGTGCACGACGCAGCCCGCGGCGAGCAGCGACCGCAGCAGGAAGACGCCCAGGAAGCCGGTGACCCCGGTCAGCAGGACCGTGCGGGCCTCGGCGGGCCCGGCGGGCCGCGCGGTGGCCGCCGCGTCGACGGTGGCGGGCAGCCGGACGTCGGCCCACAGGTCGGGCTCCTCGTCGGTGCCGCTCTCCCCGGCGACCGCCCGGTCCACCCGCGCCGCCATGCCCGCTACGGTCGGGGCCGCCAGCAGGGCGCTGAGCGCGATCTCGACGCCGTACTTCTCCTGGATGCGTCCGCGCAGCCGTACCGCGAGCAGGGAGTGTCCGCCCTGCGCGAAGAAGTCGTCCTCCGGCCCGACGGGCGTACCGTCCAGCAGCCCCGACCACACCGCCGCCACCCCTTGCTCGGTCTCGGTCAGCGGGCGCCCGGCGCTCTCCCCGCGGGCCGGAGGCGGAAGCTCCGCGGCCCGTGCGGACAGTGCGGCCCGGTCGGTCTTGCCGGTGGGCGAGAGGGGGAGGCGGTCGACGCGGGCGAAGCGGGAGGGCACCATGTACGCGGGCAGCGTACGGCCCAGCAGCCGGCGCAACTCCGGTTCGTCCACCGGGTCGCCGGTCCGCAGGAACGCGACGAGACGCCGGTCGCCGGGGCCGTGCTCGGCGGCCACCACGGCCGACGCGGTCACCGACGGCAGGTCGTTCAGCGCGGCCTCCACCTCGGCTGGCTCGATGCGGTATCCCCGGATCTTGATCTGTTCGTCGGCCCGGCCCAGATGGACGAAGCCCTCGGCCTGCGTGTACCTCACCAGGTCGCCGGTGCGGTAGAACCGGGCCTGCGGATCGTCGGCGTACGGGTCGGGAAGGAAACTCCCGCGGGTCTGCGCGGGGAGGTTCAGGTAGCCGGGTGACAGGACGCGCCCGCCCACGTACAGCTCGCCCGGCACCCCGAACGGCACCGGGCGGCGGCCGGCGTCCAGGACGTACAGCCGCACCCCGCCCACGGTCCGCCCGATGGACGGCCGCTCCGGCCAGCGCGCGGGGTCCTCGGGCAGCCGCAGGGCGGTGCACAGGTGCGCCTCGGACGGGCCGTACGCGTTGATCAGCGCGGCGCCGGTGAGCCGCCCGAACATCTCCCGCAGCGCGGGCGTGACGACCAGCTGCTCGCCCGTCGTGTACACCTCGGCCAGGTCCGGCAGGGTCAGCCCGCCCTCGACGACGACCGACGCCAGCTCCTGGAGGGCGGCGTACGGAAGGAACATCCGGGCCACCCGCCGCTCGCGCAGATGACCGGCCAGCCGGTGCAGGTCGGCGCGCATCTCCTCGTCGGTCAGCACCAGCGTCGCCCCCGCGCAGAGCGCCCCGAAGATCTCCTCGAACGACACGTCGAACGACAGCGACATGTACTGGAGCATCCGGGAGGCGGCGCGCGGACCGGACAGATCGGCCTGCCGGTACGCCACGTTGGTGAGGGTGTAGTCCCGGATGACGACGCCCTTGGGCCGCCCCGTGGAACCCGAGGTGTACACCACGTACATCTCGTCGTCGGGGCCGCGCCGTCCCGGCAGATCGCCGCTGTCCCGCGCCTGCACCTGCCGTGCCTCGGCGTTCAGATCGAACACCTCGGTGCCCGGCGTCGGCGGCGCGTCCCCCTGGACGAGCAGCAGGGCGGGGCGGGCGTCCTCCAGCATCAGCGCGATGCGGTCCGCCGGGTACACCGGGTCCAGCGGCACGAACGAGGCGCCCGCCTTCAGCACCGCCAGCAGCGCGACGATCGCCTCCGGACCCCGCTCCAGCCGGATGGCGACCCGAACGCCGGGGCCCGCCCCCCGCTCGCCCAGCGCGCGGGCCAACCGATTGGCCCGCGCGTTGAGCTGACGATACGTCAGGGCGTCACCGTCCACCGTTTCGACGGCCACGGACTCCGGATGGAGCGCGGCCCGCTCCTCGAAGAGGTCGAGCACCGAGCCGTGCGCCGGCCGCTCGTCCTGCGGCCCGTGCCACGCCTCCGCCAGTTCCGCCAGCTCCGACTCCGGCACCCAGCGCAGCTCGCCGACCGTGCTGCCGGGCCGGGCGAGCAGGTCGGCCAGCAGGGTGCGGAACCGGGCCGACATCCGCCGGGCCGTCGCCGCGTCGAAGAGACCGGGGTCGTACTCGAAGTTCAGGCCGAGGTCCTCCTCGCCCTCCTCGACGATCAGGGCGAGGTCGTACTTGGGGGCGCCGCTCACGTGGTGCCACTCGTCGCCCTCCAGCCCCAGACCGGGCAGGACGCGGCGCTCCTTGGGCATCAGCGTCACCATCGTCCGGAACAGCGGGCTGCGCTCGCCGCCCCGCCCCGGACCCAGGGCCTTGACGACGTCCTCGAAGGCCGCGTCCTTGTGGCGCATCGCCGTGAGCACCTCCGTGCGGGTGCGCGCCAGCAGCTCCCGCACGGTGTCCCCGGGGGCGACACGGTGCCGCAGGACGACCGTGTTGACCAGGTGCCCGATGACCCCCTGGTCGGCGGTCCGGTCCCGCAGCGACACCGGCAGTCCCACCGTCAGGTCGCCCTGGCCGGTGTGCCGGTGCAGCAGTACGGCGTAGGCGCTCAGCAGCACCATCAGCGGGGTGACCCCCTCGGCCGCCGCCCGCTCGCGCAGTTCCGCCGCCTCAAGGCCCGGGAGCACCGTGCGCACGCTCGCCGCCGCGCTCGCCCGCTCGCCGTGCGGACGGTCGAGCGGCAGCTCCAGCAGGGGCGGGGCGTCGGCGAGGTGCTCCTTCCAGTGGCGCAGGGAGTCGTGACGGTCGCCGTCCTCCTGTGCGGCGACGACCGACCGGAACTGTGCAGGGGCCGGAGGCAGCAGCAACTCGCCCTCGGTCAGCAGGTGCTGATAGGCCGTCAGCCACTCGGTCAGCAGTACCGACCAGGAGAACCCGTCGAAGACCGCGTGGTGCACGTTGACCAGCAGGACCGAACCCGCCTCTCCCGCATCCGGTTGTCCGGAGACCGCCGTGCGGCGGGAGTCCGGCGGCCCGGTCTCCAGGCACAGCACGTTCAGCAGCGGGCCCGTCCGCAGATCCAGGCGCGTACCGGCGAAGTCGGCGGCCCTGCGCCGTACCTCTTCCTCGTCGGCCGCCACGGCGGTCGAGAAGCCGAACCTCGGCTCGTCGCAGACCCGTTGCGTCAGCCGCCCGTCGTCCTCGGCGACGAAGGTGGTGCGCAGGCTCTCGTGCCGCGCCACGACGCCGTGCAGGGCCCGGCGCAGCGGCTCCGGGTCGAGCGCGGCGGTGAAGCGCAGCAGAACGGGCGAGTTGTACGCCGTGGGGTCGCCGAACTCGCAGGCGTACCAGATGCCCGCCTGGCCCGCGGTGGCCTCGGTCCGGTCCTCCGTCCTGCCGTCGGGCCGGCTCTCGCCCCCGGACGCGGCGGCCCGCCCGCCGCCCGCCCGCCGTGCGCGCAGCAGCTCGGCCAGGGCGCGCGGGGTGCCGCTCCCGGCGACGTCCGCCGCGTCGACCTCCAGCCCGAGCAGGGCGCGCAGGTCCGTGGCGTAGGCGTCGCCGTGCTCGGTGTCGAACGGTTCGTCGGCCGCCGCCCCGGGCAGGGCGGCGGTGTGCCGCCACCGGTCGAGCAGCACCGAGAGCAGGGGGTCGTTCGCGGTGTCAGTCACGGGCAGGTGCCTCCGTTCCACCCTCGCGTATCGCTCGGATGTGGTCCGCCAGGGCCTCGGCGTTGTCGTGCTGGAAGATGTCCTCCGCCCGGACGGTGACGCCCATGACGTCATGGAGCTGGGCGGCGAGACGGATGAGCTGGAGGGAGTTGGCGCCGGACAGGACGAAGGAGTCCCGCACGGCGATCCGTTCGCGCCCGGTGATCCCCGCCAGCAGCCCGACGACGACGGACGCCACGGGATCGTCCGCGTCGCGCCCGCTCGGCGCGGGGTCCGGCTCGACGAGCACGGCGCGCGGTTCCTGCAGGGCCATGCGGTCCAGCTTCCCGTTGTGGTTCAGCGGCAGTTCGGCCAGGTGGTGGACGCGCGCGGGCACCATGTAGTCGGGCAGCCGGGCGCGCAGTTCGAACAGCAGCGCCTCGGTGTCGGGGGACTCGCCCGTACCGGTGGTGCAGAACAGGACGAGTTCCTTGAGGCTGTCCGCCGCGTCCACCGCCCGGACCACCGCCCGCTCCAGCAAACCCGTCTCCTCGGCGGCGAGTTCGACCTCGCGCAGCTCCACCCTGAAGCCCCGGATCTTGACCATCTGGTCCGTGCGGCCGACGAGCACCACTTCGCCCTCGGGCGTCGTACGCGCCATGTCGCCGGTACGGAGCAGCCGCGTACCGGCGTGCTCGGGGAACTTCTCGGCGCTGAGCCCCGGCTGGTCCAGGTAGCCCCGGGCCAGCCCGGCACCGCTGAGGCACAACTCGCCCACCTCGCCCGGCCCGCAGGGAGCGAGGTCCTCCCGCAGCACGTGCAGACCCACCCCCGGCAACGGGCGCCCCACCGGGAAGACCTGACGGCGCACGTCGTCCTCGGTCAGCGGGTGCACGGCGGTCAGGGCGGAGTTCTCCGTGCAGCCGTAGGCGTTGTAGACGGTCCCGCCGACGGCCCGGAGCGCACGGGAGAGGTGTGCGGGGGAGGGGAAGTCGCCACTGACGACGACCGTGCGCACCCCGCCCAGCGCCTCGGGGTGCGCGTCGACCAGGAGGTTGAACAGGCCGCACGGCAGGTTGAGGAAGGTGACCCGCCGTTCGGTGACGGTCTTGGCCAGGTCGGCCGGCGAGGGCAGCTGCGGGGGCGCGACGACGACCCGGGCCCCGTGCAGCAGACTCAGCCAGATCTCGGTGGTGGAGGCGGCGAAGGAGTACGGGGCGAGCTGGAGGAAGCAGTCGTCCGCGCGGACCTCCACCTCCCCGTTGTACCCGGCCACCCGGGCGACGGCCCGGTGCGGGATCAGGACGCCCTTGGGCCGGCCGGTGGAGCCGGAGGTGAACAGCACGAACGCGGTGCTTGCGGGATCCACCGCGTCCGGCAGGTCGCCGTCCTCGCACGAGGCGCTGCGGGCGATGAGTTCGTGCACGTCGCGTTCGACGGTGACGCCCCCCAGGCCCGCCGGGACGTCCCGCAGCGTCATCGGCAGCGACGCCTCCTTGACGATGGCACGGCGCACGGACACCGGGTGCGCGGGGTTCAGCGGCACCACCACCGCCCCGGCCTTCAGCAGGGCGAGCAGCACGGTGTAGAGCTCCAGCGAGCGGGACATGTGGACGCCCACCCGGGCGCCCGCCGCCACGCCCTCCTGCTGCAGTCGGCGGGCCAGCCGGTTGGCGGCGCGGTTGAGCTCGCGGTAGGTGAGCGAGGCGGTGCCGCACTCCAGCGCGGTCCGGTCCGCCGCCGCGCGTGCGGCCGTCTCGAAGGCGGTGGGGAGGGCCGGTACGTCCTTCAGCTCTTCGGGCAGTTCTTCGATGGCAAACACGAATGCTCCAACGGGTTGGGAGGAGTCGGGTGGGGGGAGAACGCGACGGCCCGGCGCACCGTCGGTGCGCCGGGCCGTCGTACGTACACGCCTGCCGGGTCCTGTCAGTCGCCGCGGTCCTCGCGAACCGGCTGCCCGGCACCGGCCGTCTCCGCGCCGGGCAGTGACGCCCGCAGATAGCGGGCGGTCGTGGTCCGGGAGCCGTCCGCCATGTCGGCGGGCGTGCCGGCGAACACGACCTGCCCGCCGTGCTCACCCGCGCCGGGGCCGATGTCGACGATCCAGTCGGCGTGCTTGGCGACGTCCAGGTCGTGTTCGATGGCGATGACGGTGTTGCCCGAGTCCACCAGCCGGTCCAGCAGGGCCAGCAGGTTGCCGACGTCCGCCATGTGCAGTCCGGTGGTCGGCTCGTCGAACACGTACACGCTGCCCTGCTCGTGAAGCCGGTCGGCGAGCTTGACGCGCTGGCGCTCACCGCCGGACAGCATCGACAGCGAACGGCCCAGCGTCAGGTAGCCCAGCCCCACCTCGGCCAGCGGGTCCAGCCGGCGCACGATCGCCGGGTCGTCGAAGAAGGCGCGGGCCTCGGTCACGGTCAGGTCCAGTACCTCGGCGATGTTGCGTCCCTTGAGCCGGTGCTCCAGCACCTCCTGCCGGAACCGGGTCCCGCCGCACAGCTCGCAGACGGTGGTGACCGGGTCCATGAAGGCCAGGTCGGTGGTGATCGTGCCGCGCCCCTTGCACTCCGGGCAGGCCCCCTTGGAGTTGAAGCTGAACATGCTCGCGTCCGCCCCGTGCTCCTTCGCGAACAGCTTGCGGACCGTGTCCCAGATTCCGGTGTACGTGGCCGGGGTGGAGCGGGGGTTCATGCCGACCGCCGACTGGTCCAGCACGATCGCCTGCGGGTGCTGGGCAGTGAAGACATGGCTGACCAGGGTCGACTTCCCCGACCCGGCGACGCCGGTGACCACGGTCAGCACCCCGGTGGGGAAGTCGATGTCGAAGCCGCTCAGGTTGTGCAGGTCGGCGCCGCGCACCGGCAGCTTCCCGGTGGAGGTGCGCGGCTTCTTCTTCAGCGGAGGCTGGGTCCGGAAGTGCCGGCCGGTGAGCGTCCTGCTGTCGGCCAGCTCCTGCACGGTGCCGGTGAACACGATCTCGCCGCCCTCGGCGCCCGCGCCGGGGCCCACGTCGACGACATGGTCCGCGATGGCGATGACATCACGGTTGTGCTCGACGATGAGAACGGTGTTGCCCTTGTCCCGCAGGTCCAGCAGCAGCCGGTTGAGCCGGTCCACGTCGTGGGCGTGCAGCCCCACACTCGGCTCGTCGAAGATGTACGTCATACCGGTCAGCGCCGATCCCAGGTGGCGCACCGCCTTCAGTCGCTGGCCCTCGCCGCCGGACAGGGTCCGGGTGGGCCGGTTCAGCGTGAGGTAGCCCAGGCCGACGGACGCGATGCGGCGCAGCGAGGCGAGCGCGGCGGGCACCACCGGGCCGGGCCACCGGTCCTCCACCTCCTCCAGGGCGGTGACCAGGTCACCGATCTCCATCGCGCAGTAGTCGGCGATGTTGCGGCCGTCGATCCGCGACTCCAGGGCCGCCTGCGAGAGCCGGGCGCCCCGGCACTCCGGGCAGGTCCGCTCGGTGACGACCTGTTCGGTGGACTTGCGCTCCTTGTCCTTGAGGGCCTCCAGACCCGGCTTCACGAACCGCCGGGTGACGCGCGGCACGACGCCCTCGTAGTCGTTGATGGCCACGTTGTCGAAGTCGTCGGGGCGGATCGTCTGGAATCCCTCCCCGTACAGCAGGAGGTCCATCTCCTTCTTCGTGTACTGCGACAGCGGCTTGTCCGGGTCGAACACCGGCTCCCTGCTCTGCTCCCGGGCCCGGCCCTTCTCGTACCGGCTGATCTGCGCGTACCGCTTCCAGTAGTTGGTGCCCACCGCGAAGTTGGCGTGCCGGATCGCGCCCTCGTTCAGGGACTTGTCCAGGTCCAGCAGCTTGTCGACGTCGAGCTGGAGGGTGGCGCCGAGACCGTCGCAGTGCGGGCACATGCCCTGCGGGTCGTTGAAGGAGTAGAAGTTGGACGGCCCGGCGCTCGGCTCCCCGTACCGGGAGAACAGCACCCGCAGGACCGGGTTGACCTCGGTCATCGTGCCGACGGTCGAGCGTGAGCCGCCGCCCACCGGCTTCTGGTCCACCACGATCGCCGGGGCCAGGTTCTCGATCAGGTCGAACTCGGGGCGCTCGTAACGAGGCAGCCGGTTGCGGATGAACGCGGGGAAGACCTCGTTGAGCTGCCGCTGCGACTCCACGGCGATCGTGCCGAAGACGATGGACGACTTGCCGGAACCGGAGACCCCGGTGACCACGGTCAGAAGCCCCACCGGAATGCGAAGGTCCACCCCCTTCAGATTGTTGGCACGGGCCCCCGTCACCACGATGTGCTGCCTGTCCTTGCGCATGGACGTCCTCGTCTCCCTCACTGGCCGATCTCGTGCTGCTCTCGCGTTGCGTCAACCGCTCACACTGTGCCCGCCCCACCCGTCCCGGCGGCATCGACGGCCAGATCCCCCATCGAGATCCGGCCACCCCGGGTGACCAGGTCCACCAGGAACTCCTCCGGGGAGGAGGGCGGGGCGTCGGCCAGGGCGGCGAACCACTCGGCGCTCGCCCGCCCGGTCCGCTGGGCGTCCTCCACCGCGGGGCGGCGGGCCGCTTCGTACGCCGCCAGCGCGTCCGGCAGCGACGGCTGCGCGTGCAGCGCGGTGACCAGAGCCAGGGCGTCGTCCAGGGCCAGCCGGGTGCCGGACCCGATCGAGTAGTGCGCGGTGTGCGCCGCGTCGCCGAGCAGCACCGTGTTCCCGCTGGACCAGACGGAGTTGCTCACCTGCACGAAACGGCTCCACCGGGACCGGTTCTCCAGCAGCCGCGCTCCGCCGAGCGGACCGGCGAACAACTCCGCCAGCTCGCCGACGTCCGGGCGGTGCGCGGCCTCCACCAGGAAGGTGCTGCGCCCGGGTGCGTACGGATAGGCGTGCGCGACCACCGGGCCCTCGACGGTGTCGGCGACGAGGAAGGCCAGCGAGCCGAAGGCCCGCTCCGCGCCCAGCCAGACGTAGTCGGGGCCGATCCGCGCGGTGCTGGTGCCGAAGCTTCCCGCCAGGGCGTCACGGGTCGCCGAACCCGCCCCGTCCGCCGCCACCACCAGGTCGTACGAGGCCCGCAGCGCGTCGGCGCCGGGAGCCGCGGCGCCCTCGTGCAGGCGCACCCCCAGCTCCGCGCACCGCTGCCGCAGCGTGCCCAGCAGGGTCCGGCGGCTCAGCGCGCCCAGCCGGGGCGACCCGAAGGAGAGCGACCTGCCGTGCCGGTGCACGGCGATCTCGTCCCACCGCACCGGATGCGGGTCCAGGGCGCCCGCCAGTACGGGGTCGGCCCGGCGCACGGTGTCCGAGGCGGCGGGGGGCAGGATCACGCCGAACCCGTAGGTGTCCGCCACCCGCCTGCGCTCCCACACCGTGACCTCGGCCGCGGGGTCGGCCAGCCGGGCGAACGCGGCGAACGCCAGCCCGGCCGGGCCGCCGCCGCTGACAGCGATCTTCACGGTCGTTCCTCCTCGGTCGTTTCCGTCGTGGTGAGCCGATTACCTTCGCGCGCCCAGCAGTTGTCCGATGCGGCCCACGACGGAGGCGGCCGAGGGCATGCCCGCCATCTCCTCGGCGACCTCCCGTGCCGCCCGCCGGGGGCCCGGCTCGCGCAGGACCTGGGCCAGTGCGGCGGTCATCGCCGCGGGTCCGTCGCCGGTGCCCGGGGCGTCGATGTCCAGGGTGGGCCCCGCGCCCCGGGCCGTCACCGTCTGCGCGTTGCTGACGTTGACCGTGCCCGGCATCGGCAGCGACACCTGCGGCACCCCGGCGGCGAACGAACTGAGCACCGTCCCCGAACCGCCGTGGTGCACGATCGCCGCACAGCCGTCGAGCAGCTGACGCAGCGGCACCCACCGCTCCGGTCGGACGTGCGGCGGCAGCTTCGCGGGCAGCTTCGGCAGGTCCGCGTCCGCCGTCAGCAGCACCAGCTCCGCCCCCAACTCCTCGGTGGCCAGCACGATGTCCTGATAGAGCGCACCCTCCCGGGTCATCGGAGCCGCCGTCCCGCAGGTCGCCGTCACCCGCGGCACCTCGCTCGGCCGCAACGCCCAGCGCGGTACCGTGCCGCCGTTGTTGTAACAGCCGTACCGCATCGGCAGCACCTGCCCGGGGCTGCCGATGGCGGAGGGCACCTCGGTGAAGTTGGACAGCGACGGCGGCAGCACGTCGATCTCGATCTCCGCCTCGGTCACCTTGTCCACCCCGAGCTCCGCCGCGTGCGGCGCCAGGTACTCCAACGCCGGCCCGAAGGTGGGCAGCGGCGTCCCGTATCCGTGCAGTACCGCCGCGATCCCCGCCGCGCGCGCGGCGACCAGGGCCGCCGAGTGGATGCCCGGATACACCACCACGTCGGCGCGCCAGGTCCGGGCGATGTCCACCAGGTCGTCCAGCATCCGGGCGCCGACCTCGCCGAACGCCCGTCCGTGCACGGCCAGCGACGTCGCGTCGTCGGGAGCCGACCCGGCCTCCGCGCGCGCCAGCGTCTCCAGCAGTTCGTCGTAGGGCTGCCTGGCCCGCCGGCTCTCCCCGGCGTCGACGGTCACCAGGCCCGCCGCCACCGCCGTGCGCGCGGCGGGTCCGCCGGTGGCCACCAGTACCTCGTGCCCCGCGGCCAGTGCGGCGTGCGCCAGCGGCACCAGCGGCATCAGGTGGGACGACACGGGCATCGACGTGAACAGGTATCGCACGATCAGCTCCTCACGGCCCCGGCGCGGGGCGGTACGTTGGGCAGCCCGACGCAGTCGCCGACGGGCTCGGGCAGCAGGACCGCCGGGGACCCGGGGACGGGCCCACCGGCCGCCCGGTCGGCGATGTCGAGCAAGTACGTCCCGTAGTCCGTGTGTTCGTGCTCGTGGCCCAGGTCACGCAGTTGCTCGGTGCCCACGAACCCCATCCGGTAGGCGATCTCCTCGACGCAGGCGATGCGCACGCTCTGCCGCTGCTCCAGGATCTGGATGTACTGCCCGGCTTCCAGCAGCGCGTCGTGCGTACCGGTGTCCAGCCACACGAAGCCCCTTCCCAGCCGCACCAGTTCGGCCTTTCCGCGTTCCAGGTACGCCATGTTGATGTCGGTGATCTCCAGCTCGCCGCGGGCCGACGGGGTCAGCCCGTGCGCGATCTTGACCACGTCGTTGTCGTACATGTACAGCCCGGTCAGGGCTAGTTCGGAGCGCGGGCGCTCCGGCTTCTCCTCGATGCTCAGCAGCCGTCCCTCCGCGTCGACCTCGGCGACCCCGTAGCGCTGCGGATCGCGCACCGGATAGCCGAAGACGGTGCAGCCGTCGAGGTGCTGCGCCCGGTTGCGCAGCAGCGCGGAGAAACCCGGTCCGTGGAAGATGTTGTCGCCCAGCACCAGCGTCACCGAGTCGTCGCCGATGTGGTCGGCCCCCACCAGGAACGCCTCGGCGATGCCGCCCGGCTCCGCCTGTTCCGCGTAGCTGAAACGCAGGCCGAGCCTGCTGCCGTCGCCCAGCATCGTCCTGAGCATGGGCAGGTGCTCGGGCGAGGAGATGATCAGGATGTCCCGGATCCCGGCCAGCATCAGCACCGAGAGCGGATAGTAGATCATCGGCTTGTTGTAGACGGGCAGCAGTTGCTTGGAGAGCACTCCGGTCAGCGGCTTGAGCCGGGTGCCCGACCCGCCCGCCATGATGATGCCTTTCACGTCTCGGTCCTCCTTCGGCCGGAGGGCCCGGGGGCTCCTCCGGCGGGTGGTGTACGCGGTCGGTAGGACGGCAGCAGGCCCCGCTCCCGCGCCTGCGCCAGCGTCGGCGCCCCACGGTCCTGATCGGACAGCACCGGCTCCGGGCCGAGCGGTACGGGAAGCCGCAGCGCCGGATCGAGCGCCGACACGGCGCGTTCCTCGCCCGGCCGGTACGGGGTGGAGAGCAGATACAGCAGGACGGTGCCCTCCGCCCGTGCGAGAAAGGCGTGTCCCACACCGGGCGGGCAGTACACGGCGCGCGGCCGTCGCGGGTCCAGCGGTACGGAGTCCGAACGGCCGAAGGTCGGCGAACCCTCCCGCAGGTCGACCACCAGGTCCAGCGCCTCGCCCGCCGCGCACACGACGACCTTCGCGGCGCCCGGCCCCTCCGCCGTGCCGGGGGAGTAGTGCACGCCGCGGACCACACCCCGACGGTTCACGCTCAGCCCGCTGCGTACGGCCCGGAACGGCCCGCCCGGCAGGTCCGCGAAGTCCGCCTCCTCGTACAGCGGGCAGAACAGTCCCCGCCGGTCGGGGTGGACCGGCAGAAGGATCTCCAGGGCCCCTTCGACGGCGAGTTCCCGTGCGTCCATGCGGCAGCCTCCCTACGGGCTCCTCGGGCGGATTCTCCGACACGTCCACGCGGCCCCCGCCCGGCCCGCACTTCAGCGGCCCGGGGCCGGCCCCGGGCGGGCCAGGCCCATGTGGTGCAGCACGGCCCGCCCCAGTACCGTCGCGGGGTCGCCCAGGTCCAGCGGGAGGTCGAAGTGGTCGCGGTCGGCGACCACCAGGTCCTGCGGCGGACGTCCCTCCCGGCGCAACGCCTGGGCGAACGCGTCCTGTTGGCGGGCGTACGCGTCGGTCTCGTGCTCGCCCCTGGCCAGCAGCACCCGCCCGGCGGCCGGCAGCGGGCGCAGCGACGGGCTCTGGTCACGGGCCGCCGCCTCGTCCAGCCCCAGCGCGTCGTTGACGTAGGAGCCGACCACCGGCCGCAGGTCGTACAGACCGCTCAGCAGGAACAGCCCGGCCACCGGCACCCCGGCCGCCCCTCCGGCCGCCATGGCGACCAGGTGCGCGCCGGCCGAGCTTCCGGCCGCGTACACGCTGTCGCTCCGGCCGCCCAGGGCGGCGGCGTTCTGCCGTACCCACGCCAGTCCCCGCCGTACCGAGGCGCTCATCTCCGCCAGCCGCCGCCGGGGCGCCAGTCCGTACCCCAGGGCCACGTACCCGGCGCCCGCCGCCAGCAGAGCGGGCGCGGCGAAGCAGGACTCCTCCTTGCCGGACGCCTGCCAGTGCCCGCCGTGCACGAACACCAGCAGCGGGGAGCCGGGGAGGCGCGGCGGGAAGTGGTCCAGCCGCTCGGCCGGGTCGGGGCCGTAGGCGACGTCCGCCCGGTGCTCCAGTGTGTCCCGCGCCGCCCGGCTGAGGGCCCGGTAGGCGGCGAGGGTGCCCTCCGCGTCACGGGCCCGGGTGCTGGGGGACAGCTCCCGGTCCGTCTCCCGTGGGCTCGCTCCGGCTGCGTCCGGCTGCGTCACCGCCGCGCCCGGACGCCGCTGACGACGCCGTGCGGCGTCCAGCCCTGTCCCGTGGTGCGGCCGACCTCGGTGAACCCGGCCTCCCGCAGCCAGGACTCGCACTGTTCCCAGCGGTAGATCGTGGAGTGCCGGAAGGGCAGGGTGGTGAAGTAGACGTTGTCCAGCGCCGCGTACAGCGGTCCGGCCCCGTCGTCGTCGCTGAAGGCGTTGAACACCAGCGCCCGGCCGCCCGGTTCCACGGCCTCGTACGCCTTCCGCAGCAGGGTGAGGTTCTGCTCGGGCGACCAGATCACCAACTGGTGCGCGAAGAGCACGCAGTCGTACCCGGCCGGATAGGGGTCGGTGAAGATGTCCGCGGCACAGGTGTCGATCCGCTCCGCGAGCCCCGCCTCGCGGACGTTGCGCTCCGCGACCTCCAGCGCCCCGGCCCGGTCCAGCACCGTGACCCGCAGCCCGGGGTGCGCACGGGCCAGGGCGATGGCGTTGACGGCGCTGCCGCCGCCGACGTCCAGGACGCGGCGGGTGGCGGAGAAGTCGGTGTGCTCCACCAGCACCGGGTTGGACAGCTGCGACCAGGAGTGCATGCAGCGGTAGAACAGCTCCTCCATGCCGGGCACGCCCGACAGCCGCGTGTACAGGTCCCGGGTGGTGCCGGGGAAGTGCCGGACGCCGACGTTCTCCCCGGTGCGCAAGGACTCGGCGTAGTCCGCGGCCGGCAGGTAGGAGACGCGGTCCTGGAACTCCACGATGTCGCGCAGGACGGGCCACAGCCCCGCGCGGAACGCCGCGGTCACCGGCGGCCCGTTGCGGTACGCGTCGTCCTCGACCTGGGTCAGGCCCAGGGCCGTGGTGCCCAGCAGCAGGATGTCGGCGGACCGCCGGGGCAGGCCCAGCGCATCGGCCGCCTTGCCCGCCGGGAGCGGCCCCTCGGCGTCGAGCAGCTCGAACAGGCCCAGTTGGCACGCGGCGTTCAACTGCTGGAACGCGGCGTACCCGAACAGCACCGGAACCAGCTTGCCCATGTCCTGGGAGGAGCCCGCGTCCTGGGGGAAGCCCGTCTCCCGGCTCATCGCCGGCTCACCGCCCGCGTGCGCACCGACGGTTCGGGGACGGGGACGATGAAGCCGCCGCCCGCCTCCAGGAAGGCCGATTCCTTGCGCATGATCTCCTCCGCGTAGTTCCAGGCGAGCAGCAGGTAGTAGTCGGGCTGCTCGCCCACGTCGCCGGGGGCCAGGACCGGAAGATGCGTGCCGGGGGTGAGCCGGCCCTGCTTCTGCGGGGTGGTGTCGGTGCAGAACTCCAGCTCGCCCAGGCCGAGACCGCAGATGTTCAGCAGCGTGGTGCCCTTCGCCGAAGCGCCGTACCCGGCGATCCGGTGGCCGTCGGCGGCCAGGTCCCGCACGAGGTGGGACAGGTCCGCGCAGGTCTTTTGCACCCGGGCCGCGAAGTCCTCGTACCTCGCGTCGGAGAGGAAGCCGGCGGCCCGTTCGTGCGCCATCAGCTCCCGCACCCGCTCGCCGGTCGGATGCGGTCCGTCGGCCGGACCTGCCGACACCAGGACCGAACCCCCGTGCACCGGAAGCCGTTCCACGTCGACGGTCCGCAGCCCGTGCCGGGCGAACAGCGTGTCCAGCGTGCTGATGAGGAAGTACGACAGGTGCTCGTGGTAGACGGTGTCGAATGCCAGACCGTCCAACAGGTCGACGGCGTACGGCACTTCGATGGTGAACAGCCCGTCCGGGGCGAGCAGGGCGTGCACCCCCGCCAGGACGTCGGCCACGTCGTCGATGTGGGCGAAGACGTGCCGACCCAGGATCACCGATGCCCGCCCGTGCTCGGCGACGATCGACTCGGCGCACGCGGAGTCGAAGTACTCGGGCACGGTCGGCACCCCGCGCTGCTCCGCGATCTCGGCGAGGTTGCGCGCCGGGTCCACCCCCAGCACCCGCGCGCCCGCCTCGCGGAAGGCCATCAGCTGCTCGCCGGTGTTGGAGCCCAGCTCCACGACGAGGTCTCCCTCGGCCAGTTCGACCTGCTCCCCGCACAGGCGCACCACCGTCCGCATGTGCCGGGCCATGGTCTCGGAGTCCGAGGTGACGTAGGAGTACGTGCGGTAGAGCACCTGCGGGTCCACCACGGCGGTCAGGCTGAGCAGGCGGCACTCCCGGCAGGAGATCACCTCCAGCGGGTACGCCTGCTCCCGTGCGAGCGCCTCGGTGTCGCCCGCCTCCAGGAACGCGTTGGCGAGCGGTACGTTGCCGAAGGAGAGCACCTTCTGCCATCGCTCACTGCCGCAGACGCGGCACGCGGTGACGGAACGTACGGTGTTGCCGCTCATGGCAGGTCCTTTCGGCCATTGCTGTCGGCTCCCTCACCGAGGGCGCCGCTTTCGGTCGTGCCGGTGCTGAGGGTTGCGCTGACGCTCTTGCCGGTGCCGGTGCCGGTACCTGCACCGGCACGGAAGGACACCAGCGCCTCGACCACCCGCTGCGCCTGCGCGTCGTCGATCCCGGTGTGCAGCGGCAGCCGCACCAGCCGGTCGGCGACCTGCTCGGAGACCGGGCAGCCGCCCGGTGCGGTGCGCCCGTAGCGCAGCCCGGCCGGGGAGGTGTGCAGCGGCTGGAAGTGCACGGTGGCCTGGACGCCCCGCGCGGAGAGGTGGGACAGCAGCGCCGTGCGGACCGCCTCCGAGGGCAGCACCAGGTGGTACAGGTGCGCCGAATGAGTGCGGTCCGCGGACACGGCGGGCAGCGCCACCCCTTCAGCCGTCGCCCAGTCGGCGAGAGCGCCGTGGTAGGTGTCCCAGAGGGCGTGGCGCTGCTTCTGGACGGCGTCGAACTCCTCCAGCTGGGCGGCCAGCAGGGCGGCCAGCATCTCGGGGAGGATGTAGCTGGACCCCAGGTCCACCCACCGGTACTTGTCGACCTGTCCCAGGAAGTACTGGTGCCGGTCGGTCCCCCGGTCACGGACGATCGTCGCCCGTTCCACCAGGCTCTCGTCGTTCACCAGCAGCGCACCGCCCTTGCCGCAGTGCACGTTCTTCGTCGCGTGGAAGCTCTGCGCCGCCATCACGCCGAAGCTGCCGAGCGGACTGCCGCGGTACGAGGCCCCCAGCCCGTGCGCGTTGTCCTCGATGACGGGGATGCCGTGGGCGTCGGCGATCCGCAGGATCTCGTCCATCTCGCACGCCACGCCCGCGTAGTGCACCGCCACCACGGCCCGGGTCCGCTCGGTGATCGCGGCCTCCAGCGCCCTCTCGTCCATGGTGAGCGTGTCGGGGTGGCAGTCCACGAACACCGGCACCGCACCGCGCAGCGCGAAGGCACTGCCCGTCGGCGCGAACGTGAACGACGGCATCACCACCTCGTCGCCCGGCGCCAGGTCCAGCAGCAGCGCCGCGATCTCCAGCGCGTGGGTGCACGAGGGCGTCAGCAGCACGTGCGGCGAGGCGGTGAGATGCGAGAGCATCTCCGTGGCGCGGGCGGTGAACGGGCCGTTGCCGTCGTGGTCACCGGAGGCGAAGACCTCGCGCAGGTAGGCGTCCTGCCGTTCGGCCGTGTGCGGCACGTGGAAGGGGACCGCCGGGGCGGCGGCCGGCGCGGCGCTCATCGGACGGGCTCCGCGCGGGTCAGCTCCAGGAGGCTGAAGTCGATGTGCACCTGCGACGCCTCGTCGGCGTGCGCCGCGTACACCGGGGAACTCCCCAGCTCCGACGCGGACACCCCGAAGGACTCCTGCCGGTGCACCCGCACCTCGAAGCCGGCCTGGGCGGCCACCTCCCGCAGTCGCTCCGCACTGCCCATCGCGAAGCTGAAACCCAGGAACAGCCGCCCGCCGGGGGAGAGGCGGCCGGCCGCCTCGGTGAGGAACCGCCGGTGCATCGCGTAACCGGGGTCGAAGAAGTGGTAGGCCAGGTCCGAGTCGTGGCGCTGCTCGGACGGGGCCTCGATGAACGGCGAGTTCCAGAAGATCAGGTCGAAGGTCCGCTCCGCCTCCAACGCGTCGAAGAGGTCGCTCACCAGGGCCGTGACCCGGTCGGCGACCCGATGGCGCGCGGCGTTCAGCTCGGTCGTGCGCACGGCGGCCGGGTTGATGTCCAGCGCGGTCACCCGGGGGACGCCTTCGAGCGCCGCGACCACCGAGGCGACCCCGCAGCCGCAGCCCATCTCCAGCATGCTGCCGACTCCCTCGCGGGGCAGCGAGGAGGCGAAGAAGCCCGTGGCGTAGTTGTACTCACCGCCCAGCACCCCGCCGAGCTGGGTCCACTGCCGCTCCAGCAGCGTGAACTCCCGCTCGCGGTCCTGCTCCGCCAACGCGTGGGCGTAGGCCTCCTGGCCCATGGTGAGGCCGAGTTCGTTCATGACGGTGCTTCCTTCCGGTGGGGGGTCGCGGACGGGAATCGGGGAAGGGCCTCACAGGGCCGAGCGCATGGTCCACAGTTCGGGGAAGAACCGGTGCTCGTTGATCTTCCGGAGCCAGGCGGCGCCGTCGCTTCCGGCGCTGCCGCGCTTGCCGCCGAGCATGCGCTCCACGACCAGCAGGTGGGTGGCCCGCCAGTGCGAGAACTGGTAGGCCACCTCAAGGAGTTGCTCCGCCAACGCGAAGGCGGCCGGATGTTCCCGGGGAGCGCGGTAGACGGTCATCCAGACCTTCTCGACGTCCTCGTCGGGTTCGTGCGCGGCGGCCGGCTCACGGTCCACCACGTGCTCCGGTACGGGCAGGCCCGACCGGGCCAGGTGGCGGAGCGCCTCGTCGTACACGCTGGGACGGCCGAGTTCGGCGCGCAGCTCGGGGAAGGCGTCGAAGTCGGAGGACTGCGTCATGGCCGCGTTGCGGTTGCCGAGGGTGAACTCCAGCAGCCGGTACATGAAGGACTGGGTGCCCGACGCCGTGCCCAGCACGTCGCGGAAGACCAGGAACTCGTCCACGGTCAGGGCGTTCATGCTCTCCCAGCACCCGGTCAGCACCCGCTGGTTGCGCACCGCACGCGCCAGCGCCCGGCAGGCGGCCTCGGGCCGGTCCTCGCGCAGCGCGCCCCTGGCCTGACTCACCTCCAGGTGCACCATGCGGAAGAGGAGTTCCTTGACCTGGCTGATGAGGATGAACGACATCTCGAACGGCGACCCCGTGCGCGGCTCCTGCAAGGAGTGCAGCGTGTCCATCCGGGCGTAGTCGACGTACGGGTTCTCGTACGAGCTGTCGTAGTGCAGGTTCGCGTGCGGCGGGTCGGCGTGCGGCCGGTCGGTGTGCGGCGGGTTGCCGTGGGGCCGGTCGGTGTGCGGCGGGTCGGTGTGCGGAGGGTCGTCGGTGCTCATCGGGTCACCTCCCCGTCGGCGAGGACGTCCCGCAGTGCCGTCACCGCGCGGAAGACGTCGGTGTACGACACGTACAGTCCGTTGAGGCACAGCCGGAGCAGGTCAGGCGGCCGTGCGTCGGTGAGTACACCCCGGACCTTCAGCGCCGCCGACACCTCGGGCGCCCCGGGGCAGCGCAGGGCGACGTGGCCGCCGCGCCGGTCCGGGTCGGACGGCGTCACGACCCGGAGCCCGGAGGCGGAGAGGACGGAGGCCACCAGCTGGATCAGGTACTCGCCCAGCCGCAGGCTCTTGCGCCGGACCGCCTCGACCCCCGCCGCCTCCAGCGGCTCCAGTGCCGCTTCCAGGGCGAGCAGTGACAGCACGTGCGGAGTGCCGGTCCTGGCGCGGTCGATGCCGGCGGCGGGCACGAACTCGTCCGCCATGTCGAAGGGTTGGGCGTGCCCGTGCCAGCCGGTGACCGGCAGGTCCAGTGCGGCGTGGTGGCGGGCGGCGGCGTAGAGGAAGGCGGGCGCCCCCGGCCCGCCGCAGAGGTACTTGTATCCGCACCCCACGGCCAGGTCCACGCCGGCCGCGTCGGCCTCCACGGGCACCGCGCCCGCCGCGTGGCTGAGGTCCCACACCGTGACCCCGCCCGCCCCACGCACCTGGGCGGTGGTCCGGGCGATGTCCGTGAGCGCGCCGGTGCGGAAGTCGACGGCGCCCAGCAGTACGGGGCCGACCTCCCCCCGGTGACGTGCGAGTACCCGGCCCAGCCCGTCCACCGGCGTCTCGACCAGTTCCAGGCCCAGCAGCCGGGCCACCGACGCCGCCAGGTAGCGGTCCGTGGGGAAGTTCGCCGCGTCGGACACCAGCACGCCGCGGCCCGGACACAGCCGGGCGGCGGCGGTGACGGCGTTGAACAACTGGACCGACGTGGACTCGCCCACCACGGTCTGGCCTGGCCCGGCACCGATCAGCCGGCCGATCCGGTCGCCGACCCGCACCGGTGCCTCCCACCAGCCGTCGTCCCACCAGCCACCGATCAGATGCTCACCCCACTCCCGCCGCACCACCCGCTCGACGGCGTCCGGCACGGAGCGGGGCAGGGGGCCCAGTGAGTTCCCGTTCAGCTGGATCACGCCGTCGGGCAGCAGGAATTCCTCGCGGAACATCGCGAGCGGATCCTCGGCGTCCTCCTTCTCGGCCCATTCCGGAGTGGGTTCCACGGGTCATGACCTCCCTTTCTCGCCTGCTCGACTCGCCCGCTCACACAATTGACACGCACTGTAGAGATTTCTATCTTCGCTCCGGCCAGAAGGTCAACGGGTTGCCTGCAATCTCCGCTTCAATTGTTCTTCAGAGGAACTTGAAGTCCGGTTCAGAGCCCTTCAAGGGTTGTTCAGAGAATTGCCTTCTCCGGTTTTCTCGCAGTGCCCGCGGAAAGGCGTACGGAGCAATGCGGGTAGGTATTCGGGGAAAAGGGAGACGCAGTCATGGACAGGCCCGGCACATCCACCACCAGGACAGGGACACCGCCGCCAGCGGCGTCCGGAGCCGGTGCCCCGTGCCGGGGCCCCCGGTGCGCGGCCGTCCCCGGCACGGCGTCCCGCGCGGTGACCGGCACGAGCCTGTGCCTGCACTGCCGATCCCGGCTCGCGGAGGCACTGTCACGCCTGCCCGCCCTCTACCGGCAGTGCGAGGAGCGGCACTTCCGCGCCCCCGCACCGGCCTGGGCCAAGCCCCCGGGGCCACGCCGGCACGTGCCGGTCGCCACCCTGCACGCGCCCGCCGCGGACGCCCGCCGTGCCGTGCTGGGCGTCCTCGCCTCCTGGGCCGGGCTGACCGTCCAGAGCACCGGAGCTCGCGCCCCCCGCCGGGAGGTCGGCGAACTGTGCGCCTTCCTGCACCGCAATCTCGGTCACCTCGTGCGACACCCCGCGGCGGGCGAGTTCGCCGCCGAGGTCGCCGACGTGCACTCCCGGGCCGAACGCATTGCCCTTCCCCCGCAGGAGGCGCCCGCCACGGCGGTCGGCCCCTGTGTGATGACCGGCTGCGGCGGCAGGCTCACGGCGCGCCCCGCACGGGACCGCCGCGACCCGGCCCGGGTGCGCTGCGACACCGACCCCGCGCACACCTGGAGCGGACCGCAGTGGCTGTCCCTGGGCGGCCGGACCGAAAACGCGACCGTCCCGGCGGCCCCCGCGCGCGTACCGCGCTGGCTGAGCCAGCCGGACGTCACCGCCCTGTGGGGGGTCCCCAGCGGCAGCGTCTACCGGCTGGCCAGTCAACAGCGCTGGGAGCGCCGCCGCCTGGGCGGCCGTACCTACTACGCGGCCGACGACGTACGGCGCGCCCTCACCCGTACCGGGGACTGACCCGGCGGACGGTACGGCAGCGGAACGCGACGACCGCTCCAGGTGCGTCGCCGTCTCAAGGCGCGCCGTCGCTGTAGCCGTCGCCGCCTCGGCGGGCGGCGGGCACCGCGAGTTCCCCGGTCAGTTCCTGCGCCGCCGTCCCGCCGACGGTGGCGGTGAGCGGGCGGCCGTCGGCGCCGGTGTCGAGCGTGCACTCCAGCACCGAGGGCCGCCCCAGCTGCGCGCCCTGTTCGATGCGGAAGTCCAGCCGCCCCGACGACGGACGCCCGTCCGGCAGCCCGTGGGCGTCGAGCCACACGCCGAGCGCGAGCCCCACCGAGGCGCAGGCCGGGTCCTCGTCGATGGCGTACCCGGGGGCGAAGAGCCTGGCCGTCGCCGTGCGGGCCGCCTCGTCCCAGTGGAAGACGAAGACGTCGGGGAGACCGTGGTGCCGCATCGCGGCCGGGTCGGCGCGCACCGCGCCGACCGCTTCCCGGCGCACCGGCAGCAGATGGAACAGCGGCCCGAACCCGGCGGCCAGAACCGGCCCGCGGCCCAGCTGCTGCGCACCGAGACCGACCGCTTCCAGCAACGGCCCCGGGTCCAGTACGCGGACCGGCTGCGGCCCGCGGGCCGTGACGGTGGCGCGTTCCGCGTCGGCGTCCAGCTCCAGCAGCGTGTCGCCGCACTGCTGCACGACCCTGCCCGGCGGCAGGCGTCCGGACCTCACCAGGGCCACCGCCGTGCCCACGGCGGAGTGCCCCCCGAAGGGCGACTCACCGTTCCGGTGGAAGACCCGTACCCGATGGGTGGCGGTCTCCACGGTGGGCGGGAGGACGAACACGGTCTCGTCCGCCCGCAGCCGTGCGGCGATCCGGCCCATGTCCTCGGCGGACAGCCCCTCGGCGTCGTGCACGACGGCCAGCGCACTGCCGCCGACCGCTGCGGATCCGTCCCCGAAGACGCCCACGCATTCGAAGGGGTACCTCATCGTGCGTCACCTCCCTGTGCGCGCCGGCCCTCCGCGAAGCCGTGCAGAACCTCCTCACGTCCCGCGAAGGGCGCGTCGGGACGGGGCCAGTGCACGACGAGGTCGGTGAAACCGATGTCCTCGAACAGCCCCGCCGCGTCCCGGTAACTGTCCACGGACTCCAGGACCCCTCCGACGGAACCGCCGGTCAGCAGCAGCCTGCGCAGGGTGGCCGGGTCCCGGCCGACGGCCGTGCAGGCGTCGTCCACCGCGGCGAGCTGGTCCTTGAGCAGGGGGGCCACCCGGTCGTAGCGTGCGCTCTCGAAGTCATTGGGGGCACCGCTGGTGACCCAGATGTCGGCATGGCGTGCGGCCAGCGCCATGCCCCGGGGGCCCGCGGCGGCGACCGCGAAGGGAACGCGCGGCACGGCCAGGCACTCCGGCTTCACCACCACGTCCCGCACGGTGTACCACTCGCCGTGGAACGTGGTCCGCTCCTCGCGCAGCAACCGGTCCAGCAGTTCGGTGAATTCCTCGAACCTGGCCCCCCGCTCGCGCCGCGACAGCTCGGGATCGTCGCGGATGCGGGTGTCGTGCCCCTCGGCCCCCGCGCCCAGACCGCACACCATCCGGCCGCCGGAGAGGTCGTCCAGCGCGACCAGTTCCTTGGCGAAGTCCACCGGATGCCGGAAGTTGGGGCTGGCCACCATCGTCCCCAGCCCGATCCGGCGGGTGGCCCCGGCGGCGGCGGCCAGGGTGGGCAGGGCCGAGAACCAGGGCTTGTCGCTGAACCAGCGCCACATCAGGTGGTCGTAGGTCCAGGCGTGGTCGTAACCCAGCTCCTCCGCCAGGACCCACCGTTCGCGCGCCCGTGACCAGCGGTGTTCAGGCAGGAGCAGTACTCCGTGACGCATGTGCCGACCCTCCTTGTCCGTTCGGCGGCGTGCGCGGGGGCGTGCGCCGAGGCATCCGGTTCACAGGCCCAGCGCCGGGGACGCCTGGTGTGCCAGCCCCGAGGCGTGGTGTGCCACGACGGCCAGCACGGAGCTGAGTTCGCGTTCGCACTCGGCCACCGGGCCGCCCCACTCG
The DNA here is from genome assembly GCF_050947155.1 of Streptomyces sp. CA-294286. Taxonomy (NCBI): domain Bacteria; kingdom Bacillati; phylum Actinomycetota; class Actinomycetes; order Kitasatosporales; family Streptomycetaceae; genus Streptomyces; species Streptomyces sp. CA-294286. The sequence goes on along the minus strand of NZ_CP192005.1, from coordinate 58,615 downwards.
TCGTTCTCCTCGCCCCCGTCGCCGCGGCCCAGCGGATACAGGCCGTTCCCGGCCAGGTCCAGTGCCACCGCCCGCAGCCTGCGCAGCAACTGCACGGCGACGGCCTCGTCGGGGACGGGGCCGCGCAGGGTCATGAAGAAGTTGTCGTACAGCACGGCCGTCCGTTCGGAGGGGCGCACCGGGCTCTCGTCGATGCTCTGCTGGAGCAGCGAGCGCCCGTTGGGCACGAGCCGGGCGGCGACGCTGTCGTGGACGGCCCGGTGGGCGTCGAGCGCGGCCCGCAGCCCGGCGGCCCGCCCGTCCTCCATCCACGGCAGAGGGCGTCCGCGCATCAGGCCCCGCACCTGGGCGAAGTCCGGGGCCCAGGTGCCGCTGAAGGCCCGGTGCTGGAGGAACATGGCCGACCGGATCAGGCTTCCGTACAGACCGCGCGGGCACGAGCCGCTGTACAGCAGCATCGCGCAGTAGCCCTGGGTGTACGCCTCCAGCTTCGCCATCGCGTCGGGACCCGGCACCGCCCGCGGCTCGGGCAGGTCCTCCAGGATGCGGCCCATCAGCCGCCACAGGGCGAACGTCACCTGGTGGCCGGTGATCCAGCGGAACCAGAACAGCTGGTCGTACGAAGGAGCCGGGAGGTCGCCCAGGTCGGCGCAGGTCGGACCGCTGCCGGTGAGCGCCCGCAGCTCGAAGCAGATCTGCTCCGGCTCGCAGGACAGCACCAGGGGGCGGCGTTCCATGCCTTCCTCGGTGTCCCCCGCCGGCGGCATGGCCAGGGGCTCCAGACCGTAGGGGAAGTCACCGAAGTCCCAGTCGCCGACCCGGAGGGCGCCGGGTGCGGGGGACGTGACGAGGGCGTTCATCGGAGTCCTTCCGGAACGTGGCTGAACTCGTACTCCAGCCCGTTCACGTCGAAGAGGTAGAGGCTGAGCACCCCGTCGTCGTCGGCGACGATGTCGGTGGGCGGGTCCTTGCGCACGAAGGAGAACCGGCCGGAGTCGTACAGCTCCGTCCACCGGTTCCTGGCGGCCGTCAGCTCCTCGGGGGAATCCACCCGCAAGCACACGTGCTGGAACTGGTAGGACTCCTCCGGCGGCGCCTGGCGGTCGTGGCCGGACCGGTCGAACAAGTGGAAGCGCAGGTCGCCCACCGCGACCTCGACCAGCCGGCCGATGCCGGGCAGCCTGCTCAGCGTCAGGTCCGAGAAGCGGTCGAGTTCCCACTTCTTCTCGGCCCCGAAGAACTCCAGGTACCAGCCCAGGCAGTTCTCCAGGTCGGCCGTCTGCACTCCCACGTGATCGATGTGCGGCACCGCCGTCCGTTCTGCCTTCCGTTCGGTCAGGGACATCTCTGTTGCCTTCCGGATTCTCGGGAGCTAGCAGGGGTAGACACAATGCTGCGGAAAACCGAATTTCTCGGAATGATGGCGGGATGATAAGGAAACTTATCTTCGGTGCTTCTGGAGCGTCAATGCAGGAAGTACAGAAGGCTTTCAGGGCTTCGTAAGTTCCGCTACAAGCCCGTTACCCCGGCCCACAGAAATCGTTGTCGGATGCATGGAAGGAACAGACATCAACCCCACAGGCACGAACAGCAAACCGGTCCTCGTCCTCGGCGCCACCGGCTCCGTCGGCCGCCGCACCGACGCCCGTCTGCGCGGCCTCGGCGTACCGGTCAGGGCCGCCTCGCGGCACAGCGCCACCCGCTTCGACTGGGACGACGAGAGCACCTGGGAACCGGCGCTGCGAGGCGTCGGCCGGATGTTCCTGATGGCCCCCGACGGGGTCCCCGTAGCCCCCGGGTTCGTGGACCTGGCAGCCGACCTCAAGGTCGAGCACATCGTCCTGCTGTCCAGCCGGGCCATCGAGGTGATAGGAGATCAGCGGCTCCTGGACGCCGAACGCGCCGTCAAGGAGTCCGGGGTCGACTGGACGGTCCTGCGCTCCGACTGGTTCGACCAGAACTTCGACGAGGGGCCCTTCCGCGAGGCGGTGCTCGCGGGGGAACTGGCCGTCCCGGTGGGGGAGTGCCGTCAGGCGTTCGTCGACCTGGACGACGTGGCGGCCGTGGCCGCCCACACCCTCACCGAGGAGGGGCATGCCGGCCGCACCTACGAGGTGACCGGGCCGCGCGCACTGTCCTTCGGCGAGGTGTGCGGCATCATCGGCGGGCTCACCGGCCGCCCGCTGCGGTTCCACGGGGACGAGGACGCCTACCGCGCGGCACTCGACCTGCCCGAGGACGCGCTCGACCAGACCCTCGCCTCCTTCGCCGCCCTGCGCGACCTGGGCGACACGGAACCCCGGGACACGGTGCCGCGCCTCACCGGACGCCCCGCCGGAACCTTCGAGGAGTACGCGATGGCGGCGGCGCACCGGTGGCATTCCGCCGAGGAAGCCGGCCGACCCGGCAGCACCGAACGCCCTGAGGGCTGACCTCCGTTCTCGACGAGGGAGCGGGAGGCGCTTCCGCCCTCCCCGGCCCGCCACTCAGGCGCGCCCGGCGCGCCCGGGAGTCGACCCCACCTGCTTCCCGCCCCCCTCGACCCGCCAGAGTGGTCCGCACACCCCAAGGGCCCACCACCACGGTTCACATATCCCTCGATCCCCGACTCCCGACCCTCGCCCCCACGCACGGAGCGCCGCCCATGCCCATACCCGCACGCCTGGCCCCCCTCCTGGACCAGTTCGACTTCGCCCGACACCGCCTCACCGCCCGTCTCACAGGCCCGTCGAGAGACAGCGGAAACGGCACGGAGATCGCCGTCCCGCCCCTGACGGACGACGAATACCTGTGGGAGCCGGTGCCCGACTGCTGGTCCGTACGTCCCCGCTCGTCCGGCCCAGGCCCCCGGGCCTCCGTCCTGCTCGGAGCCGGGGCCTGGGGGCGCGACGCGACTCCCGCCCCGCACCCCGAGCCGCCGCCGTTCACCACCCTCGCCTGGCGACTGGGCCACCTCACCGAACTCCTCGTCCTGCGCGCCGACCACACCGTCGGCAGCCGCTCCCTGACGAGGGCGGACGTGGTGGCCGCCGGTGACGCGGCCACCGCCGTCGCGGCCTTCGAGGAGGGCGCCACCGCCTGGCGGACGGCCCTGCTCGACGCCGACGACACGGCGCTCGACACGGTGGGGCACAGCCAGTACCCGTACGGCAGCGACCCCGAGGACCCCTTCGTCGAAACGGTCTGGTGGGTCAATCAGGAACTGCTGCACCACGGAGCCGAGATCGCCCTGCTCCGTGACCTCTACGCAGCACGGCAGCGCTGAGCCGCGCCCGGGGCCCGCCCCCGTCGGGTAGCGGGCCCCGGGAGAAGGCGTCGGCCTTCGCCGAGTGACCGGCAGCACCCCCGCCACGGGGCGCCCGCCGGGAAAACGTTGGACCACCGGCAGCACCCCGCCACGGGGCGCCCGCCGGGAGAACGTTCCGCTCGTGCCCGGCCGCCCCCCCCGGGGAGAAGCGTGCCGCTCACGCCCCGGCCAGCAGCGCCTCCCACGCCTGTGCCGTCGCCGGGTGCCGGCCAAGCAGCACCACCGCGCCGTCCCGCGCGCCGCGATCCGCTGCCGCCCACTCCCCGCCGCAGCCCAGCAGCTCCGCCACCGCGTCGCAGGTGACGGGGTAAGCGGCAAGCAGCGCACTCCCGCAACCCTCGCCCGCGCCCGACCCCGACAGGCCGGATCCGGCCGCGGCCTCCTCCCGCCACGGCGGAACCCAGGCGTCCAGCGCCGCCAACCGCCCGGGGAAGATCCGCCCGGCCTCCCGGACCAGCAGGCGAGCCGGCTCCGCTCCTTCGGCCCGCAAGGACGTGATGAGGGACGGCAGCCACGGCAGCAGCACCGGGTCCGGCAGTCGCGCGAACGCGTGCGAGACCGCCTCCACCACGAAACCGGCGAGCGCGGGCACCGGCTCCAGCGCCTGAACGAAGCCGCTCAGCCAGCGCGGATACGCGGGGACCGTCAAGGGGTTGGCGAGCAACTCCTCGCACCTCGACCGCAGTTCGCTGAGCGGCAATCGCCCCAGGTGGTTCTGCGCCGCCCACAGCAGCGCCGTCTTCTCCGGCCCCCGCGGATGCGACTGGACGACCGCCAGCTCCAGTTGACCGCGGTCGCAGCCCAGCGACAGCGCCAGCGACTCCATGCCGAACAGGAAGCCCAGCATCGCGGCCACCTGCCGCACTCCGGCGTCGTCGTCACCGAAGGCCGTCGGCAGCAGGGTGCAGTAGTGCGCGTATCCGGCCTTGGTGAAGGCCTCGATCCACGAGGGCAGCACCGGTTGGCTCGTACGGTAGTACGCCAGCAGCCTGCGGGCCCGTCGCAGGACCTCCGGCGCCCCGTCCACGGTCCGCTCCGCGGACAGCACCGCCAGCGCGTGACGGCCCAGCTCGTCGGCGAGCCGGCCGCCTCCCAGGTACAGCGCGGCGTCCTCCACCGCTCCCAGGACTGTCGCCGCGGTGGCCTGCGGGCCGTACGCGGTGCGACGCAGCCGCTGCTCCAGCACCTGCTCGATGCTGACGCCCTCGTACCCCAGCTCGATCAACGCCCGCTGATGCGTGCCCAGCGCCAGGTCCCACGACTCCTGGATCGACCGCTCGCCCAGGGCGCGCTCACCCATGATCGGCCTGGCGGTGCCCTGCGGCATCAGGCGGCGCAGTATCCACAACACATCCGAGCACGCCGCCAGTTCGGGGCGGGACGCGATGTCCAGCAGGGCACGTTGCACGCCGCGCCGCTGGAGCGCAAGGTTCAACGGAGCGAGCCGGTCGTGCACGTCGCGGGCCAGCGGCGGCAGCGCGTCGTAACCGACCTGCCCGACCCGGTCGCCTCCCAGCATGATCTCCACGAGACGCCGCACGTCGCGGCGCCCCGGCACGGTGTCCTTCTCGATGCAGGTGACGGCCGCGTCCTGGAAGTCGTACGGCGTGGGCTTGGCCCGGTCGCGCATCCCGGCCAGCAGGATCGACGTCTCGAACACCGCGATGGCGTCGGCGGTCGACGCCAGATAGCCGTTGCGGCGCGCGGCCCGCACGATCTCCACCGACCAGCCCAGCAGCTCCTCCTCGTCCAACCGGTCCAGTACGGGCGGCTGGTGCAGGAATCCGGTCAGTCGGTCCGAGGGCGTGACGGCCGGGGAAACCGCGCCCGCCCGACCACCGGCCCGCGCCTTCGGCGGCTTCTTCGTCCCCGCCTGCCCCGCCAGCCGGAACGGCCGCACCCCGGTGCGCTTGAGGTTCTTCGCCCAGAGGGTCGCGGCGATCGACACCGACCCCGCGGCGAGGGAGAACTGCGCCTCGATCGCCGCATGGCTGGAGGGAATCAGCCCGTGCTGCCACTTGGTCGCGGTGCGCGGCGCGATCTCGAAGGTGCCGGAGCCGTGCACCCCGAACTCCTCGACCCGGCTGGCCGCGTGGAAGGCGCCGCAGACGTATACGCAGTCCCGCGGGTCGGTGCCGGAGGCGGCCAGGTGCTCGCGCATCCGCGTCCACATGTAGCGCTCGCGGTCCTCGTCCACCCGGACCCTGTCCGCGTCACCGGGTGCGAGCCGCCGGAACAGGCTGCCGACCAGCAGCATGACCTGCCGGTACGTGTCGTGGTCACTGCTTCCGAGCGGCAGCTCGACGTACTGGTGCCACCACTCCGACCAGTGCCGCACCCTGCCGTGCCGCAGCAGGTGCTCCTCCAGTTCGGCGAAGCGGGGACGCAGATCACCGATCTTCACTCCGACCGCGTCCCCGTGCAGTGCTGCCTCCTCCTCGGCGGGCGGCGCGTCCGTGCCCGCGGATTCCTCCGGCGCCTTCGCCCGCGCGTCCCACTGGAAGACGTGGTCCGAGGAGCGGTCCACCAGGACCAGCTCGACCCCGGGAGTGTCCAGCGCGTACGCGATGGCCTGGTACTCCGCAGAGGCCTCCGTGAGGGGCGCGACCACGGACAGCGGCGACCACTCGGCCGGGAAACCGGACACCTGGGTGGCGAAGGCCTGGACCGCCACCGGCAGCCGGCAGTTGCGCAGTTCGGTGAGCAGCGGTGCCATGTCCTCGCACAGCTCCAGATAGACCACCTTGGGCTGCTTCTCCCGAAGCCGGCGGGCCATCGCGAGTGCCGAGGCGGGGGAGTGGTGACAGACGGGAAAGATCTCCAGCGGTTCGCGCGCCGCCCTGTCCACGTCGTCGACCATGCCCAGGAGGATGGCCTCCAGGGTGCCGGGGCCGTCGGCGGAGGCCGCGTCCGCGAAGGTCGCGGCGGCCTCGTGCAACTGCGCACGCAGCGCTGCGAAGGCGCCCGCCTCGTAGGGGCTCTCCCGGCCGGGGGCGTTCAGCGCACTGCTCATGACAGGGTCGCGATCGTGTCGCGGCCGCCCTCCAGGAACTCCGGCCACTCGCCGCCTTCCTCCCGGCTGCGCGGCTCGACGACACCGTGCAGGTACTTGTTGAGGATGGCCAGGTCCTCCGGTTCGCGCCGGGCCAGCGAACCGACCAGCGAGGACGCCAGCGTCCGGGCGGTCAGGGCGCGTGCCCCGAAGAAGTTGCTGTGCAGGATCGCGTCCTCCAGCACGCCGATCTGCTCGGCGCTCGACAGCGCCGACTCCAGCTTCTCGTCGTCGCTGCCGGCCGCCGCCGCCGAGGCCCGCAGGTCGGCGAAGCTCCGGAGCAGCACGTCGAGCAGGGTCGGGGGCACCTCCAGGTCGAGCTGGTGGCGGCTGAGCAGTTCCTCGGTGCGGAAGCGGACGATCTCCGCCTCGCTCCTGCGGTTCGTCACCACGGGGATCCGGACGAAGTTGAAACGCCTTTTGAGGGCCGACGACAGGTCGTTGACGCCCCGGTCCCGGCTGTTGGCCGTGGCGATGACGGAGAATCCGGGCTTGGCGAAGACGATGCCCTCACTGTCCAGCTCGGGCACCGAAATGTACTTCTCGGAGAGAATGGAGATCAGCGCGTCCTGCACATCGCTGGTGGAGCGGGTCAGCTCCTCGATGCGGCCGATCGCGCCGGTCTCCATCGCCGTCATGATCGGCGAGGGGATCATCGACTCCCGCGACTGCCCCTTGGCGATCACCATCGACACGTTCCAGGAGTACTTGATGTGGTCCTCGGTGGTGCCGGCCGTGCCCTGCACCACCAGCGTGGAGTTGCGGCTGATCGCGGCGGCGAGCAGCTCCGCCAGCCAGCTCTTGCCCGTACCGGGGTCGCCTATGAGGAGCAGACCGCGGTCCGAGGCCAGTGTCACGAGGGAACGCTCGACGAAGCTGCGGTCGCCGTACCACTTCTGAGAGATTTTCCGGTCCAGGCCGTCCGAGGGCTCGGAGCCCAGGATGAACAGCCGGGCCATCTTCGGCGACAGCCGCCACGAGAACGGCTTGGGCTGGTCGTCGACGGACTCCAGCCAGTCCAGCTCCTCGGCGTACTTGGTCTCGGCAGGAGCGCGCAGCAGTTCGGACATGTCGTGCCTTTCTGGTCGGGTGGTGGGTGTGTCCGGGCAGGCCGGACCGGGGCGTGGAGCCCGAGGGAGGGGTGCCGCTAAGCGGTGAGGAAGGTCTTGAGCTCGTGGACGAGCTTGCGTATGTGGCCGGACAGCACCGGCGTGCCGAGGTCCTTGAACCGCTCGCGGAACCACGGGTTGACGCTGCCGCGGCCCGCGCTGGTCACCGAGCCGACCGGAATGAACTTGGCCCCCGAGCGGTGAACGGCGGCCATGCTCTCGAAGAGCGGTCCGCTCTGCCATTCGTAGAAGTCGGAGATCCACACCACGACGGTGTTGCGCGGCTCGGAGATCTTCGGCCGGGCCAGCGCCATGGCCACCGTGCCGTCGGTGCCGCCGCCCAGCTGAGTGCGCAGCAGGGTCTCGAACGGGTCGTGCACCCACGGAGTGAGGTCGAGTGCCTGGGTGTCGTACGCGATCAGATGGACGTCGACTTTCGGCAGCCCCGCGAAGATCGACGCGAGGATCGTGCAGTTGACCATCGAGTCGACCATGGACCCCGACTGGTCCACCACGACGATCAGCCGCTGGGGCGTCGTCCTGCGGGCGGTGTGCCGGTAGTAGAGGCGGTCGACGTACAACCGCTCCTCCTCCGGGCTCCAGTTGGTGAGGTTCTTCCAGATCGTCCGGTCGAGATCCAGGTTGCGGAAGACGCGCTTGGGCGGTACCGACCGGTCCAGGGCGCCCACCGTCGACTTCTCGACCTGGGTACGCAGCACCTCGGCGACCTCGTCGACGAACCGGCGGATCAGATCCTTCGCGTTGGCCAGCGCCACGCCCGAGAGGTTGTTCTTGTCCCGCAGCAACTGCTCGATGAGCGACATGCTCGGCGTCAGCTGCGAGGCGAGCCGGGGATCGGCCAGCACCTCGCGCAGCTTCATCCGTGAGACCAGCTCGCCTTCGATCGCCCCCAGTTCCGGGCCGATCGCCGGAAGGAGACGGCTGAGGTCGGGTGTGCCGGCGCCGCCACCGGAGCCGCTCGGCCCGGCTCCCGCAGCCGTCCCGCCGCCCCTGCGTCCGCCGCGCAGCTCACCCGGCCCGCAACCGAGCCCACGTTCCAGCCAGCCCGCGTCCGACTGCCACTGTGCGAGCTGACCGGCGCCGACCGAAGCGGGCGCGGCGGCGAAGACGTTGAGCAGCACCTTCGACACCAGTGCGGCCCGCCGCACCTCGGCGTCCCGGTCCCGCACCTCGTCCTCGGCGACCTCGGGGATCAGCAACCCCTCGAACTCCGGTGCGAGTTCGGGGTGCCGCTGCACGACCGAGTCCACCGACGCCCGCGGGTCCAGCAACGCGGCGGGCAGCCCGATGTCCTCCACGACGGCCAGCCCCGCCGACTCCAGCGCGGCCTGCTCCTCGGTATCGAAGAGGCGCGCCAGCAGCCGCCAGTACAGAACCTGACGCCGATTCTCGTCGGCGTTGCCCGCCTCACCGGCCCGCGGCGTCCAGCCCTCCTGATGAGTCGTCATTTCCGCAACAGCCTTCCCGCCCGTTCCCGCAGCACGGTCACCGCATCCGTGGCCGCCTTCTCCCCCTTGGCGCCCACCTTGTCGGCAGTGCCCCCGGCCCACCCACCGGCATGCAGCGTCACCGGCTTCTTCCGCACGGTCGCCTCGACGGCCAGCGGCTGGAGACGGTACGACCCCGCGTCCCAGCGCAGCAGCCCGATGCACGCGCCCGACGCGGCGACCGCCTCCGCAGTGAGCGGCGACGCGACCGGAACGCGGTCGACGTCCACGGCGAGCGGATGCCCGCCGACGGTGAACGTCAGCACGCCGTCGCCCTTCGCGGCCCCGTACCCCTCCAGGAAGACGGGCACCGCGATCCGCGCCGGATGCCGGCCCAGCGGCGCCGCCGCCGCGTCGACGGCCGTGGGCAGCACGACGCGGGCGGTGACGAACGCCTCGGCGTTCCCACCCGGCCGGGCCCGCGCGTCGTCCCAGAGCAGGTCGCCCTCGACGGTCACCGGCATGTCGGTCAGTTCCATCGCCCGGCCCTCACCGGCCGCCGCCAGCAGCGACATGTGCGGCCGCAGCAACTGCCACAGACCCGCGCCGACGACCGAATCCGGCTTCGGCGCCGACACACTCGCCCGTACCACCCGGGGCGCAGCTCCGCCGTCCGGCTCCAGCACCGCGTGGACCTGGGCCTGCACCGCCCCGGCGTGCTCCTGCAGATCGACGCCGAGCGGCAGCAGACGCCCCGTGACCACACCGGCCTCGGGCACCTCCGCCGCGCCGGGCAGCGTCAGCAGCAACGCCCGCGACCACAGATCCGCCCAACGGCGCGCCGGAACCCTCTCCAGAGTCGCCCCTGGGCAGGACGCGGCGAGTTCGACCGCGAACCCGTCCAGCAGCGTCGCCGCCCTGCGCAGGTGCGGCTCCGCGAGCATCGCCTGGACGACCGGAGCCACCCCGGCCACCGCCTCGTGGTCGATGCCGCGCCAACCGGTCCGCGCCAGATCCACCAACCAGGACCGCGCGGCCGCGTGCAGGTTCTCCACCGGCGGCCCACTGCCCTGCGGCGCCCCGTTCTCTGCGGTCGCCCGCCCGGTCGCCTCGGCGATCCGATCGAGGAGCGCGTCGTGCACGGAACCGAGCAGCGCCGTACGCGCCGCGGCCAGGGCCACGACATGGTCCTCGCCCGCCGCACCCGCCACCGTCCTGTCCGCCGCCTCGGCCACCCGGCCCGCCAGCGGCGACCCCGCGACCGCCCGTGCGAGCCCCGTCACCCCCGCGGCCGTCGCCGCCGGAGGCCGCAACAGCCCGGCGACCAGCGCCGAGTCAAAACCGTCGACCGCCGCCAGCGCCTCGTCGAGCCCCGGAACGCCCTCCGCCAGTACGTCCGCACGCATCACGCCACCGCCCTGGTCGGCGGAAACCACTGCATCTCCGGCAAGGGCGTGGTCACGGGCGCGAGTTCGAGGTACGACAGATGGCGCAGGAACCGGCTGAACACCGGAGCCGCAGCCGCCGCGTCGCCCTGCGGCGGCCGGGTGCTGCTCATGCCGTCCGCGATGCTCTGCGCGCTCGGCCCCTCGTCCGCTCCGGCCTCGACCCTCAGGTAGCGGGCGACGCGCTCCGGGCCGTACTGCAGGACCGCCTCGTTGATCAGCGCCCGTATGTGGTTGCAGTACGCGCCGCGGGCGCCGCCGCAGGGCCGGTTGTTGTTGGTGCTGCACGCGAACGCGTAGCTGCCGGCCACGACCGAAGAGACGTACACCCGCGCGATGTCCGAACCGCTGGAGACCACCCCCTGCAATCGGCCGTCGGCCAGCTCGACGAAAGGAACCTTCGCCAGTTTGCGTGGCCTCGCGGGCGCGACCACCCGCGTCGTGCTCGACCTCTCCCACTCCGACAAGACACCATCTCCTAGGCAGCAAAAGGCACTTCCGTGCCTGTTCAGCGGGACACGACTGAACATATCCGCCACCACTGACAACGCCCCCGGGCCCGGTGGATCACCGCCCCCGGGACCGGTCGGCCACCCGGCGCAGCGACCGTGCCACCGCCCGCGTCACCCCCTGCGACGCCGGCCCGTACCCGCCCGTCGAGCAGCCGGAGCAGCGGCGTGCCCGGCCCGGACCCGCCCGCTCCCGCGGCGGCGGGCGGCGAGCAGGACGGCACCGCCGGCAACGACGGCCGACGCCCCGGCGCCGGTCCAGCCCAGCGCGCCGAGCGGCGCCGACGAGGATTCGGCGGCGGAGGCGCCACCGGCTCCCCGGGGGGACGGAGGAGCGGCCGGGGCCGGCGCGACCGGGTCGAGGCTGCCGACCGGAGCGGCCCGGCCGACGGCCGAGAACCCCCAGTCCAGCAGGGAGCGCGTCTGCGTGTACACGTCGTCGGGCCGGTGCGTCTGCGGGTTCATCACCGTCACCAGCAAGGTGCGGCCGTCGCGGCGGGCCGCCTCGGCGAGCGTGTTGCCCGCGTGCGTGGTGTAACCGTTCTTGCCGCCGATCAGACCGGGGTACTTCGCCACCCCGCCGATGCCCGACAGCATCCGGTTGGTGTTGGCGATACCGAACGGCTTGCCCCTGGTGCCGGGCCCGCCGGGGAACTCCGCGTCGGCCGTGGAGCAGTACTCCCTGAAGTCCGCGTTCTTCAGTCCGGCACGCAGGAACAACGCCAGGTCGTACGCCGACGAGACCTGACCGGGAGTGTCGTAGCCGTCGGGACTGCGCACCTGGGTGTCCCTCGCGCCGAGGTCCTCGGCCCGCTTCTGCATGTCCGCGACCGTCTTCGCCACGCCTCCGTTCATCGCGGCCAACACGTGCACGGCATCGTTCCCGGACCGCAGGAACACGCCCCGCCACAGGTCGGCGGCCGCGTACTGCTGCCCGGGAACGACGCCCACCGCACTGCTACCGGCGCCCATGCCCCTCAGCTCGTCCCCGGTGACCCGGTGGCGGACGCCGTGCGGAACGACGGGCAGGACCGTGTCCGCGAAGAGCATCTTCAACGTGCTCGCCGGGGGCAGCGCCCAGTGCGCGTTGGCCGCCGCGAGCACCTGGCCGGTGTCCGCGTCCGCGACGATCCACGACAGCGCCGAGATCCCGTGCGGCAGCGCGGGCGCCCCCGCGCCGACCTGCGGCCCCGGCCTGCCCAGCAGCTCGCCGCCGGCCGTCGACATGTGCGCCGGCAGCGTCCTCGCCGCGTCGTTCCCGCCCGCCGCGGCGGCAGGGGCCCCGGCGAGGGCGGTGACCGCGGTGGCAGCCAGAACAGCGAGCACATGCCGCAGAGAAGGGGAGGCGAAGGGGCGCATCACTTGAACGTAACGCAGCCGGAATCATGGCCTCCGCGCTTCGGCAGTGGAATTTCCCACCCCCGCGACGCGGAACGCACGGCCCCGCCGGCCCGTCCACCGCTCCCCGCACCGCCGCAGCGGACAGCGTGCTCAGAACCTGCCGTAGTTCACCTGCCAGGTCGGCAGCCCCATCCGGCGCCACAGTTCGACCACCCTGTCCCGGTCGTCCAGTGACACGCGCACCGCGTACCGCCGCCGCACGTGCGCGTCGAAGAGCTCCGCCTTGACGACGTCGTCACGCCGCTGGTCACGCGCCGGCCGCATCCACAGCTCGTCGTACGGCACGTCGTGCCGCGCCAGCCACTCCTCGGTCTGCTCCCGGAACTCCTCGCCGCGCCCGGACAGCAGCACGAGCACGTCCCCGTGGGCCTGCCGGAACGCGCACAGGGCGTCCCGCACGGACGGGTTCAGCACGTCAAGACCGCAGCGGGTGAAGTCGTACGGTCCGCGGTCCCCGGTCAGCGCGAGCGTGCCGTCGATGTCGCACATGACAGCCGACGGCAGGGACGGATCGGGAACGTAAGGAGTCACCTCGGGCATGTCGTTGAGCCACTCCTCGGTGAGCCGCCAGCCCCCCTTGGTGGCCTTGCGGTGCTTGTCGTCGAGGAGGCGGATGATGTCCTCGCCGACGGGGTTCGCGCGCGCGGCGTCCCTGCGCACGCACTCCGCCACGGGCACCTCCGTGAAGTCGTGCACCACGAACGCGGCCTGCCCCGCCACCGCCGCCTTGAGCCGCTTCGGGATGTGCTGCGTCAGGTGCGTGTTGTCGACGACGACGTCGAAACCGCCGTCCACGGCCGCCCGTACCGCCGCGTCCTGCACGGCGAGCACGGTCTGCTCACGCGCGAAGGAACGCGCGCGCCCCTCGGGGGTCCCGTCGCGCTCACGCGCAGCGGGCAGGTCGAGCATGGCCCGCAGGTCGTCCAGGTTGACGCGCCGCATCCGGCCCTCGGAACCGGCCTGGAGCGCGCGGGCGGCGGTGGTCTTGCCGGACGCCGGAAGGCCGGTCATCACATGTACCACGGGCATGATTCAGCTGTCCTCATCGGTTCGGTACGGGTCGGCGGCGCCGGGCTTCAGGGACCGCCACACCAGCAGGTCGGTCGGCCTTCCCGCCAGCCGCTGGAACATCGCGGCGCGCATCGTGCGGTCGTCCAGCTCCTGCACGGACCGGGCGAACGCGGCCCGGTCGCCGCCGAGAGGAGCGATCGTCGCATACGCCTGGTCGATGCCCCTCTCCCGCTCGGCCAGCGCCCGCTCCAGGCGGTCGGTCACCCCGCGCACCCACGCGTCGAACTCGTCCGGCACCTGCTCCAGCAGATCGTCCAGCGGGCTGGTCCCCGTCGCCTCCGCGACCGAGCAGCCCACCGCCTGCGCCACCAGCTTCGGCGGACGGCCCCGGAAGCGCCGGATCCCGTGCCCGCGCCAGATGTCGCGCTCGGTGACGCCGGTCAGTACCTTGTGCAGCCGCACGTACTCCGCGATCTTCACCTTGGCGCGCAGACCGGAGGCGAACCGGACGACGAAGCCCTCCGCGTCGGTGCCGGTCGCGGTACCGCCACCGGGCAGCCTGTTCGCCGTGCTCATCTCCACCAGTTCGGCGAGCGGCACCGCCGGGCCCCGCCGCACGACCGAACCTACCGGCTGCCACTCCCGCGCGGCGTCGGTGAGCGGCACCTCCGTACCGTCGGCGCCGTACGCGGCGAGCAGCACGAGGTCGCGCCGGTCGCCGTAGTTCACGACGACACGGTTCTCCGGGTAGAGGATCTCCGCGAGGTACGTCGTCCCCTGCACCAGCCCGCCCGTGTCCCGGGCCGCGAGCAACCGGCCCGCCCAGAGGGCCTGTTCGCTGACGAACGACCCCTTGGACGCCACGTGCCAGCGCCCCGCGTAGTGGAAGACGATGCCGAGACTGCCGTCGACCTTGTCGTACACCTCGAAGGGCTCGTCGGGCAGCGCCGGCGCGTACGGACGGTCCAGCCCGTGCTCGGCCGCGTTGAAGAACTTCGGCAGCGGCAGTGCCACCACCTCCCCGCTCAGGTCGTCGACCACCAGCCCCCTGCACCGCGTGGTCACCTGGCTCCAGGCCTGTTCGTACTGGCAGGACCGGGTGTACGCGTAGATCGACAGCGGCAGTTCGGGGTGCGTCCTGCGCGAGACGTGGCCGACGTCGACGGCCTTGGCGAGGTCGTCGGACCGCATGAGGTGGTCGAGCGGGATACGGGCGGGAATCATGTGTCTTCTCCTGGCTGATTCCTTTCATCCTGCCGCGAACACCAGTGCCAGTGGAAACGATTAACCGACGTCACGGCTGTCCCGCGGTCGGTCTGGACCCGCTGCGGCGGGATGACCCTGCGGCCCGTTCGTGACGACGCCGCAGGGACTCAGCCGCTTTCCCCCGCCGAGCCGAACTCCGCGCGCTGCGAATCTGGTTGGCGCGCTGCGTGACGGGGTTGCCCCGTCCTCCCGGCGCAGCGTCAGGCGAGTTCCGCGGCCAGCAACGCGGCGGTCTTGGCCACCAGTGCGTCGTCGGCGGGTGCGTCCTCCCGGTGCTTGGTCGTCAGGACGGACATCACGACGGGGGTGCCATCGGGCCGCCAGGCGATGCCCGTGTCGTTGTTGCTTCCGTACCTCCCGCCACCGGTCTTGTCGGCGAGGATCCAGTCGGCGGGGAGACCGGCGCGGAAACGGTCGCCGCTGGTGGTGTTGGCGAGCAACCAGCCGGTGAGCCGTTCCCGGTCCTCGGGTGCGAGAGCGGCCCCGAGCGTGAGGTGCGCGTAGGTCCGGGCGATGGCGTGAGGAGTGGTGGTGTCGCTCACACGCCACGGTTCCGCCGAGTTGAGTGCGGGCTCCCACCGGTCGAGCCGGGTCCTGCCGTCCCCGATCGAGCGGCAGAACCGGGTGAGGGCGGTCGGCCCTCCCAGCTCACGGAGCAGCAGGTTTCCCGCGGTGTTGTCGCTGTAACAGATGGTCGCCTCGCACAGTTGGGCGACGGTCATGCCGTTCTGGAGATTCTCGGCGATGCCGGTACGGGGGGAGTAGCCCGAGTTCGCCACGTCCTCGGCGGTGTACCGGATGCGCCGGGAAAGAAATTCCCCGTTCTGGTCGAGGTCACGCAGCACGGCCGCGGCGGCGATGGTCTTGAACAGTGAGCACATCGGGAAGCGTTCGTCCGCGCGGTACGCCACCACCCTGCCTGTGCGCATGTCGCGGGCGAACACGCCCAGGCGGGCGTCGTGCTCCCGTTCAAGCTTCCTCAGCCGCGCGGTGAGTCCGGGCCCGGCAGTCACGGCGTGCGCCGTTCCGCCGAGTGACAGGGCTACGGAGAGGACCGTACCGGAGCCGAGAGCGAGTGCGGTGCGGCGGGACGGACGTGATCCTGCGGTGCGCAAGGCGTTCCCCTTTCGGAGGCGGGAAGGTTTCTGTGGAGTCCGCGACATGATCAACACATGCGCCGGCGGTGACGGACGCGCTGCGGACGCGCCGTCTGCCCTGCGGCACCCGTCCACTGACTTTCCGTCACCGCCCCCCGTATCACTCACGGACGCATGAGTACCCGTGCTCACTCGGAGAGCCGGTGCGGGAGCGTTCGTTTCCGATGCTGCGGATCTTGAGCAGGCAGGATACAGCGAGCGCCGGACAGCCCCCGTGCGCCTCGGGGGACTGCACCAGTGCGTGCGGCGGTCGCGACGGAGAGAGTCAACTCAACAACGTACGTACCGACTTGAGGAGACTCTTGTGCCTGCACGCCGCCGCCTCAGCACCGTGATGACCTGCGCCGTCATGCTCGTCGGCCCCGTAGTCGGGGCCACGGGTGCGCACGCAGCACCGGCCCACGTCGACGTCGCACCGTCCTCGCACCAGAAAAACCGCGGCACCCTGCTGCACGCCGAGCGGCTCTACAGCCTGGAAACCCGCGGAGCCGTCGCGGCCGAGCTGACGAAGGCGGGCTTCGACGCCTCCCAGGTGCGCCATGGGGTGGTCGCCCACCGCCTCACCTACCGGACGATCGACCCGCAGGGTCGCCCGACCACGGCCAGCGGTCTGCTCGTCCTCCCGCGGGGCCGCGAAGGACGGCTGCGCGCCGTGTCGTTCGCGCACGGCACCGGCAGCCACCGCGACGACGCACCGTCGATGCAGCGCGGTACTTTCCTGACCGCACCGCCCGTCGCCTACGCTTCGGCCGGGTTCGCCGCCGTGGCGCCCGACTACCTCGGGATGGGCAAGGGGCCGGGCCCGCACCCCTGGATGCACGTCCCGTCCGAGGCGTCCGCCTCCCTGGACCTGCTCCGAGCGGCCCGCGACTTCCACCCCCTCGACCGGAAGGTCCTGGTCACCGGCTTCTCGCAGGGAGCCTCCGCCGCCCTCGGTCTCGGCCGGAGCCTGCAGGCGGGCGAGGACCGGTACTTCGGGCTCGGCGCCCTCGCGCCCATCAGCGGTGCGTACGACTTCGGGGGAGCGGAACTCCCGGCGCTGCTCGCGGGGGAGCTGGATCGGAAGTCGAGCGTGATCTACGCGGCGTACACGCTGGTCGCCTTCAACCGCGTCCACCGTGTGTACGACGATCCGGCCGAGGTCTTCCGGGTCCCCGCCGTCGAAGCGCTCTTCGACGGGGAGCACACCGGACGTCAGCTCTTCGAAGGCACACCGGACTCGCTGAGCGACCTGCTCACGCCCTACGGCCTGGACCTGCTGGCCCACCCTCGGGGCGGTCTCGCGTACGCCCTGCGCGAGACGGACAGTGTGTGCCGCGACTGGACGCCCCGGGCGCCGGTCCGGCTGTACATGGCCGTCGACGACGAGCAGGCCACCACCGCCAACACGGCGCACTGCGCGGAGTCCTTGCGGAGCCGGGGAGTCGAGCCAAAGGTGGTGGACCTGGGAGCGGTCGTCCACCAGGGGTCGCGACACCTGGGATCGAACGTGCGGGGCACGGCGGAAGTGCTGCGCTGGTTCCGGCAGTTGGCGCGGAACTGACGCTGTCGTGTCCTCGCGGCTTCGCGCGGCGACACCGTGGTCGACGGGCACGCTGGGGCTCAGCCGGATGGAGCCACCGCCGCGTGTGTTCTCCGGGACGTCGTGGTCCGCCAGTACTACTGCACTACTGCGCACGAGGAGGCCCGAGGTCCTCGGAGCCGGGGACAGCGGCCCATCGGCGGGCGAGCCGGCGGCATGCGTGAACGAGTTCGGGTGGATGGAGGTCGGTGAGTTCGGCGTCGAAGGTGGCGAGGATGCCGGCGACGCCGGCCCAGGACCAGGCGCCGAGAGTAAGGCGGCAGGACGCGGTGTCGAGGTGTTCCACGACGGAGCCGCCCGGGGCCCAGCGAGCCACGATGCGCGCGGGCAGGTCGAGCCGGGCGGAGCCGGTGCACGGCCAGACGGCGGGGGTGTCTTCGCGGTCGTGCGTGCTCATCACGAAATGGGCGAGGTCGTGGTGCGGAAGCGGGCGGGCGGCGAAGTGCGCCGTGGTGGTGCGGGGGTGCAGCCGATCGACGCGACGCACTCGCCATGCGTCGTCCTGGAGGTCGTAGACGACCAGATACCACCGGGCGGCCCAGACGACCAGGTGGTGCGGCTCGACGCGGCGGGCCGGCGCGTAGTCGGAATCACCGGGTTCGGGGCGTGTGCCGTCGGGGCGCAGTGTCTCGGTGACGAGGAGGTGGCGGCGGCGCACCGCGGCTCCGACGGTGGTGAGGGCGGCCGGGTCGATGGGCGGTGCGGGGAACTCCCAGTAGTTCTGCAGCCGGGTCAGGCGCAGGGACTCCATGGATGCGCGCAGCGCAGGGGGCATCACCTGGTGCAGCGCCGCCAGCGCCCGTGCCGCGTCGTCCCCGAGGCCGAACATGGTGCTGGGCGCGGTCTGGAGGGCCACCGCGATGGCGAGGACCTGCTCCTGGTCGAACAGCAACGGCGGCAGGTCCGGTCCGGCCTCCAGCCGGTAGCCCCCGTCCGGGCCGCGCACGGTGGTGATCGGGTAGTCGAGCGCTCGCAGGGTTTCGATGTCGCGCCGGACGGTACGTGCGCTTGCTTCGAGCCGGTCGGCCAGCTCGCGCAGCGACCACTGCCGTCCTGACCCGAGCAGGGACAACAGCCGCAGGGCCCGGTGTGAGGTGTGCGCCATCGTCCCACCCTGACACCGGTAGTGGCCGTTCGGTGGCCACTACCGGTGTCAGGGTGGGCTCCGTTCGGTGAGCGGCGGGGAAAGGACGGTCGGGTATGCGGGTGGTCGTGGTGGGCGGCGGGATCGGCGGGCTCGCCCTCGGGGCGGGGCTGCGTCGCCGGGGGTTCGAGGTGGCGGTGTTCGACCGCGACACCGATGTGGCGGCGACGGGCGGCTACCACATCACCCTGGACGGGCGGGCGCGGACGGCACTCGAAGCTCTGGTGGAACCGAGGATCATGCAGCGCTTGCTGGCCTCGGGGTCGGCGCTGCGGCTGCGCGAGCGCGACGCGATCTGGGATCGCCGCGGCAGGCTGCTGGGCCTCGGGCCGGACCTCGGCGACAGTGCGAGTGTCGACGTCGATCGGATCACCCTGCGGACGCTGCTGGCCGAAGCCGTCGGGGACGACCTGCACTTGGGACGCGAGGTGTCCGGCGTCGATCACGACGGCCACGGCGCGCCCCGAGTGTCGTTCACCGACGGGGAGCCGGTCTCGGCGGACCTGGTGGTGGGCGCGGACGGCTCCCACTCCGTCGTCGCCCGCCACCTGGCGGGAGGCCCGACCAACAGGCCGGCCGGCATCGTCGGGTTCTCCGGCCGCACCCTTCGGCGAGACCTCGGCCCCGGTGAGCACCAGCGCATCGGGCCACGATCGGGGATGGCGATCGGCCCGCGCGGAGGAGCGCTCTACATCGGCTTCCTGGACCCCGTCGGCAACACCGCGCTCGACGTCCCCGAGCTGCGGATGTCGGTCACCACCGAACCCACCTACATCTGGGGCGCCATGTTCCCCGAATCCACCGCAACCGATTCGCTGCGCGACCTGCGTGCCGACGAGCTGCGGGCCGCGCTGCTGGACGGATTCCGCGAGCGGGGCTGGGCGGCGCACACACTCGACGTCATCGCCCGAGCCGACCCGCACAGCATGGCCGGATTCCGCTTCAACGCCGCCTCCACCCGCGCAGAGGATCTCGCACCCTGGCCCACGGGTCGTATCACCGCGTTGGGCGACGCGGTCCACGCGACGCCGCCGACCGCCGGCATGGGAGCGGGCGCCGCCATCCGCGACGCCGCCGGCTTGCTCACGCATCTCAGCGCCGTGGCGAACGGCACCGCAACCCTCACCGACGCGGTGGCTCACTTCGAGGCCGACATGCGCCGACGCGGCAGCGAAGTCCTCACTCGGGCCATGAGGACCGTCCGGTGGATCCTGGCCACCGACACCACGCTCGGCGCCGCGGCCACCGTCGTGAGCACCCCGATTCTGGCCGCAGCTGCCCGGCTACGTCACTGACGAACCGCGCGACTCCTGTGCCCGTACGTGGAACAAGTCCGTACCCGGAACAAGTCTGTGCCCGTACGCGGAACGGACCTGCGCCCGGAGGCGGGACTGCGCGGAACGGGAAGGATGCGCATGCGCGAGGGCCGGTTCCCGCGGCTGCCGCAAGCTTCACGTGCTCTGGTGACGTTTCCCGTCCTCGCCCGGGCAGCCACCCTTACGCGGTCGGAGCCGGGCACCCTCGCGGTCCCACGGCGACAACAGTGACAGCCGGTGAACGCGGGCCGTGCCGCCCCCGCGCCCGCCCCGCCCCCGCGCCCGCCCCGCCCCCGCGCCCGCCCCGCCCCCGCACCTGCCTCCACCTCCGTCCCCGCACCTTGGCTCCGTCCCGCCCCCGCCCGCGGCACGGTGTCGCGGATCCGTTCGCTCACGTGGCGTCTCCGGCGATGCGGGGCCAGGCGGCTTCGCGCAGCAGGCGCAGGCCGTTGAGGCCGACGATGACGGTGGACCCTTCGTGTCCGGCGACGCCGAGCGGCAGGGGAAGAGTGCCGATCAGGTCCCAGAGGACCAGGGCGGTGATGAACGTCCCTGCGATGGCCAGGTTCTGGATCACCAGGCGCCGCGCGGTGCGGGAGAGCTGCACGATCGCGGGGATGGTGGCCAGCTCGTCGCGGACGACGACGGCGTCGGCGGTCTCCAGCGCGAGGTCGGAGCCCGCCTTGCCCATCGCGATCCCGGAGTGGGCCGCGGCCAGTGCGGGCGCGTCGTTGACGCCGTCGCCGACGACCAGCACCCTGCGTCCTTCGGCCTCCCACACCTTCACCGCCGCCACCTTGTCCTGGGGCAGCAGCCCGGCGCGGACGTCGGTGATACCCACCTCTGCGGCCAGGTGGCGAGCGGCACGTTCGTTGTCACCGGTGAGCAGGACGGGGGTGCGGCCGGTCAGTCCGGTGAGCGCGGCGACGGTCGCCCGTGCGTCGGGCCTCAGCCGGTCCGCGATGCCCAGCACCCCTACGACGATGCCGTCACGGAGCACGGCCACGGTGGTGCGCCCGGCGCTCTCCAGGTCGGCCACCGCCTTGTGGTGCGACGCCTGAGCGGCGGCGTTCAGCAGCCGTGCGGGGGAGCCGACCCGGACGGCGTGGCCCTCGACGGTGGCGGAGACGCCTTCGCCGGGGACGGAGGAGAAGCCGACGGCCTCGTGCAGGGGCAGCCCGCGCTCGCGGGCGGCGTCCACGACAGCCCGCGCGAGGGGATGTTCGCTGGGGTTCTCGGCTCCGGCGGCCAGGGCCAGCAGGGCGGTCTCGTCCAGGTTCGTACCGGGGAAGGGATGGATGTCGGTGACGCGCGGGGTGCCTTCGGTGAGGGTGCCGGTCTTGTCCAGGGCGACCATGTCGGCCTGGCCGAGGCGTTCCATGACGACGGCGGACTTGGCCAGGACGCCGTGCCGTCCGGCGTTGGCGATCGCCGACAGCAGCGGCGGCATGGTGGACAGCACGACCGCGCACGGCGAGGCCACGATCATGAACGTCATGGCCCGCAGCAGTGCGGACTGAAGCGCGTCACCGAACGCGAGCGGGACGGTGAAGACGGCGAGGGTCGCCAGGACCATGGCGATCGAGTACCGCTGCTCGATCTTCTCGATGAACAGCTGGGTGGGGGCCTTGGTTTCGGAGGCTTCCTCGACCATCTTGACGATCCGGGCGATCACCGAGTCCCGCGGGTCGCGTTCGACGCGCACCCGCAGGGCGCCGGTGCCGTTAACGGTGCCGGCGAACACCTCGTCGCCCGCCCGCTTGGCCACCGGGAGCGGCTCGCCGGTGATGGTGGCCTGGTCGACGTCGCTCGTGCCGTCCAGGACCCGACCGTCGGCGCCGACCCGTTCGCCGGGGCGGACCAGGAGGGTGTCGCCGACCGCGAGGTGCGCGGTGTCGGCGCTCTCCTCGGTGCCGTCGGGCAGCAGCCGCGTCGCGGTGGTGGGAGCGAGGTCGAGCAGGCCGCGTACGGAGTCCGCGGTGCGGGCGGTGGCCACGGCTTCCAGGGCGCCGGAGGTGGCGAAGATGACGATCAGCAGCGCGCCGTCGAGGACCTGGCCGATCGCCGCCGCGCCGAGGGCGGCCACCACCATGAGCAGGTCCACGTCCAGGGTCTTGTCCTTGAGTGCTTTCAGACCCTCCCACCCCGGCTCCCATCCGCCGGCGCAGTAGGTGGCGGCGAACAGCGTGCCCGACAGCCACGCCGGCCCGCCGAGCAGGTGCACGGGCAGCGCGAGGAGGAACAGCACCAGGGCCGCCAGCGCCCACCGGGCTTCCGGCAGCGCCAGCAAGCGCGTCCGGCGCATCGGCGCCCCCGACCGCGACGCGGCGGCGGGCGGCGCGGCCCGCTGGTCCAGAACAGAAGACATGACAAAACAACCCTTCAGGGGCGAACCGGGGACGACGGCACCACCATACAGGAATACATGAACAGGTCTTCATGTGTCATCGGTATGATGGCTCCATGGGTCACGGAACCGGCACCACCAGCAACGCCACCACACGCGAGCGCCTCGACGCCGTGGGTACCGCCGACGTCGCAGCGACCCTCCAGGCCCTCGCCACCCCGTCCCGGCTGCACATCCTGGCCCGCCTCCAGGAAGGCGCCTGCTCGGTGAGCGATCTCGCCGAGGCGGTCGGCATGGAAGCCTCCGCCTGCTCCCACCAACTGCGTCTGCTGCGCAACCTCGGCCTGGTCACCGGCGAACGTCACGGTCGGTCGATCGTCTACGCCCTGTACGACAGCCACGTCGCCGAACTCCTCGACCAGGCGCTCTATCACGTCGAGCACCTGCGACTCGGCGTCCGCGACGCCCCTGCGCGCGCCTCCGACCCGGCTGCGGCCGGGCAGTAACGGCGGCCCCCGCGTAGCCCGGCTGGGCGCCGGTTCAGCCCTGCACCGCCCCCCTCTCCACCACTTCGGCATGTCGAGGGGCGGGCAGCAGCGGGTGCAGGGCGCGGAAACCCGGGACGATGACGGTGAAGCTGTGGCCGAGCAGGTTCCGGTCGCGGTGCTGTACCGGGGGCAGGCGGGAGAAGTGCTCTCCCGACTCCCTCCAGGTCCGGCGCTGGTAGACGGCGGCGTCGATGTACGTGGATGTACTTCGTGGCCGTCCCAGAGCCCGATGGCGTTGCGCGGGCCCGGCGAAACCGGCGTCGCCGCCCGAGTCGAGGATGCCGCGTGGGGCCCCTGGACCGCCCGGCACGGGTGACCTATCGTCGGCCGGGGTGTGCCGGGAAGTCTGGTCGGCGTGACGGAGGATCACGTCCCGGAAAGGCCACACCATGAGAAGCGATCTCACGATCCGGCTCGCCCGAGTACGGCGAACCGTCTGGGCGCGACACGCCAACCCCTGGAGTGCGTGGTCGCGTTGGGCCACCACTCCGCTGGTCCTGCTGCCCGTGTGGACCCGCAGCTGGCCGCACGCGGCAGCGACGACGACGTGGTTCGCGCTCAATCCGGTGCTCTTCCCCGAACCGGCGGATGATCGGGCCTGGTCGACCCGGGCGATTCTCGGTGAGAAGCAGTGGATCGCGGAGCGGCCGAAGGACCTGGCCCTGGTCGTCAACGCTTCGGCCGCGGGTGCCTCGGTCGTCGCGGTGGCTGCTGCGTACCGGCGTCGGCCGGTCGCCGCCGCGTCGGCCACCGGTGCGCAGATGGCCCTGACCCTGGTGTACTGGGAGTTGATGACCCGTTACCTCGAACGCCGTCAACGATGAGTCCGCTGAGTGCCACTGTCCGTGCCGACTGTGCAAAACCTGCGGCACGGCAGCACGACAGCACGACGGCACATCGAGCGAGGAGAACCGGAACCGCCCATGAACGCCGAACAGCCTTCAGCCGTCGCCGCCCCCGACCTGTACGACCGATCCGGAAAGCGCTACTCCCTGGACGATCCCCGCTGGCGGGGCGAGGACGGCAGCCCCCTGTCCGTCAGTGCACTGCCGGGCCTGCGCCCCGAGCAGATCGACACCTCCGAACGGTCCGTATGGCGCTACCACGCGGCGCTGCCCGTCCCGGCCGCCCGCCGGGTGAGCCTGGGCGAGGGGTGTACGCCGATGATTCCTGTCGACTGGGCCGGCCGACGCGTCCACTTCAAGCTGGAGTGGTTCAACCCGACCTCCAGCTTCAAGGACCGGGGCGTGTCGGTGATGATGTCCCACCTCGCGGCGCACGGCGCCAAGCGCGTGCTTGAGGACAGTTCGGGCAACGGCGGGTCCGCGGTGGCCGCCTACGCCGCCGCGGCCGGTATCCGCGCGAAGATCATCGTCCCGGCCGCCACCTCGGCGGCCAAGATCCTCCAGGCCCGCGCCTACGGAGCCGAGATCGAGGTCGTGCACGGCACCCGCGGCGAAGTCTCGGACGAGGCGATCCGACAGTCGGAGCACATCCCCTACGCCAGCCACAACTGGCACCCCATGTTCCTTCAGGGCACCAAGACCATCGCCTACGAGATGTGGGAGTCCCTCGGCTTCACCGCGCCGGACAACGTCGTTCTCGTGGCCGGGGCAGGCAGCAACATCATCGGGTGCGATCTCGCGTTCGGTGAACTGCTCGACGCCGAACAGATCGACAGGCGCCCGCGGTTGTTCGTCGGACAGCCCGAGCACTGGGCGACCATCGCCGACACGTACAACGGCATCGACCCGGCCGACCGCGGCGAGCGGGTGCCGACCATCGCCGAAGGCGCGTCCCTCGCCCACCCGGTCCGGCTGCCCGAGGCGGTGGAGGCCATCCGCCGCTCCGACGGCGCGGCCTACGCCGTCCCCGAGACGGAGATTCACGCAGCGGTCCGCGCCCTGAGCGCGCGGGGCCTGTACGCGGAGCCGACCAGCAGCGTCGCCGCGGCGACCCTCGACCACTTCATCGCGACCGGGGCGATCGCTCCGGGACAGACGACCGTGGTGGTGCTCACGGGCGCGGGGCTGAAGTCCGCCGAGAAGATGGCCGCGGTGTTCGCCGGACCACGGTGACGCCGCTCAGCAATCGGGCAGCGCAGGTCGCGTCCGGTTCCGGTGTGCCCTGCGCGGACAGCCGGAGCCGAGCCGTTCTCTCCGCACCTGCCCGGAGGTCCATGACAGGGCGTCGTCGCTTCCGGCGTCCGGCTGCTCCTTGCCGCCGACGCCGACGGCAAGAGTGGTGGTGAGCCCCAGGGTGCGCGCCGTGATCCGTCCGGCGCCGCTGCCCGTCAGCGACTTCACGGTGAAGGAGCCCTGCCCGTCGTCGGTGACGGAGAAGAGGGAGTGGTCGTACTCCAGCCGCACGTCCTGCGGTTCGACCGGTGCGCCGACGGAGTGGGCGTCGAACCCGACGATGCCGAAGGTGCCGGATGCCCCGGCGTTGGCGAGTGCCACGCGCCGGGTGGTGGGTCGGATGCCGACGAGCGGGTCGAGGACCGTGAGCCGCGTGCCGCCTGCGACCGATCCGAGCTCGGCCCGAACCTCCGTGGTGCCTGGAGAGCGTGCGGTGAAGACGCCGTGGCTGTCGACCCGGCCCACCGAGGGGCGTACGGTCCGCCAGTTCGGAGCGCCGCCGGCGGGGCCGTAGGTCTCGTCGTGTCCGGCGGCCGTCAGTCGGCGGGTCAGCCCGGGGAAGACCCGCTCGGGGCGGCCGCCCCTGACAGGGTCCACGGTCGGGGCGGTATCGGCACGGGTACGGGGCTCCACCCAGAAGCCCTGGAGCCGCCCGCTGCCGTCCGGCGCGGTGAGGGCGATGCCGTTGGGGACGGCGCGTTCGCGGCCCCCCGAGGGGCTGTTCTCCACCCGGAGCCTGTCGCTGCCCGGCATGCGGGCCACCAGCGTGGAGGAGCCTCCGCCGTCCAGGTTGAGCGCGCTGTACGCTCCGGCCTTCTTCATCATCAGGCCCAGTTCGGTGAGGGTGACGCCGGCACTGGCAGCCTGCCTGCCGTCGACGGTCATGAGCCGCATCGAGGAGCCGTCGCGCGAGAAGCCGACCGCGGTTCGCGGCGCGGCGGTGTTGTTGCCCCTGCCCTCGTGGACCTGCGCCTGTCCGTCCACGACGAGCAGTTCACGTCCGCCGACGGCGGTGCGCGGAAGCGGTCCGGAGTCGGTGCGCGGCCGGTGCTCCAAGGTGACCGGGTCACCTTGGCGCAGCGCGGCGAGCTCCGCCGCGCCCGCCTCCCTGCCGAGCAGTACGGTCGTGCCGCCGGCGATCGCTCCGCGCCCGGGACGGTCCGTCACGGACACGACCCGTCCGCCGCGTACGGCGACCTCGGCGACCGGGGTCGCGTGGTCCACGGTGAGCGCCCGGTCGGCGCTCCCCCAGCCCGCCGTGTACGCGCCGATGCCACCGGGGGGCACATTGGCCGCGTTGTACGCGTCCAGCGCGCGGGGGCCGCCGGGAAGGGTCACGCTCCCTTCGAAGTACAGCCGCAGGAGGCGCCCCGCCGTCCCGGGCCCGATGCCGACGGCACGGTGGGCGCCCGTCGCCGGGGAGTGGACCAACCGGCCTCGCGCGAGACCGGGCCCCTGGGGCGCCCCGGTCCCGTAGATGTCGAAGAAGTCGGCGTTGACGGCGGCGACGGTACGGCGGCCGGGCCCGGGGTCGTGCCGGGCGGCCAGCTCGGAGACCGTGCGGCGCTCCGAAACCTTGCCCGAGGAGAGGTGGTCGGCCCGCGCGACACCGGCGCGGAGGTCTACGGAGAGCATGTCGACGCGTAGCCGCTTGTCCGATTCGAGCCGGTCGTACGAGGTCAGCCGGACACCCGGGGCGACCGGCCGCGAGACGCGCGCCGTCTCCATTCCGTCGGCGACGGTGCGGAGTCGCCCCGGGCCGACGGTTCCCCGCCCGGGTGCGCCCGCGCCCCCGGACGGCGCCGCCACCGGCCGCGGCACCTCGACGACGCTGCCGGACCCGGGACGAGGGGCAGCGGCGGCAGGGGACGGGGGCATCGCGCCCATGGTGAGAGCGACGACGGCCGCGAACACCACGAGGCTGCGCCCAGCGACACCAGAGCCCACGACTTCTCCTGAGATCGGCGCGAACACACGGGCCGACGCCAACCACCGGAAGCATCGCCGTTGTACCCACCAATGAACCAGGAGAGGTGGCAAACGCCGGGCAGAACACGCGGTGCCCGCACCTACCAGCGGTTCGGCCTCGCCATGAGCGCGCGGGCGCACCGTGAGGACTCCGCGGCGGCTCGGGGACAGCCGAATCTCACGTACACTGAATGGCTGTTCGGATCATCGCGCTGGTGATCGAGGGGTGACCGTGGAGGTACCGGATCGAGGAGTGGGACGACGTATCGTCAACATGACGACGCTTCAGGTCGGTTGCGGATCCCCGGGACATTGGTCAGGCGTATACGCGTACCGGACGCTCCTCGGCGAGAAGACGCCGTGCCTCCCGCGTGGCCGTGGTCACGATTTTTCGGGCGCTCCCGGCCACACGATGCATTCGAGCACGAGCCCTCCAACTGTCGCTCAGCGGCGGAACGACGTGCAGTGCGGCCGAGCCTTGATTTGCAGGACCCCGGACGGTCGGAAAGACTAGCACTCGAAAACAATGCTTACATTTTCTAAACGAACTATGCAGTGAGTCGAGGCCGGAATGGGATCGGCACTTCAGAGCCGTTCTCCAGACCGGCCCGCAGGGCGGATTTCCCAGCTTCCTCACGTGAGCCGGAGGGGCCACACATGTTGGCGACCGACGTCCCCGACGTAAGCGTGATCATCATCGTCTACAACGATGCGGAACGAATACAAAGAGCTGTCCGTTCCGTCCTTTCGCAGACCTTGCAGAACGTGGAAGTGATCATTTCGGACGACTGCTCGACGGACGGGACCGAGCACGTCTCCCGACAGCTCGCAGCGAGCGAGGAGCGGGTTCGCTACGTCCGCCTGGAGAAGAACAGCGGCGGGTGCAGCGCGCCGCGAAACCGTGGAATCAGCGTGGCCAGGGCCCCGTACCTGATGTTCCTGGACAGCGACGACGAGCTGCCCGTTCACGCCTGCAAGAGCTTGCTGCTGGCGGCCGAGGAGTCAGGGGCCGACTTCGTCACCGGAGCGGTCACCCGGCTCTACGAGGAGACCGGCAGAACCGAACTCTGGTATCCCAATCTCTTCACCGAGCAGCGGGTCGTCGAGGGAATCCGTACAGCACCGGAGTACTTTTTCGACCACCTGTCGACGAACAAGCTCTACCGTGCGGACTTCATCAGCGGAAACGCCCTGCGCTTCCCCGAGGGGGTCCATTACGAGGATCAGCTCTTTTCTACGCAGGCGTTCTGCTCCGCCAAGTCCTTTGGCGTGGTCCCCTGGGAGATATACACCTGGCGGCTGGCTCCGGCCAGTGCGTCCATTTCCTCCAGCCGTCACAAGATCCAGAACGTGCGGGATCGCATCGCCATCGCTCGCATGTGTGATGCGTACCTGGAATCCTCGGGAAATGCCGACCTGCGTGGCGAGAAGGACTACAAGTTCCTCGCTCATGACCTGAGGCTCTACCTCGGGGACCTTCCGTTCCGGGACGCGGCATGGATCAGCGAGTTCGCCGAAGCAGTCAACCCGTACCTGGAAGAAATCGCTCTCGACACCTACGCGCGACTGCGCAGGGAGGAGCGCGTCTGCCTGTACCTGCTCCGGGCAGGACGCCTCGACGAGGCGGTCGAGGCCGCCCGCGGACTCGGCAGACCGTCGATCGCACCGCGCCACACAGCGGCCGACGACGGCCGCACCTATTGGGGGAGCACGGTTCCGAAGGACGAGGCGGGGCGTGCTGAGCTCGACCTCAGCGAATGGCACATGTCGGAGCAGTCCTTCACCGGCGGTCGCCTCCGGCACGAGGTGGAGTCGGTGACATGCGCGGGGCCCGTCCTGAGGCTCAGGATACGCAGCTACGACCCTTCCGGAATGCTGCCGTCTCTCTCCGACGGCCTCGAAGCCAGCGTGCGGCTCGCCGGCACGGGTCGGCCGATGGTCGTCCCCATGGAGCTCCAGCCGGAAGGGAACGGGATCTACCTCTCCGAGGTGCTTCTCGACCTCCGCAGGATCCCGGTGAACCTGATCGGACTCTCCTGCCGCCGCCACCCGGTCGTCGTGCTCTCCCACGGGAAGAAGAAGCGCACCGACAGCCTCCTCCTCACCCACCCGGCGGCCGTCCCCGTCCACCAGACCCCCGTCACCTACCGCGGCATCGGCTCCCATCAGGTCAAGGTCGCTCCGGAACAAAGCGGAGCGGGCCGCCTGGAGATCACCTGGCACCGCGTCGGCATCCTGGCGGCTGCGGAGCCACTGGGCCCCCAGGTGAGGGCGGCCAAGAAGCGACTCGCCCGCGTCAAGCGGACCCTCACCGGCAGTCAGAGCAAGGCGACTGTGTACGACGCCCTCGCCAGGCTGCCACGCAAACGTGCGCTTGCCCTGTTCGAGGCGGCCGAGGGCCGCGGCTACACCGACAGCCCGCGCTACATCTACGAGGAGCTGCGCCGGCGGAACCTCCCCATCGACGTGGTGTGGTCGTACAGCGGAAGCACCGACTCGTTCCCCGACGACGTCACCCTGGTGCGGCGCGGCAGCTGGGAGTACACCAGGGTTCTGGCCAGGGCGAGTTACTGGGTCGACTCCCACAACCTGCCCTACATGTACCCCAAGCCCCCGCACACCCGCTACCTGCAGACCTGGCACGGCCAGACCCTCAAGACCATGGGGTTCGACACCCCCGCGCTCAGAGCCGCCTCCCCGGCATCGCAGGACGAATTCCGGGCAGCCGTCCGCCGTTGGGACGCGTTGGTGTGTCCGAGTGCGGAATTCGAGCGGACCTTCATCCCGGCTTTCGAGACCACCGCCGACCCGATCCGCTCCGGGTACCCGCGCAACGACGTCCTGGTGCGCCACAACGAGCCGGCGCAGCGGGACACAGCCGCCCGGATCCGGGCCGAGCTGGAGATACCCGACCACCACAAGGTGCTCCTCTACGCGCCGACGTTCCGCGACAGCGGCCGGCACTCGGGCGATTCGGTCCGTGTCGATCTGGAGACCGTGGCCCAGGCATGCCACGAGTGGACGGTCGTCGTCAGAACCCACCCCTACGACAAGTTCACCGTGCCCACGCAACTGAGGCACGCGGTCCGCAACGGAACGGACATCGCGGACGTCAATGACCTGATGCTCGCCTCCGACGCGCTGCTCACCGACTACTCGTCCATCATGTTCGACTACGCGAACACCGGGCGGCCCATTCTGCTGTACACGGACGACTACGAGAACTACCGGAACAGCGAACGCGGCACCTACTACGACCTGGAGGAAATTTCTCCAGGACCGCTCCTGAAAACCTCCGAGGAACTCGCCCAGACCTTGCAGAACCTGGACGCAACGGCCGCCGACCACCAGAAGCAGTACGCGGAATTCCAAGAAATGTTCTGCTCCTACGAGACCGGTCAGGCGAGCCGGACGGTTGTCGATGCATTCTTCGGAGGCAACGGAAATGGCTGACAGCATGACAGCGAGGGACATCTTCCTCGTAGGATTCGACGTCGACTCGCTGGGCGGATCGCAGCGAGTGCTGCACACCCTGGCCCAGGGGATGGGCGACCGCGGGCACCGGGTCCGCCTCGTCGGTCTGCGAAAGAGCCCGGAACCCTTCCCCTACAACGCCGCACCCTCCTACAAGCACTCCACCCTCTACTCGCTCCCCGCGAGGCCGGCGTGGCGTCCGCGCACACTGACCGAACGGCTGAACAGCAGCCAGCGCCGTGCCGCGAAGGAGGCCCGGGTCGACCGGCAGCAAGCGAGATCATCCTTCGCGAGGATGCTCGGCGAAGCGGAGAAGGGCTTCGTCATCTTCGGCTCGCCGTGGGCGGTGGACTGGGGAGTCGGCATGGACTGGGGGCGTTTCAAAAGGGTCGGCCAGTACCATGAGTCGTTCGAACAGGCTCGCACCTCGGCGAATCTCCGGCTGATAAAGAAGCACTATCCCGCCTTGGACAAAACGCTCGTCCTCAGCGACGGCGACGCTCGGGAATTCCGCAACCAGCGGATCCCCAATGTTTCCGTCATGCCCAATCCCCTGCCGTTCTACCCCGACGAGCCCGCGTCACTGGACACGCTGCGGATAGGTGCGGTGGGCCGATTCGAGCAGGTCAAACGGATTGACCGGCTTCTCGAAGCCTTTGCGAAAGCCGCGCCGGGGCGGCCCGGGTGGGAGCTGCACCTCTTCGGGGACGGCCCGCTGGAGAACATGCTGCGGGACACCGCGGCACGGCTCGGTGTGGCCCGGCAGGTCGTCTTCAGGGGCACTGCCACGTCCATGCAGTCCGTCTACGCCGAACTGTCCGCCGTGGTCATCAGCAGCGAACGCGAGGGCCGCCCGATGGCTCTCGCGGAGGCGGCGGCATGCGGTGTTCCGTGCGTCAGCTTCGACCTGTCGGGCGGAGTGCGCGAGCTGGTCAAGGACGGCGTCACCGGCACTCTCGTACCGTCGGGCGACATACAGGGCCTGGCCGCGGCCATGGGTGCCCTCATGGACGACGAAAAGATGCGCCGAGCCTACGGAGCCGCCGCCCGCGACCACGTCGCCGACCTGGCACTGCCGAGGGTCCTCGACCGATGGGAAACGCTCTTCGCGCAGGTCGAGCGCTGAACCGAGTACCTGGGGCTGCTCCCGCGGCGAGCGCGTTGCGTACGGCAGCCCCAGTACCTGGTCGGCGTCACAGCCCACCCCGCGTCTCCAAGCGCAGTGCGAGGTCTTCCTGCCGCGTCACAGGATGAACGACTCGGGCATAAACAGTGCGAGAAAGCTGGACGTGGTGATACTGCCGTCGGATGAGCGTCACGTGGAGGTCCGCGTCCAGCGTGACGCGCGGGCAGTGGTCCGGCGGCCGTCCGATGACCGGCTTACGGCCGCGGCGCTCGGCCCGCCCCGCAGTGAGGGCCGGCTCGGCCAACTCCACCGGGCATCGGACGGATCGCCGGGATCGTCGCCGGCGTACGGACACGCTCCGAAGGCCCGGCGGCTCCCGTCGCGCAGACCAGCGCCCGAAGCAACACCACGTACCGCACGACGCGTTGGGGTGAAACAGAAGCGGCAGGACGAAGGCCCCGCGGAGCGCGCGGTGTAAGTCCGGCAACCGCCGGAGAAGTACGCGTGCACGCAGTGGCTCTCTCCGCGCACCCCGCCGTGGGAACGGAACGGCGCCTGTCCCGAGGGCCGGAGGGTTCGTCCTGACCGCGCGGCCCGGTGTTCCCGTCGGCCTCCCGGCAGGGTGATTCCTCTGCCGTGCAACTCCCGGACGAACCCGGCGTACCACCAACGGACCGTGTGCGAGCCGGTCGCGAGGTTGCGCGCACACTCTGCGTCAGACCATTGACACTCGTTGATCGGATTCGCCAGGATGTGCTGACTTCGCTGGTAGAGCGACTGTCGGCGCGGGGGGAAGAAGGTTGCGCATGATGGGGTGTCAGGCCGCTGTGCGAAAGTACCATCGAGGGGTGCGAGAGCCGTGAGCACTCTTGTGGTCGTCGGTGCCAATCCGACCGTGGCCCGGGAGGCGAAGGCGCTGCCGTGCAAGGTGGTTCACGTGCAGTTGCCCGGTGCTCCCGCCCTCGACCACGACGACCAGGTCCTCACCACCGACTTCCTGGACCTGTCCGACTTCCGGGTCTTCACCGAAGAGGTCCTGCGGCCCCTGGCACCTGCCGCTGTGGTCTCCCTGACCGAACTCGGTCTGGAGCCGGCGGCTCTCGCGGCCCGTCAACTGGGCGTGGTCGGCGTCGACTCGGCCGTGGTACGGGTCACCCGCGACAAGCTGGAGATGCGGCGGACACTGGAGTGCAGGGCCCCGCACCTGAATCCGGCGTTCGCGGCAGGCGACGACGAACAGGCGGTGGCCCGCCTGTTCGCTGCCCACGGGCGGGTGGTGGCCAAGCCGGTCGACGGGGTCGGCAGTGCCTCCGTCGTCCTCGTCGAGGACGTCAGGGACCTCCCCGCGGACCGCCGTACGGCGGCGACCCTGCTCGAACAGTTCGCTACGGGGCGCGAGTTCAGCGTCGAGGCGCTCTCCGAAGGCGGCCGGCACACCGTTGTGGGCATCGCCGAGAAAGGCACCACGGACGGGTTCATCGAGGTCAGCCACATGATGCCGCCCCCCTCCCTGGACGCGCCGACGCAGCGACTGGTTGGTCGCGCGGTGGGCGAACTCCTCGACGCCATCGGCCTGACCGATGGCCCCAGCCACACCGAAGTCATGGTCGACGGCGAGGAAGTCGTCGTCATCGAGACCCATACCCGGCTCGGTGGAGACGGCATCGCCGACCTGGTCCGGCTCACCACCGGAGTCGAATGGCGCCAGGCCGCCCTCGGCTGGGCGGTCGGAGCCGGAATCCGCCGCGGGACCGCCGCAGCACCCGCAGCCGCCACCGTCTTCCTCACCGCGCCCCCCGGACGGGTGACGGCCATCGCGCCCTCGCCCGCCCTCGCCCACGGGGACATCCATTCCTGGGACCTTCCGGTCCTCCCCGGGGACGAGGTCCACCCGCTGCGCTCCTCCGCTGACCGGCTCGGCATGGCGGTGCTGACCGCTGCCGACATCGGGGCCTGCAAGGCCGCCGTCGCGGAACTGATCGCCGCTGCGCTGGTCACCACCGCACCCGTCCCGGCGTCCTGACCGCTTCGGTCCCCGCGCCGCTCTCCGGCTGCCTCGACTCTTCCGACACGTCATCACATGGAGGACACATGTCTGTGCAGAATCACCCCATTTCGTACGACTTCCACGGGGATGCCCCCTTCTCGATGCCTTTCAGGGACATCAAGCCCGAGGACATACACATCTACCTCGACCTCGACACCAAGGTGGGGAAGAACACCTGCGGACAGAAGTGCACCCACTGCTGGTTCGTCAACTACGAGAAGGTCTACGACAAGTCCTTCGCCATGGAGGAGGGCCCCCGCATCCTGGAAGGACTCCAGTCGCACGGGTACCACGTCTACCCCCGCTACGTGGACAGCTTCGCCTACGACGGCGAGTTCATGCGGATCTACGGGCCGGCCAACAACCGCGAGTTCCGGCAGGAGTCCGACCACAAGCCCACCGAGACGATGGAGAAGGGCGACGCCTGGACCAGCGGCCGCCCGCTGCTTGCCGACAACTGGAGGGAACTGCTCGATCTGGCCGTCAAGAACGGCTACGGCACCATATCCATCACCTACCACGGAGTGATCGACGAGGACCTCAAGGTCGTCGACCACAAGACGTACCCCATCAAGGGTGTCTTCTCCGGTGCGGAGACCGAGAAGGTGCTGCGCCGCATCGCCGAGTACAACGAGGGGATCGACCCCCAGGACGCGTTCCGCGTCAACATCGGCGTCACCATCGGCCGTCACAACCACGGCCGTACCTCCCTGGAGCGCTACGCCCACTACTTCAACAAGCTGGGCGTGGCCACCGTCCGGTTCAACAACTTCACCGACCACGGTGGCCGCCACCCCGAGCTGCGTCTCTCCCGCGAGGAGACGGAGCAGGTGTACCGCGACTTCAAATGGGTCCACGACACGATCCCGCTGGACTTCCAGCTCGGCGTCAGCGAGGACTTCGGCACCTTCGGCATCAAGGCCATGGGCTTCCCCAGCCACGTCGGCTGGTGTCGGGCGGGCCGTCAGCTGTTCGCAGCCATCCCCGCACAGGAAGAGACCCTCTACGACGGTCCCGACGGCCGTCGCGAGAAGATCGGCGACGTCGTCGGCTGCGTCAACACCTTCGAGCCGCACCTGGGAATCCTGGTGCGCACCTCCGCCCCCGGCACGGTCGGCGACAACGTCACGTACGACGTGGAGTTCGACCACGAGGAAATCGAGGCGTTCACCGCCAAGAGACTCTCCGGGACGTACAAGGACGGCTGCTTCGCCACCGAGCTGTCCGAGGAGCTCGGTCTCGTCTCCCGAGTCCCCCAGCGGCACCGACTGCCGCTGCTCGTCGACTCACAGAACTGACCCGGAAGAAGACCGCAGCCATGCGCCACATCCTCGTCTTCGTGAAGACGCCCCACACCAAGACCCCCTATGACCGGTGGCTGGCCGGCACAGGGGTCACACCGGTCATCGTGACCGCGACCGAGTACGCGGCGGGATACGCCCACCTCCCGCACGTACACGCCTTCGACGCATACGACACCAACCAGCTCGTCGAGAAGACCGCGATGGGCCTGGCCCGAGAATTCGCCGTCGAAGCGGTCTTCGCCCGCGCCGAGGCCGACGTCGTACGGGCCGCCCAACTGCGGGAACTGCTCGGCCTGCCGGGCCAGCACACCGCCAGCGCGCTCGCCTTCCGCGACAAGGTGGTCATGAAGGACCACCTCGCCCGCGGCCCCGTCGACGTGCCCGCCTACCGGCGTCTCGACTCGGCGTACACCGCCCTCGGCTTCGTGGCCGAGCACGGCTACCCGGTCGTGATCAAACCGGTGTCCGAGTCGGGCTCGCTGGGCGCGGCGATCATCCGCGACGAGGCGGACCTGGATGCGTACCTGGCCGACCCCTGGCGGGGGAACAGCGAGATCGAGGCGTTCGTTCCCGGCCAGATGTACCACGTCGACGGACTGGTGGCAGGCGGCGAAGTGGTCTTCGTCCACCCCTTCCGCTACCTCAACGACTGCCTGTCCTTCCGGGACGACGACTGGGTGGGCAACCTCCCGCTCGCTCCGCAGGACCCGTTGTACGACCGGCTGGTCAAGGCGGCGCGGGCAGTCCTGGCCGAGCTGCCGACCCCGCCGCAGACCGCTTTCCACGCCGAGTTCTGGATCACCCCCGACGACCGGCTGGTCTTCTGCGAGATCGCCAGCCGGACCGGTGGTGGCATGATCAGTGCGATGGTCCGGCACGCGTTCGGGATCGACCTGGACAAGGAGTGGCTGTATGCGGAGTGCGGTCTGCCCCCGACGTTCGGCACTCCCGCGTACCGGCCCGCCGGAGCACTGTGCATCCCCCCGAGGAGCGGGGTGCTGGAGGAACTGCCGGAGGCCGGGTCCGGACGACCGGGCTGCGTACGCGAGGCGACACTGACCGGGGCAGTCGGCCAGGAGT
The DNA here is from genome assembly GCF_050947155.1 of Streptomyces sp. CA-294286. Classification (NCBI taxonomy): domain Bacteria; kingdom Bacillati; phylum Actinomycetota; class Actinomycetes; order Kitasatosporales; family Streptomycetaceae; genus Streptomyces; species Streptomyces sp. CA-294286. The sequence goes on along the minus strand of NZ_CP192005.1, from coordinate 22,836 downwards.
TCCACGGCGGAGTCAAATCCGGTCTGTTCCTGGCCGGTTACGTGGTCGACGGAGACACAGAGGAAGACGTGACAGCCAATCTCGAACGCGTGGCGGGCTGGTTCTCCGACCACACCCGGTGGCGGCCCGCCGACTCCTGCGGAGGTACGGCATGAGCGCGACCGCACCCGAGGGCCCCACCGCCGCGCGGCTCACCGGCCCACTCGTCGATGTCCACTGGCTGGCCGCACAACGCGAAGAGGGCGTGGTCGTCTTCGACGCCTCCGTCGGCGCCCACCGGGGCACGGCCGCGCGCATCCCCGGGGCCCGGCCCTTCGACCTCGACGGGGAGCTGTCCGACCACAGCTCCGCCCTGCCCCACACCATGCCCGGTGTCCAGCAGTTCACCGAGGCACTGCGCGCGCTCGGCGTCAACGACACCGACACGGTCGTCGTCTACGACGCCCGGGGCATCTACTCCAGCGCCCGCGCCTGGTGGATGCTGCGCACCATGGGCCTCGACCGGGTCGCCGTCCTCGACGGCGGCCTGCCCGCCTGGGCCGCGGCCGGCCACCCGGTGGAGCCGACGCCCGCCCGATACGACGGCCCGCGCGGCACCTTCACCGCCCGGCCCCGGCCCGCTCTGACCGTGGACGCCGACGCCGTTGCCGCCGCCCTGGCCGACCCGGCCTCCGCCGTTCTCGACGCACGCACCCGTGAGCGGTACCTCGGCACCGCGCCCGAGCCGCGCCCCGGTCTGCGCGCCGGCCACATGCCGGGGTCCGTCAGCCTGCCCTTCGGGGAGATCCAGCGGGACGGCGGCAGGATGCGGCCGCCGAACGAGCTGCGCACAGCGTTCGAAACGGCGGCCGGCAAGCGGGAGCGGCTGTACTTCAGCTGCGGCTCCGGCGTCACCGCATGCATCCTCGCCCTCGGAGCCACCCTCGCCGGCTACCGGGAACTCGCCGTGTACGACGGCTCGTGGAGCGAATGGGGTCTGCCCTCCGACCGCCCGGTGGCCACTGGCCAAGCCGCCGACGAGAGCCACGCACAGTGACCGGAAAACTCCGCGGTGGCGGACCCGCCACGAAGTGGCGGACCTTCACCGGCCTGCCCGGCGGCCTCAAGGCCCTCATCGGATTGTCCTTCGTCGTCGCCTTCGGCAGCTACATGGTCACTCCCTTCATCGGCGTGCTCATGGTCAAGGCCGTCGGCCTCGACATCAGGGTCGCCGGGGTCCTGGTGGCCGTCGCCACGTTCATCCAGTTCGGCGGCAGCATCCTCGGCGGCACGGTCGTCAAGCGGCTCGGACTCAAGCGGACCATGGTGCTCGCGCTCACCCTGCGCACCGTGGGCCTGGTTCTTCTCGGGCTGGCAGTCACCGCTCCCTGGGTCGCGTACCCGGCCGTCGTCCTCGTCGCGGCCGGCCCCGCGCTGTACCTCCCCGCGAACAAGGCGTACATCGTCACCAGCGTCTCCGACGCCCTGCGCCCGCTCTTCCTCGGGGTGAGCAGCGCCGCCCTCAACGCGGGCATGGGGCTGGGACCACTGCTCGCCGCGCTGCTGATCGACGCGGACCCCGTGCTGCTGCTCATCGGTCTCGCGGCGTTCTTCGCCCTGGTCACCGTGGCGCACCAGGCTGCCTTGAAGCCGGTCGGGCCCCGGCCGGGCACGACTCCTGCACGGAACAGGGACGAGCGGGGCACCGGGATCCGGACAGCGCTGCGCGGCGCGCTCCGCCCGGTCCTCTTCACCGCCCTCGCCTTCTATCTCTACTTCTTCTTCCAGAGCTTCATCGGCCTGTACGCGTCCGCGGTGTCCAACATCCAGGTCCTCGGCTGGGTGATGCTGCTCAACTGCGTCATGATGGTGCTGCTCCAGCCACTTCTCGCCGACCACATCGCACGCGCCAACTACCGCCTGCTGCTGGTCGGCTCGTTCGCCCTGATGGCCCTCGGCATGGGGGTCATGGCTCTCGGCAGCACCCCGGCGCTGCTGGCCGGCACCGCCCTCTTCTCCCTCGGTGAGATATTCCTCTTCCTGCGCTGCGACCTCGAACTCGTGGACCGCGTTCCGGACAACCCCGCCCTCGCCTTCGGCGTCCAGCGGATGACCGCCGGCATCGGCGGTCTCCTGGCCGGCGTCGTCGGCGGATTCGTCTTCGCCCACTACGAGGCCGTCGGCGACCTGGGCATGTTCTGGCTGGTGGTGGCAGCACAATGCGCGGCCGCGGCGCTGCTCGCATTGCTGCTGGGCGGCCGACGGCCCGCCGCCCCCGAACGGCCTCTGCTGGCATCGGCGGTGAGCCGGTGAACGGGTCCGCTTCCTCGCAGGAGACGCGGTTCGTGCACGCCGGCTCCGATCCGCGCCGTCAGGGCGGCTACGTCAACCCGCCCGTTCACCGCGCGTCCACCGCCCTCTACCAGGACGTCGCCGAGATGGAAGCGTCCCAGGCGGACCCGCTCAAGACTGGGACACCGGTCTACGGCCGCTTCGGGACCCCCACCGGCCGCGCCTTCGAGGAAGCACTGTCCCAACTGGAGGGCGGCCACGCGGCGGTGGCGACCTGCTCGGGACTCTCGGCCATCACCACGGCGATCCTCGCGTATGTCCGGGCGGGCGACCACATCCTCGTCAGCGACTCCGTCTACCTGCCGACCCGGAAGTTCTGCGACTCGCTCGCCGCACTGGGAGTGGAGAGCGAGTACTACCGCCCGGACGCCGACGGCACCACGATCGAGGAGTTGATCCGCCCGCGCACCCGGCTGCTCTACCTGGAGTCCCCGGGCTCCACCACCTTCGAGGTGCAGGACATCCCAGCGATCACCGCCGTCTGCCGGGCCCGCGGGGTGGCGACCATCGCGGACAACACCTGGGCCACGCCCGTCTTCTGCCGACCACTGGAACTCGGCCCTGGTGTGGACGTGGTGGTGCACTCCGCGACCAAGTACCTGACGGGGCACGCGGACAGCCTCCTCGGCGCGATCGTGTGTACGGAGGAGAGCTACCCGGTCGTCCGCAGCGCGGCCATCCGGCTCGGCCAGTGCGCGAGCGCCGACGACCTCTACCTGGGCCTTCGGGGGCTGCGCACCCTGCCCGTACGGCTGGGGCGGCACCAGGAGCACGGGTTGGAGCTGGCTCGCTGGACTGCCGAGCAGGAGGGCGTGGCGGCCGTGCTGAACCCGGGACTGCCCGGCGACCCCGGTCACGACCTGTGGCGCCGCGACTTCACGGGTGCGCCGGGGCTGTTCGGGGTGGAGCTGGAGCCGCACTTCGGCAAACCGGCAGTGGACGCGATGCTCAGCCGGTTGCAGCTGTTCGGCCTCGGTCACAGCTACGGCGGCTACGAGAGCCTGATCGTGCCGACCGACCCGGTGTCCCACCGCCTGCCGGGCACCTGGGCGGGCCGTGGGCCGCTGGTGCGGGTGCACGTCGGCTTCGAGGACATCGGCGACCTGAAGAAGGACCTGACGGCGGGCTTCGCCGCCCTGCTGAGCGGAACCTGAGCGGACAGGAGAACGCAAGAGACGCCAGAGACTCCAGAGACCGGCGATCCCGATGATCCCCGGCCTGTTCGCCGGTCGGTTCGCGCTGGTCGCGCTGGTCGCGCTGGTCGCGTCGTGCTCGTCGTGCTCGCCGTGCTCGTCGCGCCCTGGGGCGGGGCGCGTCGGGCGGTTTTCGTTGTGGATGCCGCGCTGTCGGCTTGGCAGGCACGGGGTGCGGCCACGACGACCGGCTTGTCGTAGTCGTGGGGCAAGAGTGGCGGTCCGCGCAGAATTCTTCCCGCTGGTCCTGCGGATGCACGCGCCGGCGTCGGCCGAAGTCGCCGAACTGGTCCGAGCGGCAGCTCACATGCGTGGCCGGGCGAACGCACCGCCGCCGCTGCTGCGCCTCTCGGGAGGCCCGAACTGCCCGTATCGCCGAGGCGACCGCCGTCTCCGACGTGCGCGACGTGGGCGCGCCGTCGGCGCTGTGCTGTCCGAAGCGCGTGGTCCGCTCGACGCTTTCGGTCCCGGCCGCCCGGAGATCCTGTGCAGCCTGTTCGTGCACGCGTTGGTTGGCTCAACCCCGCAGGTAGGAACGAGGACAGCCCTGCTGCGGGTCGACTCAAGGAACCAGCACGCAAGCGCGGGTGGGCAGCGGCTGCCAGGACATGTCGCCGACCGTCTCGATGGTCGTGTCGACGACCGTGCGGGTCCACACGTGGGCCAGGCCCCGGGAGCGTCAGCGGCGTCCCAGCCGGGACCGCCCGGCCGCCCTGGTGGTGTGGTAGTCGACTGGCGAGCCGTCAGGCGATGGAAGAGGGTGACGGAGCCTCAGGGGACTGCTCCTTTCAGGGAGGGCAACTGGCACCCGTAATCCACCGCCCGACGCAACGGCGAGGCCGTCAGCTCGTCAGCAGCCTGTCTGCCTCGTCGACGAGGTGGGCGAGGTACGATCCCGCCGTCGGTGACTTCTGAGCCAGGGCTGCCGACTGGCCGGCCCATAGGCTCACGTACTCGGGCCGGCCCTGCGTCCCCGCGGCCCGGCGGATCGGCTGCATCAGGGCGTTCTGCACGGGATACGGCGGTACGTGGTCCTCGTGGGCTGCCATGTCACGCACGAAGCTGTTCGGGATGCCCCGGGCTGTGCGTCCCGAGAACAGACGGGTCAGGACCGTGGTTCGGGCCTCAGGGGTGCCGAGCGTCTGCTTATGGACCGTGCTCGCTCCCGACTCCTGGCAGGCGAGGAAACCGGTGCCGATCTGGACCGCGTCCGCGCCGAGAGCGAGGGCTGCGGTGACACCGCGGCCGTCGGCGATCCCGCCCGCGGCGACCACAGGCACCGTGACCGCATCCGCCACCTGCGGGACCAGCGAAAACGTGCCCACCAGCGACTCCCGCACGGGGCGCAGGAAGGCTCCCCGGTGGCCGCCCGCGTCGCTGCCGGAGGCGACGATGGCGTCCACACCCGCAGCTTCGAGAGCGAGGGCCTCGTCGACGGTCGTCGCCGTGCCGATCAGCGCGATGCCGAGCCGCCGGGCCTCCTCGACCAGACCTCGGGGCGGCAGCCCCATCACGAGGCTGATGACCGGCGGGGCGGCGGCGAGCAGGGCATCCATCTGCGCGTCGAAGTCCGGCCACGCGGCCACGTCGGCCGCGGTGGGGGAGGGGACGCCGAGTTCCTCGTAGTACGGTCGCAGCCGCGCCACATGAGAGGCCAGGTCGGCCTCGGACGGCTGGAGTTCGGATTCGCCATCGAGGGGAACCCACAGGTTCACCGCGAACGGCCGGCCCGTGCCCGCCTTCAGCCGTGCCACCAGATCCCCTATCTCCTCCGGGAGGAGGACGTGGGCCCCGTACGAGCCGAGCCCGCCGCCCTCCGACACCGCCACGGCCAGGTCGACGGAGGAGAGACCGCCGCCGAACGGCCCTTGCACAATGGGCAGTTCGATGCCGAGGAGCTCGCCAAGACGTCCCGGCCTCATCCGGTCACCGCCGAGGCGAGCTCGGCCTCGCGGCCCAGGGCCTGACGAAGCGCGGCCCGTGCGACGCGCTCTCCGAGGTGCCGGGCCGTGCGCAGGTCGGCCGTGCCGGGTGCCTGCTCCGGAGCGAGGTCGGAGGGCGACTGTGCCATGGCGCCGACGAAGCCGCCGAGCCGGTTGAGGTCCTGGGAGCTGCCTCCGGAGGAGTAGATCCAGCCGGGCGCCAGTCCCAGCGGCACCCAGGTCATGCCGTGCTGGGCGGCGAACACGGTCAACGACAGCAGCGCGTTGTCCTTGTTGCCGTTGACTCCGGCGGAGTTGGTGAAGCCGGCTGCGATCTTGTCCTGCCAGCCCCGTTCGGCCCAGACCGGCGCGCTCGCCTCCGCGAAGTGCTGGAAGACCGCAGAGGTCGAGCCCATGTAGGTGGGGGAACCGAAGATGATCGCCTCGGCTGCGCCGAGGACGGTCCACAGACTCTCGTCGAGGACCGACACGTCCCGGAGATCGGCGCGGACGCCGGGCACGGAGTCCGCGCCCTCGGCGACGGCGGCGGCCTGACGGGCGGTGTGCCCGTACCCGCTGTGATGGGCGATGGCGACGGTGATCGGGGGTGCAGCCATGGGAGGGACTCCTAGAGCGCGGCGAGCCGGTTGCCTGCCGATCCCCAAAGACTAGACGAACGGTCAACTATTAATTCACCCGAGAGCCGACCGGTTAGTTGACCGCCCGTATAGTGACCGTCATGGGACGCACCAGCACGGCACGCGCACGGCTCCTTGCAGCCACCGGCGAACTCATGCGCAGCCATGGCTACAACAGTCTCGGCATCGCCGAGATCTGCGCCCACGCCGAGGTGAAGAAGGGCAGCTTCTACCACTTCTTCGAATCCAAGCAGGCCCTCACCGCCGAGGTCGTCGACGCCTACTGGCAGGGCGAGCGAAGCTGCTGGGTCGCGGAGCTGTCCGTCCCCGCGCCCGCCCTGGATCGGCTGCGGCGGCTGCTCGACGCCATGGCTGCTGTCCAGCGGCGGATGAAAGAGGACTCCGGCACGGTCGACGGCTGCCTCCTGGGCAACCTCGCCCTGGAGCTGAGCACCCGGGAACCGGACATCCAGGCCCGTCTGAACGAGATCTTCGACGAACAGATCCAACTGGTTGCCAACGTTCTCACGGACGCGGCAGCCGAGGGCGCAATCCCGACAGACCGGGCTTCGATGTCGACCGCCCGGGCCCTCGTCGCCCAGCTGGAGGGCATGGTTCTCTTCGCCAAGCTCAAGAACGACCCCGCAGTGCTCGACGACCTCTGGCCTCACACATTGATGCTGATCGGTGCCTGACTCGGTGAGGTGAGTGGCTGCCGTACTACGCCGGCCAGGAAATCGAGAACGGAGGTGACCCGGCACGAGCGCGGTGTCATGGCCTGCGGGCTGTGCGCGATGTTGATCACGGCTCCGCACCGGGTCGCAAACGTTGCTTGCCGATTCGGACCGAAGTTGAAGCAGCAACCAGCTGTGGCCAGCGGAACCGGAAAGCAGGTACTCGAGCCGCTCAAGCCAGCGCCCGCAGGGGTACTTCCAAAAGTGCGCGAGAGTCTACGGAGCTTTTTGTGGAAGGCTTTGATCTCGCCGATGACCTTGTCCAGGTCCGGGCGCTGAGCCCGCCACTACTGCTGGCATGGTGGTCAGGGCAGGTGGCACCGGTGGCCAGCCGGAGCCGGGTTTGTGCATTGGGATGCTGAGGGCGTCCCATAGGCGTACCGGCTCCGCCACGATGCGGTCCTTGCTGAGCTGATTTCGGCGTCAGGCGGGGTATGCGTCGGCATCGAAGGATGTGGCGTATGGGGTCCTGAGCACGAGGACACCTCGGTCGGCCGTGTTCAGTCCGTGATGGACGGACGCAGGGCAGCCGGGGAGACGCCGGGGTGTACCAGTACCTCGTCGACTATGCGGCCTACGGTGTCGCCGTTGGCGATCGGGAGGGCGTCGAGCATCTCGGTGGGGAGGTCGAAGGCGTCCACGAGGGTCATCATGTGGGGGACGAGGTCGCCAACGACGGTGTCGAGCGTTGCGGGCAGCGCCTGGACATGCGTGGCGGTCAGGCGGCCCGCGGCGAGCAGGTCGCCGGTGTGCTCGCCGAGCTGCTGAAGCAGGAAAAGCCGGCACAGGCTCTGCAGGAGGAAGCGGTTGGTGGACTCATGTGCCTGCGCCGCTGCGGTCAACAGAGCGTCGGCGGCCCGAAGTCGGGCGTGCGCGGACACCATGGCCAGGGCGGGGGTAGAGGGCGCGCGGGCCGCTGATGTGGCGCTGGTGGGTGTGGCGTACAGCGATGGACAGCGCTGCCCGGCTCACGCCGACGGCGGCGGCGCTCATGCAGACCTTGCCCGTGGTGACGCGGCTGATGGAGTGCAGGAAGCGGGTGCGCAGCTTTCCTTTGCTGCTGGTGAGCGTGCCGTTGGTGTCGAGCCTGCCGTGGGCAGCTTCCAGGAGGGCCTCCCGCGGCAGCCGTACCTGGTCGAAGCCGGTGAGGCAGTGGTCGACGGGGCTGCCGGTGCGGGAGGGGAGCCGGTGTACGTCGATTCCCGGTAGGTGGCCGTTCGCGTCGCTCAGCGGAGTCAGGAACAGGAGGATGCCCTGGTCGTGACCATCGATCAGCAGGCGTGCAGCCACGACGGCGCTCTTGGGACCGCCGGTGAGGCTGGTTTCGGCATGAACTTTCTGGCACCCGCGTCCGGGGTGTGCAGGATGAATTCGCCGCTTGCGCGGTCGAACTCCGCTGTGGTGCGCAGGGATACCGCGTCGTTGCCGTGGTCGAGCTCGGTGCACAGGAATGTGCCGGTGCAGTCCATGGCGGTGAATGCGGACAGGTTACGGGGTTCCACCGCCTCATGGTCGGCCAGGCTGCCTAGGAACAAGTTGTAGTGGATCCCGGCGAGGGTGCTGAGTGCTCCGTCGACCATGCCGGTCCATTCGTGCATGCTGGCGAGCCGGAGCAGGTCGTTCGCGAGCTGCAGGGGCGACGCGACCGTGGAGTTCAGCAGCCGCAACCGCTCGTAGGAAAGAGCCAGTTGTTCGCCCTCCGTCAGGTGAGGCCGGTGGCGGAATTCGGGTGAGGAGATCAGCTCACGCCAGCCCGAGTGCAGCGTGCTGCGTTTGCTCTGGTCGAAGAGCAGGTGCGTGAGTTCGTTCTCGCGTGCGGCGGGCGCCGCCTCGCCGGTGCGGGCATCTCTGCGGTGACGCGTCTCTGCCTCGGTACCAGGGTAGTGAAGCCGCTTCGAGGGGATGCCTTCGGTCTGGACCGTAAGCAGGGTCATATCTCTCCACTAAGCGTGAGGGACGAGGGACGAGCAGGAGCCGCGCAGCAAGAAGATACGTACCCGCCGGTTTTGTTCAAGCAGCAATCTGCGGCATGGAGGGCGAGAGTCGAAAGCGAGCCGACGACCGAAGTGGGAGCCTTGATGCGTTTTTTGGGGCATGAAAACCTCCGTGATGTAAAGGCACTTCAGTGCGGAAACGAAGCATGAAAGTGTGAAAACCAGCGGTCCGGTATTCTTATGCAACGGAACGACCCGAGTGAGCTTTTTGTGCGCTTTGTCGGTCGCCAGGAAGGTGAGCGGCCCGACGGGCCCGGGCTTGACCGTGCAATGTGAAGCCCGGCAAGATACAAGCATGCCGGTTTTGTTCTCCAGTGACACCGAGAGCCGGTCAGGGGCGCAGGACCCCGTCGTGCGCATGCACGGGGGCGACACATGGAGGTGTGGTGTGGCACAACAGGAGCGAGCCATCAGGACGCGGCGCGCGATTCTCGTTGCGGCCGCGGAGGTGTTCGACGAGGTCGGCTACGAGGCGGCGACCATCTCGGGAATCCTCAAGCGGGCCGGAGTCACCAAGGGGGCCCTCTACTTCCATTTCACTTCCAAGGAGGAACTGGCACAGGGCGTCCTGGCAGAACAGGTGAGGGCCATGCCGGCGGTGCCTGCGCAGGAGCTGATGCTCCAGCAGGCGGTGGACGAGGCCTTGCTGCTCGCCCACCTCCTCAAGAAGGACACGGGTAATCCCATCGTGCGCGGCAGCGTGCGGCTGACGACCGATCACGGCACCGCGCAGGACGGCCTGGACCGCCGGGCGCCGATGCAGGGGTGGATGGACCACAGCACCGAAGTCTTCGGCGCAGCACAGCGTGCGGGGGAGATCCTCCCGCACGTCGACCTGCAGAGTTTTGCAAAGCTCTCGGTGGGCGCTTTCACCGGCGTCCAAGTGCTGTCCAACATCATGACGGAACGCGCCGATATGGTGGAACGGGTCGCTGACCTCTACACCTGCCTGCTCGCAGCGATCGCCGTTCCCTCCGTACTGGTTCGGCTTGACTTCACTCCCGAGAGAGGCGTGAAGGTGTATGAATCAGTGATGAAGGAGCTCCACGAGGAACCGGAGAGAGAGAAAGCGACTCTCACCGGCTGAGCGGAGCGGCCCCCCGGGTGAACCGCCGGGTGGGGGAGGGGCCGCACAGGCCCTGCGGTATGTACACGGCAGGCAATGGCCTGCCCACCTCTGGGCGGAGTGCCCATGACCCCTGCTTCCTGCCCGTATGCCCTCGATACCCAGGCACTGACTTGGCCGGGGAGGCCGCGAGTCTGAGGGCTCAGGGCCCGGCGGTGGCGGTGGAACTGCCCGGCGGGGTGCGGGCCTGGGCCATCACCGGCTACCGGCACGTCAGGCAGCTGCTCACCCACCCCCTGATCTCCAGGGATGCGCGCCAGCACTGGCCCGCCTTCATGGAGGGGCGAATAACCGAAGAGTGGCCCCTCTACTACTGGGTGGCAGCTGAGAACATGATGTTCGTCCACGGTGCCAGACACACCCGGCTGCGCAAACTGGTGGCGGGTGCTTTCACCGCCCGCCGCAGCGAGGCCCTGCGGCCCTGGGTGGAGGAGATCGCTGCAGACCTGCTGGACGGGCTGGCAGCCCTGCCCGCCGGTGTCCCGGTAGACCTGCGCGCCGCTTTCAGCGGGCCGCTGCCGACGCGGGTGATCTGTGAGCTGTTCGGCGTCCCCGAGGACACCCGGACAGAACTGTGCAGTGCACTGGACACGACTTTCCGTACTTCGGCGTCTGCGGAGCAGACCACTGCCGCCTCACACCCACCGGCCTGGCCGCCGCACGCAAGCACACGGCGCTTCCCAAGGCCGACGCGCTCGTTGAGGCGCTGCCCTGGATCGCCCGCAATCACGGCAAGACCATAGTCATCAAGTTCGGCGGCAACGCCATGGTCGACGACAAGCTGAAGGCTGCCTTCGCGGAGGACATCCTTTTCCTGCACCACGCCGGCCTCAAGCCCGTCGTCGTGCACGGCGGCGGCCCCCAAATCAGCAGACAGCTCGAAAGGATGGGACTGCGCTCGGAGTTCACCGGCGGCCTGCGCGTCACCAACCACGAGACCATGGACGTTGTCCGGATGGTGCTGGCCGGTCAGGTACAGCGCGAACTGGTGGGCCTTCTCAACCAGCACGGGGCGCACGCGGTCGGCATGACGGGCGAGGACGCCCGCATGATGACCGCCGACAAGGAGTACGCCGAGATCGCTGGCGAGCGCGTCGACATCGGGCGAGTGGGCAGAATCACCGGCGTTGACGCCGGGGTCGTCCGCGGGCTGCTGGACGATGGCCGGATCCCCGTCATCTCCTCGATAGCCCGCGGCGGGGAAGAGAACGACGCGAGTGGCGCGGGCGTCTACAACGTCAATACCGATACTGCGGCAGCGGCCGTGGCGCTGCACTGGACGCGGAGATGCCGATGATCCTCATCGACGTCGAAGGCCTCTACCGAGACTGGCCGCACAGCGAGGACGTGATCTCCCGCCTTACCGCAACGGAGCTGGAGAACCTGCTGCCCGAACTGGCCAGCGGGATGATCCCCAAAATGCCCGGCTGCTTGCACGCAGTGACCAACGGAGTAAGAGCGGCCCGAGTCATCACAGATCGCCTCCCTGGGGCACGTCTCCAACCTCTTCATCGCCGAGCCGACCGTGGCGCTTGCCGAACGGCTGCTGGAACTCTCCGGCCGCGAGGGCAGGGTCTACTTCTCCAATTCCGGCGCCGAGGCCAACGAGGCCGCCTTCAAGATCGGTCGGCTCACCCGCCGCACCCACATCGTGTCCGCACAGGGCAGTTTCCACGGTCGCACCATGGGTGCCCTTGCCCTCACCGGCCAGCTCTCGAAGCGTTATCCCTTCCAGCCGCTCCCCGGGGACGTCTCTTTCGTGCCCTACGGCGACACAGAAGCACTGCGTGCCGCCGTGACCCCGCAGACCGCGTTCGTGATCCTGGAGCCCATCCAGGGCGAGAACGGTGTGGTCGTCCCCCCGCCCGGCTACCTGCGGGCTGCCCGCGAGATCACAGCCGCGACCGGAGCCCTCTTGGTCCTGGATGAGATCCAGACCGGCATGGGACGTACGGGACACTGGTTCGCGGCCCAGGCCGACGGCGTCGAAGCCGATGTTGTCACGCTCGCCAAGGGCCTGGGCGGGGGGTTACCCATCGGGGCGACACTCGCCTTCGGGGAGGCGGCCGCACTGCTTACCCCCGGCACTCACGGTTCTACGTTCAGCGGAAACCCGGTCGTGTGTGCGGGAGCGCTCGCGGTGCTCGACACCATTGCCCGCGACGGCCTCCTGGACCATGTCCGGGAGGCCGGGCGCCGACTGCGGGACGGAGTCACAAAGATCGCGCACCCGCTCGTCGCCGAAGTGCGCGGGGCCGGTCTCCTGCTGGGGCTCGTCCTCAGTTCGCCCGTCGCCACCCAGGTCCAGCAGGCGGCGCAGGATGCGGGACTGCTCGTGAACGCGGCCTGCCCGGATGTGATCCGGCTGGCTCCGCCGCTGAACGTGACCGACGGCGAAGTGACAGAGCTCCTGAACAGGCTGCCGGGACTCCTCGACGCCATCCGCCCGCGCCTGTACGCGGGCGTCTGACCTGGCATTCGTCTTCCTCTGAAACTGGTCCCTGCGAAAACACTAGAAAAAACCGCCTCGGCGGTTTAATAATTAGCTGGAAGCCCTTCCTGCCGACCCTGACGGCAGGCTCATGCCGTCTCCGAAAGGTCCGACGATGGAAGCTCGTCACCCACGCCGCTGGCTCATCCTCATCGTGCTCTGCCTCAGCACGCTGGTACTGGTCATCGACAACATGGTCCTCACCGTCGCAGTTCCGCCGATCACGGAGGACCTGAACGCGACCGCCCAGGACATTCAATGGATCATCGACTCGTACATGCTGGTCTTCGCCGGCCTGCTGCTGACCTCGGGAAGCCTCTCCGACAGGTTTGGCCGACGGAAGGTGATGATCATCGGGCTGGCTCTCTTCGGAGCCGCATCGGTGGTGGCCACCATCGCCCAGAGCCCAACCGAACTCATCGCCGCACGTGTGCTGATGGGCGTCGGTGGCGCCCTGGTGATGCCGAGCACCCTCTCCATCCTGATCACCGTCTTTGACGAGGCCGAGCGGCCCAAGGCGATCGCCGCGTGGAGCGCGGTGGCCATGACCGGCCTCGTGGGCGGCCCGGTACTCGGCGGCATCCTCATCGCGAAGTTCTGGTGGGGCGCGGTCTTCCTCATCAACATCCCGATCGCGGTCCTCGCGATCGTCGCCGCCATGGTGCTCATGCCCGAGTCCAAGGGGCCCTGGCGCAAGGCCGATCCGGTCGGCATGGTGCTCTCCATGGTCGGCATGACCGCGCTGGTCTGGACGATCATCGAGTTCCCGAAGGCCGGCATCGACCACCTCAGCACCCAGCTCGGCATCGCGGCGACCGTGCTCGGACTCGTCGGGTTCGGCCTCTGGGAGACTCGAACCTCCTCCCCGATGGTTCCGCTGAGCCTCTTCCGCGACCGCATCTTCACCGGTGCCAGCTTCTCGCTCGTCCTGCTGACATTCGCCAACGGCGGCCTGATGCTGGTCCTGACCCAGCACCTGCAGTTTGTCCTCAAGTACACCCCCACCGAGACCGGTCTGGCCTTTGCCCCCATGGCCGCTGCCACCCTCGTCTTCAACACCATCGGCGCATCGCTGATCGCCAAGACCGGCAACCGCGCCATGGTCGTCCTCGGCCTGCTTGTCATCGCCGCAGGCTTCGCCACCTTGGCGACGCTCTCCGCCGACGATGGCTTCATGACTCTGGTCGGTGCCATGCTCCTGATGGGCGCAGGCAGCGGTCTCGCCATGCCGGCCGCCATGTCGGCCATGATGGGCGCCGTCCCCGAGGAGCACGCCGGAGTGGGCTCCGCCCTCAACGACACCATCCAGCAGGCGGGCGCAGCACTCGGCGTCGCCATCCTGGGCGCTGTACTGGCGAGCACCTATACCTCGTCCATGCCCGACTCCGCCCCCGCGCAGGCCAAGCACTCGATCGGCGAAGCACTCACTACTGCCGGGGCCACGGGCAACGCCAAGCTGGCCGAAGCGGCCCGCGAAGGCTTCACCAGCGCCATGGCGGTCAGCTTCCTGGTGGGTGCGGCCGCCGTTGTCACGGCCGCGATTCTGGCCTTCTTCCTGATGCGCGAGCGCAAGAACGATGAATCCGGTACCGCGGAATCGGTACAAGGCACCGCGTCCCCTGATGGCGAGTTGCCTGTCGCCACGGCATCCGCCACTGCCTCCGTGCCGATCGCGGACCCGGCCGACGACTCCCTCTTCGTCAAGCGCTGACACCCCCAGGAACCGACCGCCTGCCCCCAAAGGACCTGGAGGAAAAGGGAGGAAGAAGGCAGACAGGATCCGCAACGACGCAGAGCGACGACCGGGGCCGCCCGTGGCACATGCCACGGGCGGCCCCGCTCTATGCATCCCGACGACCCGCAAACCGGGCCGCTGCTCGCGTCCTTCTCCGGAGCCCGACCGCTGGCCGCCGATTCGCAGACCGGCCCTTCCCCGGCGCGTACCCCTTGTCTCCGCGGTACGCCCCCAGCAGTCCGCCTATGAGAAAGGGTCCCATGCAGCCCCAGGCCCCCCGCCCTCCTCAGCCCCTGACCCCACCCTCCCGGGCCTATGAGGGCCCCGGACCGGTGACGGAGGGATGTGCCGTACCGTGGCCCAGCGCTCCGCCGTTCCATCGCCACGCCCCCACACTCCGTCCGGGACGGTTGTAGGTTGCCCCGATACACCGGACCGGCACAGGCTCAAGCCCGTCCGTGCCGCGGTACGCACGGCTACCGGACCACCGCTGGCCCTGCTGGGACTCCTCATGATCGCGGCTGCTCTGACGGCCGCCGTCGTTGCGGGTTTCACCACGGCCTCCGTGCTGTTCCTGGCCACAAAACCTGTGCTGTTGATGGCCGGAGGCGCGGGGCCTCTGCTCGCCCTTGCGGACCTCTCCGGCCACCGCCGCACTCTGCACGACCGGTGCGCGGCGACCGTAGTGATCAGGGCTCGGCGACACTCTGCTGCTCCGCCCCACCCACGCTGACCCCGCGGGACGCACCGGCATACGGCTGTGCCCCCTCCCGATGCCGCACAGGAGGGGGCACAGCCGTATGCCGCGACAGGTCAGTCGACCCGCGGTGCCGCCCGCATGCCGATGTACACGCACGCGACGCCGGTGGGCAGCGTGGAGAAGACCACGGGCATCCAGTCCTCGCTGAAGGCCCCGGCACCCGGGCCGGCGAAAACGGTGGGCGACACCGGCACCAGATCCATCTCCAAGGGCGGCGAAAGGTCCTTCATACCGTCGACGAACTCGTAGACCAGGTGCGCGACCCCGCCATGGTCCGACACTCTGATGATGACTCCTTCGCGCCGGTACGTGCCGACGAAGGGCGAGATGTCGACAGCGGGCGGCTCGGGGGCGGGGCCGAAGGGCTCCGGCATCGTGACCCTGGCCAGCTCGCCCAGCAGCTCCTGGAACAGCGCCGCGTACAGCTGGCGTGCCCCGCCGCCGTTGGTCAGCAGCACCACAGCCACACCTGCATCCGGAACCACTCGGAGATACCCGTACTGGCCGATTGATGCACCGTCGTGTCCGTAGCCCGGCATGCCGGCCCAGTCGTACAGGGTCCAGCCCAGCCCCCAGCCGTCCGCACTGACTGTCCACTTGTCGGGCACATCGACCTCGCGCCGCTGCATGGCCGCCACGGCCCCGGGTGCCAGCACCTGGGTGCCGTCCTGTGCCGCGCCGCCGCGCAGGTGCATGCGGGCCAGCCGGGCGACGTCCGTCGCGGTGGCGCACACCCTGCCGTAGGGCCCCGCGGAGCGCGGCATCAGGTCCCATTCCTCGGCCGGTTTCGGGTCTTCCCCGGGTTCTCCCAGATGCCCCATGGCCGCCCGGAACTTCAGTACCTCCTCCGTCCGCCAGCACGAGCAGAATCGTTGACATTCAGATGCGGGGCGTGCCCGCCGCGGGGTCGTTGGCGACATTCGTACAAGACCGGCAGCCGCCGCCGCCCGCACCATCGCTCTATGAACACACACGACGCACAGCACGCGCAGCCAATGCATGTGGACCGGGACGGACCGCGGGACGCGCCGCCACTGCTGCTCATCCACGGATCTGGAGCCTCGAGCGCCTCCTGGGGGCCGGTGGTCCCGGCCCTCGCCGCCCGTCATCATGTCGTCCGGATAGACCTCCCGGGCTGCGGCCAGTCCCCGCGCGCCACGTCCCACGACGTTCCGGCGCAGGCGGGCCGCGTGGCGGGGCTGCTCGACAAACTCGGGCTGCGGGACGTCACCGTGGCCGGCCACTCCAGCGGCGGATACGTCGCCACCGCGCTCGCGGAGCAGCGCCCCGACCTGGTGCGTTCGCTGGCGATGATCAGCACCGGCCCGCACCTCGACGCGCTCCTGCCGCAACCGGCCATCCTCCGCGTGATGCTGGCACCGCCCTTCGGACCGCTGCTGTGGTGGCGGCGTTCGGATGCGATGATCCGCGAAGGCATCGGCGCCACGCTCGCCGGGCCTGCGCCCATTCCGCCCGGCATGGTCGCCGACGCGCGGAGCACCACGTACCGCGCGTTCCGCAAGGTGCTGCGCGAGAACACCGCGTACCTCGCCGAGCAGTCCGCGCCCGAGCGGCTCGCCGTTCTCGGGCTCCCGGTGCTCGTGGTCTTCGGCGCCGCCGATCCCCGGTGGGATCCGGCGTCGGCGCGCCAGTACGACGTCGTGCCGGGCGTGCTGGTCGAGATGCTGCCGGGTGTTGGGCACATGCCCATGCTGGAAGCGCCCGAGCCGGTGGGCCGGCTGCTGCTGGACTTCGCGACCCGGTGCGCCGGAACCCCGTCGGCAGGCCCGGCCTAGACTGGCGCCGTGTTGTCGCAGGGCGTGCCACCCGCGTGGTCGGGCGTTGACATCGCAGTACCGAAGCCTTCGGACCGGCTGCCGGGCATCAGCATGGCCGGATTCCGCCACCGTGTCCCCGAGCCCGTCGACATCGCGATGGTCGCGCATCCGTCCGTCACCTTGCTCATCGATCTGAGCGACGATGACGGCCTGGTCTACGACTCGCAGGGGCGGCACGGACGCGGCAGTGTCGTGATCGGCCTGACCCCCGAGGAGCTGCGGGCGTCCGGCCTGGTGGGCGAGTGCCTGCAGATCCGGCTGCAGCCGGGTGTGGCGGCCGCAGCGCTCGGCTCGTCGGCCGGGGGCAGCGGGAGCGTGGAGTCCTTGGCGGACGTCTGGGGCCGCGACGCAGGGCGCTTCGAGGAGCGGCTGCGTACAGCCGGATCGTGGGACGAGCGGTTCGCGATGGTGGCGGACGCCGTCCGCCGGCGGATCGGGGAGCACCGCACGGTCGTGGTGACGTAGGCGTACCGGTCACCGCCGTGCTCCTCGTCCCACTCCGCCGCCCTCGTGCCGCACTGGTCGCACACGCTGGTCCGGTACGCCTCGAACGCGAGCGCCTTCACTCGGCCCGTCTCCGTCCACCGGCCGTCGCCGACCGCGAGGAAGAGACTGTGGGGGATGCGGAAGCGGTCGCACAGCTCCAACTCCTGCCGAAGCTGGGCGTCCGCGATCAGTCTTTTCCCAGCTCCACGGTGCTGGCGCGGGTGATCTGCTGGGCCTGCCACGCGGCTGCGAACAGGGCATTGGACTCCGACACCGACCACGAGTCCAGAAGGTCTTGGGCGTCGTCCTCCGTGAAGCCTTCAACCGCCTGGCCCGCATCGTCGCGCTCGATGTGGGCGGCGGCCACCAGGGCGGCGGGGAACGTCTCAGGGTTCCAGGTGTCGCCGTCCTCTGCTCCACCACCGGCCCCCCGGCATCCCTGCTGACGGTGCCCACTACGAGCCCTGCACCGCAGTTGACCTGGGTTGACGAGCCGCCGTCCGTGTCTCCGTTGCCTACAGAGACACAACCCAAGCTCCTACTGGCCCCCGAACGGCTCTATCATCCCACAGCTGCCAAAATCTGAAGCACACAGAAGACGCCTCCAACAAGGCGGTACATCCACACGTGAGATTTTGAGTTAGTTTCCCGGAACACAAGCCTCAGCGTCGCCACGTTCCTCCGGGAAAGGAATTCCGCGGAATAGGCCATTGCTGCACCCAGTGCGATCACTGTAATGCCAATAAACAAATTCATCGGAGCCCCTCGACCTACACGCACTTCCGCCAATCAATGTCCCACATGATGCGAGATCATCGTGTTCGGCCACCGCCCTGGTCCCCGAGTACCAATTTGGAGACCAGGGTGGTTGGGTCAATTTCGGTGCGTAACCTTATAGATCAGGAAGAACATGCCTGCCGCGATAAACAGTAGGGGCAGGCCGAGAGGAAACTGGGTCAGAAACTAGGTCCGGGTTTTAAGCGGGCTTCGCTACCCCCGTCAGAAGGAGAATCCCTAGGATCACCATAAATAAACCGACCATTATCGGGCCCATCCGCACCGCGGATCTACCCGCCCGCGCATTCGCACGCGCGAAAAAGCCTCCACCACTGGTGGCACGTTGCGCAAATTTCGAACTGAACGCGATCAAGGCCGCCCCGGCCAAGATCAGCAGCAGTCCGACTATAGTTGCTTTGTCCATAGGGAACCCCTCCATGAAAGGTTCGATTGAGCCTATCCTTAAGGGCAGGCCCAATCTGGCGTCGCGTCAGAACTGAATTTGCAGGCCGCCGCTACAAGTTGGCGTTGAGACATACGTCCCGGCACCGGCACTTCCGGAAACAGTAGGGTTACCGCGCCCGTCTCCGCCAATCTGGCCGCCCACGGTAGCCATACCAGCGGCGCACTGGCCGTACGCCGAACCTCCCTCGGTCACATCCCCGGTGGAAACCTCTGCGCCACCGCCTGCCCCAGGAAGGCCAAATCCCACTTTGAAGAACCAACCCTTACCGCCCTTATCATCCTTGGCGTAACCACCGCCGAGGCAAACCCAGAAGCAGGCTTCGCCACCGACTGAACCAGACGCCAGGCCACTGGGGTCGATACGATTAACGGGGTCGCCTTCGGCGTACAGGTACGGGTTCGTCTCTTGGCCCGACGGGTCGGGGCTGGTGAAGCGGCCGATGCGGGGGTCGTAGTAGCGGGCCGCGAAGTGGTAGAGGCCGGTGGGGTCTTGGTAGCCGCCGGCGAAGCGGTAGGGCTGGGGGATCTTTTCGGTGAAGGTGCCGTCGACGCCGCGGGGGCTGTAGCGGTATTCGTTCACCTTGGTGCCGGTCTCGTCGGCCATGGCCAGGACGGAGCCGAGTGCGTCGGTGAGGTAGTAGTACGACTTGCCCCCGGTCGGGACGTTGAGGTGTCCTTCGCGTGTGTAGTACTGTCGGGCGGTCGCGTAGTTCATCGCCCATTTGTCGTCTTGTGTCAGGCGCGGCTTCGGTTTCTCGTCTTCGCTTGCGGGTGTGATGCCGAGGATGTGTTCGCTCATCCATTGCTGCACGGTGGTGAGTTGGTCCCACCCATACCGCACCGTCTGTACCCACCGTCCGAGGTCTTCGCCCTGGCGCAGGATTTTGCCCGGCGTGGTGGGCAGCGCCTCACCCGCGTCCAGGTGCATCCGTACGAGGTGGAAGCGGCGTTGCCAGCTCACCGGCCAGGCGGGGCACCACGAGGGGTCGATGTCCTCCAGCTGCTCACGCCGTTCGTCCGGCATTGCCCCGGCCGACGACCCCACCGGCAGCCCTTCCGCGCGCCGCTGCTCGATCTCCTGCGCTTTCCTTGCTGCGGCCCGCGCGTTCTTCAGCCAGATGCCTACCTTCGCGCCTTGGAAGGTGGCGTCCGCGGGCGCCAGGAGGTGCCCGTGTTCGGCGGCCCACCCGCGTGCGGCGGACAGGCTCTTCTCCCACGCGATGTCGTAGTGGGACCAGATCATGCCGAGCTTCTCCAGCTGTGCGATGCGGTCCTCGTGCATGTCGTCGCGGGCGTAGAGGCGGCGGGCGTCGGCGGTCCACTGCCCGAGCGGGAACCCGGCGAGCGAGGCCGGCCATCCCGTACTTTCTGTTTCCTGGCCGCTGGTGGCGAGGGAGGCCGGCCACCCCGTGTCTTCCGCTTCCTGGTCGTCGACGCCCGGGACGCGGTATGTGAACGGCACGCGGAGGTTGCCGTGTTCGCGGGCGTAGAGGGCGGCTGCTTCCACGCCGCGCCGCCAGTGCTCGTGTTCGGGGTGGAGGACGCGCAGGTTGATGAACGCGGCGAGGGCGGCCGGGTCGCGCGGCGTGGAGAACTTCAGCAGTTCCCGGGCGGGCGCCGAGGGCCCCGACCCATCCCTCTCGCCTGGGCCCTCCTCACCCCCACTGCGGCTCTGAACGCCTCTCACGCGGCTCTGCGCCTGCTGTTCGGCCAGCTGCTCGACGACCCGCGCGTCGTGCGCCCGCAGCGCTTCCAGGAGTTTGGCGAGGCCGTTGTAGGCCCGTGAGGTGAGCATGTTGTCGGGT
Organism: Streptomyces sp. CA-294286; assembly: GCF_050947155.1. Lineage (NCBI taxonomy): Bacteria > Bacillati > Actinomycetota > Actinomycetes > Kitasatosporales > Streptomycetaceae > Streptomyces > Streptomyces sp. CA-294286. Next base: position 2,541 of record NZ_CP192005.1, on the reverse strand, counting down.
GTCTCGCCGGGCCCGAGCAGTACCGGTACGACCAGGCTTGCCATCTTGCCCTCGCCCGGCTGCATCCGCAGCGCCCGGCCCACGGCCTGGACCAGGTCCGGCATCGAGCCGCGCACGTCCGCCCAGTACACGGAGTCACAGTCCTTCGTGTCGACACCCTCGCCCAACACCTTCACCGAGCACAGATAGCACTTCTCCACCACGGTGCCGTCCGTGGCGATCCCGGCCGCGAACTCGCCCAGCAGACGCCGACGGTGGAGCGGCTTGTGATCCCCGCACAGCCAGTTGGCCCAGATCGTCGTGGGGTACAGCTCGGGATCATCCGCGTGCAGTTTCGCGGCGACGTCGGTGAGGCCGGCCGCGAAGGCTTCGGCTTCCTTGACCGTGTGGTGGAAGACGAGTGTGCGCCGGAAGCCCTCCTCCGCGGAGGCTTTCACCAAAGCCGCCTGCAGGGCGGCGAGCCGGGCCCCACGCACCTCTGCAGAGCGGCCTTCGGCGCCCAGGAGCTGCGCGGCCTGGAGGGCGGTGTCGGTGACGTCGACGCAGACGACTTGGTAGGGGGCGCAGATTCCTCGGTCGATGGCCTCCGAGAGGGTCAGGGTGAATGCCCTGCTGCCGAAGGGGCCCTGGGGGTCGTTGTCCATGCTTGCGACCAGCTCACCGGGTGCGCCGGCCTCGTCCTCGTCTCCGAGCTGCCAGAGCCGGGGGGTGGCGGTCATGTAGAGGCGGCGCAGGGAGGGGATCTTCTGGTTGTCGTGGACGACCGCCCACGGCTTGCCGATCCGGCCGGAAACCCGGTGGGCTTCGTCCACGACGATCAGGTCCCAAGCCGCCAAACCCGCAGCGTGCGCCCGCTCCAGCGTGCCGAGTCCGAGGCTGGCGTACGTGGCGTACACGGTGACCTTGTCCAGGCCCCGCGTCCACTCCACCAGCTCGTGCACGTCCGTGGTGTGGGGGAAGGACGCCTCTTCACCCCGCAGCGAGGACACCCCGATCATCGGCCCCCGGCGGCCTCCCTCACGCCACGCGGACTCGGTCTGCGCCAGGAGATCCAGCGAGGGCACGAGCACCAGCACACGGCCGGCGTGGAGCTCTTCGGCGCTGCGGACGGCGACGAGGCTTTTCCCGGACCCGGTTGCCATGATCACCTGGGTCCGGAGACCTCGCTCGGGCACGAGCGAGCCAGCAGGAAGTTCGAGAGCACGCAGCACGGCATCCACAGCTTCCCGCTGGTGGGCCCGTAGTTGCCTGACTGCCATGTCCGATCCGCCTTCTCCTACGACTGCGAGAGCTCCCGCACTCGGCCAGGAAGCGCGAATGCGTACGCAGACGTCACCTCGACGACTACAGGGATGCCCGGATCCCGCATTTCTGCCCCTGGACAGACCACCGGTCCGATCCGAGATGCCTGTCGCTCGAACCCTTGGGGCCGCCTCGCTCCAGAGTCTATCTGAATTAAAAAATGAAGCAGAGAGTTCATGACTCGACACGCACACCACGGGTACGCGGGTTACCGATACTGCTCCCCACCGTGTCGGAGACGCCATGAACGAGAAGACTGAAAACCCCCGGGGAAACCGGTTCTGCAAGGCGTGCGGGACACCCGCACAGGACGGGAAACTGTGCGAGCACTGCGGCAGTGTCCTGGGCCTGCCGGACAACGCGGGGCTGGTCGAGGACCAGGGTGTGGCAGCACGGAGGGTCTTCGAAGGAGACAGTGGGATGCGGCAGCACCCCTGACCGGAACGAAACCGGGCCGTGAGGCGCTTTCCCGGTCCCAGCAGCCGGGACCGGCAGACCCGCCCCTACGCGCCCGGTAGGCACAGCAGATCGCGGGTACACGGGCGGGCATGGCACCGAAGACCGAACACTCTCTGTCCCCGCGGGCCGTACGGCAGCTGCACCGGACCCGTGGTTTCTACCTGGCAGGAGCCCTGCTGTGGGCGGCCATCACGCTCTGGACGGGATGGTCCCACCCCGGGAGCCGCCAGATGTGGATCTCGCTGTTCCTGGTGGTGGTCTTCACCGGTCTGCTCACCGCTACCTCCTGGTGGCTGCACCGCCTCCAGACAGCCCCGTCACGCAGGCCGGCACACCATGGCGCACCCCGGCGGGCCATTACCTCCGGCCGCGTACACGCCTAACTCCACCCCCTGGGCCCGCTAGCCCAAGGGGATGGAGGCACAGCCGGAAGACCGCGTGCTGGGGGAGCGCAGCGGACCCGGCACAACCACCCCCCGCGCACCCGCTCGTTGCACCCTCGCACAACCCCCCTACCGCTGCTGCGCGTGCGTGGGTGTGCCACGCTCCGCGCGGCACACCCACGCACGCGCAGCGTGCCCAGTGGCTGGAGCGCAGCGCAAGCCACCGGGGCAGCCGATGGCTGCCCCAAGCCCGCAACGCGGGCCACCCCCTCCAGTTGTCGGTACGCGCGCAGCGCGCACCGCAGGGCGAGGAGCGAAGCGAACCGCCTCCCGCTCACGCGAAGCGTGAGCAACCCAGGCGCGCAGCGCCCGGGTTCGCTGCTACGGGCGCAGCCCG